>NZ_JAJOZE010000018.1 GCF_021166585.1 Metabacillus kandeliae
ACCCTTTTTAAAATGGGGACAGAGACCACACCCTCAAGACATACACACACCATCCCGCCTCTACATACACTAAACCATAGGCGCTCGCCCAGTTTATTCGAAATTTTGTATACAATTCAAGCGATCGGGAGAAACTAAGCAGTATGGAGGTGGGAAGATGAGCAAGGATCAAATGGGAAATCAGCTGGAAAGCTGCATTGTCTGTGAAGAAAAGAAGCCTGAGGGGATTCATCTTTACACGAGTTTTATTTGCCATGAATGTGAAGCGGAAATGGTGCGGACGAAGACAGATGAGCCGAGATATTCGTATTTTATTGATAAGCTGAAAAGAGTCAAAACCCCTCCCCTTTATTCCTGATTGCTATTTTTATAGGTTTGATGAGGCCCTCGGGGGGTCTTTTTTTTATGGAGTTTAGTATCTGCATTTGGTCCCTTAGGATGTTTTCAGCTGCCGCAGTTGATATAATTTTGTAGTGCAGGGCAACCTCTGCACAAGTTTGAATAGAAATGGCTGGTGAACAAATGAATACACCGCTTTTTCATGCGTTAAAAAAGCATGCTTTAAAGCACCCGGTTTCTTTTCATGTGCCGGGTCATAAATATGGCAATACTTTTAACCGTGAGGGTTATTCCTTTTATAAAGAGCTGCTGAAGCTCGATGCGACAGAGATTACGGGCTTGGATGATCTTCATGATCCGGGCGGTCCGATTTTGGAGGCGATGGAGCTCGCGGCTGATTTTTATGGAGTGAGAAAAACATATTTTCTTGTGAATGGCACGACGGCAGGCAATTTGGCTATGATTCTGGCTGCGGTGAAGGAAAATGAGGTGGTGCTTGTTCAGCGCAACAGCCATAAATCCATCCTGCATGCATTAGAGCTTGCAGGAGCCTGGCCTGTATTTTTGAGTCCTGATTATGATGATGGACTGCAGGCAGCTGCTTCAGTGACTGAGAGCGTGATTGCAGAGGCGCTTGAGCTGTATCCGGAAGCAAAGGCACTGGTGCTGACGAGTCCGAATTATTACGGAGCTGCGGCTGACTTGTCGGGAATTGTTAAAATGGCGCATGCTAAGAATATTCCAGTGCTTGTGGATGAGGCGCACGGCGCCCATTTTACGCTTGGCGCTCCTTTTCCGACTTCTGCACTGGAAGCTGGTGCAGATATAGCCGTGCATTCTGCTCACAAGACGCTTCCTGCCATGACGATGGGTTCCTATCTTCATTTCAACAGCAGGCTGGTGGATGAGGAGAGAATGGCCTATTATTTAAATGTTCTGCAAAGCAGCAGCCCGTCCTATCCTATTATGGCTTCGCTTGATCTTGCCCGTGCGTACCTGCAGGAAATCAAAGAAGCGGGACGGCTTCCAGGCATACTGGCAGCTGTACATCAAACAAGAGAGGATCTCGCAAGACTGCCGGGCCTATCCTTAATGAAGCCGGCACTTCCTAATTTAAAGGCCGACCCGTTAAAGGCTGCGGTGAAGTCTGTGAGAGGCTTGAGCGGCTTTCGTGTTCAGGAGATCTTTGAGGATTCCGGTTTTTACGGAGAGCTTGCTGAACAGGGGCATTTTCTCTTAGTCCTCCCGCTGGATGAGTGGAATCCTTTTGACGAAAGGTATGGTATACTATGGGAAAACCTATCGCAGGAAAAGGGCAGTGGGAAAGAGGCCGACCCGCTGGCGCCATCTGTTTCAGGTGATGCAATTTCTCCATTGCCGGTTTCATACGCCGGACTGAAAAAGAGGAAGGTGAAGGTGCTTCCTTTTCACATGGCGGCTGGCAGGCTGAGTGCTGAGGCTGTTGTTCCTTATCCTCCCGGTATTCCGCTATTAGCGAGGGGAGAAGTGGTCAATCCTGATCATTTAAGGCAGGCAGAAAGGCTTATGGAGCATGGGACACAGCTTCAGGGCGGCAGGCATTTAGCGGAAAAGCGGCTGGCTGTCTACGAATAAGTACTGATTACTGATGCCTGTATCAGATGAAAAAGGCTAACATAGAAAAGGTGATGTTTTTGAAGGGCTGTTTTATTACGTTTGAGGGGCCTGAAGGGGCCGGTAAAACAACAGTACTTAAGCTTGCTGCAAGCAGGCTTGAGGAAATGGGCATTGAAACTTTAACAACGAGAGAGCCTGGCGGGATAAAAATTGCCGAGCAAATCCGGTCTGTTATTTTAAATAAAGAAAATACGGAAATGGATCCCCGTACAGAGGCTCTTCTATATGCGGCAGCACGCGGCCAGCATATGGCTGAAAAGGTGATTCCAGCCTTAAACGAAGGCAGAACGGTTTTATGCGACCGGTTTATTGACAGCTCGCTTGCTTATCAGGGGCATGCAAGAGGTCTTGGCATTGATGAGGTGCTTGGCATCAATATGTTCGCAACAAGCCATGTGATGCCGGATGCAACGATTTATTTTGATCTTGACCCGGAAACAGGACTTGAGCGGATCAGCAAAAACGAGGACAGGGAAATCAATCGCCTTGATCTGGAGAAAAGAGAATTTCATGAAAAGGTTCAGCAGGGGTACAAGGAAGTGCTTGAACGCTTCCATGGCCGCATCAAAACAGTTGATGCCTCTAAATCTCTTGAAGAAGTAACAGAGGATGTTGTGGAAATTTTATTGAAAGTCATCCCTGGATCTTTAAACCATTCTTAATATGTCTAAAATAATGTCGATACGATAAAGGGAGGCAGTTTTCTATGAAACTTATTATTGCTGTTGTCCAGGACCAGGATAGCCATCATTTATTAAACAGTTTGACAGAGCACAATTTCCGCGTGACTAAGCTTGCGACGACAGGAGGCTTTCTCCGTTCCGGGAACACGACTTTTATGATCGGAACAGAGGATATCCGTGTAGAAAAGGCGCTTGAGCTGATTAAGCAAAATTGTGAATCCAGAGAACAAATGGTTGCACCTGTGTCACCAATGGGAGGCAATGCTGATTCTTATGTTCCTTATCCAATTGAAGTAGAGGTAGGGGGCGCGACAGTGTTTGTCGTTCCTGTTGAAAAATTCCATCAATTTTAAAGGTGACAGGAAATGAAAATAAATCAGGACCTGCGGACAGGCCTGGAGTCGAGAATTCCTCAGCAGGGCAATGCTGCCCCGGCGAGAGGCTTCCATGAGGCAGTCCAAAAGCAGGAAAACAAGCTGCAGATACAGCAGCTGAATAAATTGATCGGTGATCTGGAGACAGCGGGCGCAAAGCTGTCGAAGTCGAGGAACTTTAGCGATCTGGCAAAATTCAAAGGAATAGTAAAGCGGTTTATTAATGAAGCTGTCGATTACGGCCTGAATCTGAAGCAGTCCCGCAGCTGGGATTTTTCAGGAAATGGACGGTCTCTGAATGTCGTCCAGCAGGTTGACAGAAAACTGATTGATTTAACAGATGAAGTGGTTAATAAAGAAAAAGGCAGTCTTGATATTTTGGCGAAAGTCGGCGAAATAAAAGGATTGCTCATTAACTTATATACTTAGAGAGTGATGGCAATGAATAAAACATGGGATGAACTTGCCGGCTACCAGCCAAGAGTGCTTAAGCTGCTTGCAAACAGCATTTCCAAGAAGCGTCTTGCTCACGCTTACCTTTTTGAAGGAAAAAAAGGGACTGGAAAAAAAGAGGTCAGCCTGCTCCTTGCCAAAAGTACATTTTGCGAAAATCTGGATGGCTTTAAGCCGTGCGGCCATTGCCGCAATTGCAGGAGGATTGATTCCGGCAATCATCCGGATGTTCATTATATAGAACCTGATGGCCTTTCCATTAAAAAGAAGCAAATACAGGAGCTTCAGGAGGAATTTTCCAAAACAGGCGTTGAATCCAACAAGAAGGTGTACATTATATCCCAAGCGGATAAAATGACAGTTAATGCGGCCAACAGCCTGCTGAAGTTTCTTGAAGAGCCCAATCGGGAAACGATGGCACTCCTTCTTACAGAACAGGTTCATCAGATTTTGAATACCATTCTTTCGAGGTGCCAGACACTTTCTTTTCACCCGCTTCCTTCCCAGACGATCCGGAATGAGCTGGTGAAAAGCGGAGTTCCGCTGCATCTCGCAGGAATTGCATCCCAGCTTACGAATAATCTGGAAGATGCCATCGAATTAAGTCGAAATGATTGGTTTGCAGAAGCCCGATCGAAAGTGATAAAATTGTATGAAGCTTTATTATCACGTAAAGATCAGGCAATCATTTATGTCCACACGCAATGGATGCCGTTTTTCACAGATAAAGACCTTCAAGAGCGGGGACTAGATTTGCTTCTATATTTATATAAAGATGTCATATCCATTCAAGTTGGACAAGAAGATGCTGCTGTGTATAAAGACCAGATGGAGTCTTTGCGCCAGCATGCCCTGCAGATTACGCAGCAGTCAGCTGCCGGGCACATCGAAACCATTTTGGAAGCTAAGAAAAAGCTTCAGTCCAACGTAAACCCGCAGCTCTTGATGGAACAATTGGTTTTAACGCTGCAGGAGGGATAACCTTGTATAAAGTAGTAGGCGTCCGTTTTAAGAAAGCGGGCAAAATATATTACTTCGATCCGAATGGATTTCAAATAGAAAACAGCGATTTTGTTATCGTTGAAACAGTCAGAGGCATTGAGTTTGGAAAGGTCGTCATTAGCGAAAAGCAGGTAGGCGAGAATGATATTGTGCTTCCGCTGAAAAAGGTGCTTCGCGTCGCTGATGCAAAAGACCGCCTTATAGTAGAAGAAAATCAACAGGCTGCAAAGGATGCGTATGAAGTCTGCCAGCAGAAGGTTGCTCAGCATGGACTGGATATGAAGCTGGTTGATGTAGAGTACACCTTTGACCGCAACAAAGTCATTTTTTACTTTACGGCTGACGGGCGCGTTGACTTCCGCGAGCTTGTAAAGGATCTTGCCTCCATCTTTAAGACACGGATTGAATTAAGACAAATCGGTGTCCGCGACGAAGCAAAGATGCTTGGGGGAATCGGTCCCTGCGGCAGAATGCTTTGCTGCTCCACCTTCCTTGGGGACTTTGAGCCAGTTTCCATTAAGATGGCCAAGGACCAAAATCTTTCTCTTAATCCTACAAAAATATCCGGTCTGTGCGGAAGGCTTATGTGCTGCCTGAAATATGAAAATGACGAGTACGAGTCAGCCAAAGAGCTGCTGCCAGATGTAGGAGAAATGATTGGAACTCCGAACGGCCGAGGCAAAGTTGTCGGGCTTAATATTCTGGAGCGCATTCTCCAGGTTCAGCTGCTGGATAAGGATTATACAGTAGAATTTAACTGGGATGAATTGAATCAGGAAGGCGCCGTTCCCATGCAGTCCACAGAATGAGGTGGAAATCTTGGAGAAAAAAGAAATCTTCGAATCTTTCAGCAGTATGGAAGAGCAAATTGGCTCTCTGTATGGACAGCTTGGAGAAATGAAGCAGCATATTGCAGAACTGATCGAAGAAAACCATGCACTAACGATTGAAAATCAAAATTTAAGGCGCAGAATGGAAGCTATGGCTGCACCCTTTACAAAATCCCTTAAAGGTCAGTCGAAGGACAAGGGAAAAGGGGCGGAGCCTAAAGAAGCGGTCATTGATATTGGTGAGGGGTATGATAACCTCGCCAGACTTTATCAGGAAGGCTTTCATATTTGCAACATTCACTACGGCAGCCTTCGAAAAGATGGCGATTGCCTCTTTTGCCTGTCATTTTTGAACAAGAAATAGCAGCACCCGGCTTCCTTGCTTATGGGAAGCCTTTTTTATGGAGAAATTAGAAATACAATAGAAGGAGTTAGTTTTCAACATGATTGAATTGACCGGAGATGAAAGGCTGGACTATTTATTAGCGGAGGATTTGCGGATTGTGCAAAGCCCATCTGTTTTTGCTTTTTCACTGGATGCGGTCCTGCTGTCTAAATTTGCATATTTGCCGATTCGAAAAGGGAATATCGTTGATCTTTGTTCCGGCAACGGCGTCATCCCGCTCCTGATCAGTACAAGAACGAATGCTTCCATCACAGGGGTTGAGATTCAGGAAAGGCTGTACGGAATGGCTGTGAAAAGCATCCGCTACAACAGGCTGGAAGAACAGATCAGTATGGTGCACGGTGATTTGAAGGATATGCCGAAGGAGCTCGGTTACGGGAAATTTGATGTGGTGACGTGCAATCCTCCTTATTTTAAAACCCCTAATAAAAGAGAAATGAACGCAAATGATCATTTGGCCATCGCCAGGCATGAAATTTTCTGCACATTGGAAGATGTGGTAAGGGTAAGCAGCCAGCTGCTTAAAATCGGGGGCAAAGCAGCATTTGTCCATCGGCCTGGGCGTTTAATTGATATTATAGAATTGATGAGGCAATATCGCCTTGAGCCAAAGCGCATTCAATTTGTATACCCGAGGCAGGGGAAGGAAGCGAACACTTTATTAATAGAAGGAATAAAGGGCGGACAGCCTGATTTAAAGATTTTGCCTCCGCTTTATGTGTATGATAGCGCCGGAGAATATACAGAAGAGGTGCGGCACATTCTGTATGGAGAGAAAGAGTAAAGGAGGGCATGGGATGCAGACACAGCAAAGCTTTAAAGACAGCGGTTCTTTAGGAAAGCTCTACCTCATACCGACCCCGATAGGAAATCTTGAGGACATGACCTTCCGAGCCATCAATATGTTAAAAGAAGCGGATTTGATTGCAGCTGAAGATACCAGGCAGACAAAGAAACTCTGCAACTACTTTGAAATTAACACGCCGCTTACGAGCCACCATGAACACAACAAAGAAAGCAGCAGCCATAAGCTGCTGAATTTATTAAGAGAAGGAAAAACAATTGCAGTTGTGAGTGATGCCGGAATGCCGACAATTTCAGACCCTGGCAGCGAGCTTGTACGGGATGCTGTAATGGAAGGCATTACAGTTGTGCCGCTGCCTGGTGCCAATGCGGCGCTTACCGCACTGATTGCTTCCGGGATCACTCCTCAGCCGTTCCTTTTTTATGGGTTTTTGGAAAGGCAGAAAAAGGAGAAGAAAAAAGAACTGGAAGAGCTGAAGCATTACAGGGAAACGCTGATTTTTTATGAGTCACCCCATCGTCTCAAAGAAACGCTTCGTGTAATGGCGGAAATCTTTGGCGACCGGCAAGTGTCTCTCAGCAGGGAACTGACAAAGAAATTCGAGGAGTTTATCAGAGGCTCGCTTCAGGAAGTGTTGGTATGGGCGGAAGAAAACGAAGCAAGAGGAGAGTTTTGCCTTGTCGTTGAAGGAACAAAAGAGGTCCGTGAGGTCGTGGATGAAGCATGGTGGAGCGAACTGGCCATACGGGAGCATGTAGAGGCTTATATAGAAAAGGGGCATTCCTCCAAAGAGGCCATTAAACTTGCTGCCTCAGACAGGGGTATGCAAAAACGCGACGTTTATCAGGCTTACCATATCGATTGATCAGGCAAAAGAAAAGCGACAGCAGCTCAGATCGGACCTAGCGGCTGATTTAATTTCTTACAATCAGCTATCGAAGTAAACTTATAAATTCTGATCTTAAAATACTCTGTTAAAGAAGAATGCTGATTTTTACGCACCTGTTGATCTACGTTCCAGGCGGGAGACTCCTGCGGGAGCAGCGGGACAGGTGAGACCCCAGAGGCGCTAAAGCGCCGAGGAGGCTCACCGCCCGCCCCGCGGAAAGCGGACGCCTGCAACGAAAATCAACAGCCAAATTTAACAGAGCCCAAAATAAAAACCCCTCCGCTGCCGGAGGGGTTTTTCATGACAATTATTTTGTTTGAAATTGGTTCTGAATTTCTTTAATAATTTGTTCTGCGCCTTCTTTGCTAAGAACCAATTTACCGTTCGCTAAAGAAAGGTTGTCGTCAGAAACTTCACCAGTTACCTGGCAAGTCATGTTTGGTTTGTATTTTTTCAAGATGATTTTTTCATCGTCTACATAAATTTCCAAAGCGTCTTTTTCAGCAATGCCCAGTGTTCTGCGCAATTCGATTGGAATAACTACGCGTCCTAGTTCGTCAACTTTCCGTACAATACCTGTAGATTTCATCGTTTCAATCTCCTCCCAGTTTAACCTTCTCTATGTTGTTTTTCTTTTAACTTCGTCATTTTTCGACAAAATTTACTTGCTTCATTAGCATATCAGTGTTTCCAAAATACGTCAATATTTTTACTTGAGATAATGTAAAGATAGGACGACGAAATCAAGAAAGTCTTGATAGCATAGGCTTCTTTCTACTTAAGTACCCACAAAAATAGGAAAATAAACCTAAAAAAGGCAGCGGAATATTATCAGGGTGATAACTTTTCCTAGATTGGTGTTATGGTCAGTATAAACAACATTCGACATATTTCAACATGATTCTTGTAAAAGGGATCATTTGGTACAATTGGCAGCATTATATTATTCCGCGCAGCTTTGAATTTTTTGTCCATAGTCTGGTATATTTTCTTGATATTGAAGGCTAAGATGGTATCATAATTATAGAAACGAGAACCTATGTGCTCTCGTCCATTAAGGGCGGGAGCTTTCTTCCTAAGTAAGGAAGTATGGCTTATTTAAATTGGGCTGGATTGCATAATGTCAGTTGGTGTCCAGCTTCAGCTCCAGGCCCTCGAAGGATTTACCCGAGGCTGGTTTTTTCTAATCTGCACCAGGGAGGGAAAAAGTATGGAAAACAAAAAAACGTTTTATTTAACAACTCCAATTTACTATCCAAGCGGAAACTTACATATTGGCCATGCCTATACAACAACGGCGGGCGATGCAATGGCGAGATATAAGCGCATGCGCGGTTTTGATGTGATGTATTTAACAGGTACTGATGAGCATGGGCAAAAAATTCAGCGCAAAGCAGAAGAACAGAACATCAGTCCTCTGGAATATGTTGACGGAATCGTTTCCGGAATCAAATCGCTGTGGAATATGATGGACATTTCATACGATGACTTTATCCGTACGACAGAAGAACGCCATAAAACAGTTGTTGAGAAAATTTTCAAACAGCTGCTTGATCAAGGTGATATCTATCTTGATGAATATGAAGGCTGGTACTCAGTACCTGATGAAACATACTACACAGCACACCAGCTTGTTGACCCGGTTATGGAAGACGGAAAAGTTGTCGGAGGGAAAAGCCCTGACAGCGGTCATCCGGTTGAACTCGTGAAAGAACAGTCTTATTTCTTCAAAATGGGGAAATATGCGGACAGGCTTCTGAAGTTTTATGAAGAAAATCCTTCTTTTATTCAGCCTGAATCGCGCAAAAATGAAATGATCAACAACTTTATCAAGCCTGGACTGGAAGATTTGGCAGTATCCAGGACTTCCTTTGACTGGGGAGTAAAAGTGCCGGGAGATCCAAAGCATGTGGTTTATGTATGGATTGATGCTTTATCCAATTACATCACTGCACTGGGCTATGGATCTGATCATCAGGAAAAGTATGAGAAATATTGGCCTGCTGATGTTCATATTGTAGGAAAAGAAATTGTCCGTTTCCATACAATCTACTGGCCGATTATGCTGATGGCGCTGGATCTTCCTCTTCCGAAGAAGGTTTTTGCCCATGGCTGGCTATTGATGAAGGATGGCAAAATGTCCAAATCAAAAGGCAATGTAGTAGACCCTGTAACATTGATCGACCGCTATGGCCTTGATGCCCTTCGCTATTATCTGCTGAGAGAGGTTCCGTTCGGATCTGACGGCGTCTTTACACCAGAAGGGTTTGTGGAAAGACTGAATTATGATCTGGCCAATGATCTTGGCAACCTCCTGAACAGAACGGTTGCGATGATCCAAAAATATTTTGAAGGACGCATCCCGAACTACAGCGGTGCAGTAACAGAATTTGATCAGGCTCTGGCTGATATGAACAAAGCCACAGTGGAGCGCTATGAAGAAGCGATGGAAAAAATGGAATTCTCCGTTGCGCTTTCATCCATTTGGCAGCTTGTCAGCCGTACAAATAAATACATCGATGAAACACAGCCATGGGTCCTGGCTAAAGATGAATCTCATAAAGAACTGCTGCAATCAGTTATGTATCACCTGGCTGAATCCCTCAGAAGAATTGGCATTCTGCTTCAGCCATTCCTGACAGCAGCTCCTGAAAAAATCTTTAAGCAGCTTGGCGTAACAGACAGCAGTCTTAAAACGTGGGAAAGCCTTGAAACATTCGGCAGTCTCGGCGAAACAGCTGTCGGTGAATCAGAACCAATTTTCCCTCGTCTTGATATGAAAGAAGAAGTGGAATATATTAAAGACCAAATGAAAGGCAGCGCGCCTGTTGAAGATTTGGCTGAAAAAACAGCAGAAGAAAAGACTCCTGAGATCACGATCGACGACTTCTTTAATGTCGACCTGCGCGTAGCAGAAGTAGTCGCGGCAGAGCCGGTAAAAAAAGCGGATAAGCTGCTGAAGCTTCAGCTGGATCTTGGATATGAAAAACGCCAGGTTGTCTCAGGCATTGCCAAATTTTATACTCCTGAAGAGCTTGTCGGAAAGAAAGTTATATGTGTTTCGAACCTGAAGCCAGTCAAGTTAAGGGGCGAGCTTTCGCAGGGAATGATTTTAGCGGGTGAATCTGACGGGAAGCTGTCACTCACGTCTGTTGATCAAACATTGGCAAACGGTACTAGAATCAAATAAATTGTCGAAAGAGGTGTTTCACGTGTAACATTCTGGTGAACGCCTCTTTTTTTATGTGCAAATCTATTGTTAAAGAAGGTTGATTTTTCGCACCTGTTGATGGAAGTGGCAGGCGGGAGACTCCTGCGGGAGCAGCGGGACAGGTGAGACCCCGCAGGCGCTAAAGCGCCGGCTCACCGCCCGCCCCGCGGAAAGCGGACGCCTGAAACGGAAATTAACAGTCAAATTTAAAAGAGCCCATTCTTTATTGCTCTGCATTGAAAAAGCAGTTGTTAACCAAAATAGGTATAAATAGAACCAGCCAAAAAAGAAAGGAGATTTTTCCATGCTTTTTGATACCCACGCCCATTTAAACGATCTGCAATACGAAGATGATTTATTAGAGGTTATGAACAGAGCAAGAGAGGAAGGGGTGGAAAATATTGTTGTTGTCGGCTTTGATCGCCCTACGATCGTTAAAGCAATGGAGCTGACAGAAACATACGACTTTATTTATGCTGCAGTAGGCTGGCATCCAGTCGATGCAATTGATATGACGGATGATGATTTAAATTGGATTAAGGAGCTTGCTTCCCATCCTAAAGTTGTAGCGCTTGGAGAAATGGGGCTTGATTACCATTGGGATAAGTCTCCGAAGGATGTACAAAAAGAAGTTTTTAAAAAGCAGATTGCTCTCGCAAAAGAAGTTAAGCTGCCGATTATTATACATAACAGGGATGCCACTCAAGATGTATTGGATATTCTTCAATCAGAAGGAGCGGAAGAGGTTGGAGGCATTATGCACTGCTTTACAGGGAGCGTTGAAGTTGCCAGGCAATGCATTGATATGAATTTTTATATCTCGCTTGGCGGTCCTGTTACCTTCAAAAATGCGAAAAAACCGAAGGAAGTAGCTGCTGAAATTCCACTGGACAAGCTGCTGATTGAGACCGACTGCCCTTATTTGGCTCCTCACCCATTAAGAGGCAAACGGAATGAACCGTCTTATATTCGATATGTAGCCGAGGAAATTGCCAATTTAAGGGGTATGACAGCTGACGAGGTAGGAAGCCAAACAACGGAAAATGCAAAGAAATTTTTCGGCATTTCCTGATAACGGATGCTGTCGAAATTGTTAGAAGCCTGTTCCGGCAGGCTTCATTCCGATTGATTCTATCGTTCTTTTGACCTGTAAAGGATATCTTTTGTCGATAACTAGTCCTTTCATTTCCGGCAGTTTTTCAGCATAATAGTGACACGTGTTACAATTTTAAGAAAAAAGTGGTGAGGGTTGACAGGTGAAATTTTACTCTATATAATCACCGAAGGATAAGGAGGCGTTTTTTATATTGCTAAAAAATATGAAAAAGCTATTTTCCGAAAGAATGAGTAAGAGTAAAGTTATTCTTTCTGCCGCTAGCTTACTAGTCTTAGGAACCGGTACAGCATTTGGTACATATGAGGGATCAAAGAAGGATGTCTCGGTTGATATCAACGGCAAACAGGAAAAAATTAGAACACATGCAGAAACCGTTGGCGCTTTGCTTAAGGAATTAAAAATAGATCCAGATAAAGAAGACAGGCTTTCCGCAGCAGAAAGCACTGTGCTCAGGAATAACATGAACATCGTGTTTCAAGACGCTGTACCTGTGAAGGTTGTGACAGACGGTCAAGAAAAGACTGTTATGACAGCTGCCCGATCGGTAGGAGATGTCCTGAAGGAAGAAAACATGGCGCTTGGCCAGCACGATAAAATCAGCCCATCGCTTGCTGAGCCAGTGAAGAAGGATACGGAAATCAGCATCAGCCGTGCATTCGCATTGAACATAAATGATGGCGGGAAAAAAGGAAAAGCTTGGACCACTTCGACTACTGTCGCTGACTTTTTGAAAGATCGAAACATTAAACTCAACCGTTATGATAAAGTTGAGCCTGAATTAGACCATGCCTTGCGGCCAAATGAAACCGTAAGTGTACTGCGTGTAGAAAAAGTCACCGATGTAGTGGAAGAACCGATAGATTTTGCTGTTGTTAAAAAGCATGATGGCGACCTGGAAAAAGGACGGGAAAAAGTTCTGGAGCCAGGCGAAAAAGGGAAACAAGCTAAACACTTTTTAGTGGTCCGCAAAAATGGCAAAGAAGTAGGCCGCAGACTAATCAGTGTCAAAACACTCGAAGATAGTGCGGACCGCATTGTTGCAGTCGGTACGAAGCAGCAGCCGAAAGCAGTGCCGGTCAGCACAAATGCAGGCAGTAAACCGAGTAAAAAATCAAGCGCAAAATCAAGCGCAAAAGTTAAGCCCGTAAACGTTTCCCGGGGCAGCGGTTCTGTGTCCAAAGAAATGTATGTGACCTCTACAGCCTATACAGCAAGCTGCAGCGGCTGTTCAGGCAAAACAGTAACTGGTGTTAATTTGAAGGCCAATCCAAATGCAAAAGTGATTGCGGTGGATCCCGATGTGATCCCGCTTGGAACGAAAGTGTATGTGGAAGGCTATGGGTATGCAGTTGCCGCTGATACAGGCTCAGCCATTAACGGCCATAAAATCGATGTATTTTTCCCTGACAGCGCAAGTGCCTACAAATGGGGAAACAAGAAAGTGAAAATTAAAATTCTAAACTAGACTGACCGCAGAGGGTGTCATGCCCTCTGTTTTTTTTGCTGTCTTTTTTGCTATTATAGAGTTTATAATCATTAGACGAAATGATGAGCTTGAATGTTTCAGCTCTGGAGGAAATAATGAAAATAAAAGAAATCATTGTGGTGGAGGGCAGAGATGATACCGCAGCCATCAAGCGGGCGGTTGCTGCCGATACAATTGAAACAAATGGATCTGCTGTAGGTGAAAGCGTCCTGGAGCAAATTCGCCTTGCGAAGGAGACGAGAGGGGTCATTATTTTTACAGATCCCGATTTCCCAGGTGAAAAAATCAGGCACACGGTTTCCCAGGCAGTACCTGGATGCAAGCATGCTTTTATTCCAAAGGAATCAGCAAAGCCGAAGCATGGGAGAGGCATAGGAGTCGAGCATGCTTCACCTGAAGCGATCAGGGCAGCACTGTCTGCTGTACAGGAGGAAATGACTGATGCCCCTCTGGTGATCACAGGAGAGGATTTGCTTGATGCCGGACTGATTGGCCATCCGCTGGCTAAAGCCCGGAGAGAAAAGCTTGGAGCGCTTCTCCGAATTGGTTATGCTAATGGCAAACAGCTTCAGAAACGCCTTCATATGTTTCAGATTTCCCGTGAAGCTTTTGGACGTGCCATAAATGAGATTTTGCAGGAGGAAGCAAGACATGATTAAAGATATCGCAACGCCTGCCAGAACAAGAGAAATTCTTGATAAACACGGCTTTTCATTTAAAAAGAGCCTTGGACAGAACTTTCTGATCGATACAAATATTCTGCACCGCATTGCAGATCACGCTGACATCACTTCGGAAACAGGAGTTATTGAAGTGGGTCCCGGCATCGGTGCTTTGACGGAGCAGCTTGCCAAGCGGGCAAAAAAAGTAGTTGCATTTGAAATTGACCAGCGGCTTCTTCCGATTTTGGCTGATACACTATCTCCTTATAAAAACGTCAGCATTATTCATGAAGATATACTGAAGGCTGATGTCAGGAAGGTTATAGAAGAGGAATTTGCTGACTGTAAGGAAATCGTTGTTTGTGCAAATCTTCCCTACTATGTGACCACACCGATTATTATGAAGCTGCTTGAGGACAGGCTGCCTCTTCAGCGCATTGTCGTGATGCTGCAGAAGGAAGTAGCGGACAGGATAGCCGCATCTCCGTCTACAAAGGAATACGGGTCGCTTTCGATTGCTGTACAGTATTATACAGAAGCCAAAACGGTCATGTCGGTTCCAAAAACCGTTTTTGTTCCTCAGCCGAATGTTGATTCTGCCGTCATCCGGCTGGAAAGAAGGAACTCCCCGCAAGTGCAGGTGCAAAATGAAGATTACTTCTTCCAGGTTGTGAGAGGAAGCTTTGTACAGCGCCGAAAAACGATCCTGAACAACCTGATGCAAACTCTTCCTGATGGCAAGGCGAGAAAGCCTCTGATCGAGCAGGCATTAGCAGAGGCTTCTGTTGATCCGCGAAGAAGGGGAGAATCGCTTTCCATCGGTGAGTTTGCCGTGCTGAGCGAAAAATTGAATGAGCTGCTGGCGCCTGAATAACCTCAGGTGCTTTTTTTGTGCTGTTTTTAGAGAGAATCTGCTTTTTTAACAAACGCCCTTCCCTGCAACTGATAAGATGCTTGAAACAGTCTGCCGGATTGGTTTTGGAAACCAGCTGACCCTGCACACTGGAAATTCCTAATCACTCTTTCTCCCTTGCTTTCATAGGCTGAAAAAGGAAGTAATCAGAGGCAGTAGGCGATCCAAAATTGATATTTTGGAGTGAAAAGAATGCAGATAAGAATTGGAGACATCGTCGCCCGAAAATCGTATCAGCTGGATATGCTGTTTCGGGTCATTGATATTAAACAGACAAACCAAGGCACTTATACAGCCGTACTTTATGGGGAAGAGTTCCGTCTGGTGGCTGACGCTCCCTGCACAGACCTGCTGATCATCAATGAGCGGGAGCACAGGAGCAGGCAGGCGGAGGAGAAGGAGAAGCTTGAGCAGTCCTTGTACCTGTTCGCTCAGGATTATCAGCTTCTGAGGGAAAAAGAGGAGTTTTATGCAACGGACAGCTACAATCACCAGGAAGATTTTTTTCACATTCCCGGAAAGGTGCTGCATATGGATGGAGATGCCCTTTACCTCCAAAAGTGCCTGACCTTATACGAAAAAATCGGTGTGCCGGTTTATGGGGTTCACTGTCCTGAGAAAGAAATGCCGGATAAAGTAGCTGGCCTGATGGATAAATACAGGCCTGACATTCTTGTTGTGACAGGACATGATGCTTATTCGAAAATAAAGGGAGAAATGAGCGACATTAACGCTTACAGGCATTCCAAGCATTTTGTTCAAACTGTGCAAAATGCAAGGAAGAAGGTTCCGCACCTGGATCAGCTTGTTATTTTTGCCGGTGCCTGTCAGTCCCATTTTGAATCCTTGATCCATGCAGGAGCCAACTTTGCGAGCTCTCCTTCAAGGGTCAATATTCATGCCCTTGATCCTGTCTACATCGTTGCGAAAATCAGCTTTACTCCGTTTGTTGAAAGGATCAATGTTTGGGAGGTATTAAAAAATACGCTGACCCGCCAGAAGGGCCTTGGCGGGATTGAAACGAAAGGCGTACTGAGAACAGGCATGCCTTATAAGCGGGTAAATCTGGAATGATGCTGCTCTTTATTATAAAGAGCGGCTTTTTTTATTGGCTAAGTCTAACTGCTGCTTCAGAAGCCATTCTCATTTTTAAAAAGACTGTCGGATTTTGAAGTAATAAGAAAGACTTTGCGGCAGTGACCGCTTCCTTGGGGAGCGCTGCTATAAAGATTCTGCGCACTAATAGCGGCAAAGACGAACTTTTTTAAAATAATATACATATAAATATCGGTTCCTGTGCAAAATAGTTGTTGAAGGTTCGTGTATTTTGTTGAAAATATTTTATTGACAACTAAGTTTTCCTGCTGTTATAATTTAAATTTTATTTGACTTACATAGTGATAAGCGTTATAATAGAACTAGTGAGGTGGATGCAGTGGCTAAAACTTTGTCTGATATTAAAAAAGTATTAGATCTGAATCTAGGCAAACGATTGACGTTAAAGGCTAACGGAGGACGCAAGAAAACAATTGAGCGATCCGGTGTTTTGGCTGAGACCTATCCAGCAGTATTCGTTATTGAGCTTGATCAGGAAGAAAATGCTTTTGAAAGAGTTTCTTACAGCTATGCCGATGTTCTCACCGAAACAGTTCAAATAACTTTTTCAGAACATGATCATTCAGGTTCTATCGCACTAAGCGGGCAGTAGACAACAGGTTTGCTGCTTTTTTTTGTTGTGAAATGAGAACGCTTTCTCCGCTTATGGGTGCTTTAGCAATTTTTAACCTGTAAGCTTTGTCCCTCTCTGCATATACTAACAGGGCATCGAATTTGGTGTGCTTGTCTAATATGCCTTGAAGGGGAGTCATTTCAATGGGCCGACGAAGAGGAATTATGTCTGAAAGCTTTAAATATGAATTGGCAAAGGACCTTGGCTTTTATGAGACAGTGAAAAATGAAGGCTGGGGAGCGATCCGCGCCCGCGATGCCGGTAATATGACAAAGAGGGCCATCGAGCTTGCTCAGCAGCATCTTGCCGAGCGTTCCAGCGAGAGGTAATCTTTACGGCCGGAGCATTTATGCTTCGGCCTTTTGAATATGGACAGTTCGCATTTATTCCGTGCTTTTCTGATAAATATGGTACAATGTTGATACATTTCAGTTCGTTTAAAGTAGGTGAACATTTTGCGTGTTTTGGAAAAAGCACCGGCAAAGATTAATTTATCACTTGATGTTTTACATAAACGCCCAGATGGCTATCATGAGGTTCAGATGATTATGACAACGATCGACTTAGCCGATCATCTGGAGCTGACAGAGCTTGAAAAAGATGAAATTCGGATTATGTCCCATAACCGGTTTGTACCGGATGATCACCGGAATCTCGCTTATCAGGCTGCAAAGATATTAAAAGAGCGCTGCGGCATTAAAAAAGGCGTTTCGATCAGCATTACAAAAACCATTCCTGTGGCAGCGGGACTTGCCGGGGGAAGCAGTGATGCAGCTGCAGCTTTAAGAGGACTCAACAGACTTTGGAATCTCGGCCTCAGTATGAATGAACTCGCTGAGATTGGAGCTGAAATCGGATCGGATGTTTCGTTCTGTGTTTATGGCGGAACAGCAATTGCAACAGGCAGAGGAGAGAAAATCCAGCTGATCTCGCCCCCGCCCCATTGCTGGGTCATTTTAGCGAAGCCGACGATAGGGGTTTCAACAGCCGAGATTTACCGCCATCTTGATTTGAAAAATGTAAAGCATCCAAATGTGGATGCGATGGTAAAAGCACTCGAAAACAAAAGCTATGAGGACATTTGTGACAATCTCGGAAATGTACTTGAGGATGTTACGCTCAGCCGCTATCCGGAAGTAGCCATGCTTAAAGAGCAAATGAAGCGATTCGGTGCTGACGCTGTTTTAATGAGCGGCAGCGGGCCGACTGTTTTTGGGTTTGTTCAATATGAATCAAAAGTAAGCCGGATATACAACGGCCTGCGGGGCTTCTGTGATCAGGTTTTTGCGGTCAGAATGCTGGGGGACTGCCAAGACCTTGATTAAATACCGGATATTAAGTTATATTAACTGTAACAATATTCGGTTTTGGAGGTTTTTTCATGAAGCTACGCCGCAGCGGGCGGCTTGTTGATATGACGCACTATCTGCTGGCCCATCCGCATACCCTTGTGTCCTTAACTTATTTTGCTGATCGGTATCAATCTGCTAAGTCGTCTATCAGCGAGGACCTGACGATCATTAAGCAGACCTTTGAAGAACAAGGTACAGGCTCTCTCCTGACAGTGCCGGGTGCAGCAGGAGGGGTGAAGTACATTCCGGGAATTAAGGAAAAGGAAGCGAAAGATACAATTAAGGAACTTTGCGCTCTGATCGCAAAGCCTGAAAGGGTCCTTCCTGGAGGATATCTATATTTGACTGATATTCTGGGCAGCCCGCATCTTGTCAGCAAAATTGGCCGGCTGTTTGCAGCTGTTTTTGCAAACCGCAAAATTGATGTCGTCATGACTGTTGCAACGAAAGGCATACCTCTTGCTTATGCAGCTGCACGTGAGCTGAACGTTCCGGTTGTCATCGTAAGGAAAGACAGCAAAGTTACAGAAGGCTCAACGGTAAGCATAAATTATGTTTCGGGATCTTCCAAGCGCATTCAGACAATGCTGCTTGCAAAGCGAAGCCTTGAAGTAGGTTCAAACGTTCTGATTATCGATGACTTCATGAAAGCGGGAGGCACGATTAACGGCATGATCAGCCTTCTGGAGGAGTTTGATGCAAAAGTGGCAGGCATCGGCGTTCTGGTCGAAACAGAGGGCGTAGAAGAGCGCCTTGTAGATGAATACATTTCACTCGTTAAGCTGACAGAAGTTGATATTCGGGAAAAACAGATTGATTTAACTGAAGGCAATTATTTTGATTTCCTGGAAATTGAAAAGAAAGAGGGATGACCAAATGAAAATTGTGGAAACGAAACAGGCGCCAGCAGCAATAGGCCCTTACTCACAGGCTGTCACAGTTAATAATATGGTTTATACTTCCGGCCAAATTTCTCTGACTCCTGAAGGGACTCTAACAGATGGCGATGTACAGGCCCAGACACATCAGGTGTTTGCTAATTTGAAAGCGGTTTTGGAGGAAGCGGGAGCCTCACTTGAGACAGTGATCAAAACGACCGTATTCATTAAAGACATGAATGACTTCTCCCTGATTAATGACGTGTATGGAGGGTACTTTCATACCCATAAGCCGGCCAGATCATGTGTAGAAGCGGCCAGACTCCCTAAGGATGTTCTGATAGAAATTGAGGCTATTGCCCTGATCAAATAAATTTGTTTTTTGTCAATAAGAAAAGATTCCTACCGCTCCCTTATTTTTCTAAAAATATTTTTGTATTTTGCAGGAAAAGGGAATTTCCCGTGGAATTACTTAATTAAAGTTTTTTCATCTAGGGAAAAGGTGGTGAACAGAATGGAAGTAACAGACGTAAGATTACGCCGCGTTAACACCGAAGGACGAATGAGAGCGATTGCCTCAATTACGCTGGATCATGAATTTGTTGTTCACGATATCCGTGTTATTGATGGTAACAACGGCTTATTTGTAGCAATGCCAAGCAAAAGAACGCCAGACGGCGAATTCCGTGATATTGCCCATCCGATTAATTCCGGAACACGCGGCAAAATCCAGGAAGCGGTGCTTGCTGAGTACCATCGTTTAGGCGAAGTTTCTGAAGCTGAATTTGAAGAAGCGGGTGCTTCCTAAAATATGCCACCAACCTTGCTGTTAAGACGGCAAGGTTTTATTTATTTCAGATACTTCAAACTCCTGCCAAAGCCGCTTGCACTTTGCGTTTTGTCCGGAAAAAGCACCTCTACTGATCTTTTTACCCCGATAATTTCCTCCCGCAAACCTCTTTAGCAAAATTAGAAATATATTGTACTTTTACTCGTTTCCTTGAAAAAGCTTGATTTTTGAGATATATTTTTTATGGATAAATAGGGAATACTGGAGGCTTACATAATGAAAAATCGTTATGCGGTCATACTGGCTGCTGGTAAAGGCACAAGAATGAAGTCAAAACTTTATAAAGTGCTGCATTCTGTATGCGGGAAACCTATGGTACAGCATGTGGTTGATGAAGCTTCTAAATTAAACCTGGAAAAAATTGTTACAATCGTCGGCCATGGCGCTGAAAAAGTGAAAGCGCAGCTTGGCGGGCAAAGTGAATATGCAATACAGGAAGAACAGCTTGGAACAGCGCATGCTGTCATTCAAGCGAAGGATTTTCTTTCAGATAAAGTTGGAACAACGGTTGTTATTTGCGGAGATACACCGCTCATTACAGCTGAAACAATGGAGTCCCTGCTTTCCCATCATGAGGAAACAGGTGCAAAGGCTACTATTTTAACAGCAACGCCAGAAGATCCGGCAGGCTATGGCCGCATCGTCCGCACTCCAGAAGGCAGTGTCGAAAAAATTGTTGAGCACAAAGATGCTTCAGTGGAAGAGCTGAAAATCACTGAAATCAATACAGGAACTTACTGTTTTGATAATAAGTCTCTGTTTGCCACTCTATCCAAAGTCTCCAATGATAACTCACAGGGAGAATATTACCTGCCGGACGTTATTGAGATCCTGAAGAACAGCGGTGAAACTGTTTCTGCCTACAAAACGGAGTCCTTTGAAGAAACAATCGGGATCAATGACCGAGTAGCTCTTTCTCAGGCGGAAGCCCTCATGAAGAAACGAATCAATATTGGTCATATGAAAAATGGCGTAACCTTGATTGATCCGGAAAATACGTACATTTCAGCTGATGCAATTATTGGGCAGGATACGATCATTTATCCTGGCACAGTTCTGGAAGGAGCTGTTTCTATCGGAGAGGATTCCATCATCGGCCCTCATTCCGAAATAAAAGACAGTTCCATCGGCAGCCGCACTGTTATCAGACAATCAGTTGTTCATGACAGCTCTGTAGGAAATGACGTGAAGATTGGCCCATTTGCCCATATTCGTCCAGAATCTGCGATCAGCGACGACGTAAAAATCGGAAATTTCGTTGAGATCAAAAAATCCTCTTTAGGATTAGGAAGCAAGGCTTCCCATTTGAGCTACATCGGAGATGCCGAGATTGGCGCTGATGTAAACCTTGGCTGCGGATCCATCACCGTGAATTATGACGGAAAAAATAAATTCAAAACAAAAGTGGAAGACGGAGCATTTATCGGATGCAACTCCAACCTGGTGGCACCTGTTACAGTAGGAGAAGGCGCCTATGTGGCTGCCGGTTCTACAATAACAGAGGATGTGCCGGGCAAAAGCCTCTCAGTTGCGAGGGCGCGCCAGGTAAATAAAGAAAATTATGTTGACCGTCTCAGCATGAATAAAAATTCCTAATGGAGGGTTTCTCTTATAATGTCCAATCGATATGGTGACTCAAATTTAAAAATCTTCACCCTTAATTCCAACCGTCCATTGGCAGAAGAAATTGCCAATGTCGTTGGGGTGGAACTCGGTCAATGTTCTGTCCAGCATTTTAGTGACGGAGAAATTCAAATTAATATTGAGGAAAGCATCCGCGGCTGTGACTGCTATATTATCCAGTCTACAAGCGATCCAGTAAACGAGCATTTGATGGAGCTGTTGATCATGATTGATGCACTGAAGCGTGCTTCATCCAAAACGATCAACATTGTTATGCCGTATTACGGCTATGCGCGCCAGGACCGCAAAGCACGTGCGCGAGAGCCGATTACCGCTAAACTCGTGGCCAATCTTCTGGAAACGGCAGGGGCAACCCGCGTCATTACGCTTGATTTGCATGCTCCGCAGATTCAGGGCTTTTTCGATATGCCGATTGACCACTTAATGGGTGTTCCGATTCTTGGTGATTATTTCAGCAAGAAGGATCTCAAAGATATCGTCATCGTATCGCCGGATCATGGCGGTGTGACAAGGGCGCGAAGGCTTGCTGACAGGCTGAAGGCACCGATTGCGATCATTGATAAGAGACGTCCAAGACCGAACGTATCAGAAGTTATGAACATCGTCGGTAACATTGAAGGAAGAACAGCCATTCTGATTGATGACATTATCGATACGGCCGGCACGATTACGCTTGCTGCCAATGCCCTTGTTGAAAATGGCGCTTCAGAAGTTTATGCATGCTGTACTCACCCGGTATTGTCAGGTCCTGCAATTGAACGGATCCAGAATTCGCAGATTAAAGAATTGGTCATCACGAATTCCATCTGCCTGCCGGAAGAGAAAAAGATTGATAAGATTATCGAGCTTTCTGTTGCTCCATTGATTGGTGAAGCAATCATCCGTGTTCATGAAGATCAATCAATCAGCATGCTTTTTGATTGATAGGAAAAGCCTTTCGAATGGCTTGGAAAACCGAAAAGTCCAGCAGACTTTTCGGTTTTTTTGTGCACACAGCTGCGAGCGGCTTCCGCTTTTCGTTGTCCAGCTCCAGCCGCTAGCCCCTCGAGTCGCTTCGGAAAATCCCAAAAAGTCAAAGTGCGGACTTTTCGGGATTATCCTCCAGCGCTTGTCGGGGCTGAACGAGCGGCTTCCGCTTTTCTCAATTTGTTTATAACTTTCTTGTGTTGGGTAAACACTATTAATAACATAAGTTAGGAAGGTGTTATTTATGAGTGCAACTTTACAAGCTAAGGAAAGAAAAGAATTTACGAATTCCGCAAGAAGAAAAATCCGCCTGGATGGCGGTGTGCCAGCTGTAATATATGGAAAATCAATCGAAAGCCAGGCTGTCGCTCTGGATGGTTTGGATTTGCTGAAAACATTGCGTGAGGAAGGCCGAAATGCTGTAATCACAATAGAGGTGAACGGCAAGAAGCATTCCGTCATGGTGAATGAACTTCAAACAGACTTTATGAAAAATGAAATCGTTCATGCGGACTTTATTACTGTTGACATGAATGAAGAAATTGAAACAGCTGTACCGGTTCATCTAACTGGTGAAGCGGCAGGCGTGAAAACAGGCGGAGTTCTTCAGCAGCCGCTGTTTGAATTAACTGTGACAGCTAAACCGTCTGATATTCCTCAATCGATTGATGTGGATGTATCAGGACTAGAGGTGAATGATACTCTGACTGTCGGCGATCTGAGAGAAGGCCGCAACTATACGATCAATCATGAAGAAGATGAGTTGATTGCTTCTATTCTTCCTCCGCGGAAAGAAGAAGTTATTGATTCAGGAGAACAGCAGGATTCTGAAGAGGCGGAGACTGCTGATACAAGTGATGAGAGTGAAAAGGAATAGCATCTTTTGTTATAATAAACGTAACCACTTGCTGGTTGCGTTTTTTCTATTGCTTTTCAGCAGGATGGAAAAAAGGACTGATGATAGGCCTCTATAAAAGGTGGGAATGTGCTTGAAAATGATTGCTGGTCTCGGAAACCCGGGAAAACAATATGAAATGACTCGGCATAATGCCGGATTTTTTGTCATAGATGAATTATCAAAGCGTTTGGACATTCCATTGGATAAAGCGAAATTCAATGGCGTATATGGAACAGGTTTTTCAGGAGGAGAAAAAGTGATCCTGGTAAAGCCGCTGACTTATATGAATTTATCTGGTGAGTGCATCAGACCTCTGATGGATTATTACGATGTAGGCGACGAAGATCTTGCGGTCGTATATGATGACCTTGATTTGCCAACAGGGAAAGTAAGGCTGAGAATGAAGGGCAGTGCAGGAGGGCATAATGGGATTAAATCCACTATTCTTCATCTTGGAACACAGGAATTTAACAGAGTGAGAATAGGAATCAGCAGGCCGCCTGCCGGTATGAAGGTTCCTGACTACGTGCTTGGCCGTTTTGCAAAAGAAGAGGAGCCTCTGATTAAGGAAGCGGTTTCGATTTCAGCTGATGCGTGTGAAGCATGGCTGAGAAAACCGTTTCTGCAGGTAATGAATGAGTACAATTAAGAATGCTCTCTGCGGCAGTGCATAAGGTTTTTTTATAAAGGCAATACTAAAAGAAAAACCTGATAAGGGGAGTTCGTTATGGCCCTTCACTATGTCTGCCGCCATTGCAGCTTTAAAATTGGCACAATTGACAAGGACATCATTGAAAGCAGCCGTCTTGGTTTTCAGCTGTTATCA
This sequence comes from Metabacillus kandeliae, assembly GCF_021166585.1. GTDB lineage: Bacteria > Bacillota > Bacilli > Bacillales > Bacillaceae > Metabacillus_B > Metabacillus_B kandeliae. The sequence goes on from NZ_JAJOZE010000018.1 coordinate 23,970, forward strand.
AATACAGAACGACAGGAAATGCTCACCACTTTAGAGAATGGTGATATGATAGTAAAGACAATATGCGAAGACTGCCAGGAGGCTTTGGATCGAAATCCAGCCTTTCATGAAGCAGACACGTTTATACATTAATGCTTGATTGATGAAAAGAAGCATGCAAGAAAAAAACATGCACGTAACGCTTTGGAGCTAAATACCAAAGCATTTTTCTGTTTACATAGAGGGGAGGAAACAGCTTGCAGAGTTTGCACTCATTTTTCACTGGTAATTCAGATTTTAAAACAGTTGTTAACGGAATTCAGGAAGGGCTGAATGAACAGCTTGTTGCAGGACTTTCCGGATCGGCAAGAACCGTTTTTACCTCCGCATTGTATGACGAGCTGGAGGCGCCGATTCTTGTCGTGACCCACAACCTTCTTCAGGCTCAGAAAACTTACGAGGATCTGGCCAATCTGATCGGCGATAAGGCTTATCTTTATCCGGTAAATGAGCTTATAGCTTCTGAAATTGCTGTAGCAAGTCCTGAGCTGAAAGCACAGAGGATTGAGGTGCTGAACAAGCTTTCTTCAGGGGAAAAGGCAGTTGTTGTAGCTCCTGCTGCAGCGCTCAGAAGACTTCTGCCGCCTGTGGGACTGTGGAAACAAAGTCAGAAAACGCTTCAGACAGGTGACGAGATAGAGCCTGAGGTGCTGACAGAATGGCTTGTTTCAAGCGGATACGAACGGACGGACATGGTAGCATCACCTGGAGAATTCAGCATGCGCGGCGGTCTGATCGATCTTTACCCGCTGACAGAGGAATATCCGATCCGTCTTGAGCTGTTTGATGTTGAAATAGATTCAATCAGACAGTTTGATGCAGTGGACCAGCGCTCCATTAAAAAGCTGAATGAGGTGTCGATCGGACCGGCAAAGGAAATGCTGCTGAAAGAGGAGCACATTCTTTCCTGCCTCGGCAAGCTTGAAGATGCCCTTTCAAAGAGTCTTAAAAAGCTGAAAAACCAGCAGCAGAAAGAAATGCTGATCGAACAGACGGAATATGACATGGAGATGCTCCGCAATAAGCAGATCAACGAGGAAATGCACCGGTATCTTTCCTTCTTTTATGAAACCCCTGCTAGTTTGCTAGACTATTTCTCAGGCAATACCGTCATGGTCATTGATGAGATCAGCCGCGTGCAGGAAATGTATGAGCAGCTTGAAAAGGAAGAGGCTGAATGGTATACAGGCCTTCTGGAAGCGGGCAAGATTGTGCACAATGTTCCTGTCTCGCATCCTTATTCAGCTGTGTTTAATAAAAGTGAGCACCCGCTCGTTTATTTGTCTCTTTTCCTAAGGCATGTTCCGCATACGAATCCACAGAACATCCTGAATGTTTCCTGCAAGCAGATGCAAAACTTCCACGGCCAAATGAATCTGTTAAAAGGCGAATTAGAGCGCTGGAAAAAAGGAAAGCAGACAGTCGTGTTTCTTGGAGCAGATGAAGAAAGGGTTAAAAAGCTGGATCAGGTGCTGAGCGACTATGAAATTACTGCTTCGATAGTGAAAGATCATGCCGTGCTTTCTCCGGGTCATTTTTATATCATGCAGGGTGACTTGCAGACAGGGTATGAAATGCCGCTTCAGAAGCTTGCTGTCATTACTGAAGCAGAGCTCTTTAAAAAGAGGGTCAAAAAGCATCCGAGAAGACAAAAGCTGACGAACGCTGAACGGATAAAAAGCTACTCAGAGCTCACTGCAGGCGATTATGTCGTTCACGTGAATCACGGAATCGGAAAATACCTTGGGATCGAGACGCTGGATATCAACGGAATCCATAAAGATTACTTAAATATCCGCTACCAGGGGACTGACCAGCTATATGTTCCTGTTGAGCAAATTGATCAGGTTCAGAAATATGTCGGCTCTGAAGGGAAAGAGCCTAAAATCTATAAACTGGGCGGCAGCGATTGGCGCCGGGTTAAAAAGAAAGTGGAATCCTCTGTCCAGGATATTGCCGATGATTTGATCAAGCTCTATGCCGAACGGGAGGCAAGCAAAGGATGGTCGTTCTCCCCAGACACTGAAATGCAGCGGGACTTTGAAGCTGCCTTTCCTTATCAGGAAACAGAGGATCAAATTCGCTCCATCAATGAAATCAAAAAGGACATGGAAAAAGAACGGCCGATGGACCGCCTTCTTTGCGGCGATGTCGGCTACGGCAAAACAGAGGTTGCCATCAGAGCAGCATTTAAGGCCATTGCAGATGGAAAACAAGTTGCGATACTTGTTCCAACAACCATTCTGGCTCAGCAGCATTATGAAACAATCCGTGAACGGTATCAGGATTTTCCGATTTCGATCGGTCTTTTAAGCCGGTTCCGCACGCGGAAGGAAATGGCGGAAACTACAAAGGGCCTTGAAAAAGGGACCATTGATATTGTCATCGGCACTCACCGCATCCTTTCAAAAGATGTAAAGTACAAGGATTTAGGGCTTTTGATTATTGATGAAGAGCAAAGGTTCGGTGTGACGCATAAAGAGAAAATCAAGCAGCTGAAGGCAAATGTCGATGTACTGACCCTTACCGCTACACCTATCCCGAGAACTCTTCATATGTCCATGCTCGGGGTGAGGGACTTATCTGTTATTGAAACGCCGCCTGAAAACCGGTTCCCTGTGCAGACGTATGTTGTGGAGTACAATGCAGGTCTAGTCAGGGAGGCCATTGAACGGGAGCTTGCGCGCGGCGGACAAATTTATTTTCTGTATAACAGAGTGGAAGATATCGAGCGGAAAGCAGATGAAATATCCATGCTTGTCCCAGATGCCAAGGTAGTGTATGCCCACGGAAAAATGACAGAGAATGAGCTGGAATCAGTTATGCTGAATTTCCTTGAAGGGGAAGCTGATGTTCTCGTCAGCACCACGATCATTGAAACAGGCGTTGACATCCCGAATGTAAATACGCTCATTGTTTATGATGGCGACAAAATGGGGCTTTCCCAGCTTTATCAGCTAAGAGGAAGGGTCGGACGGTCTAATCGGATTGCTTATGCCTACTTTACGTACCGCAAAGATAAAGTGCTGACAGAAGTCGCAGAGCGGCGTCTGCAGGCGATTAAAGAGTTTACTGAACTCGGATCAGGATTCAAGATTGCGATGCGCGACTTGTCCATCAGGGGAGCAGGAAACCTGCTCGGCGCCCAGCAGCACGGCTTCATTGATTCCGTCGGCTTTGATCTTTACAGCCAGATGCTGAAGGAAGCGATTGAAGAAAGAAAAGGAGATATTCCGAAAGAAGCTAAATTTGAAGTGGAAATTGATCTTGAAGTTGATGCTTATCTTCCGCAGTCTTATATTCCGGACGGCAGTCAGAAGATTGATATGTACAAACGCTTCAGAGGCATCTCATCTCTCGGAGAAGTCCATGAGCTTCAGGAAGAGATGATTGACAGGTTTGGCGATTATCCAAAAGAGGTGGAATACCTTTTTAAAGCTGCTGAAATAAAGGCATTTTCTCTGCAGGAGCGCATTGAAACCATTAAGCAGGATAAAAACAGTGTTGTGATGACAATGGCTGAGGATGCCAGCAACACCATTGACGGGCAAAAGCTGTTCGAATTAAGCGGGAAATTCGGAAGAAATGTAGGACTCGGCATGGACAGCGGGAAGCTGAAGATTTCCATTCAAACAAAAGATTTGAGCAATGATGAATGGATTGATATTCTTCTTAAGCTCCTGAATGGCCTTCAAAATGTTAAGAAAGAACAAATATCTGCAAGCTGACATTCCTTGTTTTCTAAAAAATTCATTTGGCTAGCGTATATTACCAATAATGTGAGTGATACTAATTTCAAGAAATGGCGATTGCTGCAAATAAAGGACATTTTCAGCAGCCGCTATGGTAATTACTCGTCAGATGAAAGTGAGGCAGCATAAGATGAAGGCAACAGGTATCGTTCGTCGTATTGATGATTTAGGCCGCGTCGTAATTCCAAAAGAGATCCGCAGAACTTTGCGCATCCGCGAAGGGGATCCGCTTGAAATCTTTGTCGACCGCGAAGGAGAAGTTATTCTGAAAAAATACTCTCCAATCAGCGAACTTGGCGATTTTGCCAGAGAATATGCAGATGCTCTTTATGACAGCATGGGGCATCCTGTCCTAATCTGTGACAGAGATGCATTCATTGCTGTATCAGGGGGATCCAAAAAAGAATACATGAACCGCAACATCAGTGACCAGGTTGAAAAGATTATGGAAGAAAGAAATTCCGTCCTTCATACCGAAAGCAGCCAGATGGAGCTTTTGGAAAATGTGAAGGAAGATTTCAAATCCTACACTGTTGGTCCAATAGTAGCCAATGGCGATCCAATAGGAGCTGTTGTCATTTATTCGAAGGATCAGACACTCGGTCAAGTGGAACAAAAAGCCGTAGAAACAGCTGCAGGTTTTCTTGCTCGGCAAATGGAGCAATAATCCCTTTTTATTACATTTAATTCTTTACATGAAAAAGCAGCGTGCAGCTGCTTTTTTCATTTGTCTTTTGGAGATGGCTGCTGCTTTGGCCATCAAAGAACCGGCTGATAAATCAGCCTCTTTTCTATGATATAATAGGAAAACGCATGACTCTTTTTTCGGCAAAAATTGCCATTAAAGAGGATAGATTGACCGCCGGAAGGAGAATGGACGATGGATGTTCCGTCCAATCAGCATAAACAGCTTGTCTGGCAGGGGGCTATTATCCTGACCATTGCCGGAATCGTAACGAAAATATTGAGTGCGGCTTACAGGGTGCCCTACCAGAATATTGTTGGAGACATTGGCTTCTATATTTACCAGCAGGTATACCCATTTTACGGAATTGCGATTATGCTTGCGACTTCCGGATTTCCGGTTATTGTATCAAAGCTGTTTGCCGAATACGGCGATCAAGGCAATCCTGCAGATTTAAGAAAAGTTTGGAAAGTATGCCTGCTTTTCCTTTCTGCTGTCGGTGCTGTCTTTTTTCTTTTGCTGTTTTTTGGCTCTGGGAAGATTGCTGAATTTATGGGCGATCCCCGTTTAACAGGCCTGATTCAGGTTATTTCTTTTTCTTTTCTTATCCTGCCGTTTGTTTCTCTGCTGAGGGGTTACTTTCAAGGCTTGCATATCATGTTTCCAACCGCTTTATCGCAGGTGGTGGAGCAAAGCATAAGGGTGCTGACCATTCTGCTGTTCTCATATATTCTGCTTTCTCAGGGGAAAACACTGTATCAGGCAGGAGCAGGTGCGCTGTTTGGTTCACTGACAGGAGGGGTTTTTGCTGCAGGAGTACTCAGCCTGTTTTTTGTCAGGCACCGCCGCACCTTCTGGACGAGCGGGAAAGGGACGGGTTCAGGGGTCTCCTCCCGTAAACTGCTTAAATCACTGCTGCTGTATTCACTGACCATTTGCATCAGCAGTCTTTTGTTAATCTTTGTTCAGCTGATTGATGCGCTGAATTTATATTCGCTATTAACAAGCAATGGGGCTGGATCTGATGCCGCAAAGCAGCTGAAAGGAATTTATGATAGAGGACAGCCTCTGATTCAGCTTGGAACGGTCGTGGCCTCATCGCTTTCCTTATCGCTTGTCCCGCTGATTTCAAGCGCGAAAAAACGAAACGACCATCTTTTTATTGAGAAAAAAATCAACTTATCCCTTAAGGTGTGCCTTGCGGTAGGGGCAGGTGCTGCGGCCGGCCTTATGACCCTTGTTCACGATGTGAATGTCATGCTGTTCCGGAATGATTCGGGATCGGATATTCTGTTTGTCTTAAGCCTTTCTATTTTATTCACCTCTCTCTCGATGACAATAAGCGCCATTTTACAGGGGATGAATCACACCGTATTTCCTGCCATTGCTGTTGCAGCTGCGGCCGGCGTTAAGATTGCCCTCAATTATTATTTAATTCCTGTTTATGGAACGGCAGGTGCAGCCTGGGCATCTGTAATGGCGTTTTTCATAGCAGCACTTTTGAATATTATTTATCTTAGAAAAATTGAATTCCGGCTGAAGGAATACAAAAGCCTTGGGAAAATACTGCTCTCAGCTCTTATCATGGCCGCTGTTCTAAAAGGATATATGCTTGGCTTTGAGACAGTGATCGGCAGACCGAGCCGGGGAGCATCCTCCATTGAGGCGTTAACAGGAGTAGCTGTCGGGGGCGCTGTCTATCTTATTTTGATCGTAAAGGGCAATGTGTTTACAGATGACGAACTGGACATTGTCCCGTTTGGCAGTAAAATCAAACAGCTATTCAGCAAAAGGAAAGGTGAGAAAAGATGAAAAAGATTACGATAGTGGGCCTGGGCTCGAGCAGTGCGGCTCAGCTGCCTCTCGGAGTTTACCGCATGCTCATCTCAGCCGGCGAGGGAGCCCTTTTTGTACGGACCGCGGATCACCCTGTACTAAAGGAGCTGCATGAAGAGCTGCCTCCTTATGTTTCCTTTGACAGCATATATGAAAAGCACGATCAGTTTGATCCGGTATATGAGGAAATTACAGCTGTTTTATTGGAAAAAGCAAAAAGCAGCGAGGTGATCTATGCAGTGCCGGGGCACCCTTTAGTTGCTGAAAAAACGGTCCAGCTTTTGATTGCAGCAGCTGAAAGGGAAGAAGCGGTGATAGAGATTGCAGGAGGCCAAAGCTTTCTTGATGCCATGTTTGCCGCACTGAAAATCGATCCAGTTGATGGTTTTCAGCTTTTGGACGCCTCATCAATGAAACGGGATGATCTGAAGCTTACTCAGCATCTGATTATCTGCCAGGTGTATGATCAAATGTCAGCTTCCATGGCAAAGCTCACGCTGATGGAGGAATATCCTGACGAATACGAAGTGGCAGTCATTCAGGAGGCTGGCGGGGCGAATGAGAAGATCAAATGGATCCCGCTGTATGAGCTGGACAGAGGGGCAGAGGTTAATAACCTGACAAGCCTGTATATTCCTCCAATTGCTGATGAGCGGCTGGTGCATCATCAATTCAGCGCCTTCCGGAACGTTGTAAAAGCTTTGAGGGCGCCCGGAGGATGCCCTTGGGACAGGGAGCAGACCCATGCTTCCTTAAAAAAATACTTAATTGAAGAATGCTACGAATTGCTGGAAGCCATTGATGAGGAAGATCCGGATCATATGGTGGAAGAACTCGGCGACGTGCTTCTGCAGGTTGTCCTTCACTCCCAAATAGGGGAAGACGAGGGGATGTTCACGGCAGATGATGTGATACGGACAGTAACTGAAAAAATGATCCGCCGCCATCCTCATGTATTTGGCGGGGCAGCTGCCGAAAACACGGAGCAGGTATTGGCTAACTGGGATGAAATTAAGAAGCAGGAGGGTAAATATAAAGAAGAGTCGAGGCTCGGCTCTGTCGCCGGCTCCCTTCCTGCCTTGTCGAAGGCCTACCAGCTTCAAAAAAAAGCAGCAAAAGCTGGCTTTGACTGGCCTGATGCAAGCGGGGCCTGGGACAAGCTGAAGGAAGAACTGCAGGAATTTGAAGCAGAGCTTTCCAGGCAAAAAGTAGACAGCAGCCTCATGCTGAGGGAATTCGGTGATATTCTTTTTGCTTTCGTCAATATTGCAAGGTTTTACAAAATAGAGCCGGAAGAGGCACTGGCCTCGACGAATCACAAATTTACATCGCGGTTCCAATATATCGAAAACCAGGCGCGTCTTCTTCAGAAGGAATTGGAAGACATGACACTGGAAGAAATGGACCGCCTTTGGGATGAGGCCAAAACAAAAGAATAAAAGAGAAAAGGGAAGGGGTTAAATCTTTTGAGACTGGATAAATTTTTAAAAGTTTCCCGTTTAATTAAAAGAAGAACGCTTGCAAAGGAAGTGGCAGACCAAGGCCGTATTTCCATCAACGGCGTGCCGGCAAAAGCAAGCTCAAATGTAAAAATCGGTGATGAACTCGCGGTAAGATTCGGACAAAAAATCATCACTGTTCTAATTGAGGACCTGAAAGAAACTACAAAAAAAGAGGAATCAGCCAATCTCTACAAGATCCTTAAAGAAGAAAAAATCAATGAAAATTAAGTAAAGCGGAAGCGCCTGCCAAATAAAAAGTATACAATCTGATACAGCAGGGCTTGTTCTATTCAAGCCCTTTTTTTCATAGAGATAACTAAGAAATCTCTAATGAATGCGGGGGCTGTACAGATGAGTTACTATGATGAGCAATCAGGACAGAAAGGCACTGTACCTGATCATGATATTACAATGAAAGGGCGCAAGCAGCTGGAAATTTCCGGGGTCAAACAGGTAGAAAGCTTCGATAACGAAGAATTTTTGCTGGACACTGTCATGGGAGCTATGGCGATCCGCGGGGAAAATCTACAAATGAAAAATTTAGATGTCGATCGCGGCATTGTTTCCATAAAAGGGCGGATTTTCGATATCGTTTACCTTGATGACCAGCAAGGGGATAAAGCTAAAGGATTTTTTAGCAAGCTGTTCAAATGACGCTCAGCACCCAGTTTTATACGATGCTTGCCATGGCCGGTATGGGAGGATGGCTCGGCGCCGCCCTTGATACATATGGCCGCTTTCTGAACAGGCCGGCGCGGGCAAGGTGGTTTGTATTCCTGAATGACATTGTCTTTTGGGTATTACAGGGACTTTGCTTTTTTTATGTTCTGCTGCTCGTCAATGAAGGGGAGCTGAGGGTGTATATATTCCTTGCTGTCCTTTGCGGGTATGCCTTTTACCAGGGGGCATTAAAAGGCATTTACCTGAAGGTGCTGGATATTTTGATTAAAACGGTCCTATGGGTATGCCGCCTGCTCCTGAAAACAGCGAATTACCTGCTCATCAAGCCGGTGACAGGGCTTTTCCACCTTCTCATCGTTCTTCTTACAGGAATTTTAAATATTATTTGGAAATTACTTAAAGGGGCTTCCCAATTGCTCTGGTTTTTCGTTAAAATCTTATTAGCACCATTTAGGGTGCTGCTGCGCTTGCTATGGAATCTCGTCCCTTCAAGGTTAAGAAACCTGATAAAAAAGTTTTTTGCCTCGTTTGGAGGTTTTTCCGGCAGGATAAAGAATATAGTGGATAAAGCAGCGAAGTGGGGGAAACGGATCTTTAGGAAATAAGGAGGACCGTTTAAAGAAATGGATAATGAACGCAGCCGGAAAGTAACTCCGTTACAATCACAGTATATGCAGCAGCAGGAGCGCCAGGATCAAATTCAAAAGCGCCGGAGACGGGGACTTATCAGAAGGCTGACACTGCTCGGGGCAATAGCCGCAGCAGCAGCCGTTTTCATCATATTTACTTTCGTCTCTCAATCCATCGAGATTGGGAAGAAAGCAGAGGAAAAAGATAAACTTGCCAGCCAGCTGACTGAATTGAAAAAAGATCAGAAAATGCTCCAGCAGGAAATTAAAAACCTGAATGATGATGAATATATTGCGAAGATTGCCAGACGGGACTATTTTTTATCCGGCAAAGACGAAATTATTTTTAATGTGCCAGATAAGAAGTAGGCTTTATTGACACCTGAATTTTTAATTAGGTATAATGAAGCAAAGTGATTTTTTATAAGTTTAAGGAGGAGCATTCTTTTTATGTCCATAGAAGTTGGCAGCAAGTTACAAGGTAAAGTAACTGGCATTACAAAATTTGGGGCGTTTGTTGAACTGCCTGGAGGCTCAACTGGGCTCGTTCATATTAGCGAGGTCGCAGACAGTTACGTTAAAGACATCAACGATCACTTGAAGGTCGGAGATGAAGTAGAAGTTAAAGTAATTAATGTAGAAAATGATGGAAAGATTGGGCTGTCCATCAAAAAAGCGATAGACCGACCAGAGCGTCCAGAACGCCCTCGCCAAGACCGTCCTCGCCAAGACCGTCCTCAAAGAGGCAGAAGTAACGATTTTCGTCCGAGAACAGAGAACTTTGAACAAAAAATGAGCCGTTTCCTGAAGGACAGCGAAGACCGCCTGTCTTCATTGAAGCGAAACACAGAATCAAAGCGCGGCGGACGCGGAGCAAGAAGAGGGTAACTTGCTGCTTTTAATATAAATATGCCTGTACGGAACTGCACTCCTTTTTTAGAGGAGTGTTTTTTTGTTTGGGAATTTGATAAAGGGAGTGAGAAAGGAAATAAACCGGCTCTTTGGAAAGCGGGTTTTCAGCGTTAAATGTTGGATTTTGAGCTTTAACCTAATGACTGGGCACCATCAAGATCCTGATATCGGCGGATGGAGGCTGTACATCAGCGGCTTCCAAAATATATCGGCCACTCTCGCTCGTATATCGGCGAACTTTCAATTATATCGAGCACTTCCCACTATATATCGGCGCTTTCTGATTACAGCATGTAAATTTTCCATGCAGCAACCGGCTTTTATAGGCTCCTTCCCTCTAAGTCAAAACAACTTTTAAAAAAGATCAAATTAGTTATTGACGAACACAGTAAATCTTTGTATTATAGAACTTGTGCTTCATAAAGAAGCCTTGTTTTATTGATATGGCGGTGTAGCTCAGCTGGCTAGAGCGTACGGTTCATACCCGTAAGGTCGGGGGTTCGATCCCCTCCGCCGCTACCATATACATACGGCCCGTTGGTCAAGCGGTTAAGACACCGCCCTTTCACGGCGGTAACACGGGTTCGAATCCCGTACGGGTCATTCTTATAGCAAGCAGCTCATCCATTTGGAGGGCTGCTTTTTTGATTTTCATAAGATCAGAATTTTTAAAAGTACTTGGATAACTGGTTATCAGAAGTGGATGTGTCCGGCTCCAGCCGCTTGCCTGATTCTTTAGTCACTTCGAAAAACTCCTAAAAGTCCAAGCCCAGACTTTTAAGAGTTTTCCTCCAGCGCTTGCCGGGGCTGAACGAGCTGCTTGCGCTTTTCGAAGTTGTCCGGCTCCAGCCGCTAGCAAGCGGCTTGCGTTTTTCTTAAATTACCAATATAAACCTCCAAATTAAAAAATATTCAAAAGAAAAGACTCCAAAATAACGGACATCTGCCCTTTCCTCAACAAAAAAATCAGAAGAATTAGGAAGAATGCAAGCGGGAAGGTGAAAAATACTGGGGCTTGCAACAAATATAGTCGAACGTTTTCTAGATAACACAACCTTTTTTTGACAAATTCAGAAGTAACCCTTGACTATAATAACAACCATCAACATCAATCGGGGGTATGAAAATGGATAAAGCAGAAAGAAGGATGATGGAGCCTGTAACAGGTGTTAGTCTTGAAAAAACACAGCAGGCATTTCAGAAAATGTTCTTTAAGATGGGAGCGAAGTTTCAGGCAGTTTGGTACAATGCAGGACTTCTCTATATCTTTATCGGCTTTTTGCTCGGACGAGCTGTCATATTAACAGAAATCCTTCCTTTTGCCCTCCCGTATTTTGGGGTTCTGATGCTGATCAAAAAGGATAAAGCGCTTGTCGGTGCGGCTGCACTTCTGGCAGGAGGGGCAACGGTCTCTTTGGAAACATCAGCATTTATAGGGGCAAACCTGCTCATGTTTTTTATCTGTCATAAACTCTTTTCCTATTTTATAAAAGAACAGCTGAAAATTCTCCCCTTGCTTATCTTTCTTTCGGTCCTGACCTCTAGGCTTGCTTTCTCTTATGTGATAGATGGAGCGATCACTCCGTACAATAGCTTAATGGCTGGAGTTGAATCAGGCCTTTCCTTTATTCTCACCTTGATTTTTCTTCAAAGTCTGCCGCTCATGTCGGCCAATAAATATAAACAAACGCTGAAAGTAGAAGAAATTATTTGCCTGATGATTCTGATTGCCTCGGCTATGACCGGATTCGTCGGCGTCTCATATATGCATTTTCAGGCTGAACACGTTTTTTCCAGGTACGCTGTGCTTCTCTTTGCTTTTATAGCAGGCTCAAGCATCGGCTGTACAGTGGGGGTGGTCACCGGCCTGATCTTAAGCCTGGCGAATGTCGGCAATCTATATCAAATGAGCTTGCTGGCATTTTCCGGGCTTCTCGGAGGACTATTAAAAGAAGGGAAAAAAGTGGGGGCTGCCATCGGCCTTGTGGTGGGAAGCATGCTTCTTTCCCTGTATGGCGAGGGCTCTGCAGATTTAATGACAACCCTTGGAGAGTCGCTCATTGCCATCGTGCTGTTTTTCCTTACTCCTAAAAAGGTGACAAGCAGCCTGAGCAAGCACATTCCAGGCACAAATGAACATGCTCAGGAGCAGCAGCTTTATGCAAGAAAGATAAGAGATGTTACAGCGAACAGAGTGGACCAGTTTTCTAAAGTATTCCTTGCGCTGTCTGAAAGCTTTGCTTCCTTTTACGAAAAAAGTGAAGAAGGCGGCCAAGAGCAGGAAATAGATCTGTTTCTCAGCTCGATTACAGAAAAGAGCTGCCAGAATTGCTATAAAAAAGAAAGATGCTGGGTGCAGAATTTTAATGCGACCTATGATCTGATGAGTGAAATGACATCTGAGACAATGAAAGGAAAATATCAGACAAACCGGAAGCTGAAAAAGGAATTTCAGCAGCACTGCTCCAAACCGAAAATAGTGGAGGAGGCGATTGAACAGGAAATCAATGTTTTTAAAGCTAACTTAAAGCTGAAAGAGCAGGTGCAGGAAAGCAGAAAGCTGGTAGCGGAACAGCTCCTGGGTGTCTCACAGGTGATGGATGACTTTTCAAAAGAAATTAAGAGGGAAAGAGAAAACCATTTTCACCAGGAAGAACAGATACTGGATGCGCTTCAGAACTTTGGAGTCAGCATAACCAATGTTGATATTTACAGCCTTGAGCAGGGGAACATCGATATTGAGATGAGCATCCCGTACTGCCAGGGTCACGGCGAATGCGAGAAAATAATAGCTCCCATGCTTTCAGATATATTAGAGGAACCCATTATAGTGAAACGGGAAGAATGCGCCATGTATCCAAATGGATTCTGCCATGTTTCTCTTGGTTCTTCCAAGACGTACAAAGTGGAAACAGGTGCAGCTCATGCTGCCAAAGGAGGAGGTCTGGTTTCAGGAGACAGCTATTCAATGATCGACCTTGGAGTAGGAAAGTACGCCATTGCTATCAGTGACGGCATGGGCAATGGCGTAAGAGCCCATTTTGAAAGCAATGAGACAATCAAGCTGCTTGAAAAAATTCTTCAGTCAGGCATTGATGAGAAAGTAGCGATCAAAACGGTCAATTCCATTCTCTCGCTTCGCACCACAGAAGAGATGTTCTCCACTCTCGATCTGGCAATCGTGGATTTGCAGGACGCACACTGCAAATTTTTAAAAATCGGCTCCACCCCAAGCTTTGTGAAACGGGGGGAAAGGGTGATGAAGGTTCAGGCAAGCAATCTGCCGATGGGCATTATTGATGAGCTGGAGGTGGACATTGTCGGCGAACAGATGAAGGCGGGCGATCTTCTCATCATGATGAGCGACGGTATTTTTGAAGGGCCGAAGCACGTGGAGAACCATGATATTTGGATGAAAAGGAAAATATCCGAGCTTGAAACAACCGATCCGCAGGAAGTGGCCGATTTAATAATGGAGGAGGTTATCCGGACAAGAGCCGGAAAGATAGAGGATGATATGACAATCGTGGTTGCACGGATAGACCACAATACACCGAAATGGTCATCGATCCCTTCTTCCCGCTACTATAAAAAGGAGAGCATCGTTTCTTAAGAAAACCGTATAAACACTCTGTCAGTTGGCGAGGATGGTAACATTACAGCTGAAGCGAAAAAGGGCAGGACAGGATGAAGGGACAGAGGTCCGGAAAATAAAAAGAGTCCACGGCCTGAAAATAAGCAGCAGCTTCTTTAGCCAAAGGAGTGCGTGAAAATGAATAAAGGAAATTTGCGCCAGATTCTGCTGATTACTGATGGGTGTTCCAACCATGGGGAAGACCCGGTGGCAATGGCTGCACTGGCAAAAGAGCAGGGCATTACCGTCAACGTTATCGGAGTAGTAGAAGAAAGCATTATAGATCATGATGCCATAAGGGAGATAGAAGGAATTGCCTCTTCCGGAGGGGGCGTCAGTCAGATCGTTTACGCACAGCAGCTGTCACAGACTGTTCAAATGGTGACAAGGCAGGCTATGACCCAAACGCTTCAGGGCGTTGTCAATCAGGAGCTGCAGGAGATCTTAGGGAAAAAGGTTACGATGGAAGAGCTTCCGCCTGAAAAGCGGGGAGAAATCATGGAGGTGGTTGATGAGCTTGGAGAAACCGTTTCCTTGAAAATACTTGTGCTCGTTGATACGAGCGCCAGCATGAAGCCAAAGCTGCAGCAGGTAAAAGAGTCACTGCTGGACTTATCAATCAGCTTGAACTCCAGAATTGGAAACAACCTTTTCTCTATTCATATATTTCCCGGGAAAAACAATGAAGTGGAACAGGTGCTGAACTGGACGCCGAAGCTTGAATCGCTGTCATCTATCTTTCCAAAGCTTCTGACTGGAGGCATGACTCCAACAGGGCCTGCAATCAGAGCGGCCATCAAATCATTTGGGAATGCACGCTCCATGAGAGGCGGATTGGAAGATGAACCATACTACGGCGAATCAGGCATGTAAGGCTGGACCCGGGACGATTGTTACCGGTAAATGGCATAGCAATACGTATGAAATTGTAAGACCTCTTGGGCACGGTGCTAACGGGATTGTTTATCTCGCAAAAGGAAAAGGAGGCTACTCTGCTTTAAAGCTGAGCGAAAATAGCTTGTCTATTACCTCTGAAGTAAATGTGCTGAAAACTTTTTCGAAGGCCCAAGGTTCCTCGCTGGGGCCTTTTTTACTTGATACAGATGACTGGATCAGGCCCGGCAGAGCACAGCCGATTGCCTTTTATGCCATGGAATATATCCAGGGAAAGCCCTACCTTGATTTTATAAAAGGAAAAGGAAGCGAATGGATCGCTGTTTTAATGCTGCAGCTCCTCTCCAACCTTCAGGAGCTGCATGAAGGCGGCTGGGTTTTCGGCGATCTGAAGCCTGAGAACCTGATTGTATCGCCTGATCCAGTGAAAATCCGCTTTGTTGATGTCGGCGGAACGACGATTAAAGGAAGAGCCGTTAAAGAATTCACCGATTTCTTCGACAGAGGATATTGGGGGCTGGGAGACCGGAAAGCGGATGAGCGGTACGATCTCTTTGCCGTCTCTATGATTATCATCAATTCCGTCTATCCAAAGCGATTTTCAAGGAACGGCGATTCAAAACAGCTGCTTTCTGAAAAAATAGAGGCACATCCATTCTTAAAAAAGCAGAAAAGGCTGTTATGGAAAGGTTTATATGGGGAATACATAAGTGCAGAGGAAATGAGGCATGACATGCTTGATTTGCTGCAAAGGTCAGAAACCCCTCCTGTTTCCCGGCCTGTGACGCCTGTAAAAAAACAGGCTGCCAAAAAGCCGGAAGCAGCTGCTATGAAAAGAAGCACGCGCCGCAAAAAAAAGAATAAGCTGGCAGGACTGCTGGAAGGAGTGCTTGTAATGGCCGGTTTGGCAGTTCTTTGCATGATGTACTACTTTCATATTCTGCTCCCCTAGGCAGAATTATGGCTGAAGTGTGAACTTTTGCATCTTTTTTGCAGGCTGTCCGGCAAAAATGGTAGGATATTTATAACTTAAGCGGGGTTTTACTGCTTAAGATTAACGAGCATTGCCAAAGAGGTTATTCTATTGGAAAGTTTCTATGCCTTTATTAAAAAACATGAGCTGATAGAGCCTTTTTCAACTATTGCAGCAGGAGTTTCCGGCGGACCGGATTCACTTGTTCTGCTTCATCTTCTTCACTCAATGAAGGATAAGCTCGGCATTCAGGTAATCGCTGTTCATGTGGATCATATGTTCAGGGGGAAGCAATCTGAAAATGAGATGAAGTTTGTTGAAACATTTTGCCGGGAGCATCGTATTCCTTTTATGGCAAAGCAAATGGATGCAGCTGCTTATGCAAAAGAACACCGCCTAAGTTCTCAGGCTGCTGCCAGAGAATGCCGGTACAGCTTTTTCGACGAAGCAATGGCTGAAACTGGTGCACGGTATCTCGCACTCGCCCACCATGGAGACGATCAGATTGAAACGATCCTGATGAGGCTTGTCAGAGGGGCTGCCGGAAAATCGTCAGCCGGCATCCAGGTGAAAAGGCCGTTCGGGAACGGTTATCTGATTAGGCCTTTCCTCGGCACATCGAGAAAAGAGATTCTTGACTACAGCGAAAAGCATGGGCTGAATCCAAGATATGACCCAAGCAACGATTCAGATGCTTATACCCGGAACCGTTTTCGCAAGTATGTGCTCCCTTTTATAAAAGAAGAAAACCCGCTTGCGCATGAGAGATTCCAGAATTTCAGCGAGCTGCAGCTTGAAGATGACCGTCTCTTGCAGGAATTAACTGAAAGAGAAATGAATAGAGTATGGATAAGAAAGGAAAAGGATGCTTTAGAGATAGATTCCGATGAGCTGAAAAGGCTCCCTTTGCCTTTACAAAGGCGGGGTATTCAACTAATATTAAACTATCTCTATAAAGATGTTCCAGTATCTTTCTCTTCTTTACATATTGAGAGTCTGCTGCAGCTGCTCTCCCAGACACATCCTTCAGGGTCGCTTAATTTCCCAGGCGGTTTAAAGGTAACAAAGTCATATCATCGCTGTTTGTTTACCTTTGAACATGAAGAACATTCTCCGTATTGTCTGGAATTTACTCCTCCTGGAATGTTAAATCTCCCAAATGGGTGTTATATAAGCGCCTTTATTTCAGCTGATCCTGCTGAAATAAAAGCAAGTAATCATTCCTTTATTGTTAGCCGGACTGATGTGGAACTTCCGCTGATCGTCCGTTCCAGAAACGCAGGAGACAAAATGGAAGTGAAGGGCATGAACGGCTCAAAAAAAGTCAAAGATATATTTATTGACGCAAAGATTCCTTTGGCAGAGAGGGATCTCTGGCCCATTGTAGAAGATGGAAGAGGCAGCATCATGTGGCTGCCGGGGCTTAAGAAGTCAGCCCTGGAGCAAACAAGAGCAAACAACGGTGAGTACATTGTATTACATTATGACGAGCAAGGAATCTTCTAGGGGGCAATGCGAAAATGAAAAAAGATATTGAAAAAGTTCTTATTACAGAAGAAGAAATACAGAGCAAAGTGAAGGAATTGGGTACAACGCTGTCTGAAGAGTACAGCGGCCGCTTCCCGCTTGCCATTTGTGTATTAAAAGGGGCTATGCCGTTTATGGCTGACCTGATTAAGCATATTGATACATACCTTGAAATGGACTTCATGGATGTTTCAAGCTATGGTACCTCAACAGTATCTTCAGGAGAGGTTAAAATCCTGAAGGATCTGGACACTTCCGTTGAAGGAAGAGACATCCTGATCATTGAAGATATTATCGACAGCGGCTTAACGCTGAGCTATCTGGTAGAGCTTTTCCGCTACCGCAAAGCAAAGTCCATTAAGATTGTCACGCTGCTTGATAAGCCGACAGGAAGAAAATCAGATATTCATGCTGATTATGTTGGATTTGAAGTGCCTGATGCTTTCGTAGTAGGATATGGCCTGGATTATATTGAACGCTACAGAAACCTTCCTTATATCGGTGTTCTGAAGCCGGAAATTTATCAAAAAAGCGAATAAACAGCAGACAGTTTGAGTGGTCATAATATTTGTACTGGAATGATTTTCTATGATACTATTTGAGGTAGTTGTGCCTACTGTGGGAGGAGGTAAGGAATGAGTCGTATCTTCCGGAATACCGTTTTTTATTTACTTATATTTCTTGTTGTGATTGGGGTTGTCAGTTTCTTCAACGGCAACAGCGGCAAGCCTGATCAAGTAACGTATAACACGTTCGTTTCCCAGTTGGAAGAAGGGAAAGTTAAATCATTAACCGTACAGCCGGTACGCGGCGTTTATGAAGTGAAAGGGCAGCTTAAAGAGGCCCCGAAAGATCAATTTTTCATGACACATATTCCTGACCAGGCAGGTCTTGCGCGTGTGGATAATTACATTAAGACACAAAGCCAGAAGAATGTGGCTGCGAAAGACCAGACAAGCGTTGATTTCCAGCCCGCTGAAGAAACAAGCGGATGGGTGACATTCTTTACTTCGATCATACCGTTCATCATTATTTTCATCCTTTTCTTCTTCTTGCTGAACCAGGCTCAGGGCGGCGGAAGCCGTGTCATGAATTTTGGCAAAAGCAAAGCGAAGCTCTACAGCGAAGAAAAGAAAAAAGTGAAATTCAAAGATGTAGCGGGAGCTGACGAAGAGAAACAGGAATTGATTGAGGTAGTTGAATTCCTGAAAGACCCTCGCAAGTTCGCTGAACTTGGTGCGAGAATTCCTAAAGGCGTGCTTCTAGTAGGGCCTCCAGGAACAGGTAAAACACTTCTTGCCCGTGCAGCTGCAGGGGAAGCCGGTGTTCCGTTCTTCTCCATCAGTGGATCTGATTTCGTTGAGATGTTCGTCGGTGTCGGTGCATCCCGTGTTCGTGATTTGTTTGAAAATGCGAAAAAGAATGCTCCCTGCATCATTTTCATTGATGAAATTGACGCAGTCGGACGCCAGCGCGGCGCCGGACTTGGCGGCGGACATGATGAAAGAGAGCAGACGCTCAACCAGCTATTGGTTGAAATGGACGGTTTCAGCGCCAATGAAGGAATTATCATTGTGGCAGCAACGAACCGACCTGACATTCTTGACCCGGCGCTTCTTCGCCCGGGACGCTTTGACCGTCAGATCACAGTTGACAGACCGGATGTGAAAGGCCGTGAAGCAGTGCTTCATGTACATGCCCGCAACAAGCCGCTTGATTCAAGCGTTGATCTGAAATCCATTGCTATGAGAACTCCTGGTTTCTCTGGCGCTGATTTGGAAAATCTTCTGAACGAAGCAGCACTTGTTGCAGCCCGTTTGAATAAAAAGAAAGTCGATATGTCAGATATCGATGAAGCAACAGACAGAGTCATCGCCGGCCCTGCTAAGAAGAGCCGTGTGATATCTGAGAAAGAAAGAAATATTGTAGCTTATCATGAAGCAGGCCATACTGTTATCGGCATTATGCTGGATGAAGCGGAAATGGTTCATAAGGTTACGATCGTACCGCGCGGCCAGGCTGGCGGCTATGCCGTTATGCTGCCGAAGGAAGACCGCTACTTTATGACAAAGCCGGAGCTGCTTGATAAAATTACAGGCCTTCTCGGCGGCCGTGTAGCTGAAGAAATCATCTTCGGTGAAGTAAGTACAGGCGCATCCAATGACTTCCAGCGTGCGACAGGCATTGCCCGCCGCATGGTAACAGAATTCGGTATGTCTGATAAGCTTGGACCTCTTCAATTCGGTCAGTCTCAAGGACAGGTATTCCTTGGACGGGACTTCAATAATGAGCAGAACTACAGTGATGCCATTGCTCACCAAATTGATATGGAAATTCAGGAATTTGTGAAGCAGTCATATGCGCGTGCTAAGACAATTCTGACAGATAACAGGGATAAGCTTGAGCTCATTGCCAAGACCCTGCTTGATGTTGAAACACTTGATGCAAATCAAATCAAATACCTTGTGGATCACGGCAAGCTTCCAGAGCGTCCGGAAGATTTGGCTGACACTGATGTTAAGGTCAACATCCAAAAAAGGGATGAACCTTCTCAATTGACAGAACCGGTTGATCCTCCGCATAACGACTAAAAGTAACAAGCCGCCGGCCAATATGCTGGCGGCTTTTTCTGTTCTAAAAACCAGAATCCGCCTATGGGATTGATGCAAAGCTTTATGATATGATATTTTCAGAATGGTATGCCATGCAAAAGAGAAACTATAGAAGTGGTGAGAAAGATGATACTAGTACTGGATGTCGGCAATACAAATACTGTTATTGGGGTTTACGAAGGAGATACATTAAAGCACCATTGGAGAATTGAGACTAGCCGCAATAAGACTGAAGATGAATTTGGCATGATTTTCAAATCGCTGTTTGAGCATGTTGGCATACATTTTCAGGATATTCAAGGTATTATAATATCCTCGGTAGTCCCGCCTATTATGTTTGCGCTTGAAAGAATGTGTACGAAATATTTCAGCTCCGCACCGCTGATTGTAGGTCCTGGCATGAAAACAGGGCTGAATATTAAATATGATAACCCGAAGGAAGTCGGTGCTGACCGGATTGTAAATGCTGTAGCTGGCATTCATTTATATGGCAGTCCGCTTATCATCGTGGATTTTGGAACAGCAACAACGTATTGCTATATTAACGAAGACAAGCAATATATGGGCGGTGCCATTGCGCCGGGAGTCAATATCTCAACAGAAGCGCTCTATACAAGAGCTTCCAAGCTGCCGAGGATTGAGATCGCAAGACCTGAACATATTATCGGTAAAAACACGGTTGGCGCTATGCAATCAGGCATTCTCTACGGTTATGTAGGACAAGTAGAAGGCATAGTGAGCAGGATGAGGGAGCAGACAGGACAGCATGCAAAAGTCATTGCTACTGGCGGTCTCGCTTCTTTAATTGCTAATGAGTCCACTATTATCGATGTGGTCGATCCATTCTTGACATTAAAAGGCTTGCAGCTGATTTATGAGCGCAACAGGAGCTAGTTGCGAAAGGAGTTAGATTTGAATGGATTATTTAATTAAAGCGATTGCGTATGACGGCCAAATCAGGGCATACGCTGCAGATACAACCGATACAGCAGGTGAAGCGCAAAGGAGGCATCAGACCTGGCCGACAGCAACAGCTGCCCTTGGCAGATCTTTAACTGCAGGACTGATGCTTGGCGCTATGCTAAAAGGAGATAACAAGCTGACGATCAAAGTTGAGGGCGGGGGTCCGATCGGCGCCATTTTGGTCGATGCCAATGCAAAAGGCGAAGTAAGGGGTTATGTGTCACACCCGCAAACCCACTTTGACTTGAACGAGCATGGAAAGCTTGACGTAGCGAGAGCGGTCGGTACAGAAGGAATGCTGACAATTGTTAAGGATCTTGGCATGAAGGAACATTTCACAGGCCAGGTGCCAATTGTTTCCGGCGAGCTTGGGGAAGATTTTACGTATTATCTTGTCTCATCAGAACAGGTTCCCTCTTCTGTCGGTGTTGGAGTGCTTGTTAATCCTGACAACACAGTTCTTGCAGCGGGCGGTTTTATGATCCAGCTGATGCCTGGAACAAAGGACGAAACGATCACAAAGATTGAGAACAGGCTAAAGTCAATCCAGCCGATTTCTAAAATGATTGAACGGGGATTAACACCGGAAGAAATTCTGGAAGAAGTGCTTGGCGAAGGACAAGTCAAAATTCTGGAAAAAATGCCGGTTCAATTTAAATGCCAATGTTCAAGAGATCGTATCGCCAGCGCTATTGTCAGCCTGGGAAATGATGAAATTCAAAGCATGATTGATGAAGATGGCGGAGCGGAAGCCCAATGCCATTTCTGCAATGAAGTGTACCAGTTCTCTAAAGTTGAGCTGGAAGAGCTGAAAACAGGACCTGCGCAGTAATAAGGACCTAAGCCCAAATGATTGACAATTCCGAATATAGTTGATAAATTTTTTATATTACCTATAAAAATACTCGGAATATGAGGTGGTTGTTTTGACTCGCGTTGCAAATTCTATTCATGAGCTGGTTGGCGAAACACCAATTCTTAAGCTGAACCGCTTAGTTGAGGAAGACAGTGCAGAAGTATATTTGAAGCTTGAATTTATGAATCCGGGAAGCAGTGTAAAGGACCGCATCGCACTTGCTATGATTGAAGCAGCTGAAAAAAGCGGCGACTTAAAACCTGGAGATACATTAATTGAGCCGACAAGCGGCAACACAGGAATCGGCCTTGCGATGGTCGCTGCCGCGAAAGGAATCAAAGCTATTCTGGTTATGCCTGATACAATGAGTACAGAGCGCCGAAACCTTCTGAAGGCTTATGGTGCTGAGCTTGTCCTGACGCCAGGCGCAGAAGGCATGGGCGGAGCAATCCGCAAGGCAGAAGAACTTTCCAAAGAGCATGGCTATTTCATGCCGCAGCAGTTCAAGAACGAAGCGAACCCTGAAGTTCACCGTCAAACAACAGGTCCTGAGATCGTTCGTCAAATGGGGGATCAGCTTGATGCCTTTATCTCAGGAATCGGTACAGGCGGTACCATCTCAGGTGCTGGTACAGTCCTTAGGGAAAAATATCCGAACATCAAAATCATTGCGGTAGAACCGGCTGACTCACCCGTTCTTTCTGGAGGAAAGCCAGGTCCTCACAAAATCCAGGGTATTGGTGCAGGCTTTGTACCGGATACACTTGATACTGAGGTCTACGATGAAATCATTAAAATTCAGAACGATGAAGCCTTTGAATATGCCAGAAGAGCTGCAAGAGAGGAAGGTCTTCTAGGAGGAATTTCTTCAGGTGCGGCGATCAGCGCGGCCCTTCAGGTAGCCAAGAAGCTTGGCAAAGGCAAAAAAGTACTCGCCGTGATCCCTAGTAACGGAGAGCGGTATTTAAGCACACCTCTTTACCAATTTGATTAATATGTTTTAAAAAAACAGTCTTCGGACTGTTTTTTTATTTATTATAAATGTACTTAGATAGCTGATTTCGGAAGTTGGATTGTCCAGCTCCAGCGGCTAGCCCCTCGAGTCGCTTCGAAAAATCCCAAAAAGTCAAAGTGCAGACTTTTCGGGATTTTCTCTCCAGCGCTTGTCGGGGCTGAACAAGCCGCTTGCGCATTTCGGTATTGTCCAGCTCCAGCGGCTAGCCCGATCTGAGCCGCTTCCGCATTTCTGATTTACAAAAATTCACACTGGAAATAGCATAGCCTTCTCAGGGACTTTATGTAAATATAATAGGTACATACAGAATGAGGAGAATGGCTGTCCAATGAAACCGTTATTTATTCAAATTCCTTTTACAGGTTCTTTTTTCCAAAGATACGAGACTTTGGCCCGTCAGAAAAGCCGCCATATTATTTTAGAAAGCGGTAAAGGCGGAAGATACAGCATGGCCGGCATAGACCCCATTGCGGTTGTATCTGCAAAAGATGAAACCCTTACGATCCAGGAAGGCGGCCGGATACAAAGCTTGAAAGGAGAGCCGCTTGCCCTTTTCAAGGATTGGTTCAAACAGCTTCATCGCCCGCTTCTTAATGAACTTCCTGATTATCAGGGCGGGGCAATCGGGTTTATCAGCTACGATGCGGTGCGCCGGTTTGAAAAACTGCCATCCATTGCAGCGGATGACCTGGATACTCCGGATTTTTATTTTATGATTTTTAACGAAACAGCCGTGTATGATCATCTTGAAGAGGTTCTTTGGCTGATTGTGCAGCCAGAAAAAGGTGAGAGTGAAGACTCTGCTCTGAAAAGGCTCCAGAATTTAAAGGAGCGCTGGACAAATAATGACGCTGCAGAAGAGCCTGTTTCACAAACAGAAGAGGCCCGCTTGGAAAAAGGGCATTTTACAGAAGAGGCATTTAAGGAAGCGGCTGAAAAAATCAAACAGTATATTGCGGACGGAGACGTCTTTCAGGTGAATTTATCAGTCAGGCAGGCAATGCCCCTCACCACTCAGCCGCTTGACATATATAAAAGCCTTCGCAGGGTGAATCCTTCCCCTTACATGGCTTACCTTCACGCGCCGGAGTTTCAGATTGTCTGCGGTTCGCCTGAGCTTCTTGTCAAAAAGAAGGGCTCCTCAGCCAGTACGAGGCCGATAGCCGGTACAAGATCAAGGGGATTAACCGAAGCAGAGGACAGAGGACTTGCAGATGAGCTGATTGGGAACGAGAAGGAGCGGGCAGAGCATGTCATGCTGGTTGATTTGGAAAGAAATGATCTCGGCAGAATATGCGAATATGGTACAGTAGAGGTAGACGAATTTATGGCTGTGGAGAAGTATTCCCATGTCATGCATATCGTCTCAAACGTCAGAGGAACGCTGAGACAGGACGTTGAGCTGGATGACATTATCAAAGCTGTATTTCCCGGAGGAACGATTACCGGCGCTCCTAAAATAAGGACAATGGAGATCATTGAAGAATTAGAGCCTGCCAGAAGGGGAATTTATACAGGATCAATCGGATGGATTGATTTTAGCGGAGATATGGAGTTGAATATTGTTATCAGGACCCTTTTTGCAAAAGATGGGTCAGGATATATTCAGGCAGGAGCAGGAATCGTCATCGATTCCAATCCAAAGCATGAATACAAAGAATCACTGAAGAAAGCGATGGCAATGAAAAAAGCCGTTGAGCTGAGCAAAGAAGAGCAAATAATCAGATGAGGTGAGCAGAGTGATTTTAATGATTGATAACTATGATTCTTTTACTTACAACCTTGTGCAGTACCTTGGTGAGCTTGGAGAAGAGCTGATTGTTAGACGGAATGATGAAATAACCATCGAGGAGATCAAAGAGCTGAATCCTGAGTTTTTAATGATTTCCCCTGGGCCCTGCAGTCCTGATGAAGCAGGAATCAGCATGGAAGCCATTAAAGCATTTGCAGGGGAGATTCCAATCTTTGGCGTCTGCCTCGGACATCAGTCCATAGCACAAGTTTTCGGAGGAGATGTCGTGCGGGCGGAAAAGCTGATGCACGGGAAAACCTCTGAGATCCATCACGATGGCCAAACCATCTTCACCGGCATGGAACAGCCATTTGAAGCAACAAGGTATCACTCTTTAATCGTTAAACCCGATACGCTCCCTGACTGCCTGGCGGTCACAGCGCGGACAAAAGATAATGAAATTATGGCACTCAGGCATAAAGAACTGCCGATTGAAGGCGTGCAATTTCACCCGGAATCGATTATGACATCCGTTGGAAAAGATCTTTTAAGGAACTTTATCCAATTTTATAAAAGAACGGAAATGAGCATTTAATTCATGTATATTTACTTGAATGGCGATTATATAAAACCGGAGGATGCCAGGATTTCTGTTTTCGATCATGGCTATCTGTACGGGCTGGGGGTCTTTGAAACCTTTAGGGTTTACAAGGGACACCCCTTTCTTCTGAAGGACCATTTGGCTAGGCTTGGGAGATCGCTTTCTGAACTTGAAATCCGCACCCATTTGAATTTTGATAAAGTGAACAGCATCATTTCAAGCCTGCTTGCCCTGAATTCTCTGCAGGATGAAGATGTATCGATCAGGCTTAATGTTTCTGCCGGTGACGGGGGGAACATGCTGGCCGATCAAAGTTACGATAACCCGACGGTATTGTGTTTCATGAGAAAGCTTCCCCAAACGGGTGCGCCTGTAAAAACGGGAAAAATCTTAACGGTAAAGCGCAATACGCCTGAGGGAAGATTCCGGATGAAATCCCATCATTATATGAATAATTTCTTCGGCAAGAAGGAGACGGGAAACAGCCCGCTTCTTGAAGGAATATTTTTGACAGAGAAAGGGCATGTTGCAGAGGGTATCGTATCAAACCTTTTCTGGGCAAAGTCCGGAAAAGTGTATACCCCATCTCTTCAAACCGGCATACTGGACGGAATTACAAGAAAATTCATCCTCACTCTGCTTGAAAAGCTCCATATTCCTTTTGAGGAAGGTTTTTATACAGCAGACGAGATGCTGGCAGCAGATGAAGTGTTTGCCGTGAATTCCGTCCAAGAAATTGTTCCTTTTAAAGAGATTGAAACAGCTGTGCTAAGAGGGCGGGAAGGCCCAATGGTGGCAATGCTGATGGAAAACTACTCAAGCTGCCGGCAAAAGCTATTGGCATGTGATGAGCTGTAAAGGATGAAAGCGATGAGTACGATGAAAGTGAATAAATCAAATCAATTAAATTGCGGGCGTTTTCAGCTGGATTATTCCAAAAAAACGCTCATTATGGGAATCCTGAATGTCACCCCTGATTCATTTTCCGACGGTGGCAAATATGATAATGTGGAAGAAGCGCTGAAGCATGCGAAAAGGCTTGCTGCTGATGGCGCGGACATCATTGATATCGGGGGGGAATCCACCAGACCAGGTGCTGAATTCGTTCCTCAGGATGAAGAGCTGGAAAGAGTCATTCCGGTTATTGAAAGACTCTCAAAAGAAATGGATGTCCCGATTTCCATTGACACATATAAAGCAAATGTAGCAAGAGAAGCGGTTAAAGCTGGCGCTTCCATCATTAATGATGTGTGGGGGGCTAAAGCAGAGCCTGACATCGCAAAAGCTGCTGCAGATTACAATGTGCCAATTGTGCTGATGCATAACAGGCATAAAAGAGATTATACTCATCTGACATCAGATATGGTGGCAGATTTAAGAGAAAGCATAGAAATTGCCAAAGCTGCAGGAGTTCCTGACGAGCATATAGTGCTCGATCCGGGCATTGGCTTTGCAAAGGATTTTCAGGAAAACATGGAAGTGAT
This sequence comes from Metabacillus kandeliae, assembly GCF_021166585.1. Classification (GTDB taxonomy): domain Bacteria; phylum Bacillota; class Bacilli; order Bacillales; family Bacillaceae; genus Metabacillus_B; species Metabacillus_B kandeliae. The sequence goes on from NZ_JAJOZE010000018.1 coordinate 50,297, forward strand.
GCGGAACCTTGATCTTTTCACTCACCTCGGGTATCCTGTTCTGCTCGGCACATCACGAAAGGGCTTCATCGGCAAGGTTCTTGACCTTCCTCCTGAAGAGCGGATGGAAGGAACAGGGGCTACTGTGTGCCTTGGAATCGAAAAAGGCTGCGATATTGTAAGAGTTCATGATGTTCGGGAAATGGCTAGAATGGCTAAAATGATGGATGCTCTGATTGGCAAAGGAGTGCCGCAGCATGGATAAAATATATGTAACCGGCATGGAATTTTACGGCTATCACGGAGTTTTCGAGGAAGAAAATAAACTGGGCCAGCGCTTCAAGGTGGATTTGACGGTTGAGAAGGATCTGAAAAAGGCCGGTGAAACAGACGATTTGGCCTATTCGATCAATTATGCTGAGCTCTATAAGCTCTGCAAAGAGATCATGGAAGGGAAACCTTATAAGCTCGTCGAATCACTGGCTGAGAAAATTGCCGGAGCTGTACTGGAGCAATTTCCTGAAGCAGCGGGCACTACCGTTAAAATTATTAAGCCTGATCCTCCAATCCCTGGCCATTACCAATCTGTAGCGGTCGAGATTACAAGGAGAAGATCATGAATACGGCCTACGTGGGGCTAGGGTCCAATATGGGCGACCGCGAAGAATATTTAAACAGAGCGATTCATTTTCTGGGAACCCACCCCGCTATCTCCGTTGAAAACATCTCTTCTCTCTATGAAACGGACCCGGTCGGGTTTAAGGATCAAGGGCCGTTTTTAAATATGGCGGCACAGCTTTCAACAACTCTTAAAGCAGAAGAGCTTTTAGAAGCCTGCAGAGAAATTGAGCAGAAGCTTGGGAGAAAAAGGGATATCCGGTGGGGGCCGAGAACTTTGGACCTTGACATTTTATTGTATAATCATGAAAATATTGAGACAGAGCAACTAATTGTTCCGCATCCGAGGATGATGGAGCGGGCTTTTGTCCTCATCCCGCTTCAGGAACTTAATCCAAAGCTCACCATACCCAATCAATCAGAGCCGGTTTCGGTTATCATAGATCAACTACAGGATAAAGAAGGGGTAAGACTATGGAAGCTGAAAAGTGGGGGAGACGGATCAGGGCCTACCGAAAACTGAAGGGCTACACACAGGAATCCTTTGCTAAAGATCTTGGCATTTCTGTTTCTGTACTGGGCGAAGTGGAACGCGGCAACCGGGTTCCAAGCGACCGCTTTGTCCGGGAAGTAGCTGATGCTTTGAAAGTAAGCATTGACGAACTCTACCCAAAAGAAGAGTGAAAACAGCTTTATGTGCTGGCAGATAGATTAGAAAAATGAAAGAAAGGAGGATATAGAATGCTGAAAATTGGCGATATTGAATTAAAAAACCGTGTGATTCTTGCCCCTATGGCCGGTGTTTGCAATGCTGCCTTTCGCCTGACAGTGAAAGAGTTCGGAGCAGGCCTTGTTTGTGCTGAAATGGTCAGTGACAAGGCGATACTATATAAGAACGCTAGAACAATGGGCATGCTTCATATTGATGAAGGTGAAAAGCCTTTGAGCCTGCAGATCTTTGGCGGGGAAAAGGACACGCTTGTCGAAGCAGCCAAGTTTGTTGATAAAAACACAACGGCAGACATTATTGATATTAATATGGGATGTCCCGTTCCTAAAATTACAAATTGTGATGCTGGCGCCAAATGGCTCCTTGATCCGGGCAAAATTTATGAAATGGTTTCTGCTGTGGTAGATGCTGTTGATAAGCCTGTAACGGTAAAAATGCGCATGGGCTGGGATGATGACCATATTTTTGCAGTGGAAAACGCTCGCGCTGTGGAGCGGGCAGGCGGTAAAGCTGTAGCTCTCCATGGAAGAACGCGTGTCCAATTGTACGAAGGAACGGCAAATTGGGATATCATTAAAGAAGTAAAGCAGTCTGTTGCTATTCCGGTTATCGGCAATGGCGATGTGCAAACCCCTCAGGATGCCAAGAGAATGCTAGATGAAACAGGTGTTGACGGCGTTATGATCGGGCGTGCTGCGCTTGGAAACCCCTGGATGATTTACAGAACCGTGAACTACCTTGAAACAGGAGAGCTTGGCGAAGAACCGACGGCCCGGGAAAAAATGGATGTATGCAAGCTGCATCTGGACCGGCTGATATCCCTGAAAGGCGAACATATCGCAATAAGGGAAATGAGAAAGCACGCAGCATGGTATTTAAAAGGAATCCGGGGCAATGCAATGGTTCGGACCGGAGTCAATACGTGTGAAACAAGAGCAGAAATGGTGACGCTTCTTGATCATTTTGTGGAAGAGCATGAAGCAAAACAGGAAGACGGCATCCAAGCAGGGTAGACGGTCTGCTGCAGGATTTTACGCTGCCAGCCCTGGCTGGCAGTTTTTCTGATAAAATGCGAGAGCAAATATGATATAAAACGTGAATTGGAGATGATGGATCCATGAGTGAGCAAAACCATGAAGAATTAAATGACCAGCTGCAGGTAAGGCGTGAAAAACTACATACTTTAAGAGAGAAAGGCATTGACCCGTTCGGTAAGCGATTTGACATCAGTGATAAAACAGCAGAAATCTTAGCTAAATACGACGCTCAGACAAAGGAAGAGCTCGACGAGTCGAAAAACGCTGTAACCATCGCTGGAAGAATCATGACAAAGCGCGGAAAAGGAAAAGCCGGTTTTGCTCATATTCAGGACCTGACTGGCCAAATTCAAATTTATATCCGACAGGATGCAGTGGGAGAGGACCAATATGATCTGTTTAACACCGCTGACCTGGGAGACATTGTCGGCATTACAGGCGATGTGTTCAAAACAAAGGTTGGCGAGCTGTCTGTCAAAGCCACCTCATTTGAGCTTCTGACTAAAGCGCTTCGCCCTCTGCCTGATAAGTTTCACGGCTTGAAGGATGTTGAGCAGCGCTACCGCCAGCGCTATCTTGACTTGATTGTTAACCCTGACAGCAAAGAAACGTTTATTGCGAGAAGCAGAATTATCCAATCCATGCGCCGCTACCTTGATGACCATGGCTATTTAGAGGTAGAAACGCCAACTATGCACTCCATTCCAGGAGGTGCCTCTGCGCGTCCATTTATCACTCACCACAATGCCCTTGATATGCCGCTGTACATGCGTATCGCGATTGAGCTTCACTTGAAGCGCCTTATTGTCGGCGGACTGGAAAAAGTATATGAAATCGGCCGTGTGTTCAGGAACGAAGGGGTATCAACTCGTCATAATCCTGAATTTACTATGATTGAGCTTTATGAAGCCTACGCTGATTTCAACGATATTATGAAGCTGACAGAAAACGTCATTGCGCACATTGCAAAAGATGTTCTTGGCACAACAACTGTTGAATATGGAGAGTATGAAGTGAACCTCGAACCTGAGTGGACAAGACTTCATATGGTTGATGCCATTAAACAGGAGACTGGAGCAGATTTCTGGAAAGAAATGAGCGCAGAAGATGCAAGAGCGCTTGCTGCAGAGCACGGAGTAGAAGTAACAGAACATATGACAGTCGGCCACATCATCAATGAGTTCTTTGAGCAAAAAGTAGAAGAAACACTAATTCAGCCTACTTTTATCTATGGCCATCCGGTTGAAATTTCGCCTCTCGCGAAAAAGAATGATGAAGATCCGCGTTTCACAGACCGTTTCGAGCTCTTTATCGTAGCACGGGAGCACGCCAATGCCTTCACTGAGCTGAATGATCCTATTGACCAGAGAGAACGCTTTGAAGCTCAGCTGCAGGAGCGGGAGAAAGGCAATGATGAAGCACACATGATGGACGAAGACTTCATCGAAGCGCTGGAGTACGGCATGCCGCCTACTGGAGGACTTGGCATCGGCATCGACCGTCTCGTAATGCTCTTAACGAATTCTCCTTCTATTAGAGACGTATTGCTTTTCCCGCAAATGAGACACCGTTAATACTGATGGCTGCCGATTACGATCGGCAGCCATTTTTACTTTTTTAAAATATCTTTTGAAAAACGAAAAAAACTCTTGCCATCTTCTTTTCACGGTGGTATATTATTATTCGTTGCTACAAAACAGCGACTTGCAAGAAATAGAAAAACGAAAAAAGTTATTGACATAGCAAAGACGATTTGTTATGATAGTAAAGTTCCTTTCGGAACG
>NZ_JAJOZE010000019.1 GCF_021166585.1 Metabacillus kandeliae
TGAGGCGCAGTCCTTTTGCTATTTCTTCGGCGGAAGCTTTCTCAGAAAATCCGCCGCTTCTTTTATATTTTTAACAGGGACAATCTTGATATCGTAACCGTCCTCTTTTGCAGCTTTTATAACTTCTTTTGTATTGCTGTCACCTTTGAGCGTATCGGCCGGACATAGGAAAATTTCAGCGCCTTCATTATGAGCGGCTACAATTTTGTCCTCAATGCCGCCGATCTGGCCGACATTTCCGTTCACATCAATGGTGCCGGTTCCGGCAATTTTGTACCCTTTTGTTAAATCTTCCGGCACGACCTGATTCAATATTTCAAGCGAAAACATGAGTCCAGCCGAAGGGCCGCCGATATCCTTTGCGTCAATGTCTACTTTTTTCGGTGTTTTCAGTGTAAATTCATCATCAAAACCGATTCCAAGGCCAGCTCTTGTTTTATCAAGCTGGATGAGCTTGATCGGCGCTGTTTTTATTTTTCCTTCATGCTGGTATGTAATCTGCACCGTATCTCCAGCTTTTTTATTTTCCTTTAAGTAGGTCACAAGCTCGATCGGAGAAGGAAGTTTATGACCGTCTGCTGCTGTTACCACATCCCCAAGCTGCAGGATCTTTTTTGCATTAGAGTCTTTCATGACACTTTGAACAAAAACTCCTTTGCGGATGATTTCCACCTTTTCTCCAGCTTCTTTAAGACCGGCAGCAATGGCATTCTGCTGAGAGGAAGACATCATGTGAGTAAGAAGCCGGCTGTATTCTTCATCAGTATAATCGCCCTGAACGTCTTCTTTTTTCTGAATCTGTGTGTGAGGCGTGACGAATCCTGAAGCCAGAATATACAAATTGCTCGCCCGCGTTGAAAGCACGGTTGTTAAAAAGAGCTTCCCTTTTTCATCTTTTTTGCCGTTTTCGACTGTCACGATTGGGGACAGCGGTTCAGCAGAACCAGGCTGGTACAAATAGTACGGCGTTGGAATAAAAGCTATGATCAAAAGCACAACCAAAACGGCTGTCAGGAAACGCCACTTGTTTTTATTGAAAAATCCCTTCATTGTCTATTCCTTCCGGCAGCAAGAGCTGTCTGTTCTCATTCTTTTAGATTGATTATATGCTATCTTTTCCAGCACTGCCAATCTTTATTTCCCGTCAATAACTGACTTCGCTCCATGGCACGGCAAGTCCTTTTTTCCAGGCAAACCAGTTTAAAAGCACAAGAACGGCCGTATAAGGGTAGATGGCGAACGGGATAAAAGCAACCCCCAGATGGACAAGTGCCAGACCGCCGAGAATCAGCAGCAGCACAAATATTAAGATGCTTTCATTTTGCTGAACGGCTTCATAGCCTTCAGAAAAGGGCAGGGCATTTCTCATCAGCTTAAAGCAAATAACTGCGTACAGCAAAACATTCAGAACAACAGCCAGCAAATCAGGCAAGATCCGAAGGCCGAAAAAAGCTGTAAATACTATGCTGTTCAAAAGAAAGACAGGCAAGAACAGTTTCACAATTGCCGCCTTCAGCGCACCGCTGAACACAGACTGCAAATCATGGATCGGGATTGTTTTATAGATCCAGGAGCCCTTATGCCTTCCAGAGAATTTCAGCATCATGATAATCGTCGGAATGACAATGCCTGTAAAATACAGGCAGAGATACAGCTGGCTTGAAGCAATGCTGCCGAGCGATTCTGTCCGCAGATCGTTAATAATAAAGATATAAGGAAAAATCAGACTGAACCCTATTGATGGGTAGACCTTCAGCTTGAAATCCCGCTCATTTTTCATCATGTCGGAAGCAAAGCGGAAGAATATCCGCTCCTCTTTACCTGAGCAGATAATAGAGGAGATCCTGTTAAGGAGCCGCCGCTTAGCTTTCTTCCCTTTTGACTGGTTGTTTGCAAGCTTTTGCAGGTTTCGTTCAAATGCCGGCATGAATTTTATGTAAAGCATAATAGCCAATGCCGGACAAAGGATGGCGAGCACCGTAAAAATAATAAAGTAGCCGTTTCTGGAATGGTGCAGAATCACTTCAAAAGGTGCACCGAACCAGATGGGAATGATGAAAAACTGATACCACTTTGGTGTAAAGACAGCATTGTAATCTACAAGGCTGAACAATCTCCCGACAAGCTGATATCCGATCGCAACACCTGCCGAAAGGGCTATTTGGACGTAATTGATAATATCCTTCAGCTTTTCCCCATCGAAAAATTTTAAAATAAAAAAATAAATAAACGCTGTTAACACAATAATCAGCAAATCGATCAGCACGATTTCTGCAAAGAAAATCAGGAAAAAGAAAAAACCGTGGGTGATAAGGGCTGCCAAAAGACTCGGCCCAGTCAGTGACAGGGTCAGAAAAAACAGGTAAATAAAAATATGAATCGTTTTCGCAGCATTGATTGTCCGCTGATTGACCGGCTTTGAGCCCAGAATGTTTTTATCCCGTATGTCCAAAAGCACAGAGGAAAAGTCTGAAATCAAAGACGTCATGATCATAAACATGATGATTCCGAAAACGATGCTCATTTGAAAAACAAACTGATTCCCCATCAAGACAAACGGGAGAAGAATCACTCCCATCAGCACGTATACCCAAAGCGAGCCAAAAAACTTATTCTTGCCGTTTTCCTCCCTGCTTTTAGAAGACTGGCTTATGATGGTGGGGACCCTTCTTCCATCCATCGTCAGCTTCACCTGGAGAATCCGCCTCATGATCCTGTATTCAATGCCAAAGCGTTCAAACAAGGGCTGAAAGCGGTCGAGAAGCATGAGAATTTTCATGTCTTTCATACACGATCACGCTCTTGGACTGCTGCCACAAAATTTCCTGCAATGGCTTCATGCTCACCAAAGCCCGTCAGCTGATTGAAAATCTCCTCAAGAGAGCTTTCCAGGTTTTTGTCTTTCAGCTCTTCAAAGCTGCCGTCTGCCGCAACCTGGCCTTCATGGAGGAGGATAATGCGGTTGGAGATTTTTTCAACAACCTCCATGATATGCGATGAGTAAAAGATGGTCTTTCCCTGTGCAGCGAGCTGTGACAAAATTTCTTTCACAATCATGACACTGTTGGCGTCAAGCCCGCTCAGCGGCTCATCCAGAAATAAGATGTCAGGATCATGCAGAAGGCTTGCGATGAGCATTACCTTCTGTTTCATTCCCTTTGAAAAAGAGGAAATCCTTGTATCATACACATCCTCAATGCCAAAGTAGCCCATCAGCTTTTCAGCCTTTTCATCAGCTGCTTCCTGCTCCAGTCCGTACAATTCTCCGATAAACGTCAAATACTCTCTCGCAGACAGGTTGTCATAAATTTCGGCTGTTTCCGGCACATAGCCGATTTTTTTCTTATATTCCATGCTGCTTGCGGAAAGGTCATGTCCTAAAATCTGAACAGAGCCTGTATAGCCTTCGACAAGTCCCAGCATAATTTTTACCGTTGTGCTCTTACCGGCGCCATTAGGCCCTATGTAGCCAATGATCTGCCCTTTGTAAACGTCCAAATTGACTCCTTTTAACACTTCTTTGGAGCCAAAGTTCATTTTCAGATCCCGGATCTTGATAATCGGTTCTCCGTCGATTTCCATTTACCCTACGCTCCCTGAGTCATTTACTAAGAATTTTAGCATACTCGTTTTGTTTCTTTCATGGGAAAAAAGCTGTGTGATAACCAGATCACACAGCTTTTCCATGTTGAATTATGTCGCAGCCCTTTATTTGCCTTCCCTGATGGTTCCAGCTGAAGCATCAATCGTATAATCCTTCGTATTCTTAGCAATGGCGCCGCCATCATTTTTATAAATGCTGGCTTTTGCCGCTTCAGACGGTTCAATATGAACGCTGACATTCTTTTGGCCTGCCGCAAGTGTGATGGTGTGCTGGAAGGACATATCCTTGCCGATTTGGACAGCTTCGCCATTAATGGTCAGAACGCCGTCCTTAATGGCTGTACCTTTAACAGTCAGCTGGGAGCCGGAACTCTGAATGCTGCTGACTGCAACAGGCATGTCAATCCATCTGAAAATCTCATCCTGCACCGTCATTTTATTATTGCCCTGATTTTGGACAATCACTTTCATGTCTGTGCCTGTTGCACCAAAGCCATACAAGCTCACATCATCATCTGTTTTGTCGCCAGGCGTATGATCCGGAAGACCTTCCTGGTCCCATGAATTTCCTTTTACATATTTGTAGGTAAGCTCTGTTCCTTCCTGTGCATCGATTGTGTATTCCCAATCAGGCGACACTGCTCCGTTTCTAGACATCTCCCATGCTCCTGTATTCCAGCCATTCAGGCTGTTAGGGATTGTCACAGAAGCATTAAGCGGGGTGTAATCAGGTGCATGCACTTTAAATGTCACCTGTACCATCACAACATCAGGGGTTACGGAGACCTTGTTCGAATCCACAAAATTACCGGCCCTATCAAGGACTTTAATGCTGTATTCGTAAGCTGTGCCATTGTCCACCTGGAAATCGCGGTAGGAATCAGCTGTCCCGCTTACATCAGCAATCTTTTCTCCATTCCGGAAAATAAGAATCACATAAGGATCATCTGCTCCTTTAAGAGACCAGCTGAGGTTGACCTGTCCGGACTCTGCCTGCGGTACTGCCAGAACAGCTTCATCTGCAGGCTTTTTGACATCGGATTTATTCGGTACAACATTTACTTTTGAAGAAGGAGTATACACCCATGACGTACCGAGGTCTGAAGTGAAAGCAAAACGGTATTCATACGTTCCTGCTTCATAAGGAGTGAAGGAGGCTTTGAAAACATTCACCGCCTGGACCCTCTCCACATCCAGCGCCTCATACGCTGTCCACGATTTTTCTCCAGATTTTCTTACCTGGAGATTTCCTTGAACTCCTTCTGCAATCTCCTTATCTGTTACGCCTTTTATTGATAGTTCAGCACTGACATCGAGCTGCTTTGAAAGATCCAGCTCGCTTTCCGGCAGTTTTGTTAAACCGCTTAGAACTGCCTGTTTTAAGTCATAGTGCGGAATAATGGCGCCAGTCTCTGCCATTTTTGATTCATTGCCTTTTGAATCAACAGCTGTTACAGCATAGTAGTATTTCTTGCCGTTTGTCAGGCCATCTAATTTGATGCCTTCTTTTGCTGTTTCCTGAACTTTTTCGTACATGCCCCCTTTAATGCTTGAAACATACACATTATAGGAAGGGGCATTACCTTTCCATGTGAGAGCTGCCATCTTTAATCCCGCATGGGCGAAAAGGGCTTTCACACTTTTCGGTGCTTTCATTTTGCCTGAGGAAAGAAGCATTCTTCCTGTTTGAGCTGGAATCTTCACCTCTGCGATGCCGTTCGAAACAGTGACAGAATAGGCTGAGTCAAGCTGATCTGTCAGTTTGACGCCGTTCAGAATGCCATTTTTCACAGGTATCTTCACCGTTTGTTCTTTCGTGCCTCTATTGATCACAACAAGAGCGGCCTTTCCGTCCTTTGTCCGGGTATAAGCCATTGCATCTCCGTCGGCATAAACGTGGTTCAGCTCGCCATAAGAGAAAAGATCACTGTTCTCCTTTCGTACCTTTCCAATTTTTTGATACTTTGCTGTTAACTCTTTGTTTTCCTTGCCCCACGGGAAGGTTCTTCTGTCATCCGGATCCTTTGAACCTGTCAGACCGGCTTCGTCGCCATAGTAAATGGTCGGTGCTCCTGCATAGCCCATTTGGAAGAGAGCGGCAAGACTCAGACGCTTCAGCCCAAGCTCATAATTATAATTCGGATCCTTTTCAGCCCGTTCATAGCTGTCTGTTCCATTTCCAAGCAGGAAGACAGCTCTTGCTGTATCATGCGAGCCCATCAGGTTCATGAGCGCCTGGAAGGCTTCTTTCGGATAATCCTCCTGAATGGCCATTAAGCTTTGTTCAGCATTTTGCGCATTTCCGTTCTTCAGGAAGTCAAGCACCGCTCCTCTGAAACGGTAGTTCATAACCGAATCATATTGATCTCCAAGGAAATACTTGGACGCATCGTCCCAAATCTCCCCAAGAATCAGCGGCTGCTCTCCCTGCTTTAAGGTTGCGCCTGCACCAGTCATGGCTTTGCTCTTCATCTGCTTTCTGAATTCCTGCCAGAAGGAAGGATCCACTTCATTTGCCACATCAAGTCTCCAGCCGGAGCTTCCGCGGTCAATCCATGTTTTTGAAACAGAATCCTTTTCATACATCATGTAATCGGCAAAAGCCTGGTTGTTCAATTCGCTCGGATGGTCTACCGCTTTTCCGTCAACTGATTTGAATTCAGGAAGGCTGTCGTATCCCCACCATGCCTGGTATTTATACCGTTCGGTCGGCAAACCCTTATCGACGATTTCATTTTCGATATTAAACCAGTTTTGGAACCCATAAGGGCTGAAAATCTGTCCTTCTTTATTAAACTGCTTTTCAGCTTCTGCTTTCGCATCTTTTTCAGACAGCTTTTTCGTATTCATCAAGTCATAGACTCTTGACCAGTATTCATAGGCACCGACCGTATTGTACTTGTTGTAGCGGTCGAAATAGATTGAATCATCTGAAACGTGATTGAACACGCCGTCAAGAATGAGATGCATATTCCTTTTCGCCAGTTCATTTGTAAAAGCCTTGAACTCTTCAGGGCTGCCGAACATCGGATCAAGCGCTTTATAATCGGTTGCATCGTATTTATGATTGGACGGTGCAAGAGCAATAGGATTTAAGTAAAGCGTGTTGACTCCAAGCGACTGCAGGTAATCAAGCTTCGCCTTGATGCCAGCTAGATCACCGCCAAAGAAATCATTGCTCCATTCATTGTCGCCTTTATAGGATGAATCGGTATTTTCGCGCGGATTATCCGGAAGAGTGCTCCAGCTTGCAGGGTGCTCAATCGGCTGCTTGCCTCTTGCTCCTGCTTGATCCTTTGAATGGTCATTCTTCGTATTTCCGTTGTTGAACCGGTCAGGGAAGATCTGATACACGACCGCTTCCTTCATCCAGTCAGGGGTTTTGTAGGCAGGGTCATACACAGTAAGCTGAAACAGCCCTGCATTCTTGTCTGCCGCTTTTCCTGTATGGCCTTCCTGGGTATCTTCGCCATACTCATACAATGCATCCTGGTCGCCTGCGATAAACTTGTAGCCGTGAACACCCTTCGCGTCAGGGGTAAAGGATGCTTCCCAGAAGTCGATGGAACCCTTGTCCTTTGTCTCTGCAGACCCTTCTTTTGTCATTTTAATAACTTTTGTTGTGCCAGTTTGATAGTTTTTTACATACAAGCTTGCGCGTGTAAGATCGTCCTTTTTAGCTGAAAATCTAAGTGTCACCTTTTTTCCGACAGGTACTGCGCCAAAAGGATTCCGGTATGCAGGATCCCATGTGTCATGATAAAGCGCTGCTGCTGCAACCTGTCCGTCAGATCCGGAAGGGCTGTAATCGGTTGTCACTTCTTTTGTTTTGCTGTTGTAAGAGAACGTGATTACAGTATCCTTCAGTACATTCAGCTTGGCATTGTCAGCCGGATATTCCTCGCCCCACTGACTGCCAAGCACCACTTTGTATTCATACTTTCCTTTTGGAACTTCTTTTGTATACGTATAAATGCCGTCAAATTTCTGATCTGCAAAAAGAGCAGTCGATTGATCAGGGCTCCAGGCAGCGCCTGCGCCGATTGCCGGCTGAATATCACCTGCAAGCCGCGGTGTTTTTTCTTCCGGAAGCGCCTTATAAACGGTACTGTCTGCAATGGCATGTGTTATATCAGAGTAATAGAAGGTTACCTCTGTTTTTTCGCTCAGGGTAAGCTTAATATTATCTCCCCCTTTTGCGCCGCCTGCTCCGTAATTCTCATCCCAGCTCCCATTGATAGCCGCTTTATATTCGTATGTACCTGCCGGGAGAGTTCCTGTAAGTGTATAAATCCCATTGCCTTTAACGGTCATCCTCGTCTTATCGGAAGCAGGATCCCATTCCCCTGATGCTCCCAGTTCATCCTGCAGGCTGCCGACAAGCGTTACGGTGCGTTCAGCCGTTTCTGCCTTTGCCATCCCTGGATGCACCCCAGCAAAAAGCTGTGTCATAAGAATCAGCACTCCCACGAAGGAAAGCCATTTCCTTGTTTTCCTCATCCCCTATTGTCTCTCCCTTCCGAATATCGGAAATCATTTATGAAATCGTTTGCGCAAACAGCCGAAAAGAAGTGCCAGCAAATCTGGCAACCGCTTTTATAGTATTATGCAACCGCTTCCAATAGACTGATTTTTTCATAATATTTCTATCTATTCAATCTTTTTCATTCGACAATCAAGCAAACACAACTTTCGGCTTATCCTTTATCAGCGAGGCCTTGCGATAATCCCGTTATGCACTTTAATGAAGCCATGCCTTAAAATATCAAAGCCGTTTTCATAAACATAAAGTCCCATCTGCTTAATATCCATCAGCTCTCTGTAAGTATGATTCATAACGTCTGCCATGATCATATAAAACAGTCTAGATTTCAGCTGATGCCGCGGAGTTGTCAGAATGGCATAGCCTCCTGGCTTTAAAAACTTCCGGTGCCAATCCATAACTTCCTCTTTATAATTGTCTGGAAAATGCTCCAAAAGTCCGACGCTTATGACAATATCGAATTCTCTTCCAAAGGAGAGATTGCGAATATCATCCACAACATAATGAATATTCATTTGATCTTTATACCAAACTCTCGGCTGCCCTGTAGCCGAATTAAAGCCTAAAAACGGATAGCTCTCCGGAAAATGGCCGAACCGGTCGGTTTTGCAAAATTCATCATAATCGCAAAGCACCACTTCGCCGCCGGGATACATCGCATGCAGCTGCATCGCCTCATATCCTTCAGCAGCTCCCAGGAACAAAATACGGGGTTTGCTGACATCAAGCCCCTGAAAAAGCGCTCTTTTTCCTCTCGGGTCCCAAGTTCCGTCCTCAATCCGGTGCACGTAATTCCACAGCGACAGGCGAACCGTTTCCCCTAGAGCCTCTTTCACATCCTTTAAACGGAAACGTGAAAAATGGCGCAGCATCTCACCCTTGCTCTTTGACATCTCATCAGGCATATCCTTTATAAACCATTCATGAAATGAGCGGTTAAAATCCTCCCACGAAGTTTTCACAGACATTTCGCCATTCTCTTTTTCATAGCTTTTCCGATGCTTTGACATTGTTTTTACTTCATAGGGCTTTCCCGCTTCCTTCCATGTGAGCTGGGACCAGTCAGAAACTTGATTGGCATTGAAAAAAACATCAAGGTTTTCGTTTGCCGGCTCGCGCAGATCGACCCTGTAGCTTGGTTCCAAATACGTTTTTCCAAAGTCAGCTTCAGAAAAGGGATACGGCGGTCTAGCCTCTGAAAGCGGAAGTGTCATGTGAACTCTCCTTTCCCTTTTGGTTCTTTATCTCATCGTCCAATCTCCCGGTCAGCATATACCCATACATTTTAAAATCAGCTCCGAGCGACCAAAATGGATGGCCAAACGTAGCCGGCTTGTTGCCCTCTATAAAAAAGTGGCTGATCCAGGCAAGCAGATAAGCCGTCACAGGTGCAAGAAGCACGAGCCAGAATTGAAAAGTTGCGATGCCCGCTAAAAGGAACACAAAAACAAAGCTTGTTCCAACAAAATGCCATGTTCTTGTCGATTTTTTGCTGTGCTGCGATAAATAAAAAGGCCAAAATTCTTCAAAGCTATGAAACTTCATTTTTACCAGCTCCCAAAATAAAACGCTTACAAAATACTTCGATTTTTCTTCAGCAAACCCTTCTATCACTTTGTCTAAAAATTGACAATAATCTGACTCTATACTTAAAATGGCTATTGTAAGCGATTCCAATTTTCGAGGGGGAAGAAAAATGGTATATGCATTTCCTGGACAAGAAGGATCAATTGTACAATTCAAGGAAAAATACGACAATTTTATCGGCGGCAAATGGACACCGCCTGTTAAAGGAGAATATTTCGAAAATGTTACCCCTGTCACAGGCAAGGTATTCTGCCAGGTTGCCCGTTCAACAGAAGAAGACATTGAACTGGCATTGGACGCAGCCCACAAAGCAAAGGACACATGGGGCAGAACCTCTGTTACTGAACGTTCCCTGATCTTGAACCGGATTGCCGACCGCATGGAGGAAAACCTGGAAAAACTCGCTGTCGCTGAATCCTGGGAAAACGGCAAAGCCGTACGGGAAACACTTAATGCCGACATTCCGCTTGCCGTAGACCACTTCCGCTACTTTGCCTCTGTTGTGCGCGCACAGGAAGGCAGCCTGTCAGAAATTGACCAAAATACGATTGCCTATCACTTCTATGAGCCGCTTGGCGTTGTCGGCCAAATTATCCCTTGGAATTTCCCAATCCTCATGGCTGCTTGGAAAATTGCTCCTGCCCTTGCAGCAGGCAACACCATTGTGCTAAAACCTGCTGAGCAGACTCCAGCCTCACTGCTTTACATGCTTGAAATGATTGCGGACCTTCTGCCTGAAGGCGTCCTAAACATTGTAAACGGCTATGGACTTGAAGCCGGCAAACCGCTTGCCTCAAACCCAAGAATCAATAAAATCGCCTTTACCGGAGAAACCACAACAGGCCGCCTGATTATGCAGTACGCCTCCCAAAATATCATTCCAGTCACGCTGGAACTCGGAGGCAAGTCGCCGAACATCTTTTTTGAAGACATTGTACGAGAAAATGATGACTTCCTTGATAAAGCCATTGAAGGAATGGTTATGTTTGCTCTGAATCAGGGAGAAGTCTGTACCTGTCCATCAAGAGCCCTCATTCATGAATCGATCTACGATCAATTTATGGAGCGGGCATTAGAACGGGTAAAAGCTATCAAAATCGGAAATCCGCTTGATCCTGAAACAATGATGGGCGCTCAGGCATCTTCCGAACAGATGGAAAAAATCCAATCCTACCTGGAAATTGGCAAAGCTGAAGGAGCTGAATGCCTCATCGGCGGCGAACGCAACATCCTTGAAGGCGAGCTTGCAGACGGCTATTACATCAAGCCGACCATGTTCAAAGGAAACAACAACATGCGGATCTTCCAAGAAGAAATCTTCGGCCCTGTTTTATCTGTAACGACCTTCAAGACCCCTGATGAAGCCCTTGAGATGGCCAACGACACGCTATATGGACTTGGGGCAGGCATCTGGTCAAGAGACATCCACACCGCTTACCGGTTCGGAAGAGAAATCCAGGCAGGGCGGGTATGGACAAACTGCTATCACCAATATCCGGCTCACGCAGCATTCGGCGGATATAAAATGTCCGGTATCGGCAGAGAAAACCATAAAATGATGCTCAGCCACTACCAGCAAGTTAAAAATCTGCTCGTCAGCTACAGCCCAAGCAAGCTTGGATTCTTCTAAACTATAAAAGGAGGGATCTCCAATGATTGACCGTGTCACGGCCACTGAAGAAGCTCTGGAACTGATTCAAAAGCTGAAGGACAAACACGGCCCGATCATGTTTCACCAATCCGGCGGCTGCTGTGACGGCAGCTCGCCTATGTGCTACCCGGAAGGCGACCTTCTCATCGGAAGCCAGGATGTGCTCCTTGGAGAAATCGGCGGCAGCCCCTTCTACATTCATAAAAAACAATACGACTACTGGAAGCACACCCAGCTGATCATCGACACCGTCGACGGCCGCGGCGGCATGTTTTCACTGGAGGGTGTAGAAGGAAAACGGTTTTTATCAAGATCACGGCCTTTTACGGACGAGGAATATAGGGAATTGAAGGAAGCGGGGCATGTTTGATCCTTTATTCGCGCTCTTTGATGGGGGCGCTTTTTTGTGCGGGGGAGCGGGCTGTTTTTGATGTTGGGGGGGCGGGGGCTCTGTCCCCCAAAGTACAGGCGGACCTGGCCCCTGTTCCGTTGAAGCAGCAAAGGACAGGACCTATATCTCATAGACCTTTGCTAACAAGGTATTCCTATTTATGAGGGACAGGGCTTTACCCCTTTAGCAGAGCTGGGGACAGGGAACGCTTACTAGGTACCTGTCCCTTGTTCCGTTAATAGAGCAAAGGACAGAGACTCCCCCGTTCAAACCTGGTCAGGGCAAGACATTGGATGAGGGGGGACAGAGCTTTATTGCTTTAATAGAGTGAGGGACAGCTTTCTAGTAAAAAGGGGGACAGAGGCAAAACCCCAACCAATCTCCTCTGTAACAACATCTTAAACAATGATATAATGCTCCTTAGCTTTTTACCCAGGCTGCCCGTTACTGGCAGCCGTATATTTCCTGAATTGGCGGTGTTTAAATTGTCAGATGATTCAAAACAAAGCAAGTTTGTGCCTTATGTATCTTCTTCTAAGTCGCTTCCTGAACTTACTGTAACAGCCATTATTCTAGGTATTATCCTTGCAGTTGTGTTCGGGGCTGCGAATGCTTATCTCGGACTGCGTGTCGGGCTTACGGTTTCTGCTTCGATTCCGGCTGCGGTTATTTCCATGGCGATTTTGCGCGGGCTGTTCCGCAGGAATTCCATCCTGGAAAACAATATCGTGCAGACAATGACGACAGCCGGTGAGGCGATTGGGGCCGGTGCAGTTTTTACGCTTCCTGCATTGTTTTTGTGGAAAGTGCCGGTCAACCAGGGTCTTTTCATTTTCATCGTGCTGACAGGCGGATTCTTAGGGGTATTCATGATGGTGCCTCTTCGCCAGCTTTTGATTGTGAAAGAGCATGAAATTCTTCCTTACCCTGAAGGAACGGCTTGTGCTGAAGTGCTGAAGTCCGGTGAAGAGGGCGGCACGAGCGCTAAGCTGATTGGGATCGGTTTGCTTGTTGGCGGACTGTTTAAGGCCGTTGGTGATGGTTTTAAGCTTTTCAAAACAGAAGTAGAAACAGGCATTAGCAATTTTAAAAATGCGGTTGTAGGGATTGATACTCTCCCAGCTCTTCTAGGTGTAGGCTATATTATCGGGCCGAGAGTTGCCGGGCAGATGCTTGGCGGCGGATTGCTTGCCTGGATCGTACTGATCCCGGTTATCAGCTTTTTCGGAGGAGGCGGCGCGCAGGCGATTTTCCCGGCAGAGGTTCCCATTGCAAAGCTTGATGCATGGGGCATTTGGGAAGGCTATATCCGCTATATCGGGGCAGGGGCTGTAGCTGTCGGGGGATTGATTACACTTGTAAAATCTCTTCCTACTTTATTCGGTTCTTTTATGGATACTTTCAGAGGTGTGCGTGCCAATAAAGGACAGGCTGGCTATGCGGTTCCGCGTACAGAAATGGATATTCCTAAGCAATATGTGATCGGCGGTATTATTGCCATTATTTTAATTATCGCATTTGTGCCGGTAACCAACGTGGGTATTATCGGAGCAATTGCCATTGCCGTTTTTGGCTTTCTTTTTGTATCTGTTGCCTCCCGTATCGTTGGGGTGGTCGGAAGCTCTTCCTCTCCTGTATCGGGCATGACGATTGCGACATTGCTGATCGTAACGCTCGTTTATAAAGCAACAGGCTTTACGGGCATCAACGGGATGGTTGCAGCACTTGTTGTAGCGGCTATTATCTGTACGGCTCTTGCCGTAGCGGGAGACGTATCGCAGGATTTGAAAACCGGTTATATCGTCGGCGGTACTCCGTGGAAGCAGCAGGTGGCCATGATGATCGGCGTTGTCGCCTCCGGTTCCATTATCGGCTTTATTCTAATTTTGATGGATAATGCTTACCATATGGGTTCTGCTGAACTTCCAGCTCCAAAGGCTGCTTTGATGAAAATTTTGGCTGAAGGTGTACTTGGCGGAGATCTGCCATGGGATCTGATTTTTATCGGTGCCGCCATTGCTGTTACGCTTGAATTTTTCGGGCTGAATTCCCTTGTTGTGGCTGTCGGCATCTACTTGCCGGTCCATGTCAGCACGCCGATTATGGTCGGCGGCTTTGTCCGCTACTTTATTGACCGCTTTTCTAAATCAGATGCCATCAGAGAGGAACGGAATGACAGAGGCATCCTGTTTGCTTCGGGGCTTATCGCTGGCGAATCGCTTGTTGGAGTTTTAATTGCCATTCTGATCTATTTTGGCACTCCAATTCCTGATAACGCCTTGCTGTCCAGCAATTTAATTCCTTTTATTCTATTCTTGCTGCTTGCTGGACTCTTATGGTATGTAGCCTATAAAGGGAAAAAGAATCGTGTTTAGAAAAAAAGAGAAGAGGAACCTTTTAACAATGGTTCCTCTTTTAAAGGATACAGTCAGCTTTCAGGAAAAAGCAGAGGACAGTCCTGCCTATTTGGTTATAAAAAGAGAGAATTGGGCAGAGAGGCTATCAGTGAAATTTTTAAAGCAGCCTTCTGTCAGAAAAATTCAGCTGGACAAAGATGGTGAATTTGCTGTTCGGCAAATCGTGAAAGAGATGACGGTTGAGGAGATTGCCGGGGAAATAAAAGCTCATTTTGGTAATGAGGCTGAACCCATCCTTCCAAGACTCGTCCGCTTTTTAGACATCCTGGAAAGCCAGGAATGGATAACATGGAAAGAATAAAAAAGGCCCGATCCATTATGAATCGGGTCTTTTTTACCTTTTAATGCTGTTCAGCGCATCTGCTAAGGAAGAAGCGATGGAGATATCGTAAAACGGGATGCCGAGCTGAACGGCTGTTTGAGCTATCTCCGGGCGAATACCGGACAAGGTGGAGGAAACGCCTACGAGCTTTAACGTTTTAATCAAGTTGAATATTTCATGGGCCACCATAGTATCAATCATGACCACACCTGAGAGATCGATGCAAAGGTGATCTACATTTTTCTCAGAACATTCCTTCAATGTGTTCTCAAGGATAAGTTTTGCTCTGGACGTGTCTATGTCACCGATGAGAGGGAGCAGCGCACTTTTATTTTGCAATAAAATAACAGGTGAGCTTAGTTCATTAATCATTTCACTTTGTGCTTCCAGCTGCATCTTTGTGATTTTATTTGCTTCTTCGATAAACATAAAAACAGAAAGATTAACGGACCGAACAACGAGATCATACCACGACAGCATGCGGTCTATCGATATTTCACCATTTTTAAAGTAGAAAAATTCTTTGATTTTCTCCATTACGACATCCTGGAGCCTTACATATTCTCTGACTATGTATTGGATAGGAGTACTGTAATGCTTCTGGTCTCTTGCAAGAGCCTGGGACCATTTTTTAAACTCTGCAAAGAATGACTGCTCTTCTTCAATAAAAATCCGAAATAGGTGATCGAGGAAATCCAAGTTCATTTCTTTAAGCTCTTCAACGATGACAGGGTCTTTAGAGGAATACACTGACTCTGGATCCGTGTCTTCAATTCGGCTGTACCAAATATCGCTGATTTGTCTTATATTTGCTTTTAAATGCTGATATAGCTCTTGGTTTCTATGCATTTTTTATACTCCCCTGCTCACTAGTGTCGATAAGTTCCTCTATTTTTGTTTATTTTATCAAAACTTTTATTTAAAGGAAATTGCCGATTTACTTCTCGCTGGTCATATCAAGGTCCATTTCCTGAATGGGAGCTTCTGTTGCTTTTTTAATTTGGTCCAGTATGCCGCTGTCCTTTGGACCTGCGAATGTGATGGCAAGGCCTGTGCTGCCAGCTCTGCCTGTTCTTCCGATGCGGTGAATGTAGCTGTCTGCATCCTCCGGGATATCATAATTGATAACATGTGTGACCCCTTCAGCGTCTATGCCTCTTGCCGCAACGTCTGTTGCAATCAGGATCTGCAGCTTGGCCTTTTTAAAACTTGCCATGACGCGTTCTCTCTTCGCCTGAGACAGGTCTCCGTGGAGCGCATCACAGAGGAAGCCTAGCCCCTTCAGGTCATCGTTCAGCTTCTGCGCTCTGCGTTTTGTCCGGCAAAATACGATGGCGAGATAAGGGCGGTAATCACGGATGATTTGGCAAAGTGCCCCCTTTTTTTGCCTGTCTGATAAATACAGCACTCTTTGCTTAATGCCCCTGACAGAAAGGTGTGTTTTCTCTTCTGACACATCTGCTGCATCTTTCGTATAGCGGGCTGCCAAATCTTTTACGGCAGGCGTCAGCGTTGCTGAAAACAGAACCATCTGCTTCTCTTCAGGCGTATGCCGAAGAATCTGCTTTACATCTGGCAAAAATCCGATATGCAGCATTTGGTCTGCTTCATCAAGTACAAGTGTCTTTATTTCTGAGAGGTTCAGCGTTTCTCTTCTAAGGTGGTCTAAAATCCTTCCTGGAGTGCCGATGATGAGCTGAGGATTCCTTTTCAGCTTTGTCATCTGTCTTTCCACATCCTGCCCGCCATACACTGCGAGAAGGCGGAGTGCTCCGTCATTCAGCTTAACAGCCTCTTCCCAGATTTGCCTGGCAAGCTCTCTTGTCGGAGCAACCACCATGGCTTGGACAGCTTCATTCTCTGTATCAATAGTTTGAAGTATCGGCAAGAGGAAAGCTATTGTCTTTCCTGACCCTGTTTCAGCCTGCCCGATTAAATCTTTTCCTTCAAGCAGCACAGGTATGGTTTTTGCCTGAATAGGGGTTGGGGAAGTTATATGCTGCTGTTCAAGCATATGGACTAAACTGCTCTTGATGCCTAATTCGTTAAATGCCGCCATATTTCAGCACACCTTTCTTGAAAAAAAGAGCAGATGCAGGATCCGCTCTTTTCCATGTTTTTCTTACTTATTCATGCTGGAGAGAAATCCTCCCAGCAGGTCATCCACGCTCTCTTCCGGCTCTTTCCGCTCCGCTCTTGCAGACTCAAGTTCACCCTGTATTTTGTCCAAATTAAAGTCATCTAAATCATCATCATCCAGATCTGTCCACTCAGGTTCTTCAGGCTGCTCTTGTTCTATCATTACCGGTTCAGATGCAGCAGACGTTTCCTCCTGCAGATAGAGGGCTTCGTCGATATCGATCGCATTGCTGTTTAAGGAAGCGAGCAACGCTGTAGCCCTGACCGGATTTGAGAGCAGCTGAAAAATGAGGCTTCCAAGCAGAGCTTCTGAATGCTCATGCTTCAGCCAGCTGCGCTGTTCCTTTGTCAGCTGCCGAGGGAGAGGAACAGTCAGGGTTTCCCGATCTTTCGAAAGAGATTCTCCTACTCCTTTTAGGACAAAATCAGATATTTTGCTGGAAAAATTTCTTCGTTCTGTCTCCTTCAGCTTTTGCAGCTGTTTGAGGAGATGGTCAGGTGTATCAGAGGGAACGCGGAACGTGATCGCCTGCCCCCTCTGAATGCCTTTATCCGAAGGTTTCATAGTCCATCACCTTATTTGGATGAAGCTGCTTTTGCCTTCTCATCCTTTTTTTCTTCGGTCTTTTGATTTCTTCTGACATAATCAGAAATCAGCTTGTAATAAGCATTGGACATCATCCAGATGCTTTCTTTTTCATCTTCGAAAAACTCAATGTTATAGCCGTCAAGGTTGTTGTTGAGTGTTTTCAAATAATCCTTCAGGACAGATGCACCGCCGCCTACGAAATAGCAGATCTCTGTCTGTGAATTGCGCTGCCATACGTTGCGGAGGAAACGATATTGCTTTTTCGCAAGCTCAAGCAAAATACGGTCTGTAATATCATGTACGCTTGTTCTGCTTCCTCTGACCATAATGTGGTTGCGGTCGTTTTTGCGGGTAATAATCTCGACAACATCTCTTCTGCTGTCCAGCTCAACGCCATGCTTTGTCCGGATTTCTTCCCGGATTGCTTCAAGAGATTCTGAGACACCAAGGTTAAAGCCCTGTGCTTTGTCGTCATCTACATTTCTGTTGCGGATTACCGCGATATCTGTAGAAAGGCCGCCGATATCCTGAATCAGGATGCGCTTGTCAATCAGGTCTTTATTAATGATGTTCAAGTCATTATCCATGACGAGATTAATATAGGCCGCAAAGCCTTCCGGATATACTTTTACTTCGTCAAATTTAATGTTTACTTTCAGTCCCTGATATTTTGGTGTGACCAAAAATTCTACTTGATGAACAGATCCGAGGAGCTGAGCTCTGTAGCCGACATCCTTGCCTTCTTTCACTTCTCTTAGCGGAAGGCCTGTCCCAAGTGTGTAGTTGGCATCAATGACATTGTTTGTTTTTCTGAAGCCTTTGTCTTTTTTCTCGTCCACCGCATCAAGAGCAAGAGCGGCAAAAAGCATGACAAGCGTCTGGTCTTCTTCTGACTTGTGGCTGCCTGGATCGAGCTCAGTTGAATTGCTGCTCTTTGTTGCAAGGCTTCCAACCCGGTAAATCACATTATTCTCTGTGAGGGCAGGGGAGTGAACACGAATATGGATATTCTCCAGCGGGTCCTTCTCATCTAGTTCTTCAATTCCAATAACAGGTCTGTCTTCTAAATCTCTTGCAACGACATTTGGTATGTAAAGCTCTGAATCAAGCTTTCCGAATAGGGCTTTCACTGCGTCGTTTCCAACATCTACCGCAGCAATTCTTGAATTCGTCATTTTTCAACTTTCCCTTCTTTAAATAGTTTAGATTATATGATTCGAGACTGGCAGGGTTTTTCCTGGCTCAACTGATAAGAAATTTCGAAATAAGCCTATGGACGCAAACATTTATGTATACAACCCTACTAATATTGTAAACAATCAAACGGTAAATGTATACAATGTTTCTAAATTTGTACACATCCTTTAATACCAACATGCATACGTCTTTGTTTACATGTTTACATTTTGCAATCATTTTGTATACAATCTGTTTTCTTGTATACTTTTTTGTAAACAGAAACTTTTTAACGAGTTTTTGTGAAAATTAGCAAGTTGATTATAAATGATCAGCAAACTTCACAGCACTCTGCTAAAAAAACACCCTGGCTTAAAATAGCCAGGGCGAAGCACAAAACTATTAAGAAGATTGACTCTCTGTAAGCCAGCTGCAAAAGATCTCATAATCAAGAATCACCTGACGCTTATAGGTCATAGCCGTAAAAACCAGTTCTGATTGAAAGATGTCAAACTGGGAGCCGATAGCTTTCAAAATTTCCTCTTCGCTGTGATAATCGAGCAGCCCCTGCTCAATGTCTTTATCAGCTCGGGAATGAATTTTTGCTGTAATTCTTCCCATTACAGCAAGGGTGTCATCCCAGCACTCTGTATCCTTCAGTTGTTTTGCCTTAATGCGTTTTTTATAAGGGGAACGTTCTCTCACATAAAACTCTTTGCCATCTGCTGTGAAAAAACCTAGGTAGGGATCGCCATAATGATGCATGGCCTGCTGTGTAGCAGCTACCCGTTTACCCTGATGGGCAAATGCTTCCCAAAAATCGTCCTGAAAGGGGAGGAAATAACCAGGGACAGGGGGACGAACTTCTTTAATTTCCAGAATAAGGTCATTATCCTCTCCACCTTCTCCTTCAATTAGTGCATAGTACCTATCTAAACCAATAGAAGCTGTTCCAGAGCCTTTCTTGGCAGCCAAATCCTTCACCTCATAAAAACCAGTCTCTTTTCTATATTCAGGGGAAATACTGGAGATATAAGAAGGCCAAGCCTCCAAAATTTTTCCTTTGCATTCTTCAGAAATATGCTGAATTTCTTCCGATTTAATAAACTGCCTGTCTTTCCCTGTTTTCAAAACTGTTATTCCGCTTATTAAATGATCAGCTTTCCGCTTTTCAAGCTTTTTCAGCACCTTTTTAACAGGACCTTTTGTATTTTCACGGGAAAAGTCAGAAGTATAGGGGGATTCCTTTTTGTCTCTATACCGTTCCAGCTGGGCATAGTAAGAACTGAGGAACTCTCTGATTCTCCCCTTCTGCTCTTCCTCATCCAAACCTAGAGATTCTCCATACAGTGCAATACTGACGCACATCCTGACAATATCGTATAAATAAGAACCCAAATAACCTTCATCAAAATCATTCACATCATAGACAAGCTCGCCTCTCTCATTCTGAAATGCTCCGAAATTCTCAAAATGCAAGTCCCCTTGAATCCATGCAGGCTTTTCAGAAGGGGTATGAAAGGAAAAAGGAATATTGGCCATATCAAAATAAAACAAAAAGGCACTTCCCCTGTAAAACCGAAAAGGGTTCTCCTTCATTTTTTGGTATTTAGCCCGCCGAAGATTATCCGGAAGCTTCATCAGTTCTGAATCAAACTGGTTGAAAACCGACTGGATCAGCTGCTTGCGAATATTCTTTTTTGTCGTTTTCAAGTGCTCTGTCAGGTTTGAATTCATCTGCAACTCCCCGTTTCTTCCTTAGTCTTCTTTTTTATTATTATATCATGATGAAAATGACATATTTTATGTCAAAAGAACATAACGTGCATCTTTAGTCAATTTTTGAGACAATGCAAGCATATAAAGTAAAAAGGGTGAGCCAATGGATATCAAGCACTTGCACTATTTTATAGAAGTCGTCCGCTTTAAAAGCTTCACCCAGGCAGCGGAACATCTTTTCATAACCCAGCCTACAATCAGCAAAATGATCAAAAACTTGGAAGAAGAGCTCGGTGTTCAGCTATTTAAGCGCTCACGAAAGAAATTGACGCTTACAGATGCAGGACAGGTTATATACGAGCAGGCTCTATCAATAAACAAAGCCTTCCGCAGTCTCGAAATGGAGCTCGACGATCTGCTCAGTTTGAAAAAAGGCGTCGTCCGCATCGGTGTCCCGCCTATTATAGATTCCAGTTTTATTCCAAAGCTTTTGGGGGATTTTCATGAAAAATTCAATGATATCAACTTCCATTTAGAAGAGGAAGGGTCTAAGAAGATTGAAGAAGAAGTTAGTCAGGATTTATTGGACGCCGGGCTTGTTGTGCTTCCGACAAATGAAGGTTTGTTTGATTACTTCCCGCTTGAAGAAGAAGATTTTAAGCTGATTGTTCATCCGGGGCATCACCTGGCTGATAAAGAACAAGTGAATTTGGAAGAGCTGAAAAACGAATCATTTATTCTTTTTAATAAAGATTTTGCCCTTCATGACCGGATTTTATCTTCCTGCATCAGTGCAGGTTTTACCCCCCGCATCATTTCGGAAACATCCCAATGGGATTTTATCGCAGAAATGGTTGCCTGCAAGCTTGGTGTTACCCTGCTCCCGGCAAGCATATGTAATCACTTAACAACAAAAGTAAAAGCCATCAAGGTTGTAAACCCGTCCATCTCTTGGAAACTCGCCATTATATGGCGTAAAGACCACTATCTCTCTTACGCAGCCAGAGAGTGGCTATCCTTCACAAAAGAACAATTCAGCAACTGACAGCCGCGATCGCAGGCTGTTTTTTTATTATATTCAAAAAGTAAACGCTATCATTAAAAGTAAGCATTTACATAGATTATCCCTATAGATCTAATAAAAACTATCCATTGTACTTACGAAAAATCCCATACTACAATTATTGCAGTAATGAATTGGTGCAGCGAAAGGATATGGTCTTAAATGGAACCAATTAAAACGAAAGTTAGCCGCATAATCAATACAGATCAGGTATTATCCTGTGATTTAAATAACTATAACACCCTTTTCGGAGGGGTTCTGATGAAAAGACTGGACAGTGCCGCGACATTATCAGCTCGCCGGCATTCCAGAGCAAAGGAATGCGTGACAGCTTCAACGGATCATATTGACTTTTTATGTCCGATCCATCAAACAGACTCTGTCTGCATTGAATCCTTTGTTTCTTATACAGGCAGAACGTCTATGGAGATTTTCTGCAAGGTTATTGCAGAAGACATGATGAACGGTGACCGCCGAATTGCCGCAACAGCCTTTTTAACATTTGTAGCACTTGATGAGAACAAGCGACCATTGGAAGTGCCTGGTGTTATTCCAGAAACAGATGAAGAAAAATTCATCTTTGAAACAGCAAAAGCCAGAGCAGAAATGAGAAAGCTCAGAAGAACACAAAGCAAAGAACTGGCGCAAAATCTTAATCTTAACAAACCTTGGGATTGAAAGGAAGTGCAGAAAAAATGGTAGCCGTATCAAGCATTGAAGAATTAAAAAACCTGAAAGCTTCTTTGGAAGAAATCAGCAAAAACGAACCTGTGCTTTTCCAAAAATGGATGCATATCGTTAACCTTACAAGACAATTTCAATTTAAATACAGCTATATGGGCTGTCTTCTAACTGGAAACGAGGCGGAACTTTGCCGCCCTAACGGTGTGAAGCCTTCCATTATAGCTTTATATGAAAACGAAGTAGCAAAACTGACTGCTGATGCAAACTTTAAAAAGCTGCAAAATATTTTAACAAACAGCTGCGGATATACAAAAATCAGCCGCCTTTCACTCGGTCAATCACCAGAGTCACTGGTCGGCGCATCCATCGCTTAATTGATGGTTTTTAGGCAGAGGGAGACTCTGCAGCTGCAAATTTAACAGCATTGAATAAAAAGAAGAGGAAGCAAGCGCTTTCTCTTCTTTTATAGGTTTAGGAAGTTCCTCCTAGTGATATAAACCATTAGAACTCTATTTCTATGAAAATCAAATTCTAGGGGGAGCACGAGGATGGAACGGAATCATACAATGATGCAATTTTTCGAGTGGTATGTCGAACAGGATGGGAAGCACTGGGACCGTCTGAAAGAAAGAGCAAAAGAAATGAAGGAAAACGGCATAGATTCTGTTTGGATCCCCCCTGCAACTAAAGGACAAGCCCAGGATGATACTGGGTATGGCATATATGATCTGTACGATCTTGGAGAATTCGACCAAAAAGGAACCGTACGGACTAAATACGGTACAAAGCAGCAACTGGTTGAAGCAATTGAAGCATGTCACGAAGAAGGAATCTGTGTCTATGCAGATGTTGTGATGAACCATAAAGCAGCAGCAGACGAAACAGAAGTATTTGAAGTTATAGAAGTAAATCCTGAAAACAGAGAAGAAGAGATTTCTGAACCCTTTGAAATAGAAGGCTGGACAAAATTCACTTTTCCAGGCAGAAAAGGAAAATACTCTGATTTTAAATGGAATCATACCCATTTCAACGGCACAGACTATGACAAAAAAACCGGTAAAACCGGTGTGTTCCGGATTGTTGGGGAAAACAAAGACTGGAACGAAAATGTGGATGATGAATTCGGAAACTATGACTATCTTATGTTTGCCAACATTGACTATGATCACCCTGAAGTTAAAGAGCAAATGCTTGAGTGGGGAAAATGGATGGCCACAACGCTTGACTTGAACGGCTACCGATTGGATGCCATCAAACACATCAATCACAATTTCATCCGTGAATTCGCCAACACGATGAAAGAACACTGCGGCGAAAATTTTTATATGGTCGGAGAGTTCTGGAACACCCAGCTTGAAGCATGCCAGGAATTCCTTGACACGGTAGACTATCAAATTGATATTTTCGACGTTACCCTTCACTATAAGCTGCATGAAGCATCTCAGGCAGGCAAAGACTTTGATCTCTCCACGATCTTTGATGATACACTTGTCAGCTCACATCCATTAAATGCAGTTACTTTTGTTGATAATCATGATTCTCAGCCAGGCGAATCACTGGAATCGTGGGTTGAGGACTGGTTCAAGCAAAGCGCGTATGCTCTCATTCTTCTAAGAAGAGACGGTTATCCTGTTGTTTTCTATGGAGATTATTACGGCTTACAAGGGGAATATCCGATTGACGGCAAAAAAGAAGCGATCGATCCCCTTCTGCACGCCCGCTACCACCATGCTTACGGCGAGCAGGACGATTATTTCGATCACCCGAATACAATTGGCTGGGTTAGACGCGGAACAGAAGAATTCGAAAAATCCGGCTGCGCTGTTGTCCTATCAAACGGCGATGAAGGTGAAAAGCGGATGTTCGTCGGCGAAGAAAGAGCTGGCCAAGTATGGGAAGACTGCACAGGCAACCGCCAGGATACGGTTGAAATTGAAGAAGATGGATTTGGAGTGTTCCCTGTAAATGGCGGAAGTGTTTCCGTTTGGGTTGAAGGAGAATAAAACATACAGATCAAATAAAAAGGACAGACACCGGGCTGGAAGTGTCTGTCCTTTTTTCTGAAATCTGCACCACGTCATATTCCCGAAACCCAGCTCCATATTCCCAAATAGAGCGGGCATTTTCCCGAAACCGGCTGTTATATTCTCAAAAAAGGACTCTATTTTCCCGAAGGGCCGGTTACTAAGTGCAAGGCAAGGTTTTGAGCAATACCCTGAATCTTACTCCATACTTAGAGCGGCAAAATTCACTATTACAAAGAGAAAAGACTTTTTCTGACCTTTGCACCGCGTCATATTCCCGAAACTCAACTCCATATTCCCGAATGGAGCGGACAATTTCCCGAAACCGGCTGTTATATTCTCAAAAAAGCCCTTCATTTTCCCGAACGGCCAGCTGCTAAGTGCCAAACAAGGTTTTGAGCAATACCCTGAATCTCGCTTCTTATTTGAGGCGGCATAATTCATTTTTATAAAGGGAAAAGACTTTTTCTGAACTCTGCACCGCGTCATATTCCCGAAACCCAGCACCATATTCCCGAACTGAGCGGACATTTTCCCGAAACCGGCTGTTATTTTCTCAAAAAAGCCCTTTATTTTCCCGAACGGCCGGTTACAAGTTACCAGCAAGGGTTTGAGCAATAATGAGAAGCTGCCCCACGTCCCTATTAGTGCAGTTTCCCAAAACACAGTATTTCTCACACCGCCGCCCGCTCTGCTATCATAAAACCATCCCCAAAAAAGGAGTGAAGCTCAATTGCCAAACCAAGCAGCTTTAGGTAAATCAGATCTTACTGTTAACCCAATCGGATTAGGGACGAACGCTGTCGGCGGCCATAACATTTATCCAAATCTTAATGAGGAAACAGGAAGGGATGTTGTGCGCACAGCCATTGAGGCTGGCATTAATTTTTTGGATACGGCTTTCATTTATGGACCTGAGCGTTCTGAGGAACTGATTGGAGAAGTGGTGAAGGAGAAGGGCGGACGCGGCAATCTCGTTATTGCGACTAAGGGATCTCATAAAATCGTCAATGGCACTGTGAAAATGGATAATTCTCCAGCATTTTTAAAAGATGCGGTTGAGAGCAGTTTGAAACGCCTGCAGACAGATTATATTGATCTTTTCTACATCCATTTCCCTGATGAAGATACACCGAAGGCAGAGGCTGTCGGCGCCTTGAAGGAACTGAAGG
This sequence comes from Metabacillus kandeliae, assembly GCF_021166585.1. Taxonomy (GTDB): domain Bacteria; phylum Bacillota; class Bacilli; order Bacillales; family Bacillaceae; genus Metabacillus_B; species Metabacillus_B kandeliae. The sequence goes on from NZ_JAJOZE010000019.1 coordinate 25,081, forward strand.
ATGCCGGAAAGATTAAGGCCATCGGAGTTTCCAACTTTTCAATTCAACAGCTGAAGGAAGCAAACAAGGATGGCTATGTTGATGTTCTTCAGTCTGAGTACAATTTGTTCAAGCGGGAAGCGGAAAAGGATCTTCTCCCTTATACAGCAGAGAACGGCATATCGTTTGTTCCGTATTTTCCGCTCGCTGCCGGCCTTCTTGGCGGAAAATATACGAAGGATACGACATTTAATGATGGAAGAGCAAAAAATCCTCTTTTCCAGGGCGAAGCGTTTATTAAAAACCTTGAGAAGGTGGACAAGGTAAAAGAAATTGCCGAGGCAAAAGGCGCAGAAACGGCGCATGTTGTGCTCGCCTGGTATTTGAGGCAGGATTCCATTGATGCTTTAATTCCAGGGGCGAAAAAGCCTGAGCAGGTTACCCAGAACTTAAAAACGCTTGATGTGCAGTTAACAGAAGAAGAGATTAAAATCATAGATGAAATTTTTCAATAAAAAAACGGCCTTATGCAGGCCGTTTTTTTATTATGAAAACTTAGAGATCGCCTTTGGAACGTCATTTTTTCGCTTTTCCTTTTTAGCCTGCCGGGAAGCCCAATAGGTTGCCAGGAGCGGGCCTGATACGTTGTGCCAAAAGCTGAAAATAGCGCTTGGTACGGCTGCTGCCGGAGAAAAGTGGGTCATGGCAAGTGTCGCGCCAAGCCCTGAGTTCTGCATGCCGACTTCGAATGTGATGGCTTTTTGGGCTTCGTAGCTTAAGCCGCAAAGTCGGGCTGCCAAAAAACCGAGGGCAAAACCAATGACGTTGTGCAGCACTACGACGCCAAGTACAAGAAGGCCGGATTGCACAATCATGTCATGGCTGCCGGCAATAACAGAGGTAACAATGACCACAATCGCGACAACTGATACGAGCGGCATGACTTTGACAGCTTCTTTTACGTGGCGCCTGAAGAAATATTGAACAAGCAGGCCGAGGATAATCGGCACCAGAATGACTTCCAGCACTTCAATAAACATTTTTCCCGCATCAACCTGAAGCCAGGAACTTGCAAGCAGATAGATAATCGCAGGCGTCAGGATCGGCGCCAGCACAGTAGATACAGATGCGACTGATACGGCCAGGGCCGTATCCCCTTTTGCAAGGAACGTCATCACGTTTGAAGCCGTTCCGCTTGGACAGCAGCCGACAAGGATGACGCCGATGGCCAATTCCTTTGGAAGATGAAAAAGCACTGCAAGCAGATAGGCAACTCCCGGCATGATGATATAGTGTGCGGCGACGCCGATCAGCACGCTTTTCGGATTTTTCCCCACTTCTTTAAAATCACTCATCGACAGCGTCATGCCCATACCGAACATGATCACTCCAAGCAGGATGGAGACATACGGCTTAATCCAAAGAAAGCCCTGCGGTGCAAAAAAGCTGATAAGGCCAAACAAGAGAATCCAAATAATAAAGGTCTTCCCCGCAAATTGGCTGATTCTTCCTAGTACATTCATTGTCTCTCTCCTTTCAATGCTTCACTTAGTTAAATGATAGTTGATTATAAACCTATTAAACTAAAAATTCAATGTTATCTGAAAATTTATTGGTATGCTTTTCTTATTATAATAGAGGAAACAAGGTCCGCTGGAGGTGCTGTAATGAAGCTTGAGAACTTTGAAAACTTTGGACTAATAGATAAAAGGCCAAAGCCCGGCAAGGGGATTTGGCCTTTTTTATCCTATACTTTCTCCTTCTTTCCAGCTTTACCAGAGCTGCCCCTTTCAATCAGTGTGCACGGCACAACAATCTGTTTCGCTATCGTTCTGTTTGATGAGATCTGCTCCAGCAGCAGGTCCACTGCCGCCTCTCCCATAAACTCGGTTGGCACGCGGACTGTTGTGAGCGGCGGATGAACATGCCGGGCTAATTCAATATCATTGAAGCTGACGATTGAGATATCCTCAGGCACCCGTATTCCCTTTTCATGGAGCGCTCTGAGCGCTCCAATGGCCATTGAATCGCTTGCAACAAAAAAGGCAGTAGGCTTCGTCTCCGTTTCAAGAGCTTTTTCCATCAGCGTAAATCCGTCCTCTGCTGTAAAGCCGCCGATATGAACGTTTTCTTGTCGGTAGAGATTTTTTAATGTCATATATTCATAAAAGATTTTCTCGCGTCTGTCATAAATGGTTTCGCCGTTAGCTGCATACTCCCTTCCGCCGATAAACCCTATCGTCTGATGTCCATTTTCCAATAAATAGTCAAGAGAATCTTCAACAGCTGAGCGGAAATCAGGCACAATGCAGTCAATCTCTCTTGAGATAAAATAATCTACGAGCACAAAGCTTGATGACAGCTGCTGAAATCGGCAGATGTCTTCCTTGCTGTATTTCCCGGCAGCGATCACTCCCTGAAGCGGGCCGTTGAAATGGCTTTTGAACTCATTATTTTCCTTATATAGTTTTACAAGGTTGATTCCTTTGCTGAAGCAGGCTTTTTCAATTCCAAGTCTGATTGAATGGTAGTAAGGATCGGCAATCTCCTGATGCTTGGAGTACCAATAATATAATCCTATATTTAAACAGTGTTTTGCCTTATTTCGGCTGTACTGCCTTTCCTTCTGATAGCCGAGCTTTTCTGCAGCAGCCAGGATTCGTTCCTTTGTTTCAGCTGTAACAGATAAATTTTCATCCTCATTCAGCACTCTTGAAACGGTTGCGGGCGAAACTCCCGCTTTTTTTGCTATATCTTTAAGAGTCGCCAAAATCTCTTTCACCTGCCCTTGCATACATGGCCGCTTACAGCAGCCTTCCTATTTATTTACTAAACTGCTTTAGTAAAGATTTTACTATCTTTGCCAAAGAGTTTCCATATAAAAATAAAGCGCTTTCAAATTTATTTTTAAAACCCAACCAATTACCCCGTTTTAACAAGGCTGCAACTTAGTAATTTACCCAAATATGAGTCTTAATTATCAGTATTTTTATAAAATTATTAAAAAACAGTTGTTTTATATTTACTAAACTTGTAAAATAATCTCAGATTAAGCGCTTTCAGGAAAGGCTTACATCTGAGCATTTATATTATGTCAAAGGGGATTGAGTAAATGGCTAAGATCAAAAAGGGGTTCATTCTGTCATTATCCGTAGCTTCTGCATTGATGCTTGCGGCAGGATGCAGCAATTCAACAAGCGGTTCAGGCGGAGGTTCAGGGGAGCCTACTGTAGGCGCTACAATCTACAAGTATGATGATAACTTCATGTCCTATGTACGCCGTGCAATGGAAACTTCAGCAAAGGGCAAGGCAAAATTATTGCTGAACGACTCTCAGAATGACCAGGCAAAACAAATGGAACAGATTGATACGGTTATTGCGAAAGGCGCCAAGTCTCTTGCGATCAACCTTGTTGATCCAAAAGCAGCTTCCACTGTTATTGATAAAGCAAAACCAAAGAATCTGCCAGTCATCTTCTTTAACAAAGAGCCTGATGCTTCTGTTATGAAAAGCTATGATAAAGCTTACTACGTTGGAACAACTTCTTCTGAAGCAGGCGTGATCCAGGGAAAAATGATTGCAAAGCTTTGGAATGCAAACAAAGATAAATGGGATAAAAACAAAGACGGCAAAATCCAATATGTGCTTCTAAAGGGCGAGCCTGGACATCCAGATGCTGAAGCAAGAACAAAATTCGTTGTCGACACTTTGAAAGAGCAAGGCGTTGACGTTGAAGAGCTTGCAATGGATACAGCAATGTGGGATGCAACAAAAGCAACGGAAAAAATGGATGCATGGCTTGCAAAATACAGCGATAAAATCGAATTTGTCATCGCCAACAACGACGGCATGGCGCTTGGTGCGATCTCTTCTCTTGAAAAAGCCGGCTACTTCTCTGGCGATAAGGTGATGCCTGTTGTAGGCGTTGACGCAATCCCGGAAGCACTGGAAATGATCGAAAAAGGCAAAATGGTCGGTACAATATTGAATGATGCGAAAAACCAAGGGGCAGCAACCGTTCAGCTTGCCGCAAACGCAGCGAATGGAAAAGAAGTTACAGACGGAACAGACTGGAAGCTTGACGACATGCATTCTGTCCGCGTTCCTTATGTTGAGGTAACGAAAGACAACATCCAAGTTGGAAAAGACGCTTACAAATAAGAAAAAGCAAATGGCGAAAATATGAGACGCACGGCTTTCCGTGCTCTCATATTTTTTAAGTGGTATGCAAGGAGGTCCGCAGATGACAGTAACGAAAAGTCCTTACTTATTGGAAATGCTTCATTTAACAAAGCGGTTTCCTGGTGTCATTGCGCTGCAGGATGTGACCTTAAAGGTTAAGGCAGGCAGTGTTCATGCTTTGATGGGAGAAAACGGCGCAGGCAAATCAACCCTAATGAAATGCCTCTTCGGCATTTATAGCATGGATGAAGGAAAAGTGCTGCTTGAAGGACAGGAGGTCGCGTTTGCTACTTCCAAGCAGGCTCTTGAGAGCGGTGTCTCCATGGTGCATCAGGAGCTGAATCAGGTGCGCCAGCGCAATGTTATGGACAATATTTGGCTGGGCCGCTATCCGAAAAAAGGGCTGTTTATTGATGAGAAAAAAATGTACGAGGATACAGCTGCTATTTTCAAAAATTTAGATATTAGTATTGATCCCCGCCGAAAGGTCAGCTCTCTCTCCGTTTCAGAAATGCAGATGGTTGAGATTGCCAAAGCGGTATCTTATCAATCCAAGATTATTGTGATGGACGAACCGACTTCTTCACTGACAGAAAAAGAAGTGGATCATCTGTTCCGCATTATTAAGAAGCTGCAAAGCGACAACGTAGCTATCATCTATATTTCTCACAAAATGGAAGAAATTCTCAAGATTTCTGATGAAGTAACCATTATGCGTGATGGGAAAAGCATTGCGACAAAAGAGGCATCAGAGCTGACAACAGAAGAGATTATCAAACTGATGGTAGGAAGGGATCTAACCCATCGCTTTCCTCCGAAAGAAAACCATCCTGGAGAGGTCATCTTAAAAGTAAAAGACTTTACCGCTCTGACGCAGCCGGGCTTTCAAAATGTCAGCTTTGATTTAAGAAAAGGCGAAATCCTGGGTATTGCCGGACTTGTCGGTTCCAAGCGCACAGAGATTGTCGAAGCGATGTTCGGCATCAGGGGACTGGAATCCGGAACAATGGAGCTTCACGGAAAAGAAATCCAAAACCCTTCTCCTCAGCATGCAATCAGAAACGGATTTGCCCTTGTGACGGAGGAGCGCAGAAGCACAGGGATTTTCCCAGAGCTCAGCGTCAGCTTCAACTCCATTATTTCCAACTTGAAAAAGTACCGTGCGAAGGGCGGTTTTCTCTCTGATAAAAAGGTGGGAGAAGATGCAAAATGGGTGGTGGATTCCATGAGAGTCCGGACGCCATCTGTTAAAACGCCAATCGGAAGCCTATCAGGCGGAAATCAGCAAAAAGTGATCATCGGCCGCTGGCTGCTGACGCGTCCTGAGATTCTTCTGCTTGATGAACCAACCCGCGGAATTGACGTTGGGGCCAAATTTGAAATCTATCAGCTAATCAATGAACTGGCTGCAGAAGGAAAAGGCATCATTATGATTTCATCTGAAATGCCGGAACTCCTTGGCATCACTGACCGCATCCTTGTCATGAGCAACGGCAGAGCTGCAGGGGTTGTCGAGACTAAGACGGCAACACAGGAAGAAATCATGCGCTTTGCAGCGATGTACTAGGGAGGAACAGCAAATGAATAATGAAGCAACTAAAAGATCGAATATAACAAAATGGCTGATTGATAACGTCATCTACGTCGTTTTGCTTCTGCTTGTGATTGGAATTGTGATCGCATCACCAGACTTTTTATCTGTTACCAACTTTTTGAACATTCTCAGCCAGTCTTCTTCCCGCATTATTATTGCTCTAGGGGTGGCTGGAATCCTTATCACCTTCGGAACGGACCTTTCAGCCGGACGCATGGTCGGCCTTGCTGCCGTTATCTCTGCTTCCATGCTGCAGGCAACAGATTATGCCTATAGAATGTATCCGCATCTGCCAGAGCTGCCGGTATTTGTGCCGATCCTTATCGCAATGGTTGTGACAGGTCTTATCGGTACTGTAAACGGCCTGATTGTGACAAAGCTTCACGTTCCGCCTTTCATTGCCACTCTTGGCATGATGATCACCGTGTACGGCTTGACCTCCATTTACTTTGACCGCCCGCCATACGGCGCACAGCCAATCGGCGGCTTGAGCACAAAATTCACTACCTTTGCTCAGCGCGGCATTCCGATTGGAAGCTATGAAATTCCTTATCTCGTGATTTATGCGATCATTGTTTCTGTGATTATCTGGGTGATCTGGAATAAAACACAGCTTGGAAAAAACATGTACGCCATCGGCGGAAATCCCGAAGCTGCAAAAGTATCTGGAGTTAACGTAACAAGAAACCTGCTTATCATCTATACTATTGCAGGCCTTCTGTATGGTTTCTCAGGTGCCCTTGAAGCGGGACGCGTCGGTTCTGCAACGAACAACACCGGTAACATGTACGAGCTTGATGCGATCGCAGCATGTGTTGTGGGAGGCGTTTCTCTATCAGGCGGGATCGGAACAGTGCCAGGCGTTATTACAGGCGTTCTCATCTTCCAGATTATCAGCTACGGACTTGCTTTCCTTGGTGTAACACCATATATTCAGTTTATTGTAAAAGGCGCCATCATTATCCTTGCGGTTGCTATCGATATGCGCAAGCATGCTAAGAGAAAATAAACGAAAAGCCGGCAGATGCCGGCTTT
>NZ_JAJOZE010000002.1 GCF_021166585.1 Metabacillus kandeliae
AAACAGCACCTCCCTTGAAGGGATGGTGCTGTTTTTGTGCTTGTCGGGGCTGAACGAGCCGCTTGCGCTTTTCGGTATTGTCCAGCTCCTGCCGCTAGCCCCTCGAGTCGCTTCGAAAAATCCCTAAAAGTCTAAGACCGGACTTTTCGGAATTTTCCTCCAGAGCTTGTCGGGGCTGAACGAGCGGCCTCCGCTTTTCTATTCATACCTAATCCTAGAAACACCCGCTGCCAGAAAACCTGCTGCAAACAAGGTCAGGATGCCGATGCTTGCTGTGATGTCTGCGAGTGTGCCGCCGTTTGCGATCAGTTCTGTGAAGCCTCTCATGGCCCATGTCTGCGGAAGGAATTCAGCGATTTTCTGCATGAAAGCCGGTTCTATTTCAATCGGCCAGTAGACTCCGCTGATCATGCAGGTGGAAATGACGATCAAGGTTCCCATGGAGGATTGCTGCTCCGTTGTTTTCACTACTCCTGCAATGAGAAGGCCAAGGCCGACAATGGCAAGAAGCAGGGCAGATACGAGGATAAAGGCTGCGAGCGGATTTCCCCAGCTTATACCGAGCAGGAAATGGGTCGCTGCCATCAGCATGCCGAACTGCACCCAGCCGATCAGAAAGAAGGACAGCAGGTAGCCGCATGAAATCTCAAATTTAGATGCCGGTGTGGAAAGCATTCTGTACCAAACACCATTTTTCTTCGCTTCTAATATCGTTCCCGTGACACTCATCAGCATCATCATGACGAACATGATCGAAAAGCCTGCGGCTCTTGAAGTAATGCCGCTCATCGTTTTAGGCTGTCCGTCAGAGGAGATCTGCTCTTTTGCTGCACCTGATGAAGCGCCTGTTTCTTTATTGATTTTCTCAAACATTCCTTGCCAATTTTCTCCGCTGTAGCTGCTCCATGTCGCGGCAGCCTTTGCTTCGATGCTGATTTTATTCAGTTTTTCCGACAGCTGCTGCCTGACAGCTGCACTTGATGTGAAATCAGGTATATGCTCAATCGCTACAGCCGGGGCGCTGCCATCCATTATCCCTTCCTGAAAGCCTTCTGGAATGCGGATCACCCCGGATATTTTTTTCTCCTTCAGCTGCTCCTCAGCTGCTTTCGCTTCAGCCTGCTGGAAGTTAAAAAGCTCATTGTCTTTATTCAGTACATCAATATACGCTTTCGACAAAGCAGTGTGATCACTGTCTGAAATCAGCAGTTGAATTTTCGTGCTGCCTTCCCCTCCAAGCAGGCCGCCAAACAGCATGGTGAACAGGAGCGGGAGAGCCAGCATCAGCACATAGCTTCTCGGTTTTTTCAAAAGTCTCATCATTTCAAATGAGCAAAGTGACCATATTTTTTTCATTTGGGCTTCCTCCTTATCGTGCCTTCAGACGCCATGTTCCGATAGTAACGGAAACCAGGCCTATGCCAGCGAGTATCAAGATCGGTGCAGCAAGTGCACTCCATGCAGTTCCTGACATAATGTCAAGAAGGCTTGACAGCGCCCATTTGTTTGGCGCAAAATTTGAGATTTGCTGCATGATTTCAGGAAAAGCTGCGAGCGGGACCATTGAGCCGCCAAGCACGGCGAGAATCTGCACCCCAACGCTTGAGACCATGTCGGCAGCTTTTACACTGGAGATGACAGAAGCAAGAATCATTGATAAACCTGCTACAGCGACCGCGTACGAAATGCCAATGGCAAATACCTGTGCAAGGTTTTCTCCCCAATCTACTCCAAAGAAGAGATGAGTGGCTGTTAGGAACAAGCAAAACTGGATGATGGCGAAAAACATGGTGCCGTAAAATTTCCCAAGCAATATGGATATTCTCCCGGCAGGTGCCATCATCAGCCTTGCCAGCGTTTCCGTTTCTCTTTCCTGGAGAATTGATTTCGCTCCGTTCACGGCATTATAGAGAAGGAACATCACAGCCATCCCCGCTGCATAATACTGCATCGCTGTGACAGATTTTTTTCCTGTTGTGTAGTCCCCGATGGCCATGTCTTTTTCCGCTGTCCCGCTTAATTCCCCGCTGATCTCACCGGCAGCCGCTTTCATGTCAAGCTTGCCTGAGGAAACGGCCGCTGAAGCGGAAAGATCCTCAATTACAAGCTTTTGCGCTTTGGCCATTGTGCTCACTCTGCCTGTAAAGGATTCGGCAATCGAAGCCGCGATGTTTCCTTTGATTTCTTCGCCGGGCTTTGTATACACCTTCAGCTCTTTCAGATTGCCGTTCTTCAAATCCCGGCTCCAGCCTTCAGGGATGATCATGCCTGCGTCTGCATTCCCTTTTTGTATGTCTTTTTCCATAGCTGCTTTGCCGGCTGCCTCTCTTACTGAAACAAACTTGGATAAATCCTTGCTTTTCAGCACTTCTTTTTCAAAAACAGAGGTCAATGGATCATTGCCTTCCTTGACCAGTGCAATTACCGTAGTCGGGAGATTATCACTCCCGCTGAGAACCGATCCAAGGGCGCTCCCTAAAATCGCGGTCAGCAGAAGCGGCAGACAAATCATCATAATAAACCCGCGTCTGTCGGTAAAACGGATTTTGAAATCCTTAGCGGCTACAATCAAGCTTTTCATTCCTGGTTCCTCCTCTTAATCGCGCAGTGAGCGTCCTGTCAGCTGCAAAAATAATGTTTCTAGGTTCGGCTCCTGCAGCTCGAGTGACTGCACCAGAAGCCCCTGCGCAGAAGCGGCGGAGATAATTTTTGCTGCCGCATTCCCCTTGCTGCTCACATAAATCTCAAGTCTTGCTTCATCGCGGTCACTGATAATTTTCTCTATAAAATCAAGCTTGTTCAGCTCAGCGACCAAGCTATCCGAGAATTGGCTCAGGCCGATTTTTACGACTGTTCCTCCTGCAAGCCTGCTGCAGAGGTCGCTTCTTGTGCCAAGAGCGATCACCTTTCCCTGGTCAATGATGCCGATCCGCTCGCACAAGAATTCAACTTCCTCCATGTAATGGCTTGTGTAGATCACGGTCATTCCTTTTTGATTTAACTCTTTTACCGTTTCTAAAATATGATTTCTGGACTGAGGATCAATTCCGACGGTCGGTTCATCCATGATCAGGAGCTCCGGTTCGTGCATGAGGGCAGCACCGATATTAATCCTGCGCTTCATGCCGCCTGAAAAGGTTTCAACCTTCTCCGTTGCCTTGTCTTTTAGGCCGACGTATTCTAAGACCTCTTCAGAACGGATCTTGGCCTCCTTACGGGAGAGACCGTACATTCTTCCCCAGAAAATCAAGTTATCCCGTGCAGACATCGTTGGATAAAGTGCAATTTCCTGCGGCACGATCCCGATCTTTTTTTTGATTTCAGACGGGCTGCTTTTAACAGATGCACCGCCAACTAAAATATCTCCTGAGTCTGAAGCGAGCAAGCCGCAGATCATGGAAATGGTTGTGGATTTCCCTGCGCCATTCGGCCCCAGCAGTCCGAATGCTTCCCCTTTTTCAACTGAGAAGGTGACGCCTTTTACCACTTCTTTTTTATTGAATGATTTTTTTATATTCTGAACGGCCAGCATTCCATTCACTCCTTCGTTTATCTTCCTCCTTATCTTATTAGAAAAGATAAAACCTTCCATCTGCCTGAGGGGAGAAATATTGCCATAAAAAAAAGACCCCTGGAGGTCTTAAGAGATAGCCGCATATGCTGAAAGTCATGTCTCTGGAAACACAGTGATGCCGTAACGGACAGCGAAAATCGCTGCCTGTGTTCTGTCCCGCAGCGCAAGCTTATTGATTAAGTTGGATACGTGGTTTTTCACTGTTCCTTCTGTTATGTAGAGAACGCCCGCAATTTCTTTATTGCTCATGCCATATCCGATCTGCCTGAGCACTTCAATTTCGCGCTCTGTCAGGTCGCGCAGCGCGTCAGGCACAGGAGCTTCCTTCAGGCCTGTTTCAGTGCCTCTTGTTTTTTTCAATTCCTGCAGGATCTGTCCCGTTATATTCGGCGGCAGCACAAGTCCGCCTGCCTGAACGGCTCCCATTGCCTGGACGATGGCATCTGCCGGCATATCCTTCAGCAAATAGCCGCTTGCCCCTTCCTCCAGTGCTTCAAAAATCAGCTCGCTGTCGGAAAAGGTTGTCAGCATCAGCACCTTCACATCCTTCAGATGCTCTTTGATCAGACGCGTCCCTTCCACCCCGTTTGTTCCAGGCATCCGGATATCCATCAAAACGATATCAGGTGCGAGTTCCTTTGCTTTTTCAAAAGCCTCTTTGCCGTCTGCTGCATTTCCCACAACAGAAATGCCATCTTTCATATTTAAAAGGGTTGCAAGGCCTTCCCTCATTAATGGCTGATCATCCACAATCAATACCGTAATCATCCGTTTCCTCCTACTGACCATTTTTTCACGAGCAGCGGAAACTCAGCTGTTACCTTAAAACCGCTGCCAGCCTCGCTTTCAAAAGAAACATTTCCGCCATGCTCTTCCATCCGTTCTTTCATATTGATTAACCCAAAACCATAATCAATCTCTCCTGTGCCTGCTCCGTTATCTTTGATCTCAAGCCTTAAGGATGCTTCCGAACAGGACAGCAATATATTGCAGCCGCTTGCATTGCCATGCCTTCTTGCATTCGTCAGCGATTCCTGAACAACACGAATAATGGTCACATGCAGGGAAGAGGGAATAGCAGCAGGATCCCCTTTTACTTCAAAGGAGGTTTCCAATCCTGTTGTTTTATAAAAATCCTCCATCAATTTGCGAAGAGAAGGAAGCAGATGCGGCTCAGCCTCATCTGTATGAATGGTCCTGACTGAAACGCGGATTTCCTCAAGCGCGGTTCTGGCAAGGGTTCCGCATACTCCAATTGTCTCTTCTGCCTTTTCAGGCGCTGATTTCAAAAATTCCTTCGCCAGCTCAATCTGCACGAGGAGAGCCGTCATTTTATGGCCGACCGTGTCATGGATTTCACGGGCCATCCGGTTTCGTTCTCTTGTCATTGTCAGCTCCTCCACCTGCTTGGAATAATCATGGAGCTTTTCATGTGCCATCGAAAGAGCTTCGTGAGAAGAAGTCAATTCATCATATTGGGTGTTCAGCTGTTCTCTCGCCGCTGTCAGCTTCTGAATCAGGCTGCCGACAAGGGCGCTGAAGACTACAAAGAAAAGCGTCATCACGTTATCAAGAAAGTCAGCCGGCCCTGCTGAAATAAATTTTGTGTATGTCATCACAGAGAGCCAGACAAGAAAAAACAGGATGGAATAGGTTGTGAGAATTCTTTTATCAGAGGTACCCAAAAACACGGTGACGGCGACAATGCCGAACAGGATTAAATAAAGCGTTGTTCCGGGATAAAGAAAACCGAAAACTGCCGTTAAAGCAAAATCTGTTCCTGTGATTAACAGAAAATGCTTTTCAAAAGCAGCCGTATATGTAAAAAGATGAGTGACCGTATAAATAAGTGCAGCTATAACAGGGTAAATTTCAAGAGGGATACTGCTCTTTTCCCCTGTGGAAAAATAGAGATAGCAAATCATTAAAAACATAAGAATGCGGATATATTTCAGCAACTGTACTCCCCCTGGAGGTTCCTTCTTTTTCCTTCATCTTATCACCAGGGGTTCTCCTCCAACAATCCTTTTCCAGAAAGAAAAACAGGATTTACCAGTTTTTTAGCAGAAATAAGTATAATAGAATTTTCTGCGCTGAATCTCAAGCAGAATCCTGCTTCTGAAAGTTTATGCGATCGCCCCTTGACTAAGCAGGCTTAAAGCCGATACATTAATGTTTTAGACTGCTGGAATAATAATCGTATTCCTTCTTCAAAATCAAGCATTTTGTTATAAGAAAGAAGTGTTGTAATGGAAAGAAAATCCTGGATCCTGAGGATCATTAAAATAGCTGTTCCTGTCATCATGCTTTCCCTTATTATTTGGGAGGGCCAAAAGCAGATCGCAGAGATTGATATTGCCAATGTCCTGATCAGGGTAAAAACACTCTCTCCCGATCAGCTGCTGCTGATCATTTTTCTCGGACTGATCGCGATAGCTACCATGTCCCTGTATGATCTTCTCCTTTCAAGCCAGCTGAATATGAACATTCCGCTTTCTAAAATGTTTAAAATTTCCTGGATGGCGAATACCTTTAATAATATGCTCGGATTCGGCGGTTTCACGGGTGCGGGCTTAAGAGGAATGTTTTACAAAGCTTATTTCTCAGATACCGGAAAGCTGATGGCGGCGGTTATCTGGATGACTCCGTTAATGCTGACAGGCCTTTCGCTTCTCGCCTGGCTGCCCATTTTGCATCTCGTGAACATACAGCCGATTTTAGAGATGCACATCTGGCTTAAGTATGCCATATGGGGAATCGCAGCTTATTTGCCGGGTTATATTATTTTTTGGCTGTATTCGCACCGGAAGCAGCCGGACAAAATACCGTTCACTCCAAAAGCGGGATCATTTTTCGGCATGATTCTTGTATCCTTAGTTGAGTGGTCGCTGGCTCTCGCAGCAATGTACGGCATTGCTGAAGTGCTTGGAACAGGCATTTCGTTTCCGCATCTGGCCGCGATTTTTATTGCTGCTGCCATCGCCGGCGTCATCAGCATGGTGCCTGGCGGAATCGGCTCCTTTGATTTAATTATGCTGATCGGCATGGAGCTTTACGGCGCTGCCGCAAGCGATGTACTTATTGTTTTAATTTTTTACCGTATTTCCTATTACCTGATTCCATGGATACTCGGCCTGATGCTCGCTTCAACAGAGCTTGTTTCTTATACACAGGGCGCCTTGAAAAATACAAAATGGGAAAAGGCCTTTAAAACGTGGCGGCGGTATTCAGGTGTTCCAGAGCAGCTTTTAATCAATATCAGCCACTGGGCCCTGGCAGCTCTTGTTTTTCTGAGCGGAGCGCTTCTCCTTTTATCAGCGGCTACACCAGGGATGCTCGGGCGTCTGCGGTTTGCTGAAAACCTTTTGTCAGAACCCTTTTTGCACCTTTCTCATCAGCTTTCCGTCGGTGCAGGAATTGCCCTCTTGATTTTGTCTAGAAGCGTCCTGCATAAAGTGAAGCGGGCCTATACCCTGACGCTTATCGTGCTGCTTGCAGGAGCTCTCTTTACCTTTTCAAAAGGGCTCGACTATGAGGAAGCCTTATTCTTATTAGCCATCTCTGCGATTCTCTGGTTTTCCAGAAAGCGATTCTACCGGGAAACTTACCCCTTTTCATGGGGCTCGATCGCCATCCTGCTTATGACGCTTGGCACACTCCTTTTTTATGTTCTTTTCGGCTATTTAAAGCAGCCGTTTTTACATAAGCGCATTCCGGCTGAGCTGAAGGATCTTCTAGTGATGAAGCCTGATGAGCTCCTGTTCAGCAGCATTATCGGAATCATCATTGCTGTTCTTTTTCTGACAGTCGGCAGCAGGCTTCTTACCGTAAAATCGAAAGAATCCGCTCTTATTGATACAGAAAAAGTAGAAGCATTTCTGAAAAAATACCGCGGAAATGTGCTGACTCATCTTGTTTTCCTGCAGGACAAAGACATCTTTTGGACAAAAGATGAAGAGGTGATGATGATGTATAAACGGGCTGGCAGCAAGCTCGTTGTTCTCGGGGATCCGATCGGCAATCCGGAGAAAATCGGAAAAGCCATTGAGGAGTTTCAAATTTACGCGGATGAATTCGGCTTCTCGCCGATTTTCTATCAAATCGAAAAACAGTATTTCCCGCTTTATCACGAAAACGGCTACCAGTTTTTCAAGCTCGGGGAAGAAGCCTATGTAAACCTGCCGGAATTTACTCTTTCCGGGAAGAAAAAGGCTTCCCTGCGGGCGGTGAAAAATAAATTTGAACGGGAAGAATACACCTTTTCCATCATAGAGCCGCCATTCAGCGACGCCTTGATGGCTGAATTGAAGCATGTCTCAGATGACTGGCTTGATGGCAAAAGCGAAAAAGGCTATTCGCTCGGCTTCTTTGACAAGGACTATTTCGAGCGGGCACCGATTGCCCTGCTAAGAGGGCCTGACGGAAGCCTCGCTGCCTTCGCCACCCTTATGCCTGTATATGATGAAAAGGAAACCCTTTCGATCGACTTGATGCGCCATGTAAAAGACGCGCCAAACGGCACGATGGACTATATCCTGATTTCCCTCATGCTGCATGGACAGGAAACCGGCTACAGGAGGTTCAACCTCGGAATGGCCCCGCTGTCCAATGTCGGCCGAACAAAGTACGCTTTTCTCGGAGAAAGAATTGCTTCAAAGATCTTTGTTCACGGCCAGTTTTTTTATCAATTTTCCGGCATCCGAAAATATAAAGAAAAATACGCCGATGAATGGGAACCGAAATACCTGGCCATCCGCGGCAAAAGCTCGCTGCCTGTCACGATGCTGCAGCTGTCGCTGATGATCGGAAAGAAGCGAAAGAATTCTTAATTTTTATTACAGTCCAGCACAAACCTGTGACATAATGAATAGGAAATATTTTTCCAAAAGGGGTGAAAAAATGCCGGACATATATACTGTTTTGCTGCCCGTTTTAATCATTGGTTTCATCTTGTACAGAAGAATCAGCCGTTCTATCGGATTTCAGCCTTATAAAAAGAGAAGGCTCATCTTTAGAATGTGCCTGTTCGGATTGATCGGGGTGATGGTGCTGCTTGCAAGCTTAGCCCATCCGTTTTCTCTTCTGCTTGATGCAGCAGGCGTCATCGCAGGCCTCGTTCTAGCAAAGCTCGCGATAGACCACACCAAATTTGAAGAAAGAACCGGCGGACTTTTTTTCAGAACGCACATTTGGATTGAATCGATTGTGCTGTTTCTTTTTCTGAGCCGCATCGTAACAAGACTGGTGATGATTTATACAATTGAAAAATCATCCCAGTCTCCTGAGCAGCTTCAAAGCCAATTTTCCTCACCGCTTACAGCGGGAGTCTTCTTTCTCCTGGTGACATTTTATCTGATTTATTACGGAAATGTTTTAAGAAAAGGCACAAGAATGCGGCAAAAAGCAGCTTAAAGCTGATCCCGAGAGGATCAGCTTTTTTTAATATTCTTTGTTTTTGTAGATGTGCACAGTGATGTTGACAGATTTTTTGTAATCGGCACTTCGGGAAAATAAGGGCTGGATTTGGGAATATAACTGCCGGTTTCGGGAAATTCTCCCTCCCATTCGGGAAAAAGAGGGCGGGGTTCGGGAATATGTGATAGGACCGTTTTTTAAAAATGGATTATCACTGTGTAAAAGTTGTTTTTGGCTCCTCCAGTTAAGAGGCTGAGACTCAAATCCTTGCAGAATTCTCTGAAGCTGGCTGTTGGTGAATATTTAAGGCTGTTTGGTGAATATAACTGCCGGTTTCGGGAATATCCTCTCGAGTTTGGTGAATATGAAGCCTGGTTCCGGGAATATGATGCTGGGGTGTTCTTGAAAAAAAGGATTATCTCTTTGTAAAAGTTAATTTTGCCTCCTCCAGTTAAGAGGATAATGAGATTATCTCCCCCATTCTCCACATTAAAAAACCGGCATCCCAAAGAATACCGGTCTCCTGAAATTCTATTATCTTTCCGCCAGCACATCAGCAAAAGCCTTCCCGTACTCCGGAAGATCCGGCGGGCGTCTGCTTGAAACAATATGGCCGTCAGTCACAACGGCTTCATCATGCCAAATGGCGCCTGCATTTGTCATATCGTCTTTTATGCCTGGTGTGCTTGTAACCTGCACGCCTTCCAGAATTCCTGCCGAAATCAGCACCCAGCCAGCGTGGCAAATCTGGCCGATCGGCTTTTTCTCTTCGTGCATGTGGCGCACCATGTCCAGCACCTCTGGATAGCGGCGGAGTTTATCCGGCGCCCAGCCTCCTGGCACTAGAATACCATCAAACTCTGCAGGGTTAATGTCAGAAAAGGCGGCATCGGAAACAGCCGGCACCCCGTACTTCCCGATATAGGTTTCACCGGACTTTTCAGCAGCCAGTACAACCTCAGCCCCTTCTTCCCTCATCCTCATAACAGGATACCAAAGCTCAAGATCTTCAAATTCATTGCTCACAAGCTGAATGATTTTCTTCCCCTTTAAACGCATCGTCAGCTGCACCTCCGTAATGGATTGATGCCTTAACTGTACCATAAGGGAAAGTCTGTCTGCTATGAACTGAATTCCTCGAGCTGGCTATTGTAAAGCGAATAGTAATGGCCTTTTTTCGAAAGCAGTGTGTCATGTGTTCCGCTCTCTGCGATTTCACCATTTTCCAGCACTAAAATGTGGTCTGCATTTTGGATCGTATTCAGCCTGTGGGCAATCACAAAGCTTGTTCTGCCCTCCATCAGCCTTTGCAGCGCCTCCTGAATATTCATTTCTGTAATGGTATCAATGCTGCTTGTTGCTTCATCCAAAATCAAAATCGAAGGCTTAGACAATATGGCTCTGGCGATCGAAAGCAGCTGTTTTTGCCCCTGGCTGATGCCGCCTCCGTCCTGCTTCAGCAATGTGTCATACTGATCGGGAAGTTTTTCAATAAAGCTGCTGGCATTGGCAAGAACAGCTGCCTGTTCAACCTCTTCATCTGCTGCATCCAGCCGTCCGTAGCGGATGTTTTCCCTAATGGTTCCCTGAAACAAGAATGAATCCTGAAGGACAAAGCCCATATGGCTGCGAAGACTTTCCCGGCGGATGGTCTGGATCTCCCTCCCATCAATCAGGATGCTTCCTTCCTGCGCATCGTAAAAACGGGAGAGAAGGTTCGTAATCGTCGTTTTTCCTGCACCTGTTGCCCCTACAAAAGCAACCGTCTCACCTGGCTGGACCTTAAAACTGATATCATGGAGCGTCAGCGTGTCTTCATAGGAAAAGGAAACATGCTGAAACTGAACTTCGCCTTTTACCGACTGAACATCTCCGGCATTCTTTTCATCAGCTGCTTCTTCCTCCATATCCAAAATTTCAAATACCCGCTCAGCCCCTGCAACAGCTGACAGCAGGGTATTGAACTGATTGGACAGATCATTCAGCGGCCTCGTAAACTGCCTGGAATACTCCGTAAAAACAACAATGGTTCCAATTGAAATAAAACCATGCAGAGCAAGGTATCCTCCTACCCCTGCAATGACGGCAAAGCTCAAGTTATTCAAAACGTTCATCAGCTTTGGAATAAAGCCTGAAAACGTCTGCGCCCAGTACCCTGCTTCCCTGAGCTGCTCATTTTTCTCCTGAAATCTTTTGATGACCCTGTCTTCCTGTGAAAATGTTTTGATGATCTTCTGTCCGGAAATGGTTTCTTCAATAAACCCGTTCAATTCCCCCAAATTCTTCTGCTGCTTCTTAAACATTCTGCCTGTTCTGTTCGTAATCCATCTCATGCCAAAGAACATGATCGGAATAATCATCATCGTTAATAGGGTCAGAAGCGGGCTTAGCCAGAGCATGACTGCTACTGTGCCAATCAGTGTCAGAACGCTTGAAAAAATCTGGATCGCGGAGCTGTTCAGGGTCTGGCTGACGTTATCAATATCATTTGTCACCCGGCTCATCAGCTCGCCATGCTGCCGCTTATCGAAAAAAGGAATCGACAGCCTGTGAAACTGCTGAAACAGCTGCGTTCTCATTTTATAGACTGTTTTTTGGGCAATGCTCACCATCCAGATATTTTGCAGCCATGTTGTTAAAGAAAACAAGAAATACACGGCAGCTAACAGCAGCAGCTGGCCTGTCAGTCCATTTGTTTCTTTTGGCACAATATGGCGGTCAATCACATAGCCGATTAAAAAGGGACCAAGAAGCCCAAGGGCTGAGCTGAAAAGAACCATCAAAAGGACGACGGTCAGCATCCCTTTGCTTTCAGCAAGATAGCGCCAGATTCTGGCGAGAGTCCCCGTCCAGTCACTGGCCCGCTGCTTTTCTTTCTGCTCTCCTGCACGCCCTCCGCGAAATGACGGCCTCATACGGTTTCCCTCCTTCCAGCCTGTGAATCAGAAATTTTCCTGTATAGCGGCGAATCTTTCAGCAGCTCTTCATGGCTGCCCTGTGCGAGAAGCTGGCCGTCCTGCATCAGCAGAATATCGTCCGCTTCCATCGCTGTACTGATTTTCTGAGTAATGATAAAAATCGTTGATTGATATTTTCGAACCGCATCAAGCAGTCTGCCTTCTGTTTTCAAATCAAGAGCGCTCGTGCTGTCATCGAGCAGAAGAATCTTCGGCTTCCGAACCAATGCCCTTGCAACAGAAAGGCGCTGCTTCTGGCCGCCTGAAAGGTTGACTCCCCTCTGGCCAAGCGGTGAATCATACTGTTCCGGAAGCTTCATAATCGTTTCATGAATCTGGGCGCTTTCTGCCGCTTCCCTGATTTCCTCAAATGAAGCATCCTCTTTTCCCCAGGAAATATTTTCACTGATGCTTCCTGAAAAAAGCATCGCTTCCTGCGGTGCGTAGCCAATCTGATTCCTTAAATCCTCCAGCCTGAACTGGCGGATGTCCTTCCCATCCACGTGAATGCTGCCTCCTGCAGGATCGTAAAGCCTTGGTATCAGCTGAAAAAGGGAGGTTTTCCCTGAACCGGTCGCTCCCATAACAGCGATCATTTTGCCGGCTTTCGCCTCAAAGGAAATGTCCTTTAATACAAACTCATCTGCTCCAGGATATTTGAAGGACACTCTATCGAATACAACAGACCCTGCGGCAATCTTTTCATCCTGCCTCACATCTGCTGCATCAAACAAATCCACTTCCTCGTTCAGCACCTCGCGAAGACGTGCAGAAGAAGCTTTCGTCCGAGAAAAACTCATAATAATAAAGGAAAACATCGTCAGCGCCATCGTCATCCGAAGCGCATAATTCACAATCGCCACTACATCGCCGACAAGCATGCTGCCGCTTGCGACTTCATGGCTGCC
The DNA here is from genome assembly GCF_021166585.1 of Metabacillus kandeliae. GTDB lineage: Bacteria > Bacillota > Bacilli > Bacillales > Bacillaceae > Metabacillus_B > Metabacillus_B kandeliae. The sequence continues at coordinate 12,855 of NZ_JAJOZE010000002.1, forward strand.
AAGCCATAAAATCACGATGATGCCAGCGTTCATCACAAACAGCAAGATCGGCATTGACGTCTCGATCAGCTGCAGCACCTTGATCGTCCTGTCTTTCAATTTCCCGGACGATTCCGTAAACCGGCTGATCTCATGTCCGCTGTTCAAAAACGCTTTAATGAGGCGGATGCCTGATAAATTCTCCCTCATGATCCCGTTCACCTGATCCAGATTCTCCTGCACCTTCCGGAACATGGCGCCTGCCATTCGGAGCACCCATAAAAGAAAGAGCAGCAGCAAGGGGATCGTCACAAGCAGAACAGCTGCAAGCTTCGCATCGATCACAAGCGCCATCACGGTCCCAAAAACAACCAGCAGCGGCGCTCTCAGCATAATGCGCAAACTCATAAACACCATCGTCTGAATCTGCGTTACATCGTTCGTCAGCCTCGTAATCAGGGATGATGCCTGATAATGATCTAAATTCGCAAAAGAATACTTCTGGATTTTGCCAAACAGGCTCTTTCTAATATCATAAGCAAACCCCTGGCTCGAAAAACTGGCCAGAAACGAATTGGAGATCCCTGATGCAAACGCAAACAAAGAAATGCCAACCATCACCCAGCCCCAGGTAAACACTACATCCATATTTTTTGCTAAAATCCCCTCATTGATGATCTTCGCAATCAGCAAAGGCTGAACAAGCTCAACGCCAAGCTCCACCAGCATCAAAAGCAAGGCAGCGCCCATATGCAGCCTGTAAGGCTTTAAAAAACCAGACACTTTATGCATAGCCACACCGTTCCCCGTTCTAAAGTTTTAAAAATCCCAGCCAAAAACAGCCTCAGTTACTACTATAATAGCCCTTTGCTCAAAATATTTTAAACTTTTTGTTTACTATGTTAAATATTTTATTCGAGTAACGAAATATTGAAGTGCGGAAGCGGCTCGTTCAGCCCCGACAAGCGCTGGAGGAAAAATCCGAAAAGTCCGGGTTTGACTTTTTGGATTTTTCTGAAGCGTCTCAGATCGGGCTAGCCGCTGGAGCTGGACCACTGAAATGCGGAAGCGGCTTGAACAGCAATAAAAGTGAACCAAACTGCCTGATCTTCACTAAAGTCTTGCTCTTTTTCATCCGGCTCTTATAAAATTTGTTTTCGCTCTTTAAAAAAAGCTTTTTCCCGCTGGATGACGCAATTCAGGAGCACGTGAATTTCCTTTACTGTCCATTTTAACCAGTTTACTGTCCGCTTTAATAACTTTACTGTCCATTTTCACCCTTTTACTGGCGGAAACTGAAGATTCACTGTCCATTTTGCTCCTCTTACTGTCCAAACACTGTCCTGCACCGAAATCAAAAGAGCCCCAGCTTCCATAAGCTGCGGCTCTAACCTTTTAACAATCCTGCTTTTTCTCCAGCATATTTTTCAAAAGGCTCAAAAACTCTTCATCGCTTTTTTCATTCTTCTGATAGTCCAGATTATAGGCAAGCATCATCCGGACGAGCAAAAAGGCGGTCAGGGGCAGCGGCACATCGCTGAGGCTTCCCTGTTCGATCCCGCTCTTGACCATGGCGGATAATATCTGGACTGCATCCTCTTCGGAGTGTTTGAAACAGAGGTCAATTTCAGCCAATCGATATTCTCTGTATTCAGCTACAAGGGTAGCGACAAAGGGATCATGCCTCGCTTCTTCACTTATATAGCGGAGGAATTTTTCAATCCGGAACAGCAGGTCTTTCTCTTCACTGCTTCTTTCGAAAGCCCTTTGCCTCGTGACTTTAATATGCTTCATATAGCAATCAAGCAAAATTTCCGTCTTATCATTGTAATAGTAATAAATTGTCCCTTTTCCGATTCCGGCTGTTTTGGCGATTTCTCCAATGGTTGTATTTCGGACCCCGTTAGCCGAAAAAAGCTTCGTGGCAGCTGCTGTTATGCGTGTTTTCTTATCGTTGCCGTCCATATTTGAATCAATCCGCACCTATCCGACAATAGTCTTATGATTTTAATTTTCATTATACTAGTCTTATTGGCAACGTCAAACAAGCCTGAAAAAAGCAATCCTCCCATCCGCCCCCAGGATTTACTTTCCGCTTAGGTCTTATATATGATTTTAACCGGCAGGAGTTGTACTTTTAAAAGAAGGGGTATAGCATAATGAATGTGACCAAATCATAAATTTGGTCGAATTTTTCGCCGCAGTTCGACCAACTCGGCCATTCAGTCGAAAATGAGACTAGTATTCTAGAAAGAAGGTAATATTATGTGCGGAATTGCAGGATGGATTGACTGGTCAAAGGATCTTTCCAATCAGCAGCCAATACTAAAAGAAATGACAGACTCTATTATTCATAGAGGACCTGACGCGGACGGCTTCTGGTTTTCAGAAAGAGCGGCCTTCGGACACCGCCGGCTCATCGTTATTGATCCGGAAGGCGGAATCCAGCCGATGCTTTATGAAAAAGACGGCAAGACAATTGCTCTCACATACAATGGCGAACTGTACAATTACCTTGAGCTCCGAAAAGAACTGGAAGAAAAAGGACACACCTTTAAAACAGCATCAGATACAGAAGTGCTGCTGCATGCTTATCTTGAATGGAAGGAAGACTGCGTGAAGCACTTTAACGGCATCTTCGCTTTCGGCATTTGGGATGAAGCGCGCGGACAGCTGATGCTCGGCCGCGATCATCTTGGCGTGAAGCCCCTGTTCTTTGCCCGCCGCGGCAGCTCCATCATTTTCGGATCTGAATTAAAGGTTCTGCTTGCTCATCCTGATGTGGATGCTGTGGTTGACCGCGAAGGCCTTGCAGAAGTATTTGCCCTTGGACCGATGCGCACACCTGGAAACGGCGTTTTTAAAGACGTGGAAGAAGTCCGCGCCGGCCACTATATGACATTTACAAAAGAAAACACGAACGTTCAGAAATATTGGACGCTGAAAAGCAAAAAGCACGAAGATGACCTGGAAACAACGGAACAGACGATTCGCTCTTTATTGGAAGACACGGTAAAACGGCAGCTGCTTTCAGACATGCCGCTCGTCTCCATGCTCTCTGGCGGCCTTGATTCCAGCGGACTGACAGCGCTTGCAGGAAGAGAGTATAAACAAAACGGCAAAACGCTCAGCACCTATTCGATTGATTTTGTTAACAATGAACGGGATTTTGAAGAGGACTTTCTTCGCCGCGACCTTGATGAGCCATGGGTGAAAAAAGTAGCCGAGCATGTCGGAACCGATCATCACTCCATCGTTTTTGGGGCTGACAAGCTCGTTGAAAACCTGCTTGTTCCAATGCGCGCCCGCGACCTGCCAGGCGTCGGTGAGCTAGAAACCTCTCTCTACCTCCTGTTTGTTGAGATGAAAAAAGACGCAACAGTCGCCCTTTCAGGAGAGTCAGCAGATGAGGTTTTCTCAGGCTATCCCTGGTTTCACCAGGAGGAATACCTTGATGCCGATATTTACCCTTGGCTGAAAAACCTTGGCGGAATCGCGAGAATTCTTTCAGATGACGCCAAAGAGAAGCTGAAGCCGCAGGAATACCAAAAAAGACGCTTCCAGGAAGCTGTTAGCGAAATTCCATTCTTGGAAGGCGAAAGCGAGCTCGAACGAAAGCAGCGGCAAATGTCATACCTGTTCATCACCCGCTTCCTGCCGTTCATGCTTGACCGAAAAGACCGTGCCAGCATGATGACAGGCTTTGAAGTGCGCGTGCCGTTCTGTGACTACCGTCTTGTCGAGTATCTATGGAACGTCCCGTTTGAAGTCAAAAGTGTCGACAACATTGAAAAAGGCATCCTGCGCCGTGCCTTCAAGGAGGTTCTGCCTGATGATGTCCGCAACCGGAAAAAAAGCGCCTACCCAAGCACAAAGGATGACGCTTATCTAAAAGGCATCAGCAAATGGATGCTTGACGTGCTCGATGATCCTTCATCACCGATTCTGCCGCTCATCAACACGGAAATCATCCGGTCGATCGCAGACGGTACAAATGAAAGAGTCAAAGGCACAAATGCCCGCGGCCTGATTGACTATCTCCTGCAGATCAATGGCTGGCTGAAGGAATATAAGATAGAGGTCGTTTTATAAAAAGAGAGCCTGCCCGAGTGTGGGCAGGCTTTAATTTGATTTAGAGCTGATGTCAGGATGAGCTAAAAAGCAATACGTTTCTTTTCCGGCTTCTTGCCTTAAGTTTTGTCGGTATTGGAAAAAAATCCTTCGATCTTGAATGCTATTTTTCTGAGCTAACTGACTAAATAATAGGCTCCCTCTTGGAGGTAAAGCGTTTTTAGCATAATACTACTGAAGTTTATCCTTTAATCTCCTTCTTCTTTCCCGCATTTAAATTATCTATTATCTAAATATTTCTAAATCCACTTTTTCCATCCTAATTGATATACTGTACACAACCAACCCACAGGAGGTTCTTATGTTTCTAGCAATCTTGCTATTTATCCTCGCCGGACTGGCTGAAATCGGCGGAGGCTATCTGGTCTGGCTCTGGCTCAGGGAGTCCAAACCGCTGTCCTTCGGCATTGCCGGCAGCATTATTCTTGTGCTGTACGGCGTTATCCCCACTTTTCAAAACTTTCCTTCTTTCGGCAGGGTTTATGCCGCATATGGGGGTGTTTTTATTATCTTAGCTGTTCTTTGGGGATGGCTTGTGGATAAGAAAACTCCTGATTTCTATGATTGGGCGGGCGCCGCCATCTGCATCATCGGCGTCTCCGTTATGCTCTGGGCTCCTAGAGGCTAGAAGGAAATAAGGCAGTTATAACGAAATAATCCAGCAAAAGGAGGTTTGGGAATGGAGAAATTTGGTTTATACGGCAAGCTGATTGCAAAAGAAGGACAGAGAGGAATGCTTGCTGACATTCTTTTAGAAGCGGCAAGATCGATGAATACAATGAAAGACTGTGAAATTTACTACGTCAGCATCTCAGAAGATGATCCAAATGCTGTTTTCGTCTATGAGGTTTGGGCAAATGAAAGTGCGCATAAAGCTTCGCTCACACAGGAAGCGGCTCAAACGCTGATTGCAAAAGCAAAGCCGGTTATCGCAGGGATGGAGAGGATACATACCCTTGTGCCTCTTGGCGGGAAAGCATCAGGAAAAATAGATTAATTGAAAAACAGCCCAAGAATTTCGTGGGCTGTTTCCATTTACTTTGCTATTTCAATAGGGTGATGGTTTTCTTCAGAGCTCCACGCCTTTGTTTTGCGGATATATACAGCAGCAAGCACCGCAAAAACGAGTAAAATCAAATCATTCACAAACGTGCCGAATTTTAAAACGGTTCCGATCACAACCACAAAGTCTATCGCTGTATGCAGCAGGAGGGCTAAAAAGAAGTAGCCGATTTTCTTATTTTTAACCCCATAGAAAACCATCAGAGACAGAGCAAGCTGAATAAAGAATGCGAGTACCCGCTCAATCCCCATCATAAAGCTCATTTCCGCTGTAATGCCGAGCATGCTCACCTTAATTTGCTGAGCCGTATCTGCCGGCAGGTTCCAGCCATCGAGCGCCCCTGAATTTACCACACCAGACAGCACAATGTATTGAAGACAGGCGAAAGCGCCGACGATGATCATCTCAATCCCGCCATGTCCGGCGCCGTATGCGAGCGCATCCCTTCGCTCCCGGAATTTCTTCAGCATCCAGGCAAAAGCCACATACCGCCCTGTCTCCTCAAAAACCCCTGCTGCAAGCGCCCCGTAGCCGGCAAAATAATAAGGATTGGTTTTTATAAATGCGGTAGATTTGTTTACATTCAGTAAATAAAAATTCAAAGCGGCTTCCAGCACAAGGGCAAATACGACAAAAATGAGCACCCCAGTCAAAGCAGGCCTGACGAGTATTTTCTCTTTTTTTCTAAAATAAATAAATGCGGCGATTGGGAAAAGCAGTGAAAGAATTCCCGAAAAAATGTAGCCTGCGATTACTGAACCACTGACCATTTAGATCACCTCGGATTTTGGTTGTTTTAACAGCCAATTTTCAATACACTCCAGCATTTCTCCTGCCAGCGGCAGCTCTTTTTGTTCCTTGTACACCTTCAAAATCTTCAAGGGGGTTATGTTTCCGCTGTATTTCTTCAAGATATGGGTCATCTCCGGAATGATCGATACTTCTGTTTCACCCTTCACCAGCTCTTTCACTTTAAAAAGGGCTTTCTCCGGCACTTGAATATCCTTTTCTCCTCCTACTACTAAAACCGGGCATGAAAGTTCGGCAAAGTCCTCTGATGGGTCGTAGCTCGCGTGCTCCCGCAGCCATTTGGCGGGGAATTTTCTTCCAGCCAGCCTCATGACCTCTTTATCAGATTGAAGCATCTTGGCAATCAATTTATCATTCTTCTTTTTAGCTGTTTCGACAAGACGAAGCTTCTTAATGAGCCACCCTTTCAACCCCTTCAATTCAGCCAGGGCCTTATATCCGAATTCCCGCTGCCATTCAGACACCTCTGTCATCCCGATCGCTCCTCCGCAAAGCAATACAAGTCCTGCTGCTGACTCTCTTTTATTTATAGCAGGAGCAAGCAAAGCTCCTTCACTGTGCCCCAGTATATAAACTCTTTCTTTATCTACATATGGCAGCTCCTTTAAAAACTTCAGGCAAACGGCGGCATCCTCTACAAGATCGTGCATCCCCCTCCGGAAAGGATCGCCTTCACTTTGATAAGAGCCGCGCTTGTCATATCGAAGAACAGCACAGCCCATTTTGGCAGCTGCCTCGGCTAATTCCTTGTAAATATTCATTTTCAGCTTGCTGCTGTTTCCGTCTCTGTCACTGTCCCCTGTACCTGGAACGATCAAGATGGCTGGAATGTTCCCTTCTGGTTTTTCCGGTCTGGAAACCGTTCCCGCAAGCTTTACTTTGCCATGAATGGATACTTCCTCCTCATTCCATCTGCTATTCATCCTGTTTTCTCCCCTTCTCGCCTTCAGGAATGATAATGGTCGCGATTGTCCGTTTTTTTCTATCTTTCCGCGGTCCATATCCTCCAGCTTGCTCAAAAGCCTTTTTCAAGTTGTGAACAAATTCCCTGAATTCCCCATCTGATAAGTAAAGATCAACTTGTCTAAAAGAAACGCCATCCTTCAAAAGATCAATTTCGCCGTTTTCAACATAACTGCCGAACTGGTCAATCAGACCGCCTGCAAATTGCGTAAAAACCCTTAGCTGCTCTTCTTTTGTGCTATTTTGAAATTCCTCAGGTGAAAGGCTGATCCCTTCCTTTGCGATTTTATAGACCTTTTCGATGGCTCCTCTCACCTGATTCTCTGCCGCCACCTGAATGACATTTCCTTCTGCAAGCTTTTTCAAATGGCGGTACAGGGTAGCCTGCGGCACTTCCGGCAGCATTGAGGCTATTTCCTGCACGGTCAGTTCTCTTCCATTAACAAGTGTCTGTACGATCCGCATTCTAACCGGATGCAAGATAAGGTTTGCTTTAGCGTCCATAGTAACCACCTTTTATTATCATTATCGATAATGATAATAAAAAAGCAGTCTTTTGTAAATAGGCAGAATAATTTATAAAGCCCCCGCTGCGATACCGCAGCGGGGGCTTTCCGTCACACTTAACCGCTTACTCTCTCTCAGCAGTCAGCCTCGCAACTTCCACAATCACCTCAACAGCCTTCACCATATGATCCACAGAAATAAATTCGTACTTTCCGTGGAAATTCTCGCCGCCTGTGAAGATGTTCGGTGTCGGCAGCCCCATATAGGAAAGCAGGGATCCGTCCGTGCCGCCGCGGATCGGCTTTACGACAGGTGTGATGCCGAGATTTTCCATTGCTTTATGGGCGATGTCCACAATCTCTTTGACAGGTTCGATTTTTTCGCGCATGTTGTAGTATTGATCTTTGATTTCAAGCAGAATGTTTTCTTCCCCATAGGTGCGGCGAAGAATGGCTGCCGTGTTTTCAAAGTGTGCCTTTCTTGCTTGGAAGCTTTCTTTGGCAAAGTCGCGGATGATGTATTCCATTGCCGTTTCCTCTACTCCGCCTTCTATGGAGATTAGATGATAGAAGCCTTCATAGCCTTCAGTAAACTCCGGTGCTTCTTCGACTGGAATCATGCTATTGAATTCCATGGCGATTTTGGCTGCGTTTCTCATTTTGTTTTTCGCTGTGCCAGGGTGAACGTTTTTTCCTTTAAAAATGAGCTTGGCAGCTGCCGCGTTAAAGCTTTCGTATTCCAGTTCTCCAAGCGGCCCGCCGTCGATTGTGTAGGCATGGGCTGCGCCGAATGCCTGAACGTTGAAGCGGTGGGCGCCTCTTCCGATTTCTTCGTCAGGGGTAAAGGCCACCCGGATTTTGCCGTGCTTGATTTCTGGGTGCTGGATCAAGTAATTCATGGCCGTCATGATTTCCGTGATGCCGGATTTGTTATCGGCTCCAAGAAGAGTCGTGCCGTCTGTTGTGATCAGCGTGTGGCCTTTGTACCCGGAAAGCTCCGGAAAATCCTTCGGGGATAAAACAGTATGTAGGGCTTCATTCAGAATCATGTCTTTGCCATTATAGTCTTCCCATATTTGGGGGTTCACGTCTTTTCCTGTCATGTCTGTTGCTGTATCCATATGGGCAAGAAAGCCGATAACGGGCACGTCATGATCAGTATTGGAAGGTAATGTGGCCATCACAAAGCCGTTTTCATCAAGTGTGATGTCTTCCATGCCGATCAGTTTCAGTTCAGCGATCAGCATGTTGGCTAGCGTTAGCTGGCCAGGTGTTGACGGCCACTCTTTGCTTGATTCGTCTGATTGCGTGTCTACTTTTACATATGTGGTAAAGCGTTCAATCAATTCTTTTTTCATTCCCATCATCTCCCTTTTGTTTTTCCTCCTTATCATATCATGATCATCAAAAAAGAGCCGTTCGGATGAACAGGCTCTATCTTGTAATCTGCCGATTGGATCTTCTGAAAATCTGGTTCAGCACCTCGGAGAAGATGAGTCCGATGGCGATGGAGCCTGAAATCATGAAAGCTTTTGCTGCAAGGTTTGTTGCTGCATTGTAATCATTCTCAACGAAATTCCTCATCGCATCATACGCCATGCCGCCGGGGACGAGCGGGATAATGCCGGCGACGCTGAAAATGATCACTGGCGTTTTATAAATCTTAGAAAAGACGTGCCCTGTTACTCCGATAACGAGCGAGGCGACGATTGTGGCAACGACCATATCAAACTTCAGTGCCAGCACAACGTAAATAATCCAGCCGAGCATTCCGACGAAAGCGCATTTCAGGATTGATTTTTTCGGTGCGTTAAAGATAATGCCAAATGCGCCAGAGGCGATAAAGCTTGTGACCAGCTGTTCAATAATCATACTGCACCTCCCCTTACATGAGAGCGAAAACAACCGCTATTCCAGAACCGATGGCAAAGGCGGTTAAAAAGGCTTCTGCTCCTTTGGACAGACCTGATACGAGATGTCCGACCATTAAGTCCCTTACTGCGTTGGTAATTAAAAGACCCGGCACGAGCGGCATGACGGAGCCGATAATCATTTTATCAAGCTCATGTCCAAAGCCGTGCGAGAGAAAAAACATCGAAAGCAGCCCGATAACAAAGGAGGCAGCAAACTCTGAGAAAAATTTAATCGGCACAAGCCTGTGGCTGTAATGCAGTGTTAAAAACCCGGCGCCGCCTGCGATCACAGATGGAATAAAGTCAGGCCAATGTCCCATAAACATGATGGTAAAGCAGCCGCTTGAGATGGCAGCCGCAATCAGCTGAATCCAGAAAGGGTATGTATGGCCTGAGGCTTCAATATGCTTCAGCTGGGCATACGCTTCTCCAAGCGTCATCTCACCGCTTGAAATCCGCCTGGAAACCTGGTTAACCTGGGCGACTTTTTCTAAATCGGTTGTTCTTTGAAGGATGCGGATCAGCTTCGTTTTCGTCGGCTCCCGCCCCTCTATGGAAAAAATAATGCCGGTCGGGGTGACATAGCTGTTGGAATCTTCAAAGCCGAATGCTGCAGCCATTCTTGTCATCGTATCCTCAACCCGGTACGTTTCAGCCCCGCTTTGGAGCATAATTTTTCCGCCAAGGAGACAAACGTCCATAATTTCATATGTAAGTAGCGGCTCATTTTTCATCAGTATCTCTCCATGCTCATTTGCTGTCCTGTTCAATACCTCTCAGTGTATAGGAAAAAAACATTGAGGACAATTTTTTCAATTATTTCATTTTCTTTTTATTTTCCTTCAAAACTACAAAATTAAAAAGGGATTTTATGGAATAAGAAGAAGTGGTATGACGGCAAGACTATAAGATAAGGATGGATGCAATGGGAATCATCTTGCGGAATGTAACAGAAGGGAATTTCAGCGACGTTATCGCCTTAAGCGCAGATAAGCCGCATCCGAACGGGCGCCTTCCTTTAATTTTTGAAAAGTACACAGCTTCAAATGTCTACTATATCGCTCTCGCTTCATTAAAATTGTGGGTAAACAGAGTCATTTATTTTGAGGAATGTCCGGTAGGCTTTGCCGTACACGGCTTTTATAAGCACATGGTGCCTGAGCTCATTCACCTGATGATTCACTCTTCCTTCCAAAATAAGGGGTACGGAAAAGCCGCACTGCCTCTTTTATTAGCGGAAATGGCCGATCTTTATGGGGCAGACTATATTCACGCTGCAGTCAAAGCGGAAAACGAGAGGGGAAAAAAGTTTCTCCAAAATGCAGGTTTTCAGGCAGAAAAAGAACCTGGCACGTACAGTCTGTTTCTGCAAAAAAAATAAGCGGGGAACCTCCCGCCTATTTTTTCTTTTCTGCTGCCTGTGCCACTTCATTTTTTAAATCATCAAAGGATTGGCCCTGGAACAGCTTGCCGTCTATAAAGATGGCCGGCGTGCCTTCCACCTGCAGCTTTTTGCCGATGTTCAAATCCTCATCAGAGAGGCTTTTTCCTTCGTTGTTTTTAAAGGCTTTTTGAACTTTGGCGGCATTGTCTTTTCCAGCCGTTCCTGTTAATACCTGCATCAGGACAGGTTCTGTGAAATAGTCCATTTTTTCATATTTCTGGTCGTCAGGCTGTTTGGCATAGAGGCTTTCGTGGAACTTCCAAAAGGCTTCATTGCCGAGCTCCTTGTAGACTGTTTCAGCAAACTCCGCTGCGCGGAATGAGTCATTATTTATAAACGGGAATTGCAAAAAGTAAAATTTCGCCTTTCCGGTGTCAACCAGCTGCTTTTCTATTTCCGGATAAGAGGAGAGGGTGAAAACTTTGCAGTATGGGCACTTGTAATCGCCGAATTCCACAATGCTGACAGGTGCAGATTCTTTGCCTAAGTAAGGCTGATCTTTGAGGGTCATTTCACCTGCATTGTTCTGCTTGCTGCCGAGAACGAACATAATAATAATGCCGATGATCACAATGACACCGATGCTGATCAGTATCCATGGGACACGTTTCCCCTGCTGCTTTTTCGAGAGGTTCTTTTTATTAGTAGGCTTGCTCATTTATTCACTCCCTATATGTATTCACTCAGTTTCCAATCAGTTAAATTATAGCGAAAAATGCTGAAGAAGTGGTGTGAAAGTTTTTCGACGATTTTACCTATTAATTTTCAAGATTTGATTATTTTACCATTTTTTAGGGTATAGGGGTATTGGAATGATAGAAAGGGGGAGGAAGATGTCAAAGAAAGCTACGGCCGCAGTCATTGCGGTGTCGGCAAGTCTTTTACTTGGCGGGTGCGGAATGCTTCCGCGGCTTGTGCCGCAGCAGACAGCCTCTGAAAGCAGCACAAAAACAAATGAAGCCGTCATTCAGGATGATTCTAAAAGCTTGGAAGAATCCGCGGACAGCAGTACAAATACAGATGAAGGAAGCAGCGGGACTTCCGAGGACAGCAGTACGAATATAGATGAAGGCAGCAGCGGGACTTCCGAGGACAGCGGTACAACCGGTGATTCCGGACTTTCGGAAGGCACAGAAACGCAGGAACCCGATCAAGCGGACCCCTCTCCAGAGCCGGCAGCACCAGGCGGCTCAGGTGAAATGCCCGCACGAGACGTCCTTCTGGGCAGCGGCGGAACAGGCGGCTTAGAAGAACTAGCCAGCAAACCGGAAGCAAAGGTGCCGGCAAATGTAAAAAAAGAAGTGCTGTCTATGCTGAAAAAAAATCTCGATACCTTTAATAAGGAAGACCTGGAAGGGTACATGAGCACTCTTTCCAAAAATCCTGAGGGCTTTGACAGAGAGAGCGAGCGCCAGCTATTGGAGGATACCTTTGCTCAGGCTGATATAAAATCAACTCTTTTAACATCAAAAATTATTGAATATGAGAAAAATACTGTGACGGTTTATGCCGAATGCAAAGTGAAGGTTTCAGCACCTGCTGCAATGGCAAGCCAAAAAATCAGCAAATCACTGAACGTTTTTACAAAGGACCCGGAAGGATGGAGAATGTCTGCTTCAATGATGATTGATACCGGGAAAATGGAATAGCCCGATGCAGCGGGCTTTTTTTGTTAGTCTGAGTATTGAGCAGAAAGCCGTATGCGCCTGAAAAATCTTCTATTCAATTTTCAAAAAAGGTATAATACAACAGTATGATAAAAACGCACGGCAATACACATACATAGCCGGAAGCCTTTCTGCTGCTGCGAATGAAAACTTGAGGAGAAAAACATGGAAACAAAAGCAAAAGCCCTCTGCGATTATCTTGTGGAAAACAGCGAACGGTTTACAGAAGATTGGTTTTCCTATCAGAAAGTTAGAAAAGGATCCGATTATTCTGCTGATGCCCCGTCCCACATTCAGCAAAAAATAAAAACACAGAACACAAAATATGTAGAGCTTGTCGCCGCAGCACTGGTCCGTACTGAGGATGACATGAAAGAAAGAATCAGGGAGTGGACCGCACAAACTGGCACAGACAGAGCTGAATCAAATACAACCCTCAATGAAGTAGCCTGGAACATGAGCATGTTTCGGAGGGTTTACTGGAACTTTATTGAACAATTTACAAATGAAACGACTCTGGATATTAAGGCATCCGATGTATTCTACTGGGAAAAAAAGCTGAATCCTGCCCTGGATTATGTGCTGGAATCATTTATTGAAGCTTTCATGGAAGTGCTGATGAACAGGCTTCATGCCCAGTCCATGCTTATCAGGGAATTAAGTGCACCTGTTATCACTCTGACAAACCGAATCGGCCTGCTTCCTCTCATCGGAGACATTGATACAGCACGGGCTGTAAGCATTTTGGAATCTACGGTGCAGCAGAGCCTGCATAACCAGATCTCAACGCTCATTCTGGACTTTTCCGGCGTCTTTATTGTGGATACGATGGTCGCCCAGCAAATTTTTCAGCTGATTGAAACACTGAAGCTTGTCGGAGTGGAATGCATTCTTTGCGGCATCCGCCCGGAAGTAGCGCAAACCTCCATCCAGCTCGGGATTGACTTTTCAGACATCCGCACGGAAAGTTCGCTGAAAAAGTTAGTTCAAAGGCTGGCTATTCAAGAATTTCAGTAACTAAGAAAGTCAGAAGCCATTCCAGACTCAAGCTTGCATCTGGGTCTCGATAAATAGGCTTCAGATACCTTATAAAACCTGATCTTTTTAAAAAGGACATCCGGCACTCTAGGCTGGATGTCCTTTTTCGTTACAGCCCTTTCACCCTAAAGGCTGCTCTTTTGTTTGGCTGCTGCCGCTTTTTCCATCTATATCCTTCTTTTCCTGCAAAGCTTCCACGATAAATATCTGCTTTTATTTACAAAAAATACCATAAAATGAAACATATTGATGGTTTTATAGATATATACATAAATGCCGTTTCATACCGTCCATACCGGGAACCTAGTAACCGTAACACAAAAAAAGGAGGCTAAAAAACATGATGACAACTAAAAAGATTCTTGCATCTTCTGGAATTGCCGTCCTTCTAGCCGCTGGTTCTTTCGGTGCCCCTTCAACTGGATTTGCAGCTCCAAAAGCTGAGGCTCAAGCGCCCGAAGTACCGGTAAGTATTGATCCTGTAGCCATCGGAAATGCTATTGCTGATGCTGTAAAATCAGCACAGAACAGAGACGGATTTGTTAAAGCCGCCAGGGAGAAAGCTTTCTATGCCGCAGATGAAAAAATGAATGTCATGGTCATGAATACAAGCCAGGATTATGATGACACAGGGCTTAATGGTGTGCAATATTTTGATACAGCAGAATATGATGGTGTCACATACGGAATTTGGGTTTTCGAAGATGGAAAGTTCGTTAATAACGGAGACGGCGGATACATCAACTGGGCCTTCAGAGGATGGTTTGACCGTGATGGCGGCACTGTAAACTTCCATCGCCCATAGTCTCAGATAATGTGCTGTACCTATAATAAACAAAAACCCGGCAAACGCTGCCGGGTTTTTGCATTAGATCGCTTTATCCTGTTCCATCGGTGCACTCACACGCACTTCATGAATTTTCCCATCGTCTTCGAGCTTCAAATATGGACTGCGTCCTTTGTTTACCCCATCGACAAGCCATTCCGGAGAATCTCCGAGACTTCCGCTGCACTGTACCTCAATATGGTAGCGCGCTGCACCATATTGGTACTCTATTTGAAAGCTTTCCCAGTCCTCTGGTACACAAGGAGCGATGTGCAGCTCATCTCCTCTGCGCTTCACGCCGAGCACATATTCGAGCCCTGCCTGATACATCCAGCTTGCTGCTCCCGTATACCAGGACCAGCCTGCCCTCCCTTTATGAGGGCTTGCTGTATAAACATCAGCGCTCATAACGTACGGTTCATTGCCGTATATCTGCACTTCTCTTTTCGTATCGGTATGGCTGATTGGGTTCAGCATCGAAAACAGTTCGAATGCTTTATCCCTTCTGCCAAGCTCAGCCCATGCGGCGATTCCCCAGATAACGCCGTGTGTGTACTGGCCGCCGTTTTCCCTGATGCCTGGCGGATAGCCCTGAATGTATCCCGGGCTTGGCTTTGTTTCGTTAAAGGCTTTTGTTAAAAGCTTCGCAAGGCTCCACTCTCTGTCAACAAGCTCTGTGTCAAAGGAGCGCATCACACGCATCATCCGCTCCTCTGTGGTTCCTTTTGACAGCACGGCCCATGACTGGGCAATTGCATCGATGCGGCATTCTTTGTTCTTGATCGTGCCAAGCCATGTGCCTGCATCGGTAAAGGCTCTTCTGAACCAGGCGCCGTCCCAGGCATTCGCATTCAGATTTTCCTGCAGCCTTGCTGCTGCTTTGCGGAATTTCTCCGCTTCTTCTTTCTCCAAGAGGTTCTCCATTTTTTCAAACCGCTTCAGAATATCAACGAGGAACCAGCCAAGCCAGACACTTTCTCCTCTGCCTTTTGCCCCAACACGGCTCATGCCGTCATTCCAGTCGCCAATTCCCATGAGCGGAATGCCGTGCTCTCCGAATTTCAGCGAATGCCGTATCGCTCTCAAACAGTGCTCAAGCACTGTTCCTGCTTCTGATGAAACGACCGTATCCTCATACCGTTCAAGCTCTTCTTCCTTCAGCACTGGACTTGTTAAAAAGGAGACGGTTTCCTCTAAAATACTGAGATCTGCTGTCTGTTCCACATATCTTGAAACGGTATACGGCAGCCACAAGAGATCGTCCGAGAATTTCGTTCTGATTCCCTTGTCTGTTTCTTCATGCCACCAGTGCTGCACATCACCCTCTGCATATTGATGGGCGGCATGAATGAGAATCTGTTTTCTCGTAATAGAAGGCTTTGCGTGAAGAAAAGCAAGCGCATCCTGCAGCTGATCGCGGAACCCGAAAGCTCCGCCAGCCTGATAAAATGCCGTTCTCGCCCACATCCGGCTCACGAGCGACTGATACAGGAGCCAGCCGTTTAACAGAATATCCATTTTCCGGTCTGGCGTCTTTACCTGCACGCTTCCGAGAAGATGGTTCCAGTAAGAAGCTGTTTCTGCTGATGCCTTTTCATAAGCCTGCTCCCTGCTATATTTTCTGACCAGCTCATGGATGCGGTCCAGCGAATCTGTGCAGCCGAAAAGGACGGTGACCTCTGTTTCGCTGTTCGGCTCAAGGGTGATGCGCGCCTGAAGCGCACCGCAGGAATTTGCAAAAATGCCTGAACGGTTCGTAAGCATCCCGTTTTCAAGAGCTGCAGGGTGCTCAATTGTCCCGCCTGCCCCAAGAAATTCAGCCCTGTCTCCTGTATAGGACACACTGCCGCCCTGTTCAGGAAGCACCATATGCAAAAAGGCGATTCCGTCCCTGAAGGTGTCCTGGTAGCTGTTTCGGGCAAGCAGCGTCTGATAAGCGTGGTCCCATTCTGTTTTGATAAAAGAAGCCTGCTGCTCTCTTAACACGCCAAGCACCCATTCGGCATAATAGGTAACGGCAATGTCCCGCTTTTCGCCGCTCGTGTTTTGCAGCGTGAGCTTGATCAATTTCAAAGGATCATCCTGCGGGACCGTGGTTTTCATCGTATGGACAAGATCGCCGTCCAGCTGTTCCACAGTGCTGCTGCCAAACCCATGGGTCACTTTATAGCGCAGCCCGCTGCCGGCAGGTTTCGGTGCTGCCGACCACGTTTTACCGGCATCATCTGTTAAATACAGGCACTCGCCTGGCTTATCAAGCACAGGATCATTGCCCCAAGGCGTCAGCTTGAATTCCCGGGAATTGTTCCACCACGTGTACCCTGTGCCAAGCTCTGTGAAAAGGGTTCCGAATTCAGGATTGGCCATCACATTCGACCATGGCCGAGGCAGGTAGGCGCCGTTTTGAACATGGATTTCATAGGCTTTGCCGTTTTCAGCAAAACCGCCCCATCCGTTGAAGAATTCGCCGTTAAAGCTGAATTTTGCAGTCTTTTGTTCAGCCGTCCCTTGAGGCAGGGCCTGCTTTCTTTCGCTTCTTGCAGGCTGGAACCCGCCCGCAGAAAGCTGTGTGGACAGCGCCGGCCCGCCGGCATGAAGAAGAACATGGGAAGCGGCTGTGAGCAGCGTTCTTTCCTCCTCTTTCATCTGGGCGGCCTTTAAGACAACAATTCGCTTCATTTCTCCGATGCCCTGTGATGCAAGATCATCGCGGAGGCGGTTCTTCAGAAGGTCCTGATAGCCGCCTGCTGTCTGGTCCAGCACAACAAGATCTGCTTCAACCCCAAGCATGCTGATATATTGATGCTGGCGGGAAAGCAAGAGCACAAACGGCAGATCAGCAAGCGACCTGATGGTCACCAGGGCAAAAGGCACATCACCGCTTACTCCGTATGGCCAAAGGCTTTTTTGCCCAACAGTGTTCTGCTGGACTGCCAGGCGCTGTTCTCTTTTCAGCGGCGGCCTGTACAGAAGCCGTCCAGCAAGAATATGGGCTTCAGCTGCTTCTTGAAAAGAAAGATTCCGCTGCCTGAGATCCATTCTGGACCTGAGCCATGCCATGTTAAAGACACGGTCTGCCTGCTTCGGCTCTTTCAGTTTTTTCAACATGCCGAGGGCTTCTTCCCTGCTTCCCGCTGCACCTGTGACAGCATAAACATGTGCCGTTTCTCCTGGTGCAAGGTGGAGGCTTCTTCTCATAATGAAAGCGGGATCTGTCACAGAGCCAGTTGTCCCTTCAAGGCGGGAGCTGATCGCTTTTGGCTCTTTGAGCGAATAGCCGCGGCTGATAAACTTTGCTCTGTCCGTTTCAAACTCGTATTCCGCTGAAGCAGCGCCGTCGGTAAAAACCGTGTGCACCGCCCATTTTTCCTCTTCTCCTTCTTCACGCGGCCTTCTTTTTGCGAGCAGGCAGTGTTCCTGTTCGGCATGGCTTGTATCAACAAAAAGCTTGCTGAAGGCAGGATGAGATGTGTCTTCTGCCTGCTTGGCGAGAGAAAGCTCAAAAAATGTAGTGATTTCAAGCGTGCGTTCTCCGCTTGTGTGATTCACAAGCTTTAGCCTTCTGACTTCAGCATCCTCTTCAGGCGAAACAGCTGTTTCAAGCTTGAATGAAATGCCGTTCTGCTTACCTTCAAAAGCTGTCCGGTCAAACCGGAAAACGGTTTTGGCCTCTTCCGGTTCCCCGCACGGAAACCTTCCAGTGCTATAGGCTTCTTCAGTGCTTCTATCATACAAATACAAGACAGGTCCTGAAGCATCTGATACAGGATCCTCTCGCCATCTTGTCAGCATCGTGTCCTGCCATTTCAGCATCCCGCTGCCGTCAGCTGTCGAAATGCTTGAAAGCCGGCCGTTGGATAAAACGTTAACTTCAGGCTGTGAGGGACGTTCGGTAAAGCTTCTTTGCTCCTGTTCAAGCTCTGCCCCAAAGTCCGGCGGATTCGCAGCAAGTCCGATCGGCTCTTCAATCAGCGCCGCTTTTTCCGGTATGCGTTCCTGCAGCAGCAATTCTGCAGCCTTCACCCCAGGATCGGCATGAAATCTCTTCACAAAAAGATCATCAAGCAGCAGATTGGCAATGGTTAGCAGACTCATCCCCTGGTGGTGCGCCATATAGCTTTCCACTGTTTGATGGGAAGCATTTTTCGGAAGGCGTACAGGGGTAAAATCAACAGCTTCGTAATATCCGTACTGTCCTTTGCCTCCGTATTTCTCATAATCCCTCAGCGCGTCCCACCCTTTTTCGCCTGTTTCAGGCAGTGCCAGGATGGCGGCGTACGGAGCAGAAACAAGGTTTTTTTCAAGCCCTCTTTCAAGTCCAAGACCAGGGACGCCAAAGGCCTGATACTGGTAATTCATCTGATAATCAAACGCGTAAAATCCGCTTTCAGACACCCCGAACGGCAGCTTGTTTTTAAGGGCAAACTGTATCTGGCGGCTGATCGCCCCTTTATACGTTGAACTCCAGATGGTGTCTTCATAGGTGCGCATAATAAGCCGCGGCATAAAATACTCAAACATCGTGCCTGACCAGGAAAGAAGGGTTTTCCGGCCGGCAGCCACCGTCATCGTCCTTCCAAGCGTAAACCAGTGCGACACAGGGATCTGCCCGAGAGCAATTCCGGCAAAGCTTGCCTGCCTTGCCTCAGATGCCAGCAAATCATACAGAATGCTGTCCTTTTGATTGGCTTCCAAATGATAGCCAAGGCAAAAAAGCCTTTCGTCAGGATTGTAAAGCGCCTGAAAATCTGTCTGCTCGATCAGCCTGCTGATTCTATCCGCGAGAAGAAGAGCTCTTTCCGAATGCTCCTCTTCCTGTTCAAGGCCCTGTCTGACAGCCATTAAATAAGAAACATAGTTGCCTGAATCAACCGTTGAAACATATTTCGGAAGCAGCGGCTCGCCCGATTCGGTATCATACCAGTTCAAAAGGTGGCCATGCCACTTTTCAAGTTTTTCTGCCGTACTGATGGTCCTTTCCAGCCTGTCAAGCATCATCTCTCCGTCAATAAAGCCCAGATCCCTTGCAGCAGCTGTACTGGCAAGATATAAACCGATGTTAGTCGGTGATGTTCTGTGCGCAATTTTTTCATTTTCCGCATACTGCACATTATCAGGCGGCAGCCACGAATCCTTTTCCGTGACATAGTCTTCATAAAAAGACCAGATTTCCCCTGCCAGCTGGTTTAATTCCCCGCTTCTTTCTGTTGCCCATTTCAGGCTGTCTGCTTTCTGCGGTTTGTTCAGCATTATTATCAGAGGACGCGCGGCAATCAGCCAAAGCAGAACGGCAGCTGTTCCTGCCAGGATTCCTGCTGCTCCGTCTGCCAGAAAGGCGATACCGATAAAAAGGACGATCACCGCATAGGCGGCAGGTTCAAATAAAAACACAGGCCCTTTTTTCGCTTTTCGGTCTGTTTGAGCAGCTGTCATCCATTCCAGCAGATTGCGCTTGGAATAATAGAGGCGATAGAGCGTTCTTCCTGCCGCATCCAGTGACAGCACCGCTGAAAATGGAAGCACAGAAAGCTGAAGTGCACTTTGCCAAAAGCTTGCCGCGACTCCTTTTGTACCGCCTTTATCAAACATGGAAGAAAAGAGGTTTCGGAAAAACGGCAAAAAGACCGTTAAAAGTACAATGGTTTCCCATACAAGCGCATGGCCCGGAAGCCAAAACAGCCCAAAGAAGGCAGCAGCAAACAATCCTGGTGCAAGCAGGCTTCTGCGCAGGTTATCCATAATCTGCAGCCTCGTCTGGCCGCACAAATCAATCTTCCGGCTGTAGCCTTTCCGGTCAGGACAAGCTCTGCCAAGCCACTTCAGCAGCTGCCAGTCACCGCGGATCCAGCGATGTGCCCGCTTTTGGTAGCTGTAATAAGACGCAGGGTGAGATTCCACTACCTCCACATCAGAAACGAGCCCCGCTCTTAAAAACCCGCCTTCCAATAAATCGTGGCTAAGCACATGGTGATCCGGTATGCGGTCTGCGAGTGTTTTGCGGAACGCCTCCACATCAAAAATCCCCTTGCCGGCGAAAATCCCTTTTCCGAACAAATCCTGGTAAGCATCTGAAACGGCAAAAGCATACGGATCAATGCCAGGCTCGCCCGCCCAAAGCTCTGCAAAGCGGGAGGACTTCACAGAATCATAGCTGACACCGATGCGGGGCTGAAGAACGCCGTAGCCCTCTGTTACCCTTGTGCCCTCTTTATTCAGCTTTGGCCTGTTAAACGGAAAGTGCATGGTTCCGGCAAGCCTTGCGACAGAACCGATGGGAAGCAGTGTGTCATGGTCAGCCGTAAACACATACTTAATTTTTGGAAGAATCTCCAGGCTGCCGGTAATGGCTGTAAAGCTCGTTTTTTCGCTTCCGCCAAGGAGCTCGGCAAATTCTACGAGTTTTCCGCGCTTTCTCTCCCACCCCATATACACACCGTCTCTTTTATTCAATAGGCGCGACCGGTGAAAAAGAAAAAACTTATCTTTTCCATACTTGTCAGAGAGCGCTTGTATCCGCTTGGCAGCATGAGCCAGAATCCGCTCATCATTTGGCACGCTTCCTTCCTTTGCATCTGTAAAGTCAGCGAGTATTCCAAAATAAATATTTTTCTGCCTGTTTGCCATATAGTGCACAAGCAGCCTGTCACAGACATCATCCACTTCCTCTATGCCAGACCAAATAATCGGCATCACAACCATCACCGCGGCATCCTCTGACACCTGTTTTGAAAAATCATAGCGCAAGAGCCCTGATGTCCGGCTGCTTCTGACTATGGCCTCATGCATAAAGGTTTTGACCCATTCGCTTACAGGGAGAGCCAGAAAAACAAGAACCGCTGCCCATGAAAGAGGACCAAGCGTTTCTCCCCTTCCGACCCAAAGTGAGGCCAGAATCAGCAAAACAGCAAATAAAACAGCAGTGCCGGCCAAATAGGCTGTCATCGGGCGCCGCTTCACCGCATTACGCGGCAATCGGCGCGGCCTTGCTGTTTTCGCAAGCTCGTCACGGAGAAGCTTAATGCCATCAGGTTCGATCAGGTAATAGGCAGCACAGCCTTTCCGGCTGAACTCTTCTAAAGCCCTTGCTTCCTGTGCGAGTCTGACAGCTGTTCTTGCTGTCACGGTTTCAGGAAGGCCGAGCCTTCCTGCGATCACTGCAGCATGGTCTCTGAGCCTGTCCCTGCTTTCATCATCCAATTTTTTATAATCGCCCTTTTCATCCCCAAGAAGAATCTGCTCCACATGGCAAATCCTAATAAACGTATGCCTCCAGGGCATCCGTTCAAGATCATGAAGGCTTTTTACAAGATTGCCTGACGTGACCTGAAGCTCTGCCTGCAGCTGATGCTCCATTGAAATCATCTGTTCCAGGCTTTCTTCCCCATTATCAACGTGCGAACTCAGCCAGTCATGAACCACACGGATATCCGGTTCCCGCTCCCGCAGATGCAAAACGAGATGGACGGTTTCGACCGGACCAAAAGGCTTTTTCGCCGCTTCTTTTTCAAGCAGGGCTTTGACCTCTTCCTCATTTAAGCTCTTGATCTGCCGGAGCAAAAAGCTGATGCGGCTGCACACTTCATAATGATGCTCAACCGTTTTCATTTTTTCAGCCAGTATTCTCGTAATGGCAATTCCCATTACAACAGGCAGCGCCCAGCATTCATTTACTTTTAAAACTGAAACTTCCTGATAGGCCTTGACATAATGTTCAAAAGAATGAGTATCATAGGCGCCGTCAGAGGCTTGCAGATAATCCCTGCAAAGTCCATAGATTCGGGGCAGTCCGCCTCTTACTGCAGGCAGCTTGGCGATCGATTTTTGCGGAAGCTTCCGAACGGCAGCCTGTGCCTGTGTTTCCATAAAATTAATATGATCCAAAAGCCAGCTTTCCGCAGGCTGATGGCAATCAGCCCTGCTGCTGCTGAGCTTTACTGCAAATGAATGCAAGTTTTTCATATCCTGATTAAAGTCTGACCAGAATCCAGAAGATGGCCGCTTTTCCGGGTTTAATTCATGGGTCAGGGCAAATTCCTGTGCTCTCTCTCGCAATTGCTCGCTGTTGGCAATCATAGCAGCCTCCTAAACAATAATAAGAAAAATATCCCCCAAGAAGCGCTGAAATATACCAAATACCCACCTAATTCGTGTGAATTCTAATTAGTTGGAATTTACAGAAAAATATCTTATTCTATAAAGTACTAGATTAAAGGGGTGGAAGAAATGGAGAAAGTATCAAAGCAGCATCTGATTTATGCCATGAGTGCAAGCAATGAACCTGTACTGAAAGTAAAGCCGGGAACTGCCGTTTTATTTGAGACGTGCGACTGTTTTGAAGACCAGATTACCTCTGAAGACACACCCTTTGACGCGCTGGACTGGGATAAAATCAATCCAGCAACAGGTCCGGTGTATATAGAAGGCGCTGAATCCGGGGATATTCTGGCTGTCAGAATTGATAAAATCGCCATTAAAGACAAGGGCGTCATGATGACAGGACCAGATTTAGGGGTGCTTGGCGGCGAATTGAAACAAAATACCATCAAAATGATTCCTATTGAAAATGAGCATGCGATGCTGAGCAGCACGCTGCAGATTCCGGTCAATAAAATGATCGGTGTGATCGGAACGGCTCCTGCTGAAGGCGCTGTATCCTGCGGCACACCTGATGATCACGGCGGCAACATGGACTGCAAGGAAATCACAGAGGGCGCCGTTCTGCTGCTGCCAGTCAATGTTCCCGGAGCACTTTTAGCGCTCGGAGATCTTCATGCTGCAATGGCTGATGGAGAAGCTGCTGTCTGCGGTGTTGAAGTAGCAGGAGAAGTGCTCGTCAGAATTGATCTTATTAAAGGAAAAAAATGGCCGCTGCCGATGATTGTCAATGACACGCACATCATGACACTTTCCTCAAAGGAAACCTTGGATGAAGCATCCAATCAGGCTGTCATTAACATGGTAGACTTTCTCGATACAGAAACTGGCATGGACAGAGATGAAGCGATTTTCCTTCTCTCGCTTGCAGGCAATCTGAAAATCTGCCAAGTTGTGGATCCGAATAAAACGGCCCGTGTGGAGCTGCCGCTTCGGTATGTGGAAAATCAATTCAGCCTTGACTCCCTTTTGAGAGGAGCAAAGGAACATGTCTAAAAGTGTTTCAGAATTTGGCTATAAGCAAGAGCTGAAGAGGTCCCTTACATTAAGGGACCTTATCGTTTACGGCATGATTTTCATGGTGCCGATTGCCCCGTTCGGCATATACGGCTATGTCGCAGACGGCTCAAAAGGAATGGTGGCGCTCGCCTACTTAATCGGAATGGCGGGAATGATCTTCACCGCTTTAAGCTACGCCCAGATGTCTAAAGCCTTTCCGATTGCCGGCTCTGTTTATTCTTATGCGCAGAGGGGCATTCACCCTGTCGTCGGCTTTTTTGCCGGATGGGCTGTTCTGCTGGACTACATATTAGTGCCCTCCCTGCTTTACATCGTTTCCGCCAATGCACTCGGTTCGCTGCTTCCCGCTGTTCCGGCGTGGATCTGGCTTGTTCTTTTTATTGTGATTAACTCAGTTATCAACGTACTCGGCGTTGAATTTACCGCAAAAGCCAACATGATTATTCTGGCCTTTGAACTCATTGTGCTCTTTCTTTTTATCATCATCGGCATTGTGGCGATCAACAAAGGCATCGGCTCTGGATTTTCCGCAAAGCCGCTGTATGATGAAAGCCACTTCAGCTTCTCGCTCGTCATGGGCGCCGTTTCCCTTGCTGTTCTCAGTTTCCTTGGGTTTGACGGAATCAGCACGCTCGCTGAAGAAACTAAAGGCGGCAAAGACACAGTCGGAAAGGCTGCCGTCTGGTCCCTCTTGCTCGTCGGCGTTCTCTTTATCGTCCAAACGTGGATCGCCTCCCTGATCATGCCGGACTACAGCAAATTCAAGAGCCTTGACACAGCCTTTTACGAAGTGGCAGAACTCGCAGGCGGCGTCTGGCTGAAAAATCTCTGCATCATTGCAACGGCGATCTCATGGGGGCTCGCAAACGCCCTTGCCGCTCAGGCAGCGATCTCAAGAATTCTCTACAGCATGGGCCGGGACCGCAATCTTCCGAAGGTGCTCGCCAAAGTGCATCCTAAATTTCAAACCCCTTATTTCAGCACCATCCTGGTCGGCGTGATTTCCATTATCATCGGCCTGGCGTTCATGGGGAAAACCTCTGCGTTAACCTCACTCGTCAACTTTGGGGCGCTATCGGCGTTTTTGCTATTGCACGTATCAGTGATCTATCACTTTATTATTCGAAAAAAATCCACCCGCTATTTCGCGCACCTTGTTCTGCCTGCAGTTGGATTTCTCGTAATCGGGTATGTCGTGTACAGCCTTGACGCTGCATCAATTACACTTGGGATTGGGTGGCTTGTGATCGGGGTTCTTTATTTCTTGTTTTTGAGAGGCAGGAATAAGGATGTGACGTTTGAGGAGACGATGTAGGATTTGAGGGGTACGGTGCAGGTTGGGGTGAGGCAGCCTCAAATCAGACGAAATCTTCTTTATTTCCGGCTTAATTTTACTTCTGCTATGATTTTGAGCTGGCAGGAGAACCTTCATTGGTGCTTTATGCGCAGATTTAGGCTGTTTATGCGCGGGTTTCAGCATTTTATGCGCGGGCTCCCCGGGAGCTTGATGCGCAGGCTCCCAGCTTTCACAAAAAATAAAAAGGCGGCTGTTGATCACATTCCAACAGCCGCCTTCTTTTCTTATATGCTCCCTATAACCTACACATTAAGGGAAGATTTTGTTCCAATTGTTTAGGTGTGCCTTATATGGCGATGATGAAACCATTTTTCAGCTGCTGCTTTTTTGTTGATCAGCGGAACAGCCAGTCTGTCTAAGCCATAATGGTAAGCTGCAGCTCCGGCAAACAGAAGGAGAATGGCTTCTGTATACATCAGCGGGTTGGTGCTGACTGTGCCGGCGAGCATAAAGTTCAGATTCATAAAAGCCCCTGCAAGAAGAGCCGGTACTGTAAAGAGTCCAAGCACCAATCCCAGCCCTGTAAGAAATTCACCCCATGGTATGATAGCGTTAAAGAAACCTGCATTCGGAATAGCTGCATGCTGCAGAAACTGGGCGTACCAGCCCTGTACAGCAGGATGCTCTCCCCCTGCCTGGGCCAAAGCCCCTTTCAAAAATCCTGTTGCATCAAATCCCCCTGTTAGCTTTTCATAGCCAGCGGCCATCCATTGATAGCCCACCCACAAACGAAGCACCGTCCAAACCACTGCCATTTTCGGACCTCTCAGCCAGTTCATGGCTTCCCATCTCCTTTAGTTGGTGTGAAGAAAGAGTTTGTGAAATTTTTCACTTTCTTTCTTCACTTTTAATATACTGCAGATTTGGAAAAAAGGAAGTGGTTTGTGAATAGTTTCACAAAAAGTTAACATTTGTTTCCAAATGGGAGTAAAAAGAGAATAAAATGCCGTGCTGGCTGTTTTTTAAGCCCATAATGATTGCTTTTAGCAGAAAATGCGTGAAATCATACCTATTTGAAGCAGTTTTGACGTTTTTCACTTTACTCGACTAAAGAATCCTCCGGAATACATGCGGGTTTCGGAAGTTTATATGCGGGTTAGCGAATTTTATTTGCAGGTTTCAGAATTTTATTTGCAGGTTTTGGATTTTTAAATGCAGATTTTCTCATTCACATGCAGGTTTCCCTGTTTACATGCAGGTTCCAGCTTTTATGTGCAGGTTCCCCCTCTTATGTGCGGAGTCTGCCCTTGCACTAAATAAAAAAACCGGAACCAATAAGGTCCCGGCTCAAACCGCTCTGGCTTCAAACAGCCCCTCCAGCTCCTCGGATGGCAGCGGCGGGCTGTAATAGTAGCCTTGAATAGATGGACAGCTTAGCTCTTTTAAGAAAGAGAGCTGTTCTTCTGTTTCGACTCCTTCTGCGACGACTTCAAGATTAAGGTGACCTGCAAGGGTGATGATGCTTGAAATAATCGCATTGCTTTGCTCGTTGGAATTGATTCTTTTGATAAAGGAACGGTCGATCTTCAGCGTATCAAGCGGCAGATCCTGCAGGTAGCTTAAGGAGCTGAAGCCTGTCCCAAAGTCGTCCAGGCTGATTTTAATGCCCCGGCTTCTTAATTCATCCAGTTTTTTAATGGTTTCGCTTCTATTTTCAATCATCGTGCTTTCCGTTATTTCAATTTCCATATAAGCCGGATCCAGCTCATGCTTTCTTAAAATGCTGCAGATGGTTTCCACAAGCGACTCGTCATAAAAGTGATAATGGGAAAAATTGACGGCAACTTTTTTAACCGGTGAACCGTCCTGCAGCCATTGCTTCATTTGCTTTGCTGCTTTGTTCAGGACAATTTCTTCCAGCTTTTTGATTTGCCCTGATTTTTCCGCAATCGGGATAAAAACAGCCGGGCTGATCATCCCCATTTCCGGATGGTTCCACCTGACAAGCGCTTCAGCACTGTTATATTGCCCGCTCGGCAAATGGTATTTCGGCTGATAAAAAACAGTCAGCTCGTCTCGATGCAAAGCTTTGCTAAGCTCTGTTTCCAAATAAAGTTCATGGTGCAGCGTTTCATTCAACCCGTCCTGGTAGCGGACAATGGTGTTTACTGCAGAGGCTTTGGCAAACTTCAGAGCAACACCTGCCATGCGGAGAGATTCATCCAAGGGAACCAGTGCCCCGGCATCTTCTGCAGCGCCCGCTCTGCAGGATAAGTTGATTTCCATATCCTTAATCGAAATGGGCTTTTCCAATTCCTTCATCATTTCTTCTAAGATGCTTTCCCAATCCCCGCCTGAATAGATAAAAGAAAAGGTTCCCGTATCCAAACGGGAGAGCAGACAGTGCTCTGGGAGACGCTTTTTCAGCCGTTCAGCAGCCATTTGAAATGCCTGCTCAGCTGTATTTTCATCATATAGATCAGCAATCTTGGACAGGTTGACGATGGACACTAGTATTAAAGCGAACGGCCCGCTGGCTGATGCTGCCATTTTTTTGAACATCTTTGAATTCGGCAGCTGTGTGGAGTCGTCAAAATAGGCAAGCTGATGAATCTTGTCCTCTGCCTTTCTGAGATCCGCCATATCTTTCACAATGCAGTACAGGCCGCTTACCTTGCTGTCAGCCATAATCGGAATAACAGATGTCAGGGCGCGGACCGTCTCTCCATTTTTTCTCGGAAGATCCATTTCAAAAGAAAACGTTGTGCCTGAAAGGGCGTCTTTAAAATAGGGCGACACTTTGTTCATATCGCTGATCAGTTTGTACGTGCTGCCGATCATTTCTTCTTTTTTAAACCCGAACAAAATAGATGCCGGGTTATTGACGCTTGTTATCACTCCTTTTGTATCAAGCGCAATCACAGCATCCAGGTTATGCTGAAAAAGAGATTCATATTCTTCCTTCGCAAACTCCAGCTTTCGGTAAGAGTAATAGGTTGGCACAAAACCGAGGATGACCAAAGCGATCAAATCCAGCAGATAAGGCAGTAGGACATTCAGATGATCTGCCAGTACAGCGTTTGTGCTGAGCGGAACCACAGATAAAATGACCATGTATGGAATGCCGGCAAGAGCAACACCTGCAAAAATGCTTCCAAGCAGCTTCCAAACGGCAGCCGCTTTTTTAGAGGTTTCCTCCATAATCTGATAGAGCAGCTGAACGGCTGCTGAACTGAACCCGAATACAATAACAAAGCACATGGCAACGAGAATAAAGTTCCATTCCGCCTTACCGGCATACAGAGGATAAAATCCAATATAATCACCGGAAAGCAGGGAAAGTGTTACAAAGATACAGATGAAAATAAACCGGTGAAGCTTTGTTCGCTTAACCGTTAAAAACTTGAACAAGATGTATAGGATCAAGATAAATAAAAGCAGCGTGCCTATTTTAGCCATATCCAAACTTATTGATAAATGCAGAGACTTGTAAAACAGCAGCTGTGTACCCCAAAAAAGGGTTCCGACAAGAATAGAAGGGAAAAGCCGCTTTTGGGCTGTCCCGCTCACAAAGCTTTTGGCATAGTGAAGAATGAGAAAGCACGTCACACAGCTAAGCGCTGTACAGAGAAAATAAACAGGGATATCAACGAAAGAATGAAGGCTGTCAGCTTTAAGCAATCCCGTTAGTTCCTTTCCGCAGCAAAGAAAACTCCTCACCAATAGTTATTTAAACCTATTATAAAATACCTAATTTCAGATTACTACTGCTATTTACAGAAATATGACAGGTCCTCAGGCTCATATGGTGTTCTGGCCGTTCATCGATTATAATCAATGTAACCAACAATTAAAGGAGATTTACCTATGGAAGAACAAAAAAAGAAAATGACACTGGAAGAAGCGGTCAAGGCGAAGCTTGCGAGCAAAAAGCAGGAGCAGGGAAAGGCCAGCCACGGAATTGTAAAAACAGCCAAAAAGCTGCAAAGCCAGCAAACGAAAAAGATTAACAATCAGCGCAAGCGGATGGGCGTGTAATGGACGGCAAAAAGCGCGCTGACATCTCGCCAGGCATTGAAGTAAACATAGTGCTGAAAGAAGATCAGCGGTCAGGCAAGCTGACCAATGGGATTGTGAAGGATATCCTCACAAACTCTTCAACACATCCCCACGGGATTAAGGTGCGGCTTCAGGACGGGCAGGTAGGCAGAGTGAAAGAAGTTTTGAAAAAGTAATAGGAAATAAAGAATGCTTGGAGCATATGCTCCAAGCATTTTTCTTTGTGCTTAATCTTCAGGCTCTGTTAAATTTGGCTGTTGATTTCCGTTTCAGGCGTCCGCTTTCCGCGGGGCGGGCGGTGAGCCTCCTCAGAGCTATCGCTCCTGCGGGGTCTCACCTGTCCCGCTGCTCCCGCAGGAGTCTCCCGCCTGCCACTCCAATCAACAGGTGCGTATAAATCAGTATTTTTCTTTAACATAGCATAAATTTATAAGTCTTTATTCTTTATTCATAACACCATATCTATTTTCTTTACCCATCCATGAACTAGCATCCCGCCACTTCAAACTCTTGGAGGAAATCCAGCTATTCTCAGCAAGAGCACGATCTTCTGGTTCCCAATGATAGTTATCAGCCCAATAAAATAAACCATCATGTAAAATTAGTTTCGCGTCATAAATGATAGAATCATAATTAATTGGACTTGGAACAATATGAAATTGAGTGACGCCCTCAAAAAGCATTTCAATTGCAGACGGGCTGCTAGCTTGCCTTTGGAAAAGAATCCGCACATTAGTATCCAGTTCCATGGACATTCCCATCGACAAGTTTTCATCAACATAACTCTCCGTCCCCATGTACAATTCCTTTAAACAGCTATCATGAAATCTACCAAATATTTCCATTAGATGTTCAATTTCTTTATTCCCTTTAACCTTTACCCATTCCATCGGAAACCTCACCCTAATTCAAGGAGTCTTTAAGTACCTAAAACGGCCGCTCCGCGCGAACCCCTCGCCGGGATGGCTTTGGTTCTTTTTTGGCAGCGGGCTTCATCGGGTTTTTCGCAAGAGCTTCCTTCAAATAGGTATTTCCATTTTGGCTTTTTACCTTCAACAGTTCGTGCAGCTGCAGGATATCGTCAAGCGCTCTATGGGATTGGGATGATCCAAGTCCATGCCGCTGCATCAGATAGAGCAGCTTTGAGCTCATAAAGCCGTATTCCTTCCACGGGATATGCCGTACAGAACAGTGCCATCTTAGGGAGCCTGCCTCAGGATACATAGCGGATACAAAGCTTCTGTCAAAGGAGGCATTGTGGGCAACGATAAAGTCTGCTTTTTTCAGCAGACCCTGTATCAGCTCGTCATCGAAAGCCTCCCCTTCTACCTGTTCAAATGGTATGCCGTGAATCCGGTAAGCGCTGCTGTAGTTGGACAGCGCTGTATGTGACAAGGGGTCTCTCAGATACGAGTGCTCCTCGGTCACACCTTTAAATTCATCCTGTATCTGATCATATTGGAACAGCAGCATCCCGATTTCAATCATTTCATCTCTCGCAGGTGAAAGTCCTGTTGTTTCCACATCCAGCAGCATGCCTGTGAGAATTCGTTTATCGCCGATCATAGAATCCCTCTTTTATTCTAAAATTAGTATCTTCTATTCTATCATTTCTCTTGATGAAAATACTTCATTTTGATCGTAATTTTGCCGTTAGAAGAAACAAGCTGCAGGAGATCCTTTATATGGAAACGTTTGACTGTCTTCCTGCTGGGGAAAGTTTTTGTATAGAACAGAAAGATACCGAAATGGAGGAATTCTTGTGTCTATCTTTTCAAAAGAAGCTTTGGCTGGAAGTCATATCCTGATTACCGGAGCAACAGGCGGCATCGGCCTGGAAACGGCCATCGCCTGTGCAGAGACCGGGGCGAACGTCACCCTGACCGGCCGAAACGGTGAAAAGCTTGAAAAAGCCAGGCAGGCGTGCGTAAAGGCCAATGATAACGTCAAAATTTTCACTTGCCCGGCAGACCTTGCAGATCCTCTGGACCGCAGCCGGCTCACAGAGTCAGCAAGGAATGAACTTGGACCGATTACAGGCCTTGTGAATGCAGCTGGAATCAGCGGAGGCAATACACTGGATCAGCTGGAAGAAGCAGACCTTCGCAGAGTGATGGAGCTCAACTACATGTCTGCTATTCTCCTGACGCAGGATGTTTACAAGGATATGATGGAGCATAAACAAGGAGCAGTTGTAAATGTTTCTTCCCTTTCAGGGCTGAGAGGAACTCACGGCGGAACATCGTATGCAGGCTCCAAATTTGCCATGATCGGGTTTACGCAGTCATTTGCGCTTGAAGCGATTGAATACGGCGTCAGAGTAAATGCTGTCTGCCCAGGATATGTTGACACTGAAATGGGGCGAAATGCCATTAAAAGGCGCGGGGAAAAAGAAGGCCGGCGTTATGAAGATCAGCTAAAAATCGCGGAGGAAGGCATCCCGTCCGGCCGGATCTCCACAGCGGAAGAAGTGGCGAACAGCATTGTTTTCCTGTTAACAGATGCAGCCCGGAACATTGTCGGAGAGTCTCTTAAAATTTCAGGCGGCGTTGTGATGAGGTAGGAAAAACTTCCCGGAAAAAAGGATAGATTCCGGGTGCCTCCCTGCCTTATGATAGAAAGGTATGCAGTTACCTTAAGGGAGGCATTTGATTGAACCATTACCTCTATGATCTGCCGGGAAAAAACAGCTGGCCGAGGTATCTTTCCTCACTGGCTGTCATGATAGGGTTTACCATTTTAGGAAGCATTTTTTATGCGGCAGCAGGGATTTTGACTGTTTTGTCAGACAAGGACCAGGAATCTTATTTTGATCTGGCAACTGGGGCATTTGCAGGCCTCGATCCTGTTCTTGATCTTACCTATCTCATGCTGGTCTATGTATTCTGGCTCGCCGGCATCTGGATTTCCATCAGATTTATTCATAAGCGGACGCTGACTTCGCTTGTTACACCGCGGAGGCGGATTAACTGGCGGACTGTTTTTTGGTCATTCGGCATCTATTTTCTGCTGACAGCGCTTTCCCTGGGGATTGACGCGCTCATTTACCCGCACAATTATATGCTGAACAGACCTGATCCTCTTCATTTTCTCACTCTGTTTGTTGTCGTGCTCTTGCTCGTACCTATCCAGACAACGGTTGAGGAGCTGTTTTTCAGGGGATTTCTGCTTCAGTGGATGGCAAAGAAAATCAGGAGCATTGCAGTGCTTTCCGTCCTCATGGCCATTATTTTCGGCTCGCTCCATTTCGCCAATCCGGAAATGGGACGCTCCGCTATATGGGTAGGACTCAGCTATTTATTTATGGGGTTTATGCTGACTTTCATTTCGGTGAAAATGGGAACGCTTGAGCTTTCCATCGGCGCCCACATGGCAAACAACATGCTGCTATTTTGGTTTTTCGCAGATGAAAAATCCGTTGGCGGTGTATTGCCGGCTCCGTTCAGGGTGCTCGACAGCGACCCTGTCACTTCTTTCCTATGGGAAGTGTGCGTGATGGTACTTTTTTATATACTTTCAGTCAGAAAGTTTAAAAGAAACAACACTGAAGCAAAAACGAAAGAAATTCAGGCAGGATAATACAGAAAGGGGCGAAAACAATATGGATTTGCAGGAACGGCTGATTGCGATTAATGAGAACGGCGGTGCTGAACAGCAGGCGGAAATCAAAGAATTTGTGAATGAGTTTGTTAAATCCGGCGAATACTGGGCCATCTCGCCCTGGACCGAGAATTCTGAAGAAGCAAGACCGTTTGTGGGCCTGCTCGATAATGAAACACCCTGCTACTTTGTTTTTACGAAAAGCACGAATGCAACTAATTTCGGAAAGCATTACGATTTAAGCAATGAAGCAGGAGAATGTCTCCTTCTGAAACTGAAGGCAGACCGTTTTCCAGATCAGCTGAAAGAGCTGAAAAGCAACGGCGTTGAAGCCGTACTGTTTGACGAAGGCGCACCAAGTTTAATGATCAATATTTCTACTATTCTTGAATTGCTCGAAGCTCAGTAAGGCCCCTATGCGGGCCTTACTTTTTTTAGGTGGCATCTGACCCTGCCGGATAGTATCATTAATATAACGCTTGATTACGAGTTGGAGGTGTACAGAATGGCACATCAGCACCTGCTGCCTGATACTGCAGCGTCTCATGCAAAGCCTTGGATTGGAAAGGGCGATACTTTGCATGGGATGGAGATAAAGCTTTAGTTTATCGCCCCCTCGCCCTGTTTCCAATGCATGCTTTGCCCTTCATCATATCTAAAAATGATAAGGAGCTGGCAGTCATGAAACAGGTAAAAGCGGCCGCAGTCCTGCCTGAACGCCTGATCGCTGAAATACAGCAGTATGTTCAGGGAGAAACGATCTACATCCCCCGCGCGAAAAAGGAACACAAGCGGTGGGGATCGGAATCAGGCGCCAGAAAATATCTGGATGAGCGGAATGCGCAGATCAAACAGGAATACAAAAATGGAACAGCCCTCAGCATTCTTGCTGAAGAGTATCATCTGTCCATTGAAACGATTAAGAAAATTGTTTATTCGAAAGTATAGCGGTTAGGAGAGACGTCCTTGTGAGGGCGTTTTTTTTTCATCTTATATAAGCTAGTGGCTTAACCTTCCTTCTAAAGCGTTTTATTTTTTCTTACCCGTATAATTCTTCTATATAGAAACGTCTTATTACTATAATGACTTATAGGAGGGAAAATAGATGGAATCAATGATCAGCATCAGCCAAAACTTCGTCAATGAGACCCGGAAATTAAGAGATGAATACGAAGAAATCGTTTCAGTATACTCAAAGGATCTGTGGAATTATTGCAAATATATCACTGGTTCACCTTGGGATGGGGAAGATCTTTATCAAGAAACGATGATCAAGTCTTTTGGACTCCTGCCCCAGCGATGGAGTGAAATTACAGACAAAAAATATTATTTATTCAGGGTTGCCACAAACACCTGGCTGGATCAATGCAGAAAACTCAAGCGGGAAATAGGAACATTAGAGGAAGTATCTGAGCCGGAGACAGATTTTACAGATAGTCTTTTATTGGAAGAGATCCTCACATCCTTAGAGGCTAATTTAACGCCTAAACAAACAGCTGCATTTCTGCTGGTAGAAATTTTTAAGTTTAAAGCAGAAGAAGCAGCCGGAATTGTTAAAAGTACTCCGGGCGGTGTCTATTCTTCTGTACAGCGTGCAAGAAGAAAAATTGCTTCCGTGGATTTTTCAAAATCCACACTGCATGGATCAGCACAACAAGACAATCCAACCATTAAAGCCTATTTAGAAGCCTTTAACAATGGCGATTTGGATCGTATGCTGCAATTATTCAGCGATCAGGCACAAAACGAAGCAATCTTTGGTTTCCAGGAATTTTCTAAAGCAGAAATGGTAAAAGGTTCCCTCAAATTTGGATTGCCTGGCCATACAGCGCATGAAACCATTCTATGGGGCAAACCAGTAATCGTTATTTTAGCTGCTGGTGAACAATGTCCAGAAATTCATGATATTCAAATGCAAGAGGTCGAAAACGGAAAAATAGTCAGCCATAAAAGTTATTTTTTCAGAAAAGAATTTATACTGGCTGCCGCTGAAGAGCTTGGTCTAAAAGCACAGTTAGTAAAACCGCCTGTACATTGGGAATAAGCGTGAGGGGATGATGTTTAATCCCCCTTTTCTGTTTCACATCCATCCTTCTAAAACCCTCCATTTTCTGGCGAGTACGCTTCCCAATCATTGTCTCCCTTTCAATTCCTCCTCCATAACTCTTATAATAAAGGTAATTCTACGTTTGCTCAGGAGTGAATCTCATGGAACCATTTATACGAAGCGATCAATACAATTTTATTAAACTTCAGCTGCGAAACCTGATTGGCGGCCATGCATCTGTTAATGACATAGATGTTCTAAAAGCGCTGGATTCGCTTGCAGCTGAAAAATCCGTCAATGTATTTGAGGACTTAACAGCAGAACAGCAGCAGATTCTTGAGCCCATTTCTTCGATCAGGGATAAAACAGAGGCAGCGGAGTATTTGGCAGGTTTGAAGGAATATGTCATCCCCTTCTGGCATGTCACAGATATGACGGTTAAAAAGCTTTTTCCAAAAGCAAAAAAACTGAAGCTGCCGCCGCTGGATGCCATGGATTTAAAGGAAACCACTTATATTGGCTGGGATGATATCGGCTCCGGGAGAAAGTTTTTGATTGTTCCTTATGAAAATAAGCTGATCGGACTCTCCGGCACATACAGCAGCATCAGCCAAAGAGGCCTCTGCCATATTTGCAGCAGATTCAGCGATGTTGGCATGTTTATGACAGAAAAAAAAGGCCCTGTCCAGGACACTTTTATTAAAAGAGGCAACTACATTTGCCAGGACAGCTTGAAATGCAACAGCAGCATTACCTCCCTCGACAAGCTGAATGACTTTGTTGGACGGCTGAAATAAGAATGAAGCCTCTTATGGATGGACAACATGCTATAATAGAGGAACCCATTAAGAAATGAGGCTGCTATGATGCTAACATTTGAAGAAAAACTGGCGATTGCCGAATCGTTCCCTGAGCTGGAACGAAAAGATGTATCCTTGAAACGAGTCAACTTCCACTATCCTGATAGTGTGTTTGATAAAAAAGTGGTGATTCAGCATTTGCACCCGAACGGTAACGGATTTGTCTTCGGCGGGCACCTGAAGAATGCTGAGACAGATGAAAGAGGCTTTATCAATATCAGAGACTTTTCTGAAGATGCGCTTCGAAAAATAATCAAGGATTCCATCAGCTCCCTCTCCGAAAACTCAGATGCTGCCAAGGAAAGTGCCATCATTGGTGAAGGCGAAGAACAGCGGTGGATCGGAGAAGACAACCAAACACTTCTTCTCGTTTATGAGGATGAATGGTGGAACGTCTATACCGGTTTAAACCTTGAAGCTGCTTTCGGTTCTTATGAAGAGGCGGAGGATTATTTGATGGATGAAGGTTTCAGACGGCAGGTTTGATCAATTGAAAAAGACACAGCAGGCTATATTAGCTGCTGTGTCTTTTTGTTTC
The DNA here is from genome assembly GCF_021166585.1 of Metabacillus kandeliae. Classification (GTDB taxonomy): domain Bacteria; phylum Bacillota; class Bacilli; order Bacillales; family Bacillaceae; genus Metabacillus_B; species Metabacillus_B kandeliae. The sequence continues at coordinate 48,770 of NZ_JAJOZE010000002.1, forward strand.
CTGCTCTTCCTCAAGATCCTTCCTTGCAGCGCCAAGATCCTCGGCAAGCTGAAGCAAGGCTTCGTTAATCGGCCAAATATAATAAAGGTAGTGCAGCAGGTGAATTTGGGCATGCTCTCTTTTCCCATCTGTTTCAGGTCCTTTTTCAATCGTTTTCCGCTGCTTCTCAAGCCCTCTGACTGCTGCTGAATTCCGTTCATTGGCGAGAAGGCTTGTAATGATATCAATATTTCCCTGAAGCACATCTTTAATATGAAGAATGGCCAGTCTGTATTCAGGCGCCTGCTCTCTTTTCAGCGTCCTGTTTGAAGAAGCCACCAAATGCTTTGCATAGTAATGGACAGCGCCAAGGGTGTTTATCCACTTGGAAAAGCCGGAAGGATCCAAAGAGCCGGCTCTCCGGAAAATCTGCTTTGTATGGTTTTTCATTTCCTCCAGTTTCTGATCCATTTCAAAAGCTGTATTTGTAAAATCAAGCAAGGTTTGCTCCCCGCTTAACAAATGATTCATGTATTCATTGAGGCAATTTTTCAGATCCTCTAAATACTCAACTGATAGATCGGCCACTTTGTCTTTTGTTCTGACCGGCAATAGCCAGTAGGAAACAACAAAAGCAATGCCTGCCCCGATGATCGTATCAAGGACCCTCGCGCCAAGCAGCTGAAGCGTCACACCGCCGAGAAGCAGATCATACATGAGAGCCATCATCATCGTGATAAAGAAACTCATCAATGTATAGGAAACCTGGAAAAGATAAAAGGCCAGGAAGATGCTGGCAAACAAACAGATCAGCTGCAGGGCTTGCTGGCCTTCCACAGCAAGAGCCATGCCAAAGCCTGCAATCCCGCCAAGCACTGTCCCAAAGGAACGCTGAAAGGCTTTAATATACGTTCTTCCGACAGACTCTGTTCCCAAAAGCACAATAAAAGCGGTCAGAAGAATCCAGTACTGGTGGGTTGATGTCAGCAAATAGCCGAGCACAATGGAAATCGCTCCGGCGACAAGGGCCTGCAGAGCTTTTTTTCTCGGCAGGTTGTATTTATCTTCTTTGTCTTCTTTGTCTTCCTGATCTTCCTCTTCGTCTGTTTGCTCCGCTGCCTCACTGTTCACATCCAGGAGGTATTCCCTCAGTTCATTGCCGGAAAGCTTTTTATTCATGGCCTCCTGAATGCTGAAGGCCCCTTCAATGACGTGATTGGCAATGGTTTCAATTCTTTGCACCAAATAAAGCCATTCCCCTGATTGTTCCTTTTCAGTATAAAGGTCATTCAGTGCAAATCTGATGCCCTGAAGTGCTTTTTCCGCCTCCTGCAGGTGGAATGTCTCATATTCCTCAGCCAGAACCTCCGCATTCCGGATCGATTCCACTACCCAGACGAGCAGTCTGCGAAGCTCTGTATATTCCAGCGCATGGCTGCTTTTGAGCTTGATAATGGCATCTGTTAAAGCTTCTGTCAGCATCTCTGAATCAAAAACGTAAAGGCGCAGCTGGTTTGTCGAGACCCCGGGCCAAACTTTGTGAACCTCTGCCGATGATAAATCTCCCGAAATCATCCGGGCATATTCCCGCAGTCTTCTTACATTATTGATAAGCTTCCGGATTCTTTCAGGCTTTGTAACAGGATCTTTAATCATCTCAAGAATCAGGCTGAAAGCGAGGTTCGTTTGAGTGTGAAAGGATCTTATGCTTCTTTTTAAAACCTTTTCAGGATTTGTTTTAAAAAACACAAAATTATAAAGGAAAGCAAATGTTATTCCGACTAAGATACCTGCAAAGAGCCATGGCAGCTGTGCCGGCTGCAGGCGGAGGAGGCTCGCAAAATAGATCGACATGAATCCGACCATACAGATCGAAAAATATCTTGCCCCATATTTCTGCAAATAAAAGGCCAGGACAACCACAAGCAAAATGACGGCATCCACAAGATGTCCATATCCGGAAAGAAAGGAACCCAGTGTTACAGCCGTGATGCTCGCGAGAGGCAGGAGCAGGGTGGTGATTTTTTTCTGTTTTTCTGTATCATCCGCAACAGTTAAAATCCCCATCATGCCGAGTACCCCTGCAATAATGGCTGCCGGTACTGCTTTTCCTTGAAAAATGAAAAGCAGGAGCAGCATAGTAAAAACGGACGACATTACGCTTAATATAACTTTGCCCGCCTGCTCAAACCGCTTTAAACCGGGATCTGAAGCAAAAAGGCGGGCAAGCCAGTAAAATTGCATCTGCCAGCTTCTCATATTTTTTCTCATATCTATAGGTTAATCCATTTAGAGCTTTTTAACAAAAAAACCGCTTGTTTCATTGATACAATTTCAGGATCGCTGCTGCCTGTTCCTTTATTTCCGCTTGAAGCTCTGCAGGCCTGAGCACCTTCGCCTCACTGCCTAAGGCGAGCAAAAGCGCTGATGTAAAAGGGATTTCGCTGCTGTCCAAATGGCCGCGAATAAACCCTGAGCCATCCTCCTGTTCAATTAGCCAGTTCTGGAAAACCGGATGACTCCTGCAGAGCCTGACCCCTTCTTTTGAAAGAGCAATATCAAATAAGACGTCTCCCTTTTCCTCAGCCTGATTCAGAAAGTCTTCAAGCGAAGGAATGTCTCCATCATATGGTTCTATTTCTTTTAAATTAAGAATCCGGTCTGCCCTGAAAAGCAGAATTTTCCCCTTCTCTATTAAGTAAGCAGGGACATACCACAACCCTGCTTCCGAATAAATGCCGAGAGGAACAGCCTTGTGATTTCTGATTCCTTTTTTTGAATCATACTCCAAGACGGCAGCCATTTTAGACAAGGCGGCATCTGTAATTTTTTCAAGAAGAGGCGCTTCAATCATTTTATAATGCGGCGTCCGGATAGCCACCGCATGTTTCAGCCTGTCTAACTTCTCTTTACTGTGCGCAGGCAGATTACCATAAAATTTCTTCAGCGCCGACTGAATATCAATCTGGAAAGGCAGGGAACGGTAAGAAGAAAGGGATTCATAGGCAAAGTAGATGGAGATCGCCTCATCTGCCGTAAATCGAATGGGAGGCAGCAGATTTTGATTCAGCATCCTGTATCCTCCTGCCCTGCCCTGTTCTGAATAAAAAGGAACACCCCACGTACTCAGCTCTTCCAAATCCCGCTGAATGGTTCTAAGTGAAACCCCGAACTCCTCAGCACATTCTTTTGCTGTAAAAGCACTTCTCTGATTAATGTATTGAAATAGCTCAAACAGCCTTTTTGATTTATTCATCTGCCGCCGCTCCTTTTCTTTTAATTATGTCACAAGCTGTCATATTTTAACGCTATCATAACAGCAGAAACAAAAAAGGAGGAATGCAAAATGAGAGAAACAGTATTGTACATTGCGATGAGTCTTGATGGTTACATCGCACGGGAAGATGGGGCCATTGATTGGCTTGAAGCAGCAGAAGGTGAAGGAGACAACGGTTACGGAGAATTCATGCAAACGATAGATACTGTCATTATGGGAAGAAAAACATATGATCAGGTTTTAGGGTTTGATATGCCCTTTCCTTATCAAGAGCAGGAATGCTATGTCTTTTCCAGCAAAAAGAAAGGAAAGGATGCGCATGCCGTATTTTGGGAAGGCTCTCCTAAAGAACTGATGAAGGATTTGAAAACGAAAGAGGGGAAGGATATCTGGCTGGTCGGCGGATCTGACCTTCTGCATGACTGCATGAAAGAGGGGCTAGTAGACAGGTATATGATTGCCATTATCCCAGTACTGCTTGGAAAAGGAATCCCTTTATTTAAAAGCGGATTCCAAGAACAGCATGTGAAGCTGACAGGTACAAAGGAATATGGCCAAATTGTGATGCTTTCTTATGAAAGGCTTAAAAGTAAACCGCTCAATAGCTGAGAATCGATGGCTTGATGCTTTTTATGGTAAACTTAGAGTAGGAAAAATATATTTTAGAAATGAGGAATTATATGCACGATAGGAAAAAAATAAAGAATACTAAGCTCAGGCTGTTGGTGCGCGGATTAATGGTCGTTATTGGCGGATTCATCGCAGCCTATGGTCTGGAAACAGTCCTTATCCCGAATCACGTCTCAGATGGCGGCGTAACGGGCCTCAGCATTGTTGGCTCAGAACTGTTCGGTTTACCTCTTGGTGTCTGGATCACCATTTTAAATATCCCTTTTATCTGGTTAGGCTATCAGCAAATTGGAAAAACCTTCGCAATTTTTTCTGTTATTGGTATAGCCTCCCTAGCAATTGGTACACACCTCATGTATTATACTCCCGCTATTATTGAAGGAGATACCCTGCTAATAACCGTTGTCGGCGGTATTATCCTTGGTTTTGGAATGGGTTTGGCACTGCGTAATGGCGGTGCGTTGGATGGAATCGATATGCTCGCTGTATTGCTTTCCCGGAGATTGCCGTTTGGGACAAGTGATCTTATCCTTTTCCTGAATGCTTTTGTTTTTATCTTTGTTTCAATCGTATTCGGACTAAAGGGAGCCTTCCTTTCAGCCATAGCTTATTATATCGCTTCAAAAGTCATCCATATCGTGGAACAGGGACTAAGCGGAACGAAAACCTTCCAAATCATTACCTCTCAGCCTGAAATCATGATCGAAACGATACGCGACCGTTTAGGACGGGGTGCAACCTATAAAAAAGCATACGGCGGCTTCTCAAATGAAATGTTCAAAGAAATCACCTGTGTCATCAATCGCCTCGAAGAAACCAAAATCAAAGAAATCATCAATGAAATCGACGATACAGCCTTCGTTACCGTCTACGACACTGTCGAAGTAAAAGGCGGCAGCTTCAGAAAACGCAACATTCACTAAGTTAGGACAGGCAACATATCTGCTGATTGCTTCTATGATCAGGAATTGTTAATTCCCATGATAAAACCGGCCCTTTTATTAACTAAGGGCCGGTTTTTTTGCTTTCTTTTGATCTGGGCGCAGCACTTCTTTACTGTGAGCCACTTATTGCGGCAGAGCAGCTGCCTGATATCGGAGGATTCCTTCGAGATGTCGGCGGATTTCCTATTATATCGAACACTCTCCCCTGGATATCGGCGGATCGCTTTTCTGCACTTAACCAAATGCAAAAGGAGCCCCGAAAGGCTCCTTTTTACTTATCTCTTCATTGTTTGCTTAAGTACATCGAAAATATGAGTATTTTCATATGTGCCAGACAGCTTGTCAGCGCCAGGGCCCATTGCAGTGAGCGGTACATTGGAAGCGGTGTGGCCGGAAGTTGTCCAGTCAATAACAAATTGCCCTTGAGAATCTGCTATGTTAAACGGACCGTCTTCTTTGGAGATGCCGTCGCCGCTTTCATCCTTTGAATCTACACCTTCTACTGTCAGGCCGCCGCATTCATGGTCAGCAACAGTAAGTACCAGTGTATCAGGGTGCTTCTTCGCATATTCTTTGGCGATTTGTACGGATTTATCAAGCTGTTCTCCTGCTTTCAGCATCAGCTTGCCGTTGTTTTCATGAGACATTTCATCAATTCCTTCTTCCTCTACCATCAGGAAGAAGCCTCGTTTGTTTTGAGACAAAGTATCGATTGCTTTTGTTGTCATTTCAGGAAGGGTTACGACCGGATTGTAAAGGTCGCCTTCGCCTTCAGGTTTTTGTTCAAACATTTCTTCGTTGGCAAAAAGGCCAAGCAGCTTGTTATTCTTTGTCTTCATCAGGTCGCGTCGGTTTGTAACGTAAGAATAGCCTAATTTCTTTGCTTCATTCACAAGGTTGCCCTGTGTGCCTTTGCTTGCTTCAGAAGGGTCTTTTGCAGGTTTGTCCTCAAACTTCCCTGCATTTCCAGCGGGATACCAGAAGTCTTCACCGCCGCCTAAAAGAACGTCCACACGGCTGTTTTCAAGGTACTGCTTCGCAATATCGCTTTGCTTCGAACGGTCTGATACATGCGCACCGAATGCGGCAGGCGTCGCATCAGTGATTTGGCTTGTTGTGACAAGACCAGTTGATTTTCCGGCTTTATCAGCCATTTCCAAGATCGTTTTGACAGGCTTTTTTTCCGGGTCTACCCCGATTGCCCCATTATATGTTTTTACTCCTGAAGCCATAGCTGTTGCAGCGGCTGCAGAGTCTGTTACAACGGTTGTTGAGCTCGTGTGAACGTTTCCAGAGTAAGGCATTTTGTTCATTTCCAGATCTTCTTGAAGTCCCTTAGCCGCAAGACGGATCGCTTCGCGGTGAGCTGGACCCATTCCATCCCCGACGAATACGATGACATTTTTTGCTTTCTTAGGCTGTGCTTGCTTGCTGTTTCCTTTGGCATCTGCACCGTGACTAAACCCAAGGCTTGAAATTAGAGCCAGAGACAATGCAGCTTTTACCATAGCATTTTTCTTCTTTCCCATTTCCTTCACTCCCTTAATTGTTTGTCTACTACAGGTTAGTGGAAAAGTATTAAGGCAGTTTAAAAAAGATGTAATATTAGGAAGTCTATCATGTGTCAGAATTGTAAATATAGTCCTATTATTCTATTTATTTCGATTTTGCAGCCTTAATCATTTGACCGGTAAAAAGGAAAACCAATACACTCTAAGAAAAGTATCTGGAAAGGAGAGCTAGCCATGAACACATTTAAGGCTTTAGTGCTTGCAAAGCAAGGCGATGAGGTAACAAAAGACGTCAAAGAACTAAGCGTGGATGACCTGCCTGAGGGGGATGTTCTTGTCAAAGTCAGCTATTCAGGGGTCAATTACAAGGATGGTCTCGCTGGCAAGGCAAACGGAAATATTGTCAAAAATTATCCTTTCGTCCCTGGTATTGATATGTCAGGAACTGTCGTATCGTCAAAGGATTCCCGCTTTAAAGAAGGGGATGAGATTATTGCCACAAGCTATGAAATCGGGGTATCCCATTACGGCGGATACAGTGAGTATGCCAGACTTTCCGGCGACTGGATTGTTCCTCTTCCTGAAGGATTGTCATTAAAGGAAGCCATGATCTTCGGAACGGCCGGCTTTACTGCAGCCCTCTCAGTGCAGCGGCTTGAGGAAAACGGCCTCGCTCCTGAAAAAGGGAAAGTGCTTGTAACAGGCGCAACTGGCGGAGTTGGAAGCATTGCTGCAGCGATTCTCGCCAAAAGAGGATATGACGTGACAGCAAGCACAGGAAAGGAATCAGAGCACGGCTACTTGCGCGAGCTTGGCGCGAATGAAATTATTCCTAGAGAAGATGTGTATAACGGAGAATTAAAACCATTGGATAAACAGCTCTGGCAAGGAGCAGTCGACCCAGTCGGCGGCAAACCGCTTGCGTCCGTGCTGAGCAAAATCCAGCAGCACGGCTCAGTGGCAGTAAGCGGGCTTACAGCTGGCGGTGACGTGCCAACCTCTGTTTTCCCGTTTATTTTAAGAGGAATCAACCTGCTTGGCATTGATTCCGTCTATTGTCCAATGGAAATCCGCGAAAAGCTGTGGAAACGAATGGGAGATGACCTTAAGCCTGAAGCTCTTCAGCAGATGGTAGAAAAAGAAATCACACTGGAAGAGCTTCCTGACGCAATGGACCGGATTCTGGACAGCAAGGTGAGAGGCCGGATTTTGGTCAAATTTTCGTGATTGCTGGTCTTCTGGCAGCTGACTCTTCCTTCTTGAAGGTAAAAAAGGAGCTTGTTCATCCAAGCTCCTTTTTCCTATTACCGTATTTGCCCGCTGCCGAGCATCATATATTTAATGGTTGTCAGCGCCGGCAAGCCCATCGGCCCTCTTGCATGAAGCTTTTGGGTGGAAATGCCGATCTCAGCGCCAAATCCAAGCGCGCTGCCGTCTGTAAATCTCGTAGAGGCATTATGATAAAGTGCTGCAGCATCGACGAGCCTCATAAAGGCTGCGGCTGTTTCTTTATTTTCAGTAATAATCGCTTCCGAATGCTTTGTGCCGTACTGGTCGATGTGCTCTACAGCTTCTTCGAGACTGCTGACGGTTTTAATGGCAATCGCCAGTGAAAGATATTCATTCTCCCAGTCTGATTCATTGGCAAGAGAGGCATTCGGTAGAATGTCCAGCACAGGTTCATCACCATAGGCGCGAATTCCGTTTTCCTCAAGCGCTGCCTGCAGTTCCTGGTGATGCTTTTTCAGCCAGTCCTCGTGAACGATCAATGTTTCTGCGGCATTACAAACAGCTGGACGGTCTGTCTTGGCATTGATCAGAATATCCAATGCCTTTTTCGGTTCTGCTTCCCTATCGAAGTAAATATGACAGTTCCCTACACCTGTTTCTAACACAGGCACTGTGGCGTTTTCCACAACTGCCTTGATTAATGCGCCGCCGCCCCTTGGAATCAGCACGTCAATGTGCTCTTTCATTGTAAACAGCTGCTTTGTTGCTTCTCTGTCTGTACTCGCAATAAATTGCACCGCTTCTTTTGGAATAAGTGTATCCTGAAGCGCTTCATGCATGACAGCTGATATAGCAGCATTAGAATGAATCGCAGAGGAGCCGCCCTTTAACACGATCGCATTGCCTGATTTAAGCGCAAGCCCTGCCGCATCCACTGTTACATTTGGACGAGCTTCGTAAATCATGCCGATCACACCAAGCGGAACACGGACCGTTTTGACGTCAAGGCCGTTTGCAAGCGTCCATTCTGACAGAACATCGCCAGTTGGATCCTCAAGCTTTGCGACTTCTCTCAGTCCTTCTGCAAAGCTCTGAATTCTTTCCTCAGAAAGAGACAGCCTGTCCATAAACGCATCTTCAAACCCTTTTTCACGTCCATTTTCAAGGTCCTTTTTGTTTGCTTCTAAAATAAAGACCGTTTCTTTTTCCAATTGATCAGCCATGATATGAAGAGCCTGATTTTTTTCCTCTTCTGTCAGGCCGCTCAATGTTTTGGCCGCTTTCTTCGCTTTCTTTGCTTGTTCTTCAACAGTTGCATGCTGACGTTTCAATGCTAACGTCACCCAATCCCTCCTTTTTATAGTCCAGCTGGCATAGCTAAATCAAGATGGCAAACAAGGTTTTCAATGCTTACTGCCTGCCCATTTTTCCCTTCATCATCTTCAATCTTCAGCAAATTTTTTAATTCCTCTGAAGAGTATTTGACTGCTCCAAGGGCGATTTCTTCCGCATCAGGTGAAAAGATTCTGACGACAGCGCCTTTTTTAAACTTGCCCTGTACGGCTTGGATCTGGCTTGTCAAAAGACCGCTTTTTCGTTCCAAAATCGCAGCTTTCGCATCGCTGTCCACCATAATTTCACCTTCAGGCCCTGAATTAAAGGCAATCCATTGCTTTTTATGATCAAGATTGAAAGCATCCCGAGGACGTTCAAAATAGGTTCCAGCTGCCTTGTTTTCCACTGCATCTACAAGCAGATTTGAAACTCCAGCCCTTCCGAGGAATGCCGGTATGCCTGATGCCATGGCAATCTTAAAGGCATCAATTTTTGATTTCATTCCGCCTGTTCCGACAGAACTTCCAGTGTCGCCTGCTGCAGCTTCAATTTCCGGTGTAATCTCAGGCACCATTTCAAGAAGCTTTGCATCTTTATTTTTTCTAGGGTCATCATCATAAAGCCCTTCAATGTCTGACAGAATAATCAGCTGATCCGCATCAACAAGTCCCGCCACCTTGGCAGAAAGTGTATCATTATCGCCGAATTTCAGCCGGTCAACTGTAATGGTGTCATTTTCATTCACGATTGGGACAATCCCTCTTTCAAGCAGAACGTTCGCCGTATTCCGCGCGTTTTCATAGCGTGATTCATCTCTGAAATCGCTTCTTGTAATCAAGATTTGCGAAGCCACATACCCGTGAGACAGAAACCGCTCAGAGTAAGCTTCCATTAAGAGGCCCTGTCCAATTGAGGCTGCTGCCTGCTTCTCAGGGAGCGTCTCGGGACGCTTAAGGCAGCCAAGCTTCCGGTAGCCTGCTGCAACGGCTCCAGAAGAGACGAGCAGGACTTCATAGCCCTCATCCTTCAGCTTGACGACTTCATCTGTAAACCGTTCGAGTTTTCTTCTGCTGATTTCGCCATGAAGGCTTGTCAGAGAGCTGCTTCCGATTTTAATCACTATGCGCTTCTTTCGATTGTTTGCTTCCGTCACTGTATCACTCCTGAACTTTATCGTAGTGGTATTTTTAGACCATCGCTTTTTTCAGTTGTTCGCTCAGTTCTCTGGACCGGTTTGCGGCGCTTTTCACTGCCTGTGAAATGGCTTCTCCTCCGCCATATTCATGCAGGGCTTCTAGGCCAGCCTGAGTTGTGCCATTCGGCGAAGTGACCTTCTTTCTGAGCTCTTCAGGCGAATCCTCCTGTGAGAGCATCATTTTAGCCGCCCCAAGAATCGTCTGCGCGCCCATTTTTCTCGCCGCTTCCGGATCCATGCCGTTTTCTTTCGCCGTTTTTTCAATATGTTCCATTAAATAATAGAAGTAAGCCGGACCGCTTCCGGCAATGCCTGTGAAAAGATCCATTTGATCTTCCTCCAGAACAAAAACCTCGCCGATGGACCGGAGCAGCTCCTTCGCATCCATCACTGTATCCATTCTGGTGTATTTTCCAGGCGCAATCGCTGTTGCCGACTCGCCGATCATACTGGAAGTGTTCGGCATGACCCGGATCACCTGATTCCCAGTTCCTAAGCGTTCTTCCATATAATCTGTTGTGATGCCGGCAAGAACGGAAAGCAATGCCTGATGAGGCTGCAGCTCGTCTTTAATGGAATCAAGCGCGGCCTCGGCATCCTTTGGCTTCATCGCCAAAATAAAAAGATCCGCCTCTTCACATGCCAGCTCCTCGCGGGTCAAACCGCGCACTCCATATTTTCCGTTCAATTCTTTCAACCGCTCTTTATTGCTTCTGTTGGAGACAATAATTTGCTCTCTTGGTACGATGTCTGCTTCGACCATTCCGGAAATCATGGCCTCTGCCATTGATCCGGCTCCTAAAAAGACAACTGTTTTATTGGCTAGCACGATATCTCCCCCTCATTTGTAATCCGTTCGCACATGAAAACAACGGTTCTTATACTAACAAATCTGAGGATCATTTCAAGGGTTTTGAAGCAAGTGTGGAGGGATAGAGCCAGATAGTCTGTGAAATCGCTAACATTGGCAGAAAAACTAACAGGATTCCGTTTAAAGGGATTTAATCGGCTCTCAGAGCATTTAAACAGGATTGACGATTTGTCATCATCAAAAAAACCAGCCAATGTTTGGCTGGTTTTCCGATTTACCCGATAATCATCCATTCATATTGCCTTGTTCTCAATTCAAACAGTTTCACTGCCTCATTGAACATGCCGATTCCATCTTTCATGCCTGACAGCTGATCCTGCTTGGATCTGATTTCCTCGTGAGTCAGTTCAACCTGCTCATTCAGATTAAGAGACGGATGCTTGAAAAAGAGAACAATATCTCTTTCAAGTGCTTTTTCAAACATCTCGAACGGCGCCATGAACTTGCTGATAATTTCATCTGTTGTTTCTTCATAAGGGTCGTTTTCAATAAACTGCGTGTACCTGTTGTAAAGCATCGTTTTGTTTTGGGAGATGGCGCCAAAAAGCTTTCCTGCCCCCTTCAAGAGCAGCTGTGCCGGCGTATGGCGAAGCAGAATGTTGATATGCCCGATTCGCGCCCCGCTTGTCAGCCGCTCTGTATCCCGCTTCCAGTCTTCAAGAATTTTAAAGTCGCACGGCAGCACAATCCGCTCTTCCTTATACATGGCATTAAAGCCTTCGCTCATTTCATTCAAAAACAGCTGGCTGTCCAGAAGTTCTCCTTCAGACGTTCCGATCCATTCCTGAAGAGCTGCATAATAAGAAGGCAGCAGCTGATTTTCAAGATACTCCTGGATCACCTGGTTCATTTCATCATTAAGCTGCAGATGGATCCTTGTAAAGTCGCTGTCCTCCCGGATCTTTTTGGAGCATCCTTGAAGAAGGGCAGGAATATCCGATGCCATTTTCTTTTCCATTTCCTTGCGCAGAACGCGGAAATGCTTTTGAATGCTCATCATCTTTTCGCCTTCAAGATCATCCAGCTGGTTGATTCCGGCCTTCAGCTTGCTCACCATTTCCTCATTCCAGGTGATGGAATGATTCAGGGCATGCTCGCGCTCTGTCCGTTTGGAAAGCAGATGCGTGATCGTTTTTTTGATGAAAAGAAGCAGTTTGTCTGACCTGTCTCCCTTCATCCGGCTATGAAGCAGGCTGCCTTTCAAAAAGTCTCCAAAATCCTCTGTCTGCTGGCTGTTTTTATATTTGGACGAAAAGGCAAACACGTTTGCTTCAGGGAAGAACGGCCTGATTCTTTCAATCGTTTGATCCAGCATTAAAGCGGCTTCTGCCTCATCATAAATTGTATCCATTTTATTCAGCAGAAAATGAACAGGCATATCAGGCTCCTGCTCCTTCAGCTTCAATAAAATCTCCAGCTCATGCTCGGTAAAAGGCGCATCTGCCGATAAGACAAACAGCAGGCTGTCCGCAAGGCAAAGAAAATCAGATACATCTTCCCGAACAGCCGATCTTAAGCTGTATCCAGGCGTATCCAAAATCGAAATGCCCGTGCTGTTTAAAAAGTCAGAAGGCAGCTTATACTCCACACATGTGCTGTCGGCATCCATCCCGTATTTCTCTGTCAGCAGCGCAGCCGGGTCTGACTCCAGCAGTCTTTCCATATTTTCATTATCCGCAATTTCATTGATCTCCATTTGTTCCGCATCTTTCACAAGAACAACGGAAGAGGTGCCTTCAGAAAGAATATTCTCCCCAAGAATGGAATTGATAAAAGAAGACTTTCCAGTTCCTGAAACCCCTGCCACCATCAAATGATGCACATTAAAGTTTAGCAGCTCCTGCGCCATCCAGTTGAGCTTGCCGCCTGCTTCAATATCATTTTTCCGCGCCCAGCCTTTCACATCTTCAAGAAGAACAAGCACCTCCTCGAGACTCCGCGGAAACTCGCGGTTACGGTACACAAGGCTTTCCGCATCATGAACAACAGCTGCCTGCAGTGTGGAAGGAAACAGTTCGTTCCAGGCAAGCACAGCGGCTGAAGCATAAAGAATATGCGCCCTGTCTGCCACCTTCAGCCAATTTACCAATAAATCAGGAACAGTCTCTGAAATTTCGCGGATTTTATAATCGCCGGAAATCAGCTCGAAATACGTTTCCTTATATAGCCTTGAAAGCTCACGCCATTCATGAGAGGTATTCGCCTCAAGCGTTATAAAAAGGGTGTTAAAATTATTCAGCCACTGAATCCGCTCGCTGTTCAGGCTGTAGCTTTTCCAAAGAGCCAATGTAAAGGATTCAAAATAAGCCGCATCCATTCCGTAAAGTGTAACAAGCGCTTCATTAAAATAAGAAGGCTGAAACCGCGATGCATGTCCTTCTTCAATATAAAGCTTCAATATGTCATACCACTGGATGGACTCCGTCCGGATACATTCGCTTACAGCGAGTTCAACAGCATTGCTCCAGTCACCATTCTCCTCAAAAAAGGCCTTTGCCACAAAAGCAATATTCTGATAATCCGCATCAAGCCGCACCGCTTTTTTAATCGCCTGTACGGCAAGATCCAGCTTTCCCTGTTCTATGTATAAAGAAAAAAGCTGCAGGGAAACTTCAATATTCAGCACTGTGCTCTCTGATTCAATTCCTTTATACAGATCAAGCGCTGTCGGCAGAAAGCCCATTTCCACATAGGCATCCGCCATATTCTTTTTCGCCCACATCTCCTGCTCGTTCGCAATGTTTTCCCACTTAAAAATCGCCGCTTCGTAATCTTTATAATGAAAATAAAGTTCACCCTGTGCAAATCGGATATGCGATACCTCTGCGGGATTTTCCTCTTGTGCCGCTGCAAGCAGATCGCCGAGCAGCTGAACAGGATTCATTTCCGCCCTATCTACCGTAAATGTTTCAAAATAGGTTTTTTGACTCAATTGATTTTCTGTCATAAGACCCTCCGCAATATATAATCTCTGTCTTTGTTTCCCTGTCCGGTGCTTCTTCACACATCTGTATCTATTCTTGTATTTTATCAGAGATTTTTAAGGAGATGTGTCAGATGGATGTCAATTAAGCTACAGAATCAGCCGATTTTGTAATAATTTTATCTAAATTTGGAAGGTTTTTATGAGCATTGGCAGATTGTGCGGGGGAATGGAAAGCCCCAGCTGGAGGCTGGGGCTAGAAATTTATAGATGGAAAACTGTTTGAAAGCGGGGATGCTGTGTGTAAACCGGGAAGAACGCGCATAAATCAGGAAACCCGCTCATAAACTCCGATAACCCGCGCATAAACCGCCAAATCAAGCATCACTTACTATGAAAACAGCTCCCGCCTTCTCTCCAGCAGCACTAAAATGAAATTACCACTGCATCCATAACAGGCTCATACCCAATATTGGTGTAAATTTTATTCGACGTTGGATTATCAAGATCTGTATAAAGGGTCAGGGACTGATAGCCTCTGTTCAACAGCAGCCTTGAGAGCGCTGCAACACAGTCTGTCGCATAGCCCTGCTTTCTTTCATCCTTCGGCGTGTAGACAAAGTTGACGGTAATGTTCCGTCTTGTAGGGCGGGCTGCATTGGCAATGGAGACGAGCCTGCCGCCTGCTTCCCAGCCATAAAGGCTTTGGCGCCGCAAAAATTCACGGCTTTTCTCTTCAGCTTCCGATCTGTCTAACGGATCTCCTGTTTCTTTTCCGAACTGATACATCCAGTCAGTAATCATATCAAGGTCCCGCCTGTCAGCTTTCACAAGCCGGCCTTTTTCACTTGGCACTATTTTCGCCTCTGTCATTTTATAAAGGCGCTGGTTCATCCTGATTTTCACATCAGTTCCGTAAGCTGCAGCAATTTTCTCTGAGAGCTTCAGCGTAAATTCTTTCTCGCCAACAAGCCCAGGGATTTCCTTTACTTTTTCCATCAGAACAGAAACGAACTTCTCAGCATTCAGCCCTCTTGGCTTGCTCATCACAATTTGGCGGCGGATGGTTTGAAAAAGCACGGCAGCCGGCTGTCCATCTTCTCTTGCCAGTGCCATTAAATAAGGGATTGTTTCGCTTCCGGCGTTCATCAGCAGACCCAGGATCAGGCTGTTTTCCGCTTCATCTTCCTCTAAAAAAGGGATGACAGCCGCTTTAAAAGAATCAAGGCTTTCATATAGAATCAGTTCCGTCACGGGAATCCCTCCTATTGCAGTCAGGCTAAAGTGGACTTCTGCATGGTTGTATAAAGCGCCATGTAGCTTTTCGATTCCTCGATCTGCCCGATATCACGGTATGCTTTCATCAGCCACTGCACAGGCGCCGGATCATCAGGCCTGAGCTCCATTTCCCAGCTGAAGCATTCAATCGCCTGCTGGTAAAGGTGATACTCAAAGTACAGCTTGCCAAGCGAAAGCTGCTGCTCCGGATCATCCTGCATCGCTATCATGGACTGAAATTGCTTCAGCACAGGCAGCTTGCTGTGGGCTGCAGCGATCGGCTTCAGCCATTCGTGAACAGCTGATAGCTCCCAGGTTTTTAACAGGGCCGGAATCAGCGTCCGGAGAATTTTCTCCTGATGTTCAGCTCCCTGCAGCTCTATCAGGCAATTTTGAAGCTGCTCAAGATTGATTTGCCCGTAATCAAGACTGTCTTTTTCAAGAAGCTCTGCCAGCTGCAAGGATTGAGAAGGAGATAATGATGGCTGTTCTGACAAAAGATTAATGGCATCTTCATCTCTCCCCTGATGAAGAAATGCTTGAAGCAGCTCTTGCAATAGTCTGGGGTCCTTAACGGCTTTTTTATAAGAATCCCACAGCAGCAATGCTTTTTCATCAGCAGAATAATGAGCTGATACAAGCTTTATATAGGAATCAAAATCAGAGCCGCTCTGATCATTCCGAATGCGGTCTATGTATAGAGCAAGCTGGTCCATCCAGCGTCCTTTGCCTTTATAATAGGCTTCGAGGGCAGCCAGTGAAATGCTGTCCGTCCTTTTTTCAAACAGCTGCATTTCAGCATACAGCGGGTCTTTCTCCATGTAGCTTTGTGGTGCGCCTTCATACAGCATTTTGTATTTTTGAAAATTCATCTGATTGGCCATATCCTGGCCCCACTTGTTTTTTGGATCCATGGCCAGAAGGACCATAACCATTTGATAAGCATGGCGGAATTGCCCGTTTCTTCTAAAATCGAGGAAAAACTTCTTTATAATTTCCGTAATTTTTTCTGCTGAAAGGAAGGAATCAAAATAAGTCAGCAGGTAGGCTGTTTTTTGAGGAGTGTACTGCTTTGTCATTTGCTTGAACACTTGCTTGACTGTTTTCACAGAAAGGGATGGATTTTCTTCAAGGCACGAGGCAATGAGAGGATGCGGAGCCTCAACCGTAATTCCGTGCTGAAAAGCATAGGAAAGGCGGGAGCCTTCTTTCGGCTTAGTCTGTTTCGCGAGCAAAAACTTATTAAGGTAAAAATAGAGATAGGCAGGCTCATTCTCTTCATCGAGCGCCTCAATAATTTTCATTCGGTTATGAAAAGCCATCTGCACAGCCTTCCATCTTTTCGGCTTATCATTCATGGTAACGGTTATCCATTGGTCCTGGCGGTTCATTCTATCCCCTCCATGTTTGATTCATCCGGAATATGGTTCTACCTTTATATTAGCACTTTCAGGACACACGAAAAAGAAAAAGCTTGAGGGCTATTTGCCGCACAAGCTTTCTGCATCTTATTTTAATCTTCGTCTTTAATATCCGGATCCTCCGGAATCGGCTCATTCTGCCACTCTGCCAGCTGCTTTCTTGCCTTCTCCAGCTGTTCATGATGCGAATTGAACTGCTCCTTATTTATGAGGTACTGCTGTCCATCATGCAGCGCCCGAATTTTCTTCTGCACCACAAGACTTTCAATATAATCCTCAGGCAATGATAAATGCTCCGCTGTTTCTTTAATTGTCAGATACATTTCTCTTCACCCCAATTCTAAAAAATTGCCGTCTTCTATATCATTCTCATCAAAATCTTACTTTATGGCACAGCACACGTCAACGTACAGATATGGACAATTGCTGGCAAATGGCAATTGGGTTCGCCAACCTCCATATTATATCCGCCGAATGAAGGATCATTAACCTCATCTAATTTATCCAGGCCTTTCCTAGGGACGCAAAACTCATTTTTTAACACGCAAAATCTAGTTTTGCCTCCCTGCCCCGTGTCCTGCACTGCCCGTATTCACCGAAACAGAGCTCATATTCGCCAAAACTCTTATCATATTCGCCAAACTAAGCTTTATATTCACATAAACACCATTTAATTTATCCGAGCCTATGATAGAGGGACAAAACCCCTTTTTCAACACGCAAAACCTAGTTTTTCCTCCCCAACCCGGGTTCAGCACTGCCCATATTCACCGAAACAGAGATTATATTCACCAAAACCCCTTTCATATTCGCCAAACTAAGCTTTATATTCACCAAAACACCGTTTAATTTATCCGAGCCTATGATAGAGGGACAAAAACCCTTTTTCAACACGCAAAACCTAGTTTTTCCTCCCCAACCCGGGTTCAGCACTGCCCATATTCACCGAAACAGAGATTATATTCACCAAAACCCCTTTCATATTCGCCAAACTAAGCTTTATATTCACCAAAACACCGTTTAATTTATCCGAGCCTGTGACAGAGGGACAAAACTCATTTTTCACCACGCAAAACCTAGTTTTGCCTCCCCACCCCGGGTCCTGCATATTCACTAAAACTACTAAATTTATCAAACTCCAGCCACAAAACCCCTCTCCCCACACCTCCGCTCTTTCCCAAAACAAAAAGCAGCGGAACCCCCGCTGCTTCTACTCTTATTATCGTTCTACCAGATTCACATGAGAAGCTGTCCCGTCCTGCTTAATAATAAACTGCACCTCATACTTGCCGGTTTTATAAACATAATCCTTCTCGCCTGTTCCCGGCACCTTCCGGATCTCATCTGCCAGTCCAAATTGCTTTTCTAATAAAACAGGAGTGACACGTCCGAGGTTTGTTTGCCGTTCTACGTTTGTTCCGAAATAGCGGATTTCTTTAATGGTGCCGTTTCTGTTATAGGAAAAAGCATATCCCGGATTCCCCATATTTGCCGAGTAGACATCAAAAGAGCTGCTGCCGCTGGCAGGCCTTTCAGGTGTACCGATTTTTTTGTAAACGTCCGATTTTGTGCTGACGCCGATTTTCAGGCCTTCCACAACCTTGGGAAATTGCCCTTTAAAGGCTGAATTGTAAAGGCTGTTTGCCGTGTTAATGGCACCCTGATCCTCATTGGCTTGCGCGGTAACTTTCACTTGGCTTGCTTCTGCTGCATTCCCATCAGTTAATCCAAAGGCAGTACCAGCAAGAACAGTACCTGTGACAAGGGAAGCAGAGATGAGTTGTTTGGCTTTCTTTTGCATGGTTATCGCCTCCTCTCTATACTGGTTCCACAATCTATCAAATCCAAACATAATTTTACAGGGAAATTCCCAGACAAATTCCAAATAAAAGGGTAAAATGATTTCATAACTTACTAGGGGGTTCCTCCAATGCTTGAACCGTTTACCATAAAAATTGATGCTTTCGGGACAGACCGGCGGGTGACTGTCTATCTTCCAAAAGAGTACCAAACCAGCGGAAAAAGCTACCCTGTTCTATATATGCACGACGGCCAGAATGTTTTTCTGGATGAGGAAGCGTCCGGCGGCATTTCTCTTGGCTTGCAGGAATACCTCGAAAAAAAAGATCTTGACGTTATTGTCGCTGCCATTGACAGCAGCAGGGAAACAAACGGCAGAGTCAATGAGTATTGTCCATGGCAAAACGGGGCCTACAGTGAAAGTATTCTCAGATTCAGGGACCCTTCAGGCGGAAAAGGCAAAGAGTACGCAGAGTTTGTCACTGAAAAACTGAAGCCCTATATGGATCAGACCTACAAAACAGATCCCGGGAAATCTTATATGGCAGGCATCTCGCTTGGCGCCATGATTACGGCCTATATCTTCTGCCGCTATCCAGGCGTTTTCAAGAGAGCTGCTCTGCTTTCACCTGCCTTTTACCGGAACCAGGAGGAGATGGAAGAGCTGATCGCCAAAAGCGACCTTTCCGGCATCGAAAAAATTTACATGGACTGCGGAACAAATGAAGGCGGAGACGATGACCGCATCAGCCAGGAATGTCTCTCGTGGAACAGAACGGTTTATAGTTTACTGAAGGAAAAAGAAGTAAAACTGCGCTATGAAATTATTCCGGGTGCTCTTCACGAGTACACCTACTTCAGAAAAAGGATGCCAGAGGTTCTTTCCTTCCTTCTGAACGATTAAAGAGGTGCAGCATTTGCTGCACCTCTTTTTTTACTCCTTGACAGACCCGGCAGTAAGCCCTGAAACAATCCGTCGCTGGAAGATCAGAACAAGAATAACAAGCGGAACAGTTACCACAACTGTTGCGGCTGAGATTTCACCCCATGGGATCGTGTACTGCCCCTGGAAGAGGGCAATTCCGACTGGTACAGTTTTGTAATTTGTTTCTGTGTTGATGGTTAAGGCAAACAGGAATTCGTTCCATGCTGCGATGAACACGAGAATCGCTGTTGTGAAAATTCCCGGTGTCGCAAGCGGCAGGATGACTTTCCAGTAGGTCTGCATTAAGCTTGCTCCATCAATTTTCGCTGCTTCTTCCAGATCGAACGGGATTTTTCTGAAGAAGGTCACGAGAATCCAGATTGCAAGCGGAAGGGCGATCGTTGTATCAGGGATAATTAATCCAAGATAAGAGTTTGTGAGTCCAAGGTTTTTCATAATAATATAGATTGGCGAGATAATGGCAATCTGCGGGAACATGGTAACCGACAGCACCAATCCGAGGATAAAGGTTTTTCCCCAGAACTGCAGCCTTGCAATGGCATAGGCAGCAAAAGATGCCACAAAAACGGTGTAGATTGTTGTAATAAAAGCTACGACAAAGCTGTTCCATAAGTAGCGGGAGAACGGATAGTTGAAAAAGACTGAGATATAGTTTTTCAGCGTTGGGTTATCGGTAAACGGCGTGAATGCTTTATCGCCGAACAATTCTGTCGCCGGTTTAATAGAGGCAAGCAGAATCCACAAGAAAGGAAACATCACAAGGAATACAAAGACAACGAGCAAGACATAAAACAGGATACCTGGCTTTTTATTCATAGATTTCCCCTCCTTTACTTGCCATCATTCAGCAAGTCCCTTCCGAGGAACTTGATGTAGATCATGGAGATGATGGCGACAAAGACAAACACGATAACCGAAATGGTTGATCCTTCTCCGAACTTCTGCTGGCTGAACATCACCTGATACGCAAAGGAAGAAATCGTTTCGGTCGAGTTTGCCGGTCCTCCGCCGGTTAACACGTAGATCAAGTCAAACACACGGAATGCATCAAGCGTCCTGAACAGCAGAGCGACGAGCAGGCTTGACTTTAAAAGCGGCAGGGTAATTTTTGTGAACTGCTTCCATTTTGTTGCCCCGTCAATGCTTGCAGCCTCATAAAGGGACGCAGGAATGGTCTGCAGGCCTGCCAAAAGCAGAAGCGCCATGTACGGTGTTGTTTTCCAAACATCTGTAAAGATAACAGAAAACATTGCGCCTTGTGCGGTTGTCAAAAGATTCGCCATATCAGGTACAAGGTGAAGCGTTTCAAAAATTTTCGCTACAATCCCGTTCTGGCCGTCATATAAAAACTTCCACATGAGGGCGGATACGGCTGTCGGGATGGCCCATGGAATAAGAATCGTTGCCCTGATTAATCCTCTTCCAAAGAAGGCTTTATTGATTAAGAGAGCGATTCCGAGCCCGATGACAAGCTCAACACCGACAGATACGACAGTAAAGAATAGCGTATTGCCTAAAGCATGCCATGTTCTTGATCCTGTCAGATAATTTGCGTAGTTTTTAAAGCCGATGAAGTTCGGCTCCTGCATAACCTGGGACATTCCTTGCGACAAGCCGATCAGCTTGCTGCCCTGATCAAGCTTAGTTTCCGCATTGACAGCTTTCAGTTTTGCGGTGATATCCGTTGTTTCGCTGATGAGTTTTTTTGCTGAAGCCGAGTCAATGCTGGCAATAGCTTCATTCGGATTGATAGATTCAAAATTCAGGAGTTTATCATTAATAGAATCATATTTTTTCTTTGTTTCCGGATTGCTTTGAATATTGGAATCAATTGCTTCCAGTCTGTCCTTCATGTCAGTCAATTGATCAGCAGCATGTCCTTTTTTAATTTCATTGTCCAATCCGCTGATTAAAAATGGGAACGTATTTAAATAACGGTTTAGATCCAGACGGTACTCAAACGTAGTGGTCGATTTTGTCGGTTCATTTAATCTGAGATCAAATAAACTGTAGTAAAAGGACTGAATAACGGGCCAGATGGCAATGACAAGAATGAGAATCAGCGATGGTGCAACCAAAACATACCCCGTTTTCTGAGTGCGGGATTTTGGTTTTTTCTTCGTTTTTGGAGCAGGTTCCTTGTTCAGCTTCGGCGGCATTACTTCCATTTTCTCACTCCCTTAATTTCGCTTCTCAACAAAGTTTAAGAAAAGATAGGTTGGAATCTTTTCTTAAAATTTATGGAAAAAGTGGTTTCATAAAAACAGGAGGCCGGCTGAAGAACTAGCTTCAACCAGCCTCCGATCAAGTATTACGCTTTGATTTTTGCTTTCATTTGCGTTTCCATGTTTTTCACAGCTTCTTCCACTGTTTCAGAACCGGAAATCGCTTTGGAAACTTCGATTTGGATGATTTGAGAAATTTCCTGGTAGTTTGCTGCTACAGGACGCGGAACAGCTGCGTTCAAACCTTCCTGAAAGCCTTTGTCGCCGAATGTAGGGTTTGCTTTTAATACTTCTTTGTCATCGTAAAGGCTAAGAATTGTTGGTGCATGGCCGCCAAAGACAGCGTCAATTTTCTGGCCTTCAGCTCCAGCCATATACTTCAGGAATTCCCATGCTTCTTTTGGATGCTTCGTGTTTTTGTTGATGCCTGCCTGCCAGCCGCCTAGAGTTGCTGCAGAACCTTTGTCACCTGCAGGAAGCGGAGCGATTCCGACTTTGTCTGCAATTTTGGACTTGGATTTGTCATTGGCGCTTGCAAATTCATATGGCCAGTTGCGGAGGAAAGCGGTTTGGCCTTCGATGAACGCCTGGTCAGATTCAATTTCTGTAAAGTTCGTTACGTTTTTAGGAACAAAATCAGATTTAGCGATTTCAACCAGCTTTTTCAAGCCTTTGATTGTTTCAGGGCTGTTTACGACAACCTCGTTTTTCTCGTTCACAAATTGTCCGCCGTAGGAAGCAACAAATTCCATCGCGTCGCACACAAGTCCTTCATACTGCTTTGCCTGGAAGACGTAGCCGAATTTTGTGCCGCCCTGTCCTTTTTTCTCTTTCGCAAGCTTGATCAGGTCATCCCAAGTTTTTGGAACTTCATCTTCTTTCACAAGGTCTTTGCGGTAGAAAAGAAGACCGGCGTCAATGAATTTAGGAATGGTCCATTGCTTGCCGTTGTATTGGCCTGCTGCAAGAGCTCCCTGGTTGTAAGCATCCAGGTCGACGTTATCCTTTTGAACATAGCGGTCAAGCGGAAGCAGGTAATCTGCTTGGGCAAATTCTGCCGGCCACACGACATCAAGGTCAAATACGTCAATTTCAGAGGATTTTGAATTGAAGGCTGTTACATAAGCGTCATGCTGCTGTCCTGTATCGGAAGGCATTTCGCGGAATTTGATTTTAATGTTTGGATGGGATTTTTCAAATGCTTCAACCATTTTGGTTGTGCCCTGTGTCACGTCCTTGCCGCGTGAATAAACGAGTGTGACTGGATTGTCCTTCGTAGCTTCTTTATCTCCGCTCTTATTATCAGGAGTAGAAGAACTTGAAGAATTATTGCCGGAGCAGCCGGCAAGCGCTAAAGCAAGTGAACCTGCCAATACAACGAATTTAGATTTTTTTAAGAGATTCATAATTACCCCTTTTCGAAAAATGTAATTTTTCAGTTATTTAAGTGGAAGCCCTTACAATTAAATCAAGACCGAGCGGCGGTTTTTTATCCGGCGCCTCCCTTTCAAGAATGATGCTGATCATAAGCCGCATTGCACTTTCTCCGATTTCGTGAACAGGTTGGCGAATCGTTGTTATTTGCGGCACGATCATTTCGGCGATCGGCTGATCATCGAAACCGATTACAGCTATATCCTGCGGAACATTCAGTCCCAGCTGTTTTGCTTCAAAGATGATGCCGGCAGCGACCTGGTCGCTTCCTGTGAAGACTGCTGTCGGGCGCTCTCTCATGTCAAACATTTGCCGCATGACACGCTTTCCGTCATGATAATCGGCAGCTGTCCGGAAATACCAGCCCTCTTCTATCGTCAGTCCGTATTCCGTCATGGCCTGCTGATAGCCTTTCTCTCTGTCTTTCGCAATCCCGCTTTGAAAGCTTCCACGGCAGTAAGCGATGCGCCGGTGGCCTTTCTCAATCAGATGCCTTGTCCCTATGTAGCCCCCATATACTTGATCAAGCCTGACATTTGGAACATTTGCCCCTGCAGCGTACTCATTGCAGATCACTACAGGTCCGCAAGAAGCATACCCCTTAATATCATTCCAGCTGTTTTCAATAGAAGTCAGGATAATGCCGTCCACTTGCTTTGATTTTAGTAGTTTGAAATATTGCAATTCTTTTTCCGGATTGTATCTCGTCTGGCATACTAGCAGGCGAAATCCGTTTTCGGTGGCGACAGTATCAATGCCTTCAAGCAAGTAGGAGAAAAAAGGATTCGTCAGCATCGGGATAAAGACAGCGATGGTATTCGTCTTCTGGCTTCTCAGGATGCGGGCTGAAGAATTGGGATAGTACTCAAGTTCTTTCATTGCCTCCGTCACAAGCTTCTTTTTTTCTTCAGAAACGTGAGGATAGTTGTTCAGAACCCTTGATACAGTTGAGCGTGACAGTCCTGCCAATTTCGCTACATCAGAAATCGTCGCCATTTATTCCCCCTTCTTTTCCTCCTTCCCATCCACTTTGAAATCGATTTCTTGAAATCGTTTTCAATAAAATTGTATGCTATATTGAGAGGAAGTTCAACATTTTTTTACGAAAATATTAAGCGCTTTCATAGTATGTATTTCCATTTACTTAACGGAAAGGCTGTACTATAATGAAGTGTTCAAAAAACGTGGTTCGAGACCCTCCCACGTAAAAAAACTAAGGAGAGAAATCGTTTTGAGATTAAAAACCATTGTAACAAGCGGTATACTGGCCGCATTGTATATTGCTTTTTCGTTTGCTCTTACTCCCCTTCTCACATTTGGAGCACTTCAGTTCCGCCTCGGGGAAATGTTCAATCATCTTGTCGTATTCAACAAAAAGTATTTCTTCGGAATTATTATTGGTGTTTTCATTACGAACCTGTTTTCACCGCTCGGTGTTTATGATCTTGTGTTCGGTTTGGGCCAGTCTGTGATCGCGCTCGCCATTACCATTGCCGTTTCTAAGTTTGTAAGCAGCTATCTTGTCAGAATGCTTATTAATACGGCGGTATTTTCCGTTTCCATGATTTTGGTTGCATGGGAATTGAACCTGGCATTAGATTTGCCGTTCTTTGCAACATGGCTTTCAACGGCCTTGTGCGAGCTTGCTGTCATGCTGCTTGGCATCCCGCTGGTTACAGCGCTGAACAGAAAATTGAAGTTTAAAGACCGCGTTTAACAGCCTGCAGCCCTGCAGGCTTTTTTTAATATAAAAGGAAGTTTTTTGTAGTGAAAAAAGAGCTTCCTATACTATACTGAAAGCAGGACATATTGGCATAGCGAAAGAGGTGCGGGAATGTATTGCAGTCATTGCGGAGAACCATTGGAGCTGGATGCGAACTTTTGCTCAAACTGCGGAGCTCCTGTGGAGAAAAGAGCGGTAAACGGGCATGAAGAAAATGAACCTGATGCTGTTCATAAAAGCATCCATTTAGAAAAAGAAGCTGTACCAGAGGAAACGGAAGAACCCCGGAGCTTAACAGAGGAAGAGGAGCTCACCCTCTTTACCGGCCCCAACGCGGAAGTGTATCACCGCAAATGGGAGAGTGCGAGAAACAAAGCAGGCTGGAACTGGGCCTCGTTCTTTTTAAGCGGATACTGGCTGCTTTACAGAAAGATGTATGCGCTGTTCTTCATCTTTGCAGGCATTTCCGTTGTGCTGAACATCTTTACTCTTCCCTTTCGTTTTATGGGAGATGCGGTTAATCTCCTAACTACGATTGTGGTGAGCATCCTTGGAATAGCCTTGATGGTTATCTTTGGGATCTACGGGAACTACTTTTATTACAGGCATGCGAAAAAGAAAATTGCCGATATTAAAAGTCTGTACCATAGCCGCCCTGAGTTGATTCAAGGGGAAATCGCCAAAGCAGGCGGAACAAGCTGGATCGGTGTTTCCATTCTTGCAGCCGTGCAGTTTATCTTAATCTTACTGGTTGCTGCCGGAACGTTTTTATATATTTTTTTCAGCCTGAGTGACTCAGAGACCACTGTCGCCCCCAGCATATGGAATGATTCTTCCGCCTACAGCGGGCAAACCATTGGGGAAGCGATGGATGAGTATATGACAGACAACGGAATATCACTGACAGCTGATGATGTCCAGCAGAATTTGAAGGCAAATCTTGATCAGGACTTTGCTATCGCCGGCAAGGCAGCACTCAGCAGCTATTACGGGTACGGCTTTGCAGAGGAAAAAGCGGATTATTTCTCTGTCGAAGTAACCCCTCCTGATGCGGAGCCGGGCGATACATGGCATCTTTATTTTGACCGGCAGGACTTTGCTGATTTTTATCACGATTTAAAAAACGGAACTGTCGGCAATATTGTGGCAGCCTGCAATATTCCGAAAGATCTTTATGAGCCTGAACAGGGAAACTTGGCGTTTGCCGAGGATCTCACCTGGAGCACAAAAGAGGCCTATTGAGAAAAAGCATTCCGGCAATTCGGAGTGCTTTCTTATTAGAGAAAGGAGAGTTCTTATGGGTGAAAAAATCATTCTTCCCGGCGGCTCCGGATTTTTAGGAATGGCACTGGCTGAATACTTGCTGGGCAAAGGATACGAACCTGTTATCTTATCAAGAGGTCCGGCTAAATCAGCAAACGGCATCCGCTATGTTCAATGGGACGCCGCCCGATTGGATGCATGGAAAAATGAGCTTGAAGGCGCAAATGCTGTGGTTAATTTTACGGGGAAAAGCGTTAACTGCATTTATACGAAGGCCAACAAAGAAGAAATCCTTTCCTCGCGGCTGGATTCTGTCCGTGTCTTAAAAGAAGCAATAGAAGGCTGCGAGAATCCTCCGGATGTTTTCGTTCAGGCAGGCTCTCTTGCCATCTTCGGCGATACACGGGAGCTACGGGAAGAAAGCTCGCCGCACGGCACAGGGTTTTCCGTTGAAGTATGCGAAAAATGGGAAAATGCCTTTTTTGCAAATCCTTTACCCGACACAAGGCAGGTGCTCCTTCGAATCGGGTTTGCCCTCGGCAAAAATGGCGGCGCACTAGAACCCCTTATGAAGCTTGCAAAAATGAATCTCGGCGGGACTGTCGGCTCAGGCAAGCAGTACATCAGCTGGCTGCATCTCGAAGACTTGAACAGGATGTTCCTCGAAGCGATCGAAAATCCTGAAGTGAAGGGTGTATACAACGCAACCGGAACCTCCCCTGTCACCAACAAAGAATTTATGGCGGCTCTCAGGAAAGCCATGGGAAAAAGGTGGGCCCCGCCTGCTCCATCCCCGCTCGTCTGGCTTGGCGCGTACGCCGTGATGCGGACAGAACCAAGCCTCGCGCTTACCGGGAGGAAATGCATGCCGAAAAGGTGGCTTGATGAAGGGTTTGTTTTTAAGCATAGGGATTTGGAGGAGACGCTCAGAAAACTGGTATAACTGCAAAAAAGAGCCTCTCCAAATGGGAGGCTCTTTCCGCTTCTTATTGGCTGGGCTCTTTTTCTTACCGATTAACCGCCTTCATCCCCTCTGCAGGATACCTTCCTCCTGCAGCAGCACCCTTAGGCGCCACTTCATCAATGCGCTTCAGGTCATCATCTGAGAGCTTGACGTCAACTGCTCCTGCATTTTCTTCAAGGTATTTTCTCCGTTTTGTGCCCGGAATCGGCACAATGTCCTCACCTTGCGCGAGGAGCCAGGCCAGTGCCAGCTGAGAGGCCTTGACTTCTTTTTCTTCTGCCAGTTCTTTAATTTTGTTGACGAGATCAATATTCTTTTGAAAATTTTCACCCTGGAAGCGCGGTGAAAAGCGGCGGTAATCATCTTCAGCCAGGTCATCAAATTTCCGAATCTGTCCTGTCAGGAAGCCTCTCCCAAGCGGTGAGTAAGGAACAAAGCCAATGCCAAGCTCGCGGGTTACTGGAAGGATTTCATCTTCCACATCCCGGCTCCATAAGGAGTACTCCGTCTGCAAGGCGGTAATCGGATGCACGTCATAGGCTTTCCGGATTGTTTCTGGTCCTGCCTCTGAAAGCCCAAGATAGCGGACTTTCCCTTCTTTGACGAGTTCTGCCATGGCACCTACTGTTTCTTCGATCGGTGTTTCAGGGTCAACCCTATGCTGATAATAGAGGTCGATATGATCGATTCCAAGCCGGCGGAGACTGTCCTCACAGGCTTGCTTCACATATTCCGGCTTTCCGTTTATGCCGAGAAACTCGCCGTTTTCTCCCCTGACATTGCCAAACTTCGTCGCAATAATCACGTCATTCCGCTTTTCTCTTAACGCCTTGCCGACAAGCTCTTCATTTTTTCCAACGCCGTACATATCTGCTGTATCAAAGAAAGTAATGCCAAGTTCAATGGCTCTGTGAAGGGTCTGAATGGATTCCTCATCATCGCGTCCGCTGTAGAAATCGGACATGCCCATGCAGCCAAGTCCCAGTGCCGAAACCTCGAGTTCGCTTTTACCCAACGTTCTCTTTTGCATTCTGTGTTCATCCTTTCTTTTTCGATTAAGCATACAAACTATTATTTTCCCTCTCTCTGGAAAAATGAACCTCTTGCGTAGGCATCAAAAAGATTTATATTGTATTTTAATGGAAGTTGCTGAATAATGAATGTACTACCTTTTATAAGGAGCGACAGCATGAAAATTTGGTTCTCTGTTTTAAAAGTTATCCTAACCGTTTTTGTTTTTTACTCTCTTTTCGCACTCGGAAGCGATCATTTAGCAACGAAAGCCATCCTGCTTGCGATTTTCGGAGTTCTCCTTATTATCGAAGGATTCCTCCTTTATGCGAAAGACCCTTTACAGCGGTATTTCCATATGCTTTTAGGATTGTTCTTTATTGTGTTCCCCGCCTTAAACCAAATGACTTGGTTTCTCGCTGCAATGATTGCTCTGCTGGCCCTTTATTTAATTGCCGCTTTCAGAAAAAAGCGCATTCAGGGATAAAGCATCTCCTTGTTATTCAGCATCTCGACAAACTGGCGAATTCTCGCCTGCCTTGTTTCCGCCTTTTTCGCTGATTGTATTCTGTAGCACATGGCATACTTGTTTCTTTTGTTGAGTGTTTCAAAAAATGCTTTTGCCTCGCTGTTTTTTGTCAGCTCAGTCTGAAAATCTTCTGGAATCTCAAAATTGCTTTGCGGGGCATACGCTGCTTCCCATCTGCCGTCTGCCTTTGCCGCCTCCATTTCCTTGATGCCGCTCTGTTTCATTTTCCCAGCCGCCAGAAGCTTTTCCGCTTTCTCCCTGTTCACCTTGGACCATACACTTCTTTTTCGTCTCGGTGTAAACTTTTGAAGATAGTACTCTTCATCAAAGGATTTTTTCTGACCGTCAATCCAGCCGAAGCACAGCGCCTCCTCCAATGCCTCCTGATAGGAAACGGATGCTTCCGCCGCGTTCTTTTTCGCTATTTTCAGCCAGATGCCCTTTGGCTGCTCATAATTTTCATCCAGCCACTTTCCCCAGTCATCTTGAGTAGAACAAAGCAAAAGCGGCAATCCGTCTAATTGCTCCATCTGATACAGTCCTCCCATTCCATCTTTTTACATACTCTTTCCATAAAAAAGAGCCATTCTCCTTCAAAGAATGGCTCTTTTTGCATCAGCTCAAAAGCACTGGCTCCTTAAGCTTTTTCATCAGTTCTTCAGCAGGCTCAGGCTTTCCGTATAAGTACCCTTGCCCTGTCAGGCAGGAATGCTCTCTCAAAAAGACAGCCTGCTCCTCTGATTCGATTCCTTCGGCAATAACGTCAAAGTCAAGATTGCTTCCCATGTCGATAATTGTTTTGACCATGGCTCCCCTGCTGGTGCTTGTTATATCATCAACAAAGGATTTATCAATTTTAATGCGGTCAATCGGCAAGTATTTCAGGCAGCTGAGTGAAGAATATCCTGTGCCAAAGTCATCGATCGCAATTTTGACTCCTGTTTCTTTCAGCTTCTTTAAAATTTTTGAAGATCGGTCAATGTCCTGCATGATGCTTTCTGTAATTTCAAGCTCAAGGTTTGAAGGCTGAAGCCCTGTTAGCTCCAGAATATCCATCACAGATTCTGCGAAATCATCCTCAAGAAACTGCCGTGCTGAAATATTGACTGCAACCGGCACGTCTTTTCCGGTGTTTTTCTTCCATATAACAGCCTCCGTGCAGGCCCTTTCCAAAATCCATTTTCCAAGCGGAACAATAAGGCCTGTCTCTTCCGCGAGCGGGATAAACTCAAGCGGCTGGATAAAGCCATCTGGTCCATGCCAGCGGATCAAGGCCTCCGCACCTGTGAGGCTCCCTGTTTCAAGATCAACCTGCGGCTGGTAGTAAAGCACAAGCTCTTCATCTTCCATGGCTTTTCTTAATCCATTTTCAAGCTCCATTTTTCGCAGTGACTGCCCCTGAAGCTTTGCGGAGTAAAACTGATAATTGTTTTTACCCTTTTCTTTCGCCTGGTACATTGCTGTATCTGCCTGCTTTGTGAGCATTTCCTCATCAAACCCGTCATACGGATAAGTGCTGATGCCGATGCTTGCTGTGATAAAAAACGGCTGGCTGTTTACTTCAATAGGCGAAGACAGTTCCTCTATGATTCTCTGGGCAGTCTGTGCTGCCTGCTCCCTTTCGGCATTTTCAAGAAGAATGATAAATTCGTCGCCGCTGTGCCTGGACACCATGCCTTCTGCACCAGCTGCTTTCACAAGCTTTTCTGCAACAATTTTCAGGATCGAATCGCCTGCTGTATGGCCCTTCGTGTCATTGATCATTTTGAAGCGGTCCAGATCGAGAAACAGCACAGCGAGCTTTTGCTCACTTCTGCTTTTCAGTGCTTCCCCGACGCGCTTTCGGAACATGTTCCGGTTTGGAAGCCCTGTTAATGCATCAAAGTAAGCCATATGGTGAATCATGCGTTCTGTTTCTTTTCTTTCCGAAATGTCTCTTCCTACTATCTGGCGCGCCTCTCTGCCTTCATAGTGAATCGGCATGGAGGCCATTTCGGCCGTAATAGCTGTCCCGTCCGATCGGACAGCTTCATATTCGAATTGGCTTTTGCCCTCTGTTTCTTTCATTTTTAAAAGAAGGGCCTCAGGAAGAAGGGCTGCGGCAGGTTTGCCGATTAAATCTCCGCCAAACAAACGCCGCCCCGCTTCGTTAATATAATCAATCCTGTCCCTGCTGCACACCGCAATAAAATCAGGAGACATCTCCACAAGACTTCTGTACCGCTCTTCACTTTCTTTCCGGTCCGTAATATCAAACAGCACGCTGTTAAAATCAATCAGATCACCCTTAGGATCGAGCGTCGGAACCCCTCTGTCCATAATCCAGCGGATTTCTCCGTCAGGCCTGACGATCCGATACTGGCTCGTGAAGGGCTCCCCTTTTTGGAGATGGGCCGCCCTCTCTTCAAGCAGCGGAAGATCCTCGGAATAAATTACATCCTTCCACAGCGCTTTATTTCTGTAGAACGCTTTCAAAGGATAGCCGTATAATTTTTCAATCCCCGGATTCATCCAAAGAGTGTCGTTTACTAAGTCATGTGACCAAATCGCCACATCCAAGGCATCAAATACATGTTTCAGCCTCTGCTCGCTCTGCTGCAGTTCATCGGACTTTTTTCTTTTGTTAAAAACGCCAAAGCAAAGGAACACAACCAACAGGCAAAGCAGCAAATCCAGTATCAGATCAGCGGCAAAATTAGCAGAGAACAGGATGGACCCTGTTAGCTCGGCAAGAACGATGATACTCATGATGCTGATAAACTTCTTTTTCTGTGTCAGAACCCCTCTAAAAATACCCAATTTCCCCTGCCCCTTTTTAAGGTCTTTTCTCCCTATTTCATCCATATTTCGACAGTTTTTATTAAACATACCAAATTAAGAGAAGCCTTACAATACAGAATTTTCAATCTAGGCAGTTTTTTTATATGCAGGTAAAATGGATGACCCTTTTAAAAAACGTGCAGCCATCAACGACAGCTGCACGTTTTTCTCTTAATCTTCAAATTGGCATTCTTTCAAAGGAATCAGCTTTGATTTTGTTTTTACTTTATAAACAAGCCATACGATCAGGAAGAGCGGAAGCCCGATATAGGATACGGCAATCCCGTACCAGTCAACGTTTCCGCTTGTAAAAGCCGGATAGTTCTGGCCGAGGATGACGATCGCGCACAATACAAAGGCAAAGATCGGGCCGAACGGGAACCATTTCGCCTTATACGGCAGATCGTTCAAATCCTTCCCTTGGGCAGCGTAAGCTCTTCTAAAACGGTAGTGACTGATCGCAATGCCAAGCCAGGCAATAAATCCGGACATCCCTGATGCATTGAGGAGCCAAGTGTAAATGACGCCATCTCCAAAGAGCGATGCAAAAAAGGCAATCGCCCCGACAGCAGCTGTAACAATCAGTGAGTTAACAGGAACGCCTCTTTTATCAAGCTTGGCAAGAAATTTCGGCGCTTTTCCCTCTCTCGCAAGATCCCAAAGCATACGTGTGGAAGCGTACATCCCGGAATTCCCTGCAGACAAAACAGCTGTTAGAATAATCGCGTTCATTATAGAAGCGGCAAAAGCAATCCCGACTTTATCAAAAACAAGGGTGAACGGACTCACCGTTACATCACCATTTGCCAGGTTTTCATTTGTAAAAGGAATTAATAGACCGATAACAAAAATAGCAAGAATATAAAAGAGCAAGATGCGCCAGAACACGCTCTTGATCGCTTTTGGAATGCTTTTTTTAGGATCTTCTGTTTCACCGGCAGCAACCCCGAGGAGCTCTGTCCCTTGGAAGGAGAACCCAGCCGCCATGAAAACGCCGAGTGTTGTTAAGAAACCGCCGTGAAACGGAGCATCAGCCACCGTAAAGTTTTTAAACCCAACAGCCTCTCCGCCGAGAATACCGAAAATCATCAGTGCCCCAAGGATAAGAAAAACAATAACCGTGACAACTTTAATAATAGAGAACCAATATTCCGCTTCTCCAAAGCCTTTAACAGATAAATAATTCAATAAGAACATGATGATCAGGAAAATTCCGCTCCAGATAAAGGATGGAGTTGAAGGAAACCAAAATTTCATAATCAGGGTAACCGCTGCAAGCTCTGCTGCAATCGTAATCGCCCAGTTATACCAGTAGTTCCATCCGAGCGCGAAGCCGAAGGAAGGATCAACAAATTTCGAAGCATAGGTGCTGAAGGATCCGGCAACAGGCATGTAAGTCGCCATCTCAGCAAGACTGGTCATCAGGAAATACACCATAATACCAATCAGTCCGTAAGCGAGCAGCGCTCCCCCAGGTCCAGCTGTGTAGATGGAATTTCCGCTCGCAAGGAACAAGCCTGTCCCTATTGTGCCCCCAAGGGAAATCATCGTTAAATGGCGGGTTTTCAGGCCGCGCTTCAGTTCATTTGGCGCACCATTTCCTGGCGCCGGAGTTGCTTTTGCAGTGTTTTCCATAAAAAAAACACTCCTTTCTGATGTGTCGGAAGGAGCGCGAAATAAAAAAAGCCGCCATGCATTATGACGACGGATTTATATTGACCGCCTCATGCCTTCCGTTAGTAGCTCACCACGCTTACCGGTTATTCGTAAACGCGACAGTTCTGTTCCTGTTCGGAGACAGCCCCAATTCATAGCTTTTAAGAGACAAGCCAGAATTTCGGCGGTAGTTCCTTTCAAAGCGGAGTCACAGATGTTCTCTGCATCTCGTCCGTTTTACTGATAAGTACCGCGACCTCTACCCCATCGGAATGATGAGGATTTAAATATGCAATTGTATTCGGTAATGGGTTGATTATACTAGTTTAGGAGAGTGGGTGCAATAAGAAATTTTTACAAGGTTCGATGTCTGCATGATAGATTTTGGATCGACTTGGATTTCGGCGCCCAGGTCAGAGCTGATGAGTTGATCTTTTAAATCCTCGATATTTAGGGTAAGATTAAGTTGGGTCGCATCCATTCCTCCTATTACGTTTTCTTGGTCGAAAACATTGTAACAAGAGGATGGTGTGACCCTTATTTGTTTTTACACAAGTATATGGACGTATATGGACTATGGAGCTAAGCGGATGCAGGCCGGGAAGGCGCATAAGAGGCAAAATGCGCGCACAAAACCTTGAAACCCGCGCATAAATCCCTGAAACCCGCGCATAAAGTAGGTTCAGACAGGCTTCTACCTATGTCCTAATTGACCATTCTGGTCTTTAACAGCAAAAACAACTCTATTTAAAAGCAACACCCTTCGAAAACATCTTATTTTCTATCCAGAAGAAATCTTCATCGCAGTTGCCGGATTCTTCCTTTTCCTTACGCAGTCGTCCTCATCGCATGCAAATAAACCTTAATCATAAAATAGCTCACCTCATCAGGAAGCAGTTCCTTAATTGGCTTCAGTCTTTCCGGCCCTGCCTCATTCACCGCTGCTTCAATCTGCGGCAAAATATCGTCAGGAATCACGTCCTGCATAGTGATCTCCCTGCCCTCCTGGATGCACTGCAGCAGGTGATTTTCAATCGTCATCGGGGAAAGCTCCCGTTTTTTGGCGATCTCAGCGATGGTGAGGTTTTCCTGATAAAGAGCGAACGTTTCCAGATGAGAGTTGGCGACTGGCTTCTTCGCAGGCTTTTTCACTTCTTTAGTTCCTGTTGCTGCTTCCCGTTCCGGATGTTCTTTTTTAAAGCTTTGGATAGCAGAGATAAATGGCTGTCCGTATTTGGCCAGCTTATGCTCCCCAACGCCTGATACCTGTAAAAATTCTTCCTCTGTCTCAGGCAGCTTGGCACACATATCTTTCAGGGCGTTGTCCCCAAAAATAACAAACGGCGGCACGCCTTCTTTTCCGGCAATGTCTTTCCGGACTGCGCGCAGCTCCTCAAACAGCGGATCATCCTGAGATACTTCCCGGGTGCGGAGCGCTTCTTTGCGCCGCACTGTACCATTGCCAAGCAGGACGGCTTTTCCTTCTTCTCTCACATAAATTGTCGGATAGGTGCCGTGCTCAACGGCAATCAATTCCTGGGAAATAAGGAACTCAATAAATTCGGTGGCATCTTTTGTTGTTCTTTCTTTCATGATGCCGTAAGTCGGAAGCTGATTAAAGCCAAGATCGAGGATTTTTTTATTTTTAGAGCCTGTCAACACCTGAGCAGCAAGCGACTTCCCGAACTTTTTCTGTCCCATGCGGATAATGCAGGAAAGTGCCATTTGAGCATCTTTTGTCACGTCTTCGCTTTCTCTTTGATCTGTACAGTTGCCGCATCTTCCGCACGGCGGAATGTCTGTGCTGTCAAAGTAGCGGACGATAAATTGCTGCAGGCATTTTTCCGTATGGCAATAATCCACCATTCCCTGAAGCTTTTCAAGCTCCTGGGACATGCGGCTTCTGTCGCTGGATTGATCGATTAAAAACCGCTGCACTTGAACATCCTGCGAGGAATACAGCACGATGCATTCGCTGTCAAGGCCATCCCTGCCGGCACGTCCTGCTTCCTGGTAGTAGCTTTCCATGTTTTTCGGGAGCTGAAAATGGATGACATAACGGATATTGGACTTATCAATCCCCATCCCGAACGCAGAGGTAGCGACCATAACCGCTGTCCGGTCCTGAAGAAAATCCTCCTGCTCGCTCATTCTGTCTCCGTCGCTCATGCCGGCATGATAGCGGCCTGCCTGGATGCCCTCTTTTTTCAGCCGCTCGTACAGCTGGTCGACATTTTTTCTTGTTGCGGCATAAATAATGCCGGCTTCTTTTTCATTCTTTTTAATATAGTCCTTCAAAAAGCGGAGCCTGTCCTGTCCTTTCACAACAGTAAAAGAGAGATTTTCCCTTTCAAATCCGGTCAAAACAGTATTTTCTTCTTGTATTTGCAGAGAGCGGCAAATGTCTTCGCGCACCTTTGGCGTTGCTGTCGCTGTGAGGGCGAGCACGATCGGCTTTTTCGGCAGCGCTTCTGTCATGCGCTGGATCCGCTGATAGCTCGGTCTGAAATCATGGCCCCATTGGGAGATGCAGTGTGCTTCATCAATCGCAACCATTGGAATCTGAAGTTCCTTCAGCTCTTCCATAAATTCATAGGACTCAAGCCGCTCAGGCGCGATATAAAGCAGCTTATACCCTCCCTGTCTCGCTGTTTCCAGCCTGTCAGCCGCTTCCCGGCCGCTGAGCGAGCTGTTAATGTAAGCCGCTGGAATACCCGCCTGCAGGAGGGCATCCACCTGGTCCTTCATAAGTGAGATCAGCGGAGATATCACAATCGTTGTTCCTTCAAAAACAAGCGCGGGAATTTGATAGCAAATCGATTTCCCTCCGCCTGTCGGCATGACACAAAGCGTATCCGTCCCTGCAAGCACAGATGAAATTGCCGCATCCTGCCCTTCCCTGAACGCTGAATAACCATAATGCTTCTGAAGCATTTCAAGAGCTTTTCCGTTCATTCTAATTTCCTCCCGTCCATAACACTCTCCATTCATTATAGAAGGAATCCTCCAATCAGGCAAAACAGGGAAATCCAGTTTTGGAAGGGAAAAAGTAAAATCCCGGCAGCTGCATGCCGGGACCCATTTCTTATTTTTCGCTGATCAGTTTTTCCATTTCATCTAGCGTTTCCTTGAACACTTGCATGGCTTCATCTATCGGCTTGGAAGACGACATATCTACCCCGGCAGCTTTTAAAATGCTCACAGGGTCTGTTGATCCGCCTGCAGACAGGAAATTATTTTTCACCCGCTGTACTGCCTGTGCTCCCTGTCCTTCAATCTGTTTGGAAAGAGCAGCAGATGCCGCAAAGCTTGTCGCATACTGATATACATAAAAATTATGGTTGTAAAAGTGAGGAATGCGCGCCCATTCCAGCGGAATTTCTTTATCTTTCACCATGGCCTTGCCGTAATATTTCTGATTCAGGCTTCCATAAACGTTTTTCAGCGTTTCCGCATTCAGCGATTCACCCTTTTGATCCAGCTCATGAATCTGCTTTTCAAATTCAGCAAACTGGGTTTGCCTGAACAGGGTTGTGCGGAAATCTTCGAGCCGCTGGTTCAGCAGATATAGTTTTTCTGCTTTTGTTTTTGCCTGTTTGTACTCACTGTCCCACATCAGTGCTTCGTTCAACGTCGAAGCCGTTTCTGCTGTAAAGGTCGCATAGCCCGCATTTAGATAAGGCTGGTTACGGTTCGATAAATAAGAGTGAACAGCATGGCCGAGCTCGTGGGCAATCGTTGAAACATCGTCCTTTGTTCCTTGATAGTTAAGCAGCACGTACGGATGAGTGTCATAGGAGCCCCACTGGTAAGCGCCTGATGCTTTATCGTCTGTAGAATACACATCAATCCAGCGCTCGCTGAAGGCTTTTTTCAAAATATCGGTGTACTCTTTGCCCATCGGCGCCAGCCCGTCGAGCACTATTTTTTTCGCTTTTTCATACGGGATGTACGTATGATCTGTTTTCACGATCGGCGTGTACATATCATACATGTGAAGCTCATCAACACCGAGCAGCTTCTTTTTCAGCTCCATGTAGCGGTGCAGAAGCGGCAAGCCTTTATGGACAGAGGCGATGAGCTGATCATATACCTTTACAGGCACATTGTCTGATGTGATGGAAGCTTCTGCGGCTGATTTGTAATGCCTGACCTCTGCATTGATATTATGGCCTTTTACCTGTGCAGCAAGAGACTGAGCAAAGGAATCCTGAAATGTGCTGAGTGTGCGGTAGTACGCTTCATATGCCTGTTTTCGCACATCTCTGTTTTTGCTTTCCATGTAGTGTGTATAATTTGAGCGGGTCAGAAGCACTTCTTTTCCGCGCACATCTTTAATCCTCGGCAGCTTCACATCTTTGGAAAGCATTTCAAAAAAGGACGAGCCTGTGCCGCTTAAAGGCGATAGCTTGGCAAACAGTTCTTCCTCCTGGCTGGAAAGGGTATGCGCCTTCGTTCGGATCGCCTCAAGAATGCTGTATCTGTACGGCGCCATTCCTTTTTCTTTTAAAAACCGCTGGATTTTTGAGTTCTCAATACTCACAAGCTCCGGGTTAAACCAGGACGTATTCGCAGCGATTTCCGCGTTCATTTTTTCTGCTCTGTCGGCGATGATCTGCAATTGACTGCTTGATTGATGGGCGTCAAAAGACAGCTTTGCGTAGATATAAGCTTTTCCTGCTTTAATGGAAAGGGCAGAATAAGCGTCAAGAGCCTTTTTCAGCTCCAGTGCTGATCTCCTCAATTTCCCCTGATAATTTTTCTTCAATTCGGCGGACAAAGCCTCAGCCTTTTTTACATCAGCTTCCCAGGCTTCCTTTGACTTGTACATGTCTTCAAGCTTCCATTTGTACTGCTCTGGAATGGAGGCCCTGTCTGTGTATTTTTCCTGTTCTTTCGCACTGACGGCAGGTGCTTTCAGCGCGTTTAACGGCCCGGCAGCCGCAAATGCGATGGCTGCTGCTGCAAAAACGGCAGCGATTGGTTTTTTCATTTGGCATCCTCCGCCTATGTCAATTTTTTAAAAAGTGTATTGACCATAGGATGCCAATTCCATCCAAAAATATAAGGCTTACTTTCCTGTAAAAAAATAAGAGGTTAATCTTCGCGTTCCTTCCAGCCGCATCGCTGCCTCCCAAAAGCGGAAGCTTGCTTCATAGCCGTGGGCAAAATACTTGTACTCTGAAAAAATACCGTCTGTTTCAGGATCCAGCACTTTAATCTTTAACTGGCGCATCTCCAGTTTCATGCTCCGGACTTCATTTCTCAGCACCTTCAGCCGCACATCAATAAAATCCATATAAGGCTCAGGAATCTTAAAATGCATCTTTTCAAAATATAGCCGATGCCTCTCCAGTTCATCAATCAAGTAAACGCGGTAAATATACTCATAGACAAGATCTTCTTCATACTGAGGTATCGGGGCTTTCATGGCATTTCCCTCTCCTGCTTTTATAGAGACCTGGCATCTGTAATGTATTGAAACTGAATATTCCGGACGAAGCCTGATTTTTCTTCCAGCGTCATTTTAAGATGGATTTGATCGATCTTTTTTACTGTGCCTGAACAGTCCGTGAAAAAGCCATCCTCCCAGACAGTCACAGCAATCGGCACTGAATCGGCATAGCTCTTCAAAATAACCTGCTCCAATTCCTCTATGCGCATCTCATCCATCTCAGGCTTTTCTTCCTTTTCGAGATCATGAAACAGCTCCTTCGCCATCTTCACATGCTCCGGAAGCATCATGCTTACCCATTTAATATTATTGCGGTCTCTAATCAAAACATTCACCTTCAATATACGAATATATGTTCTCTTTTCTAATAATATATTATCCTTTTTTGAAAATGTAAAACCTATTTTGAAATAAATTTACATCTGCCAGCTAAAAAAGAGACAGGATTCCGTTTTGGATTCCTGTCTCTTTCATTGCAGCGGGTTTATATCCCCTTCGCCAAAATGCATCAGCTTTTGCTCGGCCTGCTCTCTTTTCATGCGGCCTTCCCTCTCCATCTGCCCGGTTTCTTCAAGGCTTGACAAGAGGTTAAGCTGGTTCCTCTTTAAGGATTCGATTTCCAAAAGCATTTTATTTTGGCCGGCGAGTGCCTCGCTTGCTTTTCCTGCCTGTGCCTCCGCATTTGCCGCAAGACTCTGCCTCGCAAGGCTGAGGGCAATGGTGACCTGGTTCTTCCACAGCGGAATCAGCGTCATAATGGAGGATTGAATTTTTTCTGCAAGCATGTGGTTCGCCTTTTGAATCATCCTGATTTGCGGGGCGCTTTGCCTGGCAATCTCTCGGCTGACTTTCAAATCAAACAGCCGCTTCTCAAGATGCTCGGCAAATTCTGAATCCTCTTCGCTTCCATTCAGCTCGATCCGGTCCTGCACCTCTCGAAGCTTCAACTCCCCTGCTGCGATATACAGATTTAATGATTCATAATATTGCTGGTTGGCTTCGTAAAGCCGTTCCAGCACATCAATGTCTGCGAGGAGGGCTGACTGGCTCATTTCAAGGCGGATGCCAAGCCGGTCAATCTGCGCTCCGGTCTTTTGAAAACGCGAGAGAATTTCCTGAGAACGCGGAGGTGATTTACGAAAAAGGCGTCCTATAAAGGAAGCCTTTTTCTCCATTAAATCATCTGGATCGATGTCCTGAAGCATTGCCGTGAGATCGCCGATCATTCCGCCCGCATCGCTCACATCCTGCTTTCTGACCTGGTTCAGCATCGTATTCGCAAAAGCGGCCAGCTTTTTTTGCTCTTCTGCACCAAATCGGACCAGCCCTTGATGATCTTTTTCATTCATCATTTCTGCCAGCTTCATGGCCTTCAGCCGAAACGCCTCTGGCATGGTTTCCGAATTATTTAATCCGGTCATCAAACTTCACACTCTCATCAAGAAAAGATTCCTTTAAGGAATGCTTGGCTACCTTCATTTCGAAGTTCAGCCGCTCCACATCCTCCGCAATCATCTGCTGCAGCACTTTCTCTATTGAATAAGAAAGCTCCTTTAAAATGTAGCTTGTTTCCCGCAATGATTCTTCAAGCTCCCATGTTTTGCTTGGGTGTGAGGACAGGAACGCATATTTTTCAGAAAGCTCTACGGCCGAATCAAGATACT
Source organism: Metabacillus kandeliae (assembly GCF_021166585.1). Classification (GTDB taxonomy): domain Bacteria; phylum Bacillota; class Bacilli; order Bacillales; family Bacillaceae; genus Metabacillus_B; species Metabacillus_B kandeliae. The sequence continues at coordinate 88,854 of NZ_JAJOZE010000002.1, forward strand.
TGTAATAAAAAGGCTCAGCTGCGTAAAAACGCTTCGGCTCTTTCAGGCATAGACGGTGGATTTTTCGTGCGGAGTGAATGAGATCAAGGCGCTGCCTGAGCTTTGACACGCTTCGGACAGAAACGAGCGCTCTGTTCATCCGCCAGATTTTTTTGCTCGCCTCTTTTAAATTTTTGCTGATAAAATTGTATTCTTTTCTGCTCAGCTGATTCCTTGTCAAAAACTTCTGCTTTCTCACAGCTGATAAAGTTCCATAGCTTGCCGCACCGCCCGCAAGACCGATGCCGGCATCAATGAGAAACGGCTGATGGAAAAAAATCGTGCTCGTCAGCCATACGGCAAACGATACCGGGATCGCGAGGGACGTTCCTGCAAAAACTGTCATAAACCGGTTCATCTATTCCACACCTCTTTAGTGAAGAGAATTTGAATATGGCTTTCTAACTATTACGGCTCCATTGTCTGTTAAGTTTCGCTACTTATAGAATACCACGATCTTCCTTTTTACTATAGCGGAGCGGGAGGATTTTTTGAATGGCCTTTGAGTGTAGTTGGAGTAAGACTTGAGGCTTAGTTGGAGGGAATGAAAAAGAGCTGTCTGGAGTTTTAAGCATACAACGCGTTATTTTTGTAAAGTTCTCTTTTAAAATTAGCTGTTGATTTCCGCTGCAGGCGTCCGCTTTCCGCGGGCAGTGCGGGAGCCTCCTCATCGCTGCGCTCTTGCGGGGTCTCCCGTCACTTGCACTCCCGCAGGAGTCTCCCGCCTGCTGCTCCAATCAACAGGTGTGGGGACTTAGCTTTTTTCTATAACTTAAGTTTAAATAGGGTGTATATTCATCTTTTATAGCTGCCCAAAAAGCAAAACCGGCTCTAAAATTCGCCAAAAAACATCCTTAGTTTTCACCAACGGACGGTTACAAGGACCCGCACTGAATTTTGAGCCAGATCATTGAACCCAACCGCCTTATTGTGAGCCGCAAAATCCTCTTTTATAAAGTGAGAATTCCTTTTTCAACTCTGGCTCTCCCCCATATTCACCGAACCAGCTCTTATATTCACCAATCTGCAGCACATATTCACGAAACCGGCCTTCATATTCACCAAAACACCCTTTAATTTCACCAACGGCCAATTACAAGGATCCGCACTGAATTTTGAGGCAGATCAGTGAACCTAGCTGCCTACAGAGAGCCGCAAAATTCCTTTTTATAAAGTGAAAACTCCTTTTTCAACTATGGCTCTCCGCGATATTCACCGAACCAGCCCATATATTCACCAATCTCCACCACATATTCACGAAACCGGCCTTCATATTCACCAAAACACCCTTTAATTTCACCAACGGCCGGTTACAAGGAACTGCTCTGAATTTTGAGCCAGATCAGTGAACCCAGCTGCCTACAGAGAGCCGCAAAATCCCCTTTTATAAAGTGAAAATTCCTTTTTCAACTCTGGCTCTCTTCCATATTCACTGAACCTGCCCATATATTCGCCATTCTCAAGCACATATTCACCTAACCGCCTCTCATATTCGCCAAAACACCCTTTAATTTCACCAACGGCCGGTTACAAAGTCCCCTCTCAAACAAAAAGAGCAGAAGGAGCAATCGCTCCTTCTGCCTCTCCTTTATACCAGCTCCCGATCCCAATGACGGTGCGCTGCAACTGCGCTGATGAATGAATCAGCAAAGCCTACTGTATCATTTCCAGTCACGATTCCTGGACTGCCTGCGAACTTTTCAAGGTATTTTCCTCCTTCACCTGTTGCCCCGATTGGCTTAAAGTGGGAGAAGGCTTCCATGATAAAGTAAGCTGCGTCCTGCTGGAACTTCTTGCTTTCATTGCTTCCGCCTGCTACATACAGGGCATCAAACAAGACAGAGTCACAAGTAAGGAACGTGTGCTTTACCTTAAGCTCTGTTCCATCGGCTCCTTTCAGCTGACCAAGCTTGTTGCTGATCACTTCCGGCTGAAGTCCCCGCGCCTTCAACGCCTCCACAACTTCCGCTGCTTCTTTTCCGAAGCCGTCGCCTGCAACAACGCCGACTTTTCTTGTATCTGGCTTTTTCTTCGTATTTTCCATGCTGAGCGCCGGAGAGGATTTGGTAACACCAGTTCCGGTTCCTTCAGGTACTTTCGCTCCGATTGCCTCAGCGACTGGACGTATAAGATCAGGGCTCACGTTGACAAACATGTCCACGACCTGCTGCTGGACTGAAGGGCTTTCCACTTTGCCGAGTTCAAAGCTGAAGGCTTCGATAATGTGTTCTTTTTCAGGCTCGCTCATGCTGTTCCAGAAAAGCGTTGCCTGTGAAAAGTGATCCTTGAAGCTTTCACTTCTTTTGCGGACTTTACGGCCTTCCACCTTTTCCTGGTAGTGGGAGTAGCCGCCTTCTGCCTCACTTGCAGGAGCAGGCGTGTTCCCGGCAAGGGAGTTTTTATGATAGCTGACTTGTCCAACGTTGATTGTATGGCGCCCGTAGCCGTCGCGCTGGTTGTTAAAAAACGGGCAGACCGGACGGTTGATCGGCAGCTCATGAAAATTCGGGCCGCCAAGGCGGATCAGCTGGGTATCTGTGTAGGAAAACAAGCGTCCTTGCAGGAGCGGATCATTTGTGAAATCAATTCCCGGCACGACATGTCCCGGATGAAAAGCCACCTGTTCAGTCTCTGCAAACACATTGTCCACGTTCCGGTTCAAAGTCATTTTTCCGACAATTTTCACAGGAATATCCTCTTCTGGCCAGAGCTTTGTTGGATCCAAAAGGTCAAAGTCAAAATTGAATTCGTCTTTTTCCTCGACTACTTGTATGCCAAGCTCGAATTCAGGAAAGTCGCCATTTTCAATCGCTTCAGAAAGGTCGCGGCGGTGGAAATCCGGATCCTTCCCGGAAATTTTCTGGGCTTCATCCCATACAAGGCCATGTGTGCCAAGCACCGGCTTCCAGTGAAATTTCACAAAATGGGCTTTCCCCTCTTCATTTACAAGGCGGAAGGTATGTACACCAAAGCCTTCCATCATCCGGAAGCTTCTTGGAACAGCTCTGTCAGACATTGCCCACATCACCATATGAGCAGATTCCTGATTGTTGGCGATAAAATCCCAGAATGTATCATGCGCTGAAGCTGCCTGCGGAATTTCGTTATGAGGCTCAGGCTTTAATGCGTGCACTAAGTCCGGAAATTTGATCGCATCCTGGATAAAGAATACCGGAATGTTGTTGCCGACCAAGTCATAGTTTCCTTCCTCTGTATAAAACTTTGTGGCAAAACCGCGCGCATCCCGGACTGTTTCAGCCGAACCGCGTGATCCTGCTACAGTGGAGAAGCGCACAAAAACAGGGGTCTTTACAGACGGATCCTGCAGAAATTTTGCTTTTGTATATTTTTTCATGGATTCGTAAACCTGAAATTCGCCATGAGCGGCATATCCGCGGGCATGCACAATGCGTTCCGGAATCCGTTCATGGTCAAAATGCGTCATTTTTTCTCTGAAATGAAAATCCTCCATTAAGGTAGGACCGCGTTCTCCGGCCTTTAAAGAGAACTCATCCTCTGCCATCTTTAAACCCTGGTTCGTCGTAAGCTTCTGGCCTTCGTCTTTTACCCGATACTGCTCAAGCTGTTCATCTTTTTTGCTGGACATCTTGCATCCTCCCTTAAGGCAAAAAATTCGATCCTAAACAAGCAATCATCCTTTTTCTTTACCCTTAAGGAAAAGAAGCAAACAGCTAATTTGGCAGAATTTATAGAAAAATGTCTATTTCCCTTTCAGCAAACCTTCGAGATACGCTTTATTATGAAGATAATTGGCATCATTCGGCCTGAATTTCCCCGCCTCTTCATTATGGAAATTGGCTTTCTCGTAATCTCCAATTCTGTCGTAGCATACGCAAAGCTGGATATGCGGCAGCCAGGTGGAGTAGGCTCTGTTCTGAAATCCCCAGTTGGAGGAAGGCACCTCTGATTCAATCGCCAGCTTATACCAGTTGATCGCCTGATGGAAAAGCCCTTTTTCAAACAAATAGTAGCCAAGCCTGAAGCACGCCTCAGGACGGGGAACGTCATACAAAAAAGTTCGGAGGACAGACTGTATGCTTTTGTCTTTGTCGCTCAGCACCTCATAGCAGTCAGCGAGTTTGCTGCAGGCGCCGATGTTGTCCTCGACCCAGCCCTGCCCTGTTTTCAGAAACTCCTCGTATTTTTCTGCCGCGCGCTTGAATTTTCTGTGGTCTTTTAACTCATTGGCAAAATAATAAAGATCCCTTGGCGAAAAGACTTCCCCCTGCTTAAGGCGGTTTTCATAGATTCGCAGGTTCCTGTCTGAATCATGGTGAATGCTTTTATGGGAAACGGCAATGTCCGAGTTGAAAATATTCCCGAATACTTCAAGATACTCATGAACCGCGCCGATCCATTGAAATTGCCTGTTTCTTTTCACAAGACGGTTCCGCCTCAGGCTTGAGGTTACATTGCCGTGATCATCAAAAGCAAGGTGATATTCCATCGTGACAGAGTCATAGGCGGGGTCCAATGTTTTTTTCAGTTTTTTAAACTTCTCCCTGTCACTTTCAAGGAACACATCATCTGCGTCAAGCCAGAGAATGTATTCCTTTGTCGCTTTCGTAAAGGCAAAATTGCGCGCCTTCGCAAAATCATCCACCCATTTAAAATCGAAAATCCGCTTTGTATATTTCCCTGCAATTTCTTTTGTTTTATCCGTTGATCCTGTATCGATAATATTAATTTCATCGGCAATATCCCTGACCGATTCCAGGCACCGGCCAAGAGAATCCTCCTCATTTTTAACAATCATGCATAAACTGATAGTAACCAATGCTGTCAGCTCCTCCTCCGATTCTTCACCAATATGTATGCAGCTGAAACTTGTATAAAGAACCGGAAGGAAACAGGCGAAAGGATGGATGTTGTGTATTATTACGATGAAAAGGTTTGGGAGAGGATCGAACTTATCGGTGTTCCCCATCTCGGCATAGTGGAGGACGCTTATTACATGGGCGGCGAATACAAAGTGGATCAGGCTGTCGGCGAAGCAAGGCTATTGCCGTTTTGCCTTGATGACATTATAAAAGCGGGCATTGAAAAGCTCGCAGGGGAGATCATCCCGCTTCAGACAGTCGATGCAGTAGAAAAAAAAATTAGAGATAGACTAAAAGACGGCAATGGATTCTCCTTTATCAGAATGGGAGACGGAGAATTGGTTACCCTTGCCCACGACATTCTGGTTTCTACAGAGCAGCTGAAGGCTTTTCCTCATTTTGATTTTCTTCAATATGCAGGCGTCCATATTCCAGATCCTGAGTCACGCGATCAGCTACTGCAATGTGTAGCAGATGCTGACTTAATCGGCATACCTGTTGTCAGGTTTCCAAGCTACCAGACGATGTTCATAAAGCTTGCGCAGCACCACGGATGGCCTCTGAAGCAGATGGCGCTGACCGGTTCCTCAGTCAATTACTTTTTGAGCAGAACCACTCTATATGATCACATTCTCAAAAACTGCCGCGTTCTTTTAATCGGCAACAGAATGGCGGAGGGGAAAAATTTTTTCGAGGCTCTTGGCTACAATCAAATTGCCGGTGTCATCCCGGTCAACGGCATCAAGGATGTGCCGAATGCTTTAGCAGAAGCCGCCAAATACGAATTCGACGCTGCCTTTGTATCAGCAGGGATTTCAGCCAACCCCATCTGCACAGCCCTCGCCAAACAAAAAAAGACAGCCCTTGATTTCGGCCATCTGATGGATGAACTGCTGAAAGGAACGTATACGCTGCGGAGAGAATAACAGAAAAAACGGACACTGCAAAAACCAGTGTCCGTTTTTTCTTTCCATTATTGCAGAACAGTATTCAAAACCAATTCGTAAATATTGAGTGTTGTTCCAACAGGAGCTCCTGCACTGAAACCGACTGGATAATTCGGATCGACCGTATCTGTCGGCGCTCCCCAAGGAAGGGTGACGTTTAAGATATTGCTGAACACTTTGATTTGCTGGAATCTCGGTACGTTTGTGCCGCCGAAGTTATAATCGAGAAATACTGCCAGTTCATTCGGTGACAAGTTGTTAATATCATTGTTTTGAATCCGGATAAAATCAATTTGAGTAAAATCAAGTGTGCCCAGGAAGACGATGGTACTGGAAGCAATAGACGGGTCTTTTAAAGGATTGGTTATAATGTTGGAATCAATGAGAATAGAGGCATTTGTGAATGCTGTATTAAACAATGCAAATTGCGTGAATCCAGTTGCAATGTTATCCCTGATAATAATATCGCCATTTGATGTCGGCGTACCTTCAAATGTCAGCATACCCCTTGCGAACGTGCCGCCCTGGAAGGTATTCCCTGCAATAACCGTTCTTCCGCCAACTGCCTGGAACTGAATGGAGTTTCTGGAGCCGCCAAGCGTGCTGCCCGGCTGGATAATCGTATTATCCAAGAGCGAAAGGTTATTGGCATTAATGAAGGCATTTCTTCGTCCGCCGCTGAGAGTTGAACTTGTAATCGAAATATCTGAGTAAAACGTATTCGGGAAGGCTGCAAGCGGAATATTGATAAGTGAGTTGCTTGAACCACTGGAAGGAGTTGGTGCTGAGATATTCAACGCATCCAATGTGACATTACTGGAAGCGATGATCAAGCTCGGTTCATCTGTTATCGTTGAAAACACAATATTCACTGTATCTTTCGCCGTTCCTTTAATAGTAAGCGGCTTGTTGATGGTTAATGGCGCAGCCTGAGGATAAGAGCCTGGGAAAATGATGATGAGATCTCCTGGATTGGCTCCTGCAACGGCTGTTGGGATATCTGCGAAGAACTGCTTTTGCGTATCATTATAAATGGTGTTAGTTACAAGGGTAACATTGGATCCAATCGTAATAAAATCGAGATTTTGCAGTGGAGCAAACGTAATTTGTGCGCCAGGCGCCGTGCTTTGCAGGGTTACCGCTGTTGTCCGAACAGCTGCAGGAAACGCTGAAAGATCGTATGAACCAGGTGTAAGATTAATAATATCAACAGCTGAGTTATTTAATGCCGTATTCAAATCAGCCGCTGTTGAAACTGTGACTGAAATCCGCTGATTTAATAGCTCAAGGTACACAGAAGCAGTAATGCTGTTTTCTGTCGTTTCAGGGATCGTTTGAAGGGAAACAGCTGCTGCCGTAATATTTCTAATTGTTAATACAGACGGAACAGTTGTGACAGCGACAATTGCCTGCCCGTTATTTTGCTGATTTAAGCTTCCGGAACCATAGTTTCCTCCAGTCAGCTGAACGCCGTTTAAGAAGATGCCGAACTCATTTGCATCTGCACCTGAAACAGAGAATGTAACGGCGTAATCCCCTGCTGTGCCAATAGAAATGCCGGCTTCCCCAATAGGGTGAATAATGCTGCCTTTAATAACACCATTTGTATTAAAAGTAACAGCCGCACCGGAAGGAACATTTTGATTGGTTGTATTGAATACATAGCCATATTGAGAAATAGGCGGAGCTCCTGTGGCTCCTGTTGCCCCGGTTTCACCGGTTGGGCCTGTCGGACCTGTAGCTCCTGTTGCCCCGGTTGCGCCAGTTTCCCCCGTTGGGCCTGTGGCTCCTGTATTTCCGGTTGCGCCAGTTTCTCCGGTTGCTCCCGTTGGGCCTGTGGCTCCTGTAGCTCCTGTAGCTCCTGTTTCTCCTGTTCCCGGTCCTGTCGGGCCCGTAATTCCTGTTGCCCCTGTCGATCCGGTTGCTCCTGTGCTGCCTGTTGATCCTGTTTCACCAGTTGCTCCTGTTACTCCGGTTGCTCCTGTGATCCCTGCACCTGTTGGGCCTGTGGCTCCTGTTAATCCAGTCGCACCGGTTTCACCTGTTGCTCCTGTAGACCCCGTTGCTCCTGTGACCCCCACGCCTGTTGGACCTGTAACTCCTGTTAATCCGGTCGCACCGGTTTCACCTGTTGATCCTGTGGATCCCGTTGCTCCTGTGACCCCCACGCCTGTTGGACCTGTGACTCCTGTTAATCCGGTCGCCCCAGTTGCTCCTGTAGACCCCGTTGCTCCTGTGACCCCCACGCCTGTTGGACCTGTGACTCCTGTTAATCCGGTCGCACCGGTTGCTCCTGTTTCACCTGTGACTCCTGTGGATCCCGTTGCTCCTGTAATCCCCACGCCTGTTGGGCCTGTGGCTCCTGTTAATCCGGTTGCCCCAGTTGCTCCTGTTCCTCCTGTGGCTCCTGTGCTACCTGTAGCTCCTGTTCCTCCAGTCGCACCAGTTTCACCTGATGCTCCCCCAGCAGCATTCAGCAGTGCCACATCATCCACAAATACATCTGCAGAGCCTGCAAGCGGAAGGGTGTTGATCAGCACAAAAGCGAAAGCTGTGCCGGGCGGGGAAACCGATGTAGTTTGATAGACTTCAAGCCAGGTTTCATTTGATACATTGGGAATTCTATTGGAAGGAATCGTAAGAAACAATCCCGTAGTTAAAACATTAAAAGAACTATCAAGGAAAACGACCTGCGCCTGAACCCCTGGAGAAGGTGCTGCAGAAGATTTAGCGAGTGAAACGAGAAACTCAAAACTGTTTCCTGCCGGAACAGCAATTACTTGGTCAATAAAAGAAACAACAGCTCCTCCCTGCAATCTTGCAGAGAATAAACCTGAATGGGAGACGGTGTTTGTTACAGTGGCATTTTGAGGATTCCATGGTGCCAGTGTTCCTGTTTCAAAGCCGCCATTGATAATGAAATTCTGTATTGACATTTGGCTTTTATTCCTCCTTATCATAAAAAAAGATTGCAGGCTTCTATTCATTTGCTAATGCTTATATGGACAAAAATAGAGGCCTGCGCAGATTAACACATTGACTAGCAAAACGGTTTAAAATCAATTTTATTAAGGGGAGATTTTAGTAAGATTAAAATAGGCGGAGATAACTGGAACAGAATCTTCATTATTATTCAATGAATCATCAGTCGTTCCAATATTCCGCAATGTGATGGTGTCTCCTGCAAGGAACCTTGATATCCCCTGTCCTGTCAGAATCTGCTGGGATGAATTATCAATGTTCATACCAAAGCGTGCATTATCCCTAACACGGCCAGTGGCACTGACTCCATATGCAGCTTCTACCGGACCAATAAGCAATACGCCAAATTCAAAATGATAATCACCAGGAGTAATAATCGTGATTGTACTTGGGCCTGTAAAAAGAAGATTGGAAGAAACCACTACACCATTAAATGCCACAGGATTGCCTGCTGTAACGGTTTGAGCACTTGTTGAAAATACACTGATGTAAGCTGATGAAAATGAACCCGTTGCACCTGTAGCTCCTGTGACTCCAGCAGCTCCAGTTACCCCAGTAGCCCCCGTAATTCCATTTCCAGCACCTGTCGGCCCTGTTGCACCAGTCGCTCCTGTATTGCCTGTTGCTCCTGTTGTTCCAGTCCCAGCTCCTGTCGGCCCGGTTGCCCCGGTCGCTCCTGTATTGCCTGTTGCTCCTGTGGCACCTGTCGCTCCTGATCCTGTTGGACCTGTGGCTCCCGTTGACCCAGTATTGCCTGTGGCACCTGTGGCACCAGTTGCTCCTGTTGTTCCTGAACCATCAGAACCTCCCACAGCATTAAGCAGCGCCACATCATCCACAAGCACATTTGCTGTTCCTGCTAAAGGAAGGGTATTAATCAAAATAAAAGCAAAAGCTGCCCCAGGCGGTGATACCTGTGTTGTCTGATAGACTTCAAGCCATGTATCATTGGCAGCTGCCGGGATTCTGCTTGCCGGTATGGTTAAAAATAAGCCGGTTGCCAAAGAATTGAACCCGCTGTCCAAGAAAGTAACCTGTGCCTGGACATCAGGGGAAGGGGCTGCAGAGGTTTTCGCCAGGGACAGAAGAAATTCAAAGCCATTCCCAGCAGAAATGGGAACAATCTGTGATACATAGGAAACAACTGCTCCTCCTTGCAAACTGGCAGAAAAGAACCCTGAGTGTGATGCTGTATTTGTAACGGAAGCATTTTGCGGAGTCCATGGAGTAAAGGTTCCCGATTCAAAGCCTCCATTAATAATCAAATTTTGCAGTGACATGTAAGTGCATTCCTCCTTTTTATATTTTTTTTGGAAAAATGTTAGATTTAGAGAGAATTTTAATGAATAGATGATGCTTCACTTATTTATTAATGTTGAAATAAGCGTGTTGTTGCTTGGACTGCCAAAATTCAAGACAGATCAAGCTTGAAAACATCACTGATGCTTGTACAAATTCTATCGATTGAAACAGAAAGATTCCTTGCTGCATCGTCTCTAAAACTAAAATTAATCTCTTTATCATATGAATCTGCTAGACAAAACGAAATGGTTGCATTTCTTATTTCCAAAGAGAGTTGGCTGATGTCTTGTAAAAACGAAAAAAGAAACAGATCTGAAAAACAATCTGTCTCCCAATGCGTTTACCAATTCTCTGTTACACGAAAAACAGCTGTCACTGTGTTTTCCCCGCCAGCCCCAAGGGTAGCCACCGCAAGAGTAACAAATAAATTATCCGGCACTTCAAAATCCAAAAGCTCCTGAGTAATTAAGACACGTGATGATTCTTCACCTACTCCTGCTCCAGCAAGTCCCTGGTAAACTACTTCTCCTCCTGTAATCGAGGTAGCAGTTGTGTTTACAAGCAATGCGGTCTCATTTGTCGGTATATTGGTTGTTGCAGTAGGAAAGTTAACAAATGCACCATTTATCGTTCCACCAACAAGGATTTGAAAAGCCAAATCTGCATCTGTCAAAATCTCTACGGATTCAAGAGTTATTTGAACTGAGTTCGGTCTTGCCGAGCCAGCCGGAAAGACCGGCTTCCGGTTAAAAGAAATAAGCGGAACAAGAGTCGATGTGACGTTTGTCACTGTTCTTCTTTCTGAAGTGATGCGGAATACCGGATCAAATTTACCGATAATGCTGTATTGTCTGCCGCCTACAAACAGGCTGAAGGCAGCTCCAGTGCCGTTATTATTTACTTCAGCCCTTAACGGAAGGTTCGGGTCAATAAAGCTTGTTTGCCCAACTGGGTTAAACCTGTGAACCGTTACAACTTCCTGAGCGCCTGTGGTCGGATCTGGAAGTACGACACGGAATTCAATAATCCCGTACCCGTACCAGGTGAACACAATCTGAAAAATATTGCCCTTTGCCAGGTTTAAAGTGGCGCCGCTCGGTCCTGTTCCATTTAGTGGGTCTACATTCCAGGATGCTTGAGGAATAACGGTATCGGCACCGCCCCGGCGCACTGCCACAAACACGCCGGTACTGCTTGTGCCGAAAAAGGCGCCGTTCTGGCTGTCATAAAGCCCCCATCTGGCAAACTGCCCGCCGGCCGGAGCAGAAGGAATGCGCACTCCAATTCCTGCTTCGCATCCGTACCCTGGTTCGTAGCGGCCGCGCTCAGCGCTGTCCAGAATCGCAAAGTCAGATGCACCGGCTGCGGTACTGACAACATATTCGGTTGAAGTATTGGTTACTGTTCCGCCGCCGTTTACGGTCACAATATCCCGAAGTGTTGAGACACCGTAAACAGAGGTCAATTCTATAACAGGAGATTTTCTTGCAACCCTGAGCTCGTCAAACTGGGAACTGACATCAGGACCTACATTATTAATGCTGATATCTGCCACAAAGTATCCTCCTTTTCTGTTATTTGTACTTCGGGAAGACTGTTATCCAGCCTTCCTTTAAAACTATGGCTACCACTCTTCAGTCACCCTGAATGTGCCGGCAACGGTGTTAGTGCCTGCTGTGAGGTTCGCTACAGCGAGCGTAATCGTTGTATTGTCAGGAAGTTCAAAATCAAGCAGCAGCTGTGATGCGAGAACCCTGCTCTGCTCTTCAGCGCCTCCTGCAAGACCCTGCAGAATAACCTGGCCGCCGGAAACGGTTGTGGATGTGTTATTAACTAAAAGCGCGGTCTCATTCGTCGGGATGTTTGTGGTAGCTGTCGGGAAGTTGACATAAGTTCCGTTCACTGTGGCATTAAGAAGAACCTGGTAATAAATATCAGACGAAGTTAACAAGTCAATTCCTTCAAGCTTGACGCTGACTGAGTTTGCTCTGGCTGAACCTGTTGGAAATATGGCTTTTCTTTGGAAGGACAAAATCGGCGTCAATGTTGTACCGGTTACAGCAACCTGCCGTCTTTCTGAGGTAATGCGGAATGTCGGGTTGAAATTTCCGATGATGCTGTACTGCCGTCCGCCGACAAACAAATTCAGAGGTGCCGGTGTTCCGTTGTTGGCAACCTGTGCACGCAGCGGAAGATTTGGATCAGCCAAGCTTGTTTGGCCTGTTGGCGAGAAACGGTTTACCGTTACGACCTGCTGTGCCAATGTCAGAGGGTTCGGCAAAACAACTCTGAACTCAATGACTCCGTATCCGTACCATGTAAAGACAATCTGAAAAATATTACCTTTAGCGAGATTAAGTGTAGCGCCGCTTGGACCTGTGCCGTTTAATTGATCAACGTTCCAGGATGATTGAGGAATAATGGTATCAACACCGGCTCTTCTGATCGCCACAAAGATACCGTTTGTTGTATCCTGTCCGAAGAACGCTCCATTTTGATCATCAAATAATCCCCAGCGGGCAACCTGTGATCCAGTCGGAGGAGAAGGCAGCCTTACACCAATGCCTGCTTCACCCGCATAGCCTGGCTCATATCTTCCGCGTTCTGCACTGTCCAGAATCGCACTGTCTCCGCCAAGCCCTGTAGTGCTGACAATATATTCAGTTGCATTGTTTGATACTGAGCCATTGCCTGTTGTCGTTGTAATATCGCGAAGGACTGAAACACCGTATACAGAAATCAATTCAATAACAGGTGTTTTTTCTGCTGTTCTTAATTCGCTGAACTGGGAATTTACGTTAGGGCCAACCGCAACAATCGTGGCATTCGGACTGAATAATCCTGTTGGGCCGGTAACCCCGGTTGCTCCTGTTGCTCCTGTTGCGCCAAATCCGGTAGCGCCTGTTGCTCCTGTTGAACCTGTTGCTCCTGTTGCTCCTGTTGCGCCTGTTGAACCTGTTGCGCCAGTTACACCTGTTGCTCCGGTATCACCTGTTGCTCCGGTCGCTCCGGTATTTCCTGTCGGACCTGTTACACCTGTTGCTCCTGTGTTTCCTGTTGCTCCTGTTGTTCCTGCCCCAGTCGGTCCCGTTACGCCCGTAGCTCCGGTATCACCTGTCGCTCCTGTGTTTCCTGTCGCTCCGGTTGCTCCTGCTCCTGTTGGACCGGTTACGCCTGTTGCTCCGGTATTTCCAGTGGCACCTGTACTTCCTGTTGCCCCAGTTGCTCCTGCTCCTGTTGGGCCGGTCACACCCGTTGCTCCCGTATCTCCTGTGCTTCCTGTCACCCCGGTTGCTCCTGCTCCAGTCGGTCCTGTTCCTCCCGTTGCTCCGGTGTTCCCTGTTGCTCCAGTATTTCCAGTAGCGCCAGTGCTTCCTGTCGCGCCCGCTCCAGTTGGACCTGTTGCTCCCGTTGCCCCTGTATTTCCTGTTGCACCTGTACTTCCAGTGACACCGGTTGAGCCTGTAGATCCTCCGCCGCCTCCGCTTACTGCAATCAATGCTACATCATCGACAAGTACGTCAATTGCTTCGATCGAACCTGTCAGCAGAGTTGTAATCAGGACAAAAGCCTGTGTAGTGCCAGCAGGTGCAACGGTTGTCGTTCCATATACTTCAAGCCAGGTATCATTAGCATTATCAGGGATATGCCCAAGCGGAATATTGAGCAAAATTCCTGTACCCAATAATGCGGATGAGCTGTTTAGAAATAGAACTGATATTTGAATTGGTGCTGAAGGATCAATATCAGGGTCTTCATCCTGAACGCTTGATAAAGATGCAAGGATCTCATAGCTTTCACCAGCCGCCGCCGGGACAACTTGCGCGATATAGGAAACCGGTCCTGCAAGAAGCCTTGCAGAATAAAAGCCAGTATGAGAATTTAAAGTTGTAATCGTCGCATTGGATGGAATCCACGGTGGAAATGCTCCCGTTTCGAAGCTGCCATTAACAATCAAATTTTGAATGGCCATTACCGTCACTTTTCCTCCATTCTATTAAAATTTTGAATCCCTCCATCCTATGCTTGTTCCACTTCAGTTGCCTTAGGGGGATGTATTAATTTTCAATTAAATCTCTGTTTTGTAAGACGCAAAAAAGGAATACTGCCCGGAACAGTATCCCTCGTTTACTATTTTACTTTTTGAATCGCTAAATCTTTTTTGGAAAAGATAGTGAATTTGATCCTAGAATTTAATCAAATTCAGGTTTCTGGTTGATTAAAATTTAACCAAGTTCATATACCTGTTAACAGCATCAGCTGAGTTAACATTTGTAGCCGCTGTAACAATTACCCGAAGTTCGTAAGTTGTTAAAGCAGTTAACGGGGCAGTGTCTACATAGGTGTTGCCAATATCAAACCGTTGGATGCCTGCAGATTGCAGTGTCCTATTAAGTGTTCTAGTGGTAATCAGGGTGCCGTTCCGATAAATTCTGAATTCAACAGTTAGGGTATTATTGGCAGCTGCATTTTCCTCGATGGCTAAAGCATAATCAACTTTAACATTTTGACCAGCTGTAAGTGGTGTTGTAACCGCAACGACTGTAACCTCTGCACTTGGAGGGAAAACAGCAATTGGACCATTATTATTAGTAAAGGCAAGGGTTGGGGCACCCGTTGGGCCAGTTGCTCCGGTTGCGCCTGTTGCGCCTGTTGCTCCTGTGGCTCCTGCTCCCGTGGCTCCTGTCGACCCTGTTACTCCGGTAGCGCCTGTTGCTCCTGTGGCTCCTGTCGGCCCTGTTACTCCGGTTGCGCCTGTTGCTCCCGTGGCTCCTGTCGGCCCTGTTACTCCGGTTGCGCCTGTTGCTCCCGTGGCTCCTGCCCCTGTAGGACCGGTCGCTCCCGTTTCTCCTGTCGGGCCGGTGACTCCTGTTACGCCTGTTGCTCCCGTGGCTCCTGCTCCAGTTGGACCGGTCGCTCCCGTGGCTCCTGTTGGGCCGGTGACTCCTGTTGCTCCGGTTTCTCCAGTCCCTGGTCCTGTTGGCCCGGTTACTCCTGTTGCTCCTGTTGCTCCCGTGGCTCCTGCTCCAGTAGGACCGGTCGCTCCTGTTTCTCCTGTCGGGCCGGTTACTCCTGTTGAGCCTGTTGCTCCCGTGGCTCCTGCCCCTGTAGGACCGGTCGCTCCCGTTTCTCCTGTCGGACCGGTTACTCCTGTTGCTCCTGTTGCTCCCGTGGCTCCTGCTCCAGTAGGACCGGTCGCTCCTGTTTCTCCTGTCGGGCCGGTTACTCCTGTTGCTCCTGTTGCTCCCGTGGCCCCTGCTCCAGTAGGACCGGTCGCTCCCGTTTCTCCTGTCGGACCGGTTACTCCTGTTGCGCCTGTTGCTCCCGTGGCTCCTGCCCCTGTCGGACCGGTCGCTCCCGTTTCTCCTGTCGGACCGGTTACTCCTGTTGCGCCTGTTGCTCCCGTGGCTCCTGCCCCTGTCGGACCGGTCGCTCCCGTTTCTCCTGTCGGGCCGGCTACTCCTGTTGCGCCTGTTGCTCCCGTGGCTCCTGCTCCCGTTGGTCCTGTTGCTCCCGTATTCCCTGTCGCCCCAGTGCTGCCGGTTGCTCCCGTTGCACCAGTCGTCCCTGTTCCTCCGCCCGCTGCATTCAATAAAGCAACATCATCAACTAAAATATCAGCGGCAGTGCCTGAAGGGATAATTGTGTTGATGAGCACAAATGCCTGAGTTGTACCAGGGGGCGCAGGGGAAGCAGTCTGGTAGACTTCCAGCCAGGTTGAATTTTCGTTAGCCGGAATACCTCCCTGTGCAATGTCTAAAAAAAGCCCCTGCCCTATAAAGTTATTGGCAGCGTCCAGATAATTGACCTGGACTTGTACAGGAGCGGAAGGGTTCGCTCCAACCTTTGCGAAAGAAGCGAGGAATTCATAGCTTTCGCCTGGTGATGCAGGAACAAATTGCGCTATATAGGATACTGGACCTGCCTGCAGCCTTGCTGAAAAAAAACCAGTATGAGCTTTTATTGTTGTGATGGTAGCATTTTGCGGAATCCATGGCGGGAAAGTGCCTGTTTCAAATCCGCCGTTTAAAATTAAGTTTAAAATAGCCATGTGTAAACATTAATCCTCCAATCTGCAAATTCAGTTCTGTCTATTCTATGAATAATGCAAGCTGTGGGATATGGTTTTTTGACTCAATAATCATTAATTATGTTTTCACCCAGCAAAAAAGGAATACTGCCCAGGGACAGTATTCCTCTCTTCTATAACTATTGAAATGTTGAAATCGCTCATTTTATTTAAGGAAATAGAGGAGGTTATCGGCTGTTGGCAATTTTTCTGTAAAGGGAGACAACTTTTCGGTTTTTCTGCTCCTTTTGCTTTGGCCAGTCCTCGTACAGCTTATAAGTTAAATTAATTTCATCCATTAATGCAGCCAGTCTAAACATTTTTTGCTTTCTATCCATTGCACGATTGATGACAATAGATTCATAATCCTTATGGATTTCGTATAGTGATCTTATTCTAACTCCTCCTGACTCCATCTATTTCCCTTGTATCTCTAATAGCCCCTATCCTGATTTGTTAAACGCACCAATTCATACAGAAGGTTTACATTTCTTCAATAATGGCAACTGTTGAAAGAAAAGAGATCAATAGGGGGTGCCGGGATGTACAATCAATTTCCGCAATGGGAATGGTACAATTTCGATTCTGGAGCACAAAATGCTGAAAAAATTATGGAACTAACGGACAATTGCCCGATTGCAAGCAGATGGGTTAAAAATATGAACACGAGAGAAGACAATGAAATGCGGATCGGCACACTTGAAGAAGGAAAGGAATTGGTCTGCGGCACCCTGCTTTATGCTCCTGATCCTGATGAGGCAGATCATAACCGGATTTTTCATTATTATTTAACAAAGAAAATGCTGATCACGGTCAATTTCGATTTTGACATTTTGAAAAAACAGCGCAGTGACAGGGTGTTCCTGAAATTGGATAAGGTAGAGGACGCCGTTGACGGTTTTGCCGTCCTTCTATCAGGTGTGATGAACAATTATCTTTACGGGATTGATCATTTCGAGAGCAAGCTGAAAAAGGTGCTCGATGAAGTGCATCAAAGAAAGAGCAGCGTGCTCTTAAAAATTTACGACCTTCGCCAATCCCTTCTGAAGTGGAAAAGCTACATCCTTCCCATTACTGAAATTGTAAAAGGCGAAGAAGAAGCTTTTCTTGAAAAGCTGGCGGTAAATAACGAATACATCAGATTAGACAAGCAAACGCAAAGAGCTTCCTATTTGATTAAAGAATATCAGGAAGAAATCGATACACTCATTCACCTGGAAGAGGTTTTCTCCTCCCAAAGAGGAAATGAAATCATTCGCTCTTTAACAATTCTTACTGTTATGTTTACCCCGTTAACGGCTCTTGGCGCATTATGGGGAATGAATTTCAAGATGATGCCTGAACTGGAATGGCCGCTCGGCTACCCGATGGCTCTTGCTCTCATCATTCTTTCAACCATTTGGGTTTACCTTTATATGAAAGGAAAAGGATGGGTCGGACAAAAACCGAAGTGGGACCGCAAAAAGAATTGAAGTGACTAACCCCCCTCTAAAATCAGATGGGGGTTTTTTAGACTGTAACAGCAAGAATGAGGACGATAATGGATGCTTGCGGGTGATAAAATAAGCTTATACTGAAATGTACAGAAAGGAAGGCCGATATTATGACTGACTCTATTCATTTTTCCTTTGAAGAAATGTGGGAAAAAATTATGGCCTGCGACCGCAAATATGACGGGCTTTTTTATACAGCGGTAAAAACGACCAAAATTTACTGCCGGCCTTCCTGCCGCTCCAGAAAGCCGAAAAAGCAGAACGTTGAATTTTATTATCATATACAGGCAGCAGAAACAGCCGGCTACCGCGCCTGCAAGAGATGCCAGCCGGAAACAGAAAAATCTCCTGAAGCAGCTCTCGTTCACGATGTCATTCTTTTTCTGGCAAAAAACTACAAGCAGAGGCTGCAGCTGAAAGACATTTCGGACCATGTCGGCATCAGCACTTTTTATCTCGAAAGGGTCTTCAAAAAAGAAACAGAAGAAACGCCGCGCACCTATCTCGACCGGATCAGAACAGATAAAGCGGCATACCTGCTGAAGCATACTGCCATGACCAATCTCGATATTTGCCATGAGGCCGGTTTCCACAGCCCCTCTAACTACTATAAAATTTTCCGCAGGCTTAAGGGCTGTTCGCCCAGCGAATTCCGGAATGAAGGAGCCCTGCCGGATGAAATGGGCTGAATACAGCGGCCTGCAGGCTCCCGCAGACTTCCATTTCGGAGAGTGCCTCTCCTTTTTAGGAAGGTCAGACACGGAGACCACTCATTCGATAAAGGACGGCCATTTATATAAACTGCTGAAAAGTGACGGCGAACTGATCCTGGTGAGAATTTCTGAAGGGCTGAAAATATCATTCTTAGGAGATATCTCTGAAAAAGGCAAGCGTGCTGCCGGCCTTTATATTCAGGAATGGCTTGATTTGGACCGTGACTTGACCCCGTTTTATGAGCTGGCTGCATTGGACCCGGTTCTCTGGGCTCTCACTGAGAACTACAGGGGTTTGAGAATTGCCGGCATTCCTGATTTGTTTGAAGCTCTCTCATGGGCCGTCATCGGACAGCAAATCAACCTAACCTTTGCTTACACGCTAAAAAAGCGGCTGGTCGAGGCATATGGTGAAAAACACACTATTCTAAATGAAACTTATTGGCTGTTTCCGCAGCCGGAAGCCATTGCAGAGCTGCAGACGGATGATTTAAGAAAGCTTCAGTTTACAGGCAGAAAAGCAGAGTATATGATTGGCATAGCAAAAGCCGTTTCGTCCGGCGAGCTGGCAAAAAAAGCCCTGCAGAAGCTGGATGATCAGCAGGTCAGGAACACGCTGATGTCCATCAGAGGAGTCGGCGCCTGGACGGCAGACTATGTGATGATGAAATCCTTTAGAAGGACCGCTGCTTTTCCAATTGGCGACGCCGGTCTTCACAATGCACTGAAGGCCCAGCTGAATCTGCCGGAAAAGCCTGCACTAGATCAAATCAAAAAACTCGCCGCCCGCTGGGAAGGCTGGCAGGCATATGCTGTTTTTTACTTATGGAGGTCACTATATGAATAAACTCGATTACCAATCACCGATTGGCATACTTGAAATAATCGGCGACGAAACCGCCATTTCTTCTATCCTTTTTACTGAAAAAGAAACAACGGAATATGTGATGGAGGAAAATACGCCAGCCGTCATGAAGGATTGCTACCAGCAGCTTGATGAATATTTTAACGGCAAGCGCAAGGAGTTTAATCTCCCTTACAAACTCAATGGAACCGTCTTTCAAACCTCTGTCTGGAACGCCCTGAACAGTATTCCTTATGCCAAAACCGGCTCCTACCGGGACATCGCCACAGTCATCGGAAACGAAAAAGCCATCAGAGCTGTCGGCAACGCCAACAGCAAAAACAAACTCACCATCGTCATCCCCTGCCACCGCATCATCGGCTCCAACGCCAGCCTCACAGGCTACGCAGGCGGACTTTGGCGAAAAAAATGGCTGCTGGAGCATGAACAGAAATATTAATTAGAAAAGCGGAAGCCGCTTGTTCAGCCCCGACAAGCGCTGGAGGAAAATCACGAAAAGTCCGGTCTTTGACTTTTTGGGATTTTCCGAAGCGACTCGAGGGGCTAGCGGCTGGAGCTGGATCAAGAAAAGCGCAAGCCGCTCGTTCAGCCCCGACAAGCATAAGACGGGCAGCCGGAGAAAGGCGTTTTTTCCTTTCTCTGGATGACCGGCTTATGACCTCGAGGGGCTAGCGGCTGGAGCTGGACAATGAGAAAAGCGCAAGCCGCTCTGCCCCGACAAGCGCTGGAGAAAAAGAGGACCTCACGATTGAGGTCCTCTTCTATTTGGATAATCGCACAATTCTATAATCTGCCCCTGAGTGTGGACAGGGTTCATGTAGATCAGCCTTCTGCCAAAAGGATTTGTTCTGTACGTATCCTTTAAAAACGTGATACCCTCTGCCTCATATTTCTGAATAGCAGCTTCTAGATCTTCCACTTCATAAGCAAGATGGTGAACACCCTTCCCCTTTTGCCTGATGAACCTGTCAATCGGGGAGGTTTTGGACGTTGGCTCAAGGAGCTCAATAACTTGATTTTCAAGCTCTATCACAGCAATATGTGTTTCCACACCCGGCTTATCACTTGTATATCTTTCCGTGAGCCGGCCGCCAAGAATTTTCGTGTAAATCTCGATTGCTTCTTCCAGTCTGCGCACCGCTATTCCCGTATGATCAAGCTTCATCAAGCCTCCTCCTTCCCCTTTTCATCAGTGAGTGGTTCCGCCAACGATATGAAGATCTGCCTCATTTTCAGCAGCTGTAACAGCAGCAATCCGGATCGCTTTCACAATCGTGTCGAGGCTGAGCGACGGAGCCTGCTTGTCCATCGCCTGTTCATGGATAAACGGGATATGAATAAATCCGCCGCGAATCGTGGATGAGGTGCGGTGGATATAATCCATCAGCCCGTAAAAGATATGGTTGCAAACGAATGTCCCTGCTGTATAGGAGACAGATGCCGGGATGTTGTTTTCCTTCATCCGCTCTGCCATTCTCTTAATTGGAAGCCCTGTGAAATAAGCAGCAGGACCAGTGCTTGCGATTTCCCTGTCAATCGGCTGATTGCCGGCATTATCCGAGATTCTCGCATCATCCAGATTGATCGCCACCTTTTCAGGCGTCACATGGAGCCTGCCCCCTGCCTGGCCAACACAAATCACGATTTCAGGCTGATGCTTTTTGATCTGCTGTTCGAGGATGGCAATGGATTCCCTGTAAACAGTCGGCAGCTGCACAGCCATCATTTCAATGTTTTCTGTCTGAATCCCGTCCAGGCGCTTCACTGCTTCCCATGAAGGATTGATTTCTTCGCCGCCAAACGGGTCAAATCCGGTTAATAGCACTTTTTTCATCATCCTGTTTCCTCCTTTTTTCTTATACTTTTAAAAGAACGAGAACATACATCAGGAGAATATTGAACACCAATACAGCAAGCGCTGTCGGCACCTGTACCTTTATGACGTGGTATTTATCCTTTAGATCCAGCAGGGCCGCAGGGACGATATTGAAATTTGCGGCCATCGGCGTCATAAGTGTTCCGCAATAGCCGGCGAACATGGAAATCGCTGCAATGTGGTTGGGATCTGCGTCAAACTGATTGATGAGCATCGGTATGGCAATCCCTGCTGCCATTACTGGAAAAGCCGCAAAGGCATTCCCCATGATCATGGTGAAAAGCGCCATGCCTAGACAGAACACTACAACGATCCAAAACAGGGAGTTTTCCGGGATAAAGGTTTTCACTGTATTTGATACAACTGTACCCACTCCTGCGGCTGCATAAATCGTTCCAAGTGTAGCCAGCAGCTGCGGCAGCACCACCGCCCAGCCGATCGATTCAAGAAGCCTTCTTGATTCTTTTACAGCTGTTTTCGGTCCTGACTTTGTCATGCCCATGGCAGTGATAATAGCAATTACGCACGCCAATCCAAGCGCGACCATTGTAGCGTTGGCCTGATCCAGCAGGAATAGACTGCCGATTTTTACTGTTCCTAAAAGCTTTGAAAATACAATTGTCAGGATCGGAATTAAGATCGCTGGCAAAAACAATCTGCCGCCAAACCGCTTCCGCCTTTCCTCTTTGACCGCAGTTTCATCCTCCACATGGATGCTCTTTTTCAAGCCTCCGCCTGCAATAAATACCACCATAATAATGACGAGAAGACCTGTGAAAAATGGCGGCAGCACAGCGCCGAACATGAGCGTGATGGAATAAATCAGGTAAAACAAGCCAGATGTGATGCGGCGGTTGTTCGTTTTATCAGTAAAAAGATAAACCGAGCATCCGAGCACAATGATGCCCATTAAAATATAAATCATCTCAACTGAAAAGATCATAAGCTGCGCCCCTTTTCTTCCCTTTTCTTAACAGCTGTTCTGCTTCCGAGCTGCCTGTCCAGCTTTCGGTCAAAGAAATGCAGCCTGATCATATGTACGATAAATGCAAACACCGCTGTCGGGATCCCCCATAGCGCCATGGCAATCGGATCTGCCGCAATCCCGTTTTGTTTGAAAAATCCATTCATTAAAAGAATGGCTCCGACTGCGACAAAAATATCTTCTCCGAAAAACAGCCCGATGTTATCTGCCGCAGCAGCCTGCGCCCGGATTTCCTGCTCTTCTTTTTCAGGCACCTCACCGTATTTCGTTTTTGCCGCACCCTCTGCCATCGGGGCGACAAGAGGACGGACTGTTTGCGGATGTCCGCCAAGGCTGTTCAAGCCAAAAGCTGCCCCAAGTTCCCTGATGAACAAATACATCATCAGAACTCTTCCAGCCGTAGCCGTCTTGATATTGCCGATCAGCTTTGCCGCCTGCAGCTGCAGGCCATTCTTTTCAAGGATTCCAATCACAGGAAGCGTCACAAGTAAAATCGACATATACCGGTTCGTCGTAAACGCTTCTCCAAATTTTGAAATAAGATCATAAACCGGAATTCCTGCAATCAGGCCTGTTACAAGGGCGGAAACCGTTACAACAACTGCCGCGTTAAACCTGAGCAAAAACCCAACTATAATGAGTAAAACCCCAATAAAGACCATAAACTGACTCCCTTCTTCGTAAACATGATGAATTTTATTTTACCGAAAAATTATTCATTTTCTAAATATTTTAATTTTAACATAGATAGGAGCATAAAAATGTTGGACTTTCGGGATCATCTTCAGATTTAAAAGTTGCACATTGACTAATATCTATGGCCAAAATGATTTTTGCAAATGTAAAATTCCCGCCCTCTTTTTCCTGAATGGCAGAGAGAATTTCCAGAAACCGGCCTTTATTCTCTCAAAAGAAGCCCTTATTTTCCCGAAGAGCCGGTTACAAAGAACCCGCCAAAGATTCTGCGCCTCTCTAAAGTGCCCCCTCACTCACAGAGCCGCAAAAATCCTTTTTACCAAGATATAATTCATTTTTCAAACTCGAACAAAACCCATATTTCCGAACCCCGCCCTCTTTTTCTCGAATGGCAGAGAGAATTTCCCGAAACCGGCCTTTATTTTCTCAAAACCAGCCCTTATTTTCCCGAAAAGCCGGTTAGGTGCGTTAGTTGAAAATTGTTTGGCTGCTTTTTTATGATGCTCTTATACTCATGGGCAGGTTACTAAAGCAGATTTATAGATATTATCAAATTAAAAAATGCAGCAGGGCTTTCCCAGCTACATCTCATACATCCTATTTAACAAATAACAGCTTCCATCTTCGGCAAACCATAAAAATTTGCCAGATTTAATATTAAACTCAACGATGTTTTTATTATAAATTAACTTTGTTCCTTTTTTAAATTGCATTAGTAATTCCATCGGGGGATCTGTGATAATGTCCTGAGTGTAGTTAGTAATGACAAATCCTTTTGGATCTAATCTTCGATCAGGTTTTACTTCTGTCATCCAATTGCCGTTAAGCAAAATCGATTTAGCTCTTATCTTCTTTTTCCGATTCTGAACTGACCAGATATTTCGGCAATTACACCGATGTATTTTACACTTCATCCCATAACCCTCTTTTCTTTTAAATAAGGCCATGGGTCATTATATTTAGGCTTTTAGCAAATCATTATGATGAAACAGCCGATTATTTAAATAAACTTAAAAGTACCTATTGTGCTAACGGTTGCTTCGTAATATAGAGTTAACCAGTTTGTGAAATATCAACCTTATCGTCTAACAGAGCCGAATCCCGCCCTCTTTTTCCCGAATGGCAAAAAGAATTTCCCGAAACCGGCCTTTATTTCCTCAAAAGAAGCCTTTATTTTTCCGAAGAGCCGGTTACAAAGAGCCTGCCCAAAGTTCCGATTAAAAACAAAAATGCCAGCCCATAGGCTGGCATACGAATCTATTTAGAAAAGCGAACCCCAATTAAAAATCAGAACCACGAGCCCAAGAATCAGGAACACAAGAGGTGAAACAGATTTTGAGAACGAATCTTTTACTTTAATATGCGTAATTAGCGCACCAATCATCGTTAAGGAAATTAAAAGCGCTCCCCATGCGGCTGCGGTGGCATTCCAAAAACCTGCGATAACAAGCACAGCACCTGCGATTTCTACGATCCCCGTCACAATTCTGAACCAGGCTGAATAGCCATACCGTTCAAATTCCTCATTCATCTGCTTTGCCCCAAATTTCATAAATCCGAACAGCAGAAAGCCGACTCCCAAAATAATCTGAAGAATAAATAGCAAGATGCCCATACTGCCTTCCCCCTTCATCATGTCGTTAACATCTGCACCAGGAAGATGATGTTACACTTTATACTTATTCAGGGCGGCAGGTATTTATATCGTGTTCTACGGGAAATATTACTTAAGATTTTGATTTTTGCATGTCGATTCCAGTGCTTAACTTTTTTCCCGCACCCGCCTGCTTTGATACAATATAAGAAAGTACAAGGGATGGGAGCCACTGACGATGGGAAAAAGAAAACTGATACTCGCTCAGAATGCAGAAAAGCAATGGGTAGAAAAAGTACAGCAGGCACTGCCTGACTGGGAAGTTATTTTCGGGAAAGAAGAAGAAAAGTGGAAGGATCATATAAAGGATGCGGAAATCATTGCAGGGTGGAAGAAAGCTATGGAGCCTTACCTTCAAAGTGACCTCCAGTTAAAATGGGTTCAAGCATGGAGTGCCGGGGTGAACGACATGCCGCTGAAAGAGCTTGAGAAAAAAGGCGTCACAGTAACAAGCGCCAATGGCGTTCATGCCTATCCGATCTCAGAAACAATCTTTGCTTTGATGCTTGGGCTGACTCGTAAAATTCAAGCCTACGTGAAAAATCAGGAGAAAAAAGAATGGCATCACAGCAATTTAAAGCTGGAAATACATAATAAAACGATCGGCATCTTAGGGTTTGGCGCAATCGGCAAGGAAACAGCCAAAATTGCAAAGGCTTTTGGCATGAAGGTGCTTGGCCTTCGGCATTCAGGAAAAGAAGATGAGTTCGCTGACGCTATGTACACTCCTGACAGCCTGAACAGCATGCTTCCGGAATGCGATTTTGTTGTTGTGACACTGCCGCTGACTGAGGATACGAAGCACATGATTGGAAAAGAGCAGTTCGGCCTTATGAGAGAATCTGCCTGCTTCATCAACATCGGACGCGGTGACATTGTGGAGGAAAACAGTTTGATCCAAGCATTGCAGGAAGGCGGTATTGCCGGTGCAGGGCTTGATGTGTTTGCCAAAGAGCCGCTTCCGGAAAACAGCCCGCTTTGGGAAATGGAAAACGTGATTGTAACGCCTCATACCGCAGGCTCGACAGAATATTACGACCAGCGGGTCATTGAGGACATTTTTCTTCCAAACTTGAAAAAGTACCTGGAAGGTGAAGACCCAGGCATCAATAAGGTGAGCTTTGAAAAAGGCTATTAATGCTGTCAGGCCCTTTCTTTTGGGGCCTGGCTTTTTTTCAATAAAGAATTCCTGACAAACAGAAACAGCTTCAAATTTAAATAATAGATAAAGCAATACACCGGAATGGAATACCAGGTTTTCCAGCCGTTGTAGGTGAACACACCGAAGTAGGCAGAGATTCCTTCGAGAATGGTTGTGACAATGGCAAAAAGCAAAATATAGAGAAGCAGTTTTTTACCTCTGAACCGAAACTTCTCATAGCAATGAACAAACAAATATGCGGCAGGCGGATAAAGAAAAACATAAAGAATCAAATCAAACCAATCATAGTATCTCGTATCGTTAAAATGGTACAAATCAAGAGGAGGCCTGGCAAGAGTAAAATCCGCCAGCTCCGCTAAGAAATAATTAAAAAACCAAATCATGATGATTTCAGCCAAGAGCAGCCTCCTCGGTAAAAACAGCACAAGAAACATGATGATAAACCCAGCGATAAGGACAAAAATTTCATTGCTGTCAAATTGGCGCGGCAGAACGAATACAGGATTTTTCATCGCACAGGATCCCTTTCATGATTTTCAAGAAACCGGAAAAACTTCAACAGCACCACAAGAATCAAAAAAATCCCAAGATGCCTGAACAGCGAAAAAGATAGGGACCATTTCTTGAAAACGATAAAATTCGTTACATTTAATAGCTCATCAAGCAGGCTTAAAACGATCGAAGCCCCCAAGACAGTCATGAGCTTCAGCCAGATGCTTTGCCCCTGCTGCAGCAGTTTTCCGGCAACAAGCGCAAAGAAAGGGGTATAGACAAAAAGGGCAATAGCATACAGTGCCAGAATGCTCCACGGACTTTTTGTCATGCTGACCATTCCGAGATTCATTTCAAAAACAATTAATGTTTGCTGCAGCAAAATATTAGCCAAAAGCCAGCTGTACATTTTCTCCAGACGCGGAAGCGGAGAGAAGCGCAAAAAAGCATACATAAGGGTTGCCCCGCAGAGAATATTCACCGTCCAAACCAGAATCATAACAAGCCCCCGTTACCCTGCAGCTATAGTTATGAATTAGTTTGCTCTATCATGGTTTGGAATATTAATGAAAAAGCGCGCTAAACAATACAAGCAAGAAAATAGAAGCCAAATGCAAGAATCAAAGCCCCTGACAGCCTGTTAATGACCGACAGCCCTTTATGTCCAAGCTTGTGCTTCACAAGGCTGATGATAAAAGAAAGCAAGAACCACCATAAAAGAGAACCGGCAAAAATCCCGCCGGCTAACAGCAGCACAGCTGTATAGCTGTGTCCGCCGCTCAATCCGAAAGCGGCAAAAATGCCGCCGAAGGAAAGGATGGTCATAGGGTTGGTCATCGTCAGAAAAAAACCGGTCACATACCCTTTTGCGCCTTTCCCCTTCTTAATAGCTGCATTCCCTATTTCAGCCGTTTGCGAAAAAAACACTCTGCTCCCCATATAGAGAAGAAAAACCGCCCCGACTGCTTGAAACCATGCATGATACTGAATAAAAAAACCCGCTAACAGGCTGACCCCAAACCCTGCTAAAGTTCCATAGACGGCATCAGCCGAAGCAGCGCCAGCACCTGTTAAAAAGCCCGCTGCTCTTCCCTCCCGGAGCGTTCTCTGCATGCAAAGAACACCGATTGGGCCAACAGGCGCTGCGATGGACAAACCAATCAGAATTCCTTTTAAAAATAACATAATTAATATTTACTCCTTATTTTATAAAGTTTTTAAGCCTATTATATTATAAAAATAAGGTTAATAGTATTCATTTTTCCGGAACATAAAAAAGCCAGCCCCCTTCTTCGGGAACCGGCTCTCATTTTTCACACAACGTCTTTCCAGACTCTATTCGAAGCAGGTTGTTTTCCCAGCTTCGGATCCAGGTTCTTCAGTCTGTTTTTAACGTAATCTTTTATTAGGTCAATTTTCTTTTTGCGTTTCAGTTCACGGTTTTTCACAGTTCTTTCACCATCCTTCCTTTCATCCATAACAGTAAAGTCAGTCGGTGTACTTCCATTATAACGCGAATTTCAAAATCATGTGCAAAAGAATAGAAATCGTCACAAATCAGCGTGATGAGAAAAGACGTTTTAAGCCTTGCATAAGGGGAAACACGTCAAGTAAGAACATAAGGAGGTGGAGAAAATGGCAGATACCCATAAGACTGGCGAAAAAGCTCCACAAAGCGGCACTTACAAAGTGCAGAATGAAGACACAGAAATTCAAATTCAAAAAGGCGGCCAATTCCCTCCTTCTCCTTCATCAGGAGAAGCTGCGAATTATGTCAAAGCCTAAAGAGGCGAAGCTGCAGGTAGATCCTGCGGCTTCTTTTTTGTTTTCAGCATCTTTTTCTTTCCAGTTTTCCCTAACTATGTTATGATTTTTTCCGTTGAAAACGGCCCCGGCTTTTGTGAGAGTCAAGAGTCAAAGAAAATTTACTAGAGGTGGAGAAGAATTGAACTTTGCAACTATTAAAGAAAACTGGTTTTCGAATGTGCGGGCTGACTTTCTGTCAGGGTTGACCGTTGCCTTTGCCCTGATTCCAGAAGCAATCGGCTTTTCGATCATTGCGGGCGTTGATCCCATGGTAGGAATTTACGCATCTGTCTTGATTGCGATTGTGATTGCGTTCACAGGAGGAAGACCGGGCATGATTTCTGCTGCCACTGGTGCCACCGCTGTACTGATGGTTTCATTAGTGCACGATCGCGGCATACAGTATTTATTTGCAGCGACGATCGTGACAGGTCTGATTCAAATTGTTTTTGGAATGCTTAAGATTGGAAGGCTTCTTTCCTTCCTTCCGAACACCGTATTGACTGGTTTTGTCAATGCACTTGCTATTGTTATTTTCATGGCGCAGCTGCCGCAGTTTGTTGGTGCCACATGGCTGATGTATGCAATGGTCGCCGCAACACTCATCGTTATTTATTTGTTTCCATATTTAACGAGAATTTTCCCGGCTGCACTATTCGCTATTATCGTTATGACGATCATCAGCATCGTGTTTAAGCTTGATTTAAAAACAGTCGGCGATATGGGAACGATCACACAAGCACTGCCGGCGTTTCATTTGCCGTCCGTTCCGTTTTCCATTGAAACGCTTGCGATTGTATTTCCTACCTCGCTTGCCATTGCGGTTGTCGGTTTGACTGAATCTCTTGTTACGGCAACGATTGTCGATGAGTTTACAGGCACTGGTTCCGACAAGAATAAAGAAGCAAGAGGTCAGGGATATGCCAACATCGTTTCAGGACTTTTCGGCGGCATGGCAGGCTGCGGCATGATCGGACAGTCTGTGATCAACGTCCAATCCGGCGGACGCAAGCGCCTTTCCACTCTTACTGCAGGTGTTTTCCTGATTGTCCTGATTATGCTCTTCGGTGATGTGGTGAAGCAAATTCCAATGGCTGCCCTTGTAGGAGTCATGATTATGGTTTCCATCGGCACCTTTGATTGGCAATCTGTCCGCAAATTGCATAAATATCCTGTTTCAGACGCCATTATCATGATTTTAACAGTGGCTGTAGTCGTGTATACAAGCAATCTGGCAATTGGTGTGGCGCTTGGAGTGGCAATGAGCGCGATTGTATTCGGATGGAAAATGGCCAAGCTTACCGTCATGTCTAGAACCGAAGAAAATCATAAAACGTACAGTGTTTCCGGACAGCTGTTCTTCGCTACAACTTCCCAGTTACTGCAGGAATTTGATTACGAGAACGATCCTGAAAAGATTGTGATCGATTTTTCCCTTTCACATGTCTGGGACCATTCAAGTGCTGCGGCTATTGCCAAAGCTGTCTCTAAATATAACTCACTTGATAAAAAAGTGACGCTAACAGGCTTGAATAAAGAAAGCTCCAGCATCATTGACAGAATCGGCTTGGATGCTATTTCAAATCATTAAAAAAACCGCCACTGGCGGTTTTTTTTCATTCCTCTTTTTCCACAGCGAACTTCAGCTGCATAAGCTTATTGCCCCAGAATTGCTCATAGAAAGCCAGCCAGTCCTTCAGCTCCTTCAGCGGTGCTGGATGAAGACGGTAAATTTTTTCCCGGCCTTTTTTTGTGCCGTGAATGAGATCCGCTTCAGCCAGAATGCCGAGATGCTTGACGACAGCTGTGCGGCTGATCGGAAAGCGGCTGGCAATTTCAGAAATGGGCAGTTCTTTTTCCGCCAGCAGCTTTAGCACTTCTCTTCTGGTAGGATCGGCAATCGCCTGGAAAACATCATGCTTTGCCGCTTCCAATTAAGCCTCAGCTGCTTTCTTTAAGCGCTCGTTCACGATCGCTGTCCAGCCGCCTGCCATTCTGTCTCTGATGACAGATGTCTTTTCCTGCGCCTTGCCGACAAGCTCATCAGGATTTTTCCACCCGCCATGGATCAGGGTGAACTCTGTTTTGTTCTCCTCGAGCTCCTTCAGCAGAAAAGACACAACCCATCCATCAGTATCCCAGGAAAAGCTAAGTTCATTTGGCGGATCAATCTTCAGCACCTTGCACGGCGAAGGGCCAAAGGGTCCCTGAAGATGAAATTCCTTTCCTTCCTCCAGTTCCATATCATTCGGCATGAACCATTCAGCCATTCCCTCAGCAGTCGACACCTTTTCCCATACCTTTTGAATAGGCGCCTCGTAAATCGCGGTTTGCTTAATCTCTTCCATATTATCTCTCCTTTATAACACCTTTTGGTTTCATAAAGCTATTATAACACCATTTGGTTTCATGTCTACTATTTCCAAAATTTTGCTGGAAATTCTATTGACACTTCCTTTCATTCATCATATATTTATGAATGAATAATTCATTCATTTTAAAAGGAGAGAGTCAAATGAATAAATTCGCTGGATCTGATACGGTCAGCATCTCCATTAACCGCCCAGCAGAGAAGGTATACGAATACTTATATGATCTAAGCCATTTTCCTAATTGGGTTTCCTATTGCAGCTCTATTCGGGAAGAAGAGTCAGGCTGGGTCATGGAAACGCCTTATTGCCAGTCTGCCATATCGGTGGCTGAGAGAAATTCCTACTTTATTTTGGATCATGTGACAGTTCCGGCTCCCGGTGTGGAAATCCATGATGCCATGAGAGTCATCCCTAACGGCAGCAGCTGTGAAGTATTTTTAACTGGCTTTCAAATGCCTGGAATGGATGACGAGAAGTTTGCGGAAGGCGTTCTCACAGGAAAGAAGGATCTGGAAACCTTGAAAGAAATTCTTGAAGGGGAAAGGGTGTACTAAAATGAATAAGCGGGCAGCGGTAATCGGCGGAGGCTATGGCGGTCTTATCACGGCAAAGGTGCTTTCTAATTACTATGAAGAGGTTTTTCTTTTTGAAAAAGATACCCTGCCTGAAAAGCCGGCAGAACGGCCGGGAACCCCTCAGGCTTTTCACCCTCACCGTTTTACGGTCAGAGGCAAGGAAATCACCAATGCTTTCTTTCCTGGATATGAAGAGGATCTGCTCTCTCTTGGCGCTCCTTCCTCTTTCCAGAAAACCATCCATCAGGAATATCCCTACGGCAAAATGAGTTTTCAATATCCGCGAGATGATATAAAATTCAGCCGATCCCTTCTGGAAGCCGTCATTCGGGAGAGGGTAAGAAAAATTCCCGGCATTCAGTTTTTTCAAAACCACAAAGCAACAGGGCTGCTATTTTCAGAGGACGGCCGGGTAACCGGTGTCAAAACCCTTGAATCACACAGTGAATCCAGCTTTGAGGCAGACCTGACCGTTGATGCAAGCGGACGGAACTCCAAACTGAGCGACTGGCTGAAGGCTGCAGGCTATGCTGTTCCTTCAGAGGACGAATTCTACATTCATCTAGGCTACACAACGCAGCGTTATAAACTTCCCTCCCACCTTTCACACATTGCCAAAACCTATGATACGATCATGCTGAATGCCCTTCCGTCCGAACAGCCATTTACTCTTGGTTTATCTTTTATTGAAAACGAAATCGCAGAGTTTTTTGCAGGCGGGATCGGCGGCCACTATCCTCCCCGTGATCCAGATCATTTTCTAAAATTGTTTCAGCCATTCCCGGTGCTTTCAGACATCATAAATGAACTGATTCCTCTGGCAGGGCCAAAAACCTTCCGAGTTGAAAAAACGTACCGCCGCCATTATGAAGAAATGGCCGATTGGCCTAAGGGCCTTCTTGCCATCGGTGATTCGCTCTGCATAGTGGATCCCATCTATGGGCAGGGAATGACGCTTGCCGGAATACAGGCAGAAAAGCTTGATGAGCTGCTGAAAACCCGTACAGATAACCAGGAATTCGAAAAAAGTGTGCTGTCCGCCTTTCAAGATATCATTTACCCCGCCTGGTGGCTTAACTGCGCTGCCGACCTTCGATGGGAAGGCACTTCTTATCAAAGCGAGCGCCCTCTCCCAATGATTGCCTTTGGCAAAAAGTATATGGATTTGCTGCTGAAGCATGCCGTAACACAGCAAAACGGCAAGCTGTACGGCCTCTACTGGGCAGTCAACACGCTGTCTGTTCCGCTTGCGCAGCTGTTTCAATCGGGATTGGCCATTTCCATTCTAAATTCGTCTCCTGAAGGAAGGCTGCTTTTGGATGAATTGCTTACAGCTGAAAATAAACCTGCTGAAGACATCTTTAGGGCAATGGCTTCGTCTATTACTGGGGGGCAAAGAATAGATGGCATGGTAAAATAAGAAAAACAGCCATAAAGGAGTGCATCCCACTGTCCCCCCTCAATGAAGAACAGCTGAAACAAAAAAGAGATGAAAGACGCGAACAAATTTTAGCAGCTGCCTTGAAGGTTTTTGCCCGCAGGGGGCTGATCGGAACAAAGATGAGCATGATCAGCGAAGAAGCAGGCATCAGCCAAGGACTCATGTACCGTTATTTTGAATCAAAGAACGAACTGTTCACAACATTGGTTCAGCAGGCAATGAATGAATCGGTCAGCGGCATTCAAGAAGTGGAAAAAATGTCAGGAACCCCGCTTCAAAAACTGAAATTCCTGACAGAGATGATTCTTGAAGAAGATGGGCAGGCCTATTTTATGCTGATCCATCATGCCCGCACTTCTGATGAAGTGCCTCCTGAAACAAAAAAACTATTTGAGGACTATTCAATGGATGCCTATATTGTTTTGCTGGAGCCGCTCATTAAGGAAGGCCAGAGGATTGGAGAATTGGCACAGGATGATTACAGAGAAATGATTTCAAATTATTTCCTCGTCATATCAGGCCTCATGACCCTCGGCATCCATAACTTCGAAGGATTTCAGATGCCAAGGGCCGATGTGCTTTTGCGCATGTTTACGAAAGAACGGTAAAGAAAAAGGACCGCCCGGGAGCGGTCCTTTTCAGTCATTCAGGCTTGTCGATTCTCGGCTGTTCTTCCAAATGTTCTGTCGCAGATTCAATGATATAGATAAAATCTTCATACACAACAGCGTTTAAAGGAAACTTCATGATCTGAGCACCCTTTTTATCACATATCACGACATTTTTAGCAAAACGATCAAAAAGCCTTGATCTGAGTGCTGCCTTCTCAATTGAAATTCTCCCTATTTCATTGAATTTAATGGAATTCCTGAGGTCACGGTCTGTGTAGCGAAGCTCTGAAGAAGTCATCTCTACCCTCTGTTTCCTGAATTTCCACTGATACAGATGGGTGCCTGTCACAAGGGCGAAAAAGAGCGATGTCATGACAATATAAATAGGATCCTGCGTGACAGCAGCCTGGTAAATCCGAAATCCGAGATAAGGATAAAGAATGTAAAACCAGCGGCTTACACGCGGTTTGCTTGTATAGTAAACTTTATTTGCTTCGTACTCCAGCATTTGCCGGCTATCCTCAAGAAATTCCTGCATATGTTTTTCAGCTGACTGGTATTCTTCTTCCAATATGTGCGTCTCTTCCCGGTAATAAGGCAGATCATCCCCCTCACTCAGGGGATAAGCCCCGACCCAGGCCGGATGAAAGGTGCCCTCTTCCTTAATGGCAGCCAGGTAGTAACGGAAGGCAGTGTCTTCTTCCAGAATTTCTGTCATATCTTTTATTTGCACTTCTTCCGGCACATAGCCCTGATGATGGACGGCATGGCGGAACAAATGGCTTTTTGCAAAATACACTTGTCTGTTTTCCTTTATTGGAAATGCCTCTTCCCGCTTGATCCGGCTCAGTTCCATATAAAAAGGCTCAGACGTCTCAGGATTTTCTGCACACTCCTGCAGTGTTTTTTCTTCAATAGGAATGCCGATTTTCAGGGCAGTAATGATTGCACTCATTCTCACTATACTATCTTTAAAGTGCAAAGCCTCCTGAACAAACCCCTTCATTTTTTCGTCATAATAATACTCCATCAATGAAAGAAGAATGCACATCTCACCCTGAATGGAAAGGTACGTATCCTTCCAGCTTCCATACACGTAAGAAAGGGCGTAATCCTTTTCATAGCTTTTGTACAGCTCCCGCTTCTTTTGATAGTCAGACGCCAGGAGCGGTCTCACAAAATCAGGCTTAACGATTTCCATCAAGCCCCTGTCAAGGCTTAAAGACAGCAGTTCATACAGCGTGTCCTTCTGTTTTTCGTTTTCTAAAAGCGGAATTTTGCTCTCAACTAACGTTTTCGCCAGGTGCGGCTGATCGAGCAGAGCAAGCAAGGGAAATTCTTCATTATCTCCTTCAAGATCTCTTTCAAGCAGCTGCATCAGCTTCTCCTCAAATCCTTTAAAGGAGCTGATATACGAAATTGCCAATTCCTTGGCCGCTGCACTGTAATGGGGATAATGCCCTATAATGGCTTCTGCCAATTCAGAAAATCGGAAATTCGTAATGAATGAGACAATATGATAGCTTGGATCGTCCCACTCGAGGCGTGTTTTCGGAAAAGAGAAAGCTGCCTCTTTTGCGAGCTTCTCCAAAGCAAGAAGATTCATTTCAAGGTCATCGGCTTCTGCCAGTTCCGCAAGCTCGACCGCCGCAGTATACCGGATATCTTTGTCGGGATCCTTCAAATCCTCTATAATTTCTTTGATGTAGTTTTTTGCAGGCTGTGGCATCAATTTTCTCCCATTAATTTTTTAGCAAATATGCGGAATTTTTCCAATCCCGAAATTCATTTTAGCATAGCTGGAGTTAAGCAGTAATCATTTATTTCATCAAAAAAACCTGGATATTTCACCCAGGTTTCAAGCTTTCTTTTGGCGTTTCGGATGACGCACAAACCAGTAATAAAAATGAAAGGCCGCCAGCTCGCAAAACGCGATCACAATCGCCATCGGCAAGGCATGATGGCTTCCGGCAATTCCAACAAGCGGTGCTGCAGCTGCACCGAATAAAAACGGCAAAAGCCCGAGCAGAGCAGAAGCGCTTCCGGCATTCTCCCCCTGTTCTTCCATCGCAAGCGAAAAGACAGCCGTTGTCACGATACCGACACTTGAGACAGAGAAGAACAGCATCAGGCAGACAAAAAACACAGGCGCCTGCAGCAAAATCACGGCAACAAGCAGAATACCTGAAATGGCTGCCTGAAAAAGACCGGACACAAGAAGAGCGCTCTCCCTTACTTTACCGGCAAGAGCTCCTGTAATCTGTGTGGCGGCAATGATACCCAGACCGTTGATTCCAAATACAACGCTGAACATTTGCGGGGACAATCCGTAAATGTCCTGCAGCACAAAAGTGGAACCGGAAATGTAAGCAAACATTCCCCCCATCACAAACCCCTGTGCGAGAGCATAGCCGACGAACACTTTATCCTTCAGGAGCTTTCCAAATGTCTGAAAAACCTCCTCCAGCCCGCCCGTCTTTCTCCGTTCCGGCGGCAGCGTTTCCTTCATAAAGAAGATCACAGCCAAAAGCATCAGCAAGCCAAGTACGGCAAGCACGCCAAAAACCCCCCGCCAGGAAAAAATGCGGAGAAGCTGTCCTCCTGCAACAGGTGCCAGTATAGGAGCAGCTCCGTTCACAAGCATCAGCATGGAAAAAAACTTCGTCAGCTCAGGACCTGAGAAAAGATCCCTCACACTGGCTCTGGAAACAACGATGCCTGTCGCACCGGCAATTCCCTGAATAAACCGAAACAAAATCAGCAGCCAAATGCTGCTGGCAAACACGCACAATACAGAGGCTGCCGCATAAACAAGCAGCGCGGCAATCAGCGGCTTTTTTCTCCCTCTTACATCACTTAAAGGGCCCATAATCACCTGACCGAGCGCAAGACCCAAAAGACATGCCGTCAAGCTGACCTGTGCAAGTGAAGCCGGTGTGCCAAGCTCCCTCGCCAGATTCGGCAAAGCCGGCAAATACATATCAATCGTAAGCGGCCCAAACGCACCAAGTGATCCTAAAATAAACGCAAGCAGTATTCGCGCTTTCCCGCTCACTCTTCTCTCTGCTGACGTTTTACCTTGAAGCACCATAACCTGTTCTCTCCTTTTTGTTGACTCAACACATCTTAAGCTTGCCGGAGGGGATGATGTCAATGATTCTGCTTGGGGTTTTGCAGGGGCTTGAAAACTGACTTTTCGGGAAAATAAGGGCTGCGTTCGGGAATATAAAGGCCGGTTTCGGGAATTTCTCTTCTCCATTCGGGAAATTGACGGCGGGGTTCGTGAATATGGGATTGGGGTGAGTTCGATAAATAGATTTTTCCTTTGTAAAGTGGAATTTTTGCCGCTCACTTTGAATGGTGCACTTTCAGAGTAGCTCAGTATCTTCGCTTAGGTTCTTTGCAGCCGGCTCTTCGGGAAAATAAGGGCTTCATTCGGGAATATAAGGGCCGGTTTCGGGAATATAGGGTTGGTGCGAGTTCGAAAAGTAGATTTTCCCTTTGTAAAAAGGAATTTTGCCGCTCACTTTGAATGGTGCACTTTCAGAGTAGCTCAGTATCTTCGCTTAGGTTCTTTGCAGCCGGCTCTTCGGGAATATAAGGGCCGGTTTCGGGAAATTCTCCCCACCATTCGGGAAATTGATAGCGGGGTTCGGGAATATGGAGTTGGTGCGAGTTCGAAAAATGAATTTTACCTTCGTAAAAAGGAATTTTGCCGCTCACTTTGAATGGTGCACTTTCAGAGTAGTTCAGTATCTTCGCTTAGGTTCTTTGCAGCCGGCTCTTCGGGAAAATAAGGGCTTCATTCGGGAATATAAGGGCCGGTTTCGGGAATTTCTCCTCTCCATTCGGGAAATTGATCACAGGGTTCGGGAATGTGGGGTTGGTGCGAGTTCGAAAAGTAGATTTTCCCTTCGTAAAAGGTAATTTTGTCGCTTACTTTAAATGGTGCACTCTCAGAGTAGCTCAGTTTCTTCGCTTAGGTTCTTTGCAGCCGGCTCTTCGGGAAAATAAGGGCTTCATTCGGGAATATAAGGGCCGGTTTCGGGAATTTCTCCCCACCATTCGGGAAATTGAAAGCGGGGTTCGGGAATATAAGCCTGGAGCGTGTACAACAAACGAATTCTCCACTCCGCCAAAAAACAGCAACCTCTCAATACTTGCTCAAATCACGAAAAAAGAGGCTCAATTTAAGCATATGCTTCAATCAAACTCTCTTATTTCTTCATAACTTGTACTATTACGGTATGAAAGAGGGATAAATATGATTGGCTGTCCGCTTAGATGTGTGATTTGTACTGGACTCAGATTAGTAGAGTGGAACCTTGAGCTTTGGCACTCCATTGCCTGCAGAGCTGCAGATCGATAAGAAGATAAACGAAAACCAGCGGCAGCCTTATGCTCCGCTGGTTTTCCCATTTATACCTTCATTTTAATCTGGATCTTCCAGGAAACCGAAGGATTCTCGAAAAGATTAAATCCTTAGTCGGTATAATTAATTATTAATTTAGTACGCACAGTAACAGATGCATCATGTCGAAAACCCTTGAAAAATAAGCTTCTCAGAGGAAATATGTGGTATAATTGAGAAGTACAATTTAGGATAACTCAAGGGTGGGAGGCCTCTTTAAACCCCTTATGGGAGGGGGTGAGGCCCATGACTCTTTATCAAGCAATGCATTTAATGATTGGAGCTGCTAGTCTAGCAGTAGCGATCTTAGCATTGCGCGGTAAAGACAAAAAGTAAACCACCCTTGAGCTTCGCAGGCTAAAAAGGGTGGTTTTTAAAAACGATCTGATCGGCCTTCCCCCATGAGGGATACCTGATTGTATGTTAGAAGCCCTTTGGTGTTACCAGCACCAAGGGGTTCTCTTTTTATTTTATGAAATATCTAATAAGAATATAACATATATTTCCCAAAAAAACACTAAGCAACCTCTGTCACTAGAGCTCTTATCATTCACATACATGCCATTCATCTGAACAAACCCCAACAATGATCTCAAACCATTCTGTCTGTTATAAACCGAGAATTCTCTGGGGTTCAGATGTCTTCTCTATAACAGCCTCCGCCAGCTCCTCCAATCCCGGTAAAAACCGAAGAACCTCCCCGCCTCTTTGCTCAAGACTCTCATACGAAAAGACACCAAGATCCTCCATAAACTTCTGAAAAGCAGGATAACGGGCACATCCTTCCTCCGGTGCATCAGCTGCCAGTATTTTATGGCATCTGGCAAAAGTCGCGCCGATCCAAAACACTGCCTCCCTGTGCTCTCCCTTCTGAATCATCTCCCTGCTTCCCCAAATGGCGATGGCCTTTGTTTCAGGGGTGATTTCGCTGCTGAAGAAAAAAGGAGTTTTCCCTTTTGCAGCCGCCAAGTCAAACGTTACTTCCAGCTGTGCCAAATGGTGCTCAGCCCGCTCTGCACTCATCCCCGAGCATCCGAGCAAGTCCAAAAATTCCGGATACCGCTCCTCAAGCCCGAATCTCTCGAGCACTCTTTTTGCTGCCGCATACCGTTTTCTTACCGTTGGATTTTCAAGCGCAGCGGTTAAAACCATGTGAGTTGTCACACCTGCCGCGAAAAGCCAGGAAGTAAAGGCATCGTACATAGGCTGCTCGATGTTTAGTGAAGAAACGCCATTTTCAATTCTCTCCCTAACATCCCGGCATCTGGCCCTAATATACGCCTTTCTCGCAAAATTCCTTTCTACCTTTTGCTGAAGAGCTGACAGTTCTCCAGATGGATCCAGTATAATGGTATCCTTCTTCAGGCTGTTTGCGAGATGATAGGATATATCCGCCTTATGCATTTCCTGCCAGGACAGGCTTGAAGCCTCAAGCAGCACATCTTTAAAATAAAACTTTCCCACTTTAGGAGGAAGATTCTCACTTTCGATCACAATCATTACGTCCAAATCAGATGCCTCTGGCAGCTCCTCCCCATCCTTTAATTCAACGGCAGAGCCTGCAAAATAGGCACCTTTAAAGCCTGCCATACCAGGAGCCGCGCTTCTCACCCATTCTTCCGCAATCTGCCGCGCTCTCCCAATCTCCATGCCTTTTCACCTCTTTTTCTATGAGTCTATTTAAATTTTTTCACAGATTCTGCCAAAAAGCCGTTTAAATCCCTTCCTTTACAGGGTAACCCTTTAATAGCCTGGAAGACAAACAGCGCTTTAAGGCAGCATTTTTAACCACAGACATCTGAATAGTTGAGCACCCCTCCCGCGGAAATAATCAGAGGATAGAGCTGAATTATGAGCAGGGAAAGACACCATTAATGGATGTTTTTCCCTGCTCTTTTTTTCGTCTGGAGGTTTAAAATAACCCGCTGCATGCCGGTGCCATCGCAGCAAAAAATTCAAAAGAAGGTGGGATTCTTTATGTTTTTTCACAGAAAAGAACTTCAGTTTCATGCGAAGCCAGACCGTCCGGATCCGCTGTATGCCAAAAAGCTTCAGGAAATTTTAGGCGGCCAGTTCGGGGAAATTTCGGTTGCGATGCAGTATTTGTTCCAGGGCTGGAATTCACGCGGTGATGCCAAATATAAAGATTTAATCATGGACACAGGAACAGAAGAAATCGGACATTGTGAAATGATCGCGACGATGATTGCCCGCCTTCTGGATGATGCACCAGTCCATGAGCAGGAGGCTGCAGCTAAAGATCCGATGATCGGAGCCATCATGGGCGGGATGAACCCTCACCATGCGATCGTATCAGGTCTTGGCGCAGTTCCTGAAAACAGTGCAGGTGTTCCTTGGAATGCAGGATATATTGTTGCCAGCGGCAACATTCTGGCAGATTTCAGAGCCAACCTTAATGCAGAATCACAGGGCCGCCTGCAGGTAGCAAGGCTGTATGAAATGACAGAAGACCGCGGCATTAAAGAAATGCTTTCCTTCCTGCTGGCACGTGACACCATGCATCAAAATCAATGGTATGCAGCTATTAAGGAATTGGAGGAACAGCAGGGTGTTACCGTTCCTGCATCCGTTCCGGCTGAATGGGAAGCAACGGACTTCTCCTACACGCTTTATAATTTCTCTGAAGGCGAAGAAGCCAAAGCAGGATCATGGGCATCCGGCATTTCTCCTGACGGAAGAGGCACCTTCAGCTATGACAGCGAGCCTGCTGCATACGGAGGCAAACAGGAACTGAATCCTCCGCCGCCATATATGCACAGCACACCTCCATTGCAAGTTAAGAAGCTTTAATATTTAGGACAAGGCGCTCTTTGAAAAAGAGCGCCTTTTTAATGGGTTATCAGACTAAGAGCAGCATCAAATGCCTTCCGCAAGCAATTTTTTCAGCACAGCAGCCTGGTTGCGTTCTTCATCCTTTGCCGCGTAGACGAGTGTCACTTTTTCTTCCTCTTTAATAATCTTCTTCAGTTCATCCAGTGCCTCTTTGTTATCCGCAAGTTCTTCTTTATATTTTTCAATGAATTCTTCAAATTTAGCCGGATCATGTCCGAACCATTTTCGCAAGCCTGGTGAAGGAGCGAGTTCCTTCATCCAATGATCTGCTTGAAGCGCCTCTTTTGAGCGGCCACGCGGCCAAATCCGGTCGACAAGAATCCGGACGCCGTCTTCTTTTTTTGCCTCTTCATATGCTCTCTTAATCACAACGGTCATGTCAGAATGCCCCCTTTCCCTCTTTCCTTCGCCATCATCTGCTAAATCCCTCCATTGTTTTCAATACAGTTTTTGGGGGGAATTTGAAACAATTACTAGAATCTTATCGTTATAACAATAAGAAAATACTTCGAGAAAGGAAGTTTTTACACGATGAAAAAATGCATGGCAGCCCTCCTGCTTATTCCCGCATTGATTCTGGGAGGCTGTACATCCAGTAATGAAAGCAGCAGCCAGCCGAAGAAAAACACTGCACCTTCAGATAACAGCCAGTCAAGCGATTCCTCAACAAGCCAGTCCAATAACACGTCGAACGAACAAAACAATCAACCAGCCGGCGGCCAAAACACGGATACAGCAGGCAGTCCCGCTAAAACGAAAAATGAAAAAAAAGATAAAGGGTATACCACCCTTTCTGCACTAAAAGCAGATATTCAGCCGCTGCTGAAAACAGATATCGCTTTTCAAATGCCAAACGTGCTGGATAAAAAAGCGCCTTACTACACCGCAGCAATTGACAGCAAGCCATCCGGCTACAGCGTGATCATTTTCCAGACAGAAACCCCGCTCCCCATTAATGACAAGGCTTTAAATAATCTTGGCAATAGCAGCAGGCTCGTCACCTTAAAAGGAACCGCCTGCTCATCAGAGGAAAAGGCACGGGAAGCGATCGGCTACCAAAAAGTCACCCAGCAAAATATTGACATAGGGCATGGCATCAAAGCCCTGCAGGAAGGAGCAGCAGGCTCCCAGTATGTCTCATGGAATGAAGGCAGATGGTACTTAAGCGCAGAAGCAAGAACAGACAGCAATGTAGATCTCGCCGCACAGGCGAAAGAAATGGCTGATTTCCTTGAAACCCATGCTCTTCCGATTCCGCACGCCTTTGGCCGGGTCATCGCCGACTATAAAAACAATACCAGTTTAGCAAGGTGGCAAAGCGGGAAGAACGTGTATGAAGTTACCCCTCAAACAACTGATATCATCCAATCATTAAGCATGATTACATCTATAAAGTAAGGAGCAAACACCATGCAGGCGATCTTAGAAATTGCTGGCCTTTCCTTGGTTTCTGGCATCGTTTTTTTCTTTGGAAATAAATTCGAACGATTTATTTAAATAGGAAAGCCCCGGCGAAAACCGGAGCTTTTTTTTATTTTTGCAGCGGAGACAGCGCGTGTTTTTCCATATAAATCTGAAGCTTTTCCGCATCCTGCTCTGCCAATGCCAATGA
Source organism: Metabacillus kandeliae (assembly GCF_021166585.1). Lineage (GTDB taxonomy): Bacteria > Bacillota > Bacilli > Bacillales > Bacillaceae > Metabacillus_B > Metabacillus_B kandeliae. The sequence continues at coordinate 130,652 of NZ_JAJOZE010000002.1, forward strand.
AACATACCCATCAGGCCTGACGAGATACAGGGCATCCCGCATCAATCCACTGTTTTCCGCTTCCTTATTCCATGGAAACTCATGAAGCCGCAAGCCGAGAGCAGCAGCCGTCTCCTTTAATGGCTCTTTCGCCGTTCCATAAACATGAAGCTGCCAGTCCTGCGCATGCAGCGGCTGAAAATTATCGCCCGTCCATGGCAGGCGGTCTCCTCCAAGAATCTTTCCCGCTCTCCCTTCGCTGATCCCGCTTTTCCGGTAGTTTATCCGAATTTGAGAAACAGCGTTAAATGCCGCTTTTCTCGCTTTTTCAGAAGAACTGAACAAAAAAGGAGCTGCATACGAAAGACCAAGCTTTTTCAGCAGTTTGCTTCTGAACGACTTGCCGATCAGGACAGAAAAGGCTTTATCCGTTGTCATAACAAGCGTTTTGGCAAAAGCGATCCGTTCATCCTCATATGTATCCAGAATGGAGGGATCAGCTTTTCCAAGACTCACGGCGGCAAGCTTCCACGCCAGGTTCACCGCATCACCGATTCCCGTATTCATTCCCTGGCCGCCGGCAGGACTGTGAATATGCCCGGCATCTCCTGCAATAAAAGCGCGCCCCTTCCGAAAATGGCCGCTGACCCTGTGATGGACCTTATAAGTGGAAAACCAGTTCACCTTTTTAAAAGCAAGCCCAGTTTTTTCTTCAATATCCGGCTGAAAATCAAGGAACTGAATATCGTCTTTCCTGAACGCCTTCGGGATGACCCCAATCACCCTGACCATCCCCGTCGTTCTGACAGGCATATATAAAAAGAAATCCTCCTCCTGAAGGTAAATGTTCAGGCTGTTACTCCTCAAATTCTCCGTATCTGTTTCCACATCTGCAACGAAAAACGTTTCCTCATAAGTCCCCCCTGGAAAATCCAATCCCAATGTCCGGCGCACTGTACTGTGAGCACCGTCGCAGCCGCAAATATAGGAGTATTCGGATGTTTCCTGGGCTCCATTTTTCACAAGGACAGCCGTCACTTTCTCTCCATCATCCTTAAAAGCGGCAAGCTCTGTGTTCCATTCTACTTCAATGCCTGCTTCCTGAAGCTTTTTCACAAGCAGCTTTTCGTGAAGATCCTGCGGATAGCTGAGCGCAAAAGGGTATGGACTCAAGCCTTTTCCAAAATCCTGAATCTTAATTTCCGCCTTCTCCACTGTCCCTTCCCGGATCCGGCCGGAATGAACTTGAATGCCTTCTTTCACCACTTCCTCCGCAAACCCCATCTGCTGGTAAAACTCAAGTGTTCTCGCATGCACAACAAGCGCTCTTGAAGCCTCACCAGGTCCCCTGTTTTTTTCAACTATCCGAAAAGGAACATGATGCTTTGCAAGACGAAGAGCCATTACAAGCCCTGTAGGTCCAGCTCCAACAATGAGTATCGGCAGTTCCATATCTAATCACTCCTTCTATTGGCTGATGCCCTGAAAGAAAATCTGCAGCATAAGCTCAATTTCTGCTTCATTATCAAAATCGGTCTCTGGGAGAATCACGTTCTTTGTCAGAACATAGCCTGACAGCAGGCTGAAAAGAATCCGAATTAAGGAAGCATCAGGGATATCCGCTCCTCCCGCCTGCTTCAGCACGCTTTTTATCGTTGGAACAGCATGTTCTGTAAACAGCTCCTTGATCACATGCCTAAAATCCGGATTAATCAGCACTTCTTGTGCAAGCAGCTTCACAACTCCCGGATTTTCCTCAGCAAAAGAAATTCGGTCGCGAAAAACTTCCCGCATAATGTCTCTCGCATCCTTTGACCTGTTTACTGCCACAACCTCCTGCGCCCTCTTCACCAATGCCGGAAAAAGAAAGGCAATCATCGCAGGATACACCGTTTGATTAAATAGCTCCTTCTTGCTGCGGTAATACTTAAAAAGCGTTTTCTCAGATACCTGTGCTGCCTTTGCAACAGCCTGAGTGGTCGTCCCGCTAAAGCCATGGTCAGCAAACAGCTCAAGCGCCGCCTTTGTGATATCCTTCTGCTTTTCTGTCAAACCAGCAGGAAGATCAATTTGGTGTGACTCTTTCAGCACCCTGAACAAATTATCCAAAGAATCTCCTCCTTTCCTCTATGTCCTCTTGTGACCATCATATGCCGTAAGTCATCATAAGTAAAGTAAGTACTTACCCTACTATGAAATAGGTTTCAATTTCCAAAACAAAAGGAAATACTCAACTAACTGGCTGATGAAAAGTTTCCGGATACCAACAATTGAAGGCGGTGCAGAGATTGACAAAATTCCACTATTTCCACATGCTGCTGGTCATCATGATTTGGGTAAGCTTGCTCTATTCATTAGTTCACTTAAATACTCCACAGGGATTTCAAGTCCTGATTATCGGAACGGCAGTTGCCTTTCCGCTTATGTTTTTGAATGATTATGCGAAAAGGAAATTTGGACACTGACTAATGATTAAAACAGCGGCCGCGAGCCGCTGTTTTTTAATTTGTCTAGGTTGCTTTTTAACCAACGGGGTTGAGATGCCCCCTGTTCCATTAGCGCACTGCCTCCACAACCTTTAGCGTTTTTTGTAATATATGCAATAAATTTGTTAATTCACCATAAATAAGGAATGTTAACCCCCGCATTGTTCAAAAACAGTTATTTTGACACGCAATTTCCCCAAATCAATAGTCACTGTTTTCAAAAGGAAACTAACAATAGGGTGATCTTCCTCTTTTTAAAGCTTTTTCGACTGACAGGCCTATTTTACTGAGCAGTAGGGACGTTTCATTATTTTCCAAAAAAGGTATTATAGTGGTTGTGATCATTAATTGAGGAGAGCGTTTCATGACAAAATCGAAATGGTAAAAAAAACACTTTAAGTTTTATCACCAGCCTTCCTGTTCGCCTAAGCCCATACTGGGGCCAAATTTGTTTACTCCCCCAGATGTTAAGCAGTATAAGTTTAGTAAAATCAGCAAAGGCAGCTGCAGCTATTCAAACGGTATCACACACTATGGTTTTTAATAGAGGCTAAAAATTTAGCAGGCTTTGAAAATATTAGTGCTGAAGTAAATGATGTTTTAGTAAAATCACCTAAAAAAAGCACGAAAGATCATCAGGGGATTAACATTATAAAATGTTAGAGCCGGCTGAAGGCTGGCTAATCCTGCCTTCTGATTTAACTGGCAATTATTCCAGTAAAACAAAAAACAAATTCTATGCACAAGCCTTTAAAAGCTGGTACAATATAAAAATGTAATCCCATTTTATTACAAGACAAACAAATTATGTTACTATATAACTAAGGACTATTAACATAGGGAGGGGCTGCTAAGATGGAACTGCATACGGCGTCAGAATACGAACCAGATGTAATGACGATCATCTCTCAGCTTAGAGGCAAACTGATCAGTGCGGGTCTTGAAGAAGGCTTTAATAGTGAAAATACTCTCAAAATCAGCAAGGAGCTTGATCAGTGGATTTATGTCTATCAAAAGAAGGAATTAAAGAAATAGGATATTGCCTTTTTTAGTGCTCTCCCTAAACTGTATCTTTTAATGTAAGCGCATCCACAAAAAATAAACCTCATAGGTGCCTCTTCATATTCATGAATATTCTCACCCTTAAATCGTGAACTATTGCAGTAGGAACCCTCCTTTTTCCGCCATACAATAAGGCTATACGAAAGCGAAAAGGAGCGTTCCAATGAAAAAACTTTTCCGGTATTGCCTCTATTTTGCCATCATTTTTTTGCCGCTTGCTGCAATCGGATTAACCGGTGCCAGTGAATATGCAGACAGTATGTATGGAAGCAAAAAAGCGAAAGCCGTCTATCAGCCCTCTCCGCCTCCTCATGATTCATCCAAGCCAACGGTTGCCATTCTTCTCGGAAGCAGAACGACAGAAGTCATTGATTTTCTTGCTCCGTATGAATTATTATCCAGCACGAAAGCCTTTAATGTGTATGCTGTATCCTCTCAGAATCAGGCAGTCTCCCTCAGCGGTTCCCTTGATGTTCTTCCGCATTATACGTTTAGCCAGCTCGATCAATTGCTGGGCAAAAGCCCTGATGTGATTGTGGTTCCCTATATTTTTCACATGGATGACAAGGCTTATGAGCCTGTTGATGCCTATCTCCGCAAGCATGCCGCTCATGCAGGCACCATTCTTTCCATTTGCGGCGGCGCGGTAAATGTCGCAAAGGCCGGCCTCCTGAATGGCAAATCGGCGGCTACCCACTGGAGCAGGATCGGGAACGAAATGAAAAATTACCCTGCCGTAAATTGGGTCCGCGACCGCCGGTTTGTAGAAGACGGGAAATATATTTCTTCTGCCGGTCTGACATCCGGCATTGATGCCACCCTTTATCTCATTTCCAAAATGGCCGGTGAACAGAAAGCCGCTGAAGCTGCAAGGGAAATCAACTACACCGGCACCCGCTATCTTCAGGACACTTCCATGAAACCTTATTACAGTGATGCGAAGGATGTTCCTTATTATCTCAACATCGCTTTCTCTCCTAAAAAGAAAATCGGCGTCCTGTTATATGAAGGAATGCAGGAGACAGCACTTGCCTCTGTTTATGATACGTACCCTGCTTCCGGCACTTCAAAAGCGGTCTCCGTGTCCCGTTTTGATGCTCCTGTTAAAACAAAGCATCAGCTCTCTCTTCTTCCCCGCTATTCTTTTCAGCAGGCGCCGGCTCTGGATCACATCTATATCCCTGGAACGAATGCCATCACAGCAGCCAGAAACCAGGCAAATAGGCTTTCCGCGATGCAGCCGAAAGCTGATTTCACCTACCTGCACGCCAGAGAGCCAAAACGCTTTGTGCTGGAACCGCCGCTCGAAGATCTGGCGAGAGAAACAAACAACCTAACGGCAAACTATGCGGCAAAGCGCTTGGAATATAGAGAAAATGCCGTTGCGCTGAACGGCAGCCCTGTGCAGGTGACAGCAGCCGCCATTCCATTGGCATCCCTTCTTCTCAGCTTGCTTTTGATCGCGTCTCTTGAGTGGCGGAGAAAAAGGAAGAAGCTTGTTCAATAAAAGAAAGCAGCCCGAGGGCTGCTTTTGTTATTTCAGCGAACCGCTGAAATGCGGCTCAATAATTTTCCTGAGAACGGCTGCGCTTTGTGAAAACTTCTCCTGTTCTTCACTGTTCAAGTCAAGCTCCATCACTTCACGGATTCCGCTTCTGTTAATAATGGCCGGCACGCCGATGTAGACATCTTTTACACCGTATTCGCCGTCAAGATGGGCAGAAACGGTCAAGATCGCATTTTCGTTATGCAGGATGGCTTTTGTGATGCGGACAAGGCCCATCGCAATGCCATAATAGGTTGCCCCTTTTGCCTGGATAATTTGGTAAGCGGCATCTCTTACACTGACAAACAACTGATCCAGATCTTCAAGGGAGTAGTCATTGTCCCGCTGGATAACAGATAAGACGGGTACGCCGCCGACGTCCGCTGAGCTGTAGACAGGGAGCTCGCTGTCACCGTGTTCTCCGATAATATAGGCGTGAATGTTTTTTGGCGCAACTTTGAAATAGTCGCCAAGCAAGTAGCGGAAGCGGGCGGTATCCAGAATGGTTCCGGAGCCGATAACTCTTTCCTTCGGCAGCCCGCTGTATTTCCAAACAGCATAGGTGAGAATATCAACCGGATTTGTCGCGACAAGAAAAATGCCGTTAAATCCGCTCGCCATGACCTGGCTGACAATTGATTGAAAAATGATTAAGTTCTTTTCAACTAGATCAAGGCGCGTTTCCCCCGGTTTCTGGTTTGCCCCCGCACAAATGACGGCAATGTCCGCCTGGCTGCAATCACCATAAGTGCCATACGAAATTTTTGTCGGAGACGGTGCAAATACCTTTCCATGATTCAGGTCCATCACATCGCCCATCGCTTTTTCTTCATTCAGATCAATCAGTATCAGTTCATCTGCAATCCCCTGATTTACCATTGCGAAGGCATAGCTTGAGCCAACAAATCCCGTACCGATTAACGCTACCGTGTTCACCCGTTCATTTGTCATCTGTGAAGCACCCTTTCAAAGAAAGTTTATTTGTGAATCATTTCACAATTACAGTTTACCTCTGATGGTGCTGGAATTCAATGGGCTCATGCAGGGAAATGTGAGTGATTTGTTACAGAGAAATTGACCTTCGTGTATAGACTTCTTGACAGAATTGCAGGAAGAAGAAAAGAGCTCCTGATCACATAGCAAAAAAAGCTGCAAAAGCAGCTTTTTTACTGTTCTTTTATTCTCCACACAAGACTTTGAAAATCTCCATTTAATGAAGCAGGTATGCTCAGTCCTGAATGAGCCAATTCATCTCCGCCATAAACCTGTCCTGTCTCAGCTATTTGATAGGTTTTATCTTCATCGAGCCCGTGAAGTTTTACTCTGCCAAATGGGGCATTTGGTTCTGCGAGAACCCTGAAAAAGAAAGCAACTGCCTCTGACTTGTCTTGTTTAACAAACATCCAAGCCGTTTCATTTCCTTCAAATGGGCTTTTCAGCCTGTAAAAATCCCCAAACTGGACGATTGTTCTGATACCCTTATAAAAAGCAATCTGTTCTTTCACTTTTTCTTTTTCCTGCTCTGTTAATTCGGTTAAGTCCAGTTCATATCCAAGGTTTCCAGACATGGCTGCCGCTCCTCTGGTGCCCATCGAAGTGATGCGGTCAACCTGATGATTTGGAACAGCGGAGACATGGGCTCCAATGGCAATAACCGGGTAAACAAGACTTGTTCCATATTGAATTTTAAGCCGGGATACAGCGTCCGTGTTGTCACTTGTCCATGTTTGCGGCATGTAGTAGAGGATACCGGGATCAAAGCGCCCTCCTCCTCCTGAGCAGCTTTCAAATAAAATGTCGGGAAATTCGGATGTAAGGGTCTCCATCACACTATAGAGTCCGAGCATATAGCGATGGGCTGTTTCCCTTTGCCGTTCCGGCGGCAATGCAGCTGACCCGATTTCCGTCATGCTGCGGTTCATGTCCCACTTGACGTACTGTATAGGAGCGCTTGCTAAAGCACCTGCAATCGCTTCTGTAATGGCTTTGCATACATCCTCTCTTGAAAAGTCGAGAACGAGCTGATCCCGGCTGGTGGATCGGTCATGATTTGGAACATGCAGGCACCAGTCAGGATGCTTTCTATAAAGCTCGCTGTCTTCTGAGACCATTTCAGGCTCGACCCATAAACCGAACTGCAATCCCAGTCTGTTCACTCTTTCGGCTAAGCCATCCAGCCCGCCAGGAAGTTTCTCTTTATTCACAAACCAATCTCCAAGAGATGTTTTATCATCGTTCCGCTTGCCAAACCAGCCGTCATCAAGGACAAACAGCTCAATGCCAAGCTCCTGTCCTGCTTTTGCAATTTCTTCAATTTTTTCAGGAGTAAAATCAAAATAGGTAGCTTCCCAGTTGTTCACAAGGATCGGCCGTTCTTTATCGCGGTACTGTCCTCTTGCCAGCCTGCTGCGGTACAGGTCATGGTAGGTTCTGGACATGCCGCCGAGTCCCTCATGTGAATGAACCATGATGGCTTCCGGACATTGAAAGCTTTCCCCGGATTCTAAAACCCAGCTGAAGTCGAAGGGATTAATGCCAAGGGAAACCCTTGTATTATGAAACTGATCTACTTCAGCCTGGGCAAGGAAACTCCCGCTATAAACAAAGCTGAAGCCAAATACTTCACCGGATTCTTCCCCCGCGCCTTTTCTAAGCAGGGCCATGAAAGGGTTTTGCTGATGGCTGCTTGCCCCTCTCCTGCTTTCAATGGATTGAATGCCGGGACGCAGAGAATTTCTTTCCATGTACCTTTCTCTTCCCCATGCACCGGAAAGCTGCAAAAAATCAAACTCATCATCTCTGAAATCCACATTGGCACTTAAAGCTCTTAGTACAGAAATCTGATCTATTCCTCCGTTTATGATCCGGGCAGACCGGGCGATCACATTCCGATCGTGAAAGACAGTATACAAGAGAATGACTTTTACCCCGGAAGCTTGATCTTTCAAAGTGATTTCCAGTGTAGCAGCTTCCTGGTTATCCTCCGTATAAACAGCAGGCAAGCCTTCTAGCCGCGGCTTTCCATCAAATATTTCGTGTTTCTCGTAGCGCAAATCTGTCACAGTTGTTCCATTTTTATGCTGCAGCTCGTAGGCAGGAGCTCTAAAATCCGTGTTTCCGTAACCTGGATATTCCTGCGGCAGCGTATCAAGCGAAAATGTTCGGTCCTTTGCAGAGAAAGGATTTCCCGAAAAAGCTCTGTCTACAAATTGCAGCGTATTCGAGTGCCGATATTGCCGGAGCCTTTTCCCCCAATAAAGGTGGGCAAGATAGCCATCTCCATAAACCTGCAAAACGTAGCTTGTGTCTTTTCCCTGCAGGTGAAATGTTTTTTGTTCTTCATTAAAGAAGATTCCCATACTGCATCAACTCCTATTTCGTCTGAATGAAGGATTCTGTTACTTAATAGCTCCTCTTAAGACTCCGCCAATGATCCACCTTTGAGCAAAGATATACACAATTACCATAGGCGAGAGCGCCAGAATATAAGAGGCAAAAGCAAGATTATAATCTGTTCCGAATTCTGATTGGAAAATATACTGCACAAGCGGGAGCGTCGAATCAGCCGGATCATTTAAGATGATTAACGGAAGCATAAAATCATTCCATGCCCACAAGCAGGTTAAGATCGCAATCGTTGCATTAATAGGTGTCAGTAGCGGAAAAATGACTCTCCAAAAAACTCCCCATGTACTGCATCCATCCACGATGGCTGCTTCCTCCAGCTCAATCGGAATGGAGCGGATGTAGCCGACATAAATGAATGTATTAAAAGCCATTCCATACACAATATACAAAAAGGCAAGGCCTCCCGGGTTCGTCATCCCCAGGCCGGAAGTCAGCTTCACAACAGGAAGCATAATGATCGGAAAGGGAATAAACAAGGCGCCTATGAAATAATAGTAAAGGCCTTTGAAAAACTTTTTGTGCAGGTTCCTTGCAATCGCATAAGCTACCATCGAATTTGTCAAAATGGTAAAAACCACAGTAAGTACGGTGATAAAAGCACTGTTTTTAAATGCTGCAAAGAAATTTGTCACCTCAATGGCCTTTACAAAGTTTTCAAAATGAAAAACAGCTGGAAAGGACAGGACAGATGCCGCTGTTTCTTCTGGAGTTTTCAGGGCGATTGAAATAGCAATATAAAGCGGAAAGAGAATAAACAGGGAGCCCAGTGCAATCAGGATAGTCACAGGCCAATTTTTCCTTGCGTTCATTACATATCCAACTCCCTTTTTTGAAGTACTTTCATCTGAAACACGGAAACAAGCATAATCACAATAAAGTAAATAACAGAGTTGGCAGATTGATAGGCAAACTCCCCGCCCTGGAAGCCTCCCTTATAAATCAGGAGGGAAATCGACTGAGTGGAGTCGCCAGGACCTCCGCCCGTTAACGCAATAACATGGTCAAAGACCATTAGGAAATTTTTCATCGCAAGAACCATATTTATGGTGAAAAACGGAGCGATCATCGGAAAGGTAATTTTCCAGAATTCCTGCCATTTATTAGCACCATCAAGCGCAGATGCTTCATACAGCTCCTGAGGCACCGTCTGTAATCCGGATAAATACAAAATGACATTTAACGCACACGCCTGCCAGACAGCAACAATCACTATACCGATCCAGGCCAGATTTTCACTGCCAAGAATATTAACGGACAAAAAACCGATATGAAGTCTATTTCCAAGCTGAGGCACAACATTCGCAAAAATATAGTTAAAAATAAAGCCTACGATCAGGACTCCGAGGACGTTCGGCAAAAAATAAACCGCACGGAAAAAATTCTTGAATTTAATTCTGGCATTAAGCCCCATGGCGATGAGAAGGCTCAGAACATTAACAAGGATCGTTGCAACGATGGCAAACTTGAAGGTGAATAAATAAGAGCTTAGGATATTCGCATCTTTAAAGAGATTAAGGTAGTTTTTAAAACCGACGAAATCATATGTCAAGCTCAGCCCATCCCAATTGGTAAAGGAGTAGAAGACACCCTGAAGAGCCGGGAAGGTGTGAAAAGCAAAAAACAGGAGAACCGCTGGAAGGGTCATTAAATAATAAGCCGTATTTTTGCCTTTCACCCCTTTTGCACGTTTTACTTTCGTTTTGACTGCTGGTATATTGCCCGGTGTCTGCAGGACAAGAGGCTCTTTCTTCATCAACATTCACTCTCCTTTTTAAAAAAGGAGAAACCGGGTGTCCCAATCTCTCCTCTTGTCTCTTACTTGCGGTCTTTTACTTTATTCCATTCTGTATCTAGTTTTTTCAAATATTGATCCGCATTTTTGTTCATGGCAAGAACCTGCAGCTGTTTTTCAAGACCAACCGCAATTGGAACATAGTGATCAGGGAAATCTGTCACAGCGCCCTTGGCAAAGGTCTCTTTCAGACCTTCAAGAGAAGGGTCATCCTGAGTAACATTATTTTTGGCAGAAAAAGCATTTTGCTCTTTTAAATATTCTTTCGCTGTTGCGTCAGAAGTTAAGAAATTGATCCATTTTTCTGCTTCTGCTTTATGCTTCGTATTAGAAGACAGGGCAAGCAGCAAGTCAACACCTGAGACTACTTTGGACTCGCCGGGAGTATTGGTCACAGGATAAGGGAAAACACCGAGGTCTATATTCGGGTTCGCTTTTTTGATTTCCGGAATAGCCCAGATTCCTTGCAGATACATCGCAGAATCGCCTTTTGCAAAGGCTGTATTGCCATCGTTGTATGCCTTTCCGTTTTGATCTTTATGTCCGTAATTGATTAGAGTTAAAAACTTCTCAACAGCTTCTTTATGTCCATTTTTAAAGGCAGTGCTGCCGCTGTTCAAATCTTTAAAGAAACTGTCTCCTTCTGTATTGGCCGCAAGAACATTGTAGGAAGGCAGTGTTGTCCAGGCATCTTTAAAGGTGAAGTAAAAGGGGATTTTTCCTGCTGCTTTCACTTTCTCTGCAGTTGAGATAAATTCATCCCATGTTTTTGGTACTTCAAGGCCAAGTTCTTTAAAAATCGTTTTATTGTAAATAACCGCATCCGCATTAGCTGCATATGGGATGCCGTATACTTCTTTTAATCCTGTAATATCCTTCAGCATTTGCACGTAGGCAGGTTTAATGTCCTTTAAGTTCTTGTCTTTCGACATATCCTCAAACGCTCCCGCATGCGACAGCTCTGAGAATGAAGAATTCCCGCCCATTGCCACCACATCAGGAAGATCACGCTTTGCCATGCGTGTTTTCAGTACGGTCTCCGCATCAGGCGGATTGGACTGAACAACATCAATTTTCGGATTTTCTTTTTCAAACTTTTCAATGAGCTTGTCAAACGTTCCCTTTGCCTCAGGCTTATATTGAAAAAATTCAATTTTCACTTTTCCATCTGCAGAAGTTCCCTGACTGCTGCATCCGCTCAGCCCGGCCAATGTTAATGATCCAGCCACTAGTACTGCCAACGCTTTTTTCATCTTTATTCCCCCTTGAATTTGTAAACGCTTACTTAACAGTACAAAAAACCCCTCAGGGTCAGCACATATGTACTGATCACCCCCTTAGTTTGTTATTATTTATTCTGCAGCTGCTTCTGATGATCAGCTCTGTCCCAAGAGTAGCCTTCATAGAAATTTTCCTGCCGTTTAATCTGTCCCATAATAGTTTAACAGCTGTTTTCCCCATCTCATCGGTATGGATTTTCACTGTTGTTAAAGGTGGGTTCAAAAATTCCGCGGCCTCTATATCATCAAAGCTGACCAGTGAAACATCATCCGGAACCTTTAACCCTGCCTCATGCATGGCTCGCTGCGCTCCTATAGCCATAGGGTCACTTGCGATTACAAAGGCACTTGGAAAACTTTCTTTTTCCAGCCTTTGTTTCATTAGCTGATAACCGCCATTTGGACCCCATTCGCCCACAAGCACATTTTCTTCTCTGTACAATCCTTTCTCAGACATCATTCTGACGAAAGCCCGTTTTCGAATATCGTCTGCTTCCAGAATAATTTCTTCATCGTCCACCCGCTTAATATCATCAATCCCGCCAATGAATCCAATTTCTGTATGTTTCAGTTCAAGCAGCCATTCAATTAATTCCATTGTTGCTTTTTCCAGATCGGCTGCCACAACATCATAGGAGCCGTTATCCTCTGAGTGATTCACAAAAACAACATGGTCATCTTTAGAATAGATTGCATTGATAGAATGACGATCAATTCCCCCAACTACGATCAGTCCATCCAAATGATTGAGATTTGGAGCCTTTTCTGCTTTTCCTGCCCTGATTGTTTCGGCAATATTGATTGACAGCTGTTGGCATGCAAGCTCAATTCCGAGACGAACGGAAAGAAAATAAGGATCGTTTATTTCATCTTCCTGTGACAAGGCAGAGATCAGTCCAATATGATAGGTTTGTCTTTCAGCAGAGGTACTGTACTTTGAACCCCGTTGACGTGAAGGCTTATAATTTAATTCCTCTTTAATCTCCATCACTCGTTTTCTTGTATCTTCCGAGACTGACAGCGTTTGATCGTTATTTAATATTCGGGAAACAGTTGCTGTAGATACGTTCGCCTTATTTGCGATATCTTTTATTGTTATCATGTCATCACCTTAATGAGTTAAATTTACTTAAATAAAAAGTAAAGTTAACTAAATATTAACTAAAATATAACAGTGCTACTCTAAAAAAGCAATAAATTATCTTATTTTTCTTTCTACTCTAACACTTTTTGTTTATATGTATAGTAAATCAACTGAATTATTTTAGTTAACTTAACTTGCATGTACCTAAAGGATGGGTGGATAGAAAAAAAACAGCTTAAGAGGATTCAAAAAAGCCTTTCCTGAGTTTTCAGAAAAGGCTGCAACAGTAAATCCAGCAGCTGATTTTTTTGCTTTAAAGCATTATATTTTTTTACGTCGGTATTGGACAACTAAATACAGGTGGAGGGTTCTCTGCTGCTTTTAAAGCAAGAGAACCCTCCGCGTGGTTTTACTGAAAACCCGCAGCAATGGCCGTTAAAATCGTGATTGAGCCATTGTAGGTTGCATGGACGATAACCCCCGGCCAGACTGAGCCCGTCCGGTAAAACAAATAACCAGTGGCCAAACCCGTGGCAAAAGCAGCCGGCCATATTTCATTCAAACCGTGAACCATGGCAAAAATAAAAGCGCTCCCCACTATACAAATCCACGGACCATACTTTTTCAGCGCATTGGCTAATACAGCGCGGAAAGCGAATTCTTCACCGAGCGGTGTTAATACCGCAATCATCAGAAATTGAACGATGAATGCCAGTGTCCCTCCGCCGGCTGCAGATTGATAAGCCGCCTGTGTGTTGTTACCGCTGTATCCTATATTAGACATAATGAGACCGACAATCAGGCTGAATAATAAGACACCAATCCCGAAACCAATGCCAGCAAGAAGCCACCGTGCAGATGTCCTCCTGATGCCAAAAGCCGAGGCAGAGCGAATGCGCAAAACATATGCCGCAAGGAAAGCACCCAATCCGGCTATGCCGGATAATGCAGCAAAACTAATTCCGCTCAGGACCGAACTGTCCTCTGTATAGCTATTAATGATTTGAGCAATTCCAATCACAATGATGAAATAGGCAAGCCCCATGATTCCAATTTCAGGCCATCCGGGCTTCTTGCTTTCACTCTCAGTCTTTTCTGATTGAGTTAACTGGTTTGATAGCATGGAGAACTCCTTTCCTGAAGCATGGGGACGGTTCTCTTGCTTCCAAAGCAGCAGAGCCATCCCTTGCTTCACCTTCGCATCTGATTATTTTATTTCAGATTGAATTTTTCCTGGATATCCTTGGATTTTGGATAATGGAATCGTTGACTTATTTTAGTGTCCTTCCAATTCTGTCAGCATAATATCGCGGCAATAGATTAGAATAGTAGTTTTCGAAGCCAGGACAATTTCATGAGCTAAAAGGCTGTCATCCAGCGGAAAAATTTCATCGCACCGCCAGTCATCCAGTCCTCTCTCCATTACAGAACCTTGGCTGCCTGAGTGGCCATAGTCGAAGAAAAACCTCGTCACTTCCTTCCATTCCACTCTATAGAGCCTGCCTTCACAGTGACGGATATACATCTGAATATAGGTTGGGTCATTTGTCCTTTGTTTTTCTTCCAAAGGGTTAAAGCCATTTTTCAGCAGAATCTTGTAAATATGGGCGCATTGAAAGGAAGAGTGATGAAAGAAATAATAGGCCTGCTCATTCATTCGGCTCCGCAAGGTTTTTAAATGTTCGGTGTAGCCCGCGAGATCCCACTGGTCTTCGGATACAAAGAATTTCATTGTGCCAGCCCTTCCCTTTCTCTTGTTCATTTAGTTATAGGACAGCAATATTTTCCAATTTTGTCAAGTGATAAAACTTTTGCTTTTCCTTACCCTTCGTTTCCTAAATTGGAGTTAAATAGTAAAATAGGTTTATAAAGTAACCCGGAAGGACGATATATATGACGTCAGCAGTCATAACAGGGAGCGGCATTGTTGGGCCGTCTATTTCGAACATCGAACAATTTTCCCATATTCTCAGAACTGGCACCTGTATTGTTAAACCAGAAAATTATAATGGAAAAATGTTTTATACGGGCCGGATTACGGATGAGCAGCTGAAAGAACGCGGCATGAGCAAGCATCCGAAGCCGGTAAATATTCTGCTTCAGGCTGCTGAAGAGGCCGTTGCGGAAGCAAAAGCAACATTTCAGGGTGCCCGCACTGCTGTGATTATCGGCAGCTCCGGCGGTATGCTGGCAGAGATTGAAGCTTACTCAAGAAAAACAATTACTAAAAAAAGGATATCGTCCTATGCGGTAGGGAATATGAACACGAATTCGCTCTCAACTAGTATTAATGCCGCTTTTGGTATGACTGGTATTTCATTTACAATTAGTAATAGCTGCACTTCAGGACTTGATGCTCTTTATATGGCGAAAATGCTGATTGAAGCCAATCAGGCTGATGTTTGCATAGCCGGCGGGGTGGATGCGGTTTTTTCTGACACGATTGTGAAAGGCTTTACCCCTCTTCGCTCGCTTCAGCCATTTGATCCTCTATTAACCTATCAGGGGCCATTTTCAGCTGGAAGGGGCTTCAGCATGTCGGAAGGAGCAGGTGTCGTGGTAGTGGAGCGAAGGGAATACGCGGAAAAGCGCAAGGCACGGATATTAGGTGCCATTGATGCTGTCAGCCTTTCACAGGACGCAGTATCCCCCTATTCGTCTGATCCTGCAGGCGAACAGCTGCTGAAGGCTGTTGACGAATGCCTGCGCTACGGCTTTCCTGATTATATCAACAGCCAGGCGCTCGGACTGGAAGAAAATGATCGAATTGAAGAACGAATTTACCGGGAAAGATTCAGTGCTTCACGCATTCCGATTACTTCTATTAAAGGAATGATCGGCCACCCAATGGGGGCTTCCGGTATGTTTCAGGTTATTTCAAGCTTGATCAGCATGGAAAAGCAGTTTATACCGCCGGTCATTCATGCTGATCCGCTTCTTTATAAAGAGCTTCCTCTTAATGAAAATGTTCAATACGGAAAAATTGAAAGAGTTCTCATTACCACTCATGGATACGGAGGAAACAACAGCGCTGCACTAATCTCAAAAGGAGTACATCCATGGAATTCACACTATTGATTGCCATCGCAGCCATCCCGCTTGCGATCGCCTTTTCCATCCCTTTTTTCTCTAAAAATCCGCTGACCAGAGCTTTATCGCTGTTTCTGGTGCTGCTCTCTCTTTGGCAGACAGAAATTGCTTTTCTTTATGGCGACGAGTTTATGACGATCGAGACGATCGGCCCGTTATTCCGTTTTTTCAGACTCGGTCCCATCTTTATGATGCCGACACTCTATTATTTTGCCTATATTCTTGTCAAAAAGAGCAAAATTCGCACAAAGCTTGCTTATGCGGTCAATAAGGGCGGGCTCATTACCTTAACGGTTTACAGCTTTATTGTGTACTTTCTCAATATGACGCCACTCGGAGTAGAATCGTTTGTGCAAGACGGCAGCACGGCGAGTGATCCTTCCCATTGGCGCCCTGTCTACGGAGACTATAACATCAGCTTTACCGTCAGTGTGCTGTTTGTTTTTCTGAATACCCTTTTCTTATTTTTGGCTGCTTCCAGACTGCAGCCAGGCGAGGAAAAAAAGTTTTATTTTAAGCTGATTACCGCAGCCATGATTATTTTTCTAAACGGGATCATTAGCATAACCTTTTTGCCTTACTATGTATCAAGCCTGAATTCCCTTTTTGCCGCAGGCTTTCTGTACATTAGCTTTTTTCAGCTTCAGTCAGGTGAAATTTATAAAATCAACCGTGAGCTTTCAAGAGAGCACCAGTTTCTTGAGACAATCAGTGACATAAGCCCCAATTGTATTATCGTTAAAAACCGCCACGATAAAGTGGTAAGGGTCAACGCCCAGTTTTGCGAGCTGTTTTCCCTTTCGAAGGAAGAGCTGATCGGCCAGGATTTTGCAGCAGTGATTTCTACCGTTGATCTCCCTCTTACCAGCCGAAAAAGAGTTCAAAAAGTCACAGACCAAGATGGCAGCCGCCGCTTTCTTCATTGGCACTCAAGAGAAATTACCGTTTACGGGAAAGAGCCGTACGTTCTTCACTTCGGCATTGACATTACCGAGCAGAAACGGAATGAACAAATCCTTCTGAGCTCGGAAAAGCTTAAGGTGCTCGGCGAGATGGCAGCAAGCATTGCGCATGAGCTGCGCAATCCGCTAACAACCATCAGAGGCTTTATCCAGCTTTTCAAGGAAAAGAATGACCAGCCGATTTATGAAAATATCATGCTTGAGGAAATCGACCGAATTGATGATGTATTAAAGCAGCTGCTTATTCTCGCAAGGCCTGAAGCCGAGGAAAATGAGGACCAAAACCATTCGAGCATCAACGTGATGGAGGAAATCAATAAAATCCACCTGCTCTTTCAGGGTGTTGCCTCTAATGAACATAAAGGCTTCATTATTGAAAACAGGTGTACAGAGCAGCCTGTTGTGGAAATGCAAAAAGATCACCTGAAGCAGATCCTGATGAACCTCGTCAAAAACAGTCTTGAAGCGCTGCAGGAAGGCGGCAAGGTGAAGATTGTCCTCGACAAAGAGGATCACCGCGTCCGAATTCGTGTGATAGACAATGGAACAGGCATCACAAAGGAGCGCCTCTCAAGAATCGGAGAGCCTTATTTCACAACAAAGGATAAAGGAACAGGCATCGGCCTGACGATCTGCCTGAAGCTCATCAGAGAAAACAAAGGCCAGATGCAGGTGAAAAGCAAAATTAACAAAGGCACCGCCTTTACCATCACCTTTCCTGAATTACAGGAAAGCGCATGAAAAAAGGAAGCAGATATTGGTCTCTGCTTCCTTTTTTGCGGGGAGATTTTCCTGTTTTTCCATCCGAAGGGCCCATTTTCCAGCAAACTGTCCATTTGTTCCGCTTTGTTTGGTAAGATGGCGGTGTATTTTCAATACGAAAGGGTGAAAGCAGATGAGAAGATGGCTCAATGGATTATTGTGTTTTGTTCTTATAGCGGCACTGGCCGGCTTTACGAGTTTCGCAAAGGCACAGGAGAAAGCTCCGGATCCCGCAAGCAAATTGGCCAAGCTAGAGAAAAAGTACGGCGCACGCCTTGGCGTTTATGCCATCAATACCGGGACAGGCAAAGAAGTTTCCTACAAGTCTGACGAGCGTTTTGCCTATGCATCGACCCTTAAGCCGCTTGCTTGCGGAGTCTTGCTGCAGAAGAATTCACTGGTTGCTATGGACAAAGTCATTCACTTTAGTAAGGACGATCTTGTCACCTACTCCCCGATCACCGAAAAGCATACAGACACAGGCATGACATTGAAAGAAATTTGCGATGCCGCCCTCCGCTACAGCGATAATACGGCAGCCAATCTGCTGCTGAAGGAGCTTGGCGGCCCTGAGGAATTCAAGAAGTCTTTAAGGAATATCGGAGATCAAGTAACAGAGCCCGAACGCTATGAAACAGAACTAAATACAGCGATTCCGGGAGACATTCGCGATACGAGCACACCGCGGACTTTCGCCCTCGATTTAAAGGCGTTCACGACCGGAAAGCTGCTTCCTCCAGACAAGCAAGCCTTCCTGGTGGATACGATGAGAAGAAATACAACAGGAGATAAGCTGATCAGGGCAGCCCTTCCAAAAGGCTGGACAGCCGGTGATAAAACAGGGTCTGGCAGCTATGGAACCCGCAATGATATTGCCATTGTATGGCCGCCGCACAAGGCGCCTATTGTTATGGCGATTTTTTCGAGCAAGGATACGGAAGATGCTGAATATGACGATAAGCTGATTGCGGATGCTGCAAAGATTGTTCTGCGTGAGGCGAACTAACTTCACTTTCTAATCGTTTTCACTGCTTTTTCAGCAGAGAAAACAGCAGCAAGCAGAAGAATAATCAGCAGCACCAGGGAAAACAAATTAGCTGCAGGAGTTATCGGCAAAAAGGCATTAACGAGATACGAGGAGATTTGAAAATAAATTACGAAAAAAACGGCTGTGAGAAAAAGAAACAGTAATTTTCCAGACATAAAATGCGTCCCTTCCTTTGTATTCACCTATATATTACCAGAAAAAAGAGGCCGTGAAAGGGCCTCTTTTCAATCATTCGGTATTCTCTTTATTCATTGCCATCCTGAAACAGTTATTCATTGCCATCCTGAAACAGCTCCATTAAATACCTTTCCCTATTCTCCAAAAAATACTTCGTCAGCAAATAATGATCTGTCTGCTCATAGGATACCTCTTCCACCCTGCCTTCATCAAAGCTGTATATTGCTGCGCCCGGGTACCCCATCAGTATCGGAGAATGCGTGGCAATGATAAACTGGGCATCCTCCCCTTCTGCCAGGTCATGGATCACTTTCAAAAACGCCAGCTGCCGTGCAGGAGACAGGGCTGCCTCGGGCTCGTCCAGGAGATAAAGGGCTTTTCCGCCGAAGCGGTTTAGAAACAAGGAGAAAAAGGACTCGCCGTGTGATTGCTGGTGAAGGGATTTTCCCCCGTAAGAGCTATATGCCCGAGGATCTTCCGAAGCCACCTCATCTACATAACTCGCAAACTGATAGAAAGACTCCGACCTCAGGAAAAAACCGTCCATGATATTCGGCGACCAGGAAAGCCTGAGATACTGGCCCAGATCAGAGCCGGAAGCATCCACCTCATATGTATTGTTTCGCCCTCCGCCCGCCGTATGAAAGCCGCTTTGGTAGGCAATCCCTTCGAGGAGTGTCGACTTCCCGGAACCATTCTCACCGACAAAGAACGTAACCTTTTTATCGAATGTGAGCTCTTCAAGGTTTCCGATGGATGGAATGGAAAAAGGATAGGATCTGGTATTCGGGATATCTTCTGTGCGCAAGCGCAATTGTTTTAGGGACATACGAGACACTCCTGCATACTGTTTTCATTTAGTTTTGAATCAGATTCATACTTCTTCTTCGTAAGACTCGTAAGGCTCATTATAATTGATCACATAAATACCACCTAATGAATAATCAAACGTAAGCTCCCAAGCCATTGAAATCTTCAATCTTTTAAAAATAGGAACAATCACACTTCTTCTGCGTTTCTCAAGTTCCTGAAATCTATCAAGAAATTTATCAAACTCCTGAACAGCGGATACTGAAATAGTAATATTTTGAAGCGCAGCGTCAAGAGCATCAATGTCCATTAAAGCTTTGATTTCTTCTTCTGTTAATGTTCCGACTA
Source organism: Metabacillus kandeliae (assembly GCF_021166585.1). Classification (GTDB taxonomy): domain Bacteria; phylum Bacillota; class Bacilli; order Bacillales; family Bacillaceae; genus Metabacillus_B; species Metabacillus_B kandeliae. Next base: position 150,486 of record NZ_JAJOZE010000002.1, read on the forward strand.
ATGTGCCGTCAGCGGGTTTATTTTCATTTACGTTTTTCATAGGTTCTGCCCCTTTGTAATAAGAATATTCATTGTCTTCCGGTACAAAACTTTTTGCAACATAGAGAATCCCATCATAGTTTGGCAATATGTATACATCAGTCCTCCATGGCAAACCATATTGCTTGTTTAGAGGGTCCCAAATCTCATACCTCTTTTTTTCGAAGGCTCCAGCTAACACTTCAATATGCTGAACGATCTCCTGGCTAGGTTTTACTATCACCTTCTGCATTTTTCGAAACCCATTGATCTCTGCAGAGAAAGCTTGATACCGGGGAAAAAAATCAGCATTGTCCTCTTCTGATAATTGACACATAATCGTTCCATATTCCGGAATAAAGCGCCTCATCTCTCCACCTCCTTGAAGCATCATTGCATTACCGAGGCGATTCTTTCTCTCCTATAATAACAGGCTCATACTAACCGTTCTTACTCCAAAACCCATTTTCTCATATAATTTAATAACATGATTTCCTGCATAAGCACTTAGACGAACTTCCTTAAAGCCGCTTTGCTTTAAACGGCTGATGGCTGTTTCCATTAGAGACTTAGAAATCCCGTGGCCTCGAAAATCTTCCAGCACATACAATTCGTAAATAAAGCCGATTAATTGATCTGTCATGGAATCTCTGCTTTCTCCTAGCAGAACCCACCCCATCAAGGTGCCTTCTTTTTCAGCAATTACATAATAGCTCCCTTTATCAAGAAGACGTTCAATTAATTGTTCTGTTTTTTCATACGAAGGAACTGCTTCTCCCAGTGTTCCTTCTAGTATGGCTTTCGGGGAAAGGGCCAATATCTGATTATGCTCTTTATGAGTAGGTTTTCGAACATTCATATATGTTTTCCCCTTTCTATCAGGACTTAGAAACTGGTCTGTAAATAGCAGCTCAGAACAAGATCCGGTTGCTAGAATACTTGCCGCAATTCAATCTCTCCCTCTCCATACCCTTGAGGATCCGGCATCCGCATGGCCCACTCAATGGCATCTTCCTTAGTATTCACGTCAATCAGGATGAATCCGGCAACCACATCTTTTGTTTCCGTAAAGGGACCTTCCGTAACCACGGGCCTCCCCCCTGGTTCTGGAAAGGAAAGCCGGAGCCCGTTCGAACTTGGATGAAGCCCTTTAGCCATAACCCGGACGCCAGCCTTAATTAACTCCTCATTGTACTCCGTCATAGCTTCCATAAGCTCTTGGCTTGGGAGATTTCCCGCTTCCGAATTCTTCGAGGCTTTGACAATCAGCATAAAAAGCATGATTATTTCCTCCCTTTTCAAATCTATTGTGCGAAATTAGAATGAATCAATCTTTGTTTTCCATTCAGTTCCCTTCATGCCTTTTCTAACGAAAACGAACCATTCGGCTGCTTAAACACCGCTTTCCTGCAGTCGCCATTTTCATCCATTTCAAACTGGATCTCATACCCAGGCAATCCCTTTAATTCAAATTCATTCAGGCTCACCGGAATTAATTCTATCGTTTGCTGGCCCGCGACAGTGACGGTGAGGGTTTCTTCACCCCGAAGTTCAACGTCCGCAGAAGTACCTGCCAAAGTATATTTACCAGTGAACGCCTTCCATTGGTCATGAAATTCTGAATCTCTTTTCCGGACAAATTCAATCGGTTCAAGGAGCTGTTCGAACTGGACAGTCAGACGGCTGATCCGTCCTCGCAGATCGGTATGAAATTGGGCTTTAAACTGTTGAGTAACCATTCCTTGTGCGAAGGTGATGGAAAAGGTGTCGTAATGATAGTGCTCAAGCGGCAATGGTTTAGTAAAGGCATGATAAGTGACAGAGAGCTCGCTGCCGTCAGCCGCAATGGCGATTGTGCCATAGGCTGGATGCTCAAAATGTCCGGCGTATGCCGCCAGCTCATGAGACGGGCTTGTGTCAGGAACGCGGTCTGCCTGGCTTGATCCTGCTCCCTCTTGCATGGAATCCACTAGTTTGTCCCACTCTTCTTTTATGAGTTTATTCCAGTCCAGATAAGAAAGTTTCAGCATTTTATCCAATATCGTGTAGGCGGCGGCCCTTGGCAGCACACTGTTTTCCTGATTGGTCAGCACAACAACCCCTATGTTTTCTCCGGGGACCATCGCCACCCTCGCCGAAAAACCGTCGATATTGCCGCCGTGATGAACGATGTGATGACACCGGTACACTTCCGTAAACCAGCCCAGTCCGTAGCTTGGGAACAATACCCTCTCGTCATTTGAGGGGCCTATTGAAATCTGCGGGCTCTGCATCTGCTTTACGTTATTTTCACTAAGCAAGGCGGCACCTTTGAACTTGCCCTTGCCAAGATGAAGCCTGAGGTACTGAACCATATCAGAAACAGAAGAATTGATTGATCCGGCAGGTCCGATGGCATCAATATCGGCAAATGGGGTTTCCTCGATCAATTGATTCACAGTCTTATATGGCTTGGAGAAATCCCCATCACTTTGTGACACACTGACGGAGAAATTCGTTCTCTTCATCCCCAGTGGCTCCAAAATTTCTTTATGAACAAAGCTTGTCCAGCTCATACCTGATACTTTTTCCACCACACATCCAAGCGTCAAATACATCAAATTCTGATATTGAAATGTGGTTCGGAACGGTTTTGTGAAAGCAAGATGCTGCAGCCGCTGAATCATTTCAGCAGATGAGAGCTTCGATTTGTACCACACTAAATCATGACGAGGCAGACCAACATTGTGCATGGCCAGGTCCCGCAATGTGGCATTCTCACTCGCATACTTGTCATGCAGCTTGAATTCAGGAAGATAGGAAGCAACAGGCGTATCCCATTCCACTTTGCCGCTGTCCGCAAGTATCCCGATAGAAGTTGTGGTAAATGACTTCGTACTCGACCCGATGGCAAATAGCGTGTCTGTGGTAACAGGCAATTCATTCTGAACATCCCGCAGCCCAAACCCTTCCTGCAAAACCACTTCGCCGTCTTTAATGACAGCGACTGCTGCACCCGGTGCGGAGAGTTCCTTCAGACTTTGCTTTATATAGTCCCGAATTTCGTTTAACATACCAGATCCCCCCTTTCCTTATATGAAAATTTCCATATTACTTGATGAAAATCCTTCAGTTTTCGGCATGATTATGGAAACTGTGGAAATCGCGGAATCACTTTTAGAATATTTTTCCTTAAAAGGAGTAAAAAGGTTTGCTAAGTTATAGAAGTGGTTATTGTTTATTAAACGTTCGAATGTGAAAGCAGTTGGTACGATTCATGCTCTGAAAAAACAATCCACAATAAAATATTTCAACATGTAATATAGAACGTGTAATCTTGACGTTAAATGCACAAGAAAACGAAGGGAGGAGAGTTTGCCGTATGGGAAAGATCGTTTACGCATTAAACCAGTCTTTGGACGGGTTCGTCGACTTCACAGGATCTATGCCTGACCCCGAGCTATTCCGTCATTTCATCGATGACATACGCAGCATGGCGGGCTGCGTATACGGGCGCCGCATGTACGAGAGCATGCATTATTGGGACGAAGATCTTCTTGAATGGGATGCAGCGCAACAGGAATATGCAGCGGCATGGCAAAGCAAGCCAAAGTGGGTGGTGTCAAGGACGTTAAAATCCGTCGGGCCGAATGCTTCTCTGATTGAGGGCGACTTGGGAGCGGCTATACAAGAGCTGAAGGCACAGCATGAAGGAGAGATTGAAGTTGCCGGGCCGGAGCTGGCGCATAGTCTAACAGAGCTCGGGTTAGTTGATGAGTATCGGCTCTATCTCCACCCAATTGTGCTGGGTCACGGAAAGCCGTTCTTCGCTGGTCCGCGTCCGCCGTTGCGTCTCGTGGCAAGCGATCGAATAGGGCAGAGTGTGATCAGGCTGACCTACGTTCCAGCATAGCTGTGCGGTTGATTCAGCGGCCTAAGAGAATGACATCTTCTTTCACACTAATAGAAAAACCTCCATAACCACCTTTTCTTCATTCTAACCCATGTACAATCCTAATGCAGGAATACAAACTTAAGCAGCTCACTCCCCCTCCGGCGGACTCCGCAAATAAGAAAAAGCTCTGCTCATCTTCTGGGCAAAGCTTAGAGGGGATTCGACTGACTGGATATGAATGTACATGATTTGCGGGTTCATGAAAAGCCAATGATTGTGCAAGGCACTCACAATAAGATTCTGCTGGATGATGGATTGCATAAAGGCGGGGATCTCTTCTTGCAGTATGGCGATTTCCGCGAGGCATAAGGCCTGCCCGTTCTGGTCCAAGGATTCAAATAGAATTCCAGCCGGGAGGACACTGGTACTTTTGCGTCCTTGAATTGTCACCGGGAAATTCCGGTGCAGGGAGACGGAGCAGCTTCCTTTATTTATCGTACTTTTCCCTTTCAGAATTGCTGAAAACTGAGCACAGATCGATGTAAAGTTATTCAACCGGCACACCCCTTTCTTACACTAGGAGTATGTGAACCAGCAAAGGTTTATGTTGCAGCTTAGATCTTATACCCGCTTCCGATACGCCCACATCGCAAAGAAATAAGCAACAATGGCAATTCCCAAACACCACGCTAGAGCGGTCCATATTTCATTTCCTACTGGCTGGCTGGACAAGAGGGCACGGATGGATTCTACGATGGAGGTGACTGGCTGGTTTTCGGCGAAGACGCGGACGATCCATGGCATCGACTCGGTTGGGACAAACGCTGAGCTGATAAATGGCAGGAAGATGAGAGGATACGAGAAGGCACTGACTCCGTCCACTGATTTGGCGGAAAGTCCGGCAATAGCCGCGATCCAGGTTAAAGCGAGCGTAAACAGCATGAGTATAGCGGCAACAGCAAGCCATGACAGCACACCGGCTGATGAGCGGAATCCCATAAGAAGGGCGACAAGCAGGATAATCACAAGAGAAAGGGCATTTGATACAAGCGAGGTGAGCACGTGTCCCCACAGCACGGTGGAACGCGCAATTGGCATGGAGTGGAACCGTTCAAAAATGCCTTTTGATTTATCCAAAAACAGGCGGTACGCTGTATAAGAAATCCCACTCGCAATCGCAATCAGCAGTATGCCTGGGATCAAGTAATTCACATAATGGTCCGTGCCGGTCTTAATCGCACCGCCAAGCACATAAACAAACAGCAGCAGCAGCGCAATCGGTGTAATCGTCACAGTGATGATCGTGTCCATGCTGCGTGAAATATGGCGCATCGAACGGCCAAGCATAACCCCCATGTCGCTGAAGAAATGTTTACTCATCCGATCTTCTCCTCCTTATTATTGATGATGGTCAGAAAGATTTCCTCTAATGATGGCTGTTTTTCCACATACTGAACCTCAGCCGGCGGGAATAGCCTTTTCAAATCCTCCAGCGTGCCGCTCGCAATGATCCTGCCTTCATGCAAAATCGCAATCCGGTCGGCAAGCTGCTCCGCCTCCTCCAAATACTGTGTTGTCAGGAATACCGTCGTGCCGCTTTCCGCAAGCTCCTTCACGATCTTCCAGACTTCAATGCGCGCCTCGGGGTCAAGTCCTGTTGTCGGTTCGTCGAGGAAAATAACCTGCGGACTTCCGACTAAGCTCATCGCAATGTCCAGCCTGCGGCGCATACCGCCTGAATAAGTGGATGCTCTCCGATTGGCCGCATCCGTTAATCCGAACCGTTTCAGCATATCCTCCGCAATCTGGCGCGGCTTTTCAAGGTGGCGCAGTTTGGCAATCATGACGAGATTTTCCCGCCCAGTCAGCACTTCATCCACAGCGGCAAATTGTCCCGTCAGGCTAATGGATTTCTTCACATTTTCAGGATCTGCTGCCACATCATAATTGTGGATGATCGCTGTTCCGCTGTCTGATTGAAGCAGTGTAGAGAGGATTCGGACAACCGTTGTCTTGCCTGCTCCGTTGGAACCAAGCAGCGCAAAAATGCTTCCTTTTTCCACCTCGAAATCCACACCTTTTAATACATGAAGATCCTTATAGGATTTTTGCAGTCCTCTCACTTGAATGGCATTCTTCTGCATATTTTCGCCCCCTTATATAATCGTTACATTTGATAAATCTGCTTCAATGCCTTTGAGCGCAGCGTACGTCAGTTTATCCATCATGGCGCCGTCAAATTGAACAGTCTTAATGATTTTGTAATATTTTTTTGAAAAGACACTGCCCTTGAAAGAGACATTTTTTAGTGTGGCGCCTCTGAATGAAACTTCCTTCAGTCCAGCCTTGTCAAACTTCACGCCGATAAACGTCAATCCGTCGAATCGCAGTCCTGTAAGGTCCGAATAGGTAAAGTCCACACCGTCAAAAACACATTTTTCAAAAACTGTTTTTCTGAGATCTGTTTTGGTCAGCATCACATCTGTCAGCGTTGTATTGTTGAATTTCACTCCTGCAAGACCTGATGAGCTGAAGTTCGTGCGCACAAGAATGGATTGATTGAAGCTTGCATTTGACAGGTCAAGGGCTGTGAAGCTGGCGTCCGTCAGATTTGCGCCGTTAAAGTTCGCTTCGCGTACATCGCTGCCCTTAAACGAACTGCCGGTCAAATCCGATCCTGAAAAGTCAGAACCGTGAAGCGCGCTGCCTTTAAACTGGCCTTTATGAGCCGTCACCCCCGCAAAATCGCTTTTCACGAGATTGCTTCCGCTAAAGTTTGTGATTACCTGGCGCTCCAGCGACCTGGAGAGGTTCGCCACCTCCAGCACCGTTTGTTCAATATCGCCGATGCTGTCAATTGTCATCTCAAACGCAGTTTCATCGTCCTTGCCCTCAGCCTTCAGCTCACGGAACCGCTCCTGCAGATCAGAAAGCAGATCCTCCCTTAGTTCATCAACACTTTTAACGCCATTGTACGGAGCGAAAACACCTTGCACATATTGATTTAATTTCTCGTTCATACGATCACTTCTCCTTAAAGTAATTTTTCAAGCACTTGCTTGGCATATTCCCAATTGTCTTTGTTACTGGCGTAAGTCGACTTCCCCTTTTCAGTTATTCTGAAATACTTGCGCCGTCCTCCCTGCGATTCATCACCCCAGTACCATTCGATGTCTCCATCTGCCTCAAGCCTTCTGACACTTGAGTACATCGTCGCTTCCTTCAGTTCATACTCGCCTCCTGAACGTTCAGCGATCAGTTTGACAATTTCATATCCATAACGATCAGCTTCAGCTAAGACTCGTAAGATCATCGTATCTGTATGGCCTCGAAGCAGGTCGGATGTGATTTTGCTTTTGCTCATCTCATCACCTCCTTACCAGTATTATGCAATATATTACTATGACAGTCAAGGTAATGTTACAAATTTATTAATTTGATAAAGACACCTATTTTATTCATACTTTTTTTGATAAAAAGGCGCCAATGGAATGAAGAGAAGGAAGCCCTTAAATAATCTGTTCAATATAAAAAGGCCAACCAGTTAGACACCTGATTGGCCTTCAAATAAGCAGCAGTCACGATACAGACTAATTTAACCCCATGTTCTAACTCACTGCTTCAGCAGGTTTTATAGCCATAATTGCTCCAAAATACTGTGAAGCAGCCGTAAACGTCACAAACGCGATCAACTCACTAATTTCTTCGTCAGTAAGCTCTTCTTTCAAAACGTGAAACACAGCCTCCGGAATATCTCCTTTTTGTTTGGTAAATACTTCAGCAATCCCTGCTGCGATCGACATTTTTTCATCAAACAAATGGGGTTCCGGTTTTCCTTTCGCTTTACAAAACTCGCACCCAGTGCCCTGTGCCAATGTCCTTCGTACCTGTTCTTTTAAATGAGCGGATAAATGACCATCTTTACCTAAAACGTCACCTAATTCATTCCACGCATTCATGACCTCCTGGTTATGCCCCAGCAATTTTTGAAAGGGCGTTTCCCCGAATGCAGATTCATTAATTCTTGCCATTATTGCTCCCTCCTTGTACCATTTATGTTACTGAAAGATTCTGCGGTTTCCCATTAAATACAGCACTTCTTTTAGGAATAAACATTAATATATGAACAAAAAAGGGGATTTTACTTTAAATATGAAAACAGATGCTATTGATAAGAAAATAATCGATGAATTGCGCCAAAACAGCCGATTATCGATGAGCGAAATTGGCAGAAGAATCAATTTATCTTCACCATCTGTAACAGAGCGGGTAAAGAAGATGGAGTCATTCGGAATAATAAAAAAATACACAGTAGAGGTTGATCACGGAAAATTAGGCTATCCCATTCAGTGCATCGTGGAAGCTACAGTGAAAAATGGGGACTACAAGGCTTTTAAAAACTATATTGAAAGCCTGCCAAATGTGGAGTTCTGCTATCGAATTGCCGGTAATGCCTGTTACATGCTTAAGCTGCAATTCGAGACATTTGCCCATGCAGAACAATTTATTGAAGATGCAAACCCATACGCCCATACCGTCACTCATTTTATTTTTTCGCAGGTTGAAACGGTTGTTAAAAGCCATTTGTGAGTTAAGAAAAGCAAACAGGGCATTCAAGATATACAAGAAGTGCCCTGTCACTTTACCGCTTTTTAAATGATTTGCCCTCCTTATTTCGGAACAACCGGAATCCACATTTCCCCGTAAACAGAGCCGTCTCTCTCACCCATCACAACCGCTGCATTCGGTCCGCCGACATAGGCGACATTTGAGGCTTCCGGCAGCGCCTGGCCAAAGGCTATTCCAGTCAGCGTATTACTCAGTTCTTCGTCTGTTGCGGCTTCCCCTTTCACGACAAGGTATTCACCCTTCGGAAATTGGATCAGTCTTGTTACTCCAGGCACAGAATCTTTTGTCATCACACCAGCATAATGCATCATTTTATTGTTTACCGCTTCATTCACAACAAACAAATACTCATTTTCTGCTGCGGATTTCAGCGCATCAAGCGTTCCATCCTGTTTGAGTGACTCCCAAAATGCCGCTTTCTCCTGATTGATGCCAACATAATCTGTGTAGTCGCTTTTCAACTCTGTCCCAATTCCCGCTACCGTAAAACTGTCCTTTTCTTCAAACGTGTAATTCGCCATTTTAATTCCTTCTTTCTTTTGTATTTTTTACTTCCTGGGTTTATCATAGTCCTTAATAGTGTCAAAAAATGAAACCATTTAGGAGCGCTTATGAAAAAAGTTGAACGGATTAATGTTATCATGCGGTATATCAACAACCGCTCCCGCTTCACCATTTCAGAAATCATGCAGGAGTTTCACATCTCGCGTTCAACCGCCATTCGGGATATCAGGGAAATTGAAGCGATGGGAATGCCGCTGACCGCTGAAGCAGGTAGAGACGGGGGTTATTTTGTGCTGAACAATTCTGTCCTGCCCCAGGTCCGCTTTACCGACAATGAAGTAAAGGCGCTTTTCATTGCATTTATGGCCACAAGAAACCAGCAGCTTCCCTATCTGAAAAGCCGCCAGTCACTGGCTGAAAAACTGCTTGGCCTGATCTCGGAAAACCAGCAGGACGACCTTGTGCTGCTCAATCAGCTGCTGCTTTTTGCCGGAACAAACCCGAACAATCCCGATCTCCTAGAGCTGTCCGATCTCCCTCATCCGACACTGGAAAAACTCATTGGGCTTCTGCTGGAGGACCGCTATTTGCTGATCACTTTAAAGGAAACCATGTCCCATCCCATCTACCTTCTGCACCTTCATCATGAAAAAAACCTTTGGCTGATCGAAGCTTTTGACCTGAATGAGGAAAAGAAAAAAATTGTCTCTGTCGACAGTCTGACGGATGTTCTGCCTTATATGGGGAAGAAGCGTCTAAGCCATAAAAAGATACTAGAAAAACTAAACAAGGAGAAAGCGGCCAACCTTGTGCTCGAGCTAGGCCCAAAGGCCATCGCACAGTTTAAAAAATACCACCCATTAAAGGCGGCTGTTTCCTATACAAATCCCTACCAGTCCACAGCTGTTCTGGAGATGTTTGTGGATGTCAAGCAGCATGAAGAAGTCACGGAACTTACAAATTGGCTGCTGTTTCTTGGCGAAGATGCCAAGGTCATAGAGGTTCCGGAAAAAGTCCAGTGGAAGCTAAAAGAGAGATTTTCAGACCTGTAAGCTGATTGAATCCCCCTTCTTCCCTTCTCTGCAGGACAGGACGGAAAAGCTCTGCTTAAAAGAAAAAGCGGCCCCGTTTATCCGGACCGCTTTCTTCTATTCACACTGTACTCCGAGAGAATTCTTCAATAAGATCCGTATCAGGCGGCACATACCCAAGCTGCCTTCCAATCTTCACAATCTGTCCTTTATGGTGAAACTCATGGGTGGTGGTATGGGTAAACAGCCACAAAGGAGTAATCTTTGCCTTATCACCATTTGCAAAAGATACCGGAACAGCTTCCTCCCAATTCCCTTGAAATTCATTCAGAAATTCATGAACCAAAGCATCTGTTTCCTTAAAAACCTCCCGCATATCCTGAACGGTGTGTACCGCCTCTGGCTGAACATGAGAAATTGGTTTTCCAAGCGCCCGAATTCCAAGCCATGTGAGGTAGCAGTCGGCTACATGGGCATGAAGATTCCGTATAGAATCTCCGGCAAAGTTTTCAACCTCTTTTACGTAATCTTCCTGCGGCAATGTTTCGCAGTAGGTAAACAGCGCTTCTCTTGTACGCTTGATCCAGTGGTACTGGCTTGCGAATACTTCCATTTCAGTGCCCTCCTCTAAAGCTTTCTCTCTCTATAGTTCCATAGAAAAAGGGCGTCTCCTGCACAAACATGCCTATTCAACCAGCTTTACATTCACGAATATGACCAGTCCGACCAGAATAGCTGCTGCAAATGTTAATAGATATTCGGGTGTGATTTGGCCGTAGATGCCGCCGCCTATCAAAACCGCTCCCAGCACAGTCATGGTTCCGCCAACCAAATGAGCAAGCAGCTTTTTATTTTTCACTCTTTTTTCGTTAAAGCCTGCCAGGAGCCATGTTTGTTTTTTAATCCCTATAAAGTAGCCCAATGCTAAAAACAGCACTCCAAAAACAATTAAATCTGTGTTCATAGAACCTCTCCTTAAAATTTTTTTATGATGGACGGAATGATATAAAAAGGGATAAACAGTGTCAGAAGCAAGTAAATCAGCACAAAACTAGTGTTTAGCGGAAGGGAGAGCAAACCATTTTTCTCTGTGATGAACAAAAGAAACAGGAGGGCATTCATGATGTAAACGGATCGAAGTGACCATTTGGTGATATTGGCATTTACCCGGTCGTCGTACTCAACTTCTTCTTCATCCATTCGTTTGCGGAAATACTTTGCGATGATAACAAGTATGGCAATAATGACAAACAGAACTACCTTTAAAACAGACTGATCCAATGTAAACAAGATAATTAAAAAACACAGTATTGGAAAATAGGTAAACAGCTTACTCATGCTCATCCTCCTCAATCCAAAATAGTTTTTCTATGGATGTATTTAAAGAAGAAGCGATCAATAAACATACTTTTATAGTGGGGTTGTATTTCTGCGCTTCAATGAGATTCATCGTTTGCCTCGTAACCCCGATTTTCTTGGCCAGTTCACCTTGTGTCAGCTTTCCTTGTTCCACACGGATGACCTTAACAGCGTTTTTTATCTGAACGTCCTTCAGTTAAACACACCTCCTTTGTTCAGTTAATTGTAACATATAATTTACATTTGTCGTATATATATTACTAATTTACTCTAATAAATTCAATATTGTGCTCTTAAAAGAAACATAAAATAACTTGTATTTATAGCAGAAGCGCTATAATAAAAAGTACTTGTCACCCTTTTTGGAAAGGAAGAATGAAAATGGCGAAAATCACAGTAATCGGAAGTGCCTCCATCGACCTTGTTGTTGAGGCAAAAAGACGCCCGGCTATCGGAGAAACGATAATGGGGGAATCCTTCAAAACGGTACCCGGCGGAAAAGGCGCCAACCAGGCTGTCGCTGCTGCAAGACTGGGAGCAGACGTCACCATGATCGGATGTATCGGAGATGACGCATTCGGGGAGCAGATCCTATCAAATCTAAAAGCAAACGGTGTGAATACCGAGTATATGGAGCAAATACAACAGATGGAAAGCGGCACCGCACACATCACACTCGCTGAAGGCGACAACAGCATCATCGTCGTGAAAGGAGCCAATCAGTTCGTGCTCCCGTCCCTTGTAGAAAAAGCACTCCCTATTCTCCGCAAATCCCAAATGGTGCTCATTCAGCAGGAAATCCCGGAGGAAACGGTTGAGTATGTAAGCGAGATCTGCTCAACATACAGCATTCCGCTGCTATTAAACCCTGCCCCAGCACGGCCTGTCAGTAAAAAAGTGCTTCAGCAGGCTGCTTACCTGACACCGAATGAATCAGAAGCAGCCGTTCTATTTGGCGAAGCGGGAATATCTGAAGCGTTTAAGCAGTACCCGAACAAACTGCTGGTTACAGAAGGCAGCAATGGCGTCAGATTTTATAATGGCAGTGAGGAAATTGTTGTGCCTGGCTATAAGGTTGAAGTGGTGGATACAACAGGAGCTGGCGATACGTTTAATGCAGGGTTTGCTGTTGCGATGTCTGAGGGGATGAGACTTGAAGAGAGTATTCGATTTGCGAACAGGGCAGCTTCTCTTTCTGTAACGAAGTTTGGGGCGCAGGGTGGGATGCCGATAAGGGAAGAAGTTGAAAAGAAACTATAAAGAGGCCCTTTTATCAGGCCTCTTTTGTCATTAATCTTTATTTTCTTCTCCATTAACCAGATAATTATAAATTTTATACTCAATCGGCTGCTCCATCACCATATGAACATGCACTACAGGAAGCTCTTTACCGTCAGCGATCATTTTACTTTGTTGAATGTTCCCCTTATCTGGATGAGCTTTTCCTAAGTAATAGAAATCACTGCCTTCTCCGTCTTCCTTTTTCACAAAAATATGAAGGTCAATGCAGTTTTCATCAGCTTGAATAATATCTTTTACTTCTTTTGATTCAAGTGTGCGATTGCTTCTCGTGAACCATTTTAATAGATCCTGACTTAAGAACTCATCTCCATAGTTAATGCTTTCTTCTACTTCACTTTTTTTGTGGTAAGTAATAAAGATTGGACAGGTTCCGTGCTTTGTTTTATATCCGTATACTGTTGAGCTTTCGTCATTTTCCCAATTCAAAAGCTTGCAGACATCTTTTCGTGAATATTTTTGATTAATGGTTAGCAGTTGATTGCATTGATAACGTTTTGCTTTCACCTTAGCACTTCTGATAATATCCTCTACCATTCTTCTAAAGTAAGAATTATTTTGCAGTCTTTCAAAAACTTGCTTGCTAAAGGTGAATTTATTACCTTCTGCCATCACAATAGGTTGGTCCCCATATTTCTTCCGACTAACCTGTGTAAAGAAGGATAAATCAAATACTCGACGGACAGAAGTCAGCGTTTCAGGACTAATTTGGCAATTTAGCTCAAGTAATTTTTCCGCGAACTGCTCAACACTTACTTTTTCCTGCTGCATTAAAAGGTCTAGTAATACCATTTCATGCATTCGCTGTCCATTTAATACTTCCAATGAAAGCATGGTGAGTACCTTGCTTTCATATTCAGAAATAAGGGGAACATCCTCTTTCATTTTCTTAAGAAACAGAAAGTAATTGAAGTACTCTTCCACAATAACCACTGGATCGATTGAATTATGCTGAATAAAATCATAAAGCTCTGGTGTCCGGCCGATCCGATTTTTAAGCTCTGTATAAGCTTCTCTTAACACTTTTAAGGATGTTAATTTACTATTTGTGATCGCCTTAAATATCTGTTTCTTAGCGATTTCTTCAAAGTTAATCGTAGAAACACCCTTAATATAGCTCGTATCCTTTACATGGCGACGAATATTGTCTTTGTTTTGAGACTTGTCCCCTGATAAGGCAACTGGGATTAGGTAGTTGTTTTTGTAATTTCCGATGAAATCTATGATGGTGACAAATTCTTTTGAAGCATGCTTCCGCAAGCCTCTTCCCAACTGCTGAATGAAAATGATGCTGGACTGCGTTTGCCGCAGCATCACTACTTGATTGATGCACGGAATATCAATACCCTCGTTAAAAATATCGACGGTTAAAATATAATCCAGATCTCCATTTTCAAGCTTGTTTACTGCAAGAGCCCGCTCCTCCTGAGAATTCTCCCCCGTTAAGGATATAGTGCGCAATCCTCTCTCGTTAAGTTCGAACGAAAGCTTCGCTGCCTCATCTTTTCTGCTGCAGAAGATTAAGCCTTTTACCCTCTCACCTGAATGTCCGTAGTAGTGAAGCTTCTCGAGGATATGATCCACCCGTTCCGTATCAACAAGTTTAGAAAAAGAGACCTCTTCATCAAGCAACTCCCCATCATAGACCATATCGGTCACGCCAAAGTAATGAAAAGGACAAAGCATATCTTCCTCTAATGCTTCCTGCAGGCGAATTTCGTAGGCAATGTTGTAATCAAACAGCTGATAAATATTAAATTCATCCGTCCGTTCAGGGGTAGCCGTCATCCCCATTAAAAACTTCGGTTGAAAATAGTCGATGACTCGTCGATAAGAGGCTGCACCACCTTTGTGGACTTCATCAATTAAAATATAATCAAATTCCTCTGGATCAAATTGATTCAGGTTTGCCTCTTTCGAGATCGTTTGAATCGTTGCAAACAGATATTTCGCTTGTGTCTGCTTGTTGTTCCCTGAGTAAATACCAAACTCAGACTCTATCCCGCCTAATATCTTTAGAAAATCAGATTTTGCCTTTGAAAGAATTTGTTCCCGATGAACGATAAAGAGCATTCTCTTTGGAGCATAACGGCGAACATCGAATGCAGATAAATAGGTTTTCCCTGTCCCAGTCGCAGAAATAATAAGGCCTTTGTCTTTTCCAGCCTCTCTAACAGCCTGGATTTGAAGTAAGGCCGCCTCCTGCATTTTGTTCGGAACAATGTTCAAAGCTTCCTTCAATGTGTTTGTTTCATAAGGAGCTGGCATTTCAACTAATTGATTGATCTCATTTGGTCGAGCAATTGGGGTATAGGTTTTCTCGTACTCTTCGATCCAATCTGGAGTAAGGAGATGGGCATTATCCCATACCTCTTCAAACTGATTCTTAAAATGGTGAATAATCTCTCCATCTGCATGGGATGTGAGTTTCACATTCCACTCATAATTCACCTTCAAAGCATGAGCCGTTAAGTTTGAGCTACCTACAATGAGAGAGTAATGAGTTTCATGCTTGAAGATATACCCTTTAGAGTGAAAGCCTTTTAAATCAGTTGTTCGCACTTCAACATTTTCAAGCTTCAAAAGTTCTTTAAAAACCTTTGGTTGGTTAAAATTCAAAAAGGTGGACGTTAAAATTCTACCCCGGACTCCTTTTCTTTTTAAATCAAGCAAATGAGACTTTAATGTAGCTAAGCCACTCTCAGTGATAAACGCAACGGAGAATATAAAGTCGATGCTTTTCTCCAATTCTTCCAAAACAGTATTTAAGACATTCTCATTACTTTGTGTATTGTTTACCAACAGCTCAGGTCGATAATTACCAGAGCGAGTGTGCTTTTGATCAATAAACCCTTTATATAAAGAAGCTGCTAGATTATCAACTAAATTTGACATAATATCCCCTTATTTACCAAGTGTCCTCTCATTGTAAGTCGATTTGTTAGATCCTGCAAATAAAGATGCATATAAAAAGCTACCCACAATTTGTGAGTAGCTCTCCATTAGTTGACGAAGGATTCTCTTGCTATTTTATCAATAGCCGGCACATCCGCTGGCGCCCAATCCAAAGTATGAAGTTCGCCAGGTTCTAGCCACTTCATCGCCACATGCTCGGTTAAAACAGGCTTTCCTTCCTTCAGCTGACAATAAAAAGTGGTGAGATGCACAATACCAAAATCGTACTCATAAACAGTTGTCTCAATCTTCTCCCCTATCTCCACCTTGCAAAGCATTTCTTCTTCAATCTCCCTGCGCAGCGCTTCTTGAGGAGTTTCCCCTTCTTCAATTTTGCCGCCTGGGAATTCCCATTTTAGAGGAAGTGCTTTGGTTTCTCCCCTTTGGGCACAGAGAACTTTGCTGTTTTTAATGATTACTGCGCCAACTACGTGAATGTTCTTTTTCATAGCAGCCTCCTAAACCATCTGTATTCTGCCTTCATTATAACTTACCTATTAAACAGTTGAAATGCGCCGGCCGTGTAATGGTAAAATAAGAGAAAATGACGAAACTGGGGGAAATACGCTATGCCAACCTACAACAAACTTGTCCGTGATCGGATTCCGGAAATCATAGAAGCAACAGGCAAATCCTTTGAAACCCGCATTCTTGAAAAAGAAGAATACATAACCGAATTAAAGAAAAAGAGCTATGAAGAGCTTGAGGAATACATGGCTGCCGAAAGCAATGCAGAAGCCATTGAAGAGCTTGCTGATTTACTTGAAATCATCAAGTCTTTTGCTGAGCTCCATGGTTCAAATCTTAATGAAGTAGATAATATTCGTAAGGAAAAAGCAGAAAAACGCGGCGGATTTGAGGAAAAGATCTTTTTAGTACAAGTTGAGGACTGAGCTTATGAAGGAAGTATCTCTTTATACTGAGCAACTGCTCGTTCCTGTACTGAAACGAGTTCAGCGCTCAAAAACAATTTATATCCTAACTGCTTTTGCTATGAAATCAGGAGTATCTCTATTAAAGAAAGCACTTGCTGAAGCAGCTGAAGGCGGAGCAGATGTGAAGCTTTTGGCTGGAGATTATTTGTATGTCACACAGCCTGAGGCTTTGTATGAGCTCGCTTCTATTCATGAAAGCATTGAAGTCCGTTTGTGGCGCAGCAATGGAATCAGTTTTCATCCAAAGGCTTATTTATTTGAAGCGGAAGGCGAAGAGTATTCTATTATTGGTTCTTCCAATCTATCAAGGTCTGCCCTTACAACAGGCGTTGAGTGGAGTGTCGGGATTTCTGACAAGTTTCTATTCGAAGAAGCCAGCAGCCATTTTATCAGTCTTTTTCAAGCAGCCAATACGATTCCAGTGAATAAGGAAACAGCTAAACGCTATGAAGAAGATTATAAAAACTTTCATCAGAAGCATCCGAATCTGGCGAGAACCTGGACAAAGCAGGAAGAACAGGAGCTCATGCTGCCAGCTGAGGAAGAAGATGCTGTAACGGATCCTGCTGTTATGGAAAAAGCAGAGGTTTACTCAGCACTATCTCCCCGATTTGCCCAGCTTGAAGCTTTGGAACAGCTGGATATTACTTTAGAAGAAGGTTACAAAAAAGCGATGGTCGTTATGGCAACAGGGCTTGGCAAAACCTATTTGGCAGGTTTTTTCGCCAAGAAGTTTAAAAAGGTGCTTTTTATTGCCCACCTGGAGGAAATCCTTCACCAATCAGCAGCATCCTTTTTAAATGTTATGCCTGAAAAAACAGCCGGCATTTACAATGGACGGCAAAAGGATTCTGAAGCAGAGCTGCTCTTTGCCTCGATTCAGACACTCAGTATGAAGCGCCATCTTGAGGTCTTTCAGACCGATGAATTCGATCTGATTGTTGTCGATGAATTTCATCATGCGGCAGCCGCCTCCTATCAGAAGGTGCTGGATTACTTTCAGCCAAGCTTTTTATTAGGAATAACGGCAACACCGGACAGGGCTGATAACCGGGATGTTTATGCCATTTGCGAGGGTAATGTTGCTTACTCCATTGATTTTTTGGAGGCAATTCAAAGAACCTGGCTCTCTCCCTTTGACTATTACGGAGTTTATGATGAAACGGACTACTCCAAAATTACTTGGCACGGAACACAATATGACAAGCAGGAGCTGATGCTGGCCCAGCTTAGAACAGAGCAGGCTGCTCATATATTAGGAGCTTGGGAGAAACACAAGAAAACCAGAACGATTGTTTTCTGCTCCTCCATCCGGCAGGCTGATTTCTTATCCTCTTATTTTCAGGAGAACGGCTACCGGACAATCTCGCTTCATTCCAAGCAAAAGCAGAGCAACCGGAGAGCTGCAGCTGCGGCATTGGCAGCTGGAGAGCTGGATACGATTTTTGTTGTCGACCTTTTTAATGAAGGGGTAGATATTCCATCTGTTGATACTCTCCTTTTTGTAAGACCTACAGAATCCTTAACGATTTTTACACAGCAAATTGGACGGGGATTGCGCCTGCATCCTGGCAAGGAGCAGTGCGTGATCATCGATTTGATCGGCAACTACAGGAATGCGGATATAAAATTGAGTCTTTTTGATACAAATGTTCCCTCTGGACAGAAGGAGCGGATTGTTGAACCTGTTGTGCCTGAGGCTTGCTCGATTGATCTTGATATCAGGGTCATTAATCTGCTTAAGGAAATGACGAAAAAGAGACAGCCTCGAAAGGAAAAGCTGCTCGCAAACTACCGGACGGTAAAAGAGGAGCTTGGCAGAAGGCCGACTTATTTGGAGCTGCATCTGAAGGGTGAGATCTCAGCAGCTGAATATAAAAACGAAACATATTATGGTTTTTTGCACCAGGCTGGCGAATTAACCGCTGATGAAGAACATGCTTATCTGGCTCATAAAGACTGGTTAGCTGACGTTGTAAAAACTGATATGAAAAAGAGCTACAAAATGATTGTCCTGCTGGCTATGCTGGAAAGAGGACCTGATAATTGGTTCAAAACGATTTCGGCTACTGAAATAGCTACTTTCTTTCACGACTACCTAATGTCTAAGGAGCACAGAAAAAGAATTGATTTTTCGGACAAGCAAAGCGAAAAACTCTGGGACTACAATGAGTCTGACATGGCAGGACTGATTGAAAGAATGCCGATGACGAAGTGGAGCGGAAGTTCTAAGGGGTTTGCAGTTTTTGAAGATAAGAAATTCTATTTCAATGTGTCTCCAGTTAATAGCAGCATTCTATACAACTGGACACGTGAAATCTGTGAATACCGGCTGCATCAGTATTTTGAGAAAAAAGGTGCTTTGATGTCATAACGAAATACCCTTCCATTTAAGAAGGGTATTTTCATGCCTTGGCTCCAAAAGTAAGGGGGGAAATACAGATGTTAAAGAGTACAGAAGATATATTGAAGCTGATCAAAAGCGACGAAAAAATGATGGAGATAATTGAAGCAGCAAGCACTCTAAATCTACCAGACTGGTGGATATGCGCCGGGTTCGTCCGTTCAAAAATCTGGGATGCGCTGCATGGGTTTCACGAAAGAACAGAGGCTCAAGATATAGATGTTATTTATTTTGACAAAACCAACCTTGATGAAAAGGCTGAAAAGGAATTAGAGAAGCAATTGATCAGCCTAATGCCTGATATACCTTGGTCTGTAAAAAATGAAGCGAGGATGCACCTCATTAACAACCTCCCTCCTTACACTTCTTCAGTAGATGCTATTTCAAAGTTTCCTGAAACGGCAACTGCACTTGGAGTGAAGCTGGACAAGGATAAGCAATTGGTTCTTACTTCTCCCTGCGGAATAGACGATGTTCTGAATTTAGAATTGAAACCGACTCCGCATTTTCTCCATACAAGAGAACTTGCTGCTAAATATGAGGAGCGCATTTTGAAGAAGAATTGGAAGGTTGTTTGGTACAGGTTAAGAATTCATCATATCCATTCAGATTTTTCTAGATAACACAAACCTTTGCCATTGAGTTAACTATTTTTTCTGGTAATAAAGATTCATTTTTGAATATTAGTAAGCTTTTTATGATTTTAATAGGTATAATACATTTATATTTCAAATAAATGGATATACTTACAGTTATTTTACATATGAACGTGTTTGAAATACTGCTATGTGAGGACCCTAGAGCTCCTTCCGTAAATACTTTAGAAGGTTTTGGTTGAATGAAAAAACGGATAGTAAGCATTACTGTTCTAGCATTAGCCGCTGCTGGACTATTAACCTATGTCATTTTATATTATCTTGAATCCACAACCTCCATTAGCAGTAAAGAAATGAGTCAGGCAGATTTTTTAAAAGATAAGCATGCGCTTCTTTACTTTTCCACAACCATTGATACCACTCCAGGCAAAAGCTATGCTGTTTTCCTGAATAAAAACGGTAATGTTTCAGCGCGGAAAATGCTGCCTCTTGAACTGGGTACTACAGCAATCCATGACAGCCAAGCGGTCATGTCAGATAAAGATCATATTTATTTAGCAGGTGAAAATGCTAAAACGATAACGCGCCCGCCTCAGCATACAGGATACGACGGCGGTGCAGGGTTCATCAAAGACACAAACTCCTTCTATACAATATATAACTCTGGATATTCCAAAGATATGAAAAACTATCGATCGGAAGTATATTGGGGTATTGGTTCTAAGCTTAATCAGGATGTCATCCCTTATTTTATTGCTGCTAACGGGACTTTTCATGATAATATATATACAGCACAAACTCCTGATGATTCATCCTCTTCGGAAACCAGGAAGTTTGTATTCCATAAAGTTGTCCTGAAAGAGGATATGGAGATTCACCCTGTAATGGAAGTTACTTTAGGTAAAAATGCGAGTCCTCTTTCTCCACTCCTTATTGATGATCAGTTCATATATTTCATTATCAACGGCCCTAAAGGCGAGCATGTCTATCAGCTAGTTAAGATTAATCTTCAAACTAAAGATGCAGAAACAATTGATATTAAGCGTTATCAAAAAGACCCGCAAACCGTCTATAAAGCCATCCCTTATAGCAATAATTCCACATACATGGATAGCAATAATATCTATTTTGCAGATGGTTTAGGAAAAGTGATGATTATTAATAAAAGTACTGGCAAAAAACAAAGAGAGTTTCAATTGAACCCAAACCTAGTTAAATTAGGTATAAAGAAAATCTTTTTTAAAAATCAATTCCTCTATCTTTTTGCAATGAACTATGGAGGGGACGGCCAGATTGAAAAGTATGATCTTCAAAACGGACAAGTTACAGACACTATTAAAGTAAAAGGTATCGGAAAAATCATTTCTGCAAACAGCCATGTTCACCTATATGACTTCAAAATGATAAAGTAACTGAAATGGAAAAACCCCTTCAGCGAAGGGGTTTTTTCATTTCACTTCCGTTAGCTTTCTCTTCTTCTCCTCAGCCTTAACCCTCTTCACTTCATCAAAATAAGCCGTAAACTCTGACTCCCCTGAATAGGAAACAAACAAATAATCCTTCGCCCGCGTCATTCCGATATACAGCAGGGACACCTCCCGCTCCTTATTTTCCTCTAAAGCAAACGGCATGTTTTCTGTGTTCACAATGAACACAGCTTGGAAGTCGAGACCCTTGCTGCTGTCGATTGTGCTGATGACAATGGATTCGCTGTCCCGGTTATAGCCCCGCTTGCTGTCAGCATTCTCGGTGAGCCAGTAGTGCGGCACTTCTGCTTTTGACAGTTCTTTTTGGATGGTTTCGATGATGTTTTGCTTGAAGCTTCTTTTTACCCGGTAGAGGACGAGCATTTCCGAGTATGGGACACCTTTATCTGTATGCAGTCTTTTCATCAGCTTTGAGACGGTTGCCATTTCTTCTTGGAGGCTGCCGGATTTTAGAATCATCGGCTCAGGTCCGCGTCTTCTTGTGCCTTGCGGGGAGATGATTTCTTCTCCGTCTGTTGAGCCTTCAGCGACTTTGTTTTTCAGAACAGAATGCTTCTTATAAAACTCCCAGGCAAATGTTACGATTTGCGCTGTGTTTCGGTAGTTAATGGACAGGATCTTGGATCTTCCCTGGAAGCTGAGACCGGTGTCCTGCACATAAGTTCGTTTCCTGGAGTAGATGTTCTGCACTCTGTCTTCCACTAGCAACAGCATCTTTGTATCAGGGTTCAGCAGTGAGCTTGCGAGTGCGAGCCACTCGGAATCAAAGTCCTGTCCTTCGTCAATCAGGATGGCGTCATAGGTTGGCAGAATCGCTTCCTTTGCCAATATTTTTCCAGTAATGGCGGGCACTTGGTCTTCCTTGATATTCAGCTCGTGCTTCAGCCAAGCGTGGAAATTGTATACCTGCACATTTTTCAAATCCCCGCTATTCTCGTTCAGAGGATCAAAGTCAAACAAATCCTCGGGCTCGTTCATTTTCGAGCGGACCATATGGGTGATTTCCTGTGCAAGCGAGATGTTGTAGCAAAGCACAAGGATCTTCCAGTCCGGATGCTGCTTGGAAAGGTACTTTGCCCTTGCAGCAAGAATCAATGTTTTCCCGCTTCCGGCCACTCCCCTGATCAGCCGATTTTTGTCACCTATTTGTCTGGCCAGGTTTTCCTGATGCAGGTCCATTGTCTTGATGTCGTGAAGCGATAGGAGCAGCTGATCCTGATAAGGGACAGGAGGCTTGAATTCCGCACTGATGCGCACCTCCGGGAAAAGGTGGTACCGGATTGCATCTATCTCCGCCTTTTTAAGCGGTTCCTTCAGCCGAAAAGGAATCACGAACATCTCCATGATTTTTTCAATCAGGTTTTCCTCTGAAAAGCTCTCTTTATCAGGATCAATTTCATCCCGCGTCAGAACAAGGGACGGGTCGCAAACTGCATACAGCCCTTCCTTTATGAAAAATTCCTGCTTCAGTCTCGTGAAGACGGTCCCGTAGCCTGTCGGAAACTTCAGCTTAAATTTGTATTTCCCCTCAGTCTGAATCAGGTTTTTATCCTTTTGCAGGGTGTTGGAAATATGAAACATGTAATCTCTCGCCTGTTTGATCGGGCTTTTGACTGCTGCCTGCTCGCCCTTCGTGTTGACGATCGTCCAAGTGTCTGTGTTAACTTGCAGAATCGTGTTCTGTGTATAATCTTTTACTTCCAGCAAAACCAGTCCAAGGTCAGGGCCAATAATGACAAAATCAGGATGCCTGCCATGAATTTCAGGTTCATAGTAAACAATATAATCATCAGGCAAATATTTTTTTAAGGTAGAAAACAGCAATCTCTCCCCTGCTGTTGCAGAGCTTCGGATTGTCTCAGGGATTGTGTATGCCACTTGATTTCACTCCAAAAACAGTGTAGGTACTTTTATCATATAACATTTTTTACATAATTGTCGCAATTTGTAAAATATAGTTCTTGTTTTTTTGTCAGATTCGCCAAAAAGCTCTCAAAGCACTTTCTCTACTGTCTTGTTGTCAGTTATATAAAAAACCTCTAACTCTATCCATAAACAGATATTTCTCATCCTTTTTTCCAGCTCCTATACTTAAAGTAATCAACTGAAAGGGGCGAACAGCTTGAGATACAGCAAACTGGGCAACAGCGGACTCACTGTCAGTAAAATTGCTTTTGGGAACTGGATTAACCATGGTGGCAAAATAGATGAGGAGATGGCCCATCAGTGTGTAAAGGCTGCACTTGAGGCTGGCATCACCACCTTTGATACAGCGGATGTTTATTCCGATACGAAGGCTGAAGAGGTTTTGGGACATGCCTTAAAAGGCATCCGCAGAGATAGCATTGAATTGTGCACGAAGGTGTGCCATCCGACAGGTCCGGGACATAATGACAGAGGATTGTCGAGGAAGCATATTTTAGAAAACTGCAAAGCTTCCTTGGACAGGCTGCAAACAGATTACATTGACGTTTATTATGCCCATCGCTATGATCCCGGTACGCCGCTCGAGGAAACCATGCTGGCGTTTGCCGATCTGGTCCGCCAGGGGAAGGTTCATTATATTGGAGTAAGCGAGTGGACGGCAGAACAGATTACAAGAGGAGCGGCGCTTGCCCGGCAGCTGAACATTCCGTTTGCGGCCAGCCAGCCGCAGTATTCCATGCTGTGGAGGATCATTGAGAAGGATGTGATTCCCGCATCACGGAGAGAAGGTATTGGCCAGGTTGTGTGGTCGCCGCTGGCACAGGGGATTCTGACCGGGAAATATTTGCCCGGTCAGCCGCTTCCGGAAAACTCAAGGGCTAACTCGTCTTCTGGTAAACCATTCTTTCAGAGATTAGCCAGCCAGTGGATGAAGGAGGAGGTCCTTCAGGCCATCCAGCAGCTCAAATCCCTCGCAGAAGGAGCTGATTTGACTCTTGCCCAGCTTGGCATTGCATGGGTATTGCAGAATGAGGATATCTCCTCTGCCATTATCGGCGCATCAAGTCCCGAGCAAGTGAAGGAAAATGCCCTTGCTGCAGATGTGGTGCTGGAGGAAGAAATGATGAAAGAGATTGATTCCATTATCTCAAGGCATGCAGAGTTTGATGCCTCTAAAACAGGATAAGGAGAAAGAAAATCCAGCCATTTTATCGGCTGGATTCTTTTATGTCATTTTTCCTTCTCAGCATTTCTAAAAATCGAAGCACCACTGGAGAATCTTCATCCCTCCTCCAAGCTGCATGCAGATGAATCGGTGGAGCAGGCTCCTGTATTTCCTTGAAGACCACTCCTGAAACCGGAGTATCTGCGAGCGTCGAGGGTACAATGGAAAGCCCAATTCCGGTTTTGACCAGATTAAGGATGGTATGCATCTGAATGGCTTCCTGAACCACATTCAGCGAGATGCCGTATTCCCGAAAATAGCTGATAATCAGATCATAGAAATGATTCCCCAAATGACGCGGAAACAGGATAAACGGTTCTCCTGCCAGCATTTTCATCGGAATGCTTTCTTTCTCACACAGAGGGTGGTTTTCAGGCAAGACAAGCAGCAAAGATTCTTCGGAAATGACCTCAGACTGCAAAAAGTCTTGATTCTCCGCAGACCGGACGAACCCGATCTGTATCTGTTTTTCTGCAAGTGCCAGAACTTGCTGCTCCGTTGTCATTTCTTTTAAGGTTAAATGAATACGCGGAAACTGCTCGCGAAACTCCTTAATCAAAGCAACGACCAGATTCGATGAGTCGACGAATCCAACCGTAAGATTCCCCAGTTTTCCATCGCCTGCAAGCTGTGCCGCCTTCACCGCCTGCTGAAATTGAAGGAGTGTCTTGCGCGCTTCCTTAAGAAAAACCTTCCCCGCTTCCGACAGCTCAACTTTTCTCTTCGTCCGGTGAAAAAGCAGCACCCCGATCTCCTCTTCCAGTTTGCGTATCTCCTGGCTTAAGGGCGGCTGCGCCATATTCAGGCGTTCAGCAGCACGGCTGAAATTCAGTTCCTCCGCTACCATGATAAAGTAGCGCATTTGTCGCAGGTCCATTTAAATCACCTCTCTTTCTAATAGGATGGGCAATTGCTAATGGGTATAGAATTGCTTGTTAGTAAGGGTAAATATCAACAACCAGCCTTAACAGAGACAAATAAAAAACAATGGCATATTTATTTTACCATTGCGTTTCTTGAATATAGGCATCCGTTAGTATGAGGTTAATAATTCTATAACACACTTAACCAATCCGTTACACATAAATAAAATAACACAAACAAAATATGCACGAACTTAAGAAAAGAAGAATCATAAATAACTTTATTAAATACCATGGTAATAAATTAACAAGATAAAGTAATATATCCCCTAAAATTTCTGAAGAGCCAGTATTGAAATCTTCATTTTGATAAAATTCTTTATTTTTAAAGGAAAAAAATATTAAACCAAAAAATGAAAAAACAGCAAAAATAATCGTTAAAATAGTCACGCTGATTCCCCTATAATTTAAATTATTATAACATTCCTTATTCCATTAAACTGCCCCATAAATTGCTAGAAGCAACCTTCGCCCGCGCAACCCCAATGTACAGGAGGGACACTCTATTTTCCTCTAACTGAACTTTGACTCAACTCAAAGTGAATCTTTTCGATTTTGATCTGAATTGTAATAGGCGACTTTTAAATCTATGATTCTTAAATTCTTTTTTAAGTCATTAATTTGCCGAAGCACCTCTTTGCGATGAGCCTTCATCATTTCCTTCCGCGTCTCAAAGGTCTTCTCACCTGCCATACTTATTTCCATATAGCGTCTAATTTCTTTAATGGACATACCCGTGTCTTTTAAGCAGCAAATCAGTTTCACAAGTTCTAAATCTCTTTCAGAAAACTGTCTGTTTCCGTTACTGGTCCTTGAAATAAATGGAAGGAGTCCTTCTTTATCATAGAATCGCAAGGTGTGGGCTGATATGTCCCAAATCTCGGCAACTTGATTAATGGTATATATCACTGTTCCTCCTAAAAGCCCTTTTTAAAAAAAAGTTTGACTTTGATCTTACTCTAAGCATTACCATCAAGTATAAACCATGGTTAATTACTTTCAAAGGGGCTTCCAGCTGTCTGGAATGAGTAACTTTTCACCTTATTTTAAAGTGGCTAAAAGCAGCAAACTATACAAAGAAATTCGCTCCACAAGAATTTCTTGGATTTGGAGGATACAAAATGGCTATTGAAAAGTTAGAACATGTTGGAATTATGGTAAAGGATTTGGAAACTTCCATCTCTTTCTATCAAGATATTATCGGACTGGATGTAATCGATAAGTTTCATCCTGCTCCCTCTATCAAAATCGCATTTTTAGGATATAAAACACGCGGAGAAATTATCATTGAGCTCATACAAGGTTCGAAGGAAGGTCTTCCAGCAGAAGGCAAGGTTAATCATATCGCCTTTACCGTAAGTGAAATTGAGAAAGAAATGGAACGCCTTAAGGCTAAGAAGGTTAACTTTACACAGAAAGACATCCATAATCTTTCAGGATCTAAATACATTTTTTTCAGGGGACCTGATGGTGAGCTGCTTGAACTATTCCAGCCTGCAACCTAACTTTAATGCCTGTCATTTTTATTTTTTAAAATTTACGTTTCGGAATCCATGAGACCGATGAATTCCCGGCTCGGCTGTCGTCAATATAAACGAAGGCTTAAATGAAACAAACTAAAACGACGAAGAGGTGTTTTAAAAATGGCATTACAATCCTCATTCACGAGCTTCAACCTGCCTGTAAAAAACGTAAAACAATCCAAAGCATTCTTCACCGGACTCGGATTCGAGCTCAACCCGCAATTCCCCGAGAGCGAGAATTCGGCAGCGATCGTGATCGGCGACAGCCTGCAGGTCATGTTGATCCATCAAAAATTCTTTAATACGCTTACAGAGAAGGAATCCGTCGATACGAGCAAGTACGCGCAGATGACGATCGCCTTGGCCTTCGAGAGCCGGGAAAAGGTTGATGAAATCGTGAATACAGCGGTCTCCTTGGGCGGGAAATTGCATGCTGAACCTGAAGAACATGAGTTCATGTATCATTGGGGCTTTGTTGACTTGGACGGCCATCTGTGGGCCATTAACTTCATGGGCATGGATGCGGAAAAAGGTTAAGGTTAACGGAGAACACGCTCGTACAGGTTTCTAAAGAAAGACGCCGGGCATCTTCCCCAGCGTCTTCTTTGCGATGATTCGTTTCGTTCGGTACTTGAATGACGGCTTGCACGGTTACTTTCGTGGGTTGACTATTCTCACAATCCGATCAGGGAGCCCAAATCTTGAAAATAATGGCGGATGAATGAAGTTTTGAACGTGCAGGATTTGATTTTCTTTGGTTTCGATAACATGGATGCCCCAAGGTACCAGGCCAGAGCCCTCTTTACCCGGCATATACTGTGCCAGCGCCGGATAACCGCCATTCACCGTAATGGGTAACAATCGCGAACCTTCGCAATGCCAGCGGGTAAGCGAATAGAACGCGGCCAAATCGTCCTTGCCGCGGACCCACATCTCGAAGGGCGGCATCGACATGCAGCCTTCCTCATGGAACAACGCGACGAGCGCAGCAATATCGAATTTCTCGAAAGCCTCCACATACCGGGACAGCAGCTGCTGCTCCGGTTGCACGGCCATGCTGCTGAGCTCATCCGAGCGAAGCTGCGCCCGGTCCATCGTCTCCCTGGCTCTTTGCAAGGCGCTGTTCACCGCTGCCGGCGACATCGCAAATGTTTCTGCGATCTGCTTGGAGGGCCATTCAAATACATCCTTCAAAATGAGTACCGCACGCTGCCGCGGAGGCAAGGTCTGCAGGAGAGCGACAAAGCACAATTGAAGGGTATCTCTTCGGAGGAGCCGATCCTCCGGATTGCCTCCAAAGTCGCAAGACGGCCAGATCCAGGCAGAGTCCGGCAGCGTGCCGCGCGGCTCGACGATGGCGGCGGCCGGATCGAACAGGTCAACAGGAAGTGCGCGGCGTTTGGAGTGTCTCAGCTTATCCAAGCACAGGTTGGCGGCAATCCGATAGACCCAGGTTTTGAACGAGGAATCCTGTCTGAACGTGCTCCATTTCTGCCAGACCCGAATGCTCGTCTCCTGAACAGCATCGTCAGCATCATCCATGGAGCCCAGCATTCGGTAACAGAATGAGGTTAAACCCGGCTTTAAGCTTGCAAATAATGATTCGTCAAATGCGGTCTTGTTCATCGCGGCCTCCTTCAACGATTTCTCCAGCAAGAAGTCATTAGCCTATTCTTTTTATTCGATGCTGTATTTTCATATTCCTTTCTTCGGAAGATGCTACTTTAAAGCTTCCCCGCTATTCAATCTTCCAAAATATAGTAAAATAATCATAACCTAACAGATTGAAAGGAACAGATAAAAATGCCAGAACCTAATAAAACAGCAGTTGTCGTAAAAGGGATCATCCTTTACGAAGAGCGGATTCTTTTAATAAAGCGCTCCCCAAAAGATGCTTTCGGGGCTGAGACATGGGAGTGTCCCGGCGGCAAAATTGAATTTGGAGAGAGTTTAGAGGATGCTCTTGTCCGGGAAGTGACGGAAGAGGCGGGACTGGAGGCCGCTGCAGAAAAGCTGGTTTATGCTACTTCCTTTTTAACAGATCCTGCTCGGCAAGTGGTCATCTTAACGTACCTTTGCAGAAGTGAAACCAATCAGGTCCTCTTGTCAGCGGAACATACTGAGTATCAATGGGTTCCGCTTGATCAAGTCAACAAATTCCTCCCTCCAGGTATCCTGGCTGATTTTGAAAAAAATAATGTGGCGGCGCTGCTGGAAGACTGCATGACGAACCGCGCTATCCAGCGAGCAACTTAAAAGGCTGGTGAGAAAAGTTTGTTCCCTTCCCTAATAGAGAGCAACCTGATCGAAAAGCTTCGGACAGCTGGCTCTGTATTTGCTGAAGAAGAAGCCAAGCTGCTGCTTACTGAGGCAAAATCACTGGAAGAACTGAATACCATGACAGATAAGCGGATAGCTGGCATGCCTTTAGAATATGTCATTGGCTGGGCGGAATTTTGCGGGCACCGGATAAAGGTAAGCCCCGGTGTTTTCGTTCCCCGCCGCCGGACAGAGTTTTTGGCTGATCAGGCAGCTTTTCTCCTTAAAGAAGACGCTGTTGTGCTGGACCTTTGCTGCGGTACTGGAGCTGTAGGAGCTGTGCTTGCCTCCTCTCAAAAGATTGACCTGTATGCTGTTGACTTGGATCCGGCCGCTGTCCGCAGTGCCCATGAAAATACGGAAGCTTTCGGTGGTAAGGTTTTTGAAGGTGACCTATATGCCCCACTCCCTCTTTCTTTGAAGCACAGATTTGACCTCATTGCGGCCAACGCGCCTTATGTTCCATCAGGAGAGATCGAGTTTATGCCTCGTGAAGCCCGCCTTCATGAAGAGCGGATGGCGCTTGACGGCGGCGGTGACGGACTGGATGTTCAGCGGAGGATTGCTGCTGAGGCTGATCAATGGCTTGCTCCAGGAGGCTGTCTTCTTATTGAAACGAGCGAACGGCAGGCACCTGTGACAGCTGATATTTTTGCGAGGCATGGGATTAATCCGAGGATAGTACTGGATGATGACCTGCATACTGCAGTTGTTATTGGAGTGGCACGCTAAGACCCTATTGAGCAGGAAGTTGGATCTTTTTCATTTTTGATAAATTACAGGTTAAATGGTGCTTTCAATTGCCTGGGAGAAAAATGCGTAGGTTCTAACTCTGAGGAGACCTTCCTTACAAGGTCTCCTCTTCTATTTAACCCGGCACGCCTCCCCCTTCTCATCAAACGCCCGCTTAAAATCAAAAGCAAAAGGAGTAGACCCTTTCTCCAAATAGTAGTCGTATCTCTTAAATGCCTCCAGCCACGAAACATCCATCACCTTCTCTGTCCACCACAGCACATAGGGCTTGTGGTCCTCATGAGGTTGCATCCATTTGTTCCGGTCCCTGAGTGCCTGGCTGTGAACACCGGAATAGCTGAACTGAAACAGTGCTGAAAGACTTTTCCATATAGTCAAGGTAAGAATAGGGGCACCTTCCCCTTTTGCTGCATCCGGAATCGGCACTCTATTCGAAGGCAGCGCATCGATCATGTCCCCTGTGTTCATTGCCTGCTGAAAGATAGCATTTCCCTTTTCAAAAAAATCCGTTGTGACTGTATGGCCTTCGGGGTATTTCACACTTCCGACGGTATAGATCACAATATAAGCGATAACAAAGCCCTCCCTTTCCCATTTGTGAAGGTTGAAACTACTTGGATCAGGCAAATGAATGACATTCTATCTTTGAAATGAGTTTTTGCGGGTATTTTCGGAGAAATTCGTATAGACCTGCTCTATATTTCGCTAAAAAGATCATGTTTTCCTTTCACAATATAAGGAGAGATAGATATATCGGCGGATGGCATGCTGATATCGGCGGATTTTTCATTATATCGAGCACTTTCCAAGTTATATCGGCGATCTCCTCATTATATCGGCGAACTGATAAAACCGGCCTTTTTATTAACAAAGAGCCGGTTTTTCTGGCGGGTTCTTCATCTGGAAGCCGATTTTGGTAATTTAGCATTATTTTTAATAAATCATCATTAAGTATAAAAAATTCATCATAAAACGAAATGGGGCACAGCAGGATTTCTGCAGTGCCCCTTGTTAGTCATATTTACGTTCTGCTTTTCTATTTCGCCACTCCCATCCTCCGCTGATGAAAAGGAGGACTCCAAATAGGATCAGAAAAATAGAAGGAGAGAAAATTTTTACAAACGAGAGCCCGAGCATGATGATTCCCACTAGTAAATAGTGGTGGACAGCATGCACTCGGTAGGAAGGCTTTTGAATATGCCATGCCCGGAAATACCCTTGCAGAAAGCCCAAACCGATTTGCATGAGAAGTGCTGCATATGGAAGCATTTCGATCGGAAAAACCATCCATCCTGCTGCCATATAGATCAGTCCCATTCCAATATAAATGGAAAAAATATAAGAAGCTGTATATGGCTTTTTTACAGAAAATGTCCGGTATCCCCATGCAGCAGAAAAGGAAAATACTGCAAACAGCCAGGCGAAAAGGGTAAAGCTCATCGAAACTTCTTTTAGCCAGATAATATAATAGGGGAAGATGACAACCTGACCGACTGTTACAATAAGCGGAATCAGCCGCTGACTATTCTTTTCCATGGCAGTCCCCTTAATCTTTCAGGTAATGATCATAAAACAAATTAACAAAAACTTCGTTCGGATCAGCCCTTTTTTTCTGCTCTCTAAATGCCTCCCATTCTGGATAGGCTCTTCTAAACTGATCTTTTGTTTGATAAGGATAATAAGGAAGATAATATGTACCGCCATATTTCAAGGTTGCTTCGGTCCATTTCTGGATCATATTCTCTGCATGCTGCATTTGTTTGTCATTCACTCCATGCTGAATCAGGACGACCAATCCAAACATATCTTCTTTTGCGTAGCGAAGATGTGTAAAGGAATCCCTTTCTGCAAAACGGACGGTTATATTATGAACTTTAAAATCCTCGTTTTTGTCATTGGAAGGAAGGGTATTTTTCAGCTCATTTATGTATTCCTCAAACGAATCAACTGGAACAAAAAACTCCTGCAGGACTTCGACCCTCCCCGGGACAGTGAATTCCATAAAACCAGATTCAGAACGCATGGCATTATTCCGCGTAACGGCGTCCCCGTTAAGTGACCGGCTGAATTGTTTTTGGCTCTCCCAGAAAAGATCTTCAAGCCTCCCGCCGCTTCTTCCCAAGTCAAGTGCGAACTTACTGAGTCTGACTGCACTTTCTCCTTTAAGCGGAGTGGTGTTATCCTTTTCTCCCGTCATATTGTAATCAATCGCATACATTTCATTTAAGAATGAACCAGGCGCCACACTGATTCTTGCATAGTGCAGCCCGACCTTTTCGTTTTTTATTACTTTATGAAAATATTCTTCGTATTCTTTTGTTCGGAGTTCTTTCGTATGCAAAGAATAAACATCGTTGTCAGTAAGTTCAAGTGTCACATCGGCAATCACTCCAAATAATCCATAGCCTCCGAGCACTTCCTTCATCAATTGATCTCCACGTCTTAATTTCTTCACTTCTCCTGCTGGAGTAATTAGCGTCATATCTTTCACAGTACCCGCCATAGATCCATTTCGGATATCTCTGCCATGTGCGTTAACGGATAGGGACCCGCCAACCGTGAATATCGATTGTGATTGAGTTACTTTTAAGGCAAGTCCATATGGATTGATGGCCTCTTGAATATCTCCCCATGAAGCTCCGGCCTCAACACGAACGGTTTTCTCCTGTTCATTGATTTCAAGAATCTTATTCATATTCTTCATGTCAAGTACTGTTCCGTTTTTATAATAGGTATGTCCGCCCTGGGAGTGCTGGAGGCCGGCTATGGATATGTGCTTTCCGTGTTTATTTGAATTTTTTATGATATTTTGCAGCTGCTCAACATTTTCGGATGGAATAGTCTGCTCGATTTTCTCAGGAAGAAGGCCAGTGTAATCTGTAGCAAGCCCGCTTTGCGACAAACCGTATTTTCTTTTTTCAATCGGGATATTCCATGCAGCCATACTTGCAAAAGTAATGACGAGAAGGGCTAGAAACCAAGGTTTCTTAGTGATGCTTATGATTGTTTTCATAATATCTCCTGATTCATTTTTTCAGGTAAGGACTATATTGATTATACCTAAAAAATGGAAGTCGGAGAGACATAGAATTATTTTCGGGAGGAAGATTTCGTTCATCATTTACAGGGAAAGGCTGTTATTCTCACCTCAGCTTCCCAATGCAGTTTCCTTTATAGGCAAAACAACATACAAATACAAAAGACAGCCGATAAGGAGGCGTTACTTTTGTACAATCAACCGTTCTATGATCCTTCCGTCCTTTATGATCAGAGGTATTATTCCGGTTACCCTTATGAGGGGTACCGTCCAGAAAGCTTCGCTGATTCTCCGCAGACTCCGCCGCCAGGTCAGATCCCAACATTGCCTGAGTCGTTTTCTGCTGCACCCCAATCAGGCCAGGTAAGAACGCGCATGTGCTCTTGCTTAGGAAAATGGGGACTGCTGGGCCTAAGATTTCAAAGTCCGTTCGGCAGGGATTTTTGGTTTTACCCGACTGATATCCGCATCAACAGTGTTTCTGGCTATGTCTGGCAAGGAGGGCGTACCCGCAGCGAAACGTACAGGTACTCTCAAATAAGAAATTTCATGTGTGCTACTTAAGCGAACGGATAGAACCTGCTGTTTGAGCCACCAGCAGCCTATTTGCCTGTAGAAAAGCACATTTCAAAGACATGGCCCATAGGATAGATTATCATTTTGAAGGGGCTGAAAAAATTGTACCCTGCTGCAAGTGTAAATCCTTATCAATACAGGCAAATTCCTTACTATACCGGCTATCCGGTTTATGCAAGCTACCCGGATTACAGGCTATTTGGGCACCCCAGAAATCAAACCCGCCTCAAAGATTATGGGCCCAACCCATATGTTGTTAACATCAATCAGGCCGCCAAGCAGAACAATAACTACCGAACGGCCATCTGGACAGGTCAGCATTTGCAGGTCACCTTGATGAGCATTAATGTTGGCGAGGACATTGGTCTTGAAATTCATCCAAACATTGACCAGTTTTTGCGTATTGAACAGGGCCAGGGAATCGTCCAAATGGGCAAGCGGCGAAACAACTTAAACTTTGTCAGAAGAGTCTCCGATGATTCTGCCATCATGATTCCGGCGGGCACATGGCATAATGTCACCAACACCGGAAATATTCCGTTAAAGCTTTATTCCATCTATGCCCCTCCGCAGCATCCTTTTGGAACCGTTCATCGAACGAAAGCGGAGGCACAGGCTGCAGAATAAAACGCAAAAAATCTTTGCCGAGTTTTTGGTAAAGGTTTTTTCACAAAGGACAGGCCTCTCACAAACTCTGTCTTTTGGCAGATGATTTCCATTTAGTTTGCATGTATGATGGAAGAAAAGAATCCGGGAGGGCGCTTTATGTCATTAGAAATGTGGATTGCGATCGGTGTGGCTCTTTTTAGCGGTGTGGCAGGAAGTGTTTATTTGAACAACGGGAAAAAGAAATAGTTCCATTAAATACTTAACTTCATCAGCACAATAATGATTAGAAAAATGACAAGCTGGGGAAAAACTATTTTCAGTAACTCACGATGCTTAAATACTATAACCAAAATACATGAAATCACATTAATACATACCAGCCCTAAAGGAAAATAGCCTGCTATTCCACTGAGCTGAATAGCTTTGCTGTAACTCAGCAGTTCAATGACCCCCGTGGCAAAAAGCAAGGCCCCTCCCTGCACAGTCATTACCCTGACTGAACCGGTCAGTGTCTGATCCGCACCTAAATCCGCCAATTCTTTTAATAGCTTTTTCTCACCATAGAGTACATGTATGACACTCAATATGATTAGGATAATGCCTGTTATTAATTTCACTTGTCTTCCCCCGTGTCTCATCCTTGTAACCGTATATCATTGTATGCTGTGTTCTTAATTATAAAATCTAATTTCACTTCAAATGCCTGGATACCTGCTGTGAATTGGTGCACGAGGAAAGAACAAAACGCATTTTTAAGGTATAGTAGAAGAAGACATTACTAAGAAAAAGAAGGAATGCATCTTGCAGCAAAACAAAACATTGTCCCTGCTTGTGACGCTTTTATACGCGCTCATCGGCGGATGGATATTCCAGCTTATCCACATGCCGATTCCATGGCTGATCGGCTCGATGGTTTTTGTTCTGATCGGCTCAAAGGCAGTCACTAGAATAAGGCCCTATTGGCCAGTACAAATTAGAAATACCGGCATGATCATCGTCGGTTATACCATTGGGCTCTCGTTTACGATGGAAACACTGCAGCAAATCAGCCAGCAGCTGCCTGCTATGATTCTTTTAACTGTTTTATTGCTATTGCTTGCTGCATTTATTGCCTTTATTGTATCGAAGCTGTCCGGCATCCCTTACCCAACCCTGCTGATGGGAAGCATACCAGGCGGTCTCAGCCAGATGATCCCGCTTGCGGAGGAAACGAAGGGCGTTGACATTACCGTTGTCACGTTCCTTCAGGTTTCCCGGCTCATGATGATCGTCTTTTTTGTGCCGCTCCTGATATTCAGCCCTCTCTTAGGCAGTTCAGGCCATCACCCTGTGCACGACGCTGCCAAAGCAGCAGCCACCTTTCAAGGTCTGTCCCCTCACATTTTCGTCTTTGCGATTGCGTGTACGCTATGTGCGATTCTCGGAAACAAAGTCAAAATGCCGACTGCCTTTATGCTGGCGCCTATGATCATCACGATTATCATAAATCTCTCCGGCTACAGCGGTCCGCAGCTTCCTCAGCTGATGCTGAACATTTCACAGGTTATGCTCGGCACGTATATTGGGCTGATGCTGAAGCCTGAAGCACTGGAGCACAAAGTTCGCTTTACGATACTCGCCCTGCTCAGCGGATTTCTGCTGATTGGAGGCTCGATGGGAATGAGCTATCTGCTCGCAAACATCCATCACGTACCATTTATTACAGCCTTCCTCAGCCTTTCACCAGGGGGCATGGACCAAATGGCTTTAATTGCGAAGGAAGTGAACGCCGATCTGTCCATTGTCGTCTGCTACCAGCTGTTCCGAATCCTGTTTATTTTTATTGCAGTCCCTCCTCTTATCCGGCTTGCGTTTAAGACGGTGCTGAAAAAGCAGGTAGCAGAGGCTGCTGGGAAAAGGGGTTAAGGGATGAAAGGAAATTGGAATGAGTTTATGGAGCAGAATTTCCCAGGGCTGCTGCTAAGGCCGCCCCTTTTCTATGAGTGGGATGTTGGGATCCGGTATGAGCTTGGCGTTGAATGGAAAAGAAAATATGATTACCCGGACAACCCTTATTTGAGGGGCTGCAATAAACGAGCATTTGCCCTATTTGAAGCTCTGCATTCTTCTGGGGATGATCTCATAGTGGTGCTCGATGTAAGTGACTTTGATAAGGGCCGCTCCCTTCAGAGGAAGTTAAAGAACTTTTCACCATATGTTGAAAAGTCATTATTATACAAGATAAAACATCAGACAATGCCCTATATTGAAGATGATGAAGAGGAATCCTATCAAACGCATCGATTTACGTTGGGATGTAAAGCCAGGGAATTAAAATACAAGCCCTTATTAAAGGCAATTTGCAACAAAGATTTTGCGCTGCACCCCCGAATGGAGCACAGAGTTTATTTCCTAAACCTGAACAAAAAACCATCTTTCACGTTTACGATGACAGAGGCTGTGACGTATTGGCAGATTCTCCTGAAAAAATAAGAGATCTTTATGTAACATTCAATGACTGGATTTTGGATTATGACAGAGCAGAGATTGATCAGGTCTTTGCTAATTGAGCAGAGGAATCATTAATTAAGCTCGTTGGTTTTAGGAGAATAGAATGAATTACATCTGATTGCCAGACAGCCTTAATGGGGGCTGTTTTTTTTCAGCTTTCCTGCAATTCTTACAAATTCATATATTCTGCAATTGCCTTTTTATTTTAAAAGAAGCTATTATACTTAAACCGCAAAAGCATAAAATATCTTGAGGGGGGATTGGCATGGAAAATCAAGATTTCAACAACCATACAAGGGTTCATCCGCTTTATCATTATGTATTAACCATTCTCGTTCTGGCCGTTCTTGTATCAGCGATTGTTTATGCTGTCTTGGGAGGAGATCTTTTCGCCGCATTATTTATGTTTCTGGTTTCAATCAGCCTTATTCTTATTCTTATTTTAGTGCGGACTTATCCTCTAAAGGCACAGGACCGTGCCATCCGGGCAGAGGAGAACCTGCGGCATTATGTGCTGACTGGAAAGCTTCTCAATCCTGCTCTATCAATGAAACAAATTGTCGCTTTAAGATTTGCTTCTGATGAGGAACTTCAAGCGATCGCAGAAAAAGCAGCTGCTGAGAACCTGTCGGCTAAGGATATTAAACAAAATATACAGTCATGGAAGGCAGATCTGGATAGGATTTAATCTTATTATCTTAATAAACCCTGCTTTAAAAAAGCGAAGAGCATCCATATACGGGATGCTCTTCTTGTGTTATCTCCTGTTATACCGCTTCATAAATGCCTTCCTGCTCAGCGTCTTCCAGTCGTTTTCATTTTTCAGGTCGGAAATTTTATCCTCCATAATGACTCGCATCTCATCCACTTTCTCATTCAAGAGCGCCATATGCTCCAATACTTCATTCATTTTTTCAGGCGGCACGATGTAATTTCCGTTCTCATCCATTTGGACTTCGTCGTAAAAATCCATAGTATGATCTCTCCTTTACTGCTTCTTAGTATGAAGCATTGGGGGAAAGATATACGAAACGGGCTGTCTCCCTATAGGAAGAGTGTGCCTGTACAACTTTAATTGCGCTATTTCTCCTTGCTTTGATTAGGACCAAAAGTTACGCAATAATATAAACCAGAAGCCTGATCAATATGAGGCTTCACCCCATCTTCCAATGACGTCTCAATACGTGTTTTTTCTCCTTGCTCTGCAACACCCTCATAAAATTCAAACTGTATCCCTTCAGCAGAAGTAAAGCCGCCTTTCACAGATGTGCAGTGATGGTCGGCAGTTCTCGTCACTGTTTCTGGTGCCACACTGTTCCAGTTCACTTTGTTATTCTTATCATTAAACAGAAACGAAGCAAATCCAAAGCCTTCGTCTCCTTTTGCCGTTTTAAAATAATATAAGGCAATTTTTTCGCTTCCGACTATCTTTGATTCCCATACGATCCGTTTCATATCTGGTCTTTCCTTTTGTGCCGCTTCAAAAGCCTGCTGTTCGGAATTGTATTCCTTTCCTTGCCTTTTTGACGCCTCCGTATTTGCACAGGCTGTTCCCATTAAAAGGCTGATTACGATGAGTGCGATTTTAAATATCCTCAAACCAATCCCCCATTTGCCGAATGGTCATTATTAATACAAGCATACCTTACAGGTGCACAAAAAGGAATATATTGGAATACAAATAACGGCCTGTTCACCTTTGAACGAGCCATTTTATTTTATTAACTTGCGGGAAATAATCATTTGAGCATCATTTTCATTCATCTTTTTCTTCCAATCGCAATTACAGTAGCAGCGAGCGTCACAAGAAACATCCCAATCAGCCCAAGGCTGTAGCCTGATCTGAAATTCCCGTTTAACATCACCAGGATGAAAATCAGGCACAGCACTTCCATGCCAAGCACAATGTAAAAGGCATATTTCGGGTAGCCTTTAAATACACGGAGGAGACCCATAACGAGGATAAATAGCATAACAAACGTCATCAGCTGCAGAAAGAGAAATATCATATAGTGAGTCAGCTCTGCGCTTCTTGCACATAGGATAGGATTTTCTCTTTCAGTCCGCCCGCGCTTGTGAACAATAAATAAGTCTCATTGGCAGTTTTCACAGAAACCCGGTCCGTATTGCCATATGGATACCCGATTCTCCGTGCCTGGGCATCCTCTCCTCCATACGAATCATCGTTTTTGACTTCTTTGATTTCAGTCAGAGGAATTTTAACTTTGCTCAATTGCCACTGAATCAGCAGGTTTTCACCTTCCTTTGAAACGTGCAGATCATATATTTGCATGGCCGTCCTCCTGTTGTCAATATTTACCTAGAAGTATACTATTAATCTATCAAAAGGAAAACAGTGCGAAATTGGACGATTTTTTGTGCTTTTTGAAGATTTTGAAGCAAATTTGGCCTGTTTTGCAAAGATTTCTCCATTTTCGCTTTATTAAGGTAAAGGATTCCGTCAAATACATGCGGGTTTTCGAAGTTTATATGCGGGTTAGAAGATTTTATTTGCAGGTTTTGGGATTTTAATTGCTACTTTTAAGATTTTATTTGCAGGTTGTTTCATTAAGTTGCAGGCTCGATCCGTTATATGCAAGTTCAGTTTTTTATTTGCGGGTTCATGCTTTTAAATGCAGGTTCTGCTTTTTACTAGCCAAGCCATCTAGAAAAAGTTTCTAAACATGATGTGAAGAATTGACCCCCGCACAAGGATTGGGAATAACTGCAAAAATGATTTGAGATAAAATATATTCTCTACCTTCAATAAAATAGTTTAAGCAGCTGATAAATAAATTTGTAAAAGGCAGCTGATATAAGTTGGATATGGAACAAGATATTTTATGCACGAAAAAGCGAGTTATTTGGGGATGCTTAATAGGGGCAGTTGTTCTAATTTTTGTACCCATTCTTTTATTTGCCGGTTATTTTTATTACCAGACAGAGATTAAGGAACGCACACTTATAGTTAGTCATTCCCCTAACGGTGCCAACACTATTGAAATTGCAGAAAAGGGTGAACCAGCCTTTTTCGGCCCCTCCTCTGTCAGAATTAAATATCAAAATGATCATATAGACCAAAGTATTAGTAACGATGGGAAAACACTCGATGATTCCAATACCTCTATAAAATGGGAAAGTAATGATACTGCCCTTATTACTTTAGAAGGGGAAGAACAATTTCCAGAAACCTTCGTATTTAATAAAAAAAATCGTAAATTTTTCAAGAATGTACAAATTCAAGTCGATTCTAATACTTTATTGACAAGTGAATCGCCCGACCATAAAAAAATAATTGAATTAAGAGAAATAACCAGGTCTCAAGGACAAAAACCTAACAGGCTTTTAAGGATTTATTATGGAGAAAAAGGAAGTAAATTAACTAAATATAAAGAATATAACCAGCTTGATAGAAGCTACGAGGCAGACCAGCTTCGAGTTGAATGGACGAACAAC
The DNA here is from genome assembly GCF_021166585.1 of Metabacillus kandeliae. Taxonomy (GTDB): domain Bacteria; phylum Bacillota; class Bacilli; order Bacillales; family Bacillaceae; genus Metabacillus_B; species Metabacillus_B kandeliae. Next base: position 190,414 of record NZ_JAJOZE010000002.1, read on the forward strand.
ACCCAAGCATCTATCCGAATATTTACAGATAGTGATGTAGATTCTGTTCAAATTGCCTTTAATAAGCAACTTTAAAAAGGCAGCTGAATCGCTGCCTTTTTTGTTGTCCAATTTACTCTTATTTCAATTATTTAAATACATTTTCCTGCTTTTGACGGAACCCTTTAAAAATAGGGGCCCTTTTATCGGTGCTGCTCTTCTTTCTCTTCCTCTTCCAGCTCTTTCATCTCCTGATGGGTCTGCGGGATGCCGTTTGCCACCCACTCAGCACGCTGTGCGGAATCTAGCTTTGACAACCCTTGCTCTTCCGGGTCAACAGTGGCATCCTGGCTTTCTTCTTGATCAAGTTTCACACTGTTGCGCATGTCTGTATCTTCAAGAAATTGCGGCTGCTGTTTTTTCTTCGTTGCCATAACAGCCCAAGCCGTCCCTGCGGCTGCTGCTGCAGATCCTAGAATTGTAAACAAAAGTGATTTTTTCATAAAGCCGATTCCTCCCCATATAAAAAATTTCCTCTTATATGGTTTACCCCATTTTTGTATTTTTAAAAAATGCGTTTTGTTCAGCAGTTATTTTTCAACTGAATTTCGCCTGCATTTCTTTTAAAAATACTTCAGCTGCAGCGGAAAAGATCTGGTGCTTTTTCCAGACAATATTAAGGCCAGACTCAAGTTTAGGCTCCATAGGCCTGAAGCATAGGCTGCTGTCTTCAGAGGTGTTCACCAGCTTATCAAGGGTAACCGCATAGCCGATTCCTTCATCCACCATAATCGCGGCATTGTAGACAAGGTTATATGTTGTCACTACGTTTAATTTTTCAAAGTCATCCCCAAACCATTCTACAAATTCGTTTTTGGACAATGTCTGCTGCATCGCCTGCCGGGAAAAGATGAGCGGTAGATTGATTAAATCAGCAGCTGCAATGGTTTCTTTAGAAGCAAGGGGGCTGTCTTTTCTCATCACAACGCCCCATACATCTGTGTCCGGGATCTCTATAGAATGGTATTTTGATAAATTGGCCGGCTGGATTAACAGGCAAAAATCAAGCAGTCCTTTATCCAGCCGTTCTGTTACATCATCCTCGTTGCCGCTGTAGAGATGGTACCGGATGTTCGGATAGCTTGCCTGCACTTCTTTTGCCGCGCGAGCAAGCTGCCTCATCGCTTCTGTTTCCCCGCTGCCTATGTAAACATCACCGCTTATCGTGTCTTCCATGTCTCTGAATTCCGCCTCCAGCTTGTCAGCCATCTCGAGGATTTCCTCTGCTCTCTTTCGCAGAAGAATGCCTTCTTCTGTGAGGAAGATGCTGTGGCTGCCGCGGGTGAACAGCTTTTTCCCCAGCTCCTGTTCAAGATCCTTCAGCTGTCTCGACAGCGTGGGCTGAGTCACATGCAAAAAATCAGCTGCCTTCGTTATGCTTCCTTCTCTTGCAGCTGTTAGAAAATACCGCAGAACTCTCAATTCCATCAAAAGAACCTCCTTCATTCATAAATGCCTTTATTCTATATCATGACATATGATATAGGTATTTGCTATACCTGAAGAGCAGAGCTAAACTAACAACTAGAAGGAGCTGATCTTCATTATGGCAAAAAAGAATAAATTAATGATTTTCATCTTAACTGTCGGCGTTTTCGGCATTTTAAATACAGAGATGGGGGTTATTGGGCTATTGCCCGCCATCGCTGAACATTTCCATGTGAGCATATCAGCAGCAGGCTGGACGGTGAGTCTTTTCGCGCTCGCCATTGCTGTCTCTGGGCCAACGATGCCATTATTGTTATCCGGATTGAACCGAAAAAAGGTGATGATTCTCGTATTAAGTGTATTTGTTGCAGGAAACATTGCTTCCGTCTTTGCAGCTAACTTTACTTTCCTGTTAATCATTCGCATCGTGCTGGCTCTTTTTCATCCGGTATACTGTTCCATCGCATTTACAGCAGCTGCTTCCTCAGTCAGGCCGGAAGAAGCTCCGAAGGCTGTTTCGAAAGTTTTCATCGGAATATCCGCCGGGATGGTAGCCGGAGTTCCTATTGCAAGTTTTATCAACAATGCAGTTTCGTATGAAATGGCGATGGCCTTCTTTGCTTTTGTCAATATCATTGTGCTGGCTGCTACATTGATTTTTCTGCCATCGATGCCTGTGAAAGAAAAACAATCGTACGGTGAGCAGCTGGCTGTCTTAAAAAAGCCGGTGCTGTGGATTTCGATCACGGCTGTTATTTTACTGAACGCTTCTGTATTCGGGGTGTACAGCTATATTGCCGAGTATCTCGAATCTGTTACAAACATGTCTTCAAACATTATCAGTGTCACGTTATTTGTTTTCGGCGGAGCCAACATGCTTGGAAACATCGCTGCAGGAAGGATGCTCACGAAAAATCCAATGAGGTCTGTTACACTGTTTCCTTTGTTACTGGGTGCCGTTTATATCCTTGTTTTCTTTGCAGGGGCATCTCTCATTCCTATGCTGTTGCTCACATTTCTATGGGGGCTTTTGGCTGGAGGAATCATGGCAAATATTAATCAATATTTAATCTCATCTTCAGCTCCGGAAGCACCGGATTTCGCCAATGGCTTATTTATATCAGCCTGTAACGTGGGAACGACGGCGGGGTCAGCGGCAGGAGGATTCTTTATCGCTCAGATGGGAATTTCTTCGGTCATACTCGCAGGATTAGTGTCTGTCATCCTAAGCCTTGCTGTTCTCTTATTAAGGAATAAAAAATATTTTCCCGCAGAGCAAGGGAAAAAGCAGCTGGAAGCAGTTACAAATTCAAACTCTCACATGTTAAAATAAGGAAAAAAATTCCGGGGGTACTGTATGGCTGAAGACTGGTTTTTCAACTTTATGGAAGGGGCGTTTCCGTTCTTTTTTTTCGGGATTTTTGCTCTTATTGTGATCGTGATTTTAAGCGCCGTCATTGGAGGAATTGTCCTTTGGAATAAAAACAACAAATCGCCGAAATTGGTTGTTCCGGCTAGAGTGGTATCCAAACGGACAAAGATGACCGGCGGGAGCGGGGATTCAAGCAGCTCCACCTGGTACTATGTCACCTTTCAAGTGGAAAGCGGCGACCGGATGGAGCTTCCTGTAAATGGCAATGATTATGGCCTTATGGCAGAAGGTGATCAGGGAAAACTGGCGTTTCAGGGAACAAGGTTTCAGGGCTTTGACCGAAGTGCCTGAGCCTTATTTTTTCATCAAATCCTTAAACGGGCTGTTCTTCATTTTATTCAGAATCATCAGCACTAAAGCAATCGCAGCCCCGAAACCAATCACCACAAAACCTTGCGTGCTTTTCATGGAAAGACCGTAAAAGAAAACGGCAAAAAAGGCCGCAATGATTAAAATATGATAAATGAAAAATTTCTTCATATAAATTCCGCCTCTCTAACTAGCTCCTATCAGTATATCAATAATATGAACTCTTCAAAAGACCGTTCCAAGCGGTCTTTTCTTTTTGTCTAAAATTCAATTTTCTTAGCCAAAAAATAAGAAATATGGCGCAAAAAACCAATTTTGTATTGCTATTAGAAATCGATTGTCCTAATATAAGATTGCCAGAAAATAGAAACTGAGGAAGGAGGTATCAGATCATGAAAAAAGCAACGTCCATTGCTTTGTCCTTTGTTCTTGTGACTGGCTTCTGTTTTAACGTTCAACCTGTTGAAGCTAAAACAAAAATTAAAGCTTATGCCAGCTGCAAGCTTATGAATGCAGTGTATAAAGGCGGAATTGCCATCTCTTCCAAGGCAAAGAACAAGGGAGGAAAACTTCATTATAAACAGTACGTTTCCAAAGAACTTTACCTTAAAAATACGGCAAGAGATCGAGACCATGACGGCCTTGCTTGTGAACGCTAATTTCAAGGGTCAAAGCAACCACTCTCAGCCTGTCGCTTCTGCCCCTGACTCTCCCGTCTCATCCTTCAGCGATTCTAATTCCAGCTCCAGTTCCAGCAATGATTCCAACCAGTCTGAGCCGGATTCAGGATGCTAACGTCTATTACAAAAACTTTACTGACGCAAGAGCCGCACCTCTCCGCACAGGCGATCCAGGATATGCGCCTCATTTGAATCGCGATGGTGATGGCTTGGCGTGCGAATAGCAGCATATAAAAAGCTCGAAGATCCTATCTCCGAGCTCTTTTCTATATCACTGTATGATTCTCTTTCAAATAGCTCACAGACTGCCTGATCATATCCTTCAAAACATCCGTATCAATATCCGCCACTTTATTAATGTACACACAAGCTTTCCCTGTCGTATGCTTCCCAAAGTTCTTCAGCATTGCTTCGCGATTTGGATCCCCTGTGGCAAAGTACAGACTGATTTTCGCTTTTCGCGGAGAAAAGCCAACCAGTGGTGCATCTCCTTCATGTCCCGATTCATACTTATAATGATAAGCGCCAAACCCAATGATGCTCGATCCCCACATCTTTGGCTTATATCCTGTCGCTTCGGTAAAAAGATCCAACAGCAAATAAGCATCTTCCCGCTTTTTGAGGCTATCGACTTTTTCAATAAACTCGATTACACTGCTGTCCGTTTCTTTTGTTTTCAGTTGATATGCCATTTTCCCATCCCCCTCTATTTTTCTATCATTTTAAAAGAATTCGTTTAAATCAGGCTCAAACCTTCATTAACATTTATGGTAAAATTAGGTTTATGAGCGTTTTTAAAAGGAGAAGAATAATTGTTGAACACATCCATTAATTATCCTGATAACCCGATTTCGATCATTGCAACGCTACTGGCCTACTGTGTCATCGCCTATGCTGCTAACCGAATTTTTCAGTCACAATTTCAGAAGCCGCCAATATGGAAGGCAATGGCCGCGGGATTAGCCGGCCTTTTTGCCATAAATATTAATTTCCCCATTATGGGCACTCTTATTGGGCTGCCAATTTTGCCTCTTGGCGCCGGGATTGCCTACTTGTGGCTAAAAAATAGAGAAGGCGGCTGGAGTACCTATCGCCGTTTCATTTGGCTCGGATTCCTATCCAATTTTCTTTTTCTTGCCTTTTCGCTGCTGGCCTTGGGTCTGTTTCATGTTGTCTATCCAGAGAATAAGCCGTCTACTTATCTCTCAAATGTGGAGAGAGCTGCTGTTGTTTCAAGCGTTCCTGTGCCGGTAAAATACAGTCTGGATAAAGAAAGCTTATTAAAACAGGTTCATTCTTTTAAAGAAGAAAAAATCCAAAGTGATTTGTGGTATGAGCAGGCTTCTAAAAGATCAGAAGCTCATCAGCGTTCAGAACGGTTTCCCTTCCTGCTGACAGGAATGCAAAGCAAATGGGGCAGTAATTTTCAGCCGCTCGTGTTTGTTGAAAAGGATGGAAAGGGCCTTTTGCTAACAAATGGAGGAAAGCAGTACTATTTCCGTACTGCGGCTTCGATCCTGAAGGAGGACGTTAATAAATGAAAAAGCCCATGCTTTGGGTTGCTGCAGCAGCCATCTGTGTACTCATCTTGGTTTACTGGTTCTTCTTTTCACAGCCTGATTCCTTCTTAGAAAAGGATCAAACAGTAGAAAGCATCAACAAGTCCTCTCCAAGGGCATATGCCCGTGAGATACAGGACGTTGTTGCGATTGATAACAAGCATATGCTTGTCCCGTATATTTCTAAGCAGAAAAATTATGGGCTTAGTTACTGGGAATGGGAGTTCCATCAGTGGAAACTGAAAGGCGTCGAAAATAGTTTGCGGCCAAACATTTGGATGACCGATGTGAATGACCCTTCATCCTATCGGATTGTATGGAATATTGCCCCAGAGCAGAAACTGCATTCCTTAGATTTTTACTTGCTGATGAAGAGAGGCTACAGCAGTTCTGCTGACAGGGCAACCTACCAGCCAAAAATCCAAATGAATAAAACCGTTGCTCTAACGCAAAAATCTTATGGAGCCGTTCCTCTGCCAAAAGAATGGATAGACTTTCTTACTTCCATGCAAAAGCAGAACCCTGACCAGCTTAATAGCATCCTGTATCAGGATATTCAGCTTGGCTATATCCCTGACAGGGAATTAAACGAGGAAAACATCCACCCTGAACAATTCTTCGGTTCTTTTACTAATTTACAGATGTTTCCTTTAATGGAATTGCGAAAAGAAGACCTATAGCCTTATTCCTTCAACCTGCTTTTCCGATAAATTATGTATTTTTTTCAATTATAGTGCCTAGGGATCATTAAGAAAATAGAAACAGCTGACACAACACTTTGTCTCAGCTGCTTTTTTATTTTCCTGGTTTATTCTGCCTTATCTCCCGGGTATAGTAGCAAAAAGTGACAAAAGTCCCCTGATATTTCCTTAAATAATGATGATTTTCCCATTCAATCACCCTAATTCCATCCTATATCATAGAATAATGATTGCTAGTTTCTTCCTATTTCATCAATAAAGGAGGTTTTGTTGGAGAATGTCGTACATATCTATGCTGAATGAAAATCTGCGGGAGGCTGAAGAGAAGCTTTCAAAGCTTGAAGCTGCCAAACCAAAGCTTGAGGACATTCAGTCTGAATTCAAAGCGAAAGCCCATCTCTGCACAGATCCTGCTCTTTCCGGCAAAACATACAAGGGCGAACATGCGGATGATTTTGAGGAGATCCGCACTGATTTGAAAGAACGCTATCTTCATATAAGCGACACTCAGCTGGAAGGCACCCTGCAGCAAATAGAAAAAGAAATCACGAATGCAAAAAACCAAATAGCGATGCTTAAGCAGCAGATAACAGCTGAAGAAGCGAATATCAAAGCTCAGGAAGCAAGAAAAGCAAAAGCCCAATAAGAAAGGACGTTCAGCTGTATGAGCGAAGAAATCAAAATAGACTATGGTCCGGTGAGCGATGCCCTCTCTGAGATAAAATCGTCTGCCCAAACGTTCCGCTCTTCCCTGCCAAAGGATTTTGCCAGCGGAAATCTCTTGGAAGCCGTTAAAAAGATAGAAGCTCTGCACAGCCAGCTTCAGGAATCAGCGGAAGCTTACAAAAATCTGCTTCTGCAAAACATTGAAGCCACCGAACAATCGGTTCAGGCCATGAAGGAAAAAGATGAGAAGCTTGCCGCTTCAATTAAATAGCTTGATGGAGGTCAGAATTTCATGAAAATATTGGATGCCGACTCTCTGAACCAGGGAATTCAGAATACTTTAAAAGAGATAAAAAGCCAAAAAGAGCAGCTCAGCAAGCTGTCAAAAAGCATTTCAAGCCTTGAAGGCCTGAGTACAAGCCTGACAGGCAAAGGCGGGCAAGCGATCCGTTCCTATTATGGGGATGTTCATCAGCCAATCTTATCCTATTATGATTACTTATTCGACGACCTCTCCCAGTTTCTTGATGATATGAAAGCAAGGCTGAGCGACCTCGAATCTGACAAATCCGCTCATATTCATCAAGGATTTCTGGAGAGCGAACTAAAAAACGGACTGGATAAAACGAAAAACTACACAGCAGACCTGACAGATGAAGCCAATGGAATAATTGACAGCTTAAGCGGAATTGCCTGGCTTTCGCCTCTTGACGACGGAGAAGTCCTTGATAAAGTGGAAGAAGGAAAGAAACACATCAAAGAAACCATAGAACAGCTCAGCGACTTTGACAGCCAAACCTCCTCCTCTCTATCATCATCAGAACAAAACATACATAAATTAAAAAGCTCGATCAATGAAATATCCGGAATGTACAAAAGCGGAAAATTATCCGTTGGCAGCTATTCCCCTTCTCAGCTTTCGGAAGCTAAGAAGTATGATGATTTGAAAGGGGATTTGTTTAAAAAGCGAATAACCAGCCTGGGTGAAACACTCACTTCTCCGTTTTCCACTTTAAATGAGAACCTTAGCTGGGCAGATAATGCTTTAATCCTTTCCCAATTGGGATCACTAGGCACAGCAAGCTACTTTTCAAAGCATTTAAAAATACGATATAAAGGCGGAGTAAAACCCAGCCTTCTGGACCGGCTGCGTGGTAGATATAAATTTACAGTGAGCACAGATCCATCATGGACTTCAAAAGGAAAATACAGCAACAAATGGGCTAAAATGATCCGTAATTTCTTAAAAGCCCCTGAACCGTCAAACCCCTTTCTTAAGCTGGCTTATAAGTACGGCAGCACGTATCAAAGCCCTGCACATCTGCTTAAGCATGTCATGGGGTATCCGAAAAACTTTAATGGGTGGCTTGATGGGAAGTCTTTTAAAACTGGACTAAAAGCTAGGATTGAAACTGGATCTAAAGATATTTTAAAAACAGCTATGGATGCAAAAGGATTTAGAAATGCAGCAAAGCTGGTGCCTGGAGCTGCAACAGCAATTTCCATCATTGGAAACACAGAAGAATTATTCAGTCCAGAGAATGCCAACAAAACTTATGCAGAAAGAGCCGGACGCACCTTCGCCGGAATTGCAACGGATATGGCTGCAATTAGTGCAGGGGCAGAAATCGGCGCTATCGCAGGTACAGCGATTGGCGGTCCGGTTGGAACGATAGTAGGAGGTGCAGTCGGTGGTTTAGCAGGCGGTATAGCCAGTTCCGTAGTAGGCGACAAAGTTAAGGATATTGGGGAAAAGGTTTTTGGAGAAGGGGAAAAGCTGGTTAAAAAAGGATACAAAGAATTAAGCAAAGGGGTAGAAAACACCTTTCATTCTATTAAAGGCTGGTTCAACTAATGCAGCATCTACTACAAAAGGAGAGACATGATGATACCTATTGCAATAATTGAAGTTATTGAACTATGCCTTATCTTAATTTTATGTGCTCAAAATGCCTATGCCTTTGTTATTTTACTATTAGGTCAAGTGCAAATTAAATATTATGAATGGGGTATATTTGAAAATCCAGAAAATTTTTTGCAAAAATCCGTGAATTTTTTTCTGAAATTTTTTGTTGGTGTTGGCCCATATATTTATAAAAAAACTGCCAACCATTCCTGGTTCGTCTCAAAACTTTTATATTTACTTTATTTCTTGCTGTTCGGGATTGTAAGCATCATATTTTTCAACATTTTTAGCCATTTAATCAGACTGCTGTCTTATTAAAAGGTTATATTTATGATTCTAGAAGAAGCACCAGAAATTATAAGATTATTCATCGTATTCCTTCTATCTGCTCAATGTACAATCGCAGGATGTTTGTTTATATTAGGCAACACTCTCTTGCAATATTATGAAGATGCTTTAGTATCTAATCCTAAAAATTGGTTTACCAAATCCTACAATGCTGTCTTTTACATTCTTATGGGTGCCGGATTCTATTTTTACAAAAAGGTACATCAGTATAACTGGATCATGAGAAGGCTTTTATTTGTCCCTTGGTTTTTGCTTATGATTATCAGCAGCGTAATCATTTATTTTGTTTTTAAAGGCCTGCTTGGTCTTATGACAGTACATTAAGTTGATGGGATAATGTAATGGTTCACGATATTATTGCTCTTCTCTTAACTTCTCAATGTGCTTATGCATTTGCTTTATTACTTGTAGGAAATACGCTACTGGAATACTACGAAATGAGCACTTTTGAAAAACCAAAACACCTAGTGCCTAAAGGATTAAACCTTTTCTTTACATTAGTTTTTGGAATCGGCCCTTTCTTTTACAAGAGGCTTCAGCACTATTCTTTTATTAAGAGAAAGATCTTGTTTTTATTTATTTTCATGGGAATGGCGGTTCTGAGTTTCCTAGTTTATCTAGTGCTCAGTTATTTTATCGATCTTATTCTCTCATATCTTTCAATTTGAAAGGAGCGTATCATATGGATTTCCAATTCACCTGCACAACAGAAGAACTGGCTGTGCTCGCCTCCCTTAGCGGCTATCCTGAATTTGCTAAAGGAATTGCGGCAGCGTCCTACAGTGAACGGACGGAAGCAGAATGGAATGTAGCTACAGATGTAACAATCCCGCACCTGATCATGAAAGGGATTTGGAACGAAGAAAGAGAAGCAAACGGATTGAATCCTTTAACAGATAATATGCAGGAATTTATTAAGGCTTACGCTGAATCCCGAAGAATGATCCGCTGCTCCAACCCTCTATACAGCAGCTCATTCGTGTTTCATAAAGTTCAGCAAAACACTTGGCTCGTTCATAGCATCTATAAAGATATCATTCACGACTTTTCTTTCGCTGAAGCTGAGGAGATTCCCCGCCTTATTAAAGAGTATTACAATTTCGAAATAACAGGCGACCACTCTTCTTCTTCTTTCTCGCTGACCGATGCGGAATTTGATGCCTTAAGCCAGGCAGAAAATGCAGAACAAGTCCTGAATGGCAGGGAATTTTCAGAGCAGCACAAAAGCGCTTATCACAAATTCACTGCGGATCTAAAAGAAAATAACTGGTCCTTGTTCAATATCTCAAATTTTGTTCTTGCCGAAAGCGAAGAAGATACATACCTCGAAAATATAATCTTTTTTCTTCCTTCTGATAATGGCGTATGGATTGCCGAATATACGGAGGATCCGGCCTATCCTGTAGCGGTTACCCTGGAGCAGGCAGAAGAATGGACACAGCGGGTGAATGGTGTAGGGTTTATTGCAGCAAATACTGCTGAGTAGGCGAACAGGCTGCAGGTGCCTCCTGCAGTTTTTTTCAATGGAGGAAACATATTAGGAGCTATATTAGAGGAGTTCAAACCATGAAAGAAATAGCAGAATTAACTAAGATGATCATCCTGTTTGTTCTCATTGTTCAATGTACATATGCTTTTTGCCTTTTCCTATTAGGGAACATTTTATTTAGGCAATTTGAGAATGGTATGATAAAACAGCCGAAAAATGGTTTGTTTAAAGCCTGGAATGCTGCTCTTTTTTTACTTTTTGGGATTGGCCCCTTTTTTTATAGTAAGCTATTGCATCATAACTGGATTGTGAGAAGACTATTCCTGCTGATGATTATTTTTCTAATGGTCGCTGCTGCAGAAATTTTCTACCTTGTAATGGGGTCATTTATCCGGGTGTTTTTGAGTTGATTTCACCGAGGTAATCCTATTCCTCAGTGTGCAGGAGTCACCTGCACACCCACTAATTAAAAAAACTTCCGGCATTTCGAACAGAAAGGTGCTCCTTCCCCTCGCCTTACCTGTTGCTTGCAGCTAGGGCAAGTTACAGAGGCACTTTGTCTGGATTCTCCTTCTTCTATGGAGATAACTGTATATTTTGCCCGAAGCCAAATAAAGAACCCTGCCAGAATCAATGTAATCAGCATGTACATAAGAGATCTCCTATTCTAATAAAATGTAAGTATATTCAATATTATACCATTATATGGTTTTGTAATATACTAAAAAAGAGCAGTTCACCTGCTCTTTATGCTACTTACTCCTCTCCGCAGCCGCTATCTCTAATTGCAGCGGAAGCCCAATAGCTTCAAACTGCTCCAGTACTGCTGGCAGATCGGATTTTTTCAGGTAATTTACTTGAACGTTCAAGGCCGGGAAACCTGATTTGCGGCTGAACTTGGCTGTTCTTCTTATTTTGGGCGGCATCTTTTCCAGGTGCTCGTCTTCGTTTTTCAATACAATTCCTATAAATTTTTGTCCATTCAGTTGATAGGGTACCACTCCGTCAATCTCTGAATGAGAAAGTTTTTGAGGGAAGTTTGGAGCCGGGTAGATAGTGATGGCATCATTTTCAAAAATCAGGTAAGGGTTTTTGCTCTTTATTCGGGCGACCGCTTTGGTCATGGCCCATATTGTCAGAGCTACAACTACCAATGAAAGAATAAAAAAAGTGAGTCCGATTGATTCAGGGTCAACTGCATAAAGAATAACCGGAATTAAAAATCCGATGGCAATCAGAATGGTTAATCCCAGCAGCATTCCAAGCTTTGTTTTATTTTCGTAAATTTCAAGTCTCTTCATCTCTTTCCTCCGTCTTATGTACTGGTTTTTCTCCTATTTCTTTACCCACACCCAAGGTAAATTAACCCATAATTAAAAAAACTTACCTTTTTAAGGCAAGCTTTAATACGGCATGTTATATACCAAAAACTTTTCAGAAGGATCTTTTTCATAGAGTCCTGAGAGCTCGATTATTTCTTTCAGCTGGAAAGCCGTCTGAGTGTCGAGAAAGAGCATGTACTCTTCAGAAGGATAGTAAAGCAGCAGCTCCACATCCCGTTCATGGTCCTCCAGCGATCGCATGATGTTGGTGACGATTTTATAAAAAATTTGGGGTGAGAACGGATTAAAAAAATAAAAGCGGTTGTCACCCGGCTGAATGCTGTAATCCTCGGCAAAGCAATGGTAAAACTGAATCCTATCGGCGTCATTTCCATTATAGGATTCTTTATTCATAAGTGCCTCCAAGTGCAGTTCTTCATCCATTTCAACGCCAGCCACATGTGATTGAAACAGATGATTCACATAGAACATCAGCCGCCCTTTGCCTGAGCCAAAGTCCACGATTTGGTCGCTGCGCTTCATTTTATATTGTGAAAACAGCTTTTCAAGTGCCTCATACGGTGTTGGTTCGTATGGATGATAATGAAAATTTCCTACATGATTTCTGTCTCTTAAGCTCATCCCAGTCGAGATGTTCAGGAGCCTGTCGTACTCTTCCTCTTCCATCAACTCACTCCTAATTTGTCAGCCTCCAGACTATTTTACTCTACAAAAGGCCTTGAGGACAGCGGACTCTGCGAAAAGGCTAGAAACTGGGCATAACTTCCTGAACTTCCTCAGCCTGCTTACCCCTGAAAAATTATCCTAAACCTTTTTCGCAAGACATTATTTTCACTCCATCCAACAAGAATTCACCTGAGGAAAGCTATTATTCACAAAAGTTGCTATAATTTAAGATAATCATAATCCACACAAACGAGAGGTTTAAAATGGATCCCAATATTAACGAAACAGAGAAGCTCCATGAAGAAATTCGCCAGCTTAAAGAACAGGTTGATCAGTATGAAAATTTAATCAAAGAGATTTCGGCACCCGTTATTCCCTCTATTGTCCCAGATACGATTCTGATACCGATTGTAGGGAGGCTGTATCCTGAGCGCTTTGATGCCATTATTTCAAAGATTCTTAGTGTTTCCAGCTCCCAGGAGACCAATACGGTTATCATTGACTTTTCTGCGATCACAAAAAATGAGATTGGAGAGCTGGAGGTTTTTGAAGAGTACATTAATCATATTAATTCTGCTCTGACTCTAATGGGGGCGCAAACTCTTTACGTCGGGTTCACCCCTGCTGTTACACAAGCTCTTGTTCATTCAGGACTTCAATCGATTAAAGAGCTTCATACCTTTTCGACTTTCCGGACGGCTCTTGCCTATTTAATGGATGAAAAGGGTATCGAATTTAAGAGCACAGATGCATAAAAGGCGGTTTATTCAGCCGCTTTTTTTGCTTTTCCTCACCTGTTTTTCTGCTGAAAATATAATAAAAATGAAGCCAAAGCCAATGCTGTACGTATATAGGGTAATGATGAATAGGAGTTGATGAAGCATGTTCCTTGATGAATTGCAGCCAGAAGAGAAGGCCGCATTTCTTGAATTGGCTTCTCTGATTGCAAAGGTTGATGGAAAGTTATCGATATTTGAACATACGGTTTTCAAAAAATATAGAGAAGAAATGGGCTTTGAGGAATATCAGGTGAAGGGTTTGGCCATTGAAGAAATTCTTCATTTGTTTAAAGATGAGCGTTCCAAAAATATTGTTTTGGCAGAAATACTAAGGCTCATCTATGCGGACGGGGTTTTTCAGGAAGAAGAGCAGGAATCAATTCGCTTGATTAAGCAGCACTTCGGTTTTCATCCAAATGAATTCAAAAGTTTGAAGGATTGGGTAGGCAAAATTAAAGAATTATCCGCACCGGAATAAGACGTGAAAAGCAGCCTGGCTAAAGGGCTGCTTTTTCATTTGCGCTTCTTTTTTTCCGGTCCTTTCGCCGAGCCGCTAAACGGATTAATTTCATGTGTTAAGTCCCTTCCCGCCTCTCTTTCTTCCCGTGCAATTCTGTAGCCAAGGGCAACATAATACCAGATCCATGCTCCGCCAGCTAAAATCATGCAGATAATAACGGCCCAAGTTACTCCGTCCATGTAAAATTCCTCCAATTATATTTCTTTTAATATACCATTAATAACCATTCCAAACATCCGATATAAAGATAGAGAGTTCAAATTAGGCAGTTCTAACCAACATGAGTTACACTGAAAGTAGTACAAATTAACTATTAATGAAAAGAGGAAGAGTCATGGATCTAAGAAAATTGTCGTTATTTCACGAATGCTTTGGAGCTGTTGAAGGAGAAACAGAGCTGCTTGAAAATGCTTCCCTCAGCCGGCTGAATGCCCAATCCCTTAAGTATGAAACAAGTGTCCCTCAGCTTGAGTACATGTGCCTGATGATGGAAAACATGGTGCTTTCCAAAAAGCTGAAAGGCAATGTATATGCAGGATTTCAAAAGTTTTCCCGCACCGTGAATGTCCTGGATCGGTTTCAGGCAATGACAGAGTATTCCAATGTGCATATTTTCGGAGAGCCTGACATGAAAATGGATCCGGCAGACGGCATCGATTACATTGCCCTGCCGCCAAGAAGCGAGCTCATGAGAGAATGGTTTCTTGTCATCGACACCCCCGTTTTTAAATCAATGATGGTGGCCTACGATTTGGAAGGCTTTGGCGTTCACAAAGTGGAAGAGGGCCGCAAATTCAGAGGAATCAAAACATCAAGCCCTGCCGTGGTGAAAAAAGCCGTTGAGCTTTTAGAACCTCACACTTCAGGGCTTGTGCTGAAATAAACCAACAGAACGGCAGCTCCTGCAGCTGCCGTTTATTTAAAGGAGCTATAAACATGCCAAAGCTGCAGAAAACGATCACGATTGCCCTGATGTCTTCCATCAGCCTTCTGCTATATTACTTTAAAATACCGCTCCCCTTATTCCCGGGCTTTTTGACATTGGATTTCAGCGACCTGCCATCTCTTGCCGCTGCCTTTATTCTCGGTCCGGTTGCCGGCATTGTTGTCCAGCTTGTCAAAAATATTCTGGATTACCTGCTGCACGGAAATTACGCAGGTCTGCCGATCGGACAATTGGCCAATTTTCTTTCCGGTTCGATTATGATCGGCCTTATCTCTGTTTTTTTCCTCTGGCGAAAAAAGTTGGATTGGAAAAGCTTCGCTGGCTCCATCATTCTTTTCCTTGCTGCTATGTATGCGCTGAACCTGTATTTTATATTGCCCGCCATTATGAAGCTGCTCGGTTTAAGCACAGCGCAGTATCTCGGCGCCTTTACGCCATTCAGCCCTTTTGTGAAGAATCTTAGCAGTGCTGTGCTGTTTGTCGTTTTACCGTTTAACCTGCTGAAAATCTCTCTCGTTTACCTGATCGGCATTCCCTTTGCCATCAAGCTAAAGGGAGCATTGCAAAAAAGGAGATTTGCGATATGAAAAGAAAGATTCTTCCCTTCATTGGTCTATTGGCAGCAGAGGCTGCTCTCTCCCTTTATAATTACTTTATTCCCGCCTTATGGGCAGCCCTTTTAGGAACATTGGTTTTTACAGGCATCCTTTCATTTTTCCTTTTTCGTAATAGCAGTCCTTCTTCTCCTGAAACAGAAGAGGCGCCGGATAATGAAAACATGGTTGCTGCGCTGGAAGAATTGCGCCATCTGGAAGCTCACGGCAAGCACCTTCAGACGATGAACTCCCAGGTGAGCACATCTACCGAGCAGGTTACGATGCAGCTCATGGGGATGGGCCAGGATATTGACCATCAGAAGGAAGTCATTATTACATTCGGCGAACGTCTCGGTAAAATCAACGGCATGATTCAAAATCTTGATGCCATTATTGAAGTAACCAATTCAACCGTGAAGGATGTTACAAACTTATCTGCATCAGGGCTTGAAAAGTCTCACGCCTTTGGTGAAGCCTTCTCAAGGATTATGGCGAGCACCGACGAGCTGTCCTCTTACAATGATGAGCTCACGGGAAAAATGAAAGAAGTCACACAGGCACTGGGCGCGATTGACTACATTGCAAGCCAGACCAACCTGCTCGCTTTAAATGCGGCCATTGAAGCAGCAAGGGCCGGCCAGCATGGAGCAGGCTTCGGCATCGTTGCCGGCGAGATCCGGAAGCTTTCCGCACAGGTTAAAGACAGTGCTGTCGCGATCGAAACCATTATCGAAAGCGTCCATATCAAAATGAAGGAGCAGGAAGACGCCTTCAGCCTGAACCGGGAAGTCATCGAAGAAGGAAAGTTCAAAAACAAAGAAGTTCAGTCCATTTTCCAGGATGTTAAAACAGCCATAATCGGAGTAGCTGACCAATCAGAACTCGTGAAAAAAAGTTCAGAAGAAGTAGAAGCAGAAAACCAATTTTTAATAGATCAAATGGCTGCCATCGTTCAGCTTGCTGAAAACTTAAGCACCGCAACAGAAGGTTCTGCAGGCATGACAATGGAGCAGCAATCCTACATGATGGAGCTTGAAGTAACAGCAGACACCATTCTTCAGCATATGGAGGAGATCCAAAACAGCCTAAAGAAACAGATTGGGACGGATGATAACGTCACTTGGATCCGCCCAGGTGAATTGAAAGAGAGAAAGCTGCAAACAGCAGCAAATGAATAATGCTAATAAAAAAAGGAGCACTTCCCATTGGATATGGGGAGTGTTCCTTTTTTATATGGTGATTGTCCAAATACTACATAATCGCCTAACTCTTCTATCCATTTTTTTACACCAACCAGCTATAATAGAACAAGGAGGGAACCAATGAAAAAAATCATTCTTGCTCTAACATTTGTATCAGCTGCTGCCCTATTATATATTCTTTTTCTATCCATTTTTCAATGGCCATCACTATCAAATGGCAACATCCTGATCGTCTGGTTTGCCGCAACCATTGTCGGCTTCATTTCCTTTTTTGCTTTAGGAAAGCCTGACAGCAAAGCAGCAGCAGCCAGCAGAGCGGTTGCCTTTGGATCGTTTCTGTTAAGTATTTGCATGGCTGTTGCTTTAATTGTTATTTCTTCGATTGTTCATTCTATGCCGTGATAAAGGGAAAACCGCTTGGTTAGCGGTTTTTTTGCGACTAAATTTCCGGAACAGGTATTACTTTTTTGTACGTCATATAATAGTTGCCATCAATATCAGCAAGATATGCCGTTTTTCTTTCTATCTCTCTATCTTTATTTAATAAAACAGCATGGACTTCAGCATTCAGCCAAAAGACTAGTAATACATTCTCTAATTTAGACATTTGTTTCGCTTTAACAATCAGTTCTTCCATTTTCTCTTCAGTCTGGACTTTTAGAATCCCAATCGCATTTTGAGGACTCAGCATGTCCCTTTCATCAAAAAGTTTATGCAGGGTTTCTACATCTTTGTTAAAATAATTCTCCCGTTCTAAATGCAGAATAAAGTCATTCCATTGATCATCTTCATAGTTATCCCACCAGGTTAAATCCATTGGACGATACTTGCCGTTGCATGTATCTTCTGTAAATGGATCATAACCTATCATGGATCCTAGTCGGGAAAAATACTCAATTTCCGTCATTGTAAAGGAGTGCTTTCCATGGTTAACAGTTAATTTCAGTGTATGATAATTTTTCACATATCCGTCAAACAGCTTCATTAATTGAAGAGGCATAATAACCTTCCTTTGAATAGTTATATTTACCTAATATATTCTAATTTAAATCTCTTGATTTTTCCACACCCTCTTCTTGTTCCAAATCTGCCAATCTCCCTCTTGTAATTGCTATACAGCAAAATCCTCTCTATACTGTAATGTAAACGCTTTATCATTACGAAGGGAGAGGTCTTTTTCATGCATGTACCGCTGTTATTGACTGATTTTCTCGACAGAGCTGCCGACTTATATGGGGATAAGAAAGCGATTTTTGATGATCATCGTGTTTTTACGTACAGCGAAATGAAGAAAAGGAGTAACCAGCTTTCCAGGGGGCTTGTTTCATTGGGGGTTGAAAAAGGAGATAAGGTGGCGTTTTTAGCGCCGAATTCGTCTGAAATGCTTGAAGGCTTTTATGGTGTCTTTCAGGCTGGAGCTGTAATGACGCCTTTGAACACACGCCTTCAGCCAGGTGATTATCAGTTTATTTTGGAGCACAGTGAAAGCAAAGTTCTTTTTGCGGACTATACTCTTTTTCCTTTGATACAGCCTACTTTGCCGAATCTTCCAAGCCTTGAGCATGTGTTTGTACATGGCGGGGAAACTGAAGGCGCTCCAAGCTATGAGGCCTGGCTCTCCTCTTTTTCAGATGCTCCTTTTGAAAATGTTTCTCTGGAGGAATCGGATATTGCCTCCCTTCTCTACACAAGCGGCACAACGGGAAATCCTAAGGGGGTTCTGCTGACCCATCGGGCGAATTACCTGCATGCGATGTCTGCGATGCATCATTTGCGCGTCACTGACAAGGATACCCTTCTCCATGTGCTTCCAATGTTCCATGTGAACGGCTGGGGCTCCCCCTTCTACTATACGGCAAACGGCGCCAGCCAAATTATGCTCAGGAGGACAGATCCGAAGCTGATTCTGGAAAAAATTCAAAAGTACGGCGTAACCGTCCTCCATATGGCTCCGACGGTGTTAAATATGGTCATTGAGGCGTTTGAAAAAGAAAAGCCGAATATTCCGCAGGACGTTCGTGTGGTGATTGCCGGTTCTGCTCCCCCTCCTGCTTTTGTAAGAAAAGTAGAGGAAACGCTAGGCTGGAAATTCGTACAGGTTTACGGCATGACAGAAATTGCCCCGCTGATCACAACATCAGAACTGCGGTCAATGGACCTGGATCTCTCTGCTGAAGAAAGGTACCGCCTGAAAGCAAAAGCAGGCTATGCGATGATTGGCAGCAAAGTAAAGGTTGTCGATGAACTCGGTGATGAAGTGCCGCATAACGGCAAGGCAATTGGAGAAATTATTACCCGCACCAACAACACGATGGAAGGCTATTATAAAAATGAAGAAGCAACAAGCGCAACCCTTCGGAACGGCTGGCTTTACACGGGGGATATGGCAGTTGTGGACGAAAACGGCAACATTGAAATTGTTGACCGCAAGAAAGACGTGATCATCAGCGGCGGAGAAAATATCTCTTCAATTGAGGTGGAGGGCGCCTTGTACGAGCATCCGGCGATCCTCGAAGCAGCGGTCGTGGCCATTCCTGATGATAAATGGGGCGAGGTCCCGCATGCTGTCGTTGTATTAAGAGACGGCGCGATACTGACAGACCTGGAACTGATGGATTACTGCCGCGGCAAGCTGGCCCATTTTAAAGCACCGAAAAGCGTTTCATTTATTGAGGAGCTTCCAAAAACCGCTTCAGGGAAAATTCAGAAGGTGCTGATCCGGAAGTCATACTGGGTTGACAAGGGCCGATTAGTGAACTAATGAGAAAAGACTCCTTTTGCAAGGAGTCTTTCTTCTATAAAATATGCTTTACCATTAATACCTGAAGTCCTTTTTCAGCATGATTGTATCTTTCCCCGCTGTCCTTAAAGCCAAGATGCTCATAATATGGCAGGTTGGAGGCTCTTGTTTTGCACCAGAGAATATGGATTTCTTTTTGAGCAAGCAGATTTTCTCCAAATAAAATCAGCGTCTGTCCCCTCAGCTCATTGCGGTGCTCCGGATCAATCGCAAGCCCCTGCAGGCGGTACATGTTCCCGCCCTTCAGCTTTGCATTGTGCTCTTTATAAAAGGAAGCTGTCCCAACCAGCTGCTCTTTTGCAAAAGCCCCGATATGCATCGTTTCTTTATGGTCGTCTCCTAAGTACCGGCAGTCTTCAAGGCTTGCACTTGGCATAATAACCTTTTGGCGGAGCGGCATCGCGTCCGTTAACTCAATCTTTTTTAATTCAAACACTCTTTTGCCTCCTATTTCAGAGTACAAACATAGGAAACTTTATTTTATAAGAGGTTTGAGGGGATGTAAAGTTACAGACTATGAGAAATGACTGTATTTCTATCTATGAAATGGTTCCCTGTACGGATAAGGTGGATACGGCAGGTAGTGTCCTGTGCGGCTGCCTTGCTGACTGCAGTTTGCATATGGTCCGATATAGGTGGAAGGCTGAATGGGCGCGGTCGTCTTTTTCCACTGATTTTCATCAAGGCAGTAAGTGTGCGCCATAACAGAGGCAGGAGTGAATTTCAAAATGTCTGAGCCCAGCACAACTTCCGGATTCGGCGCATCAAAAATGGCGAGGATATGCGTCTGGTCAGCATTGGCGATTTCAAAGTGCCACCAGCCCTGCGGGACATTGGCTATTTGACCAGGGGTAATAGTGAACGTTTGAAATTGGCTTGTGGCAGGGTTCATCATGGAAACACCAACAGAACCGGATATGCAATAAACGAGTTCCGCTGCGTTTGGATGGTAATGCGGCTCAATCACATTGCCGCGTGTGAAAAAAATATCTAACAACGATGTGTTTTTTAATGAATTGACTTGCTTATTTCCCGCAATATTAATGTAATTTTGATTGTCTTTTTGGAACAGCGGGCTTTTGTTTAAGTCGAAGGTGTACTGTTGCGATGATTGATCTGCATAGGAGTGCACAGCTGCTTTCACCTCTTTTTCCAAAAAATACGGCACAGTAAGCCTATAGGCATTTTATTCATTTGCACTTTTTTTGTGTTTTTCCTTTTCAAATAATTGTCATGATTCCAACGGAAAGACTATGCTACTATGAATTTATCCATCATTAGCAAAAAGAGGTCGAAACGTTGAAATACAATCAAATTAAGTGGCTGATTCTTATTATCCCTACTCTCACGATTGCGTTATGGGAGTACACCAGGCATGCGTTCCTGCTCCCTTATATCTCAATGGAGGCCGGAAACATTCTTTCCCCTATTCTTGTTTTTGTGATCACGCTGATCTTTGTCAGGCATTTATTTCATCTGCTGGAAAAGATCCAGGAAGAGCTGCGGACAGAGAAAGCGAAGAAAATGGTGCTTGTGGAACGGGAAAAGCTGGCGCGAGAATTGCATGACGGTATAGCCCAATCCCTTTTTCTGCTCTCTGTCAAAATGAATAAACTCGGGAGAAAACATGACCTTGATCACGATCCGGAATTTCAAAAAGCCCTGCAGACCATGCAGCATGTTCACAGTGATACAAGACAAGCCATTTCCAATCTTAAATACGAGTCAAATGAAGAGCTTTTCAGCTGGACAGACAGCATTCAGCACAACATCACAGAGCTCGAAAACACCCATTCCGTCAGCATTGATCTGGATTGGCATATTCATGAAAACTCCCTTTCTCCAAAAGAAAAAGTAGAATTGATGGCCTGTATTAAAGAAGCTTTCATTAATGTCATCAAGCATGCCGGCACTGATCATGTATGGATTGAGGGAAAAGAAACAAAAAAAGGGTGGATTTGCCTCATTAAAGATCAAGGCATTGGCATAAATCAACAAACAATAGAAGAAAGCAGGGGCTTTGGACTTCGGATTATTCAGGACAGAGCACGTGAAATGGGATGGAGCTTTTCGATCGGCCGCATACATGAAGAAACCATTATGGAAATTAAAAAGGAGATGGCTTAATGCAGCCATATCGAATATTGCTTTCGGATGACCATATTCATGCCAGAGAAGGCATCCGGGAAATATTAGAAGAATACGAGGATTTTCTAATTGTCGGGGAAGCCGTAAACGGGGAAGAAGCTCTTTCCCTTGCCGAGGAACTGATGCCGGATATTATCCTCATGGACATTCAGATGCCTGTTATGGACGGTTTAGAAGCGACAAAAAGAATAAAAATGAAACTGCCTTATATCAAAGTTGTGATGATTACGGTCTCAGACGACATTAAAGACTTGTTCGATGCTCTGAAAAAAGGCGCACAGGGCTATCTCCTGAAAAACATTCAGCCTGAAGCCTGGTACGAATACTTAAAAGCCTTTGCTCTTGATGAAGTTCCGATGTCAAAAGAGATTGCCTATCAAATTCTAAAAGAATTTCCGCAGGAAAAAAAAGAAGTAAAGGAAGAAAAAACACCACTTTCTTCCAGAGAATTAGAGGTGCTTCAGCTAGTAGCGAAGGGATTCTCGAACAAAGAAATTTCAGAGACCCTTTTCATATCCGAGCACACCGTAAAAAGCCATTTAAAAAATATCTTAAGCAAACTGCATCTCGCCAATCGGGTGCAGCTGACCTATTATGCTTTTCAGCAGAAACTGATCTAAATGAGAACTGCCTTTTTCAAACAGGGCAGTTTTTTTATGTTGAAAAATCGTCAAACTCCCTCCGTGAAATCACTCTAAAGAGTGATTAGTTCTCCTTTCTATCAAAATATAATGAAGATGAATCAGGAAATGCGAGTCTGGGAGGGGAGCCTCCATGCATGGATTAACTGAAGGAAGGCGATGCTGTGTATAAAAGAATTTTAATGGCATGCTGTCTGATAGCAGCGGCGGGATGTTCAGCAAGCATGAGTGAAACTGAGACACCGAAAGCGGTGGAAGCGAGCATCCTTCTTCCTGACAAGATTGAATTGAACAAGCCCAATCTTCTGAAGGTTCAAGTTGCCCAAGACGGAAAAAATGTCGATGACGCAGAAGATGTGGAGTTTGAGATTTGGCAGTCAGGAAGCAAGCAAAAAAGCGAATTAATAAAAGCCGCTCATGTAAAAGACGGCGTGTACCAAGTTAAAAAAACATTCACAAAAAACGGCATTTATTTTATCCAAACTCACGTTACAGCACGCAGCATGCATGTGATGCCTAAAAAGCAGCTGGTTATCGGCAAACTCTCAAAAAAAGACCTGCAGCCGCTAATGAATTCAGACTCGCAAAACCATAAAGAGATGCACCACCACTAACAAGATTGGAGATGTTCTAAAAATGAAAAAAACAGCCAGTATCGTCTTTTTACTCTTACTGCTTTTTTTAAGTGTAGCCAGCGCTCATTCAAAGCTCGTAGATTCCAACCCAAAGGCTGGCGCAACAGTAACAGGTGAACTTTCGCAAATTCAGCTGACATTTAACACACCTGTAGAAGAAACAAGCAAAATTTCTCTCAGCGACGGTAAAAATGACATTCCGGTTACAGATCAAAAAATTGACGGCAGCAAGCTATCCGGCAGCATCCCAAAAGACTTGAAAAACGGCACCTATCAGCTTTCCTGGGATATCATCGGGGAAGACAGCCATAACGTGAAGGACTCCATCTCTTTTACAATAGACAGAAAAGAACAAGCACAAGCTCCGAAGCAAGAAGAAAAAGCACCGGCAGCGGAAAAAAAGACTCAGCAGCATGAGCACACAGAAAAACCAGCGCCTGAAAAGACTGGGAATGCCCAATCGGCTACGCCTTGGGTG
This sequence comes from Metabacillus kandeliae, assembly GCF_021166585.1. Classification (GTDB taxonomy): domain Bacteria; phylum Bacillota; class Bacilli; order Bacillales; family Bacillaceae; genus Metabacillus_B; species Metabacillus_B kandeliae. The sequence goes on from NZ_JAJOZE010000002.1 coordinate 213,725, forward strand.
ATTGGCGGGATTCTTGTGATCCTGGCCGTAATTGTTATTGCATTAACCCGAAGAAAATAATGGAAAGGGCTGCCCTGAAATATCAGGGCAGCCCTTCCGTTTTATTTAAGGATTCACATCTATCCCAGTAGGTCCGTCACCAACAGGTACGGAAGTAATGGCTGTATTGGTCACAGCATCAATGACTGAAACGGTGTTATCAAATTGATTTGTCACATAGACCCTGTTTGTCAGCTGGTTAACAGCTATTTCCGAAGCACCGCTTCCCACCGGCACAGTGGCAATAATGGTGTTGGATACCCCGTCGATGACAGAAACATTGGAAACGCCCGCATTAGCCACATAGATTTCGTTAAGAGCCAAATCAATTCCTGCAACAAACGGATTGGACCCTACTGCTACTGTAGCCACAACAGTGTTGGACGCACCATCAATGACTGAAACATTGTTAGTGCCGGTATTCACCACATAAATGCGGTTATTTCTTGAATTGACGGCAATTCCAAATGGAGTCAGCCCTACGGAAACTGTCGCTATTACCAGGTTTGTTACACCATCAATGACCGAAACATTATTGCCTCCAAGATTCACCACATACACTCGATTGGTGGCTGGATTCACGCCTATTAACTGAGGTACAGCCCCAACTGGTATAGTAGCAACAACAGTGTTGCTGAGCGCACTGATTACAGAAACATTATTACTGCCAGAGTTGGAAACATAGACAGTATTTGTTGAAGGATTGACGGCAGCCCCATCTGGATTAGTGCCGACTGGTATCGTAGCAATAATCGTGTTGCTTGCTCCATTAATGACAGACACATCTGCTTCCCCGTCGTTCGTTACATAAACCCGGTTTAACGCGGAATTAACAGCTACTGCAAAAGGTGTATTTCCGCCTGGTATGGTTGCAATCACTGTATTTGTCACACCATCAATAACTGAAATGTTATTTGAATTTTGATTGGCGACGTAGATTCGGTTAACAGCGGTTGCTCCTCCTGTTGGACCAGTAACACCTGTTGCTCCTGTTGCTCCTGTTGCACCTGCTCCGGTTGGGCCGGTTGGACCTGTGCTTCCGGTTGCTCCGGTTGAACCTGTTGGACCTGGGTTTCCGGTTGCTCCGGTTGAACCTGTTGAACCTGTGTCTCCCGTTGAACCGGTTGAACCCGTGCTTCCTGTTGCTCCCGTTGGACCTGTTGGACCTGGGTTTCCGGTTGCTCCTGTTGAACCTGGTGAACCTGTGTCTCCCGTTGGGCCGGTTGGACCCGTGCTTCCGGTTGCTCCTGTTGGGCCTGTTGGACCTGGGTTTCCGGTTGAACCTGTTGTACCTGTCGCTCCGGTATTTCCTGTAGCTCCTGTGCTTCCTGTTGGGCCTGTTGGACCGGTTCCACCCGTTAAACCTGTTGAACCGGTTGATCCAGTAGCTCCCGTTGGACCTGTGGCTCCTGTTTCTCCTGTCACTCCGGCTGCACCAGTTCCTCCTGTTGGCCCTGTGGTTCCAGTGTTTCCTGCCGTTCCGGTAGCACCGGTTGGACCTGTAGAGCCAGTTGCTCCCGTACTTCCAGTTGCTCCCGTACTTCCAGTTGCTCCCGTAGATCCCGTGCCGCTTACATTAAGGAGGGCAGCATCGTCAACTAATATGTCAGATGTTCCTGGAGCTGGGAGAGTATAGATTAATACATTAGCAAATGCTGTTCCAGCTGGTGATAAAGAGGTCGTTTCATAGACTTCCAGCCACGATGCATCAGAAAAGGCAGGAATATGTCCTTCTGGAATAGTAATAAGAAAACCTGTGCTGAGCAGGCCAAAACTCGCATCTAAAAACAATACCTCAATTTGTACTGGCGATGATGGGAGGGCATCTGTTGCCCTTTCCAATGAAACTAAAAACTCATAGCTGTTTCCCGGTGCGGCCGGCACAATTTGCGAAATATACGAAACGGCACCCGCCTGCAGCCTTGCTGAAAAAGATCCCGTATGGGCATTAAGTGTGGTAACTGTCGCACCTGAGAATGTCCAGGGCGCCAGTGTCCCGGTTTCAAAACTTCCATTCACAATCAGGTTTTGAATTGGCATTTTTCCTCCTGCATTTCTTCTGATATTTGACTTAAAGCAAAACAGTCCTTTTGCATTATAGTCAGTCGCAGAAAAAATGGTCAGAGGTTTCCATTAAAATCTGGAAATCGGGCTTATACTGCTTGCTTTCCGCACGTTTCGATCACTGGGTCTTCAGAAAAAGATCCGATGCAGACTCAAAAATTGGCTGAGAGCTGCCTACCTATTAAAACCGGCTCTTCCATTAACTAAGGGCCGGTTTTAAGTGCCTTAAAAGATGGCACTGCCTTTATTTTTAGATAATCGCTCATAAAAGAGCCCGTGCTAATATCGCATATGGGCGGATTGCTTCTGGATATCGGCGGATTTTTAATTATATCGAGCACTTCTTTCAATATATCGGCGGATGGGCTTTCTGCCCTTTAAAACCGGCTCTTCCATTAACAAAGTACCTGAAGGATGCGATAGAAATAAAAGAAACCCCTGAAAGCAGGGATTTCTTGTGATTTATTTCACTCCTAAAATATCTGTATTCGGCGGCTCGTATCCCATTTGACGGAGCATCGCTGCCACTTGCCCTTTATGGTGAAATTCATGGGTGACAGTATGCATCAGAAGTTTGGCAGGAGTATCGGTTATTTCCTCCGAGCTCTCCCTCCATGGAATAGGCCGGACAATTGGCTCATCCATTCGTTCAGCGAGACTTTGAAACAGCTGATTCACATAGGAATCAGCCAGTTCAAAACGCTCCCTCACCTCTTTTATTCCCAAGCCTTGCATATTCCGGATAATTGGGTTCGTTGTTTCCAAAAGCACAAAGGAACCAATCCACGCATTATAGCAGTCTGCTGTATGCATCAATGTCTGTCTGATGCTTGTCGTCCCAAACCCGTCCAGCTCTCTCGAAAAGTCTTCTGCCGAAATATCCTCACAAAAGTTAAGCATGAGCTGACGTGTTTTTCTAACCCATTCATATTCTTTCTGATTCATGAAAAATCCCCCGCATTCACCCTCTGCTTAGTTCCCTTTATCCACTTCTTTGCTGCTGGCATCTTCTTTAAACACAACATCTTTCGGATCCCTTGCCTGGCTGTATTGCTTTTGCAATGCGATATAGGCTCTCACCACTCTGTCCGCAATCTTTAAATTCGCACCCGATTTGTAACCGTATGGCACGACGACGCTGAAGGCGATCTCTGGATTGGAGGCAGGATAATATCCGACAAAGTTGATGTTCTCTGAATATTTCCCATGTATATTTGTCTGCGCTGTACCTGTTTTTCCGGATACATCAATTCCTTTAAAAGCTGTGCGCGCTGTCCCACTCGCTCCTTTTGTAACTAGATGGAAGCCTTCTTTTATCCGGTTGATATCACTTTGGGTGCTATCGATCCGGTTCAGAATCTTCGTGTTTTGTTCTTTAATCATCGGTCCGATTGCTGCATCGTTTGTTGGCTGATGCACAGATGACAGCATGTGCGGCTGGACCCGGTAGCCGTTATTTGCAATTGACGAAACATACTGGGAAAGCTGCAGCGGTGTATAGGTGTCAAACTGGCCTATGGCATAATCCAGCAGATTACCCATTTGGCTCGGCTTTGTCTGCTGGCCGCGCGATTCATTTGGCAGATCAATTCCCGTCTTTACGCCAAGTCCGAATTGGCTGAATTCATTGCGGACATATTGCACATCATTTAGATCTGCCGGGAACTTCATTTCTGGATAATATGCTCCTCCGCCCACAATCCGGATCATCGTTTTCCACATATAGACGTTGGAACTTTGTTCCAGGGCATGAATATCGTTAATTGGTCCCAGCGATCTTTTGCCATGAGAGGTTTTAACAGGAGTATCTTTTAGTTTTAATGGTCCGTCAATCTGAACTTCCCCATGCCTAAGCCCTTTCCGGTACCCCGTCAGCACGGTAGCCCCCTTTACAACAGATCCCATCGGATACTGGGTCGTAAAGGTTCCGGGCGAAAATTCCTGGATGCTGCCCTTTGTGATTTGCTTGCCCGCCATGCTAAGAACCTCACCTGTATGCGGGTCCATCACAACGACGAACGCACTGTTTAAGTTGGCGCCTGAAACATTACTGCTCCACTGCGTGTTCTTCCCCTTGTAAATCTCTTCTTTAATAATTTTCTCTACTTCCTTCTGAAGCTCCATATCAACGGACAGCTGCAAATCATAGCCTCTGCTGCCGGGATCGATAACCTTTTCTGAAATTTGATTTCCCTTGCTGTCTGTCACGTATTGCACCTTCATTTTATGAGACTTTAAAAACTGCTCATACTGCGACTCGAGATATCCTTTTCCTACCCTGTCATTTCTCGCGTAGCCGAGAGATTCAAAGTAATCTTTTCTTTCCAGCGGAATGCCCTGTTCAGGTGTCGTGACGCCGCTCAAAAGGCTGCGCATCGTTTCACCGAAAGGGTAAACCCGGTCCCAGTCTGTAATCACGTTAACACCAGGCAGCCTGTCAAGCGATTCCGCCACCCTTGACAGCTCAGTCTCATCCAGCAGATCGGCAGGTTTTTTGCTTTGAGGAGTGTTGCTGGACTTAATGATTTGCGGTTCGTAGGCATAGCCGGAGTTAAACTTTTTAAAAATGGCCACGATGTTTTTCACATGATTGTCCTGCTTCATCCGGTCAATCTCCTCTTTTGGAACCCGCTCCAGCTGAAGCTTGTACGTTTCCTTGGGAGATTTCTTTAATTCTTCCTTCGTTAGCAGCTTAACAGCCATTTTCGGATAGGCCGCAGTCCAGTAAATCTGAAAATCCTTATCCTTCAGCTTGCTTGCTGCCACTGGAATAGAGATCAGGCTTCCGAGCTCATTGGCCGCTGCCACTTTTTCATTTGCCTTTGTTTTGCTTTCCGCCGTATAGGTGATCGCTTCAACGCTTTTGTTATCTACCATCACTCTTCCATATCTGTCGAAAATCTTACCCCTTGGCGCAGGATACTGTGCCACATTCGCATCTGTCTTTGTGACAGCTTTCGTATACTGCTCGCCCTCTACAATTTGAATCAGCCCGAGACGAAGCACCATGACGGTAAATACAAGAAATACGGCGAAAAATAAAACATTAATGCGCAGCTGTCTCGATTTTTTCGCCTTCCGGTGCTCAGAAACATTTGTTTTTTGCTGTTCCGTCAACTCCCATGTTCCCCTCTCTGTCCTAAAAACTTCCTATTCTGAATTGTACCATATTTTTGAAATATAGGTTTTTTTTGCTCCATTAAAAAGAAACAGGAATACGGACAAGTCACGGTAAATAGGAGATAAGGACTTGAAGCACCATTTGAGGTAAGCGCTTGGGTATGCTTCTTATTTCATTTTGTAACAAGCCCGTTCACTTCCTCCTATGTAAAAATGTGTAAAATGAGGCTTGCTATCTTTTTTGTATTCTCTAAACTGATGAGTAATATAAAAAAACTCCTTTCAACAATCGAAAAGAGTTCAATCCAAATAATAAATCATCATATTCAGCCGGGTCATTTCTTCCCCTTTGTTGTGATACGTATGTGGCTTATCCGCTTTAAAGCGAATGCTGTCCCCCTGTGATAAATGGTATTCGTCCTGATTCAGCATAATGGTTAATTCACCCTGATAGACGGTGATGTATTCCTCGGTTCCTTCTCTGTGGGCTTCTGATTCCAGGCTTCCCTCTGGCTCCATTTCCACGCTGTACATTTCAAATTTTTTATCATCCTGAAATGGAAAGTACGGATATACCCGGTATTTCCCGTTGTCGTCGGAAAGAACCTGAACGTCCTTTTTCAGCACCAATGTGGCCTCTGGCTGCGGACGGTTGATCAGAGAGGTAAACGAAATCTTCAGTCCGTTCGCTATTTTCCAGACCGTGCTGATCGTTGGACTTGATTCCCCTCTTTCAATCTGCCCGATCATCGTTTTGCTGACCCCTGTCAATTCGGATACCTTCTCAAGGCTCAGTTTTTTCTTTTCTCTATAGTTTTTTAAATTTTTAGCGACGATTAAATTTAATTCTTCCAAAAAATGTCCCTCTTTTCACTTGTGCAATATAGCGACCATGTCATACAATATAACAAACGCATTCAGCCGTTATCTTGTACATATCATCCATTTTAACATACGAAAGAGGGGGACATCTATGTCTGTTCTGTCATTTTTAATTTATGTATTTGTAACTTCGTTTACACCTGGCCCCAACAATATCATGGCAATGGCGAATGCCCATCAATTTGGCTTAAAGCGGACGATGAGGTTCTGCCTTGGGGTCGGAGCAGGCTTTTTTGTTCTGATGCTGCTGTGCAGCTTTTTCAACCTGCTGCTGAAAAACTTTGTGCCTAAAATGGAAATGGCGATGACGTTGCTCGGTGCCGTTTACATGCTGTATCTCGCTTATAAAATTTTGAAAAGCAAGCCTGGTTCAGGCAGTGAAGAGGATCAAAAAAGAAACTCCTTTTTCACCGGAATGGTCTTGCAGTTTATTAACCCGAAAGGCATTTTATACGGCCTTACCGCCCTGTCTGCTTTTATTCTTCCTTATTACTCGTCCAACGGCAGTCTGCTCTTATTTTCCTTTTTCCTTGCCTTTATTGGATTTGCCGCAACCGTTCTTTGGAGCACGTTCGGATCGGTTTTTCAGCGCTTTCTAACAGTCTACCGAAAGCAGTTTAATATGTTAATGGCATTACTGCTCGTATACAGTGCAGTATCCATCGTATTGCATTAAAAAAGGGGGGCAGTCTACCCCCTCAAGCTTCCTTTCAGCCAGATTCTGCTCTCATAAGGTCCAACCGGGATCTGGATGAGGCAGGTTTTCCCTTCCCTCTGAAGATCGTACAGCCTGTCGCATGCATTCACATCAAACCCGAGAAGCGGGTGCCCTCCCATGCCGAGTGCCGATGCCGCCAGCAGCAGCTTCTGTGTCATCATTCCGGCCTCCATCTGCTGAATACGATACCCTCTGTAGCCAAGCTCATCAATCATATGCGAACGCTCGCCTGCTATGTGAAAAGTGAGCGGCACCTGATAGAGATTGAGGTTATCCAGTGTCATCGCTTCCTGCAAATAAAACCGAAAATCCCCTTCTGATAATAGCCTCAAAGAATGGCTCTCCATGATATATTGATAGGCGCCGTTACGGATACCTTCCACGTTATAACAGCAAAGATACATAGAAGTTCGGCCGCTCAATTCCAGATCATTTGTATGCCGGAAAGCGGCGGAAGCTTCACCTAACAAAGCTCCAACTGTACCCAGCGATATTTTCCCCAGGCGAAAGTCCATCTCAGGCGAATACCGGTTTCTGCAAGCTTCCGCAAAGTCATAACGCAGCCTCCCAGCAGGCGGCAGAGGTATCCCAGCTGGATATTCCCCTTTTCTCATAGGGAGTGTTGTGAAAAAACGGCTATGGTCCATTTCAGAAAGGTCACTGGTCTCAAGCAGGGCGGGGTATGGAAGGATGCGCTTTGACCGTTCATAGCGGGCAGGCCTGACAGGCGGAATTTCCTGACAAAGTTCCTCTGAGCCCGCATCAGCTTTCATTACCTGCGGCGCTTCTAAAAAAAGCGGAACAGCCGCATACACCCGTTCTTCCATAGGATCAAGGCCAAGCAGATGATTCACGGCTTTGTCTAAAAATTGATAATGAACAGAGGCAGAAAAACCAAAATAGTCTGCTGTCTCTTCCATCTGCCCGATCAGGACACCGGCATCAAGCCCCTGAAGCCGGTAAGAAAACTCGTTATATTTAAAGAAATTTTTCCAGAACACCGCTGACACAAACCCGACTGCAAAGCAGGATGTCACATCATGGCCGAGACAGCTGGAAAGATACTCATCCGCATTCCCTTCCCTGACAAGCAGCAGCCTGTGATGCGCAGTGTCATAGTGATAGATGCCCTCCGGCACTTCTGCCATGCGCACATACACATACAGCTCATTCGGATAAAGCCCGCCGCCTGAAGGGGGATATCTTCTCTGTGACTGGTGCACTTCTGATGCACCTGGATCTTCTCCTTCATATATAACCTGCGAGACCTCTGAAAGGCCATAGGAGTACCAAAGAAACTGCCCGAGCCGCTGAAAATCCGGAATATGCCGCTCCCCGTTTTTCTGAAGAGAAAGCGGAACATCACCCGTAAACGGGAAAGCAGGAAGCCCTCTGTAAAGCTTATAGGGAAGGGGCGCATCCTCCCAGTCAGGCTGCCAGTTCGGAGGCGACGCCTGATCGGTATCATAGTGCAGGTTGTATAAAAACTTCTCGAGGTTCATGCCGTGCCTCCTCTACGGAAACGGATGCGGATAAGGGTTCAGCTCTTCCGGCAAAAGCGGTTCTTTCCGGTAGCCGAGGAGCGCAGGAACCTTCAGTACTCTTTCCAGCCCCTCAATACGCCGCAGGTGATGCCCGAATGTCATCGGCAGGAGCCCAGGCACAAGAACCTTTACACAATAAAGGCCATTTTTCGCAAGCTCTGGTGCTGTCTGGTCCACCACGATCACGTCCAGGTTCTGCTCGTGCAGCCTGCTGATCACATCCTCCAAATCCTCCCTCAGATCACGGCGGACCGGAATCTCCGGAAAAGCTTCTGCGAAAGTCAGCATCGGCTTAGTTTCATCCATTAAAAAGCTGAACCTCTCCTCTGCCTCCTTCAGCCCGTAAAGCATGCCGTGGTCATCCATCTTCCTCACAAGGGAAGAATCCTTCAGCATTTCCAGGCATTTTTCCTTGTTGGAAAGAAGCCGCTCCTCCTGCATCCCGAGCATGCCCGCAAGTTCAAACACAGCGCTTTTGACCGCCTTCACCGGATCAAGATGGGCTCCTGCCGCACATGTTAAATTGAGCCCTTCCCCTTTTGTATTTTTCATCAATGTCCAGATACTCGGGATGCCGTGCTCCATTGTAGACTGGTAAAGGTAGAGCTCATAGCCTGATACCGCCTGAAGCCTGTCGAGCATTTGATTCAGTTCATCATCGCCTGACGAACGCGGATCAATGCGGGGTAACGGAAGCTGCGCATACCAGGTTAACAGGAAGGAATCCCTTTCTGCCGCTTCCAGGATGCCATGGAAAATCGCTTCCTCAAGGCTTCCTCCGACAGCGCAGCCATTTGATGTCTCATATACAAACCCGCCCTGATGACCGCAGCCCAGACTGTAATAGGCCAGCAGCTCCGGTACCAGAACCGGCTCCTTTTTTTGAAAAGAATAGCCCCACACCCAGTTCATTTTGCGCTCAGGATCAAACGGGCGGAATGGAAAGCCCGGCTTTTCATACTCCTCCGGGTGGTGGATTCCAACAGAGCGGGGATCAAGCGCGATATCCTTGATTTCCCTGTAGGAAGAGTGCACCGCTGTCTTTTTTCCGCGCGGAGCCACGCCGCAATACCGTTCGAGTCCTTCCAGAATGGCCGTTAATTCGCTCACTTCATAGGAGGAAGTTCTTCCTGCTGTTCCCTCGTCTCCTCCAAACAGCGGCAGGTTCACGCTCACATCGGCATAAGGCGTTGATAAGTCAGCCATTTTCCCGTTAAAAAGACCAGCCCGGAAATCGAGGTAATCCCTTGGCAGCACTTCTTTCAGTTCGTGGAGTGTTCTTGTACGATAGCTGCCAGTGCTGATTTTTGGATTTGCCTTCAGCTGGATGACCGCTGCCTCTTTTGTATCCTCCGGGACGTCTCCGCAGACAGGGCAGAAAGGATCCTGCAGAAAGCGGTGCTTGGAGTGGGAGAAGGTTTTTAAATTCATCAGATGGAGCGTCCCTGCTTCAGGTTGATTCAGCACATGTTGGAGCAGGTGCACCATTTGCAGCATGCCGTTCCTGCCAGCCCATGCCTCAGGAGAGTTTCCCGTTCTTTCCGCTAAGAAGTGCATCTGTTCCCTGTCGCGGCCCGCCATCAGCTTTCTCGTTTCCGCGCACTGTGCACAGCCCTCTTTGACAACCACTCCTTCTCCATAAGAAAAATGGCTGGTTATGAAAGGAACTCCTATCTCTCTGGCTGCTTCCCCGTAATCGGCTGCATCCCAAGAATCCTGCAGAAAGAGGAGGGCATCGGGTTTTTCCTCCTGCACAATGGTGAATTCTCTGGAGAGATGCTCTTTGGCAAATTCAGCGTAGCGCCCATTTCCTTTTATGGAAAGCCTCATTCTCCTCCCTCCTTTCGCAGGCTGACTCCGGCAATTCCGGCAAGGCCATGCTGAAAAATTGGATCAGGCGTGACGTCCTGAATGTGAAGCTTCCATCCTTCTTCTTTTAAAACCTCTTCCGCATGAGAGAGAATCTCTTTCATATCATCTCTGCTGCAGGACGGGATGCTGAGCGGCAAACTGTTTTCCAAAAGAAAAGGCTTCAGCACGTGAGCCTCCTGTCTATGGAGCTGCAGTTTTTCCGCTTCCTTCAGCAAAGCGCTGCGGACTGCCTCGGTCAGCGTCAGCCCTGTGCTTCGCGACCAGCCTTCAGCTGACCCTGCCCACACCACAGGAAAGCCGCACATTTTCTGTCCAAGTCCGATAACAGGCTCCCTGCCTGCTGTCTTCAGGACTTGCAGGTAATAGCTGCACTCTTCATCAGACACTTCTCTCAGCACGACAGGGTAGACCGGCGCCTCAGCCGGCTCATCCAGCAATGTTGCCTGCAGGCACTTTTCAAGTCCTCTTGCGGCTGCTTCCTCCCATGTCCCGCCTGCCCCGCAAGCATGATGGCCGTTTGTATGTGCTTCGGCAAAGGCTTCAGCCCCTAAAAGACCTGCCTCCCGCCTTGCCTCCTCATGTGTCATAGCTGACACGGTTATCTCCGGAAGCAGCCCTCTCCCGTCAGGACTGACCGGCTGTACCCTGCACAGGGAAAGCGGCAGCTGCTCAAGGCTTCCCTCATCCCATTTGCGGAAAACCCCGTATTCCGATGAAGCGAGACGGCTGAAAAATTGAAGCAAGTCTCCTGACCGCTCTATTCCGTGCGCTTCATTCCAAAAGGAGTGCCAGCGCCCCTCAAGAGTTTCGGGATTCAGCACATAGAACTGGCGGTTTTGCTCGCGGTCCTTCACCCCTGTGACTTCCTTCAGCCACTCAAAAGCGATCAGATTCGCAAGCATCGCTGAGGCTGCCGAGGAAGCCGGAGCATCAAGAAAATTGTTCGTTTGAAGAGTTTGGAGAGCTCTCTCCAAATCTCCGCTTCTTCCAGGATAAAGAATCGGACCCGCCATTCCGGCATTCGCTGTGAAAAGGGCGGGAATCAGAATTTTCCCCTCTTGCCGGCAAATATCACGGAGCGCCTTCAGCCCTTCTATGTTCCCTTCTCCCGAAACGTACAAAACGGCATCAAACGGCTGAACAGCACTTTCCCAATCTTCAAAGTTCAGCTCCTCAGGAGAGACTTCAGGGTCGTGCCTCCCTGCTTCGTATATAAGCTCATTTAACCGGCCGCGGTCTGTAGGAACAGAATCCGTTACTAGGTAGGAAAAGGAAGGATGGCCGCTTTCAAGCAGTGCGAAAATGAGCGAAACAAAAAAAGGACCGGAACCCGCTGCCAGAACCTTTGATTGCCTGTACTCCTCAAACCTCGCCGCCCCGGAACCGCCAAAGGCATCGAGAAATTCAACCTGTGAGCTATATCTTTTTAAGGTTTGAGCTGTTAGACGATGCGGCCTGTCATAGCTTGTATCCCGTACATACCCATTTTTCAAAAGCACCTCTGCAATCTCCAAAACCCGCTCCCTATAGGCAGGCGTCAGACCATTCGTCAGCTCATCTAAACGGCGCTCCCCGTTAAACAGCGGCATCAGCCTCTCGACCCACTGAGAAATCGTACTGCCCTCCATCTTAAAGGAGCTCTCATTGTTGCGGAAATAAACGCCGCCAGAAGGATCCGGGATATACAGCGTATCCCTGTTCACCTTCAGCCGCGCCGAAGGATTCAAATTGGCCATGCTGCCCCTCCTTACTGAAATACCTCTATCATTTGAATGTATTCGGCAGAAATTGTCCGGTATGTTACGGATTGGGGCTCGTTTTTGGGATAAATGATGTCTTCTGAATGATTTTCACACGCTTTGGATGTTGAAAAACCCCCTTTATATGCGGGTTTTGCGATTTTATGTGCAGGTTTTCGTTTTTTATATGCGGCTATTTGAATTTTATTTGCAGGTTTTGGAAATTTATATGCAGGATGACTTGCTTGCTTTCAAGTTTTTGAGGAAACATGCGGGTTGCTTTGCTGGCTTGCAGGTTTCAGAGAAGCCATGCGGGTATGGCCGTTTATTTGCAGGCTTCCCCATTTATTTGCGGATCCCCCTTCTTATTTAAATAGGCCGCCGGCTCCTTATTTGAAGGGTTCGCCCTATTTCTCACAACGCCCACTCTATGTAAAAAACCCCGCAGCTTCCCGCGGGGTTTTCCTCATTCTTTCCTTATCTGCAGCGTGCACATCCGCCGCATCTTGCACATCCGCCGCAGCCGCCGCATCGTGCGCATCCGCCGCATCCCGCGCATCCAACACAGCCTGCACAGCCGCCGCAGCCTGCACAACCTGCACAGCCGAAGCATCTCCACAATCCGCCGATCAGGATGCGGGAATCTTCATAACCCTGGCCGCCCCATGTCTGAAGCTGGCCTGCCTGGTAATCTCCAAGCTGCAGGGATTGCAAATCGTTTTGGTATTGGTACATAAAGTATAACCTCCAAATTTTTATATTCTCTGTTATTTTCATGGACAAAGACAGCAGAATCAGACCTGTAATGGTCTATTCCACAACAGCCTATGTCAGGGGACGGCGCAGAGTTCATTGGAGGAAAGCCCATTCTTGCTGGAAACGAAAAAAGGAGCAGGCCCCTGAGGCTGCTCCTTTCGATTCTTATTCTTTTATAAATACTTTATCACTGCGGACTGTATCGATCGGGCGCACCATTCCTTCGATTTGCTCCCGCTTGTTTTCCAGGAACGGCGGCAGGGACAGCTTTTCACCCAATGTTTCGTATGGCTCATCACCCATGAAGCCCGGTCCGTCTGTAGCAAATTCGAACAAGATCTGCGGTGCCACGCGCGCGTACAAGGATTCAAAGAAGTGGCGGTCCACATAGCCTGATGTATGGAAGCCAAAGCCTTCCATACGCTCTATCCATTCTTCCAGCACACTGCGGTCTTCAACGCGGAACGCTGCATGATGGACAGTGCCGAAGCCCTGCACGGCCTGAGGAAGAACGGCATTGTGTTCCACAACAATCTGTGCACCGTTGCCGCCTTCGCCCACTTCGAACAGGTGATAAGAATCTTCCTGGCCAATTTCTTTGAACAAGAGCACCTTTTCCAGCATTTCTTTAAAATAGCCGAACTCGGCGATGCGGACAAAAATCGGTCCAAGACCTGTAATTGCGTATTGCAGCGGAACAGGTCCGTCCTGCCAAGGTGTGCCGCTTGCCACACCCTGATTGTTTTCATCAGAAATGAGCTGGTACTGCTGATCATCAAAGTCAGCGAAGGAAAGCGTCTTTTTGCCAAACTGCTCTTTCACGCCCGTGTGCTTCACCTGCATGCGGTCAAAGCGCTTTACCCAGTACTCAATCGCTTCATCTGTCGGAACCCTGAAAGAAGTTTTGCTGATTTCATTTGTTCCATGGCTGCCTTTCGGGATGCCCGGAAAATCAAAGAATGTCATGTCTGTTCCAGGACCTCCGACATCATCAGCAAAGAATAAATGGTACGTTTGAATGTCATCCTGATTAACCGTTTTTTTCACAAGCCGCATTCCCAGTACATACGTAAAGAACTCATAGTTTTTTTCAGCACTGCTTGTAATAGCTGTTACGTGGTGGATTCCTTTTAAATGATTCATGTCGAATTCCTCCTGATTTATGGTTAGTTTCATTTATCTTGAATTAAGTTATCTTTACTTCAAAATAAAAATATCATGAATTCGAGATAATGTCAACTGCAGAATGACCATTTGATTTAATTTGATTTCGGCACTCACCTATCCGCCGATATATTGGATGACACCCTTTCCTATTGAATAAAAAGCCTTGCTGTGAGCTGCTTTTTGTATCAAAAGTGTTCATTTGGTCTTTAGCTTTCGTCAAATACAGAGAAAAACAGAGCCCAAAAGAGCTCTGTCTTAGTTCATCACCCATTTATCCTTCTTAAACATCACTCTTCCAGCTGCAAACAGGATGCCCATGCACAGGATGTTCGTTCCAAATCCGACAAGGATATGCTCCCAGCTGATGATGCCGAAGATCAGTTCTTTCATCATACAGAAAATGTTCATGATCGGGATGGCAAAGTGAACGGTAGACAGTTCGTTAATGCCCATTGTGGAGATAAACATCACTGGGAAAACGGAAACCATCATCACCGGGGTGCTATAGCTTTGCGCTTCCTTAATTGACTTGCCCGCGATGCTTGCCAGCATGAGCAGAGAGGCATTGAACATGGAGTACACAATCGCAATAAGAATGCCGAGCAGAACGATCAGAAGGGTATGGTCGCCAAAGGAAACAGCCTTCTTCAGGTTTTCGGTCAGAAATGTAATTTCAAGTGCCACGACAATAAGGGTGATCAGGCCAGTGATGGTTCCGATGGACGAGATTGTCAGCCATTTGGCGAGAACAAGAGGTCCTCTTTTCACAGGTGTCATGAGAAGCGCCTCCATCGTCTTTTTCTCTTTTTCTCCTGCGAAAAGGTCCAATGCTGCTGGACTTGCCCCAATTCCAATCGCGATAGAAAGGATCAGCGGGATCAGCATCGCCAGCATGCTCGTGCTCGTGTCTTCATTGGAAACACCTTTTTGCGAAATCGTAAATGGTTCTGTTACAGAGGGATCTGTTCCTTTTTCTTTCAGTCTCTCAGAAACAATCGATTTTTCATAAAGATTAAGCTGGTTTGTCACGAGCGTCATCAGGCTTGAGGATTTTTGGCTGAAATTATCTCCCATCAGCGTCACATCCGCTTTCTCTCCAGCACTGATTTTCGCTTTAAAATCTGAGCCGAAGATCAAGGCTGCCTGCGCATCACCGTTTTTCACGGCTTCTTCCGGCTGATCGGTTTCCACTAGCTTAATGTTTTTCATTCCGTCAAACATCCGGGCTTCATCAGCTGACTGCTTGATGGCAAGGCTGTAAACTTCCCCTTCTCCGCTCCCCAATATTTTTTCATAAAAAATCGTAAGCCCTGTCATCATAATAATCGGCAGCAGGACGGTCAGGAAAAGGGTTCTACTGTCACGGAAGCAGTCCTTCATTTCCTTCAGATAGATGTTAAGAAGCATAATGCTCCCCCTTTCTGACAAGCTTGCTCATAAAGATATAGTTCAGGTCCTTGCTGTCCTCTGATTTGTAAAGCTCTTCAAGGCTGCCTTGGTACACGAGCTCGCCCTTATGCATCATGGCAGCGGAGTCGCAAAGCAGGGCAACCTCCTCCATGATGTGGCTCGAGAAAATGATCGTCTTTCCCTCTCGCTTCAGCTGGTGCACAAGCTGCCGAAACACATTGGAGGACGTGATATCAAGCCCTGTTGTCGGCTCGTCAAACAGAATGATCTCGGGATTATGAATCAGCGTTCTTGAAATCGCAACCTTTTGGCGCATTCCCTTGGAAAACCCGCCTACTTTCCGGTTCAGGTAATCTCTCATGCCGAACATTTTGGCGAGGTCGTCAATCCTGACCTTTGTTTCATGCTTGCTGAGTCCGTAAAGCATCGCAAAGTATTCAAGATTTTCCCGTGCTGTCAACCGTTCATAAAGCCCTGTTTCACCTCCGAAAAGGACCCCGATTCTTTTTTTGACCTCGTCTGGATGGACAAGCGTGTCATGGCCTCCGACGGAAATTCGCCCTTCTGTTGGAGAGAGCAGTGTTGCAATCGTTCTGAGCAGTGTTGTCTTTCCTGCGCCGTTTTCTCCAAGCAGGCCGACTGTCTGTCCTTTTTCCACTGAAAACGTCACATGCTTTAAAGCCGTAATGGACGTCTTTTTATCCTGAAATTTCTTTGTGACTCCCTGAATCTCAATCATCTTTTCACCCCATTTGTTTGTTTTCCTGGTTTTATCATACAAACTGCGGCGGTTGATTTCTGCCCTTCTGTCGCGAATACGCCTTTTTTTGTCGCGAAAATGCCAAAAAGGCCCCTTTCAGATGGTACTATAAAGGAAATAGACTCGTTATGAAGCAAGCAGGTGAAACCTTCCATGTTAAAAATCGGCCTTGTTGATGACCGGATGATTGACCTTGATAAGCTGAACGCCATTATTTCCGGTATGGAAAATGTGGAAATCGTTTTTTCCACGCTTTCTGCAGAAGAAGCCTATGAACAAATTAAAAAAGAAACTATCGATCTTTTAATCGCAGATATTGAAATGCCGAATTTGTCAGGCTATGAGCTTGCTGACATTATCCATTCGCATGCCCTCAGCATCGCTGTTATCTTTGTGACAGCAAACAGCGGCTATGCCGTCCATGCCTTTGAACTGAATGTCCACGATTACATCATGAAGCCTTATTCAAAGGACAGACTGACCACCTCCATCGAACGGCTGCTGGAAAAAAACCAGTCAGCAGAGATCGCCGGCAGGCTGTATTTAAAGCAGAAAAACGATATTCATATTATTCAGAAGAAGGACATCATCTTTATTGAGCGTTCAGGCAGATCTTCAACCATTCATACGAAAAAGGATCAGCTTAAAACGTATTTAACTTTGAATGAATTGGAAGGAGAGCTCAGGGAGCGCGACTTTATCCGCTCGCACCGATCCTTCATTATCAACATTCACTATGTTAAAAATTTTTCCCTCTATGCGAAAAACTCCTATACTGTGGCTTTTGAAGGAATTGAAGCACAGGCTATGATTACAAAAGAGAAAGTTGATTTTTTGCAGGAGTATTATTTTTAAAGGGGGCACTCTGGTGTGAAAGTAAAAACAGCCTATTGGGCGTTTCTTGCCCTTTTCCTCTTTCTGCACGGATTTTTTCTAACAGCAGCTGTTCTTCCATTTTATCCAGCTCTTATTTTCTCGATATTAGCCGGTTATTGGCTGTTCCAAAAGCTCCCTCTTTCCATCGTTTCTCTTGGATGGAAGTGGAACGGGGTATTATTCGGAATACAGGTATTGCTCCTGCTCTTGTATACAGCTGACCCCTCCCCGCTTTTGGCGATTCCGGCTGTTCTCTTTTTAGGCATTGAATACATAAGGCTTTCACTTTCAAATAGATTGAGAGATTTAGAGCTGCAGGCAAAACTTTTTGATGAGGAACGTGCAAGGGTCAACGAAACCTTCCGCATCGTCCGGAGCGAGCGGCATGATTTTTTAAAGCACATCTCTGTGCTGCACTTCATGCTGGAAAACGGGGAAAACCAAGAGGCAAAGAGATACCTTGATCAAATGGTTGACGGCTATAAGGAGACGAATCTTTCCATTAAAGGGGAAAAAGGCACAGTGGCCGGGGTTCTTCATCAAATGTATCAGCGGGCTCAAAAAGCTGGAATAGATTTGGTCTATGACCTCGATGTTCCAATTTCAAGCCTGCCTATTTCGGATCAGCAGCTTGTGGCTTTACTTGGGAATCTTCTTTCGAACAGCCTTGATGCCTCTGAAGAGTGGCAGCAGAAACGGAATGCAAAGGCGCAAATCTCTCTGCAATTTCACAAGCGGAGCGGCCTTTTTCTGCTGATCTGTAAAAATACGTGTCTCCCTGTTCCATCTGACCTTCTGGATTCTTTATATGTCTCATACGGGAGAACAACTAAAGGAGGCAGCCATGATGGACTCGGCACGAAAATCATCTCTGACACAGTCAAGAAACACCAGGGATACTTGGATTTTGTATACAAGGAAGAGGAATTTACTGTGAAAATCAAAGTCCCTTCCATCCAGCAAGTCCGTACTATTTGAGTGCGGACTGTTTTTATTAGGAATAAAAGACCTCCTTTTCGCCTAATTTCGTCAAAGTTTCCAGCTCATTCTATGGTACTATGAGGAAAAAGAGGAATAAAAGGGGTTTTCCAAATGAATCCACAGCCAAAAGTAAAATATCCAAAAGCCTTCCAATCTCTCTCAATCACGATTCCTGCTTTAATTTTATTGCTTCACGCCATCCTGCAAGCTGTTTATCCTGCCATCAGTCCTCTATGGGCTCTTCCTGCCCTGCTGCTCGCGGCGAGTGCTCTGTTTGTCTTTTTTTCAATCGACAGGAAACTGAAGATGTTTGGGTATGTGAGTTTTATGCTGTCATTTTTGACGGCGGCCATGATTTTTCATTAAGATAGGTAGAGGCACAGTGAGAGGATCACTGTGTTTTTTTATGTTAGGCTCTGAAATTGAGCTGTTTATTTCCGCTGCAGGAGTCTCCCGCCTGCCACTCCAATCAACAGGTGCTCAAAAATTAACCTTCTTCTTTAACAAAGTCTTATTTTAAGGAGAACCTTTTCAATGAAACAAAAAGCCAGAGCCGTGCCGCTTCTGCTGACAGCTATTTTGACCGGGCTGTTATTGTACGGATGCAAGCCGGGGCATGAAATGAACTTATACGTATCCCCATCCGGAAATGACGAGAACCCTGGGACGAAAGATAAGCCGTTTAAGCATATTCAAAAAGCTGTGAATTCGGCGAAGCCTGGCACTGTCATTTTGGCAAGGCAGGGCGATTATCAAGAGCAGATTTTGATCAAAAAGTCCGGGCAAAAAGGTGCGCCAATTGTTCTTAAGAACTATCCTGGAGAGAAGGCAGTGATTAACGGCAAAGGCGTTCCCGTTTCCTCTGACAATCAAGGCTTAATCTCCTTGCAGAACAGCAGCTACGTTACGATTGAAGGCTTGGAAATCAAAGATTACCAGACAAACAAGGAAGATTTGGTTCCAGCCGGCATTTTTATCAGCGGAAGCGGGAAAGGCATCCGTCTTGTAAACAATCATCTTTATCATATTGAAACGCATCATAAAAATGGAAATGCTCATGGAATTGCCGTCTATGGCAGCAAAGCACCTGAGGCGTTTGAAGACATCGTCATTTCAGGAAACACTCTGGAAAATATGAAGCTCGGGGAAAGTGAAGCACTCGTGCTGAACGGCAATGTGAAGGATTTTAAGATTACCAATAATACCGTTAGAAACATGAACAACATTGGAATTGATTTGATCGGCTATGAGGGCACAGCACCAGATGAGAGATATGATCAGGCACGAAACGGAATGGTCAGCGGCAATACGGTGAGCGGCATTTCAAGCTACGGCAATCCTGCTTACGGAAATGATTATTCAGCAGGCGGAATCTATGTGGACGGCGGGAAAAATATCACGATTGAGAAGAATAACGTCTTTCAAAACGATATTGGAATCGAAGCAGCCAGCGAGCATGCGGGGAAAACTACAAGCGGCATCATCATCCAGAAAAATACTATCTATGAAAACAGCAGCGCCGGCATTGCGATTGGCGGATACGATGAAAAGAGGGGCAGCACAGCGGACAGCGTGATAACGGGAAACATTCTGTATAAAAATGATGCCAGGCAGCAGGAAGCCGGGCAGATCCTGCTTCAATATCATGCATGGCACAATAAGATTGAAAACAATACCCTGGTCGCTGGGGAATCAAATCTCATGATCAGCAGTCCATTTAAGGGAAACGATGAGAATATAATTAATAATAATGTCTATTATCTCGATAAAGGAGAACAGAGTGCGCGCTGGATCTGGGAAGACGTGGACATTACTGGATTTTCGGTTTATCGGGAGAGAAGCGGGAAGGACGCGGGGAGTGTTTTTAAGAAGGAAGAGTTACGGGGCATCAAATAAAAACGGCTCGATACTGCTCGAGCCGTTTTGCTTTTTCAGCTAGTCTTTTCTCCTCATCTCCTTATAAATCTTCCGCAGCGCCTTCTTTGAGCCCCGCTCCATATCA
Organism: Metabacillus kandeliae; assembly: GCF_021166585.1. Taxonomy (GTDB): domain Bacteria; phylum Bacillota; class Bacilli; order Bacillales; family Bacillaceae; genus Metabacillus_B; species Metabacillus_B kandeliae. The sequence goes on from NZ_JAJOZE010000002.1 coordinate 233,655, forward strand.
TGCTCCATCTTTCTGCTCTGATAATCGGTGAAAAGCTGCTCCAAATTATAGCCGTCCGGATACAGATCTGCGGCTTTAATTTTCAGTGAGAGACGCTTGTCGTTCACTTCAAGCATTTCTCCTTTGTAAAAAACCGTCACATTCCGGTATTGGTCCCGCTCTTTGTATACAATGCCTGTTTCCTGATAATCGAGCAGTTCCACCTGATCTCCCTTTCCATAGTCCACCAGCACATGCTCTTCTATAACCGCTTTCGGCTTTCTGATTTTATTCGCATCCACTTTTTCAAGCCTGTAGGCTTTGTTCTCCATGTAGGCCTTTGCCCTATCCAGCACAGCTTCTTTCATGCTCATTTTTTTAGAAATCCAGAGAGCATTGCTGTCTCCCGATGTTCCGATAATCAGCTTGTAAAGCGGCTCAAGGGTTTCCTGCTGAAATTGCATGGCGGCATTCATGAAGTCCGGGTGGAGTTCGGAAAACCGTTTGATTTCACCATAATGAGTTGTCGCAATGGTGATGCAGCCCATGTGGTAAAATTCCTCGAGAATGGAGATGGCAAGGGCCGCTCCCTCATTCGGTTCTGTTCCGCTGCCAATTTCATCAAACAGGAGCAGCGTCTTGTTGTTCGCCGAGCTCATGATTTCAGACAGGTTTTTCATATGAGAGGAGAAAGTGCTCAAAGCATTCTCGATGCTTTGGTTATCGCCTATGTCGGCAAACACTTTTTCAAATACGGAAATTTCAGTCCCCGTGCCGGCTGAAATATGAAAGCCCGACATCACAGCAAGGGTAAGCAGGCCGATTGTTTTCAGTACAATCGTTTTTCCGCCGGCATTTGGCCCTGTGATGACTAAGCTCCTGTACACGTTGCCGATTTCAAAGTCAAGCGGCACAGCCTTTCCGCCGAGCAGCGGATGCCGGCACTGGACGAGCTTGATGTGCCCCGTTTCATTCAAGGCAGGTTGTATTCCTTTAATGTGCTGGCTGTACTTTCCTTTTGCAAACACTAGATCATACTGGCTGATCAGTTCAATATTAATGCTGATGCCATGAAGATTTTCAGAAATGAGGCCTGTGAGTGCAGCAAGGATTTGATATTCCTCCATCGCTTCCTCGGCCTTCAGCATTTCCAGCTCTCCGTTCAGCTTCGCGACAGCCTTCGGTTCCATAAAAACGGTCGATCCTGTTGAGGAAACCTCCACAATGGATCCTGCCACCTGGTTTTTAAAAGACGCTTTAATCGGGATCGTAAACCGGTCATTCTTCCGGCTGATAAAGAAATCCTGGATGACCTTCTTGTTTTCGCTGCTGTTCATAAATTTCGTCAGAAGTGCCGTAATCTTTTCTTCCTTGCTCTCAATCTGACCGCGGATCCGGCGCAGCTCCCTGCTTGCTGAAGAATCCACTTTTCCGTTTTTAATGGCAGCGTTAATTTCCTCTTCCGCCTCCATATACTCTGACATGGACTGGGCGTAGGAGGCGAGCACAGGGGCGAAAAATTCGCGTTCCAGCATAAACCGCTTCAGCCTGCGGCAGCCTCTCAGGAAATCGGATAGGCTCATCAATTCACCAGGATTCAAAATCATGCCCTTCTCCGCATTTTGGATGATTCCTTCAATATTTGTGACGCCTGAAAACGGAACGTGTCCATCCGCATCCAGAATGGCCCGTGCTTCAGAGGTTTCATTTAAACGGGTTTTAACAGCTTTCAGGGTTGATGCCGGCTCAAGCTTATCCAGCAGCTTTTTCCCAAGCCCGCTGACGCAAAAGGATTTGATGATGTCCTTTAACTCTGTGTACTGCAATTTATTAAATGTATGATGATTCATTTTTTTAGCTCCTCATTCTGATTTTTTATGATCAAAAATGAAGATACCTGTATTCAGATTTGAACGATCCAATAATAAACGCAAAAAAGCTCCGGAGATCCCCCCGCAGCTTTCCTTATAGTAGAGATAGGCAAATAAAACAGAAATGCCTGCTTTTATAAGGGTGTAGGTATCTTCATAGGTTAAAATGAATCCATAGCAAAATAAAGGAGCAACGTCCCCATTTTTACTGCGTATTCATTTTATTCAATTCGCCTATTTAGAACCTATGCACACTCACAAAAGCACCTTCTCATTTTATTTGGCTTCGTTCATTGCAATCTGAATTTCTGCTTTCATCTTATTATATGTTCCAGAAATAGTAAAGAGGCAGTCGTATAGATTTGCTTCAACTGCACATTCTTTTCATAAGGCTTTGTTTTAAATGTGGCTGTTGATTTCCGTTTCAGGCGTCCGCTTTCCGCGGGGCGGGCGGTGAGCTTCCTCGGCGCCTTAGCGCCTGCGGGATCTCACCTGTCCCGCTGCTCCCGCAGGAGTCTCCCGCCTGCCACTCCAATCAACAGGTGTGGCAAAATCAGCATTCTTCTTTAACATAGCTTTTTAAAAAAGGAGATGAGTGAAATGAAAAAGAATACGGATCAGTATGTAACGCCATCTGGTGAAAATGAACAATTGACAGTCCAGTCAGACGGAGCATTCCCGAATCAAAAAAATGTTGCTCGCGATTCGGTTGAGGAGCATAAGAACCTTGAAACAGCCAACATCCTTTTAGGGGAAGATGAAATCAGACAACAGAATGAAAATTTGTAGAAACAAAAAAACAGTCATTCGGTATGACTGTTTTTTGCTGTTAAGCCTTCTTTTCTATGTACTTAATGATCCGGGCCGGGTTTCCTCCTACGACTGCATAATCCGGTACATCCTTCGTTACAACTGCCCCTGAAGCGATGACGGCGTTGTTTCCAATTGTGACACCCGGATTTATCACTGCTCTGCCGCCGATCCAGACATTGTCTCCGATCACAACTGGCTTCGCAAATTCCGCGCCGCTGTTCCGCTCAATCGGATCCAGAGGATGTGTGGCCGTATAAATATGTACCCCAGGCGCAAGCATACAGTTGTCACCGATCGTAACTTGGCATACATCCAAAATGGTGCAGTCAAAATTGGCGTAGAAGTTTTCGCCTACATGGATGTTATAGCCATAATCACAGCGGAATACAGGCTCAATGTAAATAGTTTCCCCCGTTTTCCCGAACAGTTTTTTTAAAATATCGATCCTGGTATCTTCATCTGTTTCAACAGATTGGTTGTACAAGCGGGTCAGCTTTCTAGCGCGGACTCTTTCTTTGACAAGTTCAGGATCAGCGGCTAAATATAATTCTCCGTCCAGCATTTTTTGTTTTTCCGTTTTCATGGCGGGCAGCCCCTTTTCTGAGTTTCTTCTTGTGCAGTTTAATGGACTTGGGCTGTACTTGCAATAATTACTCCGAACAAATAAAAAACTGACCTCCCATCTAGGAAATCAGTTTTAATGCCGTCTTATTTCAACCCGGCCGACAAATCCTTCAGCTGCTGCATAAGTTTTTCTCTGGCAGAACTTGGCGCAGGCGATTCCTGTCCACCCCATGTTTCTTCTTCCAACAATTCCTCTTCGGCTAGTTCATTCCATTCTTCTTCATCCAGCAGTTCCTCTTCGGCCAACTCGTTCCATTCTTCATCCAACTGTTCCTCTTCGGCCAGTTCAGTCCATTCTTCTTCCAGCAGTTCCTCTTCGGCTAGTTCATCCCATGCCTCTTCATCCAGCAGTTCCTCCTCGGCCAGTTCGTTCCATTCTTCATCATCAGAGGGATCGATCATCGGCATGCTTTTCACCCATACCTCACAGCCCTGAAACGGATTGGCTGTTCCTAAGAAAAGGTCTCCGTTTACAGAAGGAAACAGGTTTCGCACACCGTAATTTCTTCCATTGCCAAGGCCGTTTGTTGAAATGGTCTCCCATTTAAATCCATTATCTGATTTCCAGAGCCCAAAGCCAAAGAGCGGATTTGGGATAGCTGTAATGAAATTCAAGGTAGCCAGAATCACGCTTTCAATTACCCTGAACGGAAGAAAATCCGGCAGTTTTTCAAATAAGGCCTGCACGAGAGATTGGACAGAAGGCGGAATAACGACAGACCAGTCAAAGGACCCGGCATAGATGCTCTCTCCGTAGCTTTGAATCTGCCAGCAGTATGCATTGAATGGATTGCCGAAACCGGATGGATAGACTCCTTCGTTACGGGTTCCAGTAACAGGATCTGTTGCAATGAGCGGCTTGCTTCCGACCACTACCTGCCACTGGTCATCCGCTCCAATCCGTACAATATCAAATCCTTTAGTGATAACTGGTGTTCCTGAAAGCAGCGGCAGAAACGGAACCATACCAGTGCCAAGGAAAATGGAGCCGTTGTAGAATGTCATTTCAAATGGAATGATGTTAATGGCGTCTCCTGCGCCCTTATCGACGACAAGCTGCCATCCAGAGGAAGGATCGCTTCCAATTGTCCGCCATACTTCAAAGCCGCCCTGCTTTGCCAGGCCAATATATAGATGCCCAAATATGCTGATCATGCTTGTAATTTCGCCAGTAATCTCAGCAGGCAGCGCGATTTGGTCAAATCCTGATTCCGACTCATTCAGCACATACACTCTTGGTACATTATCGGTCGAGGTCAATGGAACTGTTGCAACATACAGTCTGCGAAGATGCTCCACCATAGAGCGGGAAGTGCCGCCCTCCAAACGGGCAAGCTCCGACCAGGACAGCCTCTCTGTTCGTCGATAAATGATGGCAAATCTGCCGTCGCTCGACGTCGCTGCCGTATACAGCTTCGCAGAGATTCTATTTTGCGGATACTGGATCATAAAACGGAAGCCAAACGACTTCTCCGTTGTTTTAAAATCCAGCTCCCAGTCTGTACTGCCGTCCTTTTTCACGCGCCAAATTTCTGCCCTGTAATCATCATTCGGCAAAAAAGAGGCCGGAACCGGCAGCCCAAGCCCGTCAAAGGCCAGATTTGGTATGTTTCTCCCTGTCCCAACGTACAAATACTCTCCAAGCTCGCTCATCGCCCAGGCATAATCATTCTGTCTTGCATCAGCCGTCTCTTCAGAAAATCCGTTAATCGGCGTGATCTTCATAAATTTGCTGAAATCCATCACCCTGCTCCCTTCCCATTCGCTTACCTTACAGCTTATGTGAACAGGCTGTTATGGACAGGGCTTGTGAAGGAGGGGAACGGCGGATATATACTGTCCCTGCTTATTTACTCTCCAGCACTATTTTGTCTGCTTCAGCGTTGGCGGGGTTCGGCATGTCAATTGGGCCTTGAAAAACAGCCGTAATTTTATCTCCTGCCTTGATATCCTCTGCGTTTTTGCTTTTGAGCCAAATCATGGGGGCAGCCGCTTTTACCACGATGTCTTGAGCAGACAGATCTTTTACCTGCTCATACTCTGAGAATGTCATATTTTCCCCAAGCAGCACCCTGCCCTTTTCCGTTTTCAGGACATATCCGCTGGCAAGCATTTCATTTGTTTTTCGGACCTTCAAGGGTTTGGCTCCACCCGGGAAAGAGGCGTCCTCGCTATCTCCCTTAACAGTTACTTGCACCTTTTCCCCTTCCCTTAAAGCAGATGTGTCCCGATCCAGCATCCAGTAAAGCTTGTATCTCTTTGGATCGATTCCGTTCATTATTTCTCCCGTCGTTTTGCCTTTCAGCTCTACATATTTCTCAACAGGAATAACAGCAAATAGGAAACGGGTTTTTTCGACTTTGAAAATATAGCCTTCAAGTGTCCTTTCAGTTCCGCATCCGCTCATGACGATTCCTATCAGCAGCACACTCAGAATTAAATATAATGATTTCTTCATCCATTCCACTGCCCCTTTCTGCTTCTAATTAACAAGACGCAGCCGGCAGGAAAAACGTTACCTTTTTTTGGTAAAATAAAAAAGCTATTTCAGATGTTGACCATAGACCACAATCTGAAATAGCTCTTTCGCTTGTTTATCAATCATGCCTCTTCTCCAGCAATTTTCCCAGCTTTTCTTCAATTGAATGTAAACGCTCATTCTGCTTTTTCATGGAACGGGCAAAACCCGCGATTATGACAATCACGAAAATGACCACCATAATGGCAATCAGCTGAAAAATAATATCTCCAATATTCCAATGAGCTCCCATTGTGTCTGCCTCTCTTTTTTCTAATGTACTATTGTATACAGCGACGGCATAAGGCTATATCAATCTCTTGAAAATTCAGCTTTCCATTCAAGAAACCTTGCTCATCGCGCATATCAAATCATTAATATAGGAACAAAGCTCTTCTAAGTGATCTTCTCCGACTTCGTCCTTCTGGAACTGGCGCAAAAACGCCGTGTGGCTTTTATAAGCTTCTATGTAATCGGCTGCAGTCTCTTTTAGGGGCACCTTAATGGCTTCCTTTTGCTCTCTGGCAATTTTGATGAGGCAGATTTCGCTGTTATGCTTTTTCATTATGAGGGAATTTCCTGCTCCATATCCTTCGTGAATGGAGGGTTCTCCAGCCAGGATAAGGTTTTTCATTCGATCAGCCAGGTCTGCCAGTGTTAATTGATGATGCTTTGTGTAAAATTCAATGCTTTGCCCGCGGTAAAGAAAGTGAATCGTTGCGCTAAGCTCCAATATTTTTGACCAATGCACCTCGCCGGAATGAATTTTCCTCAGGGAATCGTCCGCTTCTAACAGAATCTTAATCACACAAACATACGCCTCCAGTCCTTCTGCATCTATGCTATAGAAGCTAATTCCCCGTTATTTGGAAGTTCAATCCAATTTTACTTTCATTATTTTTCTGTGCCAGTTTGTTTATATTTTTCACCAATAATGTAACCAAATTAAGGAAGATGCGTCAAAACATAATAAAGAGGTGCTTGATGAAGAAAATACCATTATTCTTTTTAATGCTTTTTGCACTCGTCAGTTTATCAGCCTGTGCTGAAAAAATGCTATATGAAGCTGATTATCCAGAAAAAACACTAAATGAAACTGTAAATATAAAAAATCATAAGGTGACTAAAATTGTCTTTGAAGACGGCAGAGGCCGAAATCATCCGTTTTTCCTTGCCGACCAGCAAAAGATTTCGGAATTTATTAAAATGATGGACGGAGTTGTGATAAAAAAAGAAAATTCCCATGAACCCAGTGCAGGCTGGACGCACTCGGCTTACTTTTACAGCGGCAATAAAAAGCTTTTCCACATCGTGTTTAACAACCCCCTGCAAATAGATAATGATTCCTATGTTGTTGTGAGCGGACAGCTAGAACCAAAGGAGCTGGATGAGTTTATTAAATCCGCTGACCCGGACTGGAAGTTCTAATAATCTTTTAAAGCCTTAATAGTATTTTTCCGCGGTAATTCCGGCTTTCTGCCAGGCGATGAGCTTCTGCGGCATCTTCCAATTTAAACACATCAGCAATAGATAGTTCCGCCTGGCCTGAGGCAAACAGTTCAATCACCTTTGCAGCAGGTGCAGCCAAGCGCCCCGGATCGTGCTTTCGTGTTGTTCCAAGACTGAATCCTTTAATACTCCGGCAGCTGTTATGTACATCACTCGTTTTAATGGTGCCCGCCTGTCCGCTGCTGTTTCCGAATTGAACAAGCGTCCCGTAAAGCGCAAGACAGTCCAGGCTCTTACCCGTCACCTCTCCGGCGACGGAGTCAAAAATTACATTTGCACCAGCCCCATCGGTCAGGCTGTTCACTTCTTCTGCAAACGTGTCATATGTAAAAACTTTATCAGCACCCAGCTTTCTGACGTAATCTTCTTTTTCCAAACTCCCGACAGTTCCGATGATGCGCCCTACGCCCGCAAGCTTTGCCAGCTGCACAAGCATGGAGCCTGCTCCGCCTGCTGCACTGTGGACAACGATACAATCCGTTTCCTTTACCTGCCCGATTTCATGCAGCAGGATATAGCCTAAAATAGAAACAGTCGGCATCGCTGCAGCCTGCTCAAATGAGAGCGTGTCCGGAATTTTGAAAACCAGTTGTTCATTTGCCGCTGCATACTCGGCATAGGAACCGTTCATTGGAAAAGCCACTACCCTGTCTCCTTTTGAAAAAACAGTGCTTTCGCCAGCCTCTTCAATCGTCCCAGCGCAGTCAAGCCCGAGAATTTGTGGAAACTTCCCCTCCCCTTTTTTGCCATTACGCTTCTTAATATCTGCATAGTTCACACTGGTATAATGGACTTTGATTAGTACTTCTTTTTCACCAATAGCCGGTTTTTCTATACTTGAGTATGTCAGCACACTCGCATCGCCAAATTCATCCTGAATGATGGCTTTCATGTATATCTCCCCCTTTAACAGAAATCGGAGGCCAAGTAATGGCCTCCTGAAAAACGCCTACCCATTCATCTCCAGCTGCATGTTATATAAATACGCATAAGTGCCATTTTGGGCGGCGAGCTCTTCATGTGTTCCCTGCTCTTCAATGCCTCCGTCCGTTAGAACGATAATCCGTTTAGCATTGCGCACTGTGGATAACCTGTGGGCAATGACGAAAGTGGTCCTGTTTTCCGAAAGCAGATCCAGCGATTCCTTGACGACCCGCTCACTTTCGTTGTCAAGTGCGCTTGTGGCTTCATCAAAAATGAGAATTGGCGGATTTTTCAAGAGAACGCGGGCGATGCTGAGCCTCTGCTTCTGCCCGCCTGACAGCTTGACGCCCCTCTGTCCGATGTCTGTGCTGTATCCTTCAGGAAGCGCCATGATGAACTCGTGGGCATTGGCCCTTTTTGCAGCCTCCACGATCTCCCATTCGCTTGCCTCTGGTTTTCCGTAGCGAATATTCTCCAGCACTGTTCCTGCAAACAAATACACATCCTGCTGTACAACGCCGATCTGCTTTCTCAGCGAATGAAGAGCTATATCCTTTATATTGATGCCGTCAAGCAGCACTGCTCCCTCGTTCACCTCATAAAAGCGCGGAATCAGCGAGCACAGAGTAGTTTTCCCTGCACCGGAAGGGCCAACAAGTGCCACGAACTCTCCCGCTTTCACATCCAGTGATAAATTGTGCAGAACATCCCGGCTGTGCCCTTCATAACCGAACGACACATTTTGAAAGGTGACATTTCCTCTCACATCAGCCAATTCAATGGCATCCGGGGAATCCTTGATCTCCGGTTTTTGCTTCAGCATTTCCATAAAACGCTCGAAGCCAGTTATACCTTCCTGGTAAATGGTCGTCATCCCCGTCAGTTTCTGTATCGGTTCAACAAGGAAGCCAACGTACAGCAAAAATGTGATCATGTCAGCTAAATCAAGTGAGGCATTCACAATGGAAGCCCCGCCGATAATGATGACCGTCAGCGTCACAAGCTGGATGAACAAGTCCATTCCATTGGAGAGGTAAGCCTCATTCCGGTAGGTGTCTTTCCGGCTTTCAAGAAACCGGAAATTTTCGCGTGCAAATTGGTTTTTTTCCATTTCTTCATTCGCAAACGATTGAACAACCCTGATGCCGGACAAGCTGTCCTCCAGCCTGGCATTTATACCGCTGATTCTTTCCTTGTTTCTCTTATACGTTTTATTGAGCTTTTTATTAAAATACCAAGCGTAAAGCCCCATCACAGGCAAAAAGAGAAAAACTGCCAGTGTCAGCTGCACATTAATGGTCAACAGGATGATGAATGTGCCGATAAACCGGATGGAATACCGGAAATAATCCTCTGGCCCGTGATGATACAGCTCTGAAAGCCAGAAAAGATCATTCGTCATCCGGCTCATGAGCTGCCCTGTTTTTTGCTGATCATAAAAAGAATAGGACAAGGTTTGGAGATGATCAAACAGCTCCTGCCGCATATCGCTTTCCATCATGGCCCCCATCCGGTGGCCATGATAATCCGTAAAGTAATGGCAAAACGCCTGCACAAGCAGAAGCCCAAGCATCACCGCACCAATCATCATGATTTTGCCAAGCGCATGTTGAAGATCTCCTTCCAGCACATCTTTAGTGACATAACGTGTCAGAAGCGGATAAACAAGCGATATGCCCGATACAAGGGCTGTGCAGCCCATAATGGTTAAAAACAGCCTCAAATAAGGCTTATAATAAGAAAGAAACTTTTTGTATTTGCTAGTCATTCTGCTGCCCCTTTATATTCGCTTTTTCACAAGGCGCATATAAGGGGGGAACCCATTTATAACTGGCTAAATGAATGCCGCACCCTTATATGTTAGTCCGATGCTCATTCTTTTGTTTTTCATTTTATTTCCTCCTTAGTGTTGGTTATTTACAGTATACGAAATTTTCCAAAATCTTTATATATAGAGTGACGAAAAAGAAAGAGATAATTTTCCAGAAAGCAAGAAAAAAAGCCCCTAACCAAGGGGCTTTCTTCTACAAGCATGAATTCAAAATATCTCTGACACTTTCCCGGTTCATTTCTTTATACGTGCCGACGCCCGGTTTAATAAATGTTTTCTCCACAATCGCATCAAACTCTCGATCGTCAATGCCGTAATCCTTCAAAGTACTTGGAGCACCGAGTGAGTTCCAGAAGTCACGGAGTGCCTTTGCTCCTTCTTTTGCAACTTCGCTTTCGTCCTTCCCTTCAGGTGAAATGCCAAAGACGTTCACAGCAAGCTTTTTCACTTTGGATGGATCCTCTTTCAGGACATGCTCCAGCCAGTTCGGGAAAAGAATCGCAAGCCCTCCGCCATGAGGAATATCGTAGATGGCAGAAATGGCGTGCTCAATCCGGTGCGTTGCCCAGTCGCCGCCGTCTGTTCCATTGGCGAGAGAACCATTGAATGCGGTTGTGCTGATATACATCATTGTTTCTCTATGCTCAAAAGAATGCAAGTCATTCAAAAGCTTTGGTCCTGTTTCGATCGCTGTCCGCAGCAGTGATTCAATAAACCCGTCAATCATCGGGGTATTTTCTGTGCGGTGAAAGTACGATTCCAGCGCATGCGACATGCTGTCTACAATGCCGTATACCGTTTGATCGCGCGGCACAGAAAACGTGTAGCCTGGATCCAGTATCGAAAATGCCGGGAACACAAGCGGCGAACTCCAGCCAAGCTTGTCCTTTGTCTCCCAGTTGGTGATCACTGAAACATCGTTCATTTCAGACCCTGTTGCTGCAAGAGTGAGAACTGTTCCAAACGGGAGAACCTCTGTAATGGGAGCTTTTCTCGTAATAAGATCCCAGGCGTCCCCTTCATATTTGGCACCTGCTGAAATGGCTTTCGTGCAGTCAATCACACTGCCGCCGCCAACAGCGAGCAGGATATCAATGCCTTCTGTTCTGCAGATTTCCACACCTCTATGGACAGTTGAAAGACGGGGGTTTGGCTCTACACCTGAGAGCTCAAAAACCTTGGCATCAATTTTCTGCAATTCCGCCATGACATCATCATATACGCCGTTCTTTTTAATGCTGCCGCCGCCATAGACGATCAGCACCTTCACGCCTTTTTCCAGCACAGCAGACAGCTGCCGGACTTCCCCTTTTCCGAAATAAAGCTTCGTTGGGTTATATTGTAAGAATGTATTCATATTGTGCACCTCTGTTTTTATTTATCGGTCTTATTCTAGCATAATAATAGTCTCCATTATGATGCGTAGTTTCGATCACAATAATCAGGAATTCCGATTTAACATGGCAGGGAAAGAAAAGATATAATAGAGGCAATACATAATCATAAGAATTTGAAGGGGAATAGAGGACATGATCCAAATCGCACCATGGAAAAAGGAAATCTCGGCCTGCTTTTTCAGCTTAATTCCCCTGTCATGACCGTGCATCTCGGCGGTCCTGAATCAGAAGAACAAGTCTATAAGAGACACGAGCGGTATCTGGAACTAGATGAGAAGGGAAAAATGTATTGTATTCTGTATGAAGGGAAAACTGCCGGTGCGATTGGGTTCTGGGGCCTCCCTTTTATTCGTTTCTTTCTCTATTTCGGGGCTCTTTGGCATTTCTCCTTTTTTCAAGTTAGAGTATAGTTGGAGACTCTTAAGGTATGCTGTCCCTGTACCGTCCTTATTTTTCTATCACAAACCGCCGGTTTCAAAGTTGACTTTATCCAACTCCCCGGCGGACAATAAAGCTTTATAAACTACTCAATAACATTCAGGAGGCTTCTATGCTAACGATCGGTTATATTGGAAATGGAAAAAGCACGAACAGATATCATCTGCCGTTTGTCTTGCAGAGAGATAACATAAAGGTCAAAACCATTTATCAGCGGAATCCTGACCATGAGAGCTGGGACCGGATTGCAGGCGTAACTTATACTTCTCAGCTGGATGAATTATTAAATGACAAGGACATTCAGCTTGTTGTGGTTTGCACAAAGCATGACAGTCATTATGAGTACACAAAGTCAGTTTTGGAACATGGTAAGAACTGCCTTGTTGAAAAGCCTTTTATGGAAACCTCAGAACAGGCAAAAGAAATATTTGCGCTCGCAAAAGAGAAAGGACTGCTCGTTCAAGCGTATCAAAACAGGCGTTTTGACAGTGATTTTTTAACTGTCCAAAAGGTCATGGAAGAAGAAAAAATGGGAGACTTGCTGGAGCTTGAAATGCATTTTGACTATTATCGCCCCGAGGTTCCTGAGTCGGTTCACGCGTTTAATCCTTTAGAGTCTTTTTTATATGGGCATGGCTGTCATACCCTGGATCAGGTCATCAGTCTTTTTGGAAAGCCGGATCACATCCATTATGATGTGAGACAACTATTGGGCGAAGGAAGAATGAATGATTATTTTGATCTGGATTTGTATTATGGCAAGCTAAAAGTATCTGTCAAATCCAGTTATTTTAGGCTGAAAGAACGGCCAAGCTTCGTTGTGTACGGGAAAAAAGGAAGCTTTGTAAAAGAAACGAAAGATCGCCAGGAAGAACATTTAAAGTTGTTCCATATGCCTGATAACAAAGATTTTGGTGTGGATACAATCAGCCATTATGGCGTCCTGACCTATGTGGACGGGGAAGGAACAATCCATGAAGAAAAAGTGAAATCCGTTCATGGCGATTACGGAAGGGTCTATGACGATTTGTATGAAGCCATTATTAATGGAAAAGAGAAAACTATTACAGACGAACAGACACTGCTGCAAATGGAGATTTTGGAAACGGGAATCAAGCATTTGAAGTGAAAAAGCAAAAAGAGCCGGACATCCGGCTCTTTTTCCTACTTCTTTAAATTTTTCGAGATATATTGAACAATTTTCCGAAGTTCTGTCGCAGATGGACGGCCAAAAGGGCTTGTCTGCCTTTGCTGGTAGAGCAGTTCCCCATTTTCATTAATAAGGAAGTACGCTGGTTCGCCGTGAGCCCCATGATCCTCATAAGGAGCGTCCTCGCCGTGATAATAAACACCGTATTCTTTCGAAACCTTTAAGTCCTCGTCTGACAGCATGGTGAGTGATAGGCCTTCCTCCTCTGCCATCTTCTGCAGATTGTCCAGCTTATCGGAAGAAACGGTAATCAAATGGACGTTTTTCCCTTCAAAGAAACCGGCATTTTCCTGAAGATTTTTTAAATCCTCTACACATACCGGACACCAGGCACCTCTGAAAAAAATAATGAAATGCCAGCTGTTATGCTCCTCCTGATGGGAAGAAAGAGTCAACTCCTCCCCTTTTACCGATGGCAATCGAAAATCGGGTACCTTCTCTCCTAATTGAAACATCTGATCCGCCTCCATTACTCATATGTCCTCATCTATCTCTTTTCCCTTTATGGAAAATGATAATCTTTCTAAGTATGCTGGCGTTATTTTTCTATCACCTGAAACATTCCCGTCATCCCAGGCGAGTAGTCTTGAAAGCCAAAATTCTCATAAAACTGGGTTTTTCCCTCTGAGGCGAACAGGCCGACAAACGCTTTATCCGGTGCATGATCTTTCAAATACTGAAGAAGCGCCTGCATGATTTCCTTCCCAATCCCCTTCCCCTGATAATCAGGGTGTACGACAATGTCCTGTATGTAAAAATAAATCGCTCCGTCTCCGATTATTCTTCCCATGCCGATCACCTGATCGTTTTCTTTTACGGTCACTGCAAAGAGCGATTGGTATAAAGATGTCTCTGCTGCCTTGTAGTTCATAAAATCTGTCCAGCCGACGCTGTCACAAAGATGGATGTATTCTTCTATTGATGGTGTTCTGTTTAGCAATTGCACTTCTTATTTCTCCCCTTCCAGTTATTACATTTTATCATAGTGTTTGGGTACTTGATTGCTGGTTTCGTGAAATGCGAAACACAAAAAAAGACAGCCTATTCTAAGCTGCCTCTAAGCCTATTTTCGCGCAAGGAAACACGATCGAAACCAGGCTCTACAATTTTATCAGTACGCTCGTTCCATCCTGAGCCTTAATATCTGCCAGAACCGTCCCTTTGCACTGCTTGAGTTCCTTAATGAGCTGCCTGACAACAGGCTTCGTGCTTGGATGTTCAAGAATCATCAGCACCAGTTGAATTCCGAACCGGCTGCTTTCCGATTCCCAATCGTGCTTTCTGGCCGCATCTTCCTCTTGCTTGTTCAGCAAATCCTTCAGCGGGCGCTTGACTAAACTGGATCTCATGATGCTGCTTCCCATGTGCAGGGCAGCATATGGGACAGGAATTGTAAATGAGTGCTTTTTGTTCTTTATCTTAACAATCAGCATTTTTAATCACTCAATTACAACAGTGACAGTGTCCTCTTTACCGGACCTGATGTCAACAATTTGCCCATCAAGCTCATTCTCAATTGCATCAATCAGCAGGTCAATATCAATGTCTTTCACATATTTTGCCGCCTGCGGAATATTGGAAGCAATCCCATGCCCTGCTCCTAGAACAGCCTTCACCAGTTTAATGGGCAAATTTACGCTCACATGATCGTTTTCTTTTGATGTTACACGGATTTTCAGTGTTTTGTCTAAGTAAGATGCGGGCTTTCCAAGCGCTATTGCATTCGGTGAAGATGCCGTTTGCTTTTCCCTCAGAGCGTCAATCAGTTCTGAAGCTTTATCAGAATCAATTTTCCCTTCCTCCATCATCGTCAGCACTTTGCCGATTTCTTCTTTCATTGCTCTTCCCCCTTATTCATTCTTTAGCATTTTAACCGCTTCATCCGCGGTGATATCGCCATTTTCAAGCATGGCAATAATCTTCTTTTCATCCACTTCAGCTTTTTTCCGAGTTTCATAGCCAAGGGCCTCAATAATGTCATTCAGCTTGCCGCGCACTGTGGGGTAGGAGATGCCGAGCTCCTTCTCCACTTCCTTGATGTTGCCTCTGTTCACAAGAAAGGTAATGGCAAAGCGGAGCTGCTCCGGAGAAAGCTGAGCGAGCTTTGATAATTCAAATGTATTTTCAATCGTTGTCCTGCAGTGGCCGCATTCCAGCTTAACAGCGTGCAGCGCGTGATCGCATACAGGACATTGCGTAAGGATAGGATATTTCATACTCTGCTCCTTTCTGTTATTGAAATTATAAGTGGAAATACTTAATTTGTAAATATTAAAAATTGATTTTATTTATTTATAGATTTAATTTATTAATTTTTTACCTGTAAATACTTAATAATATTTAGATGAGTTGCTTATAGAGTTTGATAGGACCTTATTTATGCTCAAAATATGGACAGCTCCTTGTAACCGGCTGTTGGTGAATATAAAGAGCAGTTTCGTGAATAACAGAGCCGGTTTCGTGAATATCTGCTTCATTTTGGTGAATATATTGGCTGGATCGGTGAATATGAAAGGGTGCCGGCTTCTGAAAAGCAGGTTTCACCTTTTAAAAATAATTTTTGCACATCAAAAAAGCATCCGATTCATTCGGATGCCCCACATTTCAGCTGCTTTGCTTCAATACCTCAACCGCATGCTTCGTTTTCTTCTTCCTCAACACCAGCGCGAGCGGCACCGCGAACAGCAGGGCTGCGGCTGCAACCAGGAATGTGTCGTTTGATGCCAGCAGAAAAGCCGATTGCTTCAATTCTTCTCCCGCTTTTCCGGCACTTAATTCAGACATGTGAGCAGCAGTCCGGACAGCCAGGATCGAACTGAATACCGCGATGGACAAAGCAGCAATTGCCTGGCGCAGCCAGTTAGAAATAGCAGATGCATGCCCCACATATTCTTTCGGAATAACGCTCATGGAAATGCTTGTCGCAGGCGATGTGGCAAGCCCCACTCCAACGTATCTCACAATCATCCAAATGGTAATAAAGGCTGCGGAGGATTCTTCTGTTAAATGGCTGAACTCCCATGTTGCCGCAATAATCAGCAAGGCGCCTCCGAGGACAAACCAGGCAGGATCTATTTTAGCTTGCAGCTTGCCCGCGAGAATCGTGACTCCAATCATGATCAGCGCCCCTGGCAGCATGACGAGTCCTACTGTGAAGGACGTCTCCCCTTGCGCTTCTTCCATAAAAAGCGGAATTAAAAACACACTGGAATAAAGGCCGACAGAAATCAGGCAGCTCACCATCGTTCCGATCGCAAACTTCGGGTATTTCAGCACTCTGATGTAAAGGAGCGGCTGCTTTGCTGACAGCTCTCGTTTAATGAAAATAGAAATGCTGAAGAGACCGAGCACTAGTATCCCGATAGCCGGTGCTGAAAACCAGCCGAGGCTTGAAGCTTTTGAAAAATACATCAGGATGGAGACATTTCCGATGACGACGGTCAGCAGTCCAAGCTTATCAAGAGCCGCTGATTTCCCCTTGGCGCTTGCAGGAAGAAAGCCTGCTGCACAGCACACTGCCGCCACACCGACAGGCACATTTGAAAGGAAAAGCATTTTCCACCCAAAATAGTTCGTAATCAAGCCGCCGACAGTCGGCCCGATGGCTGGGGCCACCATAATAGAAACGGTCCATAAACTGATCGCCATCGCCTGCTTTTCTTTTTCCACTGACTGGTAAATAATTGTCATCGTGGATACCTGAATTAACCCTGAGCACATTCCCTGCAGGATCCGAAAGGTGATCAGCGATTCAATATTCCAGGCCATGCAGCAAAGTGCTGATGAAATGGTCAGCCCGACGAGCGCCAGGACATAAAGCCGCTTGTACCCCGCTTTGCTTCCCAAGTAGCCGCTAAGAGGCGCTATCGTGCCGATCGCAAGCAAAAATCCCGTTATAATCCACTGTACGGAATTGATGTCAGCGTTTAAGTCATGCATGATGGAGGGCAGCGCCACGTTCACCGTTCCTGAATTCAGCTGAGCCAGGAAATTTCCTAAAAATACCGCCAAAATGATAAATGCAAAAGAGTTCCTTTCTTTTTTCACTAACCCAATTCCTCTCCTTTTTTTCCTCTATGATCCAGTATATATATAACTTGTGCTAATGAATAATTATCATTTTTAATGGTATTATTAGTACAGCTAATATATAAAGGAGGCTGATTCTATGAATTTGGAACAAATGGAGTACATAAAGGAAATTATCCATACCCGCTCGATCTCCGTTGCCGCACAGAATCTGCACATCTCCCAGTCGGCCATCAGCCAGTCCATCTCTTCTCTGGAAAAGGAGCTCGGGATCACGCTGTTTAAACGATCCCGGTTCGGCACAACTCCGACAGAAGAGGGAAAAAGCATTATCAACAAAGCACTGAAGATTGTCGAAAACATAGATAAAATTAAAGAAGACGCCCTCACCTTTAATACGTCCTACACCGGAGAACTGAAGATCGCTTCCATTCCAAGCCTGATGGCATTCTTGCCAAAAGTGCTCTCCCTGTTCAAAAAGGACTTTCCGCAAATCAAAGTGACAATCCTTGAGATGGAAAGCAGCCGGATCATTGAGGAAGTGAAAGAAAATAGGCTGAACTTTGGGCTGACCACTATTCAAAATCCGGTGGAGCGCACGCTTCCCGATCAATGCATTTTCAAGCCTATTCCCTATCAAACTGACATCAAAGTCATTGTTCCAAAAGATTCGCCGCTTGCTTTTCAGGACGCGCTGTCCATGCAGGAGATTCTCGATTACCCAATTGTTATGCACACAAGCCACTACTGGGATAAGCTCATCACCTCATATGAAACAGCTGAAAAGCCAATCAATCTCGTGTTCCGGACCTCCAACTTTGAAGTAATCAAAAAAACTGTCGCAGAAGGGCTTGCGATCAGCATGCTGTCCCATTACTTATTAACGGACGATCCTTATGTGGAAAGCGAGCGCATCGTACCGGTCACCATCGCGGACCCTGATATTGTGTCTGAAGTCACGTTCGGATGCCTGTACTCCGAAAAAAATCCGCAGCTGCCTCTGGTGAAAAAGTTTTTGGATTACGTTGAGCAGTATATGTATTGAAAAACGGCTGATTTTATTCGTTTTTAGCGAATATGGAACAAAAATGATCCTATTTCAGGCTATTCTGTTCATTTTCGCTTTATCACACTAAAGAAATTCGCTGTTTACATGCGGGTTTTCGAAGTTTATATGCAGGTTTGAAGATTTTATTTGCGGGTTTTGGAATTTTATTTGCAGCTTTCGGCTTTTTATTTGCAGGTTTTTCCAACTTCATGCGGGATTGGTTATTTCCATGCGGGTTCCGGCCAATACTTTGCAGGTTGTACCGTTTATATGCGGCTTTAAAATACAAAAAGGCAGGTCACCCTGCCTTCAAAAAGTTAAATCTCCATCCCCCAACGTTCCTGCTCCGTTTCTTTCAGCTGCTTCTCTGTTTCAGGCGGATGCACCGTACGGAATTTGTGATGATCGGCTGGAATGATTTCAATCATTTTTTGAATCATATCTTCCGGATCAAATTGATCTTTCAATCCTGCTTCCTGTTTTTCCATATCCTCTGCTCTTGTCAGGTGCTTCTCTCTGTCGAACCATTTCCATTTCTCTTCTGCCGATCTGTCATTAAAGCCTGTAGCATAGGCGCCAGGATTAATCGTCGCCACTTGAACGCCGTGCTTTTCAAGCTCGCTCTGCATGGTTTGGGCAATGCCTTCGATGGCATGCTTCGTTGCCGTATAAGGGCCGACGTACGGAGTCGCGGAAATCCCTGCCATAGAGCTCATGAAAATGATCTTGCCGCTCCCCTTTTTCATAAATTTCTGTGCTGCGAACTGAACGGTTTCCAGCGTGGCAAAAACGTTGATCTCAAAGAGTTCCCGAAACCGGTCCATCGGCACTTCTGCCAGCGGCCCGCCCTCATTGATGGCAGCGTTCGCTACAAAGATATCAAAATCATATTTCTTCATCTGCTCCCGGTCGCGTTCGTTCGTAATATCCAGCTTGAAAACTTCCATATCAAGCCCCTTGTCCTTTGATTCCCGCATGAGTTCTGTTTTTTGAGAAGTCGTTTCCGTAGTAGCAATAATTTTATGCCCTTTTTCAGCAAGTCCGATGGCCGCACCTTTTGCGAGCCCGCTGCCTGCACCTGTGATAAAGATTGTTTTGCTCATGTAAGCTGCCTCCTCTATTACTGATGTTACTTTTTTCCCATCATGGATAGAGGCAAAACATTAAAACAATAGCGGAAGCCGCTCGTTCAGCCCCGACAAGCGCTGGAGGAAAATCCCGAAAAGTCTGGTTTTAGACTTTTCCGGGATTTTCTGGTGCGACTCGAGGGGCTAGCGGCCGGAGCTGGACAAATTTACACAAAGAAAAACCAGGAGCTGACTCGCTCCTGGCATTCATCAAGTCCCGCAATACGTACGGTAAGGTTCATCCGGCGTATCAGGCAGCTTCGCATATCCCTCCTGCTCAGCTGAATACGCATAAGGATCCCGAAGCACAGCAAGCAGGCGGTTCATCACTTCATAATCCCCTTTTCCAGCTGCTTCCAATGCTTCTTCCACGCGGTGGTTTCTCGGAATGATGGCAGGGTTGCTTTTTTTCAGCAGCGCTGTCACTTGTTCATCTGATTCCTCTTGCTTCTTCAGTCTTTCCCGCCAGCGTTCCTGCCATTTTGCATACTCAGGATCCTTTGATAGCGCCTCTTCATGGATCCCTTTCGCGAGAGCGGAAAAGGTATTGGTATAGTCTGCTTTGTTCTGGTACATCAGCCGCAGCAGATCTTCTATCAGTTTTTCGTCTTCTTTTTCTTCTTTAAACAATCCAAGCTTCTCTCTCATGCCGTCCAGCCAGTTTTGCCGGTAAAGCTTCGGATATTCCGTGATGACGGCCTGGGCGATTTCCACTGCTTCCTCCTGGCTGTCATGGAGGAGCGGCAGCAGGGTTTCTGCAAAGCGAGCGAGATTCCAGCCGCCGATCGCCGGCTGATTTCCATACGCATAGCGGCCTTGAACATCAATGGAGCTGAAGACGGTTTCCGGATCGTAGCTGTCCATAAAAGCGCATGGACCATAGTCGATCGTTTCCCCGCTGATGGCCATGTTATCCGTGTTCATCACACCGTGAATAAACCCTGCGAGCTGCCATTTCGCAATAAGGCTTGCCTGACGTTCGATCATTTTCTTTAAAAAGGATAAATATTTTTCAGAATCCGCTTCAAGCTCAGGGTCGTGCCGCTTAATCGCATAATCCGCGAGCGCCTTTAACTCTTCCTTCTCACAAAACCTTGCTGCATATTCAAAGGTTCCAACGCGCAGATGGCTTGCTGCGACCCTTGCCAGTACGGCTCCAGGCAATGCGGTTTCCCTTGCCACATGGTCGCCAGTTGCTGTTACGGCAAGACTTCTCGTCGTCGGGATTTTCAAGCCGTGCATCGCTTCGCTGATGATATATTCCCTGAGCATCGGACCAAGCGCCGCGCGGCCATCGCCGCCGCGGGAGTACCGTGTCCTGCCAGAACCCTTCAGGTGGATATCGTATCGTTTGCCGGAAGGATCAATCCTCTCGCCAAGAAGTATGGCGCGGCCGTCTCCAAGCATGGTGAAGTGGCCGAACTGGTGTCCCGCATAAGCTTCCGCAACAGGCTCGGCACCTTCCGGAAAGCGCGCTCCTGCCAGAATTTCAGCAGCAAGATCACCTTGAAGCATTTGTTCATCAAGCCCCAGAGCTGCTGCAAGCGGGCTGTTGAATACAATTACTTCCGGTGCGGCAGCTGAATTTGGCTGCATTTCAGTATAAAAAGCGTTCGGAAGGCTTTTGTAGCTGTTTTCCAGTCTCCAGCCTGTTAAAGCTGTCTCTTCGGCCATAATTGACTCCTTCCATGCTGCTGTATTTTTAAAAGGTATTTACCTTATAAATTTTTAGTGCTGAACCTTTATTATACCTGTTCCAATGCCAAAATTCGCCTAAAATGCAGTGAAAAAGAAAAAGCTCCCTAAGGAGCTTCATTTATTTGGTTTCCAAAATCCGGCTTTTTAATTCATCAATCACTTCTGTCAGGAGACGGATATCTTTTTGCAGCTCTTTCTTTATCCTTTCGCTGCTGCCTCCTTCATATTCTTTTTGAAGACGCTGGAGCTCGCTCACAAACATTGTCAGTTCGATGTCTTGATTCATGTTCCCAACCCTTTCATCTTAGGATGGCCATCGGCTCGCTAAAAAAAGAAAAAGCCGAAAAGAACAGGAGACTCCTGCTCTTTTCGGCTTATGTCCGGCACAAATTTGTCCAGCTCATTACTGCCTATGATTCATTTGGTTTTAATATAAAAGAAATAACACTGTTATCAAGTTCAAAGTTCCAGTCAACAAAAACGTCCAGCACTTCGGCATTCAATACTTCTGAGAAAAGCGTGCTGCTCTTCAGCATACCGCCTTCCAGCTGTCTCTTTGAGACGCGCAGGGTTTCATCAAAACCGAGAGAAATAAGCTGCTTTTCAATCGGAACCAGAATACCGCTGCGAAATACAACAAGTGTACGATTGTTCATCATATGGGAATGTACCTGATCAGGGCATTTTTCTGCCTGCTCGCTGATTCGGACAATCTCCTCGTCTACCTCATCTTTTCCTTCAAAAGAGGTATCCCGTTCATCAGATCTCTCAGAGTCAATTCCTACAAATACACCTGTCTTATTTTCCAGATTCCAGTCATAATACAAATGCTGGATATCCATTTCAGTTATTGCTTTTATCTGCCCGCGCATCTCAGGATCAAGAGTAGCCATCAAATGCTCCCGTGTTGTCTTCACGGTTAAATCCTGGCCTTGATCCAAAAGCACCTGCTCCATTGCAGAAACAAAACCGTTCACATATACAAGGACATACGGCTCTGAGATAGAAACATAAATGGCTTCCGGTCCCTTTCCGAATTTGTCCCTCAGCAGTCTGCCGAAATTATTTGCAAGCTTTGACTGCTGTGCTTTAATATCCATTTCGAAGCTCACCTTTTGTAGAAAGAAGCATCGTATCCTCTCTCCTTTTTTCATCTTACCATCTTACATGGCAAATATATAGATTTTGTCATCATCTTTTACCCTCTTTTTTTCGCCAATAAACGCGGTATACGAGAAAACTTTTAAAAGATAAAGGATTTCTTTGCCAGAGTATAGAAGTATAAAGCATAGTCATAGATTCTCTTTTCCGTTATAATAATAGTTGCTTGTGTTTCGCAAAATGACATTCTGGCACTGACGGATTTGGGACACGAAGCCTGGATTTTTGCAAAGGATGGCGAGAATGGAATTTAAGCGAAAAGAAAGAGAACTTGGAAGTTATATCGGAAGAATGCTAAGAGAGCATTACGGAAAAGGACCCGGCTCAGTATTTGCAACAGTATCCGAACCGTATGTAGCTGTGTACATTAAAGATTTTCTGTCTCCAATGGAAAACAAGCTGCTGGAAACAGAGCAGGGAAAGCATGTACAAAAAATCCGGGATATGATGATGCCTGCTATTATTGAAGAAATCAAAGCTTATATAAAAGTAAATATAGATTTAGAGATTACTGACTTTTATTATGACTGGAATTTAGAAACCCATACCGGCATGATGCTGGGGATTACAGCTGACTCGTTGGAGGAACCATCGTCAGAGTTTTCCGGCCAGGCTGGAGTTAATAATGAGATTTATGAGCTGAGCGTTGAAGCGGAAAAAGCGCCCGGAAGCATTACTTCCACTCTGCTCAATGCAAGAACCCTCGTGGTCACGAGGAAGAAAATCTTGATTGCCGTTGAAAAAGAATTAATTCACATGGGATTTGATGAAGCCCTTAGACTTTCTAAAAGAAATCTAGAGAAAAGGCTGATCCACAAGCATAAAAGTCAGCTTGAAGCCTATTTGCAGGCAGAAATTGAAAACTCCTTTGTTGCCTGGAATTTTAAAACGGATAAAAGTGTGATGTTGTTAATATTAAAGCCGCATAATGATTGGCAGCAATGAGCTAGGCAATAGAACTAGACATAAGCCAAAGGAAGGGCCTTGCCCTTCTTTTGGCTTTTTTTGCATCCATAACAGCGACAGCCATCTCCTTTGGAATGAACGGAAAAGACATTAACTGATTGGGGAGGGGAAAGCATGGAAACATTGGCTGTGATCCCTATAAGGACGGAAGAGGACATTATTATAGCCCGCAAGATGGGCAGAGAGCTTGCTCAGTCGCTGCATTTTGATTCCATCGATAAAGCCAGAATCGTAACGGCAGTTTCAGAACTAGCCCGCAACATTTACCGCTATGCCGGAGACGGGCACATTCAGTTTGAACCGCTTGAGGAAGCATGGAGAGTGGGCTTGAAAATTATTGCAGCCGATAACGGACCAGGTATACCGGATATTCAAAAAGCATTGTCACCCGGCTACTCGACATCAGGCGGACTTGGGGCAGGCATCCCAGGGGTAAAAACGATGATGGATGAATTTTATATTGAATCACACCATAATGAAGGAACAAAAATTACAGCTGTCAAATGGCAGACAATAAAGGAAGCAAAGCGCCTTGGCTAACCCCCAGGGCGCTTTTTATGCCTATGCCCTCAGCTGATGATGAATGAGGTATCTTTTCAGCAGCAGCAGCTCTCCATCATTGATATAGCGAATTTCAGAGCCGTAGCGGTATAAATTGGCCGGCAGCTTTTTTTCATTCTGCAGGGAAATTTTGACGCTCGTTTCCTGAAAATCCTTTTCTTCCAGTTTTAGCTGATAGGTTCTTTCTATTTCAAGAGGCTTTTCCGTTAAAAAACCGAACCCCATCAGGCTGATATCAATCAGTGTGATCTCTTCCTGTTTTTCCCCGATATACAGGCTGCCTTTTAAATGGCAGGGGTGGCGCGGGAAACGCCTTCGTTCATTCGGGGCCTTTTCTTCCTGAAGCGGTACATACAGATACAAATTGAATGCATCAATTTTTAAGATATGTGCCTGAAAGGTGAAGTTTTCATACTGGCAAAGCAGCGGGTCTCCAAGGTTCAGCCCTGTGACATCCTTGACCACCACGTTCATCAGTTCGCCATCAATACTTGCAAGGCCTGCCGTTATCCTTCTTCCGTCTTTTGCGGTTAATAGAATGTATTCCATATCGTCACCTGATTTCCAGCTTCGGAAGCATTTCCTTCTGATCCAAATGGTAGATGAGCGGCGTAATGTTCCGGGTGATTGTATCAATGAGCAGGATTTCCTCATCCTTCAAATTCTCAGCTGTTTCTGTCACGATTAAGTAGCCGTATGGAGGCTGGACCTCATCTGGAGGCACGTAGCCGCTATGACCCTGAATCGGTGCAATCACAACACAAGAAGACTCTCCAAGCTTTCCGCACAAACTTTCATTCGTAAAATAAGCAGGCAGCCTGCCGGCAAAATAATCATAATACACCTCATCATTTATGAGGCTGTTTGTATCCTCATCAAACAGAAAACGTTCTTTCTCAAGTGATACCCCAATAGAGGCGGCAGTTTCATAAGCCTCTCCGTTGTAAAAAGCGAAAAAGGCTTTTTTAATCCCAAATCCGAGTTCCAGCGTTTTAAGGGAAAGCTTCAGAATTTCTTCTGTCGTCCGGCATGAATTGATGGTGCGGATCAGACGGTTATACAGGTGCATCACATCGAGCTTTGCTTCTGCTTCAAGTTTTTGCTTCTGCAGTGTTTCAAAATGCCTGGCATTGCTGAGGGCAATATAGGTGGAAGAAGCGAGCGTTTCAATCAGTTCAATTGTTCCGCTGTCATAGGAGGAGGCCTGCCTTGAGTCACTTAGGAACACCATTCCGATCAGCTCTTCTTTTTTAATCAAAATGATATATTCTGCTTCAAGTTCCGTCAGAACTTCCGTGTTTTGGATCAGCTGCTGCACAAGCTCCTGCTCTTCCTTCACACGGATCACGGTTTTCACACCGCAGCACTGAACCTCGCCGATTGAGAGCTCTGCGTATTTCTTTTGAAAGGAATGAACATTTCTATAGCCCTTTATTTTAAGCTTGTTCGTCAGCGCGTCGTAAAGGCCGAAGGAAGTGACCCTGCTTCCGGAGATTTCGCTGAAGACATCTGTAGCCATTTCGCAAAGATGTTCCGCATTCCGTTCTGACAGCAGTGCCTTCGTACTTTGATTGAGCACAAACAGGCTGAAAATTTTCCGGTCAAGCTCCGCCGTTACTGATTGGAAATCATGAAGGCGCTGGTTGTTTTCAAGCGAAGCATTCACAAGGCTCATCATCATTGTCGAGACAATCCGGTCCCCCTCTGTGAGCTCCCCTTCTGCCAAGCCTGCTGTCACGATAAAACCAGCAAGAACCGTATCATTAATAAGCGGGATCACATGAACGGCAGAAAAATCACGGATGAAATCCGGTGAGAAATAATCAGGCAGCTGTTCTTCCGAGAGCGGCCTTCCATAAAACAGCGGCAGCTTTTCCAGTTTTTCAGTTACGGGAATCCGATAATCGTGCATCATGCCGTTCTGTGTTTTTAAAAGAATAAACTCGTCATTTACTCTTTTAAATAATGCGGATCCAGCAGGATTCAGCAGTTCATTGGCAAATGAGAAAGCAAAGTCAAATAAGGCAGCGGATTCGTATCTTTGTGTGAAAACTTCTATGGCTTGAAGCAGAATTTCATACCGGGATGATTTTTCAAGATTCATTCTGGATGCTCCTTATTCGTATTTGAGTTCTCTTCCTGCGGCGTAAAAGGTTCCCTTCGTAATGCTGTTCACTTTCTTTTTCATATTCCTGATTTCGATGTAAGTTTCCGGATACGCTTTTTCAAAAATAGAGATTTCCCCGTCTCCCTTAATTTCGAGCATCTGCAGCATGGATTTGCGGCGCGCTTCGAGTGCTGAAATCTCCTTCATCTGCAGATCATACGCCATTTTCAGGCTGTCCATTTGGCCTTTTTGGCTGCTGTTTAACTGGTTGGCGAAAGTTTCATAGATTTCCGTCTGGCGATGAATTTCTTCGAAGACTCCAATCGCTTTCTTGTACTCTTTCAATAATTCATTGTATTGCTCTTCCAGTTCGCCCCGCTCAAAGCCTTCTACCTGGATGATCGTTTTGTGCTCAATCTTTGAGCCGATTTCGTTAGCGAAAACTTTGCCTTGTGCCGTAATCTGTCCGCCCATTATCTTGCCGTTCGTCTTTTCCGTTATCACATTCCGGGCTGTCAGATCGCTGCTTTTCGCATAAAATCCGATATGTATGTCTCCGCCGGCCTCTAAGCTGCATTCATTGGCGTGCTTGACGTAAATGTTTTTCGCCGCTTTGATGATTCCTTTGCCGAAGACACCGCCCTTAAGATAAATATCGCCGTTTAGCGACTCTATCCGTCCGACCTGCCTGACTCCAAACTCTGACTTGACGGCCACATCAAACCCGGCAACAACGGAAAAGCCTTCGCACACTGTGCCTTCAACTGTAACAGAACCATCAAACTCGATATTTCCAGTGGCAATGCCTACATCTCCATCAATGACAAGATGGTCGGCCACAGAAATCCTGCCTTCTTTTTTTGAAACAATCCCTTTTGCTGCTGCTTTTAACAGGCTTTTTCCGCCTTCTTCTACAAGAAGGACCGACTTTGGATCATAGATAAGGCGCTTATCTTTCCCCTTTCTTGCCTTCAGCGGCTCTCCCAGAACGTTTCTGCCGTCCCTGCCGGCAGTCGGGGGAAGCTTTTCACCAAGCCAGTCCCCTTTCTCTACCTCATCTACAAAATTCATATGATAAAAGTTCGCTTTGCCTGTCTCTTCAATCACAGGCTTTCTTTCTGACAGCTCAAAATAGCGGATGGCAGCATCTTCCCCGTGCAATGGCTCAATTCCTTTAGCGGCCGCGACCGACTTAAGCGGGGGAATTTCACCATCGATGACCTCCATAAGAAGGCCTTCTGTCACTCCCGCCTCTTGAAGCGTTTCCAGAATCATGCCTGGCAGTTCCTTTTTCAGACTATCCAATTCCCCGTCAGAAGATAGCAGCTTAATGCTTGCCGTCATCTTATCCTGGCTGATCGTGCAGGAAATGAGCGGCAGATACCGGCCGATCGTAATGGCTTCTCCAGCCGCCTCCTCTATCCCCTTTTTTAAGTTAGGAAAAGAAGTAATCGAGATTCGCGGGAACTCAGCCAGCACCCGATTAAAATCGGCCAGAGAGTAGCCCTTCTTAAACACATTCAGACTAATAGAATCACTGTGATTTTCTAAAATGAAGTACTCATTTTTTACAAGAATCATGCTGATCTCTTCTTCCTGTGGTGACATAGTTTTACAAGTATTTAGGGCAAAAGGACTTAAATCGTTACCATGTTAACTAAAATATACCACGAATAAGGAAGTTTTATGGTTCTTTTTACATAATTTTTAATTTGATTTTACATGAGCTGAGCAAGAGGTTATTTAATTCCATATTTTGCTAAAAGTATAACCTTGTTATACTGTTGATAGGAACGAACATGGATTGGAGTTAAACACACGGGGGAGATTTGGATGACACAAAGGGGAATAGTTTTAGTAGCAAGTGTCTCAATTGTTAGGGATGATAAAGTTCTGATGATCAGAGAGAACAAACCTGCTGCTTTTAACAAGTGGAGCTTTCCGGGCGGACATATCGAATATGGGGAAGACATTCTTTATTCAGCTATAAGGGAAGTTAAAGAGGAAACTGGGTTTGATGTCAGCCTGACCGGCACTACCGGTGTATATAATTTTACAAGCAGTTTCAACGATCAAGTAATCTTGTTTCATTTTATTGGAGAGGTAACTGGAGGTTCTTTGAATCTTGAAGAAGAAGGAATAACAGACAGCCAATGGATCAAAACAAATGAACTTGCAGCAATTGCAGATGAGGCCTTGAGGGACCCGTATGTGCTGCAGCAAATAATTGATAACCTGGTAAAAGGGAAGTTTTACTCCATTAGTTTGTTTAATAAACAGCAGTGAGACACCTATATCAGTGAACTTTAAAATATATCGATCCACACTCTTCTGAGCAGAAAGAAACAGCTAAATCGGCTCTTTAGGAAAATTAGTTTTCAGCGGTGAAAATGATTTTTTGCACGCTGACCTTGTGACAAAGAACAGCCTCAGTTTCAGATATCGGCGGATTCTACCGAGATATCAGCGGATTTCAAAATATATCGGCCACTTCTCTTCATATATCGGCGAACTTCAAAGTATATCGACCACTTTCCCTTATATATCGACCAACCTCTTTGGATCAGGGAAAAAGAACGGAAATGAGCCCTATTCCAATAGATTTCTTGTCATTCTGTCCGGTTTTCTTGCCTTAAAACACCGTCCAAAGGCCTTTTATGTGCGGGTTTTGGAGTTTTATTTGCTAGTTTCGAATTTTTATTTGCAGGTTTTGAAATTTTATATGCGGGTTTTCGAATTTTTCATGCGGACTTGAGAGGTTTCATGCACGCTGAGGCTTTTGCGTGCGGCTTTAATCTTTTATGTGCAGGCTTCGCATTTTATTTGCAGATAAGAGAATCAAAAGCCGGCCCTCCTATATAAGAACCAGCTCTCCTTCAATAAATCCGAAACCCATTCTTTCCCTTTTCCTTCGTCTCATACAAAGCGTCATCTGCTGCTTTCAGCAGTTTTTTCAAATCGCCATGATGATCCGGTCCATAGGCAGCAATCCCAATACTGGCAGAGATCTGGATGCCATACGGAAAGCCGCTCCAATCGGCAAACTCCCTCATGAGAAGCTCCGCCTGCAGACTGAGTTCAGAATGATCAGCACCGCCCTGCACATTTAAAACAAACTCATCACCGCCGAGGCGGACAGCCATTCCGTTCCGGGTTTTTATGTATTGTTTCAGCCGTGAGGCCGTTTCTTTCAGCACCAGGTCACCTGTGTCATGTCCATATCGGTCATTCACACTTTTAAAGCCATCCAAGTCGATGAAAAACAGTGCTCCTTCTGTTTCTGATCTAAAAGATTTGTATAGAAATTCCCTGTTATACAAGCCTGTCAGCGAATCCCGGTAAGCCTTCCGCTCCAGGTCCAAATAATAGGAAAACATTTTCGCAATCCTTTGAAACATTTTAATGCTTTGCCTGCTGAAGGAGGCGGCTGATGTGTCGACTGCGCAAAGCGTGCCGAACGTCTCTCCGCTTCCGAGTTTGATGGGCACTCCCAGATAAGAGTTAATATTGGCATCAAGCAGCGTTTTCCTCAAATAAACCAATCGGCTTTCCTTTTTCATATCCTCGTAAACTAACGGCTCGTTTTCTATAAAATTAATCCTGTTGCAGACCGTATCCGGAAGGTCGAGCGTCATTCCTTCATCTATATGAACCCCGCAGTTATGATGCAGCACTTTTAAAATGATCTGCTCGGTTTCACTGATCGCACTTAAAAAAATCGTTTTATCCGGCATAAATTCATGGGCCATTTCCAGAATATCCAATGCCAGCTCATCAAAATTTTCATACTCCTGCAATTCATTCAAAGGTATCCCCACAGATGCACCTCCACTAGCAATCGTCAGTAACCATTATATAAAAATACCTGTATCTCTTCATGATTAAACCGTTCTATATAAAAAAGGCAGGAAAATTTCTCCTGCCTCCTCACATCGGACTATTGATCCTGATTATTAGCCAAATACCTGAACGGCGGTTCTGTTTGGTTATAATACCCGTTTCTCACGTGCGCGTTCCAGTTGGCGAAGGCTGAACGCCACTGGACAATCTGGAAGAAATCATCGAGCGGCTTAGTTGAATCCCACTCCAGGATAATAAATGGGGAATTCCCTCTTTCCCAGATTCCTCTCGCTGTATCTGTCCCGATTTCTCTGACAAGAAGAAGCGGAAGGCCGTACTGGTAAGCCATGGAAGGTTCAATTTGTGCAAAAGCCGAGCCTTCCCAAAATGGCGTTGTGGGAACAAACTCCCCAACATTTGTCCTGATGCCCTGTACAAAAAATCTTTGAAAATCAACCGCCAGTAATCCATAGCTTGAATATACAACACGCCGGACGCTTGTTAACGTCGTTTCAGGGTATTGCTCTGTTCTTGGAAGCGTCCTTGGAAAAAGCAGCGCATTCTCCATTTCAAGAATCAGCCTGTTGAAAAACGCCATTTGAATCTCATTCATTTGATTGGCAGAGCTTAAAAATACCGGGATGCGGAACGTATTATCAATGCTTGTCTGGTAAGGCGAAGGAAAAGCATCAGATGGCTGTCCGGCTCTCGGATTTGCTGGAGCCTGTGCTTCTCCTGACAGTCCGCTGATCATGCGCTTTGCAGCATGAAGGCCTGTCCCGGCAATGGCAGAAGCCAAAGAACCAAGCTCCCTTATTACTTGATGACCCATTTCGCTCAAATCTCTTACCTCCTGAAAAATATCTTATCAGGATAACTTATTCAAAAAGCTAGAGATTGACTGCTCACTTGTACCAGCAGCAGAAAAAAGTGTGCCATGAAGTTTTAAACTATTGTAGACACTTTTCAGTTCTTGCGGAAAAGATACAGGCCAAATCCAAGAGTTTCTCTTCCATATTTCAGGTACATTTCCCGCCAGCTTCTGATCCTTTCAAGCATTTCTGCACAATCGGGGTCGTCCGGGTTGTGATAGCAATAATCCTCTATCGACTTAGAGTAGAGCCACTCATAGCAATCCCAGTCATCCTCGCTTGCAGTCGCTGACCAGAGCGGGGTTAGCCCATGTTCCTCTGCAGCAAAAATATTTCCTGCATGTGACAGCACATCCCCTTCCTCTCCGCCGAAAAAGTCGAGGTATTCCGCATCTGGTTTTTTCCGCCAGTAGATTTCTCCCATCAGAATGAACCCGCCTTCTACGACGATTCCTTTTAGGATCTCAATGGTCTTCTGGTAGTTTCCGAGAGCATGGGAGGATCCAATGCAGATGGCTGCTTGGAACTCCTGATTCAGCTCTTTTACTGTCTTAGCGGCATCTTCATTCAGGATTGTCAGCCGGTCAGAGAGCCCGAAGTTTTCGCTTCTTGCTTTCATTAAATCAGTAAAGCCTTTATATTGCTCAACTGCCAGGCAGCGGGAGCCATACCTCTCTAGGATTTTTAGAAGCATTTCACCCCTCCCTGCTCCGATGTCGAGGATGCGGTCGTCCTTTTTTAAAGAAAGCAATTCTATGACCCGCTTCCACTTGTCTTGGCTGATAGGATTGTAGAATAGATGATCCTTGTGCGCAATCGCAGAAAATTTATTTCGGTCCATTTTCATAGCCTCCATAGGTTTTGACTGGTTTTAAGCGGATCTTGCTGTATTGGCGGGAAAGGTCAAAGGCAGATGGAAAAAGCTGCTGCACGGCAAGGAAGAGAAAACTTCCAAGGAATGTCCCTGCCGTATTCAATATCATGTCATCTATATCAGCCGCCCGGAGCATCGGCACAGCATATTGAAAAGCTTCAACAAAAAAAGATAAGAAGAGCCCCATCACCGTGACATAGGTAACCAGCTTTTCTTTATTTTCCCGAAGCCATGAAAGGAAAAAGCCGAATGGAAGAAACAGTAGAATATTAAATCCCAGGTTGCGAAGAGGAACGGAAGCATCGACAGAATGAAAAACCATCATAACCATCCCTTTAAACGGGATCACATTTAAAATGCGCGGCAGTTGCTCGTTATAGGATCCTGGATAAACGGTTATTAGCAAAATCGTAAAAATAGACATATTGTATAAAATGCTGACGGCTGTTTTCTTCGATCCTGTTCTTCTTTTTCTAAGAAACAAAGACAGAATGATGATCAGGACCCCGCCTATTAAAAATTCCGGGAGCAATCCCCCAAACGCTCTCCAAAGCTGTGTCATTTTTTATCCCCTTACCATTTTACCTAAATTTTACCATACATCAGATTTTGAAAAACCCCTTTTCTCTCTTTGCCTGTACCATTTTGATCTGCAAGGAATACAGTAGAGTATTGTTTTTTGAAGAGAATACCACTTAAAATGCGGGGTTAATAGGAATGAAAATACTTTGCATCGGCGACAGCTTGACGAGAGGGGTTACTTTTGTCAAAGGGCGGCTCAGAATTACGAAAAAGAACTATCCTTATTACCTGCAAGACTTCCTTCAGGATTCAGATGCCGCTGTGATCAATAAAGGTGTGTTTAATGATCACTCGGGTTCTCTGATGAAAAGACTGCAAAAAGACGCTTTGGAGGAACAGCCGGATTATGCGATTATTGAAATCGGAGGCAATGACTGCGGCTTTTCTTGGAAAGAGGTCGTGGAAAATCCTGAAGGAAAGCACGAAGCCATCGTGCCGATTGACCGCTGCCTTGAAAATGTAGAATCTATGATCAGTGCGCTTAAGGAAGGTGGCATTGTCCCGATCGTCATGACACTCCCGCCGCTTGATCCTGTGCGCTATTATCAATTTTTACTTAACCAGTTCGGCAGTTCCATCAGCCACTTGATTTGTTCAAAAGGCGGTGCGGATTATTGGCACGGGATGTACAACCGCAGCTTAGCAGGACTGGCCCATGAGATGAAAACAGATGTGATTGATGTCAGAGCAGCTTTTCTGCAGGAGGAAAATTACTCAAAGTTTATTAGTGATGATGGGATTCATTTAACTTCTGACGGCTACCGGATTATGGGGAGAACTGCAGCAAATTATTTTAAAAATCAAGATTTGTAAAAAAAAAGCCGGCCACTCACTCCTTGAGCAGCCGGTTTTTGCCGTGTTTTACGAAAAGTCACTATTAGCCTGAATGAAGAAATGTGCCTCTTCAAAATTGTAGGCAATTTTTGAATAATCAAAGGGCAGCCCGTTGGTTAAATGAAAGATGCTTTCTCCGTAAAGCTTCGGATCGCCAGGCTTCAGCCCTAGCAAATCTGCTTCTTCTTCCGTTAGCATGTCCACCTTTAAGTACAGATCAGAGAATCCAATTTTAAGCCCAAGGCCTTCTTTTATATAGGTGAAAATCGATACTTCTGCAATTTCTCTGTTTAAGTAAGGCACAATGGCTTTATTAAAATAAGACTCTTCTACACAAAGCGCATGTCCATTTATATAACGGATTCTTTTCACATAATAGACATCATCATCCGCTCCGAGATTCAAGCTGTATGCTGCTTCCTCCGTCGGCTTTGTCACTTTAAGATCAAGCACCTTTGAGGTAACGGACGCATTTTCAAGGTCCTTTTTAAATCCCTGATTGCTGAGCAGGCTGATATACCCTTTCCGTTTATGGCGCCTGACAAAAATGCCGCTTCCCCTTACTTGATAAACGACTCCTTTTCTTTCAAGCAATTCCAGAGATTTGGTAATCGTGCTTTTGCTCACCTTAAACTGCGCCATCAGCATTTCCAAAACAGGCAGCTTGTCCCCTTGCTGAAGCTCATTATCTTCAATATATTTTTCCAATTCTGCAGCAATCTGCTGGTACTTTAACATATACATTCCTCTTCACTTTCAAATTCTCTACCGGAATTATATCACAGGCATCCTGTAATCATATCCAATAGTTTTATACCCTTATTTTTACATTATATACTTCTTGATAAATTATACCGGTACAATTATAATGTAAGCGTATACTAATTGAACAAAGGGGGGTTTTGTATGTCTGGAAAGGTTAGAAATTATCCTAAGCTTGCTGGAGATATAT
The DNA here is from genome assembly GCF_021166585.1 of Metabacillus kandeliae. Taxonomy (GTDB): domain Bacteria; phylum Bacillota; class Bacilli; order Bacillales; family Bacillaceae; genus Metabacillus_B; species Metabacillus_B kandeliae. Next base: position 267,420 of record NZ_JAJOZE010000002.1, read on the forward strand.
TAAAAGCGGTAGGCGGCGAGGAAAATGTAATCGGGGCAACACGCTGTGCCACAAGGCTCAGACTTGTTCTGAAGCGGTCCAAGCCTGAGGCAAAGGAAGCCGTCAGCTCCATGCCTGGCGTTATTACGGTTGTGGAAAACAGCGGTCAGTTTCAGGTCGTCATCGGCCAGCACGTTGGGGAAGTATATGAGGAGTTTGCTCAGTTAGTGAACGTTGAAGAAACAGGAGAAGCGAGCGAGAACAAAGGGACGGTTTTAAACCGGATCATTGCGACGATGTCAGCTGTTTTTGCTCCGTTCGTGTATATTTTGGCTGCAGCAGGAATTTTGCAGGGTGCCTTAATTATTATTAATCTATTTTTTAAAAGTTTTGCAGAAACCGGCACTTATCAGGTATTCAGCTTTATTTCATGGGCACCGTTTACGTTCCTGCCCATATTCATTGCCATTACGGCTTCCAGGCATTTTAAATCCAATACGTATATCGCTGTTGCCTGCTGTGCGGCACTTGTCAGCCCCACTTGGGCAGAGATGGCAGCAAAAATTGCCCAGGGAGACAGCATGTCCTTCATCGGAATGCCTTTAACCCAGACGGTTTACACATCATCCGTCCTGCCTCCTCTCTTTCTAGTGTGGATCCTTTCCTATCTTGAAAGATTTTTAAACAAAAGCATACATGAAGTGATCCGCCCGCTGTTTGTACCGTTCTTCAGCTTGGTCATCATGGTGCCTTTAACAATTCTTTTAATCGGCCCTTTGTCTACGATGGGTGCAAACGGAATTGCAAACGGCTACAACTTCCTGGCTGAGAATGCGCCGCCGCTTGCAGGGGCCATTATCGGAGGGTTTTGGCAAGTTATTGTTATCTTCGGCGTGCATTGGGGCGTCACGCCGATGGTGCTTGCGAACTTTGATCAATATGGACGCGATTCCTTCCAGGCTTATCAGACAATGGCTGTGATCGCACAAGTCGGTGCAGTGCTTGGCGTTATTTTGAAAGCGAAAAATCAGGAAACGCGCAAAGTCGGAATTTCCGCTGGTATTACAGGGCTGTTCGGTATTACAGAACCAGCTATTTACGGAATCACGCTGCGCTTTAAAAAGCCATTTATCTTCGGCTGTATTTCAGGGGCGGTCGGCGCCGTTGCCGCAAGCTTCTTCAGTCCATACTATTTTGCTTATGCCGGTCTGCCAGGGCCTTTGACCATTGTTAATGCGATTAACTCCGAGTACCCGACTTCCATATGGGGAATGGTTGTTGGAGTGGCGATCGCCATTATTCTGCCGATCATCCTCGTTCAGATTTTTGGATACGGGGAAGACACAGCTAAGCAAGCTGAACCAGAAGCTTCTGAAAGCAAGCCAGCAGCTGAAAATGAAGAAAGCATCAGCGCTCCACTAAACGGTGCCATCCTTCCCCTTTCAGAGGTTCCGGACGAAGTTTTCCGTTCAGGGGCAATGGGAGAAGGCGTTGCCATTGATCCGGCAGACAGCAAAATCTTTGGCCCGTTTGACGGAACTGTTGTAATGACAGCTCCTACAAAACATGCGATCGGCCTTCGTTCTGATTCAGGCATTGAAATGCTGATTCATATCGGGCTTGATACCGTCACATTGGATGGCAGCCCGTTTACTCTTTACGTAAAAGAAGGCGACTCTTTTAAAAAGGACGATCTTCTTATGGAGTTTGATAAAGAACTGATTGCAAAGCATGGCTTACAATCCATCACACCCGTCATCTTAACCAATTCAAATGCCTACCAGGAAGTCATTATTGAAACCGCAGCAGCTGCTTCACAGCATCAAGATCTGATTACTATCATCAAATAAGGAGGAAGTAAAAATGACGAAATTACCAGAAGGATTCCTATGGGGCGGCGCCCTTGCCGCCCACCAATTCGAAGGCGGCTGGAACGAAGGCGGCAAAGGACCGAGTGTTGTCGATGTGATGACTGCAGGAGCACACGGTGTTCCGAGAAAAATCACAGAAAAAGTGGAAGAAAACGAGTTTTATCCAAACCATGAAGCCATCGACTTCTACCATCAATACAAAAGCGACATCGCTCTTTTCAGCGAAATGGGCTTAAAATGCCTGCGCACCTCGATCGCCTGGAGCCGCATTTTTCCGCGCGGCGATGAAGCGGAACCGAATGAGGAAGGCTTGAAATTCTATGATAATGTGTTCGATGAACTGCTGAAGCATGGCATTGAACCCGTCATTACCCTTTCCCACTTTGAAATGCCGCTCTACCTTGCGAGAGAATTTGGCGGCTTCAGAAGCAGAAAAGTGACCGATTACTTTGTGAAATTTGCAGAGGTCTGCTTTAAGCGCTACAAGGACAAAGTGACATACTGGATGACCTTTAACGAAATCAACAACAAAATGGATGTGAACAACCCGATTTTCTTATGGACTAACTCCGGTGTCAGCGTAAAAGAAGGGGAAAACGCAAAGGAAATTATGTACCAGGCAAGCCACCACGAACTGATCGCTAGCGCCCTTGCTGTGGCAAAAGGAAAAGAAATCAATCCGGACTTCCAAATCGGGGCAATGGTTTCCCATGTTCCGATCTATCCATATTCCTGCAACCCGGAAGACATTATGCTTGCAGAAGAAATGATGCGCCAGCGCTACTTCTTCCCTGACGTGCACGTCCGAGGCTATTACCCGGCATATGCGCTAAAAGAATTCGAGCGCGAAGGCTTCCGCATTCCATTCGAAGAAGGAGACGAAGAAATTCTCCTAAACGGCAAAGTCGATTACCTTGGCTTCAGCTACTACATGTCAACAACCGTGAAAAGCGATGTGAAAAAAGAAAACACCGGTGACATCGTAAACGGCGGACTTCCAAACGGGGTGGAAAATCCGTACATTAAAGCAAGCGACTGGGGCTGGGCCATTGACCCGACAGGCCTGCGCTATACGCTGAACCGCTTCTATGACCGCTACCAAATCCCAATGTTTATCGTCGAAAACGGCTTTGGTGCCATCGACAAGATTGAAGAAGACGGCTCCATTCATGATGAATCAAGGATCAGCTATTTAAAATCCCATATTGAAGCACTTGAAAAAGCCGTCAATGATGATGGCGTCGAGCTGATCGGCTACACTCCTTGGGGCATTATCGACATTGTTTCCTTTACAACAGGAGAAATGAAAAAACGCTATGGCTTGATTTATGTTGACCGTGATAATGAGGGCAATGGCTCGATGAAGCGGTATAAGAAGGATTCTTTTAAGTGGTATAAGAGAGTGATTGAGAGTAATGGCGGGGAATTATAAATACAGAAGGCAGCGGGATTCGTTATCCTGCTGTCTTTTTTTAATCCTTAAAGTAAAAATATGGTAGAATAATAGATATTGCCGAACAGGAGAAAATACGATGTCATTGACCTTACTCACTGGATTCCTCGGAGTTCTTCTTATCCTATTTTTCAAAAGTCCCTTGGGAACCAGCATACAAAAGAGCAGCCCGCTCGTCAGCAAGCTCAAAAATGCCCAATGGTTTCAAAACCACTGGTTCTCAGGCGTCTTTCTCTTCCTTACGAACGCTGCTCTATTTTTTCTTACATGCCTTCTGCTTCTGAGTTTAATGTTTTTCACCATCCCCTACCTTCACTTAGCCATCATGCTTGCAGCAGTGATCGCCAGTATTTTCATATGGATGGTGATTTCCGCTGCATGGAACGGCTCTAGAAAAAACCGGTTCATTATGAGTACCGTCGGAAGCAGCTTTTATCTGATTTTGGCTGCTCTCTTTATCTATTGGTTTGTTACCTTAACACCCTCCTACCAAGGAGATGATACGTTTATGAGGGCCATCGGGCTGCTGTTCGCTTCAATTGTGACCTGTGTGGCATTTGCTGCGTGTTTGATCATAACCGGATTTTCGAAAACTAAAAAAGCAGAGTGAAACCGGGTTTCACTCTGCTTTTCCTATTTAGCTGGCAGGACCGCTGTCAACGCTTGCTTCAATCGCATTCTGTACACTCGCCGGTACAGCAGAAAGGAAATTATAGCCTGTCATTGCTTCAATGCTGTCAACACTCACCCTGTAAGAAGACCAAGGCTTGCTGGAAGCTGTCTGATCATTCGGCATCACAACAGCGATGACTCTTGTTGAGGTGGAAACACGGCTTACATCGTTTGTGCCTTTAGGCAGAACTACGATGACTTTCCATGTTTTCGCTGGAACGGCTACACCGTTTCCGACTGTTGTTTTGTATCCGTTAGAACCTGTGCCGCCAGTTCCGTAGCCGCCGGAAATGATATACAACTCGTTGCCGGCATCTGCGAGAGAACGGCTGTAGTTTTCCAGATTCGCCCAAGTAATCTGGTTATTTTTTGGCGCTTGCGGAATCATGTTTGTCATTAGGAATGTGGCACTGTTATCTGTCACAGAAGCGGTGCGATCAGCAGAAGGACACATGTGGCCTCTGTCAAATCCTGATCCGGAAAATTCAGTTTCTTGTACTTGATACCAGCCTGCCGGAAGGGATGTATCTTCACGGAAAGTATCCTGGCGTGCAGTGCTTCCTTCATCTGCCGAATCTAAATGCCAGCTCACCCAGTTCGGTATATGCTTGCTGTTGTTATAAGAAAGATCGTATTGAGACTTTGTCATTAAGTAGTCTGCGGAATTAGACGTGCTTGCTGTTGCACTGCTTGGATTTCCCATTCCCATATTGTCATCATCCATGCCGGATGGAACGGTGCCAGTGTCTGAACCTGTTCCTCCTGATGAAGAAGTTGAGCTCTGAGGATCCAGACTGCTTGTGACGACGATGTCAGAAGAGTTATTGTTTGTGTCCCAGCCATTGCCCTGCCCATCTGCTGTTCCGCCACTATCATTTTTGCGTTCAGCACTTTTTGTCGCTGAAACCGTTCCGGAAGGAGCTCCTTCATAATCATTGGCAGAACCGTACCCGATAAAATCGACTACATTGGCATTGCTTGAACCTGAAACAGAAGAAGTGACTTTAGCAAGCGCCACTTTTCCGCTGCTTGCGCTTAAATTAATATTGCCTGCTGCATCAGCTGCTGGCAGATCAGCTGTTCCGCCGCCGCCGCTTGCCTGTTTAACAAGATAGTACTCATGAGGTCCGATGCTTCCTGTTAAATTCGTGATATTGCTGAATGAACCGGTTGAAGAGGCATATTGCACAGACCATCCAGATAAAGAAACACTGCTGCTGGTTGGATTGTAAAGTTCAATATAATCATTTTTGTAGGAAGAACCGCTGTTTCCTCCTCCGCCATACACCTCGCTGATGACAACATGTGATGCACTTGCAGCCTGTGCCGGCGCATTAAAAAAACTTCCAGACGATAAGAAAAGCACTGAACTTAATACCAATAATGAGAGCTTCTTGTTTTTGAACACCATTCATAACCTCCTATTCAATCTAAGAAAAGTATAGAGATACAGCCATCCCGATTGAAGGTACCAATGGTAACGCTCGAAGTCACGATTATTTTTGGCGCTTTTGTGCTTTCGGCACGATTCTGACCCGAAACTCCTATTTTTTTTAACTGAAAATTAACATATCCAGTGTGGAAGAATCATACTCGGTTGCTATGATAAATTTGAGTTTCTATAAGGAAGTGCATCCAGAATGATAAATGTGCTGATGGTTAACGGGACAAGGCTATTAAGGGAAAGCTTAATCTATCTTATTGAAAAAGACAGCGAACTGAAGGTCATTGGAAGTGCCGAGAACGGGGTGCAGGCTTTGGAGCTGTGCAAAACCCTTGCTCCAGACATTGTGCTGATTGATGTGGACAGCTCCGGCTGTGAGGAAATCGACGCTGCAAGACTGATGAAAACGAGATTTCCCCATATGAAAATAATCATTCTGACAAGCCACAAAGACAGCAAAATCTTTACTGCCGGCGCAGACGGATACTTGTTAAAAAGCATAAAAGGTTCAGAGCTTATTCTTGCAGTCAAATGCGTCGCTAATAACATGAAGCTTTTTCACCAGGATGTCCTCGACGGCAGCGAAATGTTCTTTGAGAACTACATGAATAAGTATGAGCCTCGCCCTGACAGCAGCCTTACCATCAGAGAAATTGAGCTCATCAAATACATTGCAGAAGGCAAAACCAACAAGGAAATTGCCGGAATTCTTTATTTAAGCGAAGGCCGGATTAAAAATATCGTGACGGGAATTTTGAAAAAAAGCGCTTTGCAGGATCGGACTCAGCTTGCGGTATATGCGATTAAGCAGCGGTATGTTTGAGCGCGGAAAATTTTTATAAAAAAGGCCCTATAGAAAGACCCTTTCTCAAGGATTTTCTATAGGGCAGATTTTGACATAACCTTTATTTGGCTGGACGTTTCAGCATGCTTTTGAAATGGGTGAACGTATCGAAGCTTGCTTGGCCGTGATAGGCCCCCATTCCGCTGTCTCCTACTCCGCCAAATGGGAGGTAGTGAGAGGTCATATGGCTGATCGTATCGTTAATGGCCCCGCCGCCAAATGAAATGGTATTTAACACTTCATCCTGAACGGCTTCATCATCTGAGAAAAGATACAATGCCAATGGTTTCGGGCGTTTCACAATGGATTCAATGGCTTCGGGCAGCTCATCGAATACAAGAACCGGAAGGATTGGTCCAAAAATTTCATCCTGCATCACGGGATCTTCCCAAGTAATGCCGTCCAAAATGGCTGGTTCTATAAATAGCTGCGCTTTGTCTGAATAGCCGCCAAGTACAAGTTTTCCGTTTCCGAGAAATTTTTGCAAACGGTCAAAGTGCCTTTCACTCACTACATGCGGGAAATCAGGGTTTTCTGAAATATTTTCGCCATAAGTCTCGGTGACAGCCTCTTTCAGTTTAGCAATCAATTGATCCTTCACATTACGATGTGCAAGGATATAATCGGGCGCTACACAGGTTTGTCCGGCATTGGCAAATTTCCCTCGTACAATGCGGGCTGCTGCTTCATCCAAGTCCGCATCCTCACTCACGATTACTGGACTTTTTCCGCCAAGCTCCAGTGTAACAGGAGTCAAGTGCTTTGCAGCTGCTTCAGCGACGATTCTCCCTACTCCCGTACTGCCGGTGAAGAAGATATAATCAAATTTCTCTTTAAGCAGGGCAGTGCTTGTTTCCACTTCCCCTTCTACGACGTGCAGGTATTCTTCCGGGAAGTTCTCATTGATCATTTTAGCTAGAAGCCGCGATGTATGAGGTGTTAGCTCAGATGGTTTTAATACGGCGCAGTTTCCAGCTGCGATGGCTCCGACAAGCGGATTAACAGCAAGCTGAAACGGATAGTTCCATGGAGCAATGATCAAGGCTGACCCATACGGCTCAGGGACAATAAAGCTGACAGCTCCTGCATGGCTAGCTGGTGTTTTCGCTTCTTTTCGTGCTGCCCATGAAGAAAGGTTTTCCATCATAAAATTAATTTCTCCTAGAACCAGCCCCGCTTCCGCACGCTTAGCCTCTGCTTCTGGCTTATTCAAATCCGCTTTTAATGCGTCAATAATGTCCTGCTCATGGGAGCTAACAAGGTCTTTTAGTTTCGTTAGCATTTCCATTCGGAATGTCAGATCTTTTGTTTTTCCGCTCCGGAAAAAGGACTGCTGTTTTAATGTGAGTTCCTGGTAGTTTTCCATCATCCATTCTCCTTTAAGCTTTATAGTATGCAGGGAACCAATTATCCTGTTCCACACGGCAAGTTGCTTATCAATAACGATTTTAAAGATACTCCTCTGTGAAAAAATGTTCAATTTTTTTGTTTCGAAAAAGAGTGTTTTAAGAACCAACTTTTGATGTTTTCCTGAGAAAACGTTGAATTTACGGCTATTTCATTCCGCTTCTTTTTCCTGCTATCCCCTTTATTTACCATTAAAAAAACAGCTCCCGCCGGAAGCTGTCTTTTGATTAGCTGCTAGATAACTGGAACAGTTCCCAAAATAAACTCCTCCACAACCTTCGCCACACCATCATTCATATTCGTATCCGTAATATAATCTGCCTTCTCCTTCACTTCTTCCGCTGCATTTCCCATTGCAACGCCAAGTCCGGCAAACTCAATCATTGATAGGTCGTTATGACCGTCGCCGACCGCAATGACTTCCTCGCGGTTGATGCCAAGCTTTTGAATAAGAGAGTTCAGGCTTGTCCCTTTTGTGACGCCATCTTCTGTGAATTCCAGGAAGTACGGCTTTGAACGCATGACTGCTAAGCTTCCTTCAAATTCCTTCTGAAGCTTCTTTTCTACATTTTTCAGATAGTCAGGTTCACCAAGCATCAGTGCTTTAACAACAGGAACTGAAACAGCCTTTTTGAAATTTTCCACAACTTCAATTGGCAGATCTGTCAGCTGCCCTTCGATATCCGTATACTGATTATCGTCTTCTGTTACAATCACATCTTCAATGTATGTGTGGATCCAGACGTTTTCCCTGCGGCTCACATCATATAAGTGATGAATGGTATCAGCCGGCAGCGTTGAGCTGAAAAGTGTTTCCCCTGTTTGGCAGTTATTAATTTTTCCGCCATTGAAGGAAAGAATAAAGCTGCCGTATTCCTTTAACCGCAGCTCTTCCGCAATCGGCAGCATCGCTGTTGTCGGCCTTCCTGAAGCGAGCACCACCTTCGTTCCTGCTTCCTGTGCAGCCATTAAGGCTTCCTTCGTCCGGGGAGAAATTGTTAAATCATCGCGCAGCAATGTATCGTCTAAATCAAGAACAATCATTTTATATGTCATGTTAGTTAATTCCTTTCATCAAGTACATTCCATATGCCATTTTACTATATTTATAGAAGCTTCGCCTTGGATGAGCTTACTTTTGCAAAAATTAACTATTTCACTATGAAAACGAAATAGCAAATTCCAGCCTTCCTTCATACGATACAGAAGCAAGTCCATCCCCTGCTTTTTTAGCGGGACATTGCTGACGAAGGGAGATTTTAACTTGTCCATAGTCAAACTCACGCCTTTTCGTGTAGGAGCAACGATAGATACCCCAACAGCTGTTCCGAAGGGAATCAGCATGATTGACGCGCCATCATACTGGCAGCAAGGCTTTCAGGGAGAAGGAATCGTCATCGCTGTTCTTGACACCGGCTGCCAGACAGGCCACCCGGATTTAAGAGGCCAAATCATCGGCGGACGGAATTTTACGAATGACTACCTCGGGATTCCGACAAGATATCAGGATAACAACGGCCACGGCACCCATGTGTGCGGCACCATTGCAGGCCGGGGAGAAAACGGCGGTGTTGCAGGAGCTGCCCCAAAAGCCAAATTGCTTGTGCTGAAAGTTTTGGACGGCTCCGGCAAAGGAAAAACAGAGAACATGACAGAGGCTGTAAAATATGCCATTAAGTGGCGCGGGCCGAAAGGGGAAAAAGTCCGGGTCATCTCCATGTCACTCGGAGGACCTGATGACAACCCAAACATGCACGCTGCCATCAAATCTGCCGTCCAAAACAACATTGCCGTTGTGTGCGCTGCCGGAAATGACGGTGACGGAAATGCGAGAACAAGCGAATACAGCTACCCTGGGGCATATGAAGAAGTCATCGAAGTCGGTTCAGTCAGCCTGCAGCAGCGGATTTCTCCATTCAGCAACTCCAACAGCGAAATTGACCTCGTCGCACCAGGAGAACAAATTCTATCCACTTATCCGCACAGCAAATACGCGCTCCTCTCCGGCACCTCCATGGCCACACCGCATGTATCAGGAGCACTCGCCCTTATAATTGAAAAATACGAGAAAAAATTAAACCGGACGCTGACAGAGCCGGAGATCTACAAACTGCTTCTCCAGAATACTGTCAAGCTGGGATTTTCGAGAGCAGATGAAGGAAACGGCATGCTGAAGCTGAGGAGCTGAAGGGAGTTGGGGAGTGAGATGGGGATCTCACTTCTTTTTTTATAACCGGTTACTCTTTTTAAAAAAATTACATCACTACCTTGCAATAAACAGTACTAAGTGGTAAATTAAATATGCCATGGTACTTCTTATTGACCAGTACTATACATTATACAGTAGCAAGCATGAAGGAGTGTTTCCGCTTGAATGTTCAATTTAAAAAGGGAGTGCTGGAGTTATGCGTGCTGGTTCTGCTTGATAAAAAAGACCGGTACGGCTATGAGCTCGTACAGAAAATTTCGGATCAGATTGAAATATCTGAGGGCTCTGTTTATCCCTTGCTGAGACGCCTAACGAAAGAAGAATACTTCACAACCTACCTCCAGGAATCTTCAGAAGGCCCGTCCCGGAAATATTATTCCCTTACTTCAAAAGGGCGGGAGTATTTATACAGCCTCATCGCTGAATGGAGAGCGTTCTCAAATGGTGTTAATTCATTAATAGAAGAAGGTGTAAGAAATGAGTAAAGAACAGTTTTTGCAGGAGCTGAAAGCTGCTCTCAAGAATCTGCCGCAGCAGGAGCGTGAGGATATTTTAAGAGATTATGAAGAACATTTCCAGTTTGGACTTGAGGAAGGAAGATCAGAAGCTGAGATTGCAAAAGAGCTGGGTGCTCCGCAAAGTATCGCTAAGGAAATTACGGTGCAGCATCATGTGGAAAAAGCAGAGTCTAAAGGAACTGCCGGAAATTTGTTCCGCGCTGTATGGGCTGCAATTGGGCTTGGATTTTTCAATCTGGTCATTGTGCTTGGCCCCTTTATCGCATTAGCCGGCCTCCTGTTTTCAGGCTGGGCTGTCAGCGCCGCCTTTATTCTGTCTCCTCTATTGGCTATTTTCGATGCTGTTGTTTTCGCCGATCAGTTTGAGCTTTTCACACTGTTCTTTTCTCTGGTGCTTGCTGGTGCAGGAATCTACATCGGAATCGGCATGTATTATGCCACAAAAGCCATCTACAAAGGCTTTTTGCGGTATCTGAAGTTTAATGTATCTTTAGTGAAAGGCGGTTTAAAAGCATGATCAGCATGAAAAAATTATCCATTGCGGCCGCCTTTTTGATACTGATTGGAGCAGCAGGTTCCCTCGCCACATTTGGGCAGCGCGACAAGCTAAAATCAGTCAGCGAGAGCAAAAGCATTCCTGCAGCCAGCATTACAGATATAAGCGTTCAGGCTGAAAATGCCAAAATAGAAATTCTGCCAACAACTGGGCCGGACATTCAAATTTCTTTAAAAGGAAAAGTGAAATCCAAAGTCAAAAACCCTTTAGGAACCACTGTAGAGGGACATCAGCTGACCATAAAAGAAAACACGAATACAGATCCATTCTTTAATCTCAGTTTTGATTTTTATGAACCTAAAAGCATCAAAGTGCTGCTGCCTAAAAAAGACTACCAGTCTTTTAGCATTGAAAATGACAATGGCAATGTTTCACTGAAGGATGCCTCGATCAGCAGCATCCATGCCCGCACGAATAACGGGCAGATCAGCCTGTCCGCGCTTTCCGCAAAGGAAACAGATGCTGAAGCAGATAATGGCGAAATCATCTTTAATCATGTCACAGGGAAAATCAAAGCCATCACCAATAACGGCAAGCTTTCTCTTAAAACAGAAGAACTCAACCAGCCTGTCCAGCTGGAAAGCGACAATGGCGCTATCCTGATTACAACAGAAAAAGAACCGGACAATGTAACTTTTGATACATCAGTAGATAATGGCAAGGTCAATATCTTCAATAAGTATCAAGGAAACGCCGTGATCGGAAACGGGAAAACGCTAATAAAGTTAAAAACAAATAACGGAGAAATTAAAGTATCGAAATAGACCAAAGAGACGGTTCAAATGGAACCGTCTCTTTGCTTATCTCCTAAACCCACACCGAAACAAGACCATATCCATAAACTGTACAAGCAGAAAAATCAGGAGAAGGGGCTGTCCGTATTGGCTGCTTATACAGTGGATGTGTATGCTTTTTTTGTGAATGGTGCTGATCACGGGAGTAATACCTTGCGGGTGAAGCAGGATATTCAAAAAGCGAATGAGGTGTGGAATGATTGTGTGACCTTTCAGTTAAAAGGAGTAACGACCAGTAAGAGGCGGGTCAATGCGGGCTCCATTTCCTCTGACTACGTCCTTATTCACCCAACTATTGAAGCTTTGTTTCAGGAGGCGCAAACGCTTGAAGGCCATAAAACGGGAATTTATGTGCTCTACCTGAGCGGCGAATATTTAGCCCCGGGCAGAGGCAAAAAAGTCGTCGGCGTTGGCGGCACAGAGCTTGTTTCATTTCAAAATGAAGACGACTATGAACTGACAGGGCGGATTCTTCTCACTGAAAAAGCAGCCGGCCGCTACACATTGGCCCATGAATTAGGGCATGTGCTGTTTACCCGCTATGATGCTAAAAGAGCCGCCCTCATTCAGGACGACCCTTCAGGCCCTTACATTTACCCTTCCGGAAGGCAAAATCCCGGCCACAACAATGACAAACGAAATCTTATGTACCCCGTCTCTCCTAGCGAACGCCCGCGCATCACCGGCAGACAATGCCACACCGCCAGGAACAGCAAACTCACCCGGCGGCAAAAGGGCATCTAAATCACCCGCTTTCCCCCAACAAAAGCTGACTTCCAATACGCATTGATTTCCGACACCATGACCTTCTTGCCCTCCTTGTACGTATGAAGCATATGCCCCCTTCCAAGATAGACCCCAACATGTCCAATTTTCGAGGGCAGCTGGCGGTCTTTTCGTGTCTTCGTTGTAAAGAAGAGAAGATCCCCTTTCCTGATCTCTTCAAAAGAAATGGGAGTTCCCACACTATACTGCTGGCGTGAGCTTCGCGGAAGAGAAATGCCGTGAACACCGTAGATGTACTGCATAAAGGAACTGCAATCAAAGGTTTTTGTTTGATGGGGTTTGGCGTTGAACACATAGGGTGTACCGAGGTATTTAAGGCCTGTGAGAATGATCTGGTTGGCTAGCATGTGTTGTCCCCCCTGAAGCGTGGGGACGGTTCTTGTGCTTCCTCAGCAGCAGAACCTGTCCCTTATGTTTCTTTTTATGTAGCGAGGAGGGTGTTTGATTGGACATGTTTGGATTAAATCCGCATATAAAGAAAAACCGAATCGTGAATGATCCGGTTTGAAACCCATGCTTTTACATTTTACATTACTTAATCCCAAATTTTTGCTCGATCTGCACCAGCTGTTCTTAAATAATCAAGAAGCTGCCCTGTATGTATTGATTCGTGATAAGCAATTCGTAAAAGCATATCACCAAGCCCTCTTATATAGCCGGCATTAGAACGGTCAATTTTCACATCTGATAAATCACTTTCGCTAAAAGAAGAAATCGTTTGAATAAAATCCTCTCTTATTTTTCTTGCATATTCCATCTCTTGCTGCGGAGACACTAGCGGACTATTCTGCAGCGGTGATTCATAGTTCGGAACATCGCCCCTGTTTTCAATTGCCTGGTGGTAATAATGCTCAGACTCTATAACATGCCTGATCATCTCCAAGCAAGTCATAGCATGGACATCCGGCCGCCAGCTATAGGCCTCTTCGGGCAGTGACTCCCAAATTTTCAAGCTGCGTCTTCTAACCTCGTTTAAATTTAAAATGGCTAAATCGATAGAATTCATTATTTTCTCTCCTCTCTAGGAAGCATGGGGACGGTTCTTGCGCTTCCGAGGAAGCAGCAGAACCGTCCCTATGCTTCCTATTTTACACCAACAAAAAAGAGCGGGCACTAAGCTCCGCTCACTCCATTTATAGCCTGCCATCATTCCAGAAATTACTCACTACATGATGACTCGGATTATACGTCACCAGTGTATATCCCCTGGCCTTTAAGTAGTCGATAATCTGCGGCAATGCTTTTACCGTTTGCGGCCGCTCATGTACGAGGATAATAATAGGTTCTTTTTGCTTTTCTACTGCCAGCACCCCGGATTTTACATTCCGGATAATCGTCGTGTACTGGCTGGTAGAATACCGCCAGTCATTTGAATCAATCGTCCAGTCCCACATTTTAAAGTTGTATTTCACGAGCCAATCCCTGAAGGACTTTGTCATATAAGGCTTGCTGCCGTATGGTACACGGGTTAAATAATGGTTCACACCTACCACTGATCTTAACGTTTTCCGCGTTATTTCCATTTCTCTCGCCACATTTTGTGAGCTTCCTTTGTACAGCTTCGTCGCATTATGAGAAACACTGTGCAATCCGATATAATGCCCTTCCCTGTTCACTCTGATCATATTAGTCTTATAAGCTCTAATATTTGGCTCGATCGCAAAAAACGTTGCTTTCGCATTCTTCTTTTTCAAAATATCCAGTATTTGACCTGTATATTTGCTTGGCCCGTCATCAATCGTGAGGTAGGCCACCTTTAGCTTCTCTGCAAGGTTGACCCAGCCAGTCCCCTTTGTTGACTCGACCTTCAGCCAGCTTTTGCTTGCGGCTAAAACCGTGATGTACTGCGGCTCAATGACAGCTTTCTTCTCGCTGTTAGAGGATTGGGCTGTATACAGTGACAGAGACGTTGCAATATAAATGCGATGCCTTCCGTACTCATCCTTAAAATCTGACGGGTGAATCCAGTACCTTCCTTTTGAAGTCCTTACCTTGTAGAAGTCCCCGTATTTCGAAAAAACCGAAATTGTTTGAGGCGCCAAAGTGGCAATCCTTGCTGAAGCTGTAGAATTGGATTTGTAGAGGGGTGTTTTGTGGTACAGGTAGATGGTACGAGACTTTTCAGCTGCCTCTGCAGGCTTAAAGCTGATGGAGAACAACAAAGCAAAAATCAAAGCGAATATCCCGAGCCGGACAAGTTTCATATGGTTCCTCCCGTGATTATGATTCCAGGGTGCATTCCCTGCCTTCAATATTGTATTGGCGGGAGGAGCCATTTAGTCCGGGAGGGGTTGGTGATTTTATCCAGGAAGCATGGGGACGGTTCTCGTGCTTCCCTGAAGCAGAAGAACCGTCCCTATGCTCTCTTTGGAAAAAATTGTTTACTAATGTTTCCTATAGGTAAAAGAATAGAGGGAAGTTCCACAATTTGTGAGAAAAGATTGAGCTAAGGGAGTGAAAATAGTGCCGGATCTTGTTGCGGTGGAAGCGAGGATGGCCGAGGTTGAGGAGATTTTCAAGAAAGTTGATGCTCTTAGGCAGTACAGAACGGCTGTAGATGAAGGACTAAAGGAAGCAGTGGCTGGCATTCAATGCTTGATCAAAGCAGAGGATCACTATCTGCTGCAATGGAAAGGAAAAGCTGCACAGGCTTATCAAAAGCAGACAGCCCACTTTAGGGAACTGGAAAAGGAAATAAAAAATTACGGCAGCTCTACCAGTGATGAAATTGACAAAGAAATCAGCCGGCTTTTGCAGGAGCTGACAGCAAAATGAGCGAAATCCAGATCAAACCGGAAGAACTATTGGCTTTTGCAGAACAGATCGGCAAAGCTCTTACGAAAATGGAAGAGGCAGAAACCTTAATTCAAACAGCATCAGCTTACAGCAGTACAAAAACGATCGAGAAAGAAAAAACACTGATGCTGAACAGCCTTACTAAGTATAACAAGGAGTTGGATAACGCCCACCAGCTCGTTTATTTTGCCCGAGAGGAAATGATGATCACCGACCAAGGCCAGTCAGCCCAAATATTAAGTGCATTCGGAGCAGCTTACGGCTGGCCAGGCATAAAGGAAGATCTGAAAAAGTGGACAGGCGGAGAAGTCACGGAGGCAGATCAGCTAGTTTTGACCTATCTGCTCCTTCAGACCAACGTTTTGCAAAATTCGTATGCACTAAGCGGACAGCCCCTAAACACATTGCTTCCAAGTCCAATATCCGAAGAAATGAAGGCCATCTACAAACAGCTCTTTAAAGGCCCGCTTGCCGCCACAAGAATGAAAATGAATAAAGATATTCAGCAGCGTCGACAGCAGCAAATTGAATGGAATCGCAAACACCTGCACTTCGAAAATGGGAAACTGGTCAACCCTCTGGGCATCGAGGTCGCGAAAACAGTCAAAGTCATCGACGAATACGGAGAGTACAGCGGCACATACCAAGTTTATAAAAATGGACAAATTGCTTACTTGGAAAAGAAAACGTTCGTAAAGTCTATTCCGTCGGACCGCATAGGCGGGGCCAGGGAGGAAGGCGGAGAACTGCTATCTGATGCCATGGATTTTGCCCCGCTCCTCTCCAACTTAAAAGGATTCGGAGAAGGGGTTGGAGGAAAAAACCTGATCACTGGAGAAAAACTGAGTGATGCAGAAAGGGCATTTTCCCTCATGACAGTGTTTGGAGGTCCTATTTTAAAGGGCGGAGGGAAATTTCTTAAGAAGGGTTCAGTGGTTTTTAAGGTTGATAAGGGGCTTGGGAAGGTTGAGCGGGTAGGGGTAAAGGGTACAGGTAACTTTGTTAATAAAAATTTTGCTTCTAGAGATTTACTAGAGTCTCATTTTGACAAACATGCAGTTAAAAACAATGAATTCCATGGTGCTTATAATAATGCAGATGAATATGTTCAAGGTGCTAGGGATGTTATGAGCAGCGGCACAAAAGTGGGATATCAGTATAAAGGTGAGACTCGAATAGGCTATGTGAAGTTTATGGGTAACTCTCGTAAAGGAGAGGCAAAATTTAAATTTGTAGGAACCAATGCCACTGGTGATATTACAACTTATCATGTAAAACGCGGTGAGGACTTATGGAAATTATTAAATAACAATAAAAGAGATAAAACAATTAATCCTATAGAATAAGGAGGTAGCTTTTCATGCAATATACGGCAAAATTAATTGAATTAAACCCTGTAATTGAAGAAGAAGCTGTACTTGAAATTAATGAGCAGAGATTAGTTACTTTCATCAATTACTGTCCTTTTGAAATAATTCAAGGAGGTCATTACAAAGTTGAATTGGAATTAGCTATACTTGATGACTTCGTAATTTCTAAGAGTAATTCAGAAGAAAAAGGTATTGAACAGATAGGAGATAGTTTTTCGTATTTTATTAAAGGTACCTTAAATATTGATAAAGGTACTATAGACGCAGGCATATTATTTGAAATAGATAGTGAATTTCTTTTTGACCATGGATATCTTCATGAAGAAAACGTAAGAATCCGGGTGGATAGATTAAGCGTTGATTTTATTGGATGATAAAGAACCTTGATTGGCTATGAGCCTTTCAAGGTTCTTTAAATTGATGGGGCTACCTAGTGATGATTGCTCATTTTTTTCAGGAGAATAAGGTCAACCCTTGTAATCTCAAGATGATGTCTTTATATTAGAGGTCTTAAAAGTTGATGGTAGTCCTATACAATTAGGTCACAGCCTCCTTCCCGCTTTATAAATGGACCGGTTCTCTTGTTTAGGAAGCAGTAGAACCGTCCCCGTGCTTCCAGCCTCTCTCCCGCTGTTCTCTTGTTTAGGAAGCAGCAGAACCGTCCCCTTGCTTCCTATTTCAATGTTACAGAATCCAACTGAAAGCTCCCGTATATATTTTTTATTGTTATAAGATTCGTTCCTTTTTTCAACTTCACTTTCTCGTTTACTTCTCTCCATTTATCATTGGACTTACCCAATGCAATCGGTTTAGAATCGGTCTTTTTCCCGCTTTCAACATCCCTTACAAGAAGATCTGCTGCACTGAGTTCCCCTGCTCCATATTTCAGGTTTAATTGATAGTTTCCTTCTTTTGGAGCATCTATGGCATAGGTTACACTTTGACCAAATTTATTGAGATTGATATATCCGAACCCGTCATATCCTTCTGCTGTTTTGGCAAATTGCGCCCCATTCGAATAGGAGGCAACTTCTGCTTCGTATACTTTATTTGATTTTGCAGAGGCAATTTTATAGACAGCACTGTCATGCGGAGCAAGAGTTTCATTAAACGCTGACTGGATACCTAAATCCTTATGTTGCCAAATATCACGCACTTCTCCTTTTTCAATTCCAAGTTCCTCTTTAAAGTTAAAAGTTAGTGTCCTGCTCACATCCTGACGATTGAACAGCCCGACAACCCAGGTTCCGTCCGGAAGCTGCCCTGCCCATCGTTCACTGTCGCGGCTATCATTGGATTGCTCATATGGGACAGCGCTTTTGAAAATCGGTTTTCCTACCAGACCCTTTTTATTTAATTCAATCAGCTCGGTGTTTTGATAATATTTGTAGTTGTTCCCAATCGTATCTGGACGGTCTGCAATGGCGATTGGAGAACCTGCCATCGTGTAAAGGGACATTGTTGTCTTTTTCTCGTTTTCGGCATAATCCCCTGAATACGTATTAAGCCGGAGGAAATCTCCATCAAGCATTAAATTGGAGCGTCCTGAAATATCGGAAAACCCTGTGAATCCCTGGAACGCGTTGGCCCATTGTGACCAGCCCGGCTGCCAGCTTTGGCGCCTCCCGCTAATATGATCCCATCCTCCTTCAAATGTGTCTTCATCAATGCGGATCATATCGCCATATTTTTGTTCCAGATCTCCGTGTTTTAAAAGATTCGGCATGACGAGACTCAGCGTTATATGGTATTTCTTTGCGGCTTCAGACATCCATCTTAAGGCTGTTTCATAGTCCTTTTCATGTGCCCTGCCAACTGTTCCTAGGTTGGGATCTTTTCCTGTTTCATACCAGGAAAGAAAATCTACCCGGAGAAAATCGGCCCCTTGATCTGCAAAATATTTTACGTATCCTTTCAAATACTTTTCAGCACCTGGGTGATTGATATTAAGCCAGTATAAAGAGGCCGCATTCGGGCTTCCACCGCTGAACCGGTCCCCATCATTCGGGTCGTTTGGATTTCCCTGATCAATCATATCTGCCACATATGTAGGACCGGCTGAATTGTGCTCCGTTCCTTTTACCATATATTTGTCTGGATGTTTGACAGCCTCAGGGCTTACCCAAAGCGGATTGTAGTAAATTCCAAATTTCATACCTTTTTTGTGAATGTAGTCGCCCCAATACTTCCAAGTGTGGCCTTCCGGATATTTCTGGGATGGGTATTGAAATGGTTCATTGTCATTTGCAGGTTTTTCACCTGTTTTAAAAAGCTCAACATGATCGAGTTGGAATGAGCTGTATTGGGCTTTGGCATCCACATTAAATTCGATGGTTAACTGACCGTTTTTTACCTCTGCCTGCATTTCGAAGAGACCGTAAACAGGCTTTCCTGATTCATCCGTCAAACCTTTGTTAAGTTCTATGGATTGTTCAGGAGATGCCTCAGCAAAATCTTTCAATTTCATAGTTGCCCTGCTTGTCCCATTTATGAAATCATTGACATCGCCATTCGGAAATTTAACCCGTGCTCTCACCGTATAATTTCCGTTACTAAGGTCTGTTATTTTTTGAGAAACCTTTGCTGTATGCGGATCATTTGCAAACACCCACAGCTTGGAGCCCTCATACGCATCATTGGAGTCCACACCGTAAGCGGCATTCGTTTCGATGTTCCATCCATTCAGGCCATCTTCGAAATCCCCATTCTGAAGCACCCCTGTAACAGGTTTGGAGCCTAATGGATTAGTCATCCATTTATTATTATGAGTGACCACATAACCGTTTTTATTTAATAAGGATGCTCCCTCAATCCAGCCGTCCGTACTGATCATGTCATAGCCATATGGCTTGAAATTTTCCGCCATCCAATCAATATCCTTCTTATATTCGTCTTCATGCATATAAGAATTATTGGTAAACTGATATTCGTAGGTTGAAAAGTACATGGGGCCAGCCCCTTGCCTGGTAAATTCCGAATCCTGGGCCAAGGCTGTCCCTGCCGGTATTGCGGTAAAAGCCAAAGAGGCAGCAGCTGCAGAAAAACTGATCTTTCTCCATAAACCTTTTGCAGGTTTAATCATTTGATTTCCCCCTTTCATATTTTGGTAAATACATCCCTAAACGATTTGTACCAATGAATAGGTGAACCATTTTTTCCATACAAAGCTTATTATTTACCGGGGCAAAATCATCGTGATCTAAGAATTATGTCAGCGCTTTCATTTTCTTGTGCAGCTTCACCTCCCTACAGTAACTTGATAGATGGGCAGCTGAAAAATATGAGTAAGGACAAGGAGTGATCCTCCGACTAACCAGGCATCATCATTTAACCGGGACTCCACAATTTTTGTAGTATGGCCTACCTTTGAGAAGAAATTATTTTGGGCAACTTGTCGTACTTTATCCATAAACAAACTGCCGTATTTCATCCCCTCACCAGCTATTACAATTTTTTCAGGATTTAAGGTGTTTATTAAATTACGTATCCCATGACCAAGATAAGAAGCCATCTCGTCAACTAACTGCCCGGCTATTTCGTCACCGTTTATTGCTTGTTCAGCCACTTCCTCAAATTTAAAGCTTTTTAAACCACTATTGGGCTGAAGCAAAAGCAGTTCTTTTCCCTTATTTTCAAAATAAAATTCGGAAGCATACATTTCGAGACATCCCCGTTGCCCGCAGTGGCAAAGGTAGCCATCAACCGCTATCGTCGTATGGCCGAATTCTCCAGCTCCCCCGATGCTGCCATAATTAATCTTGCCATCTATAACAACAGACAGGCCAACTCCAGACCCAACAGATACTAAAACAAAATTGCCGCTCTCTTTTCCCTCTCCTTTTGAAATTTCAGCCAGCGCGTACCCATTGATATTCTTGTCTGCCATAACCGGAATGTTTCGGAACCTTTCTTTCAGCATTTCTGAAATAGGCACATTACTCCAGTCTAATAAGGAGGATCGAATCACCATGCCATTACTGCGATTTACAAGTCCTGATGATAATAGGCCGATTCCTTTCAAGTCTGCCAAACTTTTTTCGTTTTTTTCAAAAATGAGTTTTATATTCTTAACCATTTTGCTGACAATACTCTCCGGTGAAGCATGTCTTTTAAAAGCTATTTTCATCACATCAATAATCTCTGCATCCATATTTGTCAGTCCAACAAGAAGACGTTCTTCTTCCACCTTAATGCTGACAATGTAGCCGAAATTTTTATTAAACTCTATTAATCTGGCTCTTCTGCCGCCAGTAGAAGTAGATTCTCCAATTTCAAAAATATATCCCTGTTCAGTTAATTCCTCAATAATATAGGTGAGTGTAGACATACCAAGGGCACTTAACTTCGCAATCTCCACCCGGCTGATCGGATGTTTCTCACGTATAATTTTTAACACTTTAAACCGATTGATATCTTTTATAAGTTCTTTGCTTCCGTTTCTTATCACATTCATCATTTTCACAGCAACTTTCTTTATTCAATGAACGAAGTATGTTTATAGTTTAATGGAAAAACTTCTCAGTTTCAATTTATAATTTTTATAATATTCAAAAAAGAAGCACTGGGACGGTTCTCTTGCTTCCTAAGCGCCAGAACCGTCCCCATGCTTCCTTAATCAACAACCCTTGCCACATCTTGTCCGCAGTTTTTGCATTTCCCTTTTATAACAATGCCGTGATCTCCATCTTCTATTATGTAATGGACAATAGTGGTCACATCTGAGCAATTTCCGCACCTGACATTGCTGATAATCCGCCTTCTTGCTTCTTTCGAGAGGGTAAGATATTTTTCATTTGCCTTCATTTAAGAACCTCCATCCTCCTCCATTTTTGTACATTTTACTTCTTTATTATTTTTATGAAAAGGAAGCGCGGGGACGGTTCTCATGCTTTTTTGAAGCACCAGAACCGTCCCCATGCTTCCTAATCAAAAGCCAGCCCGCAAGAACAACGGTTCTCCCCAAACAGCAGATGATATGAAGCCGGAAACTCCTGATTTACTTTCTGCACTTCCTCCGCAAATTCCCTGCTGTCTGCCGGCACTCTTGGCAGTGCGTTGGCTTTTTGCTGGGTATCGATATTGGCGCCCGGCGGGACGAAGCGGTTTGGGGCCACTTTGACTCCGTTTGTGACGACAGCATTGTAGGAGATAAAGACTCCTTCTCCTACGATGGCGTTGTAAACAATGGATTTAAACCCGATAAATACGTTGTTTCCGATGTAGCATGGTCCATGAATCAGAGCTCCGTGGGCAGCGCTGACTTCTTTGCCGATGTAAATGGAGTATTTTCTCCCACCGGCTGCAATTTGCTTTTTGAGGATGCCGTGCAAAATTACGCCATCTTGAAGATTGGTATTGGATCCTATATAAAACGGCGTTCCTTCGTCAGCACGGATGCTGACGTTTGGCGCAACATACACATTCTCCCGTATCGTCACATCCCCGATCACACTGGAAAATTGGCTGATAAACGCTGTTTCATCGATATCAGGGTAGATCTGCACCGGATTAAATGTGGTGATGGGATTTGGACTGATGAAGGGTGAAAAACAGCACTTTGATTCCTTTTCTTCATTCATTGGATTCGCCCCTAAAAACATGTTTACGGCAGTATATGGGGATGACAACTACTGTGCAACAAAGGGAGCCGGGTCTGTATAAACATCTTCTCCCGTGTTAGACTAGGATTCTAAAACAATCCAGGAACGGGAGACAACTAACGATGAATATGGATCATAATGACCGCTTAATACGGCTGCGTTATGCATTAGATTTAAAAAATTCCGAGGTAGAAGATATTTTCAGCTATGGCGGCGTTGAGATTTCAAGACCCGATATCAGCAAGCTGCTGACAAAAACGGACGAAGAAGATGATGAAAATTACATTCCCTGCAGCTCTCACATGTATCAGTCTTTTCTAAACGGACTTATCGTGTTTAAAAGAGGAAAACAGGAAGGCCAGCCGGATCAACCCCCAATGACGCAGGAGCATCCGAACAACATTCTGTTGAAAAAGGTGAAGATCGCTCTCTCACTCACCACAGACGATATCATTGAAGTGCTGGATCTTGCCGGTGTCACCATCACAAAGGGTGAACTCGGTGCCCTGCTTCGAAAAGAAGGCCACAAAAATTACAAAGAATGCGGCGATCGATATGCCCGGAACTTCTTAAAAGGATTAGCAATTAAATATAGAGGATAGGAACGGCGGATTAACATGATTCATACGTATTCAGGGGAAACCATCAGCTTCGACATTCAATACAAAAAACGTTCAACCATAGGCATCTATGTAGATGCCTATGGAAATGTGGAAGTCCAGGTTCCAAAGGGCACTGCGGATGCTGCAGTACTGAAGCTTGTTGAGGAAAAATGGGATCTGATTCAGCAGAGAGTAAAAGAAAATAAAGAACGGCTCCTCGGTCCTCAAGTCAAGATGTACGAAGAAGGAGAAAGCTTTCTTTATTTAGGCAAAGCCTATTCCTTGAAGGTTCGAGAAGACTTGCAGGCTGAGAAGGATTCTGTCTTTTTCGAAGGGGACGAGCTGCACGTCGTTGTCAGGCAGCTGGAGGATGAAAAAATCAAAAACGCGCTGAAACGGTTCTATTACCGGCAGTGCAAGGCTTTGGTGGAAAAAAGAATCTCCGCCCATCAAAAGCACTTTAAAACAAAACCGCGCTCCATCCGCATTACAGACAGCCGAACAACTTGGGGAACCTGTGACGCACAGCTGCAGCTAACCTTTAACTGGCGGCTCGCCATGGCCCCGCCAAGAGTCATCGACTACGTCGTCGTTCACGAAATGTGCCACATGGTCCACCTCAACCACGACCGTTCCTTCTGGCGGCTCGTCGGGAAAATGGTACCTGACTATAAGGACGATGAAGCATGGCTGGCGCGGTCTAGCTGGAAGATGACGGTTTAGGAAGCATAGGGACGGTTCTCGTGCTTCCGAAGCAGCAGAACCGTCCCCATGCTTCCAAAAAAACAGCACAGCCCGCATTCAATGGCTGTGCTGTTTTACTATCATTCTTTCCCAAATTCCTCAAGCATCGTCCGCACTTCATCCGTCGATTTCGTATTCATCAACCGGTTCCGCAGCTCAGCCGCTCCAGGGAATCCTTTGACGTAAATTTTGAAAAAGCGGTGAAGCCCTGTAACAGATCGCGGCACTTCCTCCGCATATTGATCCTGAAGATCAAGCTGCAGCCTCAAAAGATCGAGGTACTCCTCACTGCTATGCTCTTTAGGCTCTTTTTCAAAGGCAAACGGATTTTTAAAAATTCCGCGCCCAATCATCACGCCATCAATGCCGTACTTCTCAGCTAACTCAAGGCCGACTTTCCGGTCAGGGATGTCCCCGTTAATGGTCAGCAGCGTATCCGGTGCGATCCGGTCGCGCAGCTCTTTGATTTCCGGAATCAGCTCCCAGTGCGCATCAACCAGACTCATTTCATCTCTAGTCCGCAAATGGATGGAAAGGTTCGCAATATCCTGCTGCAAAATATGCTCGAGCCACTCCTTCCACTCGTCAATCTCCTTAAAGCCAAGCCGCGTCTTTACGCTGACAGGAAGTCCGCCCGCTTTGGCAGCCTGTATCAATTCCGCCGCCACATCCGGACGCAAAATAAGCCCGCTGCCCTTCCCTCTTTGCGCCACATTCGGAACTGGACAGCCCATATTAATATCAACGCCTTTGAAACCAAGCTCCGCCATCCCAATACTCATTTGGCGGAAATACTCAGGATTATCTCCCCAAATATGCGCCACCATCGGCTGCTCATCCTCTGTAAACGTCAACCGGCCGCGCACACTTTTGATCCCCTCCGGATGGCAAAAACTATCCGAATTTGTAAACTCCGTGAAAAACACATCCGGCCTGCCGGCTGCACTGACAACATGGCGGAAAACAACGTCTGTCACATCTTCCATCGGTGCAAGCACGAAAAATGGCCGCGGTAAGTCACGCCAGAAATTATCTATCATGTTGAACTTCATTTCCTTTCGTTATGGGTCGTGCTTTATATTTATTTAAAGTTATGTTGTGTGAAAATAGACATTGTTTATTTTAACGGAAATTGGCCGTGAATGGAATTTTTATATACAAAAAAGGTGCTGGAATTTATTGTTTCTGGAAGCACGGGGACGGTTCTCTTGCTTCCGAAGCAGTAGAACCGTCCCCGTGCTTCGCCCATGCTTGTTATGAGAGACAGATCGGGGTTATTCCCGCCTAATCTGGATTATAACGAATGATACCAGTGACATTAGGGGATAGATAGGATAAATCAAGCGAAAGGGAGTGTAAAGATGAGTAAACCAAAAAGCCGTGAAGAACGTGAGTGGGACCAAAGGAAGGAAAAGCAAAATCCCCACGGAGAAATCAAATCCCTGAAGGAACTGAGCAAAGACGAAAAGAGTCAGAAGTAATAGTGTTATCATTCAGAAGACTTTTTGCTTGTCTTAAAGCACGGGGACGGTTCTTTTGCTTCCGAACAAGCAGAACCGTCCCCGTGCTACTAACAAAAAAAGGTTCTAGTATTTATTGGATTAATATTGAATGCTCTCCACCTTACCCCAGTGGTTCTTCCCCAAATTCCCTCCATAGCACAGGAAATAAATCTTCCAGATCGTCTTCCTCCCAATCGAATTGTATCTCAGGCTCAGGCTGTAACCCCTTTTCATCAAGCGCTTCTAATAACTCATCATATACCTCATCATCCCACTCGACATCGCCCGTCTTGATCAGCGTAAAAGCATCTGCTCCAACCGCAAGCAAATCTTCATTTTCAGGGACACCTTCATCGCCAAGATTATGTTCATTTATGTATGCTGCTAAGTATTCAGGATCTTCCATTACCTGATAAAATACTTCATCACCCTGCCCAATCAGCCAGCCTCGAAAATAATCAAAAGAATCATCCGAACAGCCGCCCATCAACACATATGCTGCTCCCCATAAACGGGATTGATAACTATCGTTCATTAATTTTCGAAAAATAAATTCAAAATCTAATACTTCCTCTATACCTTTTTCAACCAGCAGCTCTGTTAGCCATTCTGCTTGGTTATCATGTTCTTTAGACTTTTCAACTAAGCCCCAAAATTCTTTCTGGTCCACTACATAACCCCCATTCGCTTCCTTCTCCTTCTCAAAAGGAACGGTTCTGCTGCTTCATGGAAGCACGAGAACCGTCCCCATGCTTCCCTAATGAGCCTTCTCCAGAGCCAGCTTTATACCAAATCCAATAAGGATAGTCCCTGTAATGCCTTCAATGATATTCTTAGTTTTAGGTTTTTTCATAAAAGCACTAATTTGAGTAATTAAAAAGATATAAAGCAAAAACCATACCGCTGTCAAAAGAGTGTAAGTAATGCCCATTATGAGAAACGGCAAAAAGGTATTGCTTCCCGTATCCACGAATTGAGGCAGAAAGGTTAAAAAGAAGACAGCAACTTTAGGATTTAGGATATTGGTAAGAAACCCTTGCTTGAAAAAAGATGGTGCTTCAAGCTGAGGTTTTGTGTTCATTTCGACGCTTGCTGCTTCTTCCTTTTTCCTGACAGTCCATAATGTTTTCACACCCAGATAAATCAAGTAAACAGCGCCAACATATTTGAAAATAGAAAACAACAGCGCTGATTTCACAATGATCGCAGAAAGTCCTAATACAGCAGCAGAAGTATGAATAAGAAGCGCGCAGCAAGTGCCTAAAGCTGTCCGGAGACCTCCGCTCCTTCCAAAGGTGACCGTGTTTTTCGTAGCCATGGCCGTATCAGGACCAGGTAAAATAATCAGCAAAACACACATAACCAAAAATAGATAAAAGTTTACCATGTTGAGATCTCCTTTCTGATTGGAAGCATGGGTGGAAGCATGGGGACGGTTCTGCTGCTTCATGGAAGCACGAGAACCGTCCCCATGCTTCATAAAGGCAAAGCAATATACACAGCTGTCACTTCTCCCGGAATGCTCTCTATCCAAATTTCCCCGTTATGAGCCTCAACCAGCTGTTTGGCTATGGTCAGTCCTAAGCCGCTTCCTCCATATCTGCGGTTTCTGGATTTCTCCGTTCGATAAAACCGTTCGAATACTTTTTGGACGTCTTCATCCGGAATGCCGATGCCTGTGTCTGCAATAACAATTTGAGCCTTTGGCCCTTTTTTCTTTGCAGTCACCGTGACGGTTCCCCCTGCTGGCGTATATTTTAATGCATTCGATAGTAAATTGATCAAAACCTGCATCATCCGTTTTTTATCTAATGGCATCTGAATATCAGCCTTAGAAGATGAAAGCATTACTCCTTTTTGTGCATAGGATTCTTTCACGGTGTTTATGCTTTGCTGAATTACGTGATCCAGATTCTCTGGCTCTTTATCTAAAACAAAGTCAGGTGCCTCATAAGCTGTTAATTGTTCCAGATCTTCCACTAAAGAAATCAGCCGCTCAATTTCTTCTCCAAAAGAATGCATCCGTTCTGGTGTGGCTTCAAATATGCCATCTTCCATTGCTTCTATATGACTTTTCAGGGTAGCCAAAGGGGTCCGCAGTTCATGAGCAATATCACTGGTCATGTTTTTACGGGCTGTTTCCTGTTTTTGGAGCTGGGAAGCTAATTTATTCAATGAATATCCTAATTCCTGAAGCTCATCATGACCTTTGGTTTTCACGCGGATCTTAAGGTCTCCCTTTGCCATTTTTTCAGCTGCCCTTCTCATCATCACTAGCGGCTTCGATAACCTTTTGGCCACGAGGTAACTGAGGAGGCATACCAATATAAAAACACCAACAGATGTCCAGAGAATTGATCCTAAAACTGCCCTTTCAAAATGCAGAACAAGGGGCTGAATCGAACGGAACTCGGGCGCGTCCATCCGAAACATCTTAAAATGATGGTGAACTTCAAATAAAATCACGATGCTTGCCACTGTTAAAATCAACGTAGCTGCAAGGATAAAAACAAGGGTGAGACGGGCATGCAAACCTTTCATTTTCACAAAAGTCACCCCTTAAATTTGTAGCCGGCTCCAAATACGGTATGAATGTACTTTGGCTGCTTAGGATCGGCTTCAATCTTGTAGCGAAGGTTTTTGATATGCTGATCAATGGTTCGAGGTTCTCCTTCGTAATCAAACCCTAATACTTTTGCCACAAGCTCTTCTCTTGAAAAAGTGCGATTGGGGTTTCTGGCCAGGACCAGCAAGGTTTTGTATTCAATCGGTGTTAAGTAAACCTGCGTATGTTTTAAGAAAACCTCTTTCGCTTTCGCATCAACCGTTAACTCTCCGCCGCCATATGATATTTGATCGGCGAGCAGATCGCTTTCATTAACACGTCTCATAATGGCTTTCACCCGCATAACCAATTCCCTCGGGCTGAAGGGCTTGATCATATAATCATCTGCCCCCAAAGACAAACCGTTTATCCTTTCGTTTTCCTTCACTTTTGCGGTGAGCATCAAGATTGGAACAGCAGCCTCCCGGCGAATAAATGTACAAACTTCTTCTCCGCTAATATCCGGCAGCATTAAATCGAGAATCACAAAATCAATATAATGATTCTTCATAAGACGCAATGCTTCTTGCCCTGTTGAAGCTTCTACCGTTTGATATCCTTCATTTTTCAAGTATGTAGAGATGACCTCCAGGATCTTTTCCTCATCATCAACAATTAAGATTGTTTTTGCCAAATCGTTCTCTCCCTTTGGCTTATTATACCTTCTGTTTCGAGAAAAAACGGAAATTCCATAAGAATGAAATTTCCGTTTTTTCAGGTGCTTTATTCAGGCTGAAGCTCACTCTCAGTGACCCACTTATGATTTTTAACTGTATCCCCGCCTGTCGCAGGTGTGTAATCGACCATGTAGACTGTTGTCTTTTCAGCTGATTCGATCACGGCAGAAGCGCCCTTCATCCCTTTCATGTGATCCGCATTCAACGTAACTTTGTCACCCTTTTTCAGCTCTTTATTCCCTGCATCCTGGATTTCCTCTTTAATCACCCATTTATGATTTTTCACAGGATCTCCGCCTGAAGTTGGCGTATAAGTCACCACAAAAGCGTTCGTATCAAAAGCACCGGCAATTTTCGCCTTTGCCCCCTTCATCCCTTTCATATGGTCCGCTTCAATAATGGCCTCGCTTCCCACTTCATATTTAGGATTCTCTGCCTTCTTCAAATCCTTCGGCACCTCGCCTGAACCGGAATGCATCATCCCCTCATGGTTCATGCCTTCATCCTTCATTTCCTGTTTATCCATTTTCATATCACCGTTGTCATTCGAACAAGCTCCAAGCGTCAACGATAACGCAAGCAATGAAACAGCAAAGATGCTGCTTTTTATTCTCATGGTGTGAGCCCTCCTTGAGTTTTTCATTTCATTGCTGTGATTGTATCGAATAGTTGTGAAGAAGTTGTGAAGGAAGCAAAGGGACGGTTCTCTTGCTTCCTTGAAGCAGCAGAACCGTCCCTTTGCTTTCTAATCAAAATCTCTTTTTATTTCTTCTAAATTTCTCCCAGTATTGGATTCAATAAATTGATAGAGAAGTTGTTTATCCTCATTATTAACATGGTTTTTAAATTTATCTAAGTGTCCTTCAAATCCTTCAAAATAGGAACTTTTATAGTTAGGATTGTTGTAGATCATGACATATTCTTGATATTCCTTTATCTTCATTTTATCTTCAATCTGAATGAGAATTTGATTCCATTTATTCGATCGTTCAGTACGAAAAGGTTTTTTTACTAAGGCTTCATTTTGTTCTTCGTTATTTATTTGCTGAATAAATTGCGACACTTCTAGTTTGCATTGAAGAAGTTCAATTCTATTCTTGTTATCTAAATCATGTAATATGTCCGAGTTATATTGAATAAATCTAGCTTTACGGTAGGGTGTCTTTCCCTGCTTCTGCTTTTCATCTTTTTTATTGTTGTTATATTCATTTACTTTTTTTGCAGCTGTACTGGCAAATTTCATTGCTGAGGCTATATTGTCCAAATTATCCACAACAAATTTTCCTGCTTTGGGGCCATGAGTCTTTACTGTTTTGATTATAGGTTTTATAGGGATATTACCCATGATAATTGCTCCTTTCAAATTATATGGTGACAGATATACCTACTTAATAGCCTTATTCATTACTTCTTAACCTAGAATTTCCAATACATAAAAATACAAAGGGACGGTTCTTTTGCTTCCAAGAAGCACCAGAACCGTCCCCATGATTCCTAAGCAGCCATAGATTTCTCTCTTTTCTGTTTAACTTTCGATTGAATAAGCGGAAAAAACAGTACAGCAACAGCTAAGATAAGAAAAATCAGTGATACGGGTCTTGTAACAAAGATACTCAAATCAGCATTTGATATGGTCATTGCCTGCCGGAAGGATTGTTCAATCATGTTTCCTAAAATAAAGGCAAGGATAAATGGCGGTGCCGGGAAATTGGCCAATCGCATGAAGTAACCGACGATGCCGAACCCAACTAGTAAAAAGAGGTCAAAGGTGCTGAAGCTTACGGCATAAACCCCCATCATACAAAAAATGATGATTAAGGAAATCAGCAGCGGCCTGGCGATTTTTAATATTTTCGCGATATATGGAATCAGCGGCAAGTTCAACACTAAGAGCAGAACGTTTCCAACATACATACTGGCGATGACTCCCCAGAAAATGTCCGGGTGTTCGGTTACAAGAAGCGGGCCAGGCTGTACGCCCATCACCATTAATGCGCCGAGCATAACCGCCGTTGAACCGGAACCGGGAATTCCAAGGCTCAGAAGCGGAACAAATGCCCCTGTTGACGCTGCGTTGTTAGCTGATTCAGGTGCTGCAACTCCTCGAATTTCGCCTTTTCCGAAGTTTTCCGGGTTCTTGGCGATTCTCTTTTCCGTTAAGTAGGCCATGAAGGAAGCTATTGTTCCGCCGGCTCCAGGTAAAACACCTACGATAAAGCCCATGACCGAGTTTCGAGCCCAGGTAGGGGTAATCCACTTTATTTCCTTTTTCGTGAGTTTCAAGCTCCCAATCGTATTTTGCTGTTTTACTTTTTCTTTCCTTTTAAAAACAAGTGCTGCTACTTCTGCTAAGGCAAAAAGACCAAGAGCAACGACAAGGAAATCAATTCCCTCCAAAAGATGAACACTGCCGAATGTAAATCTTGGCGTTCCTGTCTGGCTGTCTATGCCAATCGTTGAAAACATAAAGCCCAATGTAGCTGTAATCAGCGCTTTAATTGTTGAGCCATCCCCAAGACTGGCAACTGCCATAAGACCCATCAGCATTAATGCCAAGTATTCGGGAGGTCCAAATGAGACGGCCACCTTGGCAAGTGTCGGAGCCAGGAAGGACAGTAAGATCACACTTAAGGTTCCTCCTACAAAGGAAGAACAGGCTGCAATAGCCAGTGCCTTTCCGGCCTTTCCCTGCTGCGAGAGCGGATATCCATCAAACGTTGTCGCCACAGCCTCTGAAGTACCTGGTGCGTTTAATAAAATGGAAGAGGTCGCTCCGCCATAAGCAGCTCCGTAATAGACACCTGCCATTAACAGCATCGCAAGGGAAGGCGACATGCCGTATGTTATTGGAATCATAACAGCAATAGCCGTTATTGGCCCAAGTCCTGGAATCATTCCAATGATCGTCCCAATAATGACACCAATAAAGACAAAAAGAAGGCCTTGAAGACTGAACGCGACCTGAAATCCAGTTAATAATCCATTTATTGCATCCAACTGTAACACCTCTTTTATCCAATATGTTTAAATAGGCAATATTCCCGGCGGCAAAGCGACCTGAAGGCCCTTTGTAAAAGCAAAGTAAACCGCCAAAGGGAAAATAACGGAAACGATCCCATTGACCAAATAGTTTTTATATCCGAGAAACCGGGAACACCCGAAAATGAAAATGAGTGTTGAGAGAACAAAACCAAGCGGCTCGAGCAGAAAAATATAAAGAATGATAAAACCAAGCACAGATAAAACCATCAGCTTTTCTTTTCCAGGAATCTTTTCTTTGCTCTCTTCTTCTGATGTCACGTGATTATCTTTCGCAAAGTAAAGACAGATAGAGAGAATCACCAAAAGAAACCCCAATCCCATTGGAATCATATCTGAATCAACCGGGACATATTTATAGGCTGGCAGATTAAAAGTTAAGACTAAATAAAAAATGGAAAACAGCAATAAACCAGCTGCAATTTTTTGATTCAATGTTTTTAACATCGCGTTCCTCTCCTTTAAGAAATCAGGAGCCTATGCCATTCGCTGCATCGGCTCCCATCCATTCCCTTTTAGTTCTTTGAAAGTCCTAATTCATCCAGTAATGCTTTGTCTTCTTTTTCCTGTTGGGCTAAGAAGTCTGTGTATTCTTTGCTGTCCATATATTTTTCATCCCAGCCATATTGCTCCCGTATCTTAGCCCACTGTTTGGAATCACTTAGTTCTTTGAATTTTTGTTCGTAATATTTTAGTGCCTGGGGATCCATATCTGGAGGGCCAAAAAATCCTCTCCAGTTAATAAAGTCAGCATTAATGCCTTGCTCTTTTGCCGTTTTGAAGTCAGAAATCACATCGCCTTTTAGGCGGTGATCAGCTGTAATTCCCAGTACTTTGACTTTGCCGGCTTTCACTTGTTCAACAGATTCCGCAATCCCCGCAGAGTATACTTGGACACTGCCGTTTAGAAGCTGAGTCAAAGCCCCGCCATCCTGGTCTGAAACGTATTTAATTTTCTTAATATCAACGCCTGCTTTTTTTGCAATTCTTACAAATAGAATATGATCCATGCTGCCTGGTGAGGAAGCGCCGACAACAGAGATTTTGGATGGATCTTTTTTCATATCTTCGAATAAGTCATTTAATGAATTCCATTTTGCATCTGCCTTTACAACAATGGCGCCATAATCTGCGATCATATTCGCAATTGGTGTAAAATCTTTATAACCGAATTGGGATTGCCCGTTTAAAGGGACTAACAATAGCGGCGGTGAAGAGACAAATAAATGATATGGATCTTTTTGCGAATGGACGTAAGCCCAGCCTACAGCGCCGCCTCCGCCTGGCTTATTCACAACACCGATGCTTTTCGGGATAATTTTATCTTCTGTAAACACTTTTGCTGCCATCCGGGCAGTCGTATCCCAGCCTCCGCCGGCACCTGAAGGAGCTGCTATTTCAATTGTTTTGGCAGGCTCCCAGTCCTTTGCATCAGCCTTGCCGCCTGTTGTCTGGCTGTTTGAACATGCAGCCAGGGCCAAAATCATCACTGCACTAAATAAAATAACTGCTATTTTTTTCATGCTTGTCCCCCTTGTCTTTTCTTCCCAATCTGATAAATATCGGAAAAGTTAGAATAATCGTAACAAGAGGGATTAAAAATGTAACCGTTTTCAAAATAAAGTAATTAAACTGCAATTTGTCTATTTTGTTCATTTTGTTCACGGATAAATGCTCTACTTCTGCGGGTAATAGCGCCTTTCCGGACGGCCGACAATTCCATAGACAAGCTCTGCGTAACAATTTCCGATCGAAATGAGGTATTCCAAATATCTTCTCGCAGTTGTACGGGATACACCTATTTCTTTTCCTGCTTCTTCTGCAGAGATCCCTTGAGTATGCTTTATAACAATCGCTGCTACCTTCTCAAGAGTGATTTGATCAATCCCTTTTGGCACAATGGTTTGAGTTTCTATAGAAGAAGTTTGATGCCCAAAATAATGATCGATCATCGTTTGATTCAGTTCATCGTGTTTTTCAATCAAAGATCTTTTATTTTGGTAGTTTTCAATAACCTCTGTAAACTTTTCTAAGGATACAGGCTTGATTAAATAATTGAATACTCCATACTGAAGAGCTCTTAGGAGAAAATTTTTATCCGTAGATGCTGTGACAATGATGACGTCAACGCAGGAAAACCGTTCTCTGATTTTTGAGAGTAAATCTGTTCCCAAATCGTCAGGCAAGTAAATATCCAATATTAATAAATCAACGGGATGCGATTTTAAAAATTTCAACGTATCTAAAGCATTGACTGTTTTACCGGCAATACTTATTCCTTTTATATTTTCCAGAAATTTCTCGTGAACGGATGCTACTCGAAAGTCATCCTCTGCTATCAAAACATTGACCATGGTGAATCACCCTCACCCTTTTGTTTTTGGAATATAGATTGTGAAAATGGCTCCAGCTTCTTCTCCATTTTTCACCTCAATCACACCATTTAAATTTTCCACCATCTCTTTCACATTGGATAATCCGTAGCCTCTGTCTCCAGAACCCTTTGTTGAAAAACCTTGTTCAAAAATTCTCCCGAAGTTTTGTTCCGGTATTCCCATTCCGTTGTCTGCTATTTCAAAAACAAGATCATTTCCCATGTCCAGGGCGAAAAAAACCACCTCTGGCTGCGGTGTGCTCATTGCTCCCTCGATCGCATTATCTATGACGTTCCCAAGGATGGTTGTTAACTGAGAGATGTCAATATGAGCAGGCAGCGGATTCAGTGACGTATTCTCATCAATCGTAAACACAACCTTCTTCTCCGATGCTTTCCCGATTTTCCCAAGCAAAATGGCTTGAACCCTCAAATCCTGTACTTGGTCAAACAAAATGCGATTTTGATTATTGTTAAGTTCCGTCTCTCTCTGGATCATCTTAATTGCTTCCTTGTAGTGCCCAAGCTGCAATAAACCTGAAATAACATAGAGTTTATTCGTATATTCATGCGTCTGGGCACGCAAATCCTCTGAATACTTTCTAACCTCTGAAAGGGTGTTCACCATCTCCCAGATTTCGGTTTTATCCCTGAAGCTGGAAACCACCCCTATCACTTTATTTTTCTCAAAGATAGGTGTCCGATTGACTATCACTCTGCGTTTCCCGATTTGAAGCTCTTGATCTGTCTGAGTTTCCCCATTTTTCAGCACATCGTACATCTTTGTCTGCGGCAAAAATTCTTCGATTTTCCGCCCAATAAAATCACCGGTTTCACCAAAAAAATTCATCGCCGCAGAGTTAATCATGGTAATAGCACCCTCATGGTCGATAGAGATGATACCTTCTTTAATAGAATGAAGAACAGCGCTTCTTTCTCTGTATAATGAGGCAATTTCGTGAGGCTCTAAACCTAACGTATCCTTCCGAATATTCCTGGACAATAAAACGCCGCCAAGGGAAGCTAATGCTAAGCTCAGCAGGGAAAATACAGTGATCTTCAGGATTTTCTTGAAAATTTGATACTTCACATCATTAATGAGATAGCCTACAGAAACAACTCCTATAATTTCCCCGCTATCCGAAAGAATGGGTGACTTTCCCCTCAACGAAGGCCCCAGCGTTCCGACCGCTTTGGATATATAGGATTTCCCGCTGATCAGCGCACGGTCATTGTCCCCACCGACCATCTTTTCACCAATTTGCTTTTCATTTGGATGAGCATAACGAATCCCCTCTTTATTTCCCACCACAATAAACTCCGCATCCACTTCGTGACGGACCTTTTCAGCTAACGGCTGAATAACACTTGATGGATCCTTCCGTTTAAACCCCTCCCGTACAGCAGGCATCATCGAAAAAATCCTTGAAACCTGCAGCGCCCGATTCCCCATCTGTTCCTCCACCTGATGCCATTCAATATAAGTAAACGAAGCGGATAAAAGTAAAATGATGAAGACCATAAGAGAAAGGATTAACAATAAAATCTTCGATTGCAGCGTTAACTTTGGTTGCTTTTTCTTCATCGCGGACTCCTAATCTCTCAAAATTAAATATTTCTTACTATTATAAATATTGGGAATCGTTATGGGAAGGGGAAGCAGAGGGACGGTTCTTGCGCTTCCTAAGCAGCAGAACCGGCTTATCCGTGGATCATGAGGAAAAACACGGGAAAACACGGGGACGGTTCTCGTGCTTCAATGAAGCAGCAGAACCGTCCCCTTGCTTCCTTAGACTCCTGGCGTTGGAGTAGCCCTGAATGAATTTACAGTCTTGTCCATGACAACCTGGGCATCACTTCCCGAATCAAGAATGATATTTTGAAGCGATTCTTTTTCTACCAATACTGTTGTTACGGTAAGCGGCTCTTCTGCTTCGGCAGTCAACAATGCTTCTACTTGCGCAGTGAAACAAGAATCGCTTGTGTTGGCATGAACCTCCGCGGCAACAACATGATTATTAGAAATATAATTTCCCTCACCCGAAACAATCCGGATGATAACCGGTGTTGCTCCTTTCGGCTTAATATTATGAATGACCTCGGAAAAGTGATTGGCCATCACAGAATTATGATTGCCGCTGATCGAGAGGAGACCATACAAATCATCCAAGCCATTGTCAACGCCCACAAAAGGAGTCCATGGTTCATGGTCACGCAGAAAGTGATTGGAAGAAACCAGGTTTTCCGAACAATTCCCCTCGAATACCACCATTCCTGGATAAAAGGAATGAAGTCTATTACTTGTGATACTAGACCGTGTCACACCGTCAAAATAGATACTGCTCGCCCCTCGCGGGAATACATTATTCGCTGTAATTAAAAGTCCCCCAAAATTTTGAGCGTAAATGGAATATCCTTTGTAACCGGCTCCTATCAAGTTATCCGTGATTTTTGAAGCCTGTCCCCAGCCTCGCAGTTCTATGCAATTCCCGCATTCTGCTATGAAATTGTTGTGAATAGACAGTGCATCTGCATGATAAATCGTGAGACCATGCTCTAAATACACAAATCCCATGCCTGAAATCCGAAATGAGTCACAAGCACTTGCCACATAAATACCCGTTTTACCGTTCGTATAGGTGTTTTCCGGATTGATCATCCCTGAACCATCTTCGATAAAATGCAACCCATCAATACAAAAGTCAGAAAACTCCACCGAACTTATTCGGGGATTTCCGCTTCGTTCCACATAAAAGGCTGCTCCTTTATATTCCTCATCATTTTCTTCCTGTGGAAGATCTACGAGTATGCGGCTTCCTCCCGGCCACAATTCATGCAAAGCCGCCCATTCCTTTTTAGAAGTATTAAAGCGAATACTTGATGATGTAAACCCATGTCCAGAACCCGTAATTTTGAGAAAACTGATATCGATCACTACTTGGCTGCGAAGATGATAATCTCCCGGCGGAATATAGATCACCGCACCCGGTTTTCCGCCTTTCTTTACATCCGTGTTTCTTTGCCTATTTTTTACATCAGCTATTATACTATTAATTACTTCACCAATATCCTCATAAGGATTGCCGGCAGGCCACTCTGTTACGTCGTAATAGTTTTCACTAGCCATCCATAAATTCTCCTATCGATTTAGTGTGTTTGTTATCACTTTAGCGGATAGAGATCCAGAGTAAGCAGTTTTACATTTCCGCCATTCGAAAACAGCTCTATACCCTTACTGAATAAGTCTGGAAAGACTAAACTGGTCATGGCCATTTCCCCATTATTTACAAAAACCTCAATAGAAGAACGATCCACAAAGACTTGGAATTTCATCCGATGGTTTGGAGCTTTGATCACCGCACAATCGATAGATGAAAAGAACTCATTAAAAGAGGTTTCCCCAGAGTTTCTTCGATCCATGTACACTTCCTCTTTTTCCACATGATAGCCTATCACTGTTTCTTTATTATCTGACTTAAACACTCTTATTCCAAAGTCCTTACCACTCTCAAACTCAAACTCTACAATCATTTCACAAGTATTTCCCTGAAAGTTCACTAGGAGATCCTTATCTGGTGCCAGCAGCTGATTCTTCATGTGTATAGGTTCATTGCGAAGATTTTCCAACTCTTTAATTGGCTTTTGGATCAATAGGTCCTTAGATGATAGAAATAATTCACGCGGGAGTGTCATAGCCCCTCTCCACCCATGAGCCGGGATTTCGTTGGCATATCTCCAATTGTTCATCCAGCCTATATAAATCCTTCTGCCATCTGCCATGTCTGACCAAGTAACTCCAGCGTAATTATCTTTGCCGCTGTCAAGCCATTTTACCTTGTGATCCATACAGGAAGGTTTAAAGCTATGGCCGTCGAAATCTCCTACAAAATATTGAGTTCTGGAACCATAAGGACTATCTCCATGACTGACAAAAAGAACCCATTTCGTTTGTTCTGGATGATCAACGACAGGCAATTTAAATAAGTCAGGGCATTCCCATACTCCAAACTTTTCACCTGAGGGTCCTTCAAACGAACTTTCATATTGCCACTCTTTTAAATTAGGAGAGCTGTAAATATCTATACGATCTCCAGCTGCCAAAGTCATAATCCATTTATCGGTTTCTTCATACCAGAACACCTTTGGATCACGAAAATCAATTTTCGCCTCATCTACCAGAACAGGATTATGGGGATATTTTATCCAGGTTCTTCCTTTGTCAAGACTGTATGCGAGGCTTTGCCGCTGCCGGGGTTTAGTTGAGTGCGGATCCGTATCATGATGGGTGAAAATGGCCACTAAACCGGATTTTCCATTAAAAAATCCTGTCGTATCATTCCAATCTACAACAGCACTCCCAGAAAAAATCATTCCATTTTCATCAGGGGCTAACGCGATGTCTAAATGTTCCCAGTGAACCATATCCTTACTAACAGCGTGCCCCCAATGCATCGGACCCCATTGGAGGCCAAAAGGATGGTACTGATAGAACAAATGATATTCCTCTTGATAATAGACCAATCCGTTCGGGTCATTCATCCAGTTTTGTTTAGGAGTAAAATGATAGGATTGCCGGTATTGTGCCTCACAGGCTTCGGGCTTAGACTTCAACATCTTTATTACTCTCCCTTCAGAATAAGACACATAAAATTCCATATGCAGCCACCGCACCAAAGGATTTGCTGAAAATGGTGCTGGCGCCTGCTGTAATTAAGCTATTTAAAAAATACTTTCCTATAGGTAAGTATTTAAACATCTTTCTATAATATTGAAAGGATGACCATGCTCGACTCTTTCTATTAAAACAGCTAGAGTTTCATTTGCCTCTTGTGTATTTTGCAACTTGGTAACGGTTACATTTTTTATACTTTTATTGTATTAGTTAAGATGCTTTTATAAAATTCCAACTTTTTTTGAAAAGGTTATATATATTTAGAACTTTTTACGCTTGGGGCCGCGGGAACGGGAACAGCAGCAGAGATAGAGGCTGAGGTGATAAGCCTTCTTTTCCCTGCCGATGTTTTTATTTGATTATCCCAAAAATCGCATCAAGCGCGATCGCCACTCGAGTCTCATAATCGGGATGATCAATCTCTGCATATGGTATCCCATGCTTGTCCATTCGATCCTTTATCCGCTGTGCAGCAAATTCACGGTATTCCTCGTGCAGCCTCGTGCCATCATCCACCCATTTAACTGTCGGTTTTAGGAACAGGTACAAATCCGTGTGCTCCTTATAGGAAAGGATGTGTTTTTCGGCTAGCACATCGAATTCCTTTTCTCTGAGGGGATAATAGAGATCCGCAAAGGTTTGGGTAACGATGGCGTCTGTGTCACAGATGAGAATCTGGTTCTTCCCTGCCTCAAGAGGAGTGTGGAGGAACAGGTGAAGCTGCTTTTGCAGCAGAATATAGAAATCCTGAATGCCTGTGAGAGGAAATTGGTCCGTATAGGTTCTTCCATATTCCTGAACCCCTATAGCATTCAATTTTTCAGCGAGGGTCTCTGTCATTGTGCTTTTGCCGGACGATTCGCTCCCGACAATGACAAACCGGTACTGAAAGGGTTTCGGCTGTTTCGTATGAAGGTCAGCATATTCTTGAAAAAAGGGAGTAAACTCCGGGTGGGTTCCAGCTTTCCCAGTAAGGTATTGGCGGCAAAGAGTACCCGAAACAGGATGTGCCAGCCGCTCCTTGTCGACGAGCACATGCTTGCAATTCAAGCAGTCGGCCATTTGAAAGCCATATTCCTCTGAGGTAAACAGCGCATCATAAGCAGGATGAGCGGGAGTTAAATATCCTTCCAGGAGATCTGTCCAGATGCCCCAGAAATCAGGATGCTCTGAAGGCTCCTGCGGAACGGTTTTATCCAGATGCAAAACGTCCGCAGTTTTTCCTTTATACTCTTCCTCGGCGAGCATTTCCTTTACAGCTTGGTGAACCCAGGCATGGCGCAGTACCCCTGGAATTGTTTCTGACAGTAGAGAACAGACAACAATTGTCACATGGTCCGATGCAGCAATCGCCCTCTTGATTAAATAATGGTGCCCTTTATGAAATGGATAAAACTTTCCAAACACTAAGCCATGCTTATACATGATTTCCCCTCCCTCCTTCATGCTGCCTGTTTCGTGTGGATGCTTTTAAGTTCTTTTTTCCAGCTGATCAACCCATAGATGCAGATGATGAGGAAAACAAAGTATGTAAAGGCAATGAGAGGCAGCCCTTTATATAGGTAAAGTCCTACAGACAGAACATCAACCGCAATCCAGATAAACCAGTTCTCGAGAACTTTGCGGGAAAGGAAGAACTGAGCG
Source organism: Metabacillus kandeliae (assembly GCF_021166585.1). GTDB lineage: Bacteria > Bacillota > Bacilli > Bacillales > Bacillaceae > Metabacillus_B > Metabacillus_B kandeliae. The sequence continues at coordinate 307,578 of NZ_JAJOZE010000002.1, forward strand.
AAAATGGACATGGAGGCTATTAAAGCATCTGCATAAGGGATGGACGCATCTGTATAAGCCGACAATCCATAGCCCCAGATTCCTGTCACCAAAACCATTCCGGCAAAAAGAAAAATGCCCTCAGTCTTTGTCATTGTTCTTGTAGGCCTGACTGGATGCCCCTCCCTTTTTGTCAGCCATACTGCCCAGCCATAAAGGGACAGAACCAGGAAAATGACCTGCAGGGCAGCATCTGCATAGAGTTTTACATCATAAAAAATGAAAAAGAACAAAGCCAAATTCACAATCCCAACAGGATATGCCCATATGTTTTCCTTTGCATTAAGCCAAACGCAAACCAGTCCAGCCAAACTTGCCGCGATCTCCATCCAGCTGCTGTTTGAGTACCAGGCCAATCCTATGAAAATTATAAGAACGAGCCAATCATATCTCCTAAACATGTAACATTCTCCCCTATTTCATTTGGTATTTTTTAGCATACTCCTTATCTATTAAATAATTTCGCTTGTTAAAAGTAAAGGTTTTGGAAGCATGGGGACGGTTCTCGTGCTTCCTAAGCAGAAAATATGCTTATTTTAAAAACAAGGTTATTCTGGCGGCCGCTAACCTGTTTTCTTAATGAACTCGGAGGCAGATTATTGAAAAAGAAAAAAGGAAGAAAACTAAATTCTTTCATCTTTCCATCGTGCCCGTTTCAGGGTTAATAAGCTTTATCGCCGGTGTTAGCTGCGCAATGATGAATCGTAAACAAATTCAGGATATTTTAATATTAAACAGAAACAAATTAATTAAGGAGCACCTGTTAAGTGCTCCCTTTGTTTTTACATATTTCTCAAAACCATTATCCGCCATACACACTCGCACAAGTTCCTGCTTTCGGTTCATAATAACAGTGATTCTTGTATTGGCCGGCTTTGGGCTGGCCGTACCATGATGGAGGACACGGCGCATAAGGGTTAAAGTACCACAGGGAGTACTTAGCGGGGTGGTCCCGCCAATAATTCAGGTTCTTCTTAGCGAGCCTTTTCTCTACTGACCTGGCCCTGTTATAAAAAACATTCCCTTTTTGAACCGCCTCAAAGGAATAATTTCCGCCCTGCACCTGAAAAATCACCTGCCGGATGGTCCGTACGTCTTTAAAATCCAGGCAGTTTGCTTTCGCCCGGTTCACGATCACATTCCCCACATACAGCATGCCTTGCTTTCCTTCACCTTCAGCCTCCGCTCTCATCATCCTTGCCATCAAGGCAACATCGGCATCCGTGTATTTAACTCTGCCCATTTTTCTCACCTCAGGATAGTGTATGAAGAGAGGGGGGAATCATGATATCTGGTTTCATTTGCAGCCTCTTCGGCTTACAGCGGTTGATTGTACACCTCTGTATATACTGGTGTCTTGAGCAAAAATTGAAATGCTAGCATGAAGGAAGCACGAGAACCGTCCCCGTGCTTCATCGGCAAGCGGCTTCGAGTTCAATGGCGATCTTCTCGACAAGGCCTTCAATTGGGTCATGAGTGACGTTCACCATGCGCAGCGCGTCACCGTGGGTGACCACACCGAGAATCTGTTCTCCAGCGACCTGTGTCGTCATTGTTGGGCCCCACATTTCGAGTACATCCCGCTCTGCGGCAATTCCCCTGGCTACCCCGAGGTTCGTGATCTCTATATCTGCGCCAGTCGCGGCAAGCATCATCATCTCTGCGTCATCAGCGGTCGACGGAGCGAGCTGCGCAAGCATCAGAGCTGAGTTTCGAATCGTCTCCGGATCGCGTGCTGCCTTAAGCTGAGCGGCTGCACTGCGCGCGAGATCCCAGAACCCCGTAACAGCCGAATGGTCAAGGACAACCATGGTGGCAGCAAAACGGACGACGACATCTTCTGGTTCGGCAGCTTGGCGCAGGTCAATTGGCACGTTGATGCGGACCTGCTCACGATCCGTCGATTCAAACAGCACCGAAGCCGCCGCTGCGCATAACGCGGCCTGCACCGTGCAAGATTCGGCACGTGAGCGTTCAATTAGCTTTCGGGTACCTGCAACGCCGATGTCTTCGGCTTGAATGTGCGGAATCGCTCCATCAAAAGGACGCAATCGTCCAGGAGGCGACAAGATTGCTTCCTCCTCCACATCCGGTTCCGCAACAGCACTCTCGACGGTGGCGGCCGTCTGAGCGAGGCCTTCTAGTAATTCCTCCTGCGCCACAGGAAGGTCCGCTGGAAGCACGCTTTCCCCTGCTAGGATTGCCGTTAGGTCCTGTATAGCACACAAGGCACCGCGTCCATCCGTAATCTGATGAGCAAACGTCATCACGACAGTGGCCCCTGCAAGCCCATTCCCGGCAGGAATCAGTACCGCGCGTGCCAACGGGCCCGGAGCAGAACTGATTGGTGCCGTCTGTTCATAGGCTGCTTCGCGCTCCCACGTCGTCTCGCGCGCGACACGGACGGGAATTCTTCTGTCTGAGGAGCGAAATACAGCACCAGTGGCTCCGTGATCGTCATCGTCAGGGCGATGGACTTCGACGGCAAGCAGCGGATGGACCCGCTGCAGCCTCTGCAGCGCCTGAGTCAGCTCCTCTTCAGAGACATCACGAGTCAGCACGGCTGCCAGGGAAAATTGGACAGGGTTGCGATGCATATAAAGATCAATGATGCGTTCGAATGCACCGAGGGGACGAAGGTACTGTTCTGTGGTGCTGCCGGAAACTTGAGACATAGTGATCTACTCCTTTTTTTATCGTTTCAATAACATACAGGATCACATGCAGGCTGGTATTCTGATGTTGCATTAACAAGTGGGTTTCAGCTCAGATGGCAACTCTGATATATGTAGGGATCCATTTTCCGAGGCGGCTACTGTCTATGAGGGAAGGGGCGTAATCTACTAAACTTACTTTTTTCATCACAAATTCTTCCAAAATCATCATACAGCTATTCACTTACCCCTGTTGAGGTTGCATAAACCGCTTTATTATCTCGGAAGCAGAGGGACGGTTCTTTTCAATGCGATCCATTAATAATAGCTATCCGAATTTTTGAACTCTGTGACTCCATCGGTGCCGACACAAAAAACAGACGCAGCAGATCATCTGTATCGAAAGCAAAAGGGCCGGCTCTCAGCAGAACCGCCCCCTTGCAATGTAGACTTATTTCGTTTTAAGATCTCCCTATACCATTAAAGGGTTAAAATAACCGGACCGTTTTTCGTAATAATGATTGTATGTTCAATCTGAGCAACATAACTTTTTTTGGTAGCAAATGTCCAGTCGTCTTCCATTTGGAACACTTCTTCTTCAGAGGTGGAGATAAACGGTTCGAAGGCGATGACCATCCCTTCCTTTAATAGCTCATTATCCCACGGATCATTGTAATTTAAGATATGGTCAGGAGCTTCATGGATGGTGCGTCCAATCCCATGTCCTGTAAGGTTCTTGATAACGGTGAACCCATGCTGTCTGGCTGTCTCGAAAACGGCTTTTCCGATTCGGTTTTTTTTTGAGCCGGGTTTGGCTTTCTCAAGGCCCGCTTCAAATGCCTTTTTCGCCGTCTCACATAGTCTCGTTAACACTTCTTCGCCTTTTCCCACTACAAACGAAATTCCCGTATCAGCGAAATAACCGTTCTTGGAAGCAGATACATCAATATTGACGAGATCCCCTTCCTGAATCACCCGGCCACCCGGAATCCCATGTGCCACTTCTTCATTCACGCTAATGCACGTAAACCCAGGAAAATCATATTCGCCTTTTGGCGCTGAAACGGCCCCTGCTTTTTCAAAAAGTTCCCCTGCCAAATCATCCAGTTCTTTTGTCGTTATGCCAGGAACCGTCCGCTGCACCAGTTCATCCCGGATGGACGCGATAATTTTGCCAATCTCCTTTAAACCATTAAAATCTTCTTCTGTTTTTGCAATCATTTTTTGTCCCTCGTTTTCTTTTTTTCTTCTATACAGTCATTATTCCTTTATTACGTTTAAAATACCAAGGTTACGCTTCACGATCCATTCAGCGGACGAAAGGAAAGCAAATACCATTTGTATGGATTGAATCTGTGAATGGAATAATCCAGCTTATATTAAGAGCATGGATTACGATGGTTAAGGAGCTTATCCTCCTATTTTTATTTAGAAGTAAACACCAGATGTAATTTTTGTTTTTATTCAATTTACTTCACTTTTACAACGCTAATGAGACAGTCCCCGTTATCAAATTTTGTCTGTTCTTGGAAAAAATTAAATTTTATGTAAAGGCTTCTCCCTTTTACATTACCCGAATTGATCAAAAAATTTGCATAAAATACAGATTTAATGCGTTTGGATGTAAATCCGTTTACATAAAAATTAAGAAAATCTTTACATTTCCCTTTCATTCAGAAAATCTTCTTAATATTTACTTGCTATTATTTCGTTTAGAGAAATAGTTAGGAGGGATTAACAGAAACACATTTTTGCCGTTCATTTTTAAACTTTTTTTAATACGAGTATGGAGGATATGAAGAACAATGAAAGCAAACAAGCCTACTAAAGTTTTATCCGTCACCATGGCCCTTTGTTTAGTTGTACCCAGTGCACTGCCGCTTTTTCCGTCAAAAAGCCACGCAGAAAGCCTGGTTGTAAACAATCCAGCCGGTTCTACTGTTCCATTAGAGGGAACCACCGACCCTTCCAATCCCCAAACAGCTGATGCGCCGAATACGGAGGTGGAATCAGGAAGTGCAAGCACCGCAAACCCTGCATCCGGTACGACCAGCGGCAGTACTAATTCCGATACGCACTCAAGCGAAGAAACAACTCCAGCTGGCAATACGGAAACTACCCCATCAGCCAATGAAGGGAAAAGCTCTGCGGGAGCTCAGAACCAGGATCCAAATCATGCTGCTGTAAACCAAGTACCGGTTATTGAGCACACACCTGTAACAACAGCCAGTGCCTTGCAGGATCTGAAAATTTCAGCTGCTATTACTGACGATAATGAATTATTCGAAGCCAAGCTTTTCTATCAAACTGGCAGCAATGCAGAGTTCAAGTCACTTTCTATGATAAAAGGAAACGGCTCATCCTATGAAGCTGTCATTCCAAAAGAAGAGCTTGTCTCACCTGCTCTTACCTATTACATAGAGGTAAAGGATTCTGCCAACACAACCGTTTACCCGACAGATCAATCCAAGCAAGCTGTTTCTATCACTGATTTGGCGACGGAAAACTTCAACCATTATCCTAAACTGTTAATCACTGAAATCAGTCCGGATTCAATGGCAAGCGGTACAGATCAATTTGAGTATTTTGAGGTTTATAACAATACTGATAAGCCTATGGACTTATCCAAATACTCTTTTATTTATCATTACACGACAGGCACTACTGATATCCCTTTAACTCTTCCAAAGGCAACACTTGAGCCGAAAGAAACGAAAGTATTTTGGTTCAACACAGGAAATAAAACTTTAAGTGACTTTAATGCTGAATTCCACGTGAACTTAACAGGAAATCAGGTGGTTCCTTTTACAAGCGCCGGCTTTAGTGGTTTTGCTAACGGCGGAAATCGCGCTGTTGTTGTCAAAGATCCCCTCCAAAATGAAGAAGTGGTCTCTGCAAGCTATGTCCAGGCAGATGAAGGACCAGGCCTTACAGCTGTATACAAGTACCCTGCTTCCGGAACGGCAATGAGCATTTTCAAGCAAAAAGCGAATCCAACTCCAGGGACACTGGAAGATGGACAAGTTCCCGCTCAGCCTGTAAGTGTTTCTGATCAGGAAAAGGATACGGCTCCTCCTGTTATCGAGCACACTCCAATAGCAGCAGCCGAGGGATTTGCAGCTGTAAAAGTTCAGGCTAAAGTCACCGATGATAAAGCAGCAGCACCTGCAGTAAAGCTTTATTATAAGAAGAAAAGCGAAGCGGCGTTCCATTCTGAGGACATGTTTTTAAGCGAGCAAACGCCTTCCCTGTTTGAATCGGAAATTCCGGCAGTATCTGTAACTGAAGATCTTGTCTACTATATTGAAGCAGCAGACGGCACAAATACAGTTAAAACAGACGAGGCTGAAATAACAGTACAAAACACTGAGCTAAATTATGACAAGCTTCCAAGTCTGCTTATTACAGAGATTGTTCCTGATTCAACTAATGTAGGAACGGCAGACGGCTATGAATTTATTGAAGTATATAACAATACCGATAAAGATCTTAATTTCAAAGATTACAAGCTTCAGTATCGTTACAGCAAAGATCCAAATACAGACGTAATCTGGGCATCAATCCCTGATGATGCGATTATTAAATCAAAGGGAACTTTGGTATTCTGGATTATTAACAGCCAAAACCGAAATTCAACGGTTGCTGATTTTAACCAAAACTATGGCACCAACCTTGTGGAAAACCAGGATATTGTAAGAATCTATTCAGATGGGATGGCAAATTCATCTCTTAGAACATTGGTAGTTGCCACTAACAGTGATGAAGAAATCTCAGAAGCAAGCTATATGGATGAACCTGAAATTGATGATACAGCTGCGGATAAAGGCATTATGTACCAATATCCTGTGGACGGCTCTAAAAACATGGTAAAAATCAGTTATGGCAAGGACATGGCTACACCAGGAAGTGTAACTGCTAAACAAGTTCCTGCCAAAACTGTAACTGTGCCGGATGACAATGAGAAGCCGGTTATCGAAAACCTGACAACCCAAACAACCGTTAAACAAAGCGAAAACATTAAAATCACTGCCGATGCCCAGGATAATATCCAGGTGAAAACTGTAGTTCTTTACTACAAGCTGGACGGGCAGCAGGACTTTACGAAAGTGCTTCTTCAAGAGGACTATAACAATTTATTATTCAACCATGTTATTTACTCACCTGATTTAATCGGAAAGAAAAATGTAGAGTATTATTTTACTGCTTCTGACGGAAGCAACGAAGTGACAAGTGACCATTATAAGATCGATGTCACATCTGATAAGAGTGATGCCCCTTTAAGATTAAACGTGAAGGATGGACAAATTTTATCTGGAGAGCAAATCATTAAAGGCACCTCCTCTTCTGCAGCGTCAGACACTATCCAACTCTATATTGACGGAAAAGAGCAGAGCCAAGGAACCTACCATGCCGTGGAAGATGAAGCCTACCTGGCATTTGATGTCAGCGGAGTAAATACATTCTTCCAAAACGGAGTCACTATGGGAGATGAGGTACTCCATATTTTTGATGACTTTATTGCTGATTGGCAAACCATAACAGTTCCTATAGATCCAAATAAATTGCAATTAGGAAACAATGTTTTCACGATCCGCTCTGGTGACAAAGTTTCGCCGTTCATTACGGAGAAAACTGAAAACCGCGATGATTATAAGGTAAAAAACGTCCGATTGGTTTTATCTGACGGAACAACAATCAAAGACGCTGCATACTCAAATCCAGCAACTGCGATTGCAATGAATGATGCCCATGCAGCTCAGGATTTCACATTTGCCCTGTCAGATAGTGAAGTCCCTTCTAAAGCTTTTAAATGGAACACGGAAGATGCAGGTGATGGAACGCATACTGTTAAAATTACTGACGGGGTGAATGAGGATATTACAGCAGAGGTAAAGGTTGATAATACCGCACCTGCTATTGTACCGACCATTGAAAAGGATAAAGACTATAAAGGCGAATTTACTATTGATGCGGCTGTTACTGATGAAATTGCAGGGGTTGAAAACCAGGAAGTAAAACTGGATGACAAAGTAATTGCTGTACCTCTGAAAACAGCTTCATCTCAACTTGCACCTGGCAGCCATTCTTTAGAGATTACAGCCAGTGACAAAGCCGGAAATACTTCAAAAATGGCAGTGCCATTTTCAGTCGCGAATGAAAATCCGGCAAAGCCGGAACTTATTTCACCTGCTGACGGAGCTGGAAGCATTGTGGGAAGTCCTCAGCTGAAAGTAAAAGTAGTAGATCCTACCAATGATGATATGAACGTAAGCTTTTACAGAGGGTATACATATAATGCCGCTAATAAAGCAAGCGTAAAAGCCTTTAAAAACACAGCAGAGGTTGAACCGCCGCAAACCATGGCTCCTGAGGGCGAAACGGCGATGACAGATGATGAATTGGAAAAAGTGTCTTCTGTTGATGGACAATACCTAAAGACAGAATCCAGTACTAAGTTCCCGTATCACCGTTTTGATGTAACCCTTGACAGTTCAGTAGACAATACCGATATCGTGGAATTGAACTGGGCCGGTAAGTCTTTAAATGGCAGAAAAGTAACCATGTATGCGTGGAGTTATGATCAAAACCGCTGGATGCCTCTTGTATTTAAAATTGCAGGAGATGAAGATTTTACGCTGAAAGCCAATGTAAAAGTGGACGAGTTTTCAAAGGATCATAGAGTTCATGTCATGATTCAGGATGAGATTCCTTCTTCTCCGGACGACTATGATTATACGTTTGTTTGGATGTCTGATACGCAATATTATTCAGAAAGCTATCCGTGGATTTATGACAAAGAAACAAGCTGGATTGCTAAAAATCAAGATGCGTTGAAGATTAAATACGTGATCCATACCGGAGACCTGGTGGATGAAGCGGACAAGCCTTATCAGTGGGAAAATGCCGATAAGTATATGAGAGTCCTGGATGATGCCAATGTCCCATACGGTGTTCTTGCCGGAAACCATGATGTAGGGCATAAATCCGAAGACTATACGGAGTACTACAAATATTTTGGAGATCAGCGCTTTAAAGATAAGAGCTATGTAGGAGAATCTTATAAAAATAACAAAGGTCATTATGATTTAATCTCCGCAGGAGGAAACGATTATATTATTGTATATATGGGCTGGGGCATAACCGACGAGGATATTGCCTGGATGAACAAAGTCCTTGCTGAGCACCCTGACCGGAAAGCTATTTTAAACTTCCATGAATACTTGCTTGCCTCAGGTTCACGCAGTCCGATAGGCGACAAGATATATAATGAAGTCATCCTGCCTAACAAAAACGTGTTTGCTGCCCTTTGCGGACATTATCATGAAAGCAAAGAATTAGTGGATGAAGTAGATGACAATGGAGATGGAACTCCTGACCGTAAAGTGTATCAAATTCTGGCCGACTATCAGGGCGGACCGGAAGGCGGACAAGGATATATGCGCCTTCTGCATTTTGACACAGATCATAACCGTGTCATTGTAAACACTTATTCACCTTATATGAACGATTATAACTTCTATGATGAGGACAAGTATCCAGGAAAAGACGAATTCATTCTAGACCTGAATCTTGAGCCTGAAAACAAAGTAGTGGAAACAGACAGCTTCTCAGTTAACGTCTATACAGACACAAAAATCGGTTCTGTCGATCAAGTGAAGAGCGGAAATACTGCGGAAGTAAGCTGGAATGGTTTGGCTGGTGCTAACACCTACTCCTGGTACGCAGTCGCTGAAGATCATTATACCGGGAAATCCACTTCTGACGTCTGGTCCTTCGCAAAAGGAACGGATGTTGTGACAAATCCGGGCGGCGGCACTACTCAGCCTGGTGATGGCTCTGGCAATCCGGACGGCGGCACTACTCAGCCTGGTGACGGCTCTGGCAACCCGGGCAACAATGATAAGCCTGAGGTGAAACCTGTCCAAGGGCAGCCAACAGCTCTTGAATTGAAACCAGAAATAAACAAGGCTCCGGTAGCACGCATGGAAATTAAAAAAGAAGTACCGCTTTACAAGAAGAAAGCCGATGGTACTTATACCAAATCAGGTCTTACTGCAGACCCTGGAAATGTATATGTATACGGTAAAACAGACGGTGCCTACAACGTTGGCGGAGACTACTACATCCTTGATAAGGACAGCAGAACTCCGCGGATTGGACGTATTCTTATTAAAGATACGATGAAAATGTATACACCAGACGGCAAGCTGTTCCGCACCCTTGAAGCCGGGGAAGCTGTTAGAGTTTACGGCTATGACGGCGAATCATTTGATGTGGGCGGCGGCTATTATGTAGAAAAAGAGAAAGACACACTATTCTACACTGGGCTTATTGATGTATTAAACGATCTTAAGCTTTATGACGAAAATGGCAAGGCAGCCAAAACCCTTAAAAAAGGAAGCCAATACCGTGCTTATGATATAATTGGCGACAAAATTTATATGGGCGGCGGATATTACGTAATGGCTGACAAATCAAAACTGTACTACAACAGCAACTAATTATAAAAAAACCAAAAACTGCACCCCCTTGTTCGAACCACATGACAAGGAAGGTGCAGTTTTTGGTTTGGGGGACTGTCCCACTGGCCTTGTAAGACTTTAAAATAATTCGATATTTTCAAAAATGAGATTTTATACACAACAAAAAAACTCCTATTGTAGAAGTTGTTGATCTTGTTTTGTTCCCTTAAACAAACAAGTCTTCTACAAAGGAGTAAATAGCTTGAGGAGAGAGGGAATGAAATAGAATGGATTCAGTAAGAAAATTCGTCAGAAGACGCTTTTCAATCTACATCTCTAATTAATTTTCCGAGATTAGACCGCTGAATCAATATTCAAACACAGAGTATGGTCAAAGGACCATTACGGTATTATTTTTGATTTTCTTCTCCCCACTCACATAACTGTTCCAGGATAGGAAGGATCGTTTCTGCTTTATGAGTAAGACTGTACTCAACTTTAGGAGGGATTTGAGGATACTCTTTACGGTTGACCATCCCAGCTGCTTCTAATTCTTTAAGTTGTGTACTTAGTGTTTTAAAGGTAATGGTTCCAATTCTATTTTTGATTTCGTTAAAACGCATAACTTGATTTTCTGATAAGAGATAAAGAATCAGCATTTTCCATTTTCCACCTATTACAGACATTGTATAACCAAAAGGCGTTTCATGAATATTACCTTTTTTCTCAAAATCACTCATGCTCATAATGGTCACTATCCTTTCTGGTAGTATCTATCAAAAAAGTGCGTACTGTTTTTTCATTAAAACCCATTTTATACTTACCATAGTTCTTAAAAAAGGAGAGATTAAAATGAACAATATTAAAACTTATAATCACGACCTTTGGGATCACGGAATTTCTCAGGGTTACCGTGTGGATCATACAATTTATATCTCGGGGCAATTTTCTCACAATGAGAAAGGGAATTTCATTGGTGAGGCCGACATCAAAACTCAAACAGAGCAAACTCTTAAGAATTTAGATCATGTTTTGAAAGGGTTTGGCGTCACGAAGTTCAACCTCGCTTATGTTGAAATCTATCTAACTCAACCACCAGCACACGCTGAGGAAGTCATTAATATGTTTAAAGCATATGTAGACACACATCGACCGGCTGGCAGCTTAATAGGAGCGAACCACTTAGCATTCCCTGGCCAGCTTATTGAAATTGCTGCGATCGCACACTCCAGTTAAGGAAGCAGAGGGACGGTTCTTTTGCTTCCTTAGCAGCAGAAACCGTCCCAGTGTTTACCTCAACCATTATTTGTTGTTTAAATATGCAAAATCATGAAACTGGTATTGCATGCAACTCTCTTATATAATACCTTTTTATATTTTTTTATATTGTGGATTATGATGTCTTCTGCATCCAAACAAATAACATCCTTTTTCAATAGGTGGGTCGAATAGTATTGGAGGACGATTAACTTCCATGACCCCCTTAACAGAACGTTTTAAATAGTCTATGTCATTGTTTAATCCATCAATATATTCTTCTTTTACTCCGGGTTTCCATTCCCCATCATCTATAAGAGCCTCATTTAATTCTTTATATAAAAAAGAGCGAGCACAAGGCATCACTCTCTCAGAAAAACTTAGGACATAAATATAATCGACTTAAAAATCTACTTACTCGTTTTTCACCCTTAACCGATGAGACAGAAGAAATGCTTCATTATCTAGTAGAGAGAATCGATGTTGATGAAAAGGGCAATCCTTTAATTACCTACAAGTTAGAAATACAAGTTTAGCTATGTGCATCCTCTTTTAAAATCATCTGCGACACACACTCAACATGCATAGTATTGGCTATGGTGAAATTCCTTATTCCTCTGAACGGTTCAATATAGACTGCATCGGTTTTATTACCGGTGCTTTTTTCTTTATGGTAGTTTATTTTCCTTGAACTTGTCCACATTCCGTGGTCATTTTGTGGTCATGTGGTCAAGCTCACAAAAGGTTACCTGTAGGTATGCTGCTCCAGTATACTCACGGGTAACCTTTTTATTTTAGCCGGACAGACAACGAAAAGGTTACTCGTAAATACACTAACTTTGTAGATTTGAGTTTACCTGCTGATACACTCATGGATCTACTACTTGAAATACACTTATCCAAGCTGAAACCCTTGCAGCAGCAAGAAAAACGAAAATTATTTAGAAAGAGGGATGAAGATGTGGGTTGTGGGAGGAGTAGGAGCCGTGATATTGGGAGCTGCCGTTCTGGAAAGAAGATTAGTCAAAAAGGGAAAGTATATGGAGGCTGAATTATTCAATTCAATCGTGGGAGGAGTTTTAGCTTCTGGAGTAGTTTGCGCAGCTGCTTGGTTTATTATGCATGCGGTGAGGAGGTTTATTTTGTGATCAAAGGCTTTCTGATGAAAATGAAGCTCCGGAATGCCTTTAAACAGGCCGACTTATCCCATTCCTATGAGAAAAACGGGAATCGGTTCAAGCGTTACCCCTCAGTCAATATCTTTGAGGAAAACAAAGACTATCTCTTCTACAGCTTTTATCTGCCGCTTGGGATGAATCCAACTGATCTGAAGAAGAAGGAATACGTGCTCTCCCAGGTATTCGGCAGCCGGTATGAATTGAAAGGTGACGGGATCCGGTACACGCTAAAGATTTACACCAATGAGCCGGAAACCAAGTTCGACTTTGAATTGCCAGAGCTCACCGGGCGCATTCCGGTACTGGCTGGCAAAGATCAGCTCGGGAATATGCTCTCTTTTGATATGGTTGAGAACCCACACTTGCTGATTGCTGGAGAAACGGGATCAGGAAAGAGCGTGACGATCAGGATGATTTTAACGGCCCTTATCCTCGCCAAAAGGAGTGAGATAGACTTTTACCTTGCTGATATGAAACGGAGCGAATTTCACCTGTTCCGGCACTGTGAGGGTGTGCAGGCGGTCATGACGAAAAAAGAGGAACTGGCACTTTGTTTGTCTCATCTTCGGAAAGAGATGAAATTAAGAGGAGATCTACTGGATGAAACCGAATTAGACCACATCGACAAGTACAACAGCAAGTATACCAGTCAGAAGAAAAAATACATTATTCTCTGCATTGATGAAGTGGCTTTATTAAAGAAAGAAACAAAGCTGATGGATGTTGTGGAGGAGATTTCCTGCATTGGCCGCGCTCTCGGTATCTTCCTTATTCTCTCCATGCAAAGGCCGGACAGCAAAGTGTTAGAAGGGCAGCTGAAGAATAATTTAACGGTACGCTATGCCTTTCAGCACTCGGATAAGATCAACAGTGACATTACGCTTGGAAGAGGCACCAAAGAGGATGCGTCCAAACTCGAAAGGCCTGGTCAATTTTACTTCAAGAATCAAAGTACGGTTATGGTGCAGGCGCCCTTTCTCACAATGGAAAGAGCTAAAGAACTGCTGGAGCCGTATAAAGTCAGGCCATATATTGATGTTGGGGCCGAGATCATAGAACAGGATGATTTCTCTCCGCTGCCGTCCATCGAGGAGGTAAGCGATGAATCAAAGGGATCAGGCGATTCTTAACGATTTGCAAAAATTCAGGGTGATGGAACGGGATCATATTGCGCAGCTGCACTTCAGTGAAAACAAAGACGGCAAACAAAGCTGTAATAAGGTGATGAAGCGCCTGACTCGGGATGGTTTCGTAGACGTAGACCATTCCAGACGGCCATATCAATACTTCCCCGCCCCCTGCCCCTTTAAGAAGAACAGCACCAAAATTCCTCATTATAAGGAAATAGTAGACTTTTATATCGATCTGTCCAGGATCATCAAGCCGTCTAAGTTTGAAGTGGAGTTTCGCACCACTGGGAACCTGGTCCCTGACATTTACATGACATGGAGCAATGCATCTTTTTTCGTGGAGATCCAGAGAAACATCTATACAAAGAAGGTAATGGAAGCAAAAGTGGAACGGTACCGGCAGTATTATTTAGGAGGAGAGTGGAAGGAGTATTCAAAGCATTTCCCGCTTATTTGGTTTATTACCGAGCATACGTACAAAATCGACTTTGATCCGCTGCGTGTTTATCAGACAAAGAATGTAGAGGAAATGATTGAGCGCCATATGACAAGGAAATAAAAAAGAAGGGCTCGCTTTCCACGGCGGGCCCTTCAAACATAATAGGGTACTACGAACATACGTTCATTGTACACTAACTCTATTTAGCTTTCAACCTTCCATCTTCAATTGCTTTCACAACACCGTTAATCAAAGAGAAAATAGTATTTTCTTCAGATGTAGTGATTTTATAGTCCTTCGCCGCAATTCCATAAGAAGAAAGCTTATCCAATACATGCTTTTGAGCATCTGTATTTTCCACTGTTTTCACTTCAGCTGTCACGCCTTTCACCTCCTTTACCGCTTTATAAGCTGCTACCTGCCGCAAAAACTCTCCCTTATCCAGCCCAGTACCTGGACAAGACTTCGGAGCATGCTCCCGATGGAACATCAGCTGAGCTCCGTTTTCATAGATCATGTAGTGCTGCAACTTCAGCATGGAATCTAACTGTGCCCCTTCCAGCTTGTCATGACCCTTATCGAAGTTTCCAAGAGTTTCCGTCATAAATGAGCCTGTATTAAAGCCGGTGATGCCGGCAGGCGTTACATTCAGCGGACGACCAGTTACAAACTTTCCGTCAGGCATCAGGGTTACATGCTGCCCAATGTCGGACCACCCACGTGTGTTTACGTGGTAATCCTTCATCCCTTGCTGCAACTGGAGATGATTCTTGCCGTTAAAATCGGAATGATCCGGCTTATATGTGTGATGGAATTGAGAAATCTTGAACTTGATACCTGACTTTCTAATGCGGTCGATTAACTGATCAACCGTTAAAATTTCGAATCCCATTACACTTCCTCCTTATGAATAACCACTTTATCCGTGACAATAGGAACCTCGATGGTTTTTTCTTGTGTTTCCTGCATCACATGGAGCTTGTCTTGAATGAATCCAGGCACCGGGACGCCGATCTGAGAAAGATTTTCCACGATGGAGAGTGCTTCGTTCACCAAATAAAAAATGACCGTAGCAACCGCCACCGCCCCTTTTAAACCAAGTATAATATCTACGACATTTGCAACAATGATGATGGCGAATACCCCGACTTTACGGGCATATCCGTACAGCGCATTCCGGCTACGGAGACGCTTTTCTTTAATGGCTCTGAGCACCCCTGTTAAGATATCACAAGCCATAAGGACCATGAGTAAATCGAGGAACTTGACGTCCCCGAATAGATAAGAATGAATGATTTGCATATAATTTCCCCCTAATATAAAAAGGGCCGATTAACGGCCCCAGATCATTAATAGTATGAAAAATGCGTAGACACCAACAACAGCTGATATTTGAAAAACTCTGTTTAAGGAGGGCTTATTATTTAAGGTGCGAGCAAATCGCTTCATAATACCCGTTTTAGTTGATTTGAGCAGAACCTTTTTAATAAATTCCCAAATAAATAGAAATGCAATAGCTATGATGAAAAAAGCAATGATACCTGAAACTCCATAACCAAACCCATTCAACGAGTTTAGCAGCAGTCTCCAGCATGCATCAAAAAAACTCTGGAAAGTCTCCAATCACTCACCTCCTTTTTGCCTTGCTTTTTCCTTTTTAGCCTTTCGTTCTGCAAGAATTTCCATATAAGCAGCTAAAGGATTATCTGACTGTTCCACTTTACTAGTCTGCTTTGCTGATAAATCCCTTCTGTCCTTATCGAAATAATCTTTGTATTCCGGAAACGCATATTTACCGAAAATAGCAGCTCTTGCAGTATTGGCAGCATCATCTTTAATCGGAAACTTCATGGTGCCATTTTTATTGTAAACGCCCGGTGTGTCCTGTGGCGCAATCGGATTTTTACCGACAGCTTGCAAACCTTCAAACATCTTTTTCAACTGTGAACCACCGGCAGGGGTTACGATAAACGATGCCGGCTTCACTAAAAATTCATCGGTCGTGTTTGCTTTACCACTGAGTAAACCATTCACATCTGGAATTCCCGCGCCAATCGGGAATCTCCCCCCATTAATAGCAGATGTAAAAGGGAGCGTTTGGAGAACTTGATCCTTTAAATTTTCGGTCGCTTTTAAATTGGTAATTTCTTCATTATTATAATCGTTATAGGCTTTCATTGCTATACCGATTGGATCAAAAGCAGGCCTTCTTCCTGTAGCTTTCTCGTACAGCTCGTTAAATCCATAGGAATATATCGCTAATTGAGCAAGAGCTGAAGCCATTCCTTTTTTATCCGTGGATCTTGGAATATCTTTAAAGATGAACGAAAGCTGATTATTCACTTCTAACTGGAACTGCGTTAACGCTCCGAGAGATTTAGATCCAATTAACGTAGGAACGTCACCTTTTGCTCTTCCGGCCATGATTCGGGATGCCCAATCATCTGCCTGCTTCATTGCTTGTGATTCGTTAAGCCCCTTGCTAATGCCCTCCAGGTACTTACTCCTCACAATGGTTTGTGCTGAGAACATATCGACCGTTTTCATCAACCACATGGATTTATCAACTGTATTATCCCAAGCTGTCCTGTATAGAGGATCCGCACCGATACGTTTTGTGAGAAAATCCGATTTTTGAATGAAACCGTCATTTTTAAACGTGTTCTTCATTGTTTGGAGCATTCCTTCAACAAAAGCCTTTTTAGAAGTGGTTGCAAGCGATTGAGTTAATGGGATATAACCAGTCAAGGCAGACCCAACGTTAGCCCCGATCATATTTGCCGCTGTTCTTCTGCGTATCGTATCGACGAAGTTGTAAACCTTCCTGCCGACAAGACGCTCTGCTGCACGGTCAACCATGTTCTTTTTCCCGGCCAGAGTGTTCGTATAATCCAAAAGCTCAACTACAAAATTATTCAATTTCTCTCCGCCCTCATACTTAGACCGGATAGAGTCCTCTAAGCCCCTGAGACGTTTAATATTTGGCGTATGATGGATGATGTTAGAAATCCCTTCTAGGTAGCTGTCAGCCCCTTCCGAAGCCCCAAAAGCTGTCTCGTCTGATTTTCTTCTCAAAGCATTACCGAAGAAGTTTTTATTCGGACGGAATCGATCAGTCAGACCATTAATATCCGTTGGCAGAGAGTTGTTATTTATATCAAAGCCAATTTCCTTGAAGAATTTTTCAAATTTACTCAAATCTTCATAATGAGGGAAATAGTCTTTGCGATAGTCAATTTCTTTCATGCCGTTTTCTTTTAAAACTTTATTAGCCTGTTTAATCAGAGAATCGTACATGTTCCGATAGTGTTCAGCAGCTTGAGAAACTTTTTCCCACTGAGGTGTTTTATCTTTCAATTCATCTAAAGTAATTTTCTTTTCACCATACATTTGAACAAGTTTATCTTCCTTGCTGCCCGGCTTGATCTTTAAATCTCGAATTCTGTTTCGCTCGGTGTTCAAAAAGCGAATCCGTTTTGCTTCACTGGATTTAACAGGATCAATAAATACTTTCTTCATTACCCCTGCATCTTTCCCCATAATATCTTCGAAGTTTCTCTCCATCGTCTCTCGCTGATACATGATAGGGGCTTTATCTTTCCAGTTATCCGAATTCTGCAACAAATCTTCATATGTGGCATCGTGACCAATTAAAGATTTCTCTTTTTGTACCTTTATTTGCCCTTCTACCTTAGCAATATCCTCTTTGATCGTTGCTTTGGCTGCAGGATCCTTCGTGCTTTTTAGTGTAGCCCTTAAATGGTCAAGCTGTTCTGAAAGAGGTGCTTCAGAATTCATTGGTTTGGGCCCGCTCGGTTTATCTGGGTTGTCCACTCTTTTCAATGGAACATATTCTTCTCCAGCTGTAATCGGCTCGAATGCTTCTTTTTGAGACCTTGACTTTATGAAATCAGTCAATGGGTTTTTAGGTGCAGGTTTTTCGTTCATAAACTTCAGAGTTTCGTCCATTTGATTGTGAATATGGCTGAAATCCGGTTTCTTCGGCGCCGGCATCAATGATTCGAGCGCTTTATTGACCTTCGGATCATTGTGCAGCATGCTTTTCAGGTTCGGTTCAGGGCCAATTGGCTTTGTATACTGTACAGGTGCCTGAGCAGGGCCTATCGGCTGTTCATGCATCGTTGTCTTAACCGCCGGATTGTCTTTGTAAATCCGCTCAACTACTTGATCCAGGCTGTAAGGGAAGTCTTTTGGTGCATAATGGGTGAAAATCTCGTCCAAAGCTTCTTTTGTCAGCTGATTTTCGTCGTAACCCTGCTGTTTAACGTATTTCGCAAAGCCTTCATACAAGCGATCAAAGTCTAACTCCTGCTGCGGCTGATTTGCGAACATCTGTTTAGGCGGTGCTGGAGGTGCTTCAGCTGGCTTTTGGAATCCGCTGAACATTGCTTCGAAGCTTTTTTGTCTTTCTGCTTCCTTAACAGCCTTTGATGCCTGCATATCCCTCAGGAACAGATTCTCAACCTGTTTTTCGAGTGCAGGATCATTGCTTTTCGGAAGTTTAGGGACGGTGATCTTCGGCAACTCTTTCGGGTCCATTGTGAAGCTTCTGAAGGCATCCTCACGGCTCGGATAAGGAACACCTAACGTTTCACCCTTAACCGCCTGCATCTTCTTCAGAGTGTCCTCAAAGCCGTTAAATTCGGTATTAGGGCGCGCTTTGGCGATAGAGTTCTGAATCGCTTCGTATTTAGGAGTAAAGCTGTCTGATTGGACAATTTCATTAAGGTCTTTCTTGCCGGCATTCAGGCGGTTGAAAACCTCGTTCATGAACTGATTTTTCTTGCTGTTGGCTAATTTATCACCGAGCTTCCCTAAACCAGTGTTTAATGCGCCGCCGAGTGCTGTATCAATCGCAATTTCCTTCGCCAGATCCCCATAACTGTGTTCATCAGGGTTAATGCCTTTCTTAATCGCGGCACTCGCTACTCCGAAGCCTGCCCCTGTCGCAGCACCCTCTTTAGCGAATTGAGCCAGCCGTGCAATGCCGGATGTTCCTAAATTTGCGCCAAGTCCAGCAAGCCTTGCACCCGCCAAAATCCCCTCACCCGGTAATAGATACGATGCCATGTCTGTTGCAAAATCAAGGCCGCCACCTTTACCTAAATCTCTGTGAGAAAACGCGTCCTCTTTTTGAACTAAAGAAGGATGCCTCTTATCAACGTTTCTCTTGATCTCAGCAATAGCACCCAATGTAGCGCCATTTGCCCCACGAGAAACCTGTCTGCCGATCTCCTGCATAACAGGATCACGTTTGGTATTGTTCACGATATTTAAGTTTTCATTGGCTGCCGTGAACATGTTCGTATTTGGATCGCCGTCAAACTGGTACTGAACACCTTTCCACCACTGATTAAGAGGCGTGGTAATATCTTCATACCACTGACGCTGTTTCATACCAGCTTCTTTCTTTTTGGCCTCACCCTGTGCTTTCTTCTGAGCAGCTGCGGCCGCTTCATCCTGTTTTCTAGCCTCTATTTTACGAGATACATCTTCACCATACAGGCGGTTTGCTACATCCACACCGGAAACCTTTACTGCCGGAGAAGCTAACTGCTTGGAATCGAGCCACTGGCGAAACTCACCCTGCTCTGATGGATCGGTCACGCCGATCGTATTCATGATATTGGCGAATTTATTTTTATTTCCATGCCCGAAGTATTTGGTTGAGGCACCGCTTAAATAGTCCTGCGTCCACTGGTAGCCACCGCCGCCATCCTCGCTCAGCTTCTTTTTACCCGCACCGTATAGATCAACAGGGAGAGCCCGAACAGGACCAACCGCTGTCCTGTTCGATTTGGCTTTGCCGCTTTTAATATCTTGTCGGTTTTGCAGCCATGAATCAAAATAGCTCATTCATTACCCTCCTATAAATTGCGATCTGATCAGCCAGTTCGGGTTCCGTGCATCAAGTGGCCCTTTCGGTGTAAGAGCGTCTTTTAGGGCGCCCTGGTATGGATCAATCATCTTTTGCTTGTAAGCCTTGGCATTCTCCGTCTGATCCTTATAAGGCCCGAGCCAGCCCATCTGAGGCATTTGACTGTTCATATAGTCATCAAGAGGCGTAGGAGCTGTCTGTGCCTGCTCTTTTTCCTTCTTGAACTGTTCGTATTCCTGAGCCAAGCCGGACGCCTGATCTGCCTGTTCCATGGCGGCCTGCTGATAGTCCTCGAACTGCTTTAATTGGCGGAGGTACATTTCCTTTTCGAATTGTGCCTGTGCCTTTAGTGTCCCTGTCTGACGGGCATTGGAGACGCCCTGTTCATAGGCGCCTTTCCCGTACCGTTGCTCAAATATCTGCTTGTATTTATCCACGTTAAAAGTCGATGCCATGCCGCACCACCTTAATAATATTTGTGCTTATCCCAGAAAGCTAACGCCTTCTCGGGAGTTCCGTACCGGTCTTTAATATAAGCCACAGTATTGATGATCTGTCCCACCGGATCACTTGGCGAGTATTTGTAGCCGGTGATTTTCGAATACTTTATTTGGTTGTCTTTCAAAAGCTGGCCGTACCCATAAGCAGAAGATTTACTGTTTTTAACGTTTGCGTCCCATGTTGATTCGCGACCAATAAGCTCCGTTAATGGAACAATCCAGCTAGAAGGAACCTTGCCTGTCTGAAGTGCTGACGAAAGAGCTCCTTTATATGTCTGATAGCCAGGAGCTTTCGTTGCTTCCTTCCTTGTCTTGTAGGTGTTAGTGTAAGATGATTTTGGTGTTTCACCATAAAGATTATTTATCTTGCCGGCAGGTGCTTTTTTAGGAGAGGAAGAAGATCCTCCTGATAGCCCTTGAAGGAACTTATAAGGATCAATATACTTTCCATTCTCCAAGATTTTCAGATCTAAATGGGCACCAGTTGAGCGACCTGTACTTCCCACATTGCCCAAACTCTGCCCAGCTTGAATGGTTTGGCCTACTTTGAGATTAGGAGGGTTTTTCATGTGAATATAGCGATAATCCCGTCCATCTGTTCCTCTGATAACCACACCGTTACCAGCTGTTTTATTTCCATTGAACACTTGAACCACTTTTCCACCCGCGACTGCCGGTATATTCATACCCATTGCAGAACCGGGACCCTTTTTGCCTGCAAGATCAATGCCCTTATGCCCGTCCGGATGGAGAGTGTCATTTGCCGCAAATGCAGTAGAAACCCTGAAATTAGACAAATAGTAGCTTGCCGCTTGGGATTGCCCGGCCCCGCCGGGCTCATTAGGGTATACCAGGGAGACTCATGCCATTATTTTTGTAGAAATCAATCTCCGCTTGGCTCATACCTTGGCTTGCAGCATTGTTCGAATCATTCTCATACATTCTCCAAGCCATGTCCTCACCAAACTGCTGTTTCGCCCACTCCATATTCGCCTTTTCGGAAGCTGACATATGGTTGTAGGTGTATTCTCTCCACTGTTTCTCCTCCGCGTCAGAACGTCTCTGATACTTTTGAGAGGATTCCCATTGTGAATCGCCCACTTTGTCACGACCCTGCTGATAATCGAACATTTTCTGTTGCCAAGCTCGGTCATATTTAGTCTGAGACTCCCATTTCGCATCCGATGCAGCATCACGACTCCGGTCGTACTTCGTTTGAGATTCCCACTGAGCATCTGCCCGGGCATCCCTGGTCTTTGTATAGTCAAACTGCGATTTCCATTGCGAATCCCCCACAGCATCCCGTGAACGCTGATAAGCCTGATCTGTTGTACGGTTATAGGCATCCATCATCGCTTTGGATCTCTCTGCTTCGAGGGCCATTATCATGGCGTTTTCATCTGCTGGGTTATTCAAATCAGAGATCCGGCGTTGGAAATCATCCATTGTCTGCTGTTCCTGTAGGTTCAGGTTGTTCAGGGAGGTTTGACGGGTATTGTTCTGCGCTACCTGTGCGGTGACGTTCTCTCCGCTTGCTGTCAGGCCGTTGTTCGCCATCATTTCATTGAGTTTCTGTCCATTCTGCAGGTTCACGACATCCGCTTGATTCCTCGCTTGTTGATACTGAGGAGCAACCTGCCCCATTTGCTGATTGATCTGTCCGACCGCTTTATCCCTTGCTGCATAATACTGATCCAGCTGCGCCTGCTTCTGCTTATTAAAGTAATCATCCATATAGGACTTTTGCTTATTCATCAGATCTTCTTGAATCTTATTCTGATCAATCTGAGGAGTCGTATTGTAATTCCATTTATTCGCCACATCGTTGTACTGCTTCATTTGAGCAGCCGTAACGCCTGTATTGTTCTGCAGAGCCTGGCTTGTACGGTTTAAAAAACGCATATCCACGGACTTTGTATAGTCGCTATTTGGATTCGCCTGCCGGTAGGCTCTTTCATCTGCCGCATTAGCGAAGGACGTTGCGGTCGGGTTATTGTAGACCATCCCTCCAGCAGCTTGTGGTTTTACGGTCGGCTGAACTGGTTTTTTAACGATTGTCGCCATTCTTTCACCCCTTACGAGAAGATGATTTGTTTCGATTTCACATTTACTTTGTAGCTTTTATGTTCCTTAAATTGGTCAGAAAAGGCGCCAAATTCAAGGTTTATATAGTCGAATGAATCTCTGTCACGCTCAGAAAGCACTGGAAATGAAAAAATGTCCTGCATATCTGTTGTCTGCAAGACATCGCCCTCCATTTCTCCTTTATCCAGAATGACCTCTCCGCTTGCGTTGTCATAATATATCCGTCTGCCTATTTGCATATAAGCCTCCTATTCACAGGCTATCCAAGAATAATTTCCATCATCAGCCACGGGCATTGTAAAACCGTCTGCCCTTATTTCCTGTCCGCTAGTATAAATCAGCCGTTGATTCCCAAGCGCTACATATTGGATTCCAGATCCAAGAGGGAATACTGAAGTATCAATCATTGCTGAGTTATAAAAATTGTTATTAGCAAGTGGGTTGTTTGTATAGAGCACCGCATAAATAACACGGGGTTTAAACGTCAAATTGTTGACAGTTATACGGAAATTACCACCATTATTAACCCCAGCCGCTACACCGGTTGCCGACTTTCGTCCAGTACTCACGCTGTTGATCTTGGCCGCCAAAGAATCCAGACTTTCCGTGCCTATTGCCGAAGTACCCTTCGCAGTAAGGTTAGCAGCTAGCTTGTTTTTCACATTTTGAACCACTGTTTTCAGATCATCAAAAGATCCTGTAGCCGATGCGGGGGAGCCAATAACACCCGCTAAATTGGTTTTACCGTTATTGGCATTTGTAAAAAGCTCTTTCAGGACCCCTTCAAGGTCTGCAGCTGCAAATAGGTTGGATGCATCAGCCACCGTGATATTGGATGCTTGTTTTGCTGATGCTGCAAGTTTCGCTGATGTGATGGCATTGTCAGGAATTTGCCCCAGTGACACGCTATCAATTTGCGATTTGAGCCATACAAGAAGCCCTTGGAGGGTAGATGGGCTACTTCCGATCGGCGTTACACCGATATTGTCCGCACCGCTTTTGCCGCTTTCTATGCTAGCGAGCTGATCAATCAGATGATTGAGGGCTACCCGCAGTTCCTCGGGTGAATTGTCAAAGTAGGCTTTTAATTCAATGGGATTAAGTGAGGGTTTATCCTCTAAATCACTGATCTTCTTCGTGAAATCGTTTAATTTATCGAACATTTTCTCACTCCTTTACTTCACAGCAGATTGCATTTTGTATTTGATACCAACAGAAAGAAGCCCCAAACTCTCATCTGGCTCCTCGTTGCTGATGACCAGTTGAAAGTGTGTGACCTTCTTTGCCTTGATCTTAGCCATGGTTTCCTGCGGGAATTCGCTCATGATGAAGGAAAATCGGCTGAAATCCATATTTTTAAAGTCGAACAAATCCATCCTTGCTGTTTTGATGATACCGCTCTCCTTTTTATTGGAGATATAACTGAGATTCGCCGAAGTGTTGGTGTCCGGCTTGATGCTGAAGTACACCTTATCAATCAGCTTCTTCATTTCATGAGCACCGAAGGTCATGTGCTTGGACTTCCAATAGGCTTTAATTGCCTTTCCATCGTCATTATACGGACGTTGCTCATCAGGGCGCATAAAACGGTGTATAAGGCCGTCTCTGGAGCTTCCGAAGTATAAGTCTCCCTCGATCTCCAAAAAGCAGGAGGCGGGGATATTATCATAAATCAACCACTCCTGAACACGGTAATCAAAGAGATACACCTTCTCATTAACCGCTATCCAGTATTTGTTGTCGTAATCAAAGGTGATTGCCTTCTCGATGTTCGGTTCTTGTTTCAGCATACTGTCAATATTCTCTGAAAGGTGCAGCACATTGCGCTCATCCCTAACATTTGTTGACTGCAGCATGTAAATGCCTTTTTTTGAGAGCATAACCGGGTTGTTTTCCACGATTTGAATGGAATTAGAAGCAATGGTCCCTACCTGATCGTTTAACGGAATGATCGGGAACGATGCTTCACCGTCAACCATGCTATATTGCATCTTCCAGAGGGAGTTTTCCTTATGAACGATCAAGGAATCGTACTGCTTGGAGAAGCCGACTACCTTTTCAACGTCCATTCCGATCTTGTAGAAGCCGTTTTCCGGCCAATACGTCGGATCATACAGGCCGCTGCGCCATACATAGCTTGGCATATCCGGATTTCCGCTGAAAAACACCCTGGTATCATTTGCGCCGCCATACAGCACCATAAATTTGCACTTTTTGATCTTGGCAGCACTACCGTCTATCGTCTTGTAGGCGGTAATAACGACGTTATTCGTCCCTTTAGCCGAAGATGCAGTGAATGTCACCTTTCCAGCTGCCCGATCCACGGTGAAATCCGTTCCCTCTTTCTTATCCGTGTTGTCCACTCTGGCTTTTACCTCTGTGGCATCCAGCCCTTTGAGCGATAAGGTAAATTCCTTTGATGTCCCGTCGCCCGAAAAGCTATCCTTGAACCCTGTACCAAGCAGATTAAAATCCTCAAAGGCTGTGCCCCCGCCTGCAGGGTCTTTGGATATGGAGACTGTCGGGATATAAGGCTCTACCGCCTTAACGTCTTTTCCATCAAATAAAAGGAACTGCGCCCCATCCATCATGTACATTTTGTCGTTCATCATAAAAAAAGACACCGGGGAATCAGATAGTCCGGTGTACTTCTCTACTGGCCTTACGGCTTCGGTATATAATTCACTTTCCCATGAAAGCAAGTGTGTTCAGCTCCTTTCTTGGAGGCATAACAAAAGAGCCGATGTTAAACACCCGCCCCTTTTTTGTGATGAAATTAGCATTTTAACTTATTGCGTAGTTTGACTTATTGTTCACCATGTAAGTCTAAATTTTCTTTTCTTTAAAGACTTAATAATTTTTTCATTCTTTACTTCAATGACTTCTGTGTTATATATGGGTAACATACAACCTAAAGCTAGGAAGGTAAATAAAATTCTATTATCATTTATATCGCCTGACACATTGGCATTCACTAAGGTATAAAAGAATAGGATTATTAAACATAATTGAGCATTATTAATACCTTTCTTCAATGATCTATAAATGCCAATTAAACTAAAAATGATCAACAATGAAAATATCATAAAGCCAATCAAACCAAGCTCAGATAAAAGTTCTAGAAAAATATTATGAGGATAGCTTCTGATATCTGCACCCTCATAAAAAGTTGAAAAGGAACCTACGCCTTTGCCCCAAACAGGACTAGAATAAAACATTTCCTTTGCCGCAAGAAATCTTTCCGTTCTTCCAGAAGTATAATCTCCCAACAATTCCAACCTTAGTCTAATTGTGTAAAATTGTGGCTTGGACCAGTTAGCGATCAAAAGGATAATGCCAACCACCATTGATGACAATAAAAATACCATACTTTTGATTTTTGTTTTATATCCAGCGGTTAATCTAGTAGAGATTATCAAAGCTAAAATACATGAACTGGCTAGTGAAAGTAAGGGCATTCTAGAACCAGTTTGAAGCAAAACATACACAGTTAAAGATGTTAATACTAATGACAAGAGCTTATACTTTTCTTTGCCTAACAATCGTACTGTTATTAAAATAATTGCTCCAGTTCCAAATAAACGAGCAATACCGATTGAGTTGGATTGACCTAACCTGGTGAAATCCCCAGCAGTATTTTCAAGGTTTGTCATTGAAATAAAACTGACAATTACAGTAACGATAATCCCAATGTTTAGAAACTTTTGCAATGATTCTTTAGTTTTTAAGAAGATAAAAACTCCAACAAAGGCCCAACTTGTTAAAGCGAAGTTAACTAATTTATCCATTCCGTATTCTAAGCTAGAGGTATAGGAGTAACTTAATAGAATTGAAATGAACAACAGCGTCAAAAATGTAATGGGATAAATAGTTGTTTTGCGTAGTGTCGGATTTTTTATTAACTTGTTTATACCTAATATCATTGAAGCTACAAACAATACCAATGTGAGATTTATTGTTAAATTCGAAAAAGTTGTCCTTAATGCCCCTGAGAACAAAAAACTAAAAAAGATAAATTCTGAAGAAAAAACAGTAGTAAAGATTTTTTTCATTGTATTCACATCCTGAAATATACATATTAATTGTATGATATATATTCAGGGAAAAAAAGTAAATATTTTTTTAAGTTTGAGAACCCACAACAACACCGTCGGTATCGCTCGTAGGTGCTCCATTTTTGATTCTTAACTTACCTGTTGCATCCATCCACAGATGATTACTACCCAAAATTAAATGACCGTAGTTCCAACGACCATCAACCTTCCAACTATTTGCATTTGTAACACCGCCAACATTGTCTTCCCATCGAATTATAGCGATATCCGGAGTTTTTGTTCCATCTCCTATTTGAAAACCTGTGTGCTTAATCCCTATTCTTTGGTAAACTTCTCCCGTCTTTTTAGCGATTATTACATCATTATCTGTTTCCATTGTAAAATGTGTTTTGTATTGAAGAGAGCCATTTCTTCCATCTCCTATAAATACCGCAAAAATATCGTTAATTGTTCCGCCGCTTATAAAATCTGTAGTCGGATTGCCTAAAAATCCTGTCATTGATGATGTTCTTGATTTAATACCACCCGTGGGAATATCAATTAGTGTACCAGTAAAGCCAGCAAAAGATGGTCTTCTGATATCTATGTTTATTGCATTAGTCCATTTAAAACAATGAGTAGTTTTTGCTCCGCCCCCAAAGTGGCATCCATCAAATAGTACGTTGATAGCCGCTAATGATGTGGTGCCCAATTCGATTAAATAGTCCACTGTAGAGCCAGTATTTTCAAACCAACAACCGTAAAAATTCAAATTCCGTACTTTCCCTATTTTTAGCAATGTAGCTGTTAACCCTTCGGTGGAAAAATCACAAGCAAAAAAGTTTATTGTGTCCGAAAAACCCAATGAATCTCCATTAATCCCTATAAGAGCTGAGCATTCATTAGCTAAAAATTGACACTTTGTAAAAGTTAAATCATTGTTGTTGGTATTATTAATATCTAGCCCTATTTTTGTTCCTCTAACCGTCAGTTTTCTAAAATCAGCAGAATAACAAGAATCATCAATGGTTAATCCTGTCCCATTGACATTGGCAATGTGAACATTGTCAATTAAACTTTTCCCGAAGCTATACGAAGTATAATGTATCCCCTTAGATGCCATTAATTGCCCATCAATAGCGATATCTTTTAAATTGATTCCATTTTCCGAATCAGGAACATTGACCTTTATAACCGTATTTTCATGATTAGCTACCAATGTGGACTTTCGGATATTTGTATTTCGGTTGTTACCCTGTATAAAGGTGTTAGCTTTAGAAATGACTATTTCACTGTTAATTAAGTACCTCTCTTTTTCTAAAAATAATGATTTATCCTGATTACTATTAATGAATGTGTTTATTACGGCGGAATCATCTGCTGCGTTATCTCCTTTTGCATTAACTTGACCTGACGGCTTAGTCATATTAATGCTATCTTTCAACTGCGCAGTAATATCAACTTGCTTATCATTTAAAACCGCAATTTTATCTTCTTTTGCCTTCAGATCGTTCGCAATCGTCTCAGTAGCTGCCGCCATTCCCTCGATCGTCTGGATCTTCGTATCTTCGGCACTCCATTTGTATAAATTAAGATGTTCTGTTGTTTCAGCCATCTAACCACCCCACGTTTCCGTTAAATCATCATCAGACCACACAGCTTCCGTTTTATTGTTCCTGCTGGGCTTTGCTGTTGTGGTATATAGTTCGTTCCCTTGTGCAAAGAAGAATGTTTCTGTGCCATCCAGCTGCTTATGGACGAACATGCCGTTGATCTTCCCCTGACCCACTGATTTAGGGATAATTCGGCTGTACCCAGTGCGCTTATTCAATGCTCCCCGTTCATCAATGTTCATGTTCAGCAT
Organism: Metabacillus kandeliae; assembly: GCF_021166585.1. GTDB lineage: Bacteria > Bacillota > Bacilli > Bacillales > Bacillaceae > Metabacillus_B > Metabacillus_B kandeliae. The sequence continues at coordinate 336,120 of NZ_JAJOZE010000002.1, forward strand.
TTCTGGAGACTGAGCTTCTTCAATCTGTGTCGGCGTGACGCTGGCGTTTACCCCTTTAAACGGCTCTACCCGCAGCAATAGAGGATCTGCTTGCATTCTTGCGCTCATTTTAGCCATTGAATCCATTCACCCCGTAAACATCGGTTATAGGCTGGCTTCTCGTCTGCTGTTTGCGCTTTAGCTCCTCATATCGGTCATTGAAGAAAGAAGCTGAGTTAGGATCATCAATCAGCAATAGGTGAGCAGCAAGGCCATAAGGAAGCACTAGTAAGGCTATTCGATCAGATACAAGGAGGTATTGTGATAGATCAGTCTGAATGACCGGTGATTGATCAAGTGGAATCAACTCTGTTTGTAATGTCGTTAAGAAGGTCAGCGCCTTCGCTTTGTAGTAACCGGGATTCTCTATCACAATGTTTCCTGTTTCTGAGACTTCATCAATCAGCGTCATCGCCATGTCAAAGACTTGCTGGCCTGTGACTGCCATTCAATCACCCCTCATATACATAAAAAAAGGGCAGGTTACCCCGCCCTTTACAGATTACTTGCGTTTCTTCGGTTCTTCTTCATTGATTTCTTTCAGGCCTTCTGCTTCAAAAGCAGCAGCATGTGCCTCACTTTTTGCTTCAAGTTCAATACCGTTTTCCGTTACAAAAACTCTTGCCATGTTCCATCATCCTTTCTAAATTAAACTGTTAACCAAGCGTAGACAGCTTTTTTCTTGGAATCCATGATGAACGCATCATAATAGATACGGCCTTCAACCAACCAGCCGTTGATACCAGGAGGATTATCATGCGTCTTATAGTCCTCCAGCTTCTTAGGAGCACACATCGCTGATTTGTGAGTCAGGATGAATGGTGTTTTAGCCGGGAAGTAAGGAGTCGGCATTTTGATAATCGCCACGCCATCAACCTCACCAACCTGGCCTTTCACAAGCATTTCCTGCGCCATGTCAGATGCTTTGATAAAGCTTGGATCTAGTTTCAAGAAGTTGTGGTAAGCAGGTGTTACATAGCAAAGGCGGCTTTCAACCGGTACTTTGTTGTCATCAAGATAAGCCTGACCTTGCAGGAATGAAGTGTAAGCATTGGACGCTGTGATGTTTGTCGCTGTCGGTGTTCCGCCATTAGCTGCTGCAGCTGCTGCGTATTTACCGATGCGGTACATATCAATCTCAGGCACAACGACTTCACTGATCTGACGAGCAAGCGCTTTGCCGGCTTCTTTCACGTTCATTTGATCCGCTTTATTACCACGGTCGATCGTGAAGGAGAAAGAACGATCTTGCGTAAGAGTGTAAGTCGCTACAGTGTCATCAAGCTCAGCAGGCGTACCGTAACGGCCAGAACCTGTCCGAGTGTAGTTGTTCATCGGGGATGTTGCAATAGAGTAAACGTTAATCGTCTTAACGCCGTCCCAATCGTATTCCTGATGCACGTTTTTCTCTGTATAGGATTTAAGTTTAAACCTCTCGTCTACTTTACTTGAATACTTGGAAGCTAAATTAACTGCCATTTATGATTCACTCCTCAATCTACTGAATTAAATCCTGTTAAGAAATCGTCCTCAGCATCGATCTCTTGGGATCCATGCATCGATACGCTTCCGACAGGTGCCCTTTGGGCGTTTTGTTCATTCTGTTTAAATACTTGAAGCTGAGACTGCAGCTGTTGGTTTTGGTGCTCCATATAGGCATAGCGAAGAGGCACACCGTTTGCTTGCGCCTGCCATACTTCTGGAGGGATTTGATCCGGCTTTACACCCGGGAAATGGTCCATAAACTCATGAAACTCAGCAGATTCCTTCTCTTGCTTCTCTTTTGCGGCTTTCTCCTGCTCCCATTGTTCACGGAATTTGCGGGTTTCCAGCATCTCTTTGGCGTACTCTTCCGGAATGTTCTGCTGCACCAGTTCATCAAGCTTCTGCTGCTCAACATGCTGCTGATAAGACTGGATAAACTCAGGAACACTGAGCCCCTGATCCTGTGCGAGGGTTTCAACAAACGAAAGGCGTGGATCCGATTCGAGCTCGTTTAACCGTTCCTGAACCTTGTCATAGTTCATGCCCTTTTGAGCGAGACGGACAGCCTCGTCGTATGGTACTTCCATTTCTTCATGGTTGTATTTAAGTTTGAATAGCTGCTGCTGTTCTGCAGGCGTTAATTCATCTTGGTTCTCAGGCGGTGTGGTTTCCTCTCCTGATTCCTCTGGCTGAATATCATCCTGTTCAGGTGTTTCAGTTTCCTGCTCTTCGTAGTCATCAGGAAGAATCATGTCCTCCTCAGCGAAGAACTGTAAATCCAATCTCAATGGCTCGCTATGGTTGGCGATAGGTGTACTCATGTAAATCCTCCTTCGCTATGGTTGGCGAATTATTATGGGGACTTCTGTACTTCTTTCGTTTCCATCGACCTCAGTACGGACAACGTCCGCTCCCCTAGCCTTTTAACGTCATGCTTAGGACAAAGAAATTATTTTATTTCAATCAATAGCTCATCTAAGATAGCAATCTCTAAAGCTTCAAGGGCTGCCTCGTTCAAAAGCGGAGAGGCGCTGAAGAGCTCATACGCTTTGAGCAAACCATTAAGTCGATCCATTTTTATCCCTCCTCAAAATAAAAACCCACCTATTGACTAGGAGGGTTCATGATTCTTTCCATTATTCTCTGCTGCTGTTCAGGGTCCATCTTCTTAAATTCATCCTGCACATGCTTCGGAAGCTTTGCTAACAGCTGATCGAAAGGATGCGGCTGCTTCGCTTCTTTCTCCGCCTGCGCCTTTGATTCGGCTTCCTGCTGCGCCATCATCTGTTGCTGTTGTTCCGCCATCTGCTGCTGTTGCTGATCCTGCTGAGCCTGTGCCTGCTGCTGTTGCTCCATCATGGACTGCTCCTGCTGCTGTTGTGCCTGCATCTGCATGTTTTGCTCCAGTTGTGCAATAAGCTCGGCTTTCTGAGGTATATATTCATCCGGAACACGTTCCAGGTAATTGATAATGTCGATATGACCATTCGCCAGCAGGTTATCAAGCGTTTGTACGGCAGCGATCTCAGACCAGTAAGAGGCTTCCCCTACATCTGCCCGGACATTGAGCCATACATTCTTCATTTGGCTGAAATCGTAATCCTTCAGCATCTTTTGCCCGTTCTTTTCCATCACAAGTGGCCTGAATCCGTAATAGGTGCCCATCATATCCAGCAGGATCTTCCCAATGTCCTCGATCCACTCATAAAGATTGGAGCGTGGGTTCTCTAATGGGATCGCTGAGGACTTCTGCACCGCAATGGTTGCACTCGTATTCTTTGGATCGATGTTACCCAGTGAAGCATCTGAGATGCCAAGCGTCTCTTTCGTGTTTGCCATCGCCATATCAATAACGTTGACGATCTGAGCGGACATATTGCCCGGCTCCAAGTAACCAGCTATGTTTTTAATAGGGGTATTCAGATCAGCACCATGCACTGGAATAGCTGAACCGATCTCATTGTCCCAAGTTTCAATCATGTCAGCGTTGTATACGGCCTTGGGGAAGGCTGTCATCATCAGGTGATACATGACCATCGCAAACATACGGTTAATGAAAATCTGATTGGGAAGAATCCCTGTGCAGCTTGCACGGCCATGGTACTGATTCTTCTGTTTCTCCCAGTTAAACCAAGCAACGGGATAGTTTTCTAAGCCGGTGTCAATGTCCTTGTAGATATAAGCTTTCTCCACACTCTTCGAAACCTTGATCGTGCCCGTTTTTTTGTCCTTGCGGTACACAATGATATACAGCGCCTTGCCGTATTCATCTGCTTCCACCTCAATCTTTCCGGAATCGCCTGCCTGATCATCTAATGACCGGTCAGAAGTGATGGAATCAACGTCTGTTTGGGCTGATTTGTACTGTTTCGCCTCTTCCTTCAGGTTTTCTACCGTGTCCCTTCCACTTATGATGATGTAAGGCTGCACATCTACCCTAGGATTGTTGGCATTCCCGAAGAAAACATTCGTCCCATCCACTAAATCCATCTCGATTTCACCTTTTATATCACCAAACGCACCGCCATACGGCTTTTTCGTCATGTCAAAGTAGAAATGGGCGCATGAATCACCTGTTATTGCCCCATCTGTCAGCGCTGTTTTGGTGAGGAAGTCGAATTTAAACTTCTCCAGCAGGTTATTGACCTGAGCATTCGCCACATCCGATATATCAAGATCCTCCTGAAAGTTAGGATCAGGACCATCATCTGCATTCGTGAGTGGTTCGAAGTGAATCTTGATTTTAGAAGTAGTCAAGGATGCCACTTGGAAGGAGATCACACGCTTGATGATGTTGAATACCGGCTTCGGCATGTCATTGTCCGGAAGATTGCGCCACTGATCGCCCTGGTAGAAAGCAAGGTTAGCGTCCACGGTGTCATAGTAACTTGGTTTGATTTTGTTGTTGTATTTCTTGCCGGCTTCATACAGCGCCCAGTCTTTTGTAATGTCATTCTTCATCATAATCGTGGTTCACCTTCTTTCGTTTCAGAGCCGTGTTCATATCGTAATTAAATAGGTTCTGGAAGTCCTTCTGCATCTTGGCTACTCTCCTATTCGCTTCCTCGTCAGGCTTCTGTATGGGCGCTTTCTGGCTTCCTGCGCGGTACCCATTTTTGTATGCCATTGAGACAGCAATAAAAAAGACCACTCCAGCGAGTAGTCCTAAAAAGAAATCCATATTATTCACCTACCATTTCGTAAAGGCACTCACTTTTGGCGAGCCGCCTGTCATCTTCTTAATGGCCTTTATCCGTTTCTCTTCCGGTGTAGGGAAGTCAAGATCAGGCACATGCTTTTTAAATTCCTTGAACTTCATCGCTTCATCATTCATCGCATAGCGGACAGCATCAATGGCATGGTTGTTCTTATCTGCAAACTTCGCTTTGAAATTCCCGTTCGCATCCTTCTCCAACTCATACGTCAGAAACTCTCTCGCTGTCTCGGGGCAGCGGTGATCATCTATGATAATGGATTCCATACTCTGCAGGAACTTGATGCCGTATTCCACGCTGTCAGGGCCCTTCTTAACGCCTTTTACTCTCAACCCATACTGGCGGAGCTCATGGATGCTTTTCGGCTCTGCAGAGTCCGCTAACACCATTTCATTGTGTCTGTTCTCATCATGGATATGATCGTAAGCTGCTTTATTCGATAGCCCCACTTTGTAAAGCTCATGGAAGATGAATAGCTGCTTCTTCTTCCGGTTGTAAGCGACCACGTTATAGGATAGAGGGTCAATAGCGTAACCAAAGTCAAGACCACGCTTAACGACTTCAAACTCCTTGATCTCTTCATCGGTGATCGGCCTGATCTGCACATTGTCAAATACCTCGCCGCCTGTTCCAGTGACATGGCCCAAATACTCATGTTCATAAGATGTGGGCTTTGTGACCTTCAAATGCTCTGCTTCAACGATAAACTGTTCACCGAGCCATTCCCTTGGTACGGTTAAATAATTGCTGTGGTGAGCCAGCCTGTCGCTTCTGGTGAGCTTTACTTCTGTATTCACCCAGTTATTAGAACTCTTGGGAGGATTGTAAGAGTAAAAGACGGTGAACTTCTGACCGCCACGCATTAAGGACTGATTGATCATCCGGATCTCTTCCATGCCGGTGAACTCGTCTACCTCTTCATACCAAATGAATTTACAATAGCCTTTTGAGAACTTGATCGACTTGATCTTTTTCGGGTTGTCAGCTCCACGAAAGATGATCTTCTGTCCTGTTGGAATGTACGTTAAGCCCAGAGGGCTGATGCTCTTATGCCAATACTGTTCAGCACCAAGTACGTCAATTGCCCAGGATAATTGCTCATAAGTGGATTCCCGCAGCGTGTCCTTTACTTTCCGCAAAGAAACTGCATTGGCGTCAGGATCGCTCATAATCCCTAATATGATTTCAATAGCAACGAATGAGGACTTTGTACTTCCCCGACCGCCGCCAAACCAGTAATGAGTATGACCGTCTGCTTTAATGTCCTGATGGATCTTCTTAAATGATGGAGCAATCACATTCGATAGCTTAATCTTCATCGGCTATGTCATCCAATATCGTGACACCAAGGTTACCTTCCAGCTTCTTGGCATCTGTCCATAGAGTGTAACGCTTGCCGAGGAGCTCAGCTGCTTTGATTCTGTCCTTTGCGCTGACTTCCATATCCTCTTGCTCCTGATACCCTTTGCCTGCGCCTACAAGCACCTTTTCGGTCGTTTCACCGCGCATGACTTTCGTGAGATACTGGAGAACCTCATCCTGCCCAGCAATGACCTCTTTGTCCTTCTTAGCAACTCGTTCAGCAATGTATTCTTTGATCCTAGCATTTCCTAGTAACTTTGTTCCGTTAGCATCAGCAGTCATTCTCTGACACTTGTAAACACGCTGATAAGCTTCTGTTGCATTCCCTAACTCAATGTACAGGTCTGCAAACTGTTTGTGCTTGTCTCTCATTACATCATCACCGCCTCCAACTATACATAATGAATGCTTTTTAATCTGTCCTCTGTATATTCAAACAGCATAAAGCGCTTGTGCGCCCCTACAAATCCATTATCCTTATGCCATTTATCTGTTTTATTCCTGGTCGCTAAGGTTCTCACCATCATGCCGAAATGATCTTTCCCATCCTCAACATGAAGATGCCCCATGTGTACTTCTCTTGTAGCAGCCTGCGCCCATTGTGTTGGGAACTCTACTGGAAAGAGGTTGTGCAGGTTCTTTCTTGCCTTGTCTCCATGCGTCAAACCAATGAACACTTTGCCGAAGGTATGAATCTTTCTCTCTTCAAAGCTGTCATCAAATATGACCTGCGGGTATCTCTCTTTCAGCATTTGGACAAAATACCATGCTGCTGACTCATCGTGATTCCCTTTTGAGTAGACGATCTTCACCCTGTTGGCATGCTGCAGCGCTTCTTCGATCATCGGGTAGTAAAACCGTTTGCTGTCTCTCCAGGCATTAGGAACGTTTACTGATTCAATCAGCGTGCCGTTTGCTGTCTGTCCTCTGAAATTATCTGTATGCAACATGTCTTGGCCTATCGTAAACATTATCTCTTCCCAGTGACGGCTTGTAATAAGATCAATCGTGTCGTCTTGTGTTTCTCTATAATATTCAAAGTCGGATATGCCGAAATGAGAATCGAAGAAGGGAACCTCCAGCAGTTGCTTTCTCTGTAATTCCATCCTTGCTCTCTTTACCTTGTAGACTGGCACACTCTTAATCTCTTCCAGCAGCTGCTTGAATGATGTCCCCGTTTGTTTAGGCTTCACTGTAATCTTGCTGCTGTATAGTGTCTGAACCTTATCTTCTTTGCTGTAGACATTCCAGATGTTATTGCGAGCTGATACCAACTCCCAAGCGTCTGTATCAAAGCCATGAGCTTGAAGCAGATAGTCAGGGTCTTTTAGCTGTTCTGTTGTCATTCTTAGTAGCTTGTCGCTCTTATGCGATCCATCAGGCCCTATCTCATGTGTTTCGTTATATTGTGGTTGGTGAGCTTGTTTCTTCAAGCGTGGAATCTTCTTCTGGATCGCCCAGTAAGTGAACTCCCTGCCATACAGTTTCTTTAATTCAGCAGCTATCTCATTTGTGGATAGCCCTTGTTCCCTTAGATCACTTAAACTTGATTCTTCTTCCGCACTCCAAGACACATTCTCACCTGCTTCTCCATACACCGTTTCGCTTGGTTAGCGTTGGCTTATTCGTTCCCATTAACTCCAGCAGCTCCCTTTTACTGAGCTTTTCAGGCTTCTTTACTGGTTTCGGTTTCTTCTTCATCTGTATCACTCCATAAAAAATGCCCGCCGGTTTTCCGAGCCGGCAGGCTAACTGAGCAGCGTTGATATGAGGCCCGAGAAGTCTCAGTCCCCATATCTCTCATAATACTATAATACCTTGATTTATCAGGCTAAAAGTGCAATGATAGTGCACTGTTTCCTCAGAAAGGTCATTGCTTATTTTTCCGCTTAAACAAAATATAAGAAAAGTTTCCAACCATAATCAACAACCATAACCACCAGTAATTTATGAACTTTTCCCCTTCAGTCATGTGAATCATATCGTGAAAAAATTGTTTCAATCCATAACCTCCTATCGAACTATATAAGAGCTTCTAATTCTTGCTCGTCAAAATAAACAAAAGTATTGGCTTCGGGTAAGAAATCTATATCGACCTTTACTGTCTTTTCGTCCTCGTCATAATAAAGGGCGAACAGTCCGCCCTTTAAAAACAAATAATATACATTTTCCTTTAGATTTAAGTCTTTACCGTGTTTTTCCTGTAATAATCTAACTAATTTATCTGTCATTTTATTCTCACCTCATTAAGTATTTGGAGAAATATTATTATCTCCATCCCAGCACCTCAGCCAGCAAATTGATAATTTCATCCCGCCAGTTAAACGCCTGACGCCTGCTCACATGCAGCTCACTCGCTATCCCGTCCCACGTTTTCAGCTGCGGCTTTGTCCAATACTTCAGCTGGATCAGCTGCCGGTGCGTCTCCGGTAAGCCGGTGTACACCTTCTCAATCGCATGAGCAATCTCTTCCAGCTGTGTGAGCCTTTTATGAGTGGTCAGCCTGGTTGCAATTGTCTCAGTGGGAGAAGAAATGAAGCTGCTTCTTCCCCCGCCAATATTCTCGTCATCGTTTTCCTTGCAGAACATGATGTTTTGTCTCAGGAATTCGATTTCTTTAATGGTGTCTTTATAATCAAACAGCTCGGATTCGATGTGTTTGAATGTTGCTTTCCTGACCTTCTGTGGAGCAGCCGTCACCCGATCACCTTCTTAACTTTATGTTTTAGTGTGACTAGATAAACGATCTCGTCTGTCTTTTCCTGCAGCACATGGTCGATCCATTCTGTGAGCGTGTAGTCATCTATATGAACAGTGCGGGGATATTTAGCCAGCCCCTTTGCTGTTTGGGTAATGAGGAGATCTTGTACCTCTTGGAGGATTTCATTCTTGTTGATTTCTTCTTGGACCCGATCTGTTGGACTTTTAGTGTGTTCTTCAATCCACTTTCCCCAACGTTGTCTGCCGGTCATATCTTTATCTTTTTCGTCCATCATGATCCCCCTTCGGCACTAATGCCCTTGATCATATCTTTTATGGCGTTTCTGGCTCCTTCATAAGAAGCCGCCCACCCCTTCCAAGCAATATATTCCCCGTCATAATCTGAAGCTTTTGTAAGCATGTTCCCCTTCGCTACCCTCGCTTCATATTGAGCATCCTGAGCGCTTTTACCGTCTTGTCTAAGGCTTTTATATGCCGACCCCTGCGCGACCTCTGCCATGCCCTCATAATACTTTGCTTGGTTGCGGAAATAACCGGCAATGGTCCATGCATGACGCTCCACTTTTGTGTATAGGTATTCGAGCTTCGCCAGTTCAAAGGGAGCCAAGCTGTTAAGCCTGTCATCCAGTCCTTTGATCTCTGCTATGCTTTTGTCGTGTGATCTCTTTGTGTCCTTATATGTCTTTTCGTTCACCCTGCATCAGCTCCAGAAACTTATCTAATGTCATGCAGACTAACCACGGTTTCCTGTCTGCTTTTAAAGCAAGGGCATCCGGTCGTTCCCTTTCATCCAGCACCCAATCATATATCGTTTTAAAACCGTCTTTGCGGCTCTTTACTTCCCAATCCATGCCTAACCCTTCAACGTCATTAGGAAAGCCTTCTACAGCACCGGAGAGAGGCTTACGCCTGCCCCCAATTAGTGCTGCAAATTCCCTTTCTCTGCGGTTGCCCTTATCCCTTTGCGATTTACCCATGCATGCGCTCCTCATACACTTAGGCTCCCACCTTTTCCTTTGTTCTTGTCATCAGACCGCTATCCTTCAGGTTAATCTTTTCTCTGCCTGGATTGATCTTATTGAAAGCCCGGTGCAGCTGCCGGTGAAGAGAAACAGTAGTTTTCAGGTTGTAGAACTTCGCCATTTCGGAAAGTGTGTATCCTTCTGCAAAATACTGAAGCACTTCCTTTTCCCTTTGTCCCAGCTTTTCAAATTGTTCATCCCAAAACACACTGGAGAGCGCCTGCTTCTCTACATTGGCGTATATATCAATCAAGGAATCTTTGAATGTTTCATCGTTGTCATCGTGCCGCTGCACATCTATGGAGCAGATATTTTCATAGACTTTGCGCTTTTCTGATCGCTCTTTATCTAAAAGGTGAGTAAATTCTGACTTGATGTTCATATATGCAAAGGTCTTGAATGAACCCTTGCCCGGCTGATAGTTCTTAATGGCATGGAATACTCCGATCACTCCCAGCTGGATAAGATCCTGAAAGTGGAATTGCCTTTGCTCGCTCCAGCGGTCAAACATTTTATTGATCAAGTGCTTAATCAGATTGTCGAAGAGGTTCCGCGCGAACCCCTCCTCAACCACTTTTTCAAGCAATTCCTTAGGACAGTCCCTATCATCCTGAATGATAGTCCATAGCTGCTCGTCTGTTGCCAGCTCCCACCGCATCAGAACGGAAGGTCATCATCACTAATATTGACCGACTGGCCGTCATTAGCAAATGGATCATCAGACTTTGCATTATTGCTGCTATTTTGTGAAGTATGATTAGCATTTTGTCCTGATTGCTCTTTCGGTGTTAGAAACTCCACAACGTTTGCAATTATTTTCGTTTTGTATTTCTTTTGGCCATCCTTTTCCCATGTATCAACTTCCAAATGACCGACAATGCCTATCTTTGAACCTTTCTTGCAATAATTGCTCGTATTTTCAGCGACTTTACCCCACACCTCAATCGGGAGGAAACTTGTCTTTTCCCGGTTAAACGGATTTGTTACCGCTAAGTTAAAACCGACCACGCATTTTCCATTTGGTGTGTAACGTGTTTCTAAATCTGTGCTTATATTTCCGATCAGCTGCACTGAATTCACTTTAGTTCCCCTTTTCGTTCGTATTGGTATTTTGCTAACATGATATATTGGAATAGTCTTGCTCATTCGTCTTTCCAGCCGTAAGCGTAGCCCCTGCGGATCAACACATCGTGACGTTTGCTGCATGCACTCTCTTCCTTGGCCTCTTTCTTCCCGGCCCCTTCTTCAAATATCGTGATGATCATGAGCTTTTCATTGTCGAATGTCCGGCCTGAGTGCTCAGTGACTCTTCTTCCCATGCTCTTCACGCTCCATGAACTTTTCAAAGGCTTGCTGAGTAGTGTTAGGGATTAGCCCCTCTTTGAAGAGATCGAACCTGTCTGCCCAGAAAAATTTTCCGTATATACTTTCACGTTCTGCCCTCAGACTGTCTGCGTATCTCCGGCTTTTATGAGCTTTCATGTGATGGGTTTTGCAGAGAGGAAGCAGGTTTCTGAATCCTCCCTTTCCACCTTGGGACCTGAATTTCAAATGATGCATTTCGATAGCCGGATTCTGGCATTCCGCACATGCTGCCCCGAACGCTTCAATTGCCCGATTGTATTCCTTCTTGGTGATCTTGCTCCGCTCTTTCGCCTTTGGAACAGCTCGTCCTTTCATCATCAGAGGCTTTTTGCTCTTTTTCGGCTTCTTGACAATGAGCTTAGGCGTCTCTGGCTCTTTCCTTGGATGCTTCCCGATCTGTACGTCTTTTGGATAGGGATGAAATCCGAACATCAAAGGGCTGCCTTTAATGCTGCTTTAAAGATGCTCAGTGCCGCTGCGTCATAATCTCGGCTTGCCCTTTCTTCTTTACACCTACGCTCCCATGCTTCTGCGTGAGCTTCTGAGTCTCTTAGTTTGCGAGCCGAATCAGATAAATTCTTTTGGAGAGATTCAATTACACCATCGTAATCCTGGGAGATCCTCGGTTTAGTCAATTCGGTTATCTTGGCTTCCAGCCTTCCGACAAGTTCATCCCGTTCCATCAGCTGCATTTTCAAATTATTCATTAGGTTTGTATACTCAGCAATGCGATCGTTTTTCTCACCGATCTTCTGTCTAAGCAAATTGACTTCTTCATTCACAACCGGTTCTACTTTAGTCACCGGCGCTTCCTCAACAGGCTTCGGCTCGTCAGTTTTCGCCGCCTGCTGTTTCCAGGCTTTCGCTTTGTTGTAGAGAGTTGCTACACTACAACCAGCTTTGTCAGCGATTGCCTTCATCGTCATACCCTTTTCCTGCATAGATTGGAATTCTTCATACGTCATATACTTGGTTCCCCCTCGTTCTCCGTTTCGATATGCTGCAAGCTCTTCTTGTGAGAGCTGATAGGTCTTTACTGAGTTATCCCAATGATCTCTATGTCCCCTTCTCCCGAACTTCGGTGCGCCCGTCCGGGAGTTAGAGACCTTTGTAAATCGACTCACTTACAAGCCTCCAGTAATGCTTCCAAATCATCCTCATATAGCCTGATGGCGATAGATGCGATGGCAGCTCCTGTATTGTTTCCTTGCTCCAAAAGGTTGTGCCTTCTCACATACAGCTTTGCAATCCGGTTGGTTAAAGCTGTGATTTTCATATCGTTAACCGACATTACGGACACCTCTTTCGTATTCGGATAGGTATTCGTTCATTTTGTTTTTGAATTTGTCTTGGAGGTAGTGGGAGAGCTTTTCTTCGCTATCCTCCATCTTCAGGACCTTTCTTTCAAAAACAAGGTATTCGATCACAAGCCGTAAGCTATGATGTTCAGCTGATTCCTTGTAGTAATCTCCTACAGTCATTTGTCGTGGTAGTGGTACAGGTTTTCGATTTTATTGATTTCCTTTTTGTACATGAGCTTTATATCTCCGACTTCTCCATCGCGGTTCTTCGCAATATCCACTTCAAGGCGGTCCCGGTTTTCATCTGTCGTTTCGTTGTAGTATTCATCCCGGTACAGCAGCATGATAATATCCGCATCCTGCTCAATGCTTCCGGATTCCCTCAGGTCGCTCATTAGTGGGCGTTTATCCTGCCTTGCCTCTACACCCCTTGATAACTGTGCAAGACAGATGACGGGGCATTTGAAGTCCTTAGCCATAGCTTTCAAATCTGCACTGATTTCTGTTACCTGTGCATGAGTGTTTCCTTTGTGATCTTGCGCCGGCCGGATCAGTGTTAGATAATCGATCATCACAATGATTTTCCTGCCTGGATTGTCGTGTTGGATCTTCCTGAGGTTTGCCCGCATTTCTGAAACCTTCTGCTTTGAATTGTCGAAGATTTTTAAATCGATTTTTTCGAGTTTCCCCAAAGCCTCGATCCATCTATCTTTTTCTTCTTGATCCGTGTATTGATAAAGGTTTTTCAGCTTCATTCCGTTCACTTCGCTAAGTCGTGACAGCATTCTCTTAATCAAGCTGCTTGCGCTCATTTCCAGAGAAAAGATTACTGGTATAGCTCCGGTGCTCCCCGCATTAAGAGCCATATTTAAAGCGAAAGCTGTTTTCCCCATTGAAGGCCTTGCTCCGACTATCACCAAATCATTTTCTTGGAATCCGTCTGTCTTATTGTCCAGGGCAACGAAACCACTTGGTATTCCGCTTCTGCCGGGCGGCGTTTCCACAGTTGCAAGGTCATACATTTGCGAAAGATGCTCGCTGAGGTTGAATTGTTCCTGAACGCCTTCCTGTTCAATCTTGGAAAGGTTCTTGATCAGCTCCTGCACTTTATCCAGCGAGAGGTTGTCCAGTGTTGCCGTGATGCTCTCTTTCGACTTTTCCAGCTTCCATTGATTGAGGACCATCTTTTCATAAGATTTGAAGCCGTGGACAGAAGGGACGGTATTCTTTAATTCTTGAAGTCTCGTATTTCCTCCGACGAATAAGAATGCTCCATCGCCCATGTCGTCTTTAAGGGAAGCCCCGTCAATGGGATAGCCCTTTTTCTTAACGTTCTGCATAGCCTGAAAGATTTTTTGATTCGTCAGATCTTCAAAGTGTTCCGGTGTCAGCGATATTTCACCCAGGATCGAATTGTCTTTAAGGATCGACCCGAGAAGCATGTATTCTGCTTGTTCGTTCAATGAGCATTCCCCCAAAACTGTTCAAGTACACCGCCGCCACTTTCGCTTCTTCTCGGCTGCTTTTTAGGTTCTTCATCTGCTTTCAAAGCCTTCTGGAGACGTTCATCAAACTTGTTGTTAAAAAGAGTTGAGGGCTGCAGGTAGTCATCACCTTTGTTTCCGTTATTAAAGGTTTTTCCTTTCCAGTGTTCACAGCAGTAATCAATGACAAGAAGAAGATCTTCTTTCGAGAAGTTTTCGTTTAACCTTGCATTGATGAACTCCCTCGTTTTCTTGGTTGTGCTTTTGAAGTTCGTACCGGCTTTTTCATTCAGGTGATTAATCACGACGGCATATATATTTTCATTCTTATCATTCTTTACATTCTTGTTTGTGTGTTTTTGTGTCGCTTCCGTGTCGTTATCGTGATGTTTCTCCGTCGTTTTTTCTTCATCACCACACTGATAAAAGTCATATTTATCAACGGTTATGACCGTCTTTTTCGTGTCGCTTTTTACAGTTATCATTCCATCGTTTTCCAGCAATCCTAAAAACTGTTTAACTTTCGTGTTGCTCCATCCCCATCGATCACACAGCTGACGAATTGAGGTGATGGTCGAGCCTCTTTTTACTTCCAGAAGTTCACTGCCGAGCAGCACTTTATTGTCTTTGTGATTTACTTCGAGCAGGAGATCCACCCAAGCTTCAAACTTGGAGAAGGTTCTCTTCTCCTGATAAAGCCAGTTGGATCTCACTTCCCGATGTAACTTTATCCACCCCTGCAATTGATCACCTACTTTTTTCGAAAAAGGATGAATATTTTTCTGTAAAATGTGGTATACTGATTACAACTTAATTTAAACGAGCGAATTTCTTGGCCTGACGTCTGCAAACGTTAGGCCTTTTTCTTTGCAGATGACACTTTGTACCACCTCCTTAAAGCCATCAAAGCTACACATCAAGCGCCTTTGACTGTCTTATGTAAGATCATGGTGATATAAGCGCTTTTAGAGATTCCTAGCTTTGTGGCCTCCGCAGTGATCTTGTCATGAAGCTCACAGCTCATACGAAGTGAATAACTTATTTTTTTGTCATCTTTAGTCATCAATGTGACGTCACCCCCATATACTCATTATAGTCTATATCATCCGTGACGTCAAATGTCTTTACAAGTCATTATTAATGTTTTATAATGGTGCCAAATGACACCACAAAGGAGCGATTAATAATGAGCGATCAAAAACGATTTACTCTTAGAATGGATCCAGAACTATTTGAAACCATCAAGAAACGTGCGGAAGAAAACAAACGATCAGTAGCAAAAGAAATAGAACATTTACTCGAAAATCATCTTAAAGAAGAGAGCCAAGATAAGTAATGCTTTGTTGATGTGTTACACAAACCTATAAAAAAGGAGTGAATACAAATGGCACATGTAAGGCCAAACTGCAAAAACCCTTCTACATCTATTTCTTGGGATGAAAACATTCTGTCTATGGTTGATGACTTCCGTTTTGAGAACCGGATCGACAACCGTAGTGCTGCTGTTCAAAAGCTTGTCCGTATGGGACTGAAATACCAGGCATTGTTAGAAAAGAAGCGTGAAAGAGAACTGGCCCGAGGGTGATCGTATAAGATCATCCTTATTTTTTTACATTGTCTTTGCGTCAGCTAATGCCATGTTCCAAGATGTGCCGCAACCACATTTAAACTGCACTCTTACTCCCCTGATCTTCTGAGTGTAAGTAGTGTATTTGCAGTTCGGGCAAAATGCTGTGTACACTCTCCCAGCGATCATGCCATCACCTCCTTTTTCTTCAGTTCCTGTAGCCGCCGCCTGACTGATTGCGGTGTTCTGGCTAACAGAGAATCAGATATTTCTTGATAGCTGTAACCCTGCTTTCTACCGACAATGACTATTTCATCCTCTTCTGGAGTCCAAGGCCGCTTGTAATTAAACGGCCTCTCCATCCAGACATCTTTTACCTTTTCCACGTAGAAATGCTCTCCGCACAAAGGGCAATAGATCCTCTTCCGTTCCGTTGAGACAGCGAAATCTTGATCGCAGTCCCGGCACCAGAAGAACGTGTATGGCTTTTTCTTTGGCATTACTGCTTTCTCCTCATTTTCACCATGTATTTTTCGGAATACTGGATGCCTTGAAAATCCTCTACGCTGCGGCCCCTGCGCTTCCCTGATGATTTCCATTCCTTATGGGAGCAGCGGATTGTGGCATAAGGGGCTACGCATTCGTAGCCCTGTTTTTCTTTCTCCAGAATCACTTGGAACAGTTCCTTTTTATGCAGGCGCTGCAGGATGATGGTTTCAAACATGGACTGGGTCAAGTAGTTCTGGATTTTCGTAAATGTTGCCGACCACTTCCGCTTCCATTGTTTGCAATGATGAGGGTTTGATCATCATCGTTTTACCTTTTATATCACGGATCCTGTAGCCAATATTGCTAGAGCTTTTCCAGTGCTCCACAACAGATAATTTATTTTTATAAATTGTGTCAGGCCCATTCATATAATCAGTTTTGGAATAGTCAACAATTTTCAGTTTCAAAATATCTCCAGTGAAAATCATCTTGGCATTAACATCTTCGAGACCAACAAATTGCATCATTGGAGAACATTTCGGTGTAGTTTCCCATTTGTGCCAAATTAAATCGGTTCTCATATTTTCCTCTTGGTAAATCATACTTTCCGTTATTTCGTGGTCATAGAAACGAAATCGTAGTAACAATTGAATCCCCCCTTAATTCAACCCGAGCACAGCCGGTAACACGATCACCACAGCTGCTAATGAGACGCCCACAAAGCCCATAAACCAGTTAAACTTGCTTTCCTTGACATTTCCATCGGCATCCACTGAAAAGCTCTCTCCTGAGGCATTCAGGCGGTTTATCACGCTTTCTATGTAAGTAGGGTCTAAGTTGTAGCGTGAAGCGATTTCTTGGAGTGAAGTGGTACGCTTGGCTTTGATATATTTTGAGATTGATAGCTGCAGCTGTGTCATGGTGTGCCGCCCTCCCTTGCACCAATAAACAGAGCCAGTGTCATTGCTCCCAGTGGCCCTCCGATCAGTAAGCCAGCAGTAAATATCAGCATGATCTTCCTCCTTTACAGAGAGCCCTTAGGCTCCCCGTTAAGCATTTTCAATTCACCGGTAGATCCTTTTCCGTTCCTAAAGCCAATGACTTCAATACAATTTTTCTGCACATTTAATATTCCATCGGTCGGGGATTAAATGAGGACATTCCCTTTCATGTTGATATATCGAAGCAATTCACATGTTTCGTCGTTATGTTTGACATAGATTTTCACGTCAGGCTCCCCGTTTCACTTCTTTTTTTAGTTGCTGCAGCCATTCGATACCGCGGTCGAGCTTTTCTAAGATCTGATCAACTTGCTCTTTGGTGTATGGTTTCATGCTGATTTTTCCTCCTTGGCCTTGGTGATCCAGGACTCGAGCTTTCCGATCGCATCCTCAGCTGATTGAGCCGTAAGTTTTGTAACATCATTGACTTTGAGAGCAGCGTAAACGTCCTTATCTGCTTTGCCCCTTAGTTTTGCAAACTCCAAAACTTTAGTTTTCAAGGTGCCGATCTGCTCGGTAGATATGGTGTCAGGTTTGCGGTAGGACTCCGCTTTCTCCTGGAATGCATCCGGATCATCTTTGTCAGTAGCGATATTGAATGTTTTGAGCATGTAATACTTCTCAGCGTACGTTAGAGCCTTTCCAACGCCCTTTTCGGCATTATCTACACCTTGGCCGTACCATGTGCTTACAAACGTTTCTGAGGGATTATCCGCATTAATCCAAGTGAACTCAATTTCAAGCTCCGTCATGTATTCCTTTTTGCCTTTATCCGTCTTTCCTTCGATCAAATTGTGAGCGATTACTTTGGGAAGAAGCATCACGCCAAGTTCATCCATTTTTGCACGAACAGAAGCTAATACCTGAGAACTTCCTGTGTATTGGTACTGATGGCCCTGTGACTCCTTCTTCAAATAAGGAACTGACTTGCGAACCTCAACAAGCTTCTGGAACAAATTCAGCTTTGCTTCAGACATACGACTCAACCTCCCTGATTTCTACCTGTGAACCAGTGCTGCGCCATTCATTCACAATGGCGAATGGAATTTCTCGCACACCCTGACCGACAGCGATGAAGAACCGGTTATCGGCTTGGTAGACAATGATGCTATTCATTGCATACAACCTCCTCATTTTGTGGTACACTATCGGTAGGATTTTTATGGAGGAGCTCTTCTGAGTGGGCAATGATGGCGTCATATTCACTCACAAGCTGCTCCTTTTTGATTATGTTTTCTTCAATGGTGCGGATCCGAGCCTGATAGTCCTTAATTTTTCCGTAAGCTTCATCAACTTCACGTTGTTCATGGTTACGCTGCTTAACGATGTGTTCCAGTGCTTTCACTCACATCGCCTCCTCAGTCTCAGCGATGCCACGATCAAACAGCATATCTGCAAAGTGTTCCGCATTCCCTTTAATCATGTTGATCAGGTCCTTCTTAGAACAGTAGTAAAAGCCGTTCTCCACAATCATGATTTCTCCAACTTCAATTTCCCGATGATGACATGCACACTTTTTATCCAACTTGATCACCCTTCCTCTGCCTTCTCCGTCATAGTCCACTCTGATGCGTTTGATGTTATGGGCCGCAATAAAATCATGTATAGTGTTGTGAGCATCGTCCATTTCGTCTGCAGTAAGATCATGCTGCAAGGCTTCTGTGACTTCTTCTGTGTCCGGGATATAGCCGTGGTTATCAAAGGCCTTGTTGCAGTAATCCCATACACGCTCGATCATGCCGTTTCTTCCTTGCTGTAGAATGCTGCTACGCCAAACGTTCCATATTGGTCAATTTCTGCTTTGTACCAGTGCTTACTTCCATCCTGGCTAACGTGGTGATTAACTTCACAATCCATAGGGACAATGCTCATTAACTCGGCAGCTTCCTTGCTGTTTTTCAGACAATGGAAATGCACATCAATGCTTGCGCCTTTCTCGATGGCCTGCTTTAGCAGCTCCAGCTTTTGTTCGATGTTCAATTAGATCGCCTCCTTATTGGAATGACTTTCAAGCCAATTGAAGAATGCTTCCCGATTAACTTTCTTGTGACGGCCGATGCGGATAAGAGGAAACCCTTTCTCCTCCATGATCTCGTAAGCCTTTTTAGGGCCAATCCCCAAGATTTCAGCAACATGTTTCGCTGTCATGGTGAACGGAAAATTTTCTTTGTACTCCATACTCCCTTTACCTCCTTTTTGTTTACCTTATGGTCAACTAGTTAAGAAAAAATATATCCTCTATTTTACATTCGAGGATAGCAGCTATTCTGAGAGCCATTCTAAGACTCGGCTCCGATTTGCTTGTTTCCAGTTTATGAACCCACGATCTGGAAACACTCAGCTCCCTTGCAAGATCCGCTTGGCTTAACCCTCTTTTTTCCCTGAGGGTCTTTAAATTGTTTCCCAACGATTCACCTCCTTTAGTTTCCCTTTCGGTCAACCTAATTCTTATTATACTCAGGTTTACCGAAAGGTCAACACTTTTCCTTTAAATTATTTCTTGGTAATTTTTTTGTTGTTGGAAAGCCCATATTTACAAAGTATAATTAGCATTGAGCCGTTTTAGATGAAGGGAGTGTAAGTTGACCAATTGGAGAGCATAGGTAGTAATTTTAAGAAACAGAGACAGAAAAATAAGTTGACCCAAGAAATAACAGCAGAGAAATTGAATGTTACAAAGTCTTATATATCTAAAGTAGAAAATAATAATAAGAAACCTAATATGGAATTTTTAGTAAGAGCAGCAGAACTATTTAATTGTGATGTAGCAGATTTTTATAATGAAGATGTAAAAGTTGAATTAGATGAAGAAGGATTTAGATGGGCTATATTTGGACAGAAGATGAAACAAAGAGGAATTGACATGGATCAATTAGATGATTTAGTAAAAATAATTCAAACACTCGAAAAAGAAAAAAATAATAGGGATAAATAACTATTCTTTAGAAAATTAATTTGTCGAAATTGTCATACAGTTTGTCGAAAGAAAAATAAAACCACTAGAAGGAAAAAGAGTTATAATGAAAAAAGAACAACAAATAAGAACAAGTGTTCTTAGTCATTATTAACTACTCTTCTAGGAGGCTTTTACAATTTTACAGATTATTTACACAGAACTTTTACCTGAAGATGTAATGATTGAAACTGACCACTCCCTTTATATTGGAACGGGACCCATTCCAGAAGGAGACGATTCCAATTGAAAGGTTACTTTCGTAAAAGAGGGGATAAGTGGAGTTTCACCGTAGACATTGGGCATGATCCGGTTACCGGAAAACGCAGGCAGAAATCAAGATCAGGGTTTAAGACGAAGAAAGAAGCGCAGGCCGCATGTGCTGAACTTATCAGCAGCTTTAATAAAGGGCATATGTTTGAAGCGGATAAGAGCCTGTTTGAAGATTATTTAATGGTTTGGCTTGACCACATTAAACACAAAGTCAAATCTGGCACATTAACAAATTATCAGCGAGCCATCAATAAGTGGATTGTTCCGAGTTTTGGAAAGCTGCCTTTATCAGATATTAAAACGTTCCATGGACAAGACTTGGTAAATCACATGATTGCTGAAGGCCTGAGCCCTCGATACATTGAGTATGTCATGACGGTTGCAAAAACAGCTTTAGAATACGCTGTTAAAACGGAGCTGATCGTTAAGAATCCATTAAAATATGTATCTATTCCTCGGCCACGCAGGCGCCAGTATATCACCTGGTCATTTGAAGAAGTTGATCGCTTCCTCACTTTCGCAAAGCAGGATAACCCGGTCTATTACATTTGTTATCTCATTGCCCTAAGCACTGGTGTTAGGCGCGGCGAGCTGCTTGGTTTGAAGTGGGCTGATATTAATTTGACGGAAAAGACCATACGGATTTCCAGAACGATGAACTACGAAAAAGGCGGCTTTACCTTCGGAGAGCCAAAAACACAAAACTCCGTTCGGACCATTGCTATTGATGATGAACTGGTATTTGAACTGAAGAGGCACAAAAAAGCCCAATCAGCTTTCAAATTAGCGATTGGGCAGGATTATAATGATTTGGATTTGGTCTGCTGCCGGGAAGAAGGCTCCCCGATCTATCCGAGAACACTGGCGATTCATTTTGACAGGATGATTAAAAATGCAGGTGTTCCCAAGATACGGATTCATGACATGCGGCATACTCACCTTACTCTTTTGCTGGAGATCGGTGAGCATCCGAAAGTGGTCAGTGAGCGAGCCGGACATTCCAACATCCAAATTACGCTTGATACCTATTCTCATGTTACACCAAACATGCAGCAAGAGACAGCACGAAAATTCAGTGAAGCACGAAAAAATAAGAAAATGGGCTGAATGTGGGCAAAATGTGGTCGCCCACATCCTCAACCCTCCCAAAACCCTGTTATATCAACGTTAGAAGCGCTACATTCTCAATATGCATAGTATGCGGAAACATATCCACAGGCTGCACCTCAACCGTCTGATAACCACCTTGCTCCAAAACCTGCAAATCCCTCGCAAGTGTCCCAGGATTACAACTCACATAAACTACCCGCTTCGGCTTCATCTCCAAAATCGTCCTCAGCAGTCCTTCATCACAGCCTTTACGCGGCGGGTCAACAACCAGTGTATCTGCCTTAATCCCCTGCTTATACCAGTTCGGAATCACTTCCTCCGCAGGCCCTACTTCAAACTCCGCATTATCCAATCCATTCAGCGCAGCATTCCGCTTCGCATCTTCAATCGCTTCCGGAACAATCTCCACTCCGTATACCTTCTTCGCTTTTTGAGCAAGGAACAGTGAAATCGTGCCGATGCCGCAGTAGGCATCAATCACAGTTTCTTCCCCAGTGAGCTGGGCATATTCCAACGCCTTATCATACAGCACCTTCGTTTGCTCAGGATTCACCTGATAAAATGACCTCGCTGAGATGGCGAATTGGATGTCGCCGATGCTGTCGTAGATGTATTCTTCGCCCCAGAGGACTTTGGTTTCGTCCCCGAAGATGACGTTGGTCCGTTTGGTGTTGATGTTTTGGACGATGGATTTGACGGATGGGAATTGGGTTGTGATTTCGCTAATAATCGCTTCTTTGTTGGCGAAGTCCGGTGTTCTTGTGACAAAGACGACCATCATTTCGCCGGATACAACGCCGTAGCGGACCATGATGTGGCGGAGCCAGCCTTTGTGGGTTTCTTCGCTGTAGGCTCTGATGCCGTGGCGGCTGCAGATGTCTTTGATCGCCTGGACGATGGCGTCGTTTTCGGCTTGCTGGATGAGGCAGCGTTCCATGTTGATGATTTCGTGGGTGCGCTGCTGGTAGAAGCCTGCGATGAGGCCGCCTTCACGTTCGCCGACAGGGACCTGGGATTTGTTGCGGTAGTTCCATGGGTTGTCCATGCCGAGTGTTGGATGAACGGTGACGTCATCCATGTTCAGCTTGCCGATCCGGGCGAGAACGTTTTCGACCTGCTTGCGCTTGAAGTCAAGCTGACCTTTGTAGCTTAGGTGCTGCAGCTGGCAGCCGCCGCATTCTTTGTATATGGGACAAGGAGCCGCTGTTCGTTCAGGGCTCTTTAGGTATAGGTCTTCTATTTTTCCGAAGGCAAAGCCTTTTTTTACTTTTACGACTTTGACTTTCGCTTTTTCATCAGGCAGGGCGTTCGGGACAAAGATCGGAAATCCCTCTACCTTTGCGACGCCTGAGCCTTCATGGGTCAGGTCTTCAAAGGTCACGTCGTAGATGTCATTTTTTTGCACGGGTGCTTGACGATTCGTCATTGCTTCGCTTCCTTTACATAATTTGCTTCACCCATTTTACCACAATCAGTCGGGTTTTATTAAATAGAAGAAACCTGTTTTGTGCATGAGCTGGATCTTCTTGCTGCCTTTACTATATTCACTCATCAAACCCAGTTGGTCTGTCTTTTTCCAGCCGTTTGCTTCGATTTGCTTCTGAAATTCTCTCGAAATTCCATCTTCTTCAACTAGCCCCGGAAGGCTGTACTGAATGAGGTTCTTTTTCACCTTAATAGCTTTGGCATTTGGCGGGATAGGGAAATCCGGCACCAGCTTCGAATACACATAGGCATTATGCTGAACAGCATTGCCGCCATTGCTTTGGATATTTAAGTTTCCATGCAAAAATAAGAAAAGGAGGCAGGCGCAAACTAACACTCCAGCCGCTTCGAGGATTCTGTTACTAGGAAATTTCTTTCGGGGCCGCAGGACTGATTGGATGCTTTTGTTCCGGTCAAAAGAGACCTTCTGAAAAACGGTGTCATCCATGTTTCTCTTTAAATTTTTCAACTCATCCATCACTCCGGACTCCTTTCCATCATGCTTTTCAGCAGCATTTTCCCTCTGCGCAGCCTTGTTTTTACTGTGCTTATGTTCATTCCAAGGAGCAGCTTGATTTCTTCCATTTTCAGCTCTTCATAATAATGAAGCATAATCACTTCCCGGTATTTCAGCGGCAGGCGCAATACCAGTTCCGACAAGTCCTTCTTCCGCTGCCGATCCAAAAAGGACTGTTCAGCAGATGCCGTCCTTTTCCCTGCCTTCTCTTTAATCTGATGAAAGGTGAACCACCTGCTTTTCAGCTCATCCTTGCATCGGTTGATGGCGATTTTGTAGAGCCATGTTTTATAGCCAGCCTCTCCCCGGTATTGGTCCAGATTCCTGTAGCACCTGATGAAAACCTCCTGTGTCACATCCTCTGCCAGCCCCCAGTCCTTTACGTATGTAAAAGCAAGCTTCTTCACTGAAACCCAATATTGGTCAATAAGCCCGGTGATCAAATCCTCGTTCGACTGATGTACTTGTTGAATCTCCACCTTTTCACCGCCTGAATATTTCTTACCGTATAGACTGCCAATCAGGAGATAAGGTTTCATTTTTTTCCAAATAAAAAGATGAAAAAGTTGCAAACGGAAGAATTTTAGTTTGCATTTTATTAGATTAAATAGGGTAAAAAAATTGAATTTTAAACTCCCCTACGAAATAAAAAGCATTTGGACAATTCGATTAGAAAAAAACTCCAACCAAAATAGGCTAGAGTTTTGTTTGCTTGATAAGTTAAGGAGCACTTGCTGTATGCTCCCTTTGTTTTTTACATATTTCTTAAAACCAAAGTACCTCATCCTAAACTGTCATTAAAAAGGTAAGTCATCCATGGCTTCCTGAAAGGCTATTTGTTTTAATGTATTCTCTATTTCCTTAATATACTCTAACAAAATTAATCCTTTATCAGCATTGTTTTTAGGAATGGAGTCCAATTGAGATAAGTAAGATTGTACTTTTTCATTATCTTTTATAGCCAATTCCCTTAATAAATTTCTTAATCTATTTTCTAGCTGATTAATAGATACTTTAACAGCCCAATCTATTGCATGATTATATTTAGTATTAGCTAAGCCAGGATGAGTGTCTATTGAAAAAGCAATATCTAACCTTTTTCTAAAAGTTTCTTTTTCCTCCTCAGACATAAATTCCATAAGCTTACCTATATCAAGTTTCTTTAGTTTTACTTTATCTATATCTCTATGAATCGCCTCGGCATATTCTTTTTCTAAATCAGAGCTTTCTTTTTCCTCTGACCTCCTGATATGTTCCACATCTTTAGTTACATTTTCAACTTGCTCATCTGTAATAAAATCAGCTTCTAGATAATCTTTAGCATATCTTACAAAGTTCTCAGTTCTATACATATAGAATTTCTGACTTGTCTTATTAATAAATTCTTGAATTAACTGTGGATGTGGTCTTTTAACTTTACTACCATCTTTCTCCCACCAATCCTCCTTCTTTTCTTCTGTGATAAAGATAATTGGTGTAAGTTTGTCCTCAAGTTTAGCTTTATCTAACATTTGGTGCCAAACAATTAAATCTCCATATAATTGCTGATATCTAAAGTCACCATATGTCCTGAAACTTTCTTTTTTCTTATCTACTATGTCCTTAAATCCTGGGGGTACACTAAGCTTATATCTGTTTTTACCATCTTTCTCAATTACATCAATTCTCTCCTGAGAATATGGCTCACCTACTACTCCATTCAACAGGATCAATAGCTCATCTTGAATACTATTAGAGTCAGATAGTTCAGCTAATTCTTTATCTAACTTTTCTTGAAGCTGAGCATTTGATTGTTCCATATTTTCAATAAAAAACTGAAACTTATCAGTTACTATGTATGGATGCTCACTCTGTACAGACCTCAAAGTTTTTTCTGCACTATCTTTTAACTTTTTTAATTCTGAGCCCAATAAGTTGTATCCCTCATGCTGTTTAAACATATTAGTTTCATAATTAAAGAAATATTCCAAAGCAACCTGATGAGGTATCCAAAGTCTCCCTGCATTTTTTAAAAATTTCAAAATATCCATTAAACTCTTTGTTGACTCTTTTGAAGTGTATTTATAAAAATTTAACAATACATTTGTATCCACAACAAATAAAGCACTTGCCCATAATTCTTTATATTCTTCCTTAGAATAGCCTATAAATCCTTTAAATTGGTGTAACAAGTATAACCCCTCCTATCTAAAAAAAAGAGGCAATATCAGCCTCTCTTGCACTACCATTAATTATAACCAGGTTTCATTTTTTTCCAAATAAAAAGATGAAAAAGCTGGCACAACAGATTTTTTATCTTCATTTGATTGGATTAAACCCAGAGCTTGGACGTTTCAAAATCATTGGAGCAACAAAATTCGTATCCAAATTGAAAGTAATCATACCTCAATCTTCGTCACTCTCATCCATTTCGAATTCCCAATCCTCAGAATACTCCGGCCCTAAATGCTTTCTAAGCTTTTCGTTAAATTCATCTGAAGCACCCTTTTTGTTTTTCATAAATTCAAAGGCTTTTCTTGGAATCAGGTATTTCCCATTCTTCCCGCTCGCCTGAAAACCAGGAAAGGTGTTTTTCCGTATCCAGTCCCTGACTGTTTCTTGTGTAACCCCATAAAAATCTGCAACTGTTTTGGTACTCACATATTCGGATTCATTTTCTTCACTAGCTGCTGTTTCGCTAATCACATAACGATTGCTTTTCGCCTCTTTAATGAAAGATGAAGTCTCTTTTCCAATCAGTGCTATAGCTGCTTGGAGTGCTTCTTTATCCGACTGCTCTTTTGTAGCTTCTTCTAATTTTTCTAATCGGGCTAACACTTTCCGTACAGAGATTTCTTGCATGGGTACCACCCTTCATTTGCTTTTACCTATAAAATAAACCAGATATGCAAGATATGCAAGAAAAACAAACCTTAATTAATATTCTAAGCTCAAATTCCATTACCTTTCTCTCCAGCTCAAGCCACCTGTTACGGAACAGCTATGGCAGAGAGACATATGTACTGACAGAATTAAAACACTCTGTGCAGATGACATATTTTAGAGATTCCCTTTATGAATCCTATAATGAAAGTGTAATTGGTCCTCAATCACAACCTCCCCGCTAAAACGAAAGCCGCATTTCACCAGTACTTTGTTTGACGCAGCATTGCGCGGAAGAACCACAGCATTCAATTGTTCAACATCAGTGTTTTCAAAAAGGTATTTCACCAATCCATTGACTGCTTGAGTTGTGTATCCTTTGTTTCTATATTGAGTTGAAATAGCATAAGCTACTTCCCTATTCGGGCCGATTAGTTCCTCTTTAATCCCTGTATTGCAAAAACCAATAAATTCGTCGGTTTCTTTTAAAAATACCCCTAGCTTTAGCCATCCTTGGTCTATATTTGGTACGGCAGCTAAAAAGGATTGATTATCAGGTATCTCATAATTTGTTACCCAATCTAACCTTTGTTCTTTGGTCGAACGCCAATCTGGCAAAAATTCGTATACTTCAGGTTCTGAAGTTAGGTTATAGATTGCATCAACATCTTCTATTGTGAACTCTCTTAAAAGTATCTCACCGCAGTCTATTATAAAGAGATTGCTCATTTTTCTTCCCCCTCTTTGCTTCAATTATTCTTTCGTTCCCATTCACTCAAATACATACGCTCTGTCCAGTTTTTCGGATTATTCATTTTACAAATAAGTTCTAAACTGTTGCCGTCAGGATCATTAAAATGGATTTTCGCATGAGCATAATCCTGATGCGGCATGACGAATGGTTCCGTTCCTTTGAAGCCAAAAGCTTCTCTTGGTTCGCAGCCTCTTTGCTTCAGCCATTCCACAGAGTTTTTCAGCCCTTCCAGCGAAACATGAAAAGCAATATGCCGAAGAGACGGGTGATATTCTTCATTTACTCTCTCAGTCTCCCATAGTCCAAGCCAGCTTTTGTCCTTCTCAATCCATAAGAAAGCGATACGTTCGTCTACCTTATGATCCAATTGCAAGCCAAGTCCCTCGTAAAATTCAATGGAACGATTTAAATTCCTAACTGGCAGATGTGCTTCATACAGACCTAAAATCATAGATACTCCCCCTTACTATATCTCCGCCCAAACAACCCCGGATACTCCACCACAAACCCATCCCCATCAACCAAAACCTCCGCGTCAAAACTTCCAGACTGATACTGAAACACCCGTCTCCCGTCCTTCTCCCCAAGATACGTATACCTCTGCTCAGCTTTCCTAACCTGAAGCGACGGCACCTCCACATACACCATCTGAAACTCCTTCTCCTCCCCGATCTCCCAGCTGTTCCGGTTAATCGGCAGGGTATTCGTAAAAGGGGTTGCCTGGATGTCAGGATCAATAGCGCCATTAAGTTCAGCTAGTTCCTCTCCCTCTTTAAACCAACGGCCTCTTCCATCAGACTCTAGCTCAAGCGAAGCGCCCCCATCTACTCTCACAGTCAATCTTTTTGTCACCCAGTCTTCCAATTCTATCGAATAGTTCACAAGATAAGATTCCCCATCCTGATAGATCACCGTCCCGCTCGCCACCCCATCAGCCAGCTTAAAATATTCACACCCAAACGCCGCTTTTTTCTCCCAAACAATTTTCATTGTTATCATCTCCCTCTCCCAATCATAAAAAACCGCCCAGCAAAATGCCAGACGGTCCTAAACTTTTTTCCACAATAAGTAAAGAAAATAAGGCGCCCCAATCAGCGCAACAATAATCCCCGCAGGAATTCCCTCCGCTGTGCCGGCATTCCTTCCAATCGTATCAGCAACCAAAAGCAGCAATCCGCCCATCAAAATAGACACCGGAATATTCAGCACATGCCGCGGTCCAGTCAGCGCTTTTGCAATATGCGGAGCCACAAGTCCTATAAAGGCAATGCCTCCTGTCACCGAGACAGCTGATGCGGCCAGGGCAACAGCAGCTGTCATCAAGAGCAGCCTTTCCCTTTCAAGCGCAACACCTAGACCGATTGCTGTTTGTTCGCTCAATCCAAGCAAATCGAGCCTGTTCGCTTTGTAGATCGTGAATGGAATGAGCACGACGAGCCATGGCAGGATCGCCCAAACAAACGGCCAGTCGGTGCCCCATATGTTGCCGGCGAGCCATTTGGCGATAAAGTCGACTTTTTCTCTTTCGGCTGATGAGATCAGAACGACCATGAGCCCTGAGAAGGCCATGGAAAAACCGACGCCACCGAGTACGAGGCGCGTTGGCTGCAGTCCCTGCTTTCGGCTGTAGGAGAAAGCATAGATCAGGGCTGCTGTGATGAGTGCGCCGATAAAGGCGGCAAACGGCAGCATGTAGACAAAGCTTCCGACATCGAGCGGAACGAACAGGAAGAAGATCGCAACCGCTGCTCCTGCACCGGAATTGATGCCGATAATGCCAGGTTCAGCGAGATCATTTTTCGTAATCCCCTGCAGGATCGCTCCTGATAGAGCGAGCGCCATTCCTGCAAGCAGGGTAACAAATATCCTTGGCATGCGGATGGAATAGAGAATGAACTCTTCCTTGAACGTGCCCTGTCCAAACAGAATCGGCAGGATTCTGTCATAAAAGACAGACGAAGAACCGAGTCCGAGGCTGATGACAATGACCGCAGCAATCAGGAGGACTAGAGACAGGACAACGATTCTTTGTTTTTTCAATAGTGATGGATGGATCATGTGAATGCCCTCCCTCCTTTGTGCACGACAAAGAGAAAGAACGGCAGGCCGACGATGGCCATGATGGCGACGACTGGTGTTTCATATGGTGCGTTAATGAGCCGTGCCGCTGTGTCGGCGAAAAGCATGAACGCTCCCCCTGAAACAGCGGACATTGGCAGGATAAACCGGTAGTCGCTTCCTGTAATGCCTCTGACGATATGCGGGACAAGCAGGCCGACAAAGGCGAGGTTTCCGGCCAGTGCGACGGAAGCTCCTGTGAGCAAAACAATCACGACGAACAGTATCGCTTTAACTGCAAAGGTTTTCTGCCCGAGCCCGACCGCTACATCTTCGCTGATGCTTAGGACAGTGAGCTGCTTGGACAGAAGAAGAGCGATGAGAAGGCCGGCTGCGATAAACGGCACAATAACGGCAAGCTGCTTCCAGGTAGTGCCGACAAGACCGCCTGCTGTCCACAAGGAAACATTCTGCGATATTTTAAAAATCAGTCCGACGCCTTGGGCCACGGCGAACAAGAGAGCGGTGACGGCTGCTCCGGCAAGCACAATCCGAAAAGGCGAAAAGCCGCCTTTCTTTGATGCACCGATGCCAAACACAAGCAGAGCGCCAAATCCTGCTCCGATAAAGCAGGCCAGCATCAGCCCGTAATAATTAACGGTCGGCAGAATCGCCACATTGATGGCAAGGGCAGCATTCGCCCCTGCTGACAGCCCAAGAATTCCGGGATCGGCTAAAGGGTTTCGCGTCATCCCCTGCATGATCGCACCGGCCGCGGCAAGCGCCGAGCCTGTCACAAGAGCGCCGAGCTCCCTCGGCAGCCGGAGTTCTCGGATAATATCGAGCTGCTGTCCGGAATCATTCGTAAAGATTGCGCGCCAAACATCCTGTACCGTCGTTTCCTTTGCGCCAAGCACAATCGCAAGCATGAGAGCGCCGGCAAGGATAATGAAGCTTGCGCCGAGTTTCCAGGCAAATGAAGCTTTACGGTGTTCCTTTGTCATACTCACTCATCTTTTCTGTACAGGTTTAGTTGCCAAGCAAGCCTTTTTTCAGCGTTTCCAGCTGGTAATCAAGTGTAATCGGGTCGTTAAAGTAAAATTCCTTAGAATTTACTTCAATCACATGCTTGTTTTTCACAGCAGGGATGTTTTTATACGTATTGGTTTCTTCAAAAGACGTGTCGCTGTCCGCATTTTTGCTGAGGACGAGGTAATCGCCGGCATAATCAGGGAGCACTTCAGGCGAAATCGTGTAGTACCCTGGCTTCAGCGCTTTTTCTTCTACGTTTTTCGGCATCGGCAGCTTCATGGCCTGGTAAAGGACTTCTGTTCCTCTTCCCCAGTTGTTGCCGAACACGTAGAGCTGCTTATCAAAGCTTTCTACTACAGAAATTGTTGCGTTGTCGCCGATTTTCGCTTGGATTTCTTTTCCGTCTGCTTCAGCGCGCTTTTTAAAATCGTTCACCCAGTCTGCTGCTTCTTTTTCTTTGTTCAAAAGCTTCCCGATTTCAATATGCTGTGTGAGGTAATCTGCTTTTCCGTATGTATAGGTAACGGTTGGGGCAATTTTTTTCAGTTTATCGATGTTTTTGGTGTTGGAGAGGCCGATGATCAGGTCAGGGTTCAGGTCAATGATTTTCTCCAAGTCTTCATCTGTCACAACTTTTGCGTCCTTCAATTTATCCTGGAATTTAGGATTGTCCTTAGACCAGGCATCAATGCCAACGATCGGCACATTTAGCGCCATTACATTTCCGGCAAGGGATGCCAGCACAACAACACGTTTTGGATTGGCAGGCACTTTTACAGGCCCGTTTTCAGATTGGTAAGTAATCGTTTTGTCACTGGATTCCTTTTTCTCTGAGGATTGGCTGCTGCAGCCGCTGATTAGTAAGAGTATCCCGATGAGGACTGGCAGAAATAACTTTTTCATATTCTTCTTCTCCTTGGATGAGGTTATAGGTCAGGCATAACGGCTTGCCGGTTCTCGGATCTTTCCCGATTTCGGCGTCGATTTGAAACACCTGTCGCAGTACTTTTTTAGAAATCACTTCTTCCGGAGTGCCGCTTTTCACAACAGCTCCGTCTTTCATGGCGATGATGCAGTCGGCAAATCGCGCTGCCTGGTTCAAGTCATGCAGGACCATAATGATCGTCCGGCCGTCTTCCTGATTGAGCTTCTGCAGCAGCTCAAGCACCTCCAGCTGATGAGCCATATCCAGATAGGTGGTCGGTTCGTCGAGAAAGATGATGTCGGTTTCCTGGGCGAGGGCCATCGCAATCCAGACCCGCTGCCTTTGTCCGCCTGAAAGGGCATCCACAGGGCGGTGCTTAAATTCAGACGTTCCTGTTGCCTCCATCGCGGTGTCAATGGCGTCAAGGTCTGCCTTTGATAATCTCCCAAAGCCTTTTTGGTACGGAAAGCGTCCGTAAGAAACCAGTTCTCCTGCTGTCAGTCCGCTTGCACTTTCCTGTGTCTGCGGCAGGATCGCCATTTTTCTCGCTAAGAGCTTCGTATTTTCAGAGGCAATATTCTGGCCGTCTAAAATCACGCTTCCGGCAGTTGGCGCAAGAATCCGTGTCATCGCTTTCATCAAAGTTGATTTTCCGCAGCCGTTTGGACCGATGATGGCTGTTATTTTTTTATCCGGTATCCCAACGCTGAGATCAGACACGATCGTTCTCTCTCCGTAGCCAACCTGCAGCTCTTCTGTATGCAGCCGAACCATTCTGGCATCCCCTTTCATCTAGTGAAAATGATTCTCACTATCAATTATCATAAAACGGCAGAGTGGAAAACGTCAACAACTTATTGATAAACTTTCTCATTTAGATTAAAATTTAATTGAGAATGAGAATCAGTGCTTTCAAGGAGCGGATACCATATGAAGGAAAATGAACTTTTCGATGTGACGATTATCGGCGGAGGGCCTGCAGGGCTTTATTCTGCTTTTTATAGCGGTCTTAGGGAAATGAAGACGAAAATCATTGAATTTCAGCCAGAGCTTGGCGGAAAAATTCAGGTGTATCCGGAGAAAACGATCTGGGATGTGGGCGGGCTTGCCCCTATTTCAGGTGCAAAGCTTATGGAGCAGCTGATTCAGCAGGGGCTAACCTTCGATCCTGAGGTTTGTTTAAATGAAAAGGTTGTCTCTCTATCGCGAAATGACGAGGGCATCTTTGTGATGACCACAGCTTCAGGGAGGGTTCACTATTCCAAAACCGTGATTGTCGCTGTCGGCAGCGGCATTCTGAAGCCGCAAAAGCTTTCGATTGAAGGCGCTGAAAAGTTCGAAGTGTCAAACCTTCATTACACCGTCAAATCCTTGAAGCAGTTTAAAGATAAAACCGTTGTCATCTCAGGCGGCGGAAATGCGGCGATGGACTGGGCAAACGCACTTGAGCCTGTCGCAAAGAGAATCTGCCTTGTGTACCGGAAAGAAGCAATGACAGGGCACGAAGCACAGGCCTCTGCCATCCTCTGCAGCTCTGTTGAATGCCTGTCGCAGACATGCATTACAAGACTGATTGCTTCAGGTGACACCATTAAAGAAGTGGAAGTCACCAATGCAGCAGGAGAATGCATAAAAATAGCCGCAGATGACGTCATCGTCAACCACGGCTATGAACAGGATACAGAGCTTCTTCAAAACAGCGGATTGAACATTGAGCTCGGAGAATACGGCACAATCAAAGGCACTTCAACTAGCGAAACCTCTGTGCCTGGCCTTTTCGCAGCAGGCGATATCCTGAAGCACGATGGCAAGCTTAACCTGATTGCCGGTGCGTTCCAGGATGCGGCGAACGCTGTGAACAAAGCGAAGCAATTTATTGAGCCTGAAGCCGGCAGCCATGCGATGGTGTCGTCTCATAATGAAGTGTTTAAGGAACGGAACCGGGAGCTCTTGAGGAAAAGCCTAAACTAAATGGGCAGTACTGTTGGCAAAGCGGAGGATCCGCTTCCCTTTCCAGTAATCCAGGCAATGAACTCCTGTGTTGTCTGAAAGAAACCAGAAATCATGCTCATACGGGAGGTGCAGAAAGCTTTCGATCAGCTTTGTAATGGTGCCTCCGTGGCTGATGATGGCGATTCGTTCCTCACGTTTTGCCTCTGCCGCAGCAAGAACTGCTTCACAGCGCTGTCTGAAGTACTGCAGGGTTTCGCTTTCTCCGCCTTCTCTCAGGCCATCAAGAACTTCCATTTGGCAGTTAGCCTCTGCTGCCAGTATTTCTGCCGTCTCTGCCGCTCTTTTTAACGGGCTGCTTAAAATGACATCTGGCGGATACTCCTTTTTCACCCACCCGGCCATTTTCCGGACCTGCTCTCTTCCGGCAGCTGTCAGCGGCAAGTCAGTTGATCCTCTATAATCTTCTTCTAAAAAATCATCCTCTGACTCCCCGTGACGGATTAATAGAATTTGCATAAGCCACCTCTTTCTTTTAGCTTATACATTCGAGACTAGCCTCTGACTTCCTCTTTTCGCTCTTCCTTCAGCAGCAAAGCGCCTGTCAGTAATCATTTTGCAGGAGGAAACATCCGGAAGCACGATGGCAAGCTGAACCTGAATGCCGCGCATTCCAAGATGCTGAGACTGCTGTGAAAAAGCGAAGCAATTCATTGTGCCTGAAGCAGGCAGTCCCTTTCCCTTACTAGTCAACTTGAAAGCTATTCACTTCCTCCAGGGAGGGCAGCGCAGAAATGGCCCCAACCTTTGTACACACGAGCGCGCCGACTTTATTGCTGAAGGAAATGATATGACACAACTTTTTAAAGTCGTCTAACACATGATGAGGATTTTCCGCTTTTGCGATCTGATACAGAACCGCTCCTGTAAACGCATCTCCCGCACCGGTGGAATCAATTGATTGGATAGGAATGCTTGCGATTAATTCTTCACATCTTCCATTAGAGAGAAAGGTGCCTTCCTTTCCTAATGTGACGGCGACTGCATTTGCTCCAAAACTATGAAGAGCAGCTGTTCCTTCCTTCACATCGTCTAACCCGGTCAAAATTCTAAGCTCCTCAGCGCTCACTTTAATAAAGTCTGCCAGCGAAGCGCCTTTTCTGGCCAGTTGGATAAAGCATGTTTCATTTCCTTTCCATAAGTCGCTGCGATAATTCGGATCAAAGGAAAGAAAGCGGCCCTTTTTCTTTGCTTTTTCCATCAGGGCTATGTATGAGGATCGAAACGGATTTTCTAGCAGAGCGGTTGCTGAACCAAAATGAAGGACCGAATGACTCAGCAGCCGTTCTTCATCCAGCTCCTCCTCTGTTAAATGGGCATCTGCTCCGCGATGAAACACAAAGTCTCTTTCTCCGTCCAATTTAAGGGAAACAAATGCAAGGGTAGTAGGATAACGATTATCCATTAAAAGCATCGTTGTATCAATGCCTAACTCATCCAATGTATGCTTCAAGAAGCGGCCGAATGGGTCATCCCCGGCTTTTCCGGCAAAAAGCGCTTCTCCCCCCAGCCTGACAATGGAGGCACAGACATTGGCCGGTGCTCCTCCAGCCTGCTTTATAAATAGGCTGCCTTCCTGCAAATCAACTCCAGCATCTTTACAAAAAAAATCGATCAATACTTCACCTATACACACAATTGCATTTGAGTTCATTTTCTGAGCCTGCCTTTATGTCTATTTTGTCTTATATGCAAAAAATGGAACAGAGCCCTAATCCACTAGATTAGAGCTCCTTTCCTTATTTCCAGATTGAATCCAGTTCAGTTAGTTTAAATGACTTCACCGCTGTGCTTCCTTCATTAGAAAACAGCACGATTTCTTCGTAAGGATGATTCGGAAACAGCAGGCTTGTGAAAGCTGTCTTG
Organism: Metabacillus kandeliae; assembly: GCF_021166585.1. GTDB lineage: Bacteria > Bacillota > Bacilli > Bacillales > Bacillaceae > Metabacillus_B > Metabacillus_B kandeliae. The sequence continues at coordinate 371,016 of NZ_JAJOZE010000002.1, forward strand.
CCTCCGTTTGCAAAAACCTCAATTGAAGAAGCGTCAATCAAAATCTGAAGCTTCAGCCTGTTATTTTCAAGCTCCAAAATTGCTGTCTGTATGGAAGGAAACGACTCTGAAAAGCTGCTTTCCCCAGCGTTTGTCCGATCCACTGAGAGCATTCCTTTTCCTGCATTGTATAAAATGGCTGTCTTTTCCTGATTGGCGTTTTGGATACAGATCCCAAATACCCCAGCATCCTTTTTTTCAATTTCAGCTGTAACTTCTAGCAATGGGCTTGGCATAGTGAAGACTTTTTCAGTATTGGAAAGCAGGGTCATTTCGCTGTACGTATGCTCTTTTTTTCTGAATTCTTTTATTTCTGCTGCAGGCTTTTGGGAAAGCTGGACGCCATTCACGCCTGTGTATAGCGAAAGCTCCCTTGGCAGGGTCATCGCGCTGCGCCATTCCTTTGTCGGCAGCTGGTTCGCATAGCGCCAGTTGCTCATCCAGCCGATATAGATTCTTCTGCCGTCATGATCCGGGATATCGGACCAAGAAACACCGGCATAATTGTCTCTTCCGTAATCAAGCCAATGAACGGTGTCATCTGAATTGTCATTAACAAATACTGAACCATCAAACTCACCGATAAAGTATTGAGTCCTCGATCCTTCCTCAAGCTCTGGATTGTCTCCGATGCTGACAAGCAGAACCCACTTTTGTTTGCCTGCGTTCCCGTCAACAGACAGCTTAAAGAGATCAGGGCATTCCCACACCCCTTCATGAGAGCCGGCCTTGCTTCCAAATTCACTTTCGAATGCCCAATCGATCAGGTTAGGCGAAGTATAGATGGTGACCGATTGCCCTGTCGCAAGCACCATCACCCATTTCCCCGTCTCCTCATGAAAGAAAACCTTGGGATCGCGGTAATCTGTCCTGTCCACATCAGATAGGACAGGATTCCCCTCATATTTCACCCAGGTGCGGCCATTGTCTCTGCTGTATGCAATACTCTGCCTTTGGCGGGGACGATCGGAGTCCGGATATGTATCAGCGCTTGTATAAATGGCAACTAATCCAGGCTCATCCGGAAAGAAGCCTGTCGTGTTGTTCCAGTCGACAACAGCGCTTCCGGAAAAGATCATGCCATTCTCATCTGGAGACAGCGCAACAGGATAGTGCTCCCAGTGAATTAAATCCTTGCTGACAGCATGGCCCCAATGCATCGGTCCCCATATCGTATCGCAGGGATGGTACTGGTAAAACAGGTGGTACTCTCCATTAAAATAAACCATGCCATTCGGGTCATTCATCCAGTTGGCTTCTGGTGAAAAATGAAATTGCGGCCGGAATTTTTCTGTATAGGCAACTGGCATTCTCCCACTCTCCTTCTTTCTTCATTAATATGAAAAAAGGGCTGTCTGCTGCTGATTTTCCGGACAGCCCTTTTACACCTTGTTAGGCAGCTCTTATTTTTTGGTACGGTCGTATCCAGATTGCTTGATCTTCAGCCATTCCTGCAAACCAAGGCGGTCGAGCTCTTTCAAGTATGCTCCCCATTCCTGATCTGCCTTCCCATTGGCAATCCATTCAGCTCGCTTTCGATCGATATATGCGTTCATGTTCGTTTCAATCGATGAAAGCTTATCCAGTTCCTGCAGTGAGAAGAAAACATTAGGGTACGTATTCTCTGCTGTCATATGCGGCATCATTACTTTCTTCAATAAGTCCAGTCTCCAAGCGGCATCATCAGGCTTTGTTGTAACTTTGCCATAATACTCATCCAGTATTGCGAGCGGTCCGCCGATGTTTGTTTTTTGCCTGATTTCAACAGGTGCTGCCCCATCCAGCGGCAAATGCTTCAGCATTTTTTTCGATTCATCGTATTCAAAAATATTTTGCTGGTTTTTGTCTCCATAGGTACCCCAGTTATCCTGGACAGATTGCAGCGGGTCGTACAGCTTGTCGATCCATTTGGCCGTCAATTCCAAATTTTTGTTGGCGCTTGAAATGACCATTCTTCCACGGTCAAATCCCATTCCGTTCGTTCTTGTAACATTCACCTGTCCATTCGGCCCTGCAAGCGGTCCCATTAAATCGTATTTGTCATTCATTCCGGTAATATTGGCTTTATCCCAAGTAAAGTATAGCCCGTAGCGGTTATCTTTGCCTTTTGAGAGATATGTGTTCCAATCCTGCTGGAATGCCTCGACATCAATTAGCTTTTCCTTATACAATTTATTCAGAAACTTAACGCCCTCTTTGTATCCATCCTGAGCAGCAGTATTGATCACCTTCCCGTCATTTGAGACAACGGTATGATCTCCGTTATCACCAAGGCCGAAGGAGCCAAATAGAAAGGACATGTCTTCTCCGCCATGGTTGTTTACGAATGACATCGGAATTTCATCTGCTTTTCCATTGCCGTTCGGATCCTTTGTTTTAAAGGCAATCAGCACTTTTTCCAATTCGTCTGTTGTTGTCGGCATCTTCAGCCCTAATTTGTTGAGCCATTCTTTGTTGATCCACGGCGTATCATCAACGGATTGGATCCGCTCTTTACCTGTTCCCAGCTCTTCGATCCATGGGAAGGAATAAATATGGCCGTCTGGAGCAGTAATCATCGATTTGTATTCAGGCGCTTCCTGAAGAACCTTTTTTAAATTCGGCATATATTTTTCAATAAGATCCTCGACAGGTACAATGGCACCGTCTTTTGCTAGTTTTAATAATTCATAATCAGAGTACCCTGCATCAAGAATGGCATCAGGAAGCTCTCCGCTGGCCATGGCCAGGTTTCTCTTTTCCTTAAAAGAATCCGAGGTATAGTTCTTAAAATCGATTTTCACACCCGTCTCCTTTTCAAGGCGCTGATAGATCAGTTTTTTGTTTGGATCAGCCGGAGCGAGCGGCGAGCTTTGAGTAATAAAATGAAGCGTGACTTTTTCCTTCAGCGGAAAGGTGACATTGGACAGCTTGTAATCCTGTGCGGCTGTATTGCTTTTCTCGCTGCAGCCTGTTAAAAGCATGGCTACTGCAAAGGAAGTGGTGACAACCTTCATGACATTTTTCATAATAAATCCCCCTAATTCGTTTGTTATTTATTTTAAGGAACCAACCATAACGCCTTTTTCAAAATACTTTTGGAAGAACGGATACATCACGATCAACGGAAGACTCGAAATCACAATGGACGAGTACTTAATCATTTCAGAAATCTTCTTCAGCTCAGCCATCGCCTGCTGATCCCCAATCATTCCAGGATCCGCCTGATTTTGAATCAGTATAGAACGCAATACAAGCTGCAGCGGATGCAGGTGAGAATCTTCCAGATAAATCATGGCATCAAAGTACGAGTTCCACTGACCAACAAAGGCATAGAGTGCCAGCACGAATATAATCGGCTTTGAAAGCGGCAGCACCACTTTAAAAAAGATAACCAGATCGGATGCGCCATCCACTTTTGCTGCTTCATGGAGCTCATAAGGAATGCCTTTGAAATACGTTCTCGCAAGGATGATATTCCATACGTTGAGTGCTCCCGGAAGCAGGATCGCCCAGATGGTATTCAGCATCCCGAGGTCTTTTACTATCAGGTAAGTCGGAATCAGCCCTCCGCTAAAGAACATCGTGATAATGAAGAGTCCCATGAAGAAGTTCTTTCCGACAAATCCCTTAATGGATAATGGAAAAGCCGCAAAAATGGATACAATAACGGTGACCAAGGCAAAACCGGCTGAATAAAGAAGTGAATTAAAGAATCCTCTTACCATTGCCTCATTGCCGAGAATCAGCATATATCCTTTCAAGCTCCAATCGGAGGCATGAAACGAAATTCCTTTGCTTAATAAAATGGCTGGATCCATAAATGATGCAATAAGTACATATACCAGCGGCACCAAAACAACCAAAACGGCGATGAATAGAAAGATTTTGTTCAAGCTTAAGATCACTCTGTCTATTCTTGAGTGTTTTATATTCATGACAAGGCTCCTTTCCGTTAGTACAGCCCTTCTCCTTCATTCAATTTCTTCACAATAAAGTTGACAATGAGAAGGAGGACGACGTTAATGACTGAATTGAAGAGACCAACAGCGGCAGAGTAAGCATAGTCTCCGGACTGCAAGCCTACTTTATAAACATAGGTTGGGAGAATCTCGGATGTTGGAAGATTCATTGCTGTTTGCATGAGATATGCTTTCTCAAAGCCAATGGACATGATTCCTCCTGCTGCAAGGATGAAGGTAACGGCCATAAGCGGTTTGAGTGCCGGAAGGTCTATGTGAATGATCCTTTGCAGGATGTTTGCTCCGTCAATGGTAGCCGCATTGTGAAGCTCTGGATCCACATTGGCTAAGGCTGCCACATATATAATGGAAGACCACCCTGCAGCTTGCCAGATGCCGGATAAAATATAAATGCTCTGGAAGTACCCAGGGTCTGACATAAACATGATCGGTTTTCCAGTAATCATCGTGATCAACTGATTCACCGGTCCAGTTGGGGATAAGAAGATAAAGGCCATCCCGACAATGACAACGACAGAAATAAAGTTCGGTGCATATAAAACGAGCTGAATATTTTTTTTGATTGCAGCTTTTCTCAGCTGATTTATCATCAGCGCCAAGATAATAGGGATTGGAAAGCTAAGAATTAATCCGAAGAAGCTGAGATTAAACGTGTTCATAAAGATCTGGCTGAAATTTGGCGAGGTTAAAAATTTGGTGAAATTAGCGAAACCCACCCAGTCGCTTCCGAGGATTCCCTTAATCGTGCTGTAATCCTTAAAAGCAATAATCGCTCCATACATCGGGATGTATTTGAAGATGATGGTCAGAATCACAGCCGGGGCAATCAGCAGATAAAGAAAATAGTTTTTCCGAATGTAATCCCATTGCCTTTTCATTCTGGAAGCTGTTTTCTTCTCTCCATCTATTGTGATAGCCGCATTATGATCCGCTTTTACTAGTTCAGACAATCGATTGGCCTCCTGTTCTGTATTGGCAGTAAATGTCTGGTTTTACTTTATCAAAATGGATGTCGTTTAGATTTCAATATTTTCGGGTATAGGCTTACAAAATTTTCGGATGTTGAAATCGCTTTCATAAAGAAAAGCGCAAGCCGCTCGTTCAGCCCCAACAAGCATAAGACGATCAGCCGGGGAAAGGGGGTCTTTCCTTTCCCTGGATGAGCGGCTTATGACCTCGAGGGGCTAGCGGCTGGAGCTGGACAATTTAGAAAAGCGCAAGCGCCTTGTTCAGCCCCGACAGCTGCTTGCGGAAAAATCCGAAAAGTCCGCTCTTAGACTTTTTGATTTTTTCGAAGGCGATGGAGCTGGACACAAACCATCCCTTAGCAAACGAGCTATTTTGGTAACTTTCTGATGATACAAAAAAATGCCTCCAGCAAATGCAATGGAGACATTAAGGGCTATTTATTTCTTTAAGGCCTGTGTTGATTTTCTGTACGGCTTCCTTCGCAGAGGCTCTCACATTTTTCCCTTCTAGCCCGATCTCCTCGAACAGAGTTTTGATGGCTGAGCTTACGACGGGATAGACAGGAGTTACCGGCCGGTTTCTCGAATGCCTGTGGGCCTGCATGAGAAAAATATTTTTTGGATACTTGTTTAATTCCGGAATAGCCTTAGCTACTGAAGACCTGGCAGGCAAATCACCCGTGATCATCGCATACCTTTTGCTTCCTTCAAAGCTTGTGGCATATTTAATGAATTCCCATGCCTCTTTAGGATGCTTCGTATTGGCAGAGATACCAAGGGACCAGCCCCCATTTGGAACAGCCTGGAATTTATCTCTTGGGAGGGGGGCAACCCCATAGTCTTTTCCAAGCTTGAATTCTGGGTTATTCTTTGCCGGTTCATCCATGGCCCATGAGCCCAGTACCGTCATGGCAAGCTTGCCTGTTTCAAACGGTGTCTGCGGCATGTCCGCTGAAGCTGTTTTTGACTTCCAGTACATGTCCTGGTAAAACTGCAGGGCTTTCAAGGATTCCTTTGAATCCAGATATCCGCTGGCTGTTTTTCCGTCAGGGCTCAGAATAGCACCGCCAAACTGCCAAATGAACGGTATTTTAAAGTAAGCAGCCGCTTCCCCATCTCCAAACCCTTGAGCCGGGTCAATTCCGATTACTCCTTTATGCTTCTCTTCAATTTTCTTGGCCAGTCCGACCGTTTCCTCCCATGTCAGCGGTTTCTCTGGATCCTCTGATGGAAAAGGGAGATTCGCTTCTTCAAATAGGTGCTTATTATAAAAGAGTGCGAGGCCCGATTCTGCAACAGGAGCAAGATAGATTTTCCCTTTGTAGCTGAGTCCGTCTAGAATGGTTTTAGGAATATCCTCTATGTGCCCTTCTTTTTTCATGTAAGAATCCAATGATAATAATGAGCCTGTATTGGCGTATAACGCTAGATTAGGGCTGTCGATTGCCATAATATCCGGAGGGCTGCCTGCAGCGAGCTGGGTTCTGAGCCTCAATTCATAATCAGAATACTGGATTGAACGCATATCAATGGAAATGTCCGGATGAGCTGCTTCAAAATCAGAAATCAGTTCTTCATATGCCCTATTTTCTTTCGTATTTCCATAATTTCTCGAAAAAACGAGCTGTACCTTTTGGCTTTCCTTTTTCGATTCCGTCCTCTCCTGCTTGCCCAAGAACAGAATATAGACAGCAATGGCAAGACCCAGGCAAAGAATGATGAAACAGATAACAATGCGTCCGCGTCCCTTTTTCATTTGCAATCCCTTCTTTCAAAACAAACTTTCAAACCCCTTATTCAGCAGCAGTGCTGCGAAATTCAACTGGTGTTTGATTGAAATGCTTTTTAAACACTGTACTGAAATAAGCGGAGCTCGAAAAACCTGAGAGGTTTGCTACGTCAATAATCTTCAGTTCTTTGTCCTTCAAAAAATTCCGTGCTTTTTCTAAGCGCAGCTGTACAAGATAGTCACTGAAATTCTGGCCGACATGGTTTTTGAACACTTCTGAAAGATAGGCATTGTTAATGTGAAATAAATCAGATAAAGAGGCAAGCGTAATTTCATGTGCATAATGCTGATCAACATAGTTTCTTACACTGTCCACAATTAACTTGCCATTTGAAAACCGGGCTGTTCGAACCTTTTCGATAATGCGCTGGGCAAGGTGTATGAGATGCTCCAGTACTTTTTTCTGGGAATTGAGCTCCCAGATGCTTTGCTGGCAATGCCAGATGGATTTCTTAACGTCTCCTGAATCAACGCTGTATTTCCTGGCCATCGCGCTCAAGAGAAACAGCACTCTGTTCGCATCAAAGGAAAAGGACAAGATTGATTGATGATCTGCTCTTTCAAAGATACTGTGTAGACTTTTTTTAAATCCCTCCATGCTCGCGTTCTCAATGGCATTTGTCAATTTTCTTTCCATTTCAGGTGAAAACTCTGCTAATTCTTCTGTTTTGAACTTCCCGTCAATTATCTGAGACTCTGGAGCTAACTGGCTTCCGCTCCATGATAGGAGGCTTGAGATATAGCCTGTTTTGCATTCCAAAAGGCTATTAACCTCATTTCCTATTCCAATAACCGTTTCCAGATTCAGATATTTTTTTGTATGCTGCTGGATGGCTTTTATCAAAGGAGAATGGCGGTCCAGCGGGACAGATTGGATAAGATGCATAAATTGCACCATGTTCGCACAGCCCGGATCATAAAAGGAATAGGTTCCTTTGTGCCCGCCGGCTATCTCTTTGCACAGCATGCGAAAAGGCAGCCAAAGCTCTCTTATCCGCTCTGATGAGCCGCTCTGGTCTCTAATCTCAGCCGTCACAAATTGAATTCTTGCATGTCCGCTCAATAGCTCCTCAAGCTGCAAATGGCGCATCCTGCTTTCAAGCTGATCAGGCTGAATATATTCCCCCTTGACGAATTGCAGCAGGAATTGCTCCTGCACTTCCCCCAGCTGGGAATAGGCGAGCCTCCTGATCCGGGCTGACTCGATTTCCTTCTGTTTTTCTTCCTCAGCTTCCTTTTTAATTTTTCTTAAAGCCTCTTCCAGATCATCTGGAGCTACCGGCTTCAGCAAATAATCCTTAACCCCTTCCTTCAACGAACCCCTGACGTACCCAAAATCAGAATAGCCCGAAAGGACAATGACCTTTACCTTCGGATGCTCCATATGGCAGCGTCTCGCAAATTCAATCCCATCCATGATTGGCATTCTCATATCCGTAATGACCAGATCAACCTGCATTTTGCCGAGTATCTCCAGGGCTTCCTTGCCATTGGACGCTTCATCCACGATTTCAAACCCTTCCTCTTCCCAGTTCACTTTCATTCTGAGTCCTTTCCGGATTTGGGCTTCATCATCTGAAATCACGACTTTCATCATGCCAATCACTCCCTTCTATCCTGATGCACAGACTGATTCTCGTGCCGGCATGCTTTTCTGATTGTATTTGGAAAGAAAAGCTGTCACCGTAATAGATTCTGAGACGCCCCAAGACATTCTTCATCCCAATGCTGTTTCCTGAGCTCTCAAGGACACTTGTCGCATCTTCCTTTTCCCCATTCAATAAGTCTGTTAAAACCGCATCATCCATTCCCGCTCCATGGTCCTCTATAACGATATGAACCTGGTTTTCTATCAATTCCGTTTTCAACAGAATGGCGGCATGCTTCTTCTCTGTAAAGCTGTATTTGACTGCATTTTCCACAAGCGGCTGCAGCACAAACTTGATGATGGGCAGATATTTTGTCTGCGGATCCTCTTCTATTTCGATGCTGATCGCCTCTTCGTATCTCACTTTCAAAATATCTGTATAGCTCCTGATATAGCTTAACTCTTCTCCTAATGTCACGACATCACTCGTTGTATTCAAGGAATACCGCATCATTCTTCCTAAGTAGACGCTAACATTCATGACCTCTCTGTTTTTTCCCTGTGCGGCAAGGCCTCCCATAATTTCTAGTGTATTATTCATAAAATGAGGATTAATTTGCAGCAGCAAAGCCTTGTACTCAGCATCCTTCCGCCTTAAATTCGATTCATATTCCGTTTCAATTAGTGTCTGCAGCCGCCTAATCGTCTGATCAAAAACTTTGGTTAGATAACTGACCTCATTGTTGTAAGACTTGATCGTCGGCATAAACCGTTTGGCACCGGAAAAATCCCCCCGTTCAATAAATTCCATTGCTTTTGCTAGTTTCCCGAGAGGTCTGACGATATTCGATGAAAGCAGATAGGAAGCAAGGATAGTCAGCAAAAAGACAGCAGCACTTGCTAACAGCAGGTTATTCTGAAGACGGGCAGCTTTACCGAAGAGCTCAGCCTTTGTCACTTCACTTACCAAGTACCAATTACCGATTGCTTGTTTATGATAAAAAACAAAATAGTCCTCGCCATTGAAATTTGTTTCAATTAACCCCTTCTCTTTTTTCTCCTTATTCAATTTAGCCAACAGTTGGGTCAGCACATTTTTCGGCATCTGAATTTTCGGCTGCAAGACACTTTCACCCTGGGGATTTATTAAGTAGGTTCGCCCCGATTTTCCAATGGATATCTTATTCATGGCAGTCTCAAGCAGAGCTGATGGGAAGCTGACTTTTATGATTCCGTAGGGAATAAAAGTATTCATATCGAAAAGGGGCAGGATATAACTGTTCACATGTACTGCCTGCATAGCCTGAGACTGCTGGTAAGGATCAATATGAGAAGCTGTAAATCTAACGTTTTTACTGCTGTATTCCTCAAACCACTTCATTTTCTGAAGCGATGGATTATCGCCCCACGTGCCTGTTCCATCATTTAAAAAGAGAGAAATAGATATGCCGTTAGAATTGTTTACCATAATAGAGGCAAGAAGGTTTCTGACCTGATTTTTCAAAAGCATAGCCTGCTCCTTTGATATAGGTGGCTCGTCCTTAGCGAGCTTCAGCCACTGCTGAGTCGTTTGATTAACCAAAACCTGTTTCCCCGTATCCTCTGCCTGCATTGCGATCGAATTAATATAAAGGGAATATTGATCCATCGTTTTTACTGTTAAATCCTGCGTTTGTTCCTCGATCATAGAGGTAAACCAGCTTGGAATAATGATTGATAAAAGGACAAATGGAATCGTCAATAAACAAGTAAAGATGATAAATAAACGATTTCTAAGTGAAAAAAACATGAAACCCTCCCGCTAAAAAGAAAGCACTTACAAAATTTAGTGACATTTTGTTAAAACCAGGAATTTTAATTTATATTATAGCAAACAGTTGCTGAAGACGATTTCAAATTTTTAAGCAATAAAAAAAAAGACTTGCTGCAGCGCAAGTCTTAAACAGTTTCTCTCTGTTTCCCCTCTTCTTTTAACAATAAGGCCCCTGTAAGTCCGAGCAGTGAAAACAAGACGGGAATCAGAAAGCCGTAATGATACCCTTCATTGGCAGCTGCAGCCGGGAAAAGATCCAACACCTGGCCGAACACAATCGGCAGAAGCACTGCGCTTAGGAAGCCCCCCATGTTGGAAAAGCCTGAAATCACGCCAACTTCTTCAACGCGGAAAGAACTTCTTACGGCAGCAAACGTCAGAGAGCTCGCCCCATTGCCAAATCCGATCACAACGAACAAGGAAACGGCTACTATAAAGGATGGGTTCGTACCTGTCAGAAACAGCCCGCACCAGCTCAGGAACACAATCAGATGAACGAGCGAATAGATTTTTTTAATGACCCCGAGCCGACTTGTGATCCAGCTGATCAGCGGCCCGCCAATCATGGCCCCAATCAATCCGTACATCATAAGCTGGCTTGCCGCTGACCGCGACAGACCGAACACATGAATTCCGTAAGGCACCCCCCATGAACCGATAAATCCTATGTACGTGCCAACCACACCAAAATGGCAAAGAAAGGTTGCCCATGCCTGACGGGCGGCGAACATTCTTTTCAATATCGACCAGACGCTTTCAGGGGCCTTTTCAGGAACCTTCTTGATTTTTTCTTCCTCTTTAAAAGTCTTTTTAGGTCTCGCTACTAAAATGTAATGCAAGAGGGAAGCTGTCACCAGCAGCACAATTCCAATAACAAGAAACGGCTGTCTCCAGCCTGCAGCGGAAATCCAGGCAGAATAAGGGAACGTGGCGGTTAAAGCGCCGATGCTCCCCGCGAGCGACACCATTCCCATCAGCTTAATAAACTCCCCTGCCTTAAACCACCCGCTAAAAATTAATATGACATTCACAAAAATCGCTGCATCCCCAAGTCCTGCCAAAAAACGCGCAAAAATCAGCAGCCCTTCATTTGGCGCCAGGCTGAAAATCAAACAGCCAATCCCGTTCAGCAGGGTCCCTGCAATTAAAAACCGGTTCGGCCCAAAACGATCGGATAAAAGTCCAACAGGAATCTGCAGCCCTGCATACGCAAAAAACTGAATGCTGCTCATCAATCCAATCACAGCAGCTGACACATGAAACTCACTCATCAGCGTATCTGTCACAAGACCCGGTGCTGTCCGCTGGCTTACAATCACGAAGTATGCAAATAATGAAATGCTGAGCACCAGCCATCTGTAGCGGCTCTCTTGTTTGTTCATAGCTCATGCTCCCCTTTTAGGTAAAAATGATATCTTATTTAAGTTTAGCCATTCAGAGTTTATTAATCCAGAGCCATTTTGGTTAACGCTTTTTCATAAAATAAAAAATACTTCATCATCCCAAAAGGCCCTACATAAATTGAATACAGGTGATCCGCGTGACAGGGGTGTTGGAGCTTGTACATTCGAAGAGCATACCGCCATGAAACGAACGATTTGCTGAAAATGACAATGCTGGTCGTGAAGGAAAGCACGATGGGGTATCAGGAAAACAATGAGAAAAAGACTTATGATATGTTTGCGCCGCTTTTGCAGAGCGGTGCCTATTATTTAATTTCTGCCGAGAACAATACGCTCACAGGCTGGGTTTTGATCGGCAAGGATTATACTGCGATCAACGACATTCCGGCAGGCGGCATCTTTTCCTTGTTTGTCTTCCCTGAGTACCGCAAGCTCGGCGTTGGAAAACAGCTCATGCAGGCTGCGATTGCGGAGTTAAAAGAGCAAAACTACCAGAAGGTTCTTCTCAATGTATTTGCGGGAAACCCTGCGAAAAGGCTGTATCAAGAGCTTGGCTTTCGGGATGTATCAAGCATCATGGAATTAAATTTGGACTAACAAAAAGACAGCCTTGGGGCTGTCTTTTAATGTGCAATATCCTCATGCTCTTCTGTCTGGTTCTCAAGCTCATCCGATTTCTCTTTCGGCATGATAATTTCAATGTGGCGGTACAGGTTTTCAAATTCAGCCGGCAGATCCCCGCCATATTCTCCGTCCAGGTTCAGCTGCATCTTCTCATTTGATGTGACCTTAATTTTGTTCGCCTTTGTATAAATGATCAAATCATCATTCATATGCTCACCGCGCATTGCCGCTGAAGCCACACGGATAAACTCTGCAAGATTTGCTTTTTTCAGGATAATCAAATCAAACAGCCCGTCATTCAAGCTGGAATCCGGTGCAAGCTTTTCAAAACCGCCGACAGAGTTTGTCAGCGAAACGAGGAACAGCATAACCTCGCCTTCAAACCGGTTGCCATCATACTCAATCACTACTTCAGACGGCCGGATCGACGGCAGCATTTCGATTCCCTTTAAATAGTAAGCGAGCTGCCCCATCATCGTCTTCAGCTTGCTCGGCACTTCATACGTAAGCTCTGTCAGGCGCCCGCCGCCGGCAATGTTGATGAAGTACGTGCCATTCACTTTCCCAACATCAATCGCATGCGCTTTCCCTTCAATAATCGCGTCGGCTGCCGCCAATATATCATCTCGCGGCACAGCAATCGCCCTCGCAAAGTCATTTGTCGTGCCGACAGGAATAATCCCCACCTGAGGACGCTTCTCAAATCCGGAAAGCCCGTTAATCACTTCGCTCACCGTACCGTCGCCTCCTGCAGCTACAACGAGGTCATACTCCCGCTCCGCAGCAAGCTTCGCCGCCTCTGTTGCATCACCCTCGCACGTCGTACAATGGCAGGACGTCTCATACCCTGCCGCTTCAAACTTCATTAAAACATCAGCAAGAAAACGCTTGAACGCTTCTCTCCCTGAAGTCGGATTATAAATAATTCGCGCTCGTTTCATATCGCCATCATCCTACTTTATAGTATGGTAAATTACTTGTTAAAAAAAGGCATACTCTCTTACCATCCCCTAATTGAGGGATTTCGAAACCAGGGTTTTGGGATTTGGGGGCTGTGGGGGGTGCAGGTCTCTGTCCCCAATATAGGGAGGAGCCTGTCCCCCAGTTCTGTGCAACACTAAAGACCTGACCCCACTTTTTAGAGTGCTTGCAGCCCAAGGATTCTAAATAGAATGCACCTGTCCTTTTATGCGGTAACGGAACAAGGGACAGGTTACTGAAGGCAGTCCCCTGTCCCCCGCTGGACTGCCGTAAGAAAGGTGTGTCCCTTTAATTCATTTTCTTTAGAGCCCCAGCGGTTCTGAGGCAGCTGCCTCTGTCCCCCGTTCCTTTACAGTATCAAGGGCCAGGTCCCCCATTGCTTAGGGGGACAGAGCCATCCATCAAAGTATCCCCTTCCCCCGGGCCTCCCCAATCCACATTGGAAACTCATTCAGCAGCTGGTCATACAATTCCTCATCACTCATCCGGTCAATGTCCGGCAAATGAAAAAAGTTCGCGTTGTCCACGACTCTTCCTTCCATTTCATCAAGCGTCCGCAGCACGTCAAAACTGCCGTTGCCTATGCCGATAAACTGCCAGAAAATCGGTTTGTCAGCAGAGTTTTTGACAAGCTTTTTAATGCCTGCTTTGCATCCTCCGTCATTAATGAAGACTACGAAGGACGGCAGACTGCCGGGATCGTCCATTAAGTATTTCTGAAGGATGTCCTTCATGACCTGCGGCTCTTCATTGCGTCCAAACTTATGTATTTGGTTGTTGTCCAGTATCTCTCTGTTAACGTAATTTTCGAAATCTCTTTCTGTCACAGCCGGCATTCTGCTGAATTCGTTGTCATAGACCCAAATATCCAGTTCCCCGTCATCATCAAACTGGCTCGCAACGGCCAGGACCCGCTCCACTACCTTTTGTACGGTTCCGTCCTTGTAAAGGTTCCGCATACTTCCTGAAATATCGAGCACAAGTCCGACCCGTGCTGTTACGTTTTGCAGATTTTTCTTTTCGAGCACAATGCGTGCTTTATCTTTAAGCAGACTGATTCCTGCCATTTGCTCATCCCCCTTTTTCTAAGCCTATACCCTTTTCTTCTTGTTACCCAATCTCTTTTACCAAAAATATCTATTTTTCCGTCATCTCAAATGTGACATTCATACCCTCAGAAGACAGAAATCAAGTCTTAAAGGCAGTTGCCGGAACATTCCAAATAAACTTATAATAAAGATATCCAAATTAAGGAGGACGACAATGATGCGACGACAGAGAAAGGGTCCTGTTTCTTAATCTGAACGGGGAGCTAGATGATTGATCTCCGTTTCAGATTCTCTCATGTATAAGAGAATAGCAGAATCGGAGGAAGTGGAATGAACGCGAGAAAGGTGTATTATTTGCTGTCAGGAGTCAGAGCATTCCTGCTTTACGTCGTGTTTACGGTAAATGCGATTTATTTTATTAAGGAAGCAGGGCTGAATCCTTTTCAGCTTGTGCTGGTCGGGACCATGATGGAGGTTTCGATAATGCTGTTTGAGGTGCCGACTGGATTTATTGCTGACAGGGTCAGCCGGAAGGCCTCTGTTGTGATCGGCATGTTTATTGTTGGAGCAGCACATCTTTTAGAGGGAGCCATTCCATCCTTTTGGGCAATCGCCCTTGCGTATGGCATTTGGGGGCTTGGCTATACGTTTTTCAGCGGTGCTGAGGAAGCCTGGATTGCAGATGAAGAGAAGGGCGAAGGGCTGCAAAAGCTGTTTTTGACGGGCTCGCAGTTTGCATCTCTCGGCAACTTTGCTGGCATTTTTGCAAGTGTTGCTCTGTCTTTTCTTTTTTCCGTGCAAACGGCGATTCTTCTTGCCGGAGGCGCCTTTCTTGTATTCGGCATCTGGCTCGCCATTTTCATGCCTGAACACCATTTTGAAAAAATGGAGCGGAATGATACGTCCCCTTTTCATCAGTTTGCCGCTGTTGTGAAAAGCGGTTACCAAACGGTAAGAGGCAGTACAATCCTTTTCGCGATGGCAGGTATTTCCCTTATGTGGGGCCTTGCAAGCGAAGGCTTTGACAGGCTTTGGGAGATTCATCTGATTCAAGGCTTGAAGCTTACGGAAAGCAGCGCTGTCCTCTGGTTCGGAATCATCAATGCGGTTGCGTTCCTTCTGCATATTGCGGTGGTTCAAGGCATTCAGCGCCGGGGAGAAGAGCTTCGCGAGCAGCAGCTCATCGGACTTTTAGGAGCCATGAATATTCTGCTTGTTCTCAGTATGATGGTGTTTGCTTTGGCAGGGCAGTTCTGGCTCGCTATTGCTTCTTACTGGAGCTGTGCACTTTTAAGAGGGCTCAACCATCCGCTTTACTCCATCTGGCTGAATCAGAAGCTTGAATCAAAGGGCCGGGCGACAATGCTGTCCCTTTTTGGGCAGCTTGATGCGATCGGGCAGATTGCCGGAGGGCCGGTTGTCGGTCTGATTGCTCTTTCATCCGTCTCGCTCGGACTCATTACGACGAGCCTCTTAACAATACCTGTTTTGTTCTTTTTGTGGATGGCAAGGCGGCAGCAAAAAAAGGCACTTCATCTTAAACAAAGCGCCGGTTAAACGAAAGGAGACGATTGTAAATGGAACACTTTCTTTTCGATCAGCAATCTTTTATCCGCGAACAAACGCTAAAGCTTGCTGACAGTGTATCAGAAGAATTGGCCGACCAAATCCCGGACGGCTTCCGCAACTCGATCCGTTGGAATCTTGGGCATATCTATGTTGTATGGGAACGTCATGCTTTTCAGTATATCGGAGAGCCGCTGGAGGTGCCGGACGGATACAGGGAGCTGTTTGAATACAACACAACCCCTCTCACCCAGCCGGCTGACATCCCTGTTCCTTCGCTGGAAGAAATCAAAGGATATTTAAGGGCACAGCCTGTACGGATGAAGGCTATCCTGTCAGACCGCCTGCAGGAAAAAATCGAACCGCCTTACACCACCTCTGCCGGCATGACTCTGGCATCGCCTGAGCAGTTTTTGAGCTTCGGTTTGTACCATGAAGGAATGCATCAGTCTGTGATTAAGCTTTATCAAAAGCTGCTTACTTTGTGAAGAAGCCGCCCGCTGGTTGCGGGCGGTTATTTTTTTATGGAGAGAAAAATGATAGAAAATTTGAGCAAAATCATGTGAAACAAGGCAAAAACAGCACCCATTTTGAGTTTCAAAGCCATTTTGCCCTCTCCAAATCGCTTTAGAGAGCCGTTTATATGCAGGTTTGGCGATTTTATTTGCAGCTTTTCGAATTTTATATGCGGGTTTTGAGATTTTACATGCGGGTTTTTGAAATTTATCTGCAGCTTAGGATGGATACGTGCGGCTTCATGGCTGTATGTGCGGCTTTCAGAGTTTATGTGCGGTTTCCTCTTACATAGTTGCCCTCAGAATTTAACAAAGGTAGTCACACTTCTCTTTGAAGCAATCGTACGCCTTGCCAGTTCTTCTTTCCATCTTTTCGAGTGCAGCTGGTATTCTCCGTATTGGTCTTTATACGTCTTTTTTAAGAGATTCACTGTTCGGGCTTCTTCTGGAAAATGATGTGACAATGGCTGTCCGTTCTTTCCTTCTTCAAATATGTACTGCTCCACAACATCTCCAAGTTCCATAAATGCATCTAAAAATGTAATAAATTCAATGTCTTCTCCGCCGCCTCCATAAACATAAGGGAGGGTAAAGGGCAAAAGATCTTTATAAGCTTCACCGGTTTGAAACGCAAAATTACCGTTTAAATGGAATTCTGAAATTGGCTTCAGCGTCGCAATAAAATGATGCCTAGTCATCACACACTCCCCTTTACTAGTTGTAATAAAAAATCGCATTCTAATATTTTACTATAAAGACCATCCTCTTCGAAAAAAAGAGCGAAACCCAAAAGGTCCCGCTCTCTCCCTATCAATTCCTCTCTACAGATGCTTCCTTCCTGCTTCCCCGCTGCAGCAGCGGCTTCACAAGCGCAAGCGCCATGACCGCAAAACACACAAGTCCAACGATCCCTAACACATATTGATTATCTCCAAGCCCGCGGCCATCGTAAAAGAAGATGCTGCGCAGCCCTTCTACGCTGAACCGGAACGGGGTCCAGGAGTAGAGCCATGTTTTCGTTACATCCGGCAGCATCTCAGGGGCAAGCGCGAGAACCGGATTGGAGAAGAAAAACAACAGTACAAGAATCGGCATGCCTCCAAATCCGAGCCAGTTCAACAGGGCTCCCTGCATGAGGAAGAACATGAAGGAGGCAAAGAGCATAAAACCGTACACAGCCCAGTAATCCGGAACATGCAGGTCAAGAACGCCCGCGGCAAGGTACAGCACGATCAGCGCGTTGACTGCTGTGAACACTGCCCCAGCCAGCAGCTGATATAAGAAGCCGATCGGCTTGATGGTATTGCTGTGGGCTTTTCTGACTGCTGTAAAAATAATGGCTGAGCTAATGAGCGTCGTAATCCAGATAATCTGCGTCAGCGTTGTCGGCGCATTCCCGCCGCCGCTGTTGTCGCCTGTTTGATGAATGGTATCTGTTTTCAATGCAATCGGATGGCCTGCAATTTTGGCCTGCTGTACTGATAGCGGTTTTTGCATTTTTTCAAATGGCATCAGCATTTGCTGCTGTACTTTGCCGTTAATGGCTTCAAAAATCTTCGGGAAAATTTGGCCGATGGCGTTGACGGCATTTTGGTTTTTCCCCTGGTTTAAGATCAGCTGTGCTTCTGCCTGCACAGGTTTTGGCGACATGAGAGAAGAAGATTTTGCTGAAAAGTCGCTTGGAATAACGAGGGCGGCATAGTAGTTTCTGTCGTCCATTCCTTTGACCGCTTTGTCTTTGCTGTCTAAAATGGTCCATTTAAACGGGAGATCCTTATTTTCTGTAAGCTGCTTTTTCAGCTCCTCCCCGATGTTCAGCTTCTCTTTTGTCGGCAGTGTGACGCCTTCATCCTTTACGACAAGGGCAACCGGCAGATCCTTTGGAGCAGGGTTTACGGTACTGCCAAGAAAAGCGAATGTAAAGATAATGGCAATAAGGGCAATTCCTATAAGGCCGAGCCACAGGATTTTCTGCTTAAAAAATGACATGTTCTTTCCCACCTTTTTATTAGACATATTGTCTTTTATCTATCAGTCTGTTCAATAAGATGGTAAGATAGATTGTGCAGGTGAGCAATACGCAATAAAGGATAAAATGATGGATATCAGACACTGGAAGGCAAAGTGTTGATCATCTTCCCGAAAATGGATAGGAGGCAGTAAAGTGTCTAATAAAAGTGATCTACGGGTGATCCGGACAACGAAAATGATTAAGGAAGCCTTTATCAGTCTTGTTTCTGAAAAAGGAATCGATGCGATAACAATAAATGATATTACGGAGCGTGCGCTGATTAACCGCGGAACCTTCTATCTTCATTTCAAGGATAAATATGATTTGCTTGATCAGATGACGGCAGAAACATTCGAGAACCTGGCAAAGAATCTTCGCCCTGCCACACATATTCAAAATGGCATTTTTATTCGGGCTAACCTTGAAAAATCGATATTTTCTGTTTTTCAAAGCATCTCAGAAAACCAAGCCTTTTATAAAGCCATGCTCGGAGAAAATGGCGTGCAGGATTTCAGCAATAAAATGCAGCAATTCTTATTGGGCCGGCTATCGCAGGTATATGATGAAATTGATTGGCCTAAAGCGGAAACCTCTCTTCCAAAGGAAATCTTCATGGCCTTTGTTAGCAATGCCTGCATGGGCATGTTCACATGGTGGGTGAAAAGCGGGATGAAGTATTCGCCGGAGTATATGGCGAAGAAGATATCAACGATTGTTTCGATGGGGCCTGTGAAAGCGGCAGGTTTAGAGGCTGATCATTCTTGAAAAAAGAACCCTTGGGAGAGGGCTCTTAGTCATTACAAAGGCGGATTTTCTACACCGAGCTTGATCCAGTCTTCTTTTGGAGGCCCATATACTCCAAAAGGCTTTAGCCCTGCCTGACGAATGAGGATAGTCACTTGTCCGCGATGATGAACAATGTGCTTAATCAGTCCCATCAGGATGGCAGCGTTGGACTCCTTCCTGCCGAAGGCTTCCTGTATGTGTGACAGCGTTTCATCCGTCCATTGGGCCTCGATCGCCTTCGCTGCCCTGCTGCTGACTGCTCTGAATGTTTCAGCGATCTCATTGGCTGAGGCCGGCACACTCGCTGCATTCTCTACCGCATCAATCTCAAGGCCGAATTTTGCTAAATAGTCTGGAATGTTCACAGTAAAATGCCATGCAATTCTTCCTAGCGTACGGCCACCCGGATAAACTTCCTGGCTGAGCGACTCATCGGTTAAGCCGTCCAATACATTTTGGGTGAGCACCTCTTCTTTGTTCCATTCTTTTAGAAAATCTGCAATCGTTTCATACATGGGTGATACCTCCTTTTTAATATGTATAATACTATTATAGAACGCTTGTTCCCAAATTAAAAGAGGAAAGATGAGTAATATGAATACAAATTTTGCAAACTATCCAACTGCAGAATTAAGCTCTCCAGATGGTACTCATTGTTTGAAGCTTGCTACATACAGCTTCGCCTATCCCGATGCAAAGGATTCGTATGACAGAGACTGGCATCGCAATCTTTTCTCCCTATCCCTCCCAGCCTTCACTGCAAGTATTGATGACATCATGATCGAGGGAACAGAAATGATGGCATTTCTGAAGGGACTGCAAAGTTTTCTGGCAAAAAAGCAGAAAGAAGTGTTCTTTGCACCGACCGAGCCTTACTTAGAATTGAATTTCGAGCGAAAAAGGAAAATCATTTTAGTGACTGGCGCTGTCCAGTATCCAGCTGGATGCGGCGCTCGGCTGGAATTTGAATTTGAAACAAGTATGGACAAGGGAGAATGGTTTGCTGCAGGCTTAGAAAAAATCCTGCAGCAATTTCCTCCTGTAAATAAGCTATAAAAAAAACAAGGGACACCATCCCTTGTTTTTTACCTGTCCGTCCTCGTCATAGCAGATTCATACCCGCCGCCCGGGTAAACCCACTTTCCGGAATTCACGGTCCCGTCACTGTTCCATTCTCCCTTGTAATAAGCAGGGGAACCAATACCTCCGCCCCAAATTGTGAGGGTGTCATCATCAATCTCATATGTGTAATCAAAGGTATTGCCGCTGTTATCATAAGCGCGGGATACGAGGTGCTCGCCCGGCTCCTCTGCACCGAATTCCTTTGTCAAGCCAATTACTTCTATTCCTTTGACTTGCCGTCCGCTATGGAGAAGGTCAAAATGCTGGATCATGAAGTACTTTCCTTCCATCCATTGAAAAGAAACTGTGCCTTCAATGTCAGGCCCTGAAACCTTCCATGTGCCGGCGAGCTTCTCCAGCCCGCTGAGTTTTTGATACGGCCCTTCTCTCAAGGGACACCTCCCTAGCTCTTTTAAACAGGCTCTGATGCCGCTTTTTCACATTCTTCCACAAAAACGTCAAACAGCTTTTGCATATTGTCATACTTTACAGCCATTTCTTCCGGATGCCATTGTACGCCAAGAACAGACCAGTCTGGATCCGTTCCTTCCACAGCTTCAATGACGCCGTCCGGTGCCTTGCCTGTCACCTTTAGTCCTTCCGCCACTTTTCCAAGCACCTGGTGATGCATGCTGTTGATTGGGACGAGTGTTTCGCCGAAAATTTCGTGAAGCCTGCTGCCTTCTTCCACATGCAGATCATGGGAAGCATTCGTACGAGGCCCTTCCTGATGATGCTTCAGCGGATCTTCAAATTCCCGTTCGATGTCCTGGATGAGATCGCCTCCAAGCGCTACATTTAAAGAGGCAATACCGCGGCATATGGCAAATACAGGAAGCTTTCTATTTTTGACTTCTGCCACAAGTGCTATTTCTGTTTCATCCCGTTCCAGTACAACTTTTCCGAGCTCAGGATCCGGATTTCCGCCGTAAGACTGAGGATCCACATCCTCCCCGCCGCTTAAGAGCAGACCGTCAATCACTTCTGCCCACGCCTTTGCCGCTTCTTCATTTCCAAGCGGCAAAATGACCGGGACACCGCCAGCACGAAGCACGGCTTCCGGATATTTTGAATGCACAAAGGAGTGGTCAATGCCGTGCACTTCTTTTGCCGATCCTGTTATTCCAATGATTGGTTTCTTACTCATATGTGTTTCCTCCCAGGTTCGTAGTTTATTGGTTCCATACCCTATCACCCAGAAAGATACACGTCAGATTTACCTCGGAGCCTCCATGCCCGCCAAAGCCCATTCCTCTTTTGAAGGACCATAAACGCCAGGAACCTGGATGCCTGCCTGCCGCATGAGGACTGTCATTTGCCCTCTGTGGTGGGTTTGATGCTGAATAATGAAATAAAGATGCATGCCGGCTGGCAGTATCATTTCAAAAAAAGGCCGCTCTTCCAGGAGGATTTCATCTGTCCACTGGTTTTCCACTGCTTCCGCCACTTGCTTTGCCGCTGTTTTATATTCGTTTGCAATTAAAGCAGCAGATTCAGGCACCTCATTGTCATGCTTCAGCCCTTCAACTTGCAGGCCGGCCCGTGCGGCAATACCCTTTGGCGCAACTGCAATATGCCATGCCAGACGCCCAAGCGACCAGTTTTCAGGGGTAATGACCTGCTTGAGCGAGTCATCTGTCATTCTGTCCATGACCTTCTGGGTTCTGTCCGTTTCAAGCTCCCACATGTTTAAAAAGCTATTTACAGTTTGAAACATGCTAATCCCCTCCGCTAATTTATTCGTTTTCTGTTTTCGAGGGGAATGCTTTTTTTCCTTCTTGAGAAACCATTTTCCCTTTACTATTTTTCCAGCAACAGATACCATTAACACATAACTTCATATTTTCTTAGTTGCTAGGGGTGCCCAATTGGGCTGAGATTGAACAATAGTTCTAACCCTTTGAACCTGAACTGGATCATACCAGCGGAGGGAAGCGCGGAAGCCTGCACACTTATTGTGTCTGGCTGTTTTTGGCCTATGTATCCAAGCCCGCTTATTTCTCCGGAGATAAGCGGGCTTTTTATATTTTAAAAAGGAGAGATTTGTCATGAAAGCATCAGAAAGACTTTTCGAAAAAGCAAAGCCTATTTTGGAGAAAACATTTCAGCATCCGTTTGTGGCCGGAATTGGGACAGGCGAGCTGCCGAAGGAATCCTTCATCCGCTACATGAAGCAGGATTATGTGTTTCTAGTTGATTACAGCAAGCTCTTTGCCATGGCCGCAGCCAAATCAAGGAACCTGGAAAGTATGGCGGCGTTCTCCCGAATTTTAAATAACACACTCATTGATGAGATGGAGCTGCACCGGCAATATGCCGCGCAGTTTGGTATTTCAAAAGAGGAACTGGAGGCTGTGAAGCCCGCTCCGTCAAACCTCGCTTATACCCGTTACATGCTGGCAGCAGGAAATGGCCCTCTTGAGGAGCTCATTGCCGCAGTCCTCCCTTGCATGTGGAGCTACTGGGAAATCGGCAAGATGCTGAAGGAGAAGTACCCCGGATCTGACAGTCATCCGTTTTACGGCGAATGGGTTTCCTCCTATGCATCAGAGGAATTCGGGGAGCTTGCCTGCTGGCTGAGGGACCTGCTGGACGAGCTTGCACATGGAAAAAGCGAACGCGAGCTGGCGGTTCTGGAGGAGCATTATATCACAGCATCACAGCTTGAATACTTGTTTTGGGAAATGGCTTATAAAGGCGAGGAATGGCCAGTTTAAGAGGAGGAAACTTACATGAAATTATTGATGGCAATCCTGTTCAGCACGATGCTTGTAATAAGCGGCTGCAGCGCCGGCTCAGGTTCATCCCATTTGCAGAAGGTCACCGTTATGCTCGATTGGTATCCGAACGCGGTTCACTCTTTCCTTTATGCGGCAAAGGAAAAAGGCTATTTTAAAGAACAGGGCCTTGATGTGCAGTTTCAGATGCCTTCAAGCACAAATGACCCGCTGAAGCTTGCAGCAGCAGGGCAGGTGGATATGGCCCTGTCCTATCAGCCTGCTATCCTGATGGCGCGCGACGAGGGCATTCCAGTTCAATCTTTTGCAGCAGTCGTCCGCCATCCGCTGAATTATTTAATGGTGCCGGAAAACAGCAGCATCCGCTCGCCAAAAGACCTGGAGGGAAAATCAGTCGGCTACCCGTCCTCACCGCTTGATGAAGCCTTGATCAAAACAATGGTCAAAACGGACGGCGGGGATCCGGATAAAGTAAAAATGACCGACATCGGCTTTAATCTGATCCCTTCAATGGCAACCAATAAGGTTGACTCGATGATCGGCGGCTTCATCAATCATGAAAAGCTGCTGCTGGACAAACAAAAACACCCCGTCCGGGTGATCAATCCTACACAATACGGGGTGCCGGATTACGAAGAACTCGTCATGGCAGCCAGCGAAAAGTCTTTAAAGGAAAAACCTGAGGTCTACAAAAAAATGATGGCCGCGATGGCAAAAGGGCAGGAATATGTTGAGAAGCACCCTGATGAAGGACTGTCTATACTGCTGCAAAACGAGGAGGAATCTTCTCCTTTGGACCCTCAGGTTGAAAAAAAGAGCCTGCACATGCTGCTTCCGATGATGAAAGAGGACGGCAAGCCGTTTGGGTATCAGGAGGACCGTTCTTGGGAGGATGTGGCGGATTGGCTTTATGAGAGCAAGGTGACGAAGAAGAAGGAGGATGGGAAACGGGCGTTTATTAATGTGGAGGAATAAGTCATTGAATATAAAAAACTGCAATTACCCCGATTGCAGTTTTCTTTTTACAAATGCGGAAACAGTCCATGCACCCCGTCCGCAATCATCTGAATCGCCATAACCGCCAAAATCAAACCCATCAGCCTCGAAATAACATTAACCCCGCTCTGACCAATCCTTCTAATAATCGGACTTGAGTAGGCAAATAGAAAATAAGTGGCAACAAGAATGACCGTGTAACTGATGCAGACACCGAGTAAATTCGCTACGTTATGGCCTGAGGTCCGCGCCATAACGGTTGCGATTGTACCTGGACCTGCCATGATTGGCAGTGCAAGCGGGGTAATGGAGATATCCTCTCTAGCTTCCGCCTCTGCCTTTTCATGCGAGTGCGGGCTTTGCGCCTGTGAAGTCTTTGCGTGAAGGAGGTTAAAGGCGATGCCAAAGATCAGGATTCCGCCTGCAACCCGGAAGGCATGTATGGTGATGCCGAAAACCGAGAAAATTAAATTTCCCAGAAACAAAAAAACTGTCAGGATAATAAACGAAACGATGGCTGCTTTTCTTGCTGTATTTTTTCTGCTCTGCTGGTCGTATTCAGATGTTAAAGAGATAAAAATTGGAATATTCCCGAGCGGATTCATAACAGCGAAAAATGATAGCGCAAGTGTAAAAATGGATGCGAACAATGTGTCTCCTCCTTTCCCTCCGGCGATAACATTAATTACCCATGTGTTTTTTGCTTTTAAACGCTCTGGCATCAACAATGAATGCTTCAAAAAGCTTTCTCATTCCTGCGTCCTCTGCCGACATTTCTTCTGGATGCCACTGCACAGCAAGGAGCGGCCAGTCAGGTTCAGTGCATTCCAGCACCTCTGTAATTCCATCAGGTGCTTTTCCTGCAATTCTTATCCCTTCCGCCAGCTTTCCGAATGTCTGGTGATGGAGGCTGTTAACATCAATCTCTGTTTTCCCAAGAATCCGCGACAGCCTGCTCCCATCTTCAAGTCTCACAGAATGGGAGGCTTCAGGCCTTCGAACGGTCTGTTTGTGCTGCAGCGGATTGCGGCACATCTCGCCAATATCCTGAATCAGTGTGCCTCCGAATGCCGTATTCAGCATTTGAGCGCCTCTGCAGATCGCGAATACCGGAAGCTTTTTTTCCTTTGCACGATGAATCAATGCCATTTCCATTTCGTCCCGTTCAATGCAGGTGGTACCAGTCAGCTCATGCTTCTCTTCTCCGTAAAATCCTGGATCAATGTCTTCCCCGCCGCTCAGAAGGAGCCCATCGCATATTTCCATCCAGTCACGAGCAGCCTCTGGACTGCCTGATGGAATGACGGCCGCCACCCCACCCGCTGCTTCGACAGCTTCTATGTAGCGTAAATTTAAATGAATGCTCGGCAGCTTGTTATATAAAACATTTGAGCAGGTGATGCCAATTACTGGTTTTCCATGCATAACGATCCCTCCCCTTATATGTTACCCAATGATGCTATTTTGAAAGGATAATTCCATGCAAATAAAGAATTTCCTTTGTAAAAGGAGGGGTTGTATTTGAAACAGCGCCAGGAAATTTTTTTCAGCCAGCTGCAAAGCCACCGGGATTACTTGCTGCATACCGTTAAGGATGTCACACAAGAGGAAGCCGATATCATTCCAAATGGGTTCAGCAACAGCATCCGCTGGAACCTCGGGCATGTCTATACGGAACAGTACATGTGGCTTGAGAGCCTCACAAAAGAGCGCGCGGGAATACCTGAAGCATTTGGTCAATGGTTTGGGTGGGGAAGCTCTCCCAAAATCTTTACAGAGGAAACCCCGTCATTTGAACAGCTGAAACAGCTGCTGAAGGGCCAGATCAGCAGCATTAAGGATCAATATGAGGGGCGTCTTGAGGAGGAGTTTGAACCGACAGAGATTCGGAAACTGACAACAATTGAGCAGGTGCTCCTTTGGACTTCTTTTCACGAAGGCATGCACTTGCAGGGTATCTCAGACTTAAAAAGAATTATTCGGATAATTGAACAACAGGAATCCAAATTTCGCTTTTAAAAAGAGGGACCGTCACATCCTTGTCCTGGTTCCAGAGAATTTCCGGTCCTTCCTTCTGTTCATAGCCTGATCCCGGAAACCATTCCGAGTAGATGCGGCCCCATACATTCTGCAATGCTTCAGGGAAAGGACCCTCTGCTTCAAAAACGGCCCATTGTGAGCTCTTCACCTCTAAAGTTTGGAAATGGGGCGGGCAATCCTTTGTGGTTGCGGCCCCAATGCAGTGATCCAGCTCTCCCTTTTCTCCCATTCTTCCTTCTGAAAAGTTGCCCGATGCGCTGATCAAGCCCCTCGGTTCTGTATTTGACAGTGCCTTCAGCTCCTGGATCATTTTTTCATCAAGACTCCTCCACATAGCATCTATAGCAGGGTTCACCCCTTCAAACACAATCGGCACCCTTTTTTTCAGCCCGGCAATGCGGAAAGCCTCCTTTTCTACAATGCGGTATCTCACTTCACTGCCTCCTTTAACGGATAAGTGAAAGGAAATTGGCGGATAGGCCTTCACGGAATGTCCGCTGCTCCTTGCCTCAGACGGCGTAATGCCATGAAATTGCTGAAAAGCTCTCCCGAAGGAATCAGCTGAGCTGTAGCAGTACTTCACTGCAATATCAAGCACCCGGCTGTTCCCGGTACGCAGGTCCGTTACTGCACGGGTCAGCCTTCTCCTCCTGATATAGTCCGACAGCGGCACCCCTGCAAGAAACGAAAACATCCGCTTAAAATGAAACTCCGAGCAATACGCAAGCCGAGCCGCTTCCTTCACATTGATTTCTTTATCCAGATTTTCCTCTAAGTACTTAACCGCTGCATTCATTCCTGCCAGCATATCCATTTTCCAGCCTCCTTTCCCATATAAGAGTAGCAGTTTGAGCAGTGATGCATCCGACTTTTCGGGAGCAAAAAAAGAATGCCGAGGCATTCAATGTTTAAAGAAAAGGTCATATATCATGTAACCGGCGATGCCAAGCATAATAATAACTCCACCCGCAGTGGGACTGCCGTAAAATGCTCTGTTCAGTCCGTCAGAATCCTCTATCCTGCTGTCTTTCTTTTCTTTCTTCATCCCTTTTCCCCCATTCCGGTTATACAGCACCCATGATAGAGACGAAATTAATGGCAAAGTACAAAATTGGCAGCAGCAGGACAAAAGGGAGAAACTTCAGCAGCCCTGTTTCCTTTTTAATAATGGATCGGATGGCCAGTACAAGTGATGCGATGACACAGAGAATGCCCGCCGCCAGCACCGTGTAATTTTGAAGCCAGCCGGCAATTGAGGTGAATGGAGCAAAAGTGAGGACAAAGCCAGCAATACTTAGAACAGCCGCTATCATGCCGAGTTTTATCATCTCTGTTCTCCTGTTTTTGATTGCATTTTACCATATATTGTAACATTAAAAAAGAGTCTGTTTTATTCAATAAATGCTTAAAAAATGCCTATTCAGCACACTTTTTCCTTATTTTCATCCATTTTAGGGCTTTAGAAGAGGATTGGAGCAAAAATCACAGCCATCAAAGAGTAAATTACCCCTTTTATATGCGGGTTTTGAGATTTTATATGCAGGTTTCAGACTTTTATTTGCAGGTTTTGGAAATTTATATGCGGGATTTTCAATTTTATTTGCAGGCTTACCCGCTTATATGCGGCTTGTGAGCTTTACCTTCAGGTTGGGAGGTTTATGTGCGGGCTGAACTGTTTACATGCGGGTTCAAAGGTTTATGTGCGCCTTCCAAAGTTTACTTGCGCCTCCAAATTCCCCCCACAAAAAAACCGCCGGACAAGCCGGCAGCTTTCTCTTATCGCTTATTAATTTCTTCCATCAAAATCTTATTCACCATTGGCGGGTTTGCTTGTCCTTTGGAGGCCTTCATGATCTGGCCGACCAGGAAGCCGATGGCGCGGTCTTTTCCGTTTTTGAAATCTTCAATGGATTGAGGATTTGCATCAAGTGCGTCTGTTACCATTTTGCGAAGAGCGCCTTCGTCAGAGATTTGGACAAGTCCTTTGTCTTTGACGATTTGCTCAGCGTTTCCGCCGTTTTCGATCAATTCCTTGAAAACTTTTTTCGCAATTTTAGAAGAAATGGTGCCTTTTTCGATCAGGCTGATCATTCCGGCAAGTCCTTCAGGAGTTAAAGCCACATCCGAAAGTTCTTTCTGTTCTGAATTCAGGTAAGCGGAAACCTCACCCATCAGCCAGTTGGACGCCTGCTTCGCGTCAGCGCCTTTTTCAACCGTTGCTTCAAAAAAGTCGGACATTTCCTTCGTTAACGTTAAGACCATTGCGTCATAAGCTGGAAGTCCAAGCTCTGATACGTAGCGGGCTTTCCTTTCGTCCGGAAGCTCTGGAATTTCCGCGCGGACGCGTTCTTTCCACTCGTCATCGATGTGAAGGTCAAGCAGATCCGGCTCAGGGAAGTAGCGGTAATCATCGCTTCCTTCTTTGACGCGCATGAGAAGCGTTTTGCCTGTTGATTCATCAAAGCGGCGTGTTTCCTGTTCGATGATGCCGCCTGAAAGCAGCACTTCAGCCTGGCGCTTTTCTTCATGCTCAAGGCCTTTGCGGACGAAGTTGAAGGAGTTCAGGTTCTTCAGCTCTGCTTTTGTTCCGAACTGCTCTTGTCCTACTGGACGCAGGGAAATGTTCGCATCGCAGCGTAGGGAGCCTTCTTCCATTTTGCAGTCAGAAACGCCTGTGTATTGAATGATGCTCTTCAGCTTTTCAAGGTAAGCATACGCTTCAGCCGGTGTACGGATGTCCGGCTCTGATACGATCTCAACAAGCGGTGTTCCCTGTCTGTTGTAGTCAACAAGAGAGTAGCCGTCGCCAGTGTGGTTCAGTTTTCCTGCGTCCTCTTCAAGGTGCAGGCGCGTGATGCCGATTCTTTTCTTTTTGCCTTCTACTTCAATCTCAATCCAGCCGTGCTCGCCGATCGGCTTATCAAATTGTGAAATTTGGTAAGCTTTCGGATTGTCCGGATAAAAGTAGTTTTTGCGGTCAAATTTCGTATCTGTCGCGATTTCACAGTTCAGCGCCATCGCTGCTTTCATGGCAAAATCCACAGCTTCTCTGTTTAAAACAGGAAGAACGCCTGGATAGCCAAGGTCGATAACAGATGTATTGGTGTTCGGCTCCGCTCCAAAGTGGTTTGGGGAAGCGGAAAAGATTTTGGAATTTGTTTTCAGCTCAACGTGGACTTCGAGTCCTATAACCGTTTCAAAGTTCATTTTTCCTCACCCCTTACAGTTCCGGTTTTGCTTTATGATGTTCTGTTGCCTGTTCGAATGCATGAGCCGCGCGGTAAACGGTTTTCTCGTCAAAGTGCTTGCCGATAATCTGCAGGCCGAGCGGAAGACCGTTTGCAAAGCCGCACGGTACGGAGATTCCAGGTACGCCGGCAAGATTCACAGGGATCGTCAGAATATCGTTCGCATACATGGTCAGCGGATCATCAATTTTTTCGCCAATTTTAAAGGCAGGTGTTGGCGTTGTCGGTCCAACGATTACATCGTATTTTTCAAACACATCTTCAAAGTCCTTTTTAATCAGTGTGCGGACTTTTTGTGCTTTTTTATAGTAAGCGTCATAGTAGCCGGAGCTTAGGGAGAACGTACCAAGCATAATGCGGCGCTTTACTTCGTTTCCGAAGCCTTCTGCGCGTGTCTGCTTGTACAGATCCAGAAGCGATTCCGCATTGTCTGTCCTGTAGCCGTAACGGATGCCGTCAAAGCGGGACAGGTTGGAGGATGCTTCCGATGAGCTCAGCAGGTAGTAGGTGGCAAGCGCATATTTGGAATGCGGAAGAGAGACTTCTTCCCAAGTGGCGCCAAGGCCTTCCAGTACTTTCAGTGCTTCAAGGACAGCGTTTTTCGCTTCCTCGCCGACACCTTCTCCTAGGTATTCCTTCGGCACAGCAATTTTCATTCCTTTAACATCCCCAGTCAGAGAAGAAAGGAAATCAGGCACATCTACATTGGCGGATGTGGAATCCATTTCGTCAAGGCCGGAAATCGCCTGAAGCAGGAACGCATTGTCCTCAACTGTGCGGGTAATCGGTCCAATCTGGTCCAGAGAAGAAGCGAACGCGATCAAACCATAGCGGGAAACACGGCCGTAAGTCGGCTTCAATCCAACAACACCGCAGAATGCTGCCGGCTGGCGGATCGAGCCGCCTGTGTCAGACCCAAGGGAGAACGGCACTTCGCCTGCTGCAACAGAGGCAGCAGAGCCGCCGCTTGAACCGCCTGGCACTGTTTCAAGGTTCCACGGATTTTTAACTGGCGCAAAGCCTGAGTTCTCGTTAGAAGAACCCATCGCAAATTCATCCATGTTCAGCTTCCCGATTGTGACAGCTTCTGCTTCTTTCAGCTTGCTGACAACGGTCGCGTCATAGATCGGATCAAAGTTTTCAAGAATTTTACTCGCTGCTGTCGTTCGGAGGCCTTTTGTGACGATGTTGTCCTTCACACCGATCGGCATTCCGTAAAGCAGGCCAAATTCACTTTTCCCCTCAAGAGCATCATCCAGCTCTTTTGCATAAGCGCGCGCTTTTTCTTCATCAAGCGTTAAAAACGCCTGAACCTTATCGTCCACGGCTGCAATTCGTTTGTACGATTCAGAAACAAGGTCTGTAACCGATACTTCTTTTTTATGTAGTAATGCTTTTAATTCGGAGACTTTATGATCAAATAAAGACATCTCTTTTCCCTCCCCTATTCAAGAATCGTTGGTACGCGGACATAGCCGTCCTTTTTATCAGGAGCGTTCTTCAGTACGTCCTCAACAGGCAGACCTTTTTTCGGTACGTCGTCTCTCATAACATTTTTCATATCCAAAACGTGAGAAGTCGGTTCAACATTCTCCGTATCCAGTTCGTTCAATTGCTCGGCAAAGCCGATAATCGCATCCAGCTGCTTTGTGAAAAGGGCTGCTTCTTCTTCTGTGATCGCCAATCGGGCAAGGTGTGCAACATGCTTAACCTGCTCATTTGAAATGCGTGACATATTCCTTCACCTCCGAAATATTCGTACTAAGACAATACTCTGATCATACCAAATCTGAGACTGCCTCTGCAAGGCTTGGCAAGCGGCGGCAGGGGGCAATAACAATTATTAACCCAATATTAAATATTGGTAACATATTAAGAATCCTTCATAAAATTGAAAGGAAATTTTTAAGCACTGTCTAATTACTAGGTAGTTCATATTAACTGTAACCCGGATCAGGAGGAAAGTATGGAAAACGAATACAGGCTATTGGCTGAAAAACTTGAAGACTCACATTCCCAGCTTGCCAGTAGACTAATGGCCGAAAATGACTGCTGTTCAAATTTCTCAGAATTTTCATTTAATAATACATTACCATTTCGCTATTTAGCCGCTGCCCTTGCCTCCGATGAACCTGTTCCTGAAGCCGAAGCCATGTTTGCCGGCTTCGGAAAAGAAATGGCTCTTTCCAAGGTTCCTTTTCATGTGCTGAAAGATTACTTATATTGCTTTAAAGAAAGCATCACCTTATTTCTAGAAGCAGAAACCACATCAGTCAAAACAGCGATGCTCGTTGTCAAAGTCACAGATTCAGCCGTAAAAAGCACTTTCACCACTTTTCGGCGATTCCAAAAAGACAGCCAGCTGGCAAACAGGCTGAGATCACTGTATGAAGAAGAAAGAATCACACTTAAAGAGCTGAAAGATTTAAAGAACGCCCTAAAAGAGGCTACGATTTTCACCATTACAGATAAAAATGATAAGATCCGCTATGCAAATGAAAAGTTTTCAGAGATCACTAAATATTCTTCGGAGGAATTAGCGGGGAAAAATCATCATTCTCTTCTCTACTCTGGCTGCCATAATGATGAATTTTATGCTGAAATTAGAAGAGCCATTAAAAATGGCGAGATTTGGAACGGCGAGATTTGCAACAAAGCAAAGGACGGCTCCCTTTTCTGGGTCGACACCACGATCATCCCCTTTATGGACAGCGAAGGTGAAAGCTACCAGCACATCTCGATTCAGCATGATATTACAGATAAGAAAAAAGCGGAAGAATCTCTACAAAAAGCTGAAAAAATATCACTGATCGGCGAGATGGCTGCAGGCCTTGCTCATGAAATCCGCAATCCCCTCACAACGATCAAGGGCTTTATGCAGATTCTCGGCAACTTTTCCGAGGATAAAAAAACACTGTACTCAAAAACAGTGCTGGAGGAAATCGAAAGAATCAACTTTATTGTCAGCGAACTGATGGTCTTCTCGAGACCCCATGCCATCCCGTTTAAAGACTGCTGTCTTGCTGAAATTATAGAAAATGCTTCCGAAATTCTGGCTTCTGAAGCAGAATTTAAAGGGATATCCCTTACAAGCCGGGTGCGAGCGCCAAAAACGGTTATAGCCGGTGATAAAAATCAGCTGACACAGGTTTTTCTAAACTTGATTAAGAATGCGATTGAGTCTCTGCCCCTCGGCGGAAATATTGATCTTTTCCTTACAGGAGACCATGAAAAAGCCAGGATTATTGTAGCGGACAACGGCATCGGCATGAGTCCCGTCCAGCTTGAAAGGCTTGGAGAACCTTTTTTCACAACAAAGGAAACCGGAAACGGGCTTGGCCTTATGGTCAGCTATAAAATCATCGAGACCCATCAAGGATCTCTTTTGGTAGAAAGCGAGCCAAACAAAGGGACCCGCTTTGTCATAACCTTCCCAGTTTAAGCCTGAGTATTGATCTCAGGCTTTTTTGTTTGCGCTGTTTTTCTTATAATCAAACGTTTGTTTAATGGCATATGCTCCAGAATTTACATACTTTATATAAAAGATAGACAAGAGGTGAATTCCGTGTCATACCCCCTCTTCCTTATCACCGGGATAAGCGGGGCCGGCAAGTCGACAACAGCTGAGGCTCTTGGCAAAGTCCTGCCTGAGTTAAATGTGTTTGATATGGATTTAATTGTGACAAATGGAGACTATCTCGCAGCTGCCCATAATTGGCTGAAAATTGCCTATGTCAGCGGTGTGAATGGCCGGTTGACCGTTTTGCTCGGCAACTTCCCCTATCCTTATGACCTCAGACAGTTTGGTTTATTCAGCGCCTTTTATCCGGTGCACACCCTTCATCTTCACTGTTCAAAGCATGAGCGGATCAAGCGCCTGAGCGCACGCAAAGGGTGGTCAAGAAGATCCCTTCGCGGTGCTGTTCTGCAGGGGGAAGCCATGCTTGCCCGATCCGAATCGGCTGTCCCTCCCATTCCCGTTATCAATACAGGTACAATGACTCCGGAGGCTGTTGCGGAAGCGATCAAGCAATGGATTCTGGAGAAGCTTTAAAAAATGCAGCTCTGCCGTTTGCAGAGCTGCTTTGTTATTTCCCATTAACAATTTTGCGGTTTTTCCCAGCGCCGATCCCAAAGAAAAGAATCAGTGCAGAAATGGCGATCAATAAGCCAAGCGGCACATTCCAGCCGTTTGTCTGATCATGAAGAAATCCAAACAGCGTAGGTCCGATGGATGCGAGCAGATATCCAATCGACTGCGCCATGCCTGACAGCTCTGCAGCCTGATGGCCGCTGCTTGTGCGGAGGCTGAAAAACATCATCGCGAGACTGAAGGCTGAGCCGCCGGCGATTCCGATCATCATGACCCAAACTGGGATCAAGGCAGTGCTTCCCAAAAGAAGCCCTGTTGTACCGCCAAGAAACAAAACGCCAGTAATTGCTACAAGCGGTGTCTGGCTTTTCATTTTCCCTGCCAGAATCGGTACGGCAAAAGTAAACGGCAGCAGCGAAAACTGGACTAATGACAGCGTCCAGCCTGCCTGACCAGAGGCAAGACCCCTCTGCTCAAGGATTTCCGGCAGCCAGGCTACAATAATGTAAAAAACCATCGATTGCAGCCCCATGAAAAGGGTAATCTGCCAGGCAAGCGGTGAGCGCCACAGATTTACATTCTCTGAGGTTTGGCTCTGAACAGCTTTCTCCTGTTTTCTCCGATTTTTCATTTGCGGCAGCCAGAGAAGCATTGAAACAAAAGCGAGCACTCCCCAAACACCAAGTGCTCCGTGCCAGCCAAGTCCAAGACTTGTCCCGATCGGAACACTGAGACCAGATGCCACCGCACCCGACAGATTCATAGAAACGGAGTAAACGCCTGTCATGACGCCGACTTTCGCCGGGAACTTCTGCTTAATAATGCTCGGCATCAGCACATTGCAAACAGCGATGGCAAGACCAACACAAGCGGTTCCTGTAAAAAGGGCGCCTTCCCCTGCGAGAGAACGAAGCACAATCCCGACTGTCAAAAGCCCCATCGCAGCAAGCAGCACTGCTTCAATTCCATAGCGGCGCGCGAGCCTTGGTGCGAAAGGGGACAGCAGCGCAAAAGCGATCAATGGAAGCGTCGTCAAAATTCCCGCAAGCGTATTGGAGATGCCAAGATCCTCCTTAATAAAACCAACAAGCGGTCCCACCGATGTAAGCGGAGCCCGTAAATTTGCGCCCACAAAAATAATCCCGAGCACAAGCAGCAGCCCGCCGCCAGCAACCGATAGGGACTTGGAATCTAATTCTGTATGTGATGGTTCAGATGTATTCAAGCTGACTCCTCCATAGTTTTTTAGTAAAAGAGAAAAAGAGGATAGATTTGGATGTGGTACAATTTGAACTTTATCACTGAGGATTTTTTATGTAAACCAGTTTGGAAATAGTCAGAACAATAAGATTCGGAGGATGGGTACAGTGGCGGTATGACGGCTTTTTTAGACTATGGGGTTCAGAGTTTCTTTTATGAAAGGGTTTGAACGGTTTATGCGCGGTTCTTTTGATTTATGCGCGAATCCCTCCTCTTATGCGCGGCTCTTTTGATTCATGCACAAATCCACCACTCTATGCGGAGCCGATCCTCAACAAATCCTCTCATTAAAAAAACAGCCCCCAGAAATAGAGGGCCGTTCCCAAATCAAAGCTGTTCAGAAGTTGTCTTCGCTTGCATGTGAAGCACAAGGTAATCCGGGCCGCCGGCTTTGGAATCTGTGCCGGACATGTTGAAGCCGCCGAATGGCTGGTAGCCTACGATGGCGCCTGTGCAGCCGCGGTTGAAGTAAAGGTTTCCGACTTGGAAATCTTCGCGGGCCTGTTCGATATGAGCGCGGTTGTTGGAGATAACAGCGCCTGTCAGGCCGTACTCTGTGTTGTTCGCAATGTCGATGGCTTCATTGAAGTCTTTTGCTTTTGCAATAGCAACAACAGGGCCGAAGATTTCTTCCTGCATAACGCGGGCTTTCGGATCAACGTCAGCGATAACCGTCGGCTTGATGAAGAAGCCTTTGGAGTCATCGCCTTCTCCGCCTGTCAGCAGACGGCCTTCGCCTTTTCCGATTTCAATGTATTCCATGATTTTGTTGTAAGCTGGCTGATCAATAACAGGACCCATAAATGTGGATTGATCTGTTGTTTCGCCAACACTCAGTTCTTTCGTCAATTCTACGACTCTATCAACCACTTGGTCATATACTTCTTCAAGAACTACTGCACGGGAGCAGGCAGAGCATTTTTGGCCGGAGAAGCCGAATGCTGATTTAACGATTGATTGTGCAGCAAGCTCAAGATCAGCCTCTTTATCTACAACAATCGTATCTTTGCCGCCCATTTCCACGATCACGCGCTTCAGCCACTGCTGGCCTTCCTGAACTTTTGCAGCACGTTCGAAAATGCGTGTTCCGACTTCACGTGAGCCAGTGAAGGAGATAAAGCGTGTGCGCGGATGGTCAACAAGGTAGTCGCCCACTTCTGCGCCGCTTCCCGGTACATAGTTTAATACGCCTTTTGGAAGTCCTGCCTCTTCCAGTACCTCTACAAACTTCGCCGCTACTACAGGTGTAGAAGAAGCCGGCTTCAGAAGAACCGTATTTCCTGTTACAAGTGCAGCAACAGTCGTTCCCGCCATAATGGCGAAAGCAAAGTTCCACGGAGAGATAACGATGCCGATTCCAAGAGGAATGTAACCGTAGCGGTTATACTCGCCAGGACGGCTTTCAACAGGCTGTCCGTCTTTCAAAAGCAGCATTTGACGGGCATAGTATTCCATAAAGTCAATCGCTTCAGCAGTATCTGCATCAGCTTCGTTCCAAGGCTTTCCTGCTTCTTTTACAAGCAAAGCGGAAAACTCATGCTTTCTGCGGCGCACGATGGCAGCAGCGCGGAAAAGAATATCAGCGCGGACTTCCGGCTTTGATTTCCTCCATGTATTAAATGCCTCATCAGCAGCTTTCATTGCTTTTTCGGCAATTTCTTTATTCGCTTTAGAGACGTGTCCGATTACCTCTTCTTTGTTGGCAGGATTAATGGAAACGATCTTGTCATCAGTAGAGATGCGCTCTCCGCCGACAACCAGGTCATAGTCCTGTCCCAAATAGGATTTTACAGTTTCTAATCCTTCTTCAAACGCTTTCTTGTTGGACTCGTCTGAGAAATTCGTGAAAGGTTCATGCTTGTATGGTAATACCATTAAAATACGCCTCCTTTTAAACTAAAACGTTTACAATTTATATTCTATCTCATTAGCTGAAAAGCTTCAAACAATGAGGAAAAGTCGCAATTTTGAGTTTTTTTACATATATTCCTTTACAGGAATATTCCCCAAGTGTTATATTATAAGCGAAAGGAGATTTTGAACATGGGCCAGGAACTAACACCTATTTTGATTGCACTTGCAGAGCCTAAACGTTTAAACATCGTCGAGCTCCTCCGAAAAGGGCCGCTCACTGTCGGCGAAATTGCAGAGCAGCTCGGTCTTTTGCAGCCTCAAACGTCGAAGCATTTGAAGGTGCTCAGCGAAGCAGGCCTTGTGGAAGCTGAAGCACATGCCAACCGGCGCCTCTATAAGCTCAGACAAAAACCCTTTGAAGACATGAATGACTGGCTGCATTCCTTTCACCAGGTATGGAACGGCCGCTTTGACCGATTGGAAAAGTATTTGGAGAGCATGCAAAAGAATCAATAAAATGAGGGAGGAATCAGGATGGGTGAAAAACAGGCAGTACATGGATTGAGCTATACGGCAGAGGGACGGGAACTTACGATTGAAAGGATTTTCAACGCTCCTAAGCATTTGGTTTTTCAAGCTTATGCTGAAAAAGAGCATTTGGAAGCCTGGTGGGGACCTGAAGGCTGGGCAACAACCGTCAGCCAATTTGACTTTGTCCCTGGGGGCGTCTGGCTGTACTGCATGAAGTGCCATGACAAAAACCAGGGAGATTTTTACGGCCAGGTATCCTGCGGAAAAGCTGTTTATCAGGAAATCATCCCTAATGAGAAAATCGCCTATATTGACTTTTTTACAGACCAGGAAGGAAATGTAATGGAAGAAATGCCGGAAATGGCCATTACAATGGAATTTCATGAAGAGGGCGCTCAAACTAAGCTTATTACACGCTCTACATTCGCTTCAGCCGAACTCCTGCAGCAAGTAAAGGATATGGGAATGCTTCAGGGCACAGCTTCCCAATTTGAAAAACTTGACACCTACCTCGAAAAGCTCTCCTGATGACAGACAAAAAAGGGACCCCGTGACGGAGGTCCCTTTTCCCATTATTGATAAACATGCGTATCAGGCTTCTTCTGTCCCGGAGCTCTGGTGATGAGAGCTTCCTGGCCATCCGTTGAGAAGATGTTGACTTCAAGATCAATATAATCCGGGAAGTAGTCAACAGCCTTTCCTGTTACAAATTGAGTAAAGGCAATCACTTCTGCCTTACCGTAAAATTGCATCGGAATATCAATCTTCAGTGATTTCATTTCGCCATCTTTATAAAATGCCTTTCCAACTGCACCCGTATAGTTCGGGAAGAAGGAAGCCACATCATCCTTAAACCGGCCGAAGTTCTGGGCATCATCGCGGTACTTATTTGCTGCCTCAGCAGACGGGAAGAAATAATAGTGCTCATCAAGAGAATCCCAATTTCCAAGGCTGCTGCTTCCTGAGCGGGCTTCAGCCTTCGCAATGAAGTTTCCTGGCACAATCGAGGATTTTGGCGCCTGTTTATAAAGGGCGATGACAATCGGAACATTCTCCATGCCGTCCATTTGCCTGACCTGGCGCAGCACCTCTGCCCCGATTTTTTCACCCTGTGATCTGATGGTGCTGTCATCCATCGGCTTGTTTTGCGGATTGCCGGCAGCATCTTTTGAATAGTCAACAGAGTTAAGAGCAAGTCCGATCACAACACCGCCAAGCTCTACCGTGTTTTCATTCTTTTTCACAAGATAATCCTGCTCAAGAACACTTGCTAAATATTTCGTGCTGCTCTGGCCCTCTTTTCCTGAGGGAGGGTTCAGGCCATTTATAAATTTCTTATCCGCTTTTTTTGCTGCGTCAAGCTCTTTGCCGCTTTTTTCAAAACCGAGCCAGCCGCTAATCGTCGTTTTGGGGATCTTCTGGCCTTCCTGATAAACGTATTTGTCAGCTGCAAAAGACTCCTGGGCCTGCCTCATAAGGCCTGTTTCAAATTCATTAAGATCATACCGTGTATTCAGCCGTGAAGCAGACAGCCCGCGCGCATCAGCAGCGACAAACGGGAGAATCGTTTTATAATAATTGTCCGAGATATTGTAGCTTGGTATAAACGCTTTCTGCTTGGAATCGGTTTCCGTGTTTTTGACCACTTCATCCTGATTCCCGAAATTCGGCATACATCCTGAAACCGCAAAGGTGCACACCAGTAAAATCGCCCACTTTTTCAAGGGTAAACACTCCTCTAACCTTTTGCTGCCTTCGCAGCTTCTATTTCATAGCTCAAGCTTTAGCCGAGCTCTTCAATCAGTCTCGCTTCGTCCCATACTTCGATGTTTAATTCTTCTGCTTTTGAAAGCTTGCTGCCTGCTGCTTCCCCTGCAATCACAAGGTCTGTGCTTTTGCTTACACTGCCTGTTACTTTACCTCCGAGCGCTTCGATGCGCTCTTTTGCTTCATTTCTTGACAGCTGCTCGAGCTTTCCAGTCAGGACGATTGTTTTGCCTGCGAAAACAGAGTCGCTTTCTTCTGCTGCCTGAAGCTTCGGTCCTTTGTACTCCATGTTGACTCCATGGCTTTTCAATTCCTCAATCAGTGTGATGACCTCTGCCTGTTCAAAATAGGTGACAACAGAATCAGCCATCTTTTCTCCAATCTCACTGATGGCTACTACTTCTTCCTTCGATGCATTCATCAGCCTGTCCATTGTCTCGAAGTTCTGCGCAAGGGTTTTGGCAGCTTTTGAACCGACATATCTGATGCCGATGCCAAAAAGAAGCTTTTCCAGTGAATTCTGTTTTGACTGCTGAATCGCATTCAGCAGATTTTCCACTGATTTTTCACCCATCCGTTCAAGAGCGATAAGCTGCTCGCGTGTCAGTTCGTAAAGATCTGCCACATCAGTAATCAGCCCTTCCTGGAAAAGCTGGGCAATAACCCGCTCACCGAGTCCGTCAATGTTCATCGCATTTCTGGAAACAAAATGAATCAGACCTTCCCGGATCTGTGCAGGGCATTTTGGATTGATGCACCTGAGCGCGACTTCTCCTTCAATGCGGACGAGTTCGCTTCTGCACTCAGGGCATTCTTCAGGCATATGAAAATCGGTTTCTTCGCCTGTCCGCTGATCAACAAGCACATTGACCACTTCGGGAATAATGTCTCCGGCTTTTTTCACCACAACATAGTCGCCGATTTTAATGTCCTTCTCGCGGATCAGGTCCTCGTTGTGGAGTGAAGCCCGCTTTACCGTTGTTCCTGCCACTCTCACCGGCTCTAAGATCGCAGTCGGGGTCACGACGCCTGTTCGCCCGACATTCAGTTCAATATCAAGCAGCTTTGTCATGACTTCTTCTGCAGGAAACTTGTAGGCGATGGCCCAGCGCGGGCTTTTAGCAGTATAGCCGAGCTGCTCCTGCTGCTCAAGTGAATCAACCTTTAAAACAAGGCCGTCAATTTCATATGGAAGGGATTGCCGTTTATCCTGCATCTCATGCAAAAGATTGATCACTTCATCAATATTTTCGCATTTTTTTCTTTCACGATTTGTTTTAAAGCCAAGCCTGTCCAGCAGATCAAGGCCCTCGCTTTGTTTTTTTACGCCTGTATCGCCGATCTCCCCAATACCATAGACGAAAATGTCGAGATTTCGTTTCGCGGCAATTTTCGGATCAAGCTGGCGAAGAGAGCCTGCGGCAGCATTCCGCGGGTTGGCAAAAGGCTCTTCCTCTCTCTCAAGCTTCTGCTCATTCAGTCTCTCAAAGGATCTCTTCGGCATAAACGCTTCACCGCGCACTTCCATGCTGTAGCGCTTTTTCAGCCGAAGCGGAATGGTATGGATGGTGCGGAGGTTTTCTGTAATATCCTCA
Source organism: Metabacillus kandeliae (assembly GCF_021166585.1). Lineage (GTDB taxonomy): Bacteria > Bacillota > Bacilli > Bacillales > Bacillaceae > Metabacillus_B > Metabacillus_B kandeliae. The sequence continues at coordinate 411,354 of NZ_JAJOZE010000002.1, forward strand.
CCGATGGTGCCGTCTCCTCTCGTCGCACCCCTTACAAAAAGCCCTTCTTCATATCGCAGCGAAACAGCAAGCCCGTCGATCTTCAGCTCAAACACATACTGGAAATCCTCTCCGATCACTTGGCGCACTCTGCGGTCAAAGTCGCGCAGATCCTGTTCGCTGAACGCGTTGGCAAGACTCAGCATAGGGGTGTTGTGCTCCACTTTCTGAAACCCTTCGAGAATTTCCCCGCCCACTCTCTGGGTCGGAGAATCAGATGTCCTTAATTCCGGAAACTGCTCTTCAAGCTTCACCAGCTCCTGAAGGCGCGCATCGTATTCAGCATCCGGCACGCTCGGTTTATCAAGAACATGATAATCATAACTGTACTGATTCAGCAGATCATGAAGCTCCTGGACTTTCTTTTGGGCTGTTTCGATATCCATGCTTTCCCAATCCTTTCCTGACAGGGTTTTATACTTTTGTTATCGGCGCAAATTTGGCCATTAGACGCTTAATGCCGACAGGACTTGGAAAAGCAATATCAAGCTCTTTTCCTTCGCCTTCGCCTTTCACGCTCACAACTGTACCTGTGCCCCATTTTTTGTGCTCTGCTTTGTCTCCGACAGCCCAGCCGATGCTTTCGCCGCCTGTTGAAGCTGGGCGGGTAACAGCCGGGCGCTTTTCAGGACGCTTATAAGGGTTATGCAGCTCTTTGAGCGATTTATCATTTAAGTTTTCTAATAGTGTTTCCGGAATTTCCCCGATAAACCTCGATTCAGGGTTCATGCTCGTGCGGCCGTAAAGTGTTCTCATCTGGGCATTTGTTATGTACAGCTCCTGCTCAGCCCTTGTGATGCCAACATAGGCAAGACGCCGTTCTTCTTCCATTTCCCCTTCTTCCATCAGGGAGCGGCTATGCGGGAAGACGCCTTCCTCAAGGCCGATCAGAAAGACAACCGGAAATTCAAGTCCTTTTGCTGAGTGAAGCGTCATCAGCACAACGGCTTCCTGAACGCCTGTATCGTCCTTATCAAGCTGATCAATATCTGCAACAAGCGCGAGATCCGTCAGGAAGGCTACAAGGCTTTTGTCATCTTCACTCTGTTTTTCAAAGTTTTGGGTCACAGACAGAAACTCGTCAATATTCTCGAGCCTGCTCTGGGATTCGATCGTTTTTTCCACCTTCAGCATTTCCCTGTAGCCTGACTTCTCCAGAATTTCCTCTGTCAGCTCTGTCACACTAAGGTAATCCTGCATGTTCGCAAGGTTCCGGATGAAATCGCGGAACTCAGTCAGTGCGTTAATGACACGGCCGCTCACGCCAATAAGCTGAATATCATCAATCGCCTGGAAAAGCGAGAGGTCATGATCTGCAGCATAAGCCGCCACTCTGTCAAGCGATGTAGCGCCAACGCCCCTTTTCGGCACATTCACAACCCGTGCAAAGCTGATGTCATCATCAGGATTGGAAATCAGCCTCAAATAAGCAAGCAGATCCTTGATCTCTTTTCTGTCATAGAACTTGATGCCGCCGACGATGGTATAGTTGATGTTTGATTTCAGCAGGATTTCCTCTATTACACGGGACTGGGCATTGGTTCTGTATAGAATGGCAATGTCGGAGAGCTTGCGGGTGCCGCCGTTTTCGGTCAGCTGCTTAATTTTCCCCGCTACAAACTGCCCTTCTGCTGCTTCGCTGTCAGCTCGGTAATAATAGAGCTTCTGCCCGTCCAGATTTTCCGTCCACAAGTTTTTCGGTTTGCGGTTGGCGTTGTTTTTAATCACTTCGTTCGCCGCTTGGAGAATGCGCTTTGTAGAGCGGTAGTTCTGCTCAAGCAAAATCATTTTCGCCTGTGCATAATCCTTTTCAAAGGAAAGAATGTTGGCAATGTCGGCTCCGCGCCATTTATAAATGGACTGATCAGAATCACCGACAACACAGATGTTTTGAAAACGGGAAGCCAGGAGCTTAACGAGCATATACTGGGCTCTGTTCGTATCCTGGTACTCATCAACGTGGATGTACTGGAATTTGCGCTGATAATATTCAAGCACTTCCGGCACTTTCTGAAACAGCACGATGGTCATCATGATGAGATCGTCAAAATCAAGCGACTGGTTCTTCCGGAGCTTTTTCTGGTAATCCTGATATACCGTATTCACCACTTGTTCAAAGTGGCCTCCAGCTGTTTTTTCGTAGTCTTCAGGGGTTTGCAGTTCATTTTTCGCACTGCTGATTGAGCCGAGCAATGTCCGGGGATCATATTTTTTCGGGTCAAGGTTCCGTTCCTTTAAAATCGATTTGATCACGGAAAGCTGGTCAGCGGAATCCAGAATCGTAAAATTGCGGTTATATCCAATTCTGTCTATGTCTCTCCGCAAAATTCTTACACACATGGAGTGAAACGTTGAAATCCAGATTTCGTCGGCACCGGGTCCGAGAAGCTTTGATATTCTCTCCTTCATTTCTCTTGCAGCTTTGTTTGTAAAGGTGATCGCAAGGATATTCCAAGGGGCTACCTGTTTTTCGACCATCAGATAGGCGATTCGGTGAGTCAGCACCCTTGTCTTTCCGCTTCCTGCGCCAGCCATGATTAATAGCGGTCCGTCTGTTGCCTTTACGGCATTTTGCTGCATTTCATTCAGTCCGCTCAATAGTTGATTTGTAATGAATTGCATTTTATTCACATCCTATATCAAACGTATGTTCTTATCTCTTAGCATAACCGAACAGCCGTTAATTTAGCAATTATTCTTTCGCTGCTTTGACCGTTTTCAGCGCTGCTTCCAAATCTTCATAAATGACATTTCCTACAACAATCGTGTCTGCATGCCGGCTCATTTCTTCCGCCTGCTCCTTTGACTTTATGCCTCCGCCGTAAAACAGCCTCGTCTTATCCAAAACAGCTTTTACATCTTCCACAAGCTGCGGATTTCCGTAAGTTCCGCTGTATTCCATATAAAAAATCGGAAGTGAAAACATCTTTTCAGCCATATGGGCGTATGCGATCACATCGTCCGGCTCAAGCGCTGCCTCTGCATCTGTCAGCACTGCTGCCTTGCAGTCCGGATTCAGAATGCAGTATCCCTCTGTGATAATTTCGTCCCAATTCATCAGCTCGCCGTATTCCTTCACAGCCTCTTTATGTAAATTCACAATCCATTTCGGGCTGCGGCTGTTCAGCACTGTCGGTATAAAATACAAATCAAACCCCGGCATAATGGCTTCCGAGGCTGAAACCTCCAATACGCAAGGAATCAAATACCTTCTCACTCTTGCCATCAAGTCCAGCACAGCATCTTCTGTTACATTGTCGCTTCCGCCAATAATCACGGCATCTGTCCCTGATTCGCAAATCCTTTCAAGATGCTCATCACTGATCTCTTTGTCAGGATCGAGCTTAAACACATGGCGCCATTCTTTTACATCATACACAGGCAACCCTCCCTACAAGCTTGTTTCATCTATGGCTGAGCTTCCTTAGCAGAAAGCTTTCTCTCAATCAGAACTTTTCCATTCCATTATTATATCAAATTCAGCACCACGGAACAGCATTGGCCGGAATTTCTAATATTTGATTTTCAGAAAAAAAAAACAGCCCAATTTCAAAATTGGACTGTTTCTCTTAAGATTCGCTCGGCTGCTTATGCACGCGGTCAAGCGCCATTGTATAGGCATCATTGCCATAGTTCAGGCAGCGCTTCACGCGGGAAATAGTGGCGGTGCTGGCTCCTGTTTGTGTTTCAATTTTATGGTATGTGTTGCCGTCTCTCAGCATTCTTGCCACTTCAAGCCTTTGGGCAAGGGACTGGATTTCATTCACAGTGCACAGGTCGTCGAAAAAGCGATAGCACTCTTCTAAATCTTTTAATGATAAAACGGCTTGAAACAGCTGATCCAGTTCTTTACCGCGAAGTTTATCAATTTGCATGTATTTTTCTCCTTTTCATCCATGTCTGATTCCGAGAGGTGCGCTGGAATACCGAAACACGGCGATATTTATTATCAGGCGATAAGCAGATTAGTTTTCGTCATTGGGCTTTATGCATGTCAATGTTGTCTGGCGGCCGGAAAAAGCTTTGCTGCCTATAACTTTTATCCTTTCCTATTTTAACGCATTATCGACGGAAAGAGTACCGTTTTTTTCTTGACGTCATAGATGCCTCTTGGCGTAATCCGGATAAACGGCAGATGAGTGGACGATAGGAAAAAAAGCGAATAGATCGGGTCGTCAAATGCATAGCCGCGTTCTCTTAATACCGCATCAAGCTTTTTCACCTGCTGAATCAGCTCGGGCATCTCCAGGAGAGACGCTCCGCCATTGGCATGGAGCGGCACTTCATGAAGAATTTCATCACCAGCTGCCAGCACAATTCCCCCGCCAAGCTCTTTCATCCTATTAAACGCCGTCACCATGGCCTGTTTGCTTTTTCCGATTAAAATAATGTCACCGGATGTTGAGTAAGAGCTCGCTAGACCTGGCACATTTCGGGCAAAGCCTTTCAGCACCGTATTGATTCGCCATCCGCCCTGCCTGTCGATCAATGCCAGGAAGCATTCATCACAATCAGGCGGCAGCTCATTTGCTGAAGAATCCATCGACAGGCGGTAAGGCTCCATGATGACCGCATTTTTCATATTCACGCCTATCGGCATGGAAAACTGCAGATCATCCTGGGACAATTCCCATGAAAGCTCAAGCGGACGGAAGCCCATTTCCCCCAGGTCAGCTTCCGGAAAATGGCCTGTGTCCCTGCCGTCTTTTTTCAGCCAGATGCCTTTTGATAAAACGGCTTCAGGCAGCGGATCATCCAGGTCGCTTAATATATTCAGCGTCGCGTATCTCCCTGGTGTCGCTGAGCCAAGAAGGTGGTCAATGGAATAATACCGCGCAATGTTGTAGGTCGCCATTTTATAGGCATCGATCGCAGGGACGCCATGTTCAAGAGCGATTTTGATCAGCGTATTTGTGATGCCTTCCTCGTAATAAGCAGGCGTTGCACCGTCTGTTGTAAAAAACAGATGATCAAAGCTCTGAAGGTTGGCGATTTGCAAACCCTTCAATAATACAGGGAGATCCGGGCGGATGCTAGAATGCCTTAAGGCTGCGTAATATCCCTGCATCAGCCTTGTCATTACCTCTTTTCCTGTCATGGCTTCATGATCCGCATCAGCGCCGAACAGTTTCATTTTAGCGAGCGTCCGCTCCGAAGCGCCCGGGAAATGGCCTTCAACCCGTTTTCGGTTCCGCTTCAGCTCCTGAATGTAATACAGCATCAGGTCATCGCCGCCGAGGAGCCTCGGCCAGCCTGTCAGTTCGCCGCCCTGGATGACGCAATCATTCTCGATCCATTTTTTCATTGTTTCAGGTGCCAATATTTTATCTTCATCAAGAACTTCTGTCTGCAGATCAAGCCTTGCCCACCAATACGTATGAACAGGAAGCTCTTTAAAACGCTTCATAAAGGTAAGCGCTTTCTTTTTATCGCACTGCAAAATCAGGCTCAGGTTGTCATTTATAAGGGTTGTTGTCCCAAACTGCGCTGCATACTTTGCCAGCGTATGGGGATTATATAGTTGAAATGGATGGGCGTGCGGCTCTATATAGCCCGGCACAATCCACTTGCCGGCACAATCAATGATTTCCGTGCCGTCAGTCTGTTCCGGAAGCTCCTCGCCCGCGTAAACAATTCTGTCTTCGTATATCCAAATATGGGCTTTTACCCATTGATTGCAGTAAGGATTCATCGTCATGCTGTTTTTTAAGAGGATGGTTGGTGCTGTCTGATTGGATGCTACGCCAATCTGTTCACGAATTTTACTTGATTTCCAATGATATTTCTCCTCAGACATAGGGAGCAGCCTCCTTCTCAAAGCTTCCTTTACATGTTAGCACAATTAATCCGTTACCGCACTAAAGAATTAAGCGTTTTCATAAAACTTTCACATTCCAGAATGGAGGAACTACAATGGTAAAACCAAACATCGGCATTGTAAATGCCCTCATCCGCATTACCATCGGCATGACCATCGTCTCTATCGCAGGTGCCAGATACACAAAAAGACCAGGCAAAGAATCCCTGATTCTACTGATTATGCTCGGCGCCATGAAAGTCGGCGAAGGCATTCTGCGCTTCTGCCCTGTTACCTTCATGGTCCAAAAAGCCGCTCAGGCTAAAGAAGATACTGGCCACGGCTCTGAAAGCTATCCTGGTCCAAGCACCTACAACCCTTCCTGATATGACTGACTATCTTGTCCACATGACCTTTCTTATGGCTGCATTAATCGGCGGTATTGTGGCATTGGTTTACTTAGTTATTCGGGGAAGAAGATCTTAATGGAGGAACTGCCGGCTATTGGGCTGGCGGTTTTTTTATTTTGGATCGGGAGCTGGGTTTGAACATTGGGAGCTGCATATAAACGTAGGAAGCCGCATATAAACGTTTGAACCTGCAAGGATCTCCGGGAAGCCGCACATAAACTCATGAACCTGCAAGCATCTCCGAAAGCCGCACATAAACTCATGAACCTGCAAGTACTTCTGAAAAGCCGCATGCAACCCCCTGAACCTGCAAGCATCTCCGGGAAGCCGCACATAAACTCATGAACCTGCAAGTATTTCTGAAAAGCCGCATGCACCCCCCTGAACCTGCAAGCATCTCCGGGAAGCTGCACGTAAACTCATGAACCTGCAAGGATCCCCTCCAACCCGCATGTAAATTTTCAAAAGCTGCAAATAAAAAGCTGAAACCTGCAAATAAATCTTCAAAAGCCGCATATAAAACTCTCAAACCCGCACGTAAACCATTAAAAGAGTGCTTGAAAATGTTTAAAAACGCTCCGTTTTCTAAAAAACAGGAGAAATGTGCACGTTTTCTTGCAAAAATGCTTGAAAATAAGGTGAAATTCGCTTTGAAAGGTGAATAAAAGGCCAGCATTGGGCGCTGTCTTACTTACGATAAAAAAGAACCTCTAACAGGTTCTTTTTTACGTTAAATTTCTTTCTCCCCCGCTAAACGCCATCACTGCGAAGCATGTCATAAAACCAATCATCGTAAAAAGAAGAAGGAACACCATAAGAAAACCGGCGCACGATTCTGAATCCATGCCAGCAGAAACCTGCCATGTATAGATGCCAAGAAAAATATAGCTGCTGCTCCCTGCACTTGCTGCAATGATTCGGTTCCTGATGCTTCCTTTGTAAAACAGGCTGATCGTTTTCCAGCAAAACATGGCAAACAGCACAGCCAGAAAAAACAGAACAAAATTGACTCCATTCATCATTCCAAAGCCAGATATCTCAAAGATCTCCACTAATAGATAGGTGACAAGCAAGTTCAGTCCACATACAAATCCTCCTGCAAGCCATGGACTTTGAAACCTTATTTTTTCTATCAACGGAAGCACAGCCAGCTTTCCCAGCAAGCATACGAAGACGTAAAGCCCGCCAGAGACTCCCGCACTGATCACCGCATAAATTATCAGACTTGCGGCCATCTCTCTCCTCCTTATGGAAATTTTTAGTAAATAAAGATTAACACAGTGCCCATTACAATCCAATAACAATTATTTCATCTCTGAAATATTGTGATCTTTTTTGAACCTCGTCCCGTTAGCCAACTGTACCAAAAATTAAGGAGGAGATTTCAACATGTTTAAAACCATTGCAGCAACAGGGTTAGCAGCGAGCTTGGCGTTTGGAGCAGCAGGCGGCGCAGGAATTGCGTCAGCTAGTTCAGGATCATCCGACCTAAATTTGGATACAAAGCTTAATGTGATGGCTGAAAACCATCAAAAATTCAGTAAATATGAATTTTCTAATTGGGCAAAGCAAAATGGATGGACAATGGGCGACTTGGAAAAATGGGCTGATGAGAACAATATGTCCGAGAAAGAAATGCAGTATTGGTTCAAGCAAAGCGGCTTTAGCAGTGAAGACAGCTCCAAATTTGATTTTGACTTAGGTGCCGGCCTATCTCTGAATTCCATTTTAAACAGTGATTATGGAGATCGCAGCAGCGAAAGCTCCACAAATGCGGATTTAGGAGTGGCGCTTCATGCCATGTCAGAAATCCACCACAAGTTTTCAGAATCTGAATTTTCCAGCTGGGCAAAAGAAAATGGCTGGACAATGGGCGATTTAGAGAATTACGCTAAGGAAAACAATATGTCTGAACGCGACATGCAAAATTGGTTTCAGCAAAAAGGGTTTAGCAGTGAAAGCAGCTCCAAGCTTGATTTAGGATTGGATGCAAATCTTTCTTTAAGCTCTATTTTCAACAATGATCATGAACATGGCGGTTATAACCATAACAATGACGGCCTTCTTGGCGGATTGCTTGGCGGCATCCTATAATATAACCAACTGCAAAAAGAGATTCCCCGGGCTGCCGGGGAATCTCTTTTTTGCTTTATAATCCTCTTCCAAGGTTTTCGGTGCCGCTGCTTTTTTTCATAATCGGCAGCAGTGTGCCGATGCCGATCAAGAGAAGCACGGCAGAGATTTCATAGATGAAAACAATGGACAGGTTGAATTTCAGCCATCCGGCGAGAGACATGGTAATCACCATGGCCCCCATAAAGAGCGGGTTCAGAATACCATTAACACGGCCGATAAAGGCTTCTTCTGTATTTTGGAGGATCATGGTGTTGATCCCGATGTTGATGCATGGCATAAAAACACCTGCGAAAAATTGAGCGGCCAGTGTGAGCCAGAGAATGGTGGAGAATCCCATGCAGATAAAACCGACAGCGCTCGCGAGCATTCCCAAGGAAAGAAGGACCTGCGGGCTTGCTTTTTTAGAGATCCCTACGGCTAATCCACCGCCGAGAATCATCCCGATTCCGAAGGCTGCCATAAGCCACTGCAGGTCTTCTTTCGGCAGGCCGAGCCTTTCAGTGATCAGGAACACGCCGAGCGGCTGGGTCAGCCCGATCGCCAGGCCGGCCGCGGCAAAGCAGCCGCCAAGAAGCGTCAATGGCTTGCTGCCGAGAACATAGCGGAAGCCGTCTTTCATTTCCTGCATCAATGTGGTCTTGCCTTTTGCCTCCTGATCGATCCTGTCTGCCGGAAGCATCAGCAGGACTCCGGCTGAGAGAAGAAAGGCTGCCCCCATAATGCCGATTGCTGCGTAAATGCCGAAATTCTGATAAACAAAGGTTCCGATCACAGGTCCCAAAATCATAAAGAGCGCAAAAACCGTCTGGTACATCGACATCCCCATCTGGATAAGCTCAGCGGGAACGTGCAGCTTAAACAGCTTCATCCCTGATGGCTGGGAAAACTGCGACAAAATAGAAGAAACAAGTGTGACGAAGAAAATGACCTTCCAATCCCCGAACATCAGCGTCAATAGAACCGCAAAAACAGAGACGGCACTTAATAGATCGCACCAAACCATTGTTTTCTTCGGCTTCCAGCGGTCAGCAAAAGTTCCTCCTATAAAGGAAAAAAGAAAGATGGGCGCAAATTCCGCAACTGAAATCAAAGAAACAGCAATTGGGTTCTCGTGCGTTTTTTCAATCACAAACAGCAAAATGGAATAATTCCGCACCCAAATGCCGATTTGCAGGAATAAGACGGAAAGCAGGATGGTGCGGATAAAGCGGTTTCTGAACAGCTCTCCCATCCCTGGTTTCGGCTGTGCTAGTGTTTCACTCATATAAAAAGCCTCCTGTTTGCCTGGACAGGAGGCTTTGCTTTTGCCGATTTGGCCAGACGCATGCCATGGGCATACTTCTGCTTGAGCGGCGAAAAGGCAAACTAATCCTGTCCAGAAAAATGATCGCAAATAGTATTAACGACTGTTTTTCTAAGGAGAAGATTAGCTGTTCATCGCCCTTTCACCCTTCCGATTCATGGTTACTTTCATACTAATCCATTATAGCCCCAAGCACAATCATTATTCATAATATTGGAAATTTGTTAAATCTCTGTAATAATCCCCTTGTTTGACTAGTAAAAAGACAGGATATTAAACCAGTAAAAGGAGGGAATGTTATGGCTTCATCCAAAGCTTCTAAACAAAATGCATGGTCAGGTGTTCTTTTTGGCATAGGCGTGATCGCTTTTTTCGATGAGTCGGTTTTCCATCAGCTACTCCACTGGCATCATTTTTACGATAAGTCTACTTCTGCAATAGGACTGGTTTCAGACGGGCTCTTCCATGCTCTCAGCTGGTTCGCAACAGTCGCCGGTCTGTTCATGCTCGCGGATTTAAAAAGAAAAAGCGGTGTCTGGATGAAAAGATGGTGGGGAGGCGTGCTTACAGGAGCAGGTGCCTTTCAGCTTTACGACGGAACCGTCCAGCACAAGCTGATGGGGCTGCATCAAATACGCTATCATGTAGAGATTCTCCCTTATGACCTTGTCTGGAATATTTCCGCAGCTGTGATTTTGGCAGCAGGCATCACCCTTCTTGCTGCAGCAAGTAAAAAGAAAGCGGCTGATCCGCATGCATCAACATTTAAATCATGAAATGGCGGGCGGGAGCATGGCTGTTTCAATTTTATTAGCCCTCCCGTTTATCGCGGCCTTTGCCCTCTATATCGCTGGCGCCGCAGCTGTGAAAAAATGGCCTGCTTACCGAATGGGCTTATTTGCAGCAGGCACTTTCTCTGCCCTCATATCTGTCATCGGTCCGTTGGCAAATGCGGCGCATATGGATTTCCGCGCGCATATGGCAGCCCATTTACTTTTTGCGATGCTTGCTCCCCTTCTGATTGTTCTTTCAGCACCTGCCACCCTTGCATTTAAAGCTCTCAGTGTTTCTAACGGACGCAAGCTTTCACGCCTCCTGAAAAGCAGGCCTCTGCGCTTTCTATCCCATCCGGTCACCGCCGCTATCTTAAATTTTGGCGGTTTATGGATCTTATATCGAACACATCTTTACACCCTGATGCACACAAATGAACTGCTCCAGCTGCTGATTCATTTTCATCTTTTTGCAGCAGGCTATCTTTTTACGGCCTCCATTTTGTATATTGACCCTGTGCCGCACAGAAAAAGCTACTATTTCCGAACCATTGTGATGATTCTCGGATTTGCCGCACATGGCATTCTGTCCAAATCACTGTACATCCTTCCCCCTGCCTCCGTTCCGCTTGAGCAGGCACAGATCGGGAGCATGCTGATGTATTATGGCGGGGATGCCATCGATCTTGCCCTAATCATTCTCTTCTGCCGTCAGTGGTACAAAGCAGCACGGCCGGGAAAAAACATCCGGACGCAGGAACAAAGCTATTCAGGGTAGAAATAATAGGAAATACATATTTTGGAGGAAAATGATGGAGAAAACCATTCCTATTAAAAACCAAATGAACGGCGTTTTTATCCATGTTTCAAATCTAGCAGCAAGTGCCAAATGGTATTGCGATTTAATCGGAGCTGAGTTTGATAAAGGTAAAGCCGTTTCTCCTGTTTTCAATATACCGGTAAACGGCACAACTTCCTTGACGCTGGATGATCATTCTTTCGACCCGGGGTTTACTTTTCAGCCGTCAAAGGGTCCCGTGTTTAACTTTTACGCACCGGAAATTGAAGCAGCTTACGAATATGTGAAAGAAAAAGGGATTGAGATTGCAAGAGAGATCGAATGGGCCGGGGATACCGCGTGGTTTAACATTAAGGATCTTGACGGCAACATCATTATGATTGCAAACTGCTAACAGGCATATAATTCTTTAAAAAGGAGTGGATGCCGGGTGGAGAAAAATCAGCTGAAGGATTTTTATGATTACCACGCATGGGCGAACAGCCAGATTTTTAACCGTCTGAAGGAGCTGCCGGAAGAGATTGTCACATTGGAAATGACGAGTGCCTTCCCTACGATCGCCAAGGTGCTTGTTCACCTCTATTTTACTGATTCCCTATGGCTCGGCATCATGTCAGGAAAGAGCATGAAAGAGGGCTTGGAAGCCTTTCAGCAAAAAAGAGCGGAAACGGAATTAAAGCCTTTGAGTGAATTAGAGGCGCTCTACGAAGAAACGGCTGCCCGATATAAAATCCTTTTGGAAGCAGAGGAAGATTTCAATAAGCAGCTGGTTGTGGAAAACCCATATGCAGGGCCGCTAAAAACCACCATCGCTGAAACCATCCTCCACATCGTCACCCATGGCTCCTACCACCGCGGAAATATCGCCGCCATGCTCAGGCAGCAGGGCCAGGCTTCTGTTATGCAGGATTTCGGGCTTTACCTGTATGCCGGGAAGCAGAAAACTCCTTAAATGCCGGCAAGCTTAAAGAAGAGGTTTCTGGCTGCTCTTATTGATTATGGTGTGATCGTTCTTTATATTGTTTTTCTCGCAGGTGTGAGCCTTTTATTCTATCGTTTTAACGGAATGCCCGCTTTTAACAGGCTTCAGCAGGAGCTTGTTTCTTTTGGCACGCTTCTTCTCCCTGTTACTTGCTATTTTGTTTTCATGGAGGGAAGTTCACGGTCCGGCTCCATCGGTAAGAACATCTTCCGGCTTTACCTGTGCTGCAAATCCAGAGATCGCTGCAGCTATTTTCAGCTGATCATCCGGAATATCGTGAAGCTGCTTCCGTGGCAGCTGGCCCATAGCTTTATTTTCAGCGGAATGGGAAGAGGCTGGGAAATGGGAGCAGCCGACTGGATCATGATTGCTGCCGTTTATGTCATTCCATTAATCTCTGTTTTGCTTGTCTGCCTGCGGAGGGATAGACGCTCACTGCATGATTTAGCGGCAAATACAAGGGTATTTGCCAGAACGTGAAACACGCTTTATTAAGAAGAAGCTTCTACCTTTCTTCTGTTATAACCGTGGCATTATAGATAACAACCCGTTTGCCGTTCACATCAAATAATACTTTGTTGCCGTATTCAGTATCCTGAATATCGATTTTCCCTGTATATTCTTTGATCAGCTTGCCATCACTGCTGTAAACTTTCACATCGCGGTTTATGCCGCCCGAATTGTTGGATTGAAAGCTTTTCAGTGCTCTTTCTCCTGCCGCTGTATTAAAGTACCAGATGATCCCTCCTGCGATCAGCAGCAGGACAATGACTGATACAGCAATTCCTGTTTTTTTCGTTCTGCTCATTCCCTCTCCCCCTGATTTCTTTTTATCTCATCATTATGTTGTGCCTCTGGATAGATGTCAAAATCTTTTTTAGTTGTTAAAATATGGTTAAAATTGTCTGTGAGGTGAAGAAGATGAAACGTGCTTTTGACTATACATATCGGGAAGTGAAGTTTTTTTTCCTTGATGTACTGTCAGCTGTTTATTCTTTTATTTACGGATTTGCTGTTGTACTTGCTGGTACGGCTGTGATCGGGGCTGCTCTATTTGTGTTTCTGTATTTAAAAAAGATCCTTTTCTAAAACGATTAAAAAAGCAAATTCTGAAAAGAACATGCCATAATTTAAACGCCTTATTCTTAAACGAAGAGTCCTTCAACTCTCAATGGTTAGTTTGATTTAAATGGCTAAGCTTATCAGGGTTTGCCACCATGTAGATGGAATTAATTTTTTCATCTTTTAGAGCAAAGGCAACTGTGTATGCAATGTAATGATTCATCATCACAGCAACTCCCGGTTCACCGTTAATCTTTTTAAATGTAAGCCTGGCATCTTCGGGCAGCTTTTTCATTACGCCTAAGAAGAGATGTACGATTCGCTCAGCCGTATAGATCGGTCTAAGCGCTGCCTTAACTTTACCTCCGCCATCTGCATAAAAGACGGCGTCATTCTGAAGCATGTTCATCATGACTGAAATTTCTCCGTTTTGCAGTGCCGCAGTGAATTTCTCGATGCAATGTTTAAACTTCTGCTCATCTTGCTGAGAGTGATCAGGTTCATAAGCCAGGCCCTTTTTAGCTCTATGAAATATTTGCCGGCAGTTTGCGCTGCTTTTATCAACCATCGAGGCAATGGTCTCATATTCGTATTGAAGAACCTCCCGCAAAATAAATACGGTTCTTTCCACTTCGGATAGCTGCTGCAGAAGCATGATATAGGCGGTGGAAATGGAGTCTTTCATGGTAACTGAATACAGCGGGTCTTCCTGATAATCTTCCACAATCGGCTCAGGGAGCCATGTGCCGGTGTAAGTTTCTTTATTATGGGCAGCAGATCTTAAGTGATCAATACAGCGATTTGCTGCAATTTTGCACAAATAGGCTTTTACGTTTTTAACAGCATTCGTATCTTTCACTCTTTTAAAAGCAACAAATGATTCATGGACAATGTCTTCCGCATCCATTACACATCCCAGCATCTGATAGGCAAGAGAAAAAAGGAGCGGTTTGTATTCCTGATAGATCTGTTCCAGTTCCAATTCCTTGCTATTATGAGTCATACTGACACCTTATCTCCCTTTAAAATGTGCATGGCAGCCCTTTTAGCGCTGGCAGCCGCTGCATCGGCTAATAATTCCTCATGTCCAGCCCAATCACCTGCTATATAAATGCCTTTTATTTCCGGAACAGCCGGACCCGGGTTTTCTGTTCTGCCCGTGTGAGGGAAATTATGCACGATAGTGATCTTCGGCAAATACTGCTGCTCCGCTGCTTCTTTTTTCCAGCCTGGGTGAAGCAAATCCATTGCAGCGTCTAATTGCTGTTTTTCAGATTGTAAGTCCAGGTGTGTTCTTGTTAGATCATGATACTTCACAAGGCTTACGACACACTTGCCGTCATTGCTGAGCTTGGCTGCCCTGGACTGATTTGTAAAGAAGACCGGCTGATCAAGGCCTATTGCAAATTGGTGATTCTTATTCGGCAGTGTTTTTAACCCCATATCAAAACAGGAAGCGGTTACTGAGAGGGCTTCCTCTTTCCAGCGGTACAGCGAGGTTTTCTCTGAATTGGGTATTAGCCGGCATGCTTCGTGAGGCGGTACTGCCATAATGACGTGATGCGCTTCAAATGAATGATCGTGCGGGCACCATACTCGTTTAACTTCTCCATTGCAGTCAATGCGCTCCACACCTGCTGTTTCATGCAGCTTAGCACCATATTGAGCAGCTTTAGACTTTAATTCATTTATAATTGATTCCCAGCCATAATCGGCATAGAAAACTCCCTCTTTCAAAACCCGCTGAACCTGCCTTATAACTGGCCTTGCCAGCTGAATATTTGCAGCATGGGTGTACGTTGCTGTACGGCAAAGGGCAAAAAAGAAGTGACGGACCATTGGATCAGCGATTTCTCTTTCCGCCCACGTTTGCAGACTTTCATGCGGAACCGAGTTCAAATCCATCTTATATAGATGAACCATAAGCTTTACAAGGCGGAGCTTCCCAGACAAAGTCAGAAATTGCTTTGAGAACAGGGAACGCCAGCCCATCGGCACTTGATAAACATCATTTTTCCAAATAACCTGGGCAGCCACAGAAGGTTTATTGCCCTTAATTGAGACTCCCAATTCTTCAAAAATTTTATCAGCTTCACCGCCCTTATATAACGCATGGGCACCTAAGTTCATGAGCACGCCATTTTTATTAATGGTCATCGCGCGTCCCCCGAAGCGGCTTGATTTCTCAAGCACCGCTGTTTTCTTCCCTTCCTTCGCCAGATAAAGGGCAGCGGTTAATCCTGCTATTCCGCCCCCAATAATTACTGCATCATATCGTTCCATTTCAATCCCTCCCTTTCTTTTCATACTCAAGACGGATAAAGGATTGCAGCTGTGACATGAAAGCAAAAAAAGAGAGGGTTTCCCCTCTCCCGCTTAAAAAAAATCATAGAAAAACGGCGTCAACCCAGGCAGCATGCTGCTGAATTTCTCAAGCTCTGTTTTTTCTCCTTTCACTTTCCCGATCAAGGACAGTGCTTCAACAGACTGATAGCCAAATAAAATAGCAGCAAGATCATTGATGGAAAGGCTGATGCCTTCAGAGGATTCCCCTGTTTTCTCCGCTTTTTCCTCGCTCACTGAAAAGGAGCCGTTATTCCAGGAAGCATATTCATCTGTAATGTGAAGCGTCACTTTTCCTTCTTTAAAAGGATACTCTTTCAAAAAAGCTTCCGCATCAACAATTCGGGCCATAAAATACGGCTTGATTTCTGCTTTGATCCTTGGATCCGGCAGCAGGTGAAAGATAGGCTCATCTTTGTGCGTGATCATCACAAGCTCTTTGATCATGGAATCATGCTGGCAGATGAAGTTCCACAGTCCATGGCGAGCTTCTTCATTGAGCGGCACAAATTCAGCTGCTGTCATTTTTTTGTCTTTTACTTTGTACAGTATGTATCCCTTTGGCTGTTTTTCCTTATTATAGTAAACCCCTAATGTGTAATCCCTGTATACCGAATTCTCCCACCACGCTCTGTCTCTGACCAGCATGCCGGCGAACGGCTCGGCAAACGCATCGTACAGCAGGTCAATTTCGCTGTTGTGCGCCTCTTTCGCAACCCGCTTCACTGTTCCTTCTACTTTTTTATGAACCGTTAAATCTTCTGAAGTTAAAGTAGAGACAAGACGATCGCTGAAAAGCTCCCAGCCGTATTTTCTGTAAAAAGACACTTTGAACGGATGCAGCATGGAAAGAGGATAGCCTTCTTCCTTAAGCTTTTGCAAAGTGAATTCCAGCATTTCTCTTACATGGCCCTGTCTCCTGTACTCTGGATAGGTCGCAACCCCAGCAAGACCGCCCATGCGCATTTTCTTTCCTCCTAAAAAAACTTCCAGCGGCAAAAAGTGCATGTTCGCGGCTAATTCATCTCCATCCAAGATCCCGTACAATTCATGATGCTCTTTCATCATGTCAAACAGCTTCTCTTTTTCTTCTTCAGGAACTTTATACTGAAAAGCGTATTCAGACAGCTTCAGCGCTTCTTCATACCAATTTTCATTTAACTTGATTACCTTCAACAGAAAGCACCTCCTGCTTCACCATTCGCCATCAGCCGCGTCAATTCCTACTTTTTTGCCGCAATAAATGCGCGATGGCCGATATCCTTCCGGTAAAACACACCGTTCGCGGGAATTCGCCGAATTGCATCATAGGCTATTTTCCGAGCCTGTTCCAAAGTCTCCCCTTCAGCAGAAACGGTCAAAATTCTCCCGCCATTTGTCACATAGCGGCCCTCTGCTTTCCGCGTTCCTGAATGATAAATCATGGCGTTTTCCGGCACATCCTGTAAGGTGCCAAGGTCAGTTCCTGTCTCATATTGGCCAGGATATCCGGCAGATGCCAGCACAACGCCGACAACAGCTTCCTTTTTCCACTGTATGTCGACTTCTTCCTTTTTCATCACGGAAAGAAGCACCTCAATAAAATCCGACTTCATTCGCGGAAGAACAGCCTGTGCCTCAGGGTCCCCAAAACGGGCATTAAACTCGATAACCTTTGGACCTTCCTTTGTAAGCATCAGCCCGGCGTAAAGAATGCCGGTAAAGGCCGCTTCTTCCTGGACAAGGGCTTTTGCAGCCGGGTTCAGAACCGTATCAATTGCATGCTGCACAACGGCTTCAGGAATCTGCGGAACCGGCGAATAGGCTCCCATGCCGCCTGTATTCGGCCCCAGGTCGCCTTCCAATGCCCGCTTATGATCCTGGGCAATAACCATCGGATAAACCTTTTCTTCCTGCACAAACGCCATAAGAGAAAATTCTTCGCCTTCCAGATACTCTTCGATCACAACGGCGCTTCCCGCTTCCCCAAAGACCTTGTCCTCCATAAATTCATGCAGGCAGTCGAGTGCTTCCTTCTCCGTCATGGCAACAACAACGCCCTTGCCTGCTGCAAGACCGTCTGCTTTGATCACAATCGGTGCTCCATGCTTCTCCACATATCGCTTTGCATCGCTAAGATTTTCAAAAACCTCATATTTTGCGGTTGGGATGCTGTACTTTTTCATCAAGTCCTTTGCAAACTGTTTGCTTCCTTCAATCTGCGCTGCCGCTTGGGAAGGACCGAAAATCGCCAGGCCCTCTTTTCGAAACACATTGGCAATGCCGTTCATTAACGGGACTTCAGGACCGACAATGGTGAGGGCGATCTCTTCCTTTTTTGCAAAGCCCGCAAGCTCTCCAATCTGGGTTTCCTGCAAATCCACAAGCTCTGCAGCATCTCCCATTCCTTCATTTCCAGGTGCCGCAAACACCTTTGTGACAAGCCTGCTTTCTGAAGCTTTCTTTACAATGGCATGCTCCCTGCCGCCTTTACCGATGACAAGTACCTTCATTCCTCCCGCTCCTTTGCTGTTTCGTAGTCGTTCACCATATTTCTGCAGGATCGCTTATATATCGCTATAGCATTGCAAACCCTGACATGCTTCGCTCTATCTCTCTGTATTCCCCATGAAGCGGCAATAATCCGCCGTATCGCCCGGCGATATACATATCAGGACATTTTCCGCAGGTTTCTTATGATTTCAGCAGCACCTGACAATTTCCCCGGAAATATCAAAATATCGGGAATGCTGTCAGGTGACATAATTAAATTAATGTTTGAAATGGCGGACGCCTGTGAAGACCATAGCGATGCCGTGTTTATCAGCTGCCTGAATGGATTCTTCGTCACGGATGGAGCCCCCTGGCTGGATGATGGCTGTCACGCCTGCTTTTGCGGCAGCTTCAACCGTGTCTCCCATCGGGAAAAAGGCGTCAGAGCCCATGGCACTGCCTTCTGCCAGCTTTCCAGCCTGCTCGATCGCAATATTGGCAGAGCCGACTCTGTTCATTTGCCCTGCTCCGACACCGACTGTTCTTTCATCTTTTGCGAGTACGATCGCATTCGATTTCACGTGCTTCACAACCGTCCAGGCAAGCTTCAGGTCCTTCCATTCCTGCTCTGATGGTTCGCGCTTTGTTGGAATCGATGTGACTGTATCTTCAAATGTCAGAATGTCCTCTTCCTGTACAAGAAGCCCCCCTCTGACAGATGTCAGCTGTTTGGCGCCTGTGCTGCCTTTTTCAACCGGCACTGTTAGCAGTCTAATATTCTTCTTTCCTTTTAAAATCTGGAGCGCTTCCTCAGAATAGGATGGTGCAATGACGATTTCCAAGAAGATTTCGTGAAGTCTTTCTGCTGTTTCCCTGTCAACCTCGCGATTCAGCGCAACAATTCCGCCGAAAATAGAAACTGGATCTGCTTCATAGGCCCGCTGATACGCTTCGAAAATAGTTGTTCCTGTACCAACTCCGCATGGATTCATATGCTTAACGGCAACAGCGGCAGGATCCTTGAATTCTCCAGCAATCTGAAGCGCTGTATCGGCATCTTTAATATTGTTATAGGATAGCTCCTTCCCGTGAAGCTGGACAGCTTCTGTGATGGAGCCCTTTGAATGGTCGGGAGATTCATAGAATGCTGCTTTTTGATGCGGGTTTTCGCCGTACCTTAAAGTCTGTTTCTTTTCAAATGTCACTGTTAAGGATTCTGGATCTTCCTCACCTGTTATGTCTGTTAAGTAGCCGGCGATCATCGCATCATAGGCTGCCGTATGGCGGAAAACCTTTGCAGCAAGCTTTCTTTTCAGCTGGAGGCTGACATCCTCGTTTTCCTGTATTTCACTGATCACTTTTTCGTAATCACCAGGATCAGTAACAACCGTTACATGTTCATGATTTTTTGCTGAAGCGCGAAGCATGGCAGGCCCGCCGATATCAATGTTTTCAATCGCATCTTCCAGTGTAAAATCGCTCTTCGTGATCGTTTCTTTAAAAGGATACAAGTTAACTGCTACAAGATCGATCGGCTGAATGTTGTTCGCAGCGAGCTGCTCCATATGGCTGCTGTTTGTTTTCACCGCAAGCAGTCCGCCGTGAATCGCAGGGTGGAGCGTTTTAACTCTGCCGTCCATAATTTCCGGAAAGCCTGTCACCTCTGAAACGCTTTTTACATGCAGTCCTTTTTCCTCCAGAAGCTTTTTAGTCCCGCCTGTTGAAATGATTTCAACGCCAAGTTCAATCAGCTTTTCTGCGAATTCAGCGAGATGTTCTTTGTTGGATACACTTAAGAGAGCACGTTTGATTGTCATTTCGGAACCACCTTTGCCTTTTCTTCGATTATTTTCTGCAGAACATATGGGTAAAAGCTGTGTTCAGCACGGTGAATTTTTTCTGTCAGGCTGTCAAGGGTATCACTTTTTTCAATAGAAATCGGCTTTTGCGCGATGATTGGCCCTGTATCCATACCGGCATCAACAAAATGAACGCTGATGCCGGTCTCGGTGGCACCCGCGTCCATTGCCTGCTTGACCGCATCTTTCCCGGGAAAAGCCGGAAGCAGAGAGGGATGCAGATTCACAATCCTTTGTTCATATGCCTCAAGCAGTGTCGGCCCAATCAATCTCATGTAGCCGGCAAGGAAAATCCATTCCACTCCTTTTGCTTTTAACGCTGATAGAATTTCCCTCTCAAAGGCCGCTTTAGTTTCATATTGCTTCGGATGAAAAACAAAAGCCGGTATGCCTTCTGCCTTCGCCCGCTCTGCCGCATAAGCCTTTTCCCTGTCCGATACAAGAAGCGATATATCGGCAGCGAGCCCGCCTGATTTGGCAGCATCAACAATCGCCTGAAAATTCGAGCCATTACCTGATGCGAAGACCGCTGCTTTTTTCATAAAAGGCTGCCTCCGCCGAAGCTGACGCCGTCTCCTTCTTTCACCCGGCCGATGATGAAGGCTTTTTCTCCGTTCTTTTCAAGAATCTTAATGGCATCCAGCATGCTTTCATACGGAACAGCCAGTACAAAGCCGATCCCCATATTGAATACGTTGAACATCTCTTCTCTTGAAAGAGAACCTTTCTCTTCAAGAAGCTCAAAAATACCCGGGACAGGCCATGAGCCATAGTCAATTTCAGCTCCGCAGCCTTTTGGAAGCATCCGCGGAATATTTTCAATAAAGCCGCCGCCGGTTATGTGCGCCATACCGGAGACTGTCGTTTTTTTCAATACCTCAAGCACAGCTTTCACATAAATCCGGGTCGGGGCAAGAAGCTCTTCGCCAAGCGGCCTGTCAAGCGGTGCATAGGTTTCTTTTAAATCCAGCGCCGCTTCCTCTAAAAGAATTTTCCGGACAAGAGTGAAGCCATTGCTGTGAAGGCCGTTTGACACAAGCCCGATCAGCGTATGTCCAGGCTTAATGTTTTCGCCTGTGATTAAATCGCCCTTTTCACAGGCTCCGACAGAAAATCCGGCAAGATCGTATTCGCCATTTTCGTATAAACCTGGCATTTCCGCTGTTTCTCCGCCGATTAATGCACAGCCTGCCTCAGCGCAGCCGTCAGCAACCCCTTTTACGATCTCTTCAATCTTTGCAGGATCTGCTTTTCCGACTGCAAGGTAATCAAGAAAAAACAGCGGCTCTGCTCCCTGTGCCAGGATATCATTTACACACATCGCGACAGCATCAATTCCGATCGTATCGTGAGCATCTTCCATAAACGCAAGCTTCAGCTTTGTGCCGACTCCATCTGTGCCTGATATGAGGACAGGCTTTTTATAGGCCAGCTCTGACAGATCAAAAATGCCGCCGAAACCGCCGAGAATCGTCTGAGCTCCGGTTCTTGCTGTCCGTTCCACATGCTTTTTCATCCGGTTGACTGCATCGTAGCCGGCTTCAATATCCACACCGGCCTCTCTATAGGCTTTAGACATCCCGCTTCCTCCTTTTTTATCCTTTACAGATGGACTTCCTTTTCGTGAGGGAGCACCGTATCTGAGTAGATTTCCGTCGGGTAGTTCCCCGTAAAGCAGGCCATGCATTGCCCACTGTGCTCACCGGCATAGGGACGGCCGATTCCTTCCACAAGCCCTTTTTCGCTTAAAAATTCAAGTGAGTCCGCCCCGATCATTTTCCGGATTTCTTCAGGAGTGTGCGAGGAGGCAATCAATTCTTCATGTGTAGAAGTGTCGATCCCGTAAAAGCACGGATGGCTGATCGGCGGAGAGCTAATGCGCACGTGCACTTCGGCAGCGCCTGCATCCCTCAGCATCTGCACAATTCTCCTGCTCGTTGTTCCCCTCACAATCGAATCGTCCACCATGATGACCCGCTTTCCTTCGACAACCCCTCTGACAGGCGACAGCTTCATTTTGACCCCCTGCTCCCTGAGCGACTGCGAAGGCTGAATAAACGTGCGGCCGACATAGCGGTTCTTGATGAGGCCAAGCTCATACGGAATGCCTGTTGCTTCTGCAAAGCCAATGGCTGCCGAGATGCTGGAATCCGGAACGCCTGTAACCACATCTGCTTCAACAGGGGCTTCCTTTGCGAGCTGCTTGCCGAGATTCTTCCGCGCTGTATGAATGTTAATGCCGTCAATGCTGCTGTCAGGCCTTGAAAAATAAATATATTCCATGCTGCACATTGCCCGATTGCTTCCACCGGAAAATCGTTCTGACACAAGGCCGCTGTCATTGATCATCAATAGCTCGCCCGGCTGCACATCCCGCAAATACTCGGCACCCACAATATCGAGGGCGCATGTCTCTGACGCTACAACATAAGCGTCTCCGATCATGCCGAGGCAAAGCGGTCTCAAACCGTGCGGATCAAGCGCCACCATCATTTCATTTTCTGTCAGGATTACAAACGCATAGGCGCCTTTCAGCATAGAAAGAGCATTTTTCACCTTCTCCTTCAGATCCGCATAGCCGCTTCGCTTGATCAAGTGAGCCAGAACCTCTGTATCAGACGTTGTTTGAAAAATACTGCCCTGGCTCTCAAGCTGATGCTTCAGGTGAGTGGCATTGACTAAATTGCCGTTATGCGTCAGGGCCAGGCCCCCGCTCTCGGAACGGAAAACAAGCGGCTGAACGTTTTCATAGCCTCCTCCGCCTGCTGTCGCATAGCGGACATGGCCGATGGCGGCATGGCCTGCGAGATCCTTCAACCCTCCATTTTGGAAGACCTCAGTAATGAGGCCGAGTCCTTTATGGGCGTGAAGAACTTCGCTGTCTGTCGAAACAATCCCTGCGCCTTCCTGTCCTCTATGCTGCAGACTGTGCAGGCCGTAATAGCTGATTTGCGAAGCATCCGGATGTCCCCAGATGCCAAAAACGCCGCACTCTTCATTCAGGCCTTTGATTTCAGCAAGCATGGTATCGCTCCTTTCCAGATTTCTTTTAGCTCGGAAACCTGTGCGTCGATCCAATGTTTCTTATCATCACCAGTGACGAGAAGGCGGCCGTTCCCTGTTACTTCTCCGATTTGCACCGCCTGTACCTCTGCCTCAAAGGCTTCCTTTTTTTCACGTGAAACACTGACAAGGTATCTTGACTGCGTTTCGCTGAACAGCTCTGTAACTGCTTCTCCCTGAAGAGTCACACTTGCGCCCATTCCTTCCGTGCCAAAGGTGCACTCAGCGAGCGCCACTGCAAGGCCGCCTTCTGCCAGATCATGAGCAGAAGCAACAAGCCCTTTTCGGATCGCTTTTGACAGCTCTTCCATGCGCTCCTTTTCAATCCCAAGGTCAAGCTCAGGCGCTTTGCCTGAAATATCGCCATTTATAAGCTTTTGAAGCTCGCTTCCGCCAAACTCAGGCTTTGCAGAGCCAATCAGGTAAATCAAATCACCGTTTTCTTTAAAATGCTGGGTCGTGATATAGGATGTATCCTCAATGAGCCCGACCATCCCGATGACTGGCGTCGGGTAGATGGCAGTTCCATTCGTTTCATTGTAAAGGGAGACATTGCCTCCGATAACAGGTGCGTTCAGTGCAAGGCACGCCGCAATCATGCCCTCTGCCGCCTTTTCGAGCTGCCAGAAGATCTCAGGGTTTTCCGGGCTTCCGAAATTCAGGCAGTCTGTGATGGCAAGAGGGGTGCCTCCTGAGCAGACGATGTTGCGTGCAGCTTCTGCCACGGCGATCCTGCCGCCTGTTTCCGGATCAAGGTACAG
Source organism: Metabacillus kandeliae (assembly GCF_021166585.1). GTDB lineage: Bacteria > Bacillota > Bacilli > Bacillales > Bacillaceae > Metabacillus_B > Metabacillus_B kandeliae. Next base: position 435,153 of record NZ_JAJOZE010000002.1, read on the forward strand.
GTAGCGCGAATTGCAGTCCGTTGTCATGGCGAGCGCCTTTTTTGTGCCTCTGATGCGGAGAACAGCAGCGTCAGAGCCTGGGGCAACAACCGTGTTTGTCTGCACCATATGATCATACTGGCTGTAAACCCACTCCTTGCTCGCAATTGTCGGCTGCGCCAGAAGCTCCTTCAGTGTTTCCTGCAGGTCGTTCACAACAGGCTTTTCAAGGGCCATATCCTGAAATTCTGTAAAGTATACCGGCACTTTTGACGTCTTATGATAAACAGGCGCATCCTCCGCAAGCGCGTCAACTGGAATAACGGCTGCTGTTTCTCCTTTATGCGTCACATGAAGGAGCTTATCGTCTGTTACCGTTCCGATCGCTTTCGCCTCAAGCTCATACTTGGCAAAAATCCGCTCTATTTCCTCTTCCCGTCCTTTTTCGATAATCAAAAGCATCCGCTCCTGCGACTCGGAAAGCATCATTTCGTAAGGTGTCATGCCTGTTTCGCGCTGCGGCACGAGGTCAAGGTTCATCGCAATGCCTGAGCCCCCCTTGCTCGCCATTTCGGCAGCAGAGCTCGTCAGGCCTGCAGCTCCCATATCCTGAATGCCGACGAGAGCATCGCATTGAATCGCCTCAAGGCACGCCTCAAGCAGCAGCTTTTCCATGAATGGATCTCCCACTTGTACGGCTGGACGCTTTTCATCTGACTGATCATTCAGCTCTTCTGAGGCAAAGGTTGCACCGTGAATCCCGTCGCGGCCTGTTTTGGCGCCGGCATACATCACGGTGTTGCCGATTCCTTTTGCCTGGCCTTTTTTGATATCCTCATGGTTAATGAGGCCGACGCACATGGCATTCACAAGCGGATTTCCTTCATAGGAAGGATCAAACTGAATTTCGCCGCCGACAGTCGGAATGCCGATGCAGTTGCCGTAGCCTGCAATCCCTGCCACTACTTCTTCAAACAAGTAATTTACTTTTTTGGAACCGAGCTCGCCGAATCGAAGCGAGTTTAATAGAGCAATAGGACGCGCGCCCATTGAGAAAACATCGCGGATAATGCCGCCGACGCCTGTGGCCGCTCCCTGATAAGGTTCAATGGCTGACGGATGGTTGTGGCTTTCTATTTTGAACACAACCGCCTGGCCGTCGCCAATATCGACAATACCGGCGCCTTCTCCAGGACCCTGCAGCACCTTTTCGCCTGTTACGGGGAACTTTTTCAGTACCGGCTTAGAGTTCTTATAGCTGCAGTGCTCTGACCACATAACAGAAAAGATGCCCGTTTCTGTATAATTCGGCGTTCTTCCGAGAATGTTTTCAATCATGGAAAACTCGTTTTCTGTAATCCCCATTTGGCGATACAGCTGTTCTTCCCTGATTTGCTCTGGACTTGGCTCAAGAAGCAGTGACATATGTTTCCCTCCAGTTTTTCACGATCGATTGAAATAGCTTTAAGCCATCTGCGCTTCCGAGTATCGCGTCAACGGCCCGCTCCGGATGCGGCATCATGCCGAGCACATTTCCTTTTTCATTCACAATGCCGGCAATGTCTTCGATGCTGCCGTTTGGATTGTCGCCATAAGTGAACACAATCCGTTCTCCTGCTTTCAGCTCTTTTAGCGTCTCTTCGTCACAGTAGTAATTTCCTTCACCATGCGCAATCGGAATAGAGATCTTTTCCTCTTTTTCGTAGGCAGTTGAAAACATTGTTTGATTGTTTAATACAATCAATTCAGAGTGGCGGCAGCTGAATTTCAGCCCTTCATTCACCTTCATTGCGCCCGGCAGAAGGCCAGCCTCAAGCAGGATCTGAAAACCGTTGCAAATGCCAAGGACGGGTTTTCCCTCCTCTGCAGCCTTCTTTACTTCCTTCATAATGCTTGAAAAACGGGCAATGGAGCCTGAGCGCAAATAATCGCCATAGGAAAACCCGCCTGGAAGAAGGATGGCGTCAAAGCCGCTCAAGTCTTCCTCAGCATGCCAGACATATTCCGCTTCTTCCCCAAGCTCATCCTTTACAGCGCAGTAAAGATCTGCATCGCAATTTGAACCTGGAAACACAATCACAGCAAATTTCATTGCGGCACAGCCTCCTCTGCTTCAAAGCGGAAATCCTCAATGACTGTGTTTGCCAAAAGCTTGCGGCACATTTCTTCCACCGTCTCCTCAAGCGGCCGGCTGCTTTTTTCGACCATCAGCTCAAGATACTTCCCTACCCTTACATCCTGCACTTCTTCATAGCCCATGCTGTGGAGCGCATTCTGAACGGCTTTTCCCTGCGGATCCAAAATACTTTCTCTTAGCGTCACATACACCTTCACTTTATACATTGAGGCTGCCTCCCAGTCGTTTTAGGATTTCTTCATAAGCATCAGTCAAGCTCCCGAGATTCCGGCGGAATACATCTTTATCAAGCTTTTCATTTGTTTCGGCATCCCATAGACGGCACGTGTCAGGAGAAATTTCATCCGCTAAAATCAGTTCACCGTCAGCCGCTGTTCCGAATTCCAGCTTAAAGTCCACAAGCGTTACGCCAAGACTGCTGAAATGGCTCCTCAGCACCTCGTTTACGTTCAGTGCGAGCCTTTCCATTTGCTGCAGCTCCTTTTCTTCAGCTGCCTGCAAAAAGGCAATGTGGCTTTTATTTAAAAGCGGATCGCCAAGTTCATCGTTTTTGTAATAAAACTCCACGATCGGCTTTCCAATCAGCGTTCCCTCTTTCACGCCGAGCCGCTTTGAGAGGCTGCCGGCCACGATGTTTCTCACAACAACTTCAAGCGGAAAAATGTCGGCCTTTATTACAAGCTGCTCTGTTTCAGATAACTTGCGGATAAAATGGCTTTCGATGCCTTCTTCCTTCAGCTTCTCAAACAGCAGGGAGGAGATCTCATTGTTTAAGCGGCCTTTGCCTTCTATTTCTGTTTTCTTCTCTCCGTTAAAGGCTGTAGCGGAATTCTTGTAATCTACTAAAAGCTCATTTTCCTTTTCGGTTGCGTAAATCTTTTTCGCTTTGCCCTCATATAGCAGCTGTCCTTTTTCCATGCACCGCACCCCTTTTTATTCGGAATATTGGGAATACTTACTGTATAGAAGAGCCGTTAAGGCTCCTTAATTAGCTATGCAAACCTAATCGGTCAAAAATGCTGTCGACCATCTTCAGGTGGTAGTGATAATCAAAGCAATCATCAATTATTTCAGGCGATAGTTTGGATGTGACCGTTTCATCTGCCTCAATCAGCTTGCGGAAATGCGTTTCTGTTTCCCATGCCTCCATCGCTTTCGGCTGGACAAGATCATACGCCTCCTCGCGTGACATCCCTTTATCGATCAAAGCAAGCAGCACACGCTGGGAATAGATCAGGCCGAGCGTTTTATCCATGTTCCGCTTCATGTTTTCAGGGAAAACAGTGAGGTTTTTCACGATATTGCCAAAGCGGTTCAGCATGTAGTTCAGCGCAATTGTCGCGTCAGGCAGGATGATCCGCTCTGCTGAAGAATGGGAAATGTCCCGCTCATGCCATAGAGGCACGTTTTCGTAAGCTGTAACCATATGGCCTCGAATCACTCTTGCAAGGCCTGTCATATTCTCAGAACCGATCGGGTTCCGTTTATGGGGCATGGCTGATGATCCCTTTTGGCCTTTTGCGAAAAACTCCTCAACTTCCCGTGTTTCACTCTTTTGAAGCCCGCGGATTTCCACAGCAAACTTTTCAATGGAAGCGGCAATCAAAGCAAGCGTTGACATGTAATCAGCATGGCGGTCGCGCTGGAGTGTCTGAGTGGAAATTGGAGCAGGGCTGAGGCCAAGCTTTTCACACACAAATTGCTCCACAAACGGGTCAATGTTAGCATATGTTCCGACAGCTCCGGACATTTTTCCAAACTGTATCCCTTTTGCCGCGTTTTCAAAGCGCTCAAGGTTCCGCTTCATTTCTTCATGCCATAAAGCAAGCTTCAGGCCGAATGTTGTCGGCTCTGCGTGCACACCGTGCGTCCTGCCCATCATGACTGTGTTTTTGTGCTCAATCGCTTTATTTTTCAGTATTTCTATAAAACGCGTTAAATCATTGCGCAGTATTTCGTTTGCCTGCTTTAACAGGTAAGAGAGGGCGGTGTCTACCACATCTGTTGAGGTAAGGCCGTAATGCACCCATTTTTTCTCTTCGCCGAGCGTTTCAGATACCGCCCGTGTAAAAGCCACCACATCATGTCTTGTTTCTTCTTCTATTTCCTTGATCCGGTTTACGTTAAAAGAGGCATTTTCCCGCAAAGCCTTTGTATCTTCTTTTGGAATAATGCCGAGCTCAGCCCATGCCTCACAAGCTAGAATTTCCACCTCAAGCCATGCCTTAAAGCGGTTTTCCTCTGTCCAGATTGCACCCATCTCGGGTCTCGTATAGCGGTCTAACATGCCGTATCCTCCGTTCTATTTCGAATTCCATTGCCTGCTGTATTTTTCGATCGCAGTTTCAATGTCGTCCGTCTTCACGTTAACATGCCCCATTTTTCGTTTGGGCCTGCTTTCCTTTTTACCGTACAAGTATATCGCAGCTTCCTCTAAAAACGAAAGATCTTTTAAAACTGGCTCAAGATGTTCGCCTAATACGTTGACCATCATCCCTTTTTGCAGCAATTCCGTCCCGCCCAGAGGCAAATCACAAACAGCCCTGATATGCTGTTCAAACTGAGAGGTTTCGCAAAGGTCCATCGTATAATGGCCTGAGTTATGAGGCCTTGGGGCGAGCTCATTAATGTAAATTTTGCCTTCACCAGCGAGCACAAACATCTCCACAGCCAGCGTCCCGACAAGCTCAGTCTTTTCAGCAATCTGAAGCGCCATCTTTTCTGCTTTCTCCTTCGTCTCCCTGCTGATTCTTGCAGGCACAATGCTCTTGCTGAGAATGTTTTCTTCATGAATGTTTTCTGCCGCTGGAAAGACTGCTGTTTCTCCTGATGGACTCCGGGTCACGATGACCGAGATTTCCAGATCAAAAGAAATCAATTTTTCCAGTATGCATTTTCCGCTCTCAAGCAATTCCTGTGCTCCTCTGAGACCAGCCTCATCTCGGATCACTAGCTGTCCTTTTCCGTCGTACCCGCCTCTGCATGTTTTTAAAACGGCAGGTAAACCAATGGTGGCTGCAGCTGCGTTCAGCTCTTCTTCATTTCTAACAATCTCATAAGGCGCCACCTCGCACCCGGCCTCCCGGATGCCTGCTTTTTCTGTTTCCCTGTCCTGTGAGAGGGCGAGAAGCCTGCTTCCCTGCGGCAGATAGGCATTTTCCTCAAGCCACATGAGCGCCTTATAATCGATGTTTTCAAATTCGTATGTAACCGCATCACTGATTGATGCAAGCTTGGCAATAGCATCCAAGTCGTCAAAAGGTGCCGTAATTTCGATATCTGCCACTTGTCCGCACGGCGACTCAGGAGCTGGATCAAGCACCGCAATCCTGTAGCCCATATTTTTCGCATCAAGCGCCATCATTCTGCCAAGCTGTCCGCCGCCGATAATGCCGATTGTCTGTCCTGGAAAAATACGCTTATACAAGCTCATCACTGCTTTCCATTACGGTTTTTTCAAGCCTCCTTCTTCTTTCGCCAAGCTTTCCCGCCACTTCCTGATCTGTTATCGACAGAATCTGTGCTGCCAGAAGCCCTGCATTCACTGCCCCTGCTTTTCCGATCGCAACCGTGGCTACAGGCACTCCGCCCGGCATCTGCACGATGGAGAGAAGAGAATCCATGCCATTAAGCGCCTTCGACTGAATCGGCACGCCAATAACCGGAAGCGTCGTTTTGCTGGCTGTCATTCCCGGCAGATGGGCCGCCCCGCCTGCGCCTGCTATAATAACCTTGATGCCCCGCTCTCTTGCCGTTTCTGCGTACTGGAACATATAATCAGGCGTTCTGTGCGCTGAAACGACCTTTTTTTCAAAAGAAATGCCAAGCTCATCCAGCACGTCGCAGGCATGCTTCATCGTTTCCCAATCAGACGTGCTGCCCATAATAACCGCTGCTTCTGCCCCCATGGTATAGCCCCCTTTAAAAATAAAAATGCCGGGTTTGCCTGCTTCTCAAAGAGAAAGCAATACAAACCCGGCATAGACTTGTATCTAGGCTGGTTATATGTACACTTTCTCTCATAGTCTGGTCATTTACGGTAACCAGGTAGAAACTTTCGGGCCATATTCCCGACTTTATATGAGAGTGCTTCGTTATAAATTCTACCATCATCATAGCAGGGCAGGGCAATACCTGTCAACCCTATTGTCGAACGATGGAGATATCTGATTTAAAGAACGTTCGTGTTTAGGTTGTTTTTCCCTCAAAAACAATCTTTCTCCCCACAGGGACAGGCACTCCGTTTTCTTCTTTAAAAATCGGCTCTTCCATCCGGCGGACAGGTGTGTATCCTTCCTGCTTCATCCGATCAAGACAATCACCGATGCTTTCTGTTTCCATCACTTCAAATTTCTTTTTATTTGGCTTGCTCATGCGGACTCCTTTATTTTCTATTGTATTTCAAAGGCAGCAATTCCTTTACGCTGCATTTTATGAGGTTACTTTCATAAGGAAGGATAACGTGCATTTCTTCTCCATAATCGCTGATCAGCTCCCGGCACATGCCGCATGGGGACACAGGCTTTATCTCAGCTCCGCTGTGCTCTGGATCCGGATGCCTGACTGCTGCAATCGCAGTAAAATGGCGATATCCTTCTGATATGGCTTTTCCAATCGCAATGGCTTCTGCACATACGGCAATTCTGCCAACGTTCGCCTCAAGATGCACTGCTGTGAAAATTTTGCCTTCTTTCGTCCTTAAGGCAGCCCCGACGTGATGCCGGCCAAACGTATAATTGTCCTTGATCACTTTTTGGGCAGCCTGAACCAGTTCAACATCTTCTTGTTCCAGCGGCAGCTGAAGCATTTATATTGCCACTCCTTTTTCAGCGCCAAAATCAATTTTGCTCACAAGCTCAGCCAGCTCATCAGTCAGCTGGTGCTTCACTTTCTTAATCTCTTTTTTGGACGCTTTTATTTTCTTTTCATTCTTGTCCAATTCATCGAGCCAGGTTTTTCGATCATTGATTTCTCCAAAGCGATCCTGAAAAGCTTTATAATGCTCAGCTTGCTCCTTGTACCCGCCGCCCTCAATTTCATCGGCATACTTGTATAGGTAACGCATGCCCTTTGCCTTAATTCTCACTTTATGAAGAGCTTCCATACCCTTTTTCGAAACGCTGCCATGCTGATCTGCCGCCTGCTTATAGCGGCTGACAAGCTTTTGGTATTCTTCCTCATGCTCTTTCAGCTTTTCATCAACGTTCAGCATAAGAACGAAGCTTCCCATTTGGGTATGAAGAAACTCATTCCAAAGATGCTGAAAATCATCATTAATCACATCAGGAAGCTTCTTCTCAAGCTTTTTCCGCGGCTTACCGAGAGCGAGATCAGCCAGTTCCAAATACACCGCTCTTAGCTTATCATCCTCTTCTCCGGCAGCTCTCTTTTCAAAAGCTTCCCTCAGCACATCCTGATCCCGCGCCTTTCCGAGATGCTTATGCGCTTCTTTTATCCGCTCAATGATTGGATGATTTTTTCTTAAGCCGATGAACTCCAGCAAATTTCTGAGCTTTCTTCCTGTAGTGCGGGTATGGTGGACAGCTTCTTTATCATCCTTTTTCTCCAAAGCCTGCCTGCATTTCTTTATATAATGCTTCATCAGCCCATCCAGCAGCTCTTCCCATTTGCCTGCCACGTTCTGGTTCCCGAGATGGAGGCAATCCTCGCAAAGATATTCCTCCTTGATCTTCATGAGCGTCTCAGCTGAACCGCAAATCGCACACCGCTTTGCAGGCTCTTTTAACAGCAGCGATTCACCGCTTGCCGTAATTTCAAGCTGCTTCACTTTACCCCAGCCAAGCTGCTTGCGGATCGCCGAATTAATCAGCAGCCTGCCCTCTTCATCCAGCTTTCTTCTGCTTCTCGTATTCACTGACTTTGAAGCCACAACGGCAATGCCGCTCTTATCCTCAAGAAGGTGAATGGCAAGCGGCTTGCCTTCCAGTCTAAGTGACTCCCGCATTTCCTTCGGGATCACGATTCGGCCGGTATCATCTGTCTGTCTGATCTGCATGATTGTCATCAATATCCCCTCCCATCCAAGCTTTTATTTATTATCGAATGGATTACCCCTATTCTAACATTTTTACCCGCATTCCCCTGACAAATTAAGGCTTGTTTCAAAGTAAGAAAAATCAGGAAAGATATAGGATGAGCTTTTTATCGAGGGAGGCGTCCTATTTGTGGATCAATAAACCATTTTTCAAGTATGCAACAGGTATTATCCTAGCACTTATCATCATCTTTCTATTTGGTAAAATCGATTACTTCCTGCTGCCGTTTCAGCAATTTATCGGCACACTCTTTTTCCCGGTTCTGATTGCCGGATTTTTATATTACATACTCCGGCCTGTCGTACACGTTCTGTCAAAAAAACTGCCAAAATCACTCAGTATCCTAATCGTATTTGCCGTATTTTTTGGCCTTCTCGCATTTGCTATCTATACATTCGGACCTTTGCTTACATCACAGGTGCAAAATATCGTCAAGCAGTTCCCGGATAAATTCAGCCAATTATCATCTGAATATATGAAAGACTTTAACTTGAATCAATTCATTACATCAGATGAGGACATCAAACAAAAAGTAATGGGCTATGCTACATCAGTATCCAAATACCTGGCAGGCAACGTCTTTAATATCATTACAACGATTGCCAGCATAGCAACCATTCTAGTTGTCGTCCCTTTCATTCTTTTCTATTTCCTGAAAGACGACCACAAGCTGCGTCCCTTTATGCTAAAATGGCTTCCTTCTGAGCATGAAGCAGAAGGAAACAGAATTTTAGTAGACGTCGACAAAGCTCTATCTAATTATATTGTCGGACAATTTATCATAGCCTGCGTAGACGGCGTTCTTATGTACATCGGTTTTCTCATCATCGGCCTGGACTCTGCACTCGTCCTCGCCATATTCGCAACATGCCTGACCGTTGTCCCGTTCCTTGGACCGTTTCTCGGCATATTGCCAGCTCTGTTCGTTGCTTTCCAAACAAGCCCGGTCATGGCACTTAAAGTTCTGATTGTTTTGATCGTTGTCCAGCAAATTGAAGGAAATCTTATTTCTCCAAACGTCATGGGCAAACGCCTGGACGTCCACCCGCTCACCATTTTGCTGCTTCTTTTAGTAGCTGGATCGCTTTATGGACTAATCGGTATACTGATTGCGATACCTGCTTATTCGGTTATCAAGACGATTGTGAAGAATTTTATTTTGTTTTATCGGTTGAGGAATCGGAAGAAGCGTGAGGAGCGGGTGCTTTAGGGGTTAGAGGGGATGGAGGCCAGAAGTTCTGGTCTCTGTCCCCCTTTTTAATAGGAGCCTGTCCCCCGCCTCACTGCCAGATGAAAGCCCTGTCCCCGTCGGCGTAAAACCAAGGGAGACAAGGGGTTGGGTATAGCCGTCCCTGTCCCCCGCTGCGGCACCGGAACAGAGGACAGGGACACCGTCCCCGGTCCCTGTCCCCCGCCCTGTTCAAATATGAAAGGACTGTCCCCGGGCGTATGAGCCTTTATCTAGCACGGCTTTTCATTCACACTCTCTGTCCCCTGTTCCGGTAAAGCATAGAGGGCCAGGTCCGCCCCTTCAGAGGGGGACAGAGACTCTTTACCCCACAGTAACATTCCCTTTACACTCCTGTCACACAACCAAAATGAAACAGCCATCCACCCATAAAATACTAAAAACAACACAAAAAAAGAACAGCTCCAAT
>NZ_JAJOZE010000020.1 GCF_021166585.1 Metabacillus kandeliae
AAAAAAGCACCTTCTCTAAGCCATAATGCTAACAAAACAGCTCATTTTACTGGCAAATCAGCATCATTTTACGGAATCGACCTTCGATCAGCGCTTCAAAATGCCGTTTATATGCGGGTTCAGCGATTTTATTTGCAGCTTTCAAGAATTTATTTGCGGGTTAAAGAATTTTATATGCGGCTTTTGGAAATTTAAATGCAGGTTAAGCCCTTTATATGCAGGATCCAAAGAATCCATGCGACTCCCCTTGTTTATATGCAGGATCCAAATAACCAGTGCACCGGACCCCCTCCCCCCATCCAGAAAATCTCCCCCTCCAACCCTCTTTCCTTTATACTGGAAATAATACATACACAAGGAGTAAGGGGAATGGAATTGAGAGAGTCGCCGAAAAATCAGATTAGCAGGAGGGCGTTGACGGTTTGGCGGATTACTGGGTTTGTGGCCGGCCTTTTGTTTCTTGCTGCTGTTATTGGATTGAATGTTTTATTTGCGTATCAAGAGTGGCCGATGTGGGTGATAGCTGTTTTATACTTGCTTGCAGCCGTGTATCTTTTTTATGCGGCATGGCTAGTGCCGATGCTCCGGCACAGAGTATGGCGGTATGAGATTCATGAGCATGAGGTGGATCTTCAGTATGGCTTGTTTGTTGTGAGAAGGGTGATCATTCCAATGGTAAAGGTGCAGCATGTTGATACAAAGCAGGGTCCCCTGCTGAAAAAGTACGGCCTTGCTACTGTTGAAATAACAACGGCTGCTACAAAGCATGAGATACCGGCTCTTGGGGTGGCAGAGGCAGATGGGCTGCGGGACTTTATTTCAAGGCTTGCGAGGGTGACGGATGATGATGAATAAGCCAAAAAGGCTTCATCCGGCCGCTGTAATCTTAAATGTAGGGAAAATGATTAAGGAAATGATTATCCCGCTTGTGATTTTTCTGTTTTTTAACGGAAATAACGGGCTTTCTCCCGGCTGGAAATTTGCTGCTGCAGGAGGGATATTTGTTTTAATTCTTGTTTTCAGTATCCTTTCCTGGGTTCGGTTTACTTATAGAGTTGAAGATGGAGAGCTTCGAATTGAGAGCGGTATATTTGTCCAGAAAAAAAGATACATTCCGATTGATAGAATTCAAACGATCCATACAAGTGAAGGGCTTGTTCAGCAGCTTTTTGGTCTTGTGAAGCTTCAGGTTGAGACAGCTGGCGGGGGAAAGCAGGCTGAGGGTGAACTGAAGGCAATTCGGAAGAAAAATGCTGAAGAACTCCGCTCTGTGCTGAACAGGGATAAGCAGCAGGAAGAAGTTCTGGTGGAGGGAAGGGAGGAACAAACACATCCCGTTTTCCGCATCAGCAATAAGGAGCTTTTGATTGCAGCTTCAACGTCAAGCGGCATCGGAGTCATTCTGCCTGCTGCTTTTGCTCTTTATTCACAGGTGGATCAGCTGATTCCGTGGGACAGTCTTTTTAAAGAATTCAGCTTTTTGGCGAAAGCGGGTTTTGCTGTATATGCAGCAGGAATTTTGATTGGATTTTTCATTGTCTGGCTGATCAGCATGCTCGGCACGATTTTTAAATATACTTCTTTTAAAGCAGAACGGCGGGAGGACAAGTTATACATTTCAGGCGGTTTGCTTGAAAAAAACCAGATGACCATTCCGCTTTCCCGCATACAGGCGATCAAAGTAACAGAAGGGGTGCTGCGGGAGCCATTTGGGTATGCATCTGTGCAGCTAGTGACAGCAGGCAGCGGAAAAAAGGGAGAACCAGTGTCTGCCACTCTTTTCCCGATTGTGAAAAAAGAAAAAGTTTCAGAGCTGCTGAAGGAATTTGCTCCTTCCTACACCCTGCCTGACACTCTGAAGCATGCTGCGAAGAGGGCAAAAACCCGCTACGTGCTTCTTCCTTTAATCCCGGTGCTTTTGATTGCAGCATTAGCGGTTCTTCTTTTCAGGCCATGGGGGCTTCTCGCATTGCTGCTGCTCCCGGCTGCTTTGCTGTTTGGTTTGAAATGCCACAGGGACGCAGGTTATTCTATTGCTGGCCAACAGCTGTCGATTCAATCAAGAAGCCTAGGCAAAACAACAGCACTTCTTCAAAAAAGGCACATGCAGATTTTCAGAAGTGATCAATCGTTTTTTCAAAAGCGCAAAAACCTGGCATCCATTCACACTTCCGTCATTTCAGGCATGCTTGGCGCCCGCTTCTCCCTGTTTGGCACGGAGCTTCGGGATGCAATGGAGATCGAAAGCTGGTATTCCCGGAAGCCCGGCAGGACTATCGGCGCCTTAAAAAAAGAGGAGCAAGAGCCATTCCAGCCAAAAAGCCAAATACATGGGCCGCAATATTAATTTGACTGTATAAAAAAGAAGTCAGGAACCCGACAGCAAGGATGATGATCACCAGCTGTGAATTAGCTTTAGAAATAGCTTCTTTTCGAAAAAACGCCATATAGAGGAAGACGCCGAACAGTCCGAATATGGCTCCCGATGCACCGATATGGGAATACTCAAGAGGCTCAATAAAAAAGGTGGCGGCATTTGCCGTAACCCCGCAGAGAACATACAGCAGAAGGAATTTCCCCTTTTTTAAAGATACCTCAAGCGGCGGAGCGAAAATAATAAGCGAAACTGTATTGAAAAATAAATGGCTGAAGTTTGCATGCAGAAAGATCGGCGTGATGAGGCGCCACCATTCCCCTTCAGCAATGCCGAGGTTATATCCGTCAAGAGAAGCAAACAGGAACATCAGCGGCTGAGCCGGAACCAATAAAAGCAGGAACAAAACCAAGTGAATGAAACAAAGCGCGGAAACAGCTGGATATCTGGAAAGATAGACACGGAAGCTTTCTGTTCTTGTAAACAGAGAAGGATCCTCCTTTCGCACGATTATATTTCATCCTACGGGAAATCCAGCCGTTTTAGTACAGGCGCCAACAGTTTAAAAAGCAGGTGACAGCAAATGATCAAAGGCACGGGAATTGATTTGGTAGAAATTGAAAGAATCTCTGATGCGCAAAAACGGCAGCCCAGATTTTATAAAAGAATTTTGACTGAAAGCGAACAGAAGAAATATTTGCGCCTTAATGGAAGAAGGCAGGCGGAATATTTGGCGGGAAGGTTTGCTGCTAAAGAAGCTTTTGCAAAAGCCCTGGGGACAGGAATTGGAGAGGATTTAAGCTTTCAGGATGCTGAGACCTCAAATGATGATTCAGGGAAGCCTGTGATGCAGTCGAAAAAATGCAGCGGAGGCGAGAGAATTCATCTTTCCATTACTCATTCAAAGGAATTCGCTGCAGCGCAGGTAATAATTGAAAGCCTGTCATGCTAGTCTGCATATTGCCATCACCCTTCTCATATATTTGGTAATGCGATAGGGAGACAAGACGTCAGAGGGGCTTTTCTGATGCCCGCTTTGCATGCGCTCCCTTTTTCAAGGCCATATGAGATAAAGGGGTTGGAAAGGTTGAAGAAAAGCTTCGCTCTGATCGTAACAGTGCTGATGGCAGTGCTGGTAATGGCAGCATGCGGCAACAAGTCGCAGTCTGATGTTGTAAAAGGGCTGGACAAAAAGGTTGAAAGTCTGAACGGCTATAAGGCAGAAGCCAAAATGACGCTTCAGACGGGAAGTGAACCGCAGGTATACAACGTGGAGATCTGGCACAAGCAGCCTTCCTACTACCGTGTAAGCCTGAAAAGCGCGGATAAGGAACAAAGCCAGATGATTCTGCGGAATGACGAAGGTGTTTATGTCCTGACGCCTGCCTTGAACAAGAGCTTCCGTTTTCAAAGCGACTGGCCGAAAAACAGCAGCCAGGCATACTTGTTTGAATCATTGGTAAAGGATGTCATGGATGACAAGAAGCCGGTCTTCAAATCAACAGATTCCCACTACGTTTTTGAAACAAAAACCAACTATCAAAATAATAAAATGCTCCCTTTTCAAGAAATTTCCTTTAATAAAAACGATCTCTCGCCATCTGTTGTAAAAGTGATGGATCAGGACCGGAATCCTCTTGTAACGGTTGAATTCACAAAGTTCCAGTTTAATTCCTCTTTTGACAAAGACTCGTTTGATATGCATAAAAACATGTCGTTTGCGCTGCTGGATGTTCCGGCTAACGCTTCAGCCAATGCTGAGCCGTTTGCTGTAAAATACCCGCTTAGCCTGCCTGATAAAGTATCTTTGAAAACACAGAAGGAAATAAAAACAGAAAACGGTAAACGGGTGATTATGACCTTTGGCGGGAAAAAGGCTTTTACAATGATTCAGGAGCCTGCAGCAGTATCACCTCCGTCAGATGCTGCCACGCCGGTCAGCGGGACTCCTGCGGATCTCGGCTTTACGGTTGGCTCTCTGACCAAGAAGTCCATTTCGTGGACCAATAACCGCGTGCAGTACATGATTGCTTCTGAGAATTTAACACCTGATGAATTGATTTCGGTTGCTCGTTCTGTTCAAGGGCAGTCTGCCAAGTAACCTCTCCGGATGGCGGTGCCATCCGGTTTTTTTGTTCAGAACTCATTTGACAATCCTTGCTTTAAAGTTTGATAATCAATGATGGAGAAACTTTAGCGAGGAAGTGTCACATCGATGATTGAGGAACCATTTTACCGGGATACATGGGCTGAAATTAACCTTGATGCTATTCAGAATAACGTACGGAATATGAAAAAGCTTAGCGGGGAAAAGGTAAAAATTATAGCTGTGGTAAAAGCAAACGCTTATGGTCACGGATATGCAGAAGTAGCTGAAGCTGCGCTTGCAGCAGGTGCTGAAAGCTTGGCTGTGGCTTTTCTGGATGAAGGGCTGTACCTTCGCAGCGCCGGCATTAAAGCTCCCATTCTTGTTCTTGGAGCTGCGAGAGCGGGCGATGCTGCACTAGCCGCCGAGCACCAAATAGCTTTGACAGTATTTTCAGAGGAGTGGCTGAAAGAAGCGGCCTCCCATCTTCATGATAAAAAACTTTCCATTCATATAAAGCTCGATACAGGCATGGGCCGGCTTGGATTTACAGAAAAGGATGCACTTGACCGGTTCGCTGCGTATGCCGCTTCTGCAGAAAAGGTTGAAATTAAAGGAATATACACACATTTTGCCACTGCTGATGAATTGGATACAGGTTACTTTGAGAAACAGGCCGCACGGTTTGAAGAGCTCTTGGAAGGACTGCCTGCAGAAAACTGGCTTGTTCACTGTGCGAACAGCGCAGCAGGGCTCCGGTTTCCGGCAAAGCACTTTAATGCCGTCCGGCTCGGCATCTCCATGTACGGCCTAAGCCCATCAGCGGAAATGAAGAGCGAGCTCCCTTTTCCGCTGGAAGAAGCGCTCTCGCTGCACACAAGGATTGTGCAGGTGAAAAAGCTGAAAAAAGGGGAGAGCGTCAGCTACGGAGCCACTTTCACAGCCGAAGAGGATATGTGGGCAGGGACGCTGCCTGTCGGATATGCTGACGGCTGGATCCGAAAGCTGAAAGGGTCAGAAGTGCTGCTGAACGGAGAGAGGGTGCCGATTATCGGCAGAATCTGCATGGACCAATGCCTCATCAGGCTGCCCGGCGAAGTGAAGACGGGAGAGAAAGTGACATTAATCGGCAGACAGGGTGAAGCTTTTATTCCTGTTGATGAAATCGCAGAACGGCTTGAAACCATTAATTATGAAGTGACCTGTATGATGGCTGCGCGGGTTCCAAGAATGTATTTGAAAAACGGGAGTATAATGAAAGTGAAAAATTACCTTCTGAGCTAGATAATGAGAACTTGTATAAAAAAGATACCAGATTGTCTATAATATTGAAGAATTATTGCGAAAAATGGCTTTGCTTCCGATTTTTTTAATGTTATGATTGACTAGGAATGAATAACGGGTGTGTAAGTTTGTTGGAGGTGTGTGTTTGTGTCTGAGTCCAGCGCAACAACTGAAATTTTGATCCGCTTACCGCAGACATTAGTCTCAGAATTGGACGGTCTTGTAAAACAAGAAAACGGAAATCGAAGCGAGCTTATTTATCAAGCAACCAAAATGTATATTCGTGAGCGAAAGAAACGTCAGATCCGTGAATCCATGAGAAGAGGATACATGGAAATGGCCAAAATCAATCTGAATATTGCATCTGAAGCTTTTTTGGCAGAGTCTGAGGCTGACCACACTGTTGACCGCTTAGTAAGCGGGGGGTAATCCGTTGATAGTTAAGCGCGGCGACGTTTATTTTGCAGATTTATCTCCTGTTGTCGGCTCTGAACAAGGAGGCGTACGTCCGGTTTTAATTATTCAAAATGATATTGGTAACAGATTCAGTCCTACTGTCATTGTTGCTGCGATAACCGCTCAAATTCAAAAAGCAAAGCTTCCTACGCATGTGGAAATTGATGCAAAGCGTTATGGGTTTGAAAGAGACTCCGTTATACTACTGGAACAGATTCGAACAATTGACAAACAAAGATTGACAGACAAGATTACTCATCTTGATGATGAAATGATGGATAAGGTTGATGAAGCTCTGCAAATCAGCCTTGGTCTGATTGATTTTTAGTACACTGAATACTGTGCTGTAATTGAAACTGGAATACAGGCAGGCAACACAGAAATAGTTTAATACGCAATGTATAGGAAGGGAGTTGCAAGCAGCAGCTCCCTTTTTGCTGTAATGTTAGGATTGGAGCAGGCAGCTTTTAGGTGTCTGTATTTTTATATTACATTATAAGGAAGACGGAATATCGCCAGATTCCTTTTTTTTGTTTACGTAAATAGGTATAATGGTAAACAGGAGTAAAAATTTACAGGACAAGCAATCACCGCAGTTTAAGGAGGAAGCGCCATGAGCCGGCAATCCGGAAATCCGATTTTGGATTTCATTATGGAACATCAGGAAGATCTTATACAGCAGTGGACGCGAATACTGAAAGAAATAGATGATCGGAAAGTATCCAGCATGATTTCTGCTGCAGTATACGATCAGGTGGTCCGGGAATTTATTGACATTCTGATTCATTATCTGAGAAATCCGGATGACAAGCAAGAGGAACAATTAAATGAATTTTCATCAAAAGTCGTGCAGCTTGGCTGGTCGCTTCATTACATTGTTTCAAGCTTAAAAGAACTGAGCAGGCTGATTTATGACGGATTGACAGCTGAATCCTCTGATCAGGAAAAAATCGGTCTAGTGCATTTATTTGATAAACACTTTACACCCCTTACCTTTGAAGTGATCCATCACTACGCCTCTTCGTGGGAAAGGACGGTCACATTGCAAAGGGTTGCCCTTCAGGAGCTGTCCGCTCCTTTGATTCCGGTTTTTGATAATATCACGGTCATGCCGCTAATCGGCACGATTGATACGGAAAGGGCAAAACGGATTATGGAAAACCTTCTTCAGGGAGTAGTAAAACACAGAGCTGAGGTTGTTTTGATCGATATTACCGGAGTTCCTGTCGTTGACACAATGGTTGCGCATCATGTCATCCAGGCAGCGGAAGCGGTCAGGCTGGTAGGAGCAAAGTGCCTGCTTGTCGGCATCCGTCCTGAAATCGCGCAAACGATTGTGAATTTAGGAATTAACCTGGAGAAATTGATCACGAAAAATACACTGCAAAAAGGAATAGAAAGTGCTTTGGAAATGACAGACAGGAAAATTGTTTCAATGGGGGAATACCAGTGAGAACTCCGAGAATACCGATTCTAAAATTAAAAAATTGCCTGCTTGTTTCCATTCAATGGGAGCTTGATGACCAGACGGCGCTCCAGTTTCAAGAAGATCTTCTTCAGAAGATCCACGAAACAGGCGCTAACGGAGTCGTCATTGACCTGACATCTGTAGATGTAATAGATTCCTTTATTGCAAAGGTAATAGGCGACGTTATCAGTATGTCTAAGCTGATGGGAGCAAAAGTGGTGCTGACAGGCATTCAGCCGGCTGTAGCTATTACACTGATCGAACTTGGAATCCATTTAGAGGATGTGGAAACAGCATTAGATCTTGAAAAAGG
The DNA here is from genome assembly GCF_021166585.1 of Metabacillus kandeliae. Classification (GTDB taxonomy): domain Bacteria; phylum Bacillota; class Bacilli; order Bacillales; family Bacillaceae; genus Metabacillus_B; species Metabacillus_B kandeliae. The sequence goes on from NZ_JAJOZE010000020.1 coordinate 7,982, forward strand.
GCTTGAGTCATTACAGCAGGAATTGGGGGACTAATTTATGGATAACCAATCCTGTGTAAAGATTGTCACTGAGTGGGACATCGTGGCAGCCCGCCAGCTGGGACGAAATGTCGCAAAGGAGCTCGGTTTTGGCACAGTTGACCAGGCAAGAATAACTACTGCCATTTCTGAACTCGCAAGAAACATTTATTTATATGCCGGACAAGGCCAAATTTGCATTGAACGAATCAGCGAATTCGGCAGACAGGGTTTAAAAATTATAGCCATAGACAACGGCCCGGGAATCCCTGACATCCGCAAGGTAATGGAAGATGGATTCTCCACTTCCGGCGGACTTGGTGCGGGGTTGCCCGGCGTAAAACGCCTGATGGATGAGTTTAATATCCATTCAAGCAAGGGAGAGGGTACCGATATCCAAGCGGTTAAATGGCTTCGCTAGGAGGAAGCTTAATGGAATTCCAGGAAATTTTCGAACGGAAATATAGAGAGTTACTGAATAACTATATAAATGAGTTAACGGAAACGGCCCTCTATCAAGGACAGAAATTCAGCAGGAAAACAATCGAACAGCAGATTCCTCCGGAGGAGATTGTCAGCATCCACCGAAAAGTATTGCAGGATCTTTTTCCTGACATTCAGCAGGATATTCTTCACTCTCTTGATTTTTTGCTGGAGGTCATGATCGGTTATGGACTGGCTTATCAGGAACATCAGATTCTGCGGGATAAACAGCAGGAGATAAAATCTGAAATTGAGATTGCCGCAAATGTGCAGCAGACGCTGCTGGAAACATCTGTGCCTGAAGCTGAAGGCCTTGATATCGGGGCAGTCAGCATTCCGTCCAAGCAGATGAACGGGGATTACTATCATTTTGTGCAGGACAAAAACGGCGTCAGCATAGCCCTGGCTGATGTTATCGGCAAAGGCATCCCGGCAGCTCTTTGTATGTCCATGATCAAATACGCGATGGACAGTCTGCCTGAATCAAGGAAATACCCGAACCAAGTGCTGGAAAATTTAAACAGTGTTGTGGAGCAGAACGTTGATCCAAGCATGTTTATTACCATGTTTTACGGTAAGTATGATACAGAAAGCCACATGTTTAATTACGCGTCAGCGGGACATGAACCTGGCTTTCATTTTTCTCATGCAGAGGAATTGTTTTCAGACCTTGATGCTAAAGGACTCGTGCTTGGGATTGATCAAAATGTAAAATACAGCCAGTTTGAAAAAAGAATAGATCCCGGTGATATGATTGTTCTGTTTTCCGATGGCGTTTCCGAAACGCGCGGGGAAGACGGATTTATCGAAAGATCCTATATTACGGACAGGATAAAGGAATATATGCACCTTCCTGCCCAGCAGATTGCGGAGAAAATTTACCAGGATTTCCTCCAGATGCAGGATTTTCAGCTAAGGGATGATTTTACCTTTATTATTATCCGCAGAAATGTTTAGGCTTTTTAAGCAGCGGGAAAAGAATAGATAGTATATAACGCAATTTAATGTTTCCGAGGTGAAATGATATGAATTTGCAAACCGTAACGAGAGAAGATAATGACCAAATTAAAGTCAGCGTAGCTGGCGAAATAGATGCCTTTACAGCACCAAAGCTAAGAGAAGAACTGATGCCTCTTGCCGATCGGGAGAACGTCAGCCTTGTGATTTCTCTTAAAGATGTTTCCTATATGGACAGTACAGGCCTTGGCGTTTTTGTCGGCCTATTGAAGGCCGTCCGCAGGAATAACGGCAAGCTTCAGCTTGTAGAATTATCAGACCGGCTTTCAAGACTGTTCGGCATAACTGGGCTAAATGACATCATTGATATTTCTTCAAAAGCGGAGGATGGTGTGCAATGAATCCATTAGTTGATTATGTGGAAATGAAAATTCCGGCCAAACCCGAGTATGTTGGCATCGTACGCCTGACACTCTCGGGGATCGCAAGCCGAATGGGCTATACGTATGATGAAATTGAAGATTTGAAAATTGCGACTAGCGAAGCATGTACAAATGCCGTGCAGCACGCTTATAAAAACGTTCAAAAAGGCGAAGTAACGATTGGCTATGCCATCTATGAAGACAGGCTGGAAGTCGTCGTTTCTGATAAGGGCCAGAGCTTTAATTTTGAACAGAAAAAGAGCGAGCTTGGACCCTATTCTTCCTCTTCCCAAGTTGACTCTCTTTCGGAAGGAGGGCTTGGCTTATATTTAATGGAAGCCCTCATGGATGAGGTCAGAGTTCAAATAGACGAAGGCGTAACAGTCTATTTAACAAAGCTTTTAAACGGGGAGCGGGTGAAGAATGACACAGCCGTCACAAACTACGAAGCTAACTAAAGAAGAAGTTAACGACCTAATAAAAACCTACCAGGAAAGCCAGGACGATGCGGCTCAAACTTCACTTGTAAAGCACTATGCAAGCCTTGTGGAAACATTGGCAAAGAAATATTCCAAGGGGAAGAGCTTTCATGAAGATTTGATGCAGGTCGGCATGATCGGTCTCCTGGGAGCTATCAGAAGGTTTGATCCGTCAGTCGGCAAATCATTTGAAGCTTTCGCGATCCCGACAATCATCGGCGAAATCAAAAGATTTCTGCGCGATAAAACTTGGAGTGTTCATGTTCCGCGGAGGATTAAAGAGCTTGGTCCGAAAATTAAGTCAGCTGTCGATGAACTGACAAATGCTTACCAAAGATCACCTCAAGTGTTTGAAATAGCAGACCATTTAGGGGTTACGGAAGAAGAAGTGCTTGAAACGATGGAGATGGGGAAAAGCTACCAGGCTCTTTCTGTTGACCATTCTATTGAGGCTGATTCAGATGGAAGCACGGTCACAATTCTTGATATTGTCGGTTCAAGAGAAGAAGGCTATGAAAAGGTTAATCAGCGAATGATGCTTGAAAGTGTGCTCCATGTTCTGACGGAACGGGAAAAGCAGATTATTCAGCTGACCTATATAGAAAACAAAAGCCAGAAGGAAACTGGCGAAGAACTTGAGATATCACAGATGCATGTTTCCAGACTGCAAAGAAGAGCCATTCATAAACTCCGGGAAGCACTTGCTGCAGATAAATCCATGGAGTTGTATCAATGATTGATATTGAATCAAACAGCCATGTGCATGCTTTGGCTTTTCAGCTGAAAAAGCAAGGAAAGTCACTGTGCGGGGACAGCTTTACAATGGTGACAACCGATGATTATTTTATTTGCGCTGTTTCAGATGGGCTGGGAAGCGGTGAACTTGCCCATGAATCATCAGAGGCAGTCAGCCGAATTGTAAATGAACATCACGAGGAAGATGTAGGATCGCTTTTCCGCAGGGCTAATGAAGCTTTAAAGCATAAACGCGGAGCTACTGTGTCTATTTTTAAAGTGGATTTCAGCACGAAGCAATTCACCTATGCTTCTGTCGGAAATGTCCGATTTGTTCTTTACAGTCCTTCAGACAGATTTGTCTACCCGCTCCCTGTGCTTGGCTATATGTCGGGAAAACCGCAAAAGTATAAGGTGCACACCTATTCTTATGAACCGGGTTCTAAATTTATTGTCCATACAGACGGACTGCAGGTTCCTGGAGTGAAATCTCTTCTCAAAAACAATCGTTCTGTCGAAGATATTTCAGAATCTCTTGAAATATATACTCATGCCAGGATGGATGATCTCACTTATATTGTCGGTCAGCTTTTGTAAAGAAAAGTTGGTCGGCATTTTTGTGTTTTCGAGGTTTAAACCTTTTGGGCTGAAAAGGTCAATATCTGTTAAAATGAAAAGCAGGCAACTGGAACTGGGGGTTTTGGAATGGAAAATCAAAACACTTTAATACTGAATCAAATAACGGAAGAAATGAAAGTCAGTACAAAGCAAATTCAAAATGTAATCAGCCTTCTGGAAGAAGGAAATACGGTCCCGTTTATCGCACGTTATCGAAAAGAACAAACGGGTGCCCTTGATGAGGTGCAAATTAGAGACATCTCAGAAAAATGGCAATATCAGCTGAATTTAAGAGACCGCAAAGAAGAAGTTATCAGGCTTATTGAAGAACAGGGCAAGCTGACTGATGAGCTCAAAAGCAAAATCGAAGCTTCTTTAAAGCTGCAGCAAGTCGAGGATCTCTACAGGCCCTACAGGCAAAAAAGAAGAACAAAAGCAACAATTGCGAAAGAAAAAGGACTGGAGCCGCTGGCAGACTGGATTTATACTTTTCCTGCTTCTGGTTCTCTTGAACAAAAAGCTTCTGAATATATAAGCGAAGAAAAAGAAGTACATACAGCAGAAGAAGCGATCCAGGGTGCAAAAGACATTTTGGCGGAGCGGCTGGCAGATGTTCCGAAATACCGGCAGTGGATACGCGAAGAAACATTCAAACATGGAAAAATCACTTCTGTTTCTAAAAATGAAGAAAAAGATGAGAAGAAAGTTTACGAAATGTACTATGAATATGAAGAGCCTGTTCAAAAGGTGGTTCCTCATCGCGTTCTTGCCATGAACAGAGGGGAAAAAGAGGATATCATCCGGGTTTCTGTTGAGCCGCCTGCTGAGCGAATTCTGCAGTATCTTGAGAGAAATGAATTTAAAAACAGGAGAACTGTTGTAAAAGATGCCCTTACAGATATTATTCAAGATGCCTATAAGAGGCTGATTGAACCGGCGGTTGAAAGAGAAATCCGCAAAGAATTGACAGAAAAGGCAGACGAGCAGGCCATTCATATTTTCTCGGAAAACCTGCGGAATCTGCTTCTGCAGCCGCCGCTGAAAGGGAAGCTCGTCCTTGGCGTTGACCCCGCATACAGAACAGGCTGCAAGCTCGCAGCAGTGGATGAAACAGGGAAGGTTCTTCATATAGGAGTCATTTATCCCCATCCGCCTGTGAACAAGCGAGCCGAGGCAGTGAAAACGGTCAAAGAACTGATTGAAAAATATAAAATTGAAGTCATCGCGATCGGGAATGGAACTGCTTCAAGGGAGACAGAGCAATTTATTGCCGACACCATTAAAGAAGTGAAGCGGGAACTTTATTATCTTATCGTCAATGAGGCTGGTGCGAGTGTCTATTCTGCCTCAGATATTGCAAGGGAAGAATTTCCGGATTACAAGGTGGAAGAACGGAGTGCTGTCTCCATTGCGCGCCGTCTCCAGGATCCGCTTGCTGAGCTTGTTAAAATAGATCCTAAATCAGTCGGTGTGGGCCAATACCAGCATGACGTCAGCCAGAAGAATTTAAATGATTCACTGTCATTTGTGGTGGAAACGGTTGTTAACCAAGTTGGAGTAAATGTGAATACCGCTTCACCGGCACTGCTTCAATATGTAGCTGGCTTGAGTAAAACCGTTGCCGGCAATATCGTGAAAAAGCGCGAAGAACTCGGCAAATTTACCGACCGCAAACAGCTGAAGGGCATTCCGCGCCTAGGGGCTAAAACCTATGAGCAATGCATAGGGTTCCTCAGGGTAATGGATGGAAGCCAGCCGCTTGACCGAACAGGGATTCACCCGGAAAGCTATAAAGAAGTAGAAGCTCTTCTGGACAAGCTGGATGCAGATTCACACAAATTGGGGAGCGAAGACCTGAAGGAGAAAATTAAAGCGCTGGATTTAAAAGAAGCTGCCGCTCAATATGAAATCGGCGAGCTGACTCTGAAAGATATTTGCGATGCTCTGATCCGTCCAGGTAGAGATCCTCGGGATGAAGTAGCAAAACCGCTGCTGAAAAAAGAAGTGCTAAAGCTCGAAGACTTAAATCCTGGGATGGAGCTGCAGGGAACAGTGCGTAACGTCGTCGACTTTGGAGCGTTTGTGGACATCGGCGTCAAACAGGACGGGCTTGTGCACATTTCCAAGCTGAGCCATTCATTTGTTAAGCACCCTCTTGATGTTGTGGCAGTTGGAGACATTGTCACAGTGTGGGTGGATTCTGTCGATCTGAACAAGGGAAGAGTAGCCCTCACAATGGTGAAGCAATAAAGAAGAAACACTGCCTATGAGCAGTGTTTTTTTCTGTAAAAATACCAGCACTGGTTCAATAGCTTTATCTGATAGGAGTTTTTCTCGAGATAAGCGCGCATTAACTGATTTTTTAGCCATGAAGGCATTGCCCGCACCTCCTTAAACGCTATAATGGTATATGGGTATTACCTAATGTATGCTTTAGGAAAATGTCCCGTTCAAAAATTCTGCATGCCTAGGCATGAATGAAAAATAAAATTCTGGCAAAAGACTAAACGAAATCTGCCTTTCTTACTAAAGAGGTGTTCACCATGACGGCACAAAAACTGCAGGAACTTGTTGAAGAAATTTCAAAAGTTCATTTTAATAAATCATTCAGCCATACAGCCCGATTTAATCCGAGGCTTAGAACAACAGGCGGAAGATACTTGCTTGTCTCACACGATATTGAAATTAATCCGAAATATCTGGAGGAACATGGACTTGATGAGGTGATCGGCATCATTAAACATGAATTATGTCATTACCATCTCCATCTGGAAGGGAAGGGCTACAAGCATAGAGACAAGGATTTTAGAGAGCTGCTGGAAGAAGTAAAGGCTCCCAGGTTCTGTACACCGCTTGTAAGCAGCAAGACGGAAAGAAAAACCTATTCCTATAAATGCACAGCCTGCTCTATGCAGTTCATCCGCAAAAAGAGGATGAACACGCTCCGCTATGTTTGCGGAAAATGCGGCGGGAAAATAAAACACAGTAATTAGCAGTTGACTAAACCACCGGCGTGTGATAAATTATAAAAGCCGTCGTAAGAGATAAGCGGCAAAACAAGAATTTTTCAACTGAACATTGACAGACTTTAAAGAAGTGGTTATACTAAAGAAAGTCTGCTTTATTCCGCAGTAGCTCAGTGGTAGAGCTATCGGCTGTTAACCGATCGGTCGCAGGTTCGAGTCCTGCCTGCGGAGCCATTACACATCTTGGACAAGCATAAAATGATGGGGAAGTACTCAAGTGGCTGAAGAGGCGCCCCTGCTAAGGGTGTAGGTCGCGTAAGCGGCGCGAGGGTTCAAATCCCTCCTTCTCCGCCATTATTTTAATTACGGCCCCTTGGTCAAGCGGTTAAGACACCGCCCTTTCACGGCGGTAACACGGGTTCGAATCCCGTAGGGGTCATTCACTTTTTTTAAGTAAAGAGAATCAGGGTTACGAGAAGCAAGCAGACCTAGGAATCGAACGAGTGAGCGCCGGAGCGTACGTTAGTACGTGAGGATAGCGAGTGAGTGAAGATGACAACGGAATGCGCCGCTTATCGGAAGCCGTAACTATTGGAGGATTAGCTCAGCTGGGAGAGCATCTGCCTTACAAGCAGAGGGTCGGCGGTTCGATCCCGTCATCCTCCACCAGTCAGACAGATCAGCTGAAGACAGCAGAGCTGCTGCTACATAAGGTCCCGTGGTGTAGCGGTTAACATGCCTGCCTGTCACGCAGGAGATCGCCGGTTCGATCCCGGTCGGGACCGCCATTATCTTAAACTAGTAAAATTAT
>NZ_JAJOZE010000021.1 GCF_021166585.1 Metabacillus kandeliae
TCTTATATGCTGATATCACGTTTTTGGAAAAAAATAAAGGTGAGCGCCATAAAAATGACATAGTAAATGAGCAGGATGCTGAGGGAAAAAGGCAGCGTAATTCCCTTCATAATCACTGGGCTTACCGCATACTTCGTTAAATCCAAGTGCGGGAAAATCAAAAATTTCATCCATTGGTACTTGTTCATAAAGAGCGAAATAACCTGCCCGGCTGTAGAGGAAGAAAACAGGATAAAAACTCCGAGCCCTACAGCTACTGCCTGGCTCCTGAACAGAGTGGAGAGCATAAAGGCGAACGAGGTGACAATCAGCAGGCTTGGAATGAAAAGAAGGAAGTGATAAAAAAAGAGTTTTCCAATCCCTCCTGTCGGATTCCCGTTCATGGAGCTGACAATTTTGCTCTCTGCTGAAAAATCACTTACCCCGTAAAACAGCAGGCCGAAAACAAATCCAAAAAATAGCAGCAAAACAAGCAGGATCGCAGAGTAAAGGGTTATGGCAATGTATTTTGATAAAAGAATCTTCCAGCGCTGATAAGGCCGGATTAAGAGCTGTTTGATCGTGCCGTCCGAAAATTCAGCCGCGACATTTCCGCTTCCGACAATAACGGTAAACAGAGTCACAAAGGAGGCAACAAACGGAACAACCAGCTCCATATACTCCCAATTTGTTGGAGGGCTTTCCGGCATCATCTGCCCAAGCACAATCTTCATGAGCAGCGCTCCGGCAAACAGCATAACTGTCAGAATGATCATGTACACCCACGAAGAAATTCTTGAAAAAATCTTAATGAACTCGTTTTCTACTAAAGAAATCATGCTAACGTCCCCTCCTTCTCTCTTGTCAGCTCAAGGAACCGGTCTTCCAGACTTTTTTTCACAGGGCTGATTTCATACAGACGGACATTCAGCTCAATCAGTTCTTTTGAAATGAGTGGGATGTCTTCATATGGAAGAGACAGCACGAACTGATTTGGCGCGGCTTCTGTAACGGATTGTTCCCGTTTCTCCAAAAACGCCAGTGCTGTTTTCATACCCTCTTCTCCGATTGTAAACATGACCTCTCTGTTTCCTTCCTCTGCCGTTTCTTCCATAGTGGAAATATGAGTGAGGACGCCTTTTTCAATAATGGCAAAGCGGTCGCACATCAGCTGCATTTCAGCAAGCAAATGGGAAGATACAAGGACTGATGTGCCTGCATTAGCCAGTTCTTTCAAGTAATTTCTGAATTCCTTCATCCCTTGAGGATCAAGACCATTAGTCGGTTCATCCAATATTAAGAGAGAAGGGTCATGGAGGAGCGCCTGTGCGACACCGAGCCGCTGCCTCATGCCGAGAGAATAGGTTTTGACTTTGTTATGTATCGCTTTTTCAAGCTTAACGAGGCGGACGGCTTCCAGGATTTTTTCTTCTGAAATGTTTTTCAGAGACATGCGGGCATAATGCTTGAGATTTTTGTAGCCGCTCATATATTTATAAAATTCCGGATTTTCAACAATCGCACCAATTTCGTTCATGGATTCCCTGTAAGATTCATCAAGATCAAAGGATTGAATCATTACTTTTCCTTCAGTTCTCTTGATCAGTCCTACAATCATCCGGATGATCGTAGTTTTTCCTGCTCCATTAGGTCCTAAGAGCCCAAAGATTTCACCATTTTGCACTTCAAAGCTGACATCCTTCACGATGGTCTTGCTGCCGATCTTTTTAGTCAGGTTTTGCACTTTGAGAGTGGCTGCTGCCATTGAATTTCCTCCTTTTAAGTAGGTTCTGGAAGTTTCCCCCATAAAAAAACCTACCATAGATTATGGCAGGTTTATACATCTTTCTGTTATTTTATCAGAAAAACAAAGATTATTTCTTGAATTGTCTTGATTGGCTGATAAACTTTCCTACTTTTTCAAGGATGTCATCCATAGAGCCGTCTTCTAATATATCGTAATCGTTGATGTTCAGGCGCATAACAGGGCAGGTGTTAAAGTGATTAATCCATGCTTCATAGCGGGCATGCATTTCTTCCCAGTAGGAGATGGGGGTTTGCTGCTCCATTGGACGCCCGCGCTTTTTAATGCGCTCAAGGATAACTTCAAGGCTTCCTTCAAGATAGATCAGCAAATCAGGATGCGGGAAATAGGGTGTCATGACCATCGCTTCAAAAAGATTCGTATACGTTTCGTAATCGACCTCTGTCATCGTTCCCTTTTCGTAATGCATTTTGGCGAAAATGCCTGTATCTTCATAAATCGACCTGTCCTGAATAAAACCGCCGCCATATTCAAAAATTTTCTTTTGCTCTTTAAAGCGCTCAGCCAGAAAATAGATCTGCAGATGGAAGCTCCAGCGCTCAAAGTCCGAATAAAAGTGGTCCAGATATGGGTTTGTATCAACTTTTTCAAAGGACGTGCGGAAGTTCAGCGAAGAAGCAAGCGCGTTGGTCATCGTTGATTTGCCGACTCCGACCGTTCCGGCAATCGTTATTACAGCATCTTTTGGAATATTATACTTTTCACGGGGGTTCATTCAGTTAACTCCTTTTTTCAAATGGGTATCGAGCATCGCAAGAATCTTCGTCAGATCCTCCGGACGGCGGACAAAATCAAGCTTGTCCCCATCAAGCCGGATAATCGGCGTTTCCGGATGTTTTTTTTCCAGCTGGTCCATCGCAAGATCATAATCAGCTGATAGCTGTTCAAGGTAAGCTGGTTCAATTTTCTTTTCAATTTCTCTGCCTCTCATGGCAATCCGGTTAAGGAGTGTTTCAAGGCTTGCCGTCAGATAAACGATAAAGTTCGACCTTGGCATATCAGAAGTCAGGATGTTATAAATTTGTATATATTTCTCGTACTGTGCTTCCTTCAGTGTGCGCTTAGCAAAAATAAGATTTTTAAATATATGATAATCTGCCACAACAGGCTTCTGTTTGCTTAAGTAGTACTCATTAATATCTTCCAGCTGCTTATACCGGTTGCAGAGGAAAAACATTTCTGTCTGAAAGCTCCACTCCTCAATATCTTCGTAGAATTTTCCTAAAAAGGGGTTTTCGTCTACAATTTCCCGCAGCAGCTGATATTGGTAATGTTCTGAGATCGCTTTGGAAAGGGACGTTTTTCCTACCCCGATCGGTCCTTCCACAGTTATGAAGGGCGTCGTATTCATGGCTGGTCCTCCTTTAAGTAAAAATAGCTGTTAACGTCGGAGAATGGCGCTAACGGCCATGTGCGGAGACGGTACAGATACTTTCGCCTTGTTAATGTCGAATGATGATGAAAAACAATGAATTTTAAAAACAGACAAGGCTTATTTTACCATAGTGTCTTCCGTTTTTGCGGATTAGTTTTCGGTAAAATTTTGCTCCTGATTTAGAATATAAAAAAGCAAATGAGAGGCTATCCCATTTGCTGCACTGGTGTTTTTTTCTCCACTTCGAAATTTTCCTGGATGAGCAGCCAGTTCTGAGGAAACGGAAGGCCGAGCTTCCAGTAGCTGATGCCCCTGAGCTTCAGCTGTTTAATCAGGTCGAATTTTGCCTGAATCGATCTAGCATCTTCAAACCAGACCTCATGATCTTTCCCATTTTCATCTTTATATGTGAAATGAGGTGCCTGGTCCTTCTCGCTGTATTCAATCGGTACGTTGTATTTGGCTGCAATCAGAATCGCCTGCTGAGGGCTGATGGCTTTTGCAAATTCTCCTCCTGGCTTATAAGGAAGCGTCCAGTCATATCCATACAGGTTCTGGCCCATCATAATTTTATTTGCCGGGATTTCGGTCAGTGCATAATTCAGCACCTGTTTAACAGGATTGATCGGTGAAACAGCAAGGGGAGGTCCTCCGCTATAGCCCCATTCATAGGTCATGATCACAACAAAATCAACAATTTCCCCTACGCCTTTATAATCGTGGGCTTCATACCACTTGCCCTTTTGGTCGGCTTTAATTTTGGGAGCGAGAGCAGCTGAAATGAGCCACCCTTCTTTTTTAAACCGCTCTTTTGCTCTTCTGAGAAAACGAAGATAAGCTTTTTTGTCAACTGGGCGCAAATATTCCATATCAAAATGAATGTCGCGGAAGCCGTATTTTTTAGCTGCGGCAACAATGTTATCAAGCACTTTGTTTTGAACAGCCTGCTCATTCAGAACAATCCGGCCGATTTCATCACTGAAGCCTTCATCAGAAAGGTTGGTGACAATCATCATCAGCGTCACATTTTCGCTGTCGGCGATTTCCTTTAAGCGGCCGATCGGCGGCTCCTTTAGCGTACCGTCTGGATTGATCCGAAAGCTGAAAAGGCCGAGATAGGTAAGCGAACGGGCTGCCTCCCGTGCTCTTTCCTCTAAAGCGGGGCTGACTTCGTTTCCTGCAGGTTCGATATAGGCGTTTACTTCTGCTTTTCTTTTTGGGGCCTCTGGTATGTAAAGGCGGTCTCCCGGCTTAAGCGGCTTATTCAGATCAAGTCCGTTAATTTTGGCCAATGTTTCAGCGGAAACGCCAAATGCTGAACCAATGCTGTAAAAGCTGTCCCCTGATTTTACGAGATAAAACTGCCCCTTAATCGGAATCACCACTGTCTGGCCGATCACCAGCCTGTCTGGGTTCGGAAGATCATTTGCCCTTACAATATCCGTTACCGTAGAGCCGTACATTCCGGCAATTTCATTGATTGACTGCCCCTGTTTGACAACATGAATCTGCATGGCTGATTCCTCCTTTCTTCTATAGAAAGCTCTTTGGTAGAAATTATGAAGGGAAGCAGCTAAATATGTACTTTGGTCCTTTTTTGACGAATGGTTTTCTTTCCTATAAAGTAAGGTTAATCATACAGGAACGGAGTAATGGAACGTGACAGACGAGTATTTTATGAAGCTTGCAATTGAAGAGGCGAAGAAGGCGGAAGCGATCGGAGAGGTGCCGATTGGAGCAGTGCTTGTTCATGAAGGAGAAGCTCAAGCTTTCGGTTTTAATCTTAGAGAAACAGAACAGCGGTCTGTTGCCCATGCTGAAATGCTTGCCATTGACGAAGCCTGCAGAAAACTGGGGACATGGCGGCTGGAGAATACAACGCTGTATGTTACGCTTGAACCATGTCCGATGTGCTCAGGAGCCATTATCCTCTCAAGAATTAAACGGGTTGTCTACGGTGCGGCTGATCCGAAAGGAGGCTGTGCCGGAACATTAATGAATCTCCTTCAGGACAGCCGCTTTAATCACCAGACAGAAATAACGGCAGGGGTGCTCGAAGAAGAATGCGGCCAAATGCTGAGTCAATTCTTCCGTACATTAAGAGAAAAGAAAAAGCAGGCACGCCGATTACAATAATTTACAGCTGAGATAAATTGATTTTTTGTCCAAAAGAGTATATACTTTAAATTGCGCTGGTTAAACAGCGCCTAACATTGGTAACAATTTTGCCGTGCTAAGCGGGGAATTAGCGGTGCCCTGTACTCGCAATCCGCTCCAGCGAGGCCGAATCCCTTCCCTAGGTTAGTATACTGTAGGGTCTGCCCTCTAGTAAGTGGTGTTGACGTCTGGGTCCTGCGCAATGTGAATCCATGAACCATGTCAGGTCCGGAAGGAAGCAGCATTAAGTGGAAGCTCACATGTGCCGCGGGGTTGCCTGGGCTGAGCTAACTGCTGGAGTAACGCCTATGGCTGCTAATCAAAGGAAGGTGCACGGCAGTTATTACATAAGACTCAACTCACTCAATTTGAGTGGGTTTTTTCTTTAGGTTTTCTTTCTCGATGATTTTGAAATAAGAAGATTGACTGCGTTATAATAGGAAGAGATGAAGATCGAAGGAGGGGCGTTTTTTGAGCTACCAGGCATTATACCGCGTTTGGAGGCCGCAAGTATTCCATGACGTTGTCGGACAGGAACATATTACACGCACGCTGCAGAATGCCCTGCTCCAAAATAAATTTTCCCACGCTTATTTGTTTTCGGGACCTAGAGGAACAGGAAAAACAAGTGTTGCGAAGATTTTTGCAAAGGCAGTCAACTGTGAAAAGGCACCTGCAGCAGAACCGTGCAATGAATGTTCATCCTGCCGCGGAATTACAGACGGCTCCATTTCAGACGTGCTGGAAATAGACGCAGCGTCAAATAACGGCGTTGATGAAATTCGCGATATCCGCGATAAAGTCAAATTTGCCCCTTCCGCAGTTAAATATAAAGTCTACATTGTGGATGAGGTGCACATGCTTTCAATGGGGGCCTTTAACGCTCTCTTGAAAACACTGGAAGAACCCCCTAAACACGTCATTTTTATCCTAGCTACTACAGAGCCTCATAAAATACCGCTCACGATCATTTCCCGATGCCAGCGTTTCGATCTTAAACGGATTACAAGCGGGGCAATTGTCGGACGCATGAAGGAAATCATGGCCGGCCAGGATACAAAAGCAGAAGATGCAGCCCTTAACGTTATAGCAAGCGCTGCTGATGGCGGAATGCGGGATGCCTTAAGCCTTCTTGATCAGGCCATCTCCTTCAGTGACGATAAAGTGGAATTGGATGATGCTCTGTTAATTACGGGCTCTGTTTCCCAAAAAATGCTGTCGCAGCTTGCCCGTTCCATCTATAACAGTGATGCGGCGGAAGCCTTGAAAACTCTGGCTGATTTAATGGATCAGGGAAAAGATGCTTCAAGGTTTATAGAGGATTTTATCTATTATTTCAGAGATATGCTTCTATATAAAAGCGCGCCAAAGCTTGAGTCAGTGCTTGAACGGATTTCGGTCGATGAAGAGTTTTCTCTTCTTGCAGATGAAATGACAGCAGATCGGATCTATGAAGTCATTGGAATTTTAAACAAAAGCCAGCAGGAAATGAAATGGACAAATCACCCGAGGATTTTCCTTGAAGTAGCGGTGGTTAAGCTTTCACAACCTTATTCTTCAAGTGAAGCAAGGCTTCCGGATGACTATATGGAGCTCTCAGGCAAAGTGAAACAGCTTGAAGCAGAGCTGCAGCAGCTGAAGAAGAACGGTGTTCAGGCTGCAGCTGGAACGGCCCCAGCCGAACCGAAACAGCCAAAGGCTATAAGGAGCGGGTTCAAAACGCCGATTGGCCGAATCAAAGAAATATTGAAGGACGCCACTAGACAAGACCTTGACCATCTGAAAAATCAGTGGAGCAAGCTATTGGACTACCTGAAGCAGCAAAACAAAGTGTCGCACGCAGCCTTGCTGAATGACAGCGAACCGGTTGCTGCATCAAGCACAGCCTTTGTATTGAAATTCAAATATGAAATTCATTGCAAGATGGTGGCAGAAAACAATAACCAGGTTCGAACCAATATGGAGGGAATTCTTCAAAATTTACTGGGCAAAACAGTTGAAATGGTTGGCGTACCAGAGCAGGATTGGGTTAAAATAAGAGAAGAATTCATCCAGGGACAGCGTGATGATGACAGTAACGAGCAGAAAGAAGAAGACCCGCTGATTGCAGAAGCGAAAAAGCTGGTCGGAGATGAGCTCATTGAAATAAAAGACTGATATTGGAGGAGATTTATATGATGCGTGGCGGAGGCGGCATGGGTAACATGCAAAAGATGATGAAACAAATGCAGAAGATGCAAAAGGATATGGAAAAGGCTCAGGAAGAGCTTGTAGAGAAAACAGTTGAAGGCACTGCAGGCGGTGGAATGGTAACTGTTACGGTTAACGGCAAGAAGCAGGTAACAGATATCGTTATCAAAGAAGAAGTTGTTGATCCAGAGGACATCGAAATGCTGCAGGACCTTGTGCTTGCTGCAACGAACGAAGCCCTTAAGAAGATGGAAGACATTGCACAGGATACAATGGGGCAGTTTACTAAAGGAATGAACTTGCCTGGTATGTTCTAGGAGGAGAATTCATGCACTACCCAGAACCGATTTCAAAGCTGATTGACAGCTTTATGAAACTGCCGGGGATCGGCCCGAAAACGGCCGTCCGCCTGGCTTTTTTTGTATTAAGCATGAAGGAAGACACCGTGCTTGATTTTGCAAAGGCCCTTGTCAGCGCAAAGCGGAATCTGACTTACTGCTCAATCTGCGGACATATAACCGATCAGGACCCTTGCTACATTTGCGAGGATCCGAGAAGGGACAAATCCGTTATCTGCGTTCTTCAAGACCCTAAGGATGTTATTGCACTGGAGAAAATGCGGGAGTTCAACGGTCTTTATCATGTGCTTCATGGCGCCATCTCTCCTATGGAAGGGATTGGTCCGGAAGATATTAATATACCAGACCTTTTAAAGCGGCTTCAGGATGACACTGTGCAGGAAGTTATCCTTGCCACCAATCCGAATATCGAAGGGGAAGCAACGGCCATGTATATTTCCCGGCTTCTTAAGCCGACAGGCATTAAAATTACAAGGATTGCCCACGGTCTGCCAGTAGGCGGAGACCTTGAGTATGCAGACGAAGTGACACTCTCCAAAGCCCTTGAAGGACGAAGAGAACTATAAAGGGGGATATACGATGCTATTTCGCCGAAAAGGCTGGCTTAGAAAAGAATTTAATCAAATGCTGATGGACGACCTCATCAAGAACAAAAACGAATGGAACCGGCAGAAGCAGCTGATTGATAAAAGCTTGGAGCCCTCCCCTGAAGTTCTGTACGAATTAAAGGTAGCAGAAGCGAAATATTTTTATCTGCTGAAAGAAGCGAAGCATCGAAACGTCAAATTCAGCAGGTAATAGTTTAAGTTCTAATCCTCCTCATTTTTCATAAGCTTGTACTAAGGATGAAGGAAAGTGAGTGAGGAAATGGAGCCGATTGTCATCATTTCCATTTTGGGCGGAGGCATTCTTTTGCTGCTTTTAGCAGGCGCAAAAGCAAAGCCGCTGAAATTTGCGGGAAAGCTGCTGATCCAAATCACGGCCGGAGCATTCTGCCTGTTTTTATTAAACGCAGCCGGTGCAGCTATGAATCTTCACCTTCCCATTAATCTTGCAACATCAGCTATTTCAGGCATCCTTGGCCTGCCAGGAATAGCTGCACTGCTTGTGATTAAAACCGTCATATTAGCGTAAATGCAGACAGAGTAAAAAAACAAATGGGATCCCATTTGTTTTTTTATATTTTCTGTTGACACTATTTTCTATGGATGGTATATTATTATTCGTCGCTGTTAAAGACGCAACATGAACTGAAACAAAGAAACGAAAAAACATGTTGACAAGCAAGCGGCCAAGATGTTATGATAATCAAGTCGCCTCTTGAGAGGCAAACAAGT
>NZ_JAJOZE010000022.1 GCF_021166585.1 Metabacillus kandeliae
CAAACCCCCTGCCAGCCGGCAGGGGGTTCAACATTACATCGCAAAGAAAGGACGGATTTGAAAAGCGGGAAATCAATAAATAGCCCACAAAGAAAAAAATTCGCTGCACAGGCTGTGCAGCGAATTCTCCAATTTATATGCGCGTTTATTAAATGCTTAATGTTAATCAAAATGGAGGAGGAAGAGGGATTCGAACCCCCGCGGGCTTTGACACCCCTGTCGGTTTTCAAGACCGATCCCTTCAGCCAGACTTGGGTATTCCTCCGTATCGACAAGAATTAATATATCATAATAAATTAATTCTTGTCAACGTTTGTTTCAAAGTTTTTTTAGAAAGATTGTTTTCATAAAAATTTCTGTTATTTAAATCGCAGAGTCCTATGGAATAATAACTTCTTTTCCGCCCATATAAGGTCTAAGCACTTCAGGAATAACAACACTGCCATCCTCTTGCTGATAGTTTTCCAAAATAGCAGCAACTGTGCGGCCAAGGGCAAGTCCTGATCCGTTCAATGTATGCACATGCTCAGGCTTTGCATTTGCTTCAGGACGGAAGCGGATATTCGCACGGCGCGCCTGGAAGCTTGCAAAGTTGGAGCAAGAAGAAATCTCTCTGTATGTGCCATAGCTTGGCAGCCATACTTCCAGATCATATTTCTTGGCTGCAGTGAACCCGAGATCAGCTGTGCACATGCTCAGCACACGGTACGGCAGGCCGAGGAGCTGAAGCACTTTTTCAGCATGCCCTGTCAGCTTTTCCAGTTCTGCATAGGAATCTTCCGGCTTAACGAATTTGACAAGCTCCACTTTATTAAATTGATGCTGGCGGATCAAACCGCGTGTATCGCGTCCAGCAGATCCCGCTTCAGAACGGAAGCAGGCACTGAATGCGGCATAGTTAATCGGAAGCGCATCAAGCGGCAAAATTTCATCGCGATGCATGTTTGTCACAGGAACCTCAGCTGTCGGGATCAGGAAGTAATCTTCTTCAGTAATTTTGAACGCATCTTCTTCAAATTTCGGAAGCTGACCAGTTCCAGTCATGCTTGCTCTGTTTACCATCAATGGAGGCAGAATTTCCGTGTATCCATGCTCATCCACATGCAGATCAAGCATAAAGTTGAACAAGGCTCTTTCAAGTCGTGCTCCGAGACCTTTGTAGAATACAAAGCGGCTGCCTGTTACTTTGCTTGCCCGCTCAAAATCAAGAATTCCGAGGTGATCGGCAACATCCCAGTGCGCTTTTGCCTCAAAGCTGAACTCCGGAAGCTCGCCCCATGTTCTCACTTCCACATTGTCATCCTCTGTATCGCCGACAGGAACACTTTCATGCGGAATATTCGGTATGGACAGCATCAGATTTTCCAGTGATTCTTCCACCACACGAAGAACATCATCCAATTCTTTAATTTTGTCCCCTACTTCGCGCATTTCTGCAATCAGGTGATCCGCGTCCTGCTTCTCTTTTTTCATCTTCGCGATCTGGCCGGAAACCTCGTTCCGTTTGCTTTTCAATTCTTCAGTCTGGATAATCAGTTCCCTGCGGCGTTTATCAAGATCCTCAAATTTTTCAAAATCCGCTAAATCCTCGCCTCTGTGCTGAAGCTTGCTTTTTACCTCTTCAAAGTTCTGGCGCAATATTTTAATATCAAGCACACGTATCTCTCCTTTTTTTAGAAAATAGCTCTGTTAAATTTGGCTGTTGATTTCCGTTTCAGGCATCCGCTTTCCGCGGGGCGGGCGGTGAGCCTCCTCGGCGCTTTAGCGCCTGCGGGGTCTCACCTGTCCCGCTGCTCCCGCAGGAGTCTCCCGCCTGCCACTCCAATCAACAGGGCGGAAAAATCTACATCCCTCTTTAACATAGCCTGGAAAATAAAAAACTCCCGTCCCTAATAAAAGGGACGGGAGTTGAACCCGCGATGCCACCCTAATTGAGAACAAATTGTTCTCCAGCTCTAACATGATAACGGCCATGACCGGAAATATCTACTGAATTTCAATATTTCACTCAAGGATGGATTCACAAGCTTCTTACACCGGTTTCCACCTGCCACCGGCTCTCTGCAGAAAGAATATCTTGCTACTGATTCCTATCAATGCTTTAAGTTATGATATTACATAATTTACTACAAGTTTGGATCAGTTTCAACCGTTTTATACAGCTGTTTTAGCAGAAGCTTCTTTTACCATCTCTAAAAACAGGCAGGTAACGCGGTGATCATCCGTCAATTCAGGATGGAACGAGCATCCAAGAAAGTTGCCCTGCCTCGCTGCCACAATGCGGCCGTTATGCTTGCAAAGGACTTCAACATCCTCGCCTGCTTCCACTATATGAGGCGCTCTGATGAACACACCGACAAAATTTTCTCCTGCACCGGTAATGTTCAATTCCGCCTCAAAGCTTTCGCGCTGGCGGCCGAATGAATTGCGCGCCACCTTTATATCCATTACGCCAAGGTGGGCATCCTCCTGTCCTTCAATAGACTTTGCCAGCAGAATTAATCCTGCACAAGTGCCGAACACAGGTTTCTTTGCCGCAAATTCTTTCAGAGGGCCCATAAACTCATATTTATCAATCAGCCGGCGAATCGCTGTACTTTCACCGCCGGGAATGATCAGTCCGTCCAGTTCATCAAGCTGGGATGCCTTCTTCACAGCAATCCCCTCTGCTCCGCAGGCCTGAATGGAGCGAATATGCTCTCTGAAAGCTCCTTGCAGGGCTAAAACACCAATTTTAAACATGTTGAAAAACTCCTTTTACCAGCCGCGCTCCTGCATGCGGTTCTCTGGCAGCAATGTTGAAATTTCGATGCCTTTCATCGCAGTTCCAAGATCTTTAGACAGGTTTGCAATCAGCTCATAATCTTCATAATGCGTTGTTGCTTCCACAATCGCACGGGCGAATTTTGCCGGATTGTCTGATTTGAAAATGCCGGAACCTACAAACACGCCGTCAGCGCCAAGCTGCATCATCAGCGCTGCGTCAGCAGGCGTTGCTACGCCGCCGGCTGCAAAGTTCACGACTGGAAGACGGCCTTCGCTTCTGATGGAAAGCAGCAGCTCATATGGCGCGCCTAGAAGCTTAGCTTCTGTCATCAGCTCATCCTCATTCATGCCCGCAATTTTGCGGATTTGAGCGTTCACTTTTCTCATATGGCGGACAGCTTCAACAATGTTGCCTGTTCCTGGCTCGCCTTTTGTCCGAAGCATTGAAGCTCCTTCAGCTATGCGGCGTGTCGCTTCGCCAAGGTCACGGCATCCGCACACA
The DNA here is from genome assembly GCF_021166585.1 of Metabacillus kandeliae. Classification (GTDB taxonomy): domain Bacteria; phylum Bacillota; class Bacilli; order Bacillales; family Bacillaceae; genus Metabacillus_B; species Metabacillus_B kandeliae. The sequence goes on from NZ_JAJOZE010000022.1 coordinate 3,269, forward strand.
AATGGTACAGTGTAATCACGTTTATTGATATGATACTCCTCATCAGCAGGAGTTAATACTTCACTTTCATCGATATAATCGACACCCATTGCCTCGAGAACTCTAGCTTCTACGATATGGCCAATGCGTGCTTTCGCCATGACTGGGATGGTAACAGCCTGCATGACCGCTTCAACGATTGTCGGATCTGCCATGCGGGCAACGCCGCCTGCTGCGCGAATATCAGCCGGTACTCTTTCAAGAGCCATAACGGCTACTGCTCCTGCTTCCTCAGCAATCTTTGCCTGCTCTGCATTCACAACGTCCATGATGACGCCGCCTTTTTGCATTTCGGCCATTCCTCGTTTAACGCGTTCTGTCCCTCTATTTGTCATGTAAGGTTCCCCCTTGGAATATATTAGGCTTTATAGCTAAAATCCACGAAATTTTTCGAAAATATAAGGTGGATGTAAGAATATGACGAAGCCTATTTCTAAAATCATATCTTCTATTTTATCTTATCTATCCCGAAAATCCTATCTTTTTAAACGGGAATAAAAATGGAAAATTTAAAGAAAGAACCTCTGCTTTAACAGAGATTCTTTCGTTTCATTATTTAAACCAGCCTTGGATTCCTGAAGTGGCGCCATTCCAAATCCCGGCAAAAAATCCGCCGATGCCGCGCATCATCAGAACAAACCAATTTGCTTTTTCCACGCTGTCTTTCGTTACAACATCCGCCTGGCCTGCATTGCTGCCTGTCAGGTAGCCGTACTGTTTTTCTTTCCCTTTGTATTCCACGCTCATCACACCGACTTTTGCACCCTTTTTCACAGGTGCTGAAAGCTCGCCCTTGTCATTCAGCTTGCTTTTATCGATGATCAGCTTCGGCTCATAGTTCTCTTTTTCGCCTTTATGCATCGCCATTTCTACTGGGGCATTTGTCTGAATCGCAACTTCTTTCCCTTTTCCGTCCACAACAGGAACAGTTGGCTGCTTTTTGGATTGATAGTTTTTCGGGAAAAGCTGTTCAACTGTAAAGTTATTAAAAGCATAATCAAGCAATTTCTTTGTTTCTTTAAAACGCGGTGTTTTAATATCGCCCGTTCCGTCTGTAGCATTCAGCACAACGGAAATCACGCGCATGTTTCCGCGCTTTGCCGTAGCAGTAAAGCAAGAACCGGCTGAAGAAGTTGAACCTGTTTTCAAACCGTCAACTCCTGGATACTCATAAATTAATCCTTTCAGCATCCAGTTATAGTTCGGCATATCTGTACCTTCTTTAAAAGTCTTGCGGGAAATGCTTGCTGTTTCAATCATTTCAGGATAATCCGTGATAAGGCGCTGAGAAAGAAGGGCCATGTCTCTTGCAGACATTGTGTTCTCCTGGTCTGCCGTTGTTCCTTCCGGCTGCATACCCATTAAATCGCTGTTTTCAAGGCCTGTTGCATTTACAAACTCATATCGTTTCAAGCCGAGCTGCTTAGCCTTGTCATTCATCATTTTTATGAAGTTTGTTTCTGAACCGGCTATCACTTCTGCAAGTGCAATTGCTGCACCGTTTGCAGAGTAAATCGCCATTGCTTCATAAAGCTCCCTGACTGTATAGGAACCGTCTCTTCTAAGAGGAACGTTTGACAATCCGCGAATCTGGGAAATCTTATAAACGTATTCGTCTGGTGTATAGGTTTGATCCCACTTAATTTTACCCTTATGTATTGACTCAAGCACAAGGTACTCTGTCATGGCTTTAGCCATGCTGGCAACCGGAAGCTGTTCATCAATATTGTTTCCGTAAAGAATCTTTCCGGAAGCGGCGTCTACAAGGATGGAGGCTTTTGCACTTATGCTGATTGGATCAGATGCGGCTGATGCCTGCCGTAGAGGGGTAATTAAACTGAAGACTAAAGTAACGGCCAAAAGGACTGCGAAGCAACGCTTTAATTTCATGATGCTCAAACTGATTACCTCCGTGGATTATTCATAAATCTATCTCTCTATTAAGTTGTCTGCCCATTTATAAAATACTTTGAAAAACAGCTTTTTAGGGGCTATTTTTACACAACAAATTCAATTTTATCATAATGAAACCAAAAAAAATAGACAGAGTCAGGTGACTCTGTCAAAAAGTCGTTATTTGATTACAACTTGGATTACCTGGAGTAATTTGGCGATTCCTTCGTAATCTGCACATCGTGCGGATGGCTTTCAATTAATCCTGCGCCTGTCATCCTGATAAACTGCGATTTCTCGCGAAGCTCCTCAAGATCTTTTGACCCGCAATAGCCCATTCCGGAACGCAATCCGCCGACCATCTGATAAATGGTTTCAGCAGCAGGGCCTTTATAAGCAATCCGCCCTTCAATGCCCTCAGGAACAAACTTCTTGTTATCTTCCTGGAAGTATCTGTCCTTGCTTCCTTTTTCCATCGCACTGACTGAACCCATGCCTCTGTATACTTTGAATCTTCTGCCCTGGTAAATTTCCGTTTCCCCAGGACTCTCAGTCGTACCGGCAAGCAAGCTGCCGAGCATGACAGCATGTCCGCCTGCTGCAAGAGCTTTGACAATATCTCCTGAATACTTGATTCCGCCATCAGCGATCACCGGAACACCGTGCTTTCTTGCTTCTGTTGCACAATCGTAAACAGCCGTAATCTGCGGAACGCCGACTCCTGCCACAACTCGGGTTGTACAAATAGAACCAGGTCCAATGCCTACTTTTACTATGTTTGCTCCTGCTTCGATCAGCGCCTTTGTTGCTTCGCCTGTCGCCACATTTCCTGCAATAATATTCAAATCAGGATAAGCGGTACGGATTTTTTTAATCATTTCCAAAACGCCTTTTGAATGGCCGTGCGCCGTATCTACGACAATTACATCAACACCTGCTTCTGCAAGCTTTTCTACCCGAACCATTGTATCAGCTGTCACACCGACAGCGGCACCTGCCAAAAGACGTCCCTGCTGATCCTTCGCGGAATTCGGAAACTCAATCACTTTCTCAATATCCTTGATCGTAATAAGGCCTTTTAGTATGCCATTTTCGTCCGTAAGCGGCAATTTTTCAATTTTATACTGTTGAAGGAGCCTTTCCGCTTCCTCAAGAGTTGTTCCTACCGGAGCTGTCACAAGCCCCTCTTTTGTCATCACATCAGAGATTTTAATGGAATAATCCTGAATAAACCGAAGATCGCGGTTAGTAATAATGCCCACAAGCTTTTGCTCGTCCTCATTGTTTACAACCGGAACACCGGAAATCCGGTACTTGCCCATTAAGTGCTCAGCATCAAATACTTGATGATCAGGTGTCAGAAAGAAAGGGTTCGTAATAACGCCGCGCTCTGACCGCTTTACTTTATCGACCTGCTCTGCCTGCTGCTCAATCGACATGTTTTTGTGAATAATCCCAAGACCCCCCTGCCGCGCCATGGCAATCGCCATCTGTGCTTCTGTAACAGTGTCCATTCCAGCACTGATAATTGGGAGATTCAGCTTCAAGGTCGGTGTCAATTCAACCTGCAAATTTACATCTCTCGGCAGAACCTCTGATTCAGCGGGGACCAAAAGAACATCATCAAACGTCAAGCCTTCTTTAGCAAATTTATTATTCCACATATAAAATCCCCCTTAACTCGGCAAAATATTATTAGTAGATTAACAATACCGACAAGAAGCTGTCAAGGACAGGAAAAATAATTAAATTTTTAGAAAATAAGAAATCGGAGGGATTTTTGCATGACCTGGTCCAAATTCCATATCTTCCTCTCCACCCATGCTGTTCAAAATGGTCTTGAAAGAAAGTACCAAAAGCTGGGCATTCCCAATGCCAGCGAATGCGCCTATCAAAACAGCTACCCGTTTACATACGCACTTAAGCATGCTGAAAGCTTTTTTCAGCAGGGAAAAATAGCCCCTGTTCAGCTGAAGCCAATCCTTTATTTTTATGGACTCGTCCAGCTCCTAAAAGCCTGTATCCTGACCATTGATCCTTACTATCCGGAAACCTCATCCGTTCTGGCCCATGGCGTCACTACAAGAAAAAAGAAAAAACAGCACTATCAATTTCTCTCTGATGAAGTAAAAATTCAGAAAAACGGCCTCTATGCCCATGCCTGCTTTAAACTCTTTGACTTAAAAGGAGTCGAAGCAGACAAATTTTCCATGCATACTTTAATGAAAAAAATACCTGAAATGGAACAATCTTTTGTCCTTCTCGGCAGCAAAGCTCACCTGTCATATGTAACCAGAGAGCAGGAAAGATGGAAGCTGCCTATTCATATGGCAGACACCTATCATCTTACTCCACAGCGGTTTGCAGAACGTTTAGGAAAAGAGCTTGGCTTTTCACTTGAAAACCTAACCTTAAATGAAGAATATGCCACCTTCACCAGCAGCCGGCAAATAAATCCCTTCTTCAGCCAGAAGCTCATGTTCAGCCAGAAGGAGCAATCTTTTGCACTGCCTAATATAGAGGAAGACTTGTTTCCTCTCCCTGAATTGCTTTCGCATTATTTAATCTTGTATAACCTAGGGATGATTTCCAGATATGAAACAGAATGGTGGTATGATCTCCTCCTGAGCCATTCCAGTGATGATCTTGTTTATATTACGCAGTTTCTGGAGATTACAGAGGAGAAGGTACCTTATTTGGTTTGGTGTTATTTGGGGGAAGAGATGGTCTGAGGTATAGTCTCTATCCCCATTTTAAAAAGGAG
>NZ_JAJOZE010000023.1 GCF_021166585.1 Metabacillus kandeliae
TAGGTTAAGTCCTCGATCGATTAGTATCCGTCAGCTCCACGTGTCACCACGCTTCCACCCCGGACCTATCTACCTGATCATCTTTCAGGGATCTTACTTCATAAAGAATGGGAAATCTCATCTTGAGGGGGGCTTCATGCTTAGATGCTTTCAGCACTTATCCCTTCCGCACGTAGCTACCCAGCGATGCCTTTGGCAAGACAGCTGGTACACCAGCGGTGCGTCCATCCCGGTCCTCTCGTACTAAGGACAGCTCCTCTCAAATTTCCTGCGCCCGCGACGGATAGGGACCGAACTGTCTCACGACGTTCTGAACCCAGCTCGCGTACCGCTTTAATGGGCGAACAGCCCAACCCTTGGGACCGACTACAGCCCCAGGATGCGATGAGCCGACATCGAGGTGCCAAACCTCCCCGTCGATGTGGACTCTTGGGGGAGATAAGCCTGTTATCCCCGGGGTAGCTTTTATCCGTTGAGCGATGGCCCTTCCATGCGGAACCACCGGATCACTAAGCCCGACTTTCGTCCCTGCTCGACTTGTAGGTCTCGCAGTCAAGCTCCCTTGTGCCTTTACACTCTGCGAATGATTTCCAACCATTCTGAGGGAACCTTTGGGCGCCTCCGTTACATTTTAGGAGGCGACCGCCCCAGTCAAACTGCCCGCCTGACACTGTCTCCCGGCCCGATAAGGGCCGCGGGTTAGAAGTTCAACACAGCCAGGGTAGTATCCCACCAATGCCTCCACCGAAGCTGGCGCTCCGGCTTCCAAGGCTCCTACCTATCCTGTACAAGCTGTGCCAAAATTCAATATCAGGCTGCAGTAAAGCTCCACGGGGTCTTTCCGTCCTGTCGCGGGTAACCTGCATCTTCACAGGTACTATAATTTCACCGAGTCTCTCGTTGAGACAGTGCCCAGATCGTTACGCCTTTCGTGCGGGTCGGAACTTACCCGACAAGGAATTTCGCTACCTTAGGACCGTTATAGTTACGGCCGCCGTTTACTGGGGCTTCGATTCAAAGCTTCGCTTGCGCTAACCTCTCCTCTTAACCTTCCAGCACCGGGCAGGCGTCAGCCCCTATACTTCGCCTTGCGGCTTCGCAGAGACCTGTGTTTTTGCTAAACAGTCGCCTGGGCCTATTCACTGCGGCTTTTCCGGGCTATTCACCCAGAGAAGCACCCCTTCTCCCGAAGTTACGGGGTCATTTTGCCGAGTTCCTTAACGAGAGTTCTCTCGATCACCTTAGGATTCTCTCCTCGCCTACCTGTGTCGGTTTGCGGTACGGGCACCTCTCACCTCGCTAGAGGCTTTTCTAGGCAGTGTGGAATCAGGAACTTCGGTACTTAATTTCCCTCGCCATCACAGCTCAGCCTTCTGAGGAAAGCGGATTTGCCTGCTTTCCAGCCTAACTGCTTGGACGCGCATATCCAACAGCGCGCTTGCCCTATCCTCCTGCGTCCCCCCATTGCTCAAATGGTGAGGAGGTGGTACAGGAATTTCAACCTGTTGTCCATCGCCTACGCCTTTCGGCCTCGGCTTAGGTCCCGACTAACCCTGAGCGGACGAGCCTTCCTCAGGAAACCTTAGGCATTCGGTGGAGGGGATTCTCACCCCTCTTTCGCTACTCATACCGGCATTCTCACTTCTAAGCGCTCCACAGGTCCTTCCGGTCCTGCTTCTCAGCCCTTAGAACGCTCTCCTACCACTGTTCGAAGAACAGTCCGCAGCTTCGGTGATCCGTTTAGCCCCGGTACATTTTCGGCGCAGGGTCACTCGACCAGTGAGCTATTACGCACTCTTTAAATGGTGGCTGCTTCTAAGCCAACATCCTGGTTGTCTAAGCAACCCCACATCCTTTTCCACTTAACGGATACTTGGGGACCTTAGCTGGCGGTCTGGGCTGTTTCCCTTTCGACTACGGATCTTATCACTCGCAGTCTGACTCCCAAGGATAAGTCTTTGGCATTCGGAGTTTGACTGAATTCGGTAACCCGATGGGGGCCCCTAGTCCAATCAGTGCTCTACCTCCAAGACTCTTACCTTGAGGCTAGCCCTAAAGCTATTTCGGAGAGAACCAGCTATCTCCAGGTTCGATTGGAATTTCTCCGCTACCCACACCTCATCCCCGCACTTTTCAACGTGCGTGGGTTCGGGCCTCCATTCAGTGTTACCTGAACTTCACCCTGGACATGGGTAGATCACCTGGTTTCGGGTCTGCGACCACGTACTGTAAGCGCCCTATTCAGACTCGCTTTCGCTGCGGCTCCGTCTCTTCAACTTAACCTTGCACGTAATCGCAACTCGCCGGTTCATTCTACAAAAGGCACGCCATCACCCGTTAACGGGCTCTGACTACTTGTAGGCACACGGTTTCAGGATCTGTTTCACTCCCCTTCCGGGGTGCTTTTCACCTTTCCCTCACGGTACTGGTTCACTATCGGTCACTAGGGAGTATTTAGCCTTGGGAGATGGTCCTCCCGGATTCCGACGGGATTTCTCGTGTCCCGCCGTACTCAGGATCCACTCAGGAGGGAACGAAGTTTCAGCTACAGGGCTGTTACCTTCTTTGGCGGGCCTTTCCAGACCGCTTCGCTTACCCCGTTCCTTTGTAACTCCGTGTTGAGTGTCCTACAACCCCAGAAGGCAAGCCTTCTGGTTTGGGCTGATCCCGTTTCGCTCGCCGCTACTCAGGGAATCGCATTTGCTTTCTCTTCCTCCGGGTACTTAGATGTTTCAGTTCCCCGGGTCTGCCTTCCATGCCCTATGAATTCAGGCAAGGATACTGCTCCATTACGAGCAATGGGTTCCCCCATTCGGAAATCTCCGGATCAAAGCTTACTTACAGCTCCCCGAAGCATATCGGTGTTAGTACCGTCCTTCATCGGCTCCTAGTGCCAAGGCATCCACCGTGCGCCCTTACTAACTTAACCTATCG
>NZ_JAJOZE010000024.1 GCF_021166585.1 Metabacillus kandeliae
GTCATTCTGCTGCTGTCCGACCATTGTTTTTGCATTGCGAATGGACTGCAATCAAGGTTCCTGTCCCCTTTTCCCTATAGGAATTGATCTGGCTAATGTGGACTATAGGCGCTATGCCTGGAATTCAGGGGTGGCGACGGTTTTAAGATGAAGCGGTGGTTGCTGATGATTTTGGTGAGGGTTTTCATGGGGGAAATCTCTTTGGGGCGTTTAATATTAATGTTTCTGCCTAACTTTTGCTATATGTAATGCAACAGTAAATTGCCATATAGGCAGAATTCTTCACTTCCGGACGAAAACAAGAAACTATAAATATCTAATGAAAGAAACCAAGAAATCGCTCTCTTGGTTTCTCTTTAAAAATAACAGCATTCAGACTTTAATTTTGTTAAGAAAATACTCTTTGGTTATAATAATATCTTTTAACTCTTCATATTCTGCTAGTATTCTCTCTAATATCTCTTCTATCTCTTCATCATTTATAAAAGTAGTTTCTGTTGCACTGTTTATATAGACTTCTATACTTTCATCTTTTATACCTTCTAAAGATTGGGGTAGATATTTAGCTCCTTCTTTTTTATATGCTTGCCAAGCTGTATAGGAAACAGCATCCACTAGTAGCGACCATAACCTGGCAATATTTAAGTCTTCTTCTTCCTCTGCATATTCAGAGATACCTGTAAAATCTTCATTATCTATTAATTCATATAGACTATCAGCATTAATATCTCCTCTTTCTACCCAAAGCCAACAAGCGTCCAATGATTTTCTTCCTTCTGCATATCTAATGTCACTTTCACTTACCTCTTTAAAAACTTTTTCAGCGATTGTTAAGGTACAAGCAACCTTTATATAATTGTTAAAGCTGTATATAGTAGAAACATTAATCATAATACACCTCTTGTCTTAAGTTTACTTACAAATTATTTTACCATTCTGCAATATAAAAGAGGTTAGCCCATTAGTTTTTACCGACTCATCAATTTCAGAAGTAACAATTATCTTTAAATTAGGGTATTTCATGCTTGCCTGATAAAAAATTCCGCATTTATCTTCTGGAAAAGGTTTATTTAAGCCTTTAGTACATTTATTACACACGCCTCGAGGGTTTGATTGATGAATGTATAAATTCCCTGTGACTTCTTTAGGGTCTATGCCGGTTTTAATCACGGCATCATTAAACTCATTAAGTACTCCTTCTTCAGCATGTCGAGTAAATTGAGCTAACTTCGGATTCTTAATATGGTCATATGGCGCTTTGAATTCCCTATCTGGTTTTACTACATCTAGCGATGGTAAGTTAGCCTGATTTCTAACTTCAGGGGAAGCTCCTTTAAACACTGAATTTTCTAATATTGGTATTTCTGCCTTTCCAACTGCTATCGTATGTGTTTTAGAAACATTAAGTTCGGCCCTATAATCATCTAAATCTTTCTTTCCTACTATAGACTTAATATTAATTTTTACATTTTCCCCAGACTTAGCTGAAAAAGCCATAGGATATAGTTTCTTTAAAGGTTCTTTTTCAATAGTGAGAATAGGAAATTTCTGCCCTTGTGGAGAAACTAATACCTCATTTTTAATTCTTATAGGAAGTTTTAATTCGCCTACTTTATTTTTGATATGACTTAACGCTTCATTAGCTTTATTTTGAAGTGATTTAATGTGCTCATTACTAAACGGCATTTTAGGCTTCGTTATATTAGGCACTGGAATCTTAGGCCCATACTTATCCAGCGCCGCACCAGCCCCGCCGATCCCCAGCATCGTCAATCCAGCAAACAAACTGTTCTTCCTCTGCTCATCTGTCAGCTGATTGCCGAACATGTCCCTTCCTGTAATCCCTTCCGCCAGGCCATTCGCACTAACGAGGCCGTAGATGCCTTTTTCAGTTTTACCCAGGATCTCCATGCCTTTAACCGTTTTATAGGCGTCCATTGTTTTCGAGGCTGCTGTGACTCCTTTTACAGTTGAGTAGATCGCCTTGCCGCCTTTAGCTGCGCGTCCTGCCCAGCCGAGGACAGGGATGAATCCGGCAACGGCCATGGCGCCGGCTGCGATGCGTTCTGCCTCACTGAGTTTCCTGCCTGTTACAGGGTCGACGCCAGTTGCTGCGCGTTTTGCATCATAGTAGCCGGAGACTTCACCGACGAAGTCTGAGGCCATGTCCCAGCCTTTTTCATACCAGGGCCGGTTCTCTTTTTCGATCATGGCTTTTTCGACTCGTCTTGCTTCAGCCTGTTCATTTTTGGCGTTGATGTATTCTGTTGTCTGCTTGGCCGCTTCCTGGTTGACTTTGTACATTTCA
>NZ_JAJOZE010000025.1 GCF_021166585.1 Metabacillus kandeliae
AATCGAGTAGGAGGGAGTGATTAACCCCCGACCTCTCACACCACCGTACGTACGGATCCGTATACGGCGGTTCAATTTTATTCTAGGCATGTATTTTCGTGTAGTGCTGGACTCCGGGGACTAGCCCAAATGCGGCTAGTCTCTTATTTGTTATGGTTGTGGTGAGTACCCATGAAGATGCAATACGGGCTGGCCCTTTGCTTGTATGACTGTTTTTGTAAGCATCATTTCGGTTCATTCCCAATTTGATTAGATTCTTTCGGCGGTTCTTAGGTGTCTTCCACTTCTTCCATATGCACATTCTCAGTCGGAACCGTGTGTGGGCATCGATGTTCTTGAGGAGTGTTTTCATAACTCCTATTTTAAAGTAGTTGACCCACCCTCTGACGAGCTGGTTGATTCGCTCAACCTGGAATTTGGTATCCACACTCCAATTCTTCCTGGTCAGCTGCTTTAGTTTATATTGAAAGGTTTCCACCGATTTTCGATGTGGTTTCGCTTTGTATAAACCCTCTTGGTAGTCCCGGAAGAAGCCAAAGCCCAGGAATTTCATATTGGGATCGTTCGGTTTGGTTATTTTCGATTTCTTGGCATTGACAATGAGACCTAGTTTTTCTTCAATAAATTTTGTCACCGATCTCATGACTCGTCTGGCTGCCATTTCGCTCTTGACCATAATGATACAGTCATCGGCGTATCTCACAAAGTTTAGTCCACGGCTTTCAAGCTCCTGATCCAGTTCATTGAGCATGATGTTGCTTAACAAAGGGGACAGGTTTCCACCTTGCGGCGTGCCAATGATGGTTTCTTTGTACTCTTCGTTGATTTGAACACCGCTGATTAGAAACTTCCGGATCAGGGAGATGACATCTCCATCGTCCACTATTCTTGATACAAGATTCATTAACCGGTCATGATGGACCGTGTCAAAGAAGCGTTCCAAGTCAATGTCGACAATCCAGTCATACCCATCATTCATGAATTCCAGCGCCTTGAGGATGGCCATTTCCGCATAGCGGTTTGGTCTGAATCCATAGCTGTATTCACTAAATTCCCTATCAAATAGTGGGGACAGGACCTGCGCCACAGCTTGTTGAATGACTCGGTCTGTGACAGTCGGTATTCCCAACAGTCGCACTCCGCCATTTGACTTCGGAATTTCTACTCTCAACACTGGCTGGGGCTGGAATTTCCTTTGACGAATTTGCCGGATGATTTCATCCTTATTCTTCTTCAAATGTTCTTCCAATTCTTCAATCGTCATTCCATCAACCCCGGCCGCACCCTTGTTTCTCTTTACTTGTTTGAATGCTTGGTTCAGATTCTCTTTGTCAAGAATCGCATCTAATAATTTCCTTTCGTACATGCCTGCTATTTCCCTTCCTTCTCGTAGAGTCGGTATCCACTTTCTCGCTTTTCGCCAGTGGTCTGTTTCCTCTCCCAATAGAGATTTCCATAACGATAAAATTGTTCAGCCCTTCGCTCCTTCTAACTTTCGTTAGACATCTTCACTACTACGGCTTCTGCTGACTTCTCATGATCCAGTCCTGCATCACTGCAGGGGTTTGGTACAGATTCATGAGATCTCCCCAGTTAAGGTGCGAACTCTTTCCCTCCATCTATCTGCCATATTTACAACGAAAGAACAGTAGCTACTGGACTTCAACTTCTTTGGCAGTCTTATCCTCTAACGTTGCCTCTTATATGATTTCTGTGCGTCAGACCGGAGGTTTGCCTCGAGCTTCCTTCAGATTCCACGTCGCCGTGGACACCCTTGCTTTCGGCTATGTACTTACCGCTACTTAAGGTCGTACTCGGGACTCTCACCCGTTAGAGTTCGCCCATGCTGGGCGAACCAAA
>NZ_JAJOZE010000027.1 GCF_021166585.1 Metabacillus kandeliae
TCACATTGTTGAAAAACAATTGTGTCCATGGAATTTCTGTGAACTTTCTGGTGATTTTTCAGAAATATAATGGTTTGAACAATCAGACAGAATCTTCTATAATTTTATATGTGAGGTGGAGACCAATTTTCTGTAACGAGCGGAGTTTGGCCCACTTTTTCAAGTTTTGTATGATGGCCGTCATCAAAACTTGAGTTTTCACTTTCTGAACTCCACGGTACCGCGCATAGCGCAAACCGTGGAGTTCTTTACTATGGGCAAAACTAAGTTCCACAGTTGCCGGCCTTACGGACCTTAGAATCTTTCCGCGGGTTGAAAGGCGCTGTTTATGCAGATTATCATAGGTTTCCTGGTGAATGGATATCCGAAGAATTCGGTCTTCTCCCTGCTTCTTAGCGAATGGACAGCCATCACAGCTTCCTTTTGGAGGCTTGAATTCATGGTACCCTTGGCGGGTGGTGGTTTGGTAATAAAAAGGTACCCCGCAGGGGCAGCTGTAGAGATTTTCTTTCACTCGCTGGAATTGTGTCCGCCGGCACTGGGGATGTTCCTTTGAATGGGTTCGCCGGTAGGAAATATAAGCGAAAATACTCCGTTCGAACAGCCCCTTGGCAAGCCTGGCTTGATAATACCCGGAATCAAGCGCAATCTCACCGCAGTACCTACCGAACAAATCCTGAAGGGAATCTAGCTGGGAAAGAAGAATCTTATGCCCCGGCACATTGGCGGCGGTGACCTCTGTCCCAATAATGAAATTGTGGAGGGAGTCGACGATCCGGTGTTCAAAATAGGCGAACCTGCCGCGTTTTTCATGTTTGACAGACAAGGCGGCATCCGGGTCGACAGGACTCCAGTTTTTCCTTTTTAAAATCATCTTGGACCCCTTGGGTTTTAGTGGTTTCTTGCCGTTCCTTTTTCGAAAATGGTTGATCTGCTTGAGGTCCTCCTCGTTTTCTTCGATGACTCTTTCGATATACTCTGACTGACGAATTCGCTTGTTCGCATTGGCCTTTAACTCTGTTTCGTCTGCCACCCATGTTTCATGAGAGAGAAATCCTTCCCTATGGATCATTTTCAACTGTTCACCGAAAAGCTTTCTCCAAAAGTGAGGCCCGCCGAGGCGTTTCCATAGAAACTTGGAAATAGTGGAATGATGAGGAATGCATGTAAAGGGCGAGATTCCAAGAAACCAGCGATAGGTCATATTTTGACTGACCTGTTTACAGGTTGAACGTACGGAGCGAAAGCCTTCCAGTGACTGAATCATAAGGATTTTGACCAGGATGATCGGATCAGCAGAAGGGCGGCCATTTGATTTGGGGTAATATTTTTTTAGATTCTGAAATAGGTGATGCCAATTCATCAAGCTATCCAAACTCACCAATCCATGTTTCGCATCATAGCCTTTAAGATAAAATTCTCTGTTCTGCGCAACTTCCTGAGAGGAATAAGAAAAAAGCATAAAAAAACCTCCTCTTACTAGTAAGTTTGAGGAGATTTTACAAGGTTTTTAACTGGTCTGTCCATTGACAAGCTGCTTTTTCAACAGAATGA
>NZ_JAJOZE010000028.1 GCF_021166585.1 Metabacillus kandeliae
TGAACTATGCCCCGGTTTTCGGACAGTTTTAAAAAAGGACCTGCTACGTTAAGCTGCCATTAAATGATCCCGGTATTGTACCGGGGTCATTTTTTGTAGATCCCACTGATATCGTTCTGTATTGTACAGGTAGATGAAGGCATTCACTTCATTCTTTAGCTCTTGAAAGGTGTGGCATTTTTTGTGTTCGACCCAATCTTTTAAGGTGCCGAAGAATGATTCCATCGAGGCATTGTCAATACAGTTTCCTCTTCTGGACATTGATTGGGTCAGCTCCATTTTTTTGACCTTTTCCTGAAAATCAGGGTGTGTATAGTGAAACCCCTGGTCGGAGTGGAGAATGCCTTCTGGATGAACCAATTCGTTTAGTTCAAGCGCCAGTTTGTCTAAGGTCTTTAACGCCAGCTCCATTTTCAGATTCTGTGACAGATGGTGGGCCGGGATTTCTCTTGTTGCCCCATCTTTTACGCAGGACAAATAAGCTGTCTGTCCATTTCCGTAAGACAAATACGTAATGTCCGTCAGAAACACTTTACGGGGCTCTCCCTGGTCGAATTGGCGTTCTAAGAGATTTGCACAGACTTTGTGTTCCTGGGTGGCCTTTTGAAGTTTTCTATAGGGACTGGCTTGTCGAATCACAGCCCTAAGATGAAAAAGTTTCATAAGGCGACGGATTTTCTTGTGATTCATGACAATCTGATACTCATGCTCAAGGATCATCTTGATTTGCAGAGCTCCTACTTTTTGCTGCTTTCGCTGAAAAATCTCTTTGATCAAGAGGTAATCTTTCCAGTCCTCCTCATCCTGTTTACTCCTGTAATCTACAGCCTTCATCCACGCATAATACCCACTTCGGCTAACCTCCAGGACCCGGCAAAAATTAGCCGTGACGTTCTTGAGCTGGTGATGGCGGATGGTCTGTTCAATGAGGGCGTATTTCTCAGCCGAAGTCAGCGCTTCTTTTTCTTCGCCTGCCTTTCGAGTTCTTCCAGCTTTTTTAAGAGGTCATTTTCTGCCTCCAATAATTTAATCCGGGCTTCGGCTTTCTTTAGTTTTTCCTCTGCCGTTTGTTCTCTGGAAGAGGGTCTGCCGGTACTGCCTAATCCGCGCCGTTCCATTCGCAGCCCTTCTTCTCCATACATCTGATACGTTTTTCTCCATCTGTGCAGGCATTTTTTCGGCTTATCTGATCCAATAATCTTCATATCGAATTCGTGCTGAGCGAAAATTTGATAAGGGGTTTTCCCCTTCCTGTATTCCTGAACGGCTTTTACCTTGAAATCCGGATGATAGGTAATCGTTTGGGCCCCTACATGCAGGATGTTTGGATTGGCTTCCAATAGCCTTAATTGTTCTTCTGTAAAATAAGTCTTGCTCATTTAAATCCCCCGTCCACTTCAATAAATTGATTATATACGGGATTTTTATATCTGGACATACAAAAACCCCGAATAAGGGTCCTTTTTTCAAAGGTGTCCATTATTCGGGGTATAGCTCA
>NZ_JAJOZE010000029.1 GCF_021166585.1 Metabacillus kandeliae
CGATGATGTATAAAAGTTTGTGTAAGGCGTTTTACTAGACAAAAAAACATTAGACAAAGTACTCTCGGTTTGTCCAGAACCATAATGAGAGGAGACTTTGTCTAATGAACAACTCTAATATAACGCAATCAACCCTTGGGGATCAACTTGAAGAGCTAGTGAAACAATTTGTTCAGGAAAAGCTGGAGATGATGCTGAGAGAGGAAATTCACAACTTTCTCAAAGTAGAACAGGAAGACGTCCAGAACTCCCGGAACGGCTATTATGAGCGAACCCTTGATACGAAATTCGGCAAGATTGATGATCTGTCTGTACCAAGAGATCGAAACGGCGACTTCCAAACAGCCATCTTTCAGCCGTATCAGAGAAGGGATGGGTGGCTGGAAGAAGCCATCTTATCGCTGTACCAAAACGGGGTTAGCACAAGGCAGGTAGGAAAGTTCGTTGAACGGATGCTTGGAAACTGTTATTCAGCTGCGACGGTCTCCAATATCACGGAAAAGATTCGCGAGGACATCAGTGCCTGGCAAGTCCGCCCGATTAAAGAAAATTACTGCGTCGTCTATCTGGATGCTCTTTTCTTTAAAGTCCGCCGGGATACGGTGGAAAAAGAAGCGATCTACATTGTAATGGGGGTTACGCTGGAAGGAAAGCGTGAGATTTTGGGCTTCTTTGTAGGAGGACAAGAGTCCTCTAACGTGTGGAAAGGGATTTTGGAAGGACTTCGCAAAAGAGGGCTGGAGAAAGTGCTGCTCGGGGTATTTGATGGCTTGGGAGGCTTGGAGGATGCTTTCCGTGAGGTCTATCCAAAGGCTGACGTACAGAGATGTGTGGTCCATAAAGTACGGAACGCGATGAGTCAAGTCCGCAAGGTTGATCAGCCAAAGATGGCGGAGGATCTTAAAACCATCTATACAGCGAACGACCTCGAAGAGGCAGAAAAAGCCTTTCAAACCGTGAAGGAAACGTGGACAAAGAAGTACAAGAAACTGATGGACTCCTGGGAAGATCAGCTTGATGTCCTCCTGACCTTCTACAAGTACCCAAAGCAAATCCGAAAGTATCTCTACACGACGAATATGATCGAGCGGACCATTAAAGAAATACGGAAGCGCCTGAAAACCATGAACAGCCTCCCCTCCATAGAGGCAGTCGAAAAAATTGTCTATTTGGTTTCTCATCAATATAATACCGCCTGGACTTCAAAAGCGACTCCAGGGTATGGATTGGCCAGCAAAGAAATCTACGAAATGTTTGAGGAAAGATACCCAGCGCAGCCATGAATTTTTTGAGGGGGGAAGCTAGCTTCCCCCCTCAAAAAACAAACAACTTAATCCCTGGACTGAACCTGAGAGTATATTTTGTCTGGATACCATTTACACAAACTTATTGACAGAGCC
>NZ_JAJOZE010000003.1 GCF_021166585.1 Metabacillus kandeliae
CTGGAGTCAGGTTCTTTTTATTTTACCTCGATCACAAAGCCGGCAGATGTATCCCCTCCGCTGCCCTCTTTCTTTTTCCAATAAGCAGATACCATATAATAATAAATGCCTCTTTCACTCGGGGCTTGAAAAGAGCCTTTTTTCAACGGAATATTTACTCCTTGCTCATCAGGAAATTGCTGAAGATACATCTTGAAAGGCGCAGGCTTATAGTTGAACTTGATGGAAACAGGAGCATTTGGTGAAACAGCAGTTGGTTTTACTCCCCGCAAGAGTAGCTTTCCCCCAACGCTGTCTCTACAACCTGAGGCCCAGCAGGTGCTCCCCTGTCTGGCGGGAATATCGATAGTTTGAGAAGTGATAATCGGAAGGGGTGGATCATAATACATGTCGCAGGCAGTAAACAAAGGGATCAGGACAAACAAGGCAAAGAAAGGGAACCGTTTGATTGGAGAAACCCCTTTTTTCCAATATTTGTTTATAGTATGACATAAAAAAACCTTAAAAGACAATACATCTTTTAAGGTCAATTACGCTTATCATAAAACATCCCATCAATCGAAACTGACTGATAGGGGTTTACATATTTCACTGTATGAGTCTTTGCTTTTTTCACATTCACAAGATCTTTTTGAATATCCTCTTTGATACTTGTCATTCTCTCGACAAGCTCTATGTTCCAAGAAGCAATCTGCTCAAGCTGTTTTTCCTCAAGGGCAGAAAACGGCGCTGCCAGCTGGCGAAGAAAAGGCTCTCTCTCATCAAGCAAACTGTCGAGCTTTTGGATTAACTCTTCCCGCATTTCCTTAGAAACAGGCTCGCTGGCTTTAGTTAAAAGCTCCTTCGTCTTGTCAAAAATTGACTGAACAGCACTCATTAAACTTGTCCGCCATTTCCAAACTGCTGCTTTCGGTTCAGTTGGACGACCTCTTTCCAAGTATCACGGAATTCAGTAACATAGCCTTCAACCTCTGAGAGAATTTCCAAATCATTTTTCAGGTTTACTTGAATAAGCTGATGGTTCATATATTCATAAAGCGCTATGAGGTTCTTAGAAACTTCCACGTCCATATTAAGAGTAACCATCAATTCCTGGATGATCTTTTGTGCTTTGATTAAGTTTGTATTTTTATCTTGGATCTGATTCTGTTCAATCGCTGTGCGCGCCTGTTTTAAAAACTTCAGGCAGCCGTTATACAGCATCAAAGTCAGTTCACCAGGGGATGCAGTGGTCACAGAGTTTTGCTGATAGGCTTGATAGGGATTATTTATTGCCATTTTTCAATCTCCTCTTATTGTCCGCCGCCGAAATTGTTCATAATGTAGGCAGACTGCTGGTTAGCCTTGGAAATGGCCGTTTCCATAGCAGTGAATTGGCGGTAGTAGCGGTCTTCGACTTGGGTCATTCGGGCGTTGAAAGCTGTGATGCGGCTGTCGAGATCGTTTAAGTTTTTACCGATGGTGAACTTTTGGTTCGTCATCATGCTGTTGCCGGCTTTGCTTTCGACTTTTGTGATGGTGTCTTTGATGGATGCGCGCAGGCGTTTCCCAATACCGGATGTATCATCAGTTGTTCCGCTCGCATTGAAAAGCTGATAAATCGCATTCGGATTCTCCTGAATCTTTTGACGCAACTTTGCTTCATCAATGACAAGCTTTCCCTTGTCCAAATAGTTAGGAGAAGTGGTAATTCCAATTTCAGAAAGCTGGTTATACCCTGTTACATTGGTTGAACTTTTAACCGGTGCATACATATTGTTCCGAAGACTGTTTAATCCGCTTGCTAAAAGACTATCATTTCGCAGCAAGCCGCTTTTTGCTTTTTCTTCCCATTGCTCCTGCTGCTTGTCTGAAAGGGATTCTCTTTGAACGTCTGTAAGCGGTGTATAGTCTTTATATCGGTCTTCAGATGTTTTGCCGTTAATTTTATCGATAGTGTCGTTGTATTTGGCAACGAATTTTGTGATGGTGTCCAGGATGCCGTCTACGTCTGTGGTACTTGAAACAGATACTGGCGCAGTTGTTAATTGTTTGAGTGTATATTCAACACCGTTAACGGAAAAAGTGTTTGAGGTTTTTTCCATCTGAAAGCCATTAAGTTTAACAACGGCGTTTGTTCCATCAGTACTTTTTAAAGTATCTTGACTTGTATCAAAACCAAGGCTTGCCATGACGTTTTTAGTGCTGGCATCAGATGTAGAAATAGAAGCTCCTTTTCCAGTTTGATTATTGGAAAAAACTACTCGCTCCGCATAAACCGGAATCGTTTTAGCAGCATCGTTTGGATCTGGCTGAGTCCCTACCTGAATGTTTTCCTTCATAGCAGAAACACCAAGAGAGCTGGAATTTATTTTCGAAATCACATTATCAATCGTATCTGTGGCACTGATCGAAATTTTAACTGTTCTGGCAGCAGTAGCTCCCGGGTCCATTACGTTAAACGTTAAATCTGCTGCAGTGCCTGCTGTGAAAGTTGGAGCAGTATCAGAAACCCATGAAGCAGGTTTTGCAAGCTGGGATACCTCTACAGAAGAAGTGAAGTTGCTTGATGCACTGATTGCTTTTGCGGAAACACTGGCATCATTAGAACTTGTGACTGTTTTCTGTATAAATGAAGCCTGCCTGCCAATCCCATCAAAAATCGTCTGATCCAAGTCTTTCAGCAGCTTATTCATGTCACGGTAATCATCCCGCTGCCATTCAAGCGTCTCCTTGTTTTGCTTCATCTTATCAAGAGGGATCCGCTCCGCCTTCATTAAATCGCTGACCATCTGATCAATATCCATGCCGCTCGCAAGTCCGCTAATGCGCATTGTAGTCATACTGCTTCACCGTCCTCAGATTTTTTTATCCATTAATAAACCTATAAAATCATTCATTGCCGCGTAAGTATCAAGCAGCCTTTTCGAAGGAATCTCTTTCACTACCTCATTGGTTTGATCATCTACTACAGTTACATAATATTCGTCTAACTTCTCGTGAAGTTTAAATTGCAGGTGGGTATTGCCGGATTGCACAAAATCGTTCATTCCGTGGATTGCTTTTTCCAGCTGTTCCTTTGTAATTTGCGTCTCAGCATTCTCTTGAACTACCGGAATGAGATGATCCTGTTTTGTTTTATTTTCGGTTTCTTGGGTGTGAGGAACATGCTGTGCAGATATAGTATTAATGGACATGTGAAACACTCCTCATTTGTTCTCTACTCGTTATATCGGCTTCAGTGAAAAATATTTAATAGCTACTCACCGAAACGAAACATTTGTTCTTACATAATGACAATTGGGGGGAATTTACATGAATAATTTTCTAGAGCTTTCTAGTTTGGAGAAAAATATTCGATTAGCCCGTATTGTAGGAGATGGAGATATCACTAAACTCTACAAGGATTCCAGTAGGCAAGATCGAAGTTACAGGGAGCCTTACGGTCTTTTGCAACAGGATAAATTTTCGACAGTTCACTATCTTTATTCGAATCAGTTTCTGTAAGTTTCAATGTTCTTGATTGAGGACGAATTGGACATACCGATCAGCCCATTAGTATCTAGTTCTTCCCCTTCCGTTGGAACAGCATCTATGTCATCTAGCAATTTCATAAGTCTTCCTTTCGGTGACCATGTAATGGTTGGCACTTAGCACAAATGGGTAACCTAACTCCTCGAAAGGAATTAGGGCTTAAGATTAGCTTAAACATTATAATAATATATTCTTATTTTGCTATTTGTTTCATAGGTCTTCAATCTCTTATTACAAACCAAGCAATTCCATGTATTATTTAAGGTATAAATTTGGACCATATTGGTCATCTGGGTAAGGCAGTCTGGCTAGATGATACATTAAAAAAGCTAAATATTTTTTTGTATGGGATTTAAACTCAGCAAAAGTACCAATTTCTCTACTTCTAAAAGCATGAATAGCATTTCTCCTCTGCTGCATAAATAAAACCCAATCGTCAAATTCTGAAGCAGATTCCCTATCTTTCCAAACTTTATCTCTAAAATATTGGCGAAGTTTTTCAAATGAAATCTCGTCAGGCTGTAAAACATCTCCTCTTCTGGTCTTAAAATTCGTGGAGTCATCCAGATAATCATTTAAATATACGGAAAGAAACAGCTTTATAGTTCCCTCTACCAAAGTACCGAGATTTGCCCAAGCAAGTATTAAATCTCCATTTTCCGCTTCAAAACAAGAGCATTCATTCCACTTCTTCATTGAATGAGACAACGATACTTGCCAATCCAATCTTGACTTACTTAAAAAATTTGATACTTCCATTGGTGCCCATCCTAATGCGTCTGACCAGAAATCTCTAGCATGTTTATTGAGCTCAATAATTTTATCAACTACTTCTAAATACGCTAATTGGTTTAATTTCGAAATTGGAATCTTCATAATTCCTCCTGTTTTTGACTATTATATATCTTTAATCATCATTTTTTTCAAATAGAGAAAAAAGAGACCCTAGTATATGAACTAGAGTCCCTCTCAAATAATCTAAAATTAACGAAGAAGTTGTAAAACTCCTTGTGGTTGTTGGTTCGCTTGCTTTGCGACTGTATCTTTCGACTACAGAATAGACTATATCTTCATCCATGTTTTTCATGGAGCTGGGCACTTCGAACAGCTTTTGCTGCCCTACGAGATTCATAGTCATAGCTTTCGCCTTAGACCGTACTTCTCTAGTCGTTGAACCTTCTCCAGAGTTTCCTCACAGGAGCTTGGCTGCTGATTATCCATTGTTTCACCTTCATCATTTTCAGACCATCACGCTTACCGTTTCCAGTTACGTTGTGGTTGATGGAGCTTTAGGAAGTTCCAGCAATTCACCCAGTTATACTCTTATCCATTGCTAGATAAGACGCCCTTCGAATATTTACCTTAGAAGTTGTAAAACTCCTTGAGGTGCGCTATTCGCTTGAGCCAACATTGCTTGTGCTGCTTGAGAAAGAATTGAATTCTTAGTTTGGTTCATCATTTCTTTCGCCATATCTACGTCACGGATACGAGATTCCGCAGCAGTTAGGTTTTCAGAAGATGTGTTTAAGTTGTTGATGGTGTGCTCTAAGCGGTTTTGATAAGCACCCAATTTTGAACGTTCACCAGATACAGCTTTAATTGAGTCATCAATTGCATCAATTGCTGCTGATGCATTAGCAGCAGTAGAAACATCTAAAGCTCCAAAAACTGCGTTATCATCAGTACCGTTAGTTACAGCATTATTTACGAAGACCGCTGTCTTCCCTGAATCCGTTGATACTGTTCCTGTACCAGAAAGCTTCATACCATTAGCTTGTGCATCCGCTCGCATATCTTTAATATCAACAACAAATGTTTGACCACCATTTGCACCAATTTGCATTGTTAGTTTTCCATCTGTACCTTCAGCACCTGTACCAGTATTTGTTAAAGTAACACCACCAGAAGCTGAATCAATTGTTGCAGTTAAAGCAGTAGCAGATTCAAATCCTTCTTTTTGAGTAAATGTCAAGGTACCTGTGTTAGTTGTTACATCATACTTATCTGATAACGAACTATTTTGAAGCGCTCTAGCTAAATTCTCCGCTTGAGCAGTTGCATCTGCTCCAGCTTCTAGTTCATTTTTTGTATAATCAGCAGCTCCAGCTGCTTTTACTGTAAATTTCACACCATCAACATTAAAACTTTCACCAGCAACTAATGCTGTTCCAATAGCAAGTGTGTCTGTTCCTTTAGTTCCAGCAACACCAGTACCTCCACTACTACCATTTAATAGTTTACGAGTATTGAACTCAGTAGTATTACCAATTCGGTTAACTTCAGAAGTTAATTGATTAATTTCTTTTTGAATCTCAGTACGGTCTGCACCTACGTTTGTATCATTAGCTGCCTGGGTAGCTAATTCTCGCATGCGTTGAAGAATATCATGAGTTTCATTTAATGCACCTTCAGCAGTTTGTACTAAAGAAATCGCATCTTGAGAGTTTTTAGATGCTTGGTCTAATCCACGAATTTGTCCACGCATTTTTTCAGAAATCGCAAGACCTGCTGCATCATCACCTGCACGATTGATACGAAGACCTGAAGATAGCTTCTCCATTGATTTAGATTGCCCTGTTGATGCAGTATTCAACTGACGGTAAGTATTAAGTGCCGCAATATTGTGATTAATTCTCATTATTAATTTCCTCCTTGAGTTTCGTTTTCACATCCATGTGAATTTGCAAGTCAGCTTCCAAAGTCGGCCGCCTTTTCAGCTGCTTGCTACACTTCTTATATCGACAGGAAGTTCTTTCCGTTTAATAGATTTTAGAAAAAAATAAAAACATCAAACGTTTGTTTAAGATTTTAGAGATTTTTCAGCTGGTTTAAAAGATCTACAGAGATAGAGGCTGCGCTGCTGTTTTCTTCTTGGATGGAAAGGTAGATTTCTTTGCGGTGGATGTCGACGTGCTTTGGTGCTTCAATGCCGAGTTTAATTTGGTCGCCTTGGATGGCCACGATTTTAATTTCGATGTCATCACCGATTTTAATGGACTCGTTTAGTTTTCTTGTCAGTACCAGCATGCTTCCACCTCCTAGTAAAGCTTGTGTTTCGTTTTGTATGCTGGGTCATTTAAGATGACCTGTTTGGCCAAGCTGTTCTTTTCGTTTACGATAATCGGCGCTTGCAAATTCGCTGTGGAATCCTCGAATTTGTCCTGCAGGGTTAAAATGACCATTACCTGTACATCTTCCGGCTTTTCTATTTTCAGCTTTTCAGCTGTATTGTCATCCAAGTTAAATTCATATTCTTTGAAAAAGGTAAACGGACTTGTGACGACAAAGGCCAGTTCACTAGTGGTGATAGATTGTAAAATTAAAAAGTGAGATCCTTCTTCCAAGGGCAGAACCACGAATTGCTTTTCATCTAAAAACCCTGGTATCCCGCTCTCAAACTGCAAGATTTGAGCCTCGTTAATTTCAATCTCACCATGATATTTTGTTTTCAGCATGCTGTCACACCTTTCCCGTCCATTATACCTTGATATCGACCGTAACAAAATCTACTTTAAGTTCCGGCCGCTGGTCTAGATGGACTTCTATTTTGCCTGGTTCGTAGTTTAAGACTGGCTTATTTTGCTTCACATTAATAATCGGCTTCCGCGGAACAACGTCAATCTTTACCTGCGCCGGCTGAAAATCAATTTTCACGCTGCCAGCTGAGGGAACAAAGCCAATATTAAAATCATAAACAGGGGACGCGCTATTTGCCTGAGCCTGCTCGACAACAGGATTGCCGCCGTTCTCAATCCTCATCAGCTGCTCACCTTCGTCCGATCTTCTGGCAATCCCGCTCAATAGATCCTGATACCCCTGCTGTGCCGCTTCCGCTTTCCTTCTCGCAATGCTTTTCAAATCAACGTCAGCCCTTGCTTCTGTCGTATCAATTGTCATTTTCGCTGGAATCGTTTCAATTGAAAGCTCAGCCTGAGGCTGTTCAATTGAGAGATCTGCTTTCGGCTGCTCCTGCTCCATCTTTGGCTGAATGGTTGTAAGCCCAATTCTTCCTTGGGTACTCTCTAATCTGATCTGAGGGATCTGCATTTTACTCCTCCTATAAGAAAAGCTATCTTTCTAAAAAGATAGCTTTTCATTCTTATCGTAAAAAGTCCATTAGAGTTGGCTGTATTATTCTAGCACTGACACTGAGTGCTGCGCGGTTGACGCTTTCCTGAATTTTCAGGTCTGTAATCACCTGTTCGATATCAGCATCTTCGTTATCAGAAAGAATGCGATTTGCGACAACCTCCTGCTGTGCTACCCTGTCATCAATCAATTCAAGTCGATTGTAACGAGCACCAAGTTCTGAACGTTCTGCACTCATATTATTGAAATGCTTGTCCAGGTTTGCCAGAGGATCATTACTTCCCAATGTATTGGTGTTTACTGCGTTAATAACGTCCTGCATGGTTTGGAAAAGATCCTTGTCATTTACTTTCCCGCCAAAAGCATTTACCCCATTTACATTGGACTTCAGCGAAACACCTTTTATTACTTCAATATTAAAGCTATCCGTTTTGAAACTAGCAGTACCATCTGCAGCAACAGGCGGCTGATCGATTGACGTGCCGTTGAATATATATTTTCCTGCTACCTGGGTATTTGCCACTCCAATTAAATCCTCGCGAAGCTGTTCCATTTCAGCACCGATTGCTTTTAAATCCTCCGCACTATTCGAACCATTCCGTGCCTGAACAGTCAGCTCACGAAAACGCTGAAAAACCTGCGTCCCCTGCTCAATCCCGCTCTCCGAATTATCCATCCATGTATAAGATTCAGACAAATTTCGCTTAAACTGCTCAACCTCCGTCAGGTTCGTCCGGTAGAACATTCCCTTCATGGCCACAACCGGGTCATCAGAAGGTCTGCTGATTTTCTTTCCTGTGGACAGCTGGTTTTGGAGCTTGTCCATGCTGCCGTAGCTTTTGCTTAGATTGCTAAGTGAGTTTTGGGCGAGCATTCCTTGTGTTACGCGCATTATCTCTTACCTACCTTCCGACGAGGCCCATGCCGTTAATGATTTTATCGAGCAGTTCATCCTGAACGGTGATCATCCGGGCTGAAGCGTTGTATGCATGCTGAAACTGGATCATGTTTGTCATTTCTTCATCAAGGGAGACGGCGCTGACAGATTGTCTTCGCTGGTCGACCGCGTCTCTTAATGTTGTGCTGTTTTGGGTCATTTTGTCTGCTTCCTGTGCGTCGACCGCCATTCCGCCGATTAAGCTTTCGTAAAAGTTTTGGAACGTGGTTGTTTTCCCGTCAATAACGAAGCTGCCGTTTTTCACGTTGGCAAGCTTTGTAGCATTGCTTCCGTCCCCTACAGTTCCTGTGCCGGACGCAGCAATATAGTCTGTTGAAGCTAAAATCTCATTTGATAGCTTGATAGAGGCTGCTGCCCCCTTTGCATCAGTCATTGGAGCAAAAAAGTCTGCTTTCGTGCTGTTCAGATTGTAGCCCGCCTGATGAACCTTATTAAACTCCTGCGCAAAGTTAAACGCCATTGCATCAAGACTGTCTATCATTTCTCCATACGTTCCCTGCGTTTTCCCTGAGGAATCAACAAACCCATAAGAATCTGCTAAACTCTTCATTTTCCCTTCTTTATCAAGCTTGTCAAAATTTACTGTATTAGTTCCTATGTTCAGGCCAGTCAAAGAACCATTACTGTCATACGATACCGAAACATCGGCTGAGCTCCTCCCAGGGCCATCCACAAGCGTCCCTGCAGGTGTATTATCGCTGCCGATGATTTTAATTGTCGCAATTCCTTGAGCAATCGGAAGTGCATTCCCGCCGCTTCCTGTATAAGAAACATCAATCTTTACAAGAGAAGACAGCTGGTCAATCAAACTGTCACGAGCGTCATATAAATCATTCGGCAGATAGCCATTCGGTTCAACAGAAGAAATCTGCTTGTTCAAGCTGTCAATTTGCTTTCCGATCGAATCAATCTGCTTCGCTGTTACATCTACTTCGCTTTTCAAATCACCGCGGACGGCTGTCAGTGAATTGGACAGGTAATTAAACGTATCGGCAACAGCTTGTCCACGCTGCCGTACCACGGCGCGCGCTCCTGCATTCGTCGGATTAACGGCAAGGTCCTGCAGTGACTGCCAGAACTGGTCCATCGTTTTAGACAAACCGGTATCAGATGGCTCGTTCATGATCTCTTCCATCTTCTGCATGGCTTCTGATCTGGAATCCCAGTAGCCGAGCTTTGTGCTCTCGCCTCTATATTGCAGGTCTAAGAATCCTTCACGGATGCGTTCAATGGATCCAGCCTGGACGCCTGTTCCCATTTGGCCTGGAATTTTGGCTGCGTTTAAGCCTGGTGCAGGGTAAGGTTCTGTTTGCTCGAAATTGACGCGCTGGCGGGTGTAGCCTGGTGTATTGGCGTTTGATATATTGTGGCCGGTTGTATACAGGGCTCCCTGCTGGGTTGTCATTCCCCTGCGAGCCGTTTCCAAACCAAAAAAGGTTGACGTCATGTTTTTTCCTCCGTGCTTATGCTTTTGAGTCGAAGAGCGATCTTCGCTTCGGTTCCGTTTCCTTTTGTACAGTTGGGCGGGAGTAGTTTGGCGTTTGTTCTCTCGGCAGCAGCATATCCATTGTCATCCTTACAAATTGCAAGGCCTGCTGGGACAGCTGGTGGTTCAGCTGATTGGCTGTTTTGAGCTTGCTCATCACATCAGTGAATTCCCCGAGAAGGCTTGTTAGCTTTACTTTCTCCGCGCCCTTTGCTTTATTGATGCAATCTGTCAGGGTGAGGTCATGCTCTCTTTGCAAAAACTCTGCCGCATACTGAATTCTTCCAGCCTCAGCCTCTTGAATGGACCGAACGGCTGCCTGTTCCCTTAAAAGAAGATTTTTCAGATCATCAGCTCTGTCCTTTTTCAGAAGGTCTGTTTTTTCAAGTGCCATTTCGTAAAGCTCCGTATTCAATTGAAGCAGCCTCTCCAGGCTTGAAATCAGTTTTTCTGCCGGCATAGCTTATCACTCCTGTTTATTGCTTGCGAAAGAAATCTACGATGCTGTTTGCAACTGTGTTTGGATCTACTTTATATGTTCCGTTCTCTACTTGTTTTTTCAATGCTTCCACTTTTTCCTGGCGGGCCTGAACAATGCTGTTTGCCTGAAGGTCTTTCGCTGCGCTTGAAATTTCTACCTTGTCTTTTTTCTGTGCAGCCGCTTCCGGTTTGGCCATTTTATCTAGACTTTTTTGATATGGATTAATTCCAGATACATTGTGGTTGTTAATCTTCATGAAAACCCCTCCATCACTTATTTTTCGGACTTCTTGGATACTCTTAGTATCGTCAGGATTTACTTGATGTTTAGTCCGTTTCTATTTTTCAGGAGAATTGGCATAGTAGGTATTGCGTGATTCCTGGACCTTTTGGCGCAGGCGATCTTCTTCGCGATTCATTTGGCTTATTTGTGCTTCCAAATCTTTTTTGCAGCTCAGGCACAATTTCCCTTCTCTGATCATCGCGCGGCATTTTTCGCAAGGATAGCCGAGATTTTTGAAATTGGAAATCTGGATGCGCCCAAGACGGATGAACTTCAGAACAAGCTCTTCCTCAACACCTGTACCCGCAACAACTTCATCAATATTGGCGCTTCTATTTTCTCTTTTTCTTAAGTAACTGTAGACTGCATCAAATTTCCGCTCTTCTTTTTGGTAGCAGTCATTGCAGACTGTTCGGAATTGGGTTTGGACAAACAGCCCGTCGCAGTTTGGGCAATTCGCTAATTCATTCATATGGTTTTCTCCTATTATTGTACTCTACTCTCATTATCGGTGCAGGAAGGAAAAGGTTTAGCCTCTGATCAAGGTCAGTGAGGAGACAGAGCTGGCACCGTTTTCCAGAAGAATTTTGGCTGCCTGCCTGACGGTAAAGCCTGTTGTATAAAGATCATCGATTAAAAGGAGGTGTTTGTTCTGAATATCATCTGCATAGGAAAGCTGAAAAAGGTGAAGGTTTTGGAGGCGCTCTTTGCGGGATTTTTTGGATTGTTTTTCAGTGGAGATGCGCTTCAAGGGGTGGAGCATGGGGATAGGAATTTGCTTTGCCAGCAGCTCAGCCTGGTTGAAGCCTCTTTCGTACAGCCGCTCTTCGGAGAGAGGGATGGGGACGGCTGCTTCTGCTTCTCGGAAATGCTCTCTATATGTCTTATTCATTTCTCCGGCAAAAAGCTTGGAAAGCTCGGCGTCACCGCGGAATTTGTACCGCGCCAGAACAGCTTTCATCTCTTCATTGTACTGATAAATCGAGATGTTTTTGGTTAATACACCAGCCCATTCGCGGTTTTTGTTCCATCTGAAGCAGTCGCTGCATTCCTGATTATCCGGCATGCTTCTGGAACAGACGGGACAATATGGCCCTCCCAGTTTTTTCAAAGGCAACAGGCAATCTTGGCAGGCAGCAGGGGGTTCGGCCATAAGCAGCAAGGTTTTCCAGGAGACTGTTTCTGAGAGACGTGCGTCACATAAAAGGCATCTCATTTTGACGGCTCTTTTCACACAGAGGATTGTCCGAGACGAGCTTAGCACATTCGGCGAGAATGATGATCAGTGATGTAGCTTCCTGTTTGTCAATGAAGGCTGCTTTTACGTAGGTGGTGCCAGCCCTTTCTGTTACATAGCGGGGAGTTGTCCGATTTAAGGCAAGAGCCAGTACGTCGCTCTGGCATTTCTCGCACGTGCAATTCATCTGCAGGCTTTTTAAATGAGTATCTAGCAAATCAGCCATAATTTGTTCCATCACATTTACGACCATGCTGACGCCTCCTTTTAGTGGAAACTATTACCCTTACTATAAAAAACTTACCTTTTTTCCGCAAGATTGTTCATGCGCTGAATGTGGTGTCTTCCCTTGACCATGGCTTCTGTTTTTCCGAAATGGAAAAATAATATCACCCCATTAGGAAAATCCGCATGCCGCCCTACCCTTCCGCAGATCTGTACAAGGGCACTTTCGGTGAAAACATCATCCTCCGCGCCAAGCACGCAAGCATCGGAATTGGGAATGGTTACGCCTCTTTCCAAAATGGTCGTTGTAACGATTACGGGAGTTTCTTTTTTCCGAAACTTCATGACTTTTTCTTTCCGAT
Source organism: Metabacillus kandeliae (assembly GCF_021166585.1). Lineage (GTDB taxonomy): Bacteria > Bacillota > Bacilli > Bacillales > Bacillaceae > Metabacillus_B > Metabacillus_B kandeliae. Next base: position 12,634 of record NZ_JAJOZE010000003.1, read on the forward strand.
CAGGATCTTCTGCAAAAACGCCTTCAATCCGGGTGTCGAGCTCTTTTAACAAAGCCGTAGCAGTTTTAAGAGTTTCAATATCAGGCACAAATAGAAAGGCCTGCTTCTCTTCTGCAAGGTGCTTTTTAATCCATTCTTCCAGCAGTGCAGGGAGCTTTCCTTTCTCAAGCTTCCTTTTCCAATTTCCGATCCATTTAAAAGAAGGAACAGGAAGCGGATGGCCATGGTATCTTTGCGGAATTTGAACAGCGTCAAGCTGCCCTTTCTTTACTAGCTGCTGCATGTGAGAAGAAGGTGTGGCTGTTAAGTAGATCAGGCTGCTCTCTGGCTTCCGTGCGGTACTGACTGCATACTGCAGGGCCTTATCCATTGAGTAAGGGAAAGCATCCACTTCATCCACAATCATCACGTCAAAGGCCTTGTAGAAGCGCAGCAGCTGATGAGTAGTGGCGATTGTCAGCATGGCATTTTCAAAACGGTCCTCGGTGCCGCCGTACAGAGCAGCGATGCTTGTCTCAGGAAAAGCTTTATGCAGTCTAGGCTTTAATTCCAGCACAACATCTGAGCGTGGTGAAGCAAGGCACACCTTTTTTCCTGCTTCCAAGGCAGTTTGGATGCCTTTAAAAAGAATTTCGGTTTTCCCTGCGCCGCAAACGGCCCAGACAAGGAGTTCGTTTCCATTTGCAACAGCTTCCACCATTTTCTGAGATGCTGCTTCCTGCATAGGAGAGAGTGTTCCTTTCCAATCCAGCAGGCATGGCTGTTTATCTGTTTTATTAGGAGAGCCTGTCCAGCGATAAAGCGGTGTACACTCGCTCACTCTGCCCATCATAAGGCAGTTTCTGCAATAGCGGCAGTCTTTATGGCAGCTGGCACAGTAAAATACAGCGTAAAATCGCTGCTCCTTCACGTGGCATCTTGCACATCTCCATTTGCCGGAGATCTTTTGCACACCAGGAACAGATGTGATCAGTTGTTGAGATTGGAATGCGAGGATTTCTTCTTTTAGAAATGGGGTTTCCTGCTGCAATAGCTGTCTGCTGCAGAAGAGGAGTTCAGGGGTTAACGGAGGAGAGGTATTCAGTAGGCATCTTCCTTTTGGTTCATAATTTTGCGGTAGCGCTTTTCAACGCTTAGCTTTGTGCGCTCCAATTTGGCGGCAATTTCCCTGTATCTCATGCCTTCTTCACGAAGCGAGATCAGTTTTCGGTCCTCAAGCGTAGACCAATGCTTGTAAGTTCTTTGCGAGCTTTCGTTCATGTCCTTCAATTTCTTCACCTTCCTGCAGAGATATTTTGACCGATTTATGGAAATCTGTCCATACTTGTCCAAAAATCAGTATAAAAGCCCTGTATTTAATCCAGGGCTTTTAATCCATTAATCCTTTTTACACCATCCTAGACCGATCGCTCCCTCACCAAGATGAGTGCCAATGACAGGTCCAAAATAACTCAAATAAAATTCCACATGCGGATATTCAGCAGAAAGCTCGCTCATTAACTCCTTCGCTTCCTCTTCACGATTTGCGTGAATGACCGCTGCTCTCAATGGCAAGCCAATTCTGGCATCTTCATCAAACAGCTCAAAAATCCGGCTGAGCGCTTTTTTGCGGGTCCGGATTTTTTCAAACGGAACGATCTTTTTATCAACAAAATGCAGCAGCGGCTTCACCTGCAGAAGACTTCCGATAAAAGCCTGCGCACCATTCAGGCGGCCGCCGCGCTGCAGGTGGGTAAGATCATCCACCATAAAGTAAGCTCTAACGGTTTGTTTCGTCTCATCAAGCTTCTGGATGATTTCATTGGGCTCGGCGCCTTGCGCGGCAAGCTCTGCCGCCTGAATGGCAAAGAAGCCCTGTACCATGCAGCTAATTTCAGAATCATAGGAGTAGACCTTAAGCCCGTCCACCATCTTGCCTGCTGCAATGGCACCGTTGTAGGTCCCGCTGATCCCGCTGGACAGGTGGATGCTGATGACTGCGTCATACGTTTTGGCCATCTCTTCAAACGTTTCCTGAAACAAGCCGACAGATGGCTGAGATGTGGTCGGCAGCTCCTTCTTATGCCGAACCTCTGTATAAAAATCATCCGCTGTTAAATTGACCTCTTCCTGATAGGTTTCTCCGCCGAGAACCACACTGAGAGGGATCATATGTATATGGTATTTTCCCCGCAGTTCTTTCGGGATATAGGCCGTACTATCAGTTAAAATCGCCGTTTTCATAATAGCTTGAAACCTTCCTTACACGAATTTTAAGCAATACCTATAGTGTATAGAATATTCGGGGAAAATTCATTAGTTTCTTTTTGAAAAAAGGGGTAATCAAACGTTTGTTTAAGAGTGGGGATTAGAGCCTGTAACGCGGGGTGGCTCTTTGTAACCGGCCCTTCGGGAAATTAAGCCCCTATTTTGAGAATATAACAGCCGGTTTCGGGAAATTCCACTCTCTATTCGGGAATATAAAGCTGCGGTTCGGGAATATGCTGCTGTACTGGGTGCCAAAATTGATTTTCTACTCTCCAAAAGTTAATTTTGCGGCTCCAATTACCCTGTGCAGTTTTAAGTATTGCTCCCTAACCCGGTCCGCTCTTTGTAACCGGCCCTTCGGGAAATTAAGCCCCTATTTTGAGAATATAACAGCCGGTTTCGGGAAATTCCACTCTCTATTCGGGAATATAAAGCTGCGGTTCGGGAATATCCTTCTTCACCAAGTGCCAAAATCCATTTTCCACTTCGAAAAAGTTAATTTTGCACCTCATCAATAAAAAAAGCCCATCCCACTAAAGGGACAGGCTCTCTCTTCCAAATTATCTAACTTCCACCCAGCCGTTCTTAATCGCTACAACAACAGCTTGAGTACGGTCGTTTACGTTCATTTTTTGCAGGATATTGCTCACGTGATTTTTAACGGTTTTTTCACTGATGAACAGTGCTTCGCCGATGCCGCGGTTGCTTTTTCCGTCAGCGAGCATTTGCAGAACTTCGCACTCGCGTCTGGTCAGGATATGTAATGGACGGCGAACTTCCGGCTGAATGTGCTGTGAGCCGCCTCCTCCGCCAGTTGTCGCCAAGCGGCGGAACTCGTTTACAAGGTTATGTGTGACTTTCGGATGCAGGTATGATCCTCCGTCTGCGACTACCTTGACTGCTTCGATCAGCGTATCCGCATCCATTTCCTTCAGCAAATAGCCGCGTGCACCTGTTTTCAGTGCATGGGTTACATAGTTTTCGTCGTCGTGAATGGAAAGAATGATGACCTTCGTTTCTGGGTTGGCATCAACTAACTGCTTTGTTGCTTCCACACCGTTAACGTTTGGCATATTGATGTCCATAATGACGACGTCAGGTCTGTGCTCGTCGACAATGCGCACTGCTTCATCCCCGTCGTCACCTTCAGCGACTACTTCAAAGGATGGTTCAAAATCCAAAATACGTTTAACGCCTTCTCTGAATAATTGATGATCATCAATAATGGCTATTCTTGTCTTCATGCTATACACGCCTCCCCACTCTCATTCTAGTCCCATTCTCCTCTACTCCGTCAATATGCCTTTTGTCGTTAGTTTGCCGCAATAAAGCAGAAGAGTATACAAGAAAAATGCAAGACTTTCCGCTTACATTTTTTTATTTATTAAACGGCAGGCACTTGGATCATGATAAAAGTACCGAGGCCGATTTTAGAATCAATTGTCATTTTACCGTCAAGCAGCTCAACCCGTTCCTTCATTCCGAGCAGGCCGAACGATTTGTTTTTCTTTGTTTTAATTTCTTTCATTTCAAAGCCTTTGCCGTTATCTCTTACAGCGAGATTGACATTTTCACTTGATACTTCAACCTTTACGGTGATTTCAGAGGCTTCAGAATGCTTCAGAGCATTTGTCACGGCTTCCTGCGCAAGGCGGAAAAGCGCTACTTCAAATCTTGGCGGAAGGCGCCGTTCCTCTCCTTCCCCTAAGCTTTGAAAATCAATTTTCGTCTTGCCGTTATATTCTTCGATCGTTGCCATGTATTTTCGCAAGGTGGGAATCAGTCCAAGATCATCCAAAGCCATAGGTCTTAAGTCATAGATAATTCTCCTCACTTCATATAAAGCGTCACGCACATTTTGCCGAAGGCTGCGGATTTCTTTGAACCCTTCTTCCTGCCCGCGGTCGCGGAACGTTCGTTCAATAAGATCTGAGCGCATCATCACGTTTGCCAGCATTTGAGCAGGACCATCATGAATTTCCCTTGAGACCCGCTTCCGCTCTTCTTCCTGAGCCTCAATAATGCGAAGGCCGAAATCCTGCTTCTGCTGTGCATCCTCAAGCAGCATGCCAACCTGCTTCAAATCCTGATTTAAATAATTCAGCACAACGCTGATCTGGGAGACAAGCGATTCTGAGCGCTCTATGATTTCCTGAAGTCCAAGCAATCGGCGCTCAAGCTCGTCGCGCCGGTCGCGAAGCTGCTTTTCCCTGTGCTGCATGGTTGTCAGTTCCACCTGCAGCGTATGAGCCTTTTCGTACGCTTCCCTAATTTCATCCTCGCTAAACCGGTTGAAATTCCGGCTGACTTCTGAGAGCCGTTTGCGGGCGTGGCGGGACTGAACCTCGAGCTTGTCCCCTTCTTCAATAACCGTATTTACCTGCATTTTAATCTGCTTCAGCTCTTCGACCAATGATTCATATTGAGCTCTTGACTGCTCTCCGATGGTGAAAATTTCATCTTTGCTTCCATCAACGGTATGTATCATTTTTTCCAGTATTTGATCAAGCAGTTCACAATCGAGTTTTCTGGAAGTCACGTATTTCCCTCCAATGCCAAAAATGGTCGCCCTGTCTAATCTTGGATGAATCTTTGTATATTATGTAAAATTCAGATAAAGATTGATGTTTCATCTTCCTGCGCTTTATAATAGAGTAATGTAATTTCAATTGCTTTCTAATATATATGCTATTCATCTATACATGCTATTCACAGCCTGACAATTCAGTAGAGATTGTCGGTTTTCTTTATGAAATAAGGGTCTTGCTACAGGAGGTGTTCGAGCATGCTTCCTCATTATTATACAGTAAAAGGCACGGGAGAGCATGAACTAATCATTCAGAAATCCCGATTTATTTGCCATATAAGCCGTGCTGTAACAGAAGAAGAAGCCCAGGCTTTTATACAGCGTATTAAAAAGCAGCATATGAATGCAAACCATAACTGTTCTGCCTATCTGATCGGCGAAAACGATTCGATCCAAAAAGCCAGTGATGACGGCGAGCCGAGCGGCACAGCCGGTGTTCCTATGCTGGAAGTGTTAAAAAAACGCAATCTGAAGGATACGGCGGCAGTTGTCACCCGCTATTTCGGGGGCATTAAGCTTGGGGCAGGCGGCCTGATTCGCGCATACGGCAAATCTGTATCAGAAGGCCTTAATGCAATAGGCATTGTTGAAAGAAAATTAATGCAGGTTATGCACACGACGATAGAATATACCCTTCTGGGGAAAGCTGAAAACGAATTGCGTTCTTCTATATATGAAATAAAAGAGATCCATTATCTTGACCAGGTTGAAATTGAAACATATGTTGCGGAAGATGCCACGCAGGAATTCTGCGACTGGATGACAGAGCTTACCAACGGAAAATGCTCGATTAAAGAAGGGCTTGTCACTTATTTGGAAAGTGACGCGGAAACAGAATAAAGGAAGTGTTGGGACCAAGCACGTTAGGAGAAGATGGAAAAATGACTGAATATAGAAGAGTTGTTAGGAAGCGAAAAAAGAAGAAAAAAAGCCGCTGGAAAAAGATTCTGCTTATTCTGCTGCTGATTGTACTGGCGTTTGGCGGCTATCTTGCCTATGTCACATACAACGCCTACCAGCAGGCAGATAAATCCTATCATCAGTTAAGCAGGGGCGAGAAGTCCGAAAAACGGGAAAAAGCCGTTCAGCTTTCGAAAGACCCCGTCTCCATTCTTTTAATGGGGGTAGAAAATTACTCAACAAACGGTGAAGGCGGACGAAGCGATACATTGATTGTCATTACGCTGAATCCGAAAGATAAATCAATGAAAATGCTCAGCATTCCGCGCGATACGCTCGTTCACATTCCTGGCAGAGAGAACAAAACAAAGATCAACGCAGCTTATTCAATCGGCGGCAAAGACCTGACTGTGCAAACGGTTGAAGATTTCCTTGATATCCCGATTGATTATTATGCAGAGGTTTCCTTTAAAGGATTCAAAGACATTGTGGATGAACTGGGCGGCGTTGATGTGAATGTTCCATTCGCTTTCTGGGAGCACAATGATACAAATGGAGAGCGGATCAACTTTAAAAAAGGAATGCACCACCTTAACGGCGAAGAAGCACTTGCTTACTCCCGGATGAGAAAAAGAGATCCGAGAGGCGATTTCGGACGTAATGAACGCCAAAAGCAGATCATTACGGCTGTGATCAAAAAAGCAACAGCGCCGCAAAACTTCCTGCAAATCGATGACATTGCAGGCAAAGTAGGCCAAAACGTTGACACAAACCTTAGAATTCCAGAAGTACTCGGCTTCCAGCAAAACTACTCCGGGTTCTCAACTGACAAAATCGATAAATTAAAGCTTAAAGGAACAGATTTATACACACCGACTTACTATTATAAGCCTGATCCGGATAGTGTAGAAGAACTGCAGAAAACCCTGCAGGATCATCTGGAAAATAAAACAGTTTCCATCAGGGATCAGGAAAACCAGGAAGGCACAGATACTTCCGGCGAGGATTCCTCCGGCTCCGGTGCCGGCCAATAAAAAATTGCCCTCCAGGCGCGGAGGGCAATTTTTTATTCTGATACAGGCGTAAGTTTTACTTTTGCCTCTATTTGAATGATGTCTCCTTCATCAGCGAAATACATATAAGATTCTTCTCCGCAGGAACTAAGGATGGTGTTGACTTAAAGCCCTTCATAGTCATTTATCTGTGATTTTTCGCAGAACACTCATCTGAGTCTTTTATCCTATTAATCGACTAATATTATAATTGCATTTTCATTACAAATAAAGGTATTTATTTAAAAGTTATGTAAAAATATCATAAATTGTGCAGACATCGTATGACACCTTTGTTAAAATATAGACAAAAATACCTCTGATTCTACACCGCAGAGGATTTTTTTTTGTAAAAAGCTTTTTCGTAAGTCTCTTTCCTTACTTTTGCCGCTCTAATAAGATAAAGCGTTTTTATCAGATAAATAGATTAATAGAACGCATTCGTTCGAAAAGAGGCTCTTGAGCCTGAAGCAAAGAAATGTGATGCCTTCGTCATAAGCTCTGATCATCACTTTGCAGACAAGCCGAAAAAAGCTATGCTAACAAATTTGGGAGGGAATACAAATTAAGTTTCAATGGGTCATCGCCACAGGTTTAGTCGTCTCTAGTTTATTGCCCATGCAGTCTCAAGGAGTTCACGCAGCAGAAAAGGTGCCGTTCATCGGAAAAACGCAAGCGTCAGCTGCGATCCACAGAGGTGCAACAGAAGCATACAAAACAGTCAAAACAATTTCCGCAGCAAACACAGTCCTCGTAATCGATCAATTTACGAATCAGCAAAATGAAAAATGGTACAAAGTCGTCTATCAGGGTGTTACAGGCTGGGTACACAGCGAAAGCATCAAAGAGCAAAATGACACAGCAGCTTACATGTTTACTGAAGATCAAAACGCTGAAGTGCTCTCAGGTGCCGAAAAAGGTACTTATGCCGTAAAAGAAAAGCTTGATGAAAATGCATTGGTTAAGGTTCTTGGCACCTTTATCAATCAAAAGCAAAATGAGATCTGGTACAACGTACAAACACCACATTCAAAAGGCTGGATTCCCTTTAAAGAACTCCAATTAAAGCCAGATACATACTCAGGGTATGTTGCAAAGTCAGGCCTTGAATTAAGAAGAGGTGCTGACGTCTCTTATACGTCTGTTCATCAATTACTCACAAATGAAAAAGTAACAGTGGTAGATTTTTTTGCAGGCAAAGAGCCGTGGTACCGTTTGAAGCTTGAAAACGGCACAATGGGCTGGACGGAAGCTGAGAAGCTATCAATCGAGCAATCTGTGAAGCCAGCTGATCTTTCCAAGAAAGTGTACGCAAAAGCAGCACCTACCATCATCCACAGCGGCGCTGAAACAAGTTATAAAACGGTTTACAGTGCACCTGCGAATTCTGAATTTACTGCCATTGCCGAATTTATTAACAAGGATTCTGAAAAATGGTTCCGTGTAGAATATCTTCCAGGAAAATTTGGATGGGTCAAACAGGCGGATACGAAAACTCAACCTGCTCTCTCCAGTGTTTATTATGTGCAGACAGCTGATGCCAATGTCCGCAGAGGAGCAGAAACTTCTTACTCCATTGTTGCCTCCCTTACTAAAGGAAGTGCGGTAAAAGTTATTGACCAATTCACAAACAATGCAGGCGAGCTTTGGTACCGTCTGGAGCTTGAGAACGGTACAGCTGGATGGACAAAAGCCGAACAGCTGACAACCGAGCAAGTAAAGCCAGCCGACCTTTCCAAAACGGTGTACGCTAAAATTTCGCCAACCGTTATCCACAGCGGTGCTGAAACAAGGTACAAGGTTGTTTACCAGGCACCTGTGAACTTTGAATTGCCAGCGATTGCCGAGTTCACAAACGCTGCTTCTGAAAAATGGTTCCGCGTAGAATACCTTCCAGGAAAATTGGGATGGGTGAAACAGGCGGATACGAGCACTGAACCTGCTCTATCCAGCATTTACTATGTTCAGGTACAGGCAGCAAATGTCCGTAAAGGGGCAGATACTTCTTACTCGAAGGTGACCACTCTCAATTATGGCAATGCCGTAAAAGTTGTGGATCAATTCACGAACAAATCTGGCGAACTTTGGTACCGCATCAAGCTGAATGCCACCACATTCGGCTGGATCTCAGCTTCCCTGCTGAGTGAAAAAGCCATCACATTAAATGAAGGCAGATACATCGGCACCTACCAGGCTGAGCTTCGTTCAGGTGCAGACTACTCCAATTCATTTGTGGAAAAACTTCGTTTCGGCAGCAAAATCACAGTAATGGGCGAAACAATCAACGATGCAGGAGAAACATGGCTTAATATACAATCTGAAAATGGCAAAAACGGCTGGATTCCGAGCTGGGAAGCTTATAAATCCCTATCTGACCGCCAATATGCTTATACAAAATCAAGCACTTCTATTTACCGGTCTGCTTCAGCTTCCTCGAAAGCTGCTGCTAGCGTAAAATCCGGTGAGACTTTGACTGTTTTAAGACCGCTGAATGGCTGGCTGAATGTTGAAACGGCTAAAGGAGTCAGAGGCTGGATTCAGGCCGATAAAACGGCTGCATTTATCCCGGTTTCCCTAGCTAGTCCGGTTGTAGCAGCTACTTCTAAAACAGATACAGAGCTGCGCTGGACCAAAACCAAATCATTTGATCTGTCCTACAAGCTGTTAAGCGACCGTTCGCTTCAGTTCAATACAAAAGGGATCAATGTGGATCTTCCTTCACAGCAAATTAAGGGCATCAAGAATATTTCTCAATCCGGCAGCACGCTCACTGTTACACCGCAGCCAGGATATATGTTCACTGTCCGAAATAAATCTGACAAGCTCGTCATCTCTGTTCTTCCAACAGGCGTCTACGGAAAAACTATTGTCCTTGATGCCGGACACGGCGGCAAAGACAGCGGCGCAGTTGGCCCTTCACGCCTTTATGAGAAAACAGTCAATCTTGGTGTCATCCTTTACCTTGGCGATTTGCTTGAGAAAAACGGAGCGAAGGTCATTTATACACGGGATGATGATACGTTCCTTGAGCTGTACGAGCGCACAGACATTTCAAATGCGTCAGATGCAGACATGTTTGTCAGCGTGCACCAAAATTCAAGCACAAGCAAATCAGCACGCGGATCAGAAGTATACTTCAACACAGCTTATAACTTTAACGGCGAAAAAAGCCGAGTGCTTTCTGATACGATTGAAAACGCCCTTACAAAACAAGTCGGTACGTACGAGCGCGGCACTAATACTGCGAACTTCTACGTTCTTAAGCATAATGAATTGCCGAGCGTACTTGTTGAGCTTGCATTTGTTTCAAACCCGACAGAGGAAGCAAAGCTTCGCACAGAAGCCTTCCGCAAAAGCGCAGCACAGGGGATTTTCAACGGCATTGCAAATTATTTCACAGGGGGATATTAATTAGATGAAAAAGACGACGATTGCTCTTGTATTTGGAGCAGGCTTGCTTGTAGGAGGAGCTGCTGCTCCTCTCGCAAGCACTTCTGCTGCCTCTAATGTTGTTTTGGCCAGTGTAGATTGGGTAAACAGCCAGCTGAACCCGCAAAAAGACCGGATTACAAAGCTCGAATCAGATGTGGCATCACTGCGCCAGGCTCTTGAGGACACAAGCACCAGCATCCCAACTCTGCCAAGCCAGGTTTATGTAAAATCTCTTTCTGCCGATATTCATTCTGGCGCTCTTTATAGCTACCGTGTTGTTTCAAGCGGCGCACTCTCCCAATCTCTTAAAGTAACTCAGCAAGTAACAGCTGCAGACGGGAAGTTTTACCGCGTTGAATATGCACCGAACCAATTCGGCTGGATTGCAGCAGCTGATGTCAGCTATTCAGCAGTTGCCGCACCATCTTCCGTTATTGTGAAAACAAGCGCTTCTGTATACAGCGGAGCTAACACAAAAGACTACAAAACAGTCGGTACTGTGACAAAAGGCCAGCAAGTAAAATACCTCGGCACATTTAAAAACAGCAAAACAAATGAAGTATGGTTTAATGTACAGCTATCCAATGGCAAAGCCGGCTGGCTTCAGAGTCAAAACGGCGAGGTGAAATAAACGATGGCATCCCGCAAGTGGATCGGCAGCGCCTGCCTCGCAGCTGGCCTGCTTCTCGGCTTTCAATCCAATGCATTAGCTTATGATAAGCCTGCTTATGACAATCAAGTAAGAGTCAGTCTCGGCAGTGCTTCAAGTCTTCCTTTCAAGCTCGAATCTCTGTTTGAGCTTGAAAACCTAAGCTCTGGTGAAAAAACATTGCTTGTTCCCGGAGTCTACCTGACTGCTGCGGCATCAGGAACTGTCACAACCATCACAGCTGGAAATGACAGCTACCAATCAAGCGCAGGCTTCCGCATTTCGGAAGTCCAAAATGCTTCACCAAAATACGCCAAGTTCACTTCAGCAACAGGGGTCTACAAAGGGGCTTCAACAACAGGCTATGAAAAGATCAGTACGATGAAAAAAGCAGAGGCTGCAGAGTACCTTTCTTCTTTTACAGACAGTTCAGGTACTGTATGGTATAACATTCAGCTTGCCGGCGGTTCAAAAGGCTGGGTATCATCAGCCTCTACCCTGCTCGCTGATGCGCCTTCCTCTTTGTCTCTCTTTTCTTACAAACAGAGCGGAAAAAGCAAAACAAGTTCATTTAAAGGCACAGCTGAAATAAAAAGCAGCGGCGGCAAAGCGACCCTCTATAACCTATTGGGCATGGAGGATTACGTCAAAGGGGTTATCCCGAATGAAATGGCCACCGGCTGGCCGACAGAAGCTTTAAAAGCACAGGCCATCGTGGCAAGAAGCTATGCTGAAGCAAGCAAAAGCGTATCCAGCACTCCTTCAAGCCAGGTTTACAACGGCTATACAAGTGAAGCAAAAGATACAAATGCAGCAGTAGATGCTACAAAAGGCCAGGTTGTTCAATACAACGGCAAAACGATTCAAGCTTTCTTCTTCTCCACAAGCGGAGGAAGAACCGCCAATATCGGCGAGGTTTGGAACAGCACACAGGTGCCTTACCTTGTCAGTGTATCTGATCCATATGAAGAATCAAGACTCGCCAGCTGGACAGAAGAATTCCGCTCAAGCGCCCTGATCAAAAGCTTTGGACTTCCTGCAGGCACAGCTCTTTACAGCATCAAAGCGAATGCAAAAGGCGCAAACGGCGAAGTCGGCAGCGTAACTCTTATCACCTCTGCCGGCACCGTAACAAAAGCAGGAAACGAAAGTGTGATCAGGCACTTGTTCCCGACTACTTCCAACAGCTACGGCTACCTGATGTCCAACTGGTTTACCCTGACAGCACAGCCTTCCATCACAGTTCAAGGTGCAGGAAGCACGCAAAATCAGTACTCCATTAAAGGAGCATCTGTTATGACTGCAAGCGGTGAAACGACCGTCTCAGACGCGAGCGTCCAGGTTCAAACAACATCCGGCACAGTAAGCCAGGAAAGCGATCCAGCTTCCATCACCGTTGACGGCAAAGGCTGGGGCCACCGCATTGGTATGAGCCAATACGGAGCAAAAGGGTACGCGAACCATGGGTATACTGCTGAACAAATTATTGCTCACTACTACCCGGGAACGACGATTCGAAAGTAATATATGAAAGCCAGCCTAATAAACGGCTGGCTTTTCATGTTTTTGAACCATTTTATTAAAAAATGGGCTTGTAACCGGCTTTTTCATAACCTTTTAAGCGAAATTGATGATTTAAACTGCAATGAGATTGGAAATAACGTGGTTTATATGCGAGTTTGAGACTTTTATATGCGGGTTTTTGAATTTTATTTGCAGGTTTTCGAAATTTATATGCGGGTTTTGAATTTTTTTATGCAGGTTGTATGCTTTACATGCGGGTAGAGAATTTAACGAGCAAGTTCGACACATATCATGCGGGTTCTCCCGTTTATATGCAGCTTCTCTCCAAACAAAAAAAGACTGCCAAACCAGCAGCCCTCCCTACTCTTTCACAATGTCCTTCTTTTCGGACTCGTCTCCATTGACTACATAATACGTGCCATCTATGTTCTGCAAGATCCAGAAATACGGCGTGCTTACCTTTGATTCCTCGTACACAACATTCCAGTTGTCCTTATATTGATCCTTCAGCGCTTTGGCTGCATCTTCCTTCAGCTTGCCCTGCGGGATTTCGGTGAAGTTAAGCTTGCTGACACCGCCTGCTGCATCCGCTTTGTCTGCGAACATCATCATACTGACTTTTAATTCGTCTGCTGCGATATTTGAGTGGCTGAACAGCTGGTTGAAGGCTTTTTGATCATGTTTCTGAGCAGCCGTATAGACCTGCTTCATTGCCTCTGCGGCTTTACCTTTCGCATCTGCCTCTGTACTGCTGCAGCCTGCTAAGCATGCAGCGAATAGGCTTAATACAACCAGGAAAGCCCATAAAGACTTTTTCATCATCGGTTTTTCCATCCTTTATGCAAAATATGGGTCTGCTGCTTTCATTATAAGGCAAAAGAACCACATGAAATGTTAATTTTATGTAGATTTTTCGCACAGAAAAACGCACCGGCTTTGAGCCAGTGCGTCTTTTTAAGAATTACCGAGACGTCCCTCTTTTGCATGAACCCTTGCCTTTTGCACCACTTTGTAGAGCTGCAGCAGGATATAAGGACCGACGAGAATAACCAGCACAGCAATCCATTGCGGATTCCATAAGAAGTCCGCGAAGCCGCCGATGATGACCCTTGGTATATTGACTGTGAAAAATACGAACAGGGAAAGAAACAATGGTGTTTTAGGAAGTCTGACAAAAATCATATAAACGACTTGAATGTAAATTCCTACATACATTGTTCCAATCAAGAGGCCTGCATAGCCAAAGTTCGCATAGGCTTCTGCAGCATAAAGGGTATTCAGCACGCCTGCTGTTCCTGCCTCTACTTTTGCCGGGAAGAAGGCTTCCATCGCAAGCTTGGCCGATCGCACCTGATCCATATCATACAAACCGATAATAGAGGATGGCAGGCTTCTTCCGCCTAAAAGATCGACCCTGTTTGTAAACAAGTCAAGATGGAGATAGAACGGCGCTATCTGTGACAGCAGCATCCTTCCAACAGGACCCTTATTATAAGAAAGGAACTGTGATGGATCTGTTACACCCATGATGAAAATGTACATGACCACCAGGAGGACAACTGCACCGCCTAAAAGCACTCCAAGCCTTAACCAGGTTAACCGTATTATTCTTAAGTAAATTAGCAGCAGGATCACCATGATCATGTAAAAGAAAATAGGCGCTTTTGCCAGGTCATATACTTGCATAAATAGAGCGCCGCAAGTTGTGATGGCAAACAGGAAAAACCATTTATACTCTTTTTTCTGATAAAAATGAACGAATGTGATCATGGACAGCAGCGGTGCCAAGGCAATACCGAAAATATTTCGGATAATTGTACTGCCGCCAAAATCCTTTGATGCAGTGATCCTCAGTTCGCTCAAGTTATCTGCCCCTTTGAGCATCTCAAGAAGAGGAACACTTTTAACTTTCAATATGGTATACCCGATAGCTGCAACCGCCAGAAAGGTGAAAAACACATAAAGATAGAAAAGCAGCTTTGAGCTTTCTTCTTTATAAACCGGCGCCTCGAGATACGCTTTAAATTCATGCTCTGCCTGAAACCCGAACAGCTTGCCCACAAGCAGCATGGACAGCGGCATAAACAGCATAATAAAGCAAAGAAAGAAAAAGCCCATGTAGCGGTAAACATCATCTGACAGCAGCTTGATCATGTAATGGTCGTCGATGTTCATGGCAACGAGCAAGGATCCAATGAAGCTGGATATCAAAAGGGAGTAGTAAAACGTTAAGGATATTAAGTTAGGGGTCAGCAAGGACATGGAGCCGGATGCCTTCTTAAACAAGTAAAACGATACGGCAAGAACCAATATCCAAATAAAAAAATATACCATCGTTCCCGCTAATCTCCTTTGTTTGTTCAATTTAAAAGCGGACCAGGCTTAGTCCGCTTTCGTTTATTGGCTGATGCGCTCAGCGATATAGCGTGCACTTTGTCCGTCGCCAAAGGCATTTTCATAATTGGAAGTGTATTCGCTGTTTACAGCAGCAAGAATCTTGTCTGTATCAGATCCTACAAGCACATTTCCTTTATAAGAAACAGTCTCAACCCACTCTGTTTCTTCACGAAGCGTGACGCAAGGAATCTTCAGGAAGTAGGCTTCCTTCTGCACGCCGCCAGAGTCAGTCAGGATTTTCTCTGCTTCACTTTCTAGACGGAGCATATCAAGGTAGCCGACAGGCTCAATCACTTTCAGGTTCGGCACATCATTCAAATCAATGCCGTAGCCTTCCAGCTTATGCTTCGTTCTTGGATGAATCGGCCACACAAGTGTTTTATCGATCTGCTTGAAGGCTTCGATAATGTTCTTCATCTTCTCAGGATAGTCGGTATTTTCCGCTCTGTGAAGGGTAATCAGGTGATATCCTTTACTTTCCAGTCCATGATTCTCAAGAATGCGGGAATCAGCAGCAAGCTTCTGGTTGTAAAGCACCGCATCATACATCACATCGCCGACGTTAAAGACGTTGTGTGTAAGGTTCTCATTTTGCAGGTTGTTAATCGCTGTATCTGTTGGGCAGAACAGCATGTCAGATACGTGGTCTGTCATGATCCGGTTTACTTCCTCCGGCATTTTTTTATTAAAGCTGCGCAGTCCTGCTTCAATATGAATAACAGGAATGTGGAGCTTTGCTGCTGCAAGAGCACCAGCCAATGTGGAGTTTGTATCACCGTAAACGAGTACATAATTCGGCTCTTCCTTCAGCAGAACTTCCTCGATATGAATCAGCATCTCGCCGGTTTGCTTGCCGTGAGAGCCTGAACCCACATTTAAATGATAGTCTGGCTTTGGAATGTTCAGTTCTTCAAAGAAGATGTCTGACATGTTTTTATCGTAATGCTGTCCAGTATGGACGATAATTTCTTCTGCCTTTTTGCGAAGCTCTCTTGATACAGGAGCCGCTTTGATAAATTGAGGTCTTGCCCCAATGATCGTTATAACTTTCAAGCTGCTTCCTCCGTTCTGCTTTTTGTTTTCAGCGAAAGCAGGATCCCTCCGCTGGATGCCAAGAAGAACAGCCACGGAATAATGATATACCACGCGCTTAAGCTGGAATACTCAAGAATATATTGCACTGCTGCAACAGACAGCAGGCTTGTGACAAACATCAGCAACAGACGTTTGACAGGTGTCGGTACATGATAAACCTTCTGGCTTGCGATGAAGATTGCCACGCAGGCATAGCCGTAGGAAATGGCGCTTGCTGCCGCTGCTCCCCATAAACCAAAAGAAGGAATCAGCACCACATTTAGTATGATGCTCAAAACGGCTGCTATACCGAAATGAGTTGATATAGGCTTTGTTTTCTTTTTAATGAACAAGCCAACTGAAATGATCAGATAATAAAAGTTTAAGAAAGACGCAAGGCTGAGAAGCGGTACATAGACATTTGCTCGGGGGCTCTCCTTAACAAACCATTTAAAGATCGTAGGCATGACAGTTGCCACACCCATTAAGCCAAGCATGCCTATGCCAAATATCAACACATAAATCTTGCTGAAAACCTTAACGGAATCAGGCTTATCCTTAATAGACATAGAATATGGACGCCATGCCATTTGAACACTTGATGTGAGCAAAGTAATAACAGTCGCAAAACGGAATGCTGCTTCGTATACCCCGTTTTCGTCATATCCTAAATACCCAACAATAAAGGATCTGTTTGCTGAGGCAATAAGCCAGAATGCAAGTGATGCAGGAACTAGCGGGGCTGCATATCTCAGCACATCCCTCATCAATTCCCTATCAAATTTAAAAACCGTGAACTTCTTAATCTGAGGCAGCAAAAACACGATAATAGCTGCGGCTGCCACTATTCTTCCGTACACGATCATGTCGGGTGTTTTACTAAACCAAATTAGGAAGAGATAAGAAAGGAGCGCCACAAGGCCGAGTCTTACTACGGTCATCACAACGACCCGTTTAGTTAAAAAAGAAAAACGATAATAGGTCAAAACAAGGGTGATTAAAGATTCAAGTAAGATCACCACAAGAGAAATCTGAAACAGCCAAACGACAGTATGCGTTTCAATGCCGCTGATTGTTTTTAAATTTGCTGCAAGAGGCCCTAAAAGTAAAGATATGACAATAAGAGCAAGTGCTACAGAAAAACGGAACAGCTGAACATTCTTAAAAAAGGCTTCCTTTTTCTTCTCATTTCTCGTGTCATAAAAGAAAAAGGCCAAAGCTGAATCAGTTCCGAAAATGACCAGAAATGTCAGCACGTTTGTATAAGAGTCCACAAGTCCAAGGGCACCGTACTGTTTTGGTCCAAGAAGCTCGATATAAACAGGAACCATAATAAAAGCAATCAGCTTTGTGCCGACATTCATCAGTGCGTAAAGGAGGGAGTCTCCTCCAAAACGCTTGAGGTGCTTTAACAAGTTACAGCAGCTCCCTCTTGTCTACCTGTTTAAGAAACTTTGCTGGAAGGCCTTTGACGACAGTTTCCGGCTCGGTATCCTTAGTAACAAGCGCACCGGCAGCAACAAAGGTTTCTTCAGCAATGGTTATGCCAGGAAGAATGATGGAAGCTCCGCCGACACGGGCTCCTTTTTTCACTGTGGCGCCTTTGATTTTGTCAAAGCGCTCTTCTGTCCGGCCCATGAAGTTGTCATTTGTTGTTGTCACACAAGGTGCAATGAACACAAAGTCTTCAAGCTCAGTGTAAGCTGTGATATAAGAGTTGGATTGAATTTTCACACGGTTGCCGATTTTCACATGGTTTTCAACAGTCACGCCGCGGCCGACAATGCACTCATTGCCGATCTCGACATTTTCACGGACACTTGCAAGGTCTGCCACAAGAGTGGAATGGCCGATTTTAGCTCCAGCGTAAAGAACGGCGTTGCTTCCAACTGTTACTTGATCGCCAAGCTCCAGTGCAGGCATAGCGGCAGTCAGCTTGACTGTGCTTGTTTTCCCTGGTGTCGGCTGCTTGCCGATAATCGCGCCATCCGCAATGCGGACACCGGCGCCGATTACTGTGCCGGCATAGATTGTGACATGGTTTCCAATAGTAACATCAGAGCCAATTTTAACGCCTTCTTCGATGACGTTAAAATGGCCGATCTTTACGGTTTCATCCAGCTTTACAGAAGAATCTATAACATTCATAGCAGTACGCTCCTATTATAGTTTTGTGTATCTCGCAGGCTTGTTTGCAACATTTTTCATTGCATTGCGTGTATCGAAAAGGGATTTTGAATGCTGTGCAATCATTTCGTAGTCAAAATCACTGTGGTCTGTTGTCAGAAGAACAAGATCTGCATCTTCCAGAAGGCCTTCTGTCAATGGAACCGTTTCGATTTTTTCGCCAAGGCATTTGAAAGAAGAAACATAAGGATCAACAACCTTCACGTCTGCGCCTTCTTCATAAAGCTGTGCAAGAATATTCAATACTGGAGATTCGCGCACATCATCGATATCTTTTTTGTAGGCTACACCAAGAACCACAATGCCGGCTCCGCGAAGCGCTTTTCCGTCTTTGTTCAGGATGCGCATGCTGCGTTCCACAACATGTTCTGGCATTGCATTGTTAATTTCACCAGCAAGCTCGATCAAGCGAGTATGGTAGTTGTATTCTCTTGCTTTCCAAGTCAAGTAGAACGGGTCGATTGGAATACAGTGTCCGCCAAGTCCTGGACCTGGATAGAATGCCATAAAGCCGTATGGCTTTGTTTTCGCTGCATCAATCACTTCCCATACATCAATGCCCATGCGCTCGCAAAGAATCGCCATTTCGTTTGCAAGGGCGATGTTGATGTGGCGGAATGTGTTTTCGAAGATTTTTTCCATTTCAGCTACAGCCGGGCTGGATACTTCAAATACTTCGCCTTCCAGTACGCTGCGGTAAAGCGCTGAAGCGACCTTAGTGCAGTTTTCTGTTACGCCGCCTACAACCTTTGGCGTATTTTTTGTTTTAAATTGCTTGTTGCCTGGATCTACGCGTTCTGGAGAGTAAGCAACAAAAATGTCTTCTCCAATCACAAAATCCTTGTTTTGGAATGCCGGAACAACGATTTCTTCTGTTGTGCCAGGATATGTTGTTGATTCAAGCACAACGAGCATGCCGGAATGCGCATATTTCGCAATTTCATTTGAAGACATTTCTACATAAGAAGTGTCAGGCTGCTGATGGTGGTCAAGCGGTGTTGGCACACAGATCGCAACAGCGTCAACTTCTTGAATTTTAGAATAATCAGTAGTAGCTTCTAAAAGACCGTTATCAATGATTTCCTTGAGGTCTTCATTTACAACATCACCGATGTAGTTGTTTCCTTCGTTAACCATATCCACACGTGACTGCTGCACGTCAAAGCCGATTACTTTAAAGCCTGCTTTTGCTTTTTCAACAGCAAGCGGAAGTCCTACATAGCCGAGGCCTACGACACCGATTGTTGCGTTTTTTGTTTCTATTTTAGTAAGCAGTTCATTGAATCCCATGAACGTTCATCTCCTTGTTTAAGGTCACCTTTTTGCCGGTTTCAGCTGATTCAAGCAATGCGTTGATCAGTCTGACCGGTGCGAGTCCGTCTTCACCTGTTACAACCGGGTCGCGGTCCTCTTTTACTGCCAATGCCATATCTTCAATAATCCACTGGTGGCCTGGCTTTCCGAATGGATCTGCTTCAATCATTTGTTTCAATTCATTTTTCTCATCTTCTGATACGCCTTCGATATCCCAAGTCTCGATAAAGTTGGCATTACGGCCGCTGATTTTCACGCTGGCCGTTTCACCGAAAATAGAAAGAGATTCTTCCAGGTTTTTCGGATAAATCGTTGTGGCCGCTTCGATGATGCCAAGCGCGCCTGATTCAAACTCCACAACGCCTGCTGCCAGATCTTCCGTTTCAATCTTGCGGAATCTCGTAGTAGCCATTGCCTGAACGCTTTTCACAGGTCCCATGAACCAAAGCAGAAGATCCAAATTATGAATCGCCTGATTCATCAGAACCCCGCCATCAAACTTCTTCGTGCCGCGCCATGGCGCCTGGTCATAATACTCCTGACCGCGATTCCATCTTACGGTTACGTTTGCATGGCTCAGCTTGCCGAAGCTGCCGGAATCCATTTCCTTGCGGAGCAATTGAATAACCGGACGGAAGCGGTTCGGATGCACCACCGCAAGCTTAATGCCGTTTTCTTTCGCAGACTGAATGATTTTCTCGCTGTCTTCTGTTGTTAAGCTCATCGGTTTTTCCATGACCATATGCTTTTTGTAGCGCGCCACAATATCAGCAAGCGGTGCATGGAGGCCAGATGGGGTACAGATGTTCACAACATCCAGGTCTTCCTGGTTTTTCAGCATTTCTTCAAGATCTGTATAGGTGTTGACCTTGCCTTCATATTCTTTCAGTCTCTCCGGATTGGTATCACAGACAGCTACAAGATTGGCATGAGGGGCATCTTCAATCGCTTTTATATGTTTTTGGGCGATAAAGCCCATTCCTACTACAGCAAAATTAGTCATGTCTTCTCTCCTCTCTCGCTCTCGCATCACCGATGTACTTGGACAGCATCAGTCCGAGCAGTGTCAGGAACAGAGCAAAGACGAATCCGATGATTGTATTGGCTTTTGCGTGGTTGGATTGTTTTGTGATTTCTTTGGACATTAGCCTTGGTTTATCTTTCTTAAAGAAAAATAAATCAGTTTCCATCCCTTTAACAGTATCTTGCAGATTTGTAACTGTATCATTGTTTATAGATACACCTTCTGCTAGTTTGGACGCATTTTCTTCCTGCCAAGATAAACCTTTATTTGCCTGCAAATCATTTTGGATTTGAAAAGTTTTCTCTATAGTTGCTAACCGTTTTTCATAGATATCTTTGTATTTCTGAGTTGATTCAAGTCGGCTGTTGTAGTTATCCATCAATGCCTTCTCATACGCATTAGTGCCCTTTGTAAGGACATCCTGTACTGTTTTTCTGTCTTTTCCTTCAACCGTAAATTTCACCTTTTTGCTTTCGGTTGGTTCTACTTTCATTCCGTATTTGTCGCCATATTCAGCTTGGATCAGTTCCGGATCATCCAGGTAGTTGACTTTAGGAGAAGCAGCATAGTAAGTTGCCGTCCCTTCATACCCCTTAGCCAGCAGCTGTGATGCAGCAAATGCCAAAATCGCCACGATAACCGGGATGCCGATGATCAGCCATTTCTTTTTCCAGAAGTAAAGGATGTATTCGTAAAAATAATCGCGTTTTTCAGTATTCATTCCTAGGCTCCTTGGTTTTAAAAATAATAAACAAGCCCCTTTTCTAAAAAGGCGACTTATTTTAATATCCGTTTTTCCTCTTTTGTAAACCTTTTAAAAGAGGCAGATAAAAATGAAAGGCAGAGGGGATGCCCCTGCCAGTTTTAAAGTCCATTATTGATAGAATTTCGCGATCGCTTCCACAACAATGTCTTGCTGCTCTTCTGTTAATTCCGGGAACATTGGAAGAGAAATAGCTTCCATTGCTGCCTGCTCAGAAATCGGGAAGTCGCCTTCTTTTAATCCGAGTTCAGCAAATACCGGCTGAATGTGAAGCGGTTTTGGATAGTAGATCATGGTTGCAACACCCTGCTCCTTCAGGAATTCCTGAAGCTCGTTGCGGCGCTCTACGCGAATCGTATATTGGTGGAATACATGGTATCTGTCGCTTTCTTCAATAGGCGTCACTACCTTTGTTCCAAGCTTTTCTTTCAGCAATGCTGAATAGCGGTCCGCATGCTTTCTGCGAAGCTCTGACCACTCGCTTAAGTGAGGAAGCTTCACGTTCAAAATAGCTGCTTGAAGCTCATCCAGACGGCTGTTGTAGCCAAGGATGTCATGGTAGTATTTTCTCTTCGCGCCATGTACGCGGATCACGCGCATTTCGTCTGCGATTGTTTGGTGCTTGGATACGATCATACCCGCATCGCCGTATGCTCCAAGGTTTTTTGTCGGGAAGAAGCTGTATGTTGCTGTATCGCCGTATTCCCCAGGAGTTTTTCCTTTATAGGTTGCACCAATTGCCTGTGCGGCATCCTCTACAACGTACAAATTGTGCTTTTTCGCAATTTCCATGATGGCATCCATTTCAGCCATTTGGCCGTAAAGGTGAACCGGAATAATTGCCTTTGTCTGAGGCGTAATTTTTTCCTCAATCAGCTTAGGGTCAATATTGAATGTAACAGGGTCAATATCAACGAAAACAGGCTTAGCACCGCAGCGCGCGATCGCACCGGCAGTAGCAAAGAAAGTGAATGGAGTTGTAATGACTTCATCTCCAGTTTTTACTCCGCATGCCTGTAATGAAATATGTAACGCGTCACTTCCATTGGCAACGCCAACCGCGTAAGGAACATGGCTCAATTCAGCTACATCAGCTTCTAATTTTTTAACATTGTCACCCAGGATGAATCGGGAGGACTTCATTACCTCGTCCATAACCTGAAGCATTTCATCCCGCAGGGTCATATATTGTTCAGAAAGATCAAGCATAGGCACTTTCATTTACAATCTTCTCCTTAATAGATAGTGGTCAAACACTATATCATTTTAGCACACCAGAGCAGTTATATGTCATGGATTGACGAAAGGTGATTGTTCATTTCACAATTTCGCCACAAATCGCCTTTCTTCCTATATATAAGGAAGAAATTTGCCGTCCATAAAAACTACCTAGTAAACAATATCATAAACAGAAG
Organism: Metabacillus kandeliae; assembly: GCF_021166585.1. Taxonomy (GTDB): domain Bacteria; phylum Bacillota; class Bacilli; order Bacillales; family Bacillaceae; genus Metabacillus_B; species Metabacillus_B kandeliae. Next base: position 35,199 of record NZ_JAJOZE010000003.1, read on the forward strand.
CAAATTAAAATACTCCTCGCGCCCTTAGGCCTTGAATCACGAAGCAAATTATAGTAATTCTGGCAATGATTTTGCAGAATTATGTTATAATGACGGAGATTATGGATACTTCAAAAATGGGAGAGCGTCTAAGATGTCATTACTATATAACAAATACATGGAATTAAAATCCCGTGCTGAAACGAAAAAACTGTATCGTTCCGTTGAACACATCAACTCATTGGAACCTCAATATGCCGGCTTTTCTGACGAAGAGCTCCGTTTAAAAACCTCTGAATTGAAGGAATCCCTCCAAAGCGGCGCACAAATGGAAGAAGTCCGCCCGCATGCCTTTGCCCTTGTCCGAGAAGCAGCCAAAAGAACCATCGGGCTGCGCCATTATGATGTCCAGTTAATCGGCGGCCTTGTCCAATCTGATGGAAATATCGCGCAGATGCAGACTGGTGAAGGAAAAACGCTTGTCTCCACGCTGCCGAGCTTTCTTTTTGCCCTGTACGGAAAAGGCGTTCATGTCATTACGTCAAATGAATACCTCGCAAAACGCGACTTTGAATTGATGGGCCAGATTCATCAGTTTCTAGGACTGACTGTAGGCTTGAACGTATCCGGCACAGATGTTCCGGTCAAACAGGAAGCGTACCGCTGCGATATTACATACGGAACAGGAAATGAATTCGGCTTTGACTACCTCCGCGATCACATGGTCAGCCACTTGTCCCAAAAGGTGCAGCGCGGAAAAGCCTTTACGATTATAGACGAAATTGACAGCATTCTGATTGATGAAGCAAGAACACCGCTTATCATCGCCAACAAGTCCGGCGCTTCAACAGAGCTGTTTCATATTACTGCCATGCTGACCAAGTCTTTTGAAAAAGGCAAGGATGTTGAAGTTGATCTTCCTTCCCGCCAGGTTCATCTAAAAGAAGAAGGCATCGCGAAGATCGAAGCGATGTTCAGCGTTGATAACCTCTATTCTGCTGAGCACCAGATTCTTTTTCACTACTTAAATCAGTCGCTTCAGGCAGAATTTATTCTGCGCAAGGATGTTGACTATATTGTCAAAGAAGGCAAAGTCGAACTTGTCGACGCCTTTACCGGCCGCGTGATGGAAGGCCGAAACTTAAGCAATGGCCTTCACCAGGCGATCGAAGCAAAAGAAGGACTTGAAATCAATGAGGAAAACCTGACTCAGGCAACGGTAACCGTTCAAAATTATTTCCGGATGTACGAGGTTCTTTCCGGCATGACAGGAAGCGCATTGCCTGCTCAAAAAGAGTTCATGGACATTTATCAGCTGGATGTTATTGAAATCCCGACAAACAAACCGAATATCCGAAAAGATGAGCCTGATCTCGTCTATGCTTCGCTTCAGGATAAATATAGCCGGATTGTCGAAGAAGTTCGGACCGTTTCAGCCACAGGCAGGCCGATCTTAATTGGAACTACTTCCATTAAGCAATCTGAAAAAGTGTCAGAAGCCCTAACGAGTGCGGGTATCAGCCACTCTCTGCTTAACGCCAAAACTGAAGAGCAGGAAGCGAGAATGATCTCCATTGCCGGGCAAAAAGGGCAGATTACGATCTCCACCAACATGGCCGGGCGCGGAACGGACATTCTGCTCGGAGAAGGTGTTGCAGCGCTTGGCGGATTGCACATTATTGGAACAGAGCGCCATGAAAGCAAGCGCATTGACATGCAGCTCCGCGGCCGCGCAGGACGCCAGGGCGATCCAGGCTCCTCTCTCTTTATCGTTTCTCTTGAGGATGACCTCCTCAATCAATATGATGATGAAGAGCTGGAAAAATGGACGAAAAAGGTGCAGACAGATCAAACTGGCCTTATTGTTTCGCCAGATCCAAGAAAATTCATGAACAAGGTTCAGGAAAGTGTGGAAAACAGCCACTTCTCCTCCCGCGTTCATCTATTAAAGCTTGAGGATCACCTCGATCAGCAGCGAAAAGCTGTTTACGGCATCCGGAATGATATTTTAAAAGATACAGAGTTTCTTCCTTATATAAAAGAAATATTCAGCCAGGCCACAGCTGACACATTGGATGCCTTCTTCCTGGAACTATCAATGAAGGAGCAGGAGGAATATGCCGTCCTGCACGATCAGCTGCAAGCGATTATGGAGATCAGCAGCAGTGCAGAAGAGTTTAATGAAAAGGACCGCCGCGAACTTGACGCATTGCTTTCATCTGACTTCCAAGCATACATGGAGCAGCTCTCCTCTCTCTCAGATAACGAAGAAGTTCTTGCTTCTGCAAGAGGATTTGCCCTCTCTTTGCTTGATGAAGCATGGATCAGGCACCTTGACGTCATGGACGAACTGAAGGACGGCATTGGGCTTCGCGGCTACGGCCAGGAAGATCCGTACCGCTTGTTTCAGATGGAGGCCTTTCAAGCATTTGAAGACATGCTGAAGGGCTATCGCTTCGAAGTGCTCGTGAATCTCAGGGCTCTTGCAGCCAATGTACAGGAATCAAAGGATGTGGAATCATGACAGCAGAAACGAATAAAAAGCCAGTCCTCTCCCTGCATCCTGAGTGGGAAATCAGCAAGCAGGAGCAGTATGTGTATCAATTCCACCTGAATCAGCTGCCGGATCTTGAAGAGAACCAGCTGTCGATCACAGGCTTTAAAATCGATGAATATGATGAATTTTTTACAATCACCGGCTTTATCAGAAGCACAGTGCCGCAGCCGATCACCTTTGAAATGCTCTCCCTGCTGCTTCTTGATGAGAACCAAGAGGTATCAGCAAGAGAAACGTTTGATATGGAGCGATTCGGCGAGCTGCCGTCTCTGAGTGCAAGACCATGGCGATTTATTTTTGATAAAGAAACCCTGCTTGAAGGAAAAGAAATTCCCAAAGAGGGATGGACACTTGCGTTTGAATTGAAAAAGCGGAACACGCACCGACTGGATTTGGATGCCTCTTGGAAAGAGTCCATTTCAAAAGAGCAGACGGCTCATTTAGAAAAGATCGTAGAAAATCTTAAACCGCTGAACCAAAACGAAGTGAATCTAATGGGTCTTGAAGCTGTTTTTACGGAGAACCGGGATTTACAGGTAACGCTTTTAATCCGGAACGGCAGTGAAAAAGCGATTCAGCTTGATCAGCTTCCGCTCGTGATTGAAGATGCGTCAGGGGACATTATTGCAAGAGGAGTCTTTCAAACAGGCGGCCTGACGGTGATGGAAAATACAAGCAAGCCTTGGAATTTCGTATTTTCACATTCTCTTTTAACGAAAGAAGAAATGGATCTTTCCAAATGGAAGGCCTATCCGCCTGCTGAATAATGCAGTCTGTCAGATAACCTGCCACACGTATTGACTTTAGAGACAGTGTTTAATATGATTTCTAAAAAGCTCATAAGATTCTTAATTCGTATAACTCCAATAATATGGTTTGGAGGTCTCTACCAGGAACCGAAATTCCTGATTACGGAGAAGATACATCATGTGTATTTTCTTCTTAATCAGGAATTTTTTATACTTTTTTATATAGAAGGAGGAAAACATGAACTTTCTATCATTGCCTAAAATTGAACTTCACTGTCATCTGGACGGCAGCTTGCGGGCTGTAACGATTATTGAGATTGCCTTAAAGGAAGGCATCCCTCTGCCTTCTTATAGAAAAGAAGAATTGCAGAACCACCTCATCGCCCCTTTAGAGTGCGAATCCCTCGAGGAATATTTAACTGCCTTTTATTTGCCGAACCTTGTGATGCAATCAAAAGCAAATTTAAGAAGAATAGCCTTTGAACTATTTGAAGATGCCGCCATGGAAAACGTGAAATACATGGAGGTCCGTTTTGCGCCGCTGCTGCACACGGAAAAAGGACTCACCATAGAAGATGTGGTTGCAAGTGTGATAGAGGGAATGCGGGATGCGGAAAAACACTATGAAATAAAGGGGAACCTCATTCTTTCCTGTATGAGGTCGATGTCTGTGGAAAAGGCCTTTGAAGTGGTAAATCAGGGAGCGAAGTTTCTCGGAAAAGGCGTCGCAGCAATTGATTTATGCGCGATTGAAGAAGAAGGATTTTGCGGAAAATTCATTAAGCCCATTTCCCTGGCGAAGGAATTAGGCTACAGAGTCACGATCCATGCAGGTGAAACAGGGATCGGCAAAAACGTTCTTGAGGCAGTTGAACTGTTGGGTGCTGAACGAATCGGGCATGGTGTGTTTATTAAGGACTGCCCTGAAGCCTACCAAATTGTCAAAGAAAAGCAGATTGTGCTTGAAATGTGTCCGACAAGCAACATTCAGACAAAGGCCGTACAGCATTTTCGCGACCACCCCATTTATCAGTTTTACCAGGATGGCATCAAAGTCACCATTAATACAGATAACCGCACAGTCTCCGATACGACAATGGCAAAAGAATGTGAGATCGTAAACCAGGTACTTCTGATGACTGAAGAGGACTACAGAGAGATTTACCGCACTAGTGCAGAAGCGTCTTTTGCCGATAAAGAAACAAAAGATTGGTGTCTCCTCCATTTCCCTCAGGAAGCACACTAGCAAAAAGCAGGCTGCCTCTATTGGACTGGGGCAGCCTATTTTCTTTATTTTGATGTTTTTCTTCTCATGCCTCTTTCCTTCAGCCATATCGGAATACGGGTGAGAAGGCTGATGGCAAGCACGATAATAACGAGAATAGCTGCAGCTTTGTCTGCAATCTGCGGAGCATCTGCAACAAGTGCTGTTGACTGCACATACCAAAGATAGACTGGCAGCGTTCCGCCTGGTGACAGCGGGTTAAAGTCGGCAAGTGCTCCAGAGAAATCAGTTCCTCCAGCAAGGAGAATAATGGCTGACTCACCAAAAGCACGGCATGCTGTAAGACTGACCCCTGTTAAAATACCGGAAAGAGCGGCCGGGATGACAACCCGGTAAATGGTAACGGATTTAGTTGCTCCCATAGCATAAGAAGCTTCGCGCAGCTCGTTCGGGACTGCCTGAATCGCTTCCTCTGTAACACGGGCAATAACCGGCAGATTCAGCAGCGATAGGGTAATTCCCGCTCCGATTAATGTCTGCCCGACTCCGAAGATATCAACAAAAATCATATAGCCAAAAAGACCAAACACAATCGAAGGAACGGAAGCGAGACTCTCAACGCACGTTCTGATAAACTCTGTCATTTTGTTTTGAGGAGCATATTCAGACAGATAAATGCCTGAACCAATTCCAATCGGAATGGAGATAATAAGAGAGATGATCAGCACGTAAAAAGAGTTGAACAAATACGGTCCAATTCCCCCGCCTACCTCTATATCATCCGGCAGCTTCCAAAAAAAGTCCGGCCTCGTCAGCATGACTCCTTTAAACATAATTTTAAAGAGCATCGCAAAAATCACGATGAAAATGACGGCCATCAAAACCCATAGTAAATAGGTAAAGACCTTATCGACCATATATCGCGACTGGCTTCTTTTTTTCTTAAATCCAACTGTCTCCATTATGAAACCCCTTTTGTCCGAATCTTGCGGATCATCACAATCATAAGCGTTGAGATGACAAGCAGCAGGAATGCCATCATGTAAAGCGCATTGTAATAAGTAGAGCCTGTCTGAACGTCAACAATAAAGCTGACAATGTAGCTCGTTAAAACGTGTGTTGAAGTAAACAAGTCCGGCGGAAGCTGTGCGGCTCCCCCAATGACCATAACGACAGCCATTGTTTCACCAATGGATCGGGCCATGCCAAGGATAATGGCGGTAAAAATTCCCTCTCTTGCTGCTGGGAGCATCACGCGGAAAATCGTTTGAAAGCGGGTGCTTCCTTGAGCATAGCTTGCCTCCCGCAGCTCACGGGGAACGGCTGTTAGCGCATCATCACTGATTCTTGTAATGGTCGGAAGAACCATAATGGTCAAGACTAGTGCAGCTGCAAAAAGTCCGTTTCCTACTGCACTTCCCGTCACTTGGCGGATAAACGGAATTAAAATCGTTAATCCCAGGTAGCCATATACAATAGAAGGAATACCAACAAGCAAATCAAGGGTAGGTCTCATGAGCCGCTTCAGCCACTCTGGTGCAATTTCGACAGTAAAAACAGCCAAACCCAGGGAAATAGGTGTTGCGAGCAGGAGAGTGAGTCCGGTTAGAGCAACAGTTCCAATGATAAATACACCGGCGCCAAACTTTTGGGCGTTGTCAGGATCCCATTTTAATGAGAAGAAGAACTCCATCGGGGAGACATCTTTAAAAACGAGCAAACCTGTTTTTCCAATAAACACAATAATGGAAAGCAGGACAAGTCCTAGAATGAGTGCACTTGAAATCGCAAAAAGATTAAAGAGGCGGTTCTTTACATATTTGGATTGGTTCTTGCTGCCGCTGACACTGAGCAGATCTGCCGGCAGTTCTTGTTCGATCTTCGCCATGCCTTAAATTCCTCCAGCACTAATGTAAGCCAGCCTCACAAAATGGGTGAGGCTGGCTCTCTAATTTAAAAGGGGGTTAGTAATCAAGCAAATGAATCAAATTATAGATTAACGTACAGATTTAACAGGGATGAATTTCAATTTTTTCAAAGAACCGTTTTGGAACTTAGAACCTGTTACATAAGAAATGAACGCAGCGTTAGCACCTTTTGCTTTTCCTTTAGTCAATAGGTAGCCAGTACCCCATACAGGGTATTTGCCTTTTTGAATGTTAGATACAGAAGCAGCTACACCGTTGTAAGAAACAGCTTTGATTCCGCCTTTTACATATGGAAGGTCAACATAACCGATTGCATTAGCATTAGACGTTACAGCTGTAACCATTTCACCGCTTTTTCCAGCTTCTTGGTAATGAGAGCCGCTTGTCATCATTTTAGCGCCTTTAAGAGCTTTCAAGTTGTAGTTTACGCGAGTACCAGAACCAAATTTACGGTTTACAACAACGATTGGTGCATTGTTTCCGCCTACTTGCTTCCAGTTTGTGATTTTTCCTGTGAAAATTCCTTGAAGCTGTGAAGTGGAAAGGTTTTTCACTGGGTTTTTAGAGTTAACAATTGTAGCAAATGGGATAACAGCGATTTTGTAAGCAGTCAAACCTTTGAATGCGCTGAATCCAGGAACAGCAGTTGTTGCATTCCAGTCACAAGCTCCAATTGTAGCCGATCCTTTTTGTACAGATTGAGGACCAGCAATGGAAGAAGAACCAGATACAGAGATAGAAACTCTTGGGTTAGAGCGCTTGAATTCTTTTGCAGCAGCCTGTGTCAGTGGAAGCAGGGCAGTTGAACCTGCAACCGTTACTTTACCAGAAACACTTGCAGCATCAGCTTGATTGAAACCTCCGAATGTGAAACCTACAGCAGCGGCAACAGCAACAGCGGAAACGGATAAACGTTTTACTAATTTCATTTTTCATCTTCTCCTTTAATAAAATTATTTTGTTAAATCTGCTAATTTACCATTTACATAGAGAACAACTTTATCTCCAGCAAGACCTGCAGTTGTTGCTGCAATGCCTTCTTTTGATACATTGATTGAAGTCAGTTCAGCAGGAGTCTTCATCAATTGAGTAAGCTTTTTAGAAGCAGTGTCCACTTCATAAACAGCAGAACCAGCTGCCTCAGCAGTCAGGATGAACAGCTTGCCTTCTTCATTCTGCTGAAGAGAAATAATATCTTTATTAGATACTAGAGCTGTTTCTGATTTATCTGCATTGATCTTTTTCAATACTGGAAGTTCTGTTTCACTGTCAGGATTGGAGCTGATGTAAATGATGCTGCCGTCCTGAAGGAATACTGGTGACACTTTGTTTTCAGTGCCAGTTGTGACAGCTTCAGGCTTGATTTCCTTTGCAGTCAGGTCAATAACATATACTTGAGGCTCTGTGCCTGTCATATCGATGTTGTCAACATCAGTGCCATCTGTTGTGTTGGTTGTCTTTCCTTCTTTGCCGACTACATATAGCAATTTCTTGCCGTCTGCAGAAAGCTTAAGGTCAGATTTATAAGCTAGTGAATCAGCGAACACTTTTGTTGCAGTACCTGTTGTAAGATCAAGCATTCCGATTTGATCAGCTTTATCATTTTGGAACATGTATACTTTTGAACCATCAGCTGCCCAAACGTATTCTGTTTTGATAGAATCCTCTTCTGCGCTCAGCTGCTTGTCCTCTCCAGTTGAAAGGTTAACTAGATGAGCAAAGCCGTTTGGATCAGAGTAGATAGCCTGCTTGCGGTCAGGGGAAACAGTGAATTCTGTTCCGTTGAATATTTTAACAGTCTTTTTAGTTTTCGCATCCAGCATGTAAGTTACTTCATCCATGCCATTGTCGTTTGTCACTAAAAGGGTATTGCTGTTGATCCAGATCGGAGCAAAGCTGTCGCCGCCAAGCAGTTTGATTTTTCTTAGTTCATAGCCGTTTTCGCCTTTGATCATATCGGCATCAATGGCATTGACAATGTCAAGCAGGTCAGCGTAGACAGTTCCTTTTACCATAACCGGGTATGAATGCAGGTTGACAGATTTACCATTAACCTCCATAATATTATGTGATAAATTAATTACTGAAGTATTGCCTTCTTTTGTTAAGGTAATTGTGATTCCTTTAACAGAAACTTTAGCTCCAAGTGCTGCAGCCGTTTCCTGTACAGAGTAGTAGTACTTGCCATTCATTTTTAGAGATTTAATGGCTTTTGCACTGCTGTCTACATTGATTTTCGCTGCTGCCATTTTGAAGCTGCCCATTTGAGATATTAATAGATTTTTATCTGTTAATATACCGCCGCCGAAAGCTTGTACGAAAGTCTTCGCGTCCATGAAGATTGTCTTTCCAACAAGTCTAGGCGGTGCCTGTAATTTAACCTTCTTGCCGTTTACTGCTACTTCGTTTGTGCCTGATTTTACAGTAACTGACTGCTTGCTTTTGCCAGTACCTATAGAGATTACTGTTGCTTTCAGCTTTTTGTCATACTGTACTTTTGCTGAAAGAGCTTTAGCCAAATCGTTTACTGAATAAAGCTTTTGTTTGTTCCAAACTGTTGTGTGAACAGTCATCGGCTTTCCATTAAGCAAGGCCGTTTCCTGTCCAACTGTCTGCTTCTGCTGAACACTTGCTGCACTAGCTTTTATCATAACGGGGCTAAATGCACTTCCGGTGATCACTGCAGATGCAATAACCAAACTCGTAATCTCTCGTTTCATCTTTACGCCTCCTTATATTCTTTTCTCCTCAAGAAGTTCTGCCAAATTCTCCCTTTGATGCAGAAAACTGACATCTTTCTCAAATCAAAGTAATTATATTCTCAGAATATTAAGCCAGTATGAGTTTAATTTTAAGTTTGTAAATTTAGTATGGATAATATGTGAATTTTTACATAGTTTTTGGTTTAATTTGTTAAGAATGAGGGTAAATAGTTTATTCTATTTTGGTTATATAGACCTACTTAACCAAAAAAATCCCCGCTCTCCATTAAGAGAGCGGGGATTTTTCAGTTATCTATCTGCCTACAAACATTTGAGTCCAGTAATTTTGTGAGTAGCCTGTACCAATACGATTGTAAGTTTCCTTTAAAATATTTTCTCTATGATCTTTACTGTTCATCCAGCCTTGCACGACATCTGCAGGGCTCCTATATCCCATTGCAATGTTCTCGCCTGCATAATGATAAGGTATATGAAAAGCTTCCATCATTTGGAATGGAGAGCCATAGGTCGGTGATTGATGATCAAAATAACCTTTTGCAATCATATCCTCGGATTTTTTCTTCGCCACTCCAGAAAGCTCCACATCAAGTGTCAGCGGCGAAAGTTTATATTTTACACGCTGCATGTTGGTCAAAATGAACACTTCATAATCAAACCGTGAAACTGTTCCTTTTCCCGCATCAACAAATTTGCCGTTATCCAGCTGCCCTTTTGAGGCGCTTAAAAACTGCGGAATAGCAGAAGGGATAGACGCATAATAGCCGGCTGCTTTAATTTGAATGGCTCTTTCAGCCAATCTGCCCAGCATCCTCGTTTTTTTGCCTGCAAGACTTGTCTCGTTATTTAAAAGGTCAATGCCTGTTTTATGAATCAGCCGATATTCAGAGACTTCATAGATGACACGCTCTTTTGCAATTTTTGCCGGACGGACGTATGTCTCGTTCAGCTTGTCGCGGTTTTTCTGACCCGCCACTTTCCCAATTGCATTCTCTGTTTGCTTCAGCTGATATGTAAAAGAGTCATAGCTGCTGTTAATAGAGTACAAGTCCCCTTTTTTAATAAGCTCTCCAAATTGAAGTGTCTCTTTTTGAAGGCTGGCCCCTTCATTTGCTGCAGCACTCCCGGTAGAAGCAAGGGCAGAATTTCCCTGAGAGGCAAACAGAAGACCTGCAACCGCCATTGTGCATAAGGCAAGCTTTTTCATATTCTTCACTCCAGTTCTATTCTTTTTTGGAAGGTACTGTGCAAGACTGTTAAATTTCAGCACCTATGCTTCATTATACCACTTTCTCTTATCCTTGCCCGGCTGGAAATACTTGCATTGCAAGAGGAGGTTTAAAATGCGAATATTGGGGATATATAATGATGGGGTATACTAGGACGAGCAGGTGATGAGATGGCAAAAAACAGAATTGTATACTTTGACTGGCTGAGAGTAATCGCTACCATCGGCGTAGTGATGCTTCACTCAGCTGCACCAATACTATATGAATACAAAGACCTTCCGCAAAATCAATGGTGGGTCGGGCATGTGTTTGACACCCTTACACGCTGGTGTGTTCCTATCTTTTTCATGATGAGCGGCGCTTTGCTGCTGAACCCCGACAAGAGGGAGCCGCTGCAGACTTTCTTCAAAAAACGTGCTATTAAAGTTTTTATTCCATTCGCGGCCTGGAGCATCTTCTACCTTGCGATTCAAATCAAAACGGGGAAGCTTGATCCTAGTCCTGCCGCTGCGGCGAAAGCTGTACTGGAAGACAAAGTTTATTACCATTTGTGGTTTATGTATGTCATTATCGGACTTTATGTCATTACTCCGATTTTAAAAGACTTCATTGGAAATACGTCCCGCAGGAACCTCGAGCTGTTTATCATTCTTTGGTTCGTTTCCACTTGCGTCTTCAGCTTTGTCAGCAAGTTTTATCATATTAAAATCGGAATGGATGCGTATCCTGCGAGCGGATACATCGGCTACTTTATTATGGGCTACTACTTTTTCACCTACTCCTTCAGCCGCGCGAGCAAGATTTTCTATTATCTTGTCGGCTTAGTTGGATTAGTGCTTACTTTTGCCGGAACCTTTTTTCTTACAACGGAAAATCAGGGAACCTTTGATGGCTTCTTCTACCATTACTTAAATGTTTCAACTGTTTTTGTTTCTGCAGCTGTTTTTATCCTGTTTAAGGATATCAGCGCTAATTTGAAATCAAATGCAGGCGTTATGAAGTGGATGGATCCGATTAACAAAGCGAGCCTCGGGATTTACTTGGTTCATCCATTCATTTTCATTCTGCTTGCCAAGTTTTTAGGTCTTGATGCTTTTACGTTTCATCCATTAGTTGGGATACCCATTATGACAGCTGTCACGATTGCGATCAGCTTTGTGGTAGTTAAAGTCATGCAGTCTATCCCGGTGATTCGGAAGGTTGTGCCTAGGTAAGAAAACTCGCCTCTTTGGGGCGGGTTTTTTGTTTTTAGGGGAGGGATTTTTTAATTAAAGGCCGGTTTCAAAGAGCTCATGACATGTTTGGGGTTATTTCAAATGATTGTGCCCCTAATAGTGATGGGCAAAATGCCTTTTTACTCAGCCAAAACTCATTTTTCTTTCTCTGCACCCTGTCATATTCACCGAACCAGCCGGCATATTCACCATTCTTAAGCAGATATTCACCAATACGGCTGTTATATTCACCAAAACAGCCATTATTTTCACCAGATGCCGACACCGCTGCTTCGGTATGAATTCTCCATAAAAAAATACCGGGGAAATCCCGGTACCTGCAGCCTGTACTCTAAAATACAGGATAATAATCTACATTTTGCTTTTTCACATAGTATCCGCCGCCGATTTCATAACGATCTGGCAGAATCTTATAAACACGCAGGCGTTCCTTTGTTTTGCCGGTGCGGAAGACTTTCCCGCTGGCATTGTATATCGCAATGTCCTTCATAACAACAGCCTTGCCAAGAATCAATTCATCTTTGCCAGCGTGTTTGGCGTACACTTTGTTATCCATCGCCACATAGGTTTTATCCGTAATATCTTTCAAATAGATGAATTGGTTATTAACTCGAAGCAAGCCAACTACTAGATCAGCTGCATTCCTATTCTGCTTAACAAATAAGTTGGCTCCTAAACCATAGTACTCCCCATCAATGGTGTAGACGCGCAGCCCTTCACCGGTCTTAGCCATTCTGAGAGTTTTGTACACGCCATTTTCTTTTTTAACGATCGGTGTGTCAGCTTTAATAACAAGTCTTGCATAGGCTTCTTTTTGCCCTGACAAATTCTCAGGGTTAGGAAGCGGAAAACGCAGCAGCTTGAAATTAGAGGATGACATGTATCCTGTTTTACCATCTGCTTTTACTTTGTAATAGGAAAAAAGATTATATAGACTGGCAGACTCCACAGGGTGATCATCCAGAATTTCTATCTTTTCATTTCCAGCAATACGTCCAACAACAGTCCCATCTGGAGTTGCACGCAGATTAGCGCCATCCTGATTTGTAAAAATAACCTTTCCAGAATGAGAGGTATTCATTGAAGGTGTATAAGCATAGTCCCACTGTAAAGCAGTTCCTGTCAGTCTGCCCTGGTCATCAAATCCAAATTTGCTTGGATCTGTCGGGATGCCCTGTGTTTTAATCTGGCTGTTTTTCAGCAGCTGATAAATTTGCGATTGATAGGGATTCGTTTGAGGGACAGTGGGATTATTTGATGCTGAGACACCGTTATACCCCATCAAGGCATAGTACCAGCTTTCCAAATACAGAGGATTGCCGCTGTTCACTTTTGGCAGCTTAGTTCCTCCAAGGTCCCATTTTAACTTTAGGATTTTTGCTCCCATTTCAATATTATACTGAGTATCTGTTTTAAGCCGGTCTTCATTCATTTGCAGGCTTTGTTTCTCTGATTCACTGAAAGTAGAAGGCGTAACCTGCATAATCCCGATCCCTTTATCAACAGGATTCATATAAGGTGAGCCATCACCATTAAATTGCGTAAAGTTTGATTCCCTTAGTGCAATTGCTTTCAAAATTTCAGGCGGTATTTGGTATTTCAGTGCTGTCTCTGTCAGCAGTTCTTTTTTAGCCGTCATGTTTAATTCATTAGTAACAGCGTTCGCTTTACCCGCCATAGGCACCAAAACAATAGAAGCAGCCAGCATCGTACTTATCAATTTTTTCAAAACTAGTAAACCTCCCTAATATGCTCGTTTACTAGTTTACCATGAAATTTTTTCCAACGGCATAAAAAATAGGAGATACTGAGAATTTCAGTATCTCCTATTCTATGAAATTATAGCTGTTTTTGGAGTGATGCTTTGCGCGCTTTCAAATCCTGGTTTATGCCGCTTTGAGCTGCATAGCTTCCTGGATGAAGTTTGTTGCCGGCAGCTTTGATGTCGACTGCTCTTCTTTCTAACCTGTTTAGCATAGCAAACTGTTCATTGGCCATTGTTTTGCTGCCTTTTTTGATATTGCCTTCAATATCGTTCATCAGTCTGTGCATAGAAACCTCATATTTAACAGATTCCTTTACAATTTTAGCTGATGTGACAAAATGGTCATTGAGCACTTTGCGGTTAGAAGCGCCGTAAACTTTTCCAATAACACGTTCATTTTTCTTAATTTGATAAGACAAGTCATCATAATTTGCAGCAGTGCTGTTGTTAAGAACCTGAGGGCTGATCATACTGCTGTTCAGCTGTCTTCTGCTGCTGTCAAGATTCAGGCCTGTTTTCACGCCGTCGATCATATGGGCTGTACGGTTCACATAAGTCTTGAATTCCGTGCTTGAACTTTTAGACTTTAACCTATTGTATTCCCCTAATGTAGTCGATTCTAAACGGGTGATTGAAGCGCTGCCGCTATATTTTTTCTGAATGTCTGACCATAGGTCTTTAGCTGATTGAGTGTAGTTTTCTGCAGAAGCACCCAGTACTGCGCTATAAGCGTCTACACGCTTTGTTCCTAAATATTTTGGGTTCCAGTAGCTGTTGCTGAGAGAGCTGATGGTTACGCCTTGAGAGGTAGAAGCATGCATAAATTGCCCGTTTCCTACATAAACGCCCACGTGGGAGGCTGAAGAAGAGGTTGTGGCAAAAAACACTAGATCTCCTGGCTGCTTAGCGCTGACTTTTGTTACAATTCCTGAACTATACATAGAGGAAACTGTTCGCGGCAGGCTGATTCCTGCTTTATTGAAAATGTATCCAATAAATCCTGAACAGTCAAATCCTGTTGAAGGACTTGTGCCCCCATATTTGTAAGGAACACCTATGTATTTTTTTCCTATATCAACGACCGATACAGATTCGGCGTGAGCTGTATGTGTTATGGCATTTGGCAGATATGAACCAAAAAGTAACGATGAAGCTAATCCTAAAACGATGGCTGGTTTCTTCATTTTTTTCATGTTCTTCCTCCTTTTGCACTTTTTTAGTATACATGAGAGAAAGAGCCAGTAGTTTAACAGTTAAGTTACATATTGGCGTTATATTACAATAAAGTTACAATTAGCTTAAGTATTGATGTATTTTTGCAATATTATACAATTACACACCCCTATTTGCCTCCTAAATATCCCTTTTATTAGAATTTTTGATCACCGTTTACCTGACCATCCAATTTTTAAACATTTACTTATTACGTTAAAATTTGTTAGATACTATCTTAAAAATATAAAAAGCCAGGGAGAGTTTTCTTCCCTGGCTTTTCATCACATTAATTTTTACTGTATTCCATACCGTCTTTGTTGAACTCGATATACAGGCCATTTCCAATTTCCATTTTATTTCCGTCCGTTTTCAGGATTTCATATTCTTCTCCAGCTGAGAGCTTCAATTCTGGAAGAGTTTCGCCATATTTAAAGAGCATGGCATCTTTTGTCAGCTTCAACGTACCAACGTAGTAGGAAATATCGCCTGACTTCATCACTTTGTAGCCGTTGCCGACTTCATAGCTCTGCTCGTCATAGCTGTATACCCTAATTTCCTCTCCAGGCTTGATATCTCTGAATACCGATCCATCGGGCTTTAGAATTTGCGAATTTGATAAAGTGAAGATGCGGCCGACATAGGTGGACATCTTGTACTTTTCAGAATAAAAATAATGCTGATTTCCTACGTGATAGTAATTATTATAGGTTCCATAAACCCTGTAAAATTTGTTTGGCGCCAATGTTTTCACTGGAATCATCGAATCCCCGCTCTTTTTGTAGAGGATAAGAGGCTGTTTGGAATAAACCCTCGCTACAGGAAACGGCGAATCTGAATCAGAGACGTTCGGGATCGTAAGCTTATCCGTATCCAGTTCGTCCTCTTTGGTTAGCCGGTCCGTGTTTACCTTCCAAAGGTTGGCACCGCTGTTGTAATACAGGTTTCCATCATTATCAGCTGCTAGATGGAACACGTTGCTTTGACTATATTTTGAAATATGGTAAGTTGACGGATCTACTTTAAACAGCATGCCCTGCAGTGTGCCGTAAAGCATTCCGTCCTTTCCGATCAGCAGGCTCTCATTTTTGAACATTCCCTTAATCTGATCAGAACTGATCGGGAAGACTAAAGACTTGTCCGTTTTTGGATCGTAAACAAGCAGCTTATTATCAATAATTCCCCATACCCTGCCATCTTCCGTTACCGTCAGGGCACTCAGCATGATGGAATATCCGCCAGGAATTTCGATTTCTTTTAATTTATAGCCTTCATCTTTTGTATCGATTGCATAAAGCTTTGCGCTCTCATCTGATTTTTTTCCGCTGCCGTCATAGACACTTGTTCCCATATAGAGCATATCGTTGTTTTGGTCGTATGCCATAGAAGAGGCACTTTGTTCATAAGCAAGAGGCTGCTGATATTGAATCGTTCTTGTTTTAGGATCAAACACCGTAAACATACCCTGCGCCTGACCTCTTTTCGGAATGGAGCCAATATATAGCCTCTGCTTTTCATCATCTGGGATAATTGATACAGGCCGGTCCTGTCCAAGGCTGCTCAAATTCAGAACTTCTTTTGGATTTGAGCCGCTGCTCCATTTGTCTGATGTATCATATTCATAAAGCTTGCCGTTTGGATAAACGCCAAAGTACACAGAATTATTCAGCTTTCCAAACCCTTCTACCTGCCCAAGCCCTTCCAGCATTTCAGTAGAATTGTCTTTCGGGTTGTATACACCGAGCTTGCCGGAAATAAATCCGGTGCTGTAGATCGACCCATCAACGCCCTCGCCAACGCGGTAAATTTCCACCGATTGAGCTGGAAGCTTTAAATTGGAATAAGAGAACCGATTTTGCAATAGATTATATTTGTAAAATTTCCCGCCATTTCCAGACAGACCAAGGAGATTTGGCTGCCCATTTACATTCACAATGTCCAGGGAAACAGCACTTGCTCCGTAAAGGTTGGAATTTAAAGGGGTTGACTCTTTCGTATCCAGGTTGTATTGAAACAGCTTGCCTGCACTGCTGTAAAAAACGTTATTCCCATTCCATACATTTGAAACCCCTCTGGAATCGGCATTTAACACATGCTCGACCTGATCTTTAGCGGTATCAAATACAAGCATTGTGCTTGAGCCTTCCATTTTGGCAAAAAGCTTGCCATTCACTAGATCCAAATCGTAGACAGAAGCTGACGAAGTATACTCAGAAGGAAGGATATCTGTCTTTTCCCCTGTGTTTAAGTTCCATTTAATAAGGGAGGCCGGCGACCCCACTCCTGCATATAAAACATTCTGAGTTTCATCATAAACTACGCTTCTGGCATACTGCTTGCCGTCAACGACACGTCCAAGTGAACTGAACCCTTTTCCTTCACTGTAGGAAAAGACTCTTCCGCCATAGGAAGTGACGCCGAACAGACGATTGTTCTTCGTATCGTAAGCCATATCCCATATCGTTGTATCCGTATTATCTGATGCTTTTCCAAGATCCTTCATTTCCATTGAGTCTGTGTTGTACTCATACACATGCTCATTCGGAGTCGTTCCTATGTATACTTTTCTTTCAGGTGTGACCTCTATGGACCAGGCTGCTTTAGCGCCTTCCAGGGTCTCGATATCCAGAATCTTTTGGGACTGAAGGTCTACAACAGCAAGCTTTGCAGGCTCCCCCTGCAAAAGGGCATAATAAATCGGCTGGCCGTATTGAGTCAGCCCGGCCTTCCCCTTAATGACATTCACATATTGAACTTGCGGACCAAGATTTTCAAAGGGACCTTCAGAAGCCAGTGTGGGATATGTAAGAAGTGATCCAAGGACGATAGTTGCGAGCAATGCACGAAGAAACTTCAAAATAATGCCTCCAAAACAGTTATAATTGTATATTCTACCAAAACATAATAATTATGTCATGGAGAGATAGGGAAAAAAGACTCAAAAATTTCCATTAACAGGTCGAAAGAGATGCATGTGACAAAAACGCAGATAATCTGAGGACAAAAGCAGCGGTTGTGTACTCTAAACAAAATACCAAAGGAAAATTAAGGATTAATGTCAGAAACATTACCATAATGTAAAAAATTTCTTATTGCAAAAGAAAAACCTTCCACATAAATGGAAGGCTTTCTTTTATTTGATTTGAAAGGGAAAACCAAACTGCTGCTTGAAACATTAAAGCTGGCTGCTAATTTAATAATAGACTATTGAAGCTTTAACATCTCGGGTCTTTCGAACTAATATTAACATAAAATAATCCTTTTTTGTTAATTTTATTTTAAAAATTTAAAAGGTAATGGCAAAATTTTTTTCACTTTCCGCTAAATATAGTTATATGTGCCTATTTTTAACGGTATCTTTAATCCTAATTGTTAACCGGATTAAACCACTCAGTTATTATCTGGGTTTAGCGGCCTATTTATCTATTTAGGCAAGAAAATAATGTTTACTTCCAAAGTGAGAGGGAGTGTTAAAACATTACAGCAAATTATTTAGGTTTGCCCCTCCCCAATACAGGCTAATGTTACTGTAACAAACAAATTTGAGGAGAGGTGGAAAAATGAAGAACAAATATATCGCAGCTGCACTTGGCATTTTTACTGGAGGATTTGGAATACACAAATTTTATTTAGGTAAACCAGGACAAGGTCTCCTTTATATTCTGTTTTGCTGGACAGGAATTCCAGAAGTGCTTGGGGTTATTGAAGGAGTTCTGTATCTGCTGCGCGGCCAGGATCGTTTCAACGAGAAATATAACGAACAGTATGCATAATAAGAAAGTCCAGACAGGATTTGCTGTCTGGACTTTTTTTAAGATGCTTTTTTAGTTTTCAATATCAGCTGAATCAATTCATCTCTGCCGATTAGCCGAACATGAGCAGACAAAGCTAAATTTCTAGCTTGAGCTGTAAATTCACTGTTCGTTACTACCCATGCCTCATTTGCTGAATAATAGGCTTTTGCTGAAGCAATCTCCTGTACAGCCTTAATGCCTACCTTGCTTTTATAGCGTTTTGCCTGAACAGCAATCCGCCCCTTTTCCCCTTGAAGAATCAGGTCTGCGCCATAATCTCCTCCAGAAGGGGTAACTTTCGCCGAATAGCCTAACTGTTTGAATAAAGCAGCTAAATAATTCTCAAATTGAATGCCATCCATGTTATCAATTTCCTGAATGCCAGACTGCCGGAGCTTTTTCTCTCTATCTGCTTTGAGCAGCAGAATGACTGCCATTAAAATTCCAAGCAGTAAAAAAAGTATGATACCTGCTGCTATAAATGATTTAGTCATCCAGTATGCCCCTGCCGCTGCCCCGACCGTAAGTAAACTAATAAGTTCCTGCTGTGCTTTTTGCTGCTTTTTAGTGCTTTTAGGCATTCCTCTTCCTCCAAACCTGCATGATAATTCCCCTTCATATATCGGTTCGAAAGTTCACTTTTTTACATATTTAGGTAAACTTTACTTTTTATATGTAAACTATCGGTATAATATACCGATATAATATACATAAATCATACTTTGATAACGGAGGAAAGTAAGTGAAAAAGGTTTCAGTAATTATATCAATGTTGGTGCTTTCCAGCTTGATCTTCCAGCCTGTCTCAAGCTCAGCACCATCTTTCAAAAAAATAGGTCCCCAGATTACCAGTTTAAATGCAACGGCTGCTGCCAGCGCCTTAAACAAAAAGGGAGAGCCTTTCATGTATACCGTTCTTCAGGGGCTGCCAGCGAAACTCGCTGTCACGAACCTGACTACCGGAAAATTGGTTGACATAGAATCACTTGATGGCTCAACAGCTGGCTGGTCCATTAAGGCCGACCGCGACAATGTTTGGATTGGAACAACACCAGGAGAGCTATTGTTCCGCTACGATCCGAACACGATGAAAATGACAAAGCTCGGCAAAGCAACAACCAAGAATGGCACTTCTATCTGGGGACTAACCTACAGCTCTTCCAGCAAAACAGTGTACGGCGTTTCCGGCAATGAAGGAAAGCTGTTCAGCTACATACAAGGCAAAGGGTTTAAGGATCTTGGTACTGTATTAGCAGGCAAAACGGAAGCAAAAAGCGTTGAGGAGGATGCTGCGAATCGCCAACTGTTCATTGGTGCCGGCTCCCCTGCCGCGCTCGTCGCTTACGATATAAAATCAAGAAAAAAAGAAAGTTTTCTGCCGGCGAAATACAAAGGCCAAAAGCAAATTGACGATATCCAAACAGCTGGAGGCTATGTTTTTGTCAAACTGAATCCAGCGGCAAAAATCCTCGTTTTTGAAGCAAAAACGAAGAAGTTTGTGAAAGAATTATCCGCCACATCTAAAGGTGTTTCCGCTAAAGCACCATCTGAAAATGCAGTTTATTATGGCAGCGGAACCTCCCTTTATCAATACAATTTAAGAACAGGAAAATCAGTACAGGTTGTAAATAACCGGATTCCGACAAGTCTTGTATCGCTTGATTTTATTAAAATGCCTGGAGTATCAGGAGACATCCTCACCGGAAAAGTCGGCAACTCAGACCGGTATTTTACTTATCAGCTTGGTGACCGCTCCTATTCCAATCTCAATTTATCTCTCCCTGAGCAACCTGTAGAGCTCCATAAAATAGGAGCAGGCAGTGACGGAAAGATTTACAGCTCAGGCTTTCTGAATGGGAAAATGGGTACTTACCAGGCCTCAGCGAATAAGACCGTCCGTCAGGAGGCAATCGGACAGATGGAAAGTATGACATCTCTTAATGAAATATTGTATTTTGGCGTTTACCCTGGAGCAAAAATACTGGAATATAATCCTTCCTCTGCATGGATCAGCGGCCGTAATCCAAAGCAGGTTGCGACCTATGACGGAAACGGACAGGATCGCCCGATGGCAGCCGCTTCAATTGAGGGCACAAGCAAAATTGCCTTTGGAACAGCACCAAGAGCAGGCCTTGCAGGCGGGGCACTTATTATCTATGACACATCGGCACATAAATCTTCTGTCAGACACCAGATCATCAAGGATCAAAGCATCGCCTCTCTTGCCTATCATCCTGGAAGCAAAATGATTTACGCCGGCACCTCAATTTTCGGAAAAGGCAGCGTTAATAAAAACACAACGAATGCCGTCCTGTTCGCTTTGCCAGCGGGGAATACCAGAGCTAAGCCTGAAGTGATCAAGCTCCCATTTAAGCATGTGCAGTTTATTTCGGCTCTAACAGTTTTGAAAGATGGCAGGCTGGTGGGAATGGCTGATGGCAGCGTATTTGTTTTCACTAATGGGAAGGTTTTAGTTGTCCGTCCTGTTTCCTCAAAGGTTACAGGATACACTCCTAACGCTTCTCTGGCTATTGGGAAAGACGGGAATGTGTATGGCACAGTTGAGGGAATCCTTTTTAAACTTGATATGAAGTCCTATAAAACGTCGGTTTTACGAAAAGGGACAAAGCAAGCAGCAGCTGATTCTGCAGGAAATGTGTATTTTCATGATGGAAAAGAGCTTTGGAAATTGAATATATAGCGGCCTGGGGAGGTTCCTCTCCCAAGGCTTTTTTATTGCCCAAAAGTCCCTCTCCCCTTACTTACAAATCCTTCCTTTCACTCATATACAATCAGCTCCCCTTCCATTTATATTTATTCATGTAAGCGCTTTACCAGATGAAAGGAGAGGGATCGGTTGAGAAGAAAAGGGTTGGGTGTGCTGCTTGTTTTTGTGCTAACGGTTGCATTATTTTTCCAAGGAGGAGGAAAATCTTACGCTGCTTCGACAAATGGAACGATGATGCAGTACTTTGAATGGTACCTTCCTAATGACGGCCAGCAATGGAACCGTTTGCGCGCAGATGCTTCTTATTTATCAAATGCCGGGATCACTTCTGTATGGATTCCGCCTGCCTACAAAGGGACAAGCCAGTCGGATGTCGGCTACGGCCCATATGATTTGTATGATCTTGGCGAGTTCAACCAGAAAGGCACCGTTCGTACAAAATATGGTACAAAAGCGGAGTTGCAGTCTGCTGTCGGCACACTTCATTCATCTGGCATTCAAGTATACGGTGATGTCGTGATGAATCATAAAGCTGGTGCTGACAACACAGAACAGGTGACAGCTGTCGAAGTGAATCCAAGCAACCGAAACCAGGAAACTTCCGGTGATTATCAAATTCAGGCATGGACCGGGTTTAATTTTCCTGGACGCGGCAACACGTACAGCAGCTTTAAATGGAATTGGGCCTATTTTGACGGTGTTGACTGGGATCAGTCAAGAAGCCTGAGCCGCATTTATAAACTTAGAGGAACCGGCAAAGCATGGGATTGGGAGGTTTCAGGCGAGAACGGCAATTATGATTACTTAATGTATGCGGACGTTGATTACGACCATCCAAGCGTTGTAAGCGAGATGAAAAACTGGGGAACATGGTACACCAATCAAGTCGGGCTCGACGGTTTCCGGATTGATGCTGCAAAGCATATCAAGTTTTCCTTCTTAAAAGACTGGGTTGATTCTGTCAGAGCCAATACAGGAAAAGAAATGTTCACCGTTGCGGAATATTGGCAAAACAACCTAGGAGCAATTGAAAATTACTTAAACAAAACCGGCTTCAATCAGTCCGTCTTTGATGTTCCGCTTCACTATAACTTCCAGGCAGCTTCATCACAGGGCGGATACTATGATATGAGAAATCTCCTGAGCGGAACCGTTACAGGCAAGTATCCGACGAAGGCTGTCACCTTTGTCGACAACCATGACACACAGCCCGGGCAATCTCTTGAATCAACCGTTCAAACCTGGTTCAAACCGCTGGCTTATGCGTTTATTCTGACTCGTGAAAGCGGCTATCCAGACGTATTTTACGGAGACATCTACGGAACAAAAGGCACATCAGGAAGAGAAATTCCTTCTCTAAAAACTAAACTAGACCCGCTTTTGCAGGCAAGAAAGAACTTTGCCTACGGAACACAGCATGACTACCTCGATAACCAGGATGTGGTTGGCTGGACACGGGAAGGCGACAGTTCAAAAGCAAAGTCTGGGCTTGCCACGATGATCACTGATGGTCCTGGCGGATCAAAAAGAATGTATGTCGGAACGCAAAATGCCGGAGAAGTTTGGTTTGATATGACCGGTAATCGGAGCGATACGGTGACGATCGGTTCTGATGGGTACGGGACGTTTAATGTGAATGGCGGATCGGTTTCGGTTTATGTGCAGAGATAAAAAAACAGCGGCTTCTCCCAAGGGAAAGGCCGCTGTTTCTGTTTATTCTAGTTTTTGCTGTAATTCACTTTTGCATCATCTTGGATGTAATAGCCGCCGCCCACTTGAAGAGTAGAGTCAGTTGTGCTGTATACACGGTACTGTTCTCCCTTTTTCAGTGTTTTGACAGCTTTGCTATCTTTCATCAGCGTGGTATTTGCTTTCATTGTCACCATGCCTTCATAGTAAACCGCTGCATGGTCCATTTTCACATAATAGCCGCCGCCCACTTGGTAGCTGTTATCTTGCTGTTCGTACATCTTGATCGCTTCGCCAACCTCAAGCATGCGGTACAGTTTTCCGTTTGGAGCATATAGCGGAAGCCTTTCTTTAATCAAGACTCTTCCTGTGTAGAAAGCTCCTTGTGAGCCAGAAAGTTCTACATAGTAGTTGGCACCTACGTTGAAGAAACCGTCCTGTTCACCGTATACACGAAGTGCTTCGCCAGGTTTCACTTCACGGACTACTGTTTTCTTGCCTTTTGCGTCAATTTGAACCAGTTTGACTGATTTTTTAATGATGACGCGGCCGACTGGGTTTTCTTTAATAACTTCTACTGGATGTCCAGGATCAACAGTTGGTTTGTCATCATCTTTTGGAGGATCAACAACTGGATCATCGTCATCTTCACCAGTATTTGGATCATTTGGAACATCGATAGAGCCTTTACTTAATTCTTTTGTATCCCTTACACGAATCCTTGAACCTTCTGCATACTTTCCAGTCAAGCCAACTGCTTCAAGCACATCGCCAGGCTGCAGAGCTGGAACAGGACCTGTTTGGTTTACAATATATCCATCTGTGAAGACAAGTACTTCCCCTGATCCATCGTTAATGATGTAAGAATTATCATCATATTTTTTAACAACTGTTCCTTTTACTTTTACAAGCTGACCTTGGTTGTCTTCGCTTGTTGCTGCACCAGTTGTCACAGATTTAGGCTGAATTGGATCAGTATGGCCTACTTTAATCACGTCTTTTGCAAAATCTTCGTATTCAAATTCTTTGTTGTTCTCATATGTTTTAGTTGATGCGTAAATTCTGACAATGTCGCCAGGGACAATTGAATCATCCGGCACATCATGGAACGCCATGATACCTCCTGTTGCATCCTGCAGGTAGAAGGCGTCATAAAAGACTCCGGATCCTGTTGTGACAGTTCCCTGAATGACAGAAGGTGTTCCGTCTTCCATTCCTCTGACATCTTTGATGCTTTTCACAGTTGTTTCTCTATCAGCAAGCCAGTTGATACTGTTCAAGGCTAATTCATTATTTCCTTTTTCGTTATACGATTCATCCATCTGCTTATCGTTGAAGAAGTTCATACCGGAAACAATAATTTTCCCTTGGCCGACTGTCTCAGAGGCAATAGCCGGGATAGCAGAACCGCCATGGTCATCTGACACATCATCATATGTGTTATAGCTAGGAGCTACACTGCCCTGGTAGGTTGTTTCGTTTCCGCTCGCTAGAATCGTCACTTTATCATTATTTACAAGCGGTTCATGGCCCGTTTTCTCCAAACTTGTACCGCTGTAGTATTCCACTGTTTTTACTTTATCCGTAATATAGTTTGGAACCAGACTCGGATGAAGGCGTACTGCAAATGGTGATGTTGATGGCGTACCCCAGAAGTTTCCTTCTTTTGTATCGTCGAATATACCATCGTTGTTGATTTGGATTGTTGCACCCATTTCCGCAAGCATGTCATTATTCTTGGTCGGATCGTTGTGATAGTTGCTCTTGTCTGTCATTAGAAGCGAACCGCCGCCCTTAACATACTCCTCTATAGCCGTTTTCTCATCAGCTGTAAGGTCGCTGTTTGGATGTGTCAGCACAAATACATCTGCTTGATCCAGCACTTCTTTTGTAATAGCTGCGCTGCTTTCTGCAACTGTGTAGCCTTCACGCTGAATTTCAGTAGTAAAAGCTTTTAAATTGTCTTTGTAAGATCCAGAATCTGCACTGGTATTTTCATTTTTGTGTGCAGCGTCAATTAATACCGTCTTACCCAGTGACGGCTTGATCTTAATTGGGAGCTCGTAAGTGTTATCTTTAGAATCATCACCAGACGGGGAGCTCACTACTGCAATCAGCTTATGGTCTCCAGCAAGCGGTGAGTTCCATACAGCTGTCGCTTTGCCGACACTTTTCGCTGCTGCATCGATTGTTGAGGAGCCAATTTTATTTTCTGCTTTTACTTCGTCATAGTAAAAATCAACATTCAAGCCTGTAAGATCCTGTGTACCAAGGTTGCTGATGCCGGCTTCAATTGTTGCTGGGTTTCCGCCAACAATGGCATCGCCTGCAATAGTGATTCCGCTGACACGAACATCAACAGGCTCTTCTTGTGTCCAAATTGGGGCAGAGTAAACTTTATCTCCATCTTTTTGCGTAACTTTTACTACAAACCATTGCTGTCCGCCTGTAATATTCACTTCAGGCTTCCAATCAAAGGATGTTTCATCGCCCTGTGGAGCATAAGTTTGAACTACCTTTGTTCCATTTGTGATCAATTCAACTTTTTCAATGTTGTCGTTTGCTTTATAGTCAGCTGACAGATATTCATAACCAGGCATTGACTTAGTTTCGCGAACGCTGTCAGACCCTTTAATATCAAACTTCAAAGTTTTGCCGTCAACTGTAGAGCCCATATATTTTCCGTTTGCCATATAATCCAGCTGGAAGTTTGGATCCTCTTCCATATACACACGCATGTTTTTCATGGAGCGAAGAAGAGAAGGTTCTGATAAATCATCTGCTACGATAACTGTACGCTTGCTAGTCTGGCCCCATGAAGCATCATGGTTATCTTCACCAAAAGTCGGCGCAATGTGCCAGCCAAGGTCTAAAGCTTTGTAATACTTTTCATCAGCATTTGTATAACCATAATGCCCTGAACCGTTTCCTACTTCAAGCATGGTGAAAAGCTTGTCGACATTATTGTCATAAGGAGTAAAATTGTTAAAAGCATTAGCTGACATGTCTGGGTGGTTAAACTGAGCGACGATGTCATCATAAGTCATGACCCAGGCATAATAGTTGTTTAAATCCTGGTATTTTCCATTAGCCATTTTGCGGTCAATGAAATTATCTGAGCCAAAAACGTTGGAGTGGCCCCATGTTGTGGAAGTCATTTCAAACGCTGGGAATACAACATAATCGCCATCTTTTGTATATTGCTTGGCCAAATCCTTTGTTGTCTGCCACTCAGTCCCGCCTGTACGTTCAGGCTGGCCATTATGATCTACCGTGTCCTTATCAACTGATTCAGGATCAATGTCATGGGAATGGTCAGAAAAAGCGAACCAGTCATAGTTGTGCGCTTGGCCTGCTTTTAATGCAGCTTCTGGGGAACCTGTCGCATCATGTGAAATATTTGTATGGTTATGCGTCGTTCCTCTGTAATGATTTCCTCCAGTAAATGGCTTCATTACCTCGAAAGACCAGTTTCCTTCTGTTTTGTTGCCTTTTGAATCTTGTACAGAGTATTCTACTGTGTGCTTAGCAAATGCAAGATCTTTATCAAGCGCTACTTTCAGCTCGCCATTTTCCAAGCTGGCTGCTGCTTTAACGTCTGTTCCATCAAGCTTTACAGTGAAATTATCTGAATCAATTCCGCTCGGGTCATTAAACAGCGCGGAAATTTCAGGACGAACTTCTTCCGTTTGTGTGTTATTAGCTGGAAGAGCTCCTTCAAGAGCCGGCCCTTGAGTATCTTCCTCAACAGCTACTTGGTTTGGTACTTCTGCTGTACCGGAATTTTTAACTTTATCGTCAACTTTTGCTTCGATATAGTAGTCAAAGCCGTTTTGCGGTACATCTGCCTGATCAAGTGTAACGGAATAGGAATTATCAGATGCTGTCATTGGAAGCTTTGTATAATCTGCTGTTCCTGCAGCGCGATAATAGAGATCAACGGATGCTGCATTTTGCGCAGTTGCAGTAAAGTTTACATCGTTGCCTTTGTAGACTTTTGCTAAAGGTGTATGAGAAAAGCTCAGTGGAGTAGTTTCTTTTAAGTCTTCTGCAGATCTTACAAGAATTTGATAACCAGAATCATAGGTTGCAGCTGATTTGTACTGTCCTAGTATACCTGTTACTTCATAGGCTTTGCCTTGAGTGAAATAGGAAGAATCTCCACGAACAGTAATGGTATCATTTGTATCTACGTCTTTAAATGTAATGTTTTGCTTTCCGCTTGTCGTTGGGACGTTCGTTGCAATACCCACTGACTTGACAAGTGTTCCTTCAAGCGGTTCGGCAGTTGCAAAAGTGGTTAGGTCGTGAACGCTGTTTTCTGCTGGGACCGGAACTTCTGCTGTGCCCGTTTTTTCAACCGGCTCAGTTGGTGTTACCTCAGTCAGGCCGTTATAAAATGCAACTGTACCCGTTACTTTTACTGTGTCACCAGCTGAGAGAGAAGTATTAGCCAATGTACCGGCAAATAATTTGACCCCGCCCTTATCATCCTGAATATAGACTTCGGAATCCGCTGTGCTGCCAGCTGTAACTGTGCCTGTGATGATAACAGGTTTTCCTAATAGTTTTGGTTTCCCAGTTGCATCGTTTTCTCTAACTTTGTCGAGTGTAACTTCTTGTGGTACTGCTGGGGTTCCCGGGTCAGTTTCAGTTCCAACAGTTGAATTTTGTGGTGTTGGATCTGCAACAGCAAAATCGGCATTATTATCATTAGTATCATCATTTGTTTCATTTCTTTGGACACTTTGAGTATTGGAAGGAGCAGCAGAAGGAGCACTGCCTTCATATCCATTTGCACCACCAAATCCGACAAAATCAATGGCATTGGCAGATCGTGAATCAATGACAGCCTCTTTGTCAGAAGCCAACGCTACTTTTCCACCGGTTCCAGATAGACCTATTGTTCCAACATCATCTGGTGTTGGCAGGTCATCAGTACCGCCATTACCTTGAGCCTCTTGTATCAGATAATAGCTTTTGGAAGGAATCTTCCCAGTTAATTCTGTTTGGTTAGTAAACGCACCTGTTTTACTTGCATATTGGACAGTCCAACCACTAAGATCCACTTCTGCATCTGTTGGATTGTACAATTCAATGAAATCATTTTTAAGAGTTGCCCCGCTATTTCCGCCACCGCCATAAACTTCACTGATTACTACATGATTGGCAGTAGTTCCTTCAGCATAGGCTTTATTACTTAACACATTCGGTAAAAAAGTACCGACTGCCAAAATTCCGACCAAACTGCAATTTAACGCTTTCATTGCTTTGCGTTTCGAATGCCTCAATTAGATAACTCCCTTTTTCATAGATTAGGATTTTTTCAGTTACTTTTAACCCAAAATTAATGTGATATTAGCCTCCTTTTTCTTCACATGGTGAAATAGTTTAGCAAGGTAATAGTATGTTTTTTTTCACCAACATTCAACAAAATTTGCTACTTTTACAAATTATTAATATAGCATTTACAATTAAATGAGATAATTTTCGGGTGCCAAAGTATTCACCTTACTAAAGAAAGGAAGTTGTTTTTTGAAGAATGTTGTTAAATGGATCTCAGCACTTCTCCTCACTTTTTTCCTTATTTTTACTGCAACTCAGCAAGCTTCTGCTCACGCTTTAAGTTCAAGCTTTACATCCATCACAATTTCAGACTCGTCTGCTGATGTCCAATTTACTATAGATGGCTTGTCCATAATAGAATATTTGAATAATGATTCAGATAACAATCAAGAGCTTGACCAGAAGGAAATCAACCAATCTTCAAAAGAAATCAAGAAATGGTTTCTCAACAATATTCAATTTGGAGCTAACGGGAAATCGGTTGATGGAGAAATTCAAGGTATGAAAGTTATCCATAGGAACAACCAGGCAATGGTAGAAATCGATTATCATATTTCAGGTATGGAGATCGGCCAAACGCTTGCCATGAAGGACAACCTGTATATGGATGATAACAATACAAACTACGTTGACTTTCTAACCGTTACGCAAGGATCACAGCTGAGCCAGAATTTGCTTAGAGGAACAAACCGGGAGTGGGAAACGATCCTGGCAGAAAACCAGCAAGAACAGCAGCAAGATCAGCAAACCCAGCAAGCTTCTGCTTCACCAGAGCCAAAAAAGGTTGAACCCCCAGCGGCAGTCTTTAATATTTCTTCCTCCATCTGGGATTTCTTAACTTTAGGAATGCATCACATTCTTACCGGTTACGATCACTTACTTTTTCTTTTTGCGCTTCTAATTAGAAAACAGCCTTTTAAAAGATATGTCTATATAGTAACTGCCTTTACCATTGCCCATAGTATTACCCTTACACTTGGAGTATTAGGAATTGTCGATGTTCCTTCAAAGTTTGTGGAAAGTGTCATCGCTTTAAGTATTTGTTATGTAGCATTAGAAAATATTTTCAGAAAAGAAATCAGCCACCGCTGGATGCTGACCTTTATCTTCGGCTTAATTCATGGCCTTGGTTTTGCAAGTACATTAGCAGAAACACCTATTCCTAAATCACAGCTTGCCATTTCGCTTGTCAGCTTCAATTTAGGGATTGAGATCATTCAAATTCTGCTTGTCCTAATACTTGTTCCAGTTTTAGCTTATTTACAAAAAATAGCTAACTACAAAAAGTTGACAGCTGTATTATCAGCACTCATTGTCTGCATGGGAGCCTTTTGGGTTTTTGAACGGTTATTTTTATCATAAATGGAGGCTTTAATAGTGAATTTTTCTAAAAAAATAGCAAGCAGATGGATACCCGCAGTATCTGCTGCTTGCTTCTTTATTTTTGCAGGAACAGCTGAAGCACAATCTATCAATTCAGCTAATACCTCGCTGGAATTTCAGAAGGATAAAACGGTGCTTCAATACTCCATCAATTCTTTAGCAGTTATAAACGGACTTGGTGGGGATGAAAATGGAGATCAAAAGCTGGATGAAAAAGAGCTAAGCAGTATAAACCATCGTTTTGAGGAGTGGATAGAAGATAGTTTGGTTTTGGAAAAAAACGGGGAAGAGCAATCCGGAGAGATAGAGAAATTACAGCTAGGACAAAATGGAGACGGGCAAACTATTTCACTGTCCTTTATTTACCCAGTGTTTTCTGAAGGGGATAATATTAGTATTAATGATGGTATATTGACGGATGATCAAAGCCACCTATATCATTATTCAAATCAATTAACCGTTATGAGAAATAGTGAAAAGAGTGAAGCAACTCTTAAAGGTGCTAACAGAGATTGGGGAATGGCTATGACTCCTGTACAGCAGGAGCAAAGCATTCAAACCGCTAATGCAGATGAGAAGACTAAGGAAGCAGAGGAGACTAATAATAAGTCTCAGTTTTCTAGTTGGATTTTTTATGTATTAGGCGGCGCAATTATTTCGGGGATTGTCTTTGTTTTGAGAAAACAAATGAGGAAACCTTAAATTCGAAGCCCTCTATAAGCTCAACGCTCATAGAGGGCTTTCTTGGCTAATCTTCACACTAATGAAAGAGACTACTGCTTGCAAAAAAATTTCATGAAAACACGATCCATTTTATGTAAATTAAGAAGATTTTCCATCATTCAGAACAGCAGGGACTAGATTCTGGATCAAGTAAAAGGGAATGATTTTTTGCTTTTATAGAACAGAAGGAGATTTCAAATGACGTGCTTCCTTGGGAAGAGACTGCTCAACACGGCTATGCACTCTTCACTATTGAAATACATGAGTATTAGACAGTCGTTGATATAGTTGGGGACAGAGGGATATGTATATCACCCTGCAAATAGTTCCTTTCGTATCTATAGATTATGTGCACGGTTATTTAACTTGCAATGCAACTCCAATAATTAACTCAATTCAATAGAATATAAAAAACTCCTTGAGAAAAGATTCTCAAGGAGTTTTAACTTGTTATTGATTAGTTAGCAACAGTAATAACGTTTGGTACGGAAACTTTGTTTCCAGCCGCATCAACGATATCAAGTGTGCTAAGAGCTTTTAATGTAATTCCTTTTGAAAGCTCAGTAGCGTCTACTGTATCGATTGCAACTTTAACAGTTGTAGAAGCAGTTGAACCAGCACCTACACTTACATACTCAGGAGTTCCTTGAGATTGTCCGCCAACTAGTACTTCAAAGTCATTCCCAACTGCATCAGTTACAGCTTCAGAGAAAGTTAAAGTAATTTCGTTAGTTTTAGAAAGTTTTGCAGATGTTACCACAGGTGCAATATTTTCTTTCAATTCTACTGTAGTAGTGTGGAATGCATTCATTACTTTAGAAGATCCAAGTGCTTTTACTCCAGAAACGTTGATATTGCGTGTTCCTGTAAATGCATTAGAACCAGCTTTAAGATTTACAACAGCAACTTGTTCTCCAGTTGAAGAATTTACTGGTTTTAAAGTAACAGACTCAACAGTTGCGCCATCAATTTGATAGTTCGCAACATTTGTTGCAGTCGCTCCATCAACAGCTTTGTCAAAAGTTACTGCTACTTTATTGTTGTCATCACCTTGAGCTACAGTCTTAACATTTAGGTCGTTAGTATTTCCTACTACTCCATCTTTACCGCGAGTGAAGGAAACATTAGTGTTAGCAACTTCTACGTTAGCAGCGCTAGCAATACCAGTGAAATCTAAAGTCAATTTGTATGCAGCATTCTCAACATCAGAACCTCCTAATAGAGAATCCAGTTCAATGCGAACCACTTTCTTGCTATTAGAATCTTTGTATGCAGGAACAGCTGTTAAACCGTTAACTGTGTGTGTTACATAGTCTTTCACATATGAACCAGAAGCAGTTACTGACTGGCTGGAAAGATTTACATCTTTATCGAATGTAAGCTCTAAGTACTGCTTGTTGTTAGTTGAATCAGCAACAACAGTGCTAGAAGTTACTTTTGGAGCTGCAGTATCTTTTACGAAAGCTACAACTTTATTGTAGTTGCTTCCAGTTTCTCCGCTTAGGTCACCATAGCCGCTAACAGTAACAGTTTTTGCACCGTCAAGAACGCCAGCTGTAGTTACTTTGTAGACTGTTGGATCTGTAGAGTCTTTTTCTACTTTAGTAACAGTAGTTCCTTCTACAGCAACAGTAGGATTACCGATCAGCTGCTCAGAGAATTTAACTGCTAAAGTAGTAGCACCAGTTTGAGTAATAGAGGCTACAGTTGGAGCTACTCCATCTCTGTCACCTTTAACAAAGGATACAGTTGCTGGGTTTGGTGTTAATAGATTGCTTGCTTGGTCTTGAGCGCCGATGAATGTAGCTCTAACTTCTTTACCAGCTGCAATAGAAGATCCTAAAGTGAACGTTACTTCTTGAGCACCAGCTGTGAAGTCGTTTGTTACATCGCTTACTGTAGTTCCATCAGCCAATTTGTAGCTTACATTTCCTAGTGATTTGATTGGCTCAGAGAATTTCACAGTATAAGAGCTTGCAGTATTTTTAGTAGTAGAAACAACTGTTGGTGCTGCAGTATCAGCAGCAATTGTAACTACATCGTCGAATTTAACAAGGTCTTTTCCGTCTACAGCTTTAACGTTGTTAACAACCAAGTTGTAGCGTTTTGATACAGGATTAGCAGTAGTGATAGTTAGAGTCTTGCCATCTTCACTAAGTTCACCTGTAAGACCACCTGCAGGTACCCCATCAATTGAAGTCATAGCTACAGAAGCTTTGAATGAACCGCTTTTACCGTTAGTGAATAAAGAATCAGCATCAATAGCTTTATTGAAAGTAACTACCACTTGAGTAGCACTTGTAGCACTAACACTCTTAACCATAGGAGTCAACTTAGCTTCGTAAGCAGCAACAAGAGCATCTTTGCTAGCTTTTAATTGAGCTTCGATTTTGTCAAGTGTTGGGTATTTACCTGGATATAATTTGTTTCCAGCTTCTTTAATTGCAACAGCGCGAACTTCTAAACGGCTAAGCATAGCCAAGTTAGCTTCAACGTCAGCCAATTTTCCAGCAGTGATGTCAGCTGAAATTTGCTTTTGAAGGTTATAACGAGAAACTTCAAAAATGATCGTTTCTTTTGCGATTTTCGCAGGTGTTACATATTTAGTAAGAACTGCTTCACGAGCAGCACCGCCGTATACTTTACCAGCAGAACGCTCAACAGCTGAGATTGCAGTAGATACTGCATTGTAAGCTGCTACAGTGTCGTCATTAAGTGTTTGAGAAGAGATTTTCGCTTGAAGTGCAGCAACTTTCGTGTCGAGGTCAGCTCCCACTTTAACCACGTCGATGATGCGTGCAGCACGAAGGCGAAGAGTGTCAGCAGCGTCTAAACGATTTGTCATCGCTGTTTTTTGGCTGCCTGTCAATTTAGCTACTGCAGCGCGTGCACTTTTAAGTGCTGCTCCAGTTTCGTTGTATTTTGCAGTGAATGCAGTGCTTACCATTACTTGATCAGCATTAGAGAGGCTGTAGTAAGGCTTCAGTTGAGCAGCAGCAGTTTCTGCTTTCTTTACCAATGTTTCTGTAGATGTTGCAGTAGCAGCGTGTGCTGGGTTTGCAGCAACGAGCGCGCTTGCAGCAACAGCAGCAGTAAGTCCAAGCTTAGCAGCTTTTTTAGACATGTGTTTTGTTCCCCTTTCAAATTGTGTTGAAAAATTTTGTATTGATAAACTGATTGATTATCTATGTATCAAGCAGTCACCAAGAACGCGGTTTATGTAGGTAATCTACCAACCTAGTAGATTATTTCATATTTTGGATTAAATTTCAACAAAAATAATCCAAAGGAAATAAGCTATTTGGTCTACGGAAAAGAATAATTTTCCGGTAAGACCACCTATTGACAAGTTTATAACATACTTATCCAAATTTCTAGTAGTTTTTTGTAAAATTACGTTTTAATTTGTAACATTTTCATAACGTTTTGTTAATTTTACAGAACTTTTAAATGTTTTCGACTATTTTAGAGAGTAATAACTTTTATAAATATTCAGCGACGGAACTGTATATTTGCTTTTTCCTCTAGTAATTGTTACCTGTTCACCGTAATCTTGAAGTCTTGATTTTACCCATTCTACCTTTTGGCCGTTTTGCACTCCTGTGTATTTTGGAAGGATCAGCCCGATCGCTCCGGCAACATACGGAGCAGCCATAGAGGTGCCGCTGAGATACATATAATCTTTCGTGTTAACTGTTGATAGGATGGTATCTCCAGGGGCAAGAATGGTCAGTCTTTTATCAGCGTTTGACCACTCTGTTACCTTTTTCGATTCGTCGACGGCTCCAACGGAAATCACATAAGGGGAGCTGGCAGGATAGCCGATGCCTGTGCCTTCATTTCCTGAAGCAACGACTACAGAGATGCCCTTGTCATAAGCTTTCTTTAAAATGTTTTCTAAAATAGCCGAGTTGCCCTGCAGTTCAAGGCTTAAATTGATGATCTGT
Source organism: Metabacillus kandeliae (assembly GCF_021166585.1). Classification (GTDB taxonomy): domain Bacteria; phylum Bacillota; class Bacilli; order Bacillales; family Bacillaceae; genus Metabacillus_B; species Metabacillus_B kandeliae. The sequence continues at coordinate 69,408 of NZ_JAJOZE010000003.1, forward strand.
GCCTTCTTTTCAATCGCCCAGGCAATCCCCTTGCTCACATCTGAGAGGAATCCAGTTCCGCTGTCATCCATCGCTTTAACGATCAGCAGGTTGGCGTTAGGGTCCATGCCTGTTACCCCGATGCTGTTATTGTTTGCTGCGACTATTCCTGCGACATGTGTGCCGTGCTGCACCTTTGTCCGATCAGCTGCCTCGCCCTTTATTTCCTGGCCATAAAGGTAGGTGACCTTAGATTTGACTCTTCCTTTTAAGTCCACATGATCAGAAATTCCTGAATCAATAATAGCGATATTGCACGCACAGCCCTTGCCTTTTAATTTTGCTGCTCCTGTGCTTTTCAACCCCCAAGGCAACAACTGAGAAAAGCCTTTTGCTTTAACAGCTTGATCCTGCTCTGCCAATTTTACAAACGGCAGCTTTTGAAGCACGTCTAAGCCTTTGCTGCCTGTTACAACAGCGTATTGTGTCTGTTCAAAGGAGTAATGGTCTATTACGTTAAAGCCTTCCTTTGCAAGGCTGTCCTGAACCTTTGAGTTAAAATACGTCAATTGAACAAGGTATTGATTAGTTGTTCCGGCTGAGTGCCCGATTTGTGCAGGAGCTGCTAAAGTAGCGCACAAAATCAAGCAGATGATAAGGCTTTTCAAAAAATGCTTCAAACGCTTCACTCTCCACTGTGGATTTACTCCTTTATCGTAATCCCTGGAAATAAAAAAAACTAGATGGTTTCCCATCTAGCATTAAATATTTTTTACAGGCTTGCGGCCCACTGAGTAGTATTCGATTGGATGCTTTTCCATTTCTTCTATATCAAAGCAGTTGCGTCCGTCAAAAATTACAGGCTGCTTCATCTTGGATAGGAAAGTATCAATCGATAGATTGCGAACCTGTTCCCATTCTGTAACAACAAATGCGAAGTCTGCATCCTGAATCGCTTCTTCAGGAGTTGCCACATAGATGGTTTCCTTTGGAAGAAGACGTCTAGCATTTTCCTCAGCAATCGGATCATAGGCGACAACAGTTGCGCCCTCCTTCACTAGCTCTTCTGCCAGGACAATTGAAGCAGCTTCCCTCATGTCATCTGTATTTGGTTTGAACGCGAGGCCAAGCATGGCCACTTTCATGCCCTCCAGGCTTCCGAAGCGCTCTTTCGCTTTTAATATCAGCATGCGCTGCTGCTCGCCGTTCACCTGAATAACGGATTTTAAAAGGTTGAAGTCGTGCTGGACATAGCTTGCGATTTGGACAAGCGCATTTGTATCCTTAGGGAAGCAGGAACCGCCGTAGCCGATGCCTGCTTTCAGGAATTTATTGCCGATCCGGTCGTCCATCCCCATTCCTGATGCCACATCTTCAACATTCGCTTCAAGCTTTTCGCAAAGGTTGGCGATTTCATTGATAAAGCTGATTTTTGTCGCTAAAAATGCGTTGGAAGCATATTTGATCATTTCCGCACTGCGAATGTCGGTTTTGAAAATCGGAATGCCAAATGGCTTGTTCACTTCTTCGAGAACAGCTGCTGCTTCCTCGTTTTCTGCACCGATGACAATGCGGTCGCCTTCAAAGGTATCTTTAACCGCTGAGCCTTCGCGAAGGAATTCAGGGTTTGAGACAACATCCACCTTCACATCTTTTTGAAGATACTCTAGAACAATGGACTTTACGTGCTCATTCGTTCCAACCGGTACGGTGCTTTTTGTCACAACGACCACATCTTTTTCAATGTTGCCGGCAATGTCCTTTGCGACCTGCTCCACGAAACGAAGATCAGCCTGTCCATCAGGACGCTGAGGCGTGCCGACAGCAATGTAAATGACGCGGGCGTCAGCGAATGCTTCTTTGTGATTTGTTGTGAAATTCAATCGGCCGCGGCTGATGTTTTCTTTCATTAAATCGTCAAGGCCGGGCTCAAAGATCGGGGAGATTCCCTGCCTCATTTTTTCTACTTTTCTTTCATCTATATCCACACAGGTGATGTGATGGCCGATTTCGGACAGGCAGACGCCTGTTACGAGGCCAACGTAGCCTGTGCCTACAACTGCTATATTCATGAGTTTCTTCCTCCAGTTAGTATGATGACGTTACTTGCTGACAACCTGGTTCAAATAGTCAAGCACCTGGCTGCGGAGGTCTTCTCTTTCAAGTGCAAAGTCTACGGATGCTTTAATAAATCCGAATTTGTCGCCGACGTCATAGCGCTGGCCGTCAAAATTGTAAGCATGGATCGGCTGGGTTTCATTCAGTACTTTTAAGGCGTCTGTGAGCTGAATCTCACCGCCTGCACCTGGAGGGAGCTCGTCAAGGATGGAGAAAATCTCCGGCGTCAGGATATAGCGGCCCATGATTGCATAGCGGGACGGTGCTTCTTCTGCTTTTGGTTTTTCTACAAGGGAACTCACAGAAATCATCTTGTCGCCATCCTGTGTTCCTTCTTTAGGAGCAATAATGCCGTATTTGGACGTGTCCTCCTGAGGAACCTGCTGAACACCTACTACACTGCGCTCGCTCTGTTCAAATGCCTGGATAAGCTGCTGTGTGCAAGGCACTTCGCTTTTAACGATATCATCGCCAAGGAGAACCGCAAACGGTTCATTTCCAATAAAGCGGCTTGCACAGTTAATGGCATGTCCAAGACCCTTTGGTTCTTTTTGTCTTATGTAATGAATGTTGGCAAGGCTTGAAATCTGCTGTACAATGTCGAGCATTTCCTGTTTGCCTTTTTTTGCGAGTGTTTCTTCAAGCTCATAGGATTTGTCAAAATGGTCTTCAATGGCGCGCTTGCCGCGGCCGCTCACGATAATAATGTCTTCAATGCCAGAGGCTACCGCTTCTTCAACAATGTATTGAATGGTCGGCTTGTCCACAATCGGAAGCATCTCTTTTGGCTGCGCTTTTGTCGCAGGAAGGAATCTTGTGCCCAAACCTGCAGCTGGAATAATCGCTTTTCTTACTTTCATTGAAAGTGACCCCCTATTTTTTCAGGTATGTTTTTTTAACTGCATTGAACGCATAGCCGGCAAAGCAGTACATGGAATGAACCAGGCTAAGCTTCTCCACTTCCCGGTAAACCTTCCAGTTCTGCTTCGCCATCTTCACTTTATTGCTTGAGATCGAGCCTGGAACCAGCCTGTAATAGGCGAGTGATTCCTGGAGAGCAAAAGCGCGAAAACCCCTTTTTAGTATTGAAAGCCAAAGGGCATAATCTTGGCGTGTACGAATATTGGGCATTTGGAAAGGACCTGTTTTTTCTTTATTTACAACAGCTGTCAAACACCCGATATAATTCCCTTTTAAAAGGGTTTTGTAATCCATCTCATCAGGAACATCGATCACCCGATCGAGTTTCTCTCCATTTTCCTGCATGAGCTGGTACTTCGTATACGTAAAAGCATAGCCTTTTTCTTCCATAAATGCAATTTGCTTTTCCAGCTTTTCCGGATGCCAAAGATCATCGCTGTCAAGGAACGCGACATACTTGCCGTTCGCAAGATTGATCGCTGTGTTCCTTGCAACCGCAGCTCCGCTGTTCACCTCGAGCTCGACGAGGCGGATGCGGGGATCGGCCTCAGCAAAACCTTTGATGTATTCACGGGAGTTATCCTTTGAACAGTCGTCAACGATAATCATTTCCCAGTTATCATACGTTTGAGCCTGCACTGAGGCAATGGTATCTCCGATATAGTTTGTACTATTATAAGAAGGCGTGATGATGGAAACGAGCGGTTTCATCAGACGCTCACCTTCCTCCCTAATGTCTTTTCATAAATATCAGCCATCAGTTTTGCATTGTCTTCCCATTCATAAAGACTGACGACATGTCGACGGCCTTTTGCGCCCATTTCTTTTCCGATTTCCGGATTTTCAATGAATAGCTTCATTTTTTCAGCAAGGACACTGCTGTTTTTCGTCGGCACGATATAGCCGGTTTCTCCGTCCTTCACAACCTCAGGAAGGCCGCCGACATTCGCCACTACAACAGGCACTTCGCACGCCTGCGCCTCAACCGCTGCGACACCGAAGCTTTCGCTGTCAAGCGTTGACGGTACAAAAAAGACGTCAAATGAATTAATGAAGGCTGGTACCTGCTCATGAGGCACTCGGCCATGGAAGGTTGTCTGATGATCAATTCCAAGCTCCTTTGCAAGCTGCTTGTACTCCTCAAGCTTCGGTCCAGGACCTACGATATCAAGGTGTGTCGCCTCAAATTGCTCGGGACGAACCATGCCTCTAAACTTGGCATAGCCCTCAAGCAAGTAGCGGATACCGTATTTTTCAGCCATCGTTTTTACAATGCCAAAACGGATTTTATCCTCATGGCTTTGGTTGACAGAGGGCTTGAATTTTTCCATATCTACGCCAAAAGGTGTAACCTCTATTGGTTTGTTCGTATATTTGGCTGTTTCGTCTTTCATCACATGGCTTGTTGAGCAGATCACGTCTGCTTTTTTCAAGGCGTACTTCACCATCGCGGCATTGATTTTGCCTTCCTTAGGGAAGTCATAGATGTCCATGCCCCAAACAGAAATAATGTAAGGATGAAAATTCGCCATAGCCCCGACAACCCCGTAGCTTGAAACATAATGGCTGTGCAGTAGATCCGGCTTAAATTCGTTTAATACCTTTTTCAAGTCGCCAACTGTCAGAAAGTAAGCCAGCTTGTTGCTGAACTTTAATGGAAGGTAATGGGTTTTCACATTCTGCCATTTAGAACGGTCGTCCCCGTCCCTGTGGCTTTCAAAGCTGATGTTGAGCGTCTCATATCCAAGCTTATTATAATAATCGAGCCATTTCTTTGTATGAACGTTGTTTGCAGGAGCTAAAATGGCTATTTTCATGACTGCTTCACCTCTTGTCTGTTCAGTGATGTTAAATCGTTGACTACTTTCTCTACTCTTGCGTCCCAGCTGTTTTTCTCAAAGGCATGCTGACGGATCGAAGAAATCATGACTGCGTGCACCTCTGGCTGCAGAGCTCTTAGTACAGCATCTTTGAAATCATCCTTATCTACTTTGGAGACGATGCCGAAATTATTATCCTCCAACAGACGTGCCTGGGCGTCACAATTTGTCGCAACGATTGGCAGCTGGTGGGCAAGGTATTCAAATAATTTAACCGGCATGGCAAAATCATGGTACGTGTTTTTCTCGCGCGGAATGAGCGCGATATCGGACTTTTCATAAACCTCTTTCAGCTCGTCGCCTGAAAGGTGCAGGATATTAATCCATGGCTTGTCCTGATAGCCTTGAATTTCTGCATCTTTTTTGAACTCGCCTTCTCGGCAGATGAAGTTTAATTCAACCTTGACCCCATCAGCATTAATACCATCAAAAGCCTTCAGCATGGTGAGGATGCCAAGCTGATCTGTGATCCCGCCAACATAAACCGCTGACGAAATGCTCTTATCAGACCGGTTCAAGTGATCCACCTTTTCCATTCCTGGCGGCAGCTCGTCGTATTCCTTTGTCCATTTGACAAATCGGTTCATCTCAAGGGATGGAAGATAGAGGATATCAACAGATTTATGATACGCCTTCAGCTCTTTCCGGTAAATGCTTTGCATGACAGGTGTTAAAAATTGCTTGCCGAATGGCGGAACATACATGTCATTAAACTGCCAGTAAACATCCCTGTAAAAGCACCCGATTGGAACGTGCGCTGCTTTTAGTTTCTTCCAAAAGCCGGCATCCATGCCTATTGCGCGCGGAACATGATCGTGATCGGTCAGCCAAAACGGCATTGTGCTGTTTTCCATATAGCAGAATAAGGCCTCATTGATGCTGTACTGATGAAGGTATTCGTTTATTTTTTGCTTGCGTTCTCTTGATTGTCCTGAAATCACAACGACTTCTACCTGATGCTTTTCTCCATAGCGCCGGAAGGCTTCAGTCAGTTTCTTTGGGCGTACACCAGACCCGCTTTTCGGATTCTTTTGAAGTTCATATGGAAAATAAACGATTATATGCTTCATCTGCTCTAGTTTCTCCTATCAAGGCTTCAATATTTTATCTTGCATAACGTAAAAATTCTCCCGATTCACAGGCCGGGATGCCAGCCATGCGAAATGCATCGGGAGAAAATGCGAAAACTTCATCGTGTTGTCTTTTTATAAAAATCAAGCGTGCTTTCAAGGCCTTTCGGCAGCGATACAGCAGGCTCCCATTTTAGTGCGCTGATTGTTTCTTTATTGCAAAGAACACTCTCACGGATATCTCCGCTGCGCTCTTCTCTATATTCTGGAGAAAAATCATTCCCCGAGATTTCATTCATCAAAAAGAACAGCTCTTTAATGGTAATCTTTTCATTAGAAGAAACGTTCAATACTTGATTGTGGCCGCTCGTTAATGCTTTCACATTCGCTGCCGCAACGTCTTCTACATAAATAAAATCACGCGTCTGTTCGCCGTCACCATAAATCGCCGGTGCCTGTCCTTTTGAGAATGCTTCAGCAAAAATCGCAATAACGCCACCCTCGCCAAGTGCATCCTGCCTTGGACCATAAACATTGCCATAGCGTAAAATGGTGTAATCTATGCCATAGAGCTTGTGTGCCATGTCCAAATATTTCTCAACAGAAAGCTTGGAAACGCCATAAGGAGCAAGCGGCTTAGCTGGATGAGCAAGATCTACCGGCAAATACTCAGGATTGCCATACACAGCCGCAGAGGAAGCAAAAACAATTTTGCGGACGCCATGCTTCTGGGCTGCCTGGATCACACTGAGAGAGCCTCTGACATTGATTTCTTCATCTTTTAACGGATCCTCGATTGAGCGAGGTACACTTACCTGTGCGGCCTGATGAATAATGGCTTCAGGCTTGAATTCAGCAACAGCTTCTTCAAACCGGGAGTCATTAATGCTGCAGTCTGTAAACGCTGCTGCATCATTCAGGTTGTCCTTGTTTCCGGTTGTTAAATCATCGACAACCATAACTTCGTGACCATCTTCAATTAATTTGTCTGTTATATGCGAGCCGATAAAACCGCAGCCCCCTGTAACCAAAACCTTCATAATTCAGATAATCCTCCTGGATTTATCTTATCTAGCGCCTTCACCAGTAAAGATAACACGTATCGTCTTGAAAATAATTTTAAGATCTAATAAAAATTCCATTTTTGAGATATAGTACAAGTCGTATTGCAATTTCTCTTTTGGAGAGATATCGTATCCGCCGTTTACCTGAGCCCAGCCTGTTAAACCAGGCTTCACTGCAAGACGCTGGGAAAATCCGGGGATCTCTCTTTCAAAAGCTTCTGTAAACATCGGTCTTTCCGGGCGGGGACCGATCATGCTCATTTCACCCTTCAATACATTATAAAGCTGCGGGAGTTCATCGATGCGGGTTTTGCGGATGAAGGCACCGATTTTCGTTACCCTTGGATCATCCTTGGATGCCCACTGGGCTCCATTCTTTTCCGCGTCTGTTCTCATCGATCTCAGCTTTACAACATGGAATCTCTGGCCTCTTAAACCTACCCGTTCCTGGAAAAACAAGGCTTTCCCGGGTGACTCCATTCTTATCGCAATCATCGTAATCAAAATGATGGGAGATGCGAGTATAAGTCCTATTACGGCTAATAGTATATCTAGAATTCGTTTTCCATGAAGGTTATAAGCTGTTTTTTTCGGTTCAGTCTTTGCAAAGGCCACCGATTGATACTTACGATACAAATTGGACTCTGCCCGATTAATAGCCACCAAAAATCACCTCTATATTTCTTTCGGCTGACAGTATTAGTATTTCTCCTTGCTTAACTTGTTCCTAAAGTTTTCACTCATTAGAACAATATCACTTACCCCATGAAAGGTCAATAAGATTTCTAAGCGGGGAAAGGCCGAAATATGGACGTTCAAAGTTTCTTCACATTTTCTTTAGTGTTAGGATAAAATCAGTCTTCAATGCGGAGCAATTAAAGAGAATTCTGCATAAATATGGACTGTGTTTACGGCTGTCCTGTATATTTGACGGAACAAACGCACAGGATGTTACATCCAAAAATTAGCAGCTATAGTGGAAGGATTGATTTCTTATACTACCTCTATCTTCTCCAGAAAACATCTCGCTAAGGCTTTTTACCCCAAACTTTCTTTTTTCTAAACCACACCTAATTATTTTTGCCTGTAAAATAACTGGAAAGATAGGTTTCCCAAAGCTTTTCGCCTTTTTCACTAAGTGTATTGTCTGATTTATTTACATACGTAAGAATGTCATCGGACTGATCATCAGGCCAAGATTTCCAGTGGTTTAGGTAGACATATCCATTATCTTTCGCAAACTGCTCCAGCTTCTCAGCTTCTTTAGGGTAGTATCTCGCTTTATAGACAGGATGAGAAGGCTGGATAAAGATCTTCACTCCAGGGTTTTCTTTTTTAAAGATTTTCAAAATACTGTCAACATTTTTCAATGTGTTCGTAATGCCTACTATGCCATTGTCTTTTAAAATGAATGGTTCTATCAAAAGAATATCCGGCTTTTCAAGGGAGAGCTTTTCAGCAATATCTTCCTGGAGAATATCCTTTGTTGTTTTATTTTTAAAAACAGCAATGTTTACGTCCATCAAATCTTTGGAATAAGTTTTCTCCAGATCGCTTTTCAGCATGGCCGGCCATGAATGAGCACCCTCTTCAGATGTATCGGATCCGAAGATCAGCATTTTTACTTTCTTTTTCTCTTTTTCGGCTTTCAGCAGCATTGAGGCTGTCTCTGCTGGAAGGTTTTTCACGGCTGCTGGTATGTCTGAAGAACTTTCACTTTTAATCGGGTCTGCTTTAACAGTCTCTTGATACGCTGTCCCTTTAGCCTCTGCAGAAGCACTGCTGATTTTTTTGTCCCAATAAAACTTGCCTGCTATGACGCTTCCTATAGAAATGATTATGATAAAAAAGAGCAATAAACGCTTCACCAATTTGTCCTCCATCGTTTCTCTATGTAAAAACTCCTTTATTTCCTTTGACATTATACAACAAATTTCCAAAAAAACGGTGCTTTTGCATGGTAAAAACATATTTTTACATAAAATTCATAAATGGACAGCTTACTTTTTTCTAAGATAGACCCGATTTTTTCTCGAACTATTATGCGAAAGACCTGAGTCTAGGAGAAACCTTGTTGTAATTGAAGTTGACGAGATGTTTAAAAAGAAGCGGAACTCTTTATTGGAGATAGAAGGTGCATTTGTCAGCAGAAAATATTCTTCAAGTGCAGATAAATGAGCGTTTTTTGACTTGATGGAGCATTTCTTGCAAAACCAATGGCCTTGCACCCGATCCATTGGGAATGCTAAGCATTTTGGACATGCTGTTCCAGGGATTAAATCAGTTAATAGAATCCCGTATTGATCCATTATAGGTTTCGTTAAGACAGTGTGGTTTTTGTCGAGCAGGCGGGAAAGCTTTTTTAAGCCTGGTGGTTTTAATAGGAGGATTTTATGTTTCTCAATTAATTCATTAACACGGTCATAAATGGTGTTGGAGTGGATAATTCTTTTATATAGGGACTGGTTGAAAGGAATCATTTTTATAATAGTGGCCGGGCTGCTTACCACAATCAAATATTCAATCGGTATTTCCTCAAACCGATTCGCTGCCAGCCATTGCTGAAGCTGCTTTTTATGCCTGGATGCTTGAAGAAGAGGATCAGGGAATGCTTCTTCTTTATCGCCTATTTTCCTGATAAGCTGGTGGAAGTTTTGATCAAATATTAATGTACCGGTGATGTTTTTCACTTCTAAAATCAGGATGAAATTCGGATGGAGGATAAGGGTATCCATTTGGAAGGAATGAGAACCAGAAGAAAGGCGGAGGTCATGAAGAATAGTGAATTCTTTTTCAGGCAGAAAACTTAAATGGTAATCAATCGACTTCTCGCCGCTGTACCCAGCCGCATACCTCGCCAGATCCGCTTCGATTAATGGTCTTTTTCTGTGATTTCCTGGCAGCCTTCTTAACAATGCCTCCAGCTGAAGCAGCACTACTGGTTTGGTACGTTCTTTTATTATCAATTTATCACCTTCTTTTTGAATTCTTACTCTAGATTCTGCCAGGATGAGGAGATTCCTGCTCAGTGCTCGAAATTTTTATTTGGGGCGGCATAATTTGCTGCTGTTCTCTTTTTAGGAGCCGGGTTACCTCGTTTTAATTCTCTTCCAATGTGTATCACCCTCCATAAGGGTGCAAATTTCCTTTTTACGAAGAGATAACGGCTTTTTCATAAATAGCTCTTCTCCATATTCACCGAACCAGCCTTCATATTCACCGATCGAGAGCACATATTCACCAAACTGGCTCTTATATTCACCAATACCCCCTTTATTTTCACCAAAGGCCGGCTACAGGGAATCTCACCTTGTTTGAAGCCCCTATCAATGAGCCGCTCTCACTACAGGGGCGCAAAATTCTTTTTTACGAAGAGATAAGGACTTTTTCATAAACAGCCCTTCCTCATATTCACCGATCCAGCCTTAATATTCACCGATCCAATGCACATATTCACCAAACTGGCTCTTATATTCACCAATACCCCCTTTATTTTCACCAAAGGCCGGCTACAGGGAATCTCACCTTGTTTGAAGCCCCTATTAATGAGCCGCTCTCTCTACAGGGGCGCAAAATTCTTTTTTACGAAGAGATAACGGCTTTTTCATAAACAGCCCTTCCTCATATTCACTGATCCAGCCTTTATATTCTCCGATCCAATGCACATATTCACCAAACTGGCTCTTATATTCACCAAAACACCCTTTATTTTCACCAAAGGCCGGCTACAGGGAATTTCATCTTGTTTGAAGCCCCTATCAATGAGCCGCTCTCTCTACAGGGGCGCAAAATTCTTTTTTACGAAGAGATAACAGCTTTTTCATAAACTGCCCTTACTCGTATTCACAGAACCAGCCAAAATATTCACCTATCGGGAGCTCATATTCACCAAACCGGCTCTCATATTCACCAAAACGCCTTATAATTTCACCAACCCCATAATTACAACGCTGCCCACCACAAAAAAACGCCTCCCCTAAGGAAGACGCCATCACTCTATCTTATTTCAACAGCTCCAAAGCAAGCTGTTCATCCTCTGCTAAATACTCTTCAACCTGCGGGCTCAGCGGTTTGTAGCCGCCGGCTTTTTTAATGGCTGCTGCGCGGTCTTTCAGGCGCTGGAGCTTGGCTGCTTCTTTTTTGGCTTCATCGATTTTCTTTTGGTCGGCCAGGTCTGAAATGGTGTAGATCAGCCTAAGGCGGGAGATTTCGTATTTGGTTCTTTCATAGGCTACCTTGGCAGGGGTTGTGTATTTTTTGGCCAGAGCGGTTCTGTTGCTTGCTCCAGGTGTTTGGCCGATTTTTTGTTCAGCGACTGCCAGGTGATGCGTGAAATAGTCAAAGATGTAATCCATTGTGTAAATATCCCCGTCTTCATCAGCCAGGTAGGTGTAGCCGTCTGTAATAGTTTGAAGGTATTCTCCTTCAGTGTGTGCTTCGTTATATAGAAGCGTGTTGCTTACTTGAGCCGGTAATGCTTTGTAGCCGCCGGCTTCTTTAATTTGGGCCGCACGCTTTTTCAGGCGCTGCAGTTTACTCATATCTGCATCAATTTCATAGTTGGCATCATCGATTTTATTGTTCATATTGGCTAACAATCGGTAGACGGAAACCTCATAAATCGTCCGTTCCAGCTGAATTTTCGCTGGTGTCACATATTTGGCGAGCAGTTTTTGGCGGTTAGTTTGTCCGGATACTTTCCCGGCTGCAGCCTCTGTTTTTTTCAGCTGGGCGTTAAAGCTGTCATAGCTTGATGAAATGCTGCTGATGTTCCCTTTGCTGATGACAGTGGCATAGGACGATGTTTTGCCAGCCAGCAGATTTCCCTGGCGGACAGCTTCCTGATAACTGGAGGCAGTTGCTGTTGCTGCATGGGCAGAAGGAGCAAAAAGACCTGAAGATAGAATGAGGACGGAGCTGATCCCTGCGAGCAGTGGTTTTTTCATTATTTTCGTGTTCCTCCTATTAGTTGTTACCTTTTATTAAATTATACTTTTTCCCGAAAAGCTACTGTTTCCCCTTACTCCGGCACAAAAAAAAAGCCTGCACAAATTGCAAGGCCTGTCTGCCTATTCAGTTGTCACAAATCAACCCTATTTTTCTGTTAATCCTTTCTCAAGAATGCCCTGCATTGCTGGATTCAAGATATGGCCTGCTGCCGCTTCAATGACCTCTCACCAGGTCCTGATCAAGCCCGCTCGAATCAGCAAATCTATGTGAATAGCGCGTCTAAATAGAAAGCCCTTTTCTTTACACTGCTTTTTCAGGTGAAGATCTGCACCGCCTTTCCGCTTTATTTATATCGTTTCGATCCTCAAACTTATCAATTAATAATTCAATTCTCTTCGGAACGGTATTCGTGCCCGCCTTGATTGCTTCCATCCCAAACTTTTCGCGGGATAAAGGGGTCCATAAATTCTGACTAACAGGCAGATACAATAATTGCTCAGGAATAGACGCTCCCCAGAATTTGACGACCCGGTAGAAAAAGATTTCGCTATTCTCCTGGATAAACGTCTTCACGCCAAACCATTTTTGAAAGATTCCTGCTGAACTGCTGTATTCTCCTTTTACTTGTGAATCCCTTATAGAAATCGAAAGCACCATGACAGCCGCTGCTGCAATGCTGAATAATTTTTTCAAAGCGTTCTTCATATAACTCATCCCCGCTTTCTTGTTTTAATCATCTTTCAGCTCTAAGAATTCGTATTTCCTTCTTAAAAACCTTCATTTTTTCTGGAAATTCATTCCTCAAATATCAGCAGGAAAAACAGCTAGAATCCGCATAAAAAGGATGATATTTAACAAAAAAGGATATAGACTTTTGGCATATAATGTGGCAATATTTACATGATAATGAAAGAATAGGGAAGAAGGGCGAAAAGTGAGAAGTACGAAACAAAAAAAGAAGAGCAAAAAATGGCTTTGGATTTCATTAAGTGTGATTGGAATTCTAGTTCTTGCCGTTGGAGGCTATGTCTTTTATCTTTTTAAATCAGCAACCGATACTGTAGCCAATATTAATGAGACAACAAAACCTGGTGTAACTACCCCAGTGAACGATATGAAAAGCAAACAGCCACTAGCAATCCTCTTAATGGGCGTTGATGAAAGACAGGGTGATGCCGGACGCTCAGACTCACTCATCTATATAACTGTTAATCCAAATAAAAAGACAATGGAAATGGTTAGCATTCCGCGTGATACCCGTACAGAAATCGTCGGACGCGGCACACAGGATAAAATTAACCATGCCTATGCATTCGGCGGCACTGAGATGGCTATTAATACTGTAAAGCACTTTTTAAACGGCCTGCCTGTCAACTACTTCGTGAAAGTTAACATGGAGAGCTTCAAGGATATTGTAGATGCTGTCGGCGGTGTTGAAGTTAATAATGATTTGGACTTTACGTATGAAGGAACGCATTTCACAAAGGGCCCAATTCAGCTGAACGGCACAAACGCTCTAAGGTTCAGCAGAATGAGATACGATGATCCTCGTGGAGACTGGGGCCGCCAGCTTCGCCAAAGAAGCATCATTGAGGCTGTGATAAAAAAAGGCGCTGATATTTCAAGCATTACCAAATTCGGCGATCTTTTCAAAGTTGTCCAGGATAACGTTAAGACGAACCTGACATTTGATAACATGTGGGACATTCAGGAGAACTATAAAGATGCCCGCGGACATATTGAGCAGCACCAAATCAATGGAAAAGGCGTTAAAATTGATAAAATTTACTATTTAGAAGTACCTGATAAAGAAAGACTGGCAATCATAGACAGCCTAAGGAACAATCTCGATTTGCCTGCCAATACAGCGAGCACAAATTAAAGACTCAAGCCAATCGGCTTGAGTCCTTTTTTTATTGAACGGCTATTTCATATGGCTGGACGCTTGCCCTTCCATGCGCTTCTTCTACTTTTATATAGTAGGTTCCCTTCTTAAGATTCACCTTGATTACTTCACTATCGTTTGTACCGTATTGATCGGCTCGCAGAAGCTGCTTGCCTTTTGCTTCATACAGGGACAAAACCCCGTCTGTGTCAAAGCTAGTCTTTAAGGAGAGGGTAAGCTTACTGTCCTTGGTCAGCACAAGCTTATAATAGTCACTATCATCCTTCGAAGAATGAGAAGAGTTGAACAGCCCTGCCGCTTTCCAGCCGGAACCGGCTTTTTTCATCGCTGCCGGCTTTGATGGAACATTTCGTTTCACTTGATTGCCGGCATCTTCATCCTTCTGGTTTAATTTCACCGCTTCCAGTTTATATGGCAGAAGGGTCGGGTCAGGGAAGTAATTGACAGCGCCGATGAAGTACCCCTTGCCATGCTGCACATCCAGAGAAGCTGTCTCTGGCTCATTTTGAAAAGTACTGTCTGTCATGAGGCCTTTCATTTGCTCTTCTTCTTCCAGAACACCGTTTCCGTTCGTATCTTCGATTACGATCAGCACACCGTCAATCGGCTGAAGATACTGTGCCGGCAGTTTGCTGAACTTGGAGTCAGGCTTACTGAGCGGGGTCATTGTCAGCCCGTACACGCCCTGATCCTTCGGTTTGAAGTAGAAAAGGTCCACATCATTGCTGGTTGAAAGTGTTGCGGTTATTGAATTTTTCATAGGCCTCGCGATGGAAAAATCGTCATTCGGCTCATAGCTGTCGGTAATATTTGAGGCCACTGTTTTCGACTGAAAATGATAGGGCTTAAGAGACGTTTTCTCCCAATCATAAAGGTGAAGATAATACGTTTTTCCGCCCGCAAGTCCAGCAGAAAATTCAGGCATCGTCCCTGCCGCTAAAACATTTGTGGTAACGAAATCAAAGCTGCCGGTATTCTCGTTGTATGCCATCAGATCTGCCATTGGAATATTGGGTGAGCCGAAGGAGAATTTCAGAATCTCACTTTTAGCCGGCGTAAATTTATACCAGTCTTCATCATCTGAGTCCTGAAGATACCCCTCCTGAGGCTGGCCTTCTGCATAGTCGAGAGCGATTGAGGCAATGACCTCTGCCTCGCCGTTTTCCTGACCCGGAATGCCTTCCGAAGACGCTGAATAACCATCTTCATCGTCAGGAATCTGTTTTGTCTCAGCCTTTACGTAGTATGGAAGCAGGGAAGAAAAGCTTCTCGTTAAATCCCCTGCAGTCCCGCCCCACGGATCAAAGTAAGGGGTATTCTTCACTTCAAGAAAATAGTCCGTGTCGGGTTTGGGAATAAAAGCAAGTTCCTCCCCTTCGCTGATGCCATTCTGATCTGCCTCTTCAATCGGCTCATCTATGTACTGGCCGCTGTCATCCTGATGCCTTGTCCAGAGCACCAGCTTGGAATTAATTCCTGTCACGCCATTAATAGAAAGAACCCTTCTTTCTCCTTGTTTGACTGCTTCTGTTTTAAAAGTAAAATAGTCTTTATCTCCCTTTGATATACTGTCGGCAGCAGATGAATCGGTGAAATACGATGGCCCCGCTGCCTCAAGCGGTTTGGCATCATCAAAGGAACTGCTTTCATCAGTCATTTTTTGATCAGATCTATTTAAGGTAAGGGTGTAGCTGGACCCTTTGCTTTCACTCGCGTTTCCGTACACATCCTTCGCCACGAGTACAAGTGTGCCATTGCCAGGGGCCTCAAACAGTGTTCCTTCATCTTTTTCTTCGTGCTGATCATTGAGGTTCAGTGAAACTGTCGGCTTGCTGGTGCCTTTAGGAAAAAACCTGAGATCGAGCTCATAATCAAACAGCTTTGAGCCGGAAAGCCTTGTTTGAATGTTTTCTCCTGCGTGCACCTCAAGCCTGTAGGCATCATGCTGGTTTAAACTGGTAAACGAACCTGCTGCTGCATCACTTTTCAGCTCCTTTGCCTTTTTCAAAAGTTCTCCTTCTGAAATGGAAAGTGAGGCAGGGATTTTCCTTGAATCAAATTTCAAGGCTGCGACCGGATTAACAAGCCCGTGCCCATATTTCAAATCGTATCCTTTCGCCCCAAGGTCAGATGCTGTTTTATTCAAGATGTAGTTCACCTGATAAGGCGTCAGCTTCGGGTTCTTGCTCAGGAGCAGCGACGCGACGCCGGCGACAACCGGTGAGGCCATGGACGTCCCGCTCAGCTTCATAAAAGAAGAACCCTTTTCATAATCATACACCGTCGAATAAATCTCTTCCCCAGGCGCCGTCACATCAACAGCAGGACCGTACGATGAAAAACTGGACAGCTGGTTTTTGCTGTTAACAGAGCCAACACCGATCACACCTTCATAGGCAGCAGGATACTCGGCATCACTCATCCCTGAATTTCCTGCCGCTGCCACAATGGTGATATTAGCCTTTAGTGCCTTCCTGACCGCCTCTTCAATAATAGGAGAAGACATGGATGAGGAGAGGCTCATATTAATGACCTGCGCCTTTTCATCGATTGCCTTTAAAATACCAAGCGCAATTTCATAATCACCCGTAAACATCGAGCGGTTAAAAACATCTAAGGACAGGATCCCTGCATTAGGATTGATTCCGTATCCCCCGATGCCGTTATCCTTTTTAGCCGCAATAATTCCGGCCACATGTGTGCCATGCACATCCGGCAAGCCTTTTTGCATCGGATTTGTCACACTGTTATTAGATATAACGCTATTTATAAGTTCAGGATGCTTTGCATCAATACCTGTATCTATCACAGCGACCCGTACCTTGTTTTTGCCGGCAAGCTTTTGCGCTTCTTCAATATGGAGGTTTTTCAGCTGATACTGCAGTCCAGCCTTCGGATCAAGCTGTCCCTGCGGATAATAAAGTGCACTTCTTGAAACAGAAAGCACACCCTTTGTTTGCAAATAAACCTTTGCCGCCTTTTCAAGAGTTTGCCTGCCGCTAATCTGAACAATTTCATAGTTAAGCCCGGGAATTCGCTTCACCAGCTTTGTGCCAGCTTTTTGATAGATTCCTAATGGAAGAGCCTCTTTATATTTGATCACCAGCGTTTTGCTGTCGTACGGATCCTTCTTCTCATTTTTTAATGCCGCTGCCTTTACCGTTGTTTTATTTACAGCAACAAGCTTTTGCCAATTTCTCTGGCTGTAATCCTTTGTCTCCGCCTTTGCCAGCGGCATAACCAGGAGCAGCAATGCAGCTGCTATACTGAACACTTTCCTCACAAAATCCCCTGCTTTCCCATTTACGTAGTTTACTGAAAGGGGAATTCTATTTTTGCTGGAAGTTTCCTTCTATAAACAGTAGTCAAATTTCTACGGCAAATTTGGGGTTTGTTGAAAGAGGAGGTTTGGTGGGGGTTTACATAAGGGTGGTGGCTGGTAACTTGGAGGGCTGGTTGGCCAATTTGTGACGGGGAGGGGGCGGCAAAATTCAATTTTGAGCCGTGATAATTGAATTTTGGATGAGTGGGCAGGCGATTTTCTGTGTTGGTGAATATATCCTGGAGTTTGGTGAATATGACTCTCGTTTCCGTGAATATCTCTCCTGCTTTGGTGAATTTCTCCCCCATTTTGGTGAATATGTAAAGCCGGCTTTAAGTTCACTAGCTGTACAAAGAGGCAAAATTCCATTTTGACTCGTTAAAATTCAATTTTGCCTGCCCGGGATCTGCCACTAACTACGTTGGTGAATATATCCTGGTGTTTGGTGAATATGACTCTCGTTTCCGTGAATATCTCTCCTGCTTTGGTGAATTTCTCCCCCATTTTGGTGAATATGTAAAGCCGGCTTTAAGTTCACTAGCTGTACAAAGAGGCAAAATTCCATTTTGACTCGCTAAAATTCAATTTTGCCTGCCCGGAACCCGCCACTAACTACGTTGGTGAATATATCCTGGAGTTTGGTGAATATGACTCTCGTTTCCGTCAATATCTCTCCTGCTTTGGTGAATATTTCTTCCATTTTGGCGAATACAAAAAGCCAACTTCCCATTCACTCTCCATACAAAAAAGGCAAAATCCCGTTTCCCACCGCTTAAACAGAATTTCGCCCCTCTATATATTACTCCCCAACCATCCCAAACAGCACCAACTGCACCACTTCGCGTCTCATCTCCTCTGAAAAATCAAACTCTTTCTTCAGCTGATACCGCTTATGGTTCAAGATATTAAGAATGCTGGAGGTGAGCGCGAGCCTGAATAGAAAGAAGTCCCCTGTCTGCCTCATTTCTCCCTGCTGCATCCTCCGCTCAATTTCCTCTTCATAGCTGTTCGGTTTGTCAATATGATTGAGGTACATCTCGGACAGCTCAGGATGATGGAGACTCTCACTGATCAGGATTTCAATCTGTTCTCTATTTTTCTCAACCCATGAAATTTTTGCGAGAACGTATTCCTCCAGCAGGTCTTTAACTGTAAGCTCTTTAAGACCCAGCTCAAGGCCTGCCTCTTCTTCATAAGGCGTGACACATGCCAGCAGAAGTTCCTTTTTCCCGGAAAAATACTTATAGATCGCTGCTTCTGAAATTCCGGCAGCAGCGGCAAGCTCGCTTGTTTTCGCTGCACCGAAACCCTTTTTGGCGAAGAGCTTTCTTGCGGTTTCAATAATATGCTGCTTTGTTTTTTCGCCTTTGTTCATAACCATTCACCTTCTAAAAAAGACCAGCTTATCCGGCCGGTCTTTACAAAAATTATTTAAATGATGCGTAGCCTTCGTCGGCCATGACTACACTTCCGTTAATGGCGCTTGCTTCTTCCAGAGATACGAGGTAGATAGCGTCTGCCAGCTGCTCAGGCTGTGTTAAGCGGTTGCCCATTACTTTCTTTGCCATTCCTTCAATAAGACCTTTGTCTTTATAGCCTTGAATGATTGGTGTGTCAACGACACCAGGTGCTACAGCTATCACGCGGATGCCGTCTTCAGCTAATTCAAGTGCGGCTGATTTTGTCATCATGATCACAGCGCCTTTTGTTGCATGGTAGGCAAACGTGCCAGGTGAAGCGAGGTAGCCGAATACTGAAGCGATGTTAATGATAACACCTTTTGTGCCGAGCTCCTTCATTTTTCTTGCAGCAGCCATGATACCGTATGCAACGCCGTGCTGGTTTACAGCAATGGTTTTGTGATAAAGATCCATGTTTTGGGTTAATACTGGTCCTGCTCCGCCGATACCTGCGTTGTTGATCATAACATCAACACTGCCGAATTCTTCAACCGTTTTTTCTACAAGCGCTTCCACGTTTTCCATGCTAGTTACATCAGTTTGGATAAAGATTGCGTTTCCGCCTTCTGATTTGATCAAGTCAACTGTTTCATTGCCGAGCTCTTCGTTAAAGTCTGCTACGACCACATTGTCGCCTTTTCTTGCAAACTTCAAACAAGTTTGTTTGCCGATCCCGCTTGCTCCGCCTGTTACAACTACTGTACGTTTTGCTGTCATCGCTGTTTCCCCCTGACGCTTGATAAGTAAGTATTTACTCACTTTCTTCTCCATCATATGCCTGTCTGCAGCATTCGTCAAACCCTTTTTAGCATCATTTGGCCTAGTTTTTTCTCTTTCTTCTCCTCTATTGTAAATTTTATGTTTTTTTCTTTCCTGAAATCTAGCCGTTTAGAACCATTCCGCTTATAATGGGGGTAGTGCAAGATTTGACAAAGTATGACAAAGATACATAGGCAGCAAAAAATATACTGATATGGTGATGACATGACGCACAAGCAGCTTAACCTCTCGGATGCCATTCAGGTACTTGTTTTAATCCTCCTGAGCCTGGCCGGCAATATTTTTTCTTACCAGCTCTTCTTCGGGATCGATTTTGTGTTCGGTTCCATTTTTTCCTTTTTAGCTGCCAGAATGTTCGGCTTTAAAACAGGGCTCGCCGCAGTCATTGTTTCAAGCCTTTATACCCTCTTTTTGTGGCATCACCTCTACGGAGCCATTGCATTCATTTTAGAACTCATTCTCGTTTATACCTTAAGCAAACGAAAAAGCTACAGCTTTATTTTAATAGATGTTCTATACTGGCTGATCATCGGCATCCCTATTATTCTTTTATCATACAGCCTGCTGCTTAACATCAGCTGGGGCCATTCTTTTCTTGTTGCCTTAAAAGATGGCATTAACGGCATATTCAATGTGATTATCTTTTCCCTGCTTCACGTTGCCATTCAAATGATAAAAAAGAATCAGCAGATTCGCTTTCAGGAGCTTCTTTTTATTATGTTTTCAGCTGTATTCCTGATTCCTTCACTTTTCTTGTTCGGTTATGAGGGAAGCAAAGAATACAAGGAAGAGCTGGATAAACTGCAGTTAATTCTAGAGAAGAAATCACAGTTTACATCCAACTATCTTTCCAACTGGCGGCAGACTCACGAGGCCGCTCTTTCAAACTTAAAAATATCTTTAGACGAGCCGCATCTCGCTGAGCTCGGCAAGTCGATGCCATTGCTTGAAGATCTCTATGTATATGACAGCTCACTTCATCTCGCCTATTATTATACGAAAAACAAAAAGCAGCCTTTTTATCCGGCAAAGCTTCTGACAGATACGAGCATGCCCTATGTGACCGGCGTTTACCGTGACGCCCTTCTTAAGGCCGACATGACAAGCCTTGTCGTCCCTATTAAAGAAAAAGGATTTTCCGGCTATGTGATCGGAACATATAAAATGGAGCCGCTCTTAAAGCAGCTGAATCATCAGGATATGAGGCAAACGGATGTCAGCCTGTCTCTTTTCAGTGACAGCCTTATTGAACATCAGCGGCTCACTTCTATTAAGAGCCAAGTACAGGCCGGCCTCATGAAGGACCATACCATTTACTTAATGGAGCCTGATAATCTTTTCGTTTCAAAGGTATCCGTCTGGCAAGATTCTTATTTTGTTGAAAAAATTAATTTGCCCTACATACCATGGGATCTGGCGGCAAAAGTTCCGATTGAGCCTTATCAGTCGAAGCTGTACGGCAATTATACCGGCATCCTTCTTTTTATGCTGCTGATCATTTTCCTTGCTCTGATCGCTGCCTATTTCCTCAGCAGATTCCTAGTTTCTTCTATTAAAAAACTGTCGCTTCTGACTGACCAGCTATCAGCCAAAAGATTAGACGCTGCAGCTATTATTTGGCCAAAGAGCTCTATTAGGGAGGTCTCAAGGCTGATCCAAGGCTTTGAGAGGCTTGTCAGCGATTTTAATCTTGTCCTTGGCGAGCTGAGGAAGAAACAAAGCAAGCTGGAATACTTTGCTCATTACGATGTGCTGACGAACATGCATAACCGCTATTCCTTTTCAATAGAGCTCGAAAAAGCGCTGCAGAAGGCTCGCCGCGAGGAGACCATCCTTGGCGTCATGTACTGTGACCTGGACCGCTTCAAACTGATTAATGATTCGCTAGGCCATGAGATCGGCGACGAACTGCTGAAAGGGATCGGCGACATCATCCGTGAGGTTTGCGGCAGTAAAGCGATATTGTGCCGTCATGGCGGCGATGAATTTCTTATTGCCGTGCAGGGAATTAAAAACGCGGATGAGCTGGAAATACTAAGCCAGCAGATCCTGAAAAAATTGAAGCAGCCGATACCCGTTGAAGGCCATGAAGTATCTGTTTCCTGCAGCATCGGCATCAGCCTTTTCCCCTATCATGCCGAAACACAGGAAGAACTCTTAACGACCGCAGATATTGCGATGTTCCGGGCGAAGGAAAAAGGAAAAAACACATATGAATTTTTCAATCCCGTGCTGCGGGATACGAGAGAGCGGAAGCTGGAGATTGAAAAAGAGCTGGAAAGAGCCTTTGAAAACAAGGAGTTTTTCTTGTACTACCAGCCGCAGGTGGATCTTGTTTCTAAAAAAATTGTCGGAGCAGAAGCACTCGTCAGGTGGCAGAATCCTAGACTTGGGAACATTTCGCCTGGTGAGTTTATTCCAATAGCTGAGGAAACGGGCTTTATCCGAACACTTGGGGAATGGGTGATCGAGGAAGCAGCTGCAGGATTGCAAAAGCTGCGCTCTGCCGGCTACTGTGATATATCTTTTTCTGTTAACATTTCCATCAAGCAGTTTTATCATCAGTCACTGCCTGATATACTCAGCCAAAAGTTAGAAGAATATGAGGTTCCAAGGGAACGATTAAAAATAGAGATTACAGAAAGTGTTGTCATCGATCATCTGGAACTTGTGCTGAGCCAGCTGCAAAGGATTAAAGAATTAGGCATTGAAATTGCTTTGGATGACTTTGGCACAGGCTATTCTTCGCTAAACTACTTAAAAAAGCTTCCGATTGATATTGTAAAAATAGACAGGTCTTTTATTCAGGATATTATAGACGATGCCCAGGACGCTGCTATTGTACAGGCTGTTATCAGCATCGCTGATTCCATGAATTTGAATGTGATTGCAGAAGGCATTGAAAAAGAGGAACAAAGCAGGCTGCTGGGAGAAATCGGCTGCAGGCAGGGACAGGGCTTTTACTACAGCAGGCCTGTACCTCTTGATACACTGACAGATATTTTAAGTATCGATGCCATTTTAGCAGATTAATAAGAAGATCAGCGGATAGCCGCTGATCTTCTTTTCTATGTTTCAAAAGGCTCCCCGTTTTCCCCGAAGGGATATTACGTTAGATAAAGTCCATTCTCAACTTCCTCACTGCCCGGCAGATAAAAGTTTTCTTCCAGTTCAAGCTGCCATTTCAGTGCTTCCTGCTGCAGTTTTTTGTGCCTGATCAGCAGGGTAAGCATCATGCGGGAAGCTTTATCAATTCTTGCTTGCACCGCTTCCGGCGAAAGAGGAACATACAGGCTTTTGCCATTTGTAAACATCACCATGCACTTCCCATTATAAGGCACAGCGCTTTTGAAATTTTTGCAGCCAATCCATATACATGTATCGCTCTCTGGTGAAGCAGTTGGAGCAAAATACAAATGAAGGAGTTCATTGATACAGATAGGGAGCATTTTTTGACCAGGAAAAAGATCACCTGCCGCTTTGACACGTCCCTTATAGCAGCTTCCAAAATAAAGACAATTTTCATGAATGATCTTCTTCGGTGATTTTAATACCTTCACTTCCTGAAACTGTTCTCCTGCGTCAGCACAGAGCTCACCATATTCGTTGTAAACCGGTGATAAGTAATTGGTTTGGCCGCTTATCAAATAACTTTTTCTGTCTTTTTCAAACATATATATCCCCCTTTTTATTTGGTTAATAGCCTCCTCCCCTCAGATATAGGTCTTACTTCCCTCTACCCGGCAGTTCTTTTGAACTATCAGATATTTCTATTATATAAAAATACTAATATTTGGTAAGTTAATTATATGTAAACTTTTGTAAAATTGTAGATTTTATTGCCGTAAAATGTAAAAAACCGGCTTTTCAGCCGGCTTTCTTTACACATGGGAAACAATCAGTTCAAGCTCCCCGTCTAATTGGTATGTTCCAGTTTCAGCAGGCAGGATAAAATGCATTCCCTTTGAAAGCGGGAAGGTAAGATCTCCTTGAGTAAAAATGCCATCTCCCTTTATGACACTCACAAGCAGGAACGGCTCGTCCTGGGTAAGGCTGACTTCACCTTTTACTTCCCATTTTGCAACAGAGAAATATTTTTCCTTCACATAAGAAGTGATCGCCATATTGCCGAGCTCATTTCTCGCAGGCTTTCCTTGCCAATCTGTGTGAGGCACCTTTGTCACCTCTACTGACTGCCTCAGGTGAAGATCGCGCGTATTGCCTTCTGTGTCTTTTCGGTTATAGTCGTATACACGGTAAGTTGTGTCAGAGCTTTGCTGTGTTTCAAGAACAAGCGTGCCTTCGCACAGCGCATGGATCGTGCCGCTCGGAACATAATAGAAGTCGCCCGGCTTAATGCTGACTCTGCGGAGAAGACGGTCCCATTCATCCGCTTCAATCATGGAAACAAGCTCCTCGCGGGACTCAGCGTTATGCCCGTATACCATTCCAGCGCCTTCCTTGCAGTCAATAATGTACCAGCATTCTGTTTTTCCCAGCTCTCCGTTTTCGTAAGCTCCTGCATATTCATCATCAGGGTGAACCTGTACAGATAGGTCCTTCTTGGCATCCAGTATCTTTGTCAGCAGCGGGAATTTTTCTCCTGCAACATTTCCAAAAAGCTCGCGGTGGTTTTCCCAAAGCTCGCTCAGTGTTTTCCCCTGCAGTTCTCCGAGGGCCACAACGCTCTGCCCGTTCGGATGGGCTGAAATCGCCCAGCATTCTCCCGTTGTTTCTGTCGGAATGTCGTAGCCAAACTCATCCCTAAGGGCTGTGCCTCCCCAAATGCGGTCCTGAAAAACAGGACGTAAAAAGATCGGTGACTGGCTCATGCGGCGTCTTCCTTCCTATTTATAATATGTATGTGTTTTCAACGTCTATTCTACCATGATTATTCCCTAGGAAATGGCCGAAAAAACCTCTGCGCTCTTTTTAAATAGCTAAAAGCCAAAGCCCTTTTTAGGCTTTGGCTTCTTTTCTTATAGCTTAAGTGATTCTAATACTTCTCTCAGGCTGATTTCCGCACAGGCCATTGAGGTATCGGCCGCTCCATAATACATTTTGATCGTATCGCCATGCGATATAGCACCGCAGGAAAAGACAACATTTCCGAAAAATCCGTGCTGCTCATAGTCTGCTTCAGGCGAGAGGATCGGCTTTTCGGAACGGGCAATCACCTTTTTCGGATCATTCAGGTCCAGCAGCACGCCTCCCATGCAATAGCGGTTATCATCTGAAGCACCGTGATACAGGGCAAGCCATCCTTGCTCCGTTTTGATTGGAACCGCTCCGCCCCCGATACGCGCATTGTCCCAATGGTTTTCTCTCAGGCCGAACAAATGATGATGATTGCCCCAATAAAGCAGGTTATCCGATTCGGCAAGCCATACTTCAGGGTATCCGTTGCTTTTCGGAACTGGCCGGTGCAGCGCATAGTATTTGCCGTTAATCTTTTCAGGAAAAATCGCGACATCCTTGTTTTCCGGAGCAAAAATCATGCCTAAATGCTCTACATTGATAAAATCCGAGGTCCGGACCATTGCTTCGCCGGCACCCATAGGTGATACAGCCGTGAAATAAATATAGTACTCCTCCCCGATCTGGGTGATGCGGGGATCCTCCAAGCCAAAAATTTCGTGGGCTGTTGACGGGTAAATAAATGGCTCAGGGTCGACGGTGAAATTGCGGCCGTCCTTGCTTCTTGCAATCCGAAGATAAGAGAGAGAGGTTAAGTAGGCAAACTGTTCGCTGCCGCTTTTTCTGATAACCCGCGGATCGGAGAAGTCATATCTTTCATCAGTTCTATACAGCTCTTTTACTTCAAGCTCTTTTTTGTCAGGATGGTAAATGGGCGCTTTAATGACGTCATGCTCACCGCTGATTGGGCGTTCCGCAACCCTTAAAAGCATGATCACCTCATCCTTGAATTCTGCGATGCCTGCATTAAACGCTCCGATCACTTCAAAGTTTTCATGATATGGCTTTACGTCTTCCGGCGTGATAAGGGGATTTTCCTCGTATCGGTATGGTGTCATGATGCCTGCTCCTCTGCTTCATATTTTTTAAAAGGATCTTCCAGTTGGATTTTTTGAGCTTCTGCATCACTGATCCCAGCGTACAGCTCGGCGTAACCATCGCCCTTTCTGACTAAGCCGCCGCTGAACACTACATCCTCCAAGTCCGGGCGCTTCGTTTCTCCCGGAAGGAAATTGCGGCGCTCGGCAATCAGTTCAATCTCAGAGCAGTCCAGCGTATCGGGGTTCAGCTGAAAAGCCATTGGATAATAGTGCCTGTCGCCAGCCTCATCAAAAGAAGCGATATGCCCTAATATACCAAGCATGCCATTGCTGAGAAGATGCGCTTCATTTGCTCCGCCCCACTCATCTTCTGCGAACTGACCAGTTAACAGAGGCGCCTCATCGATAACCTTTACTGACAGGTCTTTAAGGGAAGCCACAGTTGTAAAACCGATTTTCCCGCGTCCTCCCTTCTCGCCTTGAGGCCGCGTCAAAACACCAATCGATCCGCTATGCAGCTGAATGAGCCGCAAATCCTTCATCCCGTCAGGCCCTTCAAAAAACTTTGTTAATCCTGCCAGATTCTTTCCTTTATAAAAAACAGTTCTCCAGCCAAGTGCGTTTGCCAAAACAGGATGCGGAAAGGTTTCAACTCCGCCAATGACAAGCTCCCCACTGATGACGGTATAAAACGGATCCTGAAGAGACAGAACAGGTGTGTTTTCTTTCGGCATCCACACCTCTCCCTGTTTGCTGAAAAACAGGATCCTGGATTCCTCGCTGTCCCTCGCCTCTACCCTGCCTGCGATTACGGATTCTCCCACGTTTTCAAATGGAGCAGTAACGTTGTAAACATCCAGCTCCTCCACCCCGCCGAAGAGAATCTTTTCAGGATTAAAAGGCTGGCTCCCCTCCTGAAACTCTGTTAGTAATTCTGCACATGTTTTCATAGTGTACGATGCCTCCAGCGTGCTTATTTTAATGTGAATTGCATGCCTTCCTGGAACTTCTTGGCGAAAAAGAGGAAGAGAACGATAATAGGCAAGGTTAATAGAACAGATGCGGCATACATCGGACCCGGATATCCCCCATATGGACCGAACATTTGCGAAAGCAGAACGTTCAATGTCAGCATGCTGTCGCTCCGGACAACAACCATATCCCAGAGAAGCTCTGTCCAGCGTTCCATAAATAAAAACAGAAAGATGACGGTTGTAATGGACTTTGACATCGGCAGCACAACGCGGTACATAATCTGAAAATCAGAGGCACCATCAAGCCTTGCTGCTTCAATAAAGGTGTCCGGAATCGCCCGGAAAAAGTTCGTGTACATAAAGACCGCCCACAGGCTCATCGCCTTTGGCAGAATCATAGCCAAGTAAGAATCATAGATTCCTAAGTTTTGGATAAGCAAGAAGGAAGGAATCAGCAAAATGATCGCAGGAAAAAACATTTGAAAAAGAATAATGTTGTCGAGCATTCTTTTTCCTTTAAACTCAAGCTTTGCGAGTGCATAGCCGACCATAATGGCGGTCACCATCATCAGCAGAGTCGAAGCCGTTGAGACGATAAAGCTGTTTAAAAATGCCCGCAGCCACGGCCTCGGAATAACAGCCTCGCCGCCGCCAAACAGCCACTCCCATGAGCGAAGGGTAAAATGCGACGGGATAAGTTTCTTATCAACCTGGCCCCAGTCCGCAAATGAATTGAGCACCATGTAAAGGTATGGAAACACCATAACCAGGAGCAGGATGGATGCAAGCGTATAGCGGACTGCCAAGCTTTTATTGTTAGACCCAGCCATTGCGCTTCCCCCACAGTTCTAATAGTTTTCGGATAATGAAAATGGAAATAAAGGTCACAATCGAGGCAATGATCGCTACAGCTGAAGCGTAGCCTGCCTGCAGATTTTTAAAGGCTTGATTGAAAATTTCCATCTGCCACGTATTGGTTGCATTGTTCGGACCTCCCCCTGTCAGCTGGTAGACCTCTGTAAAAATGCCGAACGTGACCCCGATCGACAAAATCAGAACAGTAAACAGCGCAGGGTATAAAAGCGGCAGCGTGATTCTGAAAAACCGCTGTCTCGCATTGACGCCATCAATGGCAGCGGCTTCATAAATCTCGCTGTTGATGCTCTCAAAGCCCGAGGTCAGGATAAGCGCATAATAGCCCGTGAACTTCCAGGCAATGATCACAGCGACAACAAAAAGAGCGGAAAACGGCGATCCAAGCCAGTTGATATCAAGCCCGAAGGTTCCTCTTAAAAAAGCATTCAGCGGGCTGTTGTAGGACAAAAATCCTTTTACGATAAAAGCAGAGACAACACCTGATGAAAGGTACGGCAGGAAAAAGCCGATTAAAAACAAGCCTTTAAATTTCGGAAGCCCGTGAATCAGCCCTGCCACGATAAGCGATAAAACAATAACAAGCGGGACAAATGCTGCCATAAATTTAAAGGTAACGCCAAAGGCCGCCTGCACCCCCGGGTTTTGAAGAGCTTTTACATAATTTTCGATGCCTTTATAGGCGTATTCCGGTGAAATGAGATT
Organism: Metabacillus kandeliae; assembly: GCF_021166585.1. Classification (GTDB taxonomy): domain Bacteria; phylum Bacillota; class Bacilli; order Bacillales; family Bacillaceae; genus Metabacillus_B; species Metabacillus_B kandeliae. The sequence continues at coordinate 97,427 of NZ_JAJOZE010000003.1, forward strand.
CCAGTCTGTAATCGACAATTGCAGGGACCATAAGAGCGGAATCAGGAAAAAGACAATGCCGTATAAAAGGTATGGACTGGCGAAGAGCCAGCCCATCGTATTCCCTTTTGACTTCATTGCTTAAGACCTCCCTGGATGGCCTGTTTCATTGCCTTCCAGCCTTCTTCAGGCGATATGGTTCCTTGTACAACAGGATTGACAGCCTGCTGGCCGATCATGGTTTGCAGGTCATTGTAATTGGCATTATCTATGGATGGAATCGCATTTGGCACGGATTCTGCGTAAGGCTGCAGTTCAGGGTTTTCTTTAAAGAATTTCGAGAAAGTTTCATTTGATGACAAATCGTCTCTTGCCGGCGGAAGATTTGTTTTTTCCAGCCATTTCAAATCATTTTCAGGCTTTGAATACACCCATTGAATGAATTTCAGCGCTGCTTTCTTTTGCTCCTCTGTTGCCTGTGCAAATATGACAAGCCCTTTTGTATCTGCAAAAGTTTTGACATTTTCTGTGCTCGCTCCATCTGGGACAGGCGGCGGTGCAAGGGTAAACGTTTTGCCGTAGTTCATATCAGGAAATTTTTCTGCCCAGTAGCTGAAGGTCCAGGGGCCGATATCGGTAAAAATACCTGTGCCTGTTTCAAACGGATCCTGTGCCTGTTTCGCAAGCAGACCTTTTTCCTTGCGCACATCATCAAGGAATGTCAACGTTTGAACGCCTGCTTTGTCATCTGCGACAAATTTGTCACCTTCAATAAAGTTGTTGCCGTTTGATGCCGCGTCATAAAGCATGAAAAAGTCGAACCAGCGCTTCCAGGCAGTCGGATCAGCAAGGTCTGCTTTCGCCCAGAGGTATTTGTCCGGATACTTCTGCTTCAGCTTTTTCACGACATCCAGCACTTCACTGTAGGTTTTCGGCGGTGAATCATAGCCAAGCTCTTTTAAAATATCGAGGCGCCAGCCGAACAGCATGGGATTGGAATAGATCGGCAGCACATATTGATGGCCGTCAGAAAACTTCCATGACTTTACTGTGTTTGTCATGTTGCGTGACTTGACAATGTCATTAAATCCATCTATTTGGTCAAGCGGTGCAAGGGCCTTGCTGTCAGCAAGCTGTGCGGCAAAACCTCTATTAATGTTTTCAGAAATCGTCGGCGCTGATTTTCCGGCAAGAGCAGATTGAATGCTTGCTTCAGATGTCGGACTTTCTTTAATGGCTGATACGTTCACCTTAATTTTTGGATTTTCCTTTTGGAATTCCTGCGCCATTTCCTTCCAGTAAACTTGCTGCGGCGGGTTTGGCGCGGCCCAGAAATCAATTGTCGTAACCCCGTTTTTTGTCGAGCTGTCTCCACTGTTTGAGCATCCGGCCATAACCCCAATGGCCAAGGATGCGGCTAAAAGCAAACCTGTTTTTCTTTTCACCCTGCTCATCCTCCCCGTAAAATGATAGCGTTATCATTTTGATTCAAAAAAAGAAGCACTAACTTGTAATCTTAATTGTAACTTTACAGATACATTATTGCACGTTACTAAACAGAACGTCAACTTGCAATTATCACTAATTATTTACGTGTGACCGTTTTTCTTGTATGATCAGTTTGTAACGTTACAATTTGGGAAGGTGCTGCTATTATGAAAAAACGTGTGACAATGCAAACCATTGCCGACCATTTACATATTTCGAAAAACTCCGTCTCACAGGCGCTCACAGGAAAACCAGGTGTAAGCGAGCCAACAAGAGAGCTGATAAAAAAAGCAGCCGAAGAGCTTGGCTACGAATATACGAAAGGAAAAAAAGAAACAGTAAAGCATAGCGGTTCTGGAACCATTGCTTTAATTGCTTCAGAACGGGCTTTTTCGCTGAACTTCTTTGGAGAAATCTATCTCTCAATAGAAAAAGAAATCAGAGCCAATGGCATGAGCCTGCTGATTGAATCCATCAATGAGGAAGCGATTGAAATGCAGCTTCTGCCCTCCTTTATCCAGGAAGGGAAAATTGACGGTATCCTGATCCTCTCCCATCTTTCCACTGACTATATTAATAAAATACTTTCAACCGGCATACCGACAGTTCTTGTCGATCATCATCATCCGCTGAATCCTGCTGATGCAGTTCTCACCAACAATCGGTTTGGCGCCTATCTGGCCATCGAGCATTTAATCACCGCAGGCTGCAGGACAATCGGCTATATTGGAAACATTGATATTTCCCCGAGCTATCAGGAAAGATGGGAAGGCTATTTATTGGCTATGCATAAGCACGGTCTACCGCGGAAAAAAGAATGGATGCTGACAGAGGCAGCGGAGGATGAATCATTTTTAACTTCTTCCCTTGAGGCATTGAGCGATAAGCCTGATGCCTGGTTTTGCGTAAACGACGGTTTTGGATTTTTAACCATGTCCTCTTTGCACAGACTTGGTTACAAGATCCCTGATGACGCAGCCATTGTGTCCTTTGATAACGGACAGCTTTCCCAGCTGGCTAATCCGAAGATATCAACGATGGACGTTGATCTCCAGCTTTTTGCCAGAAAAAGCGTTGAGCAGCTGTTTTGGCGGATGGATCATAAAGATGAACCAAATCAGGAAATTTTGCTGCCTGCCAGATTAATCGTGAGAGAATCATCACCGGAAAGACTTTGAACAGTCTTTCCTTTATTTATAATCGTTCGACATGTTTTGCGAAACATAGTCCTTTTGCCTGCCAAATGACCCTATCCTAAAGCCACTGTACCAATTAGTCAGAAACCTAAACAAGCTGACATTCCACCAACCTTTTTCCTCCCATACCGCTTTTGATCAAAAAGCGTAAAAAATAATACTACCCCTAAATTCCCTATTTATATGTAAAGTTTCCAGAAGATTCTTTTACAAAATCAGCAAACTGCCTTTATATCCGACTTATAAACTAAAGCTGTTAACCTAAAATATTCAGAAAATGGGAGGAAAAACATGCGTAAACAGTTAGTCCCTGTCCTTTTAATCTTCGGGATGCTGCTTCAGCCTGCTGCGGGAACTTTTGCAGCGGAAACGCCCGCTGAGAAGAAAACGGTACTTTCAAGCAATCAGCTTGCAGGCGGGATCACTCATGAGGAGCAGCGCATTGAGAATTTTGGCGGAAAAATCAATTATACTCAGCGTTTGAATGTGTTAACAGCCGATTTGTCGAATCCAGATGTTTCTGTCACTTCCGGGAAAGCGCTTGATAAAGTCGCTGCCATGGAGACGATTGGCGACCAGGCGGGCCGCGAGCGCTTTAAAGGGAAAAATGTCGTGGGTGCGATCAATGGGGATATGTATAACATGCAGACAGGCATGAATGTAGCAGCCCAAATCCAGGATGGCAACCTCCTTGTGAGCCATACAGGTCCTTCTGGAGTGAATGCACAGCCGGAATTCGGGATTGATGCAAACCGCAAGCCGTTTATTGACAATTTGTCTATCGAAGGAAAGCTTACATATGACGGTGCGGATAAACCAATTGAACTGCTGAACCGCAATGAAGGTGCCGGAGAAAAGCTCGGCATTTACACACCGAACCTGAATCAAAAAGGCGAAATGTCTTTTTATGACTTGAAAAATACCTTTGTGAAAAATGGAGCGATGGCCGTAATTACCGGTATTGACGATCCGGAGCATATCAAGCCAGGGAAAGCTTACACCGGGACGATTACGAAGATTTATCCTTCCATCAGCAATATCGCGATTCCGAAAAACGGGGTTGTTCTTGCAGGCTTTGGAACGAAAGCAGAATGGATGCGCACAGCCCTGAAAGAAAACACTCCTTTTACTTTTGAATATAATGTTTATAAAGGGACAAGCCATACACTGAAAAATGATGTCGTCGATGCAGTCGGAGGATATGACTGGCTTGTGAAGGACGGAAAAGCGAAAACTCAAAGCGAATTCCGCAATGCCAACGACGCGCATGTGACAGCGCCAAATGGGCGTACGTCCATCGGTATTACAGCTGATAACAAAGTGATCGCCATGACAGTGGACAAGCCAAGCACGCTCTTCTCTGACAGTGTTGGTTTGACTCTCCCAGAGGTAGCAAAGGAATATGAAAGCTATGGCGTTGTTTCAGCGCTTAGTCTTGATGGCGGCGGTTCAACAGAGATGGTCATTCAACCTGAAGGCACAGACCAGCTCGTTTCCGCCAATCACCCATCTGATAATTCTTCCCGTGTGGTGACAAACAGCATTCTTTTCAGCTCTTCTGCTGAAAAATCGCCAGAAGTCGGCAAAGTGCTGCTGAAAAATGACCTGACCATTTTCAAAGGCTCCTCCTACAAATTTTCGGCTAAAGCGACAGATGCCAATGGCAACACGACAGATTTGGACAACCGCAGTGTAAATTGGAGCACAACGCTTGGCACGATTTCAAAAGACGGGGAGTTCACAGCCCCGAGTGAAGCTGGCGAAGGAAAAATAACCGCTGAAATTGACGGAGCGAAAGGAGAATCTTCCATCCACGTGATTGACAGCGTAAGCGACTTTCAATTTGCAGACTCAAGCCCGATCATCCTTCAAAAAGGCGAAGAAAAAGAATTAAAGGTGAATGCCCAAAAGGACGGCAAAGACATTATCCTGAACGGAAGCTCTGTAAAATGGGAGATTCCAGCTGAAGCCGGCACCATTGAGGACGGTAAGCTGAAGATTTCTGACAGCGCAAAGGACGGTTCCACCTATACCATCAAAGCGACACTTGGAGACATTACGAAAGAACTGACGCTTTTGGTTGGATTAAAGGAACAGAAGATTGATGACTTTGAAACGTATCCTGCTGAAGGGTATGAGGTAAATGGCTTTGTTGGAGGAAATTTCGAGCTTTCAACGGAGCAGAAAAAATCCGGCAGCCGCAGCATTAAAGTCAACTATGATACAAAAAACTGGACCCGCCAATATAATGGGACAATTAACTTGAAGCCTCATTGGTTTAAAAGCACAGCAACCCCTCCAGCATGGTCTGATACGCTAGCTGACTCCATGTTCAAAACGTATACAACTGAGATCAGGCCCAAGAAATTCGGTGTCTGGATTTATGGGGACGGCAAAGCTCCATGGGCCCGCTTAATTTTCAAATCCAATGGTGCCAATAAAACACTCGATCTGGCAGGCAGCGTGAACTGGATCGGCTGGAAATATCTCGAAGTAGACATTCCAACAGAGTGGGCTATGCCGATTACATTCAATTACCTTTATTTTGTCGAAACAAACAAGACAAAGCCAGATTACAGCGGCAGTGTCTACATTGATGACATGCGCTTTATTTATACAAATGAAACAGAGGACTTCAGCGGTCCTGAGTTCAGCGAGATTTCACCAGAGAGCAATACAATCTACAGCGACAAACTTGATTTTGCCGCAACGGTAAAAGACGAAGGCTCAGGTGTTGATCCTTCAACGATTAAAGTGACCTTTAACAATAAAGAGCAGGATTTCAACTACGATAAGGATACAGGAAAAATCACTGGAACTGTCACAGGTCTTGCAGAAGGCACTTACCCTCTCAGCATCACGGCGAGCGATAAGAAAGGCAACCAGGCCCTTCCGCCTGTGAGCAAAAATATCAAAGTTGACTTAACGGAAGATACAGAAGCGCCAACTGTAACAAATGTAACCCCGACACCAACAGCGGCTGAGCAGACAGCCGTGCCTAGAATTACCTTCAGAGCAAGAGATCCAAAAAGCGGGCTTGAGCAGAAGGATATCGCCGTTTCCATTGATGGCAAACAGGCAGAAACCTACTATGATGCGGCAACTGGCTGGGCCTATGCCGTACCTGCAGAGAAGCTTGCGGATGGTAAGCATTCTTACACCATTGACGCAAAAGACCGCGCCGGAAACAGCATTGAGACGATCAAAACGGATTTCACGATCAAATCCTTGCCTGCTCCAAAGGATCCAAATAACTTTAAGATTTCCATGATTCCTGATACGCATGGAATGATTTATCAAAAACCGATATTTGAAAGAGCGGAACAGGAAGATTCTGATCTTGTCCTTCACACAGGGGATCTCGTGGATACTTCATCTGAAGCAGAATGGAATCAGGCGAAGGATGATCTGAAAATATTTGAGAATAAACCATTTTTAATGGTTCCAGGAAATCACGAATCATTTAAGGGAGATCTTGATTATTTTACAAGCATAATCGGCAGTCCGACATTCTCCACTGAATACGGCAATGCCAATATCATCGGCTTGAACACAGCTTATGGGCAGAGCATTTCAGCCTCTGATTCTACCCAGTTCCATTACTTGGAGAATGTGTTGGAACAAAACAAAAAGAAAAACGTCATTGTCGCTGTACATGTTCTGACAAAAGACGATTTTGGCACTGCCCATGAAATGAATCCGGCTGATGCGAAAAAGTTCGAAGACATACTTGGTTCTTACAAAAAATCTCATCCTGAAGTGAACATCCAGGTATTTTTCGGTCACCTTCACACATTGCAGCAATGGGAAAAAGACGGGGTTATGTACACGGTAGGCGGAAATGCAGCGAGCAAAGGATATGTCACAAAGGACGAAGGAAACATTCTTGGAAGCGGCATTCTGACTGTCGGTGACAAGATGTCCTATCAATTCAATCCGCTGCTCTCTTCCGTATCGATTGTCGATCGGGCGTTGAATTCAAACCGTGAAATGAAAATGGCCAAAGGCGCGACCCGAAACATGCAGCTGTACGGCGACTTCCATGAATACACTGGTCACTATATCGTAAACATTAGCCAATTCCCGCCAGTAAACATTGGATGGACATCAGATCACCCTGAAATTGCAACTGTTGATTCCACTGGAAAGCTGACGGCAAAAGCTGAAGGAACCGTCACACTCACAGCTGTATCAGGCGGAAAGTCCAATTCAGTAAAGGTACACGTTGTTGATCCTGCTGCCATAACTCCAATCAAGCTGGAAGGCGCTCTTTCAAAAAGCTCTGTTTTGATTGGCGAAAAGACAGCTCTATCCTTTACAGCAGTGGACCAATTCGGCAATATTTTCGCCATAGACCCTAAAGAAGTACAGTTAAGCTATAACCCAGAAAATTCTCTAGAGCTGCTGAAGGACGGCATGCTTCAGACGAAGAAAACCGGGAATATTCAGATCAACTATAAATACGGAAAAATCACCGGAACACTGGATCTTGAAGTGAAATCACCGGGTGTAACGCCTCCTGATCAGGGCGGCGGTCACGGAGATGATGACAACAACGGCGGAGGAGATGATGATAACGGCGGCGGAACAACTCCTCCAAAGCAAGAAGATGAAATCAAAGTCTCTCCTTCTCCGATTGGCAGAGCAATCATTAAGAAGCCGGTAAGTATTTTCAAGCTGAACGATAAAGGCGAAAAAACACCATGGCGCACTGCACAGCCTGGCGAAGTGCTCCGCGTTTACGGCCAAAATGAAGAAATGGCCAGCGTCGGCGGTGATTACTACATCATGCTCGAAAAAGGCAAAACCGCGATGTACCAAGGAAGAATTTTAATAAAAGAAAATGCAACACTCTATTCACCAGACGGCAAACCATACCGCACCTTACACCGCGGCGAAGCCATTAAGGTTTATCACTTTCTGGCTGACAGCTATGACACAGGCGGCGGCTTTACAGTGAAATTCTCCAGGGCTTCCGCTTATTACGAAGGCATGGTTAAAATGCTGAAAGACACACCGATGTATAAAGACGGCAAAGCGGTACAATCCCTCATGCAGGGCAAAGATTACCGCGTCTACAGCACTGAGGGCAATAAGCTGATGGTCGGCGGCGGATATTATGTCATGAATGAGAAGAGAAATGTGGTGTATTCGAAGAACTGAGGAAGGAAAAAGCATCCGGGAATTTTCCCGGATGCTTTTTTGTATGATTGCTAGTTTTCCTTTGCCATTTTTATCGTCAGGAACAGCAGGATAATGACGATGAAATAGTTTAATGGATTGGCGAATATACTCATTTTTAAAGCTAGCTGCAACAAAATCCATAGCACGAAAATCACGAGGATGCAGGGAATGATCAGCTTGTTCATTTGGGATCGCCTCTTTTCATTCAGTTTCTCCTCAGTTAATCAAAACTGCTGCGACCAGCCCACGCACTTGTGCTGGGTTACAATCTCGTCTGTTTTGGGAATGGAACAAAAAATGGAAAGGAGTTCCAGCATGGATAAAAGAATAAGTTATGGTGCCCTGGTTATTGTTTTTCCATTGTCCATTCTGTCTATTTTATTCAAAACCAGTATTTATTTGGTACTGCTGATTCTTGCGATGGCTATTTACTATCTAATAGTTAGCTTCACCATGTTTAGGTACAGCAATAATAAACCCCTCGCTGTCATGATTGGTTTCATAGCAATTGCGATGATGGTGATGGACTATATGTTGTACAGCCTTGTAACCCAGATGAATTAACTCGAATTTATTACGAGGAGTGAGTTAGCAAAAATACCGGTAAAGTTTATGAAGCAGTAGAAAGCCTTGATTTTAAGTGGAAATTTCAGGCACATCTTATGAAAGATTGAGAATATAAACTTATCAAAAAGGAGCAGTTACTTTGGCAAATGGTATTGAGGATTTTTATTGTGAAGAAGTATTAAGCGGTAAGACGGAAATAGAAAAAGTTTTGGAGACTGATCGTACTGTGGCCTTTTATCATACTCGTCCATTTTATGAAGTGCATATCGTGGTGATCCCCAAGAAGCATATTACTTTTTTAATAGATATTGCACCAGAAGATAAAATTGAGCTGGATGATTTGTTATCAGTGATTCAGAAAGTATCAAGGCAGGTAAACGATGAATACGGTGCTTGTACTGTATCAACGAATATAGGTAATTATCAAAGCAATAAACATATGCACTGGCACGTTCACTTTGGAGATCGTATAAAACTTTTGGATGGTACTTGGTGTTAAAAAGTTAAATAAACCCCTTAATCGGATGCTAAAAGACGGTCCCTTCCTTAAAAGGATAGGATTGCTTTTTTCCTTTAGCTGATATATTTCCGAAAAAAAGGTAGGACTTCCTGCATATTTGGGTAAAGAGATAAAAGTGCTACCATTATTGTTAGATAATGTCATAATACATACTATTTTATCGAGAAAGGGTCCCGTCCGAATGCCAAAAATATTAGAAGCCGAATCCCTCCTCTCCTCTGTCCAGCAGCGCGCAAAAGAATACAAGCAATACCAAGAGCAAATCGAAAATCTCGACAAGCAAATCCAAGTACTTGTCACTAACGGCCATTTTACAGGCCAAGGTGCGGAGTCCATTAAAAGCTTTTTTTCCGAGCACTCTTCCCTCATTGAAGAATGGAAGAAATTCATCCAGATGAAAACAGCCTTTATTAACACTATTCATGACGTGTTAGAGAGATATAAGCTGGAGGATGCTTCTGTATACGGAAATTTCCTCGAAGGAAGCATTCCCGGCGGTTTACGGATCTCCCAGCAATTAATAGACAGCCAAAAGAGTGATCTGGATGCCATTTTAAATGAGATACATGATACCTTACCGCTTGACTCCTTCTCAACTGACCCCTTTGACCAAGCCATTCACAGCGCAGAAAAAGAGAGACAGGACACGATGCAGGCATTGCATCATGCAGACAGCCAGCTGACAAGTGAATATGCAAAATCGGAAGAACTCGAAAGATTTATCAAATCTTACCTAACAGAACTATCAGGCGCAACAGCCGGAGGAAAAGGCGCAAACCCGCTCCATTTCAACTCCAAAGCCTTTCACCAAAAAGACCTATTCAATCAGCAAATCACCGTTAATCAAAATGCCGATGCCTACTTAAAAAAGAGGGAAGAAGAAGCCGAGAAAAAACACCTCGCAGAAATAGAAAGACTAAAAGCAAAACTTAACCCTTTTATCTCAGCAGAAGAATATATCAAAATAGCAGATAAGATCGGCTATGAAAATCTTTCATGGGATCAAAAGCTGGATTACAATACATACAAGTTCAACATCGGCGGAAAGAACGGCATGAAAGCCGCCTTTACCGGGATGTGGGATGATGTAAAAAATATCTTTACTCATCCGATGGATACGGTGAACGGGATCGTCTATACTGCCCATCATCCGGTAGAGGTTATTAAGTATGCTGGAAAAGCGATCAAAGATTCCTTTATGAAGGATGTAGTTTATGGTGACGCGGAAAGCAGAGGGCACTGGGCCGGGAATATGATTGGAAACGTGCTTCCTGCGCTGTTGACGGAAGGGACGACTGGGATTGGGAAGGCTGGGTTGGGGGTTGCGAAGGCTGGGACTAAGGCTGGAGCAATCGCTGCAAAAGAAGGCGCAGTTGCAGCTAAAACCGCTATAAGAAAAGGAATAACCGCTCCCAAAAATAAAGTTCCGTCTATAGCTAAAATAGCAGGCTCTCCTGCAAAAAGCAGAATTGTAGTAAAAAGGGAACTTGTTCAATCAATGCAAAGTAAGAAGATCGCTTCTATACATCAGAATAATGCTCCTTCTCGCAAAGTACCTTTACTGCAAAATGGGAGCAAAACAAAGATTGATTCCATTAAGAAGAAAGTTCCCGTTCCAAGCAGGAAACTTCAACCCGCTCTTGCTGCAGTAAATGAAGGGTCGTTTAATGTTGTTGATATAGATCGGCTCATTGAGAAGGATATGAGCAAAATAAATAAGATTAATAAATCGAATAAGCCGACTATTAAACCAAAAGAGCCCCCTATCCAAGGAAAATATAGCTTAAATTCTATACGTCATTTACCATCTTTCAATGACAAAATTGAAACTCATCTTAAAAAACTTGATATAACAATTGATAAATTTCATGAACTGAGATTAAAGCCTGTTGAAGAGTTAACTTTAGATGAAATTAAAATTATGAAAGAAATCAGGGATTCAGTCCCACCTGTAACTAAGGAAACTCTGCTACAAAAAACCCTTCCAATCCAAGACGTGAAAAATTACATTTCAGGTTCTGATCCATATACTGAAATAGGCGGGTATGTTGCGAAAGTGGAAGATTTAAAAGACTTAATAGAATATGATGATGTAATTGAAACGCTAAGATTAGATTATACTATATCTGGGGGAATCAGGCCTTTTCCAGTTGATGGGACCTCTTATGGGATAATAAGATTTAAATCAAATTATGCAGATGATGTAGAAATCCCTTATGGTGAAAAGTTTGGGGGTACCAATAAAGATGGTCCCCCATGTACCTTGAATGGTTTTACTGCAGCTAGAAATAACAATATTGTCCCTGAGTGGAAATTTGCAGATAGAGAATTGCCTGTAAAAGGGGCTGAGCTTTATATAGTGGAAAAAGGGAAAGAAGAACTAGTAGCTATATTTGATGGTGATAGATTTGTTTCCTTAGAAAAATAGGCGGAGGATGAAATAGGATGATTCGAAAAGGTTACTACGGAACTTATAAAGGCAAAGAATATAAAATTAATAGAGACATGGAAGGAAATTTACTTGTATTTTCCCATGATCCCTCCACAATTGAAGAAGGTTTTATAGACACTTATAATAGTGGACTTTATAGCAAAGTTATATCAGAAGAGGAAATAACTAATAGTTATAGAGTCAAAACGAAAGGAAAAATAAAAGGCCGGATTGTTAATATTTCAAAAGAAAACGAAAATGAATATTTTATAGGCACACCTGATTCAGCAATAGCAGAAGAATTGGGGATGGATAGGACTGATAAATACTATTATGACATGTGGATTCCAAAGGACAGAGTTGAGGTATTAGAAGAGAGAGAGAATAAGGCTCCCTAATCTTTTAACAAAAGTATGGAGGAAAATATGCCGATTTTTAAAGAGTTAGAAACTAAAATTCACTCCACTATTCTCGGCGGCATAGCCGGGGATGCGCTCGGCGTACCAAACGAATTCCAGCCAAGGGGGCAACACATTACAGGCATGACGGGCTATGGCACCCATAACCAGCCGCCAGGAACATGGTCAGACGATACCTCCCTTATACTTTGCCTGATTGAGAACTTAATCGAAGAGAAAGACGAATACGACCTGATGGGAAAGTTTATGGAGTACCGAAAAGGCTATTGGACTCCTTATGGGACGATGTTTGATATCGGACATGCTACTGACAATGCCATTGAACGCTACGTTAATGGTATTCCACTGCAGGAATGCGGCGGAAAAACCGAATCTGATAATGGAAATGGCGCTTTAATGAGAATTGCTCCGCTTGTTTTTACCCTCAGGCAGGAAAATGATTTTCATGTTCGGGGAAAAGAGATTGAGAGAGTAGCCGGCATCACTCATTCGCATCCCCGCTCGACATTAGGATGTATCATCTATATCCAGCTGCTGCTTGAGCTATATAACGGGCACCCTCCCCTTCATGCATTCCGTCGAGCAGCTGATACTTGCTTGGAAGAGCTAAGAGGGCTTACTCAATACGAAAGAGAGTTTTCTCATTACGAGAGAATTTTCAACAAATCCATTTTGGACGCTGATATTTCAGAAATAAAATCGACTGGTTATGTAGTCCATTCCCTCGAGGCGGCCATATGGTGTTTTTTAACCCATGAAAGCTACCGGGATGCTGTCCTTAAAGCAGTCAATCTTGGCAACGATACCGATACAATTGGGTTATTAACAGGGACTCTTGCTGGTATGGCATATGGAATGGACAGTATTCCAACTGACTGGCTGGAAACATTGGCGAGAAAGGCAGAGATTGAAGAATTATGTGCGGGATTTGCTGAATTTTGCTATTCTCAATTTTGATGCGGCGCTAGTTTTCCATTATCTACTGAAAGGCGGATATTTATGGCAGTAAAAGACCTTATCTATGACAATAATTCTATAAGCTGGGTTCATAGGGGCAAAAAAATCACTAGGAAGTTAAGTGACATATTTTTCGCCAGCGACGAACCCTCTGGAATCTATGCAGAGTGCGGGAAGAATTTCATCCAGACCGCCATATATGAGTTCAGCAATGAAGGTACGATTCTATTTGCGCATGACCGCATGCTGGGAACGGCTACCTGGCTCCATAATGGGTGTACCATAAAAATACAGAACGCATCCTTAACAGAGGTAAAATCCTGCTTTGATCACAAATTAATTTTAGCGATTGATAAAGTTAAAGAAAAGCTTATAGGAATTTCTTTAGATGGTTCTATTCTCTTTGAAACGCCCCCTCCTGCCGGCTATTCTTTTTATCGTTTGTCTGAGACAGAGGGTTTGCCTTCTATTGTGTGTGAGGGAGGTGAAGATGAGGATAAATACGGCAGATGCCAATGGCATTTTGTTGTAAACCCAGTAACGGGCGGATTAAAACGCGGGACTTTTTCTTACTAAAGGATGCCAAGTCGAAAAACCAAACTATTTCCCGAGAAATCATTCTACATATCAGAAAAAGTATTTCTGATTCTGCTATCCTTTAAATCTCCCCATCCTCATTCTTTCTATAAAAAAGGAGACCAGTCATGAAATTCCACATCATCAACACCAACAAAACCGAAAACCCAGCCTGTGAAGCCGATATGCTCGAAAACCAAAAATGCGCAGCCTACTTCGGCCGCTGGAAAAAACTCATTACGAAAATCCAGCGGGATGATCGAGTGTTCCTCTACAGCAACGGGAAAGGGATCATCGCAAGAGGCATTGCGACAGGACAGATGGAGACGGCAGATTACAAAGGTGAACCTGATGAGGAATATTTCATGCATTTAAATGACTTTCAAATACTGCAGACTCCTATTCCCCCTTCTGCCATTAAGCAGGCAGCCGAGATGACGGTCATTTTCAATACGACGATGTTTACTTTCAGAGATTCAGCTAGAGGGGCAACATTATGGGAGACTATTTCGTTGAAATATATGTAAATCCTTTGTTTTCCCTGTATTTGGGTTGACCTAATGCCATAAATGCGATACTAATAGTATGCTATCAACAAGGAAAAAGGTGACTATTTATGGCTATTAACCGAAATGCTCCCTGCCCATGCGGGAGCGGGAAAAAATATAAGAAGTGCTGCATGCTGAAGGAAAATGTGGTGCAGATGAGCGAGGCGAAAACGGAGCGGTTTTTGCAGCGTAAGTTATCGCTTGTTTCGAAGATGAGCGACTTTGTTTCTCATCATGTCTCGTTTTCTGACTCTCAGCGTATCCAGGGTGAGTTTAAGGAGCGCTCCAATCATGTGATTTCTGATCCGAACCGGTTCGGATTTATCGATTTTTGGATGTACTTCTTTTACCCGTTACAGAAAGAACTGCGCGGAGTTGATTGGTTCTACCAAGAAATGGGTGACCGTTTGAAGCAGGACGAGCGGGAGATGCTGGAAGAATGGACAAAGCTTAAGCCGATGCTTGTTCAGGCTGTCTCTGCCGATGAGAAGCATATCGTTTTTGAGGATGTTTTTACTAAGGATACCTATAAAGTGTTAAATAAAGAAGAAAATCGATTGGCGCCATGGTATGGCACGATTGGCTTCCTAGAAGAATTTGACGGCCTCTTCTATTTTAATGGCGTCTTTCTTTTTGAAGGACCAAAAGGCATTGAGCTTGCAGCGGAAAAAGTTAATCAGCTGTCGGAAGAAACCGGTCTAGAACATGATCAGGTTCTTTTGCAGTATTACCCTGAAATTCTAGGGGCATTGCTTGAGAGAGAAGAGATAGCCGCAAGCGGCACAAAGAAGGTTCCTCATCATCACCTGGAATTTAAGGTGAATGACCTGACTGCTTTGTATCAATTTATGATGCTTCAGGAAGAGTTTGAGATTGATGAATGGAAAGATGATGAAAAGCGGGTTACCTGGGTTGGCGAGTGGCTGGCTTATACAGACAGCGAGCTTGCTAAAGGGAGCAGTATTTCCATTGGCAATGTTTATGGCACAATTTCTGTCACTGATCAAACGCTTCTACTTATCACGGAGGAAAAAGAGTATGCGGAGAAATTCAAAGAGATTTTTGTCCCGCTGCGCAGCCTCCTGACGTTTGAGAAAGAATATGAAAAAAATGTAGAGATTCCTGCTAGGCTGCAAGTGAAAAATCAGCTAGTGTATTTCTCTGACAAGAGTGTACCACTCTACTTCGCTAATTTTGCTCAAACTTATGCAAACCTGGAAGCAAATGTGCCGATCCCTATGCTCAATGACCGTTCCATCCGTGAATTAGCTGAATCCGGTGAAAAAGAAAAAGCGGACAACTGGCTGAAACAGATGGAATTCAACGCTTATATGCTGACGAAACAACGGCATCCAGATGCAGAAATAACAGCTGATTTTAATACAATCCGCAAAAAATTGAACCTGCCTCTCTCTCCATTCGTTACAGGAGGAGCAGACAGAATATCTGCCTTAAAGCAGCGCGGACACCATCCTCAAACAGATGAGGGTGTATCAAAAACGGATATTGAATTTTATGAATTGCTCGGCTTCCAGCCGAACACCATTAATAATTTCTATGCCCGGGATCTGAAGGACTTTTTCATCGAAAAAACGATTGGCAAATCAGACAGCACCATTCGAAAATACCGGAACAATCTGTTCGATTTGAGAGAAATCCTGGAAAGCAAGAAATTGACTGGCTGGGAAGACTGCGGGGAAACATTTTGGAAACAGCTTTATGAAAAAGACCTTCCCTCTCTTTACCACACTCTATCGAAGACACAGACCAAAGACTTCGACAGCACCATGAAGACTTTGGGCAAGTGGCTGGATAAGAAGTATGGGACGGGAATTGGGGAGATATTGGGATAGGAAGCATAGGGACGGTTCTGATGCTTCCTTCCATGAAAATACAACATCCCTTGTATAAAGATGCAATCCTAGGCTCTTAGAAGCACGGGGACGGTTCTTGCGCTTCCTTCCAATACAAACAAGAGAACACTTGAAAAAGGAGCTGCTGGCTCCTTTTTTTCATTTCAATTGCTTTGCCCCTCTTCCATAGGAAATTCAAGCCTGAACTCAGTGCCTTGGTGTTTTACAGAAGAGACAGAAATGCTCCCTCCATGAAGCTCGACGATGGCGCGAGCGATGCTCATCCCAAGGCCCGCGCCCTCTGTCTGCTCGTCTGTGCTTGTTCCGCGGAAGTAGCGGTCAAAGAGGTGCCGGACGGTTTCTTCGTCCATTCCTTCACCATTGTCAGAGATGGTGACAATGGCGGATTCGCCCTGTCTGCTGACTGAGGCGGTAATGCTTGTGCCCTTTGGGTTATGCTTGATGCAGTTATAGATAAGGTTATCGAGCATCCGCTCGAACCAGCGTCTATCTGCTTGTATATAAAGATTTGAATCAGCGCCTTTAAAGTTAAAGGGAATGTCTTCAAGGGTGCGGTCGTTGACAAATTTAAGAATAATGCCCCGCACAAGTTCATTCAGGTCTGCCCGCTTCAGCTGATGGGGGAGCGACTGGTTTTGGAGCTGGAAAGCAAGGGAGAAGTCCTCAATAAGGGCGGTCATATAATCTCCTTTTTCCCTGATCATCTTCCCCATATCCAGAAGCTCTTCTTCGGTCCAGCGGTACTGGCCGCTTTCAAGCAAATGGGCATAGCCCTGGATCGTCGTAAGGGGTGTCCTGAGATCGTGGGAAATGCCAGTCATCCACTCTTCACGCGTTTTTTCCAGACGGTCCCTTTCCTTGTCTGAGGCGGAAAGTTTTTCAGCCATTTCGTAGAAGGCCCCGATCACTTCTTGATAGAGCTTGTACCTCAGGCGCACTTTCCCATTTTTCTTGAAGACTTTTTTGCGCTCTTTTTCTGTCAGGACTTCCTCGTACTTTCCGTACCCCATTCTTTCCAGCCAGCCGGTGAAGAGAAGCAGGGGCTGGCCGTACCTGAAGCCATTCCAGAAGGAAATGCCTACTGTCAATGTGAGCAAAACAGCTGCAAGGATCATGAAGATCCTCATTACTTCAGAAAGAATGGAAGAGGACGCAGGTTCTGCTTCCTGCCTCGGTGTATGCAAAATCCAAGTGAAACCAGATTGCGGATCATTGAAGATGGTTGTGTGTGTATCAAATATCCCTGGTGATTTTGCCCTGACAAGCACATCCAGCGGCTTGTAGTCTTCTTTCATTATGTCAGACCCGGCGGACTGGATGATTTTCCCTTCCTGGTTTACCACATGAATGGAGCCTTTCATCGGCTTTAATTCCATTTCCAGCTTCTTCAGGTTTGCACCGGAGATCCTGCCGTTGCTTGAATACAGTGAAAACCAGTGCCGGAGGGTTTCCAGCTCATTGTTTTTGTATCCGAGCATATAAAAATACGGGTCATTAAAGGTGGTGTCGACTTGGGAGTAAACGTAGTAGCCTTCATATTGGTTCGTTTTTTCGATCTGGAGAAGATCGTTGACTGAATAGGAGTCAGGCAGGAGTTTAGGTGTATTTTCTGATCCGATAACGTCTCCTTTCCTATCCACAACCTGAACCCAGAGATTTCGTTCTTTGAGCTGGTGTTTCCATGAGTCGCTGATGATGGCTTTATTTTTGTCAATCCGCGTATCAATCGCAATGCTTTCAAGAGCACCGGCAGGAAAGTTTTGCTTAATTTCTTCTCTGTTTAAATGTGTCAAAAGCACAAATAGAAACACCAAAGAAAAAATCCCGACAAACACCATGATGGAAATGAATTGAAGAGAGAAATGCAGAGCCACCCTCCGCCTGAGCGACATCATTCCATTTTCCCCTTAACCAGTTTGTATCCCAGCCCGCGGACGGTCACGAGCAGTTCAGGATGGCTCGGGTCTTTCTCAATTCTTTCCCGAATTCTTCGAATATGGACAGTAACGGTATTGTCATCCACAAAGCTGTCAAATCCCCATACGGCTTCAAGCATTTTCGTCTTGGAAATGACGATATTGGGATGCTGGCACAGATACTGCAGCAGGAGAAATACCTGGGCAGGCGTCTGCACGGGTTTGCCCTCGACAATCAGCTCCCCTGACTCCTCATCCAGGATAAAGCGCCCGTAATCATGCTTCCTGTCCATCTTTTTTATGGAAGGGGGATGAGTCTGGTTCCGCCTGAGCCTCGCCTTAATCCTTGCGGCAATCTCAAGCGGGTTGAAGGGCTTGGTAATATAATCGTCGCCCCCGACCCCAAATCCTGTCAGCACGTCAAGGTCGGAGACACGTGCTGTCAAAAAGAGAATATACGCATCTGAGATTTCCCTGATTTTCGGACAAATAGTGAAACCGCTCTGTCCGGGAAGCGTGACATCAAGCACCACAATATCAATGTGGTGCAAAGAAACGCACTCAAGCGCCTCTTCTGCAGTATAAGCTGTATGTATATGGCTGAATCCTTCTTTTCTCAGAACGGTTTCCATTAATTTAACGATTGATTTTTCATCATCCACTAATAAAATTTCCGCATTTTCCACTTTTGCCCACCTCGGCACTATGTTAGCACACAAACATTACCAGCATATTAACAACCAGCAGGAAAGTTTATCAGAAAGTAAACTTCTGTTTCTTCAGGAGAAATAGAGGCTGATTATACTGAGTAATAGAATTCATCGTTCAAAATAATAAATCAGAGGATGATTACTTTGGAAAAAAGAATTGAAGAGGAAAACAATGTTACCGGAGGTGCAGCATTGAAGAATGCTCGGCCGGCCGTCGACAGCACGAGGCCGTACGGCGCCCACCTCCGTATGAGCTGGTGGAAGCCGCTCGCAGTCATCATTTTGTCGTCGGTGGCGCTGGTTGTCGTGCAGGTCTTGCTCCGCCTCGTCGTTGGCCTCATCGAGGGCAGCGACGATCCGCTTTCAGTCGGCTATACACCATTGAGGTTTCTATCCGACAGCTTGAGCATAGGCGTCACAGGTATACTGGCGGTTCTGCTCCTCGTCTGGATGGCGAAAGTGCCTTGGCGCAGCATGCTCAGCTCGCCGCGGGCACTCGACATGCGGCGCTTTGGGCAGTACCTGTTCGGCGCGGCGGTGCTGGTGGGCGTCGGAATCGGTGTGATCGCACTGGTCGCACCTGAAGCACCGGGATGGAAGGCCTTCGGCTTTACTGGCACAACGATTGCCATGTTGGTGGTCACCTTATTGGCCACTCCGATCCAATCCGCCGGTGAAGAACTGATGTATCGAAGCGCCGTCATGCCGGCAGCTGCATCGTGGGTGCGCCCCGTCCTCCCTGCCTTGGTCGTCGGACTCTTGGTATCAAGCCTTCACTTCGCGGTAATGCACGGTTCAACTGACCCCTGGCTGTTCGGATACTTCTTCGTTGTCGGCGCCTCAACAGCGCTGATTGCAATCATCAGCCGTGGCATCGAGGCCTCGGTCGCGTTCCACGTCGCCAACAACGTCATGATGGGAATCGTCAACACGCTCATGGCCGATGGCAAGGTCTTCACCCTTGACCGCTCCACTGAAAAAGGAGATGCCTCCCTGCTAATTTTGGCCGCTGTTAATGTTGCGATGGTGGTACTTGTTTGGGTGCGGGAAAAGAAGCGTGGGGACGGTTCTGGTGCTTCCTCCGAGCTTAATCTTTGAAGCATGGGAACGGTTCTTTTGCTTCCTCTTACCCAACCTTTGAAGTAAGGGGGAAGCACAGGGAAGGTTCTCGCGCTTCCTCCCGCCTCGAAGCATGGGGACGGTTCTCCTGCTTCCAACAAAAACTGAATAGCATATAACGTGAAAAGAGCTCGCAGATGAGCTCTTTTTGTTTTGTTCATAAATAAAAGTATTTTTATGAATAATAATATTATTTTATATTTTTATATAAGTTTACTTTACTTTTTGTAAATAATTAGTATATAATTCATCTCAAGAGGTGATGGCGGTGAAGAAAGATTTTGGTGATTCCATATCAAATAAGGTTTATGAATATCGTGTGCTTGCCAGATTGTCTCAGCAAGAATTAGCAGAGAAAGTCGGGGTTTCCAAGCAAACCATTTTCGTCATGGAAAAAGGAAATTATGTTCCCACTCTGCTGTTAGCTTTTCGTATTGCCGAATTTTTCAAGGTTGATGTTAATGAAATTTTCACTTATGAGAGAGGAAATGATTAAAAATGATTTCTAATTTTATCTCAAATGTACATGGTTCAATTTTTCACTCTTTAAGGTCTTGGGCTGAACATTCTGTTGGAAATTGGAATACCCTCATTGGGATTGGGTTTGCATTGCTTTTCATTGGAGGAATTGTAACCTACGTTTTTCAACGTAAAATGGGGAAAACTGATGAAAGAACAATGCAAATAGGATTAAAATGCGCCCTCATCATGTTTAGTGTAATTGTACTGTGCGACATCATTTTCCCGAAAGAATATATGTGGCAGATTTTCTTCTTATTCAAATATTCTCTTACCTTCCTTGCTTCAGCAATTTATCTGGCTATTCGATATAAAAAGGAATTTATTTAAAAAGAAGCACGGGGACGGTTCTACTGCTTAGGAAGCACGAGAACCGTCCCTCTGCTTCCCTGGTTTCTACTGCATTGGAAGCACGAGAACCGTCCCTCTGCTTCCTGCAACCGCTTCCCTAAAACTCCCCATAAAGTCCGAATATTCTCAACATCCTTTAAAGCGTTAAACTCCTCCAGTATGTGGCCGATAAGGTACTTGTAGATTCCCCGGAGGTGTAGAATGATTATTTTAGAAAACCAGATTGTATCCCCTTTGCTGCTTGAAACAGCTGTGGCGAGGAAAATTCCGATTTATTACAGTACTGATGAACGGGCGATCTATTTAGAGGAAAATGCGAGGGTACTCACGAATTCAGAAAGCTGCCTTCGGATTTTAGATCAATTTTCTCCTACCCACCCGTTTGTTGCCACTTCTCAGCTTTTAAAGAATAAAGCAGAGTTCCGCACGCTTTTGTCTGCAGCCATGCCCGATTATTATTTTCAGCTTGTGACTCTTGAACAGCTTTTAAGTATGGAAAGCGAGGCTATTCCTTTTCCAGTGGTTGTGAAGCCGAATAAGGGTTATTCCAGTATCGGTGTGTATATTGTGAAAAATGAGCAAGAGTGGGATGCTGCTGTTCAAAGTTTGTATGCAGACCTATTGCTCATTAAAAATACGTACAGCAGCGATGTGATCAATGGGGAAGAAATCCTGATTGAGGCATTCATCGAGGGTGATGAGTATGCGGCCGATTGCTATTTTGATGAGAGCGGAAAACCAGTGACGCTCAATATTTTAAAACGCCGGTTCTTGCATGAGAAAGATACGTCTGACCGGATTTATTATACGTCGGTCCCCATTATCCAAGAGATCAAAGAGGAGCTGGAAGCATTTCTCCTTGAGCTGAACAAGCATATGAAGATTCAAAACTACCCGTTTCACATTGAAGTTAGGTTAAGCCCGAACGGCATTATGCCGATTGAGGTGAACCCGCTCCGCTTCGCAGGTGCCGGCACGACAGACATCAGCTATTATGCTTACGGCATTAATGGCGCAGGAACCTACTTCAGCGGCCAGGAACCGGCATGGGAAACTGTGCTCAGCCAGGATGAAGACTGGTTTTATGGCTTTTTCTGCGCAGAAATTCCAATGGAGATCACAAAGAACCTGATCGAAAGCATAGATCATGACAGGCTTTACAAAGAGTTCAGCCATGTGATGGAGTATCGGAAGATCAATGCTTCCAATGACAGAACCTTTGCTGTTGTTTTCTTTAAAACGAAGGACATGAGTGAAATCGATTATTTATTAGAGCTTGATCTTGCCCAATACATGACGCAGTCAAAACAGGAGACACCGGTATAATGAAAAAATGGAACCCAAAAAAGTCACTGAGAACGCAATTATTTATTAACTTTCTTATTCCTTTTCTAATCTTAGGCATGCTGATGCTTGTTTTTGTAAAAGGCATTACCGGCTACATCATCAACGAGCATGTGCTTCCTCAGTTTGCAAATGTTTTAAAAATTAATGGAGAAGATTTAAAGACCTCCGTTGACGGCAGCCTCGTCAATCAAGTGATTGAAGCAAAGGACAAGAGTAATTCTGAGTTAGCCAGCTTCCTCGATTCCTTTGTAAAAGGAAAAGATAACATTGAATATGCCTACGTCCTGACAAGTGAAGGCGGCAAGGACTATATTGTCGGCCTGAACGGAAGCAAGGAGACGATGACAGAGTCTCCTTTTACCCCACAGCAGGCAGAATCGTTTAAAAATCATAAAGAAATTTCTACAGAGATTTATACAGACAAATGGGGCAGCCATAAAAGCTTTTTCGCTCCGATTCCAGGTGCTAACGCCATTGTCGGCATTGATATGAGCACGCAGTTTGTGACAAACCTTCAGCGCACCATTAACCTATTCGTGGCCGGCTTCCTTATTATCTCTATTATTATTGGCGCCGTCATTGCCTTACTTTTCGGCAGAAGCCTGAACAAGCATATTATGGTGCTGCTGCATGCCATTAACCGAATGGCGAAGGGCGATTTGACGGAACCTGTGAAATTGATGCGAAAAGACGAGCTTGGCATCCTGGCAGCAAATTTGGAGCAGATGCGCATAGGTTTTATTGAAATCATTCAAGGCGTGAAGCACAATTCCAAAGAAATCAATGAGACGAGCTCCACCCTGGTCTCAGCCTTTCAGGAAATGTCTGAAGCGCAGGAGCAAATTGCAGCCGGAACCAGCGAGGAAGCAAAGGCAAGCGAAAGCCAGTCTATACACATCGAGAGAATTTCTGAAGGAACCACTTTCATGGCGTCCCAAATCCAAAGCGTTAATACACAAACAAGGGAAATGGACAGCCTTGCCAAGGATTCAGGAAAAATCGCGAAGGAAGGCGCTGCACAGATCGCTAAAATTTCCGAGCAGATCGACCGGATCCAGCAAAATGGGAATGAAAGCAACGAACGCCTGAAGCTCCTCAGCAGCAAAATCCAGCAAATCAATGATGACACGAAGCTGATCAAAGCGGTCGCCGACCAAACTAATCTACTGTCCCTAAATGCTTCGATTGAAGCAGCAAGAGCGGGTGAAGCGGGCAAAGGATTCTCAGTCGTTGCCCAGGAAGTTCAGAAGCTCGCAGCACTGACCGAATCCATCGTCACCACAATCAACACAGCCATTCAAGAAGTAAACGAACAAACTTCCTTGATGCTCGAATCCAACGCATCCGTCAACAAGGAAATCGGCGAGGGTGTTGAACTCATCTCCATCAGCGGAGAACTATTTCAGCAGATCTTCACCGCTATCAACACGCTCACAGCCAACATTGAAGGAATGGTCAGCAGCACAGAAACGATCAATGAAGTCTCACAAAAATCAACCGAATCCATTCACGAAATCGCCGCAATCTCCGAAGAGCGCGTCGCAACCATCCAGGAAATCTCCGCCTCCTCCCAGCAGCAAAGCATCACCGTACAAGAGCTGCAAAAGAGAAACGAAGGTTTGAAAATGATGGCTGAGGCTTTGGATGAGATGGCTGGGAGGTTTCAGCTATAGAGGGAAAGCAGCAGATTAGAGTCTGCTGCTTTTTTTGATGCATGGGGACGGTTCTTATGCATCCTTCTGTTCGAAGAAGCATGGGGACGGTTCTTATGCTTCCTTCAACTAAATGCCTTTATTTAGATGCTGTTTAAAAAAGAGGCGCCATGTGACCGGTGGGGACCGCCCCAATGGTTTATGGCGGGACAAGGTTCCTGTCCCCGAATACAACTCCTTAAACTGCAGATGCTAAATTTAGCAGAATGTTAAAGGAGCGGATCCTATGGAAAAAGATGACCATTTAATTAAACAGGTTGCTGCCAATAAGAAAACGAAGAAACTTAAAAAAGGAAAAGACCATCAGCTGAAATGGTGGGAACTTTCACTGATTGGTATTGGTTCTATTATCGGTGCTGGCTATTTTCTTGGGACAGGATTATCTATAAAAACAGCAGGCCCTTCTATTTTATTTGCCTATTTAATAGGGGGAGCAGCGGCTTTTATCGTTTTTGGGGCATTGGCAGAAATGTCTGTCCAAGATCCTGATCCAAGTTCTTTCAGGGGGTATGCCAAAAAAGCTTTTGGCCATTCTTTCGGTTTCTTAAGCGGATGGATTTACTGGGTTGCCGGCGTCCTGATCATGTCGAGTGAAATAACCGCCTTATCGATTTTTACTCAATTTTGGTTCCCGCATATCCCATTATGGGTGTTTGCGATTTTGTATTCCCTCATCGCCTTTGGTATTAATCTGCTTGGGGTGAAAAATTTCGGGAAGATCGAAAGTGTTTTCGGCATCATAAAGATTTCTGCATTGCTTGCCTTTATTCTTTTCGGAGCATTATTTCTATTTGGAGTTTTTTCAAGTGATCACACCCATACAGCCCTGCTTCATAAAGGAAATGAAACTCTTTTTCCGAATGGCCTAATGGGCTTTTGGAATTCGTTAATATTTGTCTTTTTTTCCTTTGGCGGGATTGGGGTTACGGGGTTTTTATCCAGTGAATTAAAGAACAAAAATGACACCCCTAAAGCGGGCAGTGTGATGCTCATCGCGCTGACTGCAATCTATATGCTCTCCTTATTGTTTGTGATGACATTTATTCCATGGACAGACATCACTCAGAAAGAGAGCCCGTTCGTTACAGCTCTTTCCGTTTTCACGATCCCTTACATTGATTCTATTTTTAACGTCATTTTAATTACCGCTGCTTTTTCAACAATGGCCGGAGCACTGTATGCAGTCACGACTGTCATGGTATCACTTGCCAAAGACGGTGATGCACCTAAAAGGCTTGCCAGGACTAATAAAAAAGATGTACCGGTTCCATCCCTGATTCTAAGCGCTTCTGGGCTTGCCATGTCGATCATTGCTTCCTATTTTCTGCCCGATACGGTTTATGAGTACTTAACAACAGCAGCTGGTATTTTACTGATTTTGAACTGGGTCATTATTTTAGCTTCTCATATTAAAAATCATCCATCTTACACTTTTGAGAAAATCAAATATAAACTGTTTCTTTATCCTTTTACTTCCTATTTAGGGATCATCCTGATAGGGGCAGCTATTTCAGGTTCGCTGTTTCACGCAAATCAGCGGGTAGGATTCTTTATCAGTCTGATTATCGTTGGGCTGATTTTGCTAGGGTATTTCTTGGCGTTCGGGCGAAAGGAAGCACGGGGACGGTTCTGATGCTTCCTTCCGTTAGATATAACACCGCTTGTATAAAGATGCAATCCCAAATTAGACAAAAGTGAATGGTATTTTCGTAATGCATTTAATTCGTCTATATTCCGCAGTTGACTAGAGGGGGAAATTTTGAGCATCATCAGATTCACAATATATTTATGGTCCGTTTTTTGGGTTTATTGGATCCTATCCGCACTTTCTACTCGGAAGAAAGTGAAAAAAGAGTATAGCGGGCAAGAAAGGACGCAGCGAAGCGTACATTTGATCTTAGTCATCGTTGCCTTTCTGATTACCTTCTTTTCAGCGAATTTTAAAAGCATCATGATCCTCCCTTCTGTTTTTGCATTGAAAAGCATTGGACTTGTGATCTTATTGCTGTCACTTTCTTACACTGTTTGGGCGAGGATGATGCTGGGGAGAAATTGGAGCGGAGCCATTCAAAAAGTCAAAAACCAGCGCCTTGTTCGGAGCGGACCTTACAAATTTATCAGACACCCCATTTATACAGGGATTGTTTGTGGATTTTTCGGTACATTTCTTCTATTTGGCACTCTTCCTTCTTTCATCGGATTGGTCATGATTTTACTTTCCTATATTGCAAAAATAAAAAAAGAAGAAGCATTCCTGGTGATGGAATTCGGAGACGAATATCAAGACTATATGAAACAATCGTGGGCTCTGCTTCCTTTTATTTTTTAGAACTTCAGCTGATCTTCCGTGCAATAATCAAATCTAAAGGGTGCGTTCACAATGAACGCACCCCATTTATGTATGCTTGATACTATCAAAAGACAATCCCATCAAAAGAGTATTATAGTAAATGCCGTTTATATAAGTATCACCTATGATCAGCCCTTCCTCTTGAAAACCGAGCTTTTTATACAGCGCAATAGCAGGAATATTATCCTCTCTCGTGACAAGGCTGATTCTTTTCGTTACCCCATTTTGTTTCGTCCATTCAATTAGCCTTTCCATGAGGATGCGCCCAAGACCAAGTCCTGTAAACTCTTTGCTGATCACAATACCAAGCGTACCGACATGACGATTTCTTGGTTTCTGGCTTGAATGAATGGTAGCAATGCTGATGATTTTATTGTCCAAAAGGGCCAAAAGCATAATAGAATTGTCCGCTAAATGAGCTTCTTCTATAGAACGGCTATATTCCTCTGCGTCCTTTTGGAATTCATCTTTCCCAAAGGAAAGAAAATCCGTTTCTCCCCCCACTTTGTTGTAGAATTCAATTATTTGTTCAGCATCTTTCTTCTCTGCTTCGCGAATCATAACTAACTTGCCATCTTTTAAATCTATCTCCATTGACCTCAGCTGCTTTCTGGTTTTTTTCTTATTATCCCAGATTTTGAGCAGTAAAAACAGGAAGCATGGGGACGGTTCTTCTGCTTCGGAAGCAAGAGAACCGTCCCCATGCTTCATAATCTCAAATCTCTCTTCAACTCCTGAAATGGAGTCCCATATGCCTCAGGGTAGCAGGAGATATGCTTTTCAAGTGCATCCCAGCTGCTTTTCAATTCCGGATGGATTTCGGTTGTATCGGCTATTGCGTATACTTGCAAAAGAAAATATAGGGTTTCCCAGATAAGAAACTCCTCTTCTATTCTCAAAAGCATTCCGAGAACATTCGGGATATAGGCGAACGCATCTTCCGGAGTCATATCTTTTACTATGTCGTCAAATGCATCACTAAAATACCATTCATTATTGTCCATTTTTTCTTCCCAATGATCGTAAACCTGAGATAAGGCATCTTTCATGGAACTGTTCACTCCCCAATAATAAAAACAATATAAAAAAAGAGCAAAACCCATAAGATTTCACTCTCCAAAGCATAATCATCAACTGCATATTCCCTGCTAGCCACGCTTTTTGCTCCTTAGGAAGGAAGCAAGAGAACCGTCCCCATGCTTCCTAAACACCAACAGCCAGCACTATCTCCAGCTCCTCCGCCGGAATTGGCCTGCTGAAAAAATACCCCTGAGCTTCATTACATTGCTTCTCTTCCAAAAACCTCAGCTGCTCTTCCGTTTCAACACCTTCTGCAATTACTTTCAAATCCAGGTTATGAGCCATATTAATGATGGTATCGACCAATGAAGCATCCTTTGGATCCGTATAAATATTCCGCGTAAAGGTCTGATCGATTTTCAGCGTGTTGATCGGGAACGTCTTCAAATAGCTTAATGAAGAGTACCCCGTCCCGAAGTCGTCGATCGACAGGTGGATGCCCATGTCTCTTAGCTGCTGCATTTTTACTACGGCGTCTTCTGAACTTTGAATAATGCTTTCTGTGAGTTCGAGTTCCAGGTATTCAGGCGCAAGTCCAGTTTTCGCGAGCACGTTTTTCACCATTTCCACGAGGTTGCTGTGCTGGAACTGGCGGGAGGAGATGTTGACGCCGACTTTGAACGGCTGGTAGCCATTATTTTGCCATGCTTTGTTCTGCACGCAGGCTTGCTCCAGTACCCATTCGCCAAGTGTCAGGATGAGTCCGGTTTCTTCTGCAATCGGGATAAATTCAGCCGGCGAAATGCTTCCCCATTCCGGGTGCATCCAGCGCATTAAAGCTTCGACGCCGATCAGCTTGCCGTCCTTCACATCGACCTGCGGCTGATAAAAGACTTTGAATTCGTCCCGCTCGAGTGCTTTGCGCATTCCGATTTCAAGCAGCATTTTTCGTGAGACAGTCGCATTCATGCTTGGAGCATAAAACTGGAAGCTGTTTTTTCCCTGTTCCTTCACTCTGTACATCGCCGTATCGGCATTTTTAATTAGCGTTTCAATGTCTTTCCCGTCTACTGGATACATGGCAACCCCGATCGAAGGAGTGACAAAGAGTTCATATTCCCGAATCATGATTGACTGACTGAACAAATCAATGATCTTCTGCGCTTTTTTCGTCAGTTCATTGGCATCTGTCTGCGGAAGAAGAATGATAAATTCGTCTCCTCCTTGCCGGCTTAGCGTATCGGATTCCCCGATAGCGGCTTTGATTCTCTTGCCCACTTCAACTAAAAGCAGATCACCTGTGGCATGGCCAAGGGAATCGTTGATGTTTTTGAACCGGTCCAAATCGATAAAAAGAATCCCGATGTTCTTCTTCGATTCCTCTGCCTGACTGATCGCAAGCTTTAAACGGTCATTCAGCAGCAGCCTGTTCGGCAGCCCTGTAAGCGGATCGCGGTAAACGAGACGGTTGATCTTGCTTTCCGTTTTCTTGCGCTCTGTAATATCGCGGATAATCCCGCTGAAAAACACCTGGCCATTTTCACCCCATGCTGCAAGCGAAAGCTCAATCGGGAGCTCTTCCCCATTCTTCCTAAGCCCCGTCAGCTCTGTTGTGGAACCTGCAAGATCGGAAATATTTTCAAAAAGAAAAGAATTAATATTGTTTCTGCATGGATCCGGGATGATCAATTGAAGCTTCTCTCCAATCGCTTCATCCTTTTTGTAGCCAAACATCCGCTCAGCACCAAGATTCCAGGAAATAATCTCCGCGTCGCGGTTTGCTAAAATAATTGCGTCATTGGCAGACTCAATAACCGAGCGGAATTTCAGTTCAGACGAAATCGCCTGATACTCAAATTTCCGGTCCACAAACATACTGATAAACAGAATGCCGAACAGGAGCAGTACGCCAAGCGCAATCCCATAAGCCAGATACGTACTGTCAATATTTTGGGTCATGATATGCTGATGTCCTTCATGCGGCATGAACTTTGCCGCAGCCATTCCCGTGTAATGCATGCCGGAAATCGCAAAGCCCATGACAATGGAGCTAACGAGCTTGAACCAGTTAATCCCGGGCTTTTCTGCATTTTGGCTCACATATTTCAAAAGATAAAGCGCGGCAACGGAAGCCACAAACGCGATGATAGCTGATAGAGTCCATAAAATAGGATCATAAACAATGTCAGCCGCCATAATCATGGCCTTCATTCCTGTATAATGCATCGAAACAATTCCTGTTGCGATGAAAAGAGAACCGAGGTAAATCTGCCTGTTCCCCATATCCGGACGGCTGATCATATAAAACGCAAGCGCAGCGGATACAATGGCAGGAATAATCGACACAAACACCATGCCAAAATCATAGCTGACAGGCATCGCCATTTGAAAAGCAAGCATCGCAATAAAATGCATCGCCCAAATGCCAAGTCCCATCGCAAAAGCCCCTGCCGTAAGCCAAATATACCGTGCCGGCGGCTTCGCCTTGATCAATCGGACACTCAAATGCAGAACTGTATAAGAAGCGAGAATCGCAATGATAACAGATAAAATTACAAGGGGTATGTGATAAGTGCTGGTGAGGTGATTCATTCGTGATCTCCTTGTGCTGATAAAATTAGTCGCGGTAATTTATATATCGGCAGTGAGGGGAGATTTTGAAGCATGGAGCGGGGGCTAGGAAGCATGGGGACGGTTCTCGTGCTTCCTCCCAGCTCAAGCCTTAGATATCAGGTTTGGAGAAATGCCCAAAATCCTTGCAGCCTGCCTATGAGACAACCCATTGATCGCTTTGATTTTTCTCAGCACTTCATTTCTTTGTTCCCTGGGCAAACTCTTTACGTGCGGGATTTCCAAACTCTCCATACACTTCCTGATTTCCGCCCTCGCCTCATCATCGGTCATTCTTTTTCTGCTGTCTTCATAACCTTCCAGGCACTGATCATCATTGATCCGTTCATTAAATTCTTTAAATCTAGTCCGGGCAATCGATTCATTTGAGGAAAATATATTGAGGAGAAAGTGGGAATCAAGGAGGTTTGGGGGATAAACAAACTTTTTGTAATAGCCAAGACAGCTGCTCCATTTCCATTCAGCGGGGTGGCTGGCAATCCCAGCCTTCACGGGGTTTTGGTGGATGTACCTTGCGGCGGTGAGCAGGTATCGATTGTCTTCCACATTTTCACTTTTGAATCGGTCCTCAAAGAGATGCCCAGTCGTTCTGTATTTCCAGTTATAGTACATCGCGTAGCTGATCCCCAGCCGTTTCATCACAAGTGAAATGCTTTCGTTCTCTTCTTTCACAAGAAGATGGACATGGTTCCCCATCAGGCACCAGGCATATATCTTCATGTCCGTTTGAATTTTGTACTTTTGCAAGGTAGTAAGAAATCTTCTGCAATCCTGATCATCATGAAAAATTTCCTGTCGATTGGCGCCCCTGAAAATCACATGGTAAACGCCGCTATTACTTTTCTTTCTGGCAGATCGGGGTATTGGGCTCACCTTCTATCATAATAATTTTTTCCTGAGTTTGGATAAGCGCTATGAAGGGGGAAATAGAGATTAAATGAGGGGAAATATGCTACAACATGATTAATCTACCATATATTACAAAAAAATCGCAATTTCTTGTATGAGAGCACACTATAAAATAAAAAGGAAGCATAAGAACCGTCCCCATGCTTCCTTCCTTATATTAAAAAAGAAGCACGAGAACCGTCCCTATGCTTCCAAAAAAGAAGCACAAGAACCGTCCCCACGCTTCATTCCCCAATCCGCTCATACAGTTCCACAAACTCCGCCGCCAAATCCTTAATCGTAATCGCATTCATCAAGTGATCCTGTGCATGTACCAGCAGCAGCGAGACTTCTGTTTTCTCCCCGCGGACTTCGCCTTGGATTAAGGAGTTTTGGATGACGTGGGCTTCGTTTAGGGCTTCGGCGGCTTCTTTTAGTTTTTGGCGGGCTGCTGGGAAGTCGCCTTGTTTGGCGGCCATGATGGCTTCCATGGCGCTGCTTTTTCCGTTTCCGCCGTGTAAAATGATTTGGAAGATTGTTGTTTCCAGGTTATCCATCGCTGTTTCCTCCTGTTTTGGCCAGTTCCCCTATTCTAATTCGGCTCCATTTGAGCGGATTACTTTTTGGTACCAGTCAAAGCTTTTCTTTTTGTATCTGTTTAAGTCTCTTAAGTCGGTTTCATCGCGGTTTACGAAGATGAAGCCGTAGCGTTTTTTCATTTCTCCCTGTGAGCTTAGGAGATCCGTTGCTCCCCATGTCAGGTAGCCGAAAATGTCGACGCCTTCTTCCATTGCAAGTTTCATTTGCTTAATATGCTCGCGCAGGTAGTCGATCCGGTAATCATCTTTTACTGTACCATTTTCATCCAGCTCTTCCCTCACACCGATTCCGTTTTCCGTGATAAAAATCGGCAGCTGGTAGCGGTCGTACATATCCTTCACTGCAACTCTCAATCCGATCGGGTCAATCGCCCAGCCCCATTCGTTTGATTGGAGGTGCGGGTTAGGAAGCAGCTCAGGTACGATCACCTCTTCATCCGTATGCTGGGCTACCTTTGATTGGTAGTAGCTGATGCTTAAATAGTCTACCGTATTTTCCTTCAGCAGGGCTTCATCCCCTTCTTCAAAAACAGGCGTAATGCCTTTCCGCTCCAGATCCTTCAGCACATAGCCCGGATATTCGCCGCGTGAAAAGACTTCAAGGCAAAAATTGTTCAATAGTTCATTCGCCCGGACACTCGCTAGAACGTCTTCCGGCTTGCTGGAAATAGGATAAGTGGTCATGTACGTGATCATGCCGGCCATTTTTCCATCAGGGATAATTTCATGCAGTGCTTTTACTGCTTTGGCATGGGCCACAAGCGCATTGTGCACAGCCTGGTAGCGCAGTGCTTCGTCTTTTTCATCCCTTAAAGTGACGCCCAAAAGCTTCGGCTGTCCGAGAAACAGGTTTTGCTCGTTGAATGTGAGCCAGTATTTCACCTTATCGCGGTACCGGGTGAAAACAGTGCGCACATAATGATCAAACAGCTCAACCACTTCTCTAGAAGCAAAGCCGTTATATTTTTCAGCAAGCGCAAGCGGTGCATCAAAGTGATAGAGCGTGATCACAGGCTGAATGCCGTTTGCGAGCATTTCATCAAACACATCATCATAAAACTGCAGGCCTTCTTCATTTGGCTCGCCTTCGCCGTCAGGAAAAATGCGTGACCAGGAAATGCTTGTCCTGTAAGCATTGAAGCCCATTTCCTTATATAACGCAATGTCCTCTTTGTAGCGATGGTAAAAATCAACAGCTGTATGCCAATCAGAAAACCCTTCCGGCACAGGTCTTGCATCAACGATTGAAGGACCTTTTCCACCTTCGTTCCAGGCTCCCTCAGTTTGAAATGATGTCACAGCTCCGCCCCATAAAAAACCTTCTGGAATGATATTCTTCGTCATAACTGCATACCCTCTTTCTATTGTTTGTAATTAGGCTGACTTGCTGCTGCTGTCTGTTCCGGAAAACTCTCTTTCTTCTCTCAGCTTTTGTCTGTCCCAGATCATAATGAATGGATAATAGATCGCTGCGGAAATAATGACGTTAACAAGCTGAAGGACTGCTCCTGATATTTTCCCGCCGGTTGCCAGGAATCCGCCTATTGGCGCCGGCGTTGTCCATGGAACCATCACACCGGCCGTTTTGGCAACAAGCCCAAGGTCCATTGCAAAATAAGAAACAGTTACGATCACAATCGGCACAAGGATAAAAGGAATCATCATAACAGGGTTCATGATCATCGGAAAGCCGAAGATGATCGGTTCATTTATATTGAAAATGGCTGGTGCCACGGCTAACCTTCCAAGCTGCTTCATCTGCTTGCTTCGCGACCTGAAGAACAGGATCAGCGCGAGTCCGAGCGTTGTGCCGGATCCACCGATGGAGTAGAAAATATCCATGAATTGAACATTAACGATGTGCGGAATCTGTTCGCCTGCTGTATAAGCAAGCCTGTTTTGGTCAACAAGCGCAAGCCACACAGGTGACATGATCCCCCAAACAAGGGCCTGTCCATGAATGCCTGTTACCCAAAGCATTTGAGCAATAATAACAGCGATGAGCGCCCCGATGTACGATCCGCCGAGCAAGGACAGCGGTTTGCCAAGCAGTTCACCGACAATGTTATGCATGTTTTCAAATGGCGTTACCTGAAGGATCAAACGAAGAATCCACATGGTCAGCACGACCGCGAATCCCGGAATGAGTGAAGCGAAGGATTTGGCTACTGCCGGCGGAACACCGTCAGGCATTTTGATGATAAAATTTCTCTTTACAATTGCCCGGTATATTTCTGTTGATAGCAGGGCGACGACAATGGCAACGAACATCCCTTTGCTTCCGGTTAAGGCAAGGGGAATCCCTGCTACATCAAAGGCTTTGTCCATCCCTTCAGGAGTAAAGGCAATCTTGTAGGGCGTCACCAGCATAAAGCTGACAAGCGACACAGCGGCAACCGATAAAGGATCCATTTTATACCGTTCTGCCAGGCGGTAAGCGACAGCGACAGCAACAAAAATGGCTAGAAGATCGAAGGTTGCTCCGACTGGAAGCTGAAGATTGGCTGACCAGTTTTCGCCGAATATACTGGCCATGAACCCGTCATAGCCGGGGATCGGCAGAAAGGCGAGGATAAGAAAAAGCGAACCGATGATAACGAGCGGGATCGTTAAAATGATTCCGTCGCGGATGGCCTGAAGATGCCTTTGCTGGCCAACCCTGCCGGCAAACGGCATAATTTTTTCTTCCAGGAATTGCGTAAGCCTATTCATATTTTTAGCCCCCTATCGATTTTTCTTATTTTCCTGCAAGTGCCATCGCATCTTTCAGAACTTCAGGTCCATTGCACATGCCATAATGCATCGGGCTGATCGTATCAACCGGAATGTTCTTTTCTTCGCCAAGCTTTTTCATCTGAGGCAGCATATAGCGGACTTGCGGTCCAAGCAGCAGGACATCCGCGCTGTCAACGTGCTGTTTAACTTCGTCTGCACTTACGGCCCAAATCTTGCACTCTACTCCTTGTTCAGTAGCGGCCTTTTCCATCTTTGTCACAAGCAGGCTGGTTGACATGCCAGCTGCACAGCATAGTAAAATATTCATCCTAGAAACCCTCTTTTCTTTGTTTTGTATGATTGGGTTCAGTATATTTTAAAAGCGCTTTCATTTATATGTAATCTTTTTCCGTTGTGTAGAGGAAAGCGCTGTCAAAATGAAAAAAGATTGCAAATTGCATTCTAAAGGGGGGTCCACGAGTACAAGATGCGAAATAACATACCAATAAAACGACTAAATCGCATAAGGTTTGGTCTGATTATTAATGATTATCGGCTTTTTTGCACTTAAATTGTCGTATGTTGATTCTTCTTAACTAAGATGGCAAATGTAATTATATGTTAAAATAAGTATAGAGTTGGGATGAAATGTAACGAACTAACGAGCAGGATTATGGAAAAACGGACACTGGATATCATGAATAAAGGAGAACTAAACATGAGAAAGCTCGTTCTATTTCTGCACGCATCGCTTGACGGTTTTGTAGAAGGGCCGAATGGTGAAATGGACATTGGCTGGGTTTCCTACGATGCTGAATTGGAAAAACACGCGAAAGAAATTCTGAGTACTGCTGACACTGTTATGTGGGGACGCGGGACTTATCAGATGATGCACAATTACTGGCCATCTGTGCCTTCGAATCCATCAGCTTCGCAGCATGAACGGGACCATGCCGAGTGGATCGAAATGACATCCAAAATCGTTTTTTCCACGACGCTGGAGAAAGTCGAATGGAATAATTCCAGACTAGTGAAAGAAGATGTCGAGAAAGAGATTAAGAACCTCAAAGAGCAGACAGGCAAGGATATGGTCATCCTCGGAAGTCCTAGGTTCGCACACTACCTTATGCAGCTTGATTTAATAGATGAGTATAAAATTACGGTTTCACCCGTCCTGATTGGCAGCGGGTTGCCGTTATTCCAAGGTCTCAAGGAGAAAATCACTCTTAAACTTATCGAAAACAAGACTTTTGATTCTGGAGCCATAGGCCTCGTTTACCAGACGGTTAGATGAACTTGTCTTTTAAAGTATATTACGCTTACCTGATTACATTAGCGCAATAAAAGCAGCGGCAGTCCAGGTCTCTCGAGTTCCTAGTCTGTCACTGCTGTTTTTACGACTCATTCTAATTCCTCGTATTTCTACTATTACTCTAACTTCAAAAATGAATCCGCAAATTGCCGTCCTTTCAGCCTTTATCCCGCAGTTCCATCGCCTGCCGCAAAACCTTCTCCCCGTTAAACGTCCCATAATCCTCAGCTTTGATCAATCCCACGGGAACATGGTTTTCCTCACCCAGCTGCATGAAATCCTTCATTAAATACCTCACATGAGGACCAAGCAGCAGAACGTCTGCCTGATGGATCTGGTGGGAAACCGCTTCTGTAGGAATCGCCCAAATCTCGCACTCCATTCCCAGCTCTTCTGCACTTTTTTTCATTTTAGCTACAAGCAGGCTGGATGACATACCTGCTGCACAGCATAATAATATTTTCACCTTACTCCTCCTCAGGAAATATTCTCAGCGAGCAAGCAGCTTAGCTGGTCATATGTTTTGCATTTAACTGCCTTCTGTACCAGTTGGCTGTTATCGACTATTTTGATTAACATGTC
This sequence comes from Metabacillus kandeliae, assembly GCF_021166585.1. Classification (GTDB taxonomy): domain Bacteria; phylum Bacillota; class Bacilli; order Bacillales; family Bacillaceae; genus Metabacillus_B; species Metabacillus_B kandeliae. Next base: position 132,937 of record NZ_JAJOZE010000003.1, read on the forward strand.
ATACATGTCCTGCAGATTGTCACTGCTGTTCCTTCCGACATTCAGCAGGCAGACGAATTGCACTCTGTTGCCTCCCCAGTCAATCGGATTCCGCAAGGTGCAGATTGTCCAAAAGCTCTCCTCTGTCTGCGGGGTCATCGGATGCGGGATGGCGACGAGGTTGCCGTAGCTTGTCGGGGACAGGGCTTCCCTTTCCAAAACAGCATTCAAATAATCTTCCGTGACAAAGCCCGCTGCATAGAGGTTGCTGCTTAAAAACCTCAATACTTCATCCCGCTCCTGGAAGTCCTGATTCAGGAAAACAAGCGGCTTTCTCAGATAAAAAATGGCATGGCTGCTCCGTTCCTTGAGGGTGCTCTCAATCTTATCCAGATCGCTTTCTCCAAGAATCGTGTTCACCTGGATGACCGGCACCGGCAAATCATAGGGCACTGGAACAGTGCTGATGATAAAATCGATTTCACTCAGTTCGGCTTTCGGCAGGTTGTAGTACGGCGTTGTGCCGGCAATTTCAATTTCGCGCGGAAACGCCGAGTGGATTTTCGACTCCAGCAGCCTTGCACTTCCGACGCCTGAGGCGCAGACAATCATGCATCTTTTTATCCCTTTTTGCCTTCTTTCCATCGCAGCGCCAATGTGCAGAGATAAGTAGCCGATTTCATGCTCGTTAATCTCCATATTCAGCTCCTGCTTGATCACAGCTCCTGCAATGACAGCTGCCTGAAAAGCCAGTGGGTAATTAGACTTTATGTCGTTCAGATAAGGATTTGGCAGATTGATCCCGTATCTTGACCTGTTAAGAGCCGGCTTGAGATGCAGGCTCATGGCTATAAATAGTTCTTTATCATGGTTGATCCCAATGTGAAGCTCTTCATTGATTCTGCCGACAATCTGGTTGATGAGAAGATAAAGGCAGCTGTCCATCATCCCCTGCATGTCCTGCTCGCTGAAATGAAGCTCTGAAATAATTTTTGTCCCTAAAAGATGAATCGTGATATAGGCAATTTCCGCCGCTGGAAATTGGATGCTGTATATCTTTTCAAGTGAAAACACAATTTCTTCTGCAACCTTATATTGCTTGCGCTCTTTAAGATCATCCAGTTCTGCGGAAATCACGTTCACATAGTTCTTGTTTTGAATTCGCGTAATGGCAATGGCGATATGGATTAATAGATTGCTCAGGCCAATATCTGAAATTGTGATGCCATGCTCCTCTATATTTTTCAAAATCGTCGAGCGGATCGCTGTGATATCTTCTTTTGTGATGCTCTCTATCCCAACCGTTTTCGGATCAAAATCGATTTCAAAGGTATTGAAAACATGATCTGCGATGCACAAGCGGATTTTAAACTCTTCCCCTTTGCACCTTAATCCAAAATTCGGACGCTTTTCTAAAGTGATTCCGTAGGCGTGCAGAATTTCCTTCACATCGCGCAGGTCATTATTCAGAGTAGATTTGCTGACGAACATTTCATCTGCAATATCATCAAGCTTGCTGTAGCCTTTCGCAAGCAGCAGCCGCTTTAGGAGGTAGTGGATGCGGTCTTTCGGTAGTGACGGAGTTTCCTCAGCCTCATCTTTTACGATTTCCTGAAGAAGCTTCCGGAACTTTCCGCTGTCTTCTATTTCAAGCTGAAAGCCGGTTCCTCTGATGGAATGAATCGAGGCGCCTGATTCTAAAATATAGGCATTCAGTTCTTTGATGTCGTTTCTAATCGTTCGCGATGTGACACCGATCAGCTTTGCTAAATACTCGCTAGTCATCGGTGCTTCACTTCTCATTAATTCTCTTAAAATCGCGGCTGTGCGAGTATTTAACATGATTTTCACTCCTTTAGCAGATTTCTAATTTTAGAGGGGGTTTAAAGGAATTGGCGGGGAGGAACCTATAAAACGCTTACATTAATTATAAACAAACTTGGCTTCATTTTGTCCTATACAATTCGTTCTAACAAAGCAGGAAAAAAGCTACCATAAAAATGATAGCTTCTTCTCCTAAAGGATACATGTCAAAGCTGCTTCTATTATCGATTCCCCTTCAAATGAATGGCCTTTCCGCCGTCCAATGTGGTCAGCAGGACCATACCTTTAGATGGAAGTTTCACATCAATGCCCTTTTTCAGGTTGGCCTTCAGATTGGTTTTCTCCGGTACCGGGAATCCTTTAGAGTTTGTTGGTCTGTCGTTTTCAAAGTAATTATACTGGCTGAATCTTGCTGATGAAGCAGCGGTCGGAACCATCACTTTTATGGTTCTTGGCTTGTCTGAGTTGTTGACAACAACAAGGCTCATGTCGCTCTTTTTGCCGTGAGGGATAATGGCTGCTGTTGTTCTTACGCCTTCAAGGCCTGTTTCCGTTGTTCTGACGATTTTCGAGCCTTTCGGGAAGTTGCGGGAAAGCAGTGACCATGTGTAAAACCATGGACGCAGTTTTTCATCATCCGGGTTGCCCATTTCAGCGCCAAGGGCGTTCCACATTCCCCAAACCTTCAATGTGCCTGGGCCTGGAGGAGTTGGATAATTATCGCCTGATACTCCTTCAAAACCGTTATTAATGTGCATGCTGTCTTCCAAGTCCCAACCGGTGATTCCGGACATGCCGGCTCTCATGGATTGAACGGTAAAGTCGGCCATGCTGACGCCATACCAATATTCCTTCACATTCGGCTGCTGGTCGCCATTTGTCCGTCCTGTAAAGACGCCTGCTTCTCCGAAGAAAAACTGCTTGTTTTTCCCATTCGGATCATTAGCTGTAATATAGCTTCTAAAAGGAGCCATCACTTTTTCGATTTCGCCATTCTGGATTTGGTCTGCATTGGCGTACCAGTGCGTATCATAGATGCCGATTTTATCTGACAACTGGTTCACCGATTTTGTGATCCACTCATTCTGGCCGGAGTTATCCGGACCGGAAATTTTCACTTTGCGGCTTAGCCCCTGCTTTTCAAGCTCATCGTGAAGATAGCCTATGCCTTTGCTCCATTTGTCATAATCTGCTGAAAAAGACCAGTCTCCATTTGGTTCATTCACATAGTTGAAATACTTAATATTTGTGTAGCCTTTCTTGTTGATCAGATGATTGAGGCTGTCTCCGATCAATTTTGCCCAGCGCGGATCGTCCTCCTGAATGTTGTATTGTCGCAGATGATCAAGACTGGAGTCTCTATCAGAATTTGCTGCCGGGTCATCCCACTGTCCTAACAAAACAGGAATATCCTTTTTCTTTGCATAGTCTAATAGCTTATAAAGTTTCTGCATCCGTTTTGTGTTCCAATTATAAATCGGTCTTCCGTTTTTATCGTAGCCTTCAGTGTACCAATAGGCTCTGAACATCACGCGAAGGAAGGCCGGCTTTAAATAGTCCACTCTTGAGGTAAGCGTTTTCCAATCTTCTTTAGAAAGATCGTACCATTCATGCGGATCCCACTGGACACCGATTCCCATATAATTTTTTATAAGAGTAAAATTTGTATCAACGTAGGATGTTGCGTCCACACGCTTCGACTTTTTGGCGGCACTTACCGTATCAGCACTAACTCCACTGGTAAAAAGCAAAACAATGCAAGCAAAGATAAGAAAACTGAGCCTTTTTTTCAATGTTCTTCCTCCTTGTTTTTTAGCACTTATTTTGACAGTGAGTAAAACGTTTCATGAATGGCGCGTGCAGCAGCGCCCAGCACGACTCCATGGCTGAGGTCAGAAACGGAAACAGGGGTTTTCTTTCCGTTGTATCCAATCACATGCGACCGCAAAGACTCTCGGACACTTTCCATGAAAATCGGATGAGAGGCCCCTGCCTTTCCGCCAATAATAATTTCGTCAGGCGCAAATAAATTCACTAGATTAGAAGCGCCAATCCCGAGAAATTGTCCCGCTTCTCTCAGCACTTTTTCAGCTGTAAAAGAACCCCTTTTTAACGCAGACACAATATCTTGGATTTTCATAGACTCTTCAGGAAAAAGAAGCCTTTCACGCTCAGGAGCTGTTTTTAGTTCATTCTGCACTTTATTGATAATCACAGGCAGAGAGCAAAACGTCTCAAGACAGCCGTAATTTCCGCAATAGCATCTCTCACCAAATACATGAATAGTAGAATGTCCAATTTCCCCTGCTTCTCCGTAAGTACCGCGATAAATGCCATTGCGCAGGATGATACCGCTTCCAATTCCAACATCAGCAAACAAGAAAATAAAGTTCTCAACGTTCTTCCCTGCTCCAAACCACTTTTCCGCAAGAGCACCGCAGTTCGCATCGTTTTCAATGGTTACCTCATACTCCAGCACTTCCTCCAAACGTTCCTTCAGAGGAATGCCCTCGGCTCCGTAAAAGTTGGGCGGTGAAATCCGGCCATCCGGAGATTCATTGAGCGGTCCCGGCAAACCGACCCCGACTCCAAAGATGAGCTGAGAGTCCACACCCGAATCAGCAACAACCTGACTGACGAGCTTTCCCACCTCCATGATTAACTGATCTATAGACAAATCAAGCGCCGTTTCTTTCTCTCTGAATGAAAGTATCTTCCCGTCCAGGTTCGTCACAGCTGCCCTGATGGCATTTCTGCCTAACTCAACACCTGCAGCATACGAGCAATTCTCATTAAAAGCGACTAAAATCGGGCGCCGTCCACCATTCGAAGTGCCAAAGCCCTTCTCCACTAAAATGTTCCCATCGATCAGCTTTTCTATGATTCTCGTCATAGTAGGCTGCGGAATCCCCATCGCCTCAGAAAGCTCCACCCTGGACATTGGACCTTTCTCCCGTATACACTGAACAACCTTTTTCGCATTTCCATTTTGAATATCCTGCAGCATCTTCAACAATTCTCTCACCGGCTTCATTAAAGAATATTTCACTGTTATTATATGAAAGCGCTAACTTAATTTCAAGATGAAAGTTATGAATTTTCAGAATTAGATCTTTTGGGGTGAGGCTTTGGTCGCTGTGTGTAAGCTTTTTAAATTGAGCCAGTTGCTAATATTAAAAAGAAGCACGAGAACCGTCCCCATGCTTTATTCGAACAAGAACTTAAAAAAGTGATTGATAAGATTAAAAGAGATTGATTTTTACTTTGGAATTATTTAAAAAAGAAGCACGAGAACCGTCCCCATGCTTCCCGAGAACAGACCCATGCTTCCTCCTTCCTAAACAAACAAATCCAAAATTAAAGTAAACCCAAAAGCCACAAACGAGAGGATCGTTTCCATCACCGTCCAAGTCTTAAACGTTTCTTTCACAGTCAACCCCATGTACTCCTTCACAAGCCAAAACCCTGCATCGTTTACATGAGATAGCATAAGCGATCCTGCGCCAGTAGCAATAACGAGCAGTTCGAGATTAACTCCTGACATATGCGCCACAACCGGTGAGACGATGCCGGCTGCTGTAGTTAAAGCGACGGTTGCTGAGCCTGTTGCTACCCGGATCAGTCCCGCTACTAAGAAAGCTAGCACAATCGGTGAGAGGGAGAGTTGTTCGGACATTTGAGCGATAGCATCTCCTACTCCGCTTTCGATCAGGATTTGTTTGAATCCGCCGCCTGCTCCAATGATTAGGATGATTGAAGCCAGTGGCAGAAGGCATTCTTCTGTCAGTTTTTTGATCAGTGTTCTGTCCATTCCTTGGCGGTAGCCTAAGAAGAAATAGGCGGCGAAACAAGAGATGAGCAAGGCAATAACAGGACTTCCGATGAAGAGCAGGAATTTCTCAAAGCCTGCCGGCATGGATAGATACGGAGCTACAAGTGTCAAGAGCATCAGGATGACTGGAAGCAAAATGATCGCAAACGAAGTGCCTGTTCCTGGCAGTTGGTTAATTTTTGTTTCTACTCGAACGATGGTCGGTTCTCCTTCAGGCTTTACACGTTTGTGAATCCATTTGGAGAACAGCGGACCTGCGATGATGGCTGTTGGAAACGCGATGATGAGTGAGTAGAGAAGAACATGTCCAAGATTGGCTTTATAAATGCCGATCGCCGTCATAGCGCCTGGATGCGGCGGCACCAATCCGTGAACGATGGACAAGCCGGCAAGCACCGGAATACCGATCAGCAGGATATTCTGTTTCGCCGTTTTGCGGATGGCGATCACAAGCGGGAGCAAGATCACGAGCCCTACTTCGAAAAAGACAGGGATCCCAATAATGAATCCGGAGAGCAGCATCGCCCATGGCATGTTTTTCTTCCCGAATTTTTTGATGAAAAATTCGGCTACCTGCATTCCAGCACCAGAGTCAGACATCATTTTGCCGAGAATTGTTCCCAGAGCCAAAATTCCAATCAAATGGCCAAGAACGGCCCCTACCCCTGTTTCATAGGCACCGACAATTTTGTCCAATGGAACGCCGGAAAAAATCGCTAAAAACAAGCCAGCAACAGTTAAACTGATAAACGCGTGCCATTTCCACCATGAAACCCCTAAAATAACAATAATAATCGCGACGACTGTAATTCCCATTAAATAGAGCGTCATTTTCCCATCCCCTTCTAGTAAACGCTTACAAATTATTTAAAAACAAATGATTCTTAAATAGAATCATTGTAATTCACCACATAATTGTGCTTGTCAGAATTGTAATAGCCAACACTGTATTCAACGATTCTCCCGGATTCATCCCGCGAACGGCGAATTCTCTTCAACAGCGCTGTTTGATCCTCAAGCTTTAAAGCATCCGCAGCCTGCGCCGGAGCGATCGCAGCCCCAAATTCATCCTGAAAGCTTTCCAGCTTGATGCTGTTTTCCTCTAAAAACCGATAGAGTGAATTGATCTGCAGTTCTTCGACTTCTTTTTCCGGCAGATTGATAGATAAGTAGTGTGAAAAATAGATATACGGCTCGTTATTCAAAAAATAGATCCGCTCTATTTTGATGCAGTTTTCTCCTGACAAAGGAATCCCGCCAGCCTCTTCCGGCCATTTCGCTTTTTGTATGCTCAGGATCTGCTTTGTCATGTGATGGCCTTCTTCTACTAAAAGCTCTGTGAACCGCTTCCCCTTTGACAGCTTTGTTTTTGAAACATTGGCAATAACCGTTGTGCCGATCCCGCTTTTCTTTTCAACAAACCCCTCTATAGCAAGCTCTTTAATTGCGTTCCGAATCGTAATTTTGCTTACCCCGAATTCCGCTTCAAGCTGCGGCTCTGACGGAATAATGCTATGGATCGGATACACCCCGTGCAGGATGCGGTCCTTCATGATTTCTTTTATCTGCAGGTAAAGAGGACCCTTATTTCTGCTTACGTTCATGACTCTATCTCCTGTCTATCTCTTAATATCACCCGTCATCCCCTGCATGGCTGCTAGGATGTCCGCTTCTGACGCCATCGGTGTATCGCCCGCAATCGTGCAGGCAAGCATGCCGGCTGCAGCGGCAAATTCAACGGTTTTTTTCGGTGAAAAATCTGAAAGCTCTCCATGGAGAATGGCGCTTGCAAAGGCATCGCCGGCTCCTATTCGATCATACACGGAAAAGGAGATCTTTTCAGAAAAAGAGAACGCAGCGTTCTTGTACAGGTATCCTTGCAGGGAGTGCGTGTTATCAGGGTTAATGCCTCTATGTGTGCCGGCGATAACTGCAATCCTATAGCGTTCAGCTGCCAGGGGAATCAGCTCCTGCAGCTGTTCTTCTTTAGAGACTGCCTCTGTTTCCATTCCCAAAATATGAAGGGCATCCTTCTCATTCATAAACACAACATCTGCTAAAGAAAGCATGTCCTCATAATGCTGTTTTGCACCGATGTATCCCTCTTCCCATAGTGACGGGCGGTAATTGCAGTCAAAGCAGACAAGTCCGCCTTTCGCCTTCACCTTACGGGCGAGTTCTTTCATTGTATGGCGCACTCCATCCGTCATCGCAAGTGCAATACCGCAGCAATGAAGCACATCCGTATTTTCGGTAATGGCGTCCAAGTCATAAGCAGTTGAAGGAGCCGTGTTAAAGCTGCTTTCCAGCCGGTTTGTATACGTCACCCGGCTTGCCCGCTGCCCGAAGCCGTTTTCCAGAAAATACAGCCCTATGTATTTGCCGCCTTTGCTAATGAACTGCCGGCTGATGCCAAGCCGCTGCAAAAAGGAAAAGGCAGCTTCTCCAATCGGGTTATCCGGCAGTCTTGTGGCCAAAAAGCCTTCATGGCCAAGCTTTGTCATTGCGGAAACCACATTCACTCCTGTTCCGGAAAACGTGTATTGCAGCGTGCCTGCTTGCGTGAGCAGTTCATAGCCCGGTACCTGCAGGCGCATCATCACTTCCCCGAACGCCGTGATTTTTTTAGGCATGCCGGTCAACCAGCTTTTTCACCATTTCAAGCAATGCCTTGACATCCTCCGGTCGCGTTCTCCCTGTTTCTTTGTCAATAATCGATGAGTAAACATGGGGAATGATTTTCGGCACACCCGCTTCCAGAGCGATTTCCACGATTTTTTCAAAGTTGTCCAAATCAATGCCGCCTGTCGGCTCTAGCGCAAACCCCTGCTCTCCGCAGGCTTTCGCAACTTCCCGGTACTCTTCTTCGCATTCCAGCCCTTTCATCGGAAAATACTTCAGCGCATTTCCTCCCATATCCCGCACCAGTTCAATCGCAGCCTTCACGGGAACAATAGCGGATTCTTCCGAAGCTGCACTGAACGGACCAGTGGAAATATTCACATATCCCGGCTTTCCGCAAGGCGATACAAGGGCATTGATCCAGCCTGCCTTTTGGCCAAGGTTCGCTCTTGTCGCTCCGACTGCAGGGAACACCTGGTTGATATGGCTGCCTGCATAGGATTTCGCAATTTCCGCCACAACAGCTGCCTGCTTGTTATCTCCTGCCCCGAGACCAATGGATACGGCTTCCTCAATCTCAGCTCCGCATTTTTTCATAGCAGCTGCTGCTGTATCCGCATCAGGGAAATCCTTTGATAAAACACCAACGAGTACATGCCCTTCTGCTGCTTCAAAAACTTCTTTCGCATTTTCCAAGTTTCCGGCCAGCACATTCAGTGCGACGCGGTTACGATAAAAACGGTTTTCAATTGTCATGCTTCATTCCCTCCCAGTATCTCCTGCAATCTCGCTTGTATCACCTGAATATCGTCCCCCTGCAGCGGGCGCGGGTCGATATCAAAAAAGCCCTGGCGAATCCCATAGTCACGGGTGTAAATCGCGATTTCCCCATTTCTCAGCTTGTCATTAACTTCTTTCGCATTGGTACCTGAAGCCTTAGGGTCAATTTTAATGCGGGCCCGGTAGATTTCTCTTCCTGCTTCATCCTGCACAATGGAAACAGCCACACCTTTAAGCTCGCTGAGTGTTTCTAAAGCCTGCAGGCTCTCTCTTTCCTGTACACTGCTGTCCTTTTTCTCGAAGTATTCGTCAAGCGCCTGCAGCAGACCGAATGTTGTTTCCTTCCCTACCTTCATGCTTCTTCCAATGCAATGAAGCTGCACTTTCAGCCATTCTATGTATTTTTTCTTACCGGCTGCAATTCCTGAAGTCGGTCCTTCAATCGCCTTTGAGCCGCTGTAAATCGCGATATCTGACACCTTTACGTATTTCTTCAAATCTTCTTCAGCAGCAGCATCCACGATCAGCGGAACATTGTGCTTCTGAGCCACTTCCCAGGCTTCTTCTACTGAAATCATGTTTTTCTGAACCGCATGATGGGATTTCACGTAAAGAATAGCTGCCGTGTTTTCGCAAATCGCTTCAATGAGATGCTCTGCTTTCCCCTCATTGGCGTAGCCGACTTCTACGGTTTTCCCGCCGCCAAGAAAGACCATCGTCTCAACTGGAGCGCCGTACTGCACGTTATGCCCTTTATATAGAAGAATCTCGTTTTTTTGAATGTGTTCCTGGTGCAGCCTTTCGCTCTTTCTCCGATTTCCTTCTGTCACAATCGCCGCAACAGACAGTGCAATCCCGCTTGAAGCTGAATTCACCACAACCGCTGCCTCTGCATCAAGCAGGCCGGCAATATGCTCACCTGATTTATCCACTAAATCAGCGATCTCCACATAATTCTGTCCGCCTGTTTTCATTGCATCCATCACCGTATCTGACGGCGCTGAAACTCCTAAAATGCTCATCCGCCCGCTCGCATTAACTACCCGTTTTAATCCGTATTTAGCATTCAATGTATTCTCCATTGATCACCACTCCTTTCACCATCATCAGCTGATCTGCCTTCCGCTCTTCCCCTTCCGAATCCCGGAAAACGGTTTCCTTCTCTTCAACAGTGAAAAGAGTCAGGTTTGCCGTGTCTCCTTTGGCGATCCTTCCAAGCTCTGGCCGCTTCAGCCACTTCGCTGGATTCCGTGTCACACCATCAATCACTTCTTTTAAGGAATAGCCCAAGTATAAAAACTTGGAAAGAACATTCGCCATATTGAACACAGGCCCATTCAGCCGGTTTTTCCGGTAAATATCTGTGCTGATGCTGTTAAAAGGAATGCCCGCTTTCTTCGCAAACTCTGCCGTCACAAAAGAAAAACTGGCATTCCCATGACCAACATCCAGTTGAACTCCCCGCTGAATGGCTTCAAGAAGCTCTGGCAGCGGCTCACCATTCTCATCAAAAACACTGTTCGCTTTTCCATTCAAGTAATGCGTGATCACATCGTTCTCTTCCAGCAAATCTAAAACCTCATTAATATGCGGTGGCCCTGAACCAATATGGACCATCAGCGGAAGACCTGTCTCATTTGAAAACTGTCTAGCCTTTTTTAGCGGCTGTATTCCATTTCCGCCAACAACACTTTTACTGATTCTCGCTTTCAGGCCTACAATATGCTCGCCAAATTCAGCGACACACTTTTTCAGCTTTTCTCCATCCAGCAGCGAAAGATCTGACAGCTCATCAATTCGCTGAAGCCCAATCCGCGAGATATTCAAAAATGCCAGCACATTGGTTTTCGCCTTTTGATTCATGTCGATCAGATCAGCCAGCCTGTCCGCTCCAGTGCTCCCGGCATCAACAATCGTCGTCACACCAGTTTTATAACCGATCTCATCCGCCTCATCACCATATGGTTCAAACTCCGGAAAGGCATGAACATGCAAATCGACCCAGCCGCTTGAGACATAAACCTTATGCTCAAAATCCACGACCTTGTCTCCCTGTCCTTGGCCAGCAGGAACAATATCTGCAATTCTATGATTCTCAATCTTGATGTCTATCGAACGCTCGTCTGTTGTTTTTACATTCTGCAGTATGACACTCTGACTCATTGTCCTCATCCTTTTCAGGAATAGATTGTATGCGTTATCATTTTTGCTTTGGGTTTAGGTTAGCATAGATTTTTCGACGGGTCAATATAACGTTATAATGTTTATGAATAAAATACAAACCAAGAAAGGTCTCATTCGGGATACCATGAAAGTTTAGTATCACTATCCAATGGTTTTGTTTTAATTTCTGCACTTAAGTTGCTGAACCAATTACGCAAAATCTCTTCCTTTGCAAGCTTTGCGTGTTCATGATCTTCCCAGATGATATGTGAAAACCAAGCTTTTGTAGCCCACTCGAATTGCAGCTGTGCATAGGCAATTCCAGGATGTTCAACCTGTGCAAAGTTCCCATTTACAGCAGACGCCACACTGGGTGCCTGCGGCAGCAGCTCATTTTCAATTCTTTCTTTTACTACAGGATCTTCGAGCTCGTGCCACATCACCAATCTCCCGTCTTTTTGATAAAAAATATCAAAAGAAGGTTCTTCTCTCATTTCGACTAAGACAAAGGCGCGATCTACTAAATTATCAGCAGCCTTTATCGAATTAACTATAATATTTTGAGCAATCTCCACCCATAAGTTCATCGCTTCTTCTTCCGGTGACTCGACATACATTTCTGACCCTAGTTCCGATACAGCGGCTTCTTGCTTATTTACCTCTTCCACTTTTTTAAAAAACCGCTGAAAGAATCCCAATACAGTCACACCCTTTAGCAGAATATAGTTCTGTGTACCCTCTTTCTCATACGATTTAACGCTACTATAGGTTAATATTTCCATTTTTGTTTGCGTTCGATAAAAAGAAGCAACAGAACCGTCCCCATGCTTCCTGAAAAGAAGCACGAGAACCGTCCCCATGATTCTTTTGCCTCATTTTTACAAAATACACCAAATTTCGAAAGGACTCCAAGCATACATGGGTAATAGTAGAAAGTAACGATACTATTTTAAGAGAGGCTATGTGATGGGAAATTCGAAGATACTTGATGCGGAACCGTTTCTCTCGGCCATGAAAGCACGGAGCACTGAATATGAGGAGTTATCAAGGCAGCTTTATCAGCTGAAGTTTTCTTTTCAGGATTTAGTTCAAAACACGGAATTCAAGGGTAATGGAGCCGATGCGATCAAGAGCTTCTATCAAGAGCAGATAAATCTGGTAGATGAATGGCAGACATTAGTGCAAATGAGAATGACTTTTTTAAAGCTCCTTCCTTTCACTCTGCACCATATGGAGCTAGATGATGCTGTTATTCAAGAAAGCTTTTTAGACAATGAACTGGAAACCGGCCTTACAAATGCTAAGAACCTGGTGAACAGCCAAAAAACTGATCTAGAAGACATTTTGAAAAGCATCCATGATCTTGTGCCATTGACACCGTTCTCTTCAGAGCTCTTTGAAGACAGCACTGAAGGTGCCAAAAGGAAAAAAAGAGATACAGAAATGAACCTCAATCAGCTTGATGCCGATCTGGTAAAGGATTATTCTTTAACAGACAACTTAGAGACACATATCCAGCAGTTTATGAATGAGCTATGCGGATCTACAACAGCCAGTGGAAAAGAAGTAAACCAGCTCACATTTGATGGAAAAGCCTTTCGCCAAAAGGATATTTTCAAGAATGTTGATCACATGAATGCTCCCCTTAAAGACTACCTGAATAAAAAAAGCGACATCTTAAACCATGAAATTTGGACAAGATTGCAGGAACCCGACCTATCAGCTGAAGAATACATAGAATTAGCAGACGAATATGGATACCTCAGCCTGCCGAAGGATATGCAGGATACGTATATGCAGAAAAAGGCCTGGATTCATACGAAGAATTTTGCAGCTGGTGTCGGTGAAGGTGCTAAGAAGATACTTGATGAAAACTATTATATGGCCACTCACCTTGATGAAACATGGGAAGGCATTAAATACACAGCAAATCATCCAGTTGATGTATTCAAGTACATGTGGAACCAGCTTTGTGATTCCTACGAAAAAGAATATGTTAATGGAGATACTGCCAGTAAAGCTCGCTGGGCTGGGAGAACTGCATTACCTATAGGGCTCGCCACCACTCCGCTTGAGGAATTAGCTGCGGGGAAGACGGCGATGTCTGTGGTAGAAAAGGGCGCGGCTGTTAGTAAAGCAGGGATTAAAAGAGGGATTGAGAAAGCAGGAGGTAGAGTTCCTGGTTATAGTGTTGAAAATCAGATGTTGGGTGCTGGTTCTCCTTATAATGTGATGAGTCCTGAGGGGTTGTTTAATCAGCGGCTGCAGATGATTGAAAGATTCAGAGAGAATGATAAAATTCCCAATCAGGGACTTATTGATTCGGGTGTTTCTGGAGCACCAAAAGTGGACGCTGGTAAGCAAGGCAAACATGTGACCGGACATCCCAACAGTTTACCTGCTAAGAAAACCCAATGGCCTGAGGGGATAAATGGAGTAGAGCTTACTCAAATTGCTTGGACAAAGGGGACTGTTGTCAAACCTGATGGCAGTGTAAAAATATATGACTTCAAAAAAACATAGGACCTAACGGTGAAACCAGAGTTAAAGTTCATATTGATAAAAAGGGAAATATTCATGGATATCCAGTAAGGTAGGTGGAATGTATGCAAACAAACATATTGAAAATTATCCAAGATTTATATCAGAAACCAGATTATAGCTACACCTTATTAAACTATGTTGATAGAGATTATTGGAAGGATAAACTCCTTACAAATATGAAGGCCACCCATATAGACAATCTTACCGATTTCAATTACTCAAAGTGCTTTACCTTATTTATTTGTTCTGACTATTATCCAAAAATCAATCTCGGAAGTGATGAGTTGTCAGAATATCTGAAGAACCACTCTTTTCTTGATGGAATAATGCTCTATATTTCTGCCATAGCTCCTTTTGCTGCCATTAAGTTCTTTCGGTATAAGGACATTGAAAGTAACGTCCAATTAATTGAATTACCTCATCCTCCTCTAGAAGAGAGCAAAACGATTTACAAGCAATTGATAAGCCTATTGAATGAGAATAACTTGGAAATTTTACAAGGGGAAACATTAGCTTTAAAGGTTAATGAAATTTCATTAGAACTTGAGGAAGGAGAGCTTACAGTCTTTCAATGCTTATTTGAAGAATAGGAAAAGGATAATAAAAGAATGAGGTACTTTAAGCTGCTTAAAGACTATTCGGATGAGGAAGAAGTACTTTGTTTTTGTGAAAATACTCTGGGTTGGGAGCAATATGAATTATCAGAAGGAAAAACAATTAACAATTGGGATAAGGAACTGACCTTCTACTATGACCCAGTGGAAGGTAAACAAATACCTGATTACATTCATAATAATTTATCTTGGTTCATAGTATCTCCTCAGTTTAAAAATATTCTAATGGAGACAGATGAAAGTGGAGTGCAATTTTTGCCATTAAACATAGTAAACAAAGAAAATGAGCATTCAATTCATGACTACTCAGTGGCAAATATAATTAACGTTGTTGATGCTATTGATTTGGAAAACTCCACATATAGTTTTTTTGAATTAGATAATAAAAAGATTTACGACATTACTAGATATGCTTTAAATGAAGATAAAATCAATGGTAAGCATATTTTTAAATTAAAAGGCGATGAAATCCCCATTTTTATATCAGAATTAGTCAAAGGGATTATTGAAAAGAGTGATATTACTGGATGTGACTTTCTTGAAGTGGAGGTAACAATCTGAGCTTAGCTTCTTCAGAAGTCTTTGAGGACTTTTGGTTAAACCAGCAAGAAAATGTCACTATTTATGGAAAAGAAGCATGAGAACCGTCCCCATATAAAAATATTGAATTAAATGCCAAGAACAATCAAGGAATATCCTATAACCGTTTTTATATCGGTAGAAGTGATGGTGGTAAAAAATCATTATTTATAACATCTTCTACTAATGGATGGGTGAACGAAAACAATTTCTTTGGTGGAGAATTTAGATTCAATACAACAGACAGTTTAGATACAGATTGTTGCCTTTTGACAATCGATGACAGCGGCGGGTATAAGCAAAATAATAACCATTTTTACTCACCCTCTTTTGAGAGAGGTAATACAAACGGTGCGAAATGTTGCTATGTAACCGGAGAATTTAACCAAATATTTTATGCACGAGCAGAACAAACAGGAGTAATAGAGCTTGCTGCTGGTTCAAGATTCAACGCAGTCACCCTAGGGTACGATGATTACAATACCTCGCTTATTGTAGACAATGGTTCACAGAACTTCACTCAAACTCGCCAGAAAGTAAATTATTCCAGTGACGTTGATGGAGTGTTTACTATTCGTAACGTAGGTTCTAATAATTATAAAAACATTCGTCTACTTGACACTTCTAACAATGAAAGGTTTTTCATTAAGGCTAGTGGAAAGGTCTTCTCTAACCAATTTGGATATTTTCAATCGGGTTTACGATTTAACACAGTAGATGGAACAAGGAATGATCGTGGTATTTTTTCTGGCAGTGGTAGTCCGGAAAGTGTAGTTTCCGCAAGAATTGGAAGTATGTACCTAAGAGCTGATGGGGGAGCAAATACTACTCTTTATGTAAAAGAGAGTGGAACGGGGAATATCGGTTGGGTTGCGAAATAAAACGCTTAGAAAAGGAGAAACTGCAGGCACACAACTAGGCAAGGTGCAGGCATGGAGGTATTTTCTCATGCTTCAACATATGGTCACATTGCGGGATTTGTCAATAAACTGTTTCTTTTGATTGGGGAGTAGTGTAATACCTAGATTCGACCCTAATATGACTTTTTAACTAACATCTAATTAAGTTTTTATAGAAAAAATACCAATATTTTGATACATTAATAAAAGTTGGTTCAAAATAAATTAAATTAGGTGGTTCTTTTGAAGGTGTATTTATGGGCATTTTTCTATAAAATTGTCTTAGAGCTAGTGTATGCTAAATTTATTGCTCCGATCTATGGTTACTACGGACTGGTTTGGAACCCCACAACGGAATATTTTTATATTTCGTATTTTTTATTTTTTATTCTTTTGTTTCTCATTCCTAAAGGGCAAGACAAACCATCATATTTATCAATACAGTTGTTGTTTTATACAACTTACGTACCTTTGTCTTCGTTTGTTTGGCAAACATCATTAGGTTTCACTTATTTTCTATATGTAAGTCTGTGTTTCTCGTTGATGTTTGTATTAATTAGGTTTGTGAAACCGATAAGAGTTCCTTATTTTATTGTAAGTGAGCCGAGGCATAACAAAAAGAAAATTGACTTTGTGAATTTCGTATTTATCATAAGTTTAATTTTCTTGATTTTATTCACTCTGAAATTTGGAAGCATTGATACCAGGGCGTTCAGCTTTGAAAAGGTTTATGATCTGAGAGAAGATATTGTTTATCCTGGAATTTGGGCGTATCTAGTTAATTGGCTATCTAAGCTAATGATTCCGTTCTGCTTAGTGATGAGTATTGTTCGGAAAAAGAAGTTGCAAATTGTTTTAGCTAGTTCTATGCAGGTTTATTTATATTTGTGCACAGGTTCAAAAACTTTATTATTTTCAGTAGCACTCATTTTGGTTTGTGTGTACTTTATCAAAAAAGGTACTTTTGAAACCGGAGTGCCGAAATTCTATACACTGGTTACTATATCAGCTGTTGGGCTTTATTTAGTTACCGATTACCTGATGAGTATAGCTATATTCCCGACAAGGCAACTTGTAATACCTGCATTAATGAGTGTTACTCATTTTAACTTCTTCTCAGAAAATCCAAACTTGTACTTTTCTGAAGGAATGATCGGTAAAATATTTGGGTTGAATTCCTCTTATAATGAATTATCAACTTATATGGTAGCCAAAAAACTTGACCCTGGAGCTAACTGGAACACAGGGTTCCTTGCAGACGCTTATGATAATATTGGATTTGCAGGCATGGTCATTTACTCAGTCATTCTCGTTAGCATATTGAAATTTGTAGATTCAATTTCTAGGCACAGTGAAGAGAGGTATAAATACTCAGCTCTGCTGGTATACACAATGATAATTCTCAATGACGGTTCTTTATTAACTGCAATTATCTCTTGGGGCTTTGGATTATTATTGATTTTTATGTATATTGTATCGACCCAAGAATATTTATCCAAAAATAAAGATTTTGTCAATAATGTTAAAACTAATTAGGTTTTAAGATCAACCACTCATCGAGTTAAAATGCTAATTTCATCACAAAAAAGGGCGGGTGTTTAACATCGGCTCTTTTGTTATGCCTCCAAGAAAGGAGCTGAACACACTTGCTTTCATGGGAAAGTGAATTATATACCGAAGCCGTAAGACCTATCGAGAAGTACACCGGACTGTCTGATTCCCCGATGTCTTTTTTTATGATGAACGACAAAATGTACATGATGGATGGGGCGCAGTTCCTTGTATTTGATGGAAAAGACGTTAAGCCGGTAGAGCCTTATATACCGACAGTCTCCATATCCAAAGACCCTGCAGGCCGCGGCACAGCCTTTGAGGATTTTAATCTGCTTGGTACAGGGTTCAAGGACAGCTTTACAGGCGATGGGACATCAAAGGAGTTTACCTTATCCCTGAAAGGACTGGATGCTACAGAGGTAAAAGCCCGAGTGGACAACACGGACAAGAAAGAAGGAACAGATTTCACCGTGGATCGGGCAGCAGGAAAGGTGACGTTCACGACCGCGCCATCAAAAGGGACGAATAACGTCGTTATTACCGCCTATAAGACGATAGACGGTAGTGCTGCCAAGATCAAAAAGTGCAAATTCATGGTGCTGTACGGCGGCGCCAATGATACCAGGGTGTTTTTCAGCGGAAATCCGGATATGCCCAGCTATGTATGGCGCAGCGGCCTGTACGATCCGACGTATTGGCCGGAAAACGGCTTCTACAAGATCGGACTGGACGTTGAAAAGGTAGTCGGCTTCTCTAAACAGTACGATTCCTTGATCGTTCATAAGGAAAACTCACTCTGGAAGATGCAATATACCATGGTGGACGGTGAAGCATTCTTCCCGATCATCCCGTTAAACGATCAGGTAGGGACCATTGCTTCTAATTCCATTCAAATCGTGGAAAACAACCCGGTTATGCTTTCGAAAAAGGGCATTTACATGCTGCAGTCAACAAATGTTAGGGATGAGCGCAATGTGCTGCATCTTTCTGAGAATATTGACAGCATGCTGAAACAAGAACCGAACATTGATAAGGCGATCACCTTTGATTACGACAACAAATACTGGATAGCGGTCAATGAGAAGGTGTATCTCTTTGATTACCGTGTTCAGGAGTGGCTTATTTACGATAATATCCCCGCCTCCTGTTTTTTGGAGATCGAGGAAACTTATACTTTGGCAGTTCCAAAGACGGCCTTATACACCGTTTTATGCGTCCTGACGAGCAACGTCCGTATAATGACGACGGAAAGGCGATTAAAGCCTATTGGAAGTCCAAGCACATGACCTTCGGTGCTCATGAAATGAAGAAGCTGATTGATAAGGTGTACTTCAGCATTAAGCCGGACAGCAAAACCTCTGCTAACCTCAGCTACATCTCCAATAAAAAGGAGAGCGGCATCATCAAAACAGCAAAGATGAACCTGTTCGACTTCAAAAATCTCGACTTCAACCATTTTTCTTTCGTTACGAGTGAATTTCCGCAGGAGACAATGGCGAAGATCAAAGCGAAGAAAGTCACACACTTTCAACTGGTCATCAGCAATGAGGAACCGGAGGAAAGCTTGGGGCTTCTTTCTGTTGGTATTAAATACAAAATGCAGTCCGCTGTAAAGTAAGGAGTGAGAAGATGTTTGATAAATTGAATGGGTTTTCAAGAAAATTAAGTGATTTGGAAGATCAGCCCGCCATGAACTCCAATGATTTAAAGGCTTATTTTGACAGTTCGCCTGAGGAATTGCGGGCAGCACTTAATCACTTGATTGATCAGCTATCGGGTGCGGAGAAGGGGAAAAGTGGCGCGGATAACATTGGAGTAACACCGATTGGCAACAGTTCTAACACTCTTCAGGGGCTTATTGAGTGGCTTAAAACACAAATAGACAACGTTTCGCTGGGGCAAATACCTGATAATGCGATTACGGCGGTAAAACTTGCACCATCAGCAAAGCAAGCATCCAATATCACGGTGGCTGATGCATCTAACCTATTTACAGCAGCAGACCTTGAAGGGGTACTAAAAGAGCTTTTTACAAATGCCAATAACGGTAAAACCAATTTAGCGGGTGTTATTGGCTCCCCCGCATCGGCTACAGGCTCTTTTGATGACTTGAAGACAGTGATTCAGAATGTGAAGAATAAAGTGGCGGCTAACCTTACTGCAAAGGGTACGTCGGCAATAGGCACGGAGAGCTTGGATTCTTTGGCAGGTAACATCAGCAGCGTGAGCACCGGGAGGAAATCTGCTACTGGAGTAGCTTATCCAAGTGAGAACTTTAACGACCGGAAGCTGATTGTAAATGGGCTCTCGTTTAGGCCGAAAATGGTTTATGCCGTATTAAATCCTGCCTCACAAACTACAAACTATTATCAATCAGGTATGATTGACAATTCAATCTTCCCGTTAGGAAGCGGAATTCAGATGGTGAACTTAGGTAATCAGGAATTAGGACATGTAACGCAGCCTTCCTTCACTAATGATGGATTTAGACTTTCGGTAGCAGTTGCTGGGTCATATTCATGGGTGGCATATGAATAGGAGGGCACTATGCAAATAGGCAGGCGAATTTATTACGACAATACTACCGGAGAAGTCATTCTGGATAAGGGAGAAATGGAAGGAGATGTCTTGCAGACAACAGATATGCAGGACATTTTTTCGTTCCCAGTCCTTTCAGAGCGAAACCGGGACTCATTTGATTATATAGACCTTGATTTCGGGGCATATGCTGACCGATTCAAGCAGCATGAAAGCTACAAAGTGGATGCAAAAACGAAAAGAATCATCTTCTTATAAGGGGTGAAAGCATGGCGACAATCGTTAAAGAACCGACAGCAGTTGTAACCAAACCTGTTGTAGCTGCTGCAAAGCCTCAGGCTGCAGGTGGTATGGTTTACAACAACCCAACCGCAACATCATTCGCTAATGCTGCAGAAGAGCGCGCATACCGGCAGGCGAATCCAAATAGCGACTATACAAAGTCCGTGGATATGCGGTTTTTAAACCGTACAAGCCAGGCTCTGCAGAACAATACAGGCGTTACGGCTGCTCAAATGAAGCAGTACAACGATGTGGCGAATAAATGGAATTACAATACCACTCCTCAGATTGATCAGAATAAGATTCAAGTAGATCTGATGAATAAGCAAAAGTCCTATATGGATGACTATTTTAATCAGCAGAAACAAGCGCAGCTGGCGCAGTATTATGCAGCAAGGGATAAAGCAGTCGGACAGGTAAATCAGCAAATGGGACAAGTGGCGCCGCAGTATCAGCAAGCAAGGAATCAGCAAGCAAGGAATCAGGCTGATGTGGTGAACATGCAGAACGGACAGAAGCTCAATGAAATGATGGCTAATAACGGCCTGACAGCAAGCGGAGAGAACGTCACCGCACAGGTAGCGCAGAACAATACCCGTCAAACCTCCCTGAACAACCTGAACCTGCAGGAACAGCAGACAATGGATGATTTCCAGCGCCGGATCTCTGATCTGAACAACCCGGCAGATGAAAACGCCATGATTGCGGCCCTTGAAGCGGAGAGATCCAAAGCAATGATGGATGCCTATAACCGCACAACAGATCAGGCGTATCAACGCTCACGGGATGCTGTGGGGGATTCGCAATGGAAATCGCAGTTTGACTATACAAAGACCAGGGATGCCCCGGCAGATGCTCAGTGGGAATCACAAACGAAATATGATCGAAGCCGTGATGCTGCATCGGATGCGAAATGGGAGTCTCAGACCAAATATGACCGAGCTTGGCAGCAGAAAATGTTTGATTATCAGCAGGGTCGTGACAAAGTGGGCGATTCACAATGGGAATCCTCTCAAAAGTATCAGAGACGTTCTGACGCGGAGGAGAAACAGTGGAGAGAATACACCTATAACCATATGTCTGCTTCTGAAAAAGCGAATATGGAGTGGGCGAAACAGCAGTTTGGTGAGGACATGGCTTGGAGAATGTATGAAAATGACTCGAACAATGCTGCAAGCCAAGGCATGAGCCAAGCGGAGATTGATTACTACAAAAATAATGGCATGAGTCTCCCTGGTATACCCTAATGAGCCCGGCGGGGCCGGGCAATCCCAAGCGGCAAGCTACTATTTGTCTAATTTCAGGGTTTCTACTGCATTTGCGGCAAATGACACTCTCCATCCGGACGGGCATAAGGGCATTGATCTTGCAGGCAAAAAGGGTCCCGGTTCTGCAATGGGTATGAATATACCGGCAGTCGCGGGTGGAAAAGTGGTTCAAGTGTTCAATGGAAATAAAACAGCCGGAAGTTGGATATGGATTTATTAAAGGTTCTGAATTTAATATAAATCGCATTATGGATCCTTACTCAATTAGAGATTTTCGATTAAGAGTTAATGATTATGAGTTTTATCCAGACATAGAAATCTATGAGGAATATGAAAAGGACAAAATAATATTTTTCGTAGGCAGTGAATCTGCTTTAATGTCATTAGGATTGAATGAAAGTAATAAAAGCCCAGTTTACTATTATGATATTCAGATTGCGACTTCTCTTGAAGAATTTTTAAGAAAGCTAGCAGAAGACGATAAATATTACTTGGATTTACTAGATGATTAGATAATCCGGTTCAAACCTTATTAGAAGCAGTAGAACAGGAGCTATAAAGCTACCAAGGGCTGAATAATTTTCAGCTCTTTTATGCATTTATATAGTAAAAAATGAAATACCAAGTGCAGATTTCCTCGGAGTATATTGCATTAAAACTTTCAATTTCTCTAGCAAGCCAATAAATAACATTATTAATGAAAAAGAAGCATGAGAACCGTCCCCATGCTTCCTATCCCTATCAATAGAAAAGAAGCACGAGAACCGTCCCTATGCTTCCAAAATCTCCCCCAAAAAACTAACCCCAAACTCAGGCTTCGGTAATCCCCTATACTCGCACATCGTCGCCGCAATGTCCGCCATCGTCATCCGAGTTCCAATATCATTTGGTTTTACTTGCTTTCCTACTATTAAAATAGGAGTCTGCTCCCGGGTATGGTTAGAGTGCCCAATTGTTGGGTCATTGCCATGGTCCGCGGTGATAATGAGCAGATCGTCTTCATCAAGTGTTTCAATAAATGAGCCGAAGAACTGATCCGCTTCCTCAAGTACTTCTTTGTACCAGCTGCTGTCTTCTTTATGGCCGGCCAGATCGGTTTCTTGGACGTTTACGAGAAAGGTGGCCTCTTTTTCGCTGGATCGGTATAGTTTTTCATAGGTTTCCAGTAATTGCTTGGTTTCAACTACCGGATCGCTGAAGCCATTAGCCTGAATAACGTCCGCTGTTTTGCCGATTCGATAAACCGGATAGCCTGCTTGTTCTGCCATGTAGGCAAATTGCTTTTCGTATTCCACACCATACCCCAGGTGAAGCACGCGGTATCCTTCTCCATAAACGCCTGAACTGGGGCTGTCGACTCCCCATTGGCCTGGTGCCTTTTCCTGTACTGAAGATAGAATGCGGTCTATGTTTGTTTTTTTGTTTCCGAATACAATGACCCTGCTTGTGTCCACATGTTTCCTGACTACTTTTCCAATCTCGCCAGCTTCCTCGAAGGTCACTTTGTTTAAATCACAGACGACATTAATGATATTTCCAAGCTGTGATTCAAGGTTGTCACCGACTACAACGGCTTCTTCGACTAATAGGATTGGCGCACCTTCCAAGGGATAACGGACGTCATATCCTTCTGCCTGAAGCTCAGTTTTTAATTTTGTGCCAATGTCTTTCATCAGCCGTTTGGCAGGAATACCCGGGCGGCTTCCCATCAGCTCTTGATGGCCCATAAAGGTATCAGCCCCGTAATGCGCTAGATTGCTTTTCCCATAGGCTGCTTGCGGGACACTATTGCCGCCGGCAAGCTTTTCTAATCCAAGCCGCTCTAATACTGGAAGCTTGACCGCAACCTTCTCCTGAAGATGCCGGTACGTATGAGCGCCAGCATCCTGAGGGACCGTTTCTTTGCAGTCTGCCATAGCCCCGATGCCGAAACCGTCTAATACGAACAATGTCAGCTTTCCCATCCTTATCGTCCCCTTTGCTGAAAATAAACGACCTCTGGCTGGTTTGTATTTGCTTTCCGGATGTAGGCTACATGAGCACGGGTTACAAATATTTGTGTCCTAAAGGCATAAATCGCTGTATCTCCTGCTTTCATGTTTTCCTGTCTTAAAAGAGAACCGTAATAATCTATGTTCTCATTTGAAACGCCGGAAACTGAGGTTTTTTGTATTACGATCTCACTCGCAGAAGAGCCGTAGAGAGCACTTTCCATTTGGGATCTTGTATAGAATCCGCCAGCAATCGTATACGCAAATTGATCATCCAGATGAGAAATTTCTGACACATAGACTATGGACGGAATTTCAGCTAAATGTTCATTTACCGCATGCAGCGGTGTCGTCCCAGTTAATGCATGTCCAGGTTCCCCATGCGTAACGCCAGCTTGCTTTAGCATCTGAGCGGTATAGCAGCTCGTTGCACCGGGAGCATTGATATGCTCAGCCCTGATGCCTGTATTCTCGAGCAGAGCTGCTGCAGCCTGTAGGGTAGCCATGTTGGAGGTGAAAACATAATCTGTTTTTTCCTCGTTTATCTTTAGAGCCGGAAAACTCGTGACACCCTTAATATGAATTCCACCGAGCTTCATTAAAACAGGGAGCTCGTGAACAAGGTTTTCAAGCGAAAATCCGCCGAACTGACCAGGATAAATCATATCTCCCTTTTTGATCACTCTTAAGATGACATTCTGAACAGTTCCAAGTTTTTGTGCAGCATCCGATAACTGTTTAGCTCTTTCATAGGAAAAGAGTGTGACGACCTCGGGCTTGACTGAACGAAGGACTTTCTCCCATTGGTTTTTCCCAGGCTGAACAATGTGACCCACGTTGCCAATTCTGCAGCCAGCCTCAGAAAGCGTATAGGCCTCATCGATATCTACAGCTACTGCCTGCTCAATGCCGTTTCTTTCAATTAATTTGCCGACAAAGCCGCTCCGTCCAATTTGTTTTGTCATATAGTACAAATTTAAATCATGTCTCTTAGCTTCCATGCTGATGGCATTTACATTGTGTTCAAGGGCATCTGCATCTATTACATACGTATTGGGCGGTATAGCTCCTTCTTGGTGGAGCTTAACCGAAGACCGGATCAATCCCTCATTTCTTTTCTGCATCATTTCAATAAACATCGGTCTGTCATCCCTTTGCTGCGTCTTTTAAAGAATTCTCCAAAATGCGTAGTACTGTTTCTGCTGAAGATTTCATTGGATTGATCCGCAGTCCGGTTTCTTTTAATTCCGGGCGGCTTTCCAGAAAACTTCCGGATACCCGGTAAATCATCGGAATTAATTCGAACCGGGATTCGGCTCCAACCGGGTACGTGGCTGCCCCGTGTTTTGAAGCTACTTGAATAACCGATTCTGCCAGCGGTTTTTCCAGCTCTAAAATGACATTTTTTGATTGAGAATTGGTCATATAAGCTTCTTTGATTCCGTCAAGTTCCCCAGCATTCAGCCTATTGCATAATTCTTCTACTTGTTCATTCTGGATGGCAAGGGCAACAGGTGCGAGCACCATGCTGCGGAGCAATTCATGTGCTTCATAGCCCTGCACCTGCCCTCCGCCTGAATAATTGCGGTTATGAAGTTTTTCAATGCCTTCCTTTTTTCCAATCACAATTCCGATTCCTTCCGGCCCCATTAGCTTAAAGCCGGAGAATGTCGAATAATCCGCCCCATACTCAATCCCGATTCCCTTCATCTTCATCGCACAGTAATTATCATCCACAACAATCGGCAGATCAGGACGGCACTCTTTCACAAGCTGAATGACCTCTTTTAAATCATAGGTATCTGTGGGCTGCTGCCGGGCATGCTGGACATAAAATACCTTTGAATGCTGATTCTCCTTCAGCTTTTTCCGTAAAGCCTCTTTATCATTAAAATCAGCAGTCTCCTTCTCCAGCCCCATCAGTCTGAACGTTTCCTTAGTGGTCGTGTACATCGGTGCCGTATGAACGATACAGTAATCTCCTGGTTCCGCGAGAATACTCAAGATCAAGCGAATGGCTCCAGTTCCGCTTCCTCTTACAAGTGCACATGCCTCCCCATGAAAAGCAGCGGCGAGAACATTCTCTACCCGGGCAGTCATTAAAGGACGCTTATTTGCCGGATGAAGTCCAACATCTCCTGTGTGAAAAAATTCGTTCTCCTGAAATTCCTTTGTTATTTCATTCACTAATGAAAACTGAAGATCTTTTGCTTCGTCTAATGTTCTTTCAGGTAAAATAGATGCTTCATATCTCATAATCTGCCGTCACCCTTCTTTTGATGCTGAATGCTCTTTTCGGATTTTTAACAAGCAGTTTTTCCACCGTCTCTTCTGTTACCCCTGCATCTTTCAGCTTTGGAATAAAAGAGCGCAGCACATAATCGTATCCCTGTCCTCCGTTCTGCTTTAAATGAGACTTTCTCGTCAAATCGGTGGATAAGAGAATTTGATTTTCATAGCCGTTTTCCAAAAACTTCAGAAGCGATGTGAGGCGATCCTGATCGCTGCGGTAATTCTCCTTCCCAACAGTATCAAGCGCCACAAATGCCCCTGATTTGAGAACTTCTAATACGATTTCGTCCCTCTCATTCAAGTCCTGATGCCCAATAATGACTTGCTCTAAAGGGAGATTTTCCTTTGAAAATAAATTCACTTGCTGCAAGGCATGAGTTCCAAGCGTTGTATGGGTGGAGAGCGGAAGCCCCGTTTCTTTTGCTGCCGCAATTGCCCCATAGAATAGCTCGATTTCAATTTCTTTAAATTCATTGAGGCTTGAGCCAATTTCTCCAATGACCCCCGGTTTAATCCCAGTCCCTTCTATCCCATCCTGAATTTCACTGATCATCCATTCAGCAAACTGCTCCCGCTTCCAGAAATTTTTTTCATCCGGAATAAAGGGATCCTTATAGCAGCCTGTTGCTGCAATAATATGAAGTCCTGTTCTGCTGCTGATTTCCTTCAGCTTCTTAACATCCCTTCCCATACCGCTATTCGTCATTTCAATAACAGCCTGACCTCCGCAAGCGGCAAAACCTGTTAAATCTTTTATGACGGCTTCTGTATCCTGAAGGCATGTATCCCGGTTTCCTTTAATCCTGCTTAAATCCACATATAAGTGTTCATGGCAAGCGCAGATCCCCATCTCCTCCGGATTGATTCTTCCGTTCACAGTTTGGATGTACATACTTCCACTCCTTTATTGCGGCGGCGTATAAAGCCCTAATAAAACCAAGATATTTCCCAATATTCCGACTGCTATAGCCCCAATCGGCCCGACTGCCATACGAACGATCGGACGCCCTGCTGCTTCATTTAATAAATAGAATCCCGCAATCCCGAAGAAACCAAGCCCTGGGACAATGGCATTAGCAGCATTCGCTCCCCCGACTAACAGTGCCACCTCCAGAACGCGTGTCATTGCTGTCCGGATGTTTTCTCCAGATGCCCTGATTCCAGGATAACGGTCCAGAAGCTTTGCGAGCTGTGTCAGCAGCTGAATCTCAAGGAAAATAATAATGGCGCCGGCAATAATGGCAACAACGATATTTGGCGAAAAAAGACCAGCGGCAAAAACGAAGGTAAAACCAACCGGGCCATATACGCCTGTTGCAATGGCCGTGCTGGCAATCAGCGGGACAAATCCAATCGCCTTAGCTAAAGCTGCAAATCCGCCCTCGGCCACCTTCCCTTTTGCCAATAGACTTAATGAGATCGGATCACCGGCAATCAACAGCAAATGTGTAGCTGCCGCAATCAGCGCTCCGCTGATCATAAGCACCCAAGCATATTTTTTAATCTTCAGGACCCTGTCCGTAAAGAGCGTAGCGAGTGTTGACAGATTTTGTTCCTCCGATTTTTCCCTCATGGCAAAAGCAATTAAAAACACCATGCCGACAATCAAAGCGATACCTTCCGGGCTCAGAACAAGAGGAGAACCATTAATGGAAAGCAGCTTTTCTGTATTAACGAAAACAATCAGCTGTCTTGCAAGAGCAGCCACCACAAACGCAAGAATTCCCTTTTTCAAAGTGAATTGAAGAGCGATCGCGATCGCTGGGAATACCATGAACGAAACAACAACCGGCTCACCGATTTTATTAAATCCGTCAATAAAGTTCAGCGGGAGCATTTTAAACGCATTTACTACTGCCTGCAGACCAAAATAAATGCCTGCCCCGTATAATCCGCCAAGTGCCCCGGCAATGACAGTAGAGAATTTGCCCCGTTTAAAGGCAAGCCCGATAATATCAGTTCCAAGAAGGATGCTGTGTATCAGCAATATGCTCCCTGAAATGGATATTGGAATCCCAAATCCGATCACCAGTCCAAAGCTCATCGCAAACGCCGTTACCCCTAATTCCTTCCGGCTCATGCGGCCTTCCAGATTCTCAGGCACAATCGGCCTTATCCCATCATTGAAGACAGCGATCCCCAAGTTCGCCATCACCGCAGTTAAAACCCCAATCGCAATTAACAATACCGCTTCCAGCATAAATATCCCCCTTCTCCATCCCCTGTTTTTCTATTTTGCAAGCAGAGCCTTTACTATGAATTTCACTGCCGACTCTTTATGATCTCCCGTAAAACCGAAAGCCTTTGCCCCCTGGCTAACTGCCTCCTGAACCTTGCTTTCTTCCGGTGGCTTGCCCGGCATTGACACGGTAGCGCAGGCTGGCTTCCCAATAAGGGCAATGGCCATTGCCAACGCTCCGCCGCCTCCTGTATGACACGCTCCAATATAGTAATCTGCCTGGCCTGACTTCACCGCCATCGCTGCGTCTAAATCTGATTTCACCTCAGTTTGGATGGCGCCGCTGCCAGCCTCCTTCACCAATGCTTCAATTTCTTTCTTTTCCACCTGTCCCCCGATCACTACCTTCATCCCAATCCCTCTCTCTTCTCGTTATTTAAAGCGCTTACAAAATGCATTAATAAAAATTGCTTCTCCTCTTCTGGAAAGCCGGGCATCTTGGCCTCTATCCAGTTCACCTTTTCTTCCGCTTCTGATAAATGGAACGATTGCCGTATTTCAGCCATCATTTCCTCTGGAGGGCCTTCCATTGCCTCTTTTCGCTCGTGCCTAGTAATCGCCATAGCGAGATGGGTCACAAGCATGGCGTATGATTCCTCCTGATCCGGCTTAATAAAACGGTCAATGGCCGATTCGCAGATCTCCTTTGACAGGTGTGTAATGGCCTTGTTTTCATATAAAATCTCAAGACGCTTTTTCAAAGATGACACATGCTTTCCCCCTTTAATAACTCGGAATCCTCTCTCCTCTTTCAACTTCCTGCTGGATTTTTAGAATTTTTTCAGAATCCAGCAAATTGGACAAATACTGGATCTTTTTATTACTTGCGTGGACAACAAGCACTGCGTTGCTCATTTCCTTATCCATATGCCTTGCCTTTTCTGATGCAAGCGAAGTAATGTGAAAACGGCTTTTATCAATTTCATCCACGTTCCAAACCATCGCATCAATCTTATTCGCCTTCAGGTTCTCTAACAAATGCATGTAATTCAGCTGAACCATCTCTACCTTTTTTCCCTCTGTTTCAGCCAATGTCAAAGCATGCTGATCCGTTGAAAAGCTATCCACCCCTACTTTCATTCCATCCTCCAGCCTTTCTTTTACATCAGAAAAAATCAGAGCATGCTGTGTAACATAAGTGGACACACCCATCTCCTTTACAATCAGGAGATCCTTATTCTGCTCACAAGCCTCCTCCGCTGCAAACCTCGAAACCACTGCAAAGTCATAACGGCCCTCCAGAACATTAGCCACCCTTACCTGGGCTCCTCTCATAAACGCCACATGCAATGGAAGATCAATCTGACTGAATTCTTCATGCAAAGCTGTTGCCAGCCCTTCATATTTCTTTGAATAAGGAAGCGGCATAACACCAACAAGGTTTGAAACTCCTCCATAATTCAAAAGAAGAGGAACATTTTTCATTCGAAGAAAGGTCCCTAAATGGCCTCTCGACTCCAGCTTGATACAGTCCGTTTCCTCCATCTTTTTCAGCACACTCTGAATCGTACCTCTTCCCACGGCATATTTTTCAGCCAGCTCATTAATTTTAGGAACCCGCTCACCTACTTCCACAAACAGCAGCTCCTCCGCTACCTTACGCATGACCATGCCGCTTTTTGAGTAGAGATCTTGTAAGATATTCATGTTATGTCCTTTCAATATACAGTTTTCTGTACTTTGTATTTTCATGCTAACATATAGAACAAATTAGTTGCAATGTATTCTGAAAACTTTTTAGTGCAAATAAAAAGAACAGGCCCTTAAATAAGGAACCTGTTCTTATTGAAATTAATTCTTTGTAGCACCATCAAACAAAATATTAAAATGGAAATCTTCACCGTTATAAGTACCGCCGATGTAAATATGTTTATCCTCGCTGGTTACTTTAGTCAGGAACGAATCATACTCATCCAGCACCTTAACGTCTAGTGCTGTACCACTGCTATAATCATAGGTTCCAGTAATCTTCTGCATTGGAAATTGCTTTCCTGGTAATCTAATAAAAGGTGGTTTCCTTTTATGCTGATGAACCTATAAATATTATTAACCTTGCATGTATTTTACTTATAATCGAGAGAATCCTATATAATAATTTAAGCCAGCCTGGATTCCAGGCTGGCTTATTGATTAGCAGTAAAGTTTAATATTTTCAATATTTCATTACTTAAGCTAAGCTATTTTCACAAGCACCAAAAACTATTCTCGAATACTCAGCTCAATCTTTTTCTTTAATTCTTTTTTCAATGTTTTCACATAAAATTCCAAGAAATTCTTTATCGGATGCTTTACGAGGTTATTATGTTGATTAAAGGAGACTTCAGAATTCTTCATGTAAGCGATAATTTTTTGTAACGATACAACAAGGGCATCATCTGATTGGTTTTCTTTTATCCACTTCAAGATCACCTTCCGCCAATACTGCATATCGCCACCGATAAAGAGTTCTCCCGTGATCGGCTGGGAAAGCAATAATTCTCGTATCTTCTCTTTTTTCTCCTTATCTATTTTATCTGCTTTAACATTCGTGGCTGCAGTAGAAGCTTTTTGATAGGTATAGCTGCTATAAGGGTTTGGACTCTTAGATTCGTGGTTCCACTGGTTTGGATGAACCTCGATAGGTCTTAAAGCTGCTCTTCTCATCGTTTCTTGAGCTTCTCTTTCCAATCCCTCATCTTGCAATTCGTTGTCTCTCTGCCTTTGTTCTAACCTTTCTTCCTCGTCAGCTTTTACCCAAGCGTTCTGCTTTTCTTGCTCTATTTGTATTCTTTTTTCTTCTGCCCTCATTCGTTCTTGTTCTTCCCTCAGCCTCTGATGTTCTTGCTCAAACATCCTTCTCCTTTCTATTATTTTTCTCAGAAACTCTTTTCTACTCTCATCATCATTCTCCTTTGAAAGGACAAAATGATTTTGATCAGCATTTACCGTTAATGCTTTTGCGAGGGGAACTTCTGAAGATGATAATTTATAAAAAGTGATCGTTCGTTCATGTTGGGATAGTTGGATAAAGCGAAAAATCGTACATAAACGATTATATATATCTACATAGGCAATGTTACGAGTATCAAATTCGTCTCTATTCGACCTAGTTTCTGTTACGAAAAATTCCAGTAACTCTCCTCTAACATTTTCATGAAGGAATGTATCCCACAATTCATCTTCACGTGCTTTACTAGTTACATGGCTTTCAGCCGTAAGAAGTGTACCTTTATTCGTTTCTTCCAAATAAGAAAGCCAGCTATAATCTACAAATGAAAAGGGCTTAAAGCCTTCTTCTTTATAAGTTTTCATTCTCTTTGATAAGTGGCGGGCGTAGCTGCCTGAGGTTAGCCCTTGATCAATTGCTGTAAAGTAATCAATTGCCCAGCGTTCCTCTGAGTTAGGAAACTTTATAATAAAGTCCGGAATAAACGAAAGCTTCTTTTTATAATGATATCCTCGCTCAATCACAACATCATAAGGTTTTAGCTCTCCTTCTAATATCTCTTTAAAAATAGTGAGACCAATATTTTTTTTAGAATGATTCTCAAGTTTAGAAACATGCTTTTCATACGTTCTGGTATTTTCAGAATAAGAGCATTCACTTTCATCAATGTGGCGAAAATAGAAAGGACGTCCTTCATCTTTCGTTAAATTCATGTTTACTGGCTTGTTGCAGCATAAGCAAGTAAACGCACTCTTCTTGGAAAAAACACGATAATGATCCTCTAACCAGTGCTTAACTTCTGATCGTGTTAAATTTTGTTGTTCTAGTTCTCTTCTTTTCAACTCAATATCAAAAACGGAATTATGTAGGTAGGCTGAATCCATGCTATTTATCATCCTTTCCAACCTTTTAGCCTAAAGGATAATTATACCATTGTGATAAATTATTTCCTTAACGATAGAGTCATAAAGTGATTAACAATAATATCATTTATTTTTTTCCTCATTCCTGGGTACATAGTGTACTGTCTTCAAAGTGTACATAGTAATTTTTAGAACTATAAATTGAAATCTTAGGTTAGTCTTACTTAACATTTAAGAGTTTTGTATCAATTAGTGCGGAAAGATGATCTGCAATATCAATAAGTGGAAGTATTACTGTCATATCTTTTTGTGAGAAATAGTTTTTCTTTAAAATAGATTTTCTTGCTATTTTTATTAATCTTGAAATCATTGGCATTCTGTAGACTTGTTTGCGTCTTCTTTTCAACTCATACTCTAATAATGTTGTTGTTGATGTTAATTCTAAAATTAATGCTTTAGCAGGTTCGTATACCTTTACTTTTAATTCATCTAATTCTTTAATTTCCTCTTTTAACTTTGGCATAATCAAATTAATTTCATTCATGCTTTTTTCAAGTTCTTCTATTTTTTTATTTGCATTTTTATGACTTAACCAACCGGTTATTGCTATCGCTGGAATAGCAAAAAGTCCACCTAAGACAGCAGTACCTGCTAATATTCCTCCACCACCAGCAGCTAATGCTCCTCCCCCAAACCATGCTAAGGTAGAATTTGTAGCTGCTACGCCACTTAATCCCCCAATCCAAGCTCCTGTTGAAGCAAATCCTAAGTTTGATACTAATGCCCATGCGCCCACAGCTGTTCCCAGCCCAGCAGACAAACCTCCTGAAGCATATAAGGCTGCATGAGCGGAGGATAAGGTATTATTTATATGAGTTAATTTTGTAGAATTTGACCTCATTCCATTTGATCTTTCAACTTCTACAAAATTTGAATTCATTATATGCTTTGTAAACACTCTCATCTTTTTTAGGGATTTTACAGACAGGACCTTTTGTTTAATTAGAGTTTCAAATGTGCTATTTAGTTCCTCTTTTTTCATTTCAGCTTCATCAAAGAGCTTCTTATATCTAGCGTAAAGTTCATTATAAAGGATTACTTTTTCTTCAACTCTTCCAGCAGCACCAAAAGTCACGAGGTTCACAAACCAATTCATAAATTGTCTTCTCCCATTTCCTCTTTATATTAGGTTAAATATAGTAAAAAAATATCATATTACTTACTAAAAATTCTAGCTATATAGGTAAAAAAGATTATTATAATGTTTTTAGCAACAGGAAAGACTATGGCCAGATTGAAGCGGTTTTTTAATTTATTTAGAAGAAAGAAAAGATTTGAGAAACACGAAAGAAAAGTAGAGTTTTTTTAATGAAACTAGAGAAATACTTGGACAAAAACGTGAGGGTCTTATCACTCAATTTGAGTGTTACATCAGAAGATAAAACCTTTTCTCCAAGCAATGCATTGATGAATGTTGATTTGCCTGCATTGAATTCTCCGACTATCATGATTGAGGGCTGTTCATAAATATCTTCTTTAAGCTTTGTAAGCTGGTTTTTGATTGATATGTAGTTTTTATGATTTGGCAACATATGGAACCATTGATCTATTCCGCAATTCATTTGGAGTTTCCAATCCAATGGATGATTCCTCGTTTTATTGTTAGTTATTTAGACCTGATCTATAGAACCTATTTTATTATAACAACATAATGTATCATTTTGTATATTTTTCAAAAACATTCCATAAATGTGTACTTAGGAGTTGGAAATTATTTATTTAAAGCTGGTGATATACTCAGTGGGAGACAAAAAGGCGTAGTTAACACTCGGAAAATATAGTGCTGTAGCGTTAATTTCTTCTGGAAAGAAGTAGGAATAGAGGGCAATTGCCAGATTAATCTTTTTCCTGCAAACGCTTTTTTGGTTGTAAATATGGGGTTGTTTTGCAAGGCAAATTACACTATCTTTCCCCAATTTATAGATATGAAAGAGACACAGGAACGTCCCTGTGTCTCTTTATGTCTGTAACCAGTTTTTATCTTACAATTTGTAATATTTATTTACTTTTTCAATATCCTTCAGAGCGTTCCGGGTATCGAAGATGACTTTGCTTTCGCACGTAACCATCTCATAGTCGAAATTGGAGTGATCTGTGGTCACTAGTACAAGGTCTGCTTCACTAAGCAGTTCTTTTGTCAGTTCAACAGTTTCTATAATTGCTTTACCTGACTTAAATGATGTGACATATGGATCAACAACTTTATAGTCAGCTCCATGCTGGTTAAGTGAATCAACAATTTTTAAGACTGGGGATTCACGAACATCGTCAATATCTTTCTTATAAGCTACCCCTAAAACGACAACCTTTGCTCCTCGTAATGCTTTTCCTTCATTATTCAATATTTCCATTGAACGGGTGATAACATAATCAGGCATACTGTTATTAATTTCACCTGCGAGTTCAATTAAACGTGTGTGATAATTGTATTCACGAGCCTTCCATGTTAGATAGAATGGATCGATCGGGATACAATGACCACCTAATCCTGGCCCAGGATAGAATGCCATATAACCATATGGCTTAGTTTTAGCAGCATCAATTACTTCCCACACATCAATGCCCATTTTTTCACAAAGAATAGCCATTTCATTAGCAAGAGCAATGTTTATATGTCGGAATGTATTTTCAAATATTTTTTCCATTTCTGCAACAGCAGGACTGGAAACTTCAAATACATCACCTTCAAGGACATTACGATATAATTTCGAAGCAACTTTTGTACAATTCTCAGTTATTCCCCCTACAACCTTTGGAGTATTCTTTGTTTTAAATTGTTTGTTTCCTGGATCAACTCGCTCAGGAGAATATGCAATAAATACAGTCTCCCCAGTGACCAGGCCTTTTTCTTCTAAAGCCGGTTTAACAATTTCTTCGGTAGTACCTGGGTAAGTGGTTGATTCTAAAACAACCAGCATTCCTTCGTGGGCATACTTTGCTATTTCCTTCGAAGAGCGTTCTACATAGGACGTATCTGGCTGCTGGTATACGTCTAATGGGGTAGGTACACAGATGGCTACTGCATCCACTTCTTGAATTCTTGCATAATCGGTCGTTGCCACAAGCATACCTTTCTTAATCATATCTTTTAGATCTTGGTCTACAATATCCCCAATATAATTAATCCCCATGTTTACTTGTTCAACACGAGCTGCCTGAACATCAAACCCGATTACTTTATATCCCGCTTTTGCTTTCTCGACAGCTAACGGAAGGCCCACATAACCTAAGCCAACCACACCGATAACAGCTTCTTTATTTTCTATTTTTTTAAAAGTAATTTCATAATAGCTCATTTTTTTCTCCTTAATTTCTAATAATAATCCATAAAATGGTAATGTTTTTTTCTTTAAGCTCACTTCTCTTTCAAATTCTATTACTAGTTTCTACTTATCAATTTTGACCCGCTTATTATCCAAATTTATTTGGATAAGCTCACTTTTTTAATATTCGTTAAGTAGTATACGCCTATCATGCTTATCATTTTTATTACACTAGAAATTAATATTCCGATACAAAACCCTATTAACCCTTTATAACTGAGTAAGAATAATGATAAACCAACGTATATTACTAGGTAGGTTGCATTTAATGTTACTTGCCATTTTAATTCGCAAAATTTTAAGATTACTGCATTTAGTAAACTACTTATCATATTAATTATTATTGATATTGTAATTATATTTAGGTATTTTAATGCAGCTTCAGCAAATTGAGGATATAGCATTTTTAGAATAGGTTCACTTATTAGCATCAGGATTATATATCCAATTACTCCACCGGAAATACATAAAGAAAAAATTAAAATAAGCGTTCTATTATTTATATCTTTTAATTTTGAAATATAACTCAGAAAAACCCCTGTAATAGGTCCTATAGCTAACGCTAAAGTCTTTCCTAATATAGTTGCTGTATAATAAATAGAAACCGACAGACCTCCCAGTAATGGAAACAAAAGCAACTTATCAATATAAACGGTAGAGGTGTTCAATACCCCAGAAAATAATAACGCAGAAGTTTGATAAGTTGTTTTTTTAAAGAGTTTAGTTTTTTTATAAGGTTCTTTTAATATTTTAGTTTTTTGGACCACAAATAAAAAACTACAAGTTGCTCCGAATAGATATATAAACTGCCAATATTGTGTTATTAAAAACAATATATATCCTACTCCATAGCCTAATGACACAAAAAGACTATCAAAAAGAATGTATTTATAGTTTAATTCAATTCTAAATTCTACTATGATATAACTCTTAATAATCATCATTACTGAAGTAATCAATAATAATATAATATTAAGTGGATCTATAGATATTTTAAAGCACCATAATCCTATAGACATTAATACTAGATTTAATCCAATAAATAATCCTAACAAGATGTTAAAATCGCCTTTAATATTTAATTCTTGATAGGTATTATTATAAATTAATCTTGCATTATTCAATACACTCCCTAACGTCAAAGCCGAGAAATTCAACCATGTTACAATAGTTATTAAATACCCATATGAAGTAGAGTCTAACTTCAAGGCAACAATAGGTAATAATAAAAATTGAAGAAAAAAAATAGGGAAAGCAGATGCTAAAATATTCAAAATAACATCTGAAAATATTTTTTTATTCATGAAACAATCCTCTCCACCTTAATGGATGCCAAGAAAACATTTAAATCTTCACTTTATAGTGTACAGATGATATACATGCACCCATAAGTAACCAAAAATTGCTCGACATTAAGTAAGAACTCGAAATAAACAATTGAAATAATCCTATTCCCATTAAAATAATAACAATGCTTTTTTCTGTTTTATTTTTATTAAAAACTCCTTTAAACCAATAGAACAAGAAAGTGACCAATAGACATGTCCCAATTATAATTCCAAATTGCGCTATCACTTCCAGGAATAAATTGTGTGGATAAGTACCATTTAAAAATCCCCTATCTCCTGCTATACCATAACCCAAAATTGGTAGCTATTTTATTAGTCGTTATACTATAAATGTCAGTTCTTCCACTAGAGAAATCAGCGTTATTAGTAGTTAACAAATAAATACTTCTACTTTGTATACCAAAAGCAGCAATTAAATTCACAAGTATTTGGAGTATGGGTTGCAAAAATGTAAGAAAAAAACCTAAACAAACGCAGTTTAAAATAAACAAAAAAATAGTTTTAGCCTTTTTTCTCTTTTCAATAAAATTTATTAATATTAGTAATAAATAAAATAATATAATTGATAGAATGGGACCTCTTGACCCTATTAATACTATTGAAATTATTCCCGCTATGATTAAAGAGAAGTCAATAAATTTGAATTTATTGTAATTTTTATATATTAAAATCACAGTTGGAACTAGGATTAAATAAGAAAATACCATGTCATAATCAAAAGAATTATTATTTTTTTTTATTAAAGAATCTATTAAAAAAATAATTCCAATTCCCATTTGATAATACGCTGACTTGATTAACATATTTAAAAATATAGATTTGTCTTTAATTGAAATATAAACAATCCAGTTGGTAAACCTATTAAGAAAAACCAAAATGATATATTCACTATATAATATGCATTTTTAGAAAAAAATAGAATATGCAACAAAAAAATAGTAATACTAAATATATAAGTTATAATAAAAAGTCTTCCAATTCTATTTAATACAGTGGGTAGGTTTTTCAAAAAAAAAGTTCCGACCAAGATCATCGATACTAAGCTGATACCTTCACGCATTGTTGAATCTTCTATTACAAAAACTTCTTTAATAGTATAATTAGTTATTAGTATACATAGTTGGAATATTAATGCAAAACTTATTTTACTATCTTTTTTTATTGCTGGAATGTTTGTGGATAGTCCTTTTTCACTTTTCGAGAGCATTTTAATACTTCCCCTTAAAATTAAATACATTAAATTGAATCCATTTACTACTCTACAAAAATAGCTTGACGAGAAATCTTTTCATATGAAAAAGTATTATATCCGGTGGTCTCTGCTACTTTTTTCATTTCCTTATACATCTTAGGGTTCCCATGAAGTTGCTTTATACTCTCAATTATTGAATTTTCCTCATCATTATCTAAGAAGATGCAGTTACCACCAACATCTACATATTCCATTCCAGTCCATTTTTTGCATATAAGCGGTAATCCGCAGCAAATAGCTTGTTCCCATAATGCTGATTTAGTCCCTGGAAAAATTGCTGCATCTGAAGCTAAATAGTAACTATAAACGTCTTCTCCTTTTAACCAACCAATATATATAATTCTATTATCACTTTCAATTTTTGTTAATAACTCCTTTTTAATATCATCTGAAAACACACCAAAAATTATTATTTTTATGTCTTTATTATCAATTTTCCTAAAGGCTTCTAAAAGTTGTGAAATATTTTTACCCTTGCTTAATTTTCCACCTGTAATGAATAGAAAATCTTTATCATCAATATTTAATTCCTCTCTTATTTTTTTTCTTGCATGTGCTTTATTAATTAAGTTGATTTTGTCTGTATCTGCTCCTAAAAAGAGATATTCTATTTTTTCGTCTGGTATACCATACATTTCTTTAGCAAATTCTTTACAGCCAGGTGCTATTGCAAATATTTTTTTAATATACGGTAATGATTTGTTTATTACCCATTTATACATTTTTTTATGGAGAATTTGTCTAGACAATATATTTGTCCCACTATTTATATTCGCAGCATGATTATCAACATACAATAAACATTCAGGATTATCTTTTATATATCTAGCTACCTCTAAAAGATCAAGAAACTGCATTCCATGATTAAATATAATATCCGGTTTCTCTTTTTCAAGTAATTTATATGTCTCTTTGTATATTTTTATTTTATCGTTTATTTTCCCTAACCATTTATATTTGTAATCAATACGTATTACTTTTATTCCATAGGAAGTGAAGTAGGACCCTGCTTGAACTTTTGTATTTTCTCCATTTTTTATATTATATGAAAATCTGGAAGCAATAATAGTTACATCGTGGCCCTCTTTTTTATTATATTTCGGAATGATATTCTCTTGATAACCGAAATTATCTATATAAAAATTTGATAAACATAAATGTACAATTTTCATTAATTTACCTCTTTTTCTTAAAAACTGGGTTATAACTGCTTATAAGATTCTCACTCTAAAGAAAAATTATTTTCCCCAAACGACTCTATTAATATAATCGGTATAAGATATAATTATTCTAAGAACCTTATCCGATACATTAGGCATACAATAATCATTGACGCTCCTAAGTGTATTATTTTCCTGCATCTCCAAGATTTCCAACCCTTGCAAAATATTTTCACTTGTTAATCCTACCATCATTACAGCTGCTTCTTCCATTGCTTCTGGTCTTTCATGCGTTTGGCGTATATTAAGGGCTCTAAAACCAAGAATAGAAGATTCTTCGCTAATTGTCCCACTATCACTAAGTACAGCTTTAGAATTATGCTGAAGTTTAACGTAATCATTAAATCCTAATGGTTTTAATGTCCTTATTAATTCATGAAACTGAATACCTTTAGTTTTAATCATTTTTCTTGTTCTTGGATGTGTACTTATAATCACCGGTATTTTGTATTTTTCAGCTATTGCATTTAGGGAATTCGCAAGGTCCAGGAAATTCGTTTCTGAGCTGATATTTTCATCCCTGTGAGCAGAAACAACAAAATACTTACCGTCCTCAAGTTCTAATTTCTCCAATATTTCAGATCTCTCAATGTCTGCTTTCCTGCTATTGAGTACTTCGAACATCGGGCTTCCTGTTTTGATGATCCGATCAGCAGGCAAACCTTCTCTTAGAAGATACTCTCTCGCGATATCACTGTACGTTAAATTGATATCTGCCGTATGATCCACAATTTTTCTATTGGTTTCTTCCGGCACACGCTGATCAAAGCATCTGTTGCCTGCTTCCATATGGAAGATAGGAATTTGACGTCTTTTTGCAGCAATGGCACATAAGCAGCTATTCGTATCTCCAAGCACTAAAAATGCGTCAGGTTTTACTTCTTCTAAAATAGGATCGATCTTTATTAAGATGTTCCCAACGGTTTCAATCGCTGTTCCCGTCGCTGCATTTAGAAAGTAATCTGGTTTCCTTAAATGGAAATCCTGAAAGAACACTTCGTTTAATTCATAATCATAATTCTGGCCGGTATGGACAAGAGTATGATCAATAGCATTCGATTCTTCCAATTTATTAATTACAGCTGAAAGTCTAATAATTTCCGGTCTTGTTCCTACAACAGTCATGACTTTCAATTTTTTCATGTTCTTATACCTCCAAGAAATAAGTGTCAGGCTTTTCCGGATCGAATAATTCGTTTGCCCACATAACGGTAACCATATTTGTCTCGCCTAAATTCTCAATATTATGAGTATAGCCGGTTGGGATATCAACCACTTCAAGCTTGTCTCCGCTGACAAAGTATTCAATGATCTCTTCTGTATCCACTTTTCTAAAACGAATTACTCCCGTTCCGCTGACAACGAGAAATTTTTCGTTTTTGGTATGATGCCAGTGGTTTCCCTTTGTAATACCCGGCTTGGAAACATTGATGGAAACCTGTCCTCTTTCCGGTGTTTTCAGAAATTCTGTGAATGAGCCCCTATTGTCAACATTCATTTTCAATTCATAGCTGAATTGATCCTCAGGCAGGTAACTTAAATATGTACTATACAGTTTCTTGGTAAATGGATCATTCATATTTGGAACAGATCGTTCTTCTCGGCTTCTTTTAAATGATTCGATAATCTCGACTATTTCTCCTAGAGTTGTTCTATGAGCGATTGGAATTGCACAGTAGTCATTCAACTTATTTTCTTTTCCGTTCAAAGCCTGGATGAACTCTTCAACCACATCATCAATATAAACTAACTTCATCGTAACGGATGGATCATTTATCGTGATAGGAAGATTGGACGCAATGTTATGACAGAAGGTAGCTACAGCACTGTTATAATTAGGCTTGCACCATTTTCCAAAAACGTTTGGCAGACGATACACCAATACTTTTGCGCCTGTCTCTTCACCATAGCTGATAATAAGATCTTCACTTGCCTTTTTACTGATTCCATAAGGATTGTCCAGTTCCGCCTGGATTGAGGATGAAATTAATATTGGGCAAGTGTTTTGGTGCTTTTTCAAATTTTCAAGAATATAACCGGTTAGGCCGTAATTTCCATCCATGAATTCAGAGGGATCCTGCGGCCGGTTCACTCCTGCCAGGTGAAAAACAAAATCCGCTTCTTGGCAGTATGCATCCAATTGAACCATGCTTGTTTCCCTGCTGCACCTTAATATTTCGATGTCATTTTGATTCTTCAGCTCCGCAACAAGATTTCTACCAATAAACCCCTTTGCTCCTGTTACAAGTATTTTCATCCCTGATTCCAGCCTTTCAATTCCTCTCGTACATAGTCAAGCATTAGCAGCCTGTCTTTAACTGCATCAATACTTAACCTTTCTGTGTTATGAGAGTTATACTCTTCCTCGGAAGATAGCTTTTTATCTCCCTCAATGAAATACTTATCATAGTTTAGATCTCTCTTGTCAGCCGGCACCCGATAAAATCCACCTAAATCATGAGCCACTACATGCTCTTCTCTGGTAAGCAATGTTTCATAAAGCTTTTCTCCATGTCTTGTTCCAATGACCTTGATTTCATTATCTGCATGGAACAATTCTTTAATTGCCTGAGCCAAATCTCCAATCGTGGATGCCGGAGATTTTTGTACCATGACGTCCCCAGCCGCTGCATTTTCAAATGCAAATACTACAAGTTCGACCGCCTCTTCCAAGCTCATCAAAAACCTTGTCATATTTGGATCCGTTACGGTAATGGGCTGGCCGTTTTTAATCTGTTCGATAAATAATGGAATAACAGAGCCCCTTGACGCCATTACATTTCCGTATCTTGTTCCACAGATTAATGTTTTTTCAGAATCAACCGTTTGTGCTTTTGCTACAAAAACTTTCTCCATCATGGCTTTTGAAATACCCATTGCATTGATCGGATAAGCTGCTTTGTCCGTTGATAAACAAATAACTTTTTTTACGTTGCTTTCAATCGCGACTGTAAGAACATTGTCCGTTCCCAATACGTTTGTTTTTACAGCTTCCAATGGGAAAAATTCGCAGGAAGGTACTTGTTTTAATGCTGCTGCATGGAAAATGTAATCCACTCCGAACATAGCATTCTTCACACTTGCTAAATCTCTTACATCTCCAATATAAAATTTTAATTTTTCATTTTTATATTTCTTCCGCATGTCATCCTGTTTCTTTTCATCACGAGAAAATATTCGAATTTCTTTTATATCTGTATCTATGAACCTTCTCATTACTGCGTTTCCAAATGAGCCTGTTCCGCCTGTAATTAATAATGTTTTATTTTTAAACAATTTCTTTTTCCTCCGGTTGATTAGAATTAAAATTAATATCCATTCTATTTAAAAGATCATCCTTACTAAAATGCTGATTATAAAAATTTCTTGCGTTATTGCCCAATCCGTCCAATTCGCTTCTCGTTTTTTGCAAAAGGTGAAGTATATTTTCATAAAGTTTGGTAACATCACCTGGGGGGCTTACAAGACCTGCATTTGATTGTTCTAAAATACCTTTTGTCTCTCCACTGGCAGATGCAATAATCGGAACTCCGCATGCCATATAGGACTGGAGTTTTGCAGGAATTGTCATTTCAAATAAAGGGGAGTCAGTCAAGGACAAAAAAGCTGCATCATTCGCAGCCATGAATTTCGGGATATTCGTTGCAGGCTGTTTTGGAATAAAATTAAACATGTCTTCAACACCCATGTTGATAACATGTTTTATTAACGATTCTTTATATCTGCCATCGCCTACAATGTTAAAACGAACCCTTTTAAGGTTATCCTTTAACATCCTCGCAACTTCAGGAAGGATATCTAATCCTTGCGCATTGCCAATATTCCCTGCAAAAATGATACTGAAAACATCATCATTTGGGATCTCTTGAATGCTGATTTTCTCTAGTGGGCGGTAAAAATCCTCGGCATATTGTGGCCAAAATTCTATCTTTTCTCTTGAAACCCCTCTTTTTTCAATAGAATCTATAAAACTTTTTGATGTAGTAAAAATTCTTGTGCAACGTTTATAAATGTAATCCACCATCTTGCCAATGCTTCCAATAACAAACTTATTCTTAATATCAGTTATAATCTCTACATTTTCTGGCCAAAGGTCTTGAACATATAAATAACAAGGAATTTTTCTTTTCCGTGCGTACCACACCCCAGGCAAAGCCTGAGTCATAGGAGATACTTCAAAAATAAATACCAAATCAGATTTTATTTTAGTAAAGGAGCTCCAGAAGAAGCCCGAAACAACAAATGATAAATAATTTAACGCAAGCATTATAGATTTATTTCCGCGTGGAATTAATGGAATGCGAATAACCTCAACTCCGTCGATTATCTCTTTTCTTCTTTTAAATAATCCATATCCTTTATAAAATTCCCCTTGAGGATAATTAGGTATTCCAGTAATTACTGTGACCTTATAACCTCTTTCAACCCATTCCTTACAGATATCATTGATGCGGAATTGTTCAGGATAGAAATACTGAGAAATCACCAAAATATGTTTTTTCATATCCTTCTCCTTTAATATCGACCTTCGGTCATTTGAATAGATTCTTTAAAATTCCTAATTTGATAATTAGATTTATAACTGCTTAATTGTTTTTCATACACCAAATTTCCAAATACTTTATTAATCAAGTTGATCTTAGCTCCCAATAGTTTTAATACGGGATTAAATACTCTCGTTAACAGAATTTTTTTTCCATGAAATGAAGCAATAATTCTAACCATATCACTCGTATTCACATATTCACTATTTTGAGGAAAAAATAGACCGGCATCTTCATTTTCAATTAGCAACCGGATAAATTCACA
The DNA here is from genome assembly GCF_021166585.1 of Metabacillus kandeliae. GTDB lineage: Bacteria > Bacillota > Bacilli > Bacillales > Bacillaceae > Metabacillus_B > Metabacillus_B kandeliae. Next base: position 176,739 of record NZ_JAJOZE010000003.1, read on the forward strand.
AAGATTATCAATATGGAGCATACTCCGCTGATTATTAATTTTAGGAAAAACCGGCAGTTTACGAGCTGCTTTCGCAAGTTTAGGATAATTCCCCTTTGACTCTTTTCCATAAATCATCGGGGGTCTTATAATGACAACCTTAAATTCATCGGAAGCTATAATGTTCAGCCCTTCTTCTGCCTGAAGTTTGCTGTCTCCGTAAAAATTGCTAGGAGAAGGGATAGTGTTTCTATCAATGATTCTTTGTTTATTGCTGCTATCCCCATAAACAATGATGCTGCTTAGGAAGATAAACTGCTTGACTCCATCTTTCTTAGCTTTTTTAGCTGTTTCAACCGTCAAATCCCTGTTTACTTTATAATATGTTTCTTTCATGGAGGGATCTGATGAAACGTGTGCAATACCTGCCACATGTAAAATGACATCATAATTAGAAAAATCTTTTTCTTTCCATTGATCGTTTCGTAAGCTTATAGAATCCACTTTATATCTATTGGGATCTTTATTTAACCATTCCTTAACGTTCTTTCCTACAAAGCTATTTACTCCGGTAATCAGCACTTTTTTCATTTGATTTTTGCTCCTTTGCAGTAGAGATTTCTTGCCCTGTGGAAACGATATTACTCGTTCCAATTCCACCCTCTACAATTCCTTCACTCCTCACTACACTTACAATCGTTCCAAAGAAGCATTTGACATCCATACATAACCCGATTTTTTCAGTGTATACCCCGTCTAGTTTAGCTTTGATTTCAATGGGCAATTCGTCTCTGCCATTAATTTGAGCCCAACCTGTCATTCCAGGAGGGATATCATTTGCACCGTATTTGTCACGTTCTTCAATTAAATCGTATTGATTCCATAAAGCTGGTCTTGGACCGATAATACTCATTTCACCACTTAATATATTCCAAATTTGCGGTAATTCATCAAGTGAGGTCTTCCTTAAAAATTTCCCCATTCCCGTAATGTATTGCTCTGGGTTTTCAAGTAAATGGGTTGGCGTGTCCTTAGGTGTATCAATTTTCATCGTCCGAAACTTAAGAATATAAAAATGAGATTTATGAATGCCTACACGCTTTTGCTTAAAAAACACTGGCCCCGGTGATTCTATTTTTATTGCAGCAATAAAAGTTAGAATAAAAGGAGACAGGATAATTAGTCCACCTAATGAAAGAACAATATCCATTAATCTTTTTATTTTCATATACATCTTTTACACGCCCCAAGTTATTAAAAATTTCTTTCAAACATCATTTCTTTTGTGAAAATTTCTCCAGACTCAACTCTACTCAGTTCTTCCACTTCACTACCTGCTGTTACAATCGCCCCAGCATTGATATGCGTAAATTGTCCAATTAAACAATCGTGATCGATTAAAGCTCCAATACTAACGATGGTACCTTTTAAAATTTTTACATTTATATGCACAACTGCTTTTGAACAAACGATCGTACCTTCCCCTTTGGATGAACTATTGTAGGAATTTGGTATCCTGCACTTAGTAGAAAATTAAGCCATGTTTTTCTCTCCAGATTGTTTCCAAATGCAACAAATGCATGTGTATAGTCATTTTTGAATTTTTGGTAATCCGTGCAATAACCTATAGCCAACTCTGATTTATCATCAAAAAAATCAATTTCATTAAAGCATCCAGTTGCTTCTGCAGTTCCCTTAACTACACGCCCATGCCCTCCTGCACCTAGAACCAGCAGATTGTACCTAGTTTTTATCAGCTCCTTCAATTATGTCGTTTGAAATAGTCCTAAAGAATAATTATCATTTAGTTTTTTAATACTTATTTGGATGATTCCATCCACTTAACTATTAACACACTAAAATAGTCATCAGTAAGCAGCGATTTACTTACTGACAACCAGAAAATCCCTATATAACCAAGGTTTTCTCAACTCTATTGTTAGCCATATCAAGCAGTCTTTTTTTAATTTCAACATCTTCCAATTCAGTAAAATCTTCCATAAACTTAATCAATTTTTCTTCATTAATTAGAAGAGACTTACCTACATGTATTTTCGGAAACACCTGCTCCGAATGAACTTCATTCTCATTCAACAGCTCTTCATACATCTTCTCTCCTGGACGTAATCCAGAGAAATTTATTCCAATTTCGTCAGCCGTATACCCAGACAATTTAATTAGGTTTTTAGCAAGATCCACTATTTTTACCGGCTCTCCCATATCTAACACAAAAATTTCACCGCCACTTGCAAGTGAACCTGCTTGAATAACAAGACGGGATGCCTCAGGAATAGTCATAAAGTATCTAGTCATTTCTTGGTGAGTTACTGTAATTGGACCTCCTGACTGGATTTGCTTTTTGAACAGAGGAATGACGCTTCCCCTGCTGCCCAAAACATTCCCAAACCGTACAGCTACAAATTTGGTCGAACTTTTTTGAGAAAGATGCTGTATCATCATCTCAGCAAATCGTTTCGTGGCCCCCATGATATTGGGTGGGTTGACGGCTTTATCCGATGAAATCAAGACAAATGTGTTTACACCAAATGTATCGGCTGCATCCGCTACATTTTTTGTGCCAAATATATTGTTTTTCACTGCTTCTCTCGGATTGTATTCCATCAAAGGTACATGCTTGTGAGCGGCAGCATGATACACTACAAAAGGCTGGTACTGCTCCATAATTTCATATATGCGCCCACGATCTTGGATATCCGCAATGACTGGGATGATTTCTATTTTTTCTTGAAATGTATTTCGCAATTCCATATCAATTTGATAAATACTGTTTTCTCCATGACCTAGGAGTATAATCTTCGCTGGACTGAAGCGGCAGATCTGCCGGCAAATTTCAGATCCAATGGAACCGCCGGCTCCGGTTACTAAAATGATTTTTCCGGAAATCGTTCCTGTAATTCCTTCTATATCCAATTCTACGGGTTCTCTTCCTAATAAGTCTTCAGCTTTTACATCTATGAATTCATTTGAAGAAACTTTTCCAAGCATGATATCTTCCATCTTAGGGATCGTAAGAACCTTAACATTTGTTTCTTCACATTTTTTATAAATGTTGTTCAGCTCACTTTTATTTAATGAAGGAATGGCTAAAATGATTGTTTCGACTGATAAGTCGCGGCAAACTTCTTGTAATTCATCGATCCCGCCATCCACTGGAAGACCAAAAATTTGTAAATGCTGTTTCTTTTTATCATCATCTACAAACGCAACAGGTAATAGTTTTGAATGGCGATTAGTTAAAAGTTGCCTTGCTACCATTGTTCCCGTCATGCCTGCACCAACGATTAAGGTTCGCTTTTTATCAGTGGAAACCCTGTAATATACGTCTCTGAAGATCCTCCAAGATAATCTGGTTCCACAAATAAGGACCATATGAATTAGCCAAGTAATTCCAAGAATACGAATATAGATATCATGGAATACAATTTGTTGGAAAACACCCGTCGTAATAGCTGATAAGGAAACTGCATTAAAAATTGCGATAAGTTCTTTTATACTGGCATATTCCCAAGCTTTCTTATATAAACGATATATAGAGGAATAAACATGGTGAGACATTAGAAGAATGACTGAACTCCACATGATTGTCGGATTTATAAGCTCCTGTGATGGGTTAATAACAAAATAACTAAGATAAATAGCTGTAACAACGGTAAAAGAATCTAAAAACAACAAAAAGGCAAATCTTTTTCCATACGTCATTTAACCTTTCTCCTTTCAGGTTTTTGTTAATATTTACGTAATTATTAATTTACTGTTTTTGTAAAATGAGAATATCTAATGAAAGAACACATTGTGTTCTCTCATTAGATATTTCATTAAAAAATAAAATTGGGCATTCAACCCGCCCTCACACTGCACTAGCGACGAAAGCGTCTAAGGTTTTCACCCATAGTACAGCCGAGTGTCTCCTTTAATAGAGGCTAGGAGGCATCACCTATATATCTCTTACTTAAAACATTCCAAGAAATTTTTTACGCTTTATTCTTTCTGGAGTTTGTCTAATTAATGTCTGATTCCGAATCAACAAATCGGAATTTTCAAAAAAATAATAAGATGCAGGTACACCAAATTCATTATTAAGAACGCTCAAGGCATCATTCCATCTGAAAGAGCGGCTATTAGTGTTATGAGCATCTGACGCAATGAGATGGGTTAACTGGGCTTCGACGAGGTCTAATGAAAACTTTTTAATCTTTTTTCCAAAATGACCTGTAAGGCTGCCTGCTGTTACTTGAGTTAAAGTCCCTTTTTTTACCAGGTTATACAGTATATCTGGATTTTCAATAATTTCAGCATTTCTCTCCGGATGCACAATAACTGGTGTGTATCCTTTTAATTGAAGATCAAACAGAAGCTGTTCCGTGTACCTTGGAACATGACCTGACGGAAGTTCTATTAAAAGGTAGTTTGAGTTATTAACTGGCAAGATAACATCAGTGGCTAAATCCTCTAGCAGTTCCCCATAAATTCTGGTTTCCTGACCTGGAAGAATCTCTAATGGAATCTTTTCTTTCTGAAGAGCGATATTGAGCGACTCAACATTTGCCAGAATGGAAGATTTATCATTATTGAACGCCCCGTTTTGATGATGTGGCGATGCGACAAGTTTTGTGATCCCTTCATTTACTGCTGCTCTAGCCATTTGAAGTGCATCTTCCAATGATTGTGCACCATCATCCACCCCTGGAAGGATGTGGCTATGTATATCAATCACTTAAAGTCCCTCCTTATGGAATATATGTTAAATTGATATATTAGCTAGGTAAGGAACTATGGGGGACAAAAAGGATTTAAGCCTTTTTGTCGCCATAATAATAGTAGTAACTAGCATCTTCTTGCTTTTTATTATTTAATACTGCTCCCAGGAGCTTAGCATTGGCATTCTGCAGCTGTTCTTTTGCCTTTTTAGCTCCTTCGATTTCTGTTTTTCCGCTGCTGACTACAAGGACAACGCCATCTACTAAATTGGCTAGCACTTGAGCATCTGTTACAGCCAGAATTGGAGGAGAATCAAAGATTACCAATTCGTACATCTGCTTTGCTTCTTCTATGAGGGCTTTCATGTTCTTTGACGCGAGCAGCTCTGATGGGTTAGGCGGTATTGGTCCGCTTGACAAAAGATCTAGATTATTCTGCTTAGTAAGGTGAACGGCTTCCCTTAACTCTGTTTGCCTAGTAAGTACATTTGTCAGACCTGTATGATTTTCAGTTGCAAAGGTGTAATGAGCTGTCGGCTTTCTAAGATCGGCGTCAATCAGCAGCACCCTTTTCCCCTGCTGCGCAAACACGACAGCGAGATTGGCAACAGTAGTGGATTTTCCTTCTCCGGGTCCAGAAGATGTTACTACGATAGTAGAGAGATCACTGTCTACATTGGTAAATTGTATATTTGTTCGAATTGTCCGGTACTGCTCGGCAACAGGAGATTTAGGCTGTGTCATCGAGATTAAGCTTCTGTTTTGCAGCTGAAAAAGCTGTTTTCTGTCTTTACGAGCCAATGGTCTCACCTCTTGTTCTTTGCATGGAAGCCTGGTTTGCTTGGGTATTCTGCTGACCGTCATCCTTGATTTGTGTAATGGATCCCAGTACCGGCAGCTCTAGTAATCTTTCAATATCCTGCTCATTTTTAATCGTGTTATCCAAGTATTCCAGTAAAAAGGCAAGTCCAACTGCTGCCATTAGACCAACTACAAATGCAATGGCCATGTTCAAAGCAGGTCTAGGTTTTACAGGTGCTTGGCTGTCTGCCACATCCACGGGAGAAAGAATACTCACATTGTCAACGTTCATAAGGTTCTTAATTTCAGATTGAAAAACAGTCGCAATCGTATTTGCAATTTTAGTTGCCCTTGCTGGACTTTCATCTTCCACAGTAACGGAAAATATTTGAGATTCCTTTTCGCTTGCCACAGTAATCTTATCGGTTAGAGTTTTTAAGGTTTCGGGTAACTTCAGTTGTTCTTTTACTTTGCCCAATATTGGTGCACTTTTAATAATGACGCTATACGTGTTGATAAGCTGTACATTCGTTTGCACCTGGTTGTATTCATACATTTGCTGATCATTTTTGGATTGGTTGACCAAGATCTGAGTGGATGCTTCGTATACTGGTGTGAGGAAAAAGTAACTGACGATTCCGCTTGTTGCTGTTGCGAGTGCGGTGATTAGTATAATAAGAGAAAGGCGTTTCTTAAGTGTCTGAAACAGCTCTTTTAAGCTGATTGTTTCTTCCATGATGACCTCCGTTTAGGTGAACTCAAAAGCACACTCATCATTATATTGGAAATATCGTCTTATATCTACATAAATTAACAGATAGACGGTAAAATTTACATAAACCTTAAGCCACCTTTCGAAAAAATATTATATTAGTATAAAAGTAAAAAAGACCTACTATCAGGTCTTTTTTACATTTTATGAAATAAAATTGTCCCTATTGCTACTATTCCGATGCAGATGATAACGGCTGCAACAGTAACCATTTTGCTTTTTAGTTGTTTTTTTCTTTCCATTTCTTCTGGTGTAATCCAATGACTATTCATTTTGTCCCCCTTAGAGCCGCTTATCATTCTGGTTGGCTAAGCCAATTTTCCAGAATCCATTTTCTCTTTTATAGGTTCATTTTTCTGTACAACTACCACTGGTGTCCTTTACCGCTTTTATGTTTTTAAGTCTCTTTTTGAGGTAAGGTTCGAAAGGTACTAGGGATATTTGTCGGACAGTGTCGATGCGGCTAGTTTTTTTATCGGAAAAAATTTTAAAAAATTTAATAGGTATTTTGAATTGTAAACCCGAAATGTAACGCAAATTTAACTTTTGCGGTTTTTTCGGCATTTTTCGTCATGTTGCGGTGTGACTAAAAAAGACCTTTTGGATATTTTAACCACTAAAAAACCCGCCGATTCCAAATCAGCGGATTGCCCTTCTCTCTATCAAGAAGCATAAACTTTCTTTATTTGCAGAATAATCTCTTCCAACATTTCTTTTGTTGTGATCTCATTTGTGTGCTCGCCTTTCTTGTAGGCGTGCATGAGAATTTGCAGAAAATCTTCTTGCTTGATCTGTTTGGCATCCATTTTACAAGATTCCCTTTCATGTTACAGTTTTAGACAGCTCTGCATGTTGCTTATTATAATAAGAGATTGCGAGGTTGGCAATCTTCCTTTAGACCCTTCCGACAAGTCCTGATTCTTATCTCCCCGATTTTTGACGCTTTGAAACCTTTGGTAGTTGGTTTTTTGTGCGGTATAATAGAAGAATTGAATAACTTTGTCTAAATGGTGAACATTTACTGAAAAGCGGAGGCGCCTCGTTCAGCCCCGACAAGCATAAGACGGGCATCTGGAGAAAGGCGGTCTTTCCTTTCTCTGGATGATCGGCTTATGACCTCGAGGGGCTAGGCGCCGCAGCTGGATCTGGATTCCCTTAACCATCTTGGGAAGAATCGCTTAAAATGGTACCATTTGCTATATCGGAAAGGAGCATGTTGCATGCTTGATAGTGAGCTTTCGAAGGATACGGTGCTGCATGCGGCTGAGCAGGTGAAGGAATACCTGTCTCCGAATGAGGAGGAGCATCGCGCTTTAATGAAAAAAGGCATGATACTCTACAGGCAGGGAAGTGTCTTTAATGTGAGAACTTCCCCATCACTTGTCAGAGCAAAAGTGCAGGATGTCACCCCTGTGTCATGCGAGCTTGATTTGGAATTTTTTCTGGCGAGTACGTGTTCCTGTCCAAATCCCGGGTTGTGCAGGCATTTACTCGCGTTGTTTCTATATGTATATGCAAGCTATGAAAGGGTGGGAACGTTCCTGGACTCGTGGAACAGCGGCCGGAGCACCCAAATTCTCGCCCAATTTCAGAGAGCAAAGAGGACAGAAATTGACGATGCTTCGCTTGATAGCTGGTACGCGTTTTTTGAAGAGGAGTACAAGGATTACCGAGACGGCAAAAGTCTTCAGACAGCTGCAGGCCATTATGAGGTGTTTTTTGACCGCTTAAAGCGGAAAGCACCTCAGAAGGTGGAGATTAAGCGGTTCTTCATTATACATGCGGCTGTTTATACGGTGCTGACTATTTTGGATCTCCTGGCTGAAAAAGAGAAGATGCACCAAAATGAATATTTGGCAGAGGCCTACATCTCAGAGCTTGAAAAACGAATCTTGACAGAGCTCGGTGAAATGAAGCGCTATGCCATGCCATTTGCGCTTGATCCATTGCTTGATGAAAGTGTGGAGCGTTTCCGTGAGCTTTTGTTTCACTCCAAGGAGCTTCAGTTTGAACGGTTCAGTCTGTACCGTCATTTGTGGAATGGGCTTTTGAATAGAGAGAAATATATCAGCAGAGAGCGGGCGGATTTGGAAGAGAGACTGGCAAAGCTTGATGATTTTGCTTCTGAGTGCAAGCTAGGTTTGGCGCATCTTGATTATCTGCAGCGCAAGGATGAAGCACTGGAGACGTTTTTGGAAGAAGCAGGACCAGATCTTTTTCCGTTCACTTTTGACTGGATGGGAGATTTGACTGCCCGGAAGCAGTGGAAGAGCCTTTCGAAGTGGCTGGATTATGTGTATAGCAATGCCGGCGAGTTTTTCGCTGCTTCGATGCCATTTAATGAGAAGCGCAGAGCGTCAAGCTTTCTCTTGACTATTTTTCAGGAATATTCTGTTCAGACCAAGGATGAGGCAGCCTACGAAAAAGGGTGCCAGGTGATGCTTCCGTACAGCTTTTCAGAATATGCTCATTTCCTCGCCTTCCGCAAGCAGTTCAAATCATGGGCTGAGCTTCATTTATTGATTGGTTTTTCAGTGGAAGATATGGATAAAGAAATGCTGCGTGCCGCAGAGAAGGAGGCGCCTGAGTCCCTCCTTCCGATCTACCACCGCTATGTGTGGATGGAAATTTCCCAGCGGAACCGGCAAAGCTATAAACATGCGGTCCGGAAGATGAAAAAAATTAAAAAAATCTACGAAAAGCTAAAAGCAAAAGAAGAGTGGGAAGACTATCTCGCAGCCATGCTGCAGGAGCACAAGCGGCTCCGTGCTTTTCGGGAAGAATTGGTGAAGGGGAAGTTGATTCATGCTTAAAACAGTCTACAAGCTTCATATCGAACCGGCGGAAACCTACCACTATTCCATCTCGTGCAGCAAAGAGGGAAAAACGGTATCAGCCGAGGAAATGCAGCGCAGCCTGTTCACATGGCACCGCTCTTCCCGGCATGGTGTTTCGCTTGAAAACATCAGCTTCATTGGCATCCCCTCCTATTTGCTTTCCCCCTGGATGCTTGCGGAGCTGATCGGAGCCAGGCCGTTTAATTCCTTCGTAGAGGTGGAAATTGAGGCTGACTCTGCGCTGATTGCGGCGGCTGAAAAGGTGTATGACCTCCTTTCTGACTGTGATTTTATGCCTGATTTTCACGCCTGGCAGCACCAGCAGATTGGCTGGAAGCCGAAGGAAGAGCAGCTTGAGGGCTTTGAAGCAGAGTTCTTCAACGCAGCAGCGGCTGATTTTCTGGACCGTGATCAAAGTCTTCGGAATGCCTGGAAGGCTGTCCTTGACGCCCATCCTCCCCTCTCTCATTTTGAAGGGCATTTTCTTGATGAACAGGACTGGCTCGAGAAAATCGGCTGGATTCTTGATGATACACCGTTTACGATCGGCCTTCGCCTGAACGAGCCGGATTACGATGGCGGTGAGTGGCGGCTTGAGCTGATGCTTCGCGATAAGGTACTGGAGGACAATATCCGGGTTTATGACGGCAAGAGCTCCCTCCCTGCCAAGTGGAAGAAATACGCCGAGAAAATTGAGCGCGAGCAGGAGCGTTTTAAAGAAGCTGTTCCATGGCTTTCCTTTACAAGCGGCACAACACTTGTCAGTGAAGAGGAAGCATGGCAGTTTCTGACTGAATCGAGCGAAATGCTAGTGAATATGGGAATTGAAATCCTCTTGCCGTCCTGGTGGCAGGTTGTGAAAGAATCACAGGTGCTCATGCGGGCAAAGGTTTCTTCCACACCGCGCGGCCCATCCTTTTTCGGCATGAACTCGCTGATCGATTTTAACTGGCGTTTTTCCACAAATGGAGTGGATTTTTCAGAAGAGGATTTTCTGCAGCTTGTAAATGAAAAGCGGAGACTTGTGAATTTCAGAGGCCAGTGGATCAAGCTTGATCCGGCGTTTATTCAGCATGTGAAAACGGTGCTGAAGCGCGCAGAACGGGAAGGGCTTCATTTTTCAGACGTCCTGGTGCAAGAGCTAGCGGAAAATGAAGAAGAATCACAGGATGAGGAAGCGATTGATCCTCGGATCTTTGCCGGCATTCAGATTGAACTGAACCAGCAGATGAAAAAGATGATTCATCAGCTCACCTCCCTGCAGAATATTCCTGACTATCAGGTGCCGGAGAGCTTTCACGGTATGCTGCGGCCCTACCAGCAGCAGGGTGTAAACTGGCTGCTATTCCTAAGAGAGCAGAAGTTCGGCGCCACCCTTGCTGATGACATGGGACTCGGGAAAACAATTCAGATGATCGCCTACTTTTCTTATTTATTTGAAAAAGAAAAGCCGGAGTATCCGGCCCTGATTGTTGCGCCGACCTCTGTCCTCGGCAACTGGCAGAAGGAAATCGAGAAATTCGCCCCTCATTTAACGGTTCACCTCCACTACGGACCGAACCGGGTGAAAGGTGAGGGCTTTGAGGAGAAGATGAAGCAGGCGGATATTGTGCTCACTTCTTACGGGCTTGCTTCTTCTGATGTGGAAGATGTAGCGGCGATGAAGTGGAATACCATCTGCATTGATGAAGCTCAGAACATTAAAAATGCCCACACAAAGCAGTCCCGCGCAATTCGGCAGTTGAAGGGGCAGCATCATATTGCTCTCACCGGTACACCGATGGAAAACCGGCTGACAGAGCTCTGGTCGATCTTTGATTTTACCAACCACGGCTACCTCGGAACACTGCACGGCTTTCATAAGCGGTTTGTGCTGCCGATTGAAAAGGACCGGGAAGAAGCAACCGTTGAGCGTCTCCGGAAGCTGATTCGTCCGTTTCTGTTGAGAAGAACAAAACGGGATGAACAGGTTGCCCTGAATCTTCCTGAAAAACAGGAGCAGAAGGAATATATTCCGCTCACCGTCGAGCAGGCTTCCCTTTACGAGCAGCTTGTGAAGGATACATTTGAACAGGTCTCCCAGCTCGCCGGCATGCAGCGGAAAGCTTTAATTTTAAAAATGCTCGGCAAGCTGAAGCAGATTTGCGACCACCCAGGTCTTTATTTAAAAGAAGATCAACCGAGGAAGGTTGTGGACCGCAGTCTGAAGATTGAAAAGCTGATGGAGCTCATAACAGCGATTCGCGAGCAGGAAGAAAGCTGCCTCATCTTCACGCAGTATATCTCAATGGGCAACATGATGAAGCAGCTCCTGGAAAGAGAATTCGGCAGCGAAGTCCTGTTCTTAAATGGCAGTGTGTCTAAAACAGACCGTGATAAAATGGTCGAGCGGTTCCAAGGGAAAGAAGTGCCGATTCTCATCCTCTCCTTGAAGGCAGGCGGCACAGGGCTGAACCTGACAGCGGCGAACCACGTCATTCACTATGACCGGTGGTGGAACCCGGCTGTAGAGAATCAGGCAACAGACCGCGCCTACCGCATCGGCCAGGACCGGTTTGTTCACGTGCACAAGCTTATTACGACAGGGACGATTGAAGAAAAAATCGACGTGATGCTCGATAAGAAGCAGTCGCTGAACGAAGAAATACTTCAAAGTGAAAGCTGGATTACCGAGCTTTCGACTGATGAATTAGAAGAGCTGTTTACTTTGAGTGTGTAGCTTGGAGGGATAGATTGTGGCAGAGGTGAAGAAGACGAGGAAGAAAGCAGCAAAACCTGAGAAGCCGAAAAAGGCTCCGGAGTGGGAGGAGCTTTATCGGATTGCGGGGAAGAAGGCTGTCGGGTATCGGAAGTGAAGTTTGGGCAGTGCGGCTTGGGTCGTGCTGCTTTTTTTGTTGGTTTTTTTACTCTTAAGAATAGGTTGGCTGGCTGGGCGGACAAAATTGAGTTTTATGGAGAGAAAACTGAGTTTTGGCTCTCAAATGCGGGTCGGTGAATATATGGGGCGTTTTGGTGAATATATTTCTACTTTCGGTGAATATGTAAGGGGGTTTGGTGAATATGATGGCTGTTTTGGTGAATATGGAGAAGGACTATCATTAATATTTACATTTCCTCCTTACAAAACACAGTTTCTGAGCTTCAAGGGGTTACCATTTTCAGCTGAATCAGTTCTTCCATGAATTTTAACGCTGGATGACATCAAATTCATCCACCTCTCCGCCTTCTATTGCTTTTTTTCTAATGTCTTTTATATCAAGTTCAATTTGTGAAGCCTGCGCTTTGGTGATCTTGAAGTGACTGGACGGAATTTTCCAATGCCCTCCATCTGTCTTATATGCACCTGGAAATTTCCCTTTTTCACACATTCTCCGAATCGTTTGGTCAGAAACACCTAATATGATGGAAGCTTCCTTAGGAGAAATTCCTGCAGCTTTATTGCTTGGCTTCTCTTCTAACGTAATTAGATTTGCTAGCAATTTTTTTCTTAGTTCTTCTTGGCTGTCATCTAGAATTTTCGAGATGAGTTCTAGATAGTCAATAATGGCTAGCTTTGCATCTAATTTTGTATTCTCATTTTCAAAGCTACTGGTATTCATTAACTGTTTTTCAATTTCCATAAATTTTTCCGCATCTTCCTTTTTAAACGGATTAGGCGACGGATTGATGGAGTGTATTTCTTCAATCAAGTTTGAAAATGGTGTTCCAGTTAACGTATTTTCAATTGCTAATTTAATAAGTGTCTTGGACTGATCAAAAAGTTCCTGGCTGGATAAAGTCCAAATGGCGCTCCAAAGGTTTTCATGATCCTTCTCGATCAAACGATACATTTCTCTACCTCCCTTACCATAATAATATCCATATTTGATCGAAAAATACAACATATTCAACATTCTCAACAAATTTAACATTTTAAGATATAGGTCCATTGATTGATAAATCTCGACAAAAAACTACGAAGGATTCCTTTCATTTAAGTCGAAATAGTAAAAGTCGAGGGGGAATGTGGATGAAGGATCTATTTTTTGCCAGGCAATGGGACTTGACGATCAGTGAAATGAAGCCTGTCTCGCAGCGGGTATCTGTCTTTATTCAGTCTACGAGATCAGTTTATATTATAAAGCAGAAGCAATCGATCGAAGGAATTTTGGCAGAAACGAAGCTGGCCGAGCATTTAAGCGGCAACCTGCCTGTGCCGCTGCCCATTAAAACGGTTCATGGAGATTACTTTGCAGAATGGAAGGGTGAGCTGTACTGCTTGTATCCTTATTTGGACGGCCAAACTTTGAGTGCACAAAAGAGCCTCCAATCGCCAGGCTTGTTTGGGCAAACGTTTGCCAAATTTCATAAAAAAACAAGAAGATTTCAAAACGGCCAAAGCAGTGATTTTTACGAAACCGTTTATGGCTGGGCTGCAAAAACCATCCTCGCAAAAGACCCATCACTATCTAAAGCCTTCTTTAATCTTGAGCCTCTGCTGAAAAAAGCCAGCCATCTGCCAAAGCAGCTGATTCATCGTGACGCCCATCCATCGAATTTTCTTTTTACAGACAGCGAACTGACAGGGATTCTTGACCTTGAACTAGCTGAGGAAAATATACGTATTTTTGATCTATGCTATTTCTGTACAAGCATTTTGTACGGAGTTTATGCCGATGAGAGCTTGAGAAATGAGTGGCTTGCCTTCCCCGGAAAGCTTCTGCATCATTATGAGCAGGAGAACCCGCTGCAGCAGTCAGAGCTTGAGTTTATATGGGTGGTTCTGCTCGGCGTGCAGGCTCTTTTTATGGCAGATTTCCTGTCAAATGATTCTCTTTATGAATGCAATAAGGATATGTTTCTTTGGATTCTTGAGCACAAAGAAGAGATTTTGGCCGGGGTCCGGGAGATTTCCAGGGTTTAGCTGAAAAATCGTACCAAAGGAGAACCGCACCATGCTAAAAGACATCACAAAACTAGACTTCGCTTATCTCGAAACCTTCACCAATCGCATTGATACTTCCTGGGGTGCTTTCTTCTGCAATGAAGAGCATCCGAATTATTATGATGCCAACCATGCTTTTATTGCTGAAGCGCCTGCCAATCCGGGGTTGGCGATTGATGAAGTAATACGCTTCTATCAGGAAAAGAACCTGATGCCCCGCTTTTATCTTTACCAAATCGACAAGTTGGGGCCATTTATAGAAGAGCTGAAAACACGGGGATTCGGGTATGAATCTTTCATCTCCCCTGTTCAGCTTTGGAACAATGAGGTGATTCAGCTGCCGGAGGATCCAAACGTGACGGTTGAAGTCGCTGGACCTCAGCAATATGAAGAAGCACTTTCCATCAAATGCAGCATTGAGGAATTCGGCGGCAGGGAAACGATTGAAAAAGCCTTCAAAACTCAGTTCGAGCACCCAGCTTTTACCCACTACCTGCTCCGCTACAACGGAACAGCCTGTGCAGCAGCCTGCCTTTTTGAACATGGTAATCAGGCGAGATTAGAGAGTGTTGCCACGCTCTCTTCCTATAGAGGAAAGGGGCTTGTCGGACACTTGATTCGTTTTATCCAGCAGGAGACAGTTAATAAAGGGATTCAGCAGCTTTGGGTGCTGCCGATTAATGAACAGATTGAGAAAGTTTATGGAAAGTACGGGTTTGATACGGTGCTGAAGATGGAAACCGGCCATGCGTTCAGGGGCGGGCGGAGTATTTTGGAGATTCGGGGAAGCTGAATGAAAACAGGAATCAAATTCTTAAACAGAAAAAACCCAGACCTGATAGTTCTGGGTTTTTCCATTATTGTACCTGTCTGGTTGAATAAAATGAGAAGCTTACCTCATTATCCAACTGCAGTCATTCATTGATTCTTTTGAATAAAGTTAGGGTTCAAGAGCAAAATATTGTTGCAGCATTAAAAGAAAATGGTGGTGATATTGATGCGTCGCAGTAATAATAACACTTTGTTTGGGGTAGGAATAATTGCTATTCTTTTAACATCTATTTACACTGCAATTTTAGCTTCACTGCTTCAAAAAACGAAGGAACGGGTTGATTATCTTTATCATCAGGAACGTTCTAATAGAAATAGATAAATTTGGCGATGATTTCATCGCTTTTTTTATTTACTGCATTATATTACGGAGGTGCTGAACATGGGCAGAAAATTTGAAAAAAACCTTATAAAATGGCTTTATTTCTTTGGTATTGGTTCCTTTATTTACTTGATTAAAAAACCCCTTGCAAAGGATTGGCTCTTAGTTTTCTTTATAAAAAGCTATTATGCCTCATTGGTCGATAAATTGGTTGTACATAAAGGTTATGTTAAATACCCCACCCGATCTCCAAGAACAGTTAAAACAAGTTTGCTGTTTGATTACCTGCTTTTCCCCATTTCTTGTGTTTTTTATAATCAGCTGACGAAAGATTCCCGCATCCATCAGTGCCTTTTAAAAGTGCTGTATTTCAGTGTACCGATGACGATTACTGAGCTATGGCTGGAAAAGAATACAAAGCTTGTGAAATATAAAAAGGGATGGAATTGGAAAACCACTTTTTACTCGCTTTCTTTTTCTTTTTTATTAGTCAGATTTTCAATGGCTGTTATAAGGCACCTCTTCAATAATAAATACGATTTCTCTTAGATGGAGGCTTTAACATAAGTTCTACCAGAGCATTCAGGCTGAACATTTTTTCTGACAATCATCTTCATATTATACAGCTTTGAATTTACCCACGTTATAAAAAAGTCCCAGGAACAGTTTCAAGACAAAACTGTTCCTGGGAAACCATTTTATGAAAAGGGGCGAGCAGGAAATTCACCGATTTTCATACGAAGTAAACTATAAGGTTTCTGCCGCAGGTCCTTTCCATAATGAAATCTGGGCTGCCGGTGCAATTGGTTTACAATGACATACAAATATTGATCAGGACCAATTGAAAACGTATCAGGCCACAGTATTCTTTGATCATGTGCAATGGTTTCCATGCGGCCATTCGGATCTATTTTACGGATACTGTTGTTTTCATAATCTCCCGCATAAACATTTCCCTTTGCATCAGTGATCATTCCATCTGATGCCCCTTTTTCTCCCCAATACTGCACCTGAGAAGATAACTCCTTGTCAGGGATATTTCTGTCTCTCAGGGCTTCCGTGGAGATCGAAAATAAATGACGGCTTGTCAGGGGAGCATAAAATAACTTTTTTCCATCCGGAGAAATCGCAAGACTATCAGACGCCAGTCTAAATGGAGAAGTTGAACCGTCTTTGTTTCGGTTCATTAAAATCCGGCCTTCTACTTTTGGTAAAAAATAAGGGTCGGGCGAAGTGGAAGTTGCCCCATTTAACCGTCTAAACGCGTTTCCATTTGATAAATCTACGACGATAATCGCTCCTGGTCCTTTGGAGGAAGAATCCGTTATATAGGCATAACCAGCTGTTCCCACACGGTAATCAAACCGGACATCATTCAGGTAGGTTGTTGCCAGGACAACATCTTCTGTAAAAGTGTAGACTCTTCTAATTGTATTGGTGTTTAAATCAACAGCGACTAATTTTGCTCCGCCTATTACAGGTTCGGAAAAATTGGGTGCCGCTGTATCTAAAATCCAAAGTGTTCCCCTCCCATCAGCTACAACACTTTGCACACTGATGAACGTCATTTTGAGATTTGCGGGGTTAACCACATTACTTTGCAAATTGGGATAAGGCTGCAATTTACCCCCAACTATTTCCGCCACTGTGAAGGCAACATCGTCTCCCCATTTCGGAAAGCAAACGAAAATGCGGCCAGTTTCTGAAACAGTCACACCAGTAGGCATAGCCCCATAAAATGCATGAACTAATTCTAAATTGCCGAAATATCTTTCACTAGGCAGCATATGTCTCAAGTCCTCCTCAGCCTTTTAACGGATACACCTATATATGATTTGTATTTTTCCAAATGCCTGTTTCCGAGTAAGTTTTTCAAAATTAAATAAAGCAGGTCTAAATCATAAGCGACTTAGCCTGCTTTTTTGTCATGCTTTTTTGATTTCACTCATAAACCGTTCCGTAATCTGCTGCGGACGGGTAATAGCGCCGCCTACGACCACTGCATGTGCACCGAGTTCCAGAACCCTTGCCGCCATTTCAGGTGTGATCACGTTTCCTTCGGCGATGACGGGAACCTTTACCTGCTTTAGAACGTCTTTCAGGAATTGAAAATCATCGTGATACAGCCTTTTTTCTGCTGTTTCTGCTGTGTAGCCGACCATGGTTGTCCCAACGCAGTCAAAGCCGAGCTTTTCCGCCTGAATGCATTCCTCAAGGGTGGAGCAGTCTGCCATCCATTTCTGCTCTGGAAAGCGTTCTTTCAGCGTTTGCATGAATTCTGGCAGTTCTATGCCGCCCGGACGGGTTCGGTTTGTCGCATCAACGGCAATGAGGTCTGCTCCGATTTCAGCGATTTCCCGTACTTCCTTTAAGGTTGGGGTGATGTAGACACTTGATCCCTCGTACTCCCGTTTGATGATGCCGATAACTGGAAGCCCTGTGTATTCTTTGATGGCCTCGATATCTGCTGTGCCATTCGCCCGGATCCCGCAGGCGCCTCCCTGTTTGGCTGCGTCAGCCATTTTCTTCATGATGTCTGCTCCGTGAAGCGGCTCGTCCGGAAGCGCCTGGCAGGAAACGACGAGTCCTCCTTTTATTGTTTCAAGCATGGTGATCCTCCTTTTGTGCAATTTCTACTAGGATGCCTGTTTCAAACATTCTGTTCCAAGGGGCATAGGTTTCAAGCTTACTAATCTCTAAATCTTGGAAGCTCTTTAGGATAGTTCCGCGGAAATGCTTCAGCAGCTGTCTGTCCCGCTCCTTATTTACTTCATCCGCTTTGTCATGCAGATTGAAGTAATCCAGTCCTCTTTCCGGCAAGAAGTCTTCTGTCATCTTCATTTTGATTTCTGCTTGATAAAAATAGTCATCGAGCAGATGATAAATTAGATTTTCCTTGATCTTGTCCCCTTTGCCATTCAAGGCGATGACTCCCTGGCAAATTGTCGTCCCCAGTGTATTGCAGTTCGTGTTCCATCCTTTATAAGAAACAAGCTGATCCAGAAACTGCTCTTCGTCAAGCATGGTAATCCATTCCCTGTCGCCGCCGTTAGCAAAAGCCGCATCAGCTGCAGCGACCTTTTTTCCTTTTTGGAGAAGTGACTTGATCTGATCTGTGAAAAAGACGAGATTCCGGAAGCTTGAATAAGTGATGTCCCGGGTATCCTGCTCCCAGGATTCCTGCATGATTCTCCCTGGTACATTGTAGGCGAGCACCAAATCGGCATTTTCTTCAGAATCCGTCAGTTCGCAGCCAGCCGCAAGCACATGCGCCTTAAGGCTTTCGGCAAAAGGGCGGTCCTCGTACATTGGAACAAGCTGCGGGCCGAGCGTGCTGCTCCAGACAGGGAAAATCTTCGGCCTGATGCCTTTCCATTCGCAGTATGCGCGGGAAAGAAGCGTTGCTCCCGCCTCATCAGCGCCCGGATACATGTGGACCTTTTGCTGAAGCCGCAATTCTGCCCGCTTTCTTACCGCTTTTTGCTGATCCATCGCTGTATAGCCGAATTCCGCACTGTCATCCTGAGGGATGGCTAAAAAGGTGAAGACTCCTTCTTTCGCGAGCTCAAGCATCTGAAGGTTCATGGAGGCGTTAAAAGCCCTTCTCGTTTCATAGTCTTCTATGTATTCCTTTGGCAGCTGCTGCTGAATTTCTTCCAGCTTTTCTGCCTCTTCTTCTGATAAATCTTCTCTTGATGCTTTATCCATTAAGTAAGCGCGAAGAAAAATCTCTCTTCCCCACTGTTCATAGTAATCCGGTTCCTCGTCACTTGATGAGTACTTTGGCGTTCTCATGATTAGGTGAAAAGCATAGATGGGGAGCTCAGGATACGCTTGACGCAGGGAGCGGAGCCGTTCTGTCCATCTCTCCGCCGCTTCTTCCTTCAAATGATGAAGCCGGGAAGGCAGCAGCCCGCCATAGATGAGCATATCAAGGCTTAAAATCAGAGCATCCGCTGATTGGGCTTCCTCTTCTATCCACTTCCAAAGCTGCTCTTGATCAGCGGCTATCTTCTTTCTTCCGAGCCATTCCCTCTTTGGCAAGAGTAGAGAGATCTCCTTGGAGGAGCCGGCAATGCGCTCTACAACATCAGTGTTGCACGGGCGTTCATCCAGCGGCAGATAAAGCATCTTCATACTGTTTCTCCGAGGACAGAAGCAATAAAAGCTAATTTTTCTTCTTCATGAAGCGGCGACAGCCCGTGGGCGCATTCCGGGTAAACTTTGATCTCTTTTTTCCCTTCTAGATGGTAATAGAGGGCAAAGCCGGTTGATGGCGGGCAAATGTTGTCCTCAAGGCCGATGCCAAGCATCACAGGGCAGCTGATCCGGCTCGCGAGATTCATACAATCCACATAGCTGAGTGTTTTGTAGATTAGTTCCTCTGTTTGATGAAGCGGATCATGCACTTTGAAGTAGTGGTAGATTTCGTTGTATGGTCCTTCTGTTGCGAGCTCTACGGATCTCCTGAAATCAGTTAAGTAAGGAATATCCGCGCAGGCGAGCAGGAGATCTTTTTGCAACGCTGCGGCAGCAATCGTCAGGGCGCCTCCCTGGCTTCCGCCTTCTGCTATAACGGCTGTTTTTCCTGATAGTTCTCTGATCACGTCAACGCTTCTGCAGGCATCCATATACACATGGCTGTAGTAGTAGTTGTCAGGGTTTTTGATGCCGAGCGTCATCCAGCCGGCAGAACCCCCATTTTCATAGGTGTTGGAGTCAGGCGATAGAAGATTTTGTCCCCTTACATCTACTAGTAGAGCCGGAATCCCCTGAACGGCATATTTAAAGGCATGGTGCGGCACAAAGCCGTTCCAGTTATAGCCGTGGAACATGACTGCAGCGGGTGCTTCAGCGTTCGTGTGCAGTGGCTTTACATAAAGAGCATGGATGCGTGAATTGCGGAAGCCGTCAAAATACAAGTCATAGACTTCTACCCCTGGTACGGCGTAATCCCGCTTTTCAGCTGAAACATTCAAGGGCATGCCGGCGCTTTCTTCTATTCTGGCATCCCAGAAGGAATCAAAATCCTGCTCCTTTGTTTGCTGCGGTTTGTAGGCTTTCAGCTCGCTGAGCGGAAGATCATACAGATTCATGGTGCTGCCTCCTTATGGATTCACTTTTTTCAGCTGCATGTTCTGCAGCTCTTTGAACACAATGTCGAGCAGATAATAGGCTGACACCTCGCGCAGGGAGCTCGTGCCGCTTTTGATCTCCTCGGCTGCCGGGATCAGCATTGTCAGATCCGCCGCCCTCGCTAACGGAGAATCCTGCTGGCTTGAGATGGCGATCGTGATACTGCCGCGCGCTTTTGCGGTTTCCAGGATGCCGATAATCTCTTTCGCATAGCCGGTAGAGTTCAGGCCGATCACAACCGTTTCAGCACTAAGGGTATAGCCTGACATCTCCATTTCATAGCTGTTCGTAAAATAGTCGGCAGGGATGCCGAGCTTCATCAGCTTGTATTTCAGCTGCGAGGCAACAGTGGCCATTTCTTCTGCACCATAAAGATAAACCTTTTCGGCTGAAAGAAGCTGTGCGGTAAATGCCTGTATGTCATTAAAATCGTAGAGCGAATCGCTCTTTTTCAGCATGCTCATATACGTGTGCTTGACCTCTGTCAGGCTGGATGCCTCTGTCTGCTCATACAGTCTTGTACTCACAGTCGCTTCCTTCGCCATCAGTCTGAGCTTATTGTACGAGCCAAATTCAAGCTTTTGGCAAAAGCGGGTGATCGTTGCTTCTGATACATTGATTTGGCGCGACATTTCTGAAATGGTTTTGTTCGGAACAGCTTCCAGATTTAAAATGATAAAATTGGCGATGGTTTGCTCCCTGTTCGTCAGCTTGTGCCGGTTAAACTCAATCATCGTTGTAATGCTTTTTAGCGGCTTTAGTGACTCCTGCATGAGAAAATGGCGAAGCGCGCCCACCATGCCGGCATCGTTCAGATTCCGCGCAATTTCAATTTTGGTTTTGCTCAGGATATTCGGGATAATGTCCTTCTTCAGCTGTTCCATAATCAGCGGGTACAAGTATTCCTTCTGCGCCGTGATGCCGCCCCCGATAATAATCATCTCCGGGTTCATCATGTAGGCGATCGTGGCGATCCCTTTGGACAAATAGTACACCTGCCGCTTGATTTCCTCAGCGCAAATGTCATCCCCGCTTTTTGCAAGAGCGAAAATTTCTTTTCCATTCAGTTCATGCTCTGGAATGCCCTTTCGCTTCGCCGTGTTTATAATCAACGTTCTCGTTGAAGCAAGCTCCTGAAGCTGGCTTCCTTCAATTGGAATATAGCCGATTTCGCCGCCGCTGAAGCTGTGGCCGGTATGAAGCTTATTATCCAAGATATAGCTTCCGCCGATCCCTGTGCCGACTGTGAGGCAGAAAATGCTTTTCGCATCTTTCCCCGTGCCGATCCAGGATTCAGCAAGCCCGGCGCAGTTTACATCGTTTTCCACTTCAACCGGCAGCTGAAAGTATTCCTCCAGCTCCTTTTTGAGCTGTGTACCAGTGTAGTCCGGGATGATCGATGGAAGAGCGAAAAGGATGCTTCCCTCTCTTGAGTCAACCTGGCCTGCCGTACTGATGCAAACCCCGCTGATTTCATGCTTTTTTGTCAGCTCTATCCCATAGGATTTTACCTTTTCCAGAATGGCTGGTCCCCCAAGATAGGCTTCTGTTTCCTTTTCAAACTTCTCAACAAACGCGCCGTCCTCCGTCAGCACCCCATATTTAATGAGCGTGCCCCCTATATCAAATGCAAGTAACTTTCTCATGCTTCCTCACCTTCATTTCCTCTGCCGTTCCTTTTCACCTGGATGGTTTTGATTTCTTTTCCTTTCAGCGTTACGCACAGTGTAGCCGATGCTGGATGCTTTTGTAAAACATTTCCTGAAAAATTCACTTCTTCTACGGCAGCTGGCTGAAACCCAAATGCAAGCTTGGCTTCTGCCTCTTCTTCTTTTGGATTAAACAGTCTGATCTGAAACGTATCCTCTTCCTTCTGCTGAAAAGAAGAAAATGCGGTTTCTCCTTGGAGGATGCGGAACAGCTGCTGTTCTGCTTTTTTGACACTTGACTGCTGTGTCAGCACCCGGCTTCTTAAGTGCTTGCCATTGTTCAATGAATGATGTCTTTCACCTAAAACCAGGGCATAATGGAATTCATAGGTGCCGAGGCACTGGGCTCCAGGGGTTTCAAAGCCCGGGCCTGCCCCGTTTCCTCTTGTTCTTAAGTCACGCCGGGACAGCCAGCCGACACTTCGGAGCATGGTCAAGAGGGCATAATCCTTTCCGTCGATCCTGTCGATTTCTGCTTCCTGCATGCCGCGGTGTATTAGCTGGTGGCTGTTGGCCAGAACCGTTGAATAAGAGGGGTACTGGTTCATCACAGCTTCTTTGTTTTTTGCTGCATCGAACACTTTCTCGCGGATCGTTTCCCGCTGAATCAAATCGAATGCAGTGTCGGCAAAGCTGCTGTCTGCATTTCCTGCTGCAAAGCCTACGCGAAGCTTTTGGTCTCTTGCTGTATTTTCAACAGCTGTCCGGAAGGTGATGAGCCGTTCTCCAGCGTGCAGCGAGACCACTGTTTTGATTTTGTTAATGGTGAAAGCTTCACTTGGGCCTGACCGGTCCTCATTAAGAGAGGCCGGAAGCTCCATTTCATAAAACAGCTCTGCTGATTGAACCGTCTGGCCTTTATAAACGGCACCTGTTTTGGTCAGCACGGCCTTGGACAATCGGTCATTTACGGGCGGCGAGTAATTATAGGTATCACCGGCATCAAGGGAAGAGACGAGAATGTGCTGATCCTCATACACTTCACCTGTTTCTTTATCAGTTATAACGAGACCGTTTTTCCCCCATTCCGCAAGGTAGAATTCGTTTTCTATCTTATTTTCATTAGAAGCAGCAAGTAGTTCTGCCTGTTCTTTCACACTTCTGATCTCTGCTCTTTTTATTTCGGCTCCGTTAAACGGAAGCATAAATTTTACGCTGTAAATCGCATACTCGGCATAATGAGGCTCTGCTAAAATATGCCGCAGAAATTCTTCCCTGACATCTCTCTTCATGATATCAATGAAAAGCTCTTCTCCGTTATGAAAAAGCTTTATGCTGCCAAGATCCTTTTCAGCCGGGATCCTGATCACTGCCTCGACAGGATAAATCCCTTCGAAAGGATGATTGTTTACCATGTAAAGATAGGGATTGCCGCCAGCATCGTTTAAGTAGTCAAAAGGATAGGAGCTGTTCAGAGTGTCAGCTGCAAATTGCTGGATCCCTTTCAGCACTTTTTCCGTTCTCGTTTCCATTTCATTGTGAACCTCATCAATGCTGCAGCCGCAGATGCTGTCATGGGGCTGATTCTTGAGGATCAGCTTCCATATATACTGCATCCATTCCTCTGAATCTGTTCCGCCGTTACTCCATACATTGAGGGCCTCCATCACACCGAGCGCTTCATCCTCGCACAGCTGATTTTGCTGCTTCAAATAGGAGCGGGTGGAAAGGACGCCTGGCAGAATGAAAATCTTGGATGGATCCCGCTGCTCGCCCTTTATCATTGATGCTGGTTCTTTTCCTTGAAACTCCTTTATATAAGCGGAAAGCAGGGATTCCTGAAACTTAAGTTCCGGCATTTCTTCCTTTAGCTTTTGGATGCGGCTGTTTAAATCATGTGCCGTGAAGGTATGATCCGCTCCGTTCATGATCAGGGCGTGGCCGTTTTCCAAATACGGCGCCTTGGCTGTTAGATACGCTTTTGTTTTCTCTATGTAATCGCCGTGCTTCAAGAAGGTCTGGTAGTACCCATCTGCTAGCGGAAGCACCAAGGTGAGCACCCGGCGTCCGTCTGGACCCTCCCAGGTGTTCTCGAAGGAAGAAGAAACGGCGCCGCGCCAGACCAGTGCCTGTTCGATGCCATATCCTTTTAAAATCTGCGGCATTTGGCTTGCATGCCCGAAGGTATCAGGCAGATAGCCGACAGGGGAAAGGGATCCGAGTTCAGCTGCCTTCTTTATGCCAATTTCAAGGTTTTTCAGCAGGCTTTCACCTGAAACAAGAAACTCATCAGCCAGCAAGTACCACGGTCCCGACTCCACTTTGCCCATTTTCATAAAGGAAACTAGCTTTTCGAATTCTTCTTTTGAAACGATTTCTTCATAGTCCTCAAGGATTATGGTCTGCCCGTCGAGGAAGAAGTGCTGGATGCTTCCTTTTTCCAAAAGCTCCTGAACATAACGGAGGCCGTTTCGCAATTTGTACCTGAATTCCTCGAACGTCTCATACCACTCGCGGTCCCAGTGCGTATGGTTGAGTATGTGCACTTCTTTGATTGATTTCATCCGTTATCCCTCCGTCATCCCTAAATGCTGTCTGATCACCGCTCCGTCCAATTCATTCAGCGGGATGCCCTGCTTCACTGAATAGGCGCAGGCTATTCCGGCTGCTTCTGCCATATCGCGCACGGTCGGCTGTATTCTGAGTGAGGCCTGCATGAGAAAGGTGCTGGAAATATGGCGGCCGGCGGCGATCAAGTTCGCTGCCTCATGCGTGACAAGCGACCGGTAAGGAATCTCGTAATATTCGCCCTTTGAGAGCTTCGCTTCTGCTGCCTCTTCCTTTGTTACGCTGTGAACATCAATATACCAGTCGCCTCTTGCAATACCGTCTGCAAAACGGGCGCGTTTGACATAGTCGTTCTCTGTGAGCACATATTTCCCTTTGATCCGGTACGATTCTCTAATGCCGAGCTGTGAGGCTTCTTTTAATAGAAAGGAATGCTCGAAGCCGGGCAGATACCGCGGCAAAAACCCCGTCAGCCTGCGGATCATTTCGCGGCCTTTTGTCACAGCTTTTGATCTGAGAATAGGGCTTGTTGTGCTGCCGATTCCCGGGATGTGCGGACAGTTAAAGGACATCACACCAGGCTTTCCCGGCTGGGTAAAGGCTTGAAAATAGCGGAGATCCTCTTCTTTTAAATCCCCATTTTCAAACCCCTTTTGAAACAGCGGCTCCAGCACATGGCCTTTCCCAGGCACCATCGCAATTTCGAAAAAATTCTGATTGTCTATTTGGCAGAAGTTATCATTTTGCGACTTCATAAATGCTCTGAGCGCCTGTATATCGATCCCGCCCATTTCAAAGCGGAAGGAGATCTGCTGATTCTCTCCGTTGTGATTGCCTGATTGGAAAGGAACGCCTGCAGACCTTGCGAGAACTGCATCAGCGGAAGCATCGATAAACGTTTTGGCTTTTACAGCTGCCAGTCCCTGGCACGTGTTGATGACCACATGTGTGAGGCAGCCCTTCTCCATCAGGCAGTCAATCACGTTCGCATCATATAAAAGGAAGCCGCCGCGCTCGATGATCAGCTGCTCGAGCACATAGCTCAGCGCCTCTGTATTAAACCAGCTGCAGGCTGTCGTTCCGTCGCTTGTCTCAATGTTTTCTTTGGCCAGCCGTTCTGTAATCAGCGTATTAACCTTCTGCTTTTTCACATGAGTCGGCATCATTGGTGAGACGAGTGCGTTTGTCTGAGTGCCACCAAGTGCATTGGTTTTTTCAATTACTACTGTGCTGATGCCTTCTTCCAGTGCTGAAATGGCTGCCGCCGCACCGCCTGTTCCGCCGCCGATAATGGCACAGTCTGTTTCATAGAGAACCGGCAGGCTCCTGCCGAAAAAGGAGATCGTTTCCACTGCTTCCACCCTCTTATGTATCGTATTGTTACCCTTTGACAGCTCCGTCCGTTGCACCGGCAATAAAGAATTTCTGAAGCCAGATGAAAATTAACAGGGTAGGAATCGTTGTCAGGATTGATGCCGCACTGATCAGCTTCATGTTCGATCCGTCAAAGTTCTGAGAAAGCTCAGCAAGACCGATGGACAGGGTGTACATGCTGCTGTCGGTAGAATTAATGAGCGGCCATAAGTAATCTCCCCATGTGCCCATAAAAGTGAAGATCGCAAGCGTCACAAGCGTCGGCTTTACAAGCGGCATTGCAACCATGTACCACACTTTGAATTTATTGGCTCCATCAAGGTAAGCTGATTCTTCCAATTCTTTTGGAATCCGTAGAAATGCCTGCCTCATTAAGAAAATCCCAAAGGCGGTTGATACTTGCATAACAACCAGTCCAACATGTGTATTCCTGAGCCCAAGCTCCCCTGCGAGCTGGAACAGCGGCGCCATATAGAGCTGAAACGGCACCATCATGGTGGAAATAATCAGTGCCAGCACTACGCTCCGTCCTTTAAAATTCATCCGGGCCAATGGGTAGGCAGCAAGGCTGCAGAACAGCAGGTTGAGCGGAATTGCAATCACCGTCACAATGACAGTGTTGAGAAAATAGCTTCCGAAATTTGCTTTGCTGAAAGCTTGAGCAAAGTTATTAAATGTCGGCGCTGCCGGGAGCAGACTGTCATAAATTCCTTCACCGGGCGATTTCATGGCAATAAAGAAGGTAGCCAAAAACGGGCCGACTGTCAGGCAGGCTATCAGGATCATCAGCAGGTAGACAGCGAGTTTGCTTGATAGTTTCTGTTTCATCCTTTTTCTCCTTTCCTGTTAGGCGCGCAGGTCATCTTCACGCTTGCTTGTCAGCTTCATTTGCAGGAGTGAAGCAGCAATGGCGAGTATGAGAAGCACCAATCCTGCTGCTGATGCTGTTGAGACATGCAGGCTCTTAAACTTATCAAAAATATACATTACAAGAGTGAGCGTCGCTCCGGATGGGCCTCCTCCTGTTGTCAGCTGAATTTCCTCAAACACCTTCATCCCGGCAATGATCGTCATGACCGATACAAGCGTGACAGACGGGACAAGCATCGGAACCGTAATCCGGCGGAACTGCTGAAAAACGGAAGCTCCGTCAATGCTGGCAGATTCGTAGACATCCTTTGGAATCGATTGCAGGCCTGCGAGGTAAATGATCATGTAATAGCCAAGCCCTTTCCAGACCGTAATAAAAGCCACGGCAGCGAGAGCAGTTGACGACTGCACCAATAGGTTTGTCGGTGAATGAAAGATTCCAAGCTTCACAAAGAGCGCAGAAATCATTCCGCTCTGTGAATAAAGCATCTTCCACATAAGCGCTGCCACAACCATCGGGGAAATGACCGGCAGATAGTACAAGATTCGGAAGGTGGAAACCCCGCGAAGCTTCTGGTTCACCAGAACCGCGAGAATCATAGGAAGAAAAACGTTCAGCGGCAGAACGATGACGAGAAACACGAGGGTGTTGATTAATGCGAGCCAAAACTTATCATCGGTGAAAATTTCTTTAAAATTATCCAACCCGGCAAAATCGCCTGTACCGGCAATAATTTTGTAATCAAGAAAGCTCCACTGAAAGGATTGCAGGATCGGCACAACCAGGAAGATTCCGAGAATCAGAATCGACGGAAGCAAAAACAGCCAGGGGGTGACGCTTGTCATCAGGCCTTTCTTTCGCTTCGGCACACTTTCAGTTTTAGCTTTGACTCTAGCTGGAATGATGGCGGGTTCTCTGTTCATGTGGATTCTCCTTTCTAGAAAAACGCAAGCGCATTGAACAGCCTTAGGCAGCTGTACCGAGAAGTTAAACTGGGTGAAATTTAAGACTCTCTTATTTTTCAAAAGGCTCTGTTAAAGAAGAATATTGAATTTTCCACACCTGTTGATTGGAGTGGCAGGCGGGAGACTCCTGCGGGAGCAGCGGGACAGGTGAGACCCCACAGGCGCCAGAGCGCCGAGGAGGCTCACCGCCCGCCCCGCGGAAAGCGGACGCCTGAGTACTGCAATCAACAGCCAAATTTAAGAGAGCCTTTCAAAAAAGGAGACTAGCTTTCTAGTTAACAGCTAGTCTCTTGTTTCCTTTGTTAGAACGTGACCTTTTCGCCTGATTTTTCAAAGGATTTGTTCCATTCGGAAGCAAGCTCCTTCACTGCTTCCTCAGGAGTCAGTTTGCCTTGGAGATTTTTCACAAAAATATCCTTTGTCGAGCTTCTGAGATCCGCACTGTTTTCAGTTGGCGGGACAAGAACTTTCGCACGTTCAAGGGACTTGGAAGCCTCAAGCATGCCTGTAGCCTTTGGTGAGTCGCCAGGATTGCTGAAGTACTTATCTTCTAATGACTTCTTAGTCGCTGGAAGAACAGTGCCGGCTGTTTTGGCAAATTCAAGCTGGTTTTCGGCATTTGTCACGTATTCAGCAAGCTCAACAGCTGCCTCTTTGTTCTTTGTTTTAGCTGGTACGGCAAAGTTCATCACTGCTACGTTTACAGGAGCATCTTCTTTTTCAAGCGGCTGCCCTGCTTTGGATTCTTTGTACACTGCAGGCGCCCCGGATTCTACCGGTCCAAGGAACGTTACTCCTCCTTCAAGGAAGGCAATATTTCCTGACATGTACAGCTGCTGGCCTGTATTTAAAGATCCCTCTGCAGCTTCCTGCGGGATGATGCCTTCTTTATACATTTTTTGAGTAGCAGCAAAATAGTCGAGGATCGCTTGGTTGTTCTCAAACTGAGCTTTGCCATCCTTTACGATTGGTTCTCCTTTTGCCAATGAAACCATTTTTTCCATGATCGTATTGCCATCATTCACAACAGGATAGTAAGAAGGCTTGCCAGTTGCTTCCTTCACTTTTTTCGCTGTTTCATAAAGGCCTGCTGTGTCCTGAGGCAGTTCTTTTACGCCGGCTTTGTCAAAGCTCGCACTGTTGTACCAGGAAACCGTCGTTGTCAGGTACCAAGGAAGGGCATAAAGCTTGCCGTCGTACATACCGGAATTGAAAGGTCCATCGACATAGGATTTTTTCACATCGTCTTTGACCATATCAGAGAGATCCAGCAGCCCGCCTTGCGCGGCAATGTTGGACATGTAATGCGGATTCAGGTTGACCACATCAGGTGTGTCGCTGCCTGTCAGGGAAGTGAGTACCTTTTGCTCCATCTGATCCTGCGGAATATCCTGAATCACTACATCCACTTTTGGATGAAGCTTTTCAAAATTCTTCTCCAGCTTCTTGAAATATGTATCGAACGGTTCCCCTTTGAGTGAAGCTGTCCACATCGTGACTTTCCCTGAGATTTCCCCGCTCCCGGAAGCCTCTTTCGTACTGCTGCTGCACGCGCCAAGACTCATTGTCAGCGCAGCAGCCATCGTCCCTGCAGCCAATGTTTTTGTTAGCTTTTTCATACTATTTCCCCCTTTGTTTGAAAGCGTTTACTACTTTTTGCTTACTTTCATCATACTCGCGCGCACGCCTGATTACAATCCTTTTGTAAAATTATTTTACAACTTTTTTGATTTATGAAAATTAATTTCTTTTAGACTTGCCGAAGGATCAGAGAACTCTCTTCTTATGAAAAAAAGCGGATATGAATCTATCCGCTTCTCTGTTCTTACTGTTGATGATTGATGTAATAGCTGACCCACTTTTGGGCTTCTTTCAATTCATTCTTCATCCGTTCTCCAACGGTTTTATCCAGTTGATTCTTGTCCATCATCTGCTGAATGCCGCTGTCTGCTGCCTGGAATACTTTGCTGCTCTTTTCAGGGTGAATTCTGACAGAGGCAGAAAGGGCTCCGAGCAGCACCTTTAACTTGGCTCCTTCTTTCTTTTTGACAGCTCCCTGTTTCATATAAATTTCTGATACATTCTGTTTCATTTTGCTGAACAGGGCGACAGAGGCGCCAATCGGATTTTCACCAGGGTTAACCGCTTTTTCCCTCCAAGGACCTTTGCCGAGCGCATCAACGGACGGGGCACTTGCTTGTCCGAAGGCGAACATGTTCACGCCTTCTGTATCATATTTAGCTGACATGACATCACTGACTGCTGCCATCTCGCTTAGATGGTGATAGAAGGAGTAAATGCCTGTATAGTACATCGTTCCTTCAGGCATCAGCTTTTTGCTGTCCTGCACGGTTTTTTGGATGCTGTTGAAGTCATGGCCGTAGGCTTGCGGAATCACACCATCGATATCATCCTTCCAATCGGCAATGCGGCCAGCTTCTGCTCCAGGCTCAGGCGTTGCTGTGATCATAAATGTTTTATCAATGGCCTTTGACTGGGTGTGAAGCTTATCGACGAATTGGTTTTCCTTAGTGAGAAGCCATTCTGACCAGTGGTTCCACTGCTCTGCATCCTTAACAGGATCCAGTGTGTACGGGTCAACTCCGTTTTCTGACTGATACATGCTTCGAAGGGTTTGGCTGAAGCCATAGCTCTTGTCAGGCGTCTGATTAGGATAGCGCATGTAGTCGATGTCGAGCCCTTTAATATCATAGCTTTGCTGCATTTCCTTGTAGATGGACAGCATAAATTCCTGTACCTTTGGCTGAGCTATATCAAGCCAGTAATATTTGCTTGAAGAATCCGGCATTGGTTTACCAGAATCATTTTGACGCTGAACAGCTGCCCATTCCGGATACTTAGAGAGCTCCGGCGGCATGCCAAGACTGCTTTCGCCGACCATAAAGCCGTCTGTCCAGGCTTGAATGGAAATGCCGCGCTTTTTCGCTTCTTTGATGTATGCCTTCAGCAGATCATTTCCATATGGGCCGTAATTGGCGTTCTGAAAACGGGGATGCTGCGCGGGAAGTCCGTAAGCCTGCATCGTTTTGCTTGGAAAAACCGTGTAGCCGTGAAACGTTGTTTCTAAGTAAACTGAATTGAATCCTGCCTTTTCCATCCGGTCCAGCACCTGCTTGACTCCGTCAAGCGTGGTTTCTTCCGGACGGTACCAAATGGCCCGCTGTTCTGCTGGATTAGATGGGAGAGAATAGTAGTACGCATCATAGGCAGCTTGTGTTGCCTGTCTTGTCAGGTCGAGTCCTTTTACCGGATCGGCTTCATTCTTTACCTGTGAGAGAAGATCCTCCGCTTTTTTCAGGGAGGCTGAAGCTTGATCTGCTGCCACATCAAGATATTCCTTCTTGGCTTTTTCGATAGAGGCTTTTGCCTGGTCGATGGCCTGCTTGCTCTGGAACGCAAAGCTGTCCACATCCTGAGTGATTTTCACAAGTCCTTTTTCGTCAAATGTTACTTTGGCTCCAATAATGGAATTCGCTGAAATCCATGACGAAGCAATGCCATGGCCGCTGACGACAAATCCATTCTTCGGAATAGCCGAGCCTCCGCCGCCAAGCTTTGTCACATAGCCATTTTCCACCGTTATTTCATAACCGTACGGATTGGTTTTTGTCGTGCTGCCAAAAGCCGGTGTGTACACAATCAGCTGGTCAGGACCTCTATATCCGTCGAAAGGGGCTCCTGCAGGATTGCTGGCTTTGGTTGGATCGACCGCGTTTGCTGTCATTTCAGAAGATTTTTCAACCGGTTCGTAAACGGTGACTGTTTCGCCGTCTTTCAGCTGGCTGATAAAGTCAGCTGGCGCACCCGGAGCACTGCCAGTAGAAAGAACTAGCCCGTTCTCAGGAATCGCAGAATCGCCGTCCCCGTGCTTCACTACCTTGTACTGATTCAGACCGATTTTCTCCAGCACAGCCTCTTTGCTGCCTTTTTGGGTTTCAGTGTAGTAGCTGAAGGAGTCATTAAAGAGAATGGTTTTGCCGCTGTTAGCGAGCTGATTCGTTCCATTGACGGCGATGCTGTCACCGGACTCGTCCTTTACTGTCAGGACATTGTAGGGACCAGTTTTTGTTTCAGCCGATGCGATACCTGCCGTGCCAAAAGAAGAGAGTACCAGAGCAGATGCTAGAATAGAGCTTGGTAAAACGCGTAATTTGGGGCTCATGCTTTAATCTCCTTTTTCTTCTTAATTTGATAGCGCTTTCAATTACCAACTATAACGCCTCCTTTTTCTTTTCTCAAGAATTTTCTGAAATTATTTTTATTTATTTTTTTATAATGAAATTTATTTTCATAGTGCTGCGTGCAAAAAAAAGACAGCTCATTGAGCTGTTTGACCCGGTTCCATTCCGTCCGGCAAATCGATAAAATCATAAAGGCCCAGCATATATCCTGTCAGCCGGATATACTCAGAAACCGTATGGCTGACCTCTCTCGGATTTTTATACCAGGGAACAGGGCTGTTATAAAGCGCTGAAACATAGGTCAGCCTGATGCCGCTGTTTTTGTATACCCTGTCATACGCAAGCTTTGATCTTCTCATGTGGTAATCAGAGGTGACCACAATCGCGCTCTTAAAGCCGTATTTTTCGGCGAGCTGCTTTGTGTAAACCGCATTGGTGTAGGTGCTCGTTGCTTTTTGCTCAAACAGCAGGTTTTCCGGGCTAATGTCCTTTTGCAGCTGTTGCTTGCTTGAGACTTCAAGGCCGAGCGGTGTGGAGAGCATCACATATTTGGCATAGCCTTCCTTGTACAGCTCCATCCCTTTTTCCAGTCTGCCGCCGTCTCCGCTTAAGATCATGATCACATCAGATTTTACGGGTTTTTCATTTATCACAAGCAGCTGCCTGCTGAAAACAGCGAAAACCGCCAGCGCCAGCAGGAGCGTTCCTATTCCAATCAGTATTTTTCGCATGTTCACCGCGCCTTTGTTATTACGTCTTTGCTCATTATACCGTAAAGTTCCATTATTTAGGCAAAAGAAAAAGACGCCTGCAGCCTTTTTTGCTGAAGCGCCTTTAATCTGCTTTTGCCTGATTATCAACCGATTTGTACAATTCGAAATAGTAGCCTACGAGCTTGACGTATTCTGAAAGAGTGACTTTCACTTCCAGTCCGTCCATAAACCACGGCTGCTTATGATCTTTCGTTGAAGAAACATACGTCAGATTCATGCCTGTGTCTTTGTAAACTCTGTCAAAGACAAGCTTTGTGCGCCTGATATGATAGTCAGAAGAAACAACAATCGCACTTTTGAAATGATGCTTCATGGCAAGCTGCTTTGTGTAGGTCGCGTTTGTATAAGTCGTCGAAGCATGATTTTCCATAATAAAGTTGTCTTTCGGCACTTCTTTTCTCAGGTGGTCTTTCAGCTTGCTTTCAAAGCCTACAGGTGTTGAAAGCATAATGCTTTTTGCATAGCCCTTTTCATAAAGAGAAATGGCTTTTTCCAGGCGTCCTCTGTCACCGCTTAACACGATGATGACATCCGATTTTTTCGGATGCTGTCCTGAATCAAGAACTGACCGGCTAAGAAGAAACGCGGCGGCCAGTACCAATGCTGCAAAAAAGATCAATAGAAATGTCCGCTTTAATTTCCGAACCACAGTTTCACCGTTCCTTTGCCATTCTGATCAAAAGCTCTGTTAATATTGGCTGTTGATTTCCGTTTCAGGAGTCCGCTTTCCGCGGGGCGGGCGCCTGAGCCTCCTTGCACCATAGCGCCTCCGGGATCTCACCTGTCCCGCTGCTCCCGCAGGAGTCTCCCGCCTGGGACGTAGATCAACAGAAGCGCAAAAATTAGCATTCTTCTCTAACACAGCCAAAAAGAAAAACACACTTCCTGTATAAGGAAAGCTGTGTCTTTTATCTTCTTCTATTATTGCATCTAACCCTTCAAAAAAACAGAAAAAAATCAGCTGATCTCACAAGAAAATATACCCAAGTTTTTCCTTCTTAAACCCTGTATTTTCCGGGCGGCTGCCCTGTCCGCTTTTTAAACGCCTTTGAGAAATGGTGGATGTCTGCAAAGCCGCAGTATTCCGCTATTTCCTCCTGGGAAAGCATGGAGGTTTGCAGCAGCTCAATGGCATGCTGGATCCTCATTTCCAGCAAATATTGATGCGGTGCCTGCCTGTATTTTTCTTTAAAAACGGCACTGAATCTGGAGGGGGAAAGGCTCGCTTTCTGTGCCATATCTTTGATGGTCAGGTTTTCGCTCAAGTTTAAAGAAAAGTAGGAGGGAATCCAGTCCAGTGTTCCGGCGTAATCCCCTTGAGCCGGTTCAAGGGAGTTATGATCAGCCAGGATAGACATCACAAGCTCTGCTGCTTCCTGCTGCATCTGAAGCTGGTTCAGCGGATCCCGCTTATGCCAGCCGCCAACAAGTCTCAGGAACTGTTCCCTGAATTTCAGCGGGTTTTTCGGCTTTAACCGGACAGGCACCTGGATGCCGGCCAGCTCATTCAGGCTGGGCTGCAGGTACTCCTTATAGGGAGCGAGATTGACCTGTCCCGGTTTTGTTGGAAAGCTTTGTTCTCTATAGCTGCTGTAAAAGAAATCAAGGTGCAGAAACGGCGTCATTGTATCTGTTAAGCCCTCCAGCACTGTTAAACACCCGGGCTGAATCAGGCAAAATTCGCCTTCCTCAAAATCATGCGGCTCCTTCTCTACCCAAAAGCGGCAGCGGCCTTTCATCACAAAAATCAAGAGATAATCCAGCAGCCTGCGTTCAGGAAAACGCCACGGCTTGCGCTCTGCCATGTCCCCCTCCCTGATAAACGGAAGCAGCGGCTGCACTTGCAGCAGTTCAGATAGTGTTGGCATCCTCTCACCTAACTCAGTTGTTTTTGACAAATAAGTAAACGCTTTCTGACAAAGCGGTTTTCTGTCTTTTCTTTTATTATAGCACTAACAAGCAGCTGCACGATATGAAAAACGAGGTGATAAACAGCGTGCTTTCAGCAAATGACAAGTCAAAGGATCAGCCAAAACTTGTGATTCAGCAATCTATGTGGGCAATGAAGCTGTATGGGGATTATGACCAGGAGTGGTCTCTCGAGAAGAAGTTTGAACAAATGGCACACGCAGGCTTTGAAGGAGTTTTTGCAGGCCTTCCCGCTAAAAACGAAGAAAAATTATGGCGGCGACTGATGGAGGAATACTCTTTTCATTTTGGCTTGGAGTCTTTCCCTGAAACGGCCGAAGATTTACGGGAGCTATTGAAAAAGGCAGCAGACCATGACGTTCTGTACGTCAATGCACAGGTGCCCGATGGCTTCACTATTGGAGAACCTGCCATCTCCCGCCTTCAGGAATTAATGGCCGAAGCTGATTCCTTTGGTATCCCGCTTTTCATCGAAACCCATCGCGGCCGGATTACTCAGGATTTAATCAGGACGGCAGGCTATGTGTCAGCCCTGCCAGATCTAAGATTAACAATAGACTTATCCCATTACGTTCTGGCTGGTGAGATGACAGATTTTACAATAGCTGATCCCTACTTTGATCAGCTTCTGAAGCGCACCTCATGTCTTCATGGCAGAATTACAAACGGCCAGCAGGTGCAGATTGATGTTGGTAATGGAGATCATCCGATGGTAGAACCATTTCAACAGTATTGGCAAAGGGGAATGCAGTATTGGCGGAATCAGGCAGGCAGCGGCGATGTGCTTCCCTTTGTCTGCGAGATCGGCCACCACTACGCTGTCACACCTAATTTTCAGCCTAGCTGTTCATGGAACGAAATTTCAGACCGCTGGAAGCAGTCTCTTGTAATGAAAAAAATTGCCGAACAGGCGTGGGACAAAACAAAGGAGGAACAAAAGGTATGACACAGGTAAAACTGCCAGAGCTTACTGATTTGTACACATTGGAAGAAAGCCAGATTGAGGGCTACCAGAAAAACGGCCACATCCTGCTTCGGGATGTCGCTGCACAGGAAGAAATCCAGGCGTATGAACCCATCATTTCGGAAAAAGTAAAAGAGCTGAACTACCATGACAAGCCGATTGATCAGCGTGATACATATGGCAAGGCCTTTATCCAGATCGGCAACGTGTGGCAGCACAGTGAAGACGTGCAGCGCTTTGTCCTCGCCAAGCGGTTTGCCAAAATTGCCGCAGATTTGCTCGGTGTTGACAGCGTCAGAATCTATCATGACCAGGCACTATATAAAGAGCCCGGCGGCGGACACACGCCATGGCACCAGGATCAGATTTACTGGCCGCTTGATACCGACAAAACAATTACCATGTGGATGCCGCTTGTCCCTGTTTCAGAAGAAGTCGGCTCAATGACCTTTGCTTCAGAATCCCATAAGCTCGGCTATATCAACAAAATGGTCATCTCAGACGAATCCCACCGCACACTAAAGGAATTCATCGAAGGCAAAGGCTTCGACACCGTCACTTACGGCAGCATGAACGCAGGAGACGCCACCTTCCATGCCGGCTGGACGCTTCACTCTGCCCCGGGCAACCCAACCGAAGATATGCGCAAGGTGATGACCGTGATCTATTACGCAGACGGCACAAAGGTTGCTGAGCCTGACAGCAATGCCAGGAAAGGCGACCTTAACCAGTGGCTCCCTGGATTGAAGGGCGGGGATTTGGCTGCTACGGATTTGAATCCGGTTGTTTATAAAAAATAGCAGGAAGCCAGCCTGATAGGGGCTGGCTTTATTGGAAGGATCCCCCTATTTATTGTTGAATATATAGTTAACTAATAATAGGCGGAGTGACATATGAACTTTATTAAACGGCTTTTCAGAAAAACTAATCAGCAGACAATCAGCAATCTGATCGTGTATACCATCGTTATATTCGCGATAGAATTTTTCCCCCGTGAAATAATTCGAAAAAGCATTACCACTTTTCTCCTGTATATCTCGCTGATTATTGCTGTCGCTCTGCTGCTTGGGCGGCTGGTTGAGTATTTATTAAGAGAGAAAAACAAAGAAATTGGAATTCACTATTTTGTTTTATCTATGGCAGTTGTCGTTACATTGGCGATGGTATTCAGATAGAAAAAGATCCGGCAGCCGCCGGATCTTCTTATTTATTCGGAGAAAGCTTCACAGCTGACCCCTTTTGAACGAGTAATAGATAAGACGCCAATGCCAAAAAGCTTGCCGAGAAAATCACAATTCCCATCGGAATCGCGGAATATTCCCCTGCAACTCCGACAAGCGGAGCTGTGACAGAGCCCAGGATGAAAGGCAGCAGTCCCAAAAGCGCTGAAGCACTTCCTGCGATATGTCCCTGCGA
Organism: Metabacillus kandeliae; assembly: GCF_021166585.1. Classification (GTDB taxonomy): domain Bacteria; phylum Bacillota; class Bacilli; order Bacillales; family Bacillaceae; genus Metabacillus_B; species Metabacillus_B kandeliae. The sequence continues at coordinate 213,770 of NZ_JAJOZE010000003.1, forward strand.
ATCCATCGCAAGGGAAAAAGAGGTTGTGGAAATGATTCCAATAGACGAAACCAAAAAGAAGATCGGAATGGCAACGGCAATTAGCGGTGCTTTTAGCAGAAGCGCAATAAGCAAAGCGGCGCCTGCCGTATTGGAAATGAGCAGTCCGATTTTCAGGAACGTCTGATCTGGAATCACGTCTGTTAAACGGCCGACGAGCTGGCTGCCGATGATCAGGGCAACACCATTAATCCCGAACAGCAGACTGAAGGTTTGAGGCGATACGCCGTAAATGTTTTGATAAACAAAGGGAATGCCGGAAACGTAAGCAAAAATGCCGGCAATGATAAAGCCCTGTGTCAGCGCATAGCCGGCAAATTGCCGGTCTTTAATTAATGACTTGAAGTTCTTTAGGATCTGCGGCAGATTGCTGGCAACCCGTTCTTCCTTATGCAGCGTTTCTTCAAGCTTTGCTGTGACAATTAAAAATAGCACCAGGCCCACACAGGCAAGCACGATGAAAACGCCTGACCAATTCGTAAAGGTCAGCACACTGCCTCCGGCAATCGGTGCGACAATCGGACCAAGGTTCCCGACGAGCATCAGCAGTGCAAAAAACTTCGTCAATTCCTTGCCCCTGTAAAGATCTCTGACGATCGCCCTTGAAATAACAAGCCCTCCGGCTGCGGAAAATCCCTGCAGCAGCCTTGCTGCAATAAACACATAGATGGTCGGCGAAAAAGAGCAGGCAAGAGAAGCAAGCAAATACAAGATAAGAAAGATGAGCAGCGGCTTCCTGCGGCCAAGCACATCGCTCATAGGGCCGATCACCAATTGCCCAAGACCAAGCCCTAAGAGACAGCTTGTCAGACTGATCTGGACGAGGGAGGCCTGTGTCTGATAATCCTCCACAATAGAAGGGAATGATGGCAAATACATATCAATTGTAAAAGGACCGAGCAAACCGAGTGATCCTAATAAAAGGGCAAGCTGGAGACGTTTTGACCCTGTTAATTTATTCATTATTTCCGCCTTTCTAAAATAGCAAAATCCAAAACTGGAAATTTATTATATCGTTTCTTTCTTCAGATAACAAAGAGAAAGGCCCGAAGCCAAGCCTGCGGGCACTAACTTTATCATTTATGTGAAAAATGGGCTGATTATTCATTTAATCAAACGTTTAATTGAAGTCCCAATCCGCACTCCTCCATCACCAATTCGCTGAAAAGAGCGTTGGCCCATGAAAACCACGGCCGCGTGAACTCATAGGGATTATCTGCAGAAAAGCCTTCATGCATCACACCTGTATCCGCATCTGTCGCTTCTAAAATATCAAGAATTTTTTCCCTTTCCTCCCTGGAGCTTGCCGTCAGTCCCTGCATCGCAAGCGCAATGTGCCAGATATAGCCTTCAGGAGTATGAGGGCTGCCGATCCCGCTTGCCGCTTTCCCCTCATAATAATAAGGATTTTCCTTGCTTAAAATAAACCTTCTAGTATTTTGATAGATCGGGTCATGAACGTCCCTGTAGCCAAGGTAAGGAATGGACAGCAGGCTCGGAACATTGGCATCATCCATGAAATGGTTATGGCCCATTCCGTCTGTTTCGTACACATAGATGGATCCATACTGCTCATGCTCGGTAATCCCGTATGATTCAATGCCTCCTTCAATTTGCTCGCACAAATCATGGGCACGCTGCGCCAGTGCTGTATCGCTGAATACCTCTTCTGCGATCTGCTTAATGTAGCCAAGCACAACCGTTGCAAACATATTGGATGGAACGAGATAGCCATATACACAGGCATCATCGCTCGGTCTGAAGCCTGACCAAGTCATGCCTGTCGGCTCAGCAAAGCTGCCTTTCCCCTCCCGTGTGAGCGAATCGATCGCAGGGGCTCCCGGCCTTTCAAACGTATAAGGAGAATTGGCTTCATGGTCCTGCTCTGTAATCCATACATCGATGATTGTTCCAGCTGCTGCAAGGAACGTTTCATTTAAATGGTCCGTCCTGCCGGATGCCTTCCATAAAAGGTAGCTCAGCTGCAGCGGATAGCATAAGGAATCAATTTCATACTTGCGCTCCCAAACATGCGGGTGCATCTCTGTTTGATCAGACTGATGCCCATGGCCGTTCTCTTCCTCATTGAACGCATTGGCATATGGATCCAGCAGCACAAACTGCAGCTGCCGCTCGACCAAACCGCTGATGAGCTCATAAAAATGCTCATCCTCTCTCGCAAGGGAAAGATAAGGCCTAATCTGGCACGCGGAATCCCTCAGCCACATTGCGGGGATGTCCCCGGTAATAATGAAAGTGGTGCCATCCTGAAGCCTCTTAATCGTTGTTTGATATGTATTGGAAAAGCACTTTTCAAACATAGCCGCCAATTTCGGACGGTGTGCCATTTTTTGCTGAACCTGGGCAATCATGTCTTTTATTGATTGCGGCAGAGCTGTATCGTTCATTTTCCACACCCCTATTTATAAAACTGTCCCTCACTTAATCTTACACATAAATCTTACACATAATAGAGAGTTTACGGAAAATAAATGGCTTAATTAAATTTTTACAATATATGGACATTATAGTATAGTTAAAACATAGGTAAAAAGAACTAATATTAGTAAGGAGATTTTATCATGGGATTTTTAAAAGGATTAGGTGAAGGTGCCGGCTGGCTTGTTGGAGGGGTTACTGGCGGAATTATTAAAGGCATTGGCGAAGCGACCGGCTCAAAATTCATCCAGGAAGTTGGAGATGGCGTTAAACAATCAACCGAGTTTGCAGGGAAGCAGCTTGGAAATGTTGCTGAAGGAGTCTGGAATGTAGGAAGCGGTTTAATTTCAAAAGACGAAGAAAAAATAGACCAAGGATTTGGTGACTTAGGAGAAGGAATTGGAAACACAGCGTCGGCAGTCGGCAAAGGAATCACTCAAACCGTTAAGAATGTGGGAAGCGTAGCAGGCGGACTGATAGATGGCGATGAAACGCGCTGGAAAGAGGGCGCCCGTAATTTAGGTAAAACGGCGGCAATCGGAGCATTAGGTGTTTCAGTATTGGATTTTGCTGATATTGTTGACGTTAATGGAGCTGAATCCGATGCAGTGGAACACACTTCCTCAACTGCTTCAGATTTGGATGAGGCACATGCAGATCATCATTTTGTACAGCCTCATGAAAGAACCCTAGCAAGCGGCCAAACTATTTGGGTTGACGGTGATGGAGATACCAGCGCTGACCGTACAGCCGAACAGGGCGGCGGCTTTATACAATCCAACCCAGGATCTCTTCAGGATGATGCTTCAGAGAATGAAAATAATCCAGGGAACCATTATGTACATCCACATGAAAGAACTCTGGCAAGCGGCCGGACAATTTGGGTAGATGGCGATGGAGATTCTACTATTGACCATACTGCTGAACAAGGTGGCGGCTGGGTTCAGAGCAACCCTGACCGTTCAGTCAGCAATACTTAATATATGGCGTTCAACCCCTTGTAAAAGGGGTTTTATTGTTAGCATCAGTGATATCCCCCTTGAAAGACGCTGCCATTAGGATTAACCTATATAGTAAAAAGAAAGAAGTCCTTCCATTGAAAAGAACGATCCTTCTATTTGCTTCCCTGATCATCGCCTGCTCACTCGGACATCAAATTAACGGAGGTTATCGCGATCCGCGTCATTCCCGGATGAAATTTTTCCGTTTGAAATTGTAGCTTGCACTTCTTTATTAAGAACAGCTTCCTTTGAAAAATACCAGCCTTTTGCGTTGGCTGGCAAGAATGAGGGGAACCTGGGGATGTGATTGATTCTCTGTAAGAGGGGATTTAAGGGGTTATACTTCCGCGAGCTCTCGCGGTTTTCCGCTCATAAAGCGGACAGAGTCTGCCACAACTTCAGTGACATACACTCTTTTTCCTTCTGTAGATTCATAATGGCGGGTTTGAATGCGGCCTGTAACGCCGACGATGGAGCCTTTGCGGCAGTAGTTCGCGGTATTTTCAGCCGTTTTGCGCCAAATTGTACAGTTCACAAAATCCGTATCAATTTCGCCCGCAGCATTTTTAAAATTCCGGCTGACAGCAAGGGTAATGTTGGACACCGGTGACCCGTCAGCTAAATATTTCAGTTCCGGATCTCTCGTCAGTCTTCCAACAAGGGTGACATGGTTGATCACGGTTAACCTCCTCTCTATCGTTCTCACAGCTATCGTAACGGAAAAGCTCCATTGGGTAAAATTAGGAAAAATAAATTTTCAGCCCTTAAAACTCTGCTTATCTATGGGATACAGGCTGTTTGATGCCCGTTTTGTCTATAACAATAGGCAATTTTAAATTTTAGAAGAATTAGAGGAAATTTACTGGGACTCTATTTTTGAAGAAAAAGAGAGGAAAATTCATGCAAAATGATTAAAAAGTGCAGTCAAGCCGGCTCTTTTTTCACTTTTTGCTCTCTTTAGAGCAGCTAGAACGGGGTTTATAGGCGGGTTACGGGTTTTTATTTGCAGGTTTGGCGATTTTATATGCGGCTTTTTGGATTTTATTTGCAGGTTTTGGAAATTTATTTGCAAGTTGTTCATAAAATTTTCAGGTTCAGTCTGATATTTGCTGGTTTGCCCTATTAGTTGCGGGTTCAGCTGTTTATATGCACCCTCACAATACAAAAAGCCACCCACCTCAAAAGATGAATGGCCCTCAAGTTAAAAACCCAGCTTCTTCAAAAGCTCCCGATGCTCCTGACTTCCTACAATCTGATCAGCCTTTTGCGGATCAGCCTCAGTGCTATCATGTTTTTCCAGCTTATGAATTAAAATTCTCGTTACCGCTTCATTAATGCGCTGTTCCTTAATCTTTCCGCTTTTTACGGCTTCCAGCACCCCGTTATAAATCTCTTCCTGGTGCTTGTATTCATGACACACAAGCAGGAGATCCACACCAGCATTAACCGCTTCGACTCCCATGTCCTTGAAGGAGTAATATTTATTAACGGCTCCCATTTCAAGGTCGTCCGTTACAACGATCCCCTTATAGCCAAGCTTTTTGCGGAGCAGATCCTGAATAATGGCTGGCGACAGGCTTGCCGGCTTTTCTTTGTCATAAGCCGGGTATTTAATATGCGTCACCATCACAAAGAAATTCTGGTTGTCCGTATTCTTGATCATTTGTGTAAAAGGATAAATATCCGATTTTTCCAGATCGGCTTCATTTGCCTCTACAGCAGATGTATCTTTGTGCGGGTCAACCGAGCTTCTTCCGTTGCCTGGAAAGTGCTTCAGCGCTCCTGTAATATTTTGCGACTGTAAGCCCTGGATGATTTTACTGCCGTATAGATAGGCTTTCATCGGATCTGTCCCGAGCGACCTTGAATCTGTTTTTGACAAGTCCATCACAGGGGCAAAATTAATATTGACGCCCATGGCGCGAAGCTCAGTCCCATTCAGCTTCGCAACCTCGTATGCTGCATCAGGGGCAGCCTTCTGTCCGATTTTTTGCTGAGACGGAAGAGGAGATACTTTATCTTTCATCCTCGTAATCGCCCCGCCCTCCTGGTCAAGTGCAATCATGAGCGGCAGCCTTAATCGTTCTTTGAGCGCTTCCTTTTGCAAAGAATTGGACAGCTCAGCCACCTGGCCTGGCGTTGACATATTTCTGCTGAAGTAAATGATGCCGCCGATCTTTTTATTCCGGATCATATCCTCTGCCTCAGAATTTAGCGTATGGCCATGGATCCCGATCATCATCATCTGGCCGACCTTTTCTTCGAGTGTCATCCCTTTCAGCAATTCTTTTGCCTGCTCTTCTGTGCTTTTCGAATTATCTGTTTGCAGAGGCTTTGCGGCAGGCTTACTCGTATCTGCGTTTTTCTGATCCGCAGCTGCATCTTCCTTTGTTGCTTCTCCTGCTGTTTCAGCTGACTGCGGCTCTGATGATTGTGTCTGCTCTGCTTGTCTGTTCTGAAGAAGCTGAGGGATAAAGATGATCGCCGCGATTATAACAACGATAAAAAAGATAGATAGTATTAATTTATTTTTCAACATGCTTCATGCCCCTAGTTTTGGATTATTGCTTTTATTGTACCATTTGCCTTGCATAAGCTAATACCTCAACTTTAAGGGGAAGGGATTTTCAAGAAAGACGCCAGCTGCACTTTCTGTGATATAATAGTCAGAAAATGGACGGTATAAAGGAGGGCCAGGCATGAAGACCTTTCGGCTAGTCGGAATGAAGATCGAACGCGATGAGCGGTACGCGGAAATTCCTTTGGAGGGCGGCTTGATCATCAACAAGGAAGACGGTGAAAACCGCTGGATGATTGAAGCTCTGCTGAACAAAAATTACCTTTCCTATTTTCAGGAGCTGAAGGAAAAAGACGATGAGCTTCAAATGCTTGTTACGATTACCAAATCGACCAACACGCCAGCCAAGGTTACTGCTGTGATCAAAGAGGTTGTGGAGCTTGAACAGGATAAGGTTTCCGTATTATTTGAAGGCGGCCTGACTGCCAACAGACCGCGGGGAGATGCAGAAAAACTGCTTTCCGAATTGATTGATGAGGGGCTGACCGGCGAGGAATTGCTTCAGGCTTTTTCAAGCAAGTGGCACAATCTGGAGGAAGCGAAATCATAGAGGGACGGGCATGCTTACAGGGTGTGCCTTTTTTATTTCTGCTTTATAGAAGACAAAAAGCAGCCCTAAGGCTGCTCCTACTCTTTCTTCTCACCAAGCGCAAACATAATTTCTGCTTCGCAAACAACTTCTCCATCAACAGTTGCAACGCCTTTTCCTTTGCCCATTGTGCTGCGGACTCTTGTCATTTCCACTTCAAGGCGGATTTGATCGCCCGGTTTAACCTGACCTCTCATCCGGCAGTTGTCGATGCCTGTGAAGAAAGCGAGGCGTCCTTTGTTTTCTTCTTTTTTCAGCATGGCGACTGCTCCGACCTGTGCCAGTGCTTCAACGATTAGGACTCCAGGCATTACTGGGTAATCAGGGAAATGGCCGTTGAAGAACGGTTCGTTGGCTGTTACGTTTTTAAGTCCGACTGCCTTTTTGCCTTCTTCGACTTCAAGGATGCGGTCAACGAGCAAAAATGGATAGCGGTGAGGAATAATGTCTTTAATTTCGTTAATATCAAGCATGGCATTGACTCCTTTATATACGAATGATCTCCGTTAAAAGTATAGTCCTGTCACGTCTTTTTTTCAACCAGATCTATGATGTGCTGCCAGGTAGACCATTTCAGGGCATCGAACGGGTTCAGACCGCCGAGGCCGCCGTATCCCGCCATGGTTCCGCCGATAAAGGCAAGCAGGACGAGCACAAGTAAAAGTGCAAGACGAAGCCATATCGAAATCTTCTTTGTTTCCTTGCTTTGTTTTCCGTCTGCTGCCATATCAGAAACCACTGTCAGTGCTCCTTTTAGCGGATGCCGTTAATCAGCCCGAGCATCTGATCGCCAAGTGTAATGGATTTTGCATTGAGCTGGTAAGCTCTTTGAGCCATTGTCATATCCGTCATTTCCTTTGACAAGTCTACGTTGGCCATTTCCAGAGCTCCTTGCTGAACGCCGATCTGCTGCCTTCCGGCTCCGGTCAGATTCGTTAAGCTTCGCGGGTCATTTCCATTCAGGCTATAGAGGCTTTCGCCTGCCGGCAGAAGGTTTTGCGGCTTATTGATTTGTATAATTCCAAGCTGGCTATTTCCCGCAGATGCTACGATCGTGCCATCCTGATTAATTTTAATATCTCCGGATCCATCGAGAATAATCGGCAGGCTGTTTTCATCAAGGACGCGGTATCCCTGTGAAGTAACAAGCATGGAATTTCCAGTGCCGTCATTCAGCGGAGAAAGATAAAGCGCCCCGCTCCGTGTGTAAAGCTCTTTGCCGTCACCCTCAACTTTTAAAAACTGGCCCGGTTTTGTTAACGCAATGTCCAGCTTCCTGTCCGTTGTTTTAATGGTCCCTTGCGTATAAACAATGTTCTGCGTCAGGTTTGCCCCAGCGCCCATGCGGATGCCGTAGTCTGTGAGGCGTCCTGTTTCCGCTTTTTTGTCTGGCTGGTTGTCAACCTGCTGGCGGACCATTTCTGCAAAGCTTGTGTCTGTCCTCTTATATCCTTCTGTATCAATGTTGGATATATTATGCCCAATTGCGTCCAATTGCTGCTGAAGCTGTCCCATTGTATTTCCGGCGTTGATCATTGTGCGCAGCATGCTACGTTTTCCCCCCGTTATCGGATCCGGCCAATTTCATTGGCGGCCTTGTCCATGCTTCGGTCATAGGCTTGAAGAACTTTTTGATTCGCTTCAAAAGACCTGTAAGCTGTCATCATGTCTGTATAAGAACGGGCTGTATCTACGTTAGAACGCTCCACAAAGCCCTGTTTTAACGTGTATTGCACTTGTCCATTGCCAGAAGCACTTGGAAGATTGGCATTATCAGCAGTACGGAATAGCCCGCTGCCCTCTTTGACAAGATTTCGGACGTCTCCTTCAAAACGGACATCAAGCTGTGCGGTCTGCCTGCCGTTCACGATGACGTTTCCTTCTGGAGTGATTTTGTAATCTTCGCCTGAAATTTGAATCGGCTTGCCTGCTGTCGATAGGATGGGATTGCCAAGTGAGGTGAGTTCATTGTTTGCATTAACGGAAAAATGGCCGTTTCTCGTATAGCGTGTATTTCCATCAGGAGACTGAACGGCAAACATCAGGAAACCCTTTAAGCCCGTTTCCGCATTCTCCGGTACCGACTGCTCTACAATCGCCGCATCGGAAGGAATTCCGGTTTCGCTGATTTCGCCTTGTGAGAACAGCGGCATAACCTCCTGCATATAGGCGCCCGTGTTCAGCGATCCGATTGGCGTGCTTGTGCCAAAAGAAGATGCGCCGTTAACCGGCACTGTATCATTTTCCATCCGGTTCAAAAGCATTTCCGGAAAAGCTCTGATGGAAGATTGGTCTGCTTTATAGCCGGGAGTGTTCACATTTGCCATATTATTGGACAGCATTTCAGTGCGGCGCTGTTCTGCGATCATCCCTGCAGCAGCTGTGTAAAACCCTCTTAACATGTTTTCACCTCTTGCTTTTTGTTGGTACTATTTATGAAAAGTTCACTTATTGAAAGTTTTTTTCGACAAAAACTGCATTTTCAGGACTCTACCCCTTTAAATTTCTGTTAAATATCGTATAATCTAATAGGAACATTTATTTGTTCCCCTTTCAAATTGTGTTTGACTCGGTCTTTGCTCCCACTCTGACCGGGTCCTTTTTATTTTGTCTAATTTTGTCGAATATACGAATGTTTAAGGGGCAGTCAGCAGGGTTTTATTTTCTATTTGTCTCTTTTTTTATTATCGGCATTTCAATAAAGATTGTTTAGAAAAAAGCCCAGCAATTTCTGCTGGACTCTTCTTTATCAGCCAAGCTTGCGGCGTGCAATCTTGTCCACATTTTCAAGCATAATGCCGGTGCCGACTGCGACACAGTCCATCGGGTTTTCGGCAACGAAAACCGGTACCTTCAGCTCCTCAGCCAAAAGCTGATCAAGACCGTTCAGCAAGGCTCCTCCGCCTGTTAAAATAACGCCTCTGTCAATGATATCGGCAGAAAGCTCTGGCGGTGTTCTTTCCAAAACGCCTTTTGCAGCTTGTACAATTACGGTTACCTGCTCTCTTAGAGCTTGTTCCACTTCACTTGATGTAACGGTAATCGTTCTAGGGAGACCTGTCACCATATCGCGTCCGCGAATGGCAATCTCTTCGTTCCGTGCGCCTGGGAATACCGTTGCGACGTTGATTTTGATGTCTTCTGCTGTACGTTCGCCAATTAGTAACTTGTACTCTTTTTTAATGTAATTCAGGATTTCGCTGTCGAACTTGTCCCCTGCCATTTTAATGGAGGAGGCGGTAACAATATCGCCCATTGACAACACAGCAATATCCGTCGTACCGCCGCCTATATCCACTACCATGTTGCCGCTCGGCTGGAAAATATCCATTCCCGCACCGATCGCTGCAACCTTTGGCTCTTCTTCTAAATAAACCTGCTTGCCGCCGCTTTTCTCAGCCGCTTCCTTAATGGCCTTCTGCTCAACAGATGTAATGTTCGTCGGGCAGCAAATCAGCATCCGGGGCTTTGAAAAAATCCCTTTTACATTTAGCTTATTAATGAAATGCTTCAGCATTGCCTCTGTTACTTCAAAATCAGCAATGACTCCGTCTTTTAAAGGGCGAATCGCAACAATATTCCCAGGAGTACGGCCAACCATACGCCTTGCTTCTTCACCAACTGCCAAAACTCTGCCTGTATTCTTATCCATAGCCACAACAGATGGCTCATTCAATACAATGCCTTTTCCTTTAACATGAATCAGCACATTCGCTGTTCCAAGGTCAATTCCTATGTCCCTCGCAAACATTTTCCCAGTTTCCTCCTTGCAAATCTCTTTTCCCGCTTTTTGCCCAGGTGGGCTCTAATTTCATATTGTATCATAAATTGCTAAAAAAAGTCTGTTTTTGTTAGTATGCGGAATAAATGGATTTGCAATGAAGATTTTTTTTATTTTACTGTTTCTTCTTCCAGAATTTCTTCTTTTTTATACTTCAGCTTTGTTGCTTCCCCGCCGCGAAGATGGCGGATCGATTTATGATAATCGAGAATTTCCTTTACCTCATTGGCCAGATCAGGGTTGATTTCGGGCAATCTTTCAGTCAGATCCTTATGGACAGTACTTTTCGAAACACCGAATTCCTTCGCAATCACGCGAACTGTCTTCTTTGTCTCAACGATATACTTTCCAATCTTGATTGTACGTTCTTTGATGTAATCGTGCACACTACTCGACCTCCCTAAAATGGATGTGAGAAGTGTGAAATGAGACCCGCATACGAAGGGAATCCCGCAGCTTTGATGTTTGCTTTTTCTAAGATGCCTCTATTTCTCCATTTACCTTGAACACCCACGTCCTCACCTCAAACACTCTCTTTGTTAGGTTTGTAACATTTTATTAGCTTGGGTAGGGATATATGCTAAAAAGTCAATGAGGACAAGGGGTTTCTTGTATTTATTGTGTTTTTGAAGGGAAATTTGATGGGCAGAGAGCTATTTTTAAGGCTTCGGGTTCTATTTTGGCATGCGGTGAAGGAATTTTTGCTGTTATGGGACTGGCTGGGAGCTGTGGTTTGCTGTTTATGCGCGGGTTTCAGGAATTTTTGCGCGGCATTTTTGTTTTATGCGCGGACTGAGAATGTTATGCGCAGGTTTGGCCTTTTATGCGCGGACTCTCACGGTTTTGCGCGGTTTGAGCCTTTATGAGCAGCTTCTGCCTTTATGCACAGTTACCCTTTTTATCTTCAGATGTTAAAAAAGACTGAACCCAAAGGATTCAGCCCCCTACTTCCTATTACCCCTTTACCGCCCCGCTCAATGCACCCGATATAAAGAAGCGCTGCAGGAAAACGTACAGCAAGATGAGCGGAAGGGAAGTGATCAGCACGCCTGCAAATAGTACCGGGTAGTTCGTTAAATACTCCCCTTGAAATTGCAGAAGAGCAAGCGGTAATGTCTTTTTTTCTTCATTTGTGATGAACAGGAGTGAAAACAGCAGGTCGTTCCAGACGATCACCATGGAAAAGATGGCAGTAATCGCGATAGAAGGCAGGGAGAGCGGAATGGCAATGCTTCTGTACATGCTCCATTCCGTCGCGCCGTCCACTCGTGCAGCTTCAAACAATTCCTCCGGCAATGTTCTCATAAAGCCCGTTAAGATAAATACACAGATCGGAAGCAGAACTGCTATGTGAACAAGGATGAGGCCTGCAAGCGAATTGGTCAGATGCATTTTCAGCATGAAGGAATACAGCGGGACCATCATCGTTTGAGCCGGGACGACCATGCCGAGCATAAAGACCCCAAACAGAATACCTGCCTGCTTATATTTCAGCCTTGTTATACCGTACGCAATCATGCTGGCAAAAAACAGCGCAAAAAAGACAGATGCTGCGGTCACCGTTACGCTATTTAGAAAATAGCGCAGCAGGGACTTTTCAAAAAGCAGGAGCGTAAAGTTGGAAAATACCCATGTTTTTGGGAGTGCCAGCGCTCCAGCATACACATCATTCATTTTTTTAAAGGATGTGAGGAGTGCTGTGGCTAGCGGCACAAGAATTAGAATAGAATAGGCGATTAAGAGAATCGGCTTAGTTGCACCAGTCCTTATCATGCTGGCCTCCTTCTTAATAAGTGACGTTGTTCGACCGGAGCAGCTTAAACTGAATGAAGGTGAGAACACCGATCAGAATCATAAATAAAACAGATGCCGCTGAAGCATAGCCGAATTGATAGTTTTCAAATGCTGCATGATAGATAAAAGTGGAGAGGATCTCTGTGGAATAGTTCGGCCCGCCCCTTGTCATTGCGAAGATCAAATCAAACGCTTTAAATGACTGAATCGTTGTGTAAGCTACAACAATGGTTGTTGTTGGAGCCAGCAGCGGCCAGGTAATTTTTTTGAAAATATCCCATTTTGAACCTCCTTCAAGTGCTGCGGATTCATACAGCTCTGCCGGAATCGCCTGCATGCCTGCAACAAACAGCACAATCATCTGGCCAATGTGCGACCATACCTGGACAAAGGCCAAGGAGAAAATCGCCCCTTTTGGATCACCAATCCAATTTAAGGCCAAAAAGTCCAGATGAATGGCTTTCAACAGCTGATTTAACAGTCCAAGACTTGGATCATAGACAAAGGACCATAAAAAAGCCACAGCTACAGAGGAAAGGATTGTCGGAAAGAAAAATAGAGCTCTAAAAAAAATGCTTGCCTTGCTGTTTTTCAAAAGATAAAGCGCCAAAATCAGGGAAAGCACTGTTTGCAGAATGACTGTAAACAGCATAAATTTCGCATTATTCCAAAAGGACTGATGAAAGATCGAATCGTTCACTATCAAGCGCGTGTAATTTTTCAACCCGGTAAATGGCGGGTTTACTGTGTAGCCATCCCAGGACGTAAACGAGTAAAATACCGTCTCGGCAAGCGGAAGTAGAAAGAAGACGGCAAAAAGCAGCAGGCCTGGAAGAAAAAATAAATAGATGCTTTTGCTGTATCTCATTGCGTTTTATCATCCCTTTTATAAAAAAAGGAAGAGGGGCAAGAGCCAGCCCTCTTCCTTCCTTCATGATTATTTAGCCAGTGCCTGGTCTACAATTTTCTGTGCCTTCGCTGCAGCTTCTTTCGGATCGGTTCCGCTCAGGACGTCCTGAATGGAGTTTACTGCTGCCGTCTGCACATCCATATTCTGAATGAGGAAGCGCGGCTGAAATCTGGTTTTCTTATTGGACCATTCGGCTGTCTTTTTCAGGTCTTCAGAGCTGTAGGTAACGTCCTTCACTGTTACGTGCTGAACCGTTTTATTGGCATAATCGGAAGCATGCTTCGGATCACTGAGGAATTCAAGGAATTTTTCCGCCGCTTCTTTATGCTGAGAGCGGCTGTTGATGCCGAGCATGAAGGTTGTCGTATGAATCCCTTCCCACTTTGCCTGATTTTCCGGTACAGTAATCGGTGCCAGCAGCTGAAGCTTAATATTCGGGTTAATGGATTTAACTGTAGAGATCGAGTAGGTTCCAGTGGCCAGCATCGCAGCTTTTCCTTGAGCAAACAAAGCGGCTGCCGCATCGGATTTGGTTCCCAGTTCATTGTCCTGGAAGGCGCCTGCATCTTTGAGCTCTTTAAATTGCGTGAGAGTCTTAACCCACCATTCTTCCGTCAGCTTGCTTTTGCCTTTTTCAAGATTTGTGATGGCTGCGTCATCAGGCGCATTGTTCATCACCATTGTGTTCATGAATTGGCCTGGTCCAATATCAGCTCCAGGAAAAGCAATCGGGGTAAGGCCGTTTTTCTTCAGTGTCATCACCGCTGCGAGGAAGTCGTCCCAATTTTTCGGAGGTGTCAGGCCATACTTTTTGAAGATCTCTTCATTATAAAGCGGCATGTTGTATACGAGCTGATAAGGAACAGCGAGCTGCTTGCCATCCTTCTGTCCTGCCTTTATGTATTCGGGCTGGTAGTTTTTAACGGCTTTGCTGTCGGTTAAGTCAGCATACAAATTAGCTTTTGCGATGGATTGGAATTGTGCGCCGGGGAATGAGGCAAACACATCGCCAACCGTGCCATCCATTAATTTTGTCTGAGCAAGTGTCTGATATTGATCAGAAGGGAAAACGTTCATTTCTACATCGATCTTTGGATTTTCTTTCTCAAATTGGCTGATCAGTTCGTTGAATACCTTCGTATCCTCCCCGCGCCAATGGATAAAGCTGATTTTTTCCTTCTGGCCGCTTCCAGGTGACCCGGAAGTGCCAGCTGAGCAGCCAGCTAACGTTAAGCTGGCTGCCAGAAGAACACCTGCCCATTTTTTCATATTGCTTCCTCCCTTACATTCACTGGTTTATTTTTTAGTTTTGGAAAAACAAGCTCTGCAAAACGGTAGGCCTCCTCCAAATGGGGATAGCCGGAAAGGATAAAGGTGTCAATTCCAATTTCTTCGTACTCTTTTAATCTGGCTGCAACAGTATCAGGATCTCCGACTAGTGCTGTCCCTGCTCCTTCCCGAGCAAGACCGACACCGGCCCATAGATTCGGAGAAATCTCGAGGTCCTTTCTCTGCTTAGAACCGCCGTGCAGAGAGGACTGTGTTTTTTGTGCGGTAGAATCAAAAAGGGAAAATCTTTTTTGGTAGGCTTCAATTGTTTCTTCCGTTACATATTGAATGAGCTCGTCAGCCGCATCCCAGGCAGCCTTTTCCGTTTCCCTGACAATAACGTGCAGCCTGAGCCCAAAACGGAGATTCTTCCCTTCTGCCTTCGCCCGCTTTCTCATCTCCTCTACTTTTTTCTTTATTTTTGCAGGGGGTTCGCCCCATAACAAATGCACATCAGCATGCTTCAGCCCGACTTTTTTCCCCGCCTCTGAAGAGCCTCCAAAATAGAGCGGCGGATAAGGTTTCTGCACGGCTGCTTCCGATACGGCTGCCCTTGATACAGATAGATGCTTGCCATTAAAGTCAACCGTTTTTCCTTGAAGAACATCTCTCCATATTGTCAGAAACTCATCTGTCAGCTCATAGCGTTCATCATGATCCAGATAATTGCCGAAGCCAGCCTGCTCAGCCGGGTTGCCGCCTGTTACAATGTTTAAAAGCAAGCGGCCGCCTGAAAGCTGGTCAAAGGTCGCCGCCATTCTGGCAGAAAGAGTCGGTGACATCAGTCCGGGCCTTAGCGCGACAAGAAATTTCAGTCTGTTTGTTACAGAAGCAAGCATCGAAGCCGTGATCCATGCATCTTCACAGTTCGCTCCCGTTGGAAGCAGTGCCCCATCATAGCCGAGATTGTCCAGTGCCCCTGCAATCTGCTTTAAGTAAGGAAGATCTGCTTTTCTTGCTCCTTCAAGAGTTCCTAAAAATCGTTCATCTCCTGCTGTTGGAAAAAACCAAAATACGTTCATATCCTACTCTCCCCCTATGTTTTATCTCTAGAAGTCTAAATAAAAAAGGCGCTTCTGCTTATTCTAAGCAAGAAGGCGCCTTCAGTTCCTCTGATCAGCTAATCTATTGATTTGAGATTAATTCTAATCAGATAATTCCGATAAGTCAAGTGTGTTTTATCAAAAAGAAAAAAGACTGAACCCATAGGATCCAGTCTCAAACAATTCCTCTTATATTCACTTGCTGATCCTTCAGCTTTGGAAACACAAGTTCAGCAAATCGGTAAGCCTCTTCCAGGTGCGGGTAGCCTGAGAGAATGAACGTATCAATTCCAATGTCATGATATTCCTTCAGTCTTTCTGTGACGATGTCCGGGTCGCCGACAATCGCTGTTCCTGCACCTTCACGCGCAAGGCCGACACCTGCCCACAGGTTAGGCGAAATCTCAAGCTTTTCCCTGATTTTGGTGCCCCCGTGCAGGGAGGCCTGCGTTTTCTGTGCGGTTGAGTCAAACACAGACAGTTTCTTCTGATACTTTTCAATCGTTTCATCTGTCACATATTGAATCAATTCATCGGCCGCATCCCATGCCGCTTTTTCCGTTTCTCTGACGATGACATGCATCCTTAAGCCGAAGCTGATCGATCTGCCTTCTGCTTTCGCGCGCTTTCTCATTTCATCTACTTTTTCCTTAATTTTTTCCGGCGGCTCGCCCCATAGCAGATGAACATCCGCATGCTTCAATCCAACATTTTTTCCGGCTTCTGAAGAGCCTCCGAAAAATAGCGGCGGGTAAGGCTTTTGCACAGGCTGCTCAGGTACCTCGGCACCTGTAACAGAAACGTGCTTGCCGTGAAAATCAACCGTTTTCCCTTGAAGCAGATCTCTCCATACGGTTAAAAATTCATCTGTCATGTCATACCGCTCATCATGCTTTAAATAATTGCCGAAGCCCGCCTGTTCCACAGGATTTCCTCCTGTTACAACATTTAAAAGCAGCCGCCCTTCTGAAAGCTGATCAAAGCTCGCTGCCATTCGGGCAGAAAGCGTAGGCGACATCAGCCCTGGTCTCAGCGCCACTAAAAACTTCAGCCTGCTTGTGACAGATGCCAGCATCGAAGCTGTAATCCAGGCATCCTCGCAATTGGCTCCTGTCGGAAGCAGTGCCCCGTCATAACCGAGATCATCCAGCGCACCGGCAATTTGTTTCAAGTAAGGCAGGTCTGCCTTGCGAGCACCTAATTCCGTCCCTAAAAACCGTTCATCCCCTGCTGTTGGAAAAAACCAAAATAAGTTCAATTTTCCGTCCCCCATATTTGTGTAAAAAATTGTCCCCAAGGCTTATGAAAAGGCATTATTCAATACCCTATATTATTCTTGCTTATTGCTTTTTAGTTTAAGTTGATAATTCCGATAAATCAAGTATGGTTATTTAATTCAGGGGTCTAACTCTATTTTTTATTTAATATTTTCTCAATCCCGCCTGTCCGTATTAAAACAAAAAAAAGACCCCTTTCCCTCACAGGACAGGAGCCTTTCTCTTCACAAATTATGCACTTGCAGATTCATCCGAAGCTTTAGCGGATTTTTTTTCGCTTTTGCTATCTTTCTTTTCCTTGGCTTTGCCGTCTACTGCTTTCGTGCTTTCCACTTTGTCAGTAATGGCTGTTGCAGGCTTGTCGATAAATTGGCTTGGGTTTACTGCTTTGCCGTCTTTGCGGATCTCGAAGTGAACGTGTACGCCAGCTTTTTGGTTGTATAGGCTTTTGCCTGCTCTTCCGATAATTTCGTTTTGAGCGACTTTATCGCCTTTTTGGATGTCAACAGATGATAGAGATTGATACATTGTCACAACACCATTGGCATTTTTGATTTCTACAACACTTCCAAGGACTGGGTCCTTTTCAGCTTTCGTTACTGTTCCGGATAGAGAAGCAGTGACGTCAAATTCCTTGCCATCCTTGTTTGCGATGTCGATGCCTTTGTTCGGTCTGTACGTGTTATTATAGGAGACAAGTGCTGCTACTTGGGCTTCTTTGCTTGCGTTAACATCATAGAAATTGGTTACAACTTTTACAGATTCTTTGTCCAGCACAGGCATAGAGACTGTTTCAATGCCTTTGTTAACTTCAACAGATTGATGTCCTTTTGAAGTGTTTGTGTTCGATGGGTTGTCTGCAATGTGCTTTGTATCGCGTGCAGCTTGGTACCATAAGACACCAGTTAGAATAACTGCGGCGCTGACCAGATAGATTGCAGGGAATACCCAGCGTTTTCTTAAGACCTGTTGAAATTTAGAGTTTAGAGAAGTACGTTTCTTTTCTTCCTCTCTCATCATTATCACCTCAGCAATCATTCTGTACAGAATTCTGAAAATATATACACTTGCTGAAAAAATTTTAACTCTTATTGTTTGCTTGAGGTTTGTGAACTATACATACATCTTTTTTCGAAGGAGATTTTTTGGATGAAGCGGGTATTTGCTGTTTTGCCATTCCTTTATGCCGGGCTGATTTGGTATTTATCGAGCCGGCAGGGGAATCCGCCTTCTGATACGTTTCAGTTTTGGGAGTTTTTTAAGGATTCTCTTCATTTAATTGAGTTTGGCATTTTGTATTGGCTGATTTTTTTCGCTTTTGCTGCCCACGGCAGGTTTACACGGGGAGTGAGCATCGCAGCTATATTCGTCTGTATTTTATACGGAGGTATTGATGAAATTCATCAGCTGTTCACCCCTTTGCGGTCTTCCACGTGGATTGATTTGCTGAAGGATGCAATCGGGGTGCTTCTTTCTTATTACCTCATTCAGCGCTATCAGAAAAGGCTTTTGTTATTTATAGGAGGAACTCGGAATGGACATTAATATTCGGCAGGCGCTTTTAGAGGATTTGGACAGCATTGTAGAGATTTACAATTCAACGGTGGCTTCGCGCCTGGTTACGGCTGATATTGAGCCGGTTACAGTGGAGAGCAGACAGGAGTGGTTTCAGCAGCATACCCCTGAACGTCCGCTCTGGGTCGGGGAAGACGCGGATGGAAACATTTGCGGATGGGTGAGCTTTAACACCTTTTATGGAAGAGCAGCCTACAAGTACACGGCAGAAGTAAGCATTTACGTGCATGAAGGATACAGAGGGAAAAAGATCGGCCATTTGCTGCTGGAGACTTCAATCCAGGCTGCACCATCGCTTCAGATTAAAAATCTTCTTGGATTTATTTTTGGCCAGAATGTCCCAAGCGTCAAGCTGTTTGAGAAATTTGGGTTTGAACAGTGGGGCATGCTGCCGGGCGTGGCGAGTTTCGAGGATGGAGACAGGGATTTGGTCATCCTGGGCCGAAAAGTGTAACGGGAAAGAGCCTGGATCGTCCAGGCCCTTTTTCATTTTAATAATTTTTTCAGCTCTTCTTCTTTTTTAATTTCCTTCAGATCTTTTCCAAGCTGTTTTTCGATCTGCTGTTTTGTATAGGTAAATGTTTCGTTCGGGAATTGGAAGGTGGCTTGTTCTGCGTTTTGGACTAGTGTGAAAACATAAGCGGCATTCCGCATACTTGTGGATTTTTCATTATTGATATCTTCTTTGTATTGGGCTGTCAGACCGTATGGTTTTGTGTTCGTCTGAAGAGCCAATTGTTTCATTTGTCCGCCGCCTGGCAGCTGCCGGAGAATGCCAATGACAGCGTTGTGGTCTCCAATATAGGAATTTTTAAAGCGGAAAAGATCCTCACTGGCGGAACTGCTGGAACTGCAGCCTGCAAGCGCAGAAGCGAGCAATAGTGCCGTCAAAAATGTAAGAGCCGTTTTTTTCATGCTTACCCCCTAAATTTGTTCTTCCCCGATACTAACATATTTTGCCATTAAGAAACACCGTTTTCTTCTTCATACTTCTGAATCCTTCTCCTAAGCTCAGCAGCTGTTTCCTTAGGGTTTTCCAGCTGAACAACGAGGTATTTGTATTTGCTTTTCCCCGCAAACTCTACCATAAAAAGAGGAATTCGCCGTTCAAAGGAAAGAAAATACCATTCGTTTCTGTACAGGTAGCTGCCTTCATAAATATAAAGCGGGGCAATCGCTGTGCCGGGAAGCCTCAGCATCCAGAAAGGCGGATCAAAGGTGTCGACAAACACGCTTTTAATCTCCTTATATGGCATGCGGACTTTTCTTTTAAGGGAGAAAAGGGCTGCGGGACCTGATAAGTTCAGTACACATTCTTCTTTTTTGAATTCAATGCTTCTGCTCATACGGCTGTCTCCTTCCAAAGAGTTTTTAGTGGAAATCCAGTTTCATTGAGATATAATGAGTTTAATACTTTAGAACTACTACTTTTTAACTAAGGGGCGGTATTTGATGAGCGTATATTCTTTTAAGGCGGCAGCGATGAATGGCAGGGAAATCTCCCTTGAGGAGTACAGCGGGAAAGTTGTGCTGATCGTTAACACAGCAAGCCAGTGCGGCTTTACATTTCAGTACGAGGATCTTCAGCGGCTTTATGACAGGTATAAGGATAAAGGGCTTGTGCTGCTTGGTTTTCCATGCGATCAGTTTGATGGTCAGGAGCCGCTGGACAATGCGGGCATTCAGCAGTTTTGCGAGCTGAGGTACGGTGTTTCTTTCCCAATGTTTCAAAAAACAAGAGTCAGAGATGAGGGCGTGCATCCGCTGTTTGATTACTTGGCGAACCAGCTGCCATTTGAAGGATTCAATCCTTTCCACCCGGTATCCAAGCTCTTGATTCCTTTGATTAATGATAAGCATCCGGAATATATGGTTGGTGATTCTATTAAATGGAACTTTACCAAGTTTCTGATTGATAGAAACGGCCATGTTGTAAAGCGTTTTGAAGCAACGACAGATCCTCTTGATATGGAAAAAGATATTGAGGCTCTTCTTTAATTTTAGCATATTAAAAAGGAATATTTGTATAGTGGAAAATTCTTTTTAAGCATAGAAGCAGAAGAAAAACCGGCTTCTGCCGGTTTGCCCTGTTAATATTTAGCTGTTAAGGTAGGCATATAGTTTTCGTCAGAGGCGACGCTGACTCCTTTGTAATAATAGGCAATAATGTCGTTGCATTTTTTTCCTTTTTCAGCGAGGTAGTTAGCTCCGTACTGGCTCATCCCCACTCCATGGCCGTAACCGATCGTGTTGATGATAATGTTGTTTCCTTTTCGCTCCCAGCTGAAGTCTGCCGATCTTAAGTCGAGCTTATGCCGAATATCCGTTCCGGACAATTTTTTGCCATTAAAGCTGACAGAGGCAACGCGTTTGCCAGGTGTGCGTTCTAGAATGGTCCCGATGGAGCTTCCTTGAATTTTCACACCAAGAAGCTGTTCGAACTCTTTTACAGAGAAAATCTTCTGGCTGTGGTATTTAGGGGATTCTTTATCCCACGAGCTGCTCACACTTTTTAAGTAAGGGAAGGAGTTGGACCAGACCGCTTCAGAGTTTTCAGTGTATCCGTTGCTTGTAGAAAAGAACTGGGCATTAATCGGCTTGTTGTCATATGTGAGAATTTCTCCCTTTGTTGACTGGACTGCTTCTTGGACCTTCTTTATTTTCCAGTTGTAATCAGGGCCCCATAACTTTTTCAGTTCTTCTTTATTATGGTACACCTGATGACTTGGAGTATCTGTGACAGCTGCATTTTCCGGTGCAGCCAGATGAGTGTCAGCCAGAAGATATTTAACAATGTAGGTTCTTGCAGCCAGTGACTGGGCCTTTAATGCTTCCACATTAAATTCCGGAGGCATTTCCGAGCCTACTACACCTGTGACATATTCCTCCAATGGAACCTTTTCCACTGCCTTCGAGCTGGTGCGGTAAACAGAAACCATAACAGAAGGATCAGCGGATGCTGTTTGCGTGGAATGCGCTGGCTTTTTTGGTTCAGTCAGATGCCCTTGTGTTTTGTTTGCAAATGGCACCACGAGCATAGCTGGAATTAATAGAGTGATAATAAACATGCCCGCAAGTACGAATAGTACTGGTTTCATGGATTTCATCGTCATCCCCCTGCAAGATTCTTTTTTGCTTCTCTCTATTCTTATGGGACTGGACAACCAGTTATGCCTTTCATTTCCGTATTGACTGTTTGCTAGATTTGATAGATATTTAATGTAAGCATTTACATTTTCACTTTGCGTATACATGTAAAGAGCATTAAAAAAAGCCGAAGCGCATTCGGCTTCGGCTTTCTTGAAAGTAAAATGTAATGAGTACTGTATTTGATTATGCGTTTAGGTCAGATACTGCTGCTTCAATCGGTGCTGCTTCACTGATGCGTTCAATATCTGCTCCAAGACCAGCAAGCTTGCCGTGAAAATTCACGTAGCCTCTGTCAAGGTGCTTGAGTTCCGTTACTCTTGTGTAGCCTTCAGCTGTCAAGCCGGCAAGAATCAGTGCAGCGCCTGCTCTAAGATCAGTTGCTGCCACTTCAGCGCCCTGCAGTGATCCAGGACCATTAATGATAACAGAACGGCCTTCGATTTTAATATCTCCGTTCATGCGGCGGAATTCTTCCACATGCATGAAGCGGTTTTCAAATACGGTTTCGGTAATCATGCTCGTACCCTGTGCGCGAAGCAAGAGTGACATCATCTGGGATTGCATGTCAGTCGGAAATCCTGGGTGAGGCATTGTTTTAATGTCGATAGCTTTCAAAACTTCAGGTCCAATTACACGCAGACCGTCTGCTTCTTCAATAATCTCGACGCCCATTTCTTCCATCTTGGCAACCAGTGATGTTAAATGCTCTGGCACAGCTCCCTGTACAAGGACATTGCCCTGTGTAATTGCTGCAGCCACCATAAAGGTTCCTGCTTCAATACGGTCAGGAATAATGTTATGGCGTGAGCCTTTCAGGCGCTCAACACCTTCGATGCGGATTGTTCCAGTTCCGGCACCTCTGATGATACCGCCCATAGAATTAATGTAGTTGGCTAAATCAACAATCTCCGGCTCTTTTGCACAGTTTTCGAGTACAGTTGTACCGTCTGCCAATGCTGCAGCCATGAGAATGTTTTCTGTTGCACCGACACTTGGGAAGTCAAGGTAGATTTTCGCACCGCGAAGTCTTCCGTTAACCTCGGCATCGATAAAGCCGTTGCCGACTTTAATGTTGGCACCCATTGCTTCAAAGCCTTTTAAATGCTGATCAATCGGACGGGAGCCGATTGCACATCCGCCTGGAAGGGCGACCCGGGCATGGCCGGTACGTGCAAGAAGCGGTCCCATTACCAGTACAGAGGCACGCATTTTGCGAACATATTCAAATGGCGCTTCTGTATTCAACTCTCTTGATGCATCTACAATTACTTGATTATCTTCAAAATGGACGTCTGCTCCAAGATGGCGCAGCACTTCATTAATCGTATATACATCGGAGAGCGTAGGTACATCACAAATGATGCTTTTTTCTTCACTTGCTAATAAGGATGCAGCGATAACTGGCAAAACGGCATTCTTTGCGCCTTCAACCTTTACGGTACCGTTTAACTTCTGACCGCCGCGGACGATGATTTTTTCCAAGGTTTTCCCCTCCGCGTCCCAAATTCTCTATATTAATATTCAGTCGTTATGATTGGTGTTCCTATCACAACCGTAGGCTTTTCGCCTATTCCAGCGTTTCTCAATGCGATCTGGATGTTCATTTTGCCTTCTTTGGCAGGAATGGACAAGTCCCATTCGCTGGTCAAGGCCGATACAGACACAAAGTCTTTTTCTTCCGCCTTTTCCCTCGGCACCGCATTAAACTCATGGAGCAGGGCTTCTGCTTTAAGCTGCAAAACACCTTCAATCTTATCACCAAATTGACCGTTCATACAAGAGAAAATTGCAGTTTTTTCTTTTAAAATGTCGAATGATTGCTGTCCAAAAACTTGAGTGATTTTGTTCCAGTCCCGGCGCCCGCCCTTTCCTTGGGCCTGATACAAGATATACGCCTGGGAATTGCCTTTTGTGAGGGTACTGATAACCTGAAGCTTTTCAAAACTTTTCATCTGGCTGTTATACCTGGTACCAATTGCTTTCACAAAATTGTCCTTGTAATCAAAGCTCCAATGAAATAGACGCTGTTCCGCTGTGAAACGTTGCACATATTTCAAAGGATTTTTTCCCGCTAAGCTTTCCTGCTTTTTGGAATACAGGGTCCATTGGCTGATTTCTGCTCCCTGATTTGCCATTACTTCTGCGATCCTGGCAATCACGGGCTTTTTTGCCTCAGCATGAACCATTTTTCCGATACCGGCCAAACCTAGTAAAATAGCAATTGTTAATAAGGCTGCAGCTTTGTTTCTCATTTCTCGTCCACTTCCTCTCCTAGTAACAGTGTTACCAGATCGGAAGC
Source organism: Metabacillus kandeliae (assembly GCF_021166585.1). Classification (GTDB taxonomy): domain Bacteria; phylum Bacillota; class Bacilli; order Bacillales; family Bacillaceae; genus Metabacillus_B; species Metabacillus_B kandeliae. The sequence continues at coordinate 237,574 of NZ_JAJOZE010000003.1, forward strand.
GTCCATACTATTGAATACTCGTCAATATTCAACAGTGCGGCTTAAGTATAAGTACCTGTCCGTAAGACAGTATTCCTGTCCCATCTCAATCCATATTCCCATAACTTTTAAGAATTAAACTCCAAAAAGTGACGGTAGCTGCCGGGACCAGTCATAATAGTCCATAAAAAAGTTCGACACGAGCGCTGCAATGGCAACCGTCAGCAAAATCAGCAGGATCCGGGCCTGAACAATCCTGTTCTTTTTAATGAATTTCTCAAAATTCACTGCCTGAAGAGCCCACCATGTGACGGCAATAAAAAAAAGATGTGAGATAAGACCGACCAATGCACCCTGGCCGAGCCCAAACTGATCCATATGTATAACCTCCATTTTATGGCGACTGCTATATGTTAAGAGTTCTTCCCGTCATCATACTGCATCCTTCGGAAAAATGGAAACAGGGAATCAGAAAGAAGCCCTCGGAGTGCGTAAAAAAAGATGTTATCAAACAAAATAGAAGAGGCTCTTACCTCTCCTATTATATCGGAACATTTTATAAACTTTCTTACTTTTCAGCACAATAATTGAAGGATTTTTGAACTTTTCCTGCACAATTACTTTATCAGATAAAAAAGACTGAGCCCCGCATTTGGAAAAAGTCCGAGCACAATGACGAGGACACCGCATAGAACGAGGACCGTCATGGAGGATGCTCCGATTTTCACCATTCTGTTCTCCCCTGAAGGCTTGAAAAACATTTGAGTAAATACCCCAAAATAATAAACATAGGAGATAACAGTTGCGGCGACCATAATCGAGGCAAGCATGATCATCGGAACATCTGAGCTGAACGCGCTCATTAAAATGCCGAGCTTTGCTATAAAGCCTGCTGTTCCGGGAATGCCTGCAAGAGAGAGCAGAAAAAGCGCCATGCAGACAGCAGCAGCCGGAGATCTTCTATACAGCCCTGAAAAAGAAGACAGACTGAGATCCCCGCTGTTCTTTTCCACTATATGCAGAATGCAGAATGCCCCAACGTTCATAAACAAGTAGGACAAAAGATAAAACCAGATGCTCTCAAAGTAAAAATGATGGGAAAACGAAACAAAAGCAGTCAGTACATATCCTGCGTGAGCGATCGATGAGTAGGCAAGCATCCGTTTGACATTTTTCTGTTTCAGCGCCGTCACATTGCCGATTATCATAGCTGCCGCTGCGACGGCTGAAAGTATTCCCTGCATGGAGAGCAGGTATGGAACTTCTTTTCCCTGCGGCAAAAAAGTGTAGACAGTCAGAAAAATCCTCAGGATCAGAATAAATCCCGCGGTCTTTGAAACCGTGCTGAAAAAGGCGGCAGCCGGTACCGGCGCTCCTTCATATACGTCAGGTGCCCACATATGGAACGGCACGGACGCAATTTTAAACGCCAGGCCTGTAAATAGAAGAAAAAAGGAAATGCCGATTAAGTACAGCATCTGGGGGTTTTCCAAAGTCTTTAGAACCTGAAACATTTCCGTCAGGCTTGTTGTCCCTGTCAGCCCGTACAGGTAGCTCATGCCAAACAGCGTAATGGCTGAGGCAATTCCTCCGTTTATTAAATACTTCATTGCAGCTTCATTCGATTTAAGATTTTTCTTTTTCATCCCGGCAAGAATATACGAAGCAATCGACAGCAGTTCAAGGCCTGCAAACAGCGTAATCAGGTCCCTGCTTGAGCTGACCATCATTCCTCCAAGCAGCGCTGTGAGGAGGAGATAAATGTATTCCCCTTTTGCCTGGATATCTTTTTCCCGCTCCTGAAAGAGCATGATCAGAACGAGAAAGGTGCCGGAAAGAAGAATCAGCTTGAACATTTTTGCAAACTCATCCAGCACAAATGTATCGTAAAGGATACTCACGCTTTTGGCTCCAAACAGGATTGCGAGACTGACAGCAGCTGCAGCCGTTCCGGCGAGTCCAATCCAGATGAGCCAGTTTTTCCTCCTAATGAATAAATCGAGAACTGCCAGCAGTAAAATAGTGCCTGCAATAATAAATTCCGGTGTCATGTACTGCCAATGAATGCTTACGAAGGCTTTCATGCTCATGGTTATCCCCCCGCTCCCTGCAGAATGGTCTCAATCGGCACTTGAAGCGGCAGGGCAAGCAGGTTCGGATAGACGCCGATTGCCGCAATAAATAGGATAAGTACGAGAACTGGAACGGTTTCGTGCCACGTTAAATCCTTTGCCTTGAGAAGGCTGTTTTCCGCTTTTCCGAAGCTGACGGAAAGCAGTGCCCTGAGCAGATAAGCGGCTGTCAGGATGAGTCCCAGCGCACCGATCGCTCCAAGCTCAGGCTGCACATGAAACAATCCGAGAAATGCCAGAAATTCGCTGATAAAGCCTGACAAACCGGGAAGTCCGAGCGATGCCATGCAGGCTGCCATCAAAAAGCCTGCTGCGATCGGCATCGGCTTCGCAAGCCCCTTCAGCATTCTGATATCCGTTGTCTGGAATCTGCTGTAAAGAATGCCGATCATAAAGAACAGAAGAGCTGAAATAAACCCGTGAGAAACCGACTGAAAAATCGCTCCCTGAATCCCGGCTTCATTTAATGCCCCAAGTCCAATCAGAACTATCCCCATATGTGAAACACTGGAAAAGGCTAGGATCCGCTTTAATTCGTATTGAATCAAGGCGAGAAAAGCGCCATAAAAGAGATTGACCAGCCCCAAAATGATGAGGATGTATCCGATCGAGTGAAAAGCCTCCGGAAAAATGCCTAGCCCAAGGCGAATGAGGCCATAGGCTCCGATTTTCAGCAGCACACCTGAATGAAGCATCACAACAGGCGGCGGTGCTTCAACATGCACCTTCAGCATCCAGGAATGAAGCGGAACCACCGGCAGCTTAACACCGAAGGCAAACAGCAGGGCAAGCAGGAGTCCGAGCTGCATGGAGGAGGACATGGCCCCGCTTGAGCTGATTAATTCCTGCAGTTTCGCGATATTTGAAGTGCCTGTCAGCGAGAACAGAAGAACCGTTACAATTAAAAGGGCTGCTGAGCCTGCCCCATTGTATAGCAGATAGCTGTAAGCTGCCTTTTCTCTCTCCCCATAGCCCCATTTTCCGATCAGGAAAAACATCGGAACAAGCGTGATTTCCAGGAAAAGAAAAAACAGAATCATATTCTGAGAGGCGAAAACGCCAAGCATGCCGATTTCCAGAAGCAAAAAGAGGAGAAAATAACCTTTGATGCTGTGCTGAATTTTGAACGATGCAGCAGCGGAAAGCACTGCCAGTATGGCGGTCAAGAGGAGCATGGCAAGCGAAAAGCCGTCTGCTCCAAGTTCATAATCAACAGCAAATAGTGTTTCTCCTGATAGATTCACAGGACCGAAGCTCATCCATCTCGCCTTTTCCGCGAAAACAGCCGGATCTGTTCCGAGCATGTACTGCACAAAAAGGATGATGGCAATGATGGCTGCCGGAAATGTTGCAAAAAATCCTGTCAGCTTGATGGAGGCCTCCTGCTCTTTTGGGAGGAAAATCAGAAAAAGAATTCCAAGAACAGGTGAGAAAACAAGGGCAGATAAAATGATGGAGCTCATAGCAGATACCCCCCAATGGCAGCGAAGATCAGCAGAAGGACAGCAAGCCCTGCAAACGCAGCTGCCGCATAAGTCTGTGCATTGCCTGATTGAACGCGGGATCCGAGGTTTCCAAGGGCTGAGATAAAACCGGCAATGCCTTTCATCACCCCTCCTACCAAATAGCGGTCAAAGAATTCCAGGAACCCGGCAAAAAAGCGAACCCCTTTTATAAAGGTAAATCCGTAAATGTCATCCATGTAATATTTGTCATACAGCACTCTGTGAATGCCTGGAATTCTAGATGAAAGAAAGTCCCGTCTGATGGAGCCCTTCCCGTACATCAAATAGGCAAGCAAAATGCCAAGGAGCGAAACAGCCGACGCTAGGATCATAATCCAGGCAGGTGAATCATGATGAGCAGGATGCCCGCTGTTCAGCCAGTCAGATAAAAAGGTGCCGAACCACGGTGTATTCATGTACCCTGCAAAGACTGCGAGCACTCCAAGAATCAGCATTGGCAGCAGCATGGCAGCCCCAGGCTCTTTCGGTGATGCAGCAGCCTTCTCCTCACCTGTGAAGATGAGAAAGAACAGCCGGAACATATAGAAGCTAGTGAAAAAAGCGGCGACGACCGCAACCCAGAAAAAGCCGGGGTTTCCGTTCCAGGCTGCAGCGAGAATTTCATCCTTTGAAAAGAACCCTGAAAGAAGAGGAAATCCGCTGATGGAAAGCGCACCGATCAAAAACAGAGGTCCTGTAAAGCGGAGCTTCTTCCATAAGCCTCCCATTTCACGGATGTTTTGTGTATGTACGGCATGAATGACACTCCCTGCTGCAAGGAACAGAAGCGCTTTGAAAAAGGCATGTGTCACAAGATGAAAAACGCCTGCTTCATAGCTGCCGGCTCCAAGGGCAAGCATCATATAGCCGAGCTGGGAAACGGTTGAATAGGCAAGCACCCGTTTAATATCAGTCTGCACAAGCCCGATGCTTGCAGCGAAAATGGCTGTAAAGCCGCCGAATGCTGCCACTGCAGAAAGCGAAGCAGGGCTCAGTTCAAAAAGAGGATACGCTGCCGCAACGAGATATACCCCTGCTGCCACCATTGTGGCGGCATGGATCAGAGCTGAAACAGGCGTCGGCCCTTCCATTGCATCCGGAAGCCATGTGTGAAGCGGAAATTGCCCTGATTTCCCCATCGCTCCGATAAAAATAAGAATACAGATCGCGGTCAGCAGATCTGGCGGAATGGACCCCGCCTTTTCAAAAATCACACTCCATTCAAAGCTCCCAGTTTGCCAGAAAAGCAGGATCATGCCGATAAAAAGGCCAACATCGCCGATCCTTGTCATGATAAACGCTTTTTTGGCTGCGGCTTTTGCTTCTTCCTTATAAAAGTAAAACCCGATCAAGAGAAAGGAACCAAGCCCGACAAGCTCCCAGAAGAGATAGAGCTGCAATAGATTCGGCGACATGACGAGCCCGAGCATGGCAAAAGAAAACAAGCCGAGGTAGCTGAAAAAAACACTGTACCGCTGGTCACCTTTCATGTATTCCATTGAATACAGATGAACAAGCAGGCTCACAAGCGACACAACAGCCAGCATCAAAGCATTAAGCTGGTTGATGGCCAATCCCGCTGAAAGCTTCATGCTGCCGGCATCAAGCCAAGTAAATCCTGCTTTATATCCCCCATGCATGATGCAATCGATCAGCACTGTGATGGACAGGACAAAAGACAGGAGAGAAAATCCTATAGCAAAAGCGGCACTCCTGTTCCCGAGTCTTTTTCCGAAAAGAAGAAGACATAAAAAGGAAGCCAGCGGAAACAGCGGTATGGCCCAAGCGAATGGCATCATCCTGACGCCCCCTTTTCTGATCTAATGTTTCATGGTATTGTAATCATCCATATTAACGGATTTCCGGTTCCGGTAAAGGGCAAATAAGATAGCCAGTCCAACCGCCGCCTCTGCAGCCGCAATCGTAATCGTAAAGAGCGAAAAGATCTGGCCTGTAACAGATGGGTGCTGCGCATACTTGCTGAAGGCGACAAGATTTAAATTGGCTGCATTCAGCATTAGTTCAATGGAAATGAGAACGATGACCGAATTCCGCTTTGTCAATGCTCCGTATAATCCAATGCAGAATAAAATCAAAGCAAGAACAAGGTAGGCTGAGAGCGGGACACTGTTCATTTAGTTGTCCTCCTCTTCTTTTTTCGCTAAAACGATGGCCCCGATCAGAGCGGCGAGCAAAAGAACAGATGTGAGCTCAAAGGGAATCAGGTGCTTTGTGAACAAAGCCATGCCGATCTGCTCTGTATTCTTCACATGAAGCGGAGCCTGTGCCGTCTGTCCGAGATCAAGCTGGTAAATACCTTTGTAAACGAGAAAGGCAAAAACGGCAATGCTGCCGCCAGTCAGCACCTTCCGCCATCTTCCAACGGGTTTTTCCTCCTCGTCCTGGTGCTTTGTCAGCATAATGCCAAACAGCATAATGATGGTAACGGCACCGGAGTAAATCAGAACCTGAACGGCGGCAATAAATTCAGCCGATAAGAGAACATACAGCCCGGCTATGCTGACAAATGTGAAAATAAGAGACACGACCATATGGACAACCTTTGTGACATTGAGCATGAGGACGCCGCCTGTGACCGCAACCAGTGCAAGACCGACAAATGCTGCAAACTCACCTGTCATCCTGACACCTTATTTTCTTTCCTAACATGCGTATCGTTTTCATCAAGCCATTCCATATCTTTAAAAAGCTGATCACGGCTGAACTCGGCAAGTTCAAAATGGTTTGTCATCACGATGGCTTCTGTCGGGCATACCTCTGTGCATAAATCACACAAAATGCAAATTTCAAAATTGATATCGTATGTTTCAATGATTTTTCCCTTTTTCGCCGGATCGGGATGTTTTTTTCCTGTCAGATGGATGCAGTCTGTCGGGCAGATATTCACGCACTGATTGCAGACAATGCATTTTTCCGGGTAAAATTTCTGAATGCCGCGGAACCGGTCAGGCAGCGGAAGGGCTTCATTCGGATAATCATAGGTCACTTTCTTTTTGGAAAGGTTTTTCAAGGTATAGGCTAATCCATTCGCCATTCCCTTCATTGAATCGGCCCCTTTCTAGAATAGTGTTTTAATAAGAGCAGTAAGGAAAATGTTCACAAGGGCTGCCGGCAGAAGAACCTTCCAGCCGAATTCCATAAGCTGATCCGCCCGAAGCCTCGGCAGCGACACCCTGAACCAAATCAGCAAAAAGACGATACCGCTGAATTTCAGCGAGAACCAGACAGCGCCGGGGATGAACCCGAGAAACGGAATCGGATGCCAGCCTCCTAGAAATAACACCGTAGTAAGAGCGGCCATCGCAAAAAAGTACACATATTCGGAAAGCATAAAAAATGCCCATCGGAAGCCTGAGTATTCGACATGGTAGCCTGCCACAAGCTCAGATTCAGCTTCCGGCAGATCAAACGGCGTTCTGTTCAGCTCAGCAACTGATGCGGTGAGAAAGATCAAAAATCCGATCGGCTGAGCGAAGATGAACCAGATGCCAGTCTGCGCCTGAACAATTTCATTTAAATTCAAGCTTCCTGTCATCAGCACAACTCCGATGACAGACATTACAAGCGGCACTTCGTAGGAAATCATCTGTGCAGCTGCCCGCATGCCGCCGAGCAGCGCATATTTATTATTGGATGCCCAGCCCCCTGTCACAACGCCGATCACCGTCAGCCCTGAAATGGCAATGTAGTAAAGCAGGCCGACCCCAATGTCAGCAAACTGGAAAGCATCTGTAAACGGAATCGCGGCGAGCACCATAAAGGCAGGAACAAATGCAAAAACTGGCGCAAGGATAAACAGCGGCTTATCTGCAAGCTTTGGGATGGTGTCTTCTTTTAACAGCAGCTTCAGCACGTCTGCCACAGTCTGCAAAAGACCGAAGCGCCCTCCAACCTGGTTCGGGCCGATCCTTCCCTGCATAAATCCCATAACCTTCCGCTCGGCCAGAATCCCATAAGTCACAAACCCTAAAACGGCAAATAAAAACAGAACAGCCATGAGAAAAAAGGCGAAAAACACCTGAAAACCCGGCTCCGCATTCAGCAGATGCTCCACCATCAGCCATCCACCTCCCCAAGAACGATATCAATCGCACCAAGAATGGTAATTAAATTGGCCATATTTTCACCTTCCAGAAGCTTCGGCAGAATCTGCAGGTTGTAAAAAGACGGCCGGCGGAACTTCAGCCGGTACGGCTCTTTTTTACCGTTGGAGGCGATAAAGCAGCCAATTTCCCCTCGCGGAGATTCAATTCTGACATAGGTCTCCCCTTTTGGAGGCTTAATGATTTTCGGCACCTTCGCCATGATGCTTCCGCCTTCAGGAAACTGCTCTGCTGCCTGTTCAATGATTCTCAGCGACTGGACAATCTCCTCCATCCGGCATTCATAGCGGGCCATCGCATCTCCTTCATGCCGGACCGGAACATCAAAATCAAATCTGTCGTAAATGCAGTACGGTTCATTTTTCCGAAGGTCCCAATCAACGCCTGTGCATCTGAGATTCGCTCCGCTCAAAGAGTAGGCAATTGCCTCTTCCTTTGTATAGCGTCCAACGCCGATGACCCGCTTCAGGAAGATTTCATTTCCAGAGACGAGTTTGTGATATCCCACCAGCTGCTCTCTCATATAAGGAACAAATTCCTTCACCTTCTGGATCCATCCTTCTGGTGCATCCCACTTAACGCCGCCGACTCTCATATAGTTAAAGGTCAGCCTTGCTCCTGAAAGCTCTGTTAGCAGGTTGATAATCATTTCGCGTTCCCGGAACGCATACAAAAACGGGCTCACCGCCCCGATATCCAATAAGTATGTGCCCCACCAGACGAGGTGGCTTGCGACCCGGCCGAGCTCCATCGCTAGAATTCTTAAATACTCTGCCCGCTCCGGTACTTCAATGCCTGCCATCGTCTCAACAGCATGGCAGATCACATAATTGTTCGTCATAGCGGACAAATAATCCATCCGGTCTGTGTAAGGAATGATCTGGGTAAACTGCAGATCCTCCGCAAGCTTCTCCGTCCCCCGGTGCAGATAGCCGATCACCGGCTCTGCCTCTTTAATGATCTCCCCGTCAATCTTGATCACAAGCCGGAAAACACCATGTGTGCTCGGATGCTGGGGACCGACGTTCAAAAGCATCTCTTCTGTTCGAATCATAGATCACACCTCCGCATCATACGGCACATAGTCCTTCCTCAGCGGATGGCCGACCCACTCATCCGGCAGCATTATTCTTTTCAAGTTCGGATGGCCGGTAAAGGCAATCCCAAGCAAATCGTACGCTTCCCTTTCCGGCCAGTCCGCTCCCTTCCAAAGAGGGACAGAAGAAGGAACAGCAGGATTCTCCCTGTCGAGTACTGCCTTTAAAGCGACAGACAGGCCTGTGCTGTAGGAATAAAGCTGAACAAACAGCTCCATGTGCGTTTCATAATCTGTTCCATGAAGCTCAGACAAAAAATCAAAAGCGAGCTCTGGATGGTTTCTCAGCACCTCTGCCGTACGGTAATACTCTGAGCTTTGCGTCACAATAGTCGGCATATCCTTCGACAATCTATTAATATAGAACTCTTTGATTGTTTGCTCCCCCAATTCTTTTGAGAGAATGCCCACAATACGGTCAAGAACAGGCTGATTTTTGGATGGCAGCTCTTCCGTTTCTGCTGCAGGCTCTTTTTGAGCGATCGCCTTTGCTTTCGCTGCAGCAGCTGCCTTTGCTTTTGCAGCTGCGATGGCTTTTGCCTTTTCCTTTGCCAGTTCATCTGGCGTAAGAGATTCTGTGGATTTTGCTTTGGCAAGTGCGGCTGCCTTTGCTTTTGCAGCAGCTGCTGCCTTTTGCTTGGCAAGGTCATCTGTGGAGTCGGCTGCTGCGGTTTCTTTTGCTTTTTGCTTGGCGAGTGCGGCTGCTTTTGCTTTTGCTGCAGCGGCGGCTTTTTGCTTGGCCAGGTCATCTGTGGGGTCGTTTGCTGCGGTTTCTTTTGCTTTTTGCTTGGCGAGTGCAGCTGCTTTTGCTTTCGCGGCTGCGGCTGCTTTTTGCTTGGCCAGGTCATCTGTGGGGTCGTTTGCTGCGGTTTCTTTTGCTTTTTGCTTGGCGAGTGCAGCTGCCTTTGCTTTTGCTGCAGCGGCGGCTTTTTGTTTGGCTAGATCGTCTGAAGGCCCGGCTGCTGCGGTTTCTTTTTCCTTTTGTTTGGCGAGTGCGGCTGCCTTTGCTTTTGCTGCAGCGGCGGCTTTTTGTTTGGCTAGATCGTCTGAAGGCCCGGCTGCTGCGGTTTCTTTTGCCTTTTGTTTGGCGAGTGCGGCTGCCTTTGCTTTTGCTGCAGCAGCGGCTTTTTGTTTGGCAAGGCTTATGTCAGAGGGAACTTGAGTTTCAGCCGCCGATTGTTCGGCTGCCCTTTTATCAGCAAGGCGCTTTTTGGCTTCTTCCTTTGCTTTAAGGGCTGCTTCTTTCTTTAATTCTTCCAGACTTTTTGTGTCGCTCATCAGTACACCTTCTTCCCAGTCCTCGCTTCATATCTGATTTTTTCTTTTAATTTATTAATCCCGTATATTAAAGCGGCTGGATTCGGAGGGCAACCCGGTATATACACATCCACCGGGACGATTTGATCCACGCCTTTCACGACGGCATAAGATTTCACGTATGGTCCCCCTGCTGTTGCACAGGAGCCCATCGCTATAACCCATTTCGGCTCTGGCATTTGATCATAAAGACGGCGGAGAACCGGTGCCATTTTCTTTGTAACCGTTCCGGAAACGATCATCACATCAGACTGGCGGGGAGAGGTTCTGAAGAATGAGCCAAAGCGGTCCAGGTCATAATGCGAAGCTCCTGCTCCCATCATTTCAATGGCACAGCAGGCAAGACCGAATGTCAGCGGCCAAAGCGAATTGCTCCTTGCCCAGGCTTTCAGCTGCTCCAATGTGGAAAGGAAGACATTCCGCCTCAGCTCCTGCATGTCTTCTTCGGGAATATTCAAGACTTTTAAGTCCATTTCAGCACCTTCTTTTTCCAAGCATAGAGTAGGCCGATCAAGAGCATCAATACGAAGAGCAGCATTTCAATCAGCGCCGGCATGCCGAGCTTATCGAATGCAACCGCCCAAGGGTACATAAAGATGGTTTCCACATCAAAAACAACAAACAGCAGGGCAAATATGTAGTAGCGGACATTAAACTGAACGCGTGAGTCATGGAACGGTTCGATTCCGCTCTCATAGGTTGTTTTCTTTGCCTCGCTCGGCATATTCGGGCGGAGCAGACGGCCCATTGACAAAGCGATCACCGGAAGAAGCAAGCCAAGCAGCAAAAAAATGAAGACCACCATGTAGCTGTTAAAATAGCTGTTGATGGAACTCATAGTACCCTCCTTTATTTCAAAACTTTGAATATTCTAATAATGTAACCGCTATCATTATACCAAAATACCCCAGCTCATGTCGATATCACTATTTTGCTGAGGACAACCTGCGCTCTTTTATTTATATGGCTTATGCGGGCCTTTCATGTCTGCATCGGCTGGTCCAAAGAAAAAAGCCTTGCGCGAAGCAAGGCTTTTTTCAAGAAGGAAGCTGGATAGATTTTCGCCTAATGGGCTTTCTCAATCCATACACTCTCTTTTTAGTCAAAAGCTGATACAAATCCAGCTTGATGTCAAAATCTATTGATGGGTTATGATAGATGATAAAATAGGATTCTTTTAATGCCGTCCAAAATTCGGGTTTATTCGGGATCCACCAAATGGAGGGAATGCCTTTTAAAAAAGAAGCAGCTGTGCTGTTATCTGCACAGTCTCTCAAACGGTTGCTATGCCATTTGATTTTTAAGGAAAAAGTCAGGTTTAACCCTATCAGTATGGCAGCTGCAGCAATCAGTGCTGCTCCAAGCCAGTATATATTCAAACGACCCAGCTCCTTTTACAAAAGACAACAATTGACCCTTTTCATTTCATAATAACTAATAATTTCCTATATATCTACACTTTTCTTTTGTTAGGAAATGTCTGTTATTTCCTATTTTTTGGGTATTTCATGTTATACTGTATAGCGAACGTGTTTGATGATGGGAGGGATAACAATGGAAAATCAGCCTCATACAGGTGAAGAATACGGCAAAAATCTGCCTGATTTCCCTAACGAGTTCACAGCCATTGCCTTTTATTATGACTACCGCAATGACCAGCTTGATCTGCTGCTGGATATCGCAGGGTACTTTGATGTGAAGCTGAACTTTGAGCCTGACAGCCTCATCAACTTAGAATCTCTTTATTTTCATTTGTTCCGTACAAACGGATTATTTGATTTTCAGCTTACTCTTGAAGAATTCGAAAGCTGCATGTCGGTTTACTTTGGGGAAATTGTCGTTCGCCATTTAAAAAACGCCGACTGGGTAGTCAGCAAATACCCCTATGCAGAAGAAAAATATGCAATGGGACTTCGAAGAGGCCGTTTTACAGATTATTTCAGCAACCTGTTCGAACAGCATTACCTGGCAGCTAAAGATGAATTGCAAATGATGATTTATCAGCGGTTCTTAAGAATGAAAAAGCGGGCTGAATTGAAATAGAACGAGTCCTTGTTAAAGGGCTCTTTTTTTATTGAAAAGGTTTGAAATTCCGCTAGTTAGAGAGGAAAATCGGCAAAATAGAGCTGATTTAGCATTGTTTTTCGGATTTTTGTTCACTTGCTAATGTTTTATTATGGCTGAAAGAGGGTTTATATGCGGGTTTCAGACTTTTTTATGCAGGTTTGGGATTTTTATTTGCGGCTTTTCAACTTTTATCTGCTGATTTAAAGAATTTAAATGCAGGTTTTTTGGTAGTATGCAGCTTAAGGCCGTTACATGCGGGCTGCGGGTTTCGTATTCTGGTTTGGTCGTTTATATGCGGGTTCCCTCAAAAATATAGAGAACCTTAATGAAAAACCCCCATGGCACGGGCCATGAGGGTTTTCTTTATACTCTGCCTTCACGCACATCAATGCGGTTGATGGCTTTGCGCAGAGCGACTTGAGCACGGTGGAAGTCGACTTTGTCAGAAGTTTCGTTCAAACGGCGTTCTGCTCGGTCTTTTGCTGCGCGGGCGCGTTCGAGATCAATTTCTTCTGATGCTTCGGCTGCCTGTGCCAAAATTGTTACGTTATCCGGACGTACTTCTATGAAGCCTCCGCTGACAGCCACAAGCTCCGTGGCGCCATCCTTTTTAAGGCGGACTGCTCCAATTTCAAGCGGAGCAACCATTGGAACGTGGCCTGGTAAAACGCCGAGCTCTCCGCTCTTTGCTTTAACGCTGACCATTTCAACTTGTGCCTCGTAAACTGGGCCATCGGGAGTAACGACATTGACTGGTACTGTCTTCATAAATTACCCTCCTAAGGACCAGATTAGACTTCTACGCCCATCTTCTTCGCATTTTCAACCACTTCTTCGATGCGGCCGACTAGGCGGAATGCATCTTCTGGAAGGTGGTCATATTTGCCGTCAAGAATTTCCTTGAAGCCTTTAACCGTTTCTTTAACAGGCACGTAAGAACCTTTTTGGCCTGTGAACTGCTCGGCAACGTGGAAGTTCTGAGACAGGAAGAATTGGATGCGGCGTGCGCGGTTAACAACCAATTTATCTTCATCAGAAAGCTCATCCATTCCAAGGATCGCAATGATATCCTGAAGTTCTTTGTAGCGCTGCAATGTTTGCTGCACAGAACGGGCAATATCATAGTGCTCTTCACCGACGATTTCAGGAGAAAGCGCGCGGGAAGTTGAAGCAAGCGGATCAACCGCTGGGTAGATGCCCATTTCAGAAAGCTTACGCTCAAGGTTCGTTGTTGCATCCAAGTGAGCGAATGTTGTAGCAGGAGCCGGATCCGTATAGTCATCGGCTGGTACATAAATCGCTTGGATTGATGTTACAGAACCTACATTTGTAGATGTAATGCGTTCCTGAAGCTGACCCATTTCAGTAGCAAGTGTCGGCTGATAGCCAACCGCTGATGGCATACGGCCAAGAAGGGCAGATACTTCAGAACCTGCTTGTGTAAAGCGGAAAATATTATCCATGAAGAACAATACGTCCTGAGACTGATCATCACGGAAATATTCAGCCATTGTCAAGCCTGTAAGAGCAACACGCATACGTGCGCCAGGCGGCTCGTTCATTTGTCCGAATACCATGGCTGTTTTCTTGATAACGCCGGAGTCTGTCATTTCATAGTAAAGGTCATTACCTTCACGTGTACGCTCGCCTACACCGGCGAATACAGAGATACCGCCGTGCTCTTGAGCGATGTTGTTGATCAGTTCCTGGATCAGTACGGTTTTACCTACACCCGCACCGCCGAAAAGACCGATTTTTCCGCCCTTGATATAAGGAGCGAGAAGGTCAACAACCTTAATTCCTGTTTCAAGGATTTCCACTTCTGTGGAAAGATGTTCGAAAGTTGGAGCCTGCCTGTGAATCGGATCACGGCGAATGTCTCCCTGAAGAGGCTCGTCTAGGTCAATGTTTTCACCAAGTACGTTGAAAACACGGCCCAGTGTAATGTCACCTACAGGTACAGAAATTGGAGCACCTGTATCGAGTACCTCTGCTCCGCGAGTAAGGCCATCCGTTGATGCCATCGCAATTGTACGTACAGAATCATCACCTAGGTGAAGAGCAACCTCCAAAGTCAGCTCGACAGATGCGCTCTGATCTTTTCCGGGTGCTTGTTGAATTTTAAGAGCGTTGTAAATTTCAGGCAGATGGCCGCTTTCGAATTTCACGTCAACGACCGGGCCCATTACTTGAATAACGCGTCCTTTCATCATCGCTTTCCCTCCTTACTGGCTATTTCAAAAAGTTTATTCCAATGCCGCTGCTCCGCCGACGATCTCGGTAATTTCCTGTGTGATCGCAGCCTGACGCGCACGGTTGTATGAAAGCGTAAGAGAGTCAATAAGCTCTTTCGCATTGTCTGTTGCATTTTTCATCGCTGTCATCCGTGCAGCATGCTCAGATGCCTTACTGTCCAGCAATGCTCCGTAAATCAAGCTTTCTGCATATTGAGGCAGAAGAACTTTCAATACTTCTTCCTGATCTGGTTCAAACTCATACGCAACACGGCTGCCGCTGCCCTCAAGATCGGTAAGCGGGAGTAGTTTTTTCTCAGTAACTACCTGCTCAATCGCGCTGACATAATGGTTGTAATAAAGATACAGTTCATCAAGCTTTTCATCCGCAAACAGCGTCACTGCTTTTGAAGCAAGAGCCTTGATGTCAGCAAAGTTTACTTCATCGCCAAGCCCGATCGCTTCGGAGATGATGCTGCTTCCGCGTTTCGCGAAGAAATCGCGTCCAATCCGTCCGACTGCCACAATTTCATACTCATCTTTTGAGGAGTGGCGCTTTTGGATCGTTTGGTAAACCGTTCTGAGCACACTGCTGTTAAATGCTCCAGCAAGCCCTCTGTCAGAAGTGATCACAACATAACCGGTCTTTTTCACCGTTCTGGATTCCAGCATAGGATGCGTAACCCCGGAGATTCCCTGCGCCACGTTACTGACGACTTCCTGCATTTTTTCCATGTAAGGATTAAATGCTTTTGCATTGTTCTCTGCACGGTTCAGCTTGGCTGCTGATACCATCTGCATCGCTTTAGTAATCTGGCTCGTCTTTTTAGTTGAGGTGATTCTTGATTTTATATCGCGTAAAGATGCCAAAGATTCTCACCACCTTTTCTCTAAAATCCCGTTCTATTTACATGAAAAGGAAAGGGAGATGGTTCTCCCGATCCAATTAGTTATCAGATGTTACGAATGTTTTTTTGAAGGCATTGATCGCATTGTTTAATGCTTCTTCATCAGGAAGGCGTCCGCTTGTACGGATGTGCTCCATCAGGTCAGCATGGTTCTGATCAAGGTAAACATGAAGATCAGACTCGAAACGGCGAATGTCGCCTACAGGGATATCATCAAGGAATCCGCGTGTCAGTGCATAAATAATAGCAACTTGTTTTTCAACTCTAAGCGGCTTGTTCAGATCCTGCTTCAATACTTCAACAGTGCGGGCACCGCGGTTAAGCTTCGCCTGTGTTGCTTTATCTAGATCAGATCCGAACTGGGCAAATGCTTCAAGCTCACGATAAGAAGCAAGGTCCAGACGAAGAGTACCGGCTACGGATTTCATCGCTTTAATCTGCGCGCTTCCTCCTACACGGGATACTGATAAACCTGCGTTGATCGCAGGGCGTACACCTGAGAAGAACAAGTCAGACTGAAGGAAGATCTGTCCGTCAGTGATGGAAATAACGTTTGTCGGAATGTAAGCAGAGATATCTCCAGCTTGCGTTTCAACGAACGGAAGTGCTGTAAGAGATCCTGCACCTTTTGCATCACTCAATTTTGCAGCACGCTCAAGAAGGCGGGAATGCAAGTAGAATACGTCACCAGGATAAGCTTCACGGCCTGGAGGACGGCGAAGGAGCAAGGAAAGCTCACGGTATGCAGCAGCCTGTTTGGAAAGATCATCATATACGACAAGAACATGCTTGCCATTGTACATGAAGTGCTCACCCATTGTTACCCCTGCATAAGGAGCAAGGAACAATAGCGGTGCCGGCTGGGAAGCCGAAGCTGTTACAACAATTGTATAGTCAAGTGCGCCGTTTTTGCGCAGTGTTTCTACTACGTTACGTACAGTAGATTCTTTTTGTCCGATTGCGACATAAATACAGATCATATCCTGATCTCTTTGGTTAAGGATCGCATCGATCGCAACAGATGTTTTACCTGTTTGGCGGTCGCCGATGATCAATTCACGCTGTCCGCGGCCGATAGGCACAAGGGCATCAATTGCTTTAATACCTGTCTGAAGCGGTTCATGTACTGATTTACGGTCCATAACGCCTGGTGCAGGGCTTTCAATAGGACGAGTTACAGTTGTTTCAATTGGGCCAAGTCCGTCTACAGGCTGTCCAAGAGAGTTCACAACACGTCCGATAAGCGCTTCGCCAACAGGTACTTCCATGATGCGTCCTGTGCGGCGAACTTCGTCACCTTCGCGGATTTCTGTGTAAGGTCCGAGGATTACGATACCAACGTTGCTTTCTTCAAGGTTTTGAGCCATACCCATAACCCCGTTTGAAAATTCAACAAGCTCTCCAGCCATGACATTGTCGAGGCCATGAGCACGAGCGATACCGTCACCAACCTGGATAACTGTACCAACATCGCTAACTTCTATATCAGACTGATATGATTCAATCTGTTTTTTGATCAACGCACTAATTTCTTCTGCTTTGATGCTCATGAATTTCACCCCTATCTACGTTCTTTTTACAAGTGTTCGTTCTATGCGTTCCAGCTTGCCGCTGATGCTTCCGTCATAAATACGGTTCCCGATGCGGATTTTCACGCCGCCGATCAGGTTTTGGTCAATCACATTTTCAAGGCGCAGGGATACTTTGCCGATCTTTTTGGCAAAGGCTTTTGACAATTCATCCAGCTCTTCTTTTGAAAGAATGCGGACGGAATAGACAATGCCGTCTTCTGTGCCGCTTCTTTGGTTGGAAAGGCGGGTAAACTCGTCTGCCATGTGGCTGATCACATCAGCGCGATGGCGGTCGATCAAAAGGAACAAAGTGTTCAAGATCGATGGTTCAACAGCTGCAAAACCAGTCCTGATCAAATTTTTCTTTTCAGCCGGCTGAATTTTCGGGTGGTTCAGCATAGCTGAGAGCGATGGATTTTCGCGAAAAACCTGTTTGACTACTCTTAAGTCCTCTTCAAACCCCTGAAGGCTGTTCTTTTCCAATGCAATTTGAAAGAGGGCTGAAGCATACCGCTTTGCTGCGACTTCATTGCTCATCGCATATCGCCTGCTTCATTTATGTAGTCGCGGATCAGTTTTTCCTGTGCTTCTTCGTTCAGTTCTTTCTCAATAACTTTGGAAGCAATCATAACTGATAAGGAAGCAACTTGTTCGCGCAGGACAGCAACAGCGTGCTCTCTTTCCTGCTGAATTTCTTTCAGTGCTGCTTCTTTCATGCGCTCGCCTTCAGCACGAGCCGTTTTGATAATGTCTTCCTTCTGCTGATCTCCAAGCTTCTTTGCGTTTTCAACAAGTGCCTGTGCTTCAAGGCGCGCCTGTTTCAGCAATTCGCGCTGTTCGTCAACAAGCTTCTGGGCTTCCAGATTCTTAGACTCTGCAGCATCAATTTCGCCCGCTATATGTGTTTCGCGCTGTTTCATGATATTCATCACTGGACCAAACGCAAATTTTCTAAGCAATGCCAATAGGATTAAAAAGATAACTAGCTGAAAAATGATGTCGCCGGCAGTAAAATGCTTTTCGCCTGCCTCAGCTACTCCAAGTGCGAATTGGCTAATTAACATAGCTCGGTTTCACTCCCTTCAAAGGTTCCAGGTGTTTTATGCTTGTTCATAATTTATCCTCCCAGAAAGGAGGATAAGGATGGTAAAGAAAGAATAATATTAAACCATAAAGGAATGGCGAAGGTTCTTCCGAATGATCTTCGCCATTTCTTTCTATGAATGTACCGGCAGGCTGTTGCCTTCCAGTTCATTTAAAGCGCTAATTAACGGTTAAGAACCATGAATGCGATAACGACTGCGATGATTGGAAGTGCCTCAACCAATGCGATACCAACGAACATTGTTGTTTGAAGAGTTCCTCTAAGTTCTGGCTGGCGAGCCATACCTTCGATTGTGCGTCCTACGATAAGTCCGTTACCAATACCGGCGCCTACTGCCGCCAAACCTACTGCTAGCGCAGCTGCGATTACACCTAAAGTCATAATAAAAGTCCTCCTTAATTTATAAAAACTGTAAGATTTTTTGTTTCATTTAAAGCAGTTGCTATTGATTAATGGTCAGTGCTCACTTTGTGAGACATATAAACCATTGTCAGCATTGTGAAGATGAAAGCCTGGATGACGCCTACGAAGATACTGAAGCCCTGCCATGCGAACATTGGAATGATTGCTCCAAGTGTACCGGTAATGCCGCTTGCCGCACTGTTTGCGTATCCGCTTGTTGCCATGCCTGCAAGCAATCCGAGCAGAATTTCTCCGGCGAAGATGTTACCGTAAAGCCGCAGCCCCAATGTCAGCGTGTTCGCAAATTCCTCGATGATTTTAATCGGGAGCAGGAACCAGAATGGCCTTACATAATCCTTTAAGTACTCGCTTGTTCCTTTAATCTTGATGCCGTAATAGTGCGTGAGCGCCACAATCATAACAGCCAGCGTCAGCGTAATAACCGGATCGGCTGTCGGTGATTTCCACCATAAAGTACCATCGGCAGTACTGAATGAGAAAGGCAGTCCAAGCATATTGGAAACGAAAATATACATAATGAGGGTTACGCCGAGTGTTAAAAAGCGCCCTCCAGTTTGCCAGTCCATAGTGCTGTTAATGATATTTCTGACAAAATCAATGACCCATTCCATAAAATTCTGCTTGCCTGTCGGCTTCAGGGTAAGAGATCTTGTTGTAACCACCGCAATGATAAACACAATTAAGCTTGCAATAGTGATCATCATAATATTGGCCAAATTAAAATAAAGTCCTAAAAATTCCACCTCAGGTGCTTTGTGTTCCAACCATATTCACCTCGCTTCCAGCTATGAACGTAAATGAACGATGAAATAATCTATCATAATGACAAAATAGATCGTCATTAATCCAAACACTACAGAATAAACGTTGAACTGCTCCGGATATTTCATGGCAATAAGTATGGCAATTCCGGCAGACGCCATTCTGGAGAGCGTCCCCAAAGAACGAATTCGTTTGCCTTCATCATATGCCCGGCTGAATTGCCTCTGTTTCCGTACCATCGTCCAAAGATTATACAGACCAAAGCCTGTCCCAAGAATCACTCCAAGGAATATGTCTTTAAACTCAGTAAAACCGTAACCAAGCACACAAAGCGCAAGGAAATAAAGTATGTATTTTAGGTACCTTCGGAACATGAGGTGTAAGTCAGACATTTAGATGCTAGTCTCCTAGAAAATAGTGGCGGACAAGCTTCAGCATTCCGAATATGCCAGCAGAAAGTCCGATGAGAAGGCCAATTATCAAAAACAGCGGTGCGGAATGAACATACCCGTCGATCCATCTCCCGGCAAAAATCCCGATCAAAACTGAGCCAGCCAGCTGTGACAGGATAGCATACATGATTGCCATTGATTGAAACGGATGGCGCTGTTTTTGTCTCATTCGCAATCCTCGCGATCTCGTGAAAAAAGGATTAAAATGGGGATATTTAGCGGGTATTTTCCAAGATTTGAAAACCTTATCATTACCCTCGTTAAGCATACAATAGACAGTTGGCGGTGTCAATGAGATAAAAGCTAAAAAATTCCTTGCCCCGCCGCCTATCACAAAACGTTCACATTTTTTCCAAGCATCCTATATTGACTTAAAAAGGGATCTCCAATTCGACCTCCAGCACATCCTCTTTGTTTCCTTTTTTTGCAAAAACAAGTGCCTTATAATGACCTGGGTCTATCTTCAATTTTCGCATATCCAGCTGCTTTTTAAACATGCCTCTAGGTGCACATCTTGTCCAGTCCAGAAAGCTTTTAAACGTATAGGCAACGGGATCATATAAGGCTATGCCCGCTTCATCGGCGCCGCCCGGAAGATATATTTCATATTGCAGGGTGTTTCTTCCAGGCCCCTGCTTGAAATCAAATCCCATTATCCTTGGATAATCGGGTTCATCAATTGCGAATATATAAGGAAGCTTTTTGTTTTTCCCGCCTGCTGTCACTTCCAGCCAGCCTTGATGGATTCCTTCCTTCATCTTATAAGGGTAAACTTCGAGTTCAACAGGCACTGCTTTCTTCCCGCCTGCTTCAACTGAGAAGGAATGCGGAAGCTTCCATGTCAGACCGCTCTCCTTTTTAGGATAGGAAAAGGAGATCTTCTGCTGCTTTGATGAACTGTTTTCAAAAGTAAGCACTGCTTTTCGTCTGGTTCTCGTCATTGATTTGGAATAGGAAGAAAACGTTAAGGATCCAGGTGTAATCAGAGTTTCTGTCTTGATTGCCGCAGCGATATCGATTCTGCCTGCCCCCTGTTCTATCGGATCATACAATCTTCTTTTTCCTTTATATAACGGAATGGCTGCCGTCATAAGAGCTGATTTAATCTGCTCGGGTGTCCAGTCAGGATGCGCCTGTTTGATTAAGGCTGCAGCACCTGCTGCATGGGGAGCTGCCATGCTTGTTCCGTCAAGCGGAAGATAGCCTTCCGGTACTGTGCTGTTTATTTCAACTCCGGGCGCTACAACATCCGGCTTTATCTGCCAGCTGTGTGTAACAGGACCCCTTGAACTGAACTCTGCCAGCTGGTCCTTGCCTTCCTTCGCCAGTATTCTAGCCTGCAGCGGCCCTTTTGCCTGGTTTTTCAGCCACTGGCCATCTTCCCGTGAGATTGCGGCTGCTTTTATGCCAATGTCCTTTTCAATGCTTCCAGAAAACTTGCCTTTTTCATTATTAAATACAATGATACCGATCAGTCCGGCTTTTTTGGCGTTTGCCGCTTTTTTTGAAAATGGAATACTTCCTCTTTCAACTACAGCAATTTTGCCGGATGCATTTTTCGGAAAATCAGCAGCCTTTCCTTTGCCTGCAGGAATCAATTCTGCATGCTGGGCGGCTGTCCATTTTAATGAGCCTTCCATGCCTGACAGCTGGATTTTCTTCTGCTCCCCTTTCACCTGAAGGAAATGAATTGTCATCGGCGGTGTTGAGGCCCCGACACTGATCGAGTTTTTAGACGTGCCCGGAGAACCGACCGTCCATGTTCCAGGACCGGAATTTCCGCTCGCCGTTACCGTAACGATTCCTTTCTCAAATGCCTTATCAAGGGCAAGGCTTGTCGGCCAATCCGGACCGTTAATGCTGTTGCCAAGCGATAAATTCAATACATCGACCTTGTCTTCCACCGCTTTATCTATCGCAGCAATCACCTGCTCGCTCGTTCCGCTTCCGCCTGGTCCGAGTGCTCGGTAGGCAATAAGCGAGGCTTCAGGGGCAACTCCCTTCAGCTTTCCGTTTGCCCCGATGATCCCTGCGACATGTGTTCCATGCAAGGTGGCGATGCCCTCTGCCCCTTTCGTTTCCATAGGATCAGCATCGTTTTCGATCACATCGAAGCCGCCTTTATAATTTTGTTTTAAGTCAGGGTGCTCATAGTCAAGACCTGTATCAATGATCCCGATTTTGATGCCTTTCCCAGTAAGGCGGCGGTGATGCCGATCATAATACCGGCGGGCTTCCTCCGCCCCGATAAACGGCACGCTTTCTCCCATTTCCGCCTGATAAACAGTGACAGGGCCAGACTGCATGACAGCAGGATCTGCTAGAACCTGCTGGATGTCCTTTCGTCTTCCTTCTATTGAAACTCCTTTAAAAACATTTCTGTAGGTTCTTTTAACAGTTACAGCTGAAAATTTGGTTTTCAGCTTTTTAGAAAAAGAAGGCCATAAATCTTCTTTTATTACAATGACCATCTGAATGCGATCAGAAGCCTTCTCTGCCGGCAAAGGCGGATGCTTTGGAAAAGCTGCTGCTTTTGAAGTCGGCGTTAGAATGACAAGCGAACATATTATAAGAAGAAACTGTTTTAGCATGGATATCACCTCTCTGGGTATTATCCCCGGGAGGCGATGGGAAATGCAGAAGGCTGATTTGAGAGAAAAACTCTCAGTTTGAGGCCAGTTTTGATTAAAAACAGGGTAAAATCGCACTGTGCAGAGCCTTCTGTATCATTTCCCTTCATTGAAAGTGGGTTAAAAGCGGGTTTATATGCGGGTTTCAGGTTTTTATTTGCGGCTTTCGAATTTTTATTTGCAGATTTTTGAATTTTATATGCAGCTTTGAGATTTTTATTTGCAGGTTTCTTTGCTTGCATGCCGGTTTATCCCTTTACATGCAGGTTCCGCAGCTTACTTTCGCGTTTCTTCCTTTACATGCGGGTTCCGCGGTTTATATGCGCTCCCCTCCCTTTAGTTAAAAATAAAGCAAAAGCCTCCCTATTAAAGAGAGGCTTTTCATTATTTTGTTCCATACAATCTGTCGCCTGCGTCACCGAGGCCAGGAACAATATATCCTTTTTCATTGAGCTTTTCATCGAGCGCTGCGATGTAGATGTCTACGTCTGGATGAGCCGTTTTGACTTCTTCTACACCTTCAGGAGCTGCGATCAGACACATGAATTTAATGTTTTTTCCACCGCGCTTTTTCAAACTGTTGATGGCTTCAACGGCAGAGCCGCCTGTTGCAAGCATCGGATCAACAACGATGAATTCACGCTCTTCTACGTCTGTTGGAAGCTTTACGTAATATTCAACAGGTTTCAGCGTTTCAGGGTCGCGATAAAGACCGATATGCCCTACTTTAGCAGCTGGGATTAATTTCAGAATACCGTCTACCATTCCTAGACCGGCACGAAGAATCGGAATAATTCCAAGCTTTTTGCCTGCCAGCACTTTTGACTTCGCATTCGTTACAGGTGTGGTTACGTCCACTTCCTCCAGCGGAAGCTCGCGCGTAATTTCAAAGGCCATTAAAGAAGCCACTTCATCGACAAGCTCGCGGAATTCTTTTGTTCCTGTATTGACGTCACGAATGTATGTAAGTTTGTGCTGAATCAGCGGATGATCAAAAACATAAACTTTCCCCACTTGGCTCATCTCCTTTTTGTTTACACTTCCATAGATTTTACAGAAAAAAAGCTGACGTTTCAAGGCGAAAACAGAAGAAATGACAGAAATCGAGTAAATGCCTGCATTTCCCGGGGAATTTTGTATAGCTTCCTTTTCCACAATATGTTAAACTCCAAATGTATTATCTTATTATTCAGAAAACTAAGGAGAATAGAAGATGATTGCTGAATTAACAAAGGTCCAGGATGTCATAGAAAACTATAAGTCTGCCGTTTTTGAACAGGATGCGGAAAAGTTTGCATCAGCATACGCAGCTAACATTCACGTTTATGATTGCTGGGCTGACTGGGAGTGTAAAGGTATTTCAAGGTGGCAGGAATCTGCAAATGATTGGTTTGCCGGGTTGAGAGAGGAGGGTGTTCAGCTCAAAGCAGAGTTCAATGATTTAGTTATTGAAGAAAATGAGGGACTTGCCTTCATTTATAGTAATGTGTCTTTCATTGCTTACAACGGGGCTGGAGAGAAACTGCGCCAGATGACGAATCGATTTACTTTCGGATTAAAGAAGGAAAATCTTTCTTGGAAAATTATCCATCAGCATTCATCCTTGCCCATCAGCATGGAAACAGGAAAAGGCATTTTTCATTTAAAATAAAAAAGATACAGCCGCTAATTATGATTGGCGGCTGTATCTAATAGTGTAACAAGCCTGCTGGCCATTATTGATAAAGCGGAAATTTCCCTGTCAGTGCTTCTGCACGGCTTTGGGCTTCTTTCAGCTTTTCTTCTGATTCATGGTTCTTTAGAGCTTCTGCAATAATGGAAGCAATCTCGTCCATTTCTTCTGCGCCGAAACCGCGTGTTGTCACAGCTGCTGTACCGATACGGATGCCGCTAGTTACAAAGGGGCTTTCCGGATCAAATGGAATGGTGTTCTTGTTAACGGTAATGCCGATATCATCCAGCACTTTTTCAGCTACTTTGCCGGTCAGGTTCAGGGACCGCACGTCAAGCAGCACAAGGTGATTGTCTGTTCCGTCGGAAACAAGATTCAAGCCTTCTTTTTTCAGTGCTTCTGCAAGGCGTTTGGCATTTTCGATAATTTTGGCTGAGTAGGTTTTGAAATCCTCCTGAAGGGCTTCGCCAAATGCGACAGCTTTTGCTGCGATCACATGCATGAGCGGACCGCCCTGAATGCCAGGGAAAATGGACTTGTCGATTTTCTTCGCAAATTCCTCTTTGCAGAGAATCATGCCGCCGCGCGGACCGCGGAGTGTTTTATGCGTTGTTGTTGTCACAAAGTCTGCGTATGGAACAGGATTAGGGTGATGGCCTGTTGCCACAAGGCCGGCAATATGCGCCATATCCACCATAAAGTATGCGCCGACTTCATCAGCGATTTCGCGGAATTTTTTAAAGTCAATTGTTCGGGAATAGGCACTGGCTCCAGCTACAATCAGCTTCGGCTTATGTAAGCGTGCTTTCTCGGCAACATCCTCATAATTGATAAGATGGGTCTCTTCATCAACACCATACTCGACAAACTTGTATTGAACGCCTGAGAAATTGACTGGACTGCCGTGTGTTAAGTGTCCGCCATGAGACAGGTTCATCCCAAGGACTGTGTCGCCCTGCTCAAGAATCGTGAAATAGACAGCCATGTTTGCCTGGGCGCCTGAATGGGGCTGAACATTGGCATGCTCTGCACCGAATAATTGCTTCGCTCTGTCGCGGGCAATGTCCTCAACGATGTCGACATACTCGCAGCCGCCGTAGTAGCGTTTTCCAGGGTAGCCTTCCGCATATTTATTCGTCAGCACAGATCCCTGTGCCTCCATGACAGCCTGGCTGACAAAGTTCTCAGAAGCAATCAGCTCGATTTTTGTCTGCTGGCGCTTGAATTCCTTTTGAATTGCTTCGAATACTGCTTCATCCTGTTTTGGCAAAAATTCCATTGTGCAGTCCCCCTTTTGAAAATAAGACTCTTTTTTCATTGTACACGAATTCTTTTGCGGTTGTAAAAGAAAATCAGCCATTATGAAAGCGCTTTTTAGCGAATAATTCCTTTATATCAGAAGGAAATGTTCGCTTATAAAAAAATAGTTGAAGATATTAGCAGTTGATGGAAAAATAAGGGTTAGAGGAAGGGGCTGATGCTAATTGCAAGCAGGGGTAAAAAACATAAGGCAATATATGGAGGCTGATGACGAGATCATCGCATCCATTAGGTGTACGATCCAAATCACTGCCTATAAGATCACAAAACCAGGCCTGCTGGCGGCAACTTCTAAAAAGCTGATCTTTACAGGTGATTCTTTTACAGGATTTGGGTTCACAGAAATCTACGAATATGAAAAGGTTCGGAGTTTCCGCTTAAAAAAAGGACTGTTCAATCAATTTATCTCTATGAATTACCAGGGAGATGCAGTAAAATTCCAGCACCTCTACAGCAGCAAGCCTGAAGAATTCGCCAACCATATCGCTTCCAAAATAAAAAGATCCGCCTGCTGACTGCAGGCGGCCTCTTTATGTGCAGGACTGATTTTCTTCATTAGGCAGATAAACTGCCCGCTCTCCGCCGATCAGCTTCGGACGGGTTTTGGCCATCGTCAGATGCGCATGGCCAATTTCCTTCACATTGCTTCTGACTGGAACGGCCACATGCTTTAAATGCATGCCGATGAATGTGTCGCCGATGTCAATCCCGGCCTCAGCCTGGATGAACTCAACGACAACCGGGTCCTTCATCCGGTGATAGGCATAGGTTGCCATGGCGCCGCCAGCCTTACGCACAGGGATCACCGATACTTCCTCAAGCCCCCTCGCAAGGGCAGTTTCACGTTCGACAACCAATGCTCTGTTTAAATGCTCGCAGCACTGAAAGGCAAGTTCAATGCTATTTCTTTCTTTATAATCGGAAAGAACGCTGTAAATCATTTCTGCTATTTCTTCTGTTCCAGCAGTACCTATTTTCTCGCCGACCACTTCGCTTGTGCTGCATCCTACTGCCATGACATCAAACGGCCGGAGCGGTGCCTGCATTTCAAAATCGCCAAGCGCTGCTATGAGATCATTTTTCCAAGCTTCCATAATAGGCATCCTTCATCACCTTTGCATGCTTGATTTTTTTACCTTCCATACTCTCATTATGTCTCCTGTTCAAGCTTCTTCAATATAAGTCCAATCAGCCTTTCCAGCTCATCGCGTGTTTCCCGGTACGTGCTGATTGATCCTCCGTACGGGTCCTGGACATCATCCGGTTTCATACCGGCTTCAGAGGCAAACTCTGAAAGTGACCATGTTTTCCCTTTTGCTTCCGGAAACCGGTCCAGAATCATTTGCTTATGGGCCTCAGTCATTGTGAGGACATGAGTCGCCCAGATGAGCTGCTCTTCTTTCAGCATGGCTGATGTATGGTTTGGTTCTATTCCTTTTTCCTGAAGGACTTCAACGGCCAGCCGGGAAGCGCTGCCGCCGTCCGCTGCATAAATACCGGCTGATTTTACCTGCATATTGCCCGTTGCTTTCATATCTCTCAGCAGAGCTGCGGCCATCGGGCTGCGGCATGTATTTCCAGTGCAAACAAACAAGATATTGATCATAACGTTCCCCCTTCCGCTTACTTTATTATAATCCAAAAATCCTTGATATAACAGGAACATACCTTTACACCATGCGTCCTGCGGCAAATAAAAAAAGAAGATGAATCATCTTCTTAAAAGGGAAGAAACATCTTCTTAAAAGGGAAGAAACATCTTCAGCCCGAGAGCAAAAAGGATCGTTCCGCCAAGAGCTTCACCATATTTGCCGAGCCAGCCCTTCACTCTTTTTCCTATTAAAAGGCCGGCCCATGTGAGGAGCATGCTCACAGCGCCGAAGATCACAATCGCCACATATTGCTTAGCTCCGTAGATTCCGAGCGTCAGACCGACGGAAAAGCTGTCAAGGCTGACACTTGTCGCAAAAATAAACAGACCGAATCCAACCGGAGAAATGAGCGGTGAATCATCTTTTTTAAAGGAAGAGAGCAGCATCTGAAGTCCAAGCAGCATAAGCAGCACTCCGCCTGCATAGCCTGCGATCGTGCCAAGCTTTCCGGAAATCAGCTTGCCGATTATCATGCCGGCGAGCGGCATCCAAATGTGGAAAAATCCCACTGTAAGGCCTATGTAAAAAATTTGCCTGAAGCGGAGCTTAATCATTCCCATTCCCAGTCCTACCGAGAATGCATCCATCCCTAAAGCAAACGCCATTAAAGTCAGTGTCAGAAATTCACCTATATATGCTTCAATGCTCATTCCTTACCCTCCCGGACATGCCTGTTTTAGCCTATGCTTATCCCAGGAGGGTTAGAACGTTAGAACATCAGTGATTTTCTGTCAGCACACGCTGGCCTGCTGCCTTCATCAGCCGGTTCATAATGGCAGAGCCTACGCCTTCTTCTGAAAAAGATTCACTGTAGATAACGTCCAGGTCTCTTTCATCAAATTGGCGCAGCACTTCGTACAAATGAGCCGCAATAGTTTCAGGCTTGCTGCGCCAGCCTGCTGCAAGTACAGCGTCTGCGTCATATGCTGCTCTATTTTCTTCTGTGGTGAGCACACCTGCTTCTCTGCCTGCTGCTCTTTCCTGATCAACAAGCGATTGAAGGTACTCCATGCTGCCTTTTACAATGTACAAATCCGCTTTTGGCGCATAGTGTGTATATTTCATGCCAGGTGCCTTTGGAGCTTCGCCTTCTTTCAAAAGAGCCCTGTCCACTTCAACTGTTCCGACAGCTTCCTCAAGCTGTTCCTTTGTAATGCCGCCAGGCCGCAAAATCACTGGCACCTCACCTGTGCAGTCAACAACAGTGGATTCTACTCCAACTCCAGTTGGGCCGCCATCAAGAATTCCGGCAATTTTCCCGGTCAAATCATGGGCCACATGTTCAGCGAGCGTCGGGCTCGGCTTGCCGGAAAGATTAGCGCTCGGGGCAGCAATCGGCAAGCCTGATTCCTTAATCAAAGCAAGCGCGAGTGCGTCCTCCGGCATTCTGACAGCAACGGTTTCAAGACCAGCTGTGACAAGTTTTGAAAGGCCGTCTTGTTTAGGAAGAACAAGTGTAAGAGGGCCTGGCCAGAATGTTTCCATTAGTTTTTCAGCCAAAGGCGGGATCTTGGCCGCAATCTTTTTTACCTGCTCTTTGTCTGCCACATGGACAATCAGCGGGTTGTCGCTGGGCCGTCCTTTTGCTTGATAGATTTTGGCGACAGCCTCATCTGACTGGGCATTCGCGCCTAATCCATAAACCGTTTCCGTCGGAAAAGCGACCAGTTCATTTTCTTTTAAAAGGGCTGCTGCCTGTGAGATTTGTGGATAACTTCGGGATAAATCATCCTTTCTATCCACAGTCCAGCTTTTCGTCTTCATGTTGTTGTATTCTCCTTGTATCTGTTAGTATTCTCGGTTAATCCTCATGAAAGTATAAAAGAGAACCTGCCCAAAAACAAGCCTTATCCACAATTTGTGGATAAGATCATGTGATTTGTGCATAACTTTGTTGATAATTGATTTTTTCCACAAGAATTGCTCAGGAATGTCTCGCCATCAATGTCGCTCCCTTTTTTTGCATGGATTCTTTTACGTGCTCTGAATGCAGAAGATGTCCAGGAACTTCTCCATCGACTGCTTCAAATCCGGCGAATTTTAGAAAATCTATTGATGACTGTCTGTTCGTTATCAGGTAAAGCCTGCTGACAGCCATCTTTTTGCCAAGCGAGCCGGCACTTTTAAAGAGAGACAGGATGTGAGCCTGGTCCAATTTATCTGAAACAACAAGAGCTCGCAGCAGTCCGTCCTGTTCATACCTTTCAATGCCGAGACAGGCTGCAATCTCTTCCTGCTGGTCCTCCATAATAATAAAGGAAGCAATGTTTTCCTCGACTCCTGCCGTGCTGACTCCTGCGATGGTCATAAACTCTTTTAACTTTACCGCATCGTTGCTTTCAGCCATTCTTAATTGATAGAACATGTCCCCACCCCGTATCGTTTGATACTCCCAATCTATGAGCCGAAATCCGTTTTATTCCTCTTTTACTAGAGGCTCTTTTAATTAGGCTGTTTATTTCCGCTGCAGGCGTCCGCTTTCCGCTCCAATCAACAGGTGCGTAACAATCAGCATTTTTCTTTTATATCGCCTTACTAGAAAAGCCTCCCCGCATGAAGGAGAGACTCAGGAAAACAGGCTTTCAAACCACTCTACTAAAAAGAATTTGACTTCTACCTTTTGCCCGTTCTGCTTATTGTCAGCTGTCTGCACAGGCTTTGTTTCCGGCTGGGATGCACCAGGATCCTTCACAGCCTCTCCGTTTGAGAAATCAAGGAAGCAAAGGGGCGGGAACAGCACGCACCACCAGTTCGCACCTTCTCCATTGCCAAGTGTGATTAAGATCGCTTCATAATTTCCTGCCGGGTAAATATAATTGCCGTACATTTTTGTCGGGAAATCCACACTCGAGTTAAATTCCGCTTTTACCGTTTGTTTGGAGTGCTCTTTTTTCAGAACACCTTCTGCAATGGCCTTAATATGAGGCAGACGGCTTTTAATCAGCTTGCGCGCCTCTTCTATGCTCGTCAAATCCTTCACCCATTTTGTAATTTCCTTGTTAACCTCATCCCTGATCTCCCGCTTCAGTGACTGATCGGCATCTGAATTGCTGTTGGCTAAAATCCTTAACCGTATCGCTTCATCCGGAATCACAACAGGCGGCTCTTCTGCATGTGCTTTAAGCGGTTCTTTATAGGTGCTAAGAAGCGCACCTGCAATTAATAGAAAGATATATATAATGGCAATCCATTGTTTTTTCATTTTCTCCACCATCCCCTCGATAGAATCAGTATGGGCAGGGGGAGAAACTTTTAAACATGGTTTTTTAAAAATCTAGGAAACTAGTATTTTTAATTGTCAGCGTTCATTGCCTCTTAACGCAAGGTCACTGTCAATCGTTTTTTATCCACACAAAAAGGGGCTGGGACATAACTGTAACAACTATCCTCTAAGACGAACAATGTCTAGATGATATGAATAGTTCAGCTGGAGGAACAGGTTCGTTCCATTGCGCTGCAGCCACTCCCTTTCCGAGGGGAGGAAGGCTTTAGCCTCCTTGGCTTCGCCTGCGGAATCTCAGCCTTTCCTCTTCTTCCCGCAGGAGTTGAGTGGCTTCCGCTCCATTCCACTAAAGTTTACGATCCTTAGGAAGAATAAACTCTTCTTATACCAAATAAAAACCCGAACTATTAGGGGAATAATTCACATAAATCCACCTAATCATTCGGGTTTTTCATTGTCTGAAATACTTATGTCCCAGCCTCTTAAATCATCGCAAATACCATTCGGTCTTTGCCGTTTATATCTAAAACAATTTCAGTTTCTGCTTCAGGGAAGGCTGCTTTTAACAAGCCTGCTACATCCTCTCCCTGACCTGCGCCGATTTCAAATCCAATCAGGGCCCGGCTTTCAATAACCTGCGGAATCTGCCTGCACAGCTCCCGGTAAAAATTGAGGCCGTCCTTGCCGCCTGCAAGCGCACGCATTGGCTCGTGGTCCTTTACAACAGGTGATAAACTCAGCACGTCTTCGTCCGGGATATAGGGAGGATTCGATACGATAATGTCAACTTTTTGCCCTTTCTCCAACAGCGGTTTCAGAAGATCTCCTTCATAGAAAGCAACCGCTGCTCCCAGCTGCCTCGCATTCTCTTCAGCTACTGTTAAGGATTCCGCTGCAATATCAATCGCTGAAACGCTGAATTGGCTGTTTTCAAGGGCAAGGGTGATGGCGATGGCTCCGCTCCCTGTGCCAACGTCTGCTACTTTTAAAACTGCTTCGTTTCCAAAATGCGCTGCTGCCCTGTTTAGAATTCCTTCCACAAGCTCTTCAGTTTCTGGCCTTGGGATCAGCACTTCTTTGTTTACGATAAACCGCCTGCCGTAAAATTCTTCATAGCCGAGCAAATACTGCACCGGAATGCCGTCTGCATGTTTTTTGACGGTTTTTTCAAATATGGCAAGCTGTTCAGATTCAAGCTTTTCCCTTAAATTTGCCAAAAGAGCTGAACGGCTCATGTTCAGCTGCTCTTTCAGCAGCAGCTCCCCCGCATTTTCGTCTCTTCCCGCAGAGACTAAAAAAGAAGAAGCCCATTTTAGGGCTTCAAAAATGGTTTTCATTACTCTGTGGCCTGCTCGAGCTTGTTTGCCTGATCTTCCATGATCAGCGCATCAATGATATCGTCCATCTTGCCTTCCAAAATCTGATCAAGCTTTTGGATCGTCAGGCCGATACGGTGGTCGGTCACGCGGTTTTGCGGGAAATTGTATGTGCGGATCCGCTCAGAACGGTCGCCGGAACCAACAGCAAGCTTGCGGTTTTGGTCATACTCCGCCTGTGCTTCCCGCTGGAATTTGTCATAAACGCGGGCGCGAAGGACCTTCATCGCCTTTTCTTTGTTTTTAATCTGTGATTTTTCATCCTGACAGGATACAACAACACCTGTCGGCAAATGTGTTAAACGGACAGCCGACATTGTCGTGTTAACGCTCTGTCCGCCTGGTCCGCTGGAAGCAAACGTATCAACGCGGATGTCCTTCTCATGGACGTCCACTTCCACTTCTTCCGCTTCCGGAAGGCAGGCAACCGTTGCTGTCGACGTATGAATGCGCCCGCCTGACTCTGTTTCAGGAACTCGCTGCACGCGGTGCGCTCCGTTTTCAAACTTCATTTTGGAATAAGCGCCTTTTCCGGAAATCATAAAAATGATTTCCTTGTAGCCGCCGACACCTGTTGTGTTCGCTTCCATTACTTCGGTTTTCCAGCCCTGCATCTCTGCAAAACGGCTGTACATGCGGTAAAGGTCTCCTGCAAAAAGGGCTGCCTCATCACCGCCTGCTGCACCTCTGACCTCCATAATAACGTTTTTGTCATCATTCGGGTCTTTTGGCAGCAGGAGCACTTTCAAGCGTTCAGAAAGCTCCTGCTCCCGTGCAGTCAGCTCGGAAAGCTCTTCTTTAACCATGTCGCGCATTTCAGCATCAAGCTTCTCATCAAGCATGGCCTTTGCTTCTTTGATCTGCTGGTCCACTTCTTTATATTCGCGGTATGCTTCAACCGTTTCTTGTATATCAGACTGTTCTTTTGAATATTCGCGCAGCTTCTTCGTGTCGCTGATAATATCAGGATCCATTAAAAGCTGATTGAGTTTCTCGTAGCGGTTTTCAACCGCCTGCAAACGATCCAGCACGTTATTCACCTCTATTTTTTTCCGTAACGTTATAATTATAGTATAGGTGAGGGGAACAATCAAAAGCAAATTGAGAAGGAGCTGGAAAGATGCTGAACCGAATTCACCACGCTGCCATTATCTGTTCCGATTATAAAGTCTCAAAGACCTTTTATACCGAAACGCTCGGCCTTGAAATTGAAGCGGAGACGTACAGGGAAGAACGAAATTCCTATAAGCTCGATCTTAAGGTCGGCGATACATACCAAATTGAGCTGTTTTCTTTTCAGAATCCGCCGGAAAGGCCCAATCAGCCTGAAGCCAGAGGCCTGCGGCATCTCGCCTTTGAAGTGGACAGCCTGAAGGAAGCGGTCAAAATATTAAATGAGAGAGGCGTTGAAACCGAGCCGGTCCGAGTCGATGAACTGACTGGTAAAGCCTATACCTTTTTCAAGGACCCGGACGGCCTGCCGCTTGAGCTCTATGAACGCTGAGCGTTCGACAAACAGCGAAACAGCACTTCCTTTGCCGAATCTGTTCTTGTTTTGTCATACATAAAGGGAATTTACGCCCAGCGTCGAACATTCTTAGCCAAAAAGGGGGAATGGACGATGAATACAAGTATGGCAGCAAAGCAGTTAGGTGTCTCGTCGAAAACAATCCAGCGCTGGGTCAAGCAGCTGGACTTGCCCATGGAGCGAAATGAACTCGGCCACTACCTGTTTGAGGATAAAGACATTGAAACACTGAAGGATGTTAAAAAGCAGCTCACAAGCGGCATTCTGCTTCAGGATATTTCTATCGAAAAGAAACCGGCTGTGCGCAAAGGGGCCGCCTCCCTCGCCCAGCCTCAGCCCCAGCCTGACGGAATGGCGGAAATCATGGATCGCCTGAAAAGCCTCGAAAAGAAGATGAACGACAAAGCAGACGCTGTCGTCTCCTACCAGCTCCTGCAGCACAGACGGGAAATGGACGAGCTTTCAGGCAGGATGAAACAAATCGAAGAAACCCTCGAAAAGCTGACCGCTTTGGCGGAAAGCCGGAAAGAAGAAAATTATCATGAGATCCAGCCGCAGAAAAAGAGCTTTTTGAAAGCCATGTTCAGCTTGTAGGCGTGACAGCCGCACCTTTTGAGGTGCGGCTTTTTATTTTTACTATCCCCCCTCTTTCAGTCCCGTAAATTTTTTGCTCCGCTGTCAACTACACTACGAACGGCATACCTTTCCCTTTGAGCAAAAAGAAAAACAAGACGATACACACAGGATAATAGTTTCGAATTTCTAATGGATAGGGTTTTGTATTGTAAGGACGTGGGAATATGTGGTAGTAATGGAATGTGATACGTTGACTGTTACCTTGAAAGGGGATTCCATTTTGAAAAAATACATACAGCTCGGAATAATCTTAGCAATGTTTGCAATAGGAGGCTGCGGTATGAGCGAAGGCAAGGAAGAAAAACCAGTATCAGGGGGCGGAACTCCTTCTCAGGAACTGCCGAAAACGGCTGCCTTTCAGGATGAGTTTACGCGAGGGTATATGGCTTCTCCTAAGGAAGTGGAGCCTGGGTATTATTTGTTTAAATCGAAGACTGGCGGGTATACGATGCTGTTTCCGAAGGATGGGGTCATTTCTGCTGACCTGGGCCACGAGCAGAATGGTAATTTCTTCGAAAATATAACCTATACAGGCAAAGGAAAATTATTAAATGAAGATTTCAATAACCAAGTAATCTACTCAAATAAATCCACAACTAAAAATATTGATGCTTATAAAGAACTGGTTTCAAACAAAGTTGGCTACAAGGGGAACTTTGATAATCTATCAATGGATGATAAAGAAATCTATCTAGGAAAACAAATTGACGAAAGCCAAAATTTATTAACATTTTATTACTTCAGCTTTATCAAAAGCAAAAATGATAATAAGAGTATTCAGTTTATATATACCTCTACATGTAATGATAAAGAGAATAAATGCAAAAAAACCAATACTGAATTTGAAAAAAATGCACTAATGCTAATGAAATCTGTTAAATTCACTAAGGAATAAAAGGTGATAAAGATGAGCGGTAACTCTGTTTTAAATTCCGATATTTTAAGAGCAAGAATCGCTAAAATTGAATATGACATTCCCAAAAATGCTACAAAAGAACAACTAGCAGTTTTTAAACAGAAGATAAAACAAGTCATTGTTGAAGAGACTGGCAAGGAACCACCTGCAGAAATTGAAATTTACAGTTCAGGGGCTCCCAAATACCAGACGGATAAAGATTCAGGTTTTGATGGTACTATTATTCACTTTTATGATCCTAATAAAGGAATCAATCAATCCTACACAATCACTAGAGGAAGTGAAATGGGAGAAGACAGCGGTAAAGGCCAGCCATTAGACTGGCTATATAATACCTTTGGAATTTATGCTGGTAAAAACACATCCCAGCTTGATGATGCTACTGTATTCTTCAAGTCCGTTGAGGCTGACATTTCAGCACGAGTAGAGAAAGATCTAGAAAAAAGAACAGCTAAAGGAGAAAAGATTAGTAATCTAAAATTAGAGAACTACGGAATAGGGCATTCACTTGGAGGTAACTTAATTCAAATGCTATCCATATTATCGGATGATTTTAAAGAAGTATATACTTTTAACGACGCGCCTCCCAGTGTTTATCAGCTTTTTACAGAAGATAAAAAGTTTCAACTGAAGTTAATGCAACAATTCAATATCAAGTCTTTGAACCAAATCTACTCCCTCCCCCCAGAAGAACTCAAAAAATTTGCCGAAGATTACTATAAAGAAAAAGGCGCTCACATCCACCATGTAACCAACGAAGAAGAAATACTTTACGGCATCTCTGGTCTCAGAGGATTTTTATTTCTGGGCGATCGCAAGCTTCTTGACTCAAATCCCAATTTCGCTGGCCTAAAAGGCATGATGAGCCATTTATCGGACAAGGATCTGGCCATTATTCAGAAAAAACTGGCTGAGCTGGCTCCTGCCTATGAAAAAGGCGGAATAGATGGTCTTATCTATGAAGCGACCGGCTATGACAAAAAGTTTTGGGACGATGCGATGGATTCATTAAAAAGTCTGCACCCATCGTTTAATCCAATTGAGACGGGCAGAGAAGCGGCTAAAGGAATCGCAACAGTTATAGAGATGGGGAAAAATGCAGGGCTGATGCTGAAAAAAATGTATCAATTGAAGGAAGAGCTACCTGCCCTGCTGCATATCGTTGGAGCTGTTTCGTCTGAAGATAGAGAAAAGGTGATACAGACGGTGGATGGAATGATTAAACATTTGGAAAATATCGAGAATGCTGTAAAGGGTATTTCGGGTGCATCCTTTATTAAAGAGCTGGGAAATGGTGATCCCGGTTCAATTCTCAAACTGCTTTTCACTGTAGGAAGCCTGGAATATGAGTTCAGCGAGTTTATGGACGGCTTTGATGATATAAAAAAAATAATAGAAGAGTTTAAGGAGAAGTTCGATATGGCTACTGCTGCTCACTTGCTCGATGCAGTGATTGGCGCGCTTTCCGAAGGCAGCAGCATTTCCTATGAGGGAGATGATATGGTCATGACGGGCTCGGCCAATGGGCAGACCATTAAGATTAATTTATCCTCTGCCGTCCGGATTTATAAAGAAGGAATTGCCTCCTTCGAGCGGAAAGAATCCATTTTAAAAGATTTGCAAATCGCCTATCAGAGGGAATATCCTGATGATTACCAAGACCGCAAAAGAATCCTGATGGCAAAGATTGCGGATATGGAAGCGAATCATTCCGAGCAGGAGGCAAAGCTGAACCAATTTTCCACACTATCCGGTACTTTCTACAGGGTAACAAGGATCGAGGTTCAGGAGAATATCTATCCCCTTCCCCCAGCCAATGAAGAGACCTTCTCTAATATGTTTCAATACTTTGAAAAGGAACGTACAGAAGGCATAGCTTTAGTTAAAAAGATCCGCTCTTCCATAGAAGCGTTTTTTAAAGATGACCAAAAAGTTGCGGCCATCTTCAAATATAGCTAAGAAAGGAGCAGCCATGGGACAGAATACATTCATGCACCGCTTTATTCCTGAATCTGATTTAACGTATAAGGCGAAGATTTTTGAAAGGCTCTTGTCTGAAATGGATAATGAGGGTGCAAAGTTTGCAAGTATGGTTAAAAATGAAATGACTCACCAATCTGGAGAAATCGTCAATAAGATCTGTACTTCCATCGAAGAGCACAATGAGAAGGCCAAAAAAGCAATCAGTGAGCATCAAGCTTCCATGCTTGCGCTTGCTAATCAATACGATAGTGTGGTCAACACCATGAATGAGCAGCTGGTGACGGTTTATTATGAAGAGGAAGAAAAGCCCCTTGATTTAAATAAGGGAAAGCCACCTATATGGCTGTAGAATGCCAACCCCATTCTGCAGCCTTTTCTCATTTCACCCGCTTTTCCCCATACAAAAAAGCATGATCCCAATGACCATGCCTTTCTTTTACAGCTTTTGTCCGTCCTTCATCTCTTTGCTGTCAGTTTTTTTCAGCTGCTTTCCCGGGACATCGTGGTGATGACGGCAGCGCGGTTCGTAGGATTCTGACGCGCCCACGAGGATGATCGGATCATCGTAGGAGGCCGGTTTTCCGTTAATAAGGCGCTGTGTTCTGCTTGCAGGGGATCCGCAGACAGAGCAGACAGCCTGGAGCTTTGTGACCGTTTCCGCTACAGCCATCAGGTTCGGCATAATTCCGAATGGTTCGCCTCTGAAGTCCTGGTCGAGGCCTGCGACGATGACTCTGTGGCCGTGATCTGCGAGTCTTGAGACAACCTCGAGGACATCCTCATCAAAGAATTGAACCTCGTCGATCGCTACCAGGTCTACTTCGTCCGTGACGTGCGAAAGAATTTCAATGGAGGCAGCAACAGGCATGCCCATGATCGTTGTTCCATTATGGGAAACAACCTCTTCTTCGCTGTATCTGTTATCAATGGAAGGCTTGAAAACCTTTATGTTCTGCTTGGCGTATTGAGCTCTTCGCACCCTCCGGATCAGTTCCTCTGATTTTCCCGAAAACATGCTTCCGCAAATGACTTCCAGCCATCCGCTTTGTTTCATTACGTACATATTAAACGGCCTCTCCCTTCGTCATCATTGCTCGCTGCATTTGGCTTATTTTAAAGCTTGTCCTTCTCATAAGCAAATGCTTCTTCTTCGAGTCAATTGACCGCGTTCCATGACTAAAGGCCTTCTTTTCAGGCCAAACCAGTGTGTTTCATCCGTAAAAAAAACAGGCAAGAATGTACTTGCCTGTTTTCTGTACAGCTTCTTATTACTTGATGCCGTATTTTTTATTGAATCGGTCAACACGTCCGCCAGCTTCAGCGAATTTTTGACGGCCTGTGTAGAATGGATGGCATTCAGAGCAAGTCTCAACGCGAACCTCGTCTTTTACAGAACCAGTTTCAAATTCGTTTCCGCAAGAACATTTCACCATTACTTTTTTGTAGTTAGGATGAATTGCTGCTTTCATTACTTTCATCTCCTTCCGCCCTGAATCATGTTTGAAACAGAGTTATCTATTCCAGATAAGCGAGAATATCTCACTTACGTATCTCCAGAATGCATATGAAAAAAGTATAACAACAGTTACTCCCAATTGCAAGAGGGAGAATTTTGAATTTTACCGTTTTGCCCCAGCATAACCTGTCTGCTTCGGCTCAGCAGCAAGAAGCTCAAAAAATTCATCATTTGTTTTTGACTGCCGCAATTTCTTCAGGAACTTTTCGACAAAATCAGGTGTGTCTGACATCGCCTTGCGGATTGCCCAAAGTTTTTCGAGGTTTTCTTTTGGAATAAGCAATTCTTCTTTCCTTGTGCCGGAACGGCGGATATCGATTGCTGGAAAAATGCGCTTTTCCGCAAGCGAGCGGTCAAGGTGAAGCTCCATGTTGCCTGTTCCTTTAAATTCCTCGTAAATCACATCATCCATGCGGGATCCTGTATCAACAAGCGCTGTCGCAAGAATCGTCAGGCTTCCTCCCTCTTCCAGATTCCGCGCCGCACCGAAGAATCGCTTCGGACGGTGGAAAGCCGCAGGGTCGATACCGCCTGACAGCGTTCTGCCGCTTGGTGGAATAACAAGGTTATAAGCCCGCGCTAGACGTGTAATGCTGTCCATCAAAATGATTACATCTTTCTTATGCTCGACTAAACGCATAGCGCGTTCGAGCACAAGCTCCGCCACTTTAATGTGGTTTTCAGGAACTTCGTCAAAGGTAGAGCTGACAACATCCCCAGCAACCGATCTCTCAATGTCTGTCACCTCTTCAGGGCGTTCATCAATCAAGAGAACAATCAGTTCGGCTTCCGGGTGATTCGTTGTCACGCTGTTGGCGATCTCTTTCAAAAGCATCGTTTTCCCTGCTTTAGGCGGTGCTACAATCAGTCCGCGCTGTCCGAAACCAACAGGAGCAATCACATCCATAATTCTTGTTGAAAGATGCTGAGGCTGTGTTTCAAGGACAATCTGCCTTTCAGGATAAAGCGGTGTCAATGCCGGGAAATGAACCCGCTCTTTTGCTGATTCAGGGTCATCGCCATTCACTGCTTCTACATGCAGAAGGCCATAGTAGCGTTCGTTTTCTTTTGGGGGACGCACTTTTCCGGAGACTTTATCGCCGTTTCTCAAATCAAATCTTCTAATTTGAGAGGCTGAAATATAAATGTCTTCAGAGCTTGGAGAATAGTTGATCGGCCGGAGGAAACCAAAGCCTTCAGATTGGATAATTTCAAGAACGCCTTCCATAAACAGAAGATCTTCCTGCTCTGCATTGGCTTTTAGTATGGCAAATATCAATTCTTTTTTAGTCAGTTTGCTGTAGTAGGAAACTTTATAATGTCTTGCAAGCTCGTACAGCTCTTTTAGTTTCATATGTTCAAGGCTTGAAATGGAAACTGAAATATCACTCATATATACACCACTCTTTAGTAATAGGAATAAAATAATGTTTGTCCATTCTTTTAGGGACAGAAAATAGAGAAGGAAAAGAAGGTGAGCTGAAGTAGAGAAATGCGCGTTTTTTTCTTTTTGCAGCACTCTTTATTTTTACCTTATTTCACTCGAATAATCAATCTTTTTGAAGACAAGTAATAGAACTGACATAAAGCTTTAAAAGAAAGCAGGCATGGCGCCTGCTTCTTTTTGGGCTTGTCCTTTAGCCCTGCTTTATCTGATCACCAGATTCGGTTTCATTTTCAGGCTGTGCCTGCCGTCAATGAAACGGACAGTGCCTGACTTTGCTCTCATGACAACCGATTGGGTTGTTCCCTGTGATGCCTTGAACTGGACGCCTTTCAGCAATTCGCCGTCTGTTACCCCTGTTGCGGCAAAGATGGCATCATCGCCCTTCACAAGGTCTTCCATACGGAGGATCTTCTGAACATCAAGCCCCATCTTCACGCAGCGTTCAAGTTCTTTGTCATTCTGAGGGAGCAGCTTGCCCTGGATTTCGCCGCCGAGGCATTTCAGTGCAACAGCTGCGAGCACGCCTTCAGGAGCGCCTCCTGAACCGAATAGAATGTCTACGCCTGTATGGTCAAATGCCGTATTAATGGCCCCTGCCACATCTCCGTCATTGATCAGCTTGATGCGGACGCCTGCTTCGCGCAGCTCACTGATGATGTGGGCATGGCGTTCTCTTTCCAGTACGGTTGCGACGATATCTTCAATATCTTTGTTCTTTGCTTTTGCTACTGCTTTCAGGTTATCAAGTATTGGCGCTTCGATGTCGATGCAGCCAACCGCTTCCGGCCCGACTGCAATTTTGTCCATGTACATATCAGGCGCGTGCAGCATGTTGCCGTGATCCGCAACAGCGATAACCGCCAATGCGTTCCAGCCGCCCTGTGCAACAATGTTAGTTCCTTCTAAAGGATCAACCGCGACGTCTACTCTGGGCCCGTATCCGTTCCCTAGCTTTTCGCCGATATAAAGCATCGGTGCTTCGTCCATTTCCCCTTCACCGATTACGACTGTGCCCTTCATCGGAACAGTATCAAAAACGTCCCGCATTGCTGATGTTGCCGCGTCATCCGCTTCATCCTTCTTGCCCCGGCCCATCCATCTTGCTGAGGCCAGCGCTGCTGCTTCTGTGACGCGTACAAGTTCCATTGACAAGCTTCTTTCCATCGTTTGTACTCCTCCCCTTTGAAAACCCGGTTGTCATTAGCTGTATTTAAAACATGCTTTACCTATGTGATTGTAACAAACTTGGTTTGCTGGTGCGATAGGTTCTCTTTGAGAAAAAGTTTCCAGTACCCTTTTTAGGAATTTTGAACCTGTTCAATTTCCTGGTCTGTCATTTTTTCACGCCAGATGGTTGCACCCATATTTGTCAGCTTTTCTTCAAGCTGGCTGTAGCCTCTGTCAATATGCTCAAGGCCTGTAATCTCCGTCACGCCGTCAGCAAGAAGGCCTGCTGCCACAAGGGCTGC
Source organism: Metabacillus kandeliae (assembly GCF_021166585.1). GTDB lineage: Bacteria > Bacillota > Bacilli > Bacillales > Bacillaceae > Metabacillus_B > Metabacillus_B kandeliae. Next base: position 278,617 of record NZ_JAJOZE010000003.1, read on the forward strand.
ACCTGCGCGGAGATCACTCGCTTTAACCTTTGCACCCTGCAGTTTATTCGGGCCTGATACAATCGCTGAGCGGCCTTCCACTTTAATGCTTGCACCCATTCTTCTCAGCTCGTCAATATGTTTAAAGCGGGCTGAATAGATGGTATCTGTCACAACGCTCGTCCCGTTTGCTTTTGTTAAAAGCGATGTGAACGGCTGCTGCAAATCGGTCGGAAAGCCTGGATAAACCAATGTTTTGATGTCAACAGGCTTCAGCTCTTTCTGCCCGCCGACAATCCAGATCTGATCATCGCTTGTTTCGACATGGATCCCCATTTCTCTGAGCTTGGCAATCAGTGATTCCAAATGAAGCGGGATCACATTATCGATCAGAACTTCCTTGCCCATGGCAGCACCGATAATCATATAGGTACCGCCTTCAATTCTGTCAGGGATAATGGTATGACGGCAGCCGTGAAGCTCCTCTACCCCTTCAATGCGAATCACATCTGTGCCTGCGCCTTTAATTCTGGCGCCCATGTTGGAAAGCAGTGTTGCCACATCTACAATCTCCGGTTCTTTTGCAGCATTTTCAATAACCGTTTTGCCTTTGGCCAAAACTGCCGCGAGCATGATATTAATTGTGGCGCCGACACTCACCACATCCAGATAGATGCGGGCACCTCTCAGCTCGTCTGCACGAAGATAAATGGCGCCCTGCTCATTTGTCACCTGTGCACCGAGCGCTTCAAATCCTTTAATATGCTGATCAATCGGACGAGGCCCGAGATGGCACCCTCCAGGAAGGCCGATAACGGCTTTTTTGAAGCGGCCAAGCATAGCTCCCATTAAATAATAGGAAGCCCGGAGCTTCTTCACCTTTCCGTTTGGCAGCGGCATAGAAATCATTTCTTCCGGCTGTACAGTCATTTCCCCATTTTCAAATTGGGCTTTTCCGCCGATTTCCTCCAGAAGATCTTTTAAAATATGGACATCTGATATATCAGGAAGCCCCTCAATTGACACCTTAGAATTTGCGAGTATTGTAGCCGGAATTAAGGCTACTGCGCTGTTTTTAGCACCGCTTATGCTGACTGAGCCCTTCAGCAGGTCTCCGCCGGCAATTTTCAACTTTTCCATGATGGTTCCCCTTCCCAAGAAGTTGGTCACTTGCACGCCAGGTGGATTGGAATGGTTAAAAAGATTCCTTTTCATCAAATATTTACCATAATCAAGAAAAAGAATACAAGCTATATTTGTTTGCAGGGAGGCAGTCCGTACGAAGAATTCCTGCTTGGAGCTTGCTGCTCTTATATTTATCAGCATCCTGGCAGCTTTTATCATAATAAAAATTCCATTGCATCCATTTAAAAACGTTAGTTTCTATTGTAGGACACTTTGCATAGAAGCTCAAATCATCCTGCTTTATAAACGGGCGAAATGGCAAGCCGGAGCTTGCCATTCTGAAAAGTCAGGCTCTCTTTTCCCAGTCTGCCAGGAATTTTTCAATCCCCTGATCTGTCAGAGGATGATTAAAGAGCTGATCGATTACCTTCAAAGAAAGTGTTGCAATGGTTGCACCTCTTCTTGCCGCCTCCGTTACATGCATCGGATGGCGGATCGAAGCAGCAATAATTTCTGTATCAATGCCGTGCACATCAAATATTTCTGCAATGGTTGAAATGAGTTCCAAACCATCCTGGCCTATATCATCAAGCCGTCCAAGAAAAGGCGAAACATAGCTCGCTCCCGCCCTTGCTGCAAGCAGCGCCTGATTCGCATTAAAAATAAGAGTGACATTTGTTTTAATGCCAAGCTCTTTGAACGCTCTGACAGCTTTCATTCCTTCTTTTGTCATTGGAACTTTCACTGTAATATTCGGGGCGATTTCTGCGAGCTCTCTGCCCTCTTTGATCATGTCCTGTGCGTTCATCGATACCACTTCAGCGCTGACAGAACCTTTTACAAGATTCGTAATTTCTCTCAACCGGTCATGAAAAGATACATTCTCCTTGGCTACTAAACTAGGATTGGTTGTGACACCAGCAAGTATTCCCATTGATTCTGCTTCCCTGATTTCGTCAATATTGGCCGTATCAATGAAAAAAAGCATGAAAAGGAACCTCCTGTTTTTTCTGAATTGTACGCCTATTGGTATCGCTTACTTGCAGACATGTATAGAAACCGCCTTTAGAAAAAGGCGGTTTTTCAATTAGTTACCTTTATTAGAAGAACCGAATTCGCGCATTTTTCCTTTAACGGTTTCCTTGATTGCATCGCGTGCAGGACCAAGGTATTTGCGCGGATCATACTCTTCAGGCTTCGCAGCAAGCGTTTCGCGCACTGCTTTGGCAGAAGAGATCTGGTTTTCAGTGTTTACGTTGATTTTAGCTGTACCGAAAGAAATCGCTTTTTGAATATCTTTTGTCGGGATGCCAGTGCCTCCGTGAAGAACAAGCGGAACACCTGTTGCAGCGCCGATTTCTTCCATTTCTTTGAACCCAAGATTCGGTTCGCCTTTGTAAGGGCCGTGAACAGAACCAAGCGCTGGAGCAAGCGTATCAATACCAGTGCGTTCAACAAGCTCCTGGCATTCTTTAGGATCAGCATAAATAACGCCCTCAGCAATAACATCGTCTTCCTGGCCGCCCACAGTACCAAGCTCTGCTTCAACAGAAATGCCATGGAAATGAGCCAGTTCAACCACTTTTGAAGTAATTTCGATATTTTCTTCAAACGGATGGTGTGACGCATCAATCATAACAGAAGTGAAGCCTGCATGAATTGCTTTTGCACAAGACTCATAGCTTGAACCGTGGTCAAGGTGAATGGCTACAGGCACTGTCACTTTATACTCTTCCATCAGAGCTTTAACAATAGCGACAACTGTATTGTAGCCGCCCATGTAACGGCCTGCACCTTCAGACACGCCAAGGATTACCGGTGAGTTCTCCTCCTGAGCTGCTTGAAGAATAGCTTGGGTAAACTCCAGGTTATTCAGGTTGAATTGGCCAACCGCATACCCTTCGCTCTTTGCTTTGTTGAGCATTTCTGTCATAGAAACTAATGGCATATCGAAATATCCTCCTTGTTTTGCTTGGCTATTTTAATGCATGCTGAAAGAATAGCCAAATAAACTCGTTTTATGTAGCGCAAGTATGAATGCAATACTTTACTCAACAATAAGCATACCAAGTTCTATCAGAATCAGCAACATTTCGGCAGATTTCCGGCCTTTGAAAGATATGTCAATTCGACCTGATCGGAAGATACTTTTTCACTGCTGCCCGAATTTCATCAATATCAAAAGGTTTAGCGAAATGAGTCAGAGCCCCAAGGTCTTTCGCTTCCTGAATCATATCCAGTTCACCGTACGCTGTCATAATAATTACCCGTATTCCCTCATCAATCACTTTCATCCTTTTCAGGATTTCAATGCCGTCCATTCCAGGAATTTTCATATCAAGAAGAACTAGATCAGGAGAATGCTGCTCGACAATTTCCAGTGCCTGAAATCCGCTTGCCGCCTGAAACGTTTGGTATCCTTCTTTTTGAAATACCTCGTTCAGCAAAATTCTAATCCCATATTGATCATCTACTATTAATATTTTTTCATTCTGCATATTCGACACCTCTTCGTGTATTTTCCAAAAGCTCTCCAATTTAACTTAAAGCTATTTATTCTTTTTTTATGACCAATATCCTGCTTGAAAAATGACATGTTCTTCGACATTTTCCGCATCCTTTTCTTCTTTTCCTTACATTCGCTATAATAGACCAATACAAATTAAAGATGAACAAAGGAGCCTGACTGTGCTTAAAATATTTACAACTCAACTAACCGGACATTTCAACCGCATTGCGGATCAGGAAGAATACCAGACAGAAGACGCTGCCCGGCTGCTTGCACAGGCTGCCGTTGGAGCCGGAAGCATTTATCTCCACGGCTTCGATGAACTTTCAGCCATATTGGCAGAAGCCCTTTCCAGCAGCGAGCCCTTCCCGTTTGCCAAACCGCTGTTTAAGGAAGACGGCAGCATGGCTGAAGTAACAGAAGCAGACAGAGTGCTGATCTTTTCCCGTTTCTCTAATGATGAAGCAGCACTGACGCTTGCCAAGGATCTAGCAGAAAAAGAAATACTATTTGCAGCAGTATCAGCTCTTGTAAAAGACTCAGCGGAAAGCCTTGAACAATTTGCTGATGTTCACATTGATTCAAAGCTCAAGAAACCGCTGATCCCTGCAGAGGACGGCAGCCGCTACGGCTTTCCTGCCATTATGACGTCGCTTTATGTTTATTACGCTCTGCGGTTTGTGCTTGTGGAGATTTTGCAGGAGTATGAAGAGGATGGGGTTTGAGGTGGATGGAAACCTTAGTTTTTCCCTTTTATGCTTTACGTGCGCAACTACCTCTATGCTCAACCCAAAAACCCAAAACAAAAGCCCCGCGCTACTCGAAGCACGGGGCTTTTCTCATTTACATTTTCTCAGCATTGCGCAGTGATGCGTGAATGAATTCGCGGAACAGCGGCTGCGGGCGTGTTGGTCTTGATGTGAATTCCGGGTGGAATTGGGATGCGATGAACCAAGGGTGGTCCTTGAGTTCAATGATTTCGACCAGTCTGCCGTCAGGGCTTGTTCCAGAGAATACGAAGCCGGCTTCTTCCATTTGCTGGCGGTATTCGTTGTTGAATTCATAGCGGTGGCGATGGCGCTCATAAATCACTTCGTCCTGGTAAGCTTCGTACGCTTTAGAGCTTTCGTCAAGCTTGCAAGGGTACAGGCCGAGTCGAAGTGTGCCGCCGAGGTCTTCGATGTCCTTTTGTTCAGGCAGAAGGTCGATGACCGGATATGGTGAGTCAGCATTGATTTCAGATGAGTGGGCGCCTTCTAAGCCGAGTACATTTCTTGCATATTCAATAGATGCTACCTGCATGCCGAGGCAGATGCCGAAGAACGGAACTTTGTGTTCGCGGGCATATTTGACGGCAATGATTTTTCCTTCGATGCCGCGGTCGCCGAAGCCGCCCGGTACAAGTATGCCATCCGCATCAGCGAGCATGGTTTGAACGTTGTCGTCTGTTATGTGTTCAGCGTTGATCCATTTTATGTCGATATCGGAATCGTATTCGTAGCCTGCATGGCGAAGGGCTTCAACGACTGAAATATAAGCGTCCTGCAGCTCGACATATTTTCCGACAAGAGCAATGCGGGTAGTTTTTGAAAGATTGGTTACTTTATGAACAAGCTCTTTCCATTCCGTCATGTCCGCTTCTGGGAAATCCAGCTTTAAATGCTCGCAGACAATTGAGTCAAAGGACTGGGCCTGAAGAGCGAGCGGCACTGAATAAAGAGTGTCAGCATCAGCGGCTTCAATAACAGCTCTTTCTTCGATGTCACAGAACAAAGCGATTTTGTCTTTCATGTCTTGAGAAATCGGTGCTTCTGTACGAACGACAATGACGTTCGGCTGAATGCCGAGGCTTCTCAGTTCTTTTACACTGTGCTGTGTCGGCTTTGTTTTCATTTCGCCTGCTGCTTTTAGATAGGGAACAAGCGTACAGTGGATGTACATGACGTTGTCACGGCCAATATCGCTTTTAATTTGGCGGATCGCTTCAAGGAAAGGCAGGGACTCGATGTCGCCTACTGTGCCCCCGATTTCCGTAATGACAACATCAGCATTCGTCTCTTTGCCGGAGCGGAAAACGCGTTCTTTAATTTCATTTGTAATGTGGGGAATAACCTGGACTGTTCCTCCAAGATAATCACCGCGGCGTTCTTTTTGAAGGACTGTAGAATAGATTTTTCCTGTTGTCACATTGCTTAGTTTTGTTAAATTAATGTCGATAAATCTTTCATAGTGGCCCAGATCCAAATCTGTTTCAGCACCGTCTCCTGTTACGAAAACTTCTCCGTGCTGGTAAGGACTCATTGTTCCAGGGTCTACGTTGATGTATGGGTCGAACTTTTGAATAGTGACGCTCAAGCCTCTGTTTTTAAGAAGACGGCCTAAAGAAGCTGCTGTTATGCCTTTTCCGAGCGATGAAACAACACCGCCGGTCACGAAAATATACTTTGTCATTTGATGCTTTTCCCCCTCGAATAATAATGGATGTGTATATTGTGCGCTAAAGAGCGAGAAAACATTTTTCCGTGCTTTCAGCGAATGAAAGAAATGGCTCTTTTTTAATCCCAACCAGATGACTGCTTTCAGGCGTGTGCTAAAAAAGCCGATATGCTTGCGCTTAGCTCAAGGGCCTTGCGCTAAAAATAAAAAAAGCAATAAATAAGAAAGCTCCCTTCCAATTACTCAGAAGGGAGCGGATATTTATTCTTCACGAACAATGTCTCAATGAAAGAGCCCAAATAAAATACTACCTACTGGGGAATAGAAAGTCAAGCTGATTTTAAATAGAGTAAAAATCAGGTAAAAAGCCCCTGCCATGCACCGCTGGCTTCCATGAAAAAACACCTGCCGGCAGGCAGGTGATTTTCCTTACTTATCTTCGTCTTCGTCTTCTTCATCTTCATCATCTTCGTCGAGGTCTTCTTCGAGATCAAAGTCTTCCTCGTCGTCATCGTCATCATCTTCATCAACATCGAGATCTTCGTCTGCATCATCTGCAGAATCATCTTCATCAAGATCTTCATCCAGATCATCTTCGTATTCTTCCAGATCATCGAAGTCATCGTCATCTGTATCATCAAAGCCTTCTGTATCAAGATCATCGTCAGAAGCCTTCTTGCCTTTTTTCTTCTTAGGCTTCACAACAGTTGTTGCGATGTCTTCTTCAATTTGATCATATGGATACCATTTGCGAAGTCCCCAATAACCATCCTGCAAGGCGATGAATCTTCCATCAATATTCAAATCCGTGTAGAACTGGGCAATGCGGTCTGCTGCCTGTTCTTTCGTATAACCCTGCTTGCCTACCAATTCATCAAATATATCCTTGAAGGTTAAAGGCTGCTTCTTTTCTTCCAATAATTCATACGCCAATTCTACCATTGCGATTTCTTTCACCTGCTCAGGCGAATACTTTTTAAGGCTCAAACAAGGCACACCCTTTCCGTAATCTCTTTCATTTGCAGCCATCACAATGGACCGTCAGCTTCTGCTCTCACAGTGACAGCCTGATTGCGAGGCTCTTTGATTTTATGATTTGAAGGAATAAGATTGCTAGAGCAAAAAGGCAGGCTTACCCCTATGTTTCCTAATAGTCATACCATTCATTATAAACAATTTCCAGCACTTTATGCTACCATATTTTTTCTCTGCTACCAAGCCCTCTGTCTTAATTCGATGCAGAGACAACAAAGGCACCGGCCGGAACCGGTGCTTCTGCTAATTCTATCTATTAGTTTCTGCCGCTCTTTATTTTATCAAAATTGTCCTGCAGCTGCTCTAAACGGACGCGTCCTTCGTCACGGATGCGTTTGTTATCATCCTCAATTGCTTTTGTTTCCTGCATGCCGCGAAGAATAATATTCCATGTTTCTTCGATTGTCTCAATTTTGATGCTTGGGCTGCCAGCCATACGGGCAATATCAACGCTTTGGCGCGAAATGTTCTGAGCGTTTTTAATCAGCATTTCGTTCGTTCTTTTTTCGAGCTCATTCATTGAATCGGCTACAAGCTTCTGGCGCTTGGCTGCAATAGCATTAATCAGGCCAGTTTTGAAAATCGGGATCGTTGTTACAAAGGCGGAATTGATTTTTCCAATCAGCTTTGTATTCCCTCTTTGCAGAAGACGGATTTGCGGTGCTGATTGATAGGCGACCTGTTTGGCAAGCTCCAGGTCATATACGCGCTGTTCCATCAATTCAACAGCGTTTTTCATAGAATCCAGCTCCATGCCCTTCAGCTGATCTCCGGTTGCAGCCTGCCTTTCCATTTCAGGAAGTTTGCCCTTCAGTTCCTCAAGTTTCAGTTCCCCTGCTGTAATATGCTTTTCAAGTTCCAGGTAGTATTGGAAGTTTTGCTCATACAGCTGTTCAAGTGTAGTAGTAGAACGCTTCATTTCATCTTCATACTTCACGATTTCCACATACACTTTGTCAATTTCAGAGCCCATTGTCTGGTATTTAGACATCAGCTTTTCGACCATCTTCTGTCCTTTGCTGAACCACTTTGACACAAATCCTTTTGGTTCGGCAAAGTCTTTTGGATCAAATCTGTCCATAATGCGGCCAAGGTGTTTAAGAAGCGCGCTTGATTCTTCCATACTGCTGGATTTGATTGTGTCTAATATTTTTCCTGAAAAAGCCGAAATTTCATTAGCAGGCTTTCTGCCGTATTCGAGAATCGCCACCTGGTCGCGATGGTCAATCTGCTCCGCAAGCTTTTGGATGTTTGGATCTTTTTTTAGCTTTTCTTTTAGTGCACTTTGCCCGTTTTCCAATATTTCCTCAGCCTGATCAGGCTTTATGATATCCAGCTCGTTCATTTTAGACCCTCCCTATTTTCGCGCAAAATCATGCATCTTATAAAATTACATAAATTTCTGAAAGACACTGTTAAATTTGGCTATTGATTTCCGTTTCAGGGGTCCGCTTTCCGCGGGCAGTGCGGGAGCCTCCTCACAGCGACCGCTCCTGCGGGGTCTCCCGTCACTTGCACTCCCGCAGGAGTCTCCCCCTTCCACTCCAATCAACAGGTGATTAAAAATCGGCATTCTTCTATAACATAGCCCCTTGAAAAAACCTCAGAAAATTCTTTTGATAAACTTTTGAAAAAGTGTTGCTTCTCTGTAAGGTTCACCATGGTTCATTTCATCAAGCCAATGGATGTCGAAATACTTTTCCTCGATAAATTCCTCTACATCCATATAGCCAGCAGGATTCAGCAGCACAATGTCGATTCCGAATTCATTCAGCAGGAGCAGCATGGCTGCATCTGATCTTGACAGCTTGCCGCTCTGTTCATTGTTATAAAGAATGAGCCTTGGAACAGCCTGAGCATAATCGAAATTCTGCAGCAGGCTGATAATGGATTGCGGAATTTCAAGCGCATGGTTAAAAAGAAAATACTGCAGGCCCCGTTCGCTTTCACCTTCTGCCATTTTCAGCCGCGGCTTATAGATATAGCGGGAGATAGCCTCTGCAAGCGCAAGCTGCAGACCTGCCGGAAGCTTTTTATAGCGCCACCAGTTGCTGGCCATCATTCGCTTCGGATCAAGCCTGCCGTCCGGCCCTTCCGCATCCTGGATATGAAACTGGGGATTTCCTTTCACAGGCCTTGTAAAAGGAAAGTGCCGGATAACAAGGGAAAGCTCAAAATCGCGCAGCTCCTCAAGCTTTGACCAGTAGGTTTTGCGATTTTTGGAGATGCCCATGATTTTTGAAAAGAGTGTCGGGATATAGACCGTTTTGTTCTTGACTTCAAAGTTTGGTCTCACAAAAGCCTGTTCCCTGATCAGCAGGAAAAGTTCATCGTAAGTTGTTTTCAGGGTAATGGAGTTTGTCGAATAATTCCTGAACTGCCAAGGCTTGTACAGCATTGAATCATCGGAATGCAGGACCTGATCCAATTCTTTTGTTGCTTTATAGGCTACCGTTGATTTTCGTTTCGGCCGCTCTGCAGGAAATGGGATCAGCTCTTGCGTTCCGGGAAACGAAATGGCGCAGCCTGCCGTCTGCTTTGGATCTGCTTCAGATAAAGGATCCATTCCTTCAGGATGCACAAGAATCAAGTCGCATCCAAATAGAAACAGCAGATACAAAAAATATTGCTCGCTTGCCGTTGCCGGGCCGTACCAAAGAACACGGGGAATGTCGCCGCTCTTTTCCTCCAGCCATTCGTTCAGGTGGTTCCACGTCCATTTGACAAGATCAACAATCACTCTGCGGAACTGCTGGCCGCCGAGTCCATCCTTATGATTTTCTTCATAGCGGGTCAAAACTGCTATGAAGGTGGTTCTAATATGCCTGTTCAGTGATGGATCATCCAGCATGGGGAGGAGTGAATCCCTGTCCATAAAGGCTACAAACCTGTTGATGGACAGCTTTTCTTTCCCATGAATCATCAGCAGGTTCTGAATTGCCTGGAATTTTTCCTGCTGAATTTCCTTATTCAGCTCCCCGCTTAAGCAATGGATTTTAGGTGAAGTTTGATGGGCAAGGTCATATAGAAGCTGGAAATATTCATCTTCTGCATAGGGTGTTCCGAGTAGCCGGACTGCCGTATGCGGAATCACAATTTCCTGTTCTTCTGACTTATAGCCTTCCCTTGATGCAAGCGGTGTGCTGATAAAGCTCATCCAGTTTTCTTCGCTGACTGTTTTGGCCAGAGTATGAACTTGCGGATTCATCGGCAGTCCTCCTTTCTTATTTGGGCTGTTAAATTTGGCTGTTGATTTCCGTTTCAGGCGTCCGCTTTCCGCGGGCAGTGCGGGAGCCTCCTCGTCGCTTCGCTCCTGCGGGGTCTCCCGTCACTTGCACTCCCGCAGGAGTCTCCCGCCTGCCACTCCAATCAACAGGTGGATAAAAACCAGCTTAGCCTTCTTATTTATCCGGCAGCATTTTAAGCCAGGATGCCTGATTCTCTCAGCTGCAGAACAGATTCCAATATTTCTTCTGAAGCAAAAATGCCGTTTTTCTCTGTTTTCATAATGTGGCTTTTTAAAGGCACCTCGATTGTGCCAAGTTCTCCGTGGAAAGGGCAAAAGGCATGATGAGCTCCTTCCAGCATGCACAAATCAAGCAGCGAATCGCCTGCAGTAATCACTTTTTCAGCGTTCAGCTGCTCGCTGACATGATGAAGGGCATTCCATTTGCTCACAGGCTTCGGCACAAAATACAGCTTCCTGCCCTGCAGGGAATAGGTCCACCCCTCCTGGTCCAGCCACCCTGTAAATTCGGCCAGATCTGCTGCAGGAATTTGGGAGCGCTCCACAATATAGTAAAGAAAAAGATCATCTGCGCGCCGCTTTTTCAAAACCCATTGTTCTGAAGCAATCTGATCAAACTTCTCCGCTACCGCCTCGATCGGCGCTGATCCGCTGTCGAGCCGGTCTTTCAGGGTTCTGTTCCAATCCTCATCAATTCGGCCGTTCTCAAGGATCCGGCCCCCATTGCATGTTATCGCAAATCTTGGAACAATGCTGTTCTGGAAAATGGAAATCCGCTTGTACTGCTCGATCGTCCTTGTCGTAACAGGGATGAATTCGTACAGCTGCGCTGCTTCTTTCAGAAGCTGGATCGCTCTTTTTGTCATAAAGGAAATTTCTTTGCCGTCAAGTGTTTCAATAAGCTCGATCTCTTCTTCAGCTGCAGGCTCCCGGAAGGATTTCCTGGAGTAGATCAGAGTCTGATCAAGATCACTCGCAAATATCATTTTGGTGCCTCCTATTTTAAAGACCTGATCAATCCGAGACAAGTATAGGACATGTCCTGATACTCTTCGACAGGGACGCCTTTTTCTCTTGCCAAAAGAAGAATATGCTCAAGCTCAGGGCTTTTCATATCTTTCACAAGCACCTTCCACGGAACCCTCCGCAGAAGAACACGCGTTGTTTCGCCGACACCCGGCTTTATATGATGGACATTTTCAATGCCGAATTCCTTTTGCATTTTATGAATTTCAGCAAGCCCCCTCCAGTCAGGAGCTTCACTTTCCGGCATTACTTCCAGCTGCTGCTGAACCGCTGCCGCAATAGACCCAAACTCGTTTGACACTGTATCAATAAAATGATTGGATACATCTTCGTCTTTTAATTCATTATAATACTTTGCACCGTGGAAATCATTTGGGCCAATCCATTTTTCGTTCAAAACAGTCCGGCTGACAAGGCCTGATACGGTTGAATTCAAGCAGGCGCTGGGAATGAGAAAGTCCTCGTGCGTGCCGCGGATTGCTGCGCAATAGCCCGGATCGGCGAGAACGGCGAGAGACCAGTCAATCTCTGTTTGATGCGTCTTATTAAATTCGAGAACCGCTTCTTTTAATTCAAGGGTAATGGCTCCTTTACCCGTCCAGCCGTCAACAAACTGAATGGCTGAGTCAGGATGATTGGCGAGAATATATTTCATCGCATTCTCATCAATCCCTCTGCCCCTGATGATGGAAATGCTGTAATGGGGAACATCCAGCTGAAAGCGGTGCTGAATGTAGCGCTTAATCAGGATTCCGATCGGCGTGCCGGCGCGTGCCAATGAAACAAGCACAGCGTTCTTCCCTTTTGCCTGTAAGATTTTTTCTGCTACAAAACCCACTGCTGATGCCAGTTTTTCCTTATATTTTTCAAGAGACTGATAGTAGAGCTTCAAGTATTCAGGCGACGGCTGGTACTCAATGGGAAGCATCTCAGAGTAATGTCCGCCGGATTGAATGGCCTGTTCCCGCTCCATTGTCGGCTTTTCAAGGTCTTCTGCATGGCTTAAGTCCTTCAGTAAAAATACAACGTCTTTTTTTGAATAGCTTCCCAGCTCGCCCGGCTGCGGAAGACGATCTCGCGTTAGTTCCATGAACAGCACCGCCCTTATGAATTCGTAGAATCTAAGATTGCCTGCCCGCTGAATAGGATGATGCGGACAATGGGAAACACACGTTTTAGCTGGTCGAGCATCGGTTTGAGCGCTTCAGAGCTCATCTTTTTTTCGAAAAAAACGAAGACTTCATCATACTGGCCTTGTGAGGCATTGTAAAAATAATTGAGGGTCTCTCCGTCTTCAGGGCTGATATATGGATATGCCGTCTGCACAGCATAATCCGGCAGTGACGCTGGATGAATCGGACTTCTCGTTGAGGATTGGTAAACGGCTCCTTCCCCCATAAAGGCAGCTGCCTTCATCGGCAAGTACATAAATTCTCCCGTTCCGAGGCATAAGGTCCTCGATCCCCTTCTCAATTCTTTCAGTGCGGTGCCCGCTTCCTTTGCTTTTGCATCAAGCACCCTTTGATCTTCGCTTTTCAAGCCAAAGCGGCCTGTATAAAGCAGGTAGCCGAAGCGGCTTCTGATCTCTTCATCTGCAAAGAAAGGCAGCTCGTGAACCGTAACTTCCGCCTCTGATTCCTCTGACTGAACAGGTGTTTCCGGGAATTCCTCAGCAGGCGTTCCGACGAGCTTTATGGTTCCTTCAAGGAGAGAAACATGGTGGATTTTGATGCCGAGCCTTAGCTCTGTTTCGCGGAATTTTTCCCTGTCCGCATCAGAGCGCCAGTCCAAAATGGAGATGACCGTGTACTCTTTCCGCGGGAAGGAAAGCTGAATGGATTCGATGATGTTTAAAGCTGTGTTGCCTGTTGTGACTTCATCGTCAACAAGGACAACTGGCTGGCCGCCGTTAAGCAGCCTTTTTTTCACATAGCAGCGGTGCGAGGTTGCATGAGAGTGTTCTTCTTCAAAGTGGATAATGGACTCCATCCCGTCAATCTGCTCTCTTGTTGTATGAAAAAAGACAGCATTTGAAAAGTTTTCGAACACGGCATGACCAAGCGCTGTGGCTGTTTCTGCAAATCCGATAAAAACCGTTTCCTCTGGAAGCTCATACTGCTCCGGCGAGGATGAAAATGGCACAGCTTCCCCGTGCAGCCCTTTTATGATGGTTTCAAGCTCTGGATGAGCTTTTCCATGCACTGTTTCAAGGTACCTGGCAGCAAGCGCCTTTCCCGTCAGCAGAGCAAGCTCAGGACGAACAGGGAGATGCTTGCCTAAAAGCTTGCTGACAAACAGGAAGGCCCTTTTTTTATTTTTTCTTGCCGCCATGGAAAACAGATTTTCAAGCGGGATAAAATAAGGATTCTCCCTCACAGCGATTTCTGCAGATAAATGGTCCAGAATCTCAAATGTACGCGTGTTCTCCTGCTGCTGTACCGATAAGTTCGACAAATGACTCGTTCTCATGAAACACCCCGTAGATTTTTGATTTCAGCATCACTTTTCTTGCCCAGCTTGCATGCGGCTTGATTTCGTTCATCTTATTGGCAAACTCGCTTTTAATCACGCCATTATAGGTCAGAGACTGTTCAAGGATCGCCGCTGCATCCAGGTACTCTTCCTTGGCCGTAACATTGAGCGCGTTCACAATTTTAATATGCGAAGGATGGATAATCGTCTTTCCGACAAGACCGTTGGCGCCGTCCAGCAAAATTTCCTGAATCAGCCCGTCATCATACCGGCTCAGAAGTTCATCCCTGAGCTTCAGGCCTTCACTGCCTGAAGCATTCCGGAAAGGCGTCTGCCTGAGCTGAGGCTTTAAAAGCCGCGTTTTCCCGTTAAAATACTCCCATACAGGTCCTGAAATCACATATTCTTCACTGCTTCTGCCGAAAACATTAATAATATCCGTAATGCAGTCTCGGATTACCGAAATATCATAAATCGTGGTTCCTCTGCTTCTGCGGATTCCGTAAATGCCTGATAAATCGGTGCCTCCAAGCCGCACATTCAGCACGAGCGATTTGTATTCATCGAGCACCCGCTTGATCTCAAGCAGCTCCTCCATACGGGTCTCGCGGTAAATCACTTCAGGTGTTTCCAGAATCGGCATGCCGTAAAGAATTTCTTTATGCTCCTTTGTTAAAGACTGCAAAAGAGAAAAGTATTCCCTTACATTTCCGCTGCTGATTTTCGGGAAAATAAATCCCGCAATCAAACCTAAATAAGGAGCCAATACAGCGGCAAGCCTTTGCATTTGAGCAGGCTCCCTGACCCTGATAAAAATAAGCGGCAAATCCTCCTGAAAAAAGCGCTGCTTTTCAATCCCTTCTGCCACTTCTGCCATACACATTGCAATGTTCTGTTCAGCTGTCTCCACTTCATGATCAGCAATCGAATCTTCCAAACAGATCACCATAGAGGTCAGCCCTTCATGCTTGCCCTGCAGGTATTTCCCTGAAAGAAGATCCTGTGCAATCGACGTTCTGCTCCCCGGCATATAGAGCGCTGCACCGAGAGCATAGCTTAATAGCTTTTGGTCTGAGTGCTTTGTAAAACGCTCAGGCTCCAGAAAAAAAATGTCCTTCTTTTTTTGATCAGGCACATATTGAAAATGCTGCACGCCATACTCCCCCGCTTCCTTTACTTATTAAGCCTTTTCTTAATCCATGGAAGGGAGAACATTCATATGGTGCGGTTAAGAAAAGCCGATTTGTTAAACATCCAGTCCGTAGTTTCTGCAAAGTGCGGCAAGCCCGCCTGAAAATCCGCTTCCAATTGCATTGAATTTCCACTCTCCGGCGTGCTTGTAAAGCTCGCAGACAACTACTGCAGTTTCGATCGAAAAATCCTCTCCAAGGTCAAAACGGAGAATTTCGTCATTTGTATCAGGATTTACCACGCGAACGAAGGCATTGGAGACCTGTCCGAAGTTTTGCTTGCGCTGTTCTGCATCATGGATGGTAACCGTGATGCCGATTTTTTCCACGTGTGCCGGAATCAGCGAAAAGTCGATGATAATCTGCTCATCATCGCCCTCCCCTTCACCTGTCCTGTTATCCCCCGTATGTTCGACAGCTCCAGTCGGGCTTTTTAGATTGTTATAGAAAATAAATTCTTCATCATTCTGCACCTTGCCGTTTGCATCAGCCAAAAATGCGGAAGCATCCAGGTCAAAATCAAAGCCGCCAGAGTACAGGTTTGTGTCCCATCCGAGTCCAATGATTGCTTTTGTCAGGCCAGGATTGGTTTTAGTCAGATCAATCCGCTGTCCTTTCGCCAGTTGAATTCCCATTAACTCCACCCCGTTTGATTATAATATGGAAAATTTTCACCAATCTTTATGAAGGGTTCAAAAAAGGTGCGCCAGTAGCAACGCACCTTTCATTTACATTTTGAAAGAACCTCTATCATTTACCGGTTTAGCTTAAGCATTCAAGCCATAGTCGCTGACAAGGGAAGCAAGTCCGCCCTGGTAGCCGCTGCCGATTGCGTTAAATTTCCATTCTCCTCCGTGGCGGTACAATTCACCGACAACTACGGCTGTTTCAATGGAAAAGTCCTCGCCAAGGTCGTAGCGGATTAATTCTTCATTGCTATCCTGGTTCAGGATGCGCACATAGGCGTTGGAAACCTGTCCGAAGTTCTGGCTGCGGGCTTCTGCATCATGAATCGTAATCGCAAAAGAAATTTTTTGAATGTTTTGAGGAACATCCTGCAGGCTGATGTTAACCTGCTCGTCGTCGCCTTCTCCTTCTCCCGTTCTGTTGTCGCCAGTGTGCTCAACAGATCCGTTTCCGCCTTTAAGATTGTTGTAGAAAATAAAATCCGCTTCTGATGGGCATTTGCCGTTTTCGTCAAGAAGGAAGACAGAAGTGTCAAGGTCAAAGTCATTGCCTCCGTCATACTTGTTTGTATCCCAGCCCAGTCCAACCGTTACTTTCGTTAATCCCGGATTTCCTTTTGTTAAGTCAACCTTTTGTCCTTTGCTCAGTGAAATAGCCATGTGTTATTCGCTCCTTTAATGTTTGGTAGTTTAGCATCTTTCGAGGAAATTTCCGCTTTATCACGGAATTGTTTAACATTTTGCAAGCAAAAACTGATGGAAAAAGCCCTGCTTTATGAATAGCGCCCTGCAATATCGCCGATGGACGCGTCTTTTGTGCCCTGTCCTACTGCAGCAAACTTCCATTCGTTCCCATGGCGGTAAATTTCCCCTGGAAACAATGAGGTTAAACCTGAATAATTATCTGTTAAGTTATAATGAGCAAGTTCGGTATTGCTGGATGCATCCACAATTCGGATAAACGCATTCTGAATCATCCCGAAATGCTGCTTGCGCTGAACAGCCTGGTAGATGTTCACCACAAAAACAAGCTTATGTACGCTGGCCGGAATTTTTTGAAGATCAATGCGAATCTGCTCATCGTCTCCTTCGCCCTGGCCTGTTAAATTATCGCCGGAGTGTCTGACACTGCCGCATTTGCTCTGCAGATTGCCAAAGTAAATTACACTCTTCTTGTCTACAAGACGATCCTTTTCATCAAGCATTAGAACGGAAGCATCGCAGTCTACATTTGACTCCTTATTTCCTCCGAAAAGCCCTCCGAGAAGCCCTTTGCCGCCGCTCTGCTGTACGGGATCCCAGCCAAGTCCGACCAGCATGGAGTTAAGGGTGCTGTTCCCCTTCGTCAAATCGATCTTTTGCCCTTTTTGCAATGTAATTGCCATATGTTCACGCTCCTCGCCTGTATTCGTGTAATTGAAGCCAGACTTCTGCCAAGCTCATTGTCATTCTATTGGCCTGCCTGCAAAATGCAAAAAATCTGACTATATAACTAATACTAACAACTATTCTACAAAACTCAACTAATTCCTACCCAAACTTCCAAAAATCTGCCTGCAGTATGTGTTATACGGATAAAGGGCAGACGAGGTTTCGAATTTTTAGAGCGGGGTCGGAATTCTGCTGTCGAACTGCTGACCCGCCAGTAAAGGTGGTATTGGACAGTAAACAGTGGATTTTGGACAGTAAAGACGGCGCTTTGGACAGTAAACAGCGGACTTTGGACAGTGAAGTTCGCGCTTTGGACAGTAAGACATTATGTGAACAAACCACCGGCTGCCATGGTGCGGCAAAACTTGTTTTTCAGCTTGCAAAATTCATTTTTTACAAGCAATCCCATACAAAAAGCCGGCTCCAAACAGGCGCCGGCCCAAGTTTCTTACATATTCCGCCTGTACTGTCCGCCGACTTCATACAGAGCTTCTGTAATTTGGCCAAGGCTTGCGTACTGGACGGTTTCCATAAGCTCTTCAAAGATGTTGCCGTTTTGCATGGCGGTTTGCTTCAGACGCTGAATGGCGGCTGCAAGCTGCGCTTCGTTCCGTGACTGGAACTCTTTCAGGTTCTGAATCTGTGTTTCTTTTTCTTCCTTTGATGCACGCGCGATTTCCATGCTGTTCATTTCTTCTTCTGATGGCGGGTTCGGATTTAAGTAAGTGTTCACGCCAATGATCGGCAGTTCGCCGGAGTGCTTCTTCATTTCGTAGAACATGCTTTCATCCTGGATTTTTCCGCGCTGGTACTGAGTTTCCATTGCACCGAGAACGCCGCCGCGCTCGTTGATGCGGTCGAATTCCTGGAGAACTGCTTCTTCGACAAGATCTGTGAGCTCTTCTACGATAAACGCTCCCTGCAGCGGGTTTTCGTTTTTCGCAAGGCCATGTTCTTTTGTAATAATCATCTGGATAGCCATGGCACGGCGCACGGATTCTTCTGTCGGTGTTGTAATCGCCTCGTCATACGCATTTGTATGAAGGGAATTGCAGTTATCCTGCAGCGCCATCAAGGCCTGAAGCGTTGTCCGTATGTCATTGAAGTCGATTTCCTGCGCGTGCAGCGAGCGGCCTGATGTTTGAATATGGTATTTCAGCTTCTGGCTGCGCTCATTTGCTCCATATTTATCTCTCATAACGGTTGCCCAGATGCGCCTTGCAACGCGCCCGATTACTGTATACTCGGCATCAAGCCCGTTAGAGAAGAAAAACGAGAGATTCGGTGCAAAGGTGTCAATGTTCATTCCTCTGCTTAAATAGTATTCTACATACGTAAAGCCGTTAGCGAGCGTGAAGGCAAGCTGGGAAATCGGATTAGCGCCGGCTTCGGCGATATGATAGCCAGAGATG
Organism: Metabacillus kandeliae; assembly: GCF_021166585.1. Classification (GTDB taxonomy): domain Bacteria; phylum Bacillota; class Bacilli; order Bacillales; family Bacillaceae; genus Metabacillus_B; species Metabacillus_B kandeliae. The sequence goes on from NZ_JAJOZE010000003.1 coordinate 297,165, forward strand.
GAGACAGAGTAATAGTTTCGAACCTTTTGACGGATAAAGTACTCCTGAATATCCCCCATAAGCTTCAAAGCAAACTCTGTTGAGAAGATGCAGGTGTTCTGTCCCTGGTCTTCTTTTAAAATATCCGCCTGCACGGTGCCCCGGACAGTTTGAAGTGTCATTTCCTTCACTTGCAGCTGCTCTTCTTCTGTCAGCTCACGGCCGAGTTCTTCTGCTTTCCTCGCTATCTGCTGTGCAATGGCCGTGTTCAGGAACATAGCCAATATGATCGGTGCAGGGCCGTTAATCGTCATGGATACGGATGTAGACGGTGCACAAAGATCAAAGCCGCTGTAGAGCTTTTTCATATCATCGAGCGTACAGATGCTCACACCGCTCTCCCCGACTTTTCCGTAAATATCCGGACGATAGGCAGGATCTTCACCATAAAGAGTTACTGAATCAAAGGCTGTGCTTAGGCGCTTTGCTTCATCATCCTTTGATAGGTAGTGAAAGCGTCTGTTCGTTCTTTCAGGTGTTCCTTCACCGGCAAACTGGCGCTTCGGATCTTCGCCTTCCCGCTTGAATGGAAACACACCTGCTGTATAAGGGAAGCTGCCAGGGACATTTTCCTTGTATACCCATCGGAGAATCTCACCGTAGTCTTTATAATTCGGAAGAGCTACCTTTGGAATGCTCAGGCCTGAAAGAGTGACAGTTTTCAGCTTTGTGACAAGCTCTCTGTCGCGCACTTTTGTGGTAAATTGATCAGAGCTGTATTTTTCCTTCAATTCGCCCCATCCGGCAAGAATGCTGCGGGATTCCTTCGTCAGTTCTTCCTCTGCCTTCTGCTTCACAGCTTCAACTGCAGCCAATGCTGTTTCCGCATTGTCTTCTTTCAGCGCTTCAAGCACACCTTCTGCCTGGAACACCTTTCTTGCCAATGCCGCTTCTTTTTCTGCTTTTTTATGATAATTTCTGACTGTCTCGCTGATCTCTCTAAGGTAATATCTTCTGTCAGTCGGAATAATCACATTTTGCTTTTTCACATCTGTGACCGTTTCAAGATCCGACGTCCATTCCTTGCCTGTTTTTTCGCGGATTTCCTTTAATAGGGCCTTGAACAGGGTGTTCGTGCCCGGATCGTTGAACTGGCTGGCAATCGTGCCGTAAACCGGCAGATCATCAAGCTCTGTTTCAAAAAGCATGCGGCTGCGCTGAAATTGCTTTTGAACCTGGCGCTTTGCATCTTCAGAGCCTTTGCGTTCATATTTATTAATAACAATCAGATCGGCATAGTCGATCATATCAATTTTTTCCAGCTGGGTAGGTGCCCCGTATTCGCTTGTCATAACATACATCGACAGGTCGCAAATGTCTGTAATGCCTGCATCTCCCTGTCCGATCCCGCTCGTCTCTACAATAACAAGGTCATAGCCTGCTGCTTTCACAACAGAGATAGCATCCTTGATGGCAAGCGAAAGCTCTGAGCGGGACTGCCTTGTTGCAAGGCTGCGCATGTAGACGCGGGGATTAAAGATGGCGTTCATCCGAATCCTGTCGCCAAGAAGCGCGCCGCCTGTTTTCTGCTTTGTCGGGTCTACTGACAGGATTGCCAGCTTCAGTTCAGGCAGTTCATTGAGGAAACGGCGGATCAGCTCATCTGTGAGCGAGCTTTTCCCAGCCCCTCCTGTACCGGTAATACCGATAACCGGTGCTTTGGAATCCAGCTTTTGAACTTCATCCAATACCTCTGCCGCAGCAGCTGCTTCTGTCTGTTCCTGCGCTCTTTGCTCAGCTAATGTAATAAGGCGCGAAACAGCGTTCACACTGCCTGCTTTTAATTCTTCCAGCTCATTTCCAATACTTGAAACTGTCGGATAATCGCACTCCTCAAGCATCTGGTTGATCATTCCCTGAAGGCCATGCTTTCTGCCGTCTTCAGGTGAAAAGATGCGGGAAATCCCATAATCATGAAGCTCTTTTATTTCCCTGGGAATGATGACGCCGCCCCCGCCGCCATAAAGGCGGATATGAGGCGCGCCTTTTTCCTTTAACAGGTCATACATGTATTTAAAATATTCCACATGGCCGCCCTGATAGGAGGAAATCGCGATTCCCTGTGCATCCTCATGAATGGCTGCATTGACTACTTCCTCAACTGACCTGTTATGTCCAAGATGAATCACTTCCGCCCCGCTTGACTGAAGAATGCGGCGCATAATATTGATGGAAGCATCGTGTCCGTCAAAAAGACTGGATGCTGTCACAAATCGAACGGCATGCTTTGGCTTGTAAATATGCATTTCCTTTTCCCCCTTGTTTTCCGTCTTCAGCAATCTATCCCTTTTAAGATCAGATTGGTCTGCCCTTCAATATATTCATCAAGCGTGTAGAGCTTTTGAAGCGCCCATCTCCTGAAGCCCCACATTTGCCCTTTCACGAAAATATTATGAGCCAGAAGTTTTTTTTCAGGTTCAGACAGCTTGCATACCCCATTTTCAATGCAGTTTTGAATCACTGCTTCAAACATCGCAACCATTTCTATTTCTTTTTGCAGCACATAAGGAAGCGCATCCTTTGAAAGCGATTTGGCTTCCTGATACATCACAAGCACTTCATCCTGCATTTCATCAATGACCCTGAAATAATTGGCAATGGCGAGTCTCAGACTCTCCAGTGTTCCTTTTTTCATGTCAATGTCCCGCTCCAGTCTTTCCCGGACTTCATCGTAAATGGTGTCGCATACGAGGTAGAGCACATCCTCCTTCTGGCGGATATACTCATAGAGCGTCCCGATGCTGAAGCCGGCAGACTTGGCAATTTCCCTTGTCGTTGTTCTGTGAAAGCCTTTTTCCTTAAAAAGACTGACCGCCCCTTTGATCATCTGATCGCGCCGTTTTTTGACAAGCCGCTCATCCTTCACAGATGCCAGTACTTCCCTTTTCATCCTGCTCCTCCTCTCCTGCTTCCCTGCCGTGTATCGTATCGCCAGGCGATACGCCGGCCATTACTTTGTCAGCATCCTAGAGATAACCAGCCTTTGGATCTCTTGTGTACCTTCGTAGATCTGCGTAATTTTCGCATCGCGCATGTATCGCTCAACAGGGTAATCCTTTGTATAGCCGTAGCCCCCGAAAACCTGCACGGCTTCTGTTGTCACGCGCATGGCTGCATCACCGGCAAACAGTTTGGACATAGCGGATTCTTTGCCGTACGGAAGTCCTTCTGACTCAAGCCATGCTGCCTGATAAGTCAGCAGGCGTGCTGCTTCAACGCTTGTCGCCATATCGGCCAGCTTAAACCCGATTCCCTGCTGGGCCGCAATCGGCTTTCCGAACTGTTCGCGTCCTTTTGCATAATCAGTTGCTGCATCAAGTGCGCCCTGTGCGATCCCGACCGCCTGTGCGGCAATGCCGTTTCTGCCGCCATCAAGCGTCATCATCGCAATTTTGAAGCCGTCACCTTCCTTGCCAAGAAGGTTTTCCTTTGGCACACGGCAGTCTTCAAAAATGATTTCTGTTGTCGGCGAGGAACGAATCCCCATTTTGCTTTCCTTCTTGCCGACAGAGAATCCAGGAAAGCCGCTTTCAATAATAAAGGCGCTTGTTCCTTTATGCTTCTGCTCTGAATCTGTTACAGCAAACACAACATAAATGTCAGCGATGCCGCCGTTTGTAATGAAAATTTTAGAGCCGTTAAGGATGTAGTGGTCACCGTCCAGGCGGGCATTCGTGCGCATGCCGCCTGCATCAGAACCGGAGCTTGGCTCAGTCAGGCCGTAAGCACCGATTTTTTTGCCTTCTGCCATCGGGCGGAGGTATTTCTGTTTTTGCTCTTCTGTACCGAATTTAAATACCGGCCAGCCGGCTAATGACGTATGGGCAGAGAGCGTTACACCTGTTGAAGCGCATACTCTTGAAAGCTCTTCGACAGCAATGACGTAAGCAAGATAGTCGCTGCCGATGCCGCCGTACTCTTCAGGCCATGGAATTCCCGTCAGCCCAAGCTCCGCCATTTTGTCAAACAGACTGCGGTCAAAGCGCTCCTCTTCATCTCTTTCTGCAGCTGTCGGCTGTACATCTTTTCTCGCAAAATCGCGCACCATTTTTCGGATCATTTCATGTTCTTCTGATAGTTTAAAGTTCATTTCTGCATCCCCTTTGCACCGTTTTAGGCTGTTAAATGTTTGCTGATGACAATCCGCTGAATCTCGCTTGTACCTTCATAAATTTCGCAAATTTTTGCGTCCCGGAAGAACCGCTCAACAGGATAATCCTTTGTATAGCCATAGCCGCCAAACACCTGTATCGCCTCTATAGCATTTTCCATCGCTGTTTTTGAAGCAAAAAGCTTTGCCATGGAGGCTTCTTTTCCGCATGGAAGCCCATTTTCTCTTAAAAAGGCAGCCTGATACACAAGCAGGCGTGCTGCTTCTGCATGTGACGCCATATCGGCCAGCTTAAAGCCGATTCCCTGCTGGGCTGCAATCGGTTTGCCGAATTGCACTCTTTCCTTTGCATAGCTTACAGAGGCTTCGAATGCGGCTTCTGCGATCCCAAGTGCCTGGGCTGCAATTCCGATGCGGCCTGCATTGAGATTTGCCATCGCAATTTTGTAGCCTTCTCCCTCTGCTCCGAGCCTGTTTTCAGCCGGAACTCTTGCATCTTCAAAGGTAAGCTGTACGGTTCTTGAGCCTTGAAGGCCCATTTTATGCTCATCTTTTCCTATGATGAAGCCCGGTGTCCCTTTTTCGACAACAAAACAGGTAATGCCTCTGCTTCCTGCACTGCTGTCTGTAGAGGCAAATACAATATAGGTGTCCGCTTCCCCGCCGTTTGTGATGAACATTTTCGAGCCGTTTAATAGATAGGAATCGCCGTCCCGCTTTGCTTTTGTCCTTAGATTGGCGGCATCCGATCCAGCTCCTGGCTCTGTCAGGCAAAATGCCCCTAAATATTCGCCTGAAGCGAGCTTTGGAAGGTATTTATCTTTCTGCTCGTCAGTTCCGAAATAAAGGATCGGGTTTGTGCCGACAGATGTGTGAACGGACAGAATGACGCCGATTGTCGCACTGACCTTTGAAAGCTCATGGATGGCAATGATATAGGAGACAAAGTCCATTCCGGAACCTCCATACTTCTCAGGAACCGGAATGCCCATAAGGCCGAGTCCGCCCATTTTCTTCACGATTTCCCGCGGGAAGTGCCCCTTTTCCATCTCATCAATATAAGGAGCAATCTCCGCTTTGGCAAAATCCCTGACCATTTTCCGCATCATTTCCTGCTCTTCCGTGAATTGCAAATTCATCCCCTTTTCCCCCTTGATGAATTTATTCGTATGAATAAAATCCTTTGCCGGTCTTTTTGCCGAGCCAGCCGGCTTTTACGTATTTGCGGAGCAGCGGACATGGACGGTACTTGTCATCCCCAAAGCCTTCATGCAAAATTTCCATAATGGAAAGGCATGTATCAAGGCCGATAAAATCAGCCAGTGTCAGCGGTCCCATCGGGTGATTCATACCGAGCTTCATCACTTCATCAATGGCTTCCTTGCTGGCAACACCTTCATACAGCGTATAGATCGCTTCGTTGATCATCGGCATCAGAATGCGGTTCGATACAAAGCCTGGAAAATCTTCTACTTCGACGGGAACTTTTTTCAGTGTTTTGGTCATGTCTTCAATGGCCTTGTAAACACTGTCATCTGTCGCAAGCCCTTTAATGATTTCTACAAGCTTCATAACAGGCACAGGGTTCATGAAATGCATGCCGATTACTTTTTCAGGCCGCTTCGTCACAGCGGCAATCTCAGTAATAGGGAGCGAAGATGTATTGGAGGCTAAAATGGCATGCTCAGGCGCCAGGTCATCCAGTTTTGTAAAAATAGACTTCTTGATTTCCATATTTTCTGTCGCCGCTTCAATGATGAGATCGGCTTCCTTTGCAGAGGAAATATCAGATGAAAGAGCAATACGCGCTGCAATCTGTTCTTTTTCATCTCCCGTCATGCGCTCCTTTTCCACTTGGCGCTGCAGGTTTTTTCCGATCACACCCATGCCTCTTTGCAGAAACTCCTCTTTCAGGTCATTCAGTATCACGCTATATCCCGCCATTGCGCAAACCTGGGCAATCCCGGAGCCCATTTGGCCTGCACCGATGACCATTACCTTTTTAATCTCCATTTTTCTTCTCCCCTTTGCTTGCCGCATTTGTTTATTTCACTTCAATCAGTACCGCATCTCCCTGGCCCCCGCCTGAGCAAATCGCCGCTATCCCAAGACCTCCGCCTCTTCGCTTAAGCTCATGAATCAGTGTCAGGAGAATCCGCGCGCCGCTTGCGCCAATCGGATGCCCAAGCGCCACTGCGCCGCCGTTCACATTTACTTTTTCTTTGTCAAGACCTGCCAGCTCCATGCTAGCAAGTGCTACCGCAGAGAACGCTTCATTGATTTCAAACAGGGCGATTTCTTCAAGCGGCTTGCCTGTTTTCTCAAGCAGCTTATTGATGACAAGTCCCGGAGTTTTCGGAAAGTCCTGCGCCTCAAGGGCAATTTCCGCATGTCCGAGAATAACAGCCAGCGGCTCCCTGCCTTCTTTTTGTGCACGCTCCTCGTTCATCAGAACGAATGCACATGCGCCGTCATTTACTCCTGGAGCATTACCGGCTGTAATTGTTCCGTCATGCTGGAATACTGGGCGGAGCGAGGACAGCTTTTCAAGGGATGTATCCTTCCTTGGCGCTTCATCCTGATCAACCAGAACGGGATCCCCTTTTCGCTGCGGAATCTCAACAGCTACAATTTCCTCGGAAAATTTGCCGCTTTGGGTAGCATCTGCAGCCTTCTGATGGCTTCTCAGCGCCCACTCATCCTGAGCTTCCCTTGAGATGCCAAGATCCTTGGCTGTTTTGTTGCCGTAATTCCCCATATGGACACCCTCAAAGGAGCAGGTGAGGCCATCATGAATCATCAAGTCCTTGACTTCGTGGTTGCCCATGCGGAGTCCCCAGCGCGCTTTCGGCAGGATATACGGAGCATTTGACATGGATTCCATGCCGCCCGCGACAATCACTTCCTCATCACCGGCTCTGATAATCTGGTCGGCAAGTGTCACGCTCCTAAGACCTGAAGCGCAGACTTTATTAATGGTTTCAGTTTTTACTTCCCATGGAATGCCCGCATGCCTTGCCGCCTGTCTGGAAGGAATCTGGCCCTGTCCTCCCTGCAGCACATTGCCGAGAATGACCTCATCAACGTCTCCAGGCTCAACCCCTGCTCTGTTCAGCGCCTCCTTAACGGCTTTTCCGCCCAGTTCAGATGCTGTCAGCGTCTGAAGGCTTCCGCCAAGCTTGCCAAAAGGTGTTCTTGCTCCACTGATAATAACTGTCCTTCCCATCCTTCATTCCCCCATATAGAAAGTGATAAGTAAACGGTTACATTTTTTCGACTGAACGCTCGCTCAGATTTTGCTGCGGCAGAAAGATCAAGCTATAACGCTTGATCTTTCCGGCAATCATTAAGACGCCTCAACCTTTTCCGGTTCACCGCAGACTGCTTTTTCCAGCAATTCAGCAACGTCATACGTGCTGACGGTTTCTTCCACTTCTTTTGCCTTAGTTCCATCACTCAGCATGGTCAGGCAGTATGGACAGCCCGAGCTGATAACAGAAGGCTTCACGGCAAGTGCCTGTTCTGTTCTCGCTACATTGATTCTTGAGCCTGCATCTTCTTCCATCCACATGAGGCCGCCGCCGGCTCCGCAGCACATGCCTGTTTCTCTTCTGCGCGCCATTTCCACAAGCTTGACGCCTGGAATGGACTTCAGAATTTCCCTTGGCTGATCATATACATCATTGTACCGGCCGAGATAGCAGGAATCGTGGAAAGTAATCGTTTCGTTTACTTCTCTCACAGGCTTCAGCCTGCCCTCTTCCACCAGCTTTGCAAGCAGCTCCGTATGATGGTAAACCTCTGCCTGCAAGCCGAAATCCGGATATTCATTCTTGAAAATATTATAAGCATGCGGATCAATGGTGACGATCTTGGTCACGCCATTCTTTTCAAACTCTTCAATATTTTTCGCTGCCAGCTCCTGGAACAAAAATTCATTTCCAAGGCGGCGCGGCGTGTCTCCTGAATTCTTCTCCTTGTTTCCAAGGATCGCAAATGTGACGCCCGCCTCATTCAGCAGCTTTGCAAAGGACAAAGCAATCTTCTGGCTGCGGTTATCAAAGGAGCCCATAGAGCCAACCCAGAACAGGTATTCAAATTCCTTTTCCTGCTTCTGAAGCTCTTTCACTGTCGGGATCTCAACATCTTCCCTCGCTTCACGCCACTTCTCGCGCTCTTTTCTGTTCAGTCCCCACGGATTTCCCTGGCGTTCAATGTTTGTCATAGCGCGCTGGGCATCCGGGTTCATTTTCCCTTCTGTTAAAACGAGGTAGCGGCGAAGGTCGATAATTTTATCAACATGCTCGTTCATCACCGGACATTGATCTTCACAGTTCCGGCATGTTGTGCATGCCCAGATTTCTTCTTCTGTGATGACTTCTCCGATTAAAGCTGGATTATACAGGGAAGCTGCAGCTGTTTCCTCAGCTCCTGAAGACTTTGAAGCCATTGCCAGCTGGTTGCCGAATGTGCCGGAGAATGCCGGTGCCGGCACCCAAGGCGCCTTTGATGTAACAGCTGCACCGTGGTTTGTTAAATGGTCCCGAAGCTTAAGAATCAGATCCATCGGAGAGAGCATTTTTCCAGTGCCAGTGGCAGGACACATATTTGTACAGCGTCCGCATTCAACACAAGCATAGAAATCCAGCATTTGCGTCTGTTTAAAATCTTCTATTTTACCAACCCCGAAGGATTCCTGTGATTCATCTTCAAAATCGATCTTTTCAAGCTTCCCTTGCTTGGAAAGCCGGCTCAGGAAAGTATTGGCTGGCCCTGCAATCAAGTGAGCATGCTTGGACTGCGGAACATAAACAAGGAATGTCAAGAGGATGAGCAGGTGAATCCACCAAGATACATAGAAAATGGCGATGGCTGCCGTCTGGCCGATTCCCCCAAGCAAGAAGGCAATTCCGGATGCAATCGGCTCTGTCCAGCTTAATTCCTCCTGATGCCAAACAAGATCCATGGCGTTTCCAAGCAGAACGGAAAGCATCAAACCGCCGATAAAAATCAGCACAAGACCAGCTTTAAAATTCCGCTTCAGCCTGACAAGCTTTTCAATGTATCTTCTGTAAAACGCCCAGACAACAGCGACAAGAATAACAAACGTAACGATTTCCTGAAAAAACGTAAATCCAGGGTACAGCGGCCCAAGCGGTAAATGATGCCCTGGCGCAAGCCCCTTTGTAATGAAATCAAGAGCACCGAACTGGACGAGAATAAAGCCGTAAAAGAACATAACGTGAATGGCTCCGCTTTTCTTATCCTTTAAAAGCTTTTTCTGGCCGAACACATTCACCCAGATCCTGTTCAGGCGCTCCTTCCAGCGATGATCAAACTCCTCTTTCTTACCCAGCCTGATGTAGGCCATCCTGGTACGGATCAAATATACAAACAAATAAGCAGCGTAAGCGGTTACAAATAAAAACGCAAGGAAATTAATCCATAGCAGCGGTCCCATCATTATCCCCCTATCCATGATGCCGAATTTTCTCCCTTTATCCCGAAAGATGTATTCTAAAATTCCAAAAATTCCTTCTACTAACAGTTTAATAATGAATGAGCATTCAGTCAATTGTTTTCCAAATAAATTTGCATGGAAAAATAAAAATTCTCCTTTTAACAAAAACTATCCCAAAGGAGGGATTCTATGACCTTTCTCTCGATCGCCGCACTCATTTTGCTTGTGCTGATTTTATGGTTTACGCTTGATTTTATGATCGGCTACAAAAAACATATCCGTCAGCAGGGTATTAAATGCTATCCGCGCTACAAGGGAAAGCTGACTTTATTTTCAGATGGCCGGAATTTATACGATCACTACTTTTCTGACCTCCGGCAGGCACAGCATTCGTTAAAAATTCAATTTTACATCGTAAAAAATGATGCCATCAGTTCAGAATTTCTTGATATCTTAACCGAAAGAGCATCAAACGGTGTTACTGTCAGGCTTTTAATGGACTGGGCAGGCTCACTGAAGGTGAACAAAAAGGCCATCCGCCGCCTAAAAGACGCCGGCGCAGAGGTGACCTATTCCCATAAGCCAAAACTGCCTTTTCTCTTTTTTACCCTTCAGGCAAGGAACCATAGGAAAATTACCATTATCGACGGCCATATCGGCTATATCGGCGGATTTAATATTGGCAAGGAGTACATCGGCAATGACCCGAAATTCGGCTATTGGCGGGATTACCATTTGAAGGTTGAGGGTAAAAGTGTTGAGGATATGCTTGATCAGTTTAACCAGGACTGGAAGCTTGCTGCAGGCGAAAAACTCAAGCCGTATGTCCAGCCTGAATTATACGAAGAAGAACAGATGGAGCACCAGTTTCTATGCACAAATGGAAAAGAACTCGACAAAATCTTTACCCGCATTATTAAGGAAACTGAACAGGAGCTTATCATCTGCACCCCTTATTTTGTTCCGAGCAATGGATTAATGGAAGAGCTGGAGCACGCACTCTCCAGAGGTGTGGCAGTTAAAATTATTGTCCCGATGAAAACTGACCACCTTCTCGTCCGCGAAGCTGCCTTTCCCTTCTTTGGGAGGCTGCTTTTAAAAGGCTGTCAAATTTACAGATTTTATCAAGGATTTTATCATGCAAAAGTTGTTGTAGCAGATCGGAAAGTCTGCGACTTGGGCACAGCTAATTTTGATAAAAGAAGCCTTTACTTAAATGATGAAATTAATTGCTTTATCTATGACATGCCCTTTATTGACAATATTCTCGAGCAAATTGAAAAGGATATGGAACGATCTGAGCTTTACACAATTGAAGCTTTTCAGAAAAGGCCCTTGCTGGCAAGAGGAAAGGAAATGATCGCTGGGATGGTTTCCCGCTTTCTCTGACGCCGGCTTAAAGAGAGAAAGAGAGGGGAGAACATCATGTACAATCGGTTTGGCTATGTAGCAAACGCGCTGGCTCTGTGGGATTGCTCTCCTGCTAAAACGATGACCTATAAGCGCTACAGCGGGCTTCCTGCAGATGAACGAAAAAGCGGCCTGCTCGCTGTTACCGGGAAAAACCTTGAAAACACTTTGCGCATCATGCATTACAATATTGCTCACGAAATCACCGTATACCGCATGTCGTCATCACTTGTGCCGCTTGCCACCCATCCTGACGTAAAGTGGGACTTTGTCTCGCCCTTTAAAGACAAGTTCCGAGAAATCGGAGAGCTCGTGAAAAAGCACGGCATCCGGACAAGCTTTCACCCAAACCAATTCACCCTCTTCACAAGTCCTAATGACACCATTACTGAAAACTCTGTCGGTGATATGCAATACCATTATGACATGCTGGAAGCGATGGGCCTGCACAATGAGGCATGGATCAATATTCATGTCGGCGGTGCATACGGAGACAAAGCAGGATCAGCCGAAAGATTTTTTCCAAACAGCCAAAAAATGCCGTCAGAAGTGCTCGGCCGCATGACACTTGAAAATGACGACAAAACCTATACAACAGAAGAAGTCCTGGCTATATGCGAAAGAGCCGCCATTCCGCTCATGTTTGATTACCATCACCACATTGCCAACAAAGACGACCATGCTGATCTCGCAGAAGTGCTGCCGAGGATTTTCGACACATGGAAGCACACAGGCCTTCCGCCAAAAATCCACCTCTCTTCGCCAAAATCTGAAAAAGAAATCCGAAGCCACGCCGACTTTGTCGATCTGGAATTTCTCATGCCGCTTTTTCGCGAATTAAAAAAGATCGACACTGATGTCGATTTTATGATTGAAGCGAAGCAAAAAGACCTGGCGATGTTTAAATTAGTCGAAGAAGTCTCTGCAATCAGAGGAGTGAAGCGGGTGACAGGGGGAGCGATTCAGTGGTAGATGGAGGGAGCGGGGTGTTTGGTGATGAAACCCAAGCATTAGTTGATGGGGTCGGTGCATAAGAGGGCTGAACTCACGCTGCTAAGGGTGATTGAGCTCGGCGCATAAGCTGCTAAACCTGCGCATAAACAGCTTGTCAGGGAGCCATTTTCATCATTTTAACTCAAAAAAGAGGCTGCTCCTGACAATATCAGGGCAGCCTCTTTCTACTTTACATCTTTTCCGGTGCTGAAACGCCGATCAGTGACAATGCATTTTTCAGCGTAATTTGTGTAGCCTTCATTAAAGCAAGGCGGGCACGGCTTTTTGATGCATTCTCGGAATCTAAAACCTTCTCTGCATTGTAAAAGCTGTGCAGGGAAGCAGCCAGATCATACACATAGTTTGTAATCCGGTGAGGAATCCGCTTGCCTGCAGCCTCTGCCACAGCCTGCGGAAATTCTCCGATTGCTTTTAAAAGTTCGATCTCTTTTTCAGAAAGCTCGTGTTCGAATGAGATATCATTCTGGTAAGCAATCGCTTGTTCCTCGCCCTGGCGAAGCATGCTGCAAATTCTGGCATGAGCGTATTGGGCATAGAACACAGGGTTTTCATTAGACTGGCTGACAGCAAGGTCCATATCAAAGTCCATATGAGTATCAGAGCTTCTCATTGCAAAGAAGTAACGGACTGCATCAAGGCCAACCTCTTCCATCAGGTCGCGCAGTGTGACAGCTTTTCCTGTCCGCTTGCTCATTTTCATTTTCTCGCCGTTCTTATAAAGATGCACAAGCTGGATGATTTCCACTTCAAGTGTATCTTTTTCATAGCCAAGCGCCTGAATGGCAGCTTTCATCCGCGGAATATAGCCATGGTGGTCTGCGCCCCAAATATTAATCAGCTTTGTGAATCCGCGGTCGAGCTTATCTTTATGGTAGGCAATGTCAGGTGTCAGATACGTGTAGGACCCGTCATTTTTAATCAAAACACGGTCCTTGTCATCGCCAAATTCAGTTGAACGGAACCAGGTTGCCCCTTCTTCTTCATAGATATGGCCTTTTTCACGCAAAGCTGCTAAAGCCAGATCAATTTTTCCGTTCTTATAAAGAGAGGTTTCTGAAAACCAGACATCGAAAGGAACACGGAATTCCTCCAAATCCTTTTTCAGCTTTTCCATCTCAAATTGCAAGCCGTATTCGCGGAAAAACGCGCGGCGCTCTTCCTCTGTTTCATCAGCAAAACGAGTGCCGAACTCATTTTTCAGCTTTTCACCGATTTCGATAATATCCTGGCCGTGGTAGCCATCCTCAGGCATCGGAAAATCCTTGCCGATCGCCTGCATATAGCGGGCTTCCACAGAAAGCGTCAAATTATTAATCTGGTTCCCTGCATCATTGATGTAATATTCTCTTGAAACATCATAGCCTGCTTTTTCAAGAATATTGCAAAGCGAATCCCCGATTGCTGCACCGCGGGCATGGCCTAAATGAAGTGTTCCAGTTGGATTGGCCGAAACAAATTCCACCTGAACCTTCTCGCCATTCCCCGTATTCGCTTCACCATAGCTGTCCCCTGCCTGAAGCACTGAAGGAACAAGATCCGTCAAATAGCTGTTATCCATATAAAAATTAATAAAGCCAGGGCCGGCGATCTCTATTTTGTCAATCGATGCCTTCCCTTTATCAAAGCTCGCCACAATTTCATCGGCAATCGCTTTCGGTGCTTTTTTCGCAATCCGTGCAAGCTGCATCGCTGTGTTAACTGAGAAATCCCCGTGCGCTTTATCTTTAGGAGTTTCAAGAATAATATCGGGTATTTGCGCTTCTTCCGCAAGGCCGGCCTTTAAAACCGCTGCTTTCACTTCATTTTTTAACCGTTCTTTTACCTGATCGACAATGTTCATCCTTCGGCCTCCTTAAACGATATTAACAGTTTATGTAAGTGCGTCTGATCTTCGCCAATTTTCAGCTGATAGCCTATCTCAAGCCTTCCGCTCGCACCGCTGCCAGGCTTGAAATTCATTTTGTCTGTAAATGTTGCAAGCTGCATGCTGCCGAACTGGGTCTCATAATTTGTCAGCGTTTCTGCACCCTCAATAAACCGCTGCCTCATGGAAACAGCGCCAGACCTGATGACGACTGCCTCCGCTACCTTCAGTTTAATGATGGTGCGGATACTTCCATAATCCTGCTCTTCGCTATAACTTAAGTATGGAATGGATCCCTTGAGGTAATACTCCCCAGACGTCTGAATTTCTATTTTTTCCGTTTCCTCACCATCCCGGATTTCGGAAATGACATGTATGTTAACTGGTGTCCGTTCTGTCATCAGAACACATCCTTTTCGCACTGTTCCACTATAACTTCAATAGTATAAAGATGTTTTGGCAAAAGTTCAATAGCGGGGCGGAATTTGGGGGTCTCTGTCCCCCTTTACCTTTACCTTTATACAGAGGGACCTGGCCCCCAGTATACTAAAGCGGCAAGGGACATAGGCTGCACCATTTTTTTGTTGTCTCCCAAGGAGCAGAAAGCCTGGTTCCAGTCCTTTATCCCTTTAGCAAAGCAAGGGACAGGCACCAAGTATGCGGTGTCTGTCCCTTGATGCTTTACCGCATTAGGGGACAGCGACACTCCCTTACAAAGCCGCTCAACATCGCATGTTCCACTTATGGGGACATATCTTTTGTACTTTACCTTGATGGGGGACAGGCACCTCTATACATAGGGGGACAGAGACCATCCCCTCTCTAAAAAACAAAAAAACCAACCCAAGAGAAGCCCCCCGTAAAAAGGCTCCCCTCAAGTCAGTCTATGCGCTTATCTCTTCTGCACCCAGCCCAGGATCATTTCACGCAGCAGCTTGCTTGCTGTGTTGACGGTCTGTTCAGATGGGTCATAGTTTGGTGCCACTTCTACCAGATCGGCGCCAACCACTCTAATATCAGCGCCGGCAATTTCATGGATGGAAGCGAGCAGTTCTTTTGATGTGATGCCGCCTGCATCAACGGTTCCGGTACCGGGCGCGTGCGCAGGGTCGAGCACGTCGATGTCAATGGTGAC
This sequence comes from Metabacillus kandeliae, assembly GCF_021166585.1. Classification (GTDB taxonomy): domain Bacteria; phylum Bacillota; class Bacilli; order Bacillales; family Bacillaceae; genus Metabacillus_B; species Metabacillus_B kandeliae. Next base: position 312,199 of record NZ_JAJOZE010000003.1, read on the forward strand.
GTAGACAGGGCGGCCGGCAAGGGTCGGGAGCACCTTTTTCAATGGTTCGAGAACTTCGAACTTTGAGATGTGCATGCCTGCTTCTTTTGCCCATTGGAATTCTTCTTTCATGCCTGAACGGATTCCGAAGGAGTACACGTTCTTCGGGCCGATCAGGTTTGCGATCTTCTTGATCGGTGTTGAATGGGAGAGCGGTTCGCCCTCGTATTCATCCCGGAGGTCTGTGTGCGCATCCATGTGAATGATGGCGAGATCCGGGTATTTTTTGTAGACAGCTTTCATGACAGGCCAGGCTGTCAGGTGTTCGCCGCCCATGCCGAGCGGGAATTTTCCGCTTGCGAGAATCTGGTCAACAAATTCTTCGATCATGTCAATGCTTCGCTGGGCATTCCCAAATGGGAGCGGAATGTCTCCTGCATCGTAGTATTTAACTTCCTCAAGCTCGCGGTCGAGGTATGGGCTGTATTCTTCCAGCCCGATAGATGCTTCCCTGATCCTTGCCGGACCGAAGCGGGAACCAGGACGGTAGCTGACGGTCCAGTCCATCGGCATCCCGTAAAGTACAGCTTCCGCTTCTTCGAAGGACGGGTGGCTTTTTATAAATACGTTTCCTGAATAAGCTTCATCAAAGCGCATGGTGTTTTCTCCTCCCGATGATTACTTCGTTAAATCCGCAACAAATTTCGGCAGGGCGAATGCTGCTCTGTGAAGTTCTTTTGTATAGTATTTTGTTTCAATTTCATGGAAGCGGTCTTCCGGAACTTCAAGCGGGTCGTATTTTTTAGATCCCAATGTGAATGTCCAGAGGCCGCTTGGGTATGTCGGAATGTTAGCCACATATAGCTTTGTGATTGGGAAAATTTCTTTCACGTCGCGCTGCACGTTGCGGATCAGGTCCGGTGTGAACCAAGGGTTGTCCGATTGGGCAACAAAGATGCCGTCTTCTTTCAGCGCTTTGGATATTCCAGCGTAAAAGCCTTTTGAGAACAGGTTAACAGCAGGTCCTACCGGCTCAGTGGAGTCAACCATGATGACGTCGTATTCGTTTTCGCTTTCAGCGATGTGCATAAAGCCGTCGCCTACTTTCACGTCAACGCGCGGGTCTTCAAGCTTCCCGGCAATTTCAGGCAAAAATTTCTTTGAGTATTCAATCACTTTTCCGTCAATGTCAACGAGCGTTGCTTTTTTCACGGACGGATGCTTCAGCACTTCACGGATAACGCCGCCGTCTCCTCCGCCAACTACCAGCACGTTCTCAGGGTTGGGGTGAGTGAACAATGGCACGTGAGCAACCATTTCGTGGTAAACAAATTCATCTTTTTGAGAAGTCATGACCATGCCGTCAAGGAACAGCATGTTGCCGAATTCCTCTGTTTCGACCATTTCAAGGTGCTGAAATTCTGTTTGTTCTGTATGTAAAGTTTGCTTCACTTTTAGCGTGATTCCAAAGTTTTTCGTTTGTTTTTCTGTATACCAAAGTTCAGACATGTTGAACCATCCTTTCAAGTTGGAAGATTGTTAGTTTGTGTCCACTAGTATCGTTCCCGTTTCACTTTTTCACAAACTCGGTCATTTTACTCAAACCTCAGCAAAAGTATAGAGGAATCCGGCAAAATTGCAAGGAAAATTTCCATCCATTTTCATCAGAGGTTTAGAAAGCAGCAGAAAACCTCATACTGATTAACAGTTTATTAGAGAATGGAGGGAGTCTGCATGAATCCGGAACGGCTGAGGATTACCGTAAAAACTTTGCGCGCCTGTTTTTTTATCTGTCTGATCCTGTTGCTTTTTCTTTTTACAGCTATTTTTACTGTTTATTTATCCGCTAAAATTCAGGGCCCTCCTTCCTTGACTGTATCGCAGTCTACCATTCTGTTTGCGGGGGACGGCACAAAGATGGGCGAAACCCACCACGGTCAGAAGCGCTATTGGGTGAAAAACGAAAATATTTCTCCTTTTATAAAGGAAGCTGCAATCGCAATAGAAGACAGGCATTTTTACGAGCATCATGGTTTTGATATCAAACGGATAGCAGGCGCGGCTGCGGCAGATCTGAAGTCCATGTCAAAGGTGCAGGGGGCAAGCACGATCTCGCAGCAGTATGCACGGAACCTGTTTCTGAAGCATGATAAAACGTGGACAAGGAAGCTGGATGAGGCATTTTATACGTTCCGCCTTGAAGCGAATTACAGCAAGGATCAGATTCTTGAGGGCTATTTAAATACCATTTATTATGGCCATGGCGCTTACGGAATCGAGGCTGCTTCCAATTATTATTTTGGCAAAAAGGCAAAGGATCTGACTCTTGCAGAGGCAAGCATGCTTGCAGGTGTGCCGAAGGGGCCAAGCCAGTACTCTCCTCTCCTTCACTATACCAAGGCAAAGGATCGCCAAAAAACGGTTCTGAACGCGATGGTGGAGACCGGAGCTATTTCAAAAGCCCAGGCACAGGAGGCATTCGGAAAAAAGCTGTCTTTTGCTGATCATGCCTCACAGACCTCCTCATCGAAAATAGCACCATATTTTTATGATACAGCCATGCAGCAGGCAAGAAAGCTTCTTCATTTATCAAAGGATGAATTTGAAACAAGCGGGCTGAGAATTTACACAACGCTTGATCCAAAGCTGCAGACTCTTGCGGAGCAGGAGATAAAGCGCCAGATTAAAGCTTCCTCCCGCCTGCAGACAGGCTTATTGTCGCTGGATCCTGCTACTGGTGAAGTAAAAGCCATGGTCGGCGGCAGGAGCTATGAAGAAAGCCCTTTTAACAGGGCCACACAAGCAGAGAGGCAGCCGGGGTCTACGATGAAGCCGCTTCTCTATTATTCCGCCATTACGCACGGCTTTACCCCATCAACCATGATGAAAAGCGAGCCGACAGATTTTGAATATGATAACGGCAAATCCACCTATGAACCAGGCAATTATAATGGCTATTTTGCCAATGCGCCGATTTCACTGGCACAGGCTATTGCTGTATCCGACAACATTTATGCGGTTAAAACGCATCTGTTTCTCGGAATGGAGACACTGATTGATACAGCCCGGAAAACCGGTATTACAAGCCCGCTGAAAAAAGTGCCTTCTCTCGCACTCGGCACATCCCCTGTCAGGCTGTCTGAGATGGTCAATGCTTACGGGATACTAGCCAACGGCGGCAAGCTGATCCAGCCTGTCTATATTAAAAAGATCGAAGACGCAAGCGGCCAGCTGCTGTATGAATACAAGCAGCCTGAAAAAAGAGTGCTGAATGAAGCGGCAGCCTTTGTAACGACAGAGCTCATGACAGGGATGTTTGATAAAAAGCTGAACGGCTACACGTCTGTCACAGGAAACAGCATCGCAGGAAAACTTACGCATGTGTATGCCGGAAAATCGGGCTCCACCTCCACTGACAGCTGGATGATCGGGTACAGCCCAAGCCTCGTAACAGGTATTTGGACCGGCTATGATAAAGGGCAAAAAATGGAGGAGGCTGAGGAGAGAGGAATTGCCAAAACCATCTGGGCTTCCTTTATGGAAGAAGCATTGAGGAGCAGGCCGGCTGAGATGTTCCAGCCTCCAAACGGTGTGACAGGTGTCTATATTGATCCTGCCAGCGGCAAGCTCTCAGCAGCAGGCTGTCCTGTAAAGAGGTATGTTTACTACCTGACCGGCACACAGCCTCAGGAATACTGCTCAGGACAAAAAAGCGCCGAAGAAAAACCGAAGCAGCCAAAAGAAGGCACTAAGAAAAACTGGTGGCAAAAGATGTTTCACTGGTAAATTGCCAAAAAGGCTGAAGCCGCTTAAACGCGGTTTCAGCCTTTTTTTATAAGGATAAGCCCTTTTTCAGTTCATCTGAAGAGCGGTCCCATGTGCCTTTGTCATGCTTTTCAAGAAAGGCTGCAAGAATTTCCTTTGAACGGCTGTCCATGTGATCTACGATAATGTGGCGTTTGATGGATTTATCCATTCGGTTCACGTGCTCTGGGAGGGATTTGTAGCCTCTTCTCGCTTCCCTGTTTACTGTCATGTAGCAAGCTGTGACGCCCGCATAAAACGGCCCGTCCTCATTCCGGTCAATGGTGACCCATACAAGCCAGTAAGGCTTGCCTGGCGGAACGTCGTCTAAATTTGGGAGAAATTTAATTCCTTTTTCAACAGTGCTTCTGGCATGCATGGCGCCAATATCAACAAATGCCTCGCCCTCTTCTGTATCCACAAACACGGGAGATACGTTTTCAAGGCTGAGTGCCCCTGTACCGTAGCCTTTATGGCCGCCGGTCGGGTCGTTTTTGATGATGTTGAAGCCGATGCTTTTTTTCTTTTTCTCTTCCATTGATGACCCTCCAATTATTTAAAAATCAGATCAAAAACAGATCCAATCGTGTTTTGTCCATATGCGAAGTAAGGCTGAATGACATATCTGTTCAGCGGCGTCAGGACGATTACAAGAAACAGAATAGCCCCGTAATGTTCAAATTGGGACATCTTCGCCCTTAAAGTATTCGGTACAAGATCCTCAATAATCCGGTATCCGTCAAGGGGCGGAAACGGCAGCAGGTTAAACAGGAACAGGATCGTATTAAGCCCAATAAAGATGCTGAAAAACTGCTGCAGTGAATCTGCCACATTAATCGGGATATTATTCATCATACCAGCTGCGACCAGCCCGTACCAAATGGCATAACCTAGAAATGCGAGCAGCAGATTGCTTAAAGGGCCGGCAATGGAAACAACAACACCGGCAAGGCGCGGGTTTTTAAAGAAAAAGCGGTTAACGGGAACTGGTTTTGCCCACCCGAAGCCGGCTATAATGATTAAGAGTGTACCGAATATGTCCAGATGAGCTAGCGGCGACAGTGTCAGCCTGCCCTGGTTTTTCGCCGTCGGATCGCCGAATTTATAGGCAAAATAGGCATGGGCAAATTCATGAAGCGTAAAAGCCGCGGCAAGCGAGATAATAACGAACGGAAGCTGTTCAAGCGGATAAGCAAGTCGGAAAAAGTCCACAGTATTCTCCTTTAAACAAATTTACATGTAAGTACGAAACAGCAGGAGAAGAGTTTCAATTCCTGCATGTTTTTTCATAATCCAGTATACTATACTTGGAGTCTATACCACCATAAAGGAGCGATAGATGCATGCCATATGTAACAGTGAAAATGCTCGAAGGCCGTACAGATGATCAAAAACGGGCGCTTGTTGAAAAGGTGACTGCTGCCGTTACAGAAACAACTGGAGCGACAGCTGATAAAGTGACTGTGTTTATTGAAGAAATGCCGAAAAATCATTACGCTGTCGGCGGTGTCCGCCTGAGCGATCAGTAAAAAGCTGCTTACGCGGCTTTTTCTAGTTAGAGGAGGGCTGATTGTGAATTTCCAGGAAGCATTTATCAAACGGATCGGCTGGAAACAGAGCACCGCCGCTAAGTTTGAACAGCTGGAAGAATTATTGCGCGCCTTTGCCTTTCATATCCCGTTTGAAAATCTTGATGTGATGAATAAAGAGAAGAGATCCTTGTCAGAGGATAACCTCGCTGATAAGATCCTTATTCAGCAAAGAGGCGGTTTATGTTATGAACTGAATCCGCTCCTGCACCGTTTTTTAAAAGAAGCTGGCTTTGACGCAAAGCTTGTGAAAGGAACGGTATACAATAATGAGAAAGACCAGTGGGCACTCGACGGCACACATCTTACCATCATTGTTAAGAATGCGTCAGGCATGTTTCTTGTTGATGCCGGGTTTGGCACCTCTATTCCCTTAAAGCCTGTTCCGTTTTCAGGTGAACCTGTTCATTCTGAATCAGGCGTATTCCGGGTCAGCAGGCAGCAAACCGAAAAAGGAACCTATTTGCTGGAGCAAAAAAACGAAGAAGGCAGCTGGATCAAAGCCTATGCCTTTTCAGATATTGAAATACAGCATGTGCAGGATGAACTTGAATCTGTTCAGAAAGAAATTCATGACAATCCGGCATCGCCTTTTAACAAGCGGCAGCTGATTGCCAAGAGGATTCCAGAGGGCAAAATCGTTTTGTCAGAAGATCATCTTTTGATAGAAAAAGCTGGGCAGCAGGAAAAGCGCCCTGTTGAAAGCGGCCTGCTTTCTGATATTTTAAAAGAGCAGTTTTATATGAATGTAAAAAGGTAAGCACACGGCTTACCTTTTTTGTTTGCTTTTCTTGTGTCCAGCTCCAGCGGTGGCCCGATCTGATGATTAATTTAGAATCTTTTCACGCAGTGCTGCTATATACTGATAAGCCTCTTCCACTTCTTCGTCTGTGTAGCGCTGCTTGCTTTTTAAGGTAAACACTTTTTCTTTGACCTCTTCTTTTTCGAGGTCTTCAAAAAATAGCACGGTTGATACAAGCTCTAAAAAACGGGCTGTCTGGCCGTTCATATCGTTCATGCAAGGCTCAAGCGGCGGCATGTCCAATTCGTAATGGCCCAAGAACTCTTTTCCAGAATCAGTCAGTGTATAGCGGTATTGAAAGTAGCCGCCTTTTTTCTCGCGCACTTCGTTTAAAAATCCTAAATTGCACAATTCTTCTATTCTTAGCGTCAATTCCTCTGAATAGGGTCCAAAAAAGTGAAAGTCGTATTTTTCATAGAATGGCAGATTGATTTTCTTTGCAATGTAAATCATTTTCTGCAGTTTTTTGCGTCCGATGATCTCCCCTGAGGCCAAAAAAACCTTCATGACCTTCGCGTGTTCATTCAGCACGTCCCCTTCATCTCCTTTTCGTTGCGGCTGTTTTCGGCAAAAAATTGCTGCATTGACATAGCCGGCAGATGGGCCGCGTCTTGAAGCAATTTTTCAAAAGAGCCTTTTCTTGTCTATTTTTTCTCTGTGCTTTCCTTTGTCAGTCCAAGCAGCTCGAGGATTTTCTTTTTAATGGTTCGTTTGGATGAAAAATCGGTAATCAAGTCATGTGGATAGTATAGTTTATGGTCTGTGCGCCTTTTTCCTGAAATGGCATCAACAATCTCCGATTCTCTTGAGAGCTCCCGGATCTCGCCATTTGAGCGCAGCAGGTGAATCGGCAGTCTTTCCTCTTCCTCTCCAGGCCGGTAAAAGTCGTACGGCAGATCTGAGGACGAGTCAACGACAAGGTAATATTCAGGATCAATGCCGGCTTTTTTAAACAGTGCCGTCAGCTCCATAAGCTTCATCATTTCGACATTATTCGGATTGAATTCTGCATATTGAAAGAGGTTGCGGTTGATAAACCGGCTGCAGAGATCGCTTAATATCCAGTCCTTTTCCTCTTGCCATTCCTGGAAGTAGAACATGATAATCGATTCGTCCAGCTTCAGATAATCCTTCAGGGTCATTTCTCCGTTAAAAATGGAGTGAAAGTGAAGCGGCTCAAAGGCAAATTGATATCCGTCCAGATACAGGTGCTTTGCTCTGTGCAGAATCTTTGTCAAAATAACCTCCGCACTTCGTGTGACAGGATGAAAATACACTTGCCAGTACATTTGATACCGGCTCATTATGTAATCTTCGACCGCATGCATGCCGCTTTGCTTGATCACAACCTGATCCTCGCGCGGCCTCATTACCCTGAGAATCCGTTCCATATCAAAATGGCCGTAGCTGACGCCTGTATAGTACGCGTCCCGCTGAAGGTAATCCATTCTGTCCGCATCAATCTGGCTTGAAATCAGGCTAACAACCTGTTTGTTGGAATACGTTTTGGCGATTACTTCCGCTACCTTTTTCGGAAAATCATCTCCCATGCCTCTGAGGACCCGGTTCACTTCCGTATCGCCAGTAATAATCGCCCGCGTGTAATCTTCATGATCAAGATGAAACACTTTTTCGAAGGAATGGGAAAACGGACCATGCCCAAGATCGTGAAGAAGCGCAGCACAGAGACTGACCATTCTTTCATCATCATTCCATTCAGGACGGCCCTTGAACACGTCATCTATGATTCTCCGAACAATCTCATAGACGCCCATTGAGTGGGTAAAACGGCTATGCTCCGCTCCATGAAATGTCAAATAGGTCGTACCGAGCTGGCGGATCCTTCTCAGCCGCTGAAATTCAGCTGTCCCGATCAAATCCCATATCAGCTTGTCTCTGACATGTATGTAGCGGTGAACAGGATCTTTGAATACCTTTTCCTCAGACAATTTCCCATTTGGATTCGTCATCGCTTTCCCTCTTCCGTTTCAGTCAGGCTGAAAACATCTCTCATTTATTATATCGGCAGCCTGTCGACAATTATACCTATTTTTTTACATATTTTTCCCTTAAACCCCTTGCAAGTATGGCGGGTCTTAGGTTATAAACCTAACAAAAAATCACCATGCAGATTTTCGGCAATGGCGACCTTTTTAGACTGGCCTGTTCTCTATTAATTTCGATCTCCCGGTTGTTTTTCCCTTTTTTCTTTCTTATCAATCACAAAGCTTTGTTAAATTTTACTCCGTCTATTTACAGACACTATTGGGTATTTTACCTTTCTTAGCACGAAGGTGCAAGCTGTGGAAGCGTTTCCTTTTTTCAGACTTTTGCATAGGCTTTCTTTCGCTTTTTTTCTATTATCCTTCTAGGAATTGTATAGAAAACAGGCAATCTGGCCATCATGGTAACAACCCAAACTTATATTTTCTTAGGGAGTTGAGAAGATGAAACAAAGACAAGATGCCTGGTCGGAAGAAAATGATTTATTGCTCGCTGAAACCGTTCTTCGCCATGTGCGCGAGGGCAGTACACAGCTGAATGCTTTTGAAGAAGTAGGAGATAAACTGAACCGCACTTCAGCAGCCTGCGGTTTCCGCTGGAATGCCGTTGTCCGCCATCAGTATGAAAAGGCTCTGCAGCTTGCTAAAAAACAGCGCAAGCAAAAGATGAGGGCTCAAGGAAGCGGACAGCCGGCCAAGAAAAAGCTGCTGTACAATCCTGATCCCGCCCAAACACCATCTGTTCACCATTATCTTGAAGAAGAAGAAGCTTCTGAGACTTTAACAGCTTCAGAGATTTCTTCCCACTATGAAGCAGAAATAGAAGACTCTGATACAGAATCCTATGAAATTCCGGTCTTTGCCCCTGTCAAAGCAAGCCATTCGCTCACAATGGATCAGGTTATTGCATTTTTGCAGAATTATGACGTCCATTCTGAACATGCTGCTGTACTCAAGCAGGAAAATGAGCGGCTTAAACGCGAAGTGAAAGACTTGATTATTCATAATGAAGAGCTTCAGTCCAGAATCTCAAAGATGGAAGAAAACACGCATACCATTCAAGAAGACTATGAAACATTGATGAAAATCATGAACAGAGCGAGAAAGCTGACATTATTTGAAGAAGAAGAACGCCCTGCAGCCAAATTTAAAATGGACCGCAACGGGAACCTTGAAAAGCTGGCTGAATAATAGAAAAGCGAAAGCCGCTTGTTCAGCCCCGACAAGCGCTGGAGGAAAATACCGAAAAGTCTGCACTTTGACTTTTTGGTATTTTCCGAAGCGACTCGAGGGGCTAGCGGCTGGAGCTGGACAAGTTAGAAAAGCGCAAGCCGCTCGTTCAGCCCCGACAAGCATAAGACGATCAGCCGGGGAAAGGTGGTCTTTCCTTTCCCTGGATGAACGGCTTATGACCTCGAGGGGCTAGCGGCTGGAGCTGGACAAATTAGAAAAGCGCAAGCCGCTCTTTCAGCTCTGACAAGCTCTGAAGAAAATACCGAAAAGTCCGGTTTTAGACTTTTCGGTATTTTGAAGACACTCAGAACGGGATAGCGGCTGAAGCTGGACAAAACATCGGCGATCTTCGTTTCTGCATTCGAAAACCGGCTCTTTTATTAACTAAGGGCCGGTTTTAGATGCCGCACTTCCTCTTTGAGCTGTTTCTTGAGGGAGATCGCTATAAAGTCCCCTTTCTCCTGTCCTATATCGGCGGATCGTTACAGGATATCGGCGGTTCACCATCAGATATCGGCGGATGATCACTTGATATCAGCGGATTTTGAAATATATCGAGCACTTTTTTCTTTATATCGGCGATTTTGTGATTATATCGGCGAACTCTGTTTCTGCAGCTTAAAACCGGCTCTTTTATTAACTAAGGGCCGGTTTTAGATGCCGCACTTATTCTTTGAGCTGTTTCTTGAGGGAGATCGCTATAAAGTCCCCTTTCTCCTGTCCTATATCGGCGGATCGTTACAGGATATCGGCGATTCACCATCAGATATCGGCGGATGATCACTTGATATCAGCGGATTTTGAAATATATCGAGCACTTTTTTCTTTATATCGGCGATCTTGTGATTATATCGGCGAACTCCGTTTCTGCCGTTGAATTAGCTATCTAAATACACTTATAAATTCTGGTAATAAGAAAAAGGACAGGCTGAGCGCCTGTCCTTTCTTTTAGTTCATTGAAGTGCCTTCCTTTTTCATCTCAGGCTGTGCATCGGTAAACAATCTTACCTTTGCACTGCCTGATTTGCCGTGATAGATGCGCTCCACATAATCTGCTGTAATTTCTTTAAGGTCTTTATGGAGAAATAAGAGCGGAACAACGTTGCAGATAACAGCCATTCCAAGCAGCAAATCAAGGAACTGCCAGATAAATTGAAGGCCGCCTATCGCACCTAAAAAGACAGATACAGTGTATACGAGTCTCATTCCTTTAGACACTTTCAGTCCGAATAAATATTCCGCCTGCTTTTCTCCATAATAGATCACCACAATAACTGTTGTGATGACAAACAGGAAGAGGAAAATAGAGATGAATACCCCGCCGAAGCTTTTTCCGAAAAGGGAGCTTAAAGCAGCTGCTGTCATGGATGAAGCATTATCCGCCCCAATGGTTTTCCAGACCCCGCTGACAAGAACCGTAATGCCTGTAATTGAGCAAATGACAATAGTATCAAGGAAAACACTTAAGATTCCCCATAGTCCCTGCTTGCTCGGATGATCTGTCTGAGCTGCCGCATTGGCGATCGGCCCTGTTCCAAGACCGGCTTCATTTGAATAAAGACCTCTTGCAATCCCCCATCTGATCGCCTGGCCGATTGCGGCACCGGCAAATCCTCCAGCTGCAGAAATTGGAGTAAACGCATGAAGGAAGATAGAACCTAAAACACCCGGAAGCTCTGCAGCATTAGCAAAAATAACAATAAGACAAACAATCAAATAAGTAAGAACCATGAACGGTACAACTTTGTCCGTCACACTCCCGATCCTCTTAATGCCGCCATAGACGACAAGTCCGACCATTAGCATGATAATAAGGCCTGTTACCATAGTGGACCAGCCAAAAGAGCTTTCCAGCTGGGTTGAGATGGAGTTTGACTGCACCATAACGCTTGGAATTGCCTCAAGCATAAGGAAAAAAGCAAAAAGAGCTGCGATTTTATTCCAGCCAAGGCCTTTTTTAATATAGTACTGCGGGCCTCCGACCCATTCTCCATCCTTATTTTTTTCTCTATATTTTACTCCAAGAACTATTTCACAGTAGCGCGTGCCCATTCCAAGCAAAGCAACTGCCCACATCCAAAACAAGGCGCCTGGCCCTCCAAGCGCAATCGCTACCGGGACCCCGACAATATTGGTCGCCCCTGCTGTGGCACCAAGTGTTGTAGTGAAGGCTTGGAAAGGAGTGATGCTTCCAGCATGTTTATTTTTTTTGAAAATCTGACCAATTGTCTGGTGGATCATATGGCCAAAGAAACGAAATTGGAAAAATTTAATTTTAAATGCAAGAAATATTCCGCCTCCGATTAGTAAAATCGAAAGAAGATATGTCCACATAAAGCCTGAAACAGATGCAACTACGGCTTCCAGCCCTCCAATAAACTGATGCAACTAGTATGAGCCCCTCTCCTATCAATTTTAGTGCTACATACCAATTCCCCTCTCGCTTTCATGTAAACTTCTTTTCTTTCAGGTTAAGGCTTGATGCTAAAGAGGAATGGCTGCTTACTGCGAGTTTTTACCCGTTTCATTCAGGAAAAAAGGTCAGACTTTTAATGACAATAAAAAAGAACCTTCTCTTCTGGAAGGTTCTACGAGCCGATGCGGATTTTTTTGTTTCTTTCCATCATGCGGAGCAGGTTCTTTTCAAACAGCAGCTGTTCGTCAATAGATAAGGATGAAGAGAAAATGCGCCCGCTTAAACTTTTTAACGTAACAAGCAGCTTCATCATCATGTCATTGACTGTCAGCTGAACACCGAGCAATTCCGATAGGGAAGCCATTGTATCCGGAATAATAGAAGGATAGTCAAATCTCGTTTCTTCGCCCTGGAGCCCTGCTTCATAAAATTCTTTGATGAGCTGTGCTCTTTTGGATCCGCTTCCGCTGATGCACAGATAAATTTGCACTGCTGCACCATTTCGAAGGCGGCGCTGGGAAATGCCGGCGAATTTTTTGCCTCCGATGCTTAAATCATAGCTTCCGGGGCAGTAGGAGCCGGAGATTTCTCTTGCTTCGATTTTCTTTCCGTAGTCAGCGAGCATCAGCTTAATAAGTTCCCACATGGCTTCATAGCCGCGGCTGATGTCAATTCCTTTTTCCGCATCCGGAAAAATGAGGGAGATGTTGAGCACGCCTTCATCCAGCACAACCGCAAGTCCGCCTGAATTCCGGATAATGACCCTGTAGCCCTGATTCTGCAAATATTGAATGCCTTCTTCCACATGAGGGAGCCTTGCATCCTGGATGCCGAGAACAATTGTGTCATGGTGCACCCATGACCTTGCTGTTGCAGGGGACATATTCCGGCCGACTGCCTCGCAAAGCGTGTCATCATAGGCGAAGGATTGCTCTGCTTCAAACAAAGGACCAAGGCTTGACTGATCTATCATACGCCACTTAGGCTGATTTAGTAATTGTCTTGATAACTCTTCCATAAGATGTTCCTTTCGGGAAATGTCAGTGATCACATTATAGCATGAATGCCTGTTTTATCCGCGAAAAAGAGCAAGGTGTTTAATGCTCGTCAGCCATTTTCCGCACTTGCTGCCCCTGCTCATAAGGATGCCCTTTTTTCATCAGCTTCAGCAAATGTTTTTTAAAGAGATTCATAACAGCAAGGTGGATTTTCGCCTGGGTGGTTTTGTAAATAATCCATGGCAGCGATGGTCTGTATTCGTGAATGGCAATAATGCATTCCTGCGTTCCCGGAACCTGCCTGAACTCTATTCTCCCCGCTGGTCCTTCCTGTCTCGAGACAAACATTCCGCCGCTGATTTTGTATAAAGCTCTGTCAGACGTGCTTCTCTCTTTTACATAACTCATCTCAAGAAGCGGCTTTTTCAAAAACGGCAAGAACACGCTCGCTTTTCTTTCGGCATCAGTCCTTGAAGAAAGGAGAGGCTTTGCAAAGCTCCCAAGCCATTGCATGTAATAGGCAGCAGCCCAATCGGCTGTTTGGCCTTCCGGAATGAGGATTCTCTGGACAGAACGCACTCCAGTAAAAGAGGAAGTTTTCCTGGAATGGCCGCTGTTCTTCTTTTTTTCTGCTCCTTTTTCCTCTTCCAGAGCCCTTGCCGCAGCTTCCTTGAATGTCTGCCGGCCATAGCTGATCCCAGCGGCCATTTTTTCCTTATCTGCCGTCATCGGGTGGATCAGGCTTTCAATAAGCGGATAAGCTGTTTCCTTCGGCGCCTGGGCTATCAAGGAAATCCACAGCCTGGAAAGCGTTACTGACAGGAAGGGAACGTCAGCCGTGTATGGCGTTTTCCCCATCACTTCTGCTGTCTGAACAATCATTTCCTTGTAGGTCATCACATCAGGTCCTCCGGCATCAATTGCGCGGGTGTAAAGATCTTCCCTGCCAATGCACCCGCAAAGAGCCGTCAGGACATCGCTTAGCGCGATCGGCTGCGTATTTGTTCTTGTCCACTTCGGCAGGAGCATTACAGGAAGCCTGCTGGCAAGCCTGGACAGAATGGGAAATGAAGAGCCCTGCGGACCGACAATGAGCCCTGCCCTGAGCGTTGTAACCGGAACGCCGTAAGAACCGAGCACCTTTTCCACCTCAAGCCTGCTCTTTAAATGCCGCGACAGATTCTCAGTATTCTCCGGAATAATGCCGCTCAAATAGACAATCTGTTTAATGCCGTTCTTCTTAGCCGCCCTGGCAAAATTATCAGCTAAAATCAGATCCATATCCTCAAAACTTGCCTGTGTCAGCCTTGCAGAAGGCATCATGGAATGAACGAGATACACTGCGTAATCGGCGCCTCTTAGTCCCTCCTCTGCAGACTGCAGGGAAAAAAGATCACAGGAGCGCCACGAAACAGCAGCACTGTCTTCCCTCTGATCCCCGTTTCTTGACAAAGCAACAATCTTCGCCTTTCCTTCCAGCCTTTTCAGCAGACTGCTTCCGATATACCCGCTCGCCCCAGTCAGTGCGATAACCGGTCGTTTAGAATCCTTCGCCGCTTCACCCATGGCCATCAGCCCCTTCTTAATTAGTATAGATCCTTTCCCTTTGCCTCGCTGCTGAAAAACCAAAAGAGCATATTGACTTAAAAGCGGAAGCGCCTTGCTCAGCCCCGACAAGCATAAGACGGGCAGCCGGAGAAAGGCGGTCTTTCCTTTCTCTGGATGACCGGCTTATGACCTCGAGGGGCTAGGCGCTGGAGCTGGCCATTTCAACTTCTGAAAATCATCTGACTAAGTACATAATTTAATCTTACAAAAAAAGCCGGTCATCGCTCTGACCGGCTTTTCCTCTTCTTATTCTGCTGCTGCCTGACCGGCTGTAATCAGAGCGAGCTTGTATACGTCATCGCTGCTGCAGCCGCGGGACAGATCGTTTACCGGCATATTCAAGCCCTGCAGAATAGGACCGACTGCATCAAAGCCTCCAAGGCGCTGGGCAATCTTGTAGCCGATGTTCCCTGCTTCAAGGCTTGGGAAAATGAAGACATTTGCATCGCCTTTAATCTCGGAATCCGGCGCCTTTTTTGCTGCTACAGATGGAACAAATGCCGCATCAAATTGGAACTCGCCGTCGACGGCAAGCAGGGAATCCAATTCTTTTGTCAGCTTCACGGCGTCTGCCACTTTCTCTGTTTCAGGAGAAACGGCAGAGCCTTTTGTTGAAAAGCTGAGCATTGCCACTTTCGGCTCGATATCGAACATTCTAGCTGTCTTGGCACTCTCAAGGGCAATTTCAGCCAAATCCTGGCTGTCTGGTGAAATGTTGATCGCACAGTCAGCAAAAACGTATTTTTCGTCTCCGCGCACCATGATGAATACGCCGGATGTTTTCTTAACGCCCTGCTTTGTTTTAATGATTTGAAGAGCAGGACGGACTGTGTCGGCAGTTGAGTGAGCCGCACCGCTTACTAGGCCGTGAGCCTGTCCCATGTAAACAAGCATTGTGCCGAAGTAGTTTTCATCCAGCAGGATTTGGCGGGCTTGCTCTTCTGTCGCTTTTCCTTTTCTCCGCTCAACAAATAATTGAACCATTTCATCGAATCCTGTGAAATTTTGCGGATCTACAATTTCTGCGCTTCCCAGATCGAGATTGAGTTCCTTCGCTTTGTCTGCTGTTTCTTTTTCATTGCCAATCACAAGCGGCTGAACTTCTCCTTCTTTCGCAAGGCGGCTTACCGCTTCCAAAATCCGCTCATCCTTGCCTTCCGGGAAAACAAGGCGAATACCTTTTCCGGAAATGCGCTCCTTTAAGCTTGAGAATAAATCTGCCATTCAAAAAACCTCCTTGTTTATCTCCAATTGCTGCTCTTTTCTTAGAATATCCTACTTGCAGATAAAAACAAATAAACGCTTTTGCTTTGCAGCGCTTACAAACTGAATTCTTTTTATTGAAAATTGACTGTCAATTTACAGATACCCGCCATTAGGAAAAACCATTCCAATCGCCAAGAATTTCTGCCGAATTTCCAATGATTCCTAAGTTCAAGGTTTGGACACGTCTGAACGTTGTCAATTATGTTATAGTTAATGTTGAATTAGCTCACTTTTAATCGAAACGGGAGTGAAAATAGATGAACGAACAGAACACGCCAAATGAAGCAGCACAAACGCTTGACGGCTGGTACAGCCTGCATGATTTCCGCCTTATGGACTGGACAGCCTGGAAGCTAGCCCCTAAGGAAGACAGACATGCCGCCACTTATGAATTTATGGGGTTGCTGGAAAAATGGGGACTCGCTGAGGATGCCGGAAACGGAAGCCAGGCTCTTTACAGTATTCTCGGTCAAAAGGCAGATTTTATGCTGATGATTCTCCGTCCGACAATGGAAGAGCTTAATGAAATTGAAAATGAATTCAACAAGTCAAAGCTTGCTGAATTTACGATACCTTCTTATTCCTATGTGTCAGTAGTTGAACTGAGCAACTATATGGGCGGGGATGGCGATCCTTATGAAAATCCGCAGGTCCGCGCAAGATTGTACCCTTCTCTTCCAAAAGCAAAGCACGTCTGCTTCTATCCAATGGACAAGCGCCGCCAGGGGAACGACAACTGGTATATGCTTCCGATGCAGGATAGAAGGTCCCTGATGAGAAGCCACGGCATGATCGGCAGAAAATATGCCGGACTAGTCAAGCAGATCATTACTGGGTCTGTCGGCTTTGATGATTATGAATGGGGTGTCACGCTCTTTGCGGAGGATGTCCTTCAGTTTAAAAAGCTAGTCTATGAAATGAGATTTGATGAAGTCAGCGCACGTTACGGAGAATTTGGCTCCTTCTATGTTGGGAACATTCTTCCGGAAGATAAAATTCAGGCTTTTCTTCACGTTTGATAAATTAAAAAAAGCTGCCCCTGGTTATGAAACTGGGGGCAGCTTTTTTTATGACATTAGAATTTGTAATGTACTTAGTTTGCTGATTTTTAGAAGTTGTTTTGTCCAGCTCCAGCGCTTGTCGGGGCTGAACGAGCGGCTTGCGCTTTTCTATTTTGTCATAAGCCTTGTTTATTCTTCATACCTATGAATGAGAATCACATCCTTCCGCAGCTAGAAAACAGCAACCTGAAGGCGGGTGAGATTAATGGCAGTCATTTCTTATAATAATGCCGAAGTAAAGCTTCTCGCCAGGCTGATGCGGGCTGAGGCTGAAGGAGATGGAACAAAAGGCATGCTCCTTGTCGGAAATGTCGGAGTAAACCGGGTGAGAGCAAAGTGCCTTGATTTTAAAGGTATTTCCTCCCTTAAAAAAATGATTTATCAGCGTCCGGGCGGCTTTGAAGCAACCCAGCGGGGTTATTTTTTTCAGCGGCCCCGCCAGAAAGAATTATCTCTTGCTAAAAGAGTGATAAATGGCCAGCGGTTCAGCCCGGCGGAAAATTCCCTCTGGTTTTTCAAGCCGCCTGGTGATTGTCCGCCTCAGTGGTATAACCAGCCAAATGCCGGGCGCTTTAAATCCCACTGTTTTTTCTTTCCAAGCCAGCAGGACTGCCCATCTGTTTACTAGCCATTCGTTATAAGGCTGACTTCCTAAAAAGCACAGCCGGATTACACAATTCTTTAAGGAGGTTTTCAGCTTATGTACAATCAATTTGGCGGCGCACCTGATTACAGTGCCTATGGTTACGACCAAAGATATGGAATGGGCATGTCCCCTTATGCTCAGCAAGGGCAGCAGGGAGGCCAGGGACAGCAGGGCGGAGGACAGCAAGGCGGTCAGCAGGGACAGATGCAGCAAGGCGGGGGACAGGGCGGCCTTATGGTGCCTCCATACCCATCACAGCAGCAGCAAACCCAGCAGACTCCTGGAATGCTTCCGCTGGAAGAATCCTATGTAGAAAACATTCTCCGGCTGAACAGAGGAAAAGTAGCCACTGTCTATATGACTTTTGAAAACAACCGGGAATGGAATGCCAAAGTCTTTCAGGGCGAAATTGAAGCTGCCGGCCGTGATCATATTATTCTAAGCGAATCCACTACCGGCACCCGTTATTTACTGCTGACTGTGTACCTGGATTACATTACGTTTGATGAACCAATTGCTTATGATTATCCAATAAGAATGTCTTCGTATCCATCCAGATAATGAAATTCAGGCAGCCTTAAAGGCTGTCTTTTTTTCTTTTCAAATCGGCATAATACGTCCATAATTTCCTTATAGCCTGCTCAGCAAGGGAGATGATTTTTATGATTCATTATCAAGAATTGCACCATGTCAGTCTTACTGTCTCAAATCTCGAAAGGGCGAAGAGATTTTACAGCGAAATATTATGCCTGACTGAAATAAAACGCCCTGACTTTAAGTTTGAAGGCGCCTGGTATGGAATTGGGCAGCATCAGCAGCTTCACCTTATCGTCTTCCCAGAATCCCAAACCATCCGGCGCGACAAGAAACTGAGCAGCAGAGAAGGCCACTTTGCTCTCAGAGTCCAAAGCTATTCAGAAACACTGAACTGGCTGAAAAAGAATGGTGTGGAAATTTTAGAAAAACCGAATAGTATGAGCGGCTTTGCCCAAATTTTTTGCGCTGATCCTGATGGGAATTTAATCGAATTAAATGTCGATCAAAACAGCAAAGGCGCCTCTTTTTGAAGAGGCGCCTTTTGTTATAGATATTTTACAGCTGTGATGATAATCAAAACCCAGGCAGCTAAAAATGCCACTCCGCCGAGCGGGGTTATGGCGCCAAGCACGCCAACCTGTGTCAGGCTCAGGATATAAAGACTTCCCGAGAAAAGAATGATGCCGGCAACCATCAGCCAGCCGGACCAATTAAGAATGCCTGCCTGCGGGAGCTTGTTCAGGAGCAGTGCAATCACAAACAATCCTGCTGCATGAAACATCTGGTACTGTACACCTGTCTGCCAGATTTTCAAATACTTCTCCGGAATTTTCCCTTCCAAGCCATGCGCCCCGAATGCACCAAGAGCAACAGCAAGGAATGCATTAACAGCTGCAGCAATTATGAACGTTTTCATTGATACAACTCCTGTTCTGAAGTAAGATCTCTTCTTATCATACCTAACCGGCAGGCTCTTTCCAATCCTTACCCCAGTGAACGTTTTGTGACGCGCAGCATCAGCTGCTCAACTGCGATCGCAATCAGCGTCCCTAAAATTAGCCCATTGTTTAAAACAGAAATAAGAACCGGCGGAAACCCTTTAAACGCCTGTGCAGGCACATACATGGCGCCAATCCCGGCAAGCAGGGCAATCCCTGCAATGAACCTGAGCCTTTTCTGGTCCTTCTCCTGATCAAACTGCGACAGTGCCATCCCAGCCATACCGGCAAACACCACAAACTGAACCGCGAAACCGACAGGAGCAGGAAGGGCTGCGAACAAGTGCAAAATAAGCGGAATAAAGCTCATCAGAATAATGATGGCATTTCCTACAATAAACGGCTTTCTTTCACCGCTTCCTGTCGCAGCAATAAATCCGCCGGCGCCAGAAATCGGAACCGGGCCGATTGCGCCAAACAATCCGCTCAGAAGATGGCTTGCACCAGCTCCAAACCCTGCTCTCCTGCCCCGCTGAATAAGCGTATCCTTCCCCAAAGTATAAGGATTTGTTACCTTAACCGCTTCTTCTGCAACCCTGATGCTTGCCAGCATATTGGCCACAAGCAGGATCGAAATGAAAAACGCCGTCACAAGCAGGCCTGCATCAAATTTAGGAAATCCTAATGGGAAAATGCCCGGCAGCGAAAAAATATTCCCAGCCGTTTCTACAGGCTTTGCCGCTCCAAACACAGCGAACAGGATCCAGCCTGCCACAAGGCCAATTAAAATAGAATATTGCTTAATCGCCTTTACTCTGTGGCTGCTTAAATAATACGTAAAAAGAACAATGACGACTGACAAAATAAGAATAACCGGATCTACTGTCTGCTGCCTGTAGCCGATGCCGAAAATTCCTTTAATAATGGATCCGCCGATTTGAAAAACAAGCAGCAGCAGATAAATGCCCGTCACTGCAGGTGTAAACAGCTTCGCCAGTTTTCCAATAAGACCAAACGCTGCAAACGCAATAAAGAATAGGCCGCTGATCATAATGGCACCCTGCAGCGCCTGAAGCGTTTCAATATTGGAAGCAAACAGCGTGCTTGAGAGTCCTGCATAAATCGAATAAACTCCCCACCATAAACCGGCAGGCCCCTCATTAATCGGCAGTTTATGACCTGCCAGAACCTGAATGAGACCCGCAATCCCCAGCACAAGAAGCGTGCTTTGCAGCAAGGATGCTGTTTCCTGGGCATTCAGCTGGTACAGCTGAGATATAGCAATTGGCACAACAATGGATGATGCAATGATGAAAAACACCCATTGCAATGCAGATAATATCGTTTTCATTTTTTCTCCTCCGTGCTAGTTCCTTGATGATCTTTCCCTTCTAAAAGCCAATAAGAAAAAGCCGACCATCATACCGGCTTTTATCACATGCAGCTTCTTCGGCAGCAATTAAAAATCAAAAATAGAATCCCCGTTTGCTTCATCCTCATCTTTGGAAGCCTGCTCTCCGGGCTTCTTTGTGCTTCCCATCATTTTTTGAAGCTCCCAGCTGCTCACCTGCTGTTCGCTTTTCGATGGTTGTGTTTGAGGATATTGAATAGTTTCCCGCGTGCTTTGTCCAGCATCTATAGCCACATCGCAAAGAGACCTGATAATCAGCAAATGATCTCTCACCGCCTTATCCTCTCCTGCTGACTTCGCTTTCTTAAGCTCTTCTTCCATCTTCAAAAGAAGCGCCTGAATAGGTATTTCCATTATTCTGCCTCCCGATCTGGGTTCAATCATGCTTATTCATTTTAACATGGAGATGGGGGACTGGGTAAAGGTTTCGTGCTTTTTGGGGGAGTGGTTAATTTTGGGGGAGTTATCAGGAGGGGGCTTGCGAGCGCCATGTCCCTAAGCTGGTGCTCAAAAAGAAACTGGTCACATCGTCTTGCAATCATCAATCATTCATGTATACAATATATGTGTGTGCTGGGTGGTAAGTTTTTCTGATCTTCAGAAAGCTTGCCGCCCTTTTTTTATGAGCGAAATGCGGGAGCGGCACCGACAAGGGCTGAAGCTGAACAATGGCGGATCTGCATATAAACAGCAAAACCTGCAATGTAAAAGGCGAACCCACATGGAACGAACCCATCCTGCACGATAATAGAAAAACCTGCAAATAAAAAGTCGAAAGCTGCAAATAAAAATCAAAAAGCTGCAAATAAAATCCTCAAACCCGCATATAAACTTCGAAAACCCGCATATATTTGCCGAATTTCTTTATTAGACTAAAGCGAAAATGAAATTACTAGCATCAAATAGGGTCATTTTTGCTCAAAACTAGTAAAAACCGTTATAAATTTACTCAGTTCCGGCATCCAAACTGCAATATTGATTGGCAATCGATACGCACGCTTCCAGCATACGAAGATCAAAGCCAGCTTCAAAGCCCCAGAATACGAGTTTAATAGTTTTTCCGCTCGTTGAGTGCTGGGCCCCTCTCCTCTTAGCAGCCAGCCGCCAAAAGCACAAAAAAAGCTGGCCCTCAGATGGAGAGCCAGTCCTTCCCAGTGTGTGCCGGGTGGTAAATCTTCCTGATCTATTTATTTATCTGTTGCTGCCTGAGCTGTTGCCGCCTTTTTTGCCAATCTCTTTATAGAAATCTTTGCCGTGTTCTTTGGAAGTAGCTTTTCCGCCTTTTTCGCCGATTTCCTGATAGAATTCTTTGTCATGTTCTTTGGCTGTTGTTTCTCCGCCTTTTTGTCCAATATCCTGATAGAAATCCTTGCCGTGTTCTTTGGAGGTTGTTTCTCCTCCCTTTTGGCCGATTTCCTGATAGAAGTCCTTGTCATGGTCTTTAGAAGTAGCGTTGCCGCCCTTTTGTCCGATCTCCTGATAGAACTCTTTGTCATGCTCTTTGGAGGTGGTTTCTCCTCCTTTGCGTCCAGCTTCTTCTCTGCTCATTTTGTGATCGTCATTTTTTCTATTTGCCATTTTCAGGTTCCTCCTTTTGTGTTGATATATAGTGTGTTTCCACGAATCTCGTTCTTTAAACGTGATAATTTCTTGATGCTTGGTTATCGGCTGCTGCCGGAGTTTTTGCCGCCTTTTTGTCCAATATCCTGATAGAATTCTTTGCCGTGTTCTTTGGAAGTGGCTTTCCCGCCTTTTTCGCCGATTTCCTGATAGAATTCTTTGTCATGCTCTTTGGCTGTTGTTTCTCCGCCTTTTTTTCCGATATCCTGATAGAAATCCTTACCGTGTTCCTTGGAGGTTGTTTCTCCTCCCTTTTGGCCGATTTCCTGGTAGAAGTCCTTGTCATGGTCTTTAGAAGTAGCGTTGCCGCCTTTTTGTCCGATCTCCTGGTAGAAGTCTTTGCCATGTTCTTTGGAGGTTTTTTTTCCTCCCATGCGTCCTGCCTCTTCTCTGCTCATTTTATGATCGTCATTTTTTTTGTTTGCCATTTTCAGGTTCCTCCTTTGTTTGGTGTACTCTCTGTTTACCACCTCAGTCGCTTGATAAACGTCCCGAAAAGCAATTGGTAAGAAAGGGCTAAACATAGGGTTATGGTTCAATTGTCTCGATGTTTGACAAGTGAATAGGCAGGTAAAAGAAGTAAAAACAGTCTGAGGAGGCCAATATAAAAAATGAAGCCATTTATAAGAGAATACGTCAACGATGCCCTTTTGAAGCAGGATGTTCTGGAATTGAAGGGGAAGGGAGTTGCCCCAGAGGATATTTATGTGCTGTCGCATGATGACGAACGGACAAACAGGGTAGCAGATGATGCCAATGCCAATACGATCGGCATCAGTGAAATGGGAATTGGTGAAGCTGTAGGCAATCTTTTCAGCAAAAAAGGGGATGAGCTTCGCAGCAAGCTTTCTGAGGTTGGCTTTACAGAAGATGAAGCATCTTCTTATGAGGAAAAGCTTGATGAAGGAAAAGTTCTGCTTATTATAACGGATCATGAAAAAACTGGCGGCCTGCTCTAATAGAAAAAAACTGGCCTAATAAAAGGCCAGTTTTTTTATGTCAGAGAGAGGCATCTTCATCTGATATGCACCAGTCAATTTCGTCCTCGCCAGCCCTTTTCAAATATCCATTAGCTTTTGAGAAGGGTTTGCTTCCAAAAAAGCCTCTGCTGGCTGAAAAGGGACTTGGATGGGGAGATTCAATAATAAAGTGCTTGCCGGTATCAATGATTTCTTTTTTTGCTTGAGCGTGCTTTCCCCAAAGAATAAAGACCACCGGTTTTTCCCTGCTGTTCAATCCTTTGATGACTTCATCTGTGAACTGCTCCCACCCTTTTCCCTTATGGGAGTTTGCTTCACCTTTCCTTACAGTGAGAACGGTGTTGAGAAGCAAAACGCCTTCTTTTGCCCATTTGACAAGGGAACCGTGATTTGGCTCATCACATCCTAAGTCCTCTTTCATTTCAATAAAAATGTTTCTTAAAGACGGCGGCTTGCCTGTTCCCGGCTTTACAGAAAAGCTAAGGCCGTGCGCCTGGCCCTGACCGTGATAGGGATCCTGTCCAAGAATGACTGCTTTTACTTTGTGAAAGGGTGTTAAATGCAGAGCATTAAAAATATCATATTTGTCAGGGTAAATACTTCCTGATTGATATTCCTGCTTTAAGAATTCTCTTAAATGCTGGTAATAGCTTTCCTGAAATTGCTTTTTTAGGACCGGCTCCCAGTCATTCTCCAGTATCTGATTCAACCTGGTTTCCCCCTTAAGCTGCGATTATAGGCATGTTTCTTCGACAAGAGAGGTCAATTTTTTTAATAGTCCTACAGACTCTTCCAGTTCAAGAGAATAATAGCGTTTTGTCCCCTGCTGCTCAATGGAGACAAGCCCCTGGTCTTTCATGATCTTTAAATGATGCGATATAGCCGGGCGCGATAAACGGGACTGATCGGCAATTTCGTTTACCGTCAGTTTTTCCGTTTCGGCCAGCAATAAAATGATATCCTGCCTTGCGGGATCGCCAAGTGCATGGAATAGCGGGATGCAGGAACGAAATGTCTGTATCGCTTCGTCCATCCCTTCCACCCCTTTCTAGGCTCGTTCCTGTGTTCGCCTGACAATTTCAGCAACTGTTTTTCTCGGCATAAACCGGACTGCCTGAGCCAATAATTTATTTTTATTACCTGGAATAATAACTGTTTTCTTTTTTTTCAACCCGCTGATTGCGCTGTCTGCAACCTGACCGGATGTCATGACTCCTGACTGAAACAGCTTGGAAGAGCCAAGCTCTGCCCTTTCACTGAATCCCGTGCTTGTCGGGCCTGGACAGAGGACTGATACATGTACCCCGGTGCCTTTGCATTCTTGCTCCAGCGCTTCACTAAATGATAACACATAAGCTTTTGTAGCGTAATAAACAGCCATCAGCGGACCAGGCTGAAAAGCCGCTGTTGAAGCAACATTTAAAATCTGTCCTTTGCCTTCCTTCAGCATGTCAGGAAGAATAAGCTTTGTTAGCAATGTGACTGTTTTGATGTTTAAGTCAATCATGTTCAGCTCTTCTTCTGCACTTGTTTGATGAAAGTCCCCAAAAAGGCCAAAGCCAGCGTTATTAATCAGCAAATCTACTTTTATTCCCTCGTTTTGCAGTTCCCGGTAAAGTTCGTGAACCTCTTCCATTCTGCTCAAATCTTTTCTTTTAATAATTACTGAATGAGGGGAAAGCTCCTGCTGAATTTCAAGCAGTTTCTTTTCACTGCGGGCTGCGAGAACAAGCTGATAGCCATCCTTTGCAAGTCTTACAGCAAGCTCCAAACCAATTCCTCCGGATGCTCCTGTTATTAAAGCTGTTTTCCGTTCCATATTTACCACTCCTAATTAGTTTATATGTTTAAGTACTTAAACATATAATAATATAGAAAGGGCCGTCTGTAAAGTTAAAATCCCCCGTCTAAATAGACAGAGGATTTTCGATAGAAGCAAGCCGCGAAACAATCGGCTTTCCGTCCCACAGGATGGCACTCTCTGCTTCTCTGCTTTTCAATTCCGGTTCTTCCAGCAGCAGAAAGAAATTTTTGCTTGGCAGATGGCCTAATCCATGTTTTCGGCAAAGCTTCTTTAGGTATTCATTTCTTTTGCCGCTTGTATCATTTGACTGCTGGCTGCTTGTTTCAGAGAACGAATA
Source organism: Metabacillus kandeliae (assembly GCF_021166585.1). Taxonomy (GTDB): domain Bacteria; phylum Bacillota; class Bacilli; order Bacillales; family Bacillaceae; genus Metabacillus_B; species Metabacillus_B kandeliae. The sequence goes on from NZ_JAJOZE010000003.1 coordinate 337,231, forward strand.
CAAAACACCAGCTGAAGGAACGCGTTTTGTATGATATTTCTCTGAGACCCTTAATATAAAGTCCCAATCCCAGTAGTTGTGCATGTCAGGATCAAACAGCCCGACTTTTTCGTGAATTTCTTTTCTGTAAAGACTGCCAGAGGGAACATAGGTAGAAAAACGGCGCATGGCAAGCTTGTCATCATGATAAGCAAACAGCCTTCTATGCTGAGGAATTCGGGAGCTGCCAACAGTTTTAAAAGAAACAATCTCCGCATCTGAATAAACAAAGTCTGCTGTTTCAAGCGCCTTTGCCATTCTTTCAATATGCTCAGGCAAAATTAGATCATCATCGTCCATTAGCAGAATGGCATTTCCTTTTGCTCTTTTTATTCCTTCATTCCGGGCGATAACATGACCTGAATTTTTATTCAGACTGATGATTTTTATAGGAAGTTCAGGATAAAGAGCTGCCAGATCAGCCGGTTCTTCTCCTGCATCATTTACTACTAGTATTTCTAAGGCCTTCTTTGTCTGCCTTAGAAGAGCCTCAAATAGTTCTGCAAGCTCCACTCTGCGATTATATGCCGTCACGACCACTGAAACTTTCATATCGTCAGCTCCACCCGTTTATTTCTTATTTAACCACAGTTGGTATGTTATTACATTTCATAGTCTGTTAGACCTTGATTTTGCTTTTATATGTTTTCTCCCTGTCTTGCAGCGGGTAAAGGATGAACGGAATAGATAAGAATAGAAGGAGCTGAAGAAAATGAGAACTTTTGTTATTGAAAATGGTGTACAGGCAGTTGAAAAAATTAAAAGCTTGGAAGCAGAAGGAATTACGAAAGATAGCATATATTTGCTTGCACATGATCCGAAGCGGTCGGAAGACCTGACCGAAGGAACGCATACTCATGAAGTGGGCATGTCTAATGAAGGTATCTTCAATTCTGTTGCGAATGTATTTCGTTCCCGCGGTGATGAACTCCGCTCCAAAATGGTGTCTCTTGGTCTGTCACAGACTGAAGCAGAACAGATGGAAGAGCAGCTTGACGAAGGTAAAGTTCTATTAATTGCACAGGAGAATGAAATTTAATTTAAGGCCAGGTTAGCTGGATATTGATTTTTAAGCAGACGCCTGTGTACTGAAAGCAGCAGCCAGATTTAACAGAGTCTAATTAAAAAGCCGCAAAAGCGGCTTTTTTTCATGAAAAAAGGGACAAGTTTTTACATTATTTTCTATCCCCTTCTGTTACAGTTAATAAAAAAGCTAAAAAAAGGGGATAGGTCAATGAAAAAAATTTGGGGATTGCTGATCGCTGTCCTTCTGTTTTCGGCAGCAGCTGTTCCGCCGCCTGTTCAAGCGGCAGACAGCCAATTAATTATTATTAATAAAAGTACAAATACACTGGCTTTCTTTGATAACGGGAAGCTTCAGAAGGTTTTTAAAGTGGCGACTGGAAAGAATGACAGTCTTACACCTGAGGGTACCTTTTCTATTGTGAATAAGATAAAAAACCGCCCTTACTATAAATCGCATATACCGGGAGGCAGCAAGCTAAATCCTCTTGGAGACAGATGGCTTGGCCTCAATGCAAGAGGCACTTATGGAACAACCTATGCTATCCATGGCAACAATAATTCAGGGTCGATCGGAAAATACATCAGCGGAGGATGTGTCCGCATGTACAATCAAGATGTGCATTGGCTTTTTGATCATGTCCGTACGTATACAAAAGTTAAAATTCTTCATTCTTCCAAATCCTTTCCTGTCATAGCTGCATCTGCCGGATACAAGGTGGCTTCAGCACCTGCTGCCGCTGATAAAAGGACAGGCTCCTTCTTTTGGAAAAAATAGCAGTGGCAAGATAGGCTGCCAGCAGGCGGCTTTTTTTTTGCAATAAAGAGGATCCAAATTCACCCAACTTTAATATCAGGGAATCTATTGATATAATAATTTTATATTCTTTTCCTAAATGGATGGAGGTCGTTCAAGTATGACAATGCCTAAAGCATTAACGATAGCCGGTTCTGATTCAAGCGGCGGTGCAGGCATACAGGCAGATTTAAAAACAATGCAGGAATTCGGAGTTTACGGAATGTCAGCTCTGACTGTCATTGTAGCAATGGATCCTCATAACGAGTGGAATCATCAGGTTTTCCCTGTTGATTTAGATATGATTAAACCCCAGCTCGCAACGATTGTTGAAGGAATCGGTGTGGATGCAGTCAAAACAGGCATGCTTCCAACTGTCGAAATTATTCAGCTTGCTGCTGAAACCATCAAAAAGCATAATCTGAAAAATGTAGTAGTCGATCCAGTTATGGTTTGCAAGGGAGCGGATGAAGTATTGTATCCTGACCTTGCTGATGCATTGCGCGATATTTTAAGCCCGCTTGCAACAATTGTAACTCCGAACCTGTTTGAAGCTGGACAAATGAGCGGCATCGGCACGATCACTACAATCGATCAAATGAAAGAGGCAGCCCGCATCATTCATGAAAAAGGCACCCCTTTCGTTCTGGTTAAAGGCGGCGGCAAGCTGGAGCATGAAAAGGCCGTTGATGTGCTGTATGATGGAGAAAGCTTTGAAGTTTTGGAAGGCGAACGCATTGATACTTCTTATACACATGGTGCCGGCTGTACGTATTCCTCAGCTATTGCCTCTGGACTTGCCAAAGGGCTTGCTCCGAAAGAAGCTATTTATGAAGCAAAGAAATTTATGACAGCAGCTATACGTCATTCTTTCCCGCTTAATGAATATGTTGGGCCGACGAATCATGCAGCCCTTCGCTTATATGGGGAGAAATAAGACAAAAGCCGGACTGACTGTCCGGCTTTTCTTCTGTCTGCTTTTCCCTAATAAAATTGTTATACACAAGAGTTGATTTTCTGCCATCTGTTGATAGATTGAATAGCTTTCTGTTGATAACATGTGGTTATCTCCTAAATTCGAGTTTTTCCGTCAAATATTTCAGTTATTAACAGTCTGTTTTGACAATACGAACAATTTATCCACAGAACTTATCAACATATCCACATTTTTTGTCCACATTTAGTAGGGGAACGTTCATTCCCTACTATATCTATTTTTTAAAACCTTCCTATTCACAGGGTCTGTGAATAACTCAATTTTCCCAGCCCAAAATTCCTAAATTGCCCAGTAACTAGCATTTTTTTACTCCTGCAGGCATATAGATTTGCTAAAATACTAGAAAAAAGATGGAGGAAATCCTTCTATGCCGGAGCTTTTCTTCTTTATCCTCATTACTTATACCTTTTGCTTTGCTTCGTTTACTGTTCTTTTTTATTTTCTTCATAAGAAAGCTAGCCATAGAAGCCCTTTTAGCAGAGCTTCTGAAGATACTGTTGATTATTTGATTAAGCTTCCAGCGAGCTGGATTTTTTCAGCATTTTATTTTATCGTTCTGCTTTTTTCATTTCCCATCTGGATCCTATATAGAAGAAAATAAAGGAAGACACCGGACCAATCCGGATGCCTTCCTTTTTACTTATTGCCGAATCCTTTTTTATTAACAAACTCCTTCATGTACATGCGTGATGGATGAGAGAGCATCGCAGCCATTTGGCCTGTCCACGTATCAGATCTGGCGCCAGCTGTTCTGCCTGTGTAATATTCGCTTACAATTCTATTGTACTCTTCAAGCTGCTCCCAATGCTTTTCATCTGGCAGATAAGTGTCTTCATGATAAACGCCTCCGATTGGAAGCCTTGGTTTCACTCCCGGGTTTTGAGCCGGATAGCCAACAGCCAAACCGAATAAAGGAATGACCCTGTCAGGCGTTTTCAATATTTCTGCTACTCCATCCAGATGATTGCGAAGCCCTCCAATATAGCAGATTCCCATGCCCATCGATTCAGCTGCAACAGCAGCATTTTGAGCTGCAAGCGCCGCATCTATGACGGCAACCATAAATTTCTCGGTACTTTCGAGGGCTGTTTCAATCTCTGCTCCTTCCTTTTCTCCAAGAAGCTCATGTCTGTGCAGGTCAGCGCAAAAGACGAAAAAATGCCCATTTTCAGCTACATATTGCTGGTTTCCAGCCAGTTCAGACAATTTTTGCTTCTTCACAGGGTCTTTTACACCTATTATGGAATAAGCCTGCACAAAGCTTGATGAGGATGCAGCCTGTGCACTTCTGACAATGGTGGTGATTTCTTCGTCTGACAAGGGCCTGTCTTCAAATTTTCTGATAGAGCGATGCTGCAGCATTCTTTCAATTGTTTCATTCATAGTAAGCCCTCCTGTTATATGTATCTTTTCACAGCTTGATCTACAGCACTTCCGTATGTCTCGCCAAATAAATTTAAATGAACAAGCAAAAAGTAGAGCTGGTAAAGCTGCTTTCTCTCTTCGTATTCAGGTGAAAGCGGCATAATTTCATTGTAAGCACTATAAAAGTCTGCATTGAAGCCGCCAAAAAGTTCTGTAAAAGCTATCTCCATTTCATGATCACCGTAAAATACAGAAGGATCGATCAAATAAGGCTTTCCATTCGGCCCAGCTATCCAGTTGCCTCCCCATAAGTCTCCATGAAGCAAGGAAGGAATCGGATTTGATGGAATCCAGCGGTGCAGAGAAGAAAGCAATTTTTCAAGCTTATCTCCTCTTCCATTGGAAAGTCTTCCTTTTTCACCGGCAAGCCTGATTTGAGGATATAGTCTCTTCATCCTGTAGTATTCTTCCCAATCATCATGCCAGCCATTAGGCTGCGGCAGCCTGCCGATAAATGAATCTGACCCGTACCCATATTGCTTTCCTGCAGTTTGGTGCATTTGCGCTGCATCCTGCCCCAGCAGCATGTCTGTCTTCTTAAGCTTTGGGCCGCTCTGAATCCATTCCAGCACAAGCACACCATGTCTTCCTTCATGCTCCAGAGCTAATACATCAGGTACGGAAGCAGTATGAGTGTTTCGTATTTCATTGAGCCCATTTGCCTCTGACTCAAAAAAGCCTTCAGGAATATGGCTGTTATGCTTTACAAAATAAGTTTTCCTCAAAGTCTGCACTCTGTACGCCTCGTTAATGTCACCGCCTGAAACCGGCTGGCACTTTGTTATTTCCGAGTTATCGCCAAGGCTGTGCAAAGCTTTTTCAATTAGGGAAATCATCTGCTGTCACTCCTGCCGGTTAAAGTACCGTTAGAGTACATGAACAGACACTCTTGAGTCAATTAAACTGCTGTTTTCAACATGCTAAAAAGACAGACCTCATTTGCATGGTCTGCCTCTTTCTTCTATCAGGCTTTCTGAACTTTTGTTTCTTTTCCAAAAAATAATACGGCAAAAGCTCCAATTATTACAGCTGCACAAAAGACGCTGAAAATCGCGTGAATCGAAAACTTCGCTTCGAGCATATACCCTGCTGCAAGGGGGCCGAGAATGCCGCCGACCCTTCCAAAGGCTGCTGCCATGCCTGAACCAGTCCCTCTGATGGCGGAAGGATACTGTTCAGGGGTGTATGCATAAAGAGCACCCCATGCCCCGAGGTTAAAGAAGGAAAGCAATATTCCCCCTGCCAGGAGCATGCCAAGAGATCCGGCATAGCCAAAAATCAAGGCGCTTGCCGCCGTTCCTGCAAGGTATGCCACAAGCACAAATTTTCTTCCGGCTCTTTCTATCAGCCAGGCAGCCGAATAATATCCGGGAAGCTGGGCAAGTGTCATAATAAGCACATACTGAAAGCTTTTTACCATGCTGAACCCTTTTAAAACCATGACACTTGGCAGCCATAGAAACATGCCGTAGTATGAGAAGACTACACAGAACCAGAGCACCCAAAGCATGGCAGTTTGCGAACTGTAAGGCTTTCCCCAAACACTTTTCATGTTCTGGAAAATCGTCTTTTTTTCTTGAAGTTTCATGTATTCAGGAGAATCAGGAAGGTTTCTTCTTAAATATATGACATAAAGGGCTGGAATGGCTGTGATGAGAAGGGCAATTCTCCAGCCTGCCGACGGGATGACAAAATAGGAAATGAGGGCAGCCAGCAGCCATCCGAAAGCCCAAAAGCTTTCAAGCAGCACAACGATTCTGCCTCTGTCCTTTTCAGGCACGCTTTCTGAAACAAGAGTGGATGCTACAGGCAGCTCGCCGCCTAGACCCATTCCAATAAAGAAGCGAAGAATTAAAAAGACAGCCAGAGAAGAAACAGCTGCTGAGATGCCGCTGCCGATTGTAAATAAAAGCAGTGTAATCATAAACACGTTTTTGCGCCCGATGCGGTCTGCCATAAGACCAAAAATTAGAGCTCCGACTGCCATGCCAATGGAATTGACAGAACCGATCCAGGACATCTGCGAAGCGGTCAGACTCCATTCTTTTTGCAGGGCCGCTATTATAAAGGATAATATCCCAACATCCAGTGCATCGAATAACCAGCCGGTGCCGGCGATGCCCAGAAGCTTTCGCTGGGACAGCTTTTGAACTTTTTCCATAATTCCCTCCATGCTTAGATGGTTTTTAGCCATAGCTGTTTATTGTTTCGTTTTTTAAAATTACAGGATTCTAAAAAGATCTTTTTTATTATGCCATACCCGCCCCTTTCAGGAAAGAATTTGATAATAAGGAATATATATTTGCCTGTCCCATATACTTTCAGTGAATAAACAAAAGAAAAAAGGCAAAAATACCATTTACAAGGAAATTCTTTTATAAAGTTCTTTAATATTCAGAATTTTATGATATAATAACTGTAACAAAAAGTTCACAATTTGGATAAAATGTTGTCACAAGTTGTTCCTTTTTGTAAGCGGTAACAAAACGATAAGGAGTTGAATAAGATGGATGTATTTGTAGTCTATTTATTCATTATTACGGCAACTCCCCTGTTTTTATGGATAGAAAGAAGACGGCTGGCCATCTTTCACATTCCGTTCATTGCTGGAATCTGGGCCTACTTCATTCTCTACCTTACCGGTGCGCTTGACTCAATGAACCATGTAATCCTTAACTCTTTCTTCGTAGCAAACGTCCTTTTTGCACATCTATCCGCTTTCTTGATTTACGCTTATCCCGCCATTAAAAAGGCAAGGGCATCAGCTGAATTAACAGAAGAAAGCATTCCTACTCCTCCACCTACCGTCGTTGAATAAAAGCCGGCATTGTCAGACTGATTTAGAGAGCAGTAATCATGACTGCCGCGATCGGTCTGATTTTCTTTTGCCCTTTTTTAACAGCGATTTAACAGGGTGTCCCTCTTCTCTGCCTAGCAAAAAAACTCCCCGCTATTTTAACGGGGAGTTTTTATCTTTTACTTATCCATATTTTCCATCTTATGCTGATCATGATTCATGTTTTCCATATGCTTGCTGTGTCCCATTGTGATCCAGACAGATCCTAAAACGAAAGCAAGAGCGATGAAGGCTGAAAACACCATGGTGACAACCTGCCATCTTCCAGTGTCGCTTTCAGTAACATGCATGAACATGATTAACTGAACAGCCGCCTGGAAAAAGGCAAAAACGAAAATAATGACAAGCTTAGCGGTAGTGCTCAGGTCTGTACTTAACCCAACCCAAAGCGCCACAAGTGTGAAGATAATAGATAAAGCAAAACCAATAACGTGATTCCATGGGAAATGATCATGTGAAGCTGCTGCTGTTTTATTAGTAGCCATTATTTCAACACCATCCCCATCAAGTATACTCCGGAGAAGATGAAGATCCAGACAACATCAAGAAAGTGCCAGTAAAGGCTGGTAATGAACAGCTTTGAAGCGTTGGCTGGAACCAGTCCTCTTCTTGATACTTGAATTAATATCAGCGTAATCCAGCAAATTCCGACGGATACGTGAAGACCATGAGTACCTGCCAGAACAAAGAATCCGGACCAGAAAGCACTCGTCGGGATCGAAGCCCCTTCATGAATATAATGAACAAATTCATTAACCTCATAGCCTACAAAGCCAAGGCCTAGAAGCAGGGTAATAATCATCCAGACCATAACGCCTTTTTTATTATGGCGTCTTAATTCGTGAATGGCCAGGCCGCAAGTGAATGAGCTTGTTAAAAGCAGGAACGTCATAATCAGGACACCCTTCACTTCAAACATTTCACCAGGTGTCGGGCCTTTTGCTGTTTGATCAAACAAAACAAAATAAGTAGTAAAGAGAGTGGAGAAAAGCGCAATCTCCGCTCCCAGGAAGATCCAGAAGCCAAGAATATTTAACCGGCCTTGATGGTCCTGATATTCCAGCGGCGTGTTAGAACCTTCGAATGATTCAGTATGCTCCATATTCCACGCCTCCTTTAAACGGTTGCCCGTTTTTCTGTTTCTTTTATTTCTTCAACACTGACATAGAAGCCGTTGTCAATTTCAAGAGATCTCTTGATCATGCAGGCAAATATGCCGAGAAGTCCGACAATAGCCATAGGGAACAGCGAGAAGACCAAACCGAACCCTGCAATGCCGAAGCAAACAGATATAATAAGCGGTGTTCCGGAATTATTCGGCATATGAATCGGCTTGTATTCTTTAGGCTCTGCATTAGGCTGCTTTTCTTTCTTCATTCTCCAGAAAGCATCCATTCCAGTCACAACTGGATCTTCTGCAAAGTTGTAGAAAGGAGGCACTGCGCTTGATGTAGCCCATTCAAGCGTACGTCCATCCCATGCATCGCCTGTTTTTTCGCGCTCTGCATAACGGGCGCTCCAATAAACGTTGTACACAAGAACAACAAAGCCGACACCCATAGCAAAAGCACCAATTGTTGCAATTACGTTCAGTGCCTGCCAGTTGTCGCCTGCCGTATAAGTGCTGATCCGGCGCGGCATTCCCGCAAGTCCTAAGAAGAACATTGGGAAGAAGCAGACGTTGAATCCGATTGTAAAGATCCAGAAGCTTACTTTTCCGATTGCTTCGTTCAGCTTGAAGCCGAACATTTTTGGCCACCAGTAATATAAACCTGACAAGCAGGCAAATACTGTACCGGCAATCAATACATAGTGAAAGTGGGCGATCAGGAAGTAAGTGTTATGGTACTGGTAATCGGCAGAAGCCATCGCCAGCATAACCCCTGTTACCCCACCGATTGTAAACGTTGGAATAAAGGCTAACGCCCAAAGCATAGATGTTGTAAATTTAATGCGTCCTTTATAAAGAGTAAACAGCCAGTTAAAGATCTTAACCCCTGTCGGAATAGCAATAGCCATTGTAGTGATAGAGAAGATCGTGTTAACACCTGTGCTGTTGCCCATCGTAAAGAAGTGATGGACCCAAACAACGAAACTTAGAACGGTAATACCGACCATTGAGGCAACCATTGCTTTGTATCCGAAAAGCGATTTTCTTGAGAAGGTTGCAATAACCTCTGAGAAAATACCGAATGCCGGCAAAATAACGATGTATACCTCAGGATGTCCCCAAATCCAGAACAGGTTGGCCCATAGCATCGGGCTGCCCCCGGCTGTCAGTGTAAAGAAGTGAGAACCGAAAAGACGGTCAAATGTTTGAAGTGCAAGAGCTACAGTCAATACTGGGAATGCAAACACGATGATGACACATGTGATCAGCGTTGCCCATGTAAACATCGGCATCCTCATAAGCGTCATGCCTTTTGCACGCATTTTAAGGATGGTTACACCGAAGTTAATCCCTGTTAACAGAGTACCGATACCGGCTATCTGAAGACCGAGCAAGTAGAAGTTCTGCCCTGGTCCAGGGCTCATCTCGTTTCCTGCAAGCGGCATATAAGCTGTCCACCCTGCTGAAGGAGACCCCCCGAAAACGAATGAAATGTTAAACAGCATTGCTCCTACAAAAAATGACCAGAAGCTGAGCGCATTGATATATGGGAATGCAACGTCACGGGCACCGATTTGCAATGGCACAGCAACGTTCATCAAACCGATCAGGAACGGCATCGCCATAAACAAAATCATAATTGTTCCGTGTGTTGTAAAAATTTCATTGTAATGCTGCGGTGTTAAGAATTTCAGTCCAGGCAGCGCAACCTGCGTCCGCATTAAAAGTGCATCTACCCCGCCGCGGAAAAGCATTAGAAGGGCTGCAATAATGTACATGATCCCAAGTTTTTTATGGTCAACAGTAGTCAGATATTCTGACCAAAGCCACTTCCATTTTTTAAAATAAGTTAATCCGAAGATGATGCCGATTGTTGTTAGGGCAATGGAAATTTGCGCGCCGATAATCAGCGGATCATCCAAGATTAAGTTATTTTTAATAAAATCTATCATTACTTTGCTCCTCCTCTCTTATTTGTTTAGTTCGTCTCCAGTATCTTTTTTCTCTTCCTGTCTAGGCTTAGCACTGTTTTCCTGGTAGTCAATGCCGTATTTCTTGCGGACATTTAGAGCATACTCAGGATCTTTTGCAATATCTACCCACTGATAATGAGTGCCGGAGAATGTCATCGGCTTGTCAACAGGTCCAGGAAGCATTAATTTTTCGAATTGCTTTTCAGTCAGCTTAGGAGCGGATTTTTGCTTTTCTGCCCACTGTTTAAATTTTTGCTCTGATTCGGCATGCACATCAAAGCGCATGTTATTGAAGCCTTCACCAGTAAAGTTGGCATTTCGGCCTTTATAAATTCCAGGCTCATCAGCTTCAAGATAAAGCTTCATTTCCATGCCTGACATATTGTACTTCTGTCCGCCAAGCTGAGGAATCCAGAAGGATGCCATCGTATCAGCAGATGTAAGTCTGAATTGAATCGGACGATCTACCGGGATATGGATATAGTTTACTGTCTCTATATTCTCCTCCGGATAGCTGAAAATATATTTCCAATCCACTGATGTGGCGTAAATAACCAAAGGCTTCTTGTCTTTGGATTCAGCCGGAGGCTCTTCTAGGCTATATATGGTCCTAACGGTTGGAATGGACAATGCGATAACGATGATAACTGGAATAACTGTCCACATAATTTCAAGAAACTTGCTGCCTTCCATCTCTGGAGGCTCCTGTCCAAGATTACTTTTTCTTTCCCTGAATTTAATAACGATGAGAGTAAAAAGTACAAAGACAACCACTATGATTAAAAGCATAAAAACAATGGACAATAAAATAAGGTCCCTTTGCTGTGCAGCAACAGGCCCCTTAGGGTCAAGAACTACCATTGGCTTACAGCCGCCCAATAAAAAAACCGACATTGATGCTAACAGAAAAAATATCGGCCTTATCACTTTAACCAATAGGTTCACCTTCCTTCCCGTATGTCTGAAAATATAGAAATAATAACTATCGAAAAAGCAAAAAGGGACATAAGAATCCATTAAAGCTTTTACCCTTATGCTAACAAAGAATAACCACGTTAAATACACTTTACTTGAAGTTGTCAAACAAACTTCACAAATTGAAGTAAAAATTAGACACAATTCGTTCAAATATTTGACAGTAAATTCAATTAAAGTGCTTCTTTTTCCTTTATTCGACAAAATTATTTTTTATATTAATAAAATATCACTTTCTCTTCCAAAATAGAATAACTTTAAAGAATTTATCGTAAAACTGTCACATTTCACCTGGAATGAGTTTCATACTTCGCCAATAAAGGTATGAAATGAACAAATGAGCTGAATTGAGGTGAATGTTATGGCAGAAGAAAAGAAGCCTTTACGCAGCAATAAAGATCACGAGCATCCTGAGCAGCTGGATACTGAGAACCCCAGCCAGCTTGACGCAGACGACAGTGAAATGAACGTCGATTCCATCCCGCTTGAGGATTTGAAGCAGGATATGCAGGATGAAAAAAAGAAACATAAAACAAAGAAGAATTCAGGAACTGATGATAAGCATACGTATTGACTGATAGAGCCGGCTTTTAGAAGCCGGCTTTTTTAATGCCGTCAGGATGTGATCGGATTGTCAAAGAACAATTCCTTTATTTTTATAATGCCTAACTTTACAGAAAGGTTAACTGGTTAGTTTTTGAAATTCATGCTTGCACAGTATGGGGGAATATGAGGGAGAACCGCGCACTAAAGATATAAGCTGCAAATACCTCGTTTTTCAAACCCTTTTTGCGTGCGGAATCATAAAGTAATAAATGAGCCTAAAAAAATGATTGCTTCTCCAATAACTTTTTATTAAGATAGTAAGTGCAAACGATTGCACTAGCATTATTAGCTAAAAACCTTTTTCTCAGTAAAATGAAATTCTCATTATTTTTTCATTGAAATGTAAGCACATTCATTAAAGGAGGCGTAAAAAATGAGAAGCTTTTTTTCGTTCGATTTTTGGCAAAAATTCGGAAAAGCACTAATGGTTGTTGTAGCAGTTATGCCTGCTGCTGGAATTATGATCTCTCTTGGCAAGCTTGTCGGAATGATCGGTGGAGATATCGTTTTAGTGCAAGCGATTGCACGAGTGATGGAGGATATTGGCTGGGGAGTAATCACAAACCTTCACATTCTCTTCGCAGTTGCAATAGGAGGCTCTTGGGCAAAGGAACGCGCTGGCGGTGCATTTGCGGCATTGATTGCCTTTGTATTAATTAACCGCATCACTGGGTCGATTTTTGGAGTCAGTGCAGATATGCTGGCAGATCCAAACGCAGCAGTTAAGTCGTTATTTGGACAGGATATTCTTGTAAAGGATTACTTCACTTCCATTCTCGGTCCTCCAGCCTTGAATATGGGTGTTTTTGTAGGGATCATTTCAGGTTTTCTAGGAGCCAATCTTTTCAACAGGTATTACAATTACAGCAAATTGCCTGATGCTTTATCCTTCTTTAACGGAAAGCGTTTTGTGCCATTTACAGTTATCGGCGGCTCTATTGTAACCGCTATCTTGCTATCTCTTGTTTGGCCATTTATTCAGGGCCTTTTGAATGATTTCGGAAAGTGGATTGCTGCTTCTAAAGATTCCGCTCCGTTTGTTGCTCCATTCATTTATGGAACGCTTGAGCGTCTGCTGCTTCCTTTCGGATTGCATCATATGCTGACTGTGCCGATTAACTATACATCTCTTGGCGGAACATATACGATTTTAACAGGGGCTTCCAAGGGCTCAGTTGTAGCAGGACAGGACCCGCTCTGGCTGGCATGGGTGGCTGATTTGAATAACTTCCTTTCCTCCGGCGATACAAAAAGCTATCAGCAGCTGCTTGACACTGTTCACCCTGCGCGCTTTAAAGTAGGACAGATGATTATTTCCTGTGCATCTTTGATCGGTATCGCTGTTGCCATGTACCGCAATGTGGACCCTGATAAGCGCAAAAAATACAAATCCATGTTCTTATCTGCAGGATTGGCTGTTTTCCTCACTGGTGTTACAGAACCGATTGAATTTATGTTTATGTTCGCAGCACCGCTTCTTTACATTGTATACGCAATTACTACCGGTCTCGGCTTTGCTCTGGCTGATTTAATCAACCTGCGTGTGCACTCTTTCGGGGCCATTGAATTGCTGACCCGCACCCCGATGATTATCAAGGCCGGCTTGTGGCTTGATTTGCTTAACTTTATTATTGCCTGCGCTATCTTTTTCGGACTGAACTTCTTTGCAGCAAACTTCCTGATCAAGAAGTTTAACTTCCCGACTCCAGGCCGCAATGGCAACTATCTGGATAATGAAGAAGCACCTGAAGCATCATCTGCTGATTCAAAAACTTCAGGAAGCGATGAATTGGCACCGGTGATTATCGGTCTTTTAGGAGGCGCATCTAATATTGAGGATGTGGATGCCTGCATGACAAGACTTCGCGTAACAGTTAAGGACCCTTCCAAAGTTGGATCTGAGGCAGCCTGGAAAGAAACCGGGGCACTTGGCCTTATTGTGAAAAATAAAGGGGTACAGGCAATTTACGGCCCTAAAGCTGATGTAATTAAGTCAAACATTCAAGATTCCCTTGGAGCATAAGATGAAGCTGCTCACTTTAAATTGCCACTCCTGGATTGAAAAAAAGCAAATGGAAAAGCTTCAAATCACAGCAGAAGCGATCAAGGAAAAAGGCTATGACGTGATTGCCCTTCAGGAAGTGAATCAATCCATTCAGGAAGCTGTCACAGACCGGAATCTAAAAAAAGACAATTATGCAGCTGTTTTGATTGAAGAGCTTAAAAAAATTGGAGCCGGGACTTATCAGCTCGTATGGGACCATTCCCATATCAGCTATGGAAAGTATGAAGAAGGAACGGCCCTTTTAACAAAGCATGAAATTCTTGAGAAAAACTCCTTTTTCATCTCAAAGGACACGGATTCTGAAAAATGGAAAACGAGAAAGATTACAGGTGCAGAGATTCTTATAGAAGGAATCCCTATATCGTTTTACTCCTGCCACCTCGGATGGTGGGATGATCAGGAAGAGCCTTTTAAAGATCAGGCCATCTCCCTATTGAACCACATGAAAAAAGATTCCCGTTTCTTCTTAATGGGAGATTTTAATAACAATGCTTTTATCAGGGGTGAAGGGTACGATTTCCTCCTTGAAAAAGGACTTTACGACACCTATTCACTCGCTGAAGTGAAAGATGAAGGCATTACTGTAGAAGGAAAAATTGCAGGATGGTCCAAAAACCGCGAAAAGCTGCGCATTGATTTAATTCTAACGAACGAAAAATGCCGTGTGCTGAGTTCAGGTGTTATATTTAACGGAATAAACAAACCAGTTGTTTCCGATCATTTTGGCGTAGAGGCTGTATTAAACTTGAGTTCCCTTTAAGGGAACTCAAGTTTTTAGTTTGAAGAGCTGCGTGCCTTTAGCCTTCGAATGAGCGGTTCAATCGTCATCCCTTGGATCAGCAAGGAAAACAAGACAACACTGAACGTCAGGACGAGAATTTCATCCCTTCCTGAGAAGGATGCAGGCAAACTCAATGCAAGCGCAATAGAGAGACTTCCTCTCAGCCCTCCCCAATTTAAAAGGATCTTTGATTTTGGTCCAATTCCTTTTAAAAACGAAAGGACGCCGTATACAGCAATAGTTCTGCTGATGAGTACGATAAGGATGGCAATGACTATAAGGCCCCACTTGTCTGTAAAGTTAATGTTTTTCACTTCAAGACCAATCATAAGAAAAATCAGCGAATTGGCAATCAGGGTAATGGTATCCCAGAAGGAATTGATATTGGTTTTTGTTGTTTCTGACATACCGACCTTTGCTCCATAATTTCCAAAAATAATCCCCCCTGTTACAACCGCTATAACACCAGATACGTTAAGGTGCTCTGCAATAAAGTAGCTTGCAAAGAACATTAACGCAGAAAGGGCAATCTCAAGAGGATAATCATCATAAAGCCGGATGATCTGTGAAAAGAGATACCCCATCGCTGCCCCGAGCAGCACCCCTCCTGCACTGAAGGTAATAAACATGAGAAGACCGCTTCCAGCCCCTGCAATGCCCATGCTTAAGTAAGAAATCAGGTAAAGAGATGAAATTTGAAAAAGGACAATGGCTACCCCGTCATTAAAGAGTGATTCTCCTTCAATAATGGTGACAATTTTTTCAGGAACACCAAGAGACTTAAAAATGGAGATCACACTGATCGGATCTGTTGCACTCATCAATGCAGCAAAAGTAAAGGCGCTTATGACAGGCATATCGAGAAAAAAATAAGCTCCAAAACCGACACAAAGATAGGCAGCAAATGTGCCTGCAAAGGAAAGAAGCAGTACTGGTTTTCTTTCCCGCTTGAGATGGCTGTAAGGAAGCTTAATTGACGCATCTCCTAAAAGAATCGGCAAAAATAATGAAATAATGACAGACTGGAATATATGCGACTGGGTGATATAGTCTTTCGAAGCTTCTAAAAATGGAATATCTGCCAGACCAATGATCAAACCCGCCAGTACAAGCGCAATAGAATAAGGTCTGTTGAACAGCTTGGCCACTGCAATAACCGCGATCGAAACAGCTAAAAGGACAAGGATCTGGATAAACACTTCATGAAAGCCGGTCACGTTGTTCCTCCTTACTTTACCTATATATAGTCTCCATTTACCCTGCAAATAAAGAGTTAACATCCCGATTTCATGTAAAAATAGGTAGCTTGAAGATGCTGAACAGCGTCCTTTCCATCATCATGCTTATATTTGGGCTCGTCATCATGTTCATTGCGATCAGGAAATGGACAGAACTGTGGAACACATCCTCCAGAGAAATTCGGGCAGCTTAACGTTAAGCGCAAAAAACCTCCTGTATTGTCCGGGAGGTTTTACAATGGGGCTGGTCAAGGCGCTACCGCTTTCCTAATGTTTCACATGAAACATTACTCTCTCCTATTAGGAGCTTGCGGTGGTTGTTCGTACCAGCCTCTTTTGATCATCAGTTTGGCTCCTTCTTCGCAGAATGAGATGATGTCTTTTGCTACAAAGAGGTAGTGGGCTGCTATGTCTTTGCGAAGTCCGAAAGAGATGGCACTGCCTATTAGCGCGAGGGCCGATCCGGATGCAGCTGCGACAGAAAAGAGAACAAGCTTTGATGAAAAGGGCATAACTACTGAGGCTGTTGTTTCCTTTGATACGGGGATGGTTCCAAAATGCCCCTCTTCTTTCAGCACCTTATTAAATACATCAATTTGCATCTGGGCGAGGTGTTTGCCCTTGAGCAGATAATGCCTCACGTCATCGTCGTTCGCTGCCTGAATTAATCCCTCAAGAAAGATCATCCCTATGTAATTCTTTTCTATAGTAAAAAACATTTCACTTAGTTCAATAGTGTTCAGCGGACGCTTTTCTCCAAAATAGTGGCCCAGATAAGACTTTTGCTCAGCATATTTCACTTTGTCTGGATAAGGAATTTTTGGAGGTCTGTCATAAATACCTTTTTCCAGCATGAGCTTGACAGATTTTTCATAGAGAATCACCTGATTTGATTGCTGTTCCACAAAAAAGGTTAAAAGGTCTGTCCGAGCAACAACTGTCAGGCTTGAAGCATAGCTGTGAATGGATAGCTGGCTCATCCGGTAGACATAGGATAAGGCAAACAGATCAGTAAAAAGCGGCGGTGCATCCGGATTCACATCCCTGTCTGAAAAGCCGTCCGGCACAGGGAAGGCCTCCTCCTGAAAAAGCTGTTTGATTCTTTCCATGATGTCTTCTGAAAGCTGGAGAGCTTCCTTCAATATCGGATCAATTTGCTCATCCTCCATGCTTGTCAAAAAATGCTTCAAAAAGCACTGCGAAGCGCTTTCCTGGATATAAGTGCTCCACAATGCAGAAATTTCAGGGCTTGATAAATTGATCTGTGCCAAAAAAATTCCCTCCAACTGTATACATTCTTTAGCGTGACAGCTTCCTTGAAATAGGATTTACCTTTAATCCGCCTTTTATCCTCAAGGAAACGAGCGGTTCAGGTACAGCCTCCTGATTTGCATGCTGGAGATGGATTTCGAACTCTCTGCCGATCACCGCCATAATGAGGACCATTTCCATCATCGCAAACTGGCTCCCAATGCAGCCTCTTGAACCAGCGCCGAAGGGAAGATAGCCAAACGGAGGCAGTGAGCGCTTATTTTCTTTAGCAAACCTTTCCGGCTGGAAGAGAAGCGGATGAAAAAACAATGATTCATTGCGGTGAATGGCATAGGGGCTGATCATAAAGATAGAGTTTTTTGAAAACAAATGCCCTGCCAGCTCCACCTCTTCCTTAGCCTCCCGCAGAATAATCCAGGCTGCAGGATAAAGCCGAAGTGATTCGTTAATGATCTGCTGCGTGTAAACAAGCTTTGGAATATCTTCATACGATGGAAGCCTGTCCGGTGCAACAGAGTTAAGCTCCTCATAAAACCTCGCCTGTACCTCCGGATGGCTGGCAAGCAGGTACCAGATCCATGATAAGGCATTTGAAGTTGTTTCGTGTCCTGCTATAAGGATCGTTAAAATCTGGTCTCTAATTTCATCTCTGGATATAGAGCTCCCATCCTCATACTGGGCTTTCAGCAGCAATGCGAGCAAATGATCTCCCTCTGGGTCTGCTTCTTGTATCATCTTTTCGGCCAGTTCATCGAGAGATTGAAGGCCCTTTTTATACTTTCTATTCTTTTTAGTCGGAAGTGAATCAGGGAGCTCCAATGGAGAAAGCAGAGTTTCTGCGGTTTTTTCAATCACATCGCTGACAGCTTTCGTAATCGCGGCTGAATCGCCTTTTGACAAATCTTTACCAAACATGGTTTTTAAAATAATATTCAGAGTCAGATTCATCATGTCCCGGGAAATGTCTCTCGCTTCACCGCTTTTCCACTCGGAAAGCAGCCCGTTCGCATAACGCGTAACAGCTTCTGCATAAAGGGCAATCTGCCGTTTATGAAAAGCTGGCTGCATCAGCTTTCTTTGCCTGCGGTGCTCCGGTTCTTCAGATGTGAGCACCCCTTCTCCAAGTGTTTTGCCAAGCACCTTGGCGGATGACCCTTTTCTGAAAAACCCCTCCTTCGCAGACAGGATTTCTCTTGCGGCTTCAGGAGAATGAACGATATAGGAAGGCGTTTTAGAGCTTGAATTAACCGATACGATATCACTGACAAACTGGGTTTCATACAGAAAGGCAAGAGGATCTTTTCTGAACCTTAAGTAATTCAGCAGCCTTGGACCGCCAAGCGTTGTCAGCTCTGTCATAGGAATGCACACCTTTCTTTTATAATCGCAGACCTGAAACAAACTTACCCCTGCATGGCTGCCTTGTCTTTGGCAGGCAAAACCTTTCCTGTTGTTTTCGTGTTTTTCCTTTCCCTGGTTTCCAGCCTCTTTGCCACGAGAGAAAGACTAAAGTTAATCACAAAGTAAATAAGGGCAAGCAGCAAATAAATAGGAATGACATAATTTACGTTTTTCGCATAAACACCCTGTCCATTGTGCATAAGTTCCGGCAGCATAATAACAGTTGCGAGCGATGTATCCTTCAGCAGCGAGATGAATTGGCTGACAATGGGCGGCACCATTCTTCTTAATGCCTGAGGAAGGATAATATGCTGCATCGTCTGCACCCATGTCATACCAGAAGAACGCGCTGCTTCTATCTGCCCTTTTTCGATCGAATTCAAGCCGCTCCGGATAATCTCAGACAGCATGGCAGCCTCAAATATCGTTAGTCCCGTAATGGCAGACCCTATAATTCCAAGTCTTATATTAAATTCAGGAAGGGCAAGATGGATAAAGAAAATAATCAGCAGCAGAGGAAGATTTCGGATGGTCTCTACTGCTATAGCTGTCACCTTTGAGGCAACGGGAATTTTTGCGTATCGAATAATTCCGAGGAAACCGCCGATCAAAAAGCTTAGAATGATGGCTAAAAAGGCTACAAACAATGTCATCAGCAAACCCTGAAACAAATAAGCAAGATTGCCTGCGGAATATGCTCCTGCAAAATCCAATGATGCTCCCTCCTTTAGCTGCTGGCGCTGAGCCGTTTTTCAAGATATCCCACAAAAAGGCTCAGCGGGATAGTTAAAACAAGGTAAAACAGCGCCACAATGATATATACTTCAAATACTGAGTATGTACGAGAATAAACTGCATCTCCGAAGTACATCAGATCCAACCCTGTAATCACTCCAAGAATCGACGAGTTTTTTACAAGATTAATAAATTGATTTCCAAGCGGAGGAATAACTATTTTAATTGCCTGCGGCAGGATGATATACCGCATAGCCTGCAGGTAAGTCAGTCCAGAAGAACGCCCTGCTTCCATTTGTCCCTTATCAATCGACTGGATTCCCGCCCGGATCGCTTCAGCAATAAAGGAAGCTGTATATATCGATAAGGCTGCTGTTCCCCCTAGAAACCCGTCAAATTTCAACCCGACAGAGGGAAGGGCGAAGAAAATAAAAAAGGCAATTAGCAGAAGCGGAATGTTGCGGATGAATTCTACATAAGCCGTTCCAATCCAGCGCAGTATACGGAACGGAGAGATTCTCATGACAGCTATGATCACACCGAAGATAAAGCTGCACACCAGAGCAATGACGCTGGCCTTCACTGTATTTCCAAATCCCGTCAAAAACTCCCCTGCATGATTTGTAAAAATGGAAAAATCGAGCATAAGCTGTCTCCTTTACTGGTTAATATGACAGAAAAAGCGGATGAACCGGTTCATCCGCCGCAGGCATTCTACTCTTCTTTTATCCACTTTGCTTTGATTTTGTCATATTCGCCATTCGATTTGATTTCTTTCAGAAAATCATTGATGTATTTGGTAAACTTGTCGTCCCCTTTTTTGACCGCAATTCCATAAGGCTCTTCTGTAAATGGTTCCCCTGTAAGCTCAAAATTGGAATCTTGGTCTGCCATACCGTAAAGGATGGAGTTGTCTGTTGTCAGTGCATCTCCCTGGCCTGCTTTTAAAGCAGTAAAGGCTTCAGAATAGTTTTCAAATTCAAGTACCTCTGCATCAGGTGCTTTCTCTTTAATGTTAGTAACAGATGTGGACCCTTTTACGGCAAGAACCTTTGTCCCTTTTTTTAAATCTTCGATACTCTTAATCGGGCTTCCTTTTTTAACAAGCAGAGATTGGCCTGCCATGAAATAAACATCTGTGAAATTAACTTCCTTCTTGCGCTCTTCCGTAATGGTCATCGTGGCAATCAGTGCATCTACATCACCGTTTTTCAGCATTTGGACACGTGTTTTGGAGGTGACTTCCTTCAGCTCAAGCTTTGATTCATCCCCTAAAAGCTTTTTCGCAAGCGCTTTGGCAATATCGACATCAAAGCCTTCTACTTTTCCTGATGAAGGATCTTTATAGCCGAACAAATTGGTATCATACTTCACCCCAATAACCAGCTTGTCCCTCTTTTTAATGGCATCAAGCGTATCGTTTGAAGCATTCCCGCTCGCTCCGCTTCCGCACCCAGTTACAAGCGCCAGCAGAAACGCCAGCACCAATCCCATCAGCCAATACTTTTTCTTCATCTTATATCCCCCTTGTGCTGTTTTTTCACAAAACCTATTAAACTTGCTAAATGAGGCCTATCAGTGATTCAGGATTCGGCTCAGAAACATTTTCGCCCGTTCTTCTTTTGGATTCAGAAAAAATGATTGCGGTTCACTGTCTTCCAAAATTCTGCCTTCATCCATAAAGACAATCCGGTTGGCAACTTCTCTGGCAAAACCCATTTCGTGCGTGACAACAACCATTGTCATACCTTCTTTGGCCAGTTTTTTCATAACATCAAGCACTTCACCGATCATTTCTGGATCAAGCGCTGAGGTCGGCTCATCAAAAAGCATGATTTTCGGCTTCATCGCAAGCCCCCTCGCTATTGCGACACGCTGCTGCTGCCCGCCCGAAAGCTGGGACGGATAGGAATCGGCTTTATCAGGGATGCCGACTTTCTCTAAATAAAGCATAGCGGTTTTCTTTGCTTCTGCTGCCGGAACATTCAGCGCCTTTTTAGGGGCCAATGTGATGTTTTCCAGGACTGTCATATGCGGATACAGGTTAAAATGCTGGAAAACCATTCCGATGTTCTTCCGGAGATTGTTAATATTCATTTTCTTATCATTAACCGATTGGTTATTGACTGTCAGCTCTCCATCAGTAATGGTTTCAAGCCTGTTGATGCAGCGCAGCATCGTGCTCTTCCCAGACCCTGAGGGACCGACAACCGTCACAACCTCTCCTTCGCGAACCTCCATATTAATATCTTTTAGAACTTGAAAATCGCCATAATGCTTGTTTACGTGCTTAAAAGAAATCATTGCAGGCCTCCTTTCGTACGAATCAATGCGCAGAGGTTCCCTATTCTGCCTCCCTATGTATTCGCCAGTTTATTTAGAATGTTCAGAAATTAAAAAAGAGTCTCTTACCTATTCTCCTTAAAGAACAGGTTTCCTTCTATTTTTTGAATTATTTTCCTTTTTTGACTGACTGTATTAAAAAAAGACGCAGGTGAAGCACTTTTCAGGTGAAAAGCAGGCTTTTTTTGCAGAACATTCTAATCGCACGCAGGTTCCAAATCCTATTAAAAAAAGGCTGGCGACCCTTTAACGCCAGCCTGCTCATCCTATTCTTTATTGCTCAGTGCATCAACGCCCTCTTCACCTGTACGGATCTTGATAGCATTTGATAATTCGTAGACAAATATTTTTCCGTCTCCAGGCTTTCCTGTGCTGCACACTCTGCGTGCCGTGTCGATTACCTGCTGTACAGGAACTTCACAAACCACTGTTTCTACTTTAATCCGCTGAAGTACAGTCACTTCCCGTTTTTTCCCCCTGTAGGTCTCGGTGAAGCCCTTTTGCAAACCAGCGCCCACAGCATTTGTAACAGTAATGCCGCTTACTCCGATCTTCGCTAATTCGTCTTTCAGTTCATCGAATTTCCCTGGTCTCGTAATAATCTCTATTTTTGTCAGCTTCCCGCTCATTCCCATCACCTTTTCTTTATAAAGTTGATTGCCAGGCATTATACGGACTCGTGATATCCTCTTTCCCCATGCATGGTAATATCCAGGCCAATGGATTCCTCTTCTTCTGTAGCCCTGATTGGCAGAAATACATTGATCACCTTAACAATGACAAAGGTGGCAGCACCAACAAAGAGGTAAGTAGCGACGATGGCGATAAGCTGTTTTCCAAGCAGACTTGGATCTCCGTAAAACAGACCATTTGCACCAGCTTCATTTACCGCCTTTGAAGCAAACAAGCCTGTTGCAATACCGCCCCATGTACCGCCGATTCCATGAAGGCCAAAGGCGTCAAGAGCATCATCAAATCCAAGCTTCTTTTTTGCAGAAGTGACAAACCAGTAGCATAAAATACTGCTGACTGCTCCAATTAGGACTGAGGCAGCAGGAGTCACAAAACCGCAGGCCGGGGTAATGGCAACGAGCCCTGCGACAGCACCGCTGACAGCTCCAAGCATTGTCGGCTTTTTATTAATAAACCATTCGCATGCCATCCATCCGGCAATTCCTGCTGAAGCGGCTGTGTTCGTATTGATAAAAGCGGTTAATGCCACTTCATTCAGAGATAGGGAGCTGCCTACGTTAAACCCGAACCATCCGAACCAGAGCAGCCCGCCTCCCAAAACAGTAAATGGAAGCTGATGAGGCGTGGTGCTCTCGGCATCCTTTCTTTTTCCAAGTATAAGAGCAAGCACGAGACCCGCGACACCTGAAGAAATGTGAACAACGTTGCCTCCGGCAAAATCAAGCGCCCCCAGTTCTCTGAGCCAGCCGCCGACACCCCATACCCAGTGGGCAACAGGAGCATAAACGATAATCGACCATAAGGCAGTGAAAAGAACGAATGCTGAAAATCTCATTCTTTCAGCGAAAGCTCCTGATATGATGGCAGGCGTGAGGGCTGCGAACATCAGCTGAAACATCATGTAGAGATTATGAGGAATGGTCGCGCTGTAATCCTCATTCGGTGTAAAAGAAACACCGTTGAGCCCGGCCCAGTCAAGGCTCCCGATAAAAGCATTTCCATTCGGACCAAATGCGATCGAGTAGCCGATTAAGATCCAAAGAATAGAAACGATGGCCATCGACCCGTAGCTGTGCATCGTTGTGCTCAGAACATTTTTGCTCCGGACCATGCCTCCGTAAAAAAGTGCCAGCCCGGGAATCATCAGCATGACCATAACCGTCCCTAAAAACATAAATACCGTATCGCCAATTTGCATTCGTCTTCCCCCCAATTTCTTTTAATGTTACGTTTCTTTCCATGTGAAGCTATTTTTTATTTGTTGATATGTCGCATTATATCGTCAGCTAACCTCACAGAGAAAATGAGTTGTTAGATTTTCTAACGCACAAATTTCACAAGATAGCCGCAAGTCAGCCAAACAGCCTTTCCGCTTGCCGGTAAAGGACGATTTCGGTAAACTTTAGAACAAGCAAGAAGCGATAGATGGGGGGATGAAACATGAAAATTATTGTATTTGGCGCATCCGGAAAGACAGGAACCCAATTTGTACAGCTTGCCTTAAAGGAAGGACACTTTGTCACTGCCTTTGTCAGGAATCCAGAAAAACTTACCGTGCAAGGGGAAAGGCTTCGCATTATAAAAGGAGATGCCCTGGACAAGGAAACTGCTGAAAACGCTGCTGCCGGGCACGATGCTGCTGTTTCCTGCCTAGGAGCAAACGGACTGGGAAAAACAACAGACCTTTCTCATATGGCTGAAAACATAACAGCCGCCTTGCTGAAGCATAACGTGAAAAGAATAGCCTATGTGGCCTCTGCCGGAATTTACAATGAAATTCCTGGAGCAAGAGGAAAAATGGCGATGTTTATCTTGCGGAATGTATTGGAAGATCACAAGCGGGCGGCTGACATCCTCTCAAACAGCGGACTTGATTGGACAATCGCGCGGCCAATGAGACTCGATGACGGACCTATGACAAAAAAATACCGAAAAGCATTGGAAGGAGTCCCTGAGGGAGGCCAGCGAATCACACGCAGCGACACAGCCCACTTCCTCCTCAACGCCCTGTTGGACAACGAATACATTAACTGCTCTGTTGGCTTGGCTTATTAGAAGTGCGCAAGCCGCTCGTTCAGCCCCGACAAGCGCTGGAGCAAAAATCCGAAAAGTCCGGTTTTGACTTTTGGGATTTTTATGAAGCGACTCGAGGGGCTAGCGGCTGGAGCTGGACAATTCAGAAAAGCGGAAGCGACTCGAGGGGCTAGGCGCTGGAGCTGGACAATTTAGAAAAGCGGAAGCGACTCGAGGGGCTAGGCGCTGGAGCTGGACAATTTAGAAAAGCGGAAGCGACTCGAGGGGCTAGGCGCTGGAGCTGGACAATTTAGAAAAGCGCAAGCCGCTCGTCCAGCCCTGACAGCTGCTTGCGCAAAAATCCGAAAACCCAACCAAAAACAAAAAAAGCCCAGCAGCGCTGGGCTTTTTTATTTACCATCCAATGAACAATCCAATAACTGTTGCGGAAAGAATGGAGGCTAGAGTGGAACCAAGCAGAAGCTTCATGCCGAATTTAGCGACCTGTTCGCCCTGCTTTTCCTGCAGTGCGCGCACAGAGCCGGTAATGATCCCGACAGAGCTGAAGTTGGCAAAGCTGACAAGGAATACTGACACGATCGCAACTGTACGGTCTGAAAGTCCTTTTGCGATTCCCTGGAAGTTCAGCATTGCAACAAACTCGTTTGTTACCATCTTAGTGGCCATAATGCTTCCGGCTTTCGCGGCTTCTCCGAGCGGCACACCCATAAGGAACGCGACCGGTGAGAAGATGTAGCCAAGAATCGTTTCAAACGAAACATGGAAAATAATCGTAAACAGGAAGTTAATAAAGTTAATCAATGCGATAAAACCAATCAGCATGGCAGCTACAATAATGGCTACTTTCAAACCATCCATGATGCTGTCTGAAATCATCTGGAAGAAGGAAGGACGAACTTTTTCCTCTTCGACAATCAACTGATCTCCCTCTTCTTCAAGAGAATAAGGGTTGATGATGTTAGCAATAATCAATGCGGAAAGGATGTTCAGTACTATCGCAATCACAACATACTTCGGTTCAAGCATTGTCATATAAGCGCCGACAATTGATACACTGACAGCACTCATTGCAGAGGTGCAAAGTGTATAAAGGCGTCTTTTTGATACAAGGCCAAGCTGTTTTTTAGTCGTCAGGAAAACCTCTGATTGCCCGAGGAATGCTGAAGAAACAGCAATATAGTTCTCCAGTTTGCCCATTCCGTTTAATTTGCTTAAAACAAGTCCAACATACTTGATAATAAACGGAAGAATTTTAAAGTGGTTCAATATACCGATCAAAACTGAGATAAAAATAATCGGCAGCAGAACATCAAGGAAGAACGTGGAAGCCTTCGCGTTCTCAAGTCCTCCGAAAACAAAATCTACCCCGCTGATAGCAAGCTCCATCAGCTTACTGAACGTTTGTGAAATGGCACTGATAACAGCTACGCCAAATCCAGTATTAAGCAGCAAAAAGGTCAGAACAATCTGAGCGGCAAGCATAATGAGAATCGGCTTCAGCTTAATGCCTTTGCGGTTGTAGCTCGCAGCATAACCGAGCACAAACACAAGCAGCAGCCCAGTGATAAAAAAGAGTATTTGCATCATTTTCCCTCCGAGTATTTATTCCAAGAGAACCAGAATCTATTTAGGCCTTTTCTAACAGGTATTATTTAGAAAAAATAAAATTCTCTTCCAGAAATAACTTTTTATTTCTGCAATATTTATAATACAATCTCCCCACTTAATTATCAAGTAAGCGTTTTACTTTTTTTGTAGAATTTTGAGGAATTTTATCGAATTTTTACCTAAAAAGCTATTAGACTACTAATTTAACCAAATGACTCTTAAAATGTTTTACTTTTTAGATAACTTTAAAATTATGATAGTAAAGTATTTATGCCTATTTATTACTAGTTTTCCCCTATTTCGAAACATTTAAAAAAGCTTTGCTAAGCAAAGCTTTTCATATTAAATCCTTTTTAAGCCAGGTCCATTTGCTGTCTGGCATGCTTTCAAACTGTTCTTGGATTTCAAACCCGCCTTTAACGTAGCAGCTGATGGCTTGTGCATTATCTGGGTTTACTCTCATATAAATCACGGGAAAATCAAACTTATCCGCTTCTTTTTCTAATCGGCTAATTAAGATTTTCCCCACTCCCTGGCTGCGTTTATTTGGAGCTACCACGAGATGGGCAAATTCCAGATCTTTTTCCGCTTCGTCTACCCAAATTTCTCCATAGGCTAAAGGTTCCTGCTGTTCGTTTAATAGAAAATAGCCATGCTGGTCTTCAGCATCCAGCCAGCTAAAAAAGTCATCTGACGTATAAACCTTTTTATTCACAGCAAACTCGCAATCTCTTTCATTATCAAGCCAGAGCCTTAGAAACATTTCATCTTCTCTTGCTGCCTTTCTTAACTGCATGCCGCAACTGCCCCTTCCTAAAATCCCTGTGAAAGCTTTTTAATTTAATTATATCGTTTTTTCTATGAAGGGGAGGCACAGGTTTTTTTAATCTATTTTTAAATATCACCGGTTATAATGAATTGACTGATCTAAAAGGAGCTGATCTCGTGTTTACCCCCATTCATCCCATTCTTGTTCATTTTCCAATTGCCTTTCTGACGTTTGGAGTGATTGCCCAATTTCTTGCCTTATGGAAGCCGGACTACTTTAATAAAACCGCTATGCTCCTTTTGTCTCTCGGCTGGGTCACAGCCTTTGTCTCTTATTTGACAGGAGACGGCGCAGAGCATTTTGCCGAAAAAACAAAAGGGGATGCGATTGAGCCGCTCGTCCATACCCATGAATTGTTTGCCAAAATTACACTTGTTATCTTTGCCATCGTCATCCTGCTGAAAATATTCGGCCGCTTCAAAAAGGGCTCATTTCTTGTGCCGGTTATTTTGATCCTTTGCCTGTTAGGAGCCGGATCATTGACAATGACAGGCTATTACGGCGGTGAAATGGTTTTTCATACCCCTAATGATGTGCATGAAACCCCAAACATCAATTCTGACTGACAAAAAAAACTCTATCCGAAAATTGGATAGAGTTTTATTATTATCTTTCTTCAGTTTTTCCGCTTCATCAGCTGCTGCAAAGCCTCAGCTGTGCTTACCGAAGAAACCTAAAGTGCTGTTTTTGTGTATTTCTCCTTTTTTATCCCTTTGTCACTTTCTTTGACATAGCATCAATTTCTTCCATGTGGGCATCAGACAGGGAAAAGCGGAGAGTTCCGATGTTTTCTTTTGCATGGCGAAGCTTGGAGGCCCCCGGGATTGCTACTACTGTATCGCCGTGATAGCGAATCAGCCAGTTTAGCGCGACCTGTCCCGGCTTCACGCCGTACTCCTCCCCGAGCTTTTCAAGCAGGTCAATGAGCGGAAGGGATTTGGCGAGAGCCTTTCCTTTGAACTGGGAAAAATGCTTGCGAGGACCAGACAAATTTTTCAGCAGCTCAGGCTGGCGGTGGAACTTCCCTGACAGGATTCCCTGCTCTAATGGAGAATAGGCAATAATGGTTGCCCCAATCTCCCTGGCAGCTTCCAAGATGCCATTTTCCTCGATTCTCCGATCAAGCAAACTGTACTTTACTTGGTTGGATGAAAGCTGAAACCCTCTCTTCTGCAGGGCCTCATGTGCCTTTCTCATGCTTGCAGCATTAAAATTGCTGACCCCTGCGTGCCCGATTTTCCCCTCTTCCAACAGATCTGCCATCGCATTCATCTCTTTCTCAGCACTTGAAAAGGAATAAGGCTGATGAACCTGATAGAGGTCGATTTTTCTTCCCTTCAGTGCCTGAAGCCGCTGATCAATTGTCCGCGGAATATTCTTAGCCGTGCGAAGCAGCGGCCACCACTTTGTTGCTACAAGAGCATCTTCTGCTCCAAGCTCATTGAGAGCATCGCCAAGCGCCTCTTCTGACTGCCCTTTTCCATAAGCCTCTGCCGTGTCGAACCAGTTGATCCCCCCCTCATAGCAGATTTTAATAATTTCATTAATGTCTTCCTGTTTCATAGACGGCCAGAACTTGCCGACCATCCCATTTCCTTTGCTGAATTGCCAGCATCCGAGCCCAAGGGCCGATATGCTGACATCGCTGTTTCCAAGCTTGCGGAAAGGCAGTGCTTGATTATCCATTCCATCCACCTCATTTTCTATGTTTATTTGATCCTATTTTAAGCAATAGAACGCAAAAAATCTTTTTCCAGCTCTCAGGGCCTTCGGTTCGCTATTTTAAGAAAAGGGTAGAATAATAGACGTGCAACCAGCGAAAAGAGAGGATGGCTCAAAATGATTTCATTTATTGGAACAGGCATCATGGGGAACAGCATGGCAGGCAATTTGTTAAAAGAAGGGCACGAACTCACGGTTTACAACAGAACGAAGGAAAAGGCGCAGAATTTGCTGGATAATGGGGCAGCATGGGCTGACTCACCAAAAGAGGCAGCTGCAAAGAGCAGCATCCTGTTTTCCATGCTGACGAATCCATCTGCAGTGGAAAAAACAGCGCTTGGGGAAAATGGTTTTCTCGCCGGTATGAAAGAAGGCTCCTTATGGATTGATTGCAGCACGGTTCCTCCTGACTTTTCCAGAAAAATGGCTGAAGAGGCGGCAAAGCGCGGCATCCGTTTCCTTGATGCACCTGTTGCCGGTTCAAAAATTCCTGCCGAGAAAGGCGAGCTCGTCTTTCTTGTCGGCGGAAAAGAAGAGGATCTAAAAGAAGCAGAACCGCTGCTGAACATTATGGGAAAGGCCGTTAAGCATCAAGGAGAAAATGGAAAAGGCACTTCCATGAAGCTCGTCATCAATTTGACGCTTGCCCAGGCCATGGCCGCTTTTTCAGAAGCTGTAGCACTTGGCGAGGCAATGGAGCTTGATAAAGAAACGGTGCTTGATACCCTTCTTGGCGGTGCTACTGCTGCCCCATTTTTGCAGGGGAAGAAAAGCAAGCTGCTGGAAAACAGCTTCAATCCCGAATTCCCGCTTGAACATATGCAAAAGGATCTGCACCTTGTGTCAGAGGCTGCCTACAATAACGGCATCTCGCTTCCGCTTGCCAGTGCCGCTAAGGAGCTCTATGGCCTTGCCAAGCAGCAGGGCTTCGGGCAGGATGATTTTTCAAGTGTGTACGCTTTTATAAAGCAAAAAAAATAAATGAAAACCCCCTCTGCATAAGGAGGGGGTTCTTAACGGTGCTTTATTCAGCGCGGCCGTCTTCTGCTATTGATAACTTTCTTGGCAATAGGATAGATAACAGGAGCCCATTTAATGGCTTTTCTAATGAGGTTTTTCAAAAAGATCCCTCCTCTGTTTATTATCAATCTACCCAGGCAGCTCCCTGTCCAAACAATAGTCCTATTCTTTCGGCGAAAAACTGCTGTTACATACTGGAGCTGGATAGCTTGTACAGCACATGATTCATCATACCTTCTGCACGTTTCTGATCCAGATCGCCAGCATTTTTTAAAAGCTGGATGCTTTTTATTTTCAGCAAATCTGCGAGCGCCTGTTTATAGGTTAAACCTGACTCGATCAAAAACCCCGGGTCAAAAATTCTTTGAAATGCTGCCTGATCCTGCATGATCAGAATGTCAGCATTCAGTGAATGGAAGACACCTTCTTTCATTCCTTCCTCATAAAACCATTTAAGCTGTATGATCCTCTGTTTGTTTGCTTCACTCATTTTTTCATAAAAATAGGGACAATGTGCCCGCAGGTCGTTTAAAAAAACGCCAGAGGTGTATATAGAGGATAAGGCCTGCTGTTCAAAAACCTTGAGGAATCTCTCCTGGTAAGAGCTTGCAGTGTCTTTCATTTTTTCGTCAAACTCCTGGAGGTAATCGAGGTAGACCTTCCCAACTTCTGTAATGATATCTTCTTTTGAAGAAAAATAGTTATAAAGCGTTGCTTTGCTGACATCCATTGCCTGTGCCAAATCCTGTATTTTAAGAGAACCGAATCCTGCTGTTCTCATGACGTTCATAATTTTTTTAGCGAAGGCGCGCCTCATTTCCCCGCGTTCCTCCGGTCCGATTTTCCTCATTCCATCAACCCCTCTACATCTCTATTATAGCATATTATTTTGTTTTTTTATGCATTCTTTAGACACTTTAAGTCCATTTGGTTTACAAAGTCTAATACGGATGATAGAGTTGGGGCAAGTTTTTTCAGACTAAAAAAGATGATAAGGAGAGAGTGAAATGACACAAAACAAAACAGCTATTATTACAGGCGCATCCAGCGGCATCGGGGAAGCTACAGCGAAAGAGCTTGCTTCCAAAGGATACAATGTCGTCCTTGCAGCAAGACGCGAAGACCGCCTTAAAGAGCTGAAAAATGACATTGAAAAAGCAGGCGGCAGAGCGGAGTACGCCGCGACAGACGTTGTTTCTCTTGAAGAGATGCAGAATTTAGCGAAGCTGGCAGCAGATACATTCGGCAGCATTGATGTTATTGTGAACAATGCCGGTTTAATGCCGCTCTCCTACTTGAATAAGCTGAAAACAGATGAGTGGTACAAGATGGTTGATGTGAATATTAAAGGAGTCCTGAACGGAATAGCAGCTGTGCTTCCGTATATGGAAAAACAAAAAAGCGGACATGTGATCAACATTTCTTCTATAGCAGGCCACACGGTCAGCGCGGGAAGCGCCGTGTACAGCGGGACGAAATATGCTGTCAGGGCGATTACGGAAGGTTTGAGAAAAGAAATGAATGCCTCTCATAATATCCGGACAACGATCATCAGCCCAGGGGCTGTTTCAACAGAGCTCACAAATACCATTACAGATGAGGATGTGCTTGCATCCTTTAAAAAGCAGGAAATGAAGCCGCTTGAAGGCATCGATATTGCCAAGGCCATCGCTTATGCCTGTGAGCAGCCGGATCATGTTGATGTGAATGAAGTCATTGTAAGACCGACTCAGCAGCCCATGTAAGTTCAACTCAAATTTGCAGCAAAAGGAGCGGATCTGATGAATACCCAATTTGAACATATTTTTATTAATGGTGAATGGAGAAAAGGGTCAAGCGAAAAAACGATAAAGAATATTAACCCATATACTGAAGAAGAAATATTGACCATTCAATCGGCGAATGAAGATGATTTAAATGAAGCGTACGAGCAGGCAAAGCAGGCTCAGAAATCCTGGGGCAAGGAACTTCCTCAAATTAAGCGCGGCGTCCTGGAAAAGCTCGTGCAGGTCATGAATGAAAACAAGGACTTTATTTTGGAATGGCTGATCAAAGAGGCTGGCAGCACCGCAATGAAAGCTGAAGCGGAATTTCAGGCGGCCATGAATATCGTGAAGGAAGCTTCCACATATCCGTACAGAATTGAAGGAAGCATTCTCCCATCACAGACACCTGGAAAGGAAAACAGGGTATATCGCGATCCGCTCGGCGTGATCGGAGTCATCAGCCCATGGAATTTTCCTTTTCACCTTGCCATTCGGTCCATTGCATCAGCAATCGGCACAGGAAACAGCGTTGTTGTAAAACCTTCAACAGATACGCCAGTAACGGGCGGGCTGATTTTTGCCAGTTTGTTTGAAGAGGCCGGCCTTCCGAAAGGTGTGCTGAACGTTGTTGTAGGCAGAGGCTCTGAGATCGGCGACGCCATTGTCGCTCATCCTGTACCGCGCCTTATCTCCTTTACAGGCTCAACTGAGGTCGGACGCCACATTGGCGAGCTCGCTGGGAAGGGACTGAAAAAGACAGCCCTTGAGCTTGGCGGCAACAATGTTTTTATTGTACTTGAGGATGCCAATCTTGATCAGGCTGTAGAATCAGCTCTATTCGGAAAATTTTATCACCAGGGGCAAATATGCATGGCTACGAACCGGATTTTCGTGCAGGAAGATATTTATGACCAGTTTGCAGATAAATTTATCCAGGGCGTGAACAAGCTGCAGGCAGGAGATCCAAAAGAGAAATCAACACATATCGGCCCTCTGATTAACCGGTCCCAGGTTGATCGGATTCTGGAGGATATTGATAAGACTGTCCAGCAAGGGGCAGAAGTCCGGACAGGCGGGGAAGCAAGCGGAAACCTTCTGCAGCCAACTGTCCTGACGGGAGTGAGAAATAATATGCCGCTCGCTGAAAATGAAATCTTCGGCCCTGTTGCCATCCTGATTCCGTTTAAGGATGAGGAGGATGTGCTATCCATGGCAAACGAATTCCCTTACGGCTTAAGCGGCGCTGTTCATTCAGGATCCTTAGAGCGCGGCGTTCAGCTTGCCCGCAAGGTCGAGACTGGCATGATCCATGTCAATGACCAGCCTGTTAATGATGAAGCGCATATGCCTTTTGGCGGTGAAAAGGACTCCGGTCTCGGCCGCTTTAACGGCCACTGGGTACTGGAAGAGTTCACAACAGTCAAGTGGGTTTCCGTGCAGCATGAAAAAAGAGATTACGGACCATTTTCCAACCTGTAAAACAAAAAGGACTGCGCATGA
>NZ_JAJOZE010000030.1 GCF_021166585.1 Metabacillus kandeliae
CACTCTAGAATTCTTGTTTTTGAAGTTATCCGGTTTTGAGAGAACAATGATATAAAAGGTCTTGCATTTTTTGCTGGACCCGATATAATAAATCTTGTCTCTTTTTAAGATAAGTTGTCTGGTGACGATGGCGAAGAGGTCACACCCGTTCCCATACCGAACACGGAAGTTAAGCTCTTCAGCGCCGATGGTAGTTGGGGGTTTCCCCCTGTGAGAGTAGGACGTCGCCGGGCAGCGATTCTTTTATGAAGTATGCTTGGAAAAAGCATAAGCAAGCAAAACAGTGTAAAGAGAATCAGGGTTTCGAGAAGCAAGCAGTCCTAGGAGTCGAGCGAGGGAGCGTACGTTAGTACGTGAGGATGCGAGTGAGTAAAGACGACAACGGAATGCGCCGCTTATCGGAAGCCGTAACTACTGGAGGATTAGCTCAGCTGGGAGAGCATCTGCCTTACAAGCAGAGGGTCGGCGGTTCGATCCCGTCATCCTCCACCATTTTTAAACCGCTTCATTATATGCCGGTGTAGCTCAATTGGTAGAGCAACTGACTTGTAATCAGTAGGTTGGGGGTTCAAGTCCTCTTGCCGGCACCACTTGGTTCTTCGTGTACTGAGCTCTGCAGCCTTTTCGGAGAAATATTCTTGTCTTGTACGAGCCATTAGCTCAGTCGGTAGAGCATCTGACTTTTAATCAGAGGGTCGAAGGTTCGAGTCCTTCATGGCTCACCATTTTTATTCATATGCGGGTGTGGCGGAATTGGCAGACGCACCAGACTTAGGATCTGGCGCCTTACGGCGTGGGGGTTCAAGTCCCTTCACCCGCATCAATGCGGAAGTAGTTCAGTGGTAGAACACCACCTTGCCAAGGTGGGGGTCGCGGGTTCGAATCCCGTCTTCCGCTCCATTTTATGCCGGGGTGGCGGAACTGGCAGACGCACAGGACTTAAAATCCTGCGGTAGGTGACTACCGTACCGGTTCGATTCCGGTCCTCGGCACTTAGAAGTTACTTTATATGCGCCCGTAGCTCAATTGGATAGAGCGTTTGACTACGGATCAAAAGGTTAGGGGTTCGACTCCTCTCGGGCGCGCCATTTACATATTTGAATCGGGAAGTAGCTCAGCTTGGTAGAGCACTTGGTTTGGGACCAAGGGGTCGCAGGTTCGAATCCTGTCTTCCCGACCACTTCAGATAATGGGGCCTTAGCTCAGCTGGGAGAGCGCCTGCTTTGCACGCAGGAGGTCAGCGGTTCGATCCCGCTAGGCTCCACCAATTAAA
>NZ_JAJOZE010000031.1 GCF_021166585.1 Metabacillus kandeliae
CAGTGGGGAAGTCAGGTTCTTTTTATGCTGCAGCTTTTATGAGATAGGTTATCCTATCGCTTGTTTGCTAAGCAATGTCTCAACATTGGCAAGTGATCGGCAAAAAACGTAGCCTTGAAAGGTAGCCATTTGTTGTTTTGTCTTTTGTTCCAGCAGTGTTTCCAGCTGCTCTAAAAGAGGGAGAATGTGTCTTTGGTCTCCTTCAGAGTACAGGACGTGGTCAGATAGGGAGTCATGGAGAATCCCAACATCTTTAATAGATAGCTGCATGGAAACTCGGGCTTCTTTGGCTGATTTGTACTTCTTATTTAGATAATCAAGGACCGCACGCTCAGTAGAATGAGAAAAGCCTTGCTCTTCCGCATACCGTATATAAGCCATTAGCGATTCTTGTAAGGTTTCCAAGCTGTCTCTTTCTAGAGTAAAACGGATTCTTTTATATGTGTCCATTGCCAATCTCCTCCATGTAAATGGATTTTGATATTATACACCAGAAGAAGGAATTTTACACAAACGTTTGTTCTTACTTCCGATTATACAGGCTCAATATAGGTGGGTCAACCATAATTTGGTTGTTTCGTCAATAAAATTAAAAAATTTCCCTATTTGATTGGTTTTGTCATAATCACACAAAGTTGACTTGGATGATTAACTCATGCTAGGTCTTTTTTCACCCATGTTCATCAAAGTCAGGGACTATACGCAGATTCAGCTATCTGGTAAGAAATGATAGAATTTTGTAATAACGTGCTTTTTTTCCAAAAGGAGTGAAGCTGAACCAGATGGCGGGAATGAAGGTTTATGACGCAAAGACACTTGTTTCAGGGATGGAAGATCGGGCCAAGCAGTATGATCAGCTGCGAGATCAGCTAAATGGGCTGAAGACCCAGTTTCAGGCGATCGTGGATAACAGCGGGTTTCAGGGTAAAGGGGCAGAGGCAATCAAAGGCTTTTACCAGGCGCAGATTGAAGTTGTTGATGTGTGGCTGCAGCTGACAGAGGCAAATGCCAAGTTTTTCAGAGGCGTTCCAGGGGATACGGAGGCAGCCAATTTTTCAGGAGATACCATCGTTCACACCAATACGCTTGAGAATGAGCTCTCACAGTCCATTCGCAATGCCAAAACAATGGTCGGACAGCAGCAGAATGAA
>NZ_JAJOZE010000004.1 GCF_021166585.1 Metabacillus kandeliae
GTTTTAGCAAATGGTCCTTTTTAATACCAGGCGTCCTTCAGCAAAAGGATGCCCTCTTCAATTTCTTCTGCAGAAAGCCTGCCGAAGCCAAGCAGAAGCAGCGGGGCCCCTTCATACGGGGTGTGATGATAAAGGGAAACAGGAAAAACGGCCACACCTTTTTGTTTTGCCCTCATAATGCATTCCTGCTCGCTAAGGCCGTTCCCGACAGCTGCAATGATATGAAGCCCTGATTTCTCTCCGATAACCGCTGTTTCCGGAAGGTGCCTTGCCATTGCGGAAAGCAGGACACTTCTTTTTTTACGGTAATGGGTCCTCATCCGGTTCAAATGCCGCTCCCATGCACCGCTTGCCATAAATCCGGCAAGGGCGATTTGATCCAGCCGCGACACGGTTTGCTTATAGGCGATTGCCAGCTGATCGAGAGCAGGCAGCAGATTTTCCGGAAGGATCATGAAGCTGATTCGCAGAGAGGGGAGAAGGGATTTTGAAAAAGTGCCCATGTAAATTACTTTTCCGCCTTCATCGAGCCCCTGCAGAGCCGGAATGGGCTTTCCTTCATAGCGGTATTCCCCGTCATAATCGTCTTCAATGATATAGCGATCTTCTCCTTCGTAGGCCCAGTTCAGCAGCTCAATTCTTCTCGCAGCAGGCATGATCATGCCGAGCGGAAACTGGTGGGAAGGCGTGATGTAAACCGCAGAGGCATCGGTTTTGGCAAGTATGTCTGTCCGTAATCCTGCTTCATCGAGCGGGATATAGCAGAGGTCGTTTTTTAAAATTTCATTCATTCTGTGGTAGCCTGGATTTTCCATCGCATAGGTGCGTTTTCCGAGAAGAATGGTGAGCCTTTCCATTAATACCTGGGTTCCGGCACCAACGAAAATTTGCTCCGGCCTGCATTTGACCCCTCTGGCATGATATAAATGCTTCACAATTTCCTGTGCGAGTTCAGGCTCCGCTTTTCCATTGCCAGAATGATAAAGATCTTCTCTAGAAAGAGCATGCAAATAGTTCTTCCGCCAGTCTTTCACAGGAAAAAGACTGGCGTCAATCGTTTGATCAAAGGTGATCAGTTTTTTCTCCTGGACAGGCTCACTTTTTAAAGGAGATGCTTCAGCGGTTTCTTCAAACAAAAAGGTTTTTTCTGCGGCAAGAGTATACCAGCCTTTTCTCGGCACTGCTTCAATATATCCCTCTGCTGCAAGCTGCTGATAACCGGCATCAACGGTATTAATGCTGACGCCAAGCGATGCAGCAAGCTTTCTTTTGGACGGAAGCCTTGTGCCTGGAGAAAGCTTTCCGTTTAATGAATCATTTTTCAGCTTTTCATAAATTTGCAGATATAGAGGCTTTTCCTTCTGAAATTCAATGGTCAAATCAAGCAGCCTGATCATCCTTTCTAATTTCTGGTACCTTTCATTTTATCAAAACTGGTTCTTTTAGAAATACCAATAACATTGTATTTTCAAATGGGAGGCGATTTTATGAAGAAAATAGAACATTTAGCAACCGAAAAAGAATGGCTGGAGGCGTTTGGGGTACTTCAGCAGCTGCGCCCGCATTTAACAGAGGAAACGTTTCTTGAATTGGTCCGGCTAGCAGAGGAAAAAGAGGGGTACAGGATTTCTGTGCTGAGAGCTGACGGGAAAATCGTCAGCGTGATTGGCTATATGCCGATGATTACCCTCTATTACGGGCGGTTTATCTGGGTCTGTGATTTGGTAACAGATGCTGATGAAAGATCGAAGGGATACGGGGAAGAACTGCTTGCTGCGATAGAAGAAGGAGCTAAAGCCGAGGGCTATGATGGAATCGCTTTAAGCTCCGGGCTGCAGCGCAAGGATGCCCACCGTTTTTATGAAGAAAAGATGAACTTTGAAAAAGCGAGCTATGCTTTTAAAAAGAATTTTTAGTGATAGACAAATTTAACTCAAATTTTTACAATCTTTACAAAAAAGATAATATTTTTACAAGCTTTTTATAGTGCTTCCGTCCATTTTCCGATAGACTTTTAGTAGGCACTGGCTAAATTGCCAGTTTACTAGGTTAAATGGAGGAGAAAAATAGAATGAACAATAAGATCAAAACCGTTTTATCTCTAACACTTGCGGCTTCTGTCATTCCTGCAGCAGCTCCTGCGCATGCAGCAGAAAAGAATACTCCGGAAGAGCTCGTACATATTGCTGAAGCACAAGTAAGATCTCTTGCTCCTTATAACAACTCCATGACATTGTCAAAAAATTTTCTGCAGGAATATCATTTAACACAGTCTGCTATTGCAAACGCTAAAAAAGCGCTGCCGAATGTAAAAAATGCCAGGCAAAAGCGTCTCCTCGGCGACCGGATTGAAAAGGCCGAAATGGCCGTTCTCCGTACAGCAAGAGTAATTGACGCATTGAAATACGGAGAAGCACTATTAAAAGATACAAGCAGCTTTATCGCTCTGATCAGCAAAAAAGAAAAAGCTGACGAAGAGCTTCACAACTGGTATGACAAAATCCGCACTGAGCGCCGTGCCTATGAAAAAATTGTCGGCAAGGTTTCCGGCTCTGATTCCCGCA
Organism: Metabacillus kandeliae; assembly: GCF_021166585.1. Taxonomy (GTDB): domain Bacteria; phylum Bacillota; class Bacilli; order Bacillales; family Bacillaceae; genus Metabacillus_B; species Metabacillus_B kandeliae. The sequence goes on from NZ_JAJOZE010000004.1 coordinate 2,565, forward strand.
AAGCATTCGGTTTAAAATATATTGTGCCTGCAAAGCTTGCAGAAGAGATGATGGCCTATCCGCTCACACGCTATGATTTAAATGTGAAAGCTCTGGCTGCCATTGCAGCTGATAAGCCTGAAGTGGCTAGAAAACTAGTAGATACCATTACGAAGATGGAAGAAAAAGGGGATATCGTCAAAGCTGCCCTTCTGAAATTATATCCAAACAATAAGGCAGTTCAGCAGCAGATCAGCATTATTGAAGGCAAAATCGAAGCTGAACTGGCTCTTGTCAAACAATCTATTATGGAGGCACTTAAGCCGAAGAGCAATTTCAATCTTGAGGTGCTGCATACAAATGATACACACGCCCACATTGATAACATTGCAAGAAGAATTACGGCTATTAAAGAAATGAGAGCGAAAGCGGAAAATTCCCTCTTGCTTGATGCGGGGGACGTTTTTTCAGGCACGCTTTACTTTAACGAGTTTAAAGGACAGGCTGATCTTGAATTTATGAATATGATCGGCTATGATGCCATGACATTCGGCAATCATGAGTTTGATCTTGGCACAGCGCCTCTTTCAAGCTTTGTTAAAAACGCAAAATTCCCGTTTGTCAGTGCGAACGTTGATTTTACAAAAGACGCCAATATGAAGGGTCTGGTCGGCGGCACTGCAGCAACTGCAGCACCTAAAGACGGCAATGTGTATCCTTCCATCATTAAAGAAATGAACGGCGAAAAAGTGGGTATTTTCGGTCTGACAACAGCAGAAACTGAAACGATTTCAAGCCCTGGAAAAGATGTAGCCTTTAATGATTATATTGAAAGAGCGAAAAAATCCGTTGAACAGCTGAAGGCACAGGGCGTTAACAAAATTATCGCGCTGACGCATATTGGCTATCAGGACGGCGGCGGTGACAACGATGTAACCCTTGCCAAAGAAGTAGATGGCATCGATATTATTGTCGGCGGCCACTCCCACACAGTGCTTAGCACTCCAACAGTTGATACAACTGGTGCTGAACCTACTGTTATTGTGCAGACTGGGCAATACAGCGACAACCTCGGAACACTGAACGTTGAATTTGATCCAAGCGGAAAAGTGATTAAGAATGAAGGCAAGCTGATCAACCTCAATGAAAAGTCCGGCGACAGCTATGCAATCAAAGCAGATGATGAAGCGCAAAAAATTCTTGATACCAAATACAAGCCAGTAATCGATGCAAAACAAAAAGAGGTTGTGGCATCAACAGACGTTGCCCTCAACGGAGCAAGAGCTGACGTACGCACAAAAGAAACAAACCTCGGCAACCTGATCACGGACGGCATGCTGTCAAAAGCCAAAACGATTAATCCGAACACAGTGATCGCCCTGCAAAACGGCGGCGGCATCCGCGAGTCCATTAACAGCGGCGATGTCACAATGGGTGAAATTCTGACGGTTATGCCTTTCGGAAACGCCCTTGCGATTATGAAACTTTCAGGAGAAGAAATCAAAGCAGCTCTTGAGCACAGTGTAGAAGCTGTTCCGACAGAAGCTGGAGCGTTCCTGCAAGTATCCGGCATGCGTTTCAGCTATGACAGCACAAAGCCGGCAGGACAGAGAGTTGTGAAAGTGGAAGTGAAAGAAGACGGCAAAACGTTCACAACGCTAGATCCAGCCAAACAGTATTTTGTTGCAACAAACACCTTTACAGCTGCGGGCGGAGACAATTACCCAATGTTTAAAAAGGCGTACGATGAAGGACGCGTCAGCGAGCCTGGTTTCGTAGACTGGGAGAATTTCAGAGACTACCTGAAAGCAAACCCTGGCCTCAAGCCTGAAGTAGAAGGCCGCATTACAGACGTTTCAAAATAATGAACGAAGGGATAGGCCGACATGGCCTATCCCTTTTTTAAAGCTCCAATGTCATATAAACACTGTTAGGATCCTCTCGATAATCTGCAAAGGGCCCGCAAAGCTGAAATCCGGCTGAAGCGTACAAGCGTCTTGCAGGTTCAAAGGCTGCCATGGAACCTGTTTCAAGGCTCAAACGGCGATACCCCCGATTCCTTGCTTCAGCTATTATATGAAACAAAAGAGCTCTTGCGGTTCCTTTTCTAACATGACGGGCAGCCGTTCTCATCGATTTGACTTCCCCATGATGAGAATCCAGTTCCTTTAAAGCACCGCATCCAAGGAGCTCATTTTCCTCCCAGGCACTCCATACGGTGATATTCGGCTTTTTCAGTGCTTCTAATCCAAGCGCATGGATGCTTTCCACAGGGGAATGGAGCGTCATGCTGTGGAGGTGCTCTTTGATTAAGGAGAGTATTTCAGGACCTGTCAGGGGATCTATTTTTATTTTCATAATTCACCTCAGGAAATAGTGTAGTGAGTAAGGGGATTTTTAACAATGAAACAGTCAGGTTATCTTACAAAAAAAGACCCGAGTGGGAAACCCGGATCTAATACTCATTTATAAACTTTGCGCTTTTCCATTCTCTTTCTTCAACTCTTCATCATGCTCCTTGAGCCTGCGGTTGACTTCCTCTCCGTCCTTCAGATAAGAAGTGGCGTGGCCGCTTTTTAGCGCCCAGGCGTAAAAACCGAGAGAGACGAGCGTGATGAGAAGCATGTCCCAGCCGAAGTGAATGAGATTATGGCCGCCGAATTTTTCGCTGCCTCCCCATGAGATCAGCATCATGACGAGGAGATAGCAGACCATCCAAACTCCCGCTTTGAAGTTCCGTTTAAATCCGGCAAATTTGTCTCTTGCCTGATAGTAGAAATAAACCGGTAGTCCAACCAAAATAATGATCAGCACCTGTCCTGTCAGCGGCCAGCGCGCCCAGTAAAGAGTGAGCGATGCAAAAATGAATCCCAGCGGCGCAATAATGCTGAGCCCTTTTACTTTGGTCGGCCTGTATAAGTGGCCGGCTGTTTTTCTAAGAGTCATAACAGTCACGGGCCCTGTGATATAAGAGATAAGTGTGGCTACAGAGATAACTTCTGCAAGAGAACCCCAGCCTCTGAAGACAAACAGGAAGATGAAACAGACAGCAAGGTTTAAGAACATAGCTCCGCGCGGCACTTTAAAGATCGGGTGAAGCTTTCCGAAGGCCTTTGGCATATACCCGTTCTTTTCCATGCCGTAAATCATTCGTGCCGTTGTCGCTGTATAGGTTGTGCCAGTGCCTGATGGTGAGACAAAGGCATCAAGATACAAAAGGATCATCAGCCAGTTAATGCCGAGCGCCATGGCAAGGTCGGCAAATGGGGAACTGAAGCTTAAAGACTCCCAGCCCTTTGCGACGTCTTTCGGATCGACTGCTCCGATAAAAGCCACCTGCAGCAGCACATAAATGATCGTGGCAGCGAGCACAGAGCCGATTACGGCAATCGGAATGCTTTTTGCCGGATTTTTCGCTTCTCCCGCCATATTGATCGGACTTTGGAAGCCGTTATAGGCAAAAATAATACCCGAAGTCGCTACAGCGGTCAAAACGCCGGACCAGCCGTACGGAGCAAAACCGCCGTCAGCATGCGAGAAGTTCCCGCCGTGCCAGCCGACAGCAATCAAAGCAATAATCGTGGAACCAGGTATGATAATTTTAAAAACTGTGATTAGTGTATTGGCTTTTGAAAAAATGCTGACAGCCCAGAAATTAAGCAAAAAGTAAATAATAACAAGAACGGCTGCCGCAAAAAGTCCAGGCAATGTCAGCGATTCGCCGCTCACAAGGTTTTTGGCCCATTTTGCCCATTCCCATGGCCAGGAGCTCATGTACTGAATGGAAGCGATGGCTTCCACCGGTATCACGGATACAATGGCAATCCAGTTGGCCCATGCAGCAAGAAAGCCGACAAACGAACCGTGCGAATATTGTGTGTACTTGACCATGCCGCCTGCTTCAGGAAACATGGAGCCAAGCTCTGTATAGGTTAAAGCAATCGTTAAAATAACTACCATCCCGATGACCCAGGCGAAAATAGCAGCCGGGCCGGCGATCTTAGCCGCTTTCCAGGCACCAAAAAGCCATCCCGAACCAATAATGGATCCGAGACCCGTCATCGTCAGGGCAATGTAGCCCATATTGCGATGCATTTTCTCCACAATCCCGCACTCCCCTTAGACAAAAGATTAAGAATATTTACAACCTACTTGAAAAACAGAAGAATTACAAGGCGTTATTGCTTTTCTTAAATAATAAGTTAGAACTGTAACCGTTTTGTAATGCCTGCTGTTTTCCTATTTCCTACTTATTCCCCGTTCCTAAAAACATAAACTAGGTATTGTGGAATATTTTTCCGGATGAATTATTTTGTTTATGAAGCGTTCCTATGTTTTGCAATTTGTTTTTTTCTCAAGCTACTATTAGAAGAGACTCATAAAGTCAAAGAAGGGAAAAGGGGATTGGATGAATCAGCTGAAAAGCGAAAATATTCATGTGAACGGTATTGATCTTCATTATGTTCATGGAGGGGAAGGCGAACTGCTGCTCTTTCTCCACGGGTTTCCGGATTTTTGGTATATATGGCGCCATCAGCTTCCTGTGTTCTCGAAATCCTGGCATGCTGTCGCACCTGATTTAAGAGGCTACAATCTTTCGGATAAGCCGGAAAAGCAGGAAGACTATAAAATGAAGGTTCTTGTAGAAGACATCAGGCAGCTGATTGTAGGACTTGGCTATGAAAAATGCACGCTTGTCGGGCATGACTGGGGCGGCGCCGTTGCCTGGGCGTTTGCTTATAAGCACCCTGAATATTTGGACAAGCTGATTATTTTCAATGCGCCGCACCCCGTTACGTTTGCAAGAGAGCTTGCAGAAAACAGTGAACAAAGAAAAGCGAGCGAGTATATAAAAGAATTTCAAAAAGAAGGCGCTGCTGCGAGGCTTATGGAAGACGATTACAACGTGCTGGATCAAATGATTCTCAAGCATGGCAAAGAAAAAGGCTATTTCACAGAAGATGATGCGGCCAAGTACAAGGAATCCTGGAGAAACGGATCAATGGAAGGAATGCTTTCCTATTATAAAAACATCAAACAGGCCGGCACGGTTATTCACACCCTTCTTCATTCCCTAGAAGTGCCAGTACTTGTGATATGGGGGATGAAGGATCCTGCCCTTCTTTCTGGAAATTTGAAAGGACTTGAAAACCATGTCAAGGACCTCCAGATTAGGAAAGTGGAGGATGCTTACCATTCACCTCAGCAGGAGAAGCCAAATGAAGTGAATGCTGCAATAGAGGCTTTTTTAAGAAAGTAAACATGCCGTCTGGCCGATTTGGCCAGACGGCTTTTAGTAAAAAAGGAAATCGCTTGCAATTAACTTTCCATAAAAAGAAGATTAACCGGCAGATATACGTGGAAAAAACCAAAGAAATACAGAATTAAAGGAGTATTATCACCGATGTTTACACTTAAAGATATTCCAACCTTTTTCTGGTCATTTTTTTTGGTGCTGCCGCTTGTTTCCATTATTCATCAGCTCGGCCACACATTTTTTGTGCTGATTTTCGGCGGCAAGGGCAGTCTTGACCTTGGCAGAGGAAGGGTTCTTTTCAGCATAGGCTTTTTTAAGCTTAGAAAGCTTTATTTTCTAGATTCTTTTTGTGATTACAGAGACTTGAAGGTTGATAACAAGCTTACGCACGCTCTGGTTTATTTAGGCGGCACGTTTTTTAATCTTCTCACGGTCTTTATATTGAATACCTTAATTGCCGAAGGGATTCTTCCGCCGAATCTTTTTTTCTATCAGTTTGCTTATTTTTCCGTTTACTTTGTCTTTTTCGCCCTTTTGCCTGTGCATTATGGGAAAGGACATCCATCAGACGGAAAGGCATTGATTGAATTAATCAAATATGGCACGAAAAATGATTTGATTGACTAACAGTCTGGACATTTAAAATGTGCAGGCTTTTTTAAGGTTTCATTCGCTGCATTTTTATGGCCAGCATTCAACATTCATCAAGAAAACCTCAATTCTATAGGGTTTCGACAATAAGACCAAAGGTTGGCGGCATGCTTGTCCACATCATTCGTCAAAAAATTGGGTCTTAGGATTTATTTACTTAATATTCAGAAATCTTTATGATGTTAAAAAAGGAGGGAAGAAGATGGGAAAAGGAAGAATCAGAGTGGAAGAGCGTATTAAGAATGAAAGCGATCAGGAAATGTACACAGCCACCCTTGTCGATTCCAAGAAAAAATAGGACCAATTTGTCCCCCACCTACTCCCGGAACATACGAATTTGAGAGCGATGATACTTAGAATTTTGGAAAAAGCTGCCCTGATTGTTTATCAGGCAGCTTTTTAAAATGGTAAAATAGCTAAAAAAAGTAAAAGGGGAATACATACAATGGATCAATCAGTTATTTGGGAAAAAGCAGAAAGCTATTTTCAATCAAAGCTTCATAAGGAAGATGAGATAATGGAGGCCGTTCTCCTTGCAAACCATGAAGCTGGCTTGCCTGCTATTGATGTATCTCCCTCACAGGGAAAGATGCTGTATTTATTCGCCAAGCTCAAATGTGCGAAAAACATACTTGAAATAGGGACGCTTGGAGGGTACAGCAGCATTTGGATGGGAAGAGCGCTTCCTGAAGATGGAAAGCTTACGACACTTGAATTTAGCGGCCGCCATGCGGATGTGGCAGATAAAAATATAGAAACAGCGGGGCTAAGCAATAAAATTACCGTAATAAGAGGGGCTGCTCTTGATTCCTTAGAAGAATTGAAGAAAAACGGAGAAGGACCTTTTGATTTTATTTTCATTGATGCTGATAAAATAAATAATGCGGCTTATATGAAATGGGCGCTCGAACTGTCAGAGCCTGGGACACTCATCATTGCTGACAATGTAATCCGAAACGGCAGAGTAATAGAAGAAAACAACAGTGATCCAAGTGTCATCGGCGTTCGGCAGTTTGCTGATCTGCTCGCAGAGGAGCCGAGAATTGAAGCGGCCGCTTTGCAGACAGTCGGCTCTAAAGGCTATGACGGGTTTGTCATGGGGATTGTGAAGAATCAGTGAAACCCGGTGAGGAAAGTCTTAGAATCGGGACCATTCGTTCATGACGTTCGCGGAGTATTTAGTATAATAGTAGCCTGAATACGAAATAGAAAGAAGTGTTTTTCTTTAATGATCTCATCAGGCGAACTGATTCAAACGGCCATCAGCATTGGAATTTTCGTGCTTTTTTTGATCCTGCGAAAGCTGTTCACCAAGTACGTGTTTCAGCTGGTTATGAAGCTAAGCCATAAAACGCCAACGGATGTGTTTACCCATATACTGCTGTCGCTGGAAAAGCCGCTGCGCTGGTCTTTTGTGCTGCTCGGCATCTATACGGCGATTCATTATCTGCCTTTTTTGGACAACAAAATGGGAGTGGTCAATCAATTTTACCGCTCGTCCATCGTTATTCTCATTGCCTGGGCGCTCTACAATTTAACAGGGGTTTCTTCTATCTTCTTCAATAAAATCAATAAGCGGTTTGAGCTTGATATGGATGATATTCTGGCGCCGTTTCTCTCTAAGGTGCTGCGCTTTTTGATTTTTGCATTAACCTTCAGCATAGTGGCGCAGGAATTTCACTATGATGTGAATGGCTTTGTCGCAGGGCTCGGCCTTGGCGGACTGGCTTTTGCCCTTGCTGCAAAGGATACGATCGGGAATTTCTTCGGCGGCGTGATCCTGATTACGGAAAAGCCATTTACGCTCGGTGACTGGATCAAGACGCCGAATGCAGAAGGGGTCGTTGAAGAGATTTCATTCCGCAGCACAAAAATCAGAACGTTTCAGCAGTCGCTTGTCACCGTTCCGAATTCTACAATAGCGAATGAGCCCATCACAAACTGGACGAAAATGGGGAAAAGGCAAATTACATTCAATTTAGGCGTTACTTATCATGCCGAAGAAGAACAATTGCACGCAGCGGTAAAGCGTATTGAAAAGATGCTGCAGGAGCACGACGGCATCCATGATGATGTCATCATCGTTGCATTTGAAAAGTTCTCAGCCCATAGTCTTGATGTGTACGTGAACTGTTTTACCAAAACGACCGATTTCAAGTCGCATCTCCACATCAGACAGGATATTAATTTTAAAATTATGAAGATCTTTGAAGAGGAAAGCATCAGCTTTGCCTTTCCGACCCAAACGCTCATTGTAGAGCAAAACGGAAAGCGGAGTATGGAGACAGAAGAAGAAAGAAAATATGAGATGGCTCAGGGATAAGAAAACCGCTGCTGCACAGCGGTTTTTTATCTCACTCTAAAGGGATGGTGCTGGCTAATGGAGCAGGAAATAAGAAAGCTAAAAGCGATGATCAGCGAAGCTAAAACGATCTCTGTCCTAACAGGGGCCGGTATCAGTACGGAGTCCGGCATTCCGGATTTCCGCTCAACGAAGGGGCTTTGGAGAGAAGATGTATCCCGAATGGATGTGATCAGCAGGGACTATTTTGAGAGGGAGCCCGAGCTTTTTTGGAAATATTTCAAGGACATTTTTCAGATCAAGCTCAGTCATTCCTATGAGCCGAACAGCGGGCATCTGCTGCTGAAGGAGCTGGAGAGGAGCGGCAAGGATGTTCGGATATTTACGCAGAATGTGGATGGCCTTCATCATAAAGCAGGAAGCGGAAAAGTGTATGAACTCCATGGCTCGATCCTTTTTGCTGCCTGTCCTGAATGCGGTAAAGAGCACCATCTTGACTACATTAATGAACAAATTGTCCCGCTGTGTTCAGATGAAGCCTGCCAACAGATCTTAAAGCCTGATGTGGTGCTGTTCGGTGATATGGTCCGATGCTTTGAGGAAATGTATGAAAGCATCAGTGAGTCCGATTTATTTTTGGTGATCGGCACATCGCTCGAAGTATTTCCAGTCAGACAGGTTCCTCTCGACTTCAGGCACAAAGCAACCCTCGGCATGGTATTGATTAATGCTGAACCGACAAGGCTTGACCCTGTGTTTGATCTTGTTATACATGGAAAATCCGGTGCAATTGCAAAAGCGCTGGCTGAATAAGAAGGCTTGGAGCATGCTCCAGGTCTTTTTTTCATAGAGTAGAAGAGGACAAGACTGCCGAGAGAAGGGACAAGTGGATGAAAAGAAAACTTATCTGCATTATCGCAGGAGGCATCCTGCTTGGCATTGGTGTAAATGCCTTTATTCTGCCGCTTGGAATCATGAATGGCGGTGTTTTTGGCATCGGCCTCTTGCTGCACTATTTGTTCGGCTGGAAAACCGGGCTTCTGATCCTTTGCGTGAACACCCCAATTTACCTGGCAGCCCTGAAATATCATCGGGACTATTTTTTTAATGCGCTTATCGGTATGGCTTCAGCTGTGTTTTTTATTGAACTGCTCTTTCCCATTCATATGTTCTTCCATCTCCCATACATTGCAGGGGCAGCGGCAGGAGGGCTTTTTTCCGGAACAGGGACCGGGCTGATGCTCAGGCAAAAAACAAGCCCTGGAGGAATTGATCTGCTGGCGCTGATGATCTCGAAAAGAACTGCTGTTAATCCTGGGCTGATCATGGCCGCAATGGATGCGCTCATCATCAGTGCAGGGCTGTTTCTTTTAAAGGATATCAGGCTGCTGTATTCGCTCCTCCTGATAGGCATTGCAGGAACTATTGCCGGATTGTTTACTTCTGTAGTCTCCATTCAGTTTTTCCCTGGAAAAAAGAGCTAGCTACATGCCGTGTTTAACACCTCTTTTTACAAGAAGCCAGTTTGCGGGGTAGCTCGTTGCCAGGCCAAGAATCATCGCAATCTGCATCATAAACCAGTAAACAAACGTGTCAGGGGAAGGCGGATTGGTGAATAGCAGAAAATGGACAATCGCCATCCAGCCGAACATGCCGACTTCAAAAGCAATCAGCGAGAGGGTATCCGCCTTGGCTGCTTCGCCGAATCCCCTGAGCCAGCTTATGTTTTCCCCCATTTTCTTTTTCATCGGCACGATGGAAAATACCTGAAAAAAAAGCCCGAAAATGTAGGCAAGAATAAATTCTACCGTATAATGGGCAAAAAGTGCAGACCCCCCCACTGTTAATCCTGTGAAAAAGACGATCGGCACCCCAATCGCGTCGCCTGCCGTACACCCGCCTGAACAATGGCTTGCGGAGACAAAAACGCTTTGCCAAAACGGCTTTTTATCATGCATGCCCTTTTTCCCCAATTTCCAATAAAACCATATGGCAAACGGACCAAGATATAGCCCGTTAATCGGCCAAACAATGTTCATGATTGGCATTTCCTGCGGGTGGCGGATCACATCGATCAAGATGATCAGTGCAGAAAGCAGGCCGGCTGCCACCGCAATAATGGAAATAGTTTGAATGAGTTCCATGTGCATCGCTCCATTACTAAGGTTATTTATTATTTAATTGCCTCTATCATATTATTTAAACCTGTATGGCCAATGCGCTGGTTTGTTAAACTAAGCAAATCACGAAAAGGAAGGGGCACCAGGAAATGACGGTATTGGAAGTGACAGCAAAAATACTTCTCACCTATGTTTTGCTTTTGCTGCTTACCAGACTGATGGGAAAAAAAGAAATCAGTCAAATGACGTTCTTTAATTTTGTTTCTGCCATTACCATCGGTACCTTAGGAGGGTCTTTAATTACTGATCAGTCATTAGGCATCCGTAACGGGGTTTTAATTTTAGTGGAATGGACTGTGATTACCATCATCGCAGGATACATAGGATTGCAATCGAAAGGAACCAGAAGGGCGTTAGAAGGAGAGCCTTCTATTGTGATAAAGAATGGCAAAGTAATGGAGGAAACCCTGAAAAAACTGAGGCTTGATATGGAGGGGTTAAAGGCGCAGCTGCGGGAAAAGGACATTTTTTCAATTGGTGAAGCAGACACCGCAATCATTGAAACAAACGGAAAACTATCAGTACGTAAAAAGAATGCTGCAAACACTTTTATTTTTCCGGAAACAACAGAAATTGCTTCTGAAGGCAAAGCAAACTTGGGAAATTTAGCAAAGCTGCATTTATCGGAAGAGTGGCTGCACAATCAGCTGATAAGAGCAGGGGCTCCTTCTCTTGAAAACGTGTTTTATGCTGAAATTCAAAAGAACGGCTTGTTGTATGTTGATTTGTATCAGGATAGAGAAAGCTGATCTAGCGGACATACCCTTCCTTCACAGAAAAAACAGCCCGTAAAAAGGGCTGTTTCACTACCTGAACTGAACAGGTTTTAAATGTTCATTTACTGTTTTGAACTGATATCCTTTGTTTTTTAATTTAGTCAGCAGTGTATCGACAGAGGACAAACTTCCTGCACGGTCATGCATAAGGACAACGATTGGCTGGCGGGGGAAATTCTTTTTTTGCCTTTCAATTTGCTTGTAGACTTCATTTGCAACATTTTTATCTTTGTATTTCCAGTCATCGCTGTCAACATTCCAATCCCAATAAATAAACCCGGAAGCAGTAAGTGCTTTCTTTTCGGCCGCTGTTAAAAGCGGCTTGCTGCCGTACGGCGTGCGAACCAGGGAAGACCGAACGCCAGTAACAGATCTTAGAGCTGCCTGAGCCGTTTTCATTTCTCCGGTAACCGTTTCAGGAGAACGGTAGAAAAGCTTCGGGCTGTGTGAAACACCATGAAGACCAAGGCTGTGTCCATCCTTATCAATCCGTTTCACTTCATCCTGATATTTCTTTATGCCGGGCTCCAGCATAAAAAAAGAAGCTTTTACATGATGCTTTTCGAGAAGATCAAGCAGCTTGCCAGTGGTCCGCGTCGGGCCATCATCAAACGTTAAGTAAATGGTATCGGCATCACCCGGGGATACCATTTTTGCCGGCTGCTTGATTACCGTATTTTTTGTTTCCGAATGTTTCTTCACAGGTATCTTCTTTGCGGCAGTCTGCACAGCTGCTGTTTCTTTCTTTGCAGCCTTCTGCTCATTTGCCGTTTCTTTCTTCATCTGCTCCTTCGCTTTACTCTTTTCGGCAGATGCATCCCATAAGAAAAGCAATAAGGTGCACATCAGCACCAGTGTTAAAGACTTTGCCAGCAGTAGCGGCAGAGTGATTTCTCTCTTTTTATTCATCATCATCTCTCCAGCGCTGCATGAAATCAGAAGCTGTTTTCCCCACTAAAAGTGTAACGAATTCCAAAATGCTAAACAATAACAAACATGTTACATTTTGATCTAATTTCCTTAACTGCCCACTTTTTTCTCGTAAAAAAGAAAAAAAGAAAGCCGTTTGAAACAGGCTTTCTTCGGGTATAAAGTACTGGATGTTAGACTAAATTTTTCCTGCTAGAAGAACTTGGCCTTTCGGTGATGGCTGGTTCTTTTGGTTTTCAATGGTTATGGCAACGGTATCCCATTTATGCTTGCTGCCCTCAGGGATCGTGTAGAGCACCGTGCCTTTACCTGACTTATCAGGGACAAAGTATCCTGCTGGGTAAGGTTTGTTATTTTCGAGCAGCCAAACCTGATAAATCTCTCCTTTGGATAAGCCTTTTAAATTTTCAGCCTGTAAAACGAGCTGATTATCATTTTCATTTTTCAATAAGGAAGCCGTTGCTGTCATAGAAGAACCTGATTGCGTCGCTGCAAGGCCAACCTGATTTTCCAAGGCTAGATTTTGAGTGTCATTTTTCTGATTAATCAGCCAGGCGTTGCCGATTAATGAAAGGAAAAGGGCTGCAGCCATAGCAGGCAAGATCCATGAACGTTTCCTGGGAGGGTTTGTCGGACCAGGTTTTTTTGGCGTTTCTGCTCTTATATCTTCCTTTTGTGTGTTTTCCTCTAAAACATTAGCCAGTATTCTCTCTTTCATACCGGAGGGAGGGGAAGCCGGCTCTGAAAAATAAGGAAGATCTTCTGTCAGCATAGCAAGCTCTTTCAATTCTTCTCTGCATTCATCGCACTCAAGCAAATGCTGTTCAAATTCTCTTTTCTCTTTTTCAGGCAATAAATCATTGAAATAATCGAGCGTTAATTCGCAATAGTTGTTATCCTCCATGACCAGACCCCCCTTCCGCAGCCATTGCATTTCTTAAATGTTTTAAAGCCAATCGTATTCTTCCTTTCACCGTGCCAAGCGGCAGCTTAAACGTTTCCGAAATTTTTTGCTGGCTTTGCCCCTTAAAATAAAATTGCTCAATCATGAGACGCTGTTCACTGCTTAATGTTGAAACAGCCTTATGAATTTCCTGCCGTTTTTCATTCCATTCCGCTGTTTCTTCAACACTTTTCCCGCCATCAGCCTGCAGGGCATCACTCTCAAGCAATTCTACCGTTACCTGCTTCTTCTCTTTGCGAAGCCGGTCAATCGCTTTATTCCGTGTAACCGTCAAAATCCACGAAGAAAACTTTCCCTTTGACTTGTCGTAGGTTCCGCTGTCATTCCAGACTTTCATAAAGACATCCTGCAGCACTTCCTCTGCAAGCTTCTCATCCTTTGTAATCCGCATGGCAAAAGAGAAAAGGATCTTTTCATACCGATTATACAGCTTTTCAAGCGCACTGCGGTCTTTCTTGAGGATTTCTTCGTAAAGTATTGCGTCATCCCTTTCTGTCATTGCAAATCTCCTCTATTTATATAAGAATTTACTAAATTAAGAATACCATGCTTGTTACAGAGAGGAAAACGTTAAGGAAATTACAATGCTTACTAATAAATACGATAGAATTTTTAATTTGTATCAGTCAGATGGAAAAAAATTTGCGGAGCGGAGAGGGGAAAGATAGCGGCAACTAGATTTAAATCAGCGGTTTCAGCTTTGGACAGTAGTAGCAATGTATTGGACAGTAGAAGCTTCAAATTGGACAGTAAGCGTACTGTTTTGGACAGTTAGGCACTAAGAACGGACTGTTGAACTTGTGAAACCGACAGTGAATGGAAAAGCCGGCTTTTCATTCGATTTACTGACGGGGAGCGAGCGGCAAAACTTGATTATTAACCGCCAAAACTAATTTTAACCAGCCGTTTCAGCTTGGACAGTAGGAGGCCTGCTTTGGACAGTAAGAGCTCCAGCTTGGACAGTAAACTCACTGTTTTGTACAGTAAGGCACTGAAATCGGACAGTAAAACTTGTAAAACCGGCAGTTAATGGAAAATCCGTCCTTTGGTTACCTTCCCTGAACAGGGAGGGAGCGGTAAAATTAAATTATTAGACTGCAAACTTGACTTTTGCGCCCCCCTGTTCTCAAGCACATGCTAATCCTCATCCAAAATAGTGAAGAAGCACGGCACCAGCAAGGCTCGGAACTCCTGCAAGCAAAAGCTTTACCGACCAGCTGAAGCGCTGGCGCCGGTCCGCGGTTGTTTCTGAGTAGTGATTGGCCCTCATTCTGTCGCCGCTGACAGCTGCTCCTGAAATAATAACAGACAGTCCGATCAGTACAGCTCCTGTGATAAATAAGTAACTTTGCAGCTGCCCTGGGCCGAATAGCAGGGATGCCAGCACAGCCAATATGGCGAGCCCGACCCCGATTAAAAATGCTTTCATGTCAAAACTCCCTTTGGTTAATTATGTTAATTTTACCAGCTGGGTATACTGCTAACAATCTCTTTTTAGTGAAAGGGCGGGAACAGCGGGATGCTTGGATCAATCCTGATGGCTTTGTGCGGCGGGGCGGCGCTTGTCCTTGTACAGGGGCTGGCAAGGTATACGGAAGGCTGGGAAAGTGAGAAAGAATCAGATTGAAATAAAATTTTAAATATAATAGTATAATATTGAAATAAATATTCATCTCACATATAATAGTGAGGAAACAGAAAAATATATTGGAGGTTCGCGAAGCATGGATAAGCAGCTTGGATCCTTGATTACTGAATCCAGAAATGAACACACCATGCAGATTGATACAGGAAGCACCAGTGAAATTCTGCAGCAGATACATGAAGAGGATCGAAAGGTTGCTGACGCCGTTCAGAAGGTCTTGCCGGAAATCGAGCAGGCCGTTGATTTTGCTGTAGATTCTTTCCGGAAGGGAGGAAGGCTGATTTATCTTGGAGCCGGAACAAGCGGCAGGCTCGGCGTTTTGGATGCTGTTGAATGCCCGCCGACGTTCAGTACTTCTCCTGACATGGTCATCGCTTTGATGGCAGGTGGAGAGAATGCCTTCATCAAAGCAGTGGAAGGGGCAGAGGACAGAGCGGATTTAGGTGAAGAAGATCTGAAGAAGAAAGGCCTGACAGAGAACGATACCGTCATTGGCATAGCAGCAAGCGGCCGTACGCCTTATGTAATCGGTGCGCTGGATTATGCCCGTTCAGCAGGTGCTAAAACGGTAGCGCTTTCATGCAACCCTGGCGCTAGAATCAGCCAGTCTGCAGAGCTTGCGATCGAGGTTATCACAGGCCCTGAGAGCCTGACAGGTTCAACGCGGATGAAAGCAGCTACGGCCCACAAGATGATCCTGAACATGATTTCCACCGCTTCCATGATCAAAATGGGCAAGGTTTACGAAAACCTGATGGTGGACGTAAATGTGAGCAATTACAAGCTGAAGGAGCGCGCAGCAGGCATTATTATGGCTGTGACCGGCTGTACAAGAGAGGAAGCCGGCCAGGCACTTGATGAAGCAGGAAATGAAGTAAAGCCGGCAATTGTTATGGTGCACACAGGACTTCCTTTTAAAGAGGCAAAAGCACTCCTTGATGGCGCAAACGGCTTTGTGAGGCAGGCAATTGAACAAGGGAAAAAATAAGGAGATTGTGAAATGGCTGCAGGCGGATTAAAAATACTGGAAAATTCATTCGAAAGGTTGCCCCAGTCAGAGAAAAAGATTGCTGAATTTATTCTCGGCAATCCGCAGGAGTTTGTGAACAGCACGGTCAGCCAGCTGAGCTCTGCTGCTGAAACAAGCGATGCAGCGGTCATCAGACTGTGCAAATCCCTCGGTTTGAAGGGATATCAGGATTTAAAGATCAGGGTTGCAGGCGACCTGGCGAAAACAGAGCAGCAAGGCTACAGGGATATAGAGCCGAATGAAACGATCTATTCCATTGTGGAAAAGATGACAAGCAACAGCCTGCAGATTATCCGTGATACGAGCGAAATGGTCAACTACGAGGTGCTCGAAGAAGCCATCAGCCTTTTATCAAAGGCAAAGAGCATCCATTTTTGCGGAGTAGGCGCTTCAGCAATTGTAGCAGCCGATGCTCAGCAAAAATTTCTCCGGGTGAAAAAAACTGCCACCGCTTTTACGGATATGCACCTTGTCGCTACACTGATTGCCAACGCAGACCCTGAGGATGTCGTATTCGGCGTTTCCTTTTCAGGAGAAACGAATGAAATTCTGAATATCATCTCTCTTGCAAAAGAAAGAGGCGTTAAAACAATCGGACTGACGCATTACGGGCAATCTTCCTTATCTAATTTATGCGATGTGAGCCTGTTCACCTCATATTCAAATGAGGCTCCATTCCGAAGCGCTGCTACCTCTTCAAGGCTTGCGCAGCTGCATATTGTGGATATTCTTTTCCTTGCTATGGCTGCCAGAAACTATGAAGAAACCGTAGAGTACATCGATAAGAGCCGGAATGCCATTAAAAAAATGAAAAAGAAAAAGTAAGAATGATAAGGGGGCTGCAAAATGGGTGAGGGAAATAAATTTCAGGTGCTCGCCGCTGAGATACTAAAACAGCTTGGCGGAGCAGATAACGTTGAACATTACACAAACTGCATGACAAGGCTTAGGGTAAGCCCGGTCAATTCAGAGCTCGTAAACAAGCAAGCTATTAAAAAGCTTGATGGTGTCATCGGCCTTGTGGAAGAAGAAACACTGCAGATTATTTTGGGGCCTGGAGCCGTTAACAAGGTAACGGAAGAATTCGCGAAGCTGACAGACCGGAAAGAGCTGGATCTAAAAAAAGCGGCTTCTGAAAGAAAATCGGAAATTTCCAAGAAGAATGCGACACCATTCAAGCTTTTCCTAAGAAGAATCGCAAGCATTTTCATCCCGCTGATTCCGGCGCTTGTGGCTTCAGGGCTTATTACAGGGATTACAAAGGCGCTTGTGCAGGGAGGAGCGCTTCCGGCTGATTCACAGATTGTCCTGCTGCTAAGCGCAATCGGCTCTGGTTTATTCACTTTCCTTGGCATCCTTGTAGGTGTGAATGCAGCAAGGGAATTTGGCGGGTCGCCTGCACTCGGAGGCCTTGCGGGGATACTGATTATCAACCCGGCCATTGCTGACATTGCTTTGTTTGGTGAAAAGCTTGTTCCTGGACGCGGCGGTTTGATCGGTGTTTTGTTTGCTGCCATTTTTATCGCGATTGTTGAAAGATGGGTCAGAAAATATGTACCGCAGTCACTGGATATTATTATCACGCCAACTGTTGCCTTGCTGATTACCGGTATTGTCACTTATTTTATTTTCATGCCTGTTGGCGGATTCATTTCAGATGGCATTACACAGGGTCTTCTCGCAGTCTTGAATGTCGGCGGCGTTGTGGCCGGATTTGTTCTTGGCGCTACCTTCCTGCCGCTTGTTGTAACTGGGCTGCATCAGGGGCTGACGCCAGTGCATCTTGAGCTGTTAAAATCGATCGGCTCGGATCCGCTGCTGCCGATTTTGGCAATGGGCGGAGCAGGCCAGGTTGGAGCCGCTTTTGCCATTTTTGCTAAAACAAAAAGAAAGCGCTTAAAAAGAGCGATCGGAGGCGCACTGCCTTCTGGAATTCTAGGTATTGGAGAGCCGCTTATCTTTGGTGTCACGCTTCCGCTTGGACGCCCATTCCTGACTGCGTGCCTCGGGGCAGGTGTCGGAGGAGCTTTTCAGGCAGCGTTCCATGTCGGCACAAGCGCCATCGGAGTATCCGGCATCACGCTAATCTTCCTCGTGCCGTTTGCACAGATGCTGCTGTATGTGATTGGATTGCTGATCGCTTATGCCGCAGGGTTTGCTTTCACGTATTGGTTCGGTTTTAAAGATGAAATGGCAAGTGAGTTTGAATGATTGGAATTTCCTTTTATCTCTCTGATCCGCTAGCGGATCAGAGATTAATAGAAGCAGGGAGCATTGGGGTGAAGCGTGCCTTCACCTCCCTGCATATTCCCGAAGAAGCCCATGGAGGAATGGCTCAAAAGGCCCAAAAATTACTGAATATTTCGAAAAATTTAGGCATTCAGGTCTGTGCGGATGTTTCGCTCAGCACGCTGAAGCATTTGAACATCAAAAATATGAAGGACCTTCAGGAGCTTGGTGTATCTGCCATCAGGCTTGATGATGAACTGGAAGGCT
This sequence comes from Metabacillus kandeliae, assembly GCF_021166585.1. GTDB lineage: Bacteria > Bacillota > Bacilli > Bacillales > Bacillaceae > Metabacillus_B > Metabacillus_B kandeliae. Next base: position 20,775 of record NZ_JAJOZE010000004.1, read on the forward strand.
ATGATATCCCGTCATTAGCAAGCTCTTTCCTGCTGACGGTTAACGCCAGCACGCTTTCGAAAAGAGAGATTGAAGATCTTTTAGCAAAAGGGATTCAGCCTGACCGGATCATCGGCTGGCACAATTACTACCCGCGGAGGGAAACAGGGCTTTCCAGAAGCTTTTTCCGGAGGCAGAACCAATTGTTTTCCAGGTACGGCATCGAAACAGCAGCGTTCGTGCCGGGCTCTGGTGAAAAAAGAGGGCCGATTTTTGAAGGGCTGCCGACACTGGAGGATCATCGGGGTCTTTCCCCTTATTATTGCGCAGCTGATTTAAGAAACGAAGGGATTCAGCACATCTATACAGGCGACCCTGAAGCAGATATTTCCCTGCTTCAGAACTTGATGAAGTTGGATGAAAAAAACATAGTCAGACTAAGAGCAGAATCAGATTTGCTCGCATCAGGTGTGTACAAGCTTCGTCAGGACTTTTCCAGGGATGTACTCCGCTTTTATGGCACAAGGAGCAGCGAAGCCATCCCGGCATCCAATACGGCGGCAAGACCAGCCGGTTCGATTACAATGGATAACGATGGCTACGGAAGGTATAAAGGCGAAATTCAAATCACCCTTTCAGACCTTCCAAGGGATGAAAGAGTCAATGTCATCGGCCGCATTGTGTCTGAAGACCTGGCATTGCTTCCGCTCATCCAGCCAGGACAAGCTTTGAAGATTGCTATTTTACAAGAGCTTTGAAAAATATGTATCAAAGGAGAGGAACACAGTGAACCGCATTTGTCAGTATGCAGCAGGGACGCTTCTTGTTTTTGGCTTAATAGGGGGAACAGCACAGGCTTCAGCAAACGAACCTGTCCATCAGACGGAATCCAATTTGCCGGCAGGACAGCTTTACAGCAAGCTTAAGGAAAACGAGACATTCACTTTCCATTCTTTTCAGCATCAAGGAGTGCTTTATGTGAAAAGCCATGATAAAACAAATGCCGTTTTTCGGATAAACGGAAAGATCATGAAGGTTAAGCTCAATAAAAATAAAAACCACTGGAAAAAAATCGATCTTTCTTCTTACACGGTAAACGGCGTAAACAGCCTCAGCTTCACAGACCATGACAAGAGGAATCACAAGCTTGAAATCTCTATTCCTTATCCAACGCTTGAGCATGCTTCTCCAAAGAAAGCAGGCTTTTCACAGGAAAAACTGAAAAAGATCGACAGCATGATCAATGAAGAAGTGCAAAAAGGGTTTCCGGGAGCTGCTCTGATCGTTGTGAAAGACGGCCAGATCGTAAAAAATACCGCTTATGGCTACAAAAAGAAGTATGACGGCCTCTCCCTCATGGAAAATCCGGAGAAAATGACAAAGGATACCATGTTCGACCTTGCGTCAAATACGAAAATGTATGCCGCCAACTTTGCGATTCAGCACTTGGTCAGCAGAGGGAAACTGGACTTAAACGCCAAGGTGCAGGATTATATACCGGATTTCAAGGATCAGCCGGGTGATGTTATTAAAGGAAAGGATACACTGAGAATCACGGATATCCTTCACCACACAGCAGGCTTTCCGGCTGATCCGCAGTATCACAATCCATCTGTTTCTAAGGATCTATTTTCACAGGACAGATCCAAAACGCTTGGCATGATCATTAAAACACCTTTGACCTATACACCCGGCACGAAAAACATTTACAGTGATGTGGATTACATGCTGCTTGGCTTCATCGTTGAAAAAATAACAGGGGAAAAGCTTGATGCATATGTTGAAAACCGTTTTTATAAGCCGCTTGGTCTGTATGATACGATGTTCAATCCTTTGAGAAAGGGGAAGGATCCTTCTGACATGGCGGCAACTGAACTTGTGGGAAATACAAGAGACGGTGTGATCGACTTCCCGAATGTCCGCAAATACACCCTTCAGGGAGAAGTGCACGATGAAAAAGCTTTTTATTCCATGGACGGTGTGTCAGGGCATGCAGGATTATTCTCTACGACTAATGATCTTGCTGTGCTGCTTCAGGTGATGCTGAACGGCGGAGGATACGGCAGCCATTACTTGTTCAGCAGCAGCACAATTCAGGAGTTTACAAAAGCTTCAGAACTGAATGCCACATACGGACTTGGCTGGAGAAGAAACGGCGATAAAAGCATGGAGTGGATGTTTGGTCCTTATGCTAGCTCTGAAGCATACGGCCATACCGGCTGGACCGGAACAGTTACGATCATCGATCCGAAGTACAACCTTGGCATTGTGCTTCTTACGAATAAAAAACACTCGCCTTTAGTTGATCCAAAAAAGGATCCGAATACGTTTGCAGGCGATTTGTTTAATACAGGCAAATATGGAAGCGTTGTCACTGCTGTTTATGAAGCCATGGAAAAATAATCAGAGGAGGAACAGAAGATGAAACGAATACTTGTAATCCTTGCCGCCATTGTCCTTTTGGCAGCAGGCAGCCTCGTTCCGCGGAAAGCGTCAGCAGATGTCTCAGGGGATCAAATTGATGGAATCGTCAAGCAGATGACACTTGAAGAAAAGGTCGGACAGATGCTTATGCCCGACTTTAGAAACTGGCAGAAAAAAGGGGAAACAAAAGCAACTGGCTTAACGGTTATGAATGATGAGGTAGGCAGCATCATTAAAAAATACCATCTCGGCGGAGTTATTCTTTTTGCCGAAAATGTCACAGGCACAGAACAGACGGTCCGCCTGACAGACGGCCTGCAAAAAGCAAGTCCGAAAATTCCGCTCTTGATCACAATTGATCAGGAGGGCGGCATTGTGACAAGGCTTCAATCAGGAACCAATCTGCCCGGCAACATGGCGCTTGGGGCGGCGCGCAGTGAAAAATTCGCCCGCCAGACAGGGAACATAGTCGGCAGCGAGCTGCATTCGCTCGGCATCAATGTGAACTTCGGACCAGATATGGACGTGAACCTGAATCCAGGCAATCCCGTCATTGGTGTCCGCTCATTCGGCTCCAATCCTGACCTTGTTTCAAGGCTTGGCATTCAAACGATCAAAGGTCTGCAAAATCAGAATGTAGCTTCAGCAGCCAAGCATTTCCCGGGACATGGAGACACGGATACGGACAGCCATTACGGACTTCCGCTCGTTAATCACGATTTGGACCGCCTGAAGAAAGTGGAGCTTTACCCGTTCCAGCAGGCAGTGGATGCAGGGATTGATATGATCATGACCGCGCACGTTCAGTTCCCGGCGATCGATGATACGGAATACACCAGTCAAAAAGACGGCCAAAAAATTATGGTGCCTGCATCTCTTTCTAAAAAGGTCATTACCGGACTGCTTCGAAAAGACATGGGCTTTGACGGCGTTGTTGTAACAGACGCGCTGAATATGAAAGCCATCGCAGACAACTTCGGCCAGGAACAGGCAGTCGTTATGGCGCTGGAAGCAGGCGTTGACATTGCTCTTATGCCTGCACCTGTCACATCGCTTGAAACAGAAAGGAATCTCGCCAGTGTCTATAAAGCAGTCCTCACAGCCGTTCATAAAGGCGAGCTGCCTGAAAGCCAGGTGAATGAGTCTGTTAAACGAATTTTGAAACTGAAGATGAAGCGCGGCATTTATACACCAGGACAGGAAAACACATCTCTGCCTCTTGATCAAAAAATCAAAGCAGCCGAAAAAACAGTCGGAAATAAAAAGCATACAAAGCAAGAGCAAAAAATGGCTGACAAATCGGTTACCGTGTTAAAAAATGATGCAAAAACCCTGCCGTTTAAGCCGAAAAAAGGGGAAAAAGTCCTTCTGCTCGCACCGTTTGACGACCAAATTGAATCCATGAAGCGCAGCATTCAAAGCCTTGTGGATCAGAGGAAAATAAAGCCCGTTGCAATTGACGGCTATGCTTTTTCCGGCAAAGTGCTCGACAGCAGGGTGAAAATGAAAATCGCTGAAGCGAAATACATTATCACAGGATCCTATGTGGTGAAAAACGATCCGGCAGTGAACGACGGCCAAATCGATGATCACATACAGGATTCCTCGAAATGGGCGACCGTTTATCCGAGAGCTGTCATGAAAGAAGCGATGAAACGAAACAAAAGGTTCGTCCTTGTCAGCCTCAGAAACCCATATGACGCCGCCAACTTTGAAGAAGCAAAAGCAGTGCTTGCCGTATACGGCTTTAAAGGCTACACAGACGGCCGCTTCCGCCAGCCGAACATTCCGGCAGGCATAAGAGCCATCTTCGGAGCCTCAAAGCCTGATGGCAAACTGCCAGTTGATATTCCATCTGTCACTGAACCCGGAAAAATCCTTTATCACTATGGCTATGGATTGAATCTAAAAAATGGAAAACCTTTAAAATAAGGAGGAATCCAGGTGAAAAAAAGCCTACTGTTTTTCATAGCTGCTCTTCTCGTGATTGGCAGCTCTGCCGCATCTGCCACCGGCCGGAAGGATGAACACAGCAAGCGCACCGTTCCAGGAATTGAAGTTCTTTTGAAAGAAGAAAAAGCTCTTTTAAAAGGCAAGCGGGTTGGATTGATTACCAATCCTACTGGCACAGACTCAAAGCTGAACAGCTCCGTCGATCTTTTAAACAATGATCCGGATATCAATCTGACAGCACTCTATGGTCCTGAACACGGTGTAAGAGGGGACGCTGATGCCGGCGCCAATGTAGAATCCTATATAGATGAAGAGACAGGGCTTCCGGTCTACAGCTTATATGGGAAAACGAACAAGCCGACACCAGAAATGCTGAAGGATGTGGATGTGCTCGTCTTTGATATACAGGATATCGGCACAAGATTCTACACTTATATTTCCACCTTGTCCTACTGCCTTGAAGCAGCAAAGGAAAACAATAAGCAGATCATTGTGCTCGACAGGCCAAACAGCATCGGCGGAGAAAAAGTGGAAGGACCTGTTCTGGATCCCGCTTACTCATCGTTTGTCGGCAGGTATCCGATTCCGCTCCGCCACGGGATGACAATGGGCGAGCTTGCGCTGTTGTTTAACAAAGAATTCAATATCCATGCGGATCTCAAAGTTGTAAAAATGAAAGGCTGGAAAAGAAGCCAGTATTTTAACGAAACAGGGCTGCCATTTATCATGCCTTCACCGAATATGCCAACCCTTGAAACAGCGATCGTCTATCCAGGAGCAGGACTGATCGAAGGCATCAATGTCTCAGAAGGAAGAGGCACAACGAAGCCGTTCCAGCTGTTTGGCGCTCCGTACATCAACAGCACAAAGCTTGCTGCTGAACTGAATAAAAAACACTTAAAGGGCGTGCAGTTTAGAGCCGCATCCTTTATCCCTTCCACCTCCAAGTATGCAGGCGAGCTTTGCCATGGAGCGGAAATCTATGTAACAGATCCAAAAGCATACAATTCAGTGGAAACAGGCCTTGAAATCATCTCTGAAATTCATCGCCTGTATCCTGACAAATTTGAGTTTTTAGCGCGCGATAACTTCAGCCTGTTAATCGGCAACGGCTGGGTGAAGCAAATGATTCTGGATAATGTCCCAGTCAAACAAATCATGAAAAAATATGAAGCAGAAACTCAAAAATTTAAGCAGATTCGCAAACAATATCTGCTTTACAAGTAATGGGAAGACCCTCTTAGGAGGGTCTTTTTATATGTTTAAAGGTTTGAACGTAAGGGTATAAAGACCTATATGTCATGAAGGATTATTAATAAAAAATTCCTAGAGAGTTAGAAATGGAAATGCTGTCAGTGAGCATTTATATTAAATCAAAAGATCATTTTTTCAGGAGGAACACCAGTGATACAAAGTAAAAATAAAGTGATGCTGATCCTATCCCTGCTGGCGATTGCCGTATCAGCGCTCATCTTTGCCGTCAATTCTTTTTTGCCGTCTGTTCATATGCATCAAAGCATGGGAGCAGGATATGAAAGCAACGTCATTAAAACGGCAGCATTTGTCGCCCCGATCCTGTTTTTTCTTGCCGCAGCCTTTCTTTATTTTCAAAAGAAAGACCACACTGCCATACCCTATTTGATTTCATTTTGCCTGACCTTTTCCAGTCTTTCCATGATCATTGGCGGAAACGGAATGGTCGTGTACCATTTTTCCATCTTTCTTGTCATCGCTCTGATTGCCTTTTACGAAAAAACGAAATACATCTATGTAATGACGGCTGTTTTTGCTGCAGCTCACCTTGCTGCCATGTTTGTCTATACAGAGTATTTGTTTGGCGACCATGACTACACGTGGTTTATGTTCTTTATCCATGCGTTTTATCTGGTGCTGACTTCAGGGGGGATCAGCTGGCAGATTCTGACGAAAAACCGTCTCACAAATGAGCTCCTCGCTAGAAACAGTCTGCAGGCTGCTTCCATTCAAAAGCTTTCAAATGAACTGAAGCTCACCTCAGAAAGCATCAAACAAATGACAGGAGATCTCTCAGGGCATGCCGCTCATTCCGTTGAAACAAGCCATGTAATCAGAAAGGCTGTCTCTGAATGGGCAAAAGGAGCTGAAATGCAGCACAAACAAGCCATGTCCAGTGAAGAGAAAATGGCAAGCATGCATAAAGGAGCAATAGATATTGTGCATTCTACTGAGGCTGTTATGGAAAGTTCTTTAGCAGCGCAAGGCTCTGTGCGTGATGGGAAGGAATTTCTTTTCGAAACAAAAGAACAGATGCAAAGCCTTTCGAAAACCTTTACCAACCTGTCACAGCTTGTAGGAAATTTGCATTCCCACTCTCTCCAAATCGGCGGCATTGTCTCAGATATCTCCTCTATTGCCGATCAGACAAATCTGCTCGCGCTGAATGCTGCGATTGAAGCGGCAAGAGCGGGTGAGTCCGGAAAAGGCTTTGCTGTCGTAGCGGGCGAGGTCAGAAAACTGGCAGGCAAATCAACAGAGTCAACAGACAGGATTAAGGGATTGATTGATCACATACAATCAGACATTCACAAAGTGGCAGATGCGATGGAGGAAAGCAGCAGAGAACTGGCTGAAGGGATTTCCATTATTCAAAAAACCGATACCCTTTTTGAAAACATCAACGCCTCCACCAATAAAGTAGGAGACAGCATCCAGCACGTTACAAAGGAAGCGAAAGACTTTATTGGAAATATTGAAAGTGTCAAAGCAGCTATCCAAACGATGACAAAGCTTTCTGAAACCACCAGCTCACGAAACGGGGAGATGGTGGCAAGTTCCGAACAGCAGCTTTTCGCAGCAGAAGAACTGAAAAACATTATTCATTCTCTTGAAGGGCTCGCGATCAGACTGTATGAGCTTGTTTCAGCCATCCAGAAGGAAGAGCCGGAAGGAGTACGTTCTGCTTCGTAACGTGAAAATGCCAAACCAGTGTGGTTTGGCATTTTTTTGAGCGTTTTTTTAGGAAAAACGATAATGAAAGCGCTATCTTTATCATTCAGAATAAAAAATGCAAGCCTGAAGTCCCTTAAAACAGTGTTTATATGCGGCTTTCAGCTTTTTATATGCGGGTTTTGAATTTTTATATGCGGGTTTTGAATTTTTATATGCGGCTTTTGGAATTTTATTTGCAGGTTTTGGAAATTTTTATGCGAGTCGAGGCGTTTGAGTGCGGCTAACCGCGTTTTCATTCGGCTTTAGCAGCTTTCATGCGGCTTCCCGCGTTTTCATGCAGCTTTAGCCGTTTGTGTGCAGCTTTTAGTGTTTATATGCGGGAGCCCAACATTCCATCATATGAGCTTGTACATATAATACTCATTCACAGGCTCACCATCAATATAAAGAGAGTGCACTTTTTCTCCTTCTATGGAAAACCCCATTTTTTCATATAAAGAAAACGCCTTTTCGTTATACTTGATCACAGTAAGCTCCAGCCTTTTTATGCCGCGCTGCAAAGCCCATTGGAACAATTTTTCAAAAAGTTTTGAGGCGATGCCTTGCCGGTAATAATCAGGATGGACGCCAAGAACTAAATAGGCAGAATGGGAGGTGCGCTTCACCTTTCCGCCGAATGCTGCAATGTAGCCGGCTAAATCCCCTCCTTTTTCTGCAACAAACAGGGCGGAGTTCGGCACAGCCAGAATTCTTTCAATAGAAGCCTTTTGCTCATCGACGGAAAGCTGTTTTTCTCCCGGCTCAAACAGCATCATCCCTGATTCCTCGATTACTTGGCTGAGGAATAAAAAATTTTCTGCATCTTGTACTTCAATAAGCCTGATGTTCATGGTTCTTTCCCCGATCTTTTTTGGTATATATTAGCATATAGGTATCATTTTGGATACAACTTCCTGCTTCTCTCCTGTATAGCCCGCAATCGTTAAACTGAGACTACTGAAGAGGTGAAAAGCATGGATTTTTTATCAGCCGGATTTTGGTCAGCTCTGCTGTCAATTATCATTATCGACCTGGTGCTGGCAGGAGACAATGCCATTGTTATCGGCCTTGCGGCAAAAGATCTCCCTGGTGATCAGCGGAAAAAAGTAATCCTCTGGGGTACCGCGGGAGCCATCATTATCAGAGCCATCACAACCTTTGCCTTTGTCTATCTGCTCAAGATACCAGGCCTCCTGCTTGTCGGAGGACTCGTTCTTATTTGGATTTCCTATAAGCTTTTAACGGATGAAAAGAAGCATGATGTAAAAGGCGGTCAAAGTGTTGGGGCGGCAATCAGGACGATTATTATCGCGGATGCGGTGATGGGGATCGATAACGTGCTTGCTGTAGCAGGTGCTGCACATGGGAGCTATTTGCTTGTGACACTTGGACTGATCATATCCATCCCTATTGTCGTATGGGGAAGTACGATTATCCTGAAATACATTGACCGGTTTCCGATCATCATTTGGATTGGATCTGCGATTCTTGCCTGGACAGCAGCAAAAATGATTGTGAAAGAGCCATTTTTAAAACCTTATTTTAAAGACCAGTGGGTAGTGTATGCCTTTGAGATTGCTGTTGTGGTCATCATTCTCGCCATCGCTTATTTCAAAGGAAAGATGAGCGGAGGGCGGAAAACGGAGCCTGCGTAATCTTTTCTCCAGGAAAATAAAGGATTTTAAAAGACTGCATTGAATAGAAAGGGCAAAGGGAGTGACCAATTTTGAGCAATGATAAAACATTATCTGATCAGCCCAAACCCAGTGACCAGAAGTTTTTGTCAGGCCCAGCCATTGGAGGTCTCATTATTGCTGCAAGCTTTGCCGGATATATACTAGTTGGCCTTTATTTTTAAGGCTTTAGCCAAAAAGGACTTGTCCCAAAAGACAAGTCCTTTTCCATTCACAAATCATCAAACCCGTTATCCACCTGATTCACCTTCGTATACTGCCTCGACTTCTGCTCAAAAAAGTCAGATTTGCCAAGGTCAACCTCCTCATAGGCTTTGATCCATTTAAGGGGATTTGTCCGAAAACCTTCGAACGGGCGTTCAAACCCAAGCTGATTGCAGCGGACATTCGCATAAAATTTAATATAGGCCTCAATATCATTCATGTTGATGCCCTGTATTTTATTCCCGAGAATCGACTCTCCCCAGTGTATCTCAAGCATGGCCGCTTCCTTAAATGTTTCTTCCACAAACCTGGCAAGCTCCTCTGTGTTGTATTCTGGATTTTCCCTCAGTATTTCCTGGAAAATTTTCACGAAAAGATCCACATGAATCTGCTCATCCCGGTTAATGTAGTTAATCATCGTGCTTGTGGCCACCATCTTTTGGTTTCGGGCGAGGTTGTAAAAGAAGGCAAAGCCAGAGTAAAAAAACAAGCCTTCCAAAATCACATCATACACGATGGATTTGAGGAGATTTTCTATTGTTGCTTCTTCGGCAAACATTTTGTAGCCGTTTGTTACAAATTCGTTCCGCTTCCTTAAAATCGGCTCGCTGCGCCAGTATTCAAATACTTCATCCTGCTGTTTTTTCGATACAATGCTTGAAAGAACATAAGAGTATGAGTGGTTATGAATGACCTCCTGCTGGGCAAGGATGATCATCAGGGCATTCAGGCTGGAATCCGTCAAATAATCCGCAACTTTCCCGGCATAATCGGTCTGGATGCTGTCTAAGAGAGCGAGCAGGCCGATAATTTTCAGGAAGGCTTCTTTTTCTTCTTCGCGAAGCTCTGCAAATTGCTTCACATCCTGCGACATATTGATTTCAAAGGGCGTCCAGAAGTTGGCGAGCATTTTTTTGTATTTGGGATAAGCCCAGGAATAAGCGGTATCATCCCAGTTCAGGATATTCGAGCTCTTGCCGTTCACAATCCCTGTGGAGCGGTTCGGTGCTTCAGCATCCATAATGGAACGCTTTGAAAGCAGGTTAGAATGTATCATACTTTTTCACTCCTTTTCAGCTTGCGCATGAATCGCAGTCTTCAATCAGGCTTGAGGTTGAGCGGACATAGTAGGTTGTTTTCAGGCCTGCCTTCCAAGCGGTTAAATGAAGATCCAGCAATTCCTTTGCTTTGATCGTATTCAGCACGTAAAAGTTGAAGGAAATGGATTGATCAATATGGCGCTGCCTTGCAGCATTCTGCTCAATGCTCCATTTTTGATCAAGAAAATAAGCCGATTTGTAGTACCAGGTTGTTTCTGCATTAAGATCAGGCGCTGTGACCGGTATTTTATAATCCTTTTTTTCCTCTGAATACACCTTCTGAAAAATCGGGTCAATGCTCGCTGTGCTTCCCGCAATGATGGAAGTGGAGGCATTCGGCGCCACGGCCATCACATAGGCATTGCGGATGCCGTGCTTCGCTGTTTTTTCCTTCAGTTCGTCCCACATTTCTCCTGTATAGCCCCGCTTTTCAAAATAGGCGCCAGTTTGGAAATCGGAGCCTTCACATACCGGATATGCTCCTTTTTCTTCAGCCAATGCCACACTCGCTGAAAGGGAAAGCAAGGCAATTTTTTCATAGAGGCTGTCAGCATACCCAACGGCTTCATCGCTTTCCCATTTGATCCCTTTCAAAGCTAGCAGGTGGTGCCAGCCGAATGTTCCAAGGCCGATGGCGCGGTATTTGGTGTTTGTCAGCTTTGCCTGCAGCACTGGAATGTTATTAGAATCAATCACATTATCGAGCATCCGCACCTGTATCGGAATCAGCCGTTCCAGCACATCCTCTGTCACAGCTCTTGCAAGGTTAATGGAAGAAAGGTTGCACACGACAAAATCGCCGGGTGTTTTCACGGTAATGATTTTTCCGTCTTCTGTGTACTGCTCGTCCATTGTTGTCGCGCTCTGGTTTTGGGTGATTTCTGTGCAAAGATTGCTGCAGTAAACCATGCCTTCATGCGAATTGGCATTCATCCGGTTCACTTGATCTCTGTAAAACATGAACGGAGTCCCGGACTCGAGCTGGCCGATCATGATCCGTTTCATGATTTCAATTGCAGGAACCTTTTCTTTGGAAAGAGCAGGGTGGCCGACGCACTCTGTGTAGCGGATCCGGAAGCTGCCTTCACCTGACTTTTCATCAAAATAATCCTCAAGGCTGAAGCCCATTACCGTGCGGACCTCGTGCGGATCAAACAAATACCAGTCGCCTCTTGCTTCAACCTGCTCCATAAACAGATCCGGAAGGCAGACGCCTGTGAACAAATCATGCGTCCGCAGCCGCTCATCGCCGTTGTTCAGCTTAGAGTCGAGAAAGGAAAAAATGTCCTTGTGCCACACATCAAGGTAAACCGCGATCGCCCCTTTGCGCTGGCCGAGCTGATCCACGCTGACTGCAGTGTTATTGAGCTGCTTCATCCATGGAATGACACCGGAGCTGACGCCTTTATAGCCCCTGATATCACTGCCGCGGCTTCTGATTTTTCCTAAATAGACCCCGATGCCGCCGCCGCTTTTTGAAAGGTTGGCGATATCTGTATTGCTGTCAAAAATCCCCTGCAGACTGTCATCAATGCTGTCAATAAAACAGCTGGACAGCTGGCCGACAGATTTGCCTGCATTAGAGAGGGTAGGGGTGGCAGCGGTCATGTGAAGATTGCTGAGTGCCCAGTAGGCTTCCTTCACAAGCGAGAGGCGATGATTTGTATTCTCTTTAGCCATCAATGTCATCGCGATCACCATAAAGCGCTCCTGCGGAAGCTCCATCACATTTTTGCTGTAATCTCTCGCCAAGTACCGGTCGGCAAGGGTTCTGAGGCCGATGTATGTAAACAGTCCATCACGGGCAGGCACGATGCTTTCTGAAAGTTCCTCAATCTCAGTTTTTGTATAGCTGTCAATAAGAAGGGAGCTGTAAATGCCTTCTTCTGTCAGCTCCCGGATCAGCTCATAAAGCGGTCCATATTTTTCTGCAGGCATGTACCTTCTATTGCAGGCAGCCTTTTGATAGAGGCTGTCCAAATAAAGCCTTGCACAAAAATACGTCCAATCCGGCTCTTTTTCATCAATATTGGAGAGGCCCTCAAGAATCAACAGGTTTGCCGCTTCCTCGGCTTCGAAATAGCCGCGTCCGTTAATGCTTTGTATGACTCTTTCCGTATAAGGACCGATGGACAGACTGGGGAAATCCGCCGCTTTTTCGGCAATATAGGCAGAAAGCTCATCAGGATCAAAAGCTTTTTCACTGTTCTCATCGTCAATGATCATCGTAACTCGGTTTGCTACTGTCTTCATCTTCATACAGCCTCCTGTTATCTCTTTTAAAAATGGGCTATGTTAAAGGAGAATGTTGATTTTCACACACCTGTTGATTGGAGTGGAAGGCGGGCGACTCCTGCGGGAGCAGCGGGACAGGTGAGACCCCGCATGCGCTAAAGCGCAGAGGAGGCTCACCGCCCGCTCCGCGGAAAGCGGACGCCTGAAACGGAAATCAACAGCCAAATTTAACAGAGCTAAAAAAATAAAAAATCCGCTCTTGGAATTGAGCGGATCAAACGATAGTATAGAGAAATAAGCTCTCAATCACCATCGTTTCATCTTCTCAACACCCCGGAGAATCGAAACAAAATATGAGCTAAAGGCAGGTCTCCTGACTTGCGGTCTTCCTACTAATGGTCCTTCCCGTACAGAATCGTACAGTGGCACACCATGTTCGTCGCACATACAGTTGCGGGGGCAGTTCCGGAATCTAACCGGATTCCCTTTTAATCCTTGCGGCACCTTCTGCTGATGGTTAAAGTCTATATATAGTATTATTATATAAAATATTTTTCTATATGTTGTGTTTGTTAGTTCTATCATAAAGGACAGCCTATTGTTTTTCAACTTTTTTTTCAGCTATTATTAAATAAAAAATACGAAGAGGTGCCGGGAAAATGATTGTATTGATGAATGACAAGCTCATCCGCCGCGAAGAAGCGAAAGTGGATATAGAAGACAGAGGACATCAATTCGGCGATGGTTTTTATGAAGTGATGAAAATTTACGGCGGCAAAATTTTCACCTTAAAAGAGCACATGGACCGGCTTGAACGAAGTGCCAGAGAACTGAAAATTTCTCTTCCTTTTTCAAGGGAGGAAATCGAGCAAAAAGTAAAAGAGCTTGTTACGGAGAACGGGGCAGAGGAAGGAGCCATATACCTTCAAATTACACGGGGCGGCTCCATCAGACAGCACCATTTTCCAGGAGCAGAAACAGTCCCGCAGCTGACCGCCTATCCATTTTCCTGCCATCTGCCCGAAAAAGAGCAGCAGGAAGGCGTTGAAACAGTGCTGACGGAAGACATCCGCTGGAAGCGCTGTGATATTAAGAGCCTGAACCTTCTAGGCAATGTCCTCGCGAAACAGGAAGCCAAGGAAGCGGGGAAATTTGAAGCCATTCTGCATCGGGACGGTATCATTACAGAGGGCAGCTCCACCAATTTTTACGGTGTAAAAAATGGAGCCGTGATTACCCATCCGGTCAGCCCGCTGATCTTAAACGGCATCACAAGAATCAAAATAGCTGAGCTCTGTGCTGCTAATGATATTGTTTTCAAAGAAAAGGCCCTGACAGTTGAAGAACTGAAGGACCTGGATGAAGCCTTTATATCCTCCACAACCTCAGAAATCATCCCAGTCATTAAAACAGGAGAGCAGGTCATCGGAAACGGCTCACCTGGACCTGTAACGAAAACATTGCTGCAGCTTTTCAAGCAGATTACGCCATAAAGAAGGCCTAGATTCAGTTTTGGAAATGCAAAATTTGAAACTGCAGTTTTTTTCGCACGGCAATTCGCAGTTAGCAGTAAAATAAGCATACAAAAAAGCTCGGAGCCATTTTGCTCCGAGCCTATTTTAAAGTTGAAATTTGATCATTATGAGGGCTTGTTAGCTTAATAAGAATCCGATTCAACATAATCAATAATTGGCTCAAATAATTTATATTGCTCATTAAAGCTATTCCAATCTTCACTTGACAAAATTGCTTGAGCTGATAATCGGAATATGACAGCCCTGATAAACATTTCTCTCATCTCAGGAAGCAAATCAATTTCACTTATTGGACAATCTTGCCAAGCAATACAATCACATACTAATATGGCTTCGGCATATTCAACAGGAGCTATTGTTGGAGAAAAATCAATAATAAGCGGTGGCAATACAACATCAAAAAGAATATTTCCCGCTAAATCACTATGGACAATCTGACGATGATATTGTTCTTTTAAATGAACTTTTTTAAGTAAATTGTTTATTATTTCTCTTGCTTCGGGATGAACTTCCTCTGGTAATTCATTTATTTGCCATGCAATTCGATGAGCCATCGACCAGGGATTATCGGATTCAAGAATGCCTTTAAATTTGATTGCAGCTAAATCATGGTGAAATAGCCTTGATACATAAAGCTTCTCTTTAATATAACCGTTGACCTCTTGACCCTGTTCAAAGGCTGTACAACTCCAGCCTTCACTAACAAATGTCCCTTTATTACTTTTAATAGGCCGATACAGCCTATAACCTACTGGATTAATACTGTGAATAATAGTAAATAATAGCTCTGAATGTAATGCGTTTTCTACTGGCTTTAATACAGCATTATTCACTCTTACGGATGTATTTTGGCCGCCTTTCAATGGAATAATTTCACCACTTAGATTAAATGAATGAAGAACCCCTTTAGAAAGAATCATTTTATCACCTTATTCAAATTGATCTATCGAATAAAGAATTTCTAAACTTGTACCGGCTAGTTAGAGGAATAAGCCTCTCAATCACTTTAACATAACTATCCAGAAGCCATTTTGTTTTTTTTTACACACCTAACCACAAAACAATGCAATCCGCTTCCAACAACATCGAACTCAACAGCAATTCGAGTTCTCTAACACCCTTACAGTAACAGAGAATCCTGAAATTCCAGCAAAAGGATGCAGTCCAATTCACTTGCTAATCGGACTGCATCCTTTTTGTGCGCATGTAGTTATTGAACCCGTTACGAACCAAACTGCAGGTTTTTAACAAAACTTTCTTTTGTAAAACGGGATCTGATAGCTGTTTATCAGAAGCTGATTTGTCCAGCTGCAGCCGCTTCCGATTTTCTTACATAGTATCCGACAGCTCTTTCAAGTTTTCCGCAGCAAGTGCCAGCTCTTCCATTGTACGGGAAATGCCATCCATAACATCGGCAAATTTCGCCATCTCCACATCAGATCTCTGGCTCTGCTCAGTATTGATGGTCATTAGACTGAGTACGCTTTGGTAAAAGCTCTCCATCTGTCCCATGTTCTTTGCACCGTCAGCTGTCAAGTTAGACATCGCATCGATGGAATGGCCGATGCTTTCCACCTTATGATGAATATCTTCAATTAAGCTGGAAATACCCTGCACAGACTTTTTCGTCTCTTCCGCCAGCTTTCGCACCTCTGACGCGACAACCGCAAAGCCTTTTCCATATTCACCGGCACGTGCAGACTCAATCGCCGCATTTAATGCAAGCAGGTTCGTCTGCTCCGCAATGCTCGTCACAAGTGAAATGACATTATTAATCTTTTCAGATGTCTGCTCAAGCTGCCTCATCTCGACCGAAATATTTTTCGTCCGATCTTCAATAAACTTCATCAGTTCAGACTGCTTATCAAGTGTAATTTTGCCTTGATCGGCTTCCTGGACCGCCTGATCGGCCTGCTTCGCATGGCCGCTTGCTGATTCTGCAATCTCACGGGACTGCTGATTGACACTTTGAACCCACTCATTCGCTTGGGCAGTAATAGATGCCAGCTTTGCAGCAGTCTCATTTACCTCATGCCTCAAAAGCTCTTTCTCTCTTTCGAGAACAGCCCTAGCTTCGCTTCTTTCCGCTTCATACGCTTCAATGACAATCCGCTGCTCAAGACCGATCATTTTACCGGCAGCCTGTACAGAAGCAAACAAATCCTCCCTATATTCTATAGAATCATACAAAGCAAGAAAAATAGCACTTTGAAGCTTTTGGAAAGCGCTTAAATACCACTTCTCCTTCAAGCCAATCTTGACATGAATTGAAGCAATTCTCTTTAAACGGACAATTTCCTCATCATCCATCTTGCCCTTGAACATATTTAAAATATGAGTCCTGAGCGTCTCTTTCAGCCGCTCAACAGAGCTATGCTCCTCAATCAGCTCAAGCAGCCTCTTTTCGCTCACAATCGCTCCATAAAAAGCATCCATCATCGGCTGAATCTGCTCTTCAATAATCGGCCGGACAGCCTGCAAAATAGCCAAATCCCTGCCTGTCAAACCCGTCATCTCAATCTGTTTTCTCAAATCGCCTGAAGACACAGAAATCTCCGGCCATGCAGCCGCATTTTCCCATTCAGGCAAAAGCCGATCTTTATTCGTTTTCTTTCTCTTTAGTAAGTTCACAAGGCTCCCCCTAAAATTCTTGATTCATAGAGTATATCGGCAGGGGAGGGGGATTTTTTTACGGGGGAGGGAACAGTACATTTTCCAATCCTTTTTAGGAGCCTGACCCCCGGTACTCTAATAAACTAAAGATCTGTCCCCTTTCCCAGGATCCTTGGTACCGCAGGGACGAAATATGCACTCACCTGTCCTTTTATCAATCAGCGCAGTTGGGGACAGGTGCTAAAATTAGGTCCCTGTCCCTCAATCTGTTAATGAATGAAAGCCCTGTCCCCAACTTGGAAAAAGCCAGAAAAGAATAAGCTTAAAAAGCCGGCTGCCAGTCCTCTTATCCTTTAACGCAGTGAGGGTCAGGTTACTAGGTAGAGAGGGGGACAGAGGCTTTATGGTATATTTTGGTAAAGAAGCCGGAGTCTCTGTCCCCAATAGTAGGGGGTGCCCTGTCCCCCTGTTCGCTGACAGGCTAAAGCCCTGTCCCTTAACGTATTTATCATTGGGGGAGAAGAGGGTGAATGGTGAGCACCCTGTCCTTTAATCAATCACAGCATTGAGGGACAGGTACACACTAAGCGGCACCTGTCCCTCGTCTTGCTAATATAGGAAAGCCCTGTCCCCGACACTGTAAAAGGAAGAAAAGACAAGGTTTATAAGGGCCGGTTACCTGTCCTCTCTTCCTTTAGTGTGCTGGAGGCCAGGTCTCTATCATCATACTAAAAAAGCACCCTTAACCATAAGGATGCTCTCTCCACACTATCAAATAATCATAACCGGGACCTTAGCATTCTTCGTAACCTTCTCACTCACACTCTCAGAAAAAAGCTTTTTAAGACCGCTGATATGGCGGCTGCCCATGATGATCATGTCTGCTTTGATTTCGTCTGCATATAAGGCGATGGCTTCAGCAGGCTCCCCGTCAAGGACCTTAACTTCTCCTGAGCACATGTTTTCTTCGAGAATATTTTGAGCCTGGACAGTGACTTCTGTTGAGTGGCCGCCTGTGTATTCAGGGTCATCCTCGCTCCGGGCATTTCTGGCTGGGTCTTCGTCAACAGCCGGTGTGATGGGATAATTGTTCATTCCATCAGCAAGGTAGGCGGTGTTGGCCGGGTAAGGTCTTACGGCATCAGGGCTGATAGCTGATGCTGTTTCATTGTATACGTGCGCAACGGTAATGGATGCATCAAGCTGCTTGCTTAAAGATGCCGCTGTTTGGAGAGCGTTTACACTGTCATCACTGCCGTCAAACGCTACTAATAATCTTTTGAAATTGTTCATATCATTCCACATCCTTTAGGAGTATTGAAATGCCTTTAAGTGAATATACCCGGTTTAACGGCAAATCTAACCAATCCCGAAATGCCCCCATAGAATAGAGGTGTTTCCCGAATGTTGTTAGCATGCGTGGTTTTTAGGGAATACTTACGGGTCTGCCTTTTGCAGATACTTTCCTAACTTTTATACATAAATCTAATACTGCAGGTGATGAAGTTGCTGAAAGGGTATTTAGTTCGAATTGTGGTTATTGCAGCACTTGCTGTGCTTTTGCTGTCGCTTTTGAATATGTACATGGTGAATGCAAAAGATGTGTCAAAGCTTGAGAAAATTATCGCACAGCCGACCGTGATATATGGCCATGACGGCAAGCTTGCGAGCAAGCTGAGCAATGCGAAGGTTGACTGGGTGGATTATGAAAATATTCCTCCATCCTTTATCCATGCGCTCGTGGCAACAGAGGATCGGGACTTTTTCAAGCATGGCGGGGTTGATTATTACGGCATCGCGAGGGCGGCTGTAAAAAACGTGACGTCAGGCGGAGTTGTTGAAGGAGGCAGCACGCTGACTCAGCAGCTGGCAAAGAACGTATTTTTGACGCATCAAAAGACGTTTACCCGAAAATTTGATGAATATTTTTATGCTAAAAAGATAGAAAAGGAATATTCAAAAGAAAACATTTTGGAGCTTTATGCAAACCATGTGTATTTCGGAGAAGGGGCATGGGGGCTCGGCAGGGCTTCTCAAATTTATTTCGGGAAGCAGCCGAAGGAATTATCACAGAGCGAAGCGGCTGTATTGGCCGGTTTGATTAAAGCGCCATCTGCTTATTCTCCTGTGAAAAATATGGAGAAAGCGAAAGAGCGCCGCAACCTTGTTCTGAGTCTAATGGCAGAACAGGGATATATAACAAAAGAAGAAGCTGAAAAGGATAAAAAGGAAAGCATTCAGCTGAAGCAAAAAAAGACGGATCCATTTAAAGGGAAATATCCTTCTTATGTGGATCAGATTGTGGCCGAGGCAGAACAAAAATACAATATCCCGCAAGGCGACTTGCTTTCAGGCGGGTACAAGATTTATACAGAGATGGATCAGGACATGCAGGCTGGGCTTGAGGATGTCTATAAGGATGATAAGTTATTTCCGAAAAGCTCTTCAGATCAGATGGTGCAGAGCGGATCTGTGCTGATTGATCCAAAAACAGGCGGAATCAGGGCATTGGTCGGGGGCAGAGGGGTTCATTCCTTCCGCCAGTTTAACCATGCCACACAGCTGAAGCGGCAGCCAGGGTCTTCTCTTAAGCCGATTGTGGACTATGCACCTGCTTTGGAAAAAGGTTTTGATGTATACAGCAGTCTGAAGGATGAGCCGCTCAATCTAAAAGGCTACTCTCCTGAAAATTATGATCATCAGTACAGAGGAACTGTGACAATGTACGATGCCCTCGTGCATTCTTATAACGTTCCGGCTGTCTATACCTTAAATGAGATTGGCATACAGGCTGGCCTTGATTCAGCTGCTAAATTCGGTATTCCGGTTACAAAGGAAGACAGGCAGCTCGGACTTGCACTTGGCGGGCTTTCAAGAGGCGTGTCACCCCTTAACATGGCAGAAGCGTTTTCCGCTTTTCCGAATGGCGGAGTGCGCGAAGCCTCTCATACGATTGTGAAAATCATTGGTCCGAGCGGCAAAGTTGAGGCGATGCATAAGAAAGAAGAAACACGTGCTGTTTCAAAAGAAAATGCTGACAAAATCACTTATATGCTAAAAGGCGTTATTAACGAAGGAACCGGGAAGAAGGCGAAGCTTGAAGGCGGACGGGAATTGGCCGGTAAAACAGGCACAACCCAGCTTGCCGAAGAGGGGACAGATGGCTCTAAGGATCAATGGTTTGCAGGGTATACGCCAAACCTCGCCGGAGCAGTATGGGTCGGTTATGATCATACGAGCAGCGAGAATTATTTGACTGATTCTGCAACAGATACAGCGGCTCCGATTTTCAAAGCGATCATGGATCGTGCAGTGAAAAATCTGCCTGCTGAAAAGTTCCAGCTTCCGGTATATGAAAAACCTTATACACCGCCGCCGGAAACGGAAAAAAAGAAGAAACCGGAAGAAGACAAAGCTAAAGAAAAACCCAAGGATGCTAAAAAAGAACAAAACAGCAAAAAGGACAATAAAGATAAAGAGAAGAAAAAGGAAAACGGAGACAGGAAAGAGAAAGACAAAAAAGAGCGCAAGAAGAAAGAGGACAGCAAGGACAATAAAGATCAAAAAGATCCCAAGAGCAAAGAGAAAGAACAGAAAGACATCAGTAATGAAAACAGCAATTAAGCCAATAGAAAAAGCAGCCTGCATAAGGCTGCTTTTTCTATGCTTCGATTTTTTCCTGAAAGGGAATCCAATGAGGGTCCTTTTCATCAAAAAAGCTAGGTTCGCGGTGCGGGTAAACACCATTCATGAAATCTTTTTGATAATCGCGCAGAGATTTTTCATTTGTGCCGCTGGCAATGTCAGGGTTGTAGGATTGCAATGGATCATCTTCCCAAAAGCAGAGGTCGCAGAGTTCCCAATTTCGCGGTCTAACCAATGTTCTGTAGCCGCAGCATGGACAAGTCGCCTTCATATTCCTTCCTCCTGTTACCAAAGTGCAAAAACTAAAAGAAAACCTGCAGAAAGCAGGCTGTGTTGCGGCAGTAAGTATAAAGTATATTTCTTAAGTATTAGGAAAGCAGGCTGATAATCCAGCCGATAACAACAATTGCACCAATAACCATAAGGATTGTCCGCAGCATGTTCGTTCTCCTTTGCTTCAGCTATGTGTTTTATCAAACACAGCCTGATATTTTCTATATTTTTTTCTTAAGCAGCTTTTTTTATTCTTGCTTAATGAAGCTGCATGGTTAAAGAAGAAGATGGCTGCTCTGTGTTTTCAGTGCAGATCGATTGAATTTCGCTTAGTGTTTCTTCATCTTGAATGTTCTCTAGGATAAGGCTTATCTTATGCTGGCTTGATTGCGTCAGAAGGAAAGAAACCATTGAAGGAAGTTTGCTGGCGCTCACTTTTGTATGGTTTTCAGTCTGCAAAGAGATTGAACCTTCACATTTGCTGGCAAGCTTGTACAGGCTTAAGGCCTGATGCATATTCAGCGGTTTTTCAAGTGATTTAATCATTCGGTATTCCTCCGTATCAAGTATGTTATAGAGTAAATACCTCTTATAAGAAAGTTTAAAACATCTCTTTAGTGAAATAGTTCTTTAGACCTTTTCGGTTTGAAAAGGGAGGATTATGGCTTGAAATGAAGAACACCGCTTTTCAGTGGCGGTTTAATTATTTAGCGGCTAAAAACCGCTGACTTTCCTGCGCTTTTTTGTTCCCTTTCTGTTCGCCAGGCCCTTTAATGTACCTGTAAAGGGTCTATTTAAAAGAGAATTAACGGCTTATGGCACATTTTTAAATTGGCAATTGACAGAAATATGAAATAAATGGTATCGTTACAAATGGAAATGTACCAAAATATACATCGAAAGGAGGGCTGGGCCATGAGAAGAATCACTTTTAGAATCGCAATGGTTAAAAGAGTATCTGTTTTCGGCGCAGCCCTGCCTTTTTAACGAGCAGCTTTTAAGCAGCAGCTCATTAAAAACATTTAGGCACGGGCAGCATCCTTTTATCCTGCTGTCCGTGCCTTTTTCATTCTTTCATGAAAAAAGGCATATGCTTTAAGCATTGTGCCTTTTTTTATTGATAAATTTTTAGAAAATTAGGAGGAATCAGATGTGAAAAGAAGCAGACTCATTAAAAGGCTAGTGGAAAAAGGAGATCCAGACAGCGGTTAGCAAAAAAGCATAAAGGAGATGAATATCCATGTTTTCGGTTTTAGTGAAGTTAAAGTGGTTTTTTAAACAATATTGGCTGCAGTACGCGATTGCAATCGTTTTGTTATTGATCGTTAATATTCTGGAGGTCATTCCTCCGAAGCTGCTCGGGACAGTGATTGACCAGATTGACCAGGGGATTTTCTCTGCCGGGCTGCTCACTAAGTATATCCTGATATTTATAGGGCTTGGCATCCTGACATACACATGCACTTATTTTTGGATGTATAACCTTTTTGGCGGCTCCAACACGATCGAGAAGATTTTGCGCACCAAGTTTATGGGCCACCTTTTGAAGATGACGCCGACGTTTTACGAGAAGAACCGTACTGGCGACTTGATGGCAAGAGCGACGAACGATTTGAAGGCGATTTCACTGACAACAGGCTTTGGCATCCTGACCCTAGTTGATTCCAGCATGTACATGCTGACCATTCTTCTGACAATGGGCTTTATTATCAGCTGGAAGCTGACGCTTGCTGCCATTATTCCGCTTCCGATTATGGCTTTTATAATCAGCCGCTTCGGCAAGCATATTCATGAACGCTTTATCGCCGCACAGGATGCATTTGGCGACTTGAATGACAAGGTGCTTGAATCTGTTTCAGGCGTCAGGGTCATCAGGGCATTTGTCCAGGAAAAAGAAGATGAAAAGCGGTTCAGCCATATGGCGGCTGATGTGTACCGGAAAAATGTGGCCGTCGCAAAAATTGATGCCCTGTTTGATCCGACAGTCAAGCTCCTGGTCGGCATCAGCTATATGATCGGTCTTGGATATGGCGCTTATATGGTTTTCAACAGAGAATTGACGCTTGGGGAGCTTGTTTCCTTTAACGTTTACCTCGGCATGATGATCTGGCCGATGTTCGCGATCGGAGAGCTGATCAATATTATGCAGCGCGGCAATGCATCACTTGACCGAATCAATGAAACACTTGCTTACGAGCCTGATGTAAAAGATGCTGCAGCACCTGCATCGGCTGATATTCCAAGCAGCATTGAATTTAACTCTGTTACTTTTCAATATCCTTCTTCCGAAGTGAAAAATCTAAAGGATTTGTCCTTTTCTGTAAAACGCGGCGAAACAGTCGGGATTGTCGGCAAAACAGGCAGCGGCAAAACGACGATCATCAGACAGCTGCTTCGCCAATACCCAGCTGGAAAAGGAGAGGTCAGAATATCCGGGGTGCCGATTGAAAAGCTTCCGATGGAAACGCTCAGGCAATGGATCGGCTATGTCCCGCAGGATCATGTGCTTTTTTCCAGAACGGTAAGAGAAAACATCCTGTTCGGAAAGATTCACGGAACAGAAAAGGAGCTTCAGCATTCTATCGATTCAGCTTTCTTCCGGAAAGATCTTGAAATGCTTCCGAAAGGGCTTGAAACGCTCGTTGGCGAAAAAGGGGTCGCTTTATCCGGCGGCCAGAAGCAGCGGATTTCCATTGCACGGGCGCTTCTGATTGACCCGGAAATCCTGATTTTGGATGACTCGCTTTCAGCCGTTGATGCGAAAACAGAAACGGCAATTATTGAAAATATTCGCCGGGAGCGGGCTGATAAAACGACGTTTATTACCACTCACAGGCTTTCAGCTGTTGAGCATGCCGATCAGATACTTGTCCTTGACGGCGGGGTCATTGCGGACAGAGGAACACACGCCGAGCTGATGAAACGGGACGGGTGGTACAAAGAGCAATATGAAAGACAGCAGATTGAAGAAGAAGGCGGGGTGAGCGCATGAACACAGGAAGAAAATTATTCCGCTACGCGCTCCTTTACAAAAAAACGCTGATTCTGGCGTTAGCCATGCTTTCCATTGCGGTGTTTGCCGAGCTGACAGGTCCCTTCATTGCCAAAAACATGATTGACCAGCACATTCTCGGCATTGAAAAGCCGTGGTTTGAAACAAGCAAAGCTGGAAATGATAGTGTTTCTTACAAAGGAAAGCTGTATAAGCGCAGTGACCGCTTTTCAGATGGAGAAGCAAAAGGCAGGCAAATCAGAATTGTGCAGGTGAAAAGGGACTATTATTTTATCCCTTCAGGTATCCGGTTTGACGGAGCCCGGACTGCCGAAGGCTCCAACCTGGTGATTTCGAAAGGGAAGCAAAAAGCGGTTTATCCTGCTGAAAAGCTATCAAGACAGGAGCTGTTAAGCTTCTATAAACCTGAAGTGAACGGTGTGATCCGCTTGATGGGGCTGTACCTGGGTCTTCTTGTTCTGGCATCATTCTTCAACTATGGCCAGCGCTACTTCCTTCAGGTCACGTCCAACCGGATTATCCAGCGGATGAGAGAAGACATTTTCGAACACATCCAGCGCCTGCCGATTACGTACTTTGACAGCCTTCCGGCAGGGAAAATTGTAGCAAGGGTCACGAATGATACTGAAGCCATCCGCGAGCTGTATGTAGCGGTCCTTGCCACCTTTTTTACAAGCGCCATTTATATTACAGGCATTTTCATCGCGCTCTTTTTGCTTGAACCGAAGCTCGCCTTGATCTGCCTTTTGATTTTGCCGCTGCTTGCTGTATGGTCTGTGATTTACAGAAGATATGCCGCTAAATATAACCATAAAATCCGCTCGATTGTGAGCGATATTAATGCAATGGTGAACGAATCAATTCAAGGGATGACGATCATCCAGGCATTCCGCCGCCAAAAGGAAACAAGCAGGGAATTTGAAGAGCTGAATGAGTCTCACTATCAGTATCAGCGAAAGCTTCTCAGCCTGAATTCTCTTTTATCCCATAATATGGTCGGATTTATGAGAAACATTGCCTTTGTTGCGCTGATCTGGTTTTTTGGAGGAGCTTCTCTCAAGGCTGATGCCGCGATTTCCCTTGGTGTTTTATATGCATTTGTCGATTACCTGAACAGACTGTTTCAGCCGATCACAGGAATCGTTAACCAATTTGCCCAGCTTGAGCAGGCAAGGGTGGCATCAGAGCGGGTGTTCCAGCTCCTGAATCAAAAGGGTATCCCTGTTGAAGAAGCAGCAGGCAGCCGCTATAAGGGTAATGTTGTTTTCGATGATGTTTCCTTTGCTTACAGCCTTGATAACTATGTCTTGAAGAATATCAGCTTTGAGGCAAAGCAAGGCGAAACAGTGGCCCTTGTCGGCCATACAGGCTCTGGCAAAAGCTCGATCATGAATTTGCTCTTCCGCTTTTATGAGATTCAAAAAGGAAAAATCACGATTGACGGTAGTGACATTTCAAAAATGTCGCGCCAGGAAGTCCGCAAGCACATGGGCATTGTGCTGCAGGATCCGTTTCTTTTTACCGGAACGATCGCCTCTAATGTCAGTCTTGAAAATGAACAGATCCCAAGGGATAAAATTGAAAAAGCCCTTCGTGATGTAGGGGCTGAGGAGCTATTGAAGCACCTTCCGGAAGGCTTTGATGAGCCTGTTGTGGAAAAGGGAAGCACCCTTTCCTCAGGCCAGCGCCAGCTCGTTTCCTTTGCAAGGGCTCTTGCCTACGACCCGGCCATCTTAATTCTCGATGAGGCGACAGCAAGCATTGATACGGAAACAGAAGCCATCATCCAGGATGCCCTGGAAGTGCTGAAAAAAGGAAGAACAACCTTTATCATCGCCCACAGGCTGTCCACGATCAAAAATGCGGATCAAATCCTTGTGCTGGAAAAAGGAGAGATCGCAGAACGCGGCAGCCATGATGAGTTGATGAAGCAAAAAGGAAAGTACTATCAAATGTATAAGCTGCAGCAGGGAAAGCAAAAAATCCTTGCAGGTTAATGAGAAAGGATGCTGTCATGATGACGGCATCCTTTTAATTTTCGGCTGTGTTAAGATCTTTTGCTGGTATCTTTAAAAGATAAAAAGCTGGTGAAGAACCAAAGAAAATTAAGAGACAGAAACTACGGCAAATGTTGAACAAGTTAGTGTCATAGTCACAGAAGACCACAAAAAGATGACTATTTCGAAGACGTCGGAAAAGGTGTCGAGAAATTAGATATCCCAGGCATATCAGATTAATGTTTCAAATAAAGCAACAAAGCCTTCTTCAAAGCATTGACCGGAAATAAAAAGGAGTATAGAATAAAATTGATTGACCGATCAAAATAAAAAATGACTAATCAACATTTGCTAAGGGTGGAAAAAATGGAAAATAAACAATACTTGATAGCTGATGCACGAAAAGAGCAAATAATGAAAGCTGCGATTGAAGTTTTGGCAGAAATCGGTTACCAAAGCACGAGCCTTTCAACAATAGCAAAAAAAGCAAATATTAGTACTGGACTAATATCCTACCATTTCTCTGGTAAAGCAGATTTAATGAGGAATACATTGATTTATTTGGTCCAGAAGGAACGGGAATTTATTAAGGGAAAAGTAGAACAGAAACAAACTTATACGGAAAAATTAACGGCGTTTATAGAAGCAAGTTTGGCATATCAAATAACATATCGTGAAAATAATATCGCTTTACTTGAAATTATTTTCAATGCCCGCACGCCAGACAACGTCCCATATTATCGAGCAGAAGTTAATCAGGAAGATGAATTAATTGTTTGGTTGAAAGACATTCTTTACAAAGGACAAGAATCTAAAGAATTTATAAATTTTGATACACGGGCGATTGCAATTGTGATTCGAGGTGCAATATCAGGTTCGATGTCATTATCTCAAAATGAATTAAGTCTTGAAGATTATAGTGAGCAAATTGTAAAAAGCGTCTTAAGAATAGTCAAATGAGAAAAAATGTTGTATTTCTACTCCCGCAATAACGTGGTTTTGGACAATGTTCCAAGGAAGTATAGAACAATTTGGTCATTAGTTGAAAGGGGGAAAGAAAAGTGAACAGTAAAAAAATGTATTTCCTGGGCATCAGTCTGCTCATCATGAGCTTCATTGCAACGGCATGTCAGCCGCTCGATTTTGTGGATAAATTGCCCTATCACAAGCAAAAATGGGCGTTTGCGCACAACAGGCTGAGTGCGCTCATCATCGAGAGCGAATATGACGCTGATATGGAGTTCATCCCCAGTCCTGATGGCACCAACTATGTGGAAGTCAGCGGCAATATGCAGCAAAACAGCGCTGATCAGTTGAAAGAGACGGAGATCAAAGGGGATGCCCTAGAACTCCAGCTGGATAAAGATGTGAAATTAGTCGCGCCTAACTATAAGTCCATCAAACAAAAGATTATTGTAGCGCTGGCCGATGAAACAGAGCTGCAGCAAATTATTTATAAATCAAACAACAGTAAAAGCAGCTTTACTGGATTAAAGGCGAAAAATATCAATATGTCTGTATCTTCCGGCAATCTGCGAGCGGAGAATATCAACGCCGGACGATTAAGTTTAGTTACAAAATCCGGGGATATTGCGGCGGAGCGAATACGGGGGAATGCAGAAATACAAACCCACTCAGGCAACATTAAGGTTCAAGGGCTCAAAGGTGCTCTTACGGCGCAATCGGCTTCTGGCAGCGTTAATGTGACGGGGCAGCGTTCAGATAGCATGGATATCTCCGTTCGCAGCGGTGACGTGGCTTTGTCACCTGATCCGGAGTTCAAAGGATTCTTCGACTTAAAGACCGCTACTGGACACATTAAAGCACCAGAAGCACCCAAAGAAACGAAAGATGTTATCAAGATAAGGACAGATTCAGGTGATATACAAATCCGATAAAGTGTGCCGGCAGCGGAAGCTCGGGCTGAAGAGTTTAGGGCGGGTGCTAACTAAATAGACAAAATTGAGGTGAGGAAGTGTCCAAAAAGAAAAGAAGACTCAAAGCCGCGAAAAGGGTGAAAGCCGGAAATGGGCGTTCGCTAAAAGCCTTTCACTGGTGGCAGATGCTCTCCCGTTCTTTATTTTATCTCCCAGTGATAAAAGAAGATGGCCGACAAGCGGTCTTCGCAGTTGATGTTCCGTATTGGGAACAGTTTTTCTCCTCGAATGCCGATAAAGGAAAGGCCCACCTATACTTTGACGGAAAACATTGCGCCGAGTCCAAACTGCCTGCGGTCTTCCCCGTGGATGGAGGATGGATTGAAGTACAGTCCACGGTTTTTGGGCTTAAACGCTGCCACTTTGTTACAGACGAAGGAGCAGAGTATCAGCTTACCCCTGACGAAAGGTCTACCGAGGGGCGGCGCGCTCGTCTTGATCGCGGCCACCCGGCGCTTGGCCGCTGGATCAGAATCATTTCTCTCATTATGGTTATCATTCCTATTGTTCTCGCAGCCCCTCAAATCATCGATATTGTCACTCATATCCCTCCGGTAGCTGAGCGCTTCGGTACCTTCAACTCGCCTATTGCTCTGTCAAAGTGGTTCAACATGGCGCTCGGTCTCTGCGCAGCAGCGGGGAGTATAGAGCGGGCAACGCGACTGAAATGGAGCGCATTCCTGGACGGTAACTTATAGCAGTTGGCTGTTCGGGGTTTAACAAGCAAATAGTATAAAAAAGGAGCTTCCTCAAATTAGGAAGTTCCTTTTTTAAAAAACTGGAACAAGCTCCTGCAGACGTACATATAAAAATAAGTACGAAAGAAAATTTTTTGCGGAGTGAGTAGGAAATGAATATCTTGTTTCTGCTGGATAGTTATCCTGATGAAGCACAGCCTGATCACCCATATGCCCTTTTGGCTGATGAATTTTCGAAAAATGGGCACAAGGTGTATATGGCTGCCTTTCGGGAAACCTCATATGAGAATGAAACGATCCTTTCTGAAGAAGGCAGTCTGTCTATTCTGCGAATGAAAAAAAGCCGCATTTATACATCACCGGTATTCGGGCCTTTTTTCCAGCCGGGCTATATCAGCCGAGAGCTCCGGCAGTATTTCAAAGGCATTCATTTTGATCTTATTTTATCAGCCTCACCGTCAAGCATCCTGCCAGGCACCATTTCACGGGTGAAAAAAGAGCATCAATGCCCTTTTTATCTGCTGCTGAGAGGGCTGGCCTATGAAACCCTGAAGGATTTGGATCAGCTGAACAATCCGCTTTTTGCCCATCTGCTGAAGAAAAAGGAGTCTCTTCTTTACGAGGAAGCTGATTGGATCGGATGCATTTCCCCTGAATTAGTCAAATTTTTAGGCGCCAAATATTCCTTCCGGAAAAAACTCGATTACGTGCCAAATTGGCAAAAACCAAAAATATTAAAGTCTTATGGCATGAGAGACAAGCTGAAAATCAGCCACAGTGCAAAGCTTTTTGTTTTCGAATACAGCCAAGAGGAAGAAATGCAGTTTTTAATCGAAATAGCCGAAGAGTTCCGCCAGGATGAGGATGCAATGTTTATCATTACCGGTGAGCTGAAGCGCTCAGAAAAGCATTGGATACAATCGAAAAATCTGGATAATATCCGCTTTCTTTCCTCCCGCAGAAAGGAAGAGAGGGACGGGCTGCTGGCTGAAGCTGATATCGGCCTGATCCTGCTTCATCGAAGGCTCGGAACCCCAGTCGTGCCGGCCCATGCCGGAGATTATCTGAATGCCGGGCTGCCGATTCTCGCCAGTGAAAACCCATTTACTCATTTTTCCTATTTGCTGAAAGAAGCGGCATGCGGATTAGTATGCTATACAGGAAACCTGAAGCATTTCCGAAAAAACGCGGAACGCCTCCTGGAAGATGAAGGGATGCGCCACCGCCTGGGCGTTAACGCCAAGATGTATGTTCAAAAGGAGCTATCAGCAGAGAAGGCGTACGAGACGATTATGGGGCATTTTGAAGAGAAATAACGCTTATCTCTTCAAGCGCAGATAGGCCCATT
Organism: Metabacillus kandeliae; assembly: GCF_021166585.1. Classification (GTDB taxonomy): domain Bacteria; phylum Bacillota; class Bacilli; order Bacillales; family Bacillaceae; genus Metabacillus_B; species Metabacillus_B kandeliae. Next base: position 50,390 of record NZ_JAJOZE010000004.1, read on the forward strand.
TAATAACCCCAAAAAACACAGCCGCCAGAGGGATCGAGATAAGCAGGGCTGCCGGTGAAGCGGATAGGAAATAAGTGTCCTGATAACTATAGTTCTCTTCTTTCGGCAGAAGGTAAACGGCCGCGAGCAGCACATGCGCGATAAGGGAAAAAAGAATGGATTGCCAAATAGTTTTTTTCATCGTATGATCCTAGTATTTTTCTTGATTTTACCATAAAAAAGCCAGCCGCAGCCGGCTGGCTTTCCCATTAATTCTGATCAGAAGGGAAGATGCGATGCGCCCTGAAGAATGGGGACAAGTCCTGCTTGGAGGACCTTTCCATCGCGGAAATAAAGTCTTTTGTTGTAGAAATGCCGAATTTCTTTTCTTTAAAGTAGGCTTTCATGGCTTTGTAGAAAGCAGCATCGCCAAGCTCGAGCCTAAGGTCATTCAGTGCAGTGGAGCCGTAATCATAAATAGTGTAATAATAAGCACTGATTCCTGCATTCCCTCTTGCCGTGAAGTCAGAGACTTTGCTTGAAATATGGTAGTAAGGATCTGAAAGCGGAGGCACGTTCAGTTCATCAAGGCTGTTGTCGTAGAGTGCTGCCGCGAAGCTTGCAAAGGATTCATCGAGCCATGGTTCATCATATTCGTTGTCCCCGATAATGCCGTAAAACCATTGGTGCCCGATTTCATGGGCATTGACTGATTTAACCCATTCCTGTTTTCTGTTTTCATTCAAGCTGATCATGACCAGCTGAGGATATTCCATGCCGCCGAACCAGCCTTCCATTGTAACAACATCCAGCTCAGGCCAAGGGTATTTGCCGAATTTTTTACTGAAAAGCTTGATGCTGTCTTTACCTGACTCAAGCAGGGAAGCAGCATATTTGGCATATTTGTCATCGTAGTACACATGTACTTTGACCCCGTTCACTTTAGAGGACAAAATTTTATAAGTTGGATTCATTTCCATAGCAAAGTCCCGGACATTTTCTGCTATGTAATGGTGGGTTGCCAGTTCGCCGTCCATTTTCGGCTTGCCCTGCTCAGTTCCTGTTGCGGCAATGACCTGCTTTCGGTTAGTCGTTACGTTGACATCAAAGTTACCTGTCAGAGAGTAGAAGGATTCACCGGCATTAAAATAAGGATCCACATTCCAGCCTTCTTCATCATAAACAGACAGGATCGGGAACCAATTTCCCATGGAAACAGTGTCGCCGTACCAGCCGAAGCGGTCCTGCTGCTCAGGAAAGCTGACGGTAAAATCCATTGTGACAGTTGCCTTTTTATTTTTTGGAAGGGAAAGGTTTGTAATATGAAGCGCAGTTTCCTTCACATCAAAGGCAGCTTTTTTGCCGTTGACTCTAATATTGGAAACGTCCATGCCGCCGCCTTTTTCCTTAAAGTCTGCAGCGCGTCCCCAAAGGTTAAAATAAAGTTCACTTAAGTTTTGTTTCACATTATTTTTGAAGCTAACATTCAGTTTTCCAGTCAGTTTGTGAGTTTTAGCGTCGTATTTTACATCCATTTTGTAGGAAGGATCGGCAGGGCCTCTGAGACTGCTGTCTGCTGTTCCTTCCGATTTCCTGGCAGATTTCAGTGAGACAAGCTTTTTCTGAGCTTTTTGATTAACGGCTTTGTAGGCTGCCTTGCTTGAGGAATAGCTTTCCTGCTTCGCTTGAGCCGGCATTGCGATCCCTGCTGTGAGCATAACAGCCGCAATCCCTGATACAAGTGCTTTCAAATGACGCTCTTTCATCCCATCATCCTCCTTTAATTGCTTACGACCTAAAAATTCAATATTCGGAAAATTATTCCTTGATTATATTGTATGATTTTGTAAAATTGTTTTACTGGGTAAAGAATCATGCAAGAAAGCAGGAGGTTTTGTCGAAAGGTGCCCTTTTTCACATTAGAGGAAGAAAGAGAATAAGAATTTGGACATAAAAAAAGCAGGCATCAAAGCCTGCTCTTCAGTAAGAAAGTCCAACTCTTTTTTGGGAATAAGTATGGCTGAGCATTTCATTATAAAGAAAGTCCGCTGTATCCTGCACAGAAATGCTTTTGCCATCTATCGGAAGAAAATCAACTTCCCGGCGGTAGCTGCCAGTCAGCTCTCCGTCAGGCAAATAGGTCGGACAGGCGATCATCCAGTCCAAATCCGCTTCCTGAAGCAGCCTGTAGACGGATAAATGCTCTTCAGACGCCCTTGTTAAACGGCGTTTTGATTCAGAGGATTGAAAGCGGAAGAGCTCAGGAGAGATGCGCGACTGCAGGATTCCCGCTGTTCCTACTGTCAGGAGGCGCGTCAGCCCCAGCTGCTTCATCGATCCAGCGATATTTCTCATGCTGACAGAAAGGGTGTCATCGCCGTCTGTAGCCAAACAGCTGACAGCGAGCTCAGAGCCTTGCAGGGCCAGCAGCACATCCTCTTCATTTCTTGTGTTTCCTTCCAGCACAATAGAAGGTTTCAGGTTTAATAAATCCAGCTTTTGTTTGTCCCTGACGAGGACTGTTACATGATGCCCGCTGTCCAGGCAGCGCTTTAAAAACTCCCGGCCGGTCCTGCCGGTGCTGCCGAATAAAGTAATTTTCAAGGTATCACCGCCTAGTGTAATAAAGACAGTTTACTGGTTATGAAAGATTACGGAAAGCAAAAAGAAAGAGAGACATGAGGATTCATGTCTCTCTTAGCCATGTTATTTAATTCTTATCGTTGGTAAGAACCGCCGATTTGTTGTTGAGCCATTTGAACCAAACGCTTAGTGATTTCGCCACCAACAGATCCGTTAGCGCGAGCTGTTGTTTCAGCGCCAAGGTTTACACCGAACTCAGAAGCGATTTCATACTTCATTTGGTCGATTGCTTGAGAAGCGCCTGGAACTACTAATTGGTTAGAGCTGCTTTGTCTTTGAGCCATGTCATTTTCAACTCCTTTAATGGATTTTTTGGCTGGGTTTGCTGGGATTGCACCAGCGGATGAATTCTAGGATGAGTTCATTTGCCTCTTGGCTAACCCACTAACAAGACTTTTGCTTGCTTGTATATTGGTAGTATGGAAAGATATCAAGCTTCTATGCATGAATTGAAATTGGTAATTATTGTTTAGTACATATCCCATATAGCCAAGTTGCATTCTAACGGAAGAAGAAAATGAAAAAGGAGACTAAGAACATGGAGATGTGTCCTTTATGCAACGGCTTTTCAAATAAGTGGATAGAGTGCCCTGACTGCGGCTCATTGATGGAGGATACCGGCAGGCTGACAGACTATCTGGATGAATACAGTGCTTATATGGAAATTGACAGCATGAAGCTTCACGATGGGGTGCTTGATTCCCTGCAGCAGCACAAATGCGTTCACCTGTGGCATTGTCCGAAATGCCAGCGCGAGAAGTTGTCTGAGGAGCGGGAATAGGGTATAGTTTGCCCGGTTGAGCTGGAGAGTATTGCGATTAGCTGCGTATGAATAGGGTTAAGGGAGAAACGCTCTGCATAATTGGGAAGGCGCGCATAAAGAGCAGAAAGCGCGCATAAACGGAAAAAGCTGAGCATAAAGAGAAAAAGCCGTGCATAAGAGCTTTTGCCCGCGCAAAAAATGCTAAAAGCCGCGCATAAACAGCCAAAAGCTGCGCATAAACGCTAATTTGCTTCTCACTGAAGCTTCAAAAAGCCGGCAAACATACGAAAAACCACCCATCCACCAATAAAAACAAAAAAAAGCCTGACGCAATGTCAGGCTTTTTCTGTATTATACTGCTGCAACTGCTTCGCTGGCTGGGCGAATGCGGTTTTCGTTTTCTTTGTCAAAGAAGTGAGCTTTGTTCATATCAAAAGCAAGCGGCAGCGTTTGACCAGGGTCAACGTCTGTTCTGGAATCTACGCGTGCGATGAATTCGTGGCCGCTTACAGAGGAGTAAAGCATTGTTTCAGCTCCCATAAGCTCAGCTACTTCAATAACAGCGTCGATTCTTGTGCCTGCAGATGAGTCGATGAATACCGGCTCATCATGGATGTCTTCCGGACGGATGCCCATGATCAGCTCTTTGTTCAAGTAGCCTTGGTCGCGAAGGTATTTCATTTTTCCTTCCGGCACAGCCACTTTTACATCACCCATGTTGAAGAATCCTTCTTCAAGTGTGCCTGTCATGAAGTTCATCGCAGGTGAGCCGATGAAGCCGCCGACAAATACATTTTCAGGCTTTTCGTAAACTTCTTTAGGTGCGCCAACTTGCTGGATAATGCCGTCTTTCATAACGACAAGGCGGGTAGCCATTGTCATCGCTTCAGTCTGGTCATGCGTTACATAAATAGTAGTCGTCTGCAGACGCTGGTGAAGCTTGGAGATTTCAGCACGCATCTGTACGCGGAGCTTGGCATCAAGGTTGGAAAGCGGCTCATCCATTAAGAAAACTTTTGCATCGCGCACGATTGCACGGCCAAGTGCCACACGCTGGCGCTGACCGCCTGAAAGAGCTTTCGGCTTGCGGTCAAGGTATTGCTCAAGACCGAGGATCCTTGCTGCATCTTTAACGCGGCGGTCGATGTCATCCTTCGGAAATTTGCGGAGCTTAAGTCCGAATGCCATGTTGTCATATACGTTCATGTGAGGATAAAGGGCATAGTTCTGGAACACCATTGCGATGTCGCGGTCTTTCGGAGCAACATCGTTCATTTTCTTCCCGTCAATCGTGAAGGCGCCTTTAGAAATTTCTTCAAGTCCTGCAATCATGCGGAGAGTCGTAGATTTACCGCACCCTGATGGGCCGACAAAAACGATGAATTCTTTATCTTTAATATGAAGATTGAAATCTTGAACTGCTGTTACTTTGTTATCGTAAATTTTATAAATGGAATCAAGCTTTAATTCTGCCATTTTGTTTCCTCCTCAGTAATAAAGCGTTTTCTTTATCTAAGCTTAAGTTTATCGAATATCGTAAAAAGAGGGTATAGACAAGGTGCACAAAAAAATGAAAGGGTTTTCGTGCATCCGCACAAAAAAAGGCTGGCGCGTTCAAGGCGCCAGCAGATCAATCCCCGCAAGAATCATATAAACAGCAGAAGCTTCCGTAAATTGTTTAATATCAATTCCCGTCTTTTCAATAAAACGGTCAATTCTGTACTGAAAGCTGTTGCGGTGCATGTACAGCTTTTTTGCAGCAGAAGAGGCATTCAGGTTGCAGGCCATATAGACATTCAATGTGTCCACAATCTCCTGATCCTCTATGGACTCCAGAAAATAATCAGAGAGAAGCCCCGCATCGACAAGTCCCGGTCTTGCCAGAAGCACCTTTGGCAGAGCTTCATAAAAGGTCATGAGCTTTTTTCGTCCGATTTCGTGAATGGCGGCAGAAAAAGCAAATTCCCTCTCGAATTTTCCGCTTAATCCTTCACCTGGCTTATGAAGCTGGCCGATCAAAAAGGAAGGCTCCGCATAAAAGTCGCTTGTCAGCGTGTCGGAAAATTGCCGGATGGCATCAATATCTGCTGCTCCGCCTGCTTTAGAGTCAGCAAGTATCACTCTATGGGCGCCGCTCCAGATCGCGGCTGCTTCTTCAAACGTACCATGGAGCGCTTCAGCAAATGCCTCCCTGTCGACTAAATCCTTTATGTATAAGTAATAAAACCGGACGCCGCTGCCTTTTTCACTGCCTGGATAAGGCCCGTTTTGAAAAAGAAACTGGTGCCAGGCTTTTTCCGTCTGGCTGAGAAACTGTTCCTGCCCTTTAGAAGCGAACAAGGCCTGAAGCAGCTTTGTTTCAGAAGGGGAAAGGGCGGATTTCAGGAGGCCGAAGCTTTCGCCTTCATCTGTTGAAAGCCACAGAACGCCGTCTCTTTCAGGATGATAGCCTTTGATAAAGGCATGCTTGTATTTGTTTAATAGCTTTTCCAGCATAAAATAAACTCCTTTAAAGCAAATCAGTGACCTTTTCCTCTATTATAGCGAAAAAGAGGCCGTCTTGGAAAAGACCTGCCCCTTATCATTATTCTTTCACGGTATGCGGAGGCTCTTCATCCGCCAGATCCCGCGCTTCCTCAATATTGGCGCTGTCCAGCCCTTTGTGAACAGATCCGCCGGAGAGCCCTTCATTGATCATTCGGTCAATATCAAGATACGCTTTGTCCCTGCCCTCATAGAGGGTATCTTTTTTCTGATCCATGCCAGCCTCCAGATGTAAGAAGTGGACTTAGTTTATGCCTTTTCCCTCATTCATACACGTGGTAAAGCATCAGATCCTGGATCTGGGAGAGAATGAGATCCTCGTTATCCTTCGGAGGCGCCTGGGTTCCCCATTCAATTCGGCCGTTATTATGATAAATGCCGTCATAATGCGTGCCTTTGAAATAAAAAGAAATCCGCCAGCCGGGAAGAGCCGCTTTTTTGTACAGCGGGCTCCATTGGAAATGTGTAATCATTGCCGTTTTAGCTCCTTCTTCGTTTTCCTTATTAAATACGAGAAGGAGAGGGAGAATCCTTTAGGAATTTATTGGGATTTGCCGCCGTTTTGGCAAAAAGGGAGGTTAGCTGGCTGATTCTGTTTGATTGAATATCTTTTTCGTCAAATGTCATCGGTCTTGCATTCACTTCGTAAATCCAGTACCTGCCGTCAGAGCTTCTGCCGATATCTGCCGAAAATTCCCCGATCTCTCCGTACTGCTTCGAAAGGGCAGCCCCGATATTCTGCACAAGTTTCTCAAGCACAACACTGTCGATTCGGTCCTCTAAAAGCGCTGCCGAAACAAGCCTGCCGCCTGCCGGCACATGGGTCGTGACGCTTTGGCTGCTTGACTGCCTGATGCCGACGCCTGTCAGGTTGTAAGACTCCCCGTTAAAAACGGATAGTACGCGAAGATCGTATTTTTTGCCTTCATACAGGTCTGTTTGTATTTCCTGCTGCAGCAGCGTCTGTTCCTTGAACAGCGGGCGGCATTCGTTCAGCAGTTCATTGAAAAGAAACGGCCCTTTTTTTTCCTTAATGCTTTCCATATAGTAATGGCTGCCTGTTTGCGTGATCCGCATGATCCCTTTGCCTTTGCTCTTGGAGGCCGGCTTTAAATAAACCGAGCGGTAAATTTGGATCCACTGCAGCAATTGCCCGCTGCTTGTTAACAGAGCTGTCTGAGGCAGAAAAGGCATAAGTGCAGGAACATCAAAAAGGGTTTTCCACGTTTCCCATTTATGAAAAAAAGAAGCATTAAAACAAAGAATTCCTTCTTCATTAAGGGATATGAGGCATTCCCTGCACGCTTCTCCATCTTCCTCTTTCCGTGCGGGGATGCGGACATAGACGGCATCTGGCTTCGGAACCTTGGCATAGGCCCATTTTTTCAAGACAGGAAAGTAGAGGAAGCCTGACTCGTCTTTCCGGGTTTTAGGCGTCATCACATAGCAAAGTCCGCCCATTTTATGAATGCTTTCCTGAAGCTGTTTAAAATACGCTCCGTCGCCGCAAAAATGCATAGAGTCTTTGTTTCTTGCTTCACCGGCCAGAATGGCGATAACTGGATGCCGCTGTTTTTTCATTGGATGATCTCCTCTGGCGACAGGATCGCTTTTTTCGTTAAAAAATAGGCGTATTCCATGTAATGCTTTCTGGAAAGCAGATCTTCATCCTTCAGCGCCGGATGAGAAAAAATCGACCGGCCTGGCTTTGAATTTGCTTCAAACAGCCACACCTTTCCAGCGGCGTCAACGCCAAAATCAAAGCCGATTTCACCGATAAAGCCCGGAAGGTTTTCATCAATCAGCCCGCTGAGAAGATTGGCCGCCGCTGAAAGCGATGTTTCTGCTGCTTCCCGTTTTTCCTTTTCAGAATAAAGCTCTGCAAGGGTTTTAACTGCGCCGCCGTTATTTATATGCGTTGTGGCACTTCCTTTGCCGGCGACCTTTGCTGCCATCGCCGTTACCTTCCAGCTGCCATATTCATCCTTATTCGTATGCACCCTGAAGTCTACAGGATGGTCATTCAGCTTGATCAGATTGATGCCCTGCTGGATGAGATAGTCATTCAGCTTCCGGTGCAAAAAGGAATGCTTGAAAAAATGGGCAAGCGTCGGATACTTTCTCAGCTTGTTTTGATGATTTTGATCTCTGTAGCGGGAGTAGCAGAAGCCTTCCTTGTCTTTGAAAATTTGAAATACGCCAAGCCCAAGGCTGCCATTGGCCGGTTTTAAGTAAATACTTTCGTATTGATCCAGCATGTCTTCAATCACATCAATTGAAGGGGCAAGATATGTTTCAGGCAAATAACCGGCAGATTCAGGGATCTTATGAAGCATTGTATGAATTTCCCACTTGTTGAAAAAGCCCGGGTTAAACCATGGAATACCGTAGTCCTTCGTCAGCCTGTTTTTTACTTTCTTTAAAGCCTGGTGGTTTTCTGCCTTCCGGTTTGGAAGCCTGTCATACACGACATTCGGCAATGGCACTTCTTTTTCGCACCATCCGTTCTCATCGTAAAACAGTCCTTTCACCGTTCCTTTTTCCCAAAGAATCTGATGGGCGCCGAACACAAAGCTGTACATGCCCTCCGTCTGGTTGAAATCCAGCATTTTTGCAAAAAACAGCGAACGCTCGCCAACAGGCCTGAGAAGGGATTCGGTAAAACCCGCTGTAAAAATGCCGACGAGCGGGCCGAGGTAAAGGATATTTTCATGACAGAAAAATTTCGTTCTGCCAAGGGACGGCAGCTTCATCCGCTTGATGAGATCCTGGCTGATGCCGATTTTGCCGTCCTCAACGCCTGAATTTACTGCTTTGCAGGGCAGCATAAAGGTGCCAAATGCAATAAATGTGACAGCTGCCGCAAGAGAAGGGGGAAGAATGATCACTCCCTGCTTCTGTTCAGCAGCGTAAATTTCCAGTCTTCCGCTCACTCCGGCACACCATCCTTTGCCGCATTTTTTGCCTGCATCAAGTGCTTGCAGTAGGCGAGAGGCGCACAGTGCAGCGTTTCTGCCTGCTCAGGAGCCCCTTTTAGAATCAGCTTATGCCCCGGCTTGGAATTAACATCAAGAATCCAGAGCGAACCGTTTTTGGAAAAGCCGATATCAAGGCCGAGCTCAAAAAGCGAAGAAAAGCGCTCTTCCATCGCTTCCGGCAATGTGCGCAGGATGGTGTCGAGTTCATCGTTAATCAAATATTGCATTTTCCTTGGATAGGTCTCAATCCATTCCTGGAAGGAAGAGCTTTCGCCGCCGCTGCCGAGGTTTGAGACAAAGGAGCCCTGATAGCCGCTTCTGATTCCTTTTCCTCTGACCTGCCATTCTCCGTTTTCATCCTTCTGAAGGAGTGTCCTGATATCAAACGGATAGCCGTTTTTATTTTGAAGAGAAAGAAGAGGCTGCAGCAAATATGTGAGCCTTGACTGCTTTAAGTAAGCATTAAACCATTTTTCGAAATCTTTCATTCCTGCAAAAGATTTCGTTTTTCGGTCTTTGCCGGCATGATAAGTGATCTCAATGCTTCTGCCTTTCATTCTGACAGCGATAATTCCTCTCGCCTGTGACCCTTGAGCAGGCTTCAGCAAGCAGGCTCTTTCTTTTAATAGAAAAATGGAAATTTGTTCAAAGTGAGTGATTTTAATCGTTTCCGGCATATAAAACGAAAGGGAGGGATGGCTGCTTAAAAATTCATGCACCTCCCATTTGGACGGCAGTCCTTTGCCTAAAAACACACGCTCAGGATGCTTTTTCAGCCATTCCGTGATCGGCCTTGATTTTGCCGAGCGGCTTCCTTTTCCATAAAAGCAGCGGTCATAAATATAGAAAGGAATGGGCTCTTCTGTATTTTCCCAGCCGCCGTTTTTGTATCTTTTTCCTTTTGCCTGCAGGCTGACAGGATCAATATCAAGCGGACAAAAGCGGAAAAGCGACAAACCGTAGGCGCTGCACCGCTTTCCAAGCTCTTCAGACAGTGATAATTCATGCTCAGGGTGCACGGTCATATACCCAAACGTTTCATTCATGCTGATCACTCCTCATTTAAACGGCTTAATGCAAGACAATAGTGTACAATCGCCTTGGCAGAAGGCCTGACAGCCGTTATGCCCGGCAGGTATTCCCCGTTTTTGGACGGCTTCACATTCGCCTCGATCATAAAGAGCCTCTCACTGTCATCAATGGCAAGATCAATGCCGAATTCACCGTAAAAGCCTTCTGCTGCCAAATCCAAATGTTCGCAAATCTCAATGCTGATCTCCTTTAAGAGCTTTTTAAATTGAGCGCCCTTTTTGGTGCCGTACAGCTGTTCCAGCACTTCTCCGGGAGGATAGAGCCTTCCGCCTTGTGCGAGATTTGCCACAAACTGATTTTCACCGCTGACGCGGGCAATAACGGAAGTCGCTTTCCAGCCATGATCTTCTCCCTTATGGCAGAGCACCCTGAAATCAAGCGGACGCGACTGAAAAGAAGCAATGCTGATCGTTTTTTGCAGAATAAACGGTTCTTTTCGCAGCCGCGGATAAAGAGCCTGGAGCAGCTCGCTGAATCCATGATAGGACTGCTTGAATTCATCTGAATAAGTGGTGTATTTAAGATGATAGAGCTGTTCTTTTTCTGAAACCCTGAATATCCGTTTTCCCTGGCTTCCAAAAACAGGCTTAATAAACACATCTTTATGCTCTCTAAGAAAGGCTTCAAGACCGGTTCTTGTGGTAAGCTGTTCTGTGGCAGGAAGGTACGGCCGCAAATGCGGGATTTCCCACAGCCTTTCATGCACCTCCCATTTATTTAAAAATCGGCGGTTAAAAAAGGGAATGCTGCTGGCAGTCAGACTGCTGAGTTTTTTCAGCTCTTTCTGTCTGGAATGCATTCTGTTGTAGATCACATCAGGCAGAGGAACGGCGCTTTTGATCCATTGGTTTTCCTTTAGCACATAGCCGGATAAAGGGCCGCTGCCAAAAGTCAGACCAGCGGAAGAAAGAACATAAAAGAAACAGCCTTTTTTCCGGCAATACGCCTCAAGCTCATGGCAAAAATCATGAATGCTGCCAAATGCTGCCTGATCATCTGTTATTCTCACTTCAGTCAAAACAGCAAGCACGGGTCCGAGAACTACCTGATTTTCCGATATGGATAAGATGGAAAGAGCAAGCTCCTCCTCAGGCAAAACCAGCTCCATTGCTTTCTCCGGCGGCAGTTTAAGCTGTAAACCTTCCCCGTCTATAATTACGAATCCAGAAGCAGTACTATTCCTGCCAAGCCTTACGCCAATTAAGTTTTTTGCCTGCTGCAGCCTGAGTCTTTTATGAAGACTGCTGCTTATTTCAATCGCATTCTGCTCTTGTTGCTCTGTTCTTGAGACATACACCTTTTCTTCCTTCATATAGTCAGACCCCATTTTGCCTTAAAAAAACTGGGCGATCGCTGATATAGCATGGTATGCCGCTGTCTGGGCTTTGGTGAGAGAATGCGAAAAAGGGAGTGAGCATGATAAATGAAGAATAGTCTGTTATAGTGGAGGGTGTGTGAAAATACTAAGCAAGAAAAAGGAGGCTATAAAATGGCTGAAAATTTAAATGATGCGGCTATGGAACTGGAGCGCGGCATCCGTAATAGCAGCGAGTACACTGAGCTGAAAAAGCTTTATGATGAGGTGAATGCGGACGAATCTGCCAAAGGAATGTTTGACAATTTCCGAAACATTCAGATGAACCTGCAGCAAAAACAAATGCAAGGGGAAGAAATTTCCCAGCAGGAAGTGGACCAGGCTCAGCAATCCGTTGCTCTAGTGCAGCAGCATCCAACCATTTCCCGCCTCATGGAAGCGGAACAGCGCATGAGCATGATGATCTCAGAACTTAACCGCGTGATCATGAAGCCTCTTGAAGAGCTTTATGGAAGTATGGAAGGTTAACAAAAGAAAATATAGCCCTCGCTCTTTAGAGCGGGGGTTTTTCTTTTGTTGAATTTGCTGATCTTGGTGTGGGATAGGGAGCGAGCGGTAAAATTCAGTTTTGTGGCTGTGAAATTGAATTTTGCGAACTGGTTTTCTTCTTGGACAGTAAACCCCTTAGTTTGGACAGAAACTCAGTAAATCCGCCAGTTAAACACGCATTTTGGACAGTAAACTCCTCATTTCCGCCAGTAAACTGATGAAAGCGGACAGTGAATGAAAAGCCGGCTGTTGGTTCACTTAGCTGATCTTAGCGTGTGGCGGTAAAATTCAGTTTTGTGGCTGTGAAATTGAATTTTGCGAACTGGTTTTCTTCTTGGACAGTAAACCCCTTAGTTTGGACAGTAAACTCAGTAAATCCGCCAGTTAAACACGCATTTTGGACAGTAAACTCCTCATTTCCGCCAGTAAACTGATGAAAGCGGACAGTGAATGAAAATCCGGCTGCTGGTTCACTTTGCTGATTACAGCGTGGGGAATCAAAATTCGGGTATGCAGCAGCAAAACTGAGTTTTCCCAGACGGTTTCTCCTGAAATATACCTTTTTCTAACTGGCCTTGGAAATTTCTCTAAAGCCTATATGAAAAACCCTTACCAGTAATCTCCTGAAAAATAGATGATGACAGCAAACGAAAAAGGGATTATACTGATGTAAGTGCTTTCATTAAGAGCAGGTGGGGATCTGTTTGATGAAAGCGATGCATGGATTTGGGAGAATTCGATTGACAAGGGGTATTCAAACAGAGGGCTGGGCGCACGGATGCGCACCAGCCCTTATATCGTTTCTGCGGACAGTTCTATCTTCTTTTAGAGGGACATATCTTCTTATGGAGAAAGTCATCAGGAGAAGGGGGAGCCTAACGTGGTTTATCAAATGCTCGCGCTGAATATAGATGGAACGCTGCTGCGTTCAAACGGCCGCCTTCATCAGGCAACAAAAGAAGCGATTGATTTTGTCCAAAAGAAAGGCATTTACGTGACGCTTGTAACCAACCGTCATTTTCAATCTGCCAGAAAGCTTGGAAGAGCTTTAAAATTAAACAGCATATATGTGACACACGGAGGGGCGTTCGTTTCCTCTGCTATTGATAATCCCCTCTATGAAAAAAGGCTGCCGGAAGAAACAGCCTTCAACCTTGTGCAGGTGCTTGAAAACTATGACTGTCATATCAGGGTCGTCCATGAGCGCTATTCGCTTGGTAACAGAAAAAAAGTGTCCGGCAATCTGGCGGGAAGCACTTCCATGAATACGAGCGAACCGCTTTTTTACCCTGTGCAATATGTGGAATCGCTTGGGGATGCGTTAATGGACGAACCGGTTTCCGCCCCAAAGATGGAGGTTGTTTTTTCAGACATCAGCGAAAAGGACAATGCATACAGCACAATTGCAAAAGCTTTTCCGCAGGTTGTCTTAACAGAACTGTCCCCATATAAGCTGCAGCTTACGGCAAGAGGCGTATCAAAAGAAAACGGGCTGATGATTCTCGCTTCCCACCTTGGGGTGAAGCCGGAGGAAATCGTTGCGATCGGCGATGCACCTGATGATATCAATATGCTCCTTGAAGCAGGGGTTGGCGTAGCGATGGGAAATGCCCCGTTTGAAGTGAAAAAAGCAGCAGACTGGGTCACAAGATCAAATGATGAGTCAGGTATTGCCTATGTGATAAAAGAACACTTCAGACGGCAGCACCGCATTGGCTTTTTCGATAAAATCAAAACAGACTGAAACTGCCTTAGGGCAGTTTTTCTGTTTTTTGAAACAATGCTGAAAAACCGTACAGGACAAAGTAGCTTGCGATCATGACCGCCTCCGCTGATATCCAGTACCATGGCCAAGGGCCAAGAACATCAAGCAGCGAGGCGCCTTCTGGCTTTTTCATCAAGTAAAGGAAGTTGGTCTGCAGCCATTTATTCAGGAAAAAGAGACAGAAGGCATACAGGCTGACAGCGAGAATGCTGTACCAGAGGTACTGAAGGGAAGGCAGCAGTTTTTCCGAAAACATCATATATAAACAAGCCAGCAAGACGCCACCATGCGAAAGGAAAAATTCGAAATATCGGTAATGCGGAAAATGATAAGAGCCGAGATCTGGTGTAAGAAGCGCCTGAGCAGAGCTTGCGATGCCCGCAAAGAAGAGAAATTGAAACAATATCCGGTTCTTTGAAAGAAGCATGGCAGCGGCGAGCAGTACGGTTAAATCACTCAGCTGCAGGGGCAGTCCGTTCTCAAGCGTCCATTTATGAAAAGCCAATAGCCATACTTGGTAGCTCAGCTCCGAAAAAAGCAGGAGGTCAGCAAGCACATAACGGAACAGCCGGCTGCGAAGAAAATTCCGAAAAAAATAGAGCAGCATGCACAGTAAAAGAATGAACACCAGCGTGATGATGTGGACGGCAGAAAATGCTTCAAAGTTTCCCTCCGCGAAGCCCGGCTGTATGTAGCGCATAGCTCTTCTCTCCTTTCAAGAATGCCAGCTTATTTTTCCGAAAGGATAAAAGTTCTATTCAGAGAGAGCCTCTATTGACCATAAGCAGTCACTTCAGTACACTTAAGGAAGTTTTGAAATACTAACAAAAGGTGATCCTATTGCGCATTACAATTAAGGGAATCAATGATGACCGTTTCCATCGCCCCTTGCAGAATATATCGAATTTATTTTTTGAAGAAACAGAGCTTTTGCTTGGAGAAGGTGGGGCTGATTTAGAAGCCGAATTTTTCATGCAGGAAAATAAAGATTCCATAACAGTCAGCGGGTTCATCCGGACAGCGGAGATTTCTGCCGGGCACGAAAACGCCCTTCCAGCCTCCATGACGGAAAAAGAACGCTTCAAAAAAATAAAGCAGACAGTCTCTTACGTTTACCTGCTTCTTTTGCAGGAATATACCGGCATCACACAGCAGTGGGGAATCCTGACAGGCGTCCGCCCGACAAAGCTGCTTCATAAAATGCTGCAGCAGGGGATGGCGAAGGAAGAGGCCCATGAAAAGCTGCGTGAAGAATATTTGATAAAGGACGAAAAAATTGAACTCATGCAGGCGATTGTCGACCGCCAGCTGAAAGCTGTTCCTGACTTGTACAGCGTGCAGAATGAAGTCAGCCTATATATCGGCATTCCTTTTTGCCCGACAAAATGCGCCTACTGCACCTTCCCGGCTTATGCCATTAACGGCCGCCAGGGGTCAGTTGATTCATTCCTCGGCGGGCTGCATTATGAAATGAAGGAAATGGGCAAATTTCTGAATGAAAGCGGCATTAAAATTACCACGATCTATTACGGAGGCGGCACTCCGACAAGCATAACAGCAGAGGAAATGGATATGCTCTACGAAGAAATGATGAGTTCTTTCCCTGATGTGAAAAGGATTAGAGAGGTAACCGTCGAAGCGGGAAGGCCTGATACCATCTCTCCTGAAAAGCTGCAGGTTCTGAAAAAATATCAGATTGACCGGATCAGCATTAACCCGCAATCGTATACACAGGAAACACTGAAAGCGATCGGCCGCCATCATACGGTTGAGGAAACGATTGAAAAATACAAGCTTGCCAGAGAGCACGGCATGAAAAACATCAACATGGACCTCATCATAGGGCTTCCAGGCGAAGGAACAGAAGAGTTCCATCACAGCCTCTCTGAAACAAAAAAGCTGATGCCGGAATCGCTGACCGTTCATACGCTTTCCTTTAAACGGGCCTCTGAAATGACGAAAAACAAGAAAAAATACCAGGTAGCAGGCCGCGAAGAAATTACTGAAATGATGAAAGAAGCCGTCAAATGGACAAGTGAGAACGGCTACGCGCCGTATTACCTGTACAGACAGAAAAACATTCTCGGCAACCTGGAAAACGTCGGCTATGCGCTTGAAGGCCAGGACAGCATTTACAACATCATGATCATGGAAGAGCTTCAAACCATTATCGGCCTCGGCTGCGGCGCGGCAAGCAAATTCATCGACCCTGCCACAGGGAAAATCGAACACTTTGCCAATCCAAAGGATCCTAAATCCTATAATGATAACTACAAGCATTACACCCATGCAAAAATAGACAAGCTGAAGGACTTGTTCCGAATCGCAGAATCCCGCTCTTCTTGAGCGGGGTTTTTCATATAGGAGGCTGGCTGTTATGAAAATAAAAGGACTCAATCATCTGCTTTTCTCTGTTTCTGATTTGGAAAAAAGCATGGCATTCTATCAAAAGGTGTTCCATGCAAAATTGCTTGTGCAAGGGCGGAAAACGGCTTATTTTGATGTGAACGGAATCTGGCTTGCATTAAATGAAGAAAAGGATATTCCGCGGAGCGAAATTTGGGAATCCTATACACATCTTGCATTTTCTATAGAAGAAAAAGATTTCGATCGGGCGGCAGAAAAATTAAAGAGCTTAAACGTTCATATCTTGCCGGGCAGAAAACGGGATGAAAGAGACCGGAAATCCATCTATTTTACGGATCCAGACGGGCACAAGTTTGAATTTCACACCGGAACGCTGGAAGACCGTCTTGATTACTACCGCAAAAGTAAGGAGCACATGAAGTTTTTCTAGCATAAGGGAGGAGAACCTGCTCCCCCTATCGAAATCTGTAACGGTAAACGTGCAAAAGAGGAGGCAGTCCAGAGTGAACACCATTAATCTTACATATGAAGACAGAGTCGCAAGAATTGAACTGAACAGGCCTGAATCCATCAACTCCATGAATGTCGAGATGCTGCAGGAATTATCTGAGGCACTTGAGGAAGTGAAGAACAGCACAGCAGATGTGCTCGTTTTATCCGGAAGCGGCAAAGGATTTTCCTCAGGCGGCGATATTAAAACGATGCTGAGCAATATGGATCCTAAAGCTTTCTCACCCGTGATGAAGCTCATCAGCGGCATCGCTGTAACCCTCTATACCTTTCCAAAGCTCACAATTAGCGCAATCCACGGCCCTGCGGCAGGACTCGGCTTCAGTCTTGCATTAGCCTGCGACTATGTGATTGCGCACCAGACAGCCACATTGTCTATGAACTTTATCGGCATCGGGCTTATCCCGGATGGAGGCGGGCACTTCTTCCTGGCAAGAAGACTCGGCGAAATTAAAGCGAGACGGCTTATCTGGAACGGTGAAAGGCTGACTGCAGAATCCGCCTACGACATGGGGCTTGTGGACAGGCTTGTCAGAAACGACCTGAAAGCGGAAGTAAAAGGGAAAATCGAGGAGTGGCTGGAAAAACCGGTCAAAGCCTTGATTCAAACAAAGCTTATTTATGCCAATCAATATAAATCTGTTTTGGAAAGCATGCTGGCCAAAGAGCATGACGGCCAGTTCAGCATGAGGCAGACCGCCGATCACCAGGAAGGCATCAAAGCCTTCATGGAAAAGCGCCAGCCGAGATTTACAGGAAAATGATGCGAAAGAGCCCTCATGCGGGGCTCTTTTTGCGTAAAAGGAGGCATTTGAACGCATTTTTTTAGCAAATGTGTTCAAATACACCCTAAATACGTGCGGGTTAACGGGTTTATTTGCAGGTTTGAAGATTTTAAGTGCAGGTTTAGGATTTTTATATGCAAGTTTTTGAAATTTATTTGCAGCTTTAAGAAATTTAAATGCGGGATAGTGGCCCTTATTTTCTGGTTTAGATGAATACGTGCGGCTTCCCTTTTAAATTTGCAGCTTTAGGAATTAATGTGCGGACTCCCATAAAACTATGTTAAAGAAGAATACTGTTTTTTCCGCACCTTTTGATCTACGTTCCAGGCGGGAGACTCCTGCGGGAGCAGCGGGACAGGTGAGACCCCGCAGGCGCGAAGCGCAGAGGAGGCTCACCGCCCGCCCCGCGGAAAGCGGACGCCTGCAACGGAAATCAGCAGCCAAATTAAAGAGAAACATTTTAATATATGCAACTATAAAAGCACACGCCTCATAATGTCTCACCCATAAACTAAAAAACCCGCCCAATCCCAAAAGGAACAGGCCGGGCTCTAAATCTCCCATCATCTCTCAAACAAAATCAGCTTCCCTGCGTCATTGACGCAGCGATTCGTTTTTTTGGCATAGTCTTTTTCTTCAAGCTTTTGCGCTCCGATTTCTTTTGCTTCCTGCTCAGAGGCTGCTTCAAAGCTTTCGTCGAGGAGCTTTTCCCCTGATTTTTCAAATACCGTTAAAAAATATCGTCCCATTCTGGTTCCTCCTTCTGATGTCCCTGCTACTCCAGCTATATTTCGATAAGTTTTGCCAAAATTCCTGCTGAAATTTATTTTTGGGCATTTTTGTAAAAGGTATTGCGCTCTGACGCCCTGCATTATAATTTAAAGAGAGGAACAAAAGAGGAGGAACAGATGTGGCTTTGCAATTAGAAGGCGTAACAAAGCGGTTTGGCCAGTTTACAGCGGTCGATCAGCTCTCGCTGGATATACCTGAAAAAGAAATTTTCGGTTTTCTCGGCGCGAATGGAGCAGGGAAGACAACGACGTTCCGAATGATACTCGGCCTTTTGAATCCAAGCGGAGGCAATATTAAGTGGAAGGGCCATGAAATTAATTATGGTTTGAGCGATCAAATCGGCTACCTCCCTGAGGAGAGGGGGCTGTATCCGAAGCTGAAGGTAAAGGATCAGCTGATCTATCTCGGCCGGCTGAAAGGGATGGACAAACAAAGCATCATCAGAGAGATGGAATATTGGCTGGAAAGATTCAAGGTTCCTGAATACGCGAACAAAAAGGTAGAGGAACTGTCTAAAGGAAACCAGCAGAAGATTCAATTTATCACAGCTGTTCTGCACAAGCCGAAGCTTCTGATATTGGATGAAGCCTTCAGCGGCCTTGATCCGGTTAACGTGGAAATGCTGAAGGAAGCAGTTGTGGAGCTGAAGGAGCAGGGAACGTCGATTGTGTTCTCAAGCCACCGGATGGAGCAGGTGGAAGAGCTTTGCAATTATCTCTGCATTTTACATAAAGGAAAGCCTGTTGTGCATGGGTCTCTCAGAGAAATTAAGAGATCTTTTGGGAAAAAGAACCTTGTGATTCATGCTGACGGGAGCCTGGATTTCCTATTTAACCACCCGGGTGTTGTGAAATCGAGGAAAACGTCAGAAGGAGTTGCTTTGCAGATCACTGGGGAGGATGCGGCGAAGGACATTTTTTCAAAGCTCTCTACCGCCGGCTTTGTGCGGAAGTTTGAGCTGGAAGAACCTTCATTGAATGATATTTTCATAGAAAAAGCGGGTGCGGCTTATGAATAAATTTTGGATTGTGCTATTCCACACGTATCTCACAAAGCTGAAAACAAGAACGTTTATTGTGTCAACGGTGATCAGCATGCTTTTGATTTTTGCCGTGAGCAATCTTTCCAATATTATTAGCTTTTTCAATAAAGAAAGTACGACAACCATTTCCGTCATTGATCAGAACAGCGGCGCTTTTTCTTCCCTTGCAAAAAACGCGGCATTGATGGATAAAAATCTGAAGCTTACGGCCTCTGATTCTTCTGAGGAAGATTTAAAGAAAAAAGTGCTGAAAGAAGAAATTGACGGCTATCTCGTTTTGACAAGTGATCAGGACGGCCTGCCGAAAGCCTCCTTCAAAGCAGCTTCTCTTGCTGATTCCACGGTTTCTGGCAATCTTGAGAAGGCGCTGCAGCAGACGAAAATGGAGATGGGAACAAGGCAGCTTGGGCTGGATCAGGCGCAGCTCCAGAAATTGCTGCAGCCTGCCGCAATGGAAAAGACCGCCCTTCAGAAGGATGCGAAATCTGAAGAAGAATTGAACCAGGCAAGAGGGCTGGTGTATGTGATGCTGTTTGTCATTTATCTCTCTGTGATCATGTATGCAAATATGATTGCGATGGAGGTGGCAACAGAGAAAGCATCTCGCGTAATGGAGATCTTGATTTCCAGCGTATCGCCAGTAAAGCAGATGTTTGCGAAAATTCTAGGGATCGGACTGCTGAGTGTAACACAGCTTGCCTTGATTCTGATTGTCGGATATTCCTCTGTCCAGGCCAATGCTGAAAAGCTTCAATCGCTTGGAGGAGATTTTTTCAGCTTTTCAAACATTCCTCTATCAACGGTTATATACTGTGTTGTGTTCTTTTTGCTCGGCTACTTTTTATATGCGACACTTGCCGCTTTTCTTGGCTCGCTTGTTTCAAGGATCGAGGATGTGCAGCAAATGGTTTCTCCAATGACGTTTATTATCGTCGCTGCGTTTATGATCGCCATGTTCGGTCTTGGCGCTCCTGAAGCCCCTTTTATTACAGCTACTTCTTTTATCCCGTTTTTCGCGCCGATGATTATGTTTTTGCGGGTAGGGATGCTGAATGTGCCGTTCTGGGAAGTGGGGCTTTCCATTATTCTCATGCTTGTCCTTATCTTTCTGCTCGCCTATTTTGGAGCGAAAATATACAAGGGCGGTGTGCTGATGTACGGCAAATCCTCTTCGTATAAAGATTTTAAAAAGGCAATGGAACTGTCTAAAGACCAATAAACATAACAAATCCCGGGAAGCGTGCTCCCGGGATTTATCGTTCTTCCAGCACAGCAGCCGAAAGAATTTTGCCGTTCTCTTTCTGATAACGAATGGTCACAATGACGGCAAATGGCTTTTTTCCATCTGTTAAAGTAATGCGGTATTGCCTGACAGCGGGGTCTTTTTTAAGGTTGTGCCAATAGTTCTGCACGTAAAGAACCTGTGTATGAGGATACCTCATTTTCGCATTTTTAACGGCAGTCTGCTCCCAGTTTGGATGAGCTCCTTCTGTAACGGACGGAATGGAAAGCAAGGACAGCAGCAAAAGTACCACAATGCCTGCTTTTTTCACGGGGAGTCACCTCCTTTACCCGCTAGCCTTGCTCAAGTTCTTCTATTTTATTCAGCAAGGGAACGTGCATTCGCATAACAGAGATGGTAAAATGGAGGAAAGTGATGAGAAAGTAGGAATGTTCATGCAGCACATCAAATTTCTGCATGCAGCGGATTTGCATTTGGACAGCCCCTTTAAAGGACTCAGCCAACTGCCGGCAAGCGTTTTTCAAAGACTGAAGAACAGTACCTTTGAGGCTTTTTCCAACCTGGCAGAGCTTGCGATAAAAGAACAGGTCGATTTTGTTCTTCTTGCCGGCGACTTATACGACGGGGAAGACAGAAGCCTGAAGGCGCAGCTGAAAATAAGAAATGAATGTTTAAAGATGAAAGAGCACGGAATACAGGTCTACATGATCCATGGCAACCATGATCATTTAAGCGGGGCATGGATTGAAATGGAGTGGCCTGATAATGTATACATTTTTCCGGGTGAAGAAACGGTCTCCGTTTCATTTGTGAAAAATGGCGTTCATGCTGCACAAATCTATGGCCGCAGCTACCCGGAAAGAGCAGTGCTTGCCAATATCGCACAGGATTACAGCAAAACAGCGGATGCAGGCTATCACATTGCCATGCTCCACGGCTCTGCGGAAGGCGCACCTGACCACGATCCTTACGCCCCTTTTCAGCTGAAAGAGCTGCTTGATAAGGATTTTGATTATTGGGCGCTCGGACATATTCATAAGCGGCAGGTGCTGAACCATGAGCCGCCTGTCATTTACCCGGGAAATATTCAAGGCAGAAGCCGGAAGGAAACAGGGGAAAAAGGATGCTATCTAGTGGAGCTAAGTGAAAATGGGCCGGAATATGCTTTTTACCCGCTCAATGATGTTATTTGGAAAAAGCAGAGCATTCAAATGGAAGGCATCTCTTCCTTTGATGCCCTGCTTGAAGAGTGTCTGGCGCTTGTGGAAGCGGCAAGAAGAGAAAAAGAGGCCGTCTGCCTTTTTATCGGCTTAGCAGGGATTAGCCACCTCGCAGATGAACTGGAAGAACGGCAGGCCTTGCAGGAACTGAGGGACAATCTGAACGAGTTTGAAGCAGAAGAGCAGTCCTTTGTCTGGATCGGCGGAATTGAGAATGAGACTTTGCCTGCAGCAGGGAAAGACGAATTGAAACGCGACTCGGTATTTTTCAGAGATCTATTGCAGGTAATGGAGAGCTATGAGGATGAGGCGGCAGCGGTAAACGGACTTTTTCAAAATCCGTTAATCCGGAAGCATCTTGATCCTTTTACGGAAAGTGAGCTTCTTGAAATAAAAGAGGAGGCGGAAAAACGGGTGCTGAAAAGTCTGCTGAAGGAGGGAGTGAGAAAATGAAGCTGATACAGCTGCACATATATGGCTACGGCAGGTTTCAGCAAAAAAGCATCAAGCTTGAAGGAGAATCCCTCCATGTGATTTACGGAAAAAATGAAGCAGGAAAATCGACGATCAGGTCTTTTATTCACAGTATCCTATTTGGATTTCCGCAAAAGCAGCAGCCAGAAAGCAAATATGAGCCGGTAAGCGGCGCACCGTTTGGAGGCGCCATTGATGCCGTTTCAAATACATACGGTTCTGTCCGGATTGAACGGCTTCCGGGAAAAGGCGGCGGGGAAGCGGCAGTCTATTACGGCAAAGGCGAAAAAGCGGGACAGGAAATGCTGGATGAACTGACAGGCGGCATGGATAAAAATTTCTATAAAGCGGTTTTTTCTTTTGATATTCATGGCCTTCAGCAAGTGCATCAGCTTGGGGAGGATGAAATCGGTAAATACCTGTACCTCACAAGCATGGTTGGCACAGATGCTGTGTACCGGCTGGAAGACCAGCTGGCAAAGGAAAGAGAGAAGATTTATAAACCAAGCGGGCGGAAGCCGCTGCTGAACGAAATGCTCGCAAAGGCTAAAAAAACGTCAGAAGAACTGAAGCTTGCGAAACAAAACAACCTGCAGTACGAAGAGCTTCAGGCAAGGAAGCTTGCTGCCAGGCAGACGCTGGAAGCACTGGACAGCGAAAAAACCGGTCTCAAGGCCAGACTGCGCAAGGAAGAAAAGCTAAAAAGCCTGCTGCCTCTTCTGAAAGAAAAAGAGCACGCTGAAAAAGAGCTGAAAAAGCTGCCTGACACAGCAGGCTATCCGGCTGACGGACTGCAGCGGCTAGAACAGCTGCAAGCTTCTTTAAGGCCTGAAAAAGGCCGCATACAGGCGCTTCTCGCTCAGCAAAAAAGACTGATGGAACAGGCTAAAGGATTGCAGCCGGATCTCATGGTGCTTTCAAAAAAGGAAGCCGCAGAGGAACTGAAGCATTCCCTTCAGGCTTTTGAAGATCACCTGCAGAGGATTGAGGCCATTGAAAAAGAGCTTCAACAGCTGCAGGCGGGCATAAAGGATAAAAAACGCGAGCTTTTTTCAGACAGCCTTCAGGATGAGGAGGTTCTTGCCCTGCCGGCAGGCATTGGGCTGAACAGCAGAATCAGGGAGCTTGAAGAAAAAAAACGGCTGCTGAGCGAGCGCAAAAGGCTGCTTGACGAGCAATTTGAACGGGTGAAAGAAGCGCTGGAAGAAAGTGAAGCACAGGTAAGCCGCTTGAAAGAAAGCCTGCTGAAGCCTGAGGAAAGAAACGTTCTTTTGACTAAAGCCTCTGAGCTGACGGCAAAAATTGCTGCAGGAAGCCGCAAATCGGAAAGAGCGGAATTAAAAGAAACAAGTGAACAGCTCAAGCTTCACGAACAGGCAAAAAAAGCTGCGCGATCCAGGCTGCTTGCCTTTTTGTCCATTGCATTTCTGGCTCTTTTAGCAGGTGCGGTTTACAGCTTTTCAGCAGGCCAGACATTTGCAGGCTTTCTTTTAGTTTTTCTCCTTTTGCTGCTTGCTGTTTTCTTTTTCATGCAAAAGGGCAAGGATCCGGTTTATGAGCACCTGGCAAAAAAGAAGCAGCAGCTTGAGGAAGAACTACTGCGGTCGGGTGAGGCAGGGAGCCGGGAAACGGCAGCAGAACTCGAAGAAACAAACGGGAAGCTGCAGCGTGACGCCCAGCTCAGGCAGATGCAGGAAGCCGAGGCCATTCAGCTTTCCGAGAAGGAGAGGGCCTACGACCGGATTGTCGGACAGTTTGAAAGCTGGGAAAAGGAGTGGTTCTTCTATCAGGAAGAATGCAGTGAGATGACAGGAGAGCTCATGCTGAAAGAGCAGCTCCAAGGGGATCTTTCAGCAGGAAATGAGCTGCTTGCTGAGCTTAGAGAAGCTATTTCCAAAAAACAGAAACTGCTGCAGGAAAGAAGCTTTTATCAGGATAAGATAGACAGTTTCATGAATTTGTTCAGGGAGCTTGGAAGCATCCATGCTGATCAGGAGCTTTCTATAAAAGAGAGAATTTTTGAAGCGAATGCATACGTAAAAAAGGAGCTTGAAAAAGAGCAGCAGCATGAACAGCTGTCAGTTAGGCTAGCTGAAATAAATGAGGAGCTTGCGATCTCTTCAGAAAAAGCTGATTATGAGGAAGCACTCATCATAAACTTGTTGAATAAGGCCTCCGTTCAGGATGAGGAAGCATTCCGTCTGCTCGCCGCCGCTGCTAAAAAGCGCGGGGCACTGGAGGAAAAGCTTGGATGGATTAAGGTGCAGCTTGAGGAGCAGGGAGAGGAAGATCTTTCGCTTGAGCTTCTGTACCCGGAAGAACAGGAGCATTTTCTGGAGGAGCTGAAACAGAAGCTTTCTCAGGCTGATGAAAAAGAAAAAGCGGCACAGCAGGAGCTGTCCCAAACAGATTATAGAATCCAGGAGCTTGAAAAAAACGGCACTTACTCAGATTTGCTTCATGAGTATGAGCTGCAAAAAAGCGAAATCAGGAAGCTTTCGAAAGAATGGATCACAGCAGAGCTTGCGCTGGATTTTTTAAAAAAGACGAATGATTACCACAGATCGGTCAGGCTGCCGAAGCTTTTGAAAAAGGCAGAGGAGCTGTTTATCTTTTTAACTGGCGGCGCCTATACGGCCATTTATCTGCCTGGCGGAGAGGAGACCTTTATCGCGGAGCGGAAGGATGGCACCCGCTTTCAGGCAAAGCTGCTCAGCCAGGCGACGGCAGAACAGCTTTATATTTCACTTAGGCTTGCGCTCGTATCTGTGCTGAATGAAAAGCATGGACTGCCGATCATCATTGATGACGGGTTTGTTCATTTTGATGAGGAGCGGACAGCCTTGATGCTGGAGCTGCTTCAGAAAATGGCGGGAGAGCAGCAGATCCTTTTCTTTACATGCCACAGCCATTTGCTTTCTTCTTTTGAAGAGGAAAGTGTGACAAAGCTAACCGGAAAAAGCAGCCATAGACACTCTGAAGAGGCATTTCCAAAACAGGCGTAAGGCAGGCAGTGCTTTTGCAGGCTTTTTGAATGATTGATTATGCTATACTGTTGATACTTGTACAAACGGGAGGAGAGCCCATGACAACAAAAGGAATCCTGCATCACGAGGTCGGCGACCAGGTTGACCTGTATTTGCTCATTAAAGCATCCAACAGAGGGATTGCAAGCAATGGCAAGCCCTTCTTAACCTTAATCCTTCAGGACCAGTCAGGAGAAATTGAGGCAAAGCTCTGGGACGTGAGCCAGGGTGATGAAAATACTTATGCCGCGCAGGGCATCGTTAAAATACTGGGGGATATTCATCATTACCGCGGACGCAACCAGCTGAAAATACGGACCATCAGGCCCCTGCAATCGCATGAATCGATGGATGTGTCTGAATTTCTTGAAACGGCTCCTGTGACCAAAGAGCAAATGATGGAAAAGATCACCCAATATATTTTTGAAATGCAAAATCCAAACCTGCAGCGAATCACAAGACAGCTTGTGAAAAAGCATCAAACAGAATTTCTGGAATATCCTGCTGCCACTAAAAATCACCATGAGTTTGTTTCAGGACTCGCTTATCACGTTGTTTCGATGCTGGATTTGGCTAAGTCCATTGCAGGTCTTTACCCGTCGCTTGATACAGATTTGCTGTATTCTGGGGTGATTCTGCATGATCTTGGAAAGGTGATTGAGCTGTCAGGCCCTGTCAGCACATCCTATACAGTTGAAGGAAACCTGCTTGGCCACATTTCCATTATGGTGAATGAAATTGCCAAAGCAGCAGAGGAACTGAGGATTGAAGGGGAAGAAGTAGTGCTCCTGCAGCATATGATTCTAAGCCATCACGGCAAGCCGGAATGGGGAAGCCCAAAGCCGCCAATGATCAAGGAAGCGGAAATTCTTCATTATATTGATAACCTTGATGCCAAAATGAACATGCTGGACAGAGCCCTTGAACGGGTAAAGCCAGGCGAATTTTCCGAGCGGATTTTTGCGCTTGAAAACCGTTCATTTTATAAACCGAGCTTTCATAAGTAGCATATAAAAGAAGCCTGCATCATATAAATCTAGCAAGTTGACCTAAAGGCAAGCTTTATTTTAAGGTCGCTAAACGGATGGAAAATGAGGGGGAGTCAATCATGGTCCTTCTGCCATGGTGGGTTTATTTGTGCATTGCAGGCATCCTGTACAGCGGATATATGTTCTTTAAAACAACAAGGGAAGAGCAGGAAGTAGACGAGGCCTTTATTGAAAAAGAAGGCCAGGTTTATATGGAACGCATACAGGAAGAAAGGGAACGGAGAACGGCTGATAAAGTATCTGCTGATTTAAACTGAGGAAAATAAGAAAAGCCCGCGGAATCCGCGGGCTTTTTTTATTGTGCCGGCTGCTCAGCCGGAGCTTCAGGTGTTTGCTGGGAAGGGTCAGGCTTTTTGAATGTATCCTTCAAGTCCTCGTCCTTCACTTTTACTTTAGCATCCTTCAGCGCTTTGTCTACAACGGTTTGGATGGCTGCTGCATCCTGTTCTTTTTGCTTCTTCACGTCTGCTTTCAGAGAATCCTTCATTTGATCATAAGGCTTCACTGTTTGAAGGACTTTAATAATGTGGTAGCCGTACTCTGATTTAACAGGCTGGCTGACTTGTCCTTCTTTCAGCTTGAACGCAGCATCTTCAAATTCTTTCACCATTTGGCCTTTGCCGAACCAGCCAAGATCTCCGCCGGCCTGTGCTGTAGAATCCTTGGAATAGGATTTAGCCAGGTCTTCGAATTTGGAACCGCTCTTCAGCTTTGCTTCTACTTCTTTAGCTGTCTTCTCATCCTGTACAAGGATATGGGCAGCATGGACTTTGCCTTTTAATGTATCGTAATATTTCTTCACGTCTGCATCTGTTACAGGCTGGCTGGAAACTGCTTTTTGACGAAGAAGCTGTGTTTTAACAAGGTCTTTGACTGCTGCTTCGCCGCCCTGCTGCTGAACGATCATATCATATTGGGCGCCGGCCTGTGATTTGATTTTATCAAGCTCAGCGTTGATTTCTTTATCTGTTACTTTGTATTTTTCGCCGAGAACTTTACGGTCTACCAGTTCTCTCAGCATAATTTCGCCGTCTCTTGTTTTCATTGCTTTATAGAGCTCGTCCTTCGTGATATTGCCGTATTTTGTCTCTGCGACAACATCGCTGGAATTTCCACCGCTGTTGCTGCATGCGCCTAATGTCAGCAAGCTCGTTGCAGTAATGGCTGCAATGGCAAACTTTTTCATGCGTAATACAACTCCTGCCTTCTTTATAATTGGTTGAATTTTCTTATTAGCCTATAACACATTGTGCCATGAAGCGAAAAGATTTGCAATAAGGCAAATATGGGATACTGTGTGATTCGTCCAGTCAAAGGGAGATTTGCCTGCATATATTGCCAGTGAAGGAAAGGAGGTTGTTAACGTGGGCGGAGGATACAATTCAGGTTTTGCGTTAATCGTTGTCTTGTTCATTTTGCTTGTTATTGTCGGTGCAGCTTATGTGTATTAATCAGTAAGCCTTTCAGTCACCAGGCATACAGCAGCTGAACTAAAACTGCCAATCTCCACGGCTCCTTATTCCGGACGGGGAAGAGGAGCCGATTGTAAATTTCTATGACGGAATAATTGCTGTCCGTGACAAAAGCCTATTCGTTTCTAAAGATGCCTGCATAGGATAATGCAACGAAAGAAAAGGGGGGTGTTACTATGGGCGGTGCATACGCTGGCGGTTTCGCGTTGATCGTAGTGTTGTTCATTTTGTTAATCATCGTTGGTGCAGCTTGGGTGTACTAATATAGAAATAGCTGACAGAATTGTTCTGTCAGCTATGTTTATAATTGATTCCGTCTATGTATAAAAAATTTCAATATAAGAGGAAAAAAGCAAAATCGTCAGCAAAATATTAATGGTACGAAAAACCTTTGGCTGATTGTCTTCAGGAATCTCTCTGACTAGGCAAAGCTGATTCGTGAGATTGTTTATAT
Source organism: Metabacillus kandeliae (assembly GCF_021166585.1). Lineage (GTDB taxonomy): Bacteria > Bacillota > Bacilli > Bacillales > Bacillaceae > Metabacillus_B > Metabacillus_B kandeliae. The sequence goes on from NZ_JAJOZE010000004.1 coordinate 78,452, forward strand.
AAAAAAGAATAAAAACAGCAAACACAAGGTAAATCAAAAACAATGGAGATCCCCCTTCCTTGGCTGATACATATCTTAGATTACCAAAATTCCAGCAAAAAAGATAGGCAGAGACACTTTCCCGCAAAGGAAAAAGAGGCCGAACCCGGCCTCTTTTTGCAGTTTACGTTGCAGCAGCCTGCGGAGGTTCTAATTCCTCCACTTTTTTCAGACGGCTTTCTTTTTCTTCAAATTCCTCTTCGATGTTATGGAAGGAGTGCTCGAAAATTTCCATAAAATCATCTCCATAAATATTGCGGATGATCGCCATCATTTCAATAATCTCAGGGAACTTGCCATAGAGCTGCTGAAGGGGCAGAGCCCCTTTCAAAATGGCATTTCTGGATGGATCATAATCTTCCAGCAGCTTCAGGAAAATTTCTTCGCCTTTATCCGTCAGCTGAATGTAGGTGTTGCGCTTGTCATTTAATTTTTTTGAAAACTCCAGGTAGCCTCTTTCTTCCAGCTTTTTAGAAAAGTTAAAAGCGGTTGAGACGTGCATAACTCCAAACTTAGCAATCTCTGATATGGAGGCACCCTTTAAATGATAAGCAATCCACAGAATATGATGCTCGTTAATGTTCAGATCATAAGGCTTGATCCACTGCTGCCAGTCCTTTTCAATCGACTTCCATAAGGCCTTGCTGAGCTGGGCAATTCTTTGGCTGAAGAGCAGCGCTTCTTTCACTGTGTAATCCTTTTCATTATGTTTCAAGAAATCACCTTCTTTTTCTCTATACTAATATTTTCTATTATCCCAAAAAAGTAAAGATTAATAAAGATATAAATTTACGAAATTTTTAATAAATTTATGGAAAATAGTGTTGAATATGTACTTGACAATTAATAAACCGCCTTTAAGCCCGTGCCAAGCCTATATTTGTGCATATGAGAAAAGCAGTGTTCTTTTATAAAGTTTTGTCGAATAATTTTTGAGAAAAAGAAGTTTGGGAATTAGAAAAAAATAGAAAAAGCAGATTGCTTTTTACAAAAGCAATCTGCTCTGCTGCTGGCTACTTTTTTAATGTTTCTTCCAGCTGTTTAATTTTTTGTTCAATTGCACTGATTTCATCCTGCAGATTTTGGCGGTGAGGCTCAATTTCCTCCTGCCACTCTTTCAGTGAGGTCTGAAGATCAGATGAAACATCCTTGATTACTTCAGCGCTTTCCTTTGCTGTCTTCATGACCTGTTCCTTGAGGGCCATACTGTCATTTTTCAGCTGCTGGAGAGTTTCCTTCAGCCTGTCGCGGTTTGTCTTCAGCTGGCCTCTTAAATCCTTGCCGGAAGAAGGAGCTGAGAACAAAATCGCCACGCCGCCTGCAGCTGCCCCAAGTAGGGTTCCAATTAAGAAAGATTTGCTTTTTCCCATCATCATCACTCCATTACGTCCATTCTATATTTCTTTTCAACACAGTTTACAAAAATCCTTCCCTTTTACACTACCCTTTCTCTATAAGCATAAACAATCCCTTAAAGCATAGCATGCCAAGCTCGGGCATATATTGCAATAAAGGAGGGGGACATCTTGTCAGTCGTCATCTTTTTCATCTTTGCCGTCTGTTTTTTCCTGCTTGCAGGGGCGCTTCATTATTTTAGGCTGATCCAGCAGACCGCATCCTATCCGCCTAAAAAGATTTTAAAGCAGAGAGCTGCCGTTTTTGGGGCAGGAAGCGGGATTTTTCTTGCCATTGGCATTGTACTGCTCTATTTGCATTAGCTGGGGAACGCCTTATGAGGCCTTCTCTTTTTTTATATATTCAGCTGCCGGAGTCCCAATTCTGACTAATGCAAAAAAATCCCGGCCTCAGCAGGCCGGGATTGACTCTTAATTAGGTTAATGTTTAACACTGACAATTTTGCTTCGTTTAACAATCGCTGTCACGACAGGGTGGATAATCGCCATCGCAATCGTGTTCACCGCTGCTGCAGGCAGTACGACCGCCAAAAACAGGCTTGAAAAGCTTCCTGGCAGGCTGACGATGATGCTAGCAGCTGTTAAGAAAACAGTACCTGATACAATTGTGCCGGCTGCAGTTAAAACAGCTGCCGTAACCGTATTGGCGGAAAGCTTTCTAATAGCAAGAAACAGAGCGAAAAAGACGAATGCCGTAATTGTCTTATCAATCAGGTTCGGTACAAATCCTCCAGGGAAGGTTGTCGTCATGCCGGAAAGCAGACCTGTCACAACTCCCATAACAAACACATTTTTAACTTTTGGAAACAGAATAATAGCCAGAAACATCATTGTAAGCATCATATCCGGCTTCATACCTAAAAAAATAGGCGGGATAATGCCATGCAAAGCAACCCCAATCGCCGCAAACATTGCCATGATGATTAATTCTCTAATATTCATTTTCTCAACTCTCCTCTTCTAAACTAACTGATTTTTCCTATCCAATGATGAGCTCTTCTCTCATTGCGACAGGTTACTAAACATTATAACAAGGCGTGAAGAAAAAGTAAAAAGGAAAAGAAATTCATCTTCAATTAATCTTCCATTCTATTTTAGCGATTTTTATAAAAGTCATCCATAAACTGAACAAGAGCTTCACAGGCAGCCTTTGGGACGGCATTATAGGCAGAAGCTCTGCAGCCTCCGATGGAACGGTGGCCGTTTAAGCCGATGAACCCTTTTTCAGAAGCCTTTTGCAAAAATTCTTTTGTCAGCTCATCATCCTTTAACGTAAAGGTGATGTTCATATTGGAGCGGCAGTCCTTTTCAGCATACGGCGCATAAAAATCAGCATGATCGTCTAGATACTGATAAATCAGGCCTGCTTTTTCGGCATTTTTCCGCTCCAGCCCTTCGATGCCGCCCTGTTCCTTTGACCATTCCAGGACAAGAGACAGCATATAAACTGAAAATGTCGGTGGTGTGTTGTATAGAGAGTTGCTTTTCAAGTGCGTTTGATAGGAAAGAATTTTCGGAATATCCTCCCGTCCGCTTTCAATAAATTTCCGGTCTGCTGCAACAACAGTCACACCTGACGGACCTAAGTTTTTCTGTGCTCCTGCATAGAGAAGGGCAAATTTGCTGACATCTGTTTTTCTCGACAGAATGTCGCTGGACATATCAGCAATCAGCGGGAGACTTGTTTCAGGGTACTGCTGCCACTGTGTACCGTAAATCGTATTGTTGGATGTCAGGTGAAGATAGGCGAAATCCTCTTCTAATTGAAGCTCTTCAGGAGAAGGAATTCTCTTGTAGACTCCATCTTTTCCAGAGCCGGCTGACACTGCCCGTCCGATTGCTTCAGCTTCCTTTAAAGCTTTTTCAGACCAGGAGCCAGTCAATACATAGCCTGCCTGTTTCTCAGGCGGCAGAAAATTCATCGGAATCATAGCGAACTGCAGGCTTGCTCCGCCTTGAAGGAACAGCACCTCATGAGTATCCGGAATTTCCATCACTTCTTTCAGCAGCTGTATGGCATGATTGTGTACTTCATCATACGTTTTGCTTCTATGGCTCATTTCCATCAGTGACAAGCCATTGCCCCTGAAATCCTTCAGCTCCTCCTGGGCTTTTTCCAGAACAGGAAGAGGGAGGGCAGCGGGTCCGGCATTAAAATTATAAACAGACATTTTAGTCCTCCTTCGCGTTAATTCAATAAATTTTCTCTATCTTAACATACAGGTTTAACATATAGGCAGAGTTTTTGGAATTATTCGATCAGTTTGTTTTTTTTGTGCGAGGTTAATAAAAGAGCCGGTTTTAAGGTGATCGCCGATATAATTCGGAAAGTGGCCGATATATTTCAAAATCCGCCGATATAATGCAGAGAGTGCTCGATATATTCAAAATTTCGCCGATACCAGCTTGATATCCGCCGATATCCGGTGCTTGCGCTTGATACTCTGTCTTTCGTACAGCTTCAAATTAAGAAATATTCCTCTATTGGAAAGAAACAAGCCCTGAAAACCGGCCCTTTGTTAATAAAAGAGCCGGTTTTAGGGTATCCGCTGCTTTCGCTTCCCCGTATACCCAAAGCCCAAATCAAAAAAAAACAGGCTATTTCAGCCTGTTTCATTCAAACGTTCCCTTAACCGCTACTTCTTTGTTCTGCATCATAACCTGACCTTTTGCAATCACATCTGTAATACTGAGATCTGTTTTATCACAGAGAACAAGGTCAGCATCAAAGCCTTTGCCGATTTTTCCTTTGCTGTGCAGTTTCAAAACAGCAGCTGGATTTTCTGTGATCACTTTGAGTGCTTTTTCAAGCGGAATATCTTCTGATAAAACCGCATCCCGAACTTCCTGGAAGAGGGAGGAGACTTTGCCGATCTGCAGGCCAGTCAGCTCTCCGGCAGCGTTAAATTCCGGCAGGCTTCCTTGTGCATCTGATGTAAAGGTGATGCGGGAGAGAGGTACGCCTGCTTCCAGCATCCGCTTCAGGCCTTTGCTGCATTTCACTTCACCCTGCTCAAGGAAGCGGGGCACAGTGCTTGTTGTCAGATCAACCCAGCCGCCTTTTTTGGCAAAAAGGATGCCTGCTTCAAATAAGTCTGGGTTGCGGTTTATATGGGTCGGATAAAAGGTGGTAAGCGGAAGATCAGTTACTTCAGCCGCTTCCTCCAAAAGGGAAAGCATGCCTTTGCCGTCCCCTATGTGAACGTTAACGATGCCTGCTTTGCCTGAAAGCATTCCGCCGATTCTTGCCTGAGAAGCAATTTTAGAAAGCTCCTCAACTGTCGGCTGGGAAGAGCGGTGGTCGCTGATGGCAATTTCGCCGCAGCCGATAATCCGGTCAATTAAGATCAAGTCATCTTCAATTTTGCCTGTCAGCGTCTTAACTGGAACCTGATAGCTGCCAGTGTGCACAAAGCAGGTAATGCCTTCTTCTTCAAGGGCCCGGGCTTTGGCAATTAGAGACGGCATTGTTCGGGTTGTCCCATCTGTACCGATAACTCCGACAATGGTCGTGACGCCGGCTGAAACTGCGTCGCTTAAAAAGAGTTCAGGCGTCCGCGTTTTGTAGCCGCCTTCTCCTCCTCCGCCCATGATATGCACATGGCCGTCGATAAAACCTGGGAGCACATATTTTCCTTCAGCATCAATGATTTCGTCAATATATTCATCTGGAAAAGAACTGCCTTTATCTAACATAAAGGCAATTTTATCTCCAGCCAGAAGCAAATCTTTTTGTCCTAAAAAGTCAGGAGAATAAATTTCTCCATTTATAATTTTTTTCAGCATGGGTTTCTCTCCTTAATGCAATTTAATAATAGCCGCGGCGAGTACGAATACAGAGGCGAGAACAAAAAGCAGAACTTGAAATTTATAAATAAATTTCAGCCATGTTCCAAAGCCCAGTCTGGCGGCGCCAAGCGTGCCCATGAGCGCGGCAGAGGTCGGGACAATAATGTTGGTGAGGCCGTCACCGAGCTGGAAAGCGACAACGGCAACCTGCCTTGTGACACCGGCAATGTCAGCAAGCGGGGCCATGAGCGGCATTGTTAGAGCAGCCTGACCTGAGCCTGAAACGATAAAAAAGTTAAATACGGACTGAAACGTAAGCATAAACCAGGCTGAGAGCTCAGCAGGCATCTTGTCTGTCAGACTTCCGGCAGATTCAAGAATGGTGTTCAAAATGGACGGATCTGATGGCGAATCGCCGCCCATAACAAGGACAATGCCTTTGGCCATGCCAACGACAAGTGCAGCAGGGAGGAGATCCTTTGCCCCTGATACAAAGCTTTCAGCCAAATCATTCAGCTTCATGCCGTTCAGTTTGAAAAGAATGCCGGCAACCCCTGATACAAGGCCGATCACGAAAAACTGCGTCGCTATTTCAGGTATGAAGTAAGCATGTTCGACAACGCCCCATATAATCCAGGCAATACCCGCAATCAGGGTGAGCACAACAATAATGTGGCCAAGGCCGAATTTTGCCTGAAGGGTTTCTTCCTTCTGGCTGTCCCGGAAAAAGGCGTCGGTTTTATAAGAAAGAGAAGTCTCAGGGTTAGCCTTTACTTTTTTTGCATACCTCAAAATGTAGAGTACACCGAACAGCGTGAATACAGCCCACATCAAGATTCTGAATGGTGCGGCAGATAAGACCGGCACACCGGAAATTCCCTGTGCAATCGCAACGCCAAACGGGTTCATCCAGGAAGAAGCAAAGCCGATTTGTGTGGCAACATATGTAATCATAACAGCTGTAATAGAATCATAGCCGAGCCTGATGATCACAGGCACAAGAATCAGCGCAAAGGCAATGGCTTCCTCTCCCATGCCGAATACGGCGCCGCCAAGAGAAAACAGTACAAACATGACCGGGATGAGCAGGGATTCCCTGCCTTTTGTTTTTTCAATTACTTTCATAAGCCCCTGATCAATGGCGTTTGTCCTCATAATGATGCCGAAGGAACCGCCAATGATGAGAATAAAAGCAATAACCCCAACTGCAGACCCCATTTTGTCGCCTGAGACCAAGCCTTCAAAAACATAATTTAAAAATCCCATTCCGTCCCCTGACTGAAAAAGGGGAATGCCTTCCCTGACAGCGTGGCCTTCCTTGTCTGTCACATAGTGAAACGAATCAGGCACAAGCACTGTCTTTTTTTCTTCGGAGCCCTGATTCATATAGGTCATTTCTTTTGTGTCAAACTGCCCCATTGGAATGATGTACGTTAAAAGAGCTGCCAGAAGCACGACGAAGAACACGATAATCAGTGTATCCGGCATATTCCAGGTTTTTTGTTTCTTTGGCTTCATTCTTTAGATCCCCTCCATAAAATTGTTTAATTTATCTAGTATGCAAAAAGCGTGCCAGCGAAAATGAGCCTTGTTGCACCATACAGGGGAATAATTGGGTGTTTTAGGCTGCAATTAGTTGTAACCCAATGTATTATTCGGAACCATTACTTTGCGGCAAGGAAATGAAAAGCTGGCGGCGAATAGCATTTAACAATAATAGAATTTTAAAAAAAGGAGGAATACCTTATGAAAGTGCACCATCAGCCTGAAGGAATGAGAACGGTTAGTCCTTATATCCTGGTGCCGCAGGCTTCTCAATTCATTCAGTTTGTTGAAACCGTATTTCACGGCAAGCTCAAATATAAATTAGACAGACCTGATGGATCAGTTATGCACGCTGAAATGATTGTGGGGGACTCCATTATTATGACGGGGGAGCCAATGGAAGAGGGCGGAGCATTTCCGGCTTCCATCTACATTTATGTCCCCGATTGCGACCATGTTTTTGAAAGGGCTGTTGCCTGTGGAGGAACTGCTGTTATGGAACCGGCAAATATGCGGCATGCAGGGGAAAGGTACGGCGGAGTAAAGGATCCTTTCGGCAATATCTGGTGGATTGCCACGCATATAGAAGACCTTTCGCCTCGGGAACAGGCTGAGCGAATTCAGGAGATGAAGGAAAACTGGGATTGATTTGGCCAATCAAAAAAAGAGCCCTGCTGATTAATGGGCTCTTTCATACTGGCCTATTATTAAAATGCTTCTTTAATCTCAGCCGCCATTTCCTGCAGCTTTTCAGGCGTATAATCACTGGTGTGGGTTTTCCAGACAGCTCCAAAGCCGTCCCCTTCCTCATAGCGGGGAAGAAGATGAACGTGGTAATGGAAAACAGATTGGCCTGCAAGCTCGCCGTTATTGTTCAGGATGTTCATTCCATCAGGATTAAACTTTTTCTTTAAAGCGTTCGCAATTTCAGGCACTGCTTCAAATACGTGACGGGCAATTTCCGGCGTAAGCTCATAAATGTTTTCTTTATGTACCTTTGGAATAACAAGCGTATGTCCTTTTGTTACCTGGCTGATGTCCAGAAACGCCAGTACATGCTCATTTTCATACACTTTCGCTCCAGGGATGTCACCATTCACAATACTGCAGAAAATACAGTTCATCTTCGCCACTCCTTTAACCGATGTATACTCCGTATTTTATCATACAAACCGGAAAATCTTGCATAAAAAGAAAAGCAGGACGGGACTGCTTAAGAGTCCATCCTGCCTTCTGCAGAGGGCAAAGATTGCGCATTTACTGGAATATGCCTGCGACAAACACCTCATTTGGCTATGAGTTGTATTCCTGTACCGTCAAAAACAATACTTTTTGTGTCTTTTACAAACACCTCATTTGCATGTTGTGCTGCAAGATTAGACATCATGGGTACTTGCTTCAGGTATCATACGGAATGTCTTTGACAAACACCTCATTTAAATGTTTTCTCAATCTGCTGCTCCCGTCTGCTCTATTATGATGGCCCTTCTCCTGTTTCGCTATGCTGGAACAATTTGCAATTAGGGAGAAGGACAAAGCACTTTGGATTTGTTAAGATGTAAGAAAAATGATCAGAAAGGAATTCCTGCTATGACGCTTTTAAAAGTGGAACACTTAACAGGAGGCTATACAAGAAATCCTGTTTTAAAAGATATATCCTTTGAAATGCCCGGCGGCAGCATCGTTGGCCTGATCGGTTTGAATGGTGCCGGGAAAAGTACGACGATCCGCCATATCATAGGTCTGATGGACCCTCATAAAGGCAGTGTGTCAATTGACGGCTTCACCTTTAAAGAAAAACCGATTGATTACAGGCAGCAGTATACATACATACCGGAAACGCCGATTTTATATGAAGAGCTGACTCTCTATGAACACTTGGAATTAACGGCAATGGCTTACGGCCTTGAAAAAAGCGAATTTGAAAAAAGGCTTCCGCCGCTTTTAAAAGAGTTTCGCATGGAAAACAGGCTGAAATGGTTTCCGGCGCATTTTTCAAAAGGAATGAAGCAGAAGGTCATGATCATGTGCGCCTTTCTTGTTGAGCCGAAGCTTTACATCATTGATGAGCCGTTTGTCGGCCTTGATCCGCTTGCGATCAACTCGCTGCTTGAAATTATGGAAAAAGCAAAGGAAAGAGGCTCGGGCATCTTAATGTCCACTCATATTCTGGCAACAGCGGAAAGGTACTGCGATTCCTTTATAATTCTTCATCAGGGAAAAATCAAAGCAAAAGGAAACCTGGCGGAGCTGCAGGAGCAATTCGGCATGCGGGGCGCCAATCTTGATGATCTTTATGTGCAGCTCACAAAGGAAGACAGCTATGAATAGTGTAGAAGAGATTTGGAAAAAAAGGCTTGAAGAGCATACAAAGGAAGTTCAGTCCTATCTAAAGTACATGCTGAACGACCATTTGCTGATCGTTGTTGTGTTTATGCTTGGCGGCGGGGCTGTCTGGTACAGCCAATGGCTGAAAGCAATCCCTGAAGGCTTTCCCGCTATATGGATTATGGCCGCTGTATTTGGTTTGGCCATAACAGCATCAAGCGTCAGAACGCTTTTAAAAGAAGCGGACATCGTTTTTCTGCTGCCCCTTGAGAAAAAAATGGAAGCGTATTTTAAGCAGGCCTTTCCCTACAGTTTTTTCAGCCAGCTGTACATGCTCATACTCCCGGCCGTGGTGTTTGCACCGCTTTATTTTGCCGTGCAGCATGCAGGCGGCCTCGACTATTTATGGGTTTTTCTGCAGCTGCTGATTATAAAAGGGTTCAATATGCAGGTGAGCTGGCTTTCTTCTTTTACTGAATCATCAAAAGGATTAGAGGCTGTCATCCGCTACGTGTTAAACGCGCTGCTGGCCTACTTTATTCTAAGCGGTCATTGGCTCTTTGCTTTGCCGCTTTATGCGGTGCTGCTGCTGTTGGTTTTTTATTTTAACAGAGCATCAAAGGGTAAAGGCCTGAAATGGGAAAGGCTGATCTCGCAGGAAAATGCGAAAAAGCAGTCTTTTTACAGGCTGGCAAACTTATTTACCGATGTCCCGAAGCTGAAAAAGCAGGCAAGAAGAAGAAAATACCTGGACTGGGTTTTATCAGCGGTAAAATACAGCCAGGCCCATTCCTATCACTACATGTTCGCGCGGGCTTTTGTCAGAGGAACGGACTATTTCGGCATTTTTGCCAGACTCACCGTTATTACGGCTTTAATCCTGCTGTTTTTCAGCCCGAATATGACAGGCGCCGTTCTCGTGGTTCTGTGCGCTCTTTTCTTAACTGGCATACAGATCATCGCCCTTTACAAGCACTTTGATCTCTTGATGCTTCCGGAGCTTTATCCTGTCTCGCTGCAGGATAAAAAGAAAGGCTTTTATCACGTGCTGCAAAATGTTCTTCTCATTCAGGCTGCCGTTCTTGGCATTGTTCTCCTTGCCGCAGGAAAATGGGCAGAAGGCGGGCTTGGCCTTGCTGCAGGCATCGTTTTCACCTTCATATTTGTTCAGGGTTATGTAAGGGCGCGGGTGGCTAAATGATCTTCTTAAAAGGAGAGGCCGAAAAAAATGGAATATGAAGAGCGGATCTTGTATGAAGTCCTTCAATGGAAGTTAAAGCTTCATAAACGGGCATCACTTGTGAGGCGCACCTCAAAAAGCGTGCAGGCCAAACTGCAGAGCTTTTTGCCGAAAAAAGCGGATAGGATGCTTGCCGCAGCTTTTAAACAGCTGGCCACAGGCATACTTGCTGCACCAGTCTACAAAAAGGGCAATTCTTCCTTGCAGCTGGAAGAAATGGACCGCAAAGCAAGGAATGCCATTTCCCTTTATCAAAAAACGGCTGCAGCAGAGGGCGCGGGAACAGGGGCCGGCGGTTTGCTGCTCGGAACGCTTGATTTGCCTTTCTTTTTCGGGCTTCAGGCTAAGCTTTTGTCAGAGGTCGCTGCCGCTTATGGTTTGCCTGCAGCAGACAAGCATTTTCTTGCTCATCTTTTCTGGCTGTCCTATGCGTCTGAAAAAGACGCTGATCTCTTGATTCGCCGCATTGAAAACTGGCAGGAAGACAAGCGCCCGCTATCAAAAGATGAATGGAAATCCTTTCAGCAGGATTATCTCGACAGCATAGAACTCGCCAAACTGCTGCAAGTGATTCCGGGACTTGGCGCTTTGACAGGGGGTACGGCTAATTACCAACTGGCAGGCCGGCTTGGCACAGATGCCATGAATGCATGCAGAGCCCGAATATTTAAAGAAAAAGGAAAGCTCTGACATCTGTCAGAGCTTTTTAACATGAATGAAACTTCCCGTCATCAATTTCGACAAATACAAAGAAAAATCTCCCAGTCCTTATGGACGAACAGCTTGATATGTTGTAACGTAAGATGGTCGCGCGAAGATGTCCTTTTGATCAACGCCTTCCTCTGTGCCGCGTTTTTTGTGGGCATGCTCATAAGCTTTGGAGTTTTGCCAGTCTTTAAAGGATTTTTCACTGTCCCATAAGGTGAGAATGACATACGTATCGCCTGAAACAGGCCGGAGAACACGGATGGCCGTAAAACCCGGCTCATTCTCAATCATTCTGGCTCTTTCTTTGAAACGCTGCTCAAACAGCGGCTTGCCTTCATAGGTTACGGGAATATTATTCAGAACAGCAAAGCTGCCATTTTCAAAAACGCCGGACTCATCCAGCACTTCATATTTTTTTGGCTCCTTGAAAATAGAAGGGCCGTCAGATTCATGCATCAGCAAAGCGTTATCGTCTTTGGATAACAGCAGAATGTTCTGATCTGGCTGATCTTCCTTCAGCTTTGTTAAATAGTCAATTGTTCCGTAAGTCATATAAAAATTCATGATCGTCACCATCCCGGCAGATTGATTTTTAAAAACGAAAAGAAGAGCACACATATATTTACCTTTATTTAACAATACTAAACCTGAATGCGGGGTGAAAGTTTTATGAAACAATGGCGGATAATCGTCTTTTCCATATTTGGGCTGATCTTAATCTCATTTCTAACTTATTTTTTCATTCTTGTAGCAGGGAATGCAATGATTGATGAAAAAAAATTAGTGCTGGATTCCTCTTCCAAGCTGGTTGATCCGTCAGGGAAGGAAATTACGGAGCTCTATCAGAAAAACAGGGAGCTTGTCAGCATTAATAAAATTCCGAAAAATGTTCAAAACGCCTTTATCGCTGTAGAAGATCAACGCTTTTACGAGCATCATGGCATCGATGTGAGATCGATTGCAAGGGCGCTTTTTAAAGACCTGATCGCAGGCAGCAAGGTGGAGGGCGGCAGCACCATCACCCAGCAGATTGCTAAAAACGTGTTTTTGTCCGGTGAAAAGTCTGTGATGAGAAAAACAAAAGAAGCAGTAATCGCTGTTTCGCTTGAAAACAATTACAGCAAAAAGAGGCTTCTTGAAATTTACTTAAACCAGCTGTACTTCGGGCATGGGGCTTACGGGATTCAGGCGGCTTCCCATTATTTCTTTTCAAAGGACGTGACGGAGCTTACGCCATCTGAAGCTGCAACACTTGCTTCTTTGCCAAAGGCGCCGTCAGGGTACTCTCCGATCCTTCATCCTGAAAAAAGCAAAAAAAGAAGAGATCTTGTTTTAAGCTTAATGCAGGAGCAAGGGTTTATTTCCAGTGAAGAAGCAGTGAGGGCACAGGGGAAAACACTTGGCTTAAAAATAAATAAAAAAGCAGAAAGCCCTTGGTTTGCTTCCTATATTGACCTCGTTCTGAATGAAGCAGAGGAGAAGTACAATATTTCAAACGACGAACTTCTGAGAGGCGGCTATACAATCACAGTTCCTCTAAATGCTGATCTTCAGAAAAAAGCATACCAGCTTTTTAAAGAAGACTCTTATTTCAAAGGAACAGTCAGCGGCTCACAAGCTTCCTTTATTATGCTCGATAATAAAACAGGCGGTGCTGTCGCAGCTATCGGCGGCCGGGATTACGTATCAAAAGGGTACAACAGGGTCACAAAAAGCCGCCAGCCAGGCTCAACCTTTAAGCCGCTTGCTGTATACGGGCCTGCTCTTCAGGAAAACAAGTTTCAGCCATTTTCCATGCTGAAGGACGAGCCAATCAAATATGGAAACTATGCACCGAAAAACCCTGAGGGCTATTCAGGAGAGACAACCATGTACAATGCCCTGATTCATTCACTGAACGCTCCGGCAGTCTGGACGCTGAATGAAATCGGCATCAGCAAAGCGAAGAAGTATCTGGAAGAAACCGGCGTTCCAGTTGATGACAATGGACTTGCCATCGCGCTTGGCGGCCTTGAAAAAGGCGTATCACCGCTTAACCTGGCAAACGCCTACAGAACATTTGCAGATAACGGGCAGTACAGTGATGCCTATTTTATAGAAAAAATCACTGACAGGCACAACAACATCACAGCAGAAAGAAAAGAAGAGAAAAAGCCTGTATATTCACCGCAGAATGCCCTTTATATGACAAGGATGCTTGAACATGTTGTCACAGAAGGAACGGCCCATTACGGAACCTATGGAGGCGATCTGGCCGGTAAAACAGGCACAACTTCTTATCCAGGCAAAAAAGGAGCCGTCATGGACGCCTGGTTCGCCGGCTACACACCTGAGGTAACAGGGGCTCTTTGGATGGGCTATGACCGGACAGACCAAAGTCATTACCTGACACAAGGCAGTTCAGCACCGGTCAGGCTGTTTAAAGCCATATTGCGCGGCTCTAAATATGATAACAGCAAAAAATTCGAAGTGCCGTCAGGAATCGAAGACCTTGAAGATCCAATCAAGCTTCAGCCTGTGCAAAACCTGACAGCAGATTACAAATTCAAAGGCTTCCAGCTCTTTACCCTGCACCTTGAATGGACAGCACAGCAGGACAGCCGGATTGAATACCGCATCTATGAACAGCGGGGCAATGAAGAAAAAGTAATCGGAACAGTAAAAGGCGAAAACACCTTTGAAATGCCGTACTCCAACATTTTCTCCAGACGCGCCTATAAAGTTGTTCCTTTTAACACGCAAACAGGCCAGGAAGGTCCTGGCACAGATTATGTATCACCGTAAAAGAGGCGCCGAATAGCATTCGGCGCTTTTTTAACGGGCGTAAACGGAGTTCGCCGATATAATCGGGGAAGTGTCCGATATATGAGGGTGATCCGCCGATAAATAACGGAAAGTGCTCGATATAGATGGACAATCCGCCGATATAGCAGAAAAAGTGCTCGATAAAGATGGACAATCCGCTGATAAGGCTGAGGGCTGAGCACTTATTGATGCAGGCACAGCTCCATATTCACCGATCAAGCCAGCATATTCACCAATCGGCAGCAGATTTTCGTGCAACCGGCAGTGATATTCACCAAACCATCCATTATTTTCACAGAAGGCCGGTTCCAAAGACCAGAGCGGTATATTGAGCACACTCAAAGTTCACTTTTCCAAGATGATGGCTCTATTATCGAATCTAATACAGCCCTTATTCACCAGCCAGCCCGTTATTTTTCACAGAAGGCCGGTTCCAAACACCCCTCTCTCCTTTTAGGCGATTTATTGACATTTGCACCCCTTTCCTATACAAGTCCCAGTCAAAAAGGTATATTGTAAGAAATAGTGATTTTGACAGAGATTAAGGTGGGAATACAACCATGGTTGAAGGAAAAATGTTTAATGACACACTGATTAAAGCTTGCAGAGGCGAGCGCACTTCCCATGTGCCGGTTTGGTTCATGAGGCAGGCAGGCCGTTCGCAGCCGGAATACAGAAAGTTGAAAGAGAAGTACAGTTTATTTGAGATTACGCACCAGCCTGAGCTTTGCGCGTATGTGACAAGGCTTCCGGTCGAGCAGTACGACGTAGATGCCGCTATTTTATATAAAGACATTATGACCCCGCTGCCGGCGCTTGGGGTTGATGTGGAAATCAAAACAGGGATCGGTCCTGTTATTGATAATCCGATCCGGTCACTCAGCGATGTGGAGAAGCTTGGCGAGCTTTCGCCTGAGGATGATATTCCTTATGTGCTTGAAACGATCCGCCTCCTGACACAGGAGCAGCTATCTGTTCCATTGATCGGATTTGCGGGCGCGCCTTTTACAATGGCGAGCTACATGATCGAAGGCGGTCCATCGAAAAATTACAATAAAACAAAAGCTTTTATGTATGCTGAGCCGAAAGCCTGGTTTGCGCTAATGGATAAGCTTGCGGATATGACGGTGACGTATGCGAAAGCGCAAATTAAAGCCGGAGCAAAGGCGTTCCAGATTTTTGATTCCTGGGTCGGTGCGCTGAATGTGGCTGACTACCGCGTGTTCATTAAGCCTGTTATGCATAGGATCTTTTCCGAACTTCAATCACAGGGAGTGCCTCTGATCATGTTCGGAGTCGGGGCAAGCCACCTGGCAAAGGAATGGCACGATCTTCCGCTTGATGTTGTAGGTCTTGACTGGCGTCTTCAAATTTCTGAAGCAAGAACAATGGGTCTCACGAAAACCCTTCAGGGCAACCTTGATCCGGCCATTCTCCTTGCTCCATGGAATGTCATTGAAGAAAGACTGAAGGACATCCTTGATCAGGGCATGGAGCAGGACGGCTACGTCTTTAACCTTGGCCACGGTGTGTTCCCTTCTGTTAACCCGGAAACGCTGAAGCGAGTGACAGCCCTTGTTCACGAGTATTCTTCACAGCGCTTAACATAAAATTTGCCAGAGCATCTCCTTTGGCCTAAAAAGCCGAAAAGTGGCAAAATAGGGAAGGCAGAACAATTTATATTACCTACAAACTTCATTAAATGGCAGGTGCAGCACTAATGGCAAAAAAAACAATGGGCCTTTTGGTCATGGCATATGGAACACCTTACAAAGAAGAAGATATTGAACGCTATTACACTCATATACGCAGAGGCAGAAAGCCTGCACCCGAAATGCTGCAGGACTTAAAGGACCGGTATGAAGCAATCGGAGGCATTTCCCCGCTTGCCAAAATTACCATTGAGCAGGCGGAAAAGCTTGAGGAACGGCTGAACGACATTCAGGATGACATTCAGTTTAAGATGTATATCGGCTTAAAGCATATCGAGCCTTTTGTAGAGGATGCGGTCCAGCAGATGCATCAAGACGGCATAACAGAAGCGGTCAGCATTGTGCTTGCCCCTCATTATTCCACCTTCAGCATCAAATCCTACAATGCGCGGGCAAAGGAAGAAGCTGAAAAGCTTGGTGGACTTTCCATCACATCTGTTGAAAGCTGGTACGAAGAGCCGAAATTCATCAAGTACTGGACAGACCGCTTGAAAGAGACGTATGCCGATATGACAGCGGAAGAGCGGGAAAAAGCGATCTTAATCGTTTCCGCCCACAGCCTTCCTGAGAAAATTATCGCAGCAGGCGATCCTTATCCTGATCAGATAAAAGAAACGGCAAGGCTGATTGCAGAAGGAGCCGGCATCACGGAATACACAACAGGCTGGCAAAGTGCCGGCAACACGCCTGATCCGTGGCTTGGACCTGACGTGCAGGACTTGACCAGAGACCTCTACAAGGAAAAAGGCTATCAGGCATTTGTCTATGTTCCTGTCGGGTTTGTTGCGGATCATCTTGAAGTGCTCTTTGACAATGACACAGAGTGCAAAGTGATTACAGAAGAACTTGGCGTCAGCTACTACAGGCCGGAAATGCCGAACGCAAAGCCTGAATTTATCGACGCGATGGCATCAGCTGTTTTAAAAAGGCTGAAGGCTTAAGACAGAAAAAAGAAGGCGAAACCATGAAGAAAACGATCATTATCGGAGGCGGACTGACCGGTTTGTCAGCCGCTTTTTATCTTGAAAAAGAAGCGAAGGAAAAAGGGCTGCCGCTTTCCATTGACCTGATTGAATCAAGCCCGCGGCTCGGCGGCAAAATTCAAACCGTCTCAAAAGACGGCTATGTGATTGAACGGGGACCGGATTCCTTTTTAGAAAGAAAAGCAAGTGCTCCTGAGCTCATGAAGGATCTCGGCATTGAAGACCAGCTTGTCAACAATGCTGTCGGAAGATCCTATGTGCTTGTAAAAGACGAGCTGCACTCCATTCCAGCTGGTGCGGTTATGGGAATTCCGACACAGGTTGCTCCATTTATCACGTCAGGCCTTTTTTCCCTGCCTGGAAAGCTTCGTGCAGCAGGGGACTTTGTTCTGCCTGCCGGTAAAGCAAAAGGCGATCAGTCGCTCGGCATGTTTTTCAGACGCCGGCTTGGAAATGAAGTGGTGGAAAACTTGATCGAACCGCTTCTGTCAGGCATATATGCTGGCGACATTGACAAGCTGAGTCTGATGACAACCTTTCCACAATTTTATCAAGTGGAGCAGGAGCACCGCAGCCTGATTCTTGGGATGAAAAAAACCACTCCGAAAAATACGCAAAAACATTTGCCGAAAAGGAAGAAGGGCATTTTTCAAACCTTAACATCAGGTCTTGAAAGCATTGTTCCAGCTTTTGAAGAAAAGCTTTCACTGACAAGCATTCATAAAGGAAACAAAGTGCAGAAGCTTGAGAAGCTGGAAGACGGGCGCTACAGCGTGCTGCTGAGCGACGGCGCATCCATTCAGGCTGACACTGTGATCCTCGCCGTTCCGCATGCTGCAGCAGCATCGCTCATGAAGGATGAGCAGGCTTTTGCCTATTTCAAAAAAATGCCTTCCACATCTGTAGCAACAGCGGCGCTCGCGTTTCCTAAGGACGCTGTTAAAATGGACAAAGAAGGAACAGGCTTTGTCATTTCAAGAAACAGTGATTATACGATCACAGCCTGCACCTGGACACATAAGAAATGGCCGCACACGGCACCGCCTGACAAGGCTGTCCTAAGAGCCTATGTCGGAAAGCCGGGGCATGAAGCCATTGTGGATCAGTCAGATGACGAGATTGTCAAAGTCGTCATGGAAGACCTGCGCAAGGTCATGGATATTTCCGCTGAGCCTGAAATGGCTGTGGTCACCCGCTGGAAAGAGGCTATGCCGCAGTACAACGTCGGCCATAAGCAAAAAATCGCAGAGATTAAAGAAGAAGTGAAAAAGAAATATCCCGGCCTTTATCTCGCCGGAGCTTCTTATGAAGGCATCGGGCTTCCTGACTGCATTGATCAGGGCATGCAGGCTGTGCAGGATGTGCTTGAGTTTCTAGGAAAATAAAGATCAGCAGCCCTTCCGAAATAACCGGAGGGCTTTTTATTTTGACTCTATTAAAAAAGGGCATATGGCATCAATGTAAGAAACTTGCAAAAACAGTATTGAAAGCCCTTACATAGTCTATTATAATTTTATCGAGTGGAGAGCTTTATCGAAAGAAGACTGCTATGTGCGGATAGGAAAATGCATGCGACTGTTCTGTGAGGGGGAAATGCATGACAACGATAGAAGATGTTGCAAGGCTGGCCGGATTATCGAGAACAACCGTGTCAAGAGTCATCAATAACCATCCATATGTAAGCAAGGGGAAGAAAAAGCAGGTCCTTGATGCGATGGACAAGCTTGGGTATGTCCCGAATTCTGCAGCAAGGAGCCTACGCAACCAGAGGACAGGCGTGATTGCCGTTTTAATCCCGCGTGTGATGAATCCTTTTTTCAGCCAGCTGATTGAGATTTTAGAAACAGCTGCTTCTGAAAAGGATTACCAGCTGATCATTTGCCAGACGCAGTATTCTAAAAAGAAAGAGCTGGCCTATTTAAATTTGCTGAAAACGAGGCAGGTGGACGGAGTCATTCTGACGTCCATGGCGAATGAATGGAAAACCATTGCGCCGTTTCTTGAATACGGACCGATTATTCTATGCAATGAATATGATGAACAGGCCTCAGTGCCGATGGTATTTATTGATCAATTTGAAGCAGGCTATTCAGCGACAAAGCATTTAATAGAACAGGGGCATGAAAGAATTGCCTATTGCTGCGGAAAGTATACGAGCAATGTAGCAGACGCGAGAGAAGAGGGCTTTAAGAAGGCACTGGCTGAAGCGAATCTGCCATTTCTGGAAGAATACGCGTTCCGGTCTGCATTTCAATCGGCAGACGGCAAGCAGGTATTCTATGATATACAGGAAATGATCGAAAAGCCGACGGCTATTTTCACAGGTTCAGATGAACTTGCTGCTGGCATTATCTCGGAAGCGAAGAAAAAGGGATGGCGCATTCCAGAGGATCTGGCTGTAGTCGGCTTTGACAATCAGATGATTACAGAGCTGATGGACCCTATGATCACCACCATTCACCAGCCGCTTGAAGAAATGGGGAGCAAGGCAATTGCTGTCATCCTTGAAAAAATCCATACTAAAAACTATTCCCATAAGGAAATCCATCAATTTTATATGAATTTGATTGTAAGAGAATCAACTGTTGCAAGAAAGCTGGTCTCTTTATGAATGAGTGCCTGATCAGGCGCTCATTTTTCTTTGTGCAAAATAAAAAATTTCAAAAACTGTGATCCATCTTTATCAATCATTCCGTTATCTATATGAAAAACAAACAAGGCGGAATGCCTAATCCAAAAGATGGAGTGATAAGAGCATGAAGATGAGAAAATTGTTAGCACCTGCATTGGGATTGTCCCTGCTTTTCCCAGCAGCAGCAAATGCAGAAATGGCCCCGACAGTCAAAACACCTGCGGCAGAGCTGCGATCAGGACTTGATTATTTGCTCTCTGAACACTTTGTCCTTGCTGTGGATGCGATGACAAAAGAATACGATGGTGCGAAAGACGCTGAGCATGCACAAAAAGCTTTAGAAAAAAATGCAGAGGATATGAAGCCAGCCATTGCCTCCCTCTACGGTGACAAAGCTGCAGAACAGTTTAACAGCATTTTTGCCCCTCATAATGATTATACAGAAGAATACGTGGAGGCCGTAAAAGCAAAAGATCCAAATGCCAAAAAAGAAGCGATGGAAAAAGTAGAAAAGTTTACTGAGGAATTCGGAAGCTTCCTGAGCACGGCAACAAGCGGAAAGCTCCCGGCAGACGCAGCGAAAGAAGCGCTGAAAGCCCATGAAATGGACGTTCAAAAAACATTTGACGACTATGTAAAAGGAGACTATCAGGCAGAATTCACTTCTTTCAGAGAAGGATACAGCAGAATGTTCACAATCAGCAAAGTTCTATCCGGCGCAATTGTTTCTCAAATGCCTGAAAAGTTTAAGAATACGAGAGCGGATTCCAAAGCAGCTGATTTGAGGTCCACTTTATCAAGCCTTGCAGCAGAACACTTTGCGCTTGCTTCCATGAGCATGGAAAGGGGATATAACGGAGCAAAAGATTTTGATGCCGCTAAATGGGCGGAAAATGAACACACAGCAGATTTTAAAGCAGCGATTGTTTCTCTCTACGGCAAGCAGGGCGGCGATGCTTTTGAAAAAATTTGGACAACAGATCATATTAACGCTCAGAATGATCTCGTCATGGCAGCGATGAACAAGGATGACAAAGGTGTTCAAGATGCGAAAGACCGCATGATCAGCTTTTCAAGTGAGTTCGGGGATTTCCTCAGCACAGCCACAGGCGGCAAGCTCCCGGCACAGGCTGCGAAGGACGCCGTAAAGATGCATGAACAGCAGGTCATTAAAAACTTTGAAGATTACATGACTGGTGACTATGCTTCTGAATACGCTTCATTTGATGAAGGATACAAATTCATGTTTGGTGTAGGGGAAACATTGGGCGGCGCTATTGTACAGCAAATGCCGGACAAGTTCATGGGAAGTGCAATGCCATCTGATATGCCGAAAACAGGATTTGGCGGTGCTTCACAAACAGACAGCAGTGCAAACAACTGGCTCCTGCTTTCCGGAGGATCTCTTGCAGCCCTTGCCGCAGTATTTGGTATCAGAAAAAGACTGAATGTTCAGAAATAATTTTAATAAAAGAGGGCATATGCTCTCTTTTTTTTTGCGGATGAAAGAAAAAAGCACCCTTAGTAAAAGGATGCAAATCGCCATTGGATTAAAGCTGTGTCACCTTCATACACTTATCGCACGTATTTCCATAGCAGTCATGCTGCTCTTCCATCACATTGCCGCACTCCAAACACTTTTTACGAGGTAAGTTTCTGAAAAATTCAGTCAATTTAACGATCATGAGAATCCCCTCCGTGTTCTTATTTGTTAATAGTGTATTATAACAGAAGAAAAATTGTCAACAACTGTTTTGTAACAAATCAAAAAACATGCAATAAATTAAAAAAATGGGTATATTGAAGGGAGATGAATGGAAAGCGGGGGAACGAAATGAAGCTGACTGTAGCAGGCTATTGGGGAGGATTTCCGGCTGCCAATGAGGCGACGTCGGGCTATCTCCTTGAAGCTGAAGGATATAAGCTGCTGATTGACTGTGGAAGCGCTGTTGTATCACAGATTCAAAATTACGTTTCGATTCAGGACTTAGATGCTGTTGTGCTGTCGCATTATCATTTTGATCATGCCGCAGATATCGGGCCGCTGCAATATGCAAGGCTTGTGACAGGGATGATTCATAAAACAAGCGAGGTTTTGCCGATTTATGGGCATGCTTACGATAAAGAAGCGTTTGCAAAGCTGACCTATAAAAGTGTTACAAAGGGCATCGCTTATAACCCTGAGAAGGAGCTCCGCACAGGTCCTTTTACGATCCGTTTTTTGAAAACCGTCCACCCAGTACCTTGTTTCGCGATGTCGATTGAAGCCGAAGGCAGGAAGGTAGTGTACACAGCTGACTCGAGCTTTCAGGATTCCTTTATTCCTTTTGCAGAAGGTGCAGATCTTCTCATTTCAGAGTGCAGTCTTTATAAGAACCAGGACGGCTCAGGTCCGGGGCATTTAAACAGCATCGAAGCTGGAGTCATTGCCCAGCAGGCACGGGCACGAACCCTGCTGCTGTCGCATTTGCCTCACTTCGGCAGCCATTCAGATCTAATCATACAAGCTGAGTCTGTATACGGAGGCAGGGTGCTGCTTGCCAAAAGCGGTTTAACATGGACAGGAGCTTAAGGAGGAAACATCATGCTATTTATTGATAATAAAGGAATTACAGATCCAAGGATCAATCTGGCAATAGAAGAATATTGCCTGCGGTATTTGAACCCGGAACAGCCTTATTTGCTGTTTTACATAAATGAACCTTCGATTATCATCGGCAAAAACCAGAACACGATTGAGGAAATCAATACGAAATATGTAGAGGAAAACAGTCTGCACGTCGTCAGACGCCTTTCAGGGGGAGGCGCTGTTTACCACGACCTCGGCAACCTGAACTTCAGCTTTATTGCGAAGGACGACGGTGACAGCTTTCACAACTTCCTCAAATTTACTGAGCCTGTAACGCGGGCCCTAAAGCGGCTCGGCGTTGATGCTGAGCTGAGCGGCCGGAACGATATCCTGGCGGAAGGGAAAAAGATTTCCGGAAACGCCCAGTTTTCCACTAAGGGAAGAATGTTCAGCCACGGAACCCTTCTTTTTGATTCTGAAATGGAAAACGTCGTAAAAGCCTTGAATGTGAAAAAAGAAAAAATTGAATCGAAAGGCATCAAATCCATCCGGAGCAGGGTGGCCAACATCAGAGATTTCCTGCAAGAAAAAATAACCATTGAGCAGTTCCGCGAGCTGATCTTAAAATATATTTTTGACACAGACGGCGAAATTCCTCAATATGAACTAACAGAAGAAGACTGGGTGAAGATCCATGAAATCTCCCGGGAACGATACCAAAACTGGGACTGGAATTATGGGAAATCGCCGAAATTCAATCTTCAGCATTCACACCGTTTCCCTGTCGGTTCCATTGACATCAGGCTTGAAGTAAACAAAGGCGTGATCAACAACTGCAAAATTTATGGCGACTTTTTCGGTGTCGGCGATGTATCAGACATTGAGAACCGCTTAATCGGTGCCCGCTATGAAAGGGCAGAGCTTGAAAAACTGCTGAGAGACATTGAGATTAAACACTACTTCGGCAACATTACAAAAGATCAATTTCTTGATTTGCTTTACTAAAAAAACCCGCTGGCATGCTGTTTGCCGGCGGTTTTTTGTTATATGGGAGCGGCTTGCGATGGAACTGGTAATACAGAGCAGCAAAATTGATTTTTATAAGGAGAAAAATTCTTTTCCGAAGAGTACTCAAGCCCCATATTCACCGAACCAGCCAGCATATTATCCAATCTGCATCAGATATTCGCCAAACCGGCTGTTATATTCACCAAACCAGCCCTTAATTTCCCGAACAGCCGGTTTCAAAGAGCCATTGCTTAGTTTTCAGCCATAACTTAAAGTACAGAGCCGCATACTGGCTCTTTATAAGGCGAAAACACCTTTTCCAAAGAATGCCCATCATCATATTCGCCGAACCAGCCAGCATATTATCCAATCTGCATCAAATATTCGCCAAACCAGCCAATATATTCACCAAACCACTGCTCATATTCACCAGTCTCAGTTCAAGAAACTCCTCCTGTAACACGCTTTCCAGCCGTCCTGGTTTTTCTTTCTCCCATAAAGGTTATGTAAGAGTAAAACCCTTTTTAATTGATGAGGAGATGAATGTATGTTTGAAAAACGTGCAGGAGCAGCTGCGGCTGAGGTTTTGACAAATTGGGGCATTGACCATATTTATGGCATCCCTGGAGATTCAATCAATGAATTGGTGGAGGATTTGCGGAAGCATAAAGAAGAAATTCGGTTTATCCAGGTGCGCCACGAGGAGGTAGCGGCACTTTCGGCTGCGGCTTATGCGAAGCTGACGGGAAAGATTGGGGTTTGCCTCTCGATCGCAGGCCCTGGAGCCGTTCACTTGTTAAATGGCCTTTATGACGCTAAGGCTGATGGGGTGCCGGTTCTCGTTTTCGCCGGGCAGGTTGAAAGCAGCAAGGTGGGAACAGATGCTTTTCAAGAGATCAATCTGGAAAACATGTTCAGCGATGTAGCTGTTTTTAACAAGCAGGCCACCTCGCATGAACAGCTGCCGGATCTTTTAAACCAGGCGATCCGTACAGCCTATGCGGAAAAGGGAGTGGCTGTTCTGACTGTTCCGGATGATTTTTTTGCAGAAAAAGGGAAATGGGATGCGCCGCTCACATCTGATGTGTATGCCAAATCAGAGCCGGCCCTCGATCCAGAAGAGCTGGAGGCAGTACTTCCGCTGATCAAAGAAGCGGAAAAACCCCTCATTCTGGCAGGGAAAGGAGCGCTTCATGCAAGAAAAGAGCTGAAGCTGTTTGCGGAAAAAATCGGCGCTCCTGTTATCGCAACACTGCCGGCAAAAGGCGTGCTGCCTGATGAAGATCCTTATTGCCTCGGCCATGTGGGGCAGATTGGAACAAAGCCTGCTTATGAAGCAATGAAAAACACCGATTTGCTGATCATGGCAGGCACCTCCTTCCCATACAGAGAGTTCCTTCCTGAAAAAGCAAAGGCGTTTCAGATTGATACCGTGCCTGTGCAAATCGGCAAGAGATACCCTGTAACAGCCGGCATTAACGGGGATGTGAAGGAAGTTCTTGAGCAGCTGCTGACGGTTATTCCTGTAAAGGAAGAGCGCAAATTTCTTAAACAGTGCCAGGCATCTATGGACAAGTGGAGAACGGAAATTCAAAAAGACCGCGATGCGGAATCTGACAGGGTAATGCCGCCGCAGATCATGGCGGAAATTGAAAAAGTGATGGAGAAGGATGCCATCCTTTCAGTTGATGTCGGCAATGTGACTGTCTGGACAGCCCGCTATCTGCCCTTTACGAATCAGCGCATGGTTATTTCGAGCTGGATGGCAACGATGGGCTGCGGCCTGCCTGGGGCAATTGCGGCCAAAGTTGCGTATCCGGACAAGCAGGTTCTTTCCATCTGCGGCGATGGCGGCTTCTCCATGGTTATGCATGATTTCGTTACAGCGGTCCGAAATGGACTTTCCATGACAATCATCGTCCTAAACAATGAAGCTCTTGGCCTGATTAAATACGAGCAGGGAGAAAAGGGGCACATTGATTACGCCACGGAACTGGCTCCGATGGACTTTGCCAAATTTGCAGAGGCTTGCGGAGGAGTTGGATACAGGGTAAATACTAGAGAAGAATTCCGGGATGCTCTGGAAAAAGCCGTGCATGAAAAGAAACCGGTCATTATTGATGCATTGGTGGAAGAAGAGCCGCCGCTTCCAGGGAAAATCACATATCAGCAGGCAGTAAAATACAGCGAATATTTGATTAAAAAAGCTTTTGAGGAAAAAACACTGGATCTGCCGCCGATTCAAAAAAGCATTAAGCGCATTTTTTAATAGAGGAAGCGCCTGGATACCGGGCGCTTTTTACATTATTTTTAATAATTCTTCAAAACCCTTGCCCTGTCAGCTATCCAATGGGCTAATTTTGTTATAACTCCTCTTTTTTCCATAGCTGGACCTTGTCGTTTCCTTTTTCTTTCAATATAATATATTTAGAATTTTTTTAATATAAAGTGAATGGCTATTCATTCATTTTTTACAAAGGGGATGGAAAAATGAATTTAAGTTCACGGTTAAAGGAAGCAGGGAGTTTGTTCAGGGATAAGCCTGCTTATATCTTTGAAGGGGAAAAAACGAGTTATGGCGAATTAAACAGAATGGTTGATTTATTTGCAGCAAGCCTGAAGGAAATGGGCGTGGAAAAAGGGGACCATGTGGCATTGCTGCTTGGCAATTCGCCGTACTTTGTCATTTCCTATTTTGGAGCCATTCGGGCTGGTGCTTCTGTTATACCGGTAAACCCGATTTATACACCAAGCGAAATCGCCTATATTTTAAACAATGGGGATGTAAAAGCAGTAGCAGCGCTTGATTTGTTCATTCCGCTTCTTGAAGGGCTCAATGATTCGCTGCCTGCGCTTCAGCACGTCATTGTGTGCGAAACACCGCCAAGCGAGCAAAAAGCAGGGTTCTCACTGGAAAGTTTAAAGATCAGCTCAAAATTGAAATCGTTTACAAGTTTAGCGCAAACAAATATGGAAGGCTTTCAGGCACCTGAGCTGGAAGAGGATGAAGTCGCTGTGATCCTCTATACGTCAGGCACAACGGGTACGCCAAAGGGCGCAATGCTGACACATAAAAATCTGTACAGCAATGCAAGCGATGTGGCGTCCTATCTGAAGATCGGCGAGAATGACAATGTCATTACAGCCCTCCCGATGTTTCATGTGTTCTGCATGACCGTATCACTGAACGCACCGCTTATGGCAGGTGCCACGCTGCTGATCCTGCCGAAATTCAGTCCAGCGAAGGTGTTCAGAGTGGCCAAAAACTATCAGGCGACCGTTTTTGCCGGTGTGCCGACCATGTATAATTTCCTGCTCCAGTATCCAGAAGGGAATCCTGAAGACTTCCAAAGCTTCCGTTTGTGCATTTCTGGAGGCGCTTCCATGCCGGTTGCCCTGCTGAAGGGATTTGAGCAAAAGTTCAAAGTGGTCATCTCTGAAGGCTACGGGCTCTCAGAAGCATCTCCAGTTACCTGCTTTAATCCGCTGGACAGGCCTAGAAAACCAGGCTCCATCGGAACGAGCATTCTGAATGTGGAAAACAAAGTGGTAGATGAACTCGGGAGTGAGCTTCCTGCAGGACAAGTAGGAGAATTGATTGTAAGAGGGCCGAATGTCATGAAAGGGTATTACAAAATGCCTGAGGAAACAGCGCATACAATCAGGAATGGCTGGCTCTATACAGGCGATCTTGCCCGAAAAGACGAGGACGGCTACTTTTACATCGTGGACCGGAAAAAGGACATGATCATTGTAGGAGGCTACAATGTGTATCCGCGCGAAATTGAAGAGGCGCTGTATGACCACCCGGATATTGTGGAAGCCGCTGTTTTCGGCGTTCCTGATGAAAATTACGGAGAAGCCGTAAAATGCTTCGCTGTATCAAAAAACAAAGACCTTACAGAAGAAATGCTCTTAGACTACTGCCATAGCATTCTTGCAAAATATAAAGTGCCTGAATCGATCGAGTTCCTTGATGAACTGCCGAAAAATACAACAGGCAAAATTTTGAGAAGAGCACTGAAAAATCAGGTAACGCAAAAATAAGGGGGAACTGTTTTTGGCCGGCATACTATACACTTTAGAAGACCATACAGCACTGATCACACTGAACCGACCTGAAGCTTTGAACTGCTTTAATTATGATACGCTGGAGGAATTGGAAGAAATCACAGAAGAGATCCGTTCCAGCAGGGAAGTCCGCACCGTCATCATTACGGGCGCAGGAGAAAAGGCCTTTTGCGCAGGGGCTGACTTGAAAGAGAGAAAGACCCTGACAGAACAGCAGGTAAAGCGGAATTTATATAAAATCAGCGAGGTTTTTACGAAAATAGAGCAGCTTCCACAGCCTGTTATTGCGGGCATTAACGGCTACGCATTCGGCGGCGGAATGGAGCTTGCGCTTGCCTGTGATTTCCGCATCATCGCAGACTCAGCTCAAATCGGACTAACCGAAACGAGCCTGGCCATTATACCTGGTGCGGGCGGAACACAAAGGCTGCCGCGCCTGATCGGCGAGCAAAGAGCGCTTGAGCTGATCCTGACAGCGAAAAGATTAACTGCTGAAGAAGCGCTGCAGTATGGGATTGTGCTGAATACAGCGGCAAAAGAAGACGTTGTCTCTGCCTGCAGGGAACTAGCAGACGCTATCTCGAAAAATGGTCCGGTCGCTGTGCAGCAGGCAAAGTTCGCCATCAAAAACGGCATGAATGCTGATTTGCACACAGGGATGCAGATTGAACGAAAAGCCTATGAAATGACCATTCCAACGGAAGACCGCGTGGAAGCGCTGCAGGCATTCAGCGAGAAACGAAAACCACATTTTCAAGGCAAGTAATAGAAAGCCTCTCCGGGCGGCCGGGGAGGCTTCTATTTTGCGGCCGGCTTCCTATATTGAAAAGTCAGAAAACAAGCTTGTTCATTATATTAAACAAATGTATAATTTACCAAAAAGGCGTGAACGTACCAATCTATTATTCTTAAAAAGGAGAGAGAATTTTGGCAGAGTCGACATCTATGAGGACACCTGCTTTTGTACATGGCCTTCAGAGCGGTATCAGCATTGCGATCGGCTATATGCCTGTAGCGCTGACATTCGGCCTTCTGGCAAAGGCATCAGGCCTCTCTCTCAGTGAGACAATGATGATGAGTCTCTTTGTTTTTGCAGGGGCTTCTCAATACATCGCCATCAATTTGATTGCATCCGGCACAGGGGCAGTTGAAATTATCCTCACAACCTTTATCGTAAACATCCGGCATTTTCTCATGTCTGCTTCATTAGGGGAAAAGACTGAGGAGGATCCTGCCTGGAAAAAAGCGATTTATGCATTTGGCATCACAGATGAGACGTTTTCTGTCGCTTCGCTTGCGCCTGGAAAGGTAACGGGGAGCTATTTGTTCGGCTTGATGCTTATTTCGTATTCCAGCTGGGTGATTAATTCAGGCATCGGCCACTTTGCCGGAAATCTGCTGCCGCAAAAGCTGCAGGACGGGATGTCGATTGCGCTTTATGCGATGTTTATCGGCCTGCTCGTGCCTTCGCTGAAGAAAAAGAAAAAAGTGGCGCTTCTGGCAGGGATGGCCGCTTTGTGCAATATGCTGCTCACCTTTTCCAATATCCTGGCAGGAGGCTGGGCAATCATTGTCTCGACTCTCATCGCAGCAATAGGAGCAGAGCTTATCATGCCTGAAAGTAAAGAGGAGGGTGAGCAATGAAGAGCGAGGTCATCCTGATTATTGTCGGCATGGCTGCTGTCACCTATCTGCCAAGAATGATTCCGCTCGTTGTGCTCAGCCGCCTTGCGCTTCCGCCGTTTGTCCAGAATGTGCTGAAAAATGTGCCGTTTGCGATACTCGGAGCGCTTATTCTTCCAGGTGTGCTGCAGACAAAAGGAGGCATTTGGTTCGGGATCATTGGATCTCTTGTGGCATTTTTTGCAGCATACTTAGGGGCAAATGTGGTGATTGTTGTGTTTTCTGCGATTGTCTCACTGGTCATCTACGGAATGATCGTCTAGAGTTCTAGAAGCAGAGAGGTTGAATTAAACTATAGATAGAGAGCTTGTTCAAGGGGGCAATGCGATGCGCAGATGGCTGACAGGCGCCGTGCTCATTTATTTTTTGTACGGCCTTTTTATGTATTGGTACATTTTTATGGGAGCTGACAGCGGTTTGCCGAAGGGACTGCAGGGGACGGCAGCTGATCCGGCGCAGTTTATGAACGGCCGGGAGCAGATGCTGACAGATGAATACTCCAAAATGAAGGATTTTATATTTTTAGTGACCGTGCCGTTTGAGTGGTTTCTGTATTTTGTGGTCCTGATCACAGGGCTATCAAGAAAAATGCAAAAGTGGGCAGAGGGTACGGTTAAATTTTCAGTGTTGCAGACACTCATCTTTTTGTTCTGGCTGTCACTGCTGGTTTCCGTTCTTTCGCTTCCTGTGAATTATCTCAGCCATATGGTGTCAGAGACCTACCATATTTCAACACAGTCTCTTTCAGGCTGGCTGAAGGATCAGCTCATCGATTTTTGGGTCAATTTCCTGACGATGGCGGTTCTTGCCATTGTGCTGCTCTGGCTGATCCGGAAATTTGAAAAGCGCTGGTGGCTGTATGCCTGGCTGCTTTCCATTCCTTTCACTTTGTTTCTCATGTTTATTCAGCCGGTCGTGATTGATCCTTTGTACAACAAATTTTATCCGCTTCAAAACAAACAGCTGGAAACCAAGATACTAGCGATGGCCCATCAAGCTAATATTCCTGCTGACCATGTATATGAAGTCAATATGTCGGCAAAAACAAGCACGATGAATGCCTATGTCACGGGAATCGGATCCAATTCCAGAATCGTGCTTTGGGACACGACGCTGAAAAAGCTGAAGGAAAACGAAATTCTGTTCATAATGGCACATGAAATGGGCCATTATGTGATGAAGCATATTTACATCGGCATCGCCGTGTATCTTGCCCTGTCGTTTGTAGGATTGTTTCTCGTACAAAAACTCATGGGATGGCTGATCAGAAGAAGAGGCAAGCTTCTCAAGCTATCCTCTGTTAGAGAAATCAGCGCCCTGCCCCTGTTTTTGCTGCTCATCAGCTTTTTAACTTTTGCCGTGAGCCCTGTGACAAACTGGATTTCGAGAGCGCAGGAAAAATCAGCTGATCTTTACGCAATGGAAATGACCGGTGACCACAAGGCAGCGGTGAAAACCTTTCAGGAGCTGTCCAGAAACAGTCTGAGCCAGGTCAACCCGCCGGAGCTTGTGAAAATTCTCCGCTACAACCATCCGACAATGTCGGAAAGAATACTCTACCTTGAAGAAGAGGGCAAATAGCCCCTTTCTTTTTTTTTGTATTTTTTCAGAAAATTCCCTCAAAACCTCTTCACAAAAGATAGATACTGTTATATATTAATATCGTAAATTAATAATCTGTATTATAACAAAACAGAAAGAGGTGCCTGAATGAACACGGAAACAAGGAGGCTCGCAGTAACAGGGAAGATGGGAGAAGGTTATGAAGAGATCCTGTCAGAAGGAGCCCTGGCATTCCTTGAGGAGCTGCAGCACCGTTTTGGGGAGAAGAGACTGGAGCTTCTGGCGAAAAGGGATCTTAGGCAAAAGGAGATTGACAGCGGGAGGCTGCCGGATTTTCTGGAAGAAACAAGGGAAGTCAGGGAGAGCAGCTGGACTGTAGCAGAACTGCCGAAGGATCTCCTGGACAGAAGGGTTGAAATTACAGGCCCTGTAGACAGAAAAATGATCATCAATGCGATGAATTCAGGAGCAAATGTCTTTATGGCAGACTTTGAGGATGCTACAGCACCCTTTTGGTCCAACATGATGGAAGGACAGATGAATCTGAAGAATGCAGCAGCAGGCGTGATTTCACTTAAGACTGAAACCGGAAAAGAGTACAGGCTGAACGAAAAAACAGCTGTTCTGAAGGTCAGGCCTAGGGGCTGGCATTTGGAAGAAAAGCACGTGCAGCTTGCCGGAAAGCCTATGTCAGGGAGTCTGTTCGATTTTGGCCTGTATTTTTACCACAATGCAAAGCAGCTCTTGTCAAAAGGAAGCGGCCCTTATTTCTATCTTCCGAAGCTTGAAAGTCATGAAGAAGCGCGCCTTTGGAAAGAAGTATTCTGCTTTGCGGAAGATGCTTTAGGAATCAGGCGGGGAACCATCAAAGCAACGGTTCTGATTGAAACGATTACAGCGGCTTTTGAAATGGATGAAATTCTTTATGAGCTGAAGGAGCACTCGGCAGGCCTGAACTGCGGAAGATGGGACTACATTTTCAGCTATTTAAAAAAGCTCAGAAACCAGGAAAATGTGATTCTGCCTGACAGGGCGCATGTCACAATGACCGTTCCCTTTATGCGGGCTTATTCCCAGCTTGTGATTAAAACGTGCCACAAGCGCGGCGTTCATGCCATCGGCGGCATGGCTGCCCAAATTCCGGTAAAAGGAGATGAGCTGGCAAACGAAGCAGCGTTTGAAAAGGTGAGAGCTGACAAGCACAGGGAAGCTTCAGATGGACATGACGGCACATGGGTTGCCCATCCCGCTCTTGTTCCTTGCGCCAAAGAGGTTTTTGATGAAATTCTCGGAGAACAGCTGCATCAGATTCATAAAAATAGAGAAGATGTGAATCCCTCTGCTGCTGACCTGCTGGAAGTGCCGCAAGGAAGCATCACTGAAAAGGGGCTGAGAATGAACATCGAAGTCGGCATCACTTATCTCGCTTTTTGGCTCAGCGGAAAAGGGGCCGCCCCCATCCATCATTTAATGGAGGATGCTGCCACAGCTGAAATATCCCGTGCTCAAGTATGGCAATGGATCAGAAGCGATAAGGGAATTCTTGAAGACGGCCGGAACATCACGCTCGAACTGTACGAGCAGTTCAAAGAAGAAGAGACAGCCAGGCTGAAGGAAAAGCTCGGCCATCACTATCAGGCGATGTCTTTTCCTCGGGCTATTGAAGTATTTGACAGACTCGTAAAAGATGATGAATTTGCAGCCTTTTTAACACTGCCTTGCAGCCAATTGATTGACTGAAAATACAATTTTGAAAGGGGAATGGATCATGGATCGATTGCAGGCATTAAAAAATGAATGGCTTGATGAGAATAGATGGAAGGGAATACAGCGTCCGTATGAAGCAGAAGAAGTATTGAGGCTGAGAGGTTCTGTTGATATTGAGCACACCCTTGCCAGAAAGGGAGCTCTGAAGCTGTGGGAGCTCTTGCATAAGGAAGAATATATTCATGCACTAGGCGCCCTCACAGGCAATCAGGCCGTACAGCAGGTGAAAGCAGGCTTAAAAGCCATTTACTTAAGCGGCTGGCAGGTCGCAGCAGATGCCAATCTTGCCGGACAGATGTACCCTGACCAAAGCCTTTACCCGGCAAACAGTGTGCCGAGCGTTGTGAAACGGATTAATCAGGCTCTTCAAAGAGCGGACCAAATTCAGCATATGGAAGGCAAAGGGGATATCGATTGGTTTGTGCCGATTGTAGCGGATGCGGAGGCAGGATTCGGCGGACAGCTGAACGTTTTTGAATTGATGAAAGGCATGATTGAAGCCGGAGCAGCTGCCGTTCACTTTGAAGATCAGCTGTCTTCTGAAAAAAAATGCGGCCACCTGGGCGGAAAAGTGCTGCTCCCGACCCAGACAGCTGTCCGGAATCTCGTGGCAGCAAGACTTGCCGCAGATGTCATGGGAACCCCGACGCTGATTGTCGCCAGAACAGATGCTGATGCCGCTGATTTGATTACGAGCGATATCGACCCGCTTGACCGCGAGTTTATCACAGGGGAGAGGACCCCTGAAGGCTTCTACAGGACAAAAGCAGGCATTTCCCAGGCAATTGCGAGAGGCATCGCCTATGCGCCTTATGCTGACCTTGTCTGGTGCGAAACAAGCGAGCCGAATCTGGAGCAGGCAAGAGCCTTTGCCGAAGCGATCCATGAAAAATACCCCGGCAAGCTGCTTGCCTATAACTGCTCGCCTTCCTTTAACTGGAAGAAGAAGCTTGATGAAAAAGTCATCGCGTCCTTTCAGCAGGAAATTGCGAAAATGGGCTACAAATTTCAATTTGTCACATTGGCCGGTTTCCACGCCCTCAACCACAGCATGTTCGAACTGGCAAGAAAATACAGAGATTATGGCATGGCAGCCTATTCAGAGCTGCAGCAGGCCGAATTCTCAAGCGAACAGTACGGCTACACAGCAACAAAGCATCAGCGGGAAGTTGGAACAGGCTACTTTGATGAAGTATCACAGGCGATTACGAGCGGAACCTCTTCCACTACAGCTCTGAAAAATTCGACGGAGAGCGAACAGTTTACGAGTGTTTGAGAATGATCTACAAACAAAAAGGCCGACTTAACAAAAGTCGGTCTTTTTATTGTTTTATTCAACTTCTAAACTATCGGCTTTATTCTTAGCAAATAATCCAATTTTCACTAATCCAATGGCAATAAGAGAAAGAGTTCCATTGAATATAAGGGCAAACCAAAGCAGATAATCAACAACTCCAAATGCTAGCGTGTATAGATAACCAGCCAGCATACTAAGCAATACAGTAAAAACGAAATACATACGAGGCATTAGGAAGCTGATGATTCCACTGCCAATCAAGACTAAGATACCCATAATGAAAAAATGGATGCTAAAAACCATTAAAAATTCCATACCCTTCCTCCTGCTTTTTTAGAATAATTATGCGCTGCTGAAAAGTTATAAAAGAAATCATTGCCCAGCATTAACTGAGCCTCTTTTTTTCTTCTTCTTAAGAGCTGTTTTCTTTTTAGAATGCTTTTTCTTTCTAAGAACGATCTCCTTTTTGATTTCCGGCACAATTTCCTTCTCCGGCTTCTTAAAATAATCCAGGATTAGGAAAATAGCGTTGAGGAAAGATTGAGAGAAAAGAAAACTGAGGAATGACGAGCTCACAAGCTCTCTTTTTTCCTCCGGCAGAAAGTAAACAATCAGGGGATCGCCATCTTCGTTCGTGAATAGTAAATCAAAAATAGCAAAGCCGGCATAGATAATAATGAAGTAGATGTAGATGATCCTGCTCTTCCAGCGTTTCGCAGCTGCTGACTTCAATCGGGCAGACCCTATCAGAAGAGAAAAGACCAGCAGCCAGCTGCCCGATAAGAAACCGATAAATGGCGTATTTCCTTCATTCACCTGTATTCCCGGCAGCAGGCACCAGATAGAAATGGCAAGATAGGGAGCAAGATACGTGCATGTATAAAGCAATGAGTCCCGCGCAAGCTTTCGGAAAGTGCAAATGAGGTATAGAGGGACCAAAAGAAGATAAACGAATAGAGCGATTCCAGTATAGGGCTGAGCCGCCTTTAAGATGAAAATAATGAACATTGCAGCCAAAGCCGGCAGCGCAAAAAAAGGAATAGGTTTTATATTCATAGGATACTGGCCTCTCTCACGGTGTGATATAGAAAATTATACCATTAACAGAAGGCATTGCTGAACAGCAAAAAGAGCCCGGCTTAAATGCCAAGGCTCTTTATTCCTATCATGATGCTGTATCATTAAAAAATGAATTAGACCAGCTGCTTAAGTTCTCTATATCTCTTTGAACATTCCATAAACAAAGGCTCGTTCCGCTTGGCAAGTGCATCATCAATTTTTCCTTCCAAAAGGGCAAGTTCCTTTCGAAAGGCTGCTTCATCCAAGATCATCTGAATATAAATATCCAGAACAGACGACTCAGTGCAATCCTTGTTGGCTGTGTGTCGGGATTTCATGATCTCTGCATATGATTTTTTATTTTTCATAAGATCACTCCTGATGCCTTTTTTTCATTATATGGATAGGGAGACGGAAAATCAACCAAATATTTATAATTTTTAGATAATTCATGTGACTTTTTAGGACATATTCTCCCAAGCCCTAGCATAATACAGGGGAAATTTCCTAACTGGATCACTGGGCTTTTTTCTTAGAAGATCATTTAAAGAACAGTTGTAGGAAAAGGCTAAAGATTCGTATAATGGTTATATCTTACATAAAAGGAGCAGGAAGCCTATGAGTGCCGGGAAAATTGATAGAAAAGCGGTGTTTCAAAAAACAGCGGGGGAAAATCACAGCTGATTCTTTCCCTGCAAATTAAGGGAGGATACTTCATATGGCGATCAGCCTTGATAACTTTTATACCGGGAAACTCGTTAAGCTGACAGCACCTAAAGAAGGCGATGCAAAGGCAATGGCCAAATGGCAGGAGGATACTGCCTATTTGCGCAATGTGGACACAGATATCGCTTTTCCGCGTTCAGAAGCTTCTCTTATAAGCCGCGAGCAGGGAGGCTCAAGCTCATCTGTTTTTGAATTCCGCATCAGGCCAGCAGACGGGGAAGCATTGCTCGGCTTTGCCGCGATTTTCGGCATTGAATGGAATAACAGAACAGGAACCATGGCAATCGGGATTGGAGAGAAAAGCAACAGAGGAAAAGGCTATGCAAAAGAATCACTTCAGCTTCTGCTCCGCTTTGCTTTTCATGAATGCAGCCTGAATCGAATCGGTTTGGATGTGATTTCCTATAACGAAGCGGCTATTAATCTTTACAAAAAGGCAGGCTTTCATGAAGAAGGCCGCATGCGGCAGGCTGTTCTTCGAAACGGCGGGGCCTATGACCGAATCATGATGGGAATGTTAAGAGAAGAATGGGAAGCCATGCTTCCGGACTAAGCTTTGCTGCCTCTCCTTGATATTTGGGAGAGGCTTTTTTGCATTTTAGAGGTTTTTGTAAATAAATGTTTATTTTTATGTAAATTTGTAGAATTATCAGGGAGGAAAATGCTAGTCTGTTAATGGTATAAATTACCTAATAAAGAAAAGGTGGTACGACTTTATGGAGAATTACGAGCCAGTTATCTTGGAAAGCTATGAAGCAAACCGACTTACAATGGCTATTTTAGCGGTAATGGAAGATGGCCAGCTGCATTCATCCGTCTATGAAGCAGAGAAGAAAATGCTGGTCAAAATGAAGCCGATGGAAATTGTTGAACGAAGCTGCCGCTACTTTGGGTCAAGCTATATCGGCCGCAAAGCCGGTACAAAGGATCTTTTAGGCATTACCCATAAACCCCCGATTGTAGTGGATGCGGCCAACTCCATTTATCTCTTTCCTACAACATCCTCATCAAGGCCGCAATGCTCCTGGATTTCCCATTATTATATCCGCCAGTATGAAACGGCAAGCCAGGATAACACGCTTGTCACCTTTACTGACGGCACGGAGCTTACTCTCCCAATTTCTGTTCATTCCTTCGAAAACCAAATGTACCGGACAGCCCAGCTCCGAACGGTCATCTCATCCAGAATAGAAGACGGCCCCCGCAAAATGGGCGCTTTTATGTTCCAGAGGGATTCATCATCACAGGCTTTGCAGGAGCAGCTGATCCGCGAGCTTAACCGTTATTAAACTTTGTGCTGCTTGCTTTAAACAAATAGCCCTCCATAAGCTCTGACACTCTGTTGCGGATGCGGGGATTAAAGTAGTTATGCTGCTCCTCAAAGCCTTGATATAAAAAGGAATAGAGGGTAAAGGCTTCATCGCTTTTCACTTTGCTGACAGAGATGTGCTGCTTTTTCAGCTGCCGTTTTACCTCGTACAGGTCATGCTGGATAAGCTTCAGCGATTCTTCAATCAAGTGCAGGTAAGGCTGCTTCAGTTTAAAAGGGCTTTGTTCAATAATGGAGATGTCCCTGTTCAGGACAGTCAGTGTCATGGGAAGGTAGATGGATTTTTCAATCATATTTTTTACATCTTCCGGTATTTTTGTCATGCTCCTGACCTCTTTCAATCAATTTTTCGGATGTTCTGCCTCTTGCGGGGAAACCTGCAGGGGCATTGCTTTTTCCGCGTATATTTTGTATAGTGGAAATAGAACGTTTGTTTGGTTTTATTTTAGAGGAGAAAATTTTTAATTTCAAGCCCAATCTATTCCAATGAGCTCATTATTCACAGTTTGGCCTAAAACCTGTAGAATAAAAGGATAACCTTTATATAAGGAGTGCCGCATGGAATTACATGGGTTTTTGGCTTCAATTACACTTAAAGATCTATTAGAGATATTTGATAAATATAAATCGATGGGTCCGCTGCTTGGGATTGGCCTGCCGCTGTTAGAGTCCTTCTTGCCCTTCCTGCCGCTTGTGCTGTTTGTCGTAGCGAATGTTAATTCGTTCGGCCTGCTGCTGGGGTTTCTTTTTTCATGGATTGGGGCCTGTGCCGGCTCTATTCTCGTCTTTTTAATCGTCAGGAAATATGGGCAGAAGCGGCTTTTCGCCTTTTTGCGGAAGCATAAAAGCATTCAAAAGATGCTTTCCTGGTTTGAGCATCACGGCTTCGGACCGATCTTTCTGTTGCTTTGCTTTCCGTTCACGCCATCAGCAGCAGTCAACGTTGTCGCAGGGCTTTCCAAAATAAGCGGACTCAATTTTATTCTTGCTTCACTGCTTGGAAAACTTGTAATGGTGTTTATCGTAAGCTACGCAGGCCAGGATTTGCAGTCGCTTGTAAGAAACCCTGGAAAGCTTTTGGTGGTCCTTGCTGTCTTGGCTGTTATGTGGATCGTCGGTAAAATTGTTGAAAAGCGGATGAAAGCAAAGAGATTAGAGTCAGAAGAATGAAAATAAGCATTTTGAAAGACATATTTGATAAGGATATGTCTTTTTCATAGATTTTTTTAAAAAATGATGAAATTTTGAGTCAGCTACATGAATGGGGGCTTTTCGTGTGGGAGTCAGATTTTTGCTCGGCCGTTCAGGGAGCGGCAAAACCACAGCAATATTAAATGAAATCAGAAAGAGCCTGGAAGAAAAGCAGGACGGCAGACCGATCATCTTTCTTGTGCCTGAGCAGATGACCTTTTCCATGGAATATGAGCTTGCGAAAACGCCCGGCTTGCATGGCATGGTCCGTGCCCAGGTGTTCAGCTTTACAAGGCTTGCCTGGAGGATTCTTCAGGAGACAGGAGGCATCAGCAGGCAGCATCTCAGCTCTACAGGCTTGCAGATGATGCTCCGGAAGATTATTGATGAAGAGCGGGAGCATTTTCAGGTTTATGGCAAAGCCAGTGAAAAATCCGGCTTTATTCAGCATATAGAAGCCATGATGACCGAATTTAAACGTTATTGCATCACCCCGGAGGGCCTTGAAGAGCATTATAAGGAATTGTCGGGCTCTCCTTTTCGCAGCGAGCAGGCATTAGCCGACAAGCTCCACGACCTCGTAAAAGTATATAAAGGAATGGAAGAGGAGCTTTCCGGCAAATACCTTGATTCAGAGGATTATTTGCGTCTTCTTGCAGGCCAGACGGCAGAATCAGCCTATCTTGAGGGTGCTGATGTTTATGTTGATGGCTTTTACAGCTTTACGCCCCAGGAATTTCTTGTGCTGGAAGCACTGATGAAAAAAGCCGGCAGTGTAACCGTCGCCCTTTCAGCTGACAGGGCCTTCAGCAGGCACCTTCCCCATGAGCTGCACTTATTCAGAATGACAGGAATGACGTATCACAAATTGTCAGAGCTGGCAGCGCAAAATGGTTTGGAGATGGAAGAGCCGCTTGTTCTGGAAGATTTGCCGAGATACTATGATTCTCCTTCGCTGGAGCATCTTGAACAGAACTATGAAGCAAGGCCTGTTCGCCAGTATTCAGAAGAAGGAGACATTGTGATCGCTCAGGCAGCCGGCAGGCGCTCTGAGATTGAAGGGACGGCAAGGGAGATTGAAAGACTTGTCAAAGAGGAAAATTTCCGTCTGAGAGACCTGGCCGTGCTTGTCAGAAATTCCGAGCCTTATCATGATTTGATTGCACAGATCTTTCAAGATTATGAAATTCCTTATTTTATAGATCAAAAGAGGCCGATGCTGCATCACCCTCTCATCGAGCTGATCCGCTCAAGCCTTGAAACAGTTACAGAAAACTGGCGCTATGAGGCGGTTTTCCGGGCGATTAAAACAGAGCTGCTTTATCCGGCAGGCAGTAATAAAAAAGCACTTCGGGAACAGATGGACGAGCTTGAAAACTATGTTCTTTCCCGCGGCATCCACGGCAATAAGTGGACGGACGGAAATCAATGGATTTACAGAAGGTTCCGGAACCTTGAAGGAGAAATGCCTGTTACAGATGAAGAGCTTGAAAAGGAACAAATGCTGAACAGTCTCAAAGAGCTTGCGGCAGCACCGCTGAAAACGCTGCAGAACAGGCTCGGGCGCGCGAGAACAGGCAGAGGAAAAGCAGAAGCCCTCTATCTGTTTCTGGAAGAGCTCGAGGTTCCATTGAAACTTGAGCAGCTGGCGCTTGCAGCAGAAGAAAAAGGGAACTTGATGGAGGCGAGGGAGCACAGCCAGGTATGGGGTGCTGTTGTTGGCCTGCTTGATGAGTTTGTGGAAATGATGGACAGCCAGAAGCTCACGAACAGCCTGTTTATTGAAATGATGGATACCGGCTTGGAGTCGCTGAAATTCTCAATCGTTCCGCCGGCGCTTGATCAGGTGCTCGTAGCTGATTTTGAACGGTCCAGATTTTACAACATAAAAGCCATCTTTATTATAGGCGCAAATGACGGGGTTCTCCCGGCACGGCCGTCAGAAGAAGGCATTCTTTCAGAGGAAGACAGAGAAGCGATGGCCAGAAGCGGCATGGACGTGGCTCCGACAGCCCGGGAACAGCTGCTTGATGAGAACTTCCTTATTTACAGGGCATTAACAGGCAGCAGCAAAAAACTGTATCTTTCCTATCCGCTGGCAGATGAAGAAGGAAAGGCGCTTCTTCCGTCCATCGTGATCAAGAGAATCGGAGAAATTTTTCCTGAGCTGAAATATAAGTTTTACAGCAATGAGCCGGAGTCTCTTCCGGAAGAGGAGCAGCTTGCGTTTATTTCAAATCCTCCTGTTGCGCTGACCTATCTTGCCGCACAGCTTCAAACATGGAAAAGAGGCTACCCTGTTGATGCTGTCTGGTGGGATGCGTACAACTATCTGGTTCAGTCAGATTACAGCAGGAAAACAAGAATGGTTCTCGGCAGTCTGTTTTACCAGAATGAATCTAAACCGCTGAAAACAGAGGTCAGCAGAAAGCTGTACGGTGAAAAAATCCAAGGAAGCGTTTCGCGCATGGAAATGTTCAGAAGCTGCGAATTCGCCCACTTTGCCTCACACGGACTGAAGCTGAGAGAGCGGCAGCAATACAAATTTGAAGCACCCGATATGGGTGATTTGTTTCATGCCGCACTGAAAATGATCTCAGAAACCTTGATCGGCCAAAAAGTGCCGTGGCGTTCGCTCACGAAGGATCAATGCGACAGGCTTTCCGGTGATGCTGTCGGCAGGCTTGCGCCAAGGCTGCAGCGAGAGATTCTGCTCAGTTCCAACAGGCATGCCTACATAAAACGAAAGCTTGAAAAGATTATCGCAAGAGCCATTCTGATCCTTGCAGAGCATGCCAAAGCAAGCGAATTTTCCCCAATAGGGCTTGAGCTTGGCTTCGGAAGAGGCGGAGAGCTTCCGGCACTCCGCTTTCAGCTGCCGAACGGCTGCACAATGGAGCTTGCGGGCAGAATTGACAGGGTGGATCAGGCAGAAAGCACAAAAGGGCTGCTGCTCAGGATTATTGATTATAAATCAAGCGATCGAGCATTGAATTTAAGCGAGGTTTACTATGGCATTGCCCTTCAGATGCTCACGTACCTGGATATCGTGATCACCCATTCAGCGGACTGGCTTGGAGTCAAGGCGACACCTGCAGGGGTTCTGTATTTTCATGTGCATGATCCGCTCGTTCAGGCTAATTCCTTCCTCTCATTGGACAAGATCGAAGAGGAAATTTTCAAGAAGTTTAAAATGAAGGGACTTCTGCTTGGGGATGAAGAAGCTGTCCAGATGATGGATCTTACCCTTGACGGAAATGCTTCACAGATTATATCAGCAGGCTTTAAAAAGGGCGGCGGCTTCAGAGCCGGTTCCTCCATCGCAAGCGAAGAGGAATTCTCTCTATTAAGGTCGCACGTCCGAAAAGAATATACAAAAATCGGAACGGAAATTACAGACGGAGCGATTGAGATTAATCCATACCGGCTCAAGGACAAGATGCCCTGCACCTTCTGTTCTTTCAGAAGCGTCTGCCAATTCGACCAGTCGCTTGAAGAAAACAATTTCAGGATCCTGAAGAGCAAAAAAAACGATGAAGTGCTGAAAAGACTGAGAGAGGAGGGAAAAGGTGATGAATGAAGTGATGGCAAAGCCTGAGAACAGCCAGTGGACAGATGATCAGTGGAAGGCGATTGCGGCAAGCGGAACAGATATATTAGTCGCAGCAGCAGCGGGTTCAGGGAAAACGGCGGTCCTGGTGGAACGGATTATCCGCAAGATCGTTTCCAGAGAAGACCCGATTGATGTGGACCGCCTGCTTGTTGTCACCTTTACCAATGCCTCGGCAGCGGAAATGAAAAACAGGATAGGCGAAGCGCTCGAAAAAGAATTGAGGCAAAACCCTGCTTCCCTTCATTTAAGAAGGCAGATCAGCCTCTTGAACCGAGCATCCATTTCAACGCTTCACTCCTTCTGCCTGAATGTGATCCGGAAATATTATTACATGATTGATATTGACCCGGGATTTCGGATTGCGGACACAACCGAAGGCGCGCTTTTAATAGATGAGGTCCTCGATGATTTATTTGAGGAAGAGTACGGAAAAGAAGACAATGAGCCGTTTTTTGACCTTGTGGACAGGTATTCCTCCGACCGGAGCGATGCCGCTCTGCAGAATTTGATCAGAGAGCTATATAACTTTTCCCGATCCCATCCTGAACCTGTAAAGTGGCTTGAAAACATGGCACTGCAATATGAAGAGGCCGGAAACAAGCCGCTTGAAGACCAGCCGTTTTACAAGTTTATGCTTCAGGATATCCGGACGGTGCTTGAAACAGCCTGCGGGCGGCTGGAAGAAGCGCTTGAGCTGACGAAGCTTCCCGGCGGGCCGGCTCCAAGGGCTGCTGATATCGGGGATTACCTTGAAAAAATCAAATCCCTCTATGAAACCAGCGATTCTTTTGAGGAAACCGCCTCAAAAATACAAAACACAGAACCGATGCGCGCTAAAACGTGCAAAGGGGATGAATACGACCCTGCCCTTCTTAAAAAAGCCTCTGCCTTAAGAGACGGGGTTAAAAAGCAGATCGAGCAGCTGAAAAGCGATTGGTTCACCAGAGACATCAAGCGGCATGAAAAAGACATGGAAGAGCTTGCACCTGTTATCCAAACACTCGCCGGTCTTGTGAAAGAGTTTGGAGTCCGGTTTGATCAGAAGAAAAAGGAAAAAGGGCTCGTTGATTTTTCGGATCTTGAACACCTTTGCCTTGACATCCTTCAACAGGACGGCGTCCGGACAGAAGCGGCCCTGTTTTATCAGGAGCAGTTCCATGAAGTGCTCGTTGATGAATACCAGGATACAAATCTTGTGCAGGAAGCCATTATTCAATGTGTTACAAAGGACGGAGAAGAAGAGGGAAACCTTTTCATGGTAGGCGACGTGAAACAGTCAATTTACCGCTTCAGGCTTGCTGAGCCGTTTTTATTTCTGAA
Source organism: Metabacillus kandeliae (assembly GCF_021166585.1). Taxonomy (GTDB): domain Bacteria; phylum Bacillota; class Bacilli; order Bacillales; family Bacillaceae; genus Metabacillus_B; species Metabacillus_B kandeliae. The sequence goes on from NZ_JAJOZE010000004.1 coordinate 120,845, forward strand.
GAAATACAAAATGTTTACCCATTCAGCAGAAGGAACAGGACTGCGCATTGATCTCTCGAAAAACTTCCGCAGCCGTTCACAGGTGCTTGACGGGACAAACTATCTTTTCAAGCAGCTGATGGGCGGACAGGTCGGAGAGGTTGAGTATGATGAAGCGGCTGAGCTGAAGCTCGGCGCCGGCTACAGTGAAAGAAGAGGTATGGAAGCAGAGCTGCTGCTTGCGGACAGAGGGGCGGAAGAAGAAGCTCCGGCACAGGAGGAAGCGGCTGGCTTTGAAGCGGAGGAGCTTGATGCCGTTCAGCTTGAAGCAAGGCTTATGGCTTCAAAAATCCGCGAATTAATACATTCAAGATTTCAGGTGGAAGACAAAAAAGCAGGCGGCACAAGGAATGCGGCTTACAGAGATATTGTGATTCTGCTCAGGTCCATGCCATGGGCGCCGGAGATTATGGAAGAATTCAAGCAGCAGGGAATCCCTGTTTACGCAAATCTCTCAAGCGGCTATTTTGAGGCAACAGAAGTCGCGATTATGATGTCGCTCCTGAAAATCATCGATAATCCCTATCAGGATATCCCGCTTGCCTCTGTCTTGCGTTCACCGATTGCAGGGCTTTCAGAAAGTGAAATGGCGATCATCAGAACCTATGCTCCGAAAGGCAGCTACTTTGAGGCGTTCAAAGCATTTTTAGAAGAGTTCCAGGAAGAGGAAGCAATGCTTGCTGAAAAGGCTTCTGTTTTTTACAAGCAGCTTGAAGCTTGGAGAGATGAAGCAAGAAAAAGTGCTGTATCAGATCTGATCTGGCAGATTTACAGAGAAACCCGGTTTTTGGATTATGCAGGCGGCATGCCCGGCGGAAAGCAGCGGCAGGCAAACCTGCGGGCGCTGTATGACAGGGCAAAGCAGTATGAAGCCACTTCCTTCAGGGGGCTCTTCCGGTTCCTGCGCTTTATTGAACGCATGCAGGAGCGCGGCGACGATCTTGGCGCTGCAAGAGCGCTTGGGGAGCAGGAAGACGTAGTGCGGATCATGACGATTCATTCAAGCAAAGGGCTTGAATTTCCCATTGTTTTTGTGGCTGGCACCGCAAGGCAGTTTAATTTTATGGATTTGAATAAAAATTATCAGCTTGATAAGGAGCTTGGCTTCGGCACAAAGCTGATTCATCCGAAGTACCGGATCAGCTATCCGACGCTGCCGTATCTGGCGATAAAAAAGAAAATCAAAACAGAAATGCTGTCAGAAGAGCTGCGGGTGCTTTACGTAGCGCTGACAAGAGCAAAGGAAAAGCTGTACCTTGTCGGAACACTGAAGCAGGCAGAAAAAACGATTGCCGGGTGGCAGTCGCATGAAAATCGGACTGATTGGCTTTTGCCTGATGGCGACAGGCTTCAGGCGAAGAGCTACCTGGACTGGATCGGACCTGCCATGATACGCCACAGGGATGCAGCAGCGCTCCATTCTGAAAGTGCTTTGCCGCAATCTGAGCCAGGGCAGCACCCTTCGCAGTGGAAGGTTTCTGTGATTCCGCATATGGAGATAACGGCTTCAGATATGGAAAAGCGGAACTCAAAGGAAGAATACCTGCAGCATTTGGCCAATGGCGAAAGGGTTCCGGCAGAAAGCAGCCTAAGCAATAAGGTGGCCTATCAGCTCCAATGGACCTACCCTTATGCTGAAGCAGCACTCCGGAGATCAAAGCAGTCTGTGTCAGAATTAAAGAGACAGCAGCAGTATATAGATGAATACAGTGATGATGCACTTCTGAAATCTAAGGAACCAAAAGGGCTCTTTGACAGGCCGAAATTTATGCAGAAAAAAGGCTTGTCAGCGGCTGAAAAAGGAACAGCCATGCATGCGGTTATGCAGCATATCCCGCTTGATGGGCCTGTTACAGCTGAAAAAGCTGCAGAAACGATTGCCGTTATGAAGGAAAGAGAGCTGTTAACAGAAGAACAGGCAGCATCGATCAGCCTTGAAAGTCTGCTGGGCTTTTTCGAAACAGCGCCGGGCAAGCGCCTTTTGCAGGCAGGTAACGCAAGGCGCGAGGTGCCGTTCAGCTACGGCATGAAAGCGGAAGAAATCTATCCGGACATGGCAGACAGCAAAGGCGAGACGGTGCTCCTTCAAGGGGTCGCAGACTGCCTTTTCGAGGATGAAGAAGGATTTGTACTGCTGGATTATAAAACAGACCGCATTATAGGCAAATACAAAGATTTTGAAACGGCAGAACCGGTCTTAAGAAAACGGTACGAGCTTCAAATGAAGCTTTACGGAGAAGCACTGGAAAAAATATACCGCAAGCCGCTATCGCAAAAGATTCTCTATTTCTTTGACGGAGGCCATATGATCCAGCTTTAACTGATGGAAGAAGCCTTATGCTTCTTCCATTCTTCACTTTGATGCATGATGAGAATACAAGGAGGGAATTTTGATGCGCATTTTACATACAGCTGATTGGCATCTCGGCAAAACGCTTGAAGGCAGAAGCAGGCTTCCGGAGCAGGCGGAATTCCTTGATGAGCTGGCAGAGATTGCTGAAAGGGAAAAGATCGATGCCATCTTGATGGCAGGCGACGTATTCGATACAGTCAATCCCCCGGCCGCGGCGGAACAGCTGTTTTATGAAAGTCTTTCGCGTCTCTCTGATAACGGCAGACGCCCTGTAACCGTAATCGCCGGCAACCACGATAACCCTGACAGGCTTTCTGCTGCCGCGCCGCTCGCCTTTCAGCAGGGCATCCAGCTGATCGGCTATCCGGTTTCAGGCCTGATAGAAGTGGCAGTTCCGAGCGCTCAGCAGACGATGATGGTCGCAGCTCTTGCCTATCCTTCTGAAGCAAGGCTTTCAGAAGTTTTGTCAGACGGTCTTGATGAACTGCTGCTGCGGGATGAATATGATGCAAGAATAAGAGGGCTGTTTGAAGCAATGTGCTCCGGATTCCGGACAGATACGGTCAATATGGCGATGAGCCATATCTATGTGGCAGGAGGCAGCTCATCTGATTCAGAGCGGCCGATTGAAGTCGGAGGCGCTTATACCGTTGCGGCAACAAGCCTTCCGGAAGCAGCTCAATATGTCGCACTTGGCCATCTGCACAGACCTCAGGAAATGAAACGGGCCAAAACCATTGCGAGGTATTCCGGCTCACCGCTTGCCTACAGCTTTTCAGAAGCAGGCTACGCAAAGTCCGTCTCGATTATAGAAGCAGATCCAGGAAAGCCGGCAGCTGTTTCTGAAATTCTTCTATCCAGCGGAAAGCCGCTTGTTCAGTGGCGGGCAGAAGGCGGCATTTCACAAGTCTATTCCTGGCTGAATGAAGGAAGAGATCAAAATGCATGGGTGGATCTTGAAATTCATCTCACAGACACCCTCTCCATCGAAGAAATCCAAAACCTGCGCAAAAACCATCCTGGTCTTATTCACATCAGGCCAATTTTCCCGCAGGAACAGCTAAGCAGCGAGCCTGCAGCCAAAAAAGAAGGACTGCCGATCGACCAGCTGTTCACAAGGTTTTATGAGCGGCAGACAAACGGCGCTGTACCTGATCATGAGCTCGTTAAGCTTTTCATGGAGCTTATTCATGATGAAGAAGCAAAGCCTGAGGAGGATGTTCTTTTATGAAACCCATCAGTCTCTCAATAGCAGGCCTGCACAGCTTCAGAGAAAAGCAGACGATAGATTTTGAATCGCTTTGCGGCGGCGGTGTTTTTGGCATTTTCGGTCCGACAGGCAGCGGGAAATCCTCCATACTGGATGCTATGACACTCGCACTATATGGAAAAGTCGAAAGGGCTGCCAACAATACGCACGGCATTCTCAACCATGCAGAAGACAAGCTGTCTGTTTCCTACACATTTGAATTGCAGAGCGGGAAGAAGAAAAAGAGGTACACGGTTGAACGGATGTACAAGCGGGCAGATGACCAGCGTGTCAAAACATCCATTACAAGGCTTTTGGATGCAACAGATGAACCCGTCGTGCTAGCAGATAAGGCAAATGAAGTGAATGAAAAAATCTATCAGCTCCTCGGATTAACGATTGATGATTTCACAAGAGCTGTTGTCCTGCCGCAAGGGAAATTCGCCGAATTTTTATCCTTGAAGGGCGCTGACAGAAGACAGATGCTGCAGCGGCTGTTTCATCTTGAACAGTACGGCGACCAGATGCTGAAAAAATTAAAGGGCAGAATGGCTGATGCGAGGGGCAGCTTTGAAGTATTGCTTGCTGAGCAGTCAGGCTTGGGCGATGCTTCCAAAGAAGCGGTGGAACAGGCTGAAAAAGAGCTGAAAGAAGCAAGTATCCTCTATAGTAAGCGATCTGATGAGTACGAGCAGTTTAAAAAGGATTTTGAAGCAAAACAGCAGCTATGGAATCTCCAGGAAGAAGAGGCACTTTACCATACACAGCTGAAGGAGCTGGAGCTGAAACAAGAAAGCATCGGGCAGCAGGCTAAAAAGCTTTCCATTGCCACAGAAGCAGAAGGTCTGCAGCCTTATGCAAAAGCGCTTTTGAAAACAGCTGAAGAGCATGAGAAGCAGAAGGAACACCTTGAGGCTGCTGAAAAGCGCCACAACCAGAGCCATGAAGAATATGTTCACACTGAAAAAGAATATGCAGCGAAAAGAGCGGAAAAGGAAAAAGAGGAGCCTTTGCTGCTTGCCAAAAAGGAAAAACTCAGTTATCTGGCAGGCATTGAAAAAGAAGTGCAGCACCATAAAAAGGATCAAGCCGAGCTTGAGCAGAAGCTGTCTGAAGCAGAAAATGCGGTATCAGCGAAGGCGAAGTCCCTTCAGGAGGTTGACAGCGTCCTGCATAAAGCAGCGGCAAGACAGCTGGAGCTGAAAGAAAAGCTTCAGAGCAGCACGGTCTCAAGCAAGCACCGGTCAAGCTTGTATAAAGCCTCTGAATGGAAAAGAGAATATAACAGGCTTGAAGAACAGGAAAAAGAAACGGCTTCAGCAGCAGCCAAGAAAAAGGCTGCGCTCGCAGAAATAGAAGAAAAGCTTGCAAGCGCCAAAAAGGCGGAAGAGTCAAACCAGATCAGACTCGCAGAGCACTTTTCAGGGCTGCAGGATTTGTATCATGGTGCTGCAGCAAGAAAAAGAGAGGCAGAGCACTTTCTGAACACAGCAGCAAAGCTGATCACAGGAGAAAAGGAGAAGCTTGAACAGCTCCGCACAAGCGGCCTTGCCGTTCAGCTGGCAGAGCAGCTGAAGGACGGAGAATCCTGTCCGGTATGCGGCTCCGTTCATCACCCGTCACCGGCTGACTACAAAGAGGAGCAGCATTCAGGAGAAGAATTGGCTGTGCTTGAACAGCTGCTGGAAACAAGCAGAGAAGAAATGCATGCAGCAGACAGACTGCTCGTCCAGCTGGAGTCCCTTTCAAGCCGCCTTGTCGGAAGCTATCCTTTTTTAGCAGAAACAAACAGAGCGCATTCTGTGAAAGAACCTGAACCTATCGATGGAGAAGATTTGAAGGAAGCAGTCCGGCTGCTCCGGATCGAAGAGAAAAGCCTTGCCCAGGACTATCTCTCCCTGCAGGATACGATCAATTCCCAAGTATCTGCTTTTGAAGCTGTGAAGCACATGCCTGCCCAGCTTCAGGAAAAACAAGCGTTTCTGAAAGAAGAAATTGCTGAATGGGATGAAAAGGCGAAGGCAGCTCTTTTACAAAAGCAGGAGATTGAAAAAGGCTGGAAAGAAAATATTCCGGACATCGTTCTCAAGCATGTGGAAGATTTGCTGAAGGAGATGGAGGAAAAAGATCTGGCTGCAGAGGATGCCAGAAACAGACTTGATACAAGCGTCGGATTTATTGAGCAAAAGGAAGCGGAACGGAAAAGGCTGCACGAGGAAGAGGCAGCGGCAGCGAAAACGCAGATCGCACTGAATGAACAGCTGAAGGCAAAGAAAGAGCAGATTCAGGGTAAAAACAGGCTGCTTCAGGAAGTAGATGGTAGCAGCTCCATCACAAAGCAGCTGGAAGACACCCTTGCAGCGCTTGAAAAGCTTTCGGCAGCTGAAAAGCAATGGTATCAAAAGTGGCAGGAAAAAAGTGAACTGCACCGCAGAGCGGAAAGCGAAAAAGCTTCTGCTGAAAAAAGATATGCAGACCTTGAGGAAAGGCTTCAGGAGGCGGGATCTGCCTGGAAAGAGAAGACAGCTGACACCTTTATTAAAGAGCCGGAAGAAGCAGCGCGCTACTTGATGTCTTCTGATGAGAAGCAGAGGATTCAAGCAGAAATCGAAGCATTTACGGATAAAGGCAAACAGGTGAAGGCAGACTTAAAACGTATTGCGGACAAACGCGCAGGACAGACTCTTACAGAAGAAGCGTGGAAAGAAGCGAATGCTGTCAAATCCGAAATGGAACTGCTTTTGAATGAAGCAGCTGAAGCGAGAGGAGCAGCTGCGAGAAGCTGCCAGATGCTCTCTGGAAAGCATGAACGGTACAACGAGATTCAAAAAGAGCTGGAAGAAAAAGGCGAACTGCTGTCTAGGCTTGAAAAGCTGCAGGCTGTTTTTAAAGGAAACAGCTTTGTGGAATATATAGCAGAAGAGCAGCTGGAGCAGGTGAGCAGAGATGCTTCAGCGCGCCTCGGTCTTTTAACAAGGCAGCGCTATGCGATTGAAGTCGATTCCCAAGGAGGCTTCATCATGCGGGATGATGCGAACGGCGGTGTCAGAAGACCTGTATCAAGCCTTTCTGGCGGGGAAACGTTCATGACTTCCTTGGCGCTTGCCCTGTCGCTTTCCTCACAGATTCAGCTCAGAGGAGAATACCCGCTCCAATTTTTCTTCCTTGATGAAGGCTTTGGCACACTGGATTCAGAACTCCTTGACACAGTTGTCACAGCGCTTGAAAAACTGCAGTCAGCCAATTTGTCAGTCGGAGTCATCAGCCACGTGCAGGAATTAAGAGCAAGGCTGCCGAAGAAGCTGTCGGTTACCCCTGCAGAGCCTGCAGGAAAAGGGACCTCTGTCCAGCTTGAAATACTATAAGGAGAAGGGCATCTATGGGCAAAACATTGATCGGAACATGCGAGCTTTGCGGCAGAAAAGAGGCAGAACTGACGATTCACCATCTGACACCAAAGGAGATGGGCGGCACGTTTCTGCCGACTGCCGGCCTTTGCATCCCCTGCCATAAGCAAATTCATGCCTATTATACGAATGATGAGCTTGCTGCAAGGCTGAATACGATTGAAGATCTCAGACGCGATCCGAAGATTGCCAAATACATCAAATGGATCAGAAAGCAGCCTGCTTCAAAGCTTGTGAGAACGAAAAAATCAAAGGAAAGAAAACGCCGCTGAAAAAAGCGCAGCACAGCAAAAAGGCCCGAAGCTTCGGGCCTTTTCCTATTATCCGTTTCCAGCAATATCCTGATCGGATACATCCGGATCGATCATATTTGTCGCGCTGATTCCATTATTCAGCACCCAAAAATCTCCAACATTTCCTGCACCTGAGCCAGACGCTGTTTTACTGGATGTCTTTGGAGAAATATAAAATGTATCACCGAAGTTTACCACGCCGCCCGTTGATACAGTATTAATCTTAATAGGTCCCACAATTGCAGGCATGGCAGGCAACATCCTTTGCTTCTTCTGACGTATCTTTTTTACTATATTCAAATGCCCTCTTTATGGTTCATCCACTTGAAGAAGCTGGCGCGTATGCTTGATTCTTGCTTCAGCGTCAATAAAATTAGTGGAGCCGATATGAAAAATGGATGCTGTAGAAACACCAAGAATTTTCACGTACTGAGCATTAATCGCTGCATTTTCATTAATGATGCAGGTCCTGACAAATTCGCTTCTCACAGGAACAGGAAGCGGGAGAGAGAAGATTTCGAACTGATTCAAATCCCCTTCGCCGTCAAAAAAAATTTCTGCTTCCCTTTGTACGGCAAAGACTCTTGTGCGCGGGGTTATTTTAGAAGAATCGCCGATATTGAAAACAGATGCAATTCCAACGACATTCACATAGGCTGTTTTCACAACAGAAAGCCGTCTCATTACCTTTGAACAGCAATCGGAACAAATGGCCCGATAATCAATGCTTCAGGAGGTGTGTCAAAAACGGAGGACAAGGCAATGTTTTCTGTATCGCCGATAAGAAAAACAGAGGATGAGGCAACAGCGGTTACTTTTATAAAGGACACATTCAAACCGCAGTTTACAACGGTGAAATTCATGATGTTCCTCCTTTAAAATCAGCCGGCAGGTATTTGATAAACATATCAATGGACTGATTGATTTCGCTTTTGATCTTTTCCACAATCGGATCAAGCTCTGTATCGGCAGCAGACGGATCCTTTAAATTAACATCTTTGAGATAATGTGTGATCCGGCTGTCGAGCTGCTTTGTAATATCTTCAATAATCATATTCCGGTGCCCTTCATCAAGCTTTTTGCCGTAGCGCTTTTCAAGCTCTTCCACAGTATGGATGGAGTCCTCGCTCAGATAGGCAAGGAGCTGATCCCTTGCCTGATCAAAAATATCATTCGAATGCTCCCGCTGAAGAACACCGACATGCTGTCCCTTTTGAATTACTTCAAAATTTTCAATAGGCTCAGGATCAGAAGGATTCAGCCCGATGTTCAATGTCCCTTCAAGTGTCTGCACCTTCAGCTGGTCAAAGTTATAGGAAATCTGATCAATACTGGTTGTTGGCCGGCCCTTTATTTCCTGCATGTCACGGTTCAGCTGCTGCAGCATCATTTCAAGTCCCTGAATTTGACGTTCCTGCCGCTCCAGCATAGCCATAAGATGCTGAAAATAAGTAGCCCAGTCATAGCTATAGTACATGCCGCAGCACCTCTCTTATCAAGCACAAACTGATGAATACTTCATTATATGCTTGGCAAAAGACGGATAAGCCTATCAATTTTGCTTGGATTTCCTCTAGAGCTTGTCAGGGCTGAACGAGCGGTCTCCGCTTTTCTGATTGTCCAGCTGCGACCGCTAGCCCCTCGAGGTCATAAGCCGCTCATCCAGGGAAAGGAAAGGTCGCCTTTCCCCGGCTGATCGTCTTATGCTTGTCGGGGCTGAACGAGCGGTCTCCGCTTTTCTTTATCAACGGCCAAATGCCGCAAGAGGAACCGCAGGCTGGGACATGCTTCGTCTTCTGGCAGGAGGAGCCGGTTCAAAGAATCCACCGGTGTTGTAAAGGTTTGATAAGGGTCTGATATAGCCGGCACTGCCGATTTGAAATACAGAAGAGTTGTTAATTCCGCCGATTTTTATATAGTTAATGTGAATGGTTTGGGTGATATAGAAATTCAATAAACATCACTCCTATAGATTTCCGGCTATTGGCTGATCAATGGCATTGTTGTCATACGTATTTGTTACACTGTTCTGGTTATAGATGGTGAGATCATCGCCGGTTACGAAAGAACCGGCACCGGAAAAAGTCTTCACATCACTGACAGGGGAAATATTTAAAACATCGCCGATATGCAGTATGCTTGATGTACCGATGCTGTTCACCTTGAAAATTCCAACAATAGCAGGCATATAAAAACATCCTTTTCTTTTTGCCGTAATAAGGGGAAATGACGCCTATAATCAATAAATGAAGTTCAGCATGGAATTATGATTGCTTTAAAACGGTGAGAGAGGAATGGGAAGGGTTTGATCAGTCAAAAAGAGGAGAACCGGCTGCTTTCGCTCGATGTTTTAAGAGGAGCAGCACTGTTCGGTATTCTGCTTGTCAATATTTATGGGTTTGCAGGGCCGATGCTGTACAAGCCAGCTCTTTCATCAGGCCTTGAGGGCAGCAGCAAAGTTTATGCCATCCTGACGGCTATTTTTGCGCAAGGCAGTTTTTATCCAATGTTTGCCCTGCTTTTTGGGGCAGGGACGCATTATTTTTATAAAAAGCACGGCAGGGCATTTAGAAAGTATTACAGCAGAAGGCTTGCCGGGCTGCTGCTGTTCGGTTTGTTTCATGTGCTTTTCCTTTGGTATGGTGATATCCTGCTGACTTATGCAGCTGCAGGGGTGTTTCTCCTGTTCTTTGCAGGCCGTTCCAAAGCCGTGCTTTTAGGATCGGGTATCATTTTATTTTCTGTCCCAAACGTTCTGATGCTTTTACTGTACAGCCTGGCCGGGGCTTTTAATTCTGAAAGTTTGGCGCTGCAAACCGATAATGCCGGGATCCGGAATTCGCTCGATGCTTATTCTCATGGCTCCCTGATGGATATAGCCGGCCAAAGACTGCAGGACTGGTTTTATGGAAACCATCCGGGTATAGCCGTGTTTCTGATTCTGGCTGTGCTGCCTTTCTTTTTGCTTGGAATGTATGCTGCGTGCAAGGGGTGGTTTGAAAATCATCTGGAAAAGCGGGTGATCAGGGAACTTCGTTTGATCATGCTGTTTTCTGGTTCAGCCGGGATGCTGCTGAAAACAGCTCCTTATTATCTGGGGGAAAATGCGCTGACGGTTCATCTGCAGCTGTTTGTCGGTGGGCCGCTGCTTGCTTTGTTTTATACAGGGCTTATCCTGTTCAGTCTTCAGAAAAAAGAGCTGCCGGCAGTCCTCGTTTCAGCAGCTTTTTTAGGAAAAGCTTCCCTTACCTGCTATCTCATGCAGTCTTTTTTGCTGGGAATGCTGTTTTATCCTTATGGGCTTGGACTTTACGGAAAGCAGGATCCGCTTTTTCTATTCGGCGCTGCCTTCCTTATCTATATCTGCCAAGCAGGAATGATGAGGCTTTGGCTCAAAAAACACCGGTACGGGCCTATCGAAAAACTGTGGAGGCTCTGGACTTACCGAGCCTTTTGATTTTGGGGCGGCGCACTGTATTTTGACTGCAGCTTAATTTCTTTCAGCAAAAGCTCATCCAGCTCCTGGCTGCATGCGATGGTCGCTTTGGCGTTTAGGCCGTACAGCCGGGCTGTATCAATCAAATCTTTTCTTTTTGCTTCAATTTCATTAACCATTTACTCTCCAACTTTCAATAAAAATGCATATCAATAAGGATGGAACTGGAAATGAACAAACCTATTATACAACGAAAAATGAACTTGTCTTCATTTTCGCTAAAATTACCAATAAACTTACATCTTTCAACAGAAAGGAGGATACTATGCTAGTTTCACATAAAACACCGAGGGCTTTTTTAAACAAAACTGGCGGGTTTCTCGAAGGCTATGAATATACGCTGAACCCTTATACAGGCTGTGCCTTTGGCTGCAAATACTGTTATGTCAGAAAGCTCCCTGTGTCTCTTTTCAGAAAAGAGGAATGGGGTACATGGGTAGATGTGAAAGAAGCTTTAAATGGCCCGTTTTTAAGAGAGTTAGAGAGGGCCAGAAAGAAGGGCCCGGTCAGAATTTTTATGTCCTCCAGCACAGATCCGTATCAGGGGATCGAAAGCAAAGAGCTTGTCACAAGAAAGCTTCTCGAAACCATGGCTGAGTTCCAGCCGGACTTTCTTTTTGTCCAGACAAGAAGTCCGCTTGCAGCAAGAGACATAGATTTGTTTAAAGTATTCGGCAGCAGGATATTGGTTAGTATGACCATTGAGACAGACAGAGAGGACATGCGAAAACTGTTTTCGCCTGGTGCTCCACCGCTAAAGGCACGAATGAATGCACTGAAGGAGATAAAGGAAAATGGCATACCTGCTCAGGCAGCGGTTGCACCTGTTCTCCCTTTTGCCGATGGTTTTCCTGACCGCTTGAAGCAGATAACAGACAGGGTGTGCATCGATGATCTTTTTTTAGGGGACGGAGCGAACGGCAGACGCTCAGAAAGCCTTGGAATGAAAGAGCTGTTCCAAAAGGCAGAGGCGGAAGAGTGGTATAGCCGGAACCAGCTGGCACAGGTTATAACAGCCTTTGAAAAGGTATTTTCTACTGAGAATGTAAAAGTAAACAAAGAAGGGTTTATTCCTTTTCATAAGGACATTCAGCCATGATTGATGCTCATATTCATTTAGATCAATACAATGGACCGATGGATCAAATGATTGAAAGATGGAGGGAAGCAGGAGTTACCGGAGTCCTTGCCGTCAGTTCGGACCTGGCATCAAGCTACCAGACGCTCGAGCTTCAATCCGTCTATCCAGACTTTGTGCATGCCGCACTCGGCCACCATCCGGAAAAGCTGCTGCCGTCCAGGCAGGATTTCCATGAATTGCTGAATCTTATAGAAGCAGAAAAAAACAGAATCAAGGCAATAGGGGAAATCGGCCTGCCATATTATGAGAAAACCTCTCTTTTAGGAAAGGAAAAAGAAGAAGCTTATATTGAACACTTGGAGATTTTTCTTCAAAAAGCAAAAGAGACAGGTCTTCCCGCTGTGCTGCACGCCGTTCACAGTGAAGCAGAAAAAGCTCTTTCCCTTGCAATAAAGCATTCTCTTGAAAAAGTGCATTTCCACTGGCTGAAGGCGCCTGTCCCTATTGTGCAAAGCATCATCAGCAGCGGATATATGATTTCGGTGACTCCTGAAGTGTGCTATAGAGAGCGGGATCAGCAGCTGGCGAGGATTGTGCCTCAAAAGCAGCTGATGATTGAAACAGACGGGCCTTGGCCTTATAGCGGCCCATTTGAGGACAGGGAGACTGCCCCTGAGTTTTTAGAGGAGATTTGCGAATGTTTGTCGAATATGTTAGCTATCCCGCTTGAAAAAATGAAAGAGCAGACTGCTTCCGCCACGGCAGATTTTTTCAGGCTCAGATAAAAATTAACTATGCAGTCATGGGGGAATGGATAATGATTTTCGCAACCGCCCAGCTAAACGGGAAAACATTTATAGGAATCGTCACAGAAGACGGGCATATTATGGACCTGCAGAAGGCAGAAAAAAAGCTTTTTGAAATGGAGACCATTCCAGCTGATATGACAGCCTGCATTGAACAGGGAGAAAAGCTGAAAAACCATGTTTTGCAGCTGCAGAGCTGGCTGAACAAATCAGAAGAAACAGAGTCATTTATATATCCGCTAAAAGACGTGCAGCTGCTTGCACCAATCCCAAGACCGAACAAAAACATTTACTGCGTCGGCAAAAATTACAGAGACCACGCGATCGAAATGGGAAGCGAAGCAGACATTCCGGAGTACGTCATGCTTTTCTCAAAAGCACCGACATCTGTCATCGGCCCAGGTGAAAAAATTGATCCGCATCTTCATATAACAAATGAACTCGACTACGAAGGCGAGCTTGCGGTAATCATAGGCAAAAAAGGAAAGGGGATTCCAGAAGAGGAAGCGATGGACTATGTGTTTGGCTACACTGTGCTGAACGATGTGACTGCAAGAAATCTGCAGTCCAGGCACAAGCAGTTTCTGCTTGGAAAAAGCCTTGATACATCCTGTCCAATGGGTCCTTACATCGTCCATAAGTCAGCTGTAGAAGACCCATATTCGCTGAAGGTTGAAACAAGAGTGAACGGAGAACTGCGCCAGTCCGGTGAAACGAAGGATATGATCTTTTCGATTGAGAAGGTCATTTCAGTCATTTCACAGGGAACCACATTGGAGCCTGGCGATGTGATTGCAACCGGCACGCCATCAGGAGTCGGAAAAGGATTTAACCCGCCGAAATTCCTGCAGTCCGGCGATGAAATTGAAATTGTGATTGAAGGTGTGGGAACGCTGAAGAATCAGGTGAAATGAGTGAGAGCCCGGTATGGAGGATGGATTCCTTTGGACCGGGTTTTTTTGTGGGGGAGGGGGTTATGCGTGAAAAAGTGAACTAGCGTATATACGTTAAGCTGCGCATAAAATTGTAAACCCGCGGATAAACCGATGTACCAGCGCATAAACAGCTCCCAGCAACCAAATCATGTTCAATTCAATTAAAAAATGCCGGGATTCAGCCCCGGCATTTTCAATCTATTAAGAAAGAACTTTTTTCACACGTTCAATTGCCCAGTCAAGCTCCTCTTTAGAAATCACAAGAGGCGGTGCAAAGCGGATGACAGTGTCGTGCGTTTCCTTGCAAAGGAGGCCTTCTGCTTTCAGGGACTCACAGTAAGGACGTGCATCTTCTGTAAGCTCAACTCCGATAAAGAGTCCTTTTCCGCGCACTTCTTTGATTTTAGGATTGCTGATTTCGCTCAGCTTTTCCTGGAAGTAGTTTCCGAGTTCCAGTGAGCGCTCAGAAAGCTTTTCATCAACAAGAACGTCAAGGGCAGCAATAGAAACGGCGCATGCAAGCGGATTTCCGCCGAATGTTGAGCCGTGTGACCCTGGATTGAAGACGCCTAGAACGTCTTTGTCAGCTGCGATGCAGGAAATAGGAAATACTCCGCCGCCTAGCGCTTTGCCGAGAATGTACATATCAGGCTTTACGTCTTCCCAGTCGCAGGCAAATAATTTGCCTGAGCGGCCAAGGCCAGCCTGGATTTCGTCTGCCACATAAAGGACGTTGTTTTCTTTGCAAAGATCATAAGCTTCTTTCAGGAAGCCTTCCTTCGGTATGTGAATACCGGCTTCACCTTGAATCGGTTCGAAAATAAAGGCAGCGGTATTAGGTGTGATGGCTTCTTTTAAAGCATCAAGGTCGCCGAATGGGATAATTTTAATGCCAGGCAGCATTGGACCGAATCCGCGCTTGTATTCATCGCTTGATGACATAGACACAGCGGTCATCGTGCGGCCGTGGAAGTTATCTTCGCAGACAATAATTTCAGCTTTGTCTGCTTCAACGCCTTTTACTTCGTACGCCCAGCGTCTGCTTGTTTTCACAGCAGTCTCAACAGCTTCTGCTCCTGTGTTCATCGGCAGCACCATATCTTTGCCTGTTAATTGTGCCACTTTTTCATACCATGGACCAAGTAGGTCGCTGTGGAAAGCGCGGGATGTCAAAGTCACTCTGTCCGCTTGATCCTTCAGAGCCTGAATGATTTTTGGATGGCGGTGGCCTTGGTTAACAGCTGAATAGGCACTCAGCATGTCCATATAGCGGTTGCCCTCAGGGTCTTCCACCCAAACACCTTCTGCTTTGGAAATGACGATCGGCAGCGGATGATAATTGTTGGCTCCGTATTTTTCGGTCACTTCAATGATTTGTGCTGATTTTGTCATAGTATCCCTCCGTACTCCCCGAATTGTGTGAAACATGCGTGAACGCATTGTTTCAGTGCCCGTCTGCTAAGAAATAAAAGGCTTTCATTTTATTTCAAGCGGGTCTCTATGTATACAATATCCCAGGATAGTAAAGAAAACAATACACAACAATGCAACTTCTTCTTCCAACTGGAAGCCAGTTTCATGGTAATATAAGAGAAAACAAGTAGGAGGAAAAAACATGACAACGCACCTGCACATTACAGCATGGGCTCTAGGAATTATTTTATTCTTTGCTGCTGTATTTCTTTTTCAATCAGGCAAAGCAAAACCGTTTAAAATTGTACATATGATTACAAGGGTATTCTACATACTGATCCTGGCTTCAGGTCTGCAGCTTTTTTTAGCAGGCTACACGATTAAGAAGTTTACAGGAGAATATTACGGGAAATTGCTGATCGGCTTAGTGATCCTCGTGCTGATGGAAATGATCCTTGTCCGCATGAAAAAAGGAAAAGCTCTTAAAGGGCTTTGGATCGGCTTCGTGATAGCACTCGTATTAGTTATTTTCCTTGGCCTGCGCCTGCCGCTTGGCTTTCATCCTTTCAGCTGATAAAAAAAGGACCAATTGTGAATTGGTCTTTTTTTTTATACCGGGGGCTGAACAAGCCGCTTGCGCTTTTCATTGTCCAGCTGCGGCCGCTAGCCCCTCGAGTCGCTTCGAAAAATCCCAAAAAGTCAAACCCGGACTTTTCGGGATTTTCCTCCAGCGCTTGTCGGGGCTGAACGAGCGGCCTCCGCTTTTCGTTAAGCACTATAAGAAAGCACAGCCCTCTTTCCAAAGCTCGTCGTAAATTCAAATCTGTCACCTTCAGCTGTTCCGCGTTCAAAGTGGTGCTGGACGGCGCAGATGCCTTCTTCGTTGTCGAATTGGAAAAAGGATACGCCTTTTTTTCGTTTCTTTCGGCTGAGGAAGAGGAGCTGGTTGTAGCTGTAGACGCAGTCAAAGATTGAAAAGCCCAGACTGTTCAGCTGTTTGGCAAATTCCTCGAAGGTCTTGTCTGACAGAGACTGCAGCATTTGGTCGAGCGCGTAGGGGAGTGGTTTTTTCATGCGGAAGCAGTCGTCTTCATGGATGACATGGGTTCCGAAGGGCCCCTTTATTTTGCCGTTTGCTGCGAGTTTTGCTTTTTGCCATTTTTCCTCGAGAAAAATTTCAAGTTCTTTTGTATTTAATGTTTCAAGGAGCACCATCTGGTCTTCGTCTTCTTCGATAAAAAACCATTCTTCTTCAAGCTGCTGAATCATTCCGATCATATAGGAGCGGTCCTGAACCTGCAGCAGCTCTGTTCTGTTTTGTTCGCTCAAATGCTGTACACTCCCTGATGAATATTTTTATTCTCGTTTTACCCAAAAGAAGAGGCCGTTATACAGAGCTCGTTTTCCGCTGGTTTTTATCAGAAAAGAACATAGCAAAGCCCAAACCATTCATCCGGACAAAGCTTCCTTTCATATGCTATGTAGTGGATTGCTTGATGACGGTTAAGAGAGGCCGAAACAGGGAGATGATGAAGGATGTGCGGTATAGCTGGCTGGATTGATCTGCAGCAGGACTTATCACAGCGGAAGAACATAGTGGAAAAAATGACGGCAGCCTTGTCTAAAAGGGGCCCTGATGATACAAACTTTTTTGGTGAGCGCCATGTGCTGTTCGGCCATAAACGCCTGGCAGTTGTTGATATTGAAGGCGGCAGGCAGCCGATGAGCCGGACGAAGGATGCCGGCACCTTTACGATTTGCTACAATGGCGAGCTTTATAATACGGAGGAAATCCGAAAAGAATTGCTGAAGAGAGGCCACCGCTTCACAGGGCATTCTGATACAGAGGTGCTGCTTGCTTCTTTTATGGAATGGAGGGAAGCGTGTCTCGGCCATTTGAACGGCATTTTCGCCTTTGCTGTCTGGGACAGTGAAAAAGAAGAGCTGTTCGCGGCGAGAGACCGCCTCGGAGTCAAGCCGTTCTTCTACAAGGAAAACAATGCCTCGTTTTTGTTCGGCTCTGAGATAAAATCCATTCTGGCTCACCCTGAAACAGCGGCGGCCGTTGACAGAGAAGGGCTTGCTGAAGTAATGGCGCTAGGGCCGTCAAGAACACCTGGGAGCGGCGTTTTTCAGGGGATTAAGGAGCTGAGGCCAGGGCATGCCCTGAAGCTGAACAGAGAAGGGCTGAAGGTTTGGCGGTATTGGAATGTGAAGAGTGCTGAGCATACGGATTCATTTGATGAGACAGTTGACAAAGTCCGCTTTCTTGTTAAAGATGCTGTAACGCGCCAGCTTGTTTCAGATGTGCCGCTCTGCACTTTTTTGTCAGGCGGTGTGGATTCCAGTGCGATCACAGCGATAGCTGCAGAAGCATACAAGCAAGAAGGCAAAGGGCAGCTTCATACTTACTCGATTGATTATGAAGAAAACGAGAAATTTTTTCAAAAAAGCGATTTTCAGCCAAATGCTGATGGCTATTGGATTCAGCTGATGACTGATGCGTTCGGTACGAACCACACGAGATCGGTGATTTCACAGCAGCTGCTGGCAGAGCATTTGACAGAGGCAGTGCTTGTTAGAGACTTGCCGGGGATGGCGGACATTGACAGCTCGCTTCTTTGGTTTTGCCGTGAAATTAAAAAGGATTTTACTGTTAGCCTTTCTGGAGAATGCGCAGATGAAATTTTCGGAGGGTACCCTTGGTTTCATCGTCCCGGCGAGGCGGATGTGTTCCCATGGATGCGTTCAACAGATGCCAGAGTAGAGCTGCTAAAGCCTGAGTGGAGAGAAAAGCTGCAGTTAAAAGAGTATGTGAAAAATAGATATGAAGAATCAATGGCTGAAACACCGCTGCTTGACGGGGAAGCGTCTCTTGAATCAAAAAGAAGACAGCTTTTCTATATTAACATGCTTTGGTTCATGACAACCCTTCTCGACAGGAAGGACAGAATGAGCATGGGTGCGAGCCTTGAAGTCAGGGTGCCGTTTGCCGACCATCGCCTTGTAGAATATGTCTGGAATGTCCCGTGGGAAATGAAAATGCACGGGAACAGGGAAAAGGGGCTGCTCAGGAAGGCCCTGGAAGGACTGCTGCCTGAAGAGGTGCTGTACAGGAAGAAAAGTCCTTATCCGAAAACCCATCACCCTGCCTATACAGAAGCCGTGAAATCCTGGCTGCTTGGGCATTTGAAAAAGAAAGATTCCGTGCTTCATGAACTGCTGAACAGGGAGGAGCTGAACCGTATTATCGATACGAACGGCAGCGGGTTTAAGGCTCCTTGGTACGGCCAGCTGATGACAGGGCCGCAGCTTCTTGCCCATCTTGGTCAGATTCACGTGTGGTTTGAGGAATACCGGATTAATATTAAAGATGCCTAGCAGCCGGGTTTTGGCTGCTTTTTTTTGCAGAAGCTCTGTACAAGTCTATCTTTTTTCCTTCAGCTTCTTAACTGGCTGCACAAAAGATATACTTATAGAAAGAGTATTGGGAAATTTTTCTTCGTTGTCTTTTAATACCTATAAACGTATAATGTTTGTATAACTATTGTACAAGGGAAAAGGAAACGTGAGGTGAATGCAATGGCATCAAAAATGATCGTGATCGGCGCAGGGCCTGGCGGATTGGCCGCAGCGCTTATGCTTGCCGGCAAAGGGTATGAAGTGGATGTTTATGAAAAACAGCCTTATGTTGGAGGCAGAAATTCTTCCATCAATCTTGACGGCTTTACATTTGATATGGGTCCAACCTTTCTCAGCATGGTTCATATAGCGGAAGAAATTTTTCAGTCAGCAGGAAAGAATCTGCATGATTACGTGGATCTGAAAGAAATTGATGATTTGTATGAACTGATTTTTGAAAACGAATCACTGCACATGACAAGAAATCCGGAGGAAATGAAAAAGCGGATTGATGAGATTGCACCAGGAGACGGTGATGGCTATGCGAGGTTTATGGCTGACACGGAACGGAAAATGGACAAGCTGTCGCCTATTCTGCAGAGCCGGATGGACCGGTTTCATCATTACTTGAGCCCGAGGGTGCTGAAGGCGCTTCCGGATTTGACTGTGACGAAAAGCCTTTATGGGGTGCTGTCGGATTATTTTATGGACGAGCGCATCAAGCTGGCTTTTACCTTTCAGTCAAAATATCTTGGCATGTCGCCATGGGAATGCCCTGGTGCTTTTTCCATTCTTTCTTATATGGAGCATGCATACGGCATTTATCACCCAATTGGAGGAGTGAACCAGCTGTCAAAGGCGATGGCAAAAGCATTTGAGGAGCTTGGAGGCAGAATCCATCTTGGTCAGGGCGTAAAAAAACTGCTGCACGAAGGAAAAAAAGCGAAAGGGATTTTGCTTGAAAGCGGGGAAAAGATAGAAGCAGACGAGGTGATCATAAACGGGGATTTTGCCCATGTGATGACAAATCTCTTAGAGGAAGGCGTTTCAAAGAAGTTTTCAAAAGCCAAGCTTTCCAAAAAGAAGTTTTCCTGTTCTACCTTTATGATTTATCTTGGTTTGGACAAAATTTATGATCTGCCGCATCATACGATTCTTTTTGCGAAAGATTACAAGAAAAATGTGGAAGCGATCACCAAGACATTTGATTTATCGGATGATATCTCGATCTATATCCAAAACGCCAGTGTAACAGATCCAACCCTTGCACCGGCAGGGAAATCTGCCCTTTATGTCCTTGCGCCTGTGCCGAGCAATTTGAGCGGCATAAGCTGGGAGGAGAAAAAGGAAACGTTCCGGAGGCTGATCCTGGAAACTGTTGAAAAAAGAACGGGTTTTAAAGATTTAGAGAATCATATAGTGACAGAAAAAATTATTTCTCCGCTGGAATGGGAAAAAGATATTTTTGTGTACAAAGGAGCGACTTTTAATCTGGGGCATCAGCTGTCACAGATGATGGTGCTCAGGCCCCACAACAAATTTGATGAGCTTGATCACTGCTGGCTTGTAGGAGGCGGCACGCATCCCGGCAGCGGGCTTCCGACGATTTTAGAATCGGCAAGAATTACTGTGAACGGCATTTTTAAAAAGGACCATCTTCCGCAAATTAAGGCCGGACCTGGAAAGAGAGCTGGCATCGGATGAAAAAAGTACTCATAGCCGGGAGCGGAATAGGCGGCATGACAGCCGCTTTATTACTGAAAAAAAACGGAATGGATGTTACGATATGTGAAAAGAGCCATAAGCTGGGCGGCCGGCTGTCTTACATCAGAGAGCAGGACTTCAAAATTGATGAAGGCCCGACGATCGTCCTTTTGCCGGAAATGCTGCAAAGCATTCTCGATGAGGCAGGTGTGGCCAGAACAGAGTACGAATTGCTTAAGATGGATCCTCTTTACACCCTTCACTATAAGGACGGATCAACTTACAGGAAGTATTCTTCGAAAGAAAAGCAGCTGGAGGAGCTGAAGGAGAAATTTCCTGGAGACACGTCAGGTTTTCTGCGCTTTATGAAGGACATGGACATTTCTTTTCCTTTAGGCCAAAAAGCATTTTTAGAAAAATCGTTCACTTTTAAAAAAGATTTTTGGACAGGCAGCAACATCCGGGCGCTGATGAAGCTGAAGGCATACAAAAGCGTGTATAAATCGCTGCAGGGCTATTTTAAAGACGAACGGCTCCTGCAGGCCTATTCCCTGCAAACCCTTTATATCGGCGGCAACCCTTATGAGTCGCCAGCTCTTTATTCCCTTATTTCCTACAGCGAGCATCAGCATGGCATCTATTATGTGAAAGGCGGATATGCCTCACTCGCAGCCGTTCTTGAAAAGGCGCTCAGGAGATTAGGCGTTGCCATTTTAAAAGATTCAGAGCTGACAGGATTTGAGGTAAGCGGCTTAAATGCCGTTTCAGCTGAGGTTAATGGAAAAAAGATCGCAGCAGACTATTTCGTCCTTAATGGGGATTTTCCAGCCGTCTCACATTTGTTAAACCGCTATATGCCGAAGAAAAAGCCTTACACGCCTTCCTCCAGCTGTCTTCTGCTCTACTTTGGGCTGAACAAGATTTATCATAAGGCAGATGTTCATCAGTTTTTTATGGGCTCTGATTTTTCCAGTCATATGAAGGCCGTTTTTAAAACAAAAGAGCTTCCCGAGGATCCTTCCATATACGCGTTCCATCCTTCCGTTATTGACGGGAGCCTTGCTCCAGAGGGGAAAGGCGTGCTGTATGCTCTCGTGCCTGTGCCTTCAGGAGAGGGAATCAACTGGAAGGAACAGGATGCCTTTATTGAAAAGATGATCGATGAGCTTGAAAAGAGAGGATTCCCCGGCCTTAGAGAAGCGATTCTTTGGCAAAAGGTGAAAACCCCTCTTGATGCGATGAAAGAAGGACTGTTTGATGGCGGAAGCTTCGGACTTGCTCCATCGCTGAATCAATCAGGCGTATTTCGCCCTCAGGTGAAGCCGTCCATCCTTCAGAATGTTTACGCAGCAGGAGCATCCATTCACCCTGGCGGAGGTGTGCCGATCGTGATGCAAGGAGCTAAATTGATGGCATCTGAGCTTTTGGAGGATGCCGCTAAATACAGAGAGGTGAAAACTAGTGGATAGCCTGAAAAAAGCCTACCAGCAATGCGAAGAAATGATTAAGCAAAATTCCAAAACATTTTATAAGGCTTTCTCGCTTCTCCCTCTGAGGAAAAAGCAGTCTGTATGGGCCGTTTACGCCTTTTGCCGCACTGTGGATGATATTGTTGATGAAGGGGATTCCCCGGCAGCAGAGCTCGCAGCCTTTGAACAGGAATTTCATCTTTTTCTCAGCGGAACCCGCCCGTCCGGACGCTTTCTCTGGGAGGCTCTGGAGGACACCTTCAGCCGTTTTGAAATGGATGTCCAGGCCTTCAGGGATATGATCGAAGGCCAGCGTATGGACTTAACAAAAAACAGGTACAGCACGGTAGATGAAGTGCTTTCCTACTCGTACCATGTGGCAGGAACGGTAGGGCTGATGCTTCTTCCGATTCTGGCGCCTAAGAAAACGGGGGTATTGCGGAACAGCGCCCTGTCCCTTGGGCTTGCCATGCAGCTCACGAATATATTAAGAGACATTGGAGAAGATTTGGACCGGAACCGGATCTACTTGCCGAAGGATGTGATGAACCAGTTTTCCTGCAGTGAAGACGACCTGAAATCAGGCATTGTCACAGAGGCTTTTATCTCTGTGTGGGAATACATGGCTTTTGAAGCTGAAGCCTACTACGAGGAAGCCATGGACACCCTTCACGAATATCCGCTTCATTCGCGAAAGCCTGTACAGGCTGCAGCCCACTTTTATAAAGCCATTCTGAACAAAATCCGCCAAAATCAATACCAGGTTTTTTCAAAGAGAAACTTTGTCACACAGGATGAAAAGCTCAGCATTTTGAGCCAGCTTGAGGAAAGTGCCCTATAGAAAAGCTGCCGGAGAAGATCCGGCAGCTTTTTCTATTGGTGTCTTTTTATCAAAGCCTTTGCCACATTCATCCCGCTGATCGTCACCATTGGTGATCCGCCGCCCGGATGTGTGCTGCCTCCGGCAAAGGAGAGATTTTTAATATCTCTGGAAAAATTCCCGGGCCGTAAAAAAGCGTCCAGTTTTCTGTTCGCGGAGATGCCGTAAAGCGCACCCCTGTAAGCGCCGAATTTAGCCGCTATTTCCTGGGGAGTAATAACCTTTTCCACGCTAAGGTGCTCCCTGATTGGAAGGCCTGCCGCTTCCAGCCTGTCATAGATGAGCTCCTTGTATTCCTCCGGATTCACCTGCAGCCTGCCATCCTTTTTCAGCGGCGGTGCATTCACAAGGATAAACAGGTTGTCCCCGTTAACAGACTGCTGCCTGTCTGTATAGGAAGAGCTGCTGATATAGATGGTCGGCTGGGTACTGTAAACCCCGTTTTTAAATAAATCGTGAAACTCCCTTTGATAATTACTTGAAAAAAAGACGTTGTGATGATGCAGCTTTTTAGAAATATTATTCATGCCGGCTAAAATGACAAAGGCAGAAATGGAGGGCTCATACCTGTCCCGCTTCTGGTCGGAAAAATGAGGGCGGTCATCCTCCTGCACGAGCTCTGGAAAAGCCTTTAGCAAGTCGGCATTCATGATAAATTCGTCTGCTTTGATCACTTCTCCGCTGTCCAATGTTAAACTTTCGGCTCTTTTTTCTTTGACTTGGATGGATACAACTTCACTTCCCATTAGAAACGAAACACCCATATCAGAAGCTGCACGTTGGAGAGCTTCTGCAATTTTTACATTGCCCCCTTTGACATAATAAACGCCCTGCACAAGCTCTAGGTACGCGATCATGGCAAATGTAGCCGGTGAGACATAAGGGGAGGAGCCGATGTATGTGGCATACCTGTTCAATGCCTGCAGCACATTAGGGCTCTTAAAGTAGCGCCGGAAAAAATGATCCATCGTTTCCAGTGGCCGCACCTGTGAAAAAGCCGCGCCAAGACGGGGTGACAAATAATCGAGCGGACCCTTAAACATTTTCGGAAAAAAATGAGCCTCTGAAAGGCGGTAAAGCCGCTCAATTTCTTTTAGAAACTTATCATAATTCTCAGCACCGAAAGGGTCCTGCTCCTTCAGCTGTTTTTTCATATAGTCACTGTCATGTGAAAAAACCAATTCTGTTCCATCAGGGGAAAAGTTCTTCGTATGATGAGGAAGCTTGATGAACTCCAGCACATCCTCCATCACAACACCTGCTTTTTCGAAAACTGATGAGAAGACGTGCGGCATTGTAATCGTATTAGGTCCGAAATCAAAATGGTAATCACCGAGCGACACCGGCATCAGCTTACCGCCGGCATGGAAGTTTTTTTCAATAACCGTCACTTCAAAGCCTGCGCTTCTAAGCATGATCGCGGCGGACAGCCCGCCAAGCCCTGCGCCAATAACAGCTGCTTTTACCACTGTATCACCTCCTACAAAAGAATGTTTTGAAAGCTCTCTGTCTGTTCACTGATGACGGCAGAGCGCAATTCGTCAAGCATTGATGTAAAGTCACGCTCAAGCATAGCGGATTTTTCCCTGCGGTTATCACCAGGAAGGCTGCTTAAAAAGTGAGGCTCTCCAATGGAAATATAAACAGCCTGCTTTCTCTGATGGCCAAACGTATAGCAGACAGCAGCAGGCAGAAGCGGCACTGCACTGGCCTTTTCCGATAAAGCGACAATTCCGGGAAGAAAGCCAAGCGGCCGAAGCTCCTGATGCTTTTCATCGCCTTGCGGAAACAGAATAGTCGACTTTCCGCTGTTAAGAAGCTCTGCCCCGTACTGAAGGGATAGCGCGATATCCCGCGGCTGGTTCCGATTAACGGAATAGGCGCCAAGTTTTTTAAAAAAGCGGAATTCATTCAGCCCTTTTTCATGCATCATGATATGAATGTTATGATGCAGAAACATTTTGTTTAAATGAAACCATACCAAGCCGTCCCACCAGGAGCTGTGATTGCCATAAAAAAGCGCGTTTTTCGGCAGCTCCTGAGGGCTTTTCACATAAATGCCGTGAAAGTGCCTTTTCAGCAGCTGCTTATTATAAAGATGAAAGAAGTGCTCAAACACCGGTGATTTTTTTGCAGGGATCATAGGGCAGCCCTCTTTTTCCTATGAAAGTAAAGAATCAGGACAAAGACAGCCGGCAGGAGAACAATAGCTGATGCAAGCCATAAGCTGTTCAGTACGGCAAGCAGGATAAACATAAAGAGAACAAGATAGTAAACAAGAACTGCCCTGCCTTCCCAAACAGAAGCAGGCCTTATCGTCATCTTTCCCCGGACGGTTATGTACAGCAAGCTGTGAAGCACAAGGGAAACGATCAGCCATCCGAGAAAATTGGAAAAAGGAATATCATAGTAAGGGCCTTTGTGCTCCCAAACCCAATACTCTTTTACTTTAAAGGCGACAGGATCAAGAATAGCATCCATTAAAACAGCCAGCATCGAGGCAAACACAATGCAGCCGGCAGCACTTTTGAAGATCGCTTTTGAAATCGCATGCGAGCCTGCTGTCACCATGAGCCAGGCAAAGCCGATCACAATTGGAACACCTGCAGCCTGCGGCCCGAAATCCTTCGTATAATAGTAGTCTCCGAAAAGAATGCCATACTTTACGCCAAGATGCTCTGCAAAAATGGAGAAAATGATAATCATAAGTGAAAGAAAAATGCCTTTTTTCACCCCGTATGCTTCAGCAAGGTAAATGCCGCCAAGAGAGCCTGCCAGGATAAGAAACACCACATTCGCCCATTCAAGGGCAGGCGGCAGAATATCCAGGCTGAGCAGCACAAGTCCGCACGCATACCAAACAAAAAAGAAATAATAGAGTAATTGACTTGCCTTCAACCTTGCACCTCCATTTGCCCAATTACTTTCATTATAGAAAAAGGGATAGAAAAGAAACAAGCCAAGATAGGCTGTGAAAGCGGAATTTCTGGTATGCTTGAAAAAAGGACAGAAACAGGGAGAGTGCAGACCTTGAGCAGATTGGAAGGCAAAAAAATTATTCTGGCTGGCCAGAGAAAAATAGAAGAGCAGGTAAAAATCATTGAAAACCTTGGAGGGACAGCCCTGCCGCTGCCTGCACAGGGAACCGTTTTTCTTGATGACGAAGGACTGGAAGAAAAAATCAAAGCCATGGCAGTGGCGCCGCCTGACTGGCTGATCTTAACTACAGGCATGGGAACAGAAGCGCTCTGGAACAAGGCAAAGAGCCTCGGCCTTGAGAAAGAATGGACAGACTCGCTTTCCCGCACCGACATCGGCGTCAGAGGCTATAAAACGATGCAGATGGTCAAGAAACTAGGCCTCAACGCCGCAGCCCGCGATGATGACGGCAGCAATGAAGGGCTGCTCCGCGAGCTCGCTGCTTTTTCATTCAGCGGAAAAAAGGTGGCGCTGCAGCTGCACGGAGAGCAGGCACCAAAGCTTGTCAGCTGGTTCCGCGGCGAAAATGCGGAAGTCATGGAAATCCAGCCGTATCTGCACATCCCGCCTGAGGAAGCAGTGCTTGAAAAGCTGGCAGAAGAAATTTCAGAGCAAAACGTCGATGCCGTCAGTTTTACGAGTACGCCGCAAGGTAGGTTTTTAATGCAGTATGCCCGTGAAAAAGGCCTGGAGGAAAAGATCATCAAAGCCTTCTCTGAAGGTGTTACAGCTCTTGCAGTCGGCAAAGTAACAGCCCAGTCGCTGAAGGAAGAAGGAATAGAGCGGGTTATCTTTCCGGAAAATGAACGGATGGGAAGCGCCCTGATGACGCTTGCCCGCTATTTTGATGAAAAAAGAGGATAGGGTGCAGGGCACTCTATCCTCTTTATGATTATGAAATAGCTGGTTTTTCACGCAAAGCAGGTTCTCTTGAAGAAACGAAGCCTTTTGTGACCCACTGCTTTGATTTCCAGCGTTTGTACATGAGTATCCCGCGAAGCCATTCGTCAAGAATGAAGGCGATCCAGATGCCAATAAGCCCAAGCCCGAACACGGAAGACAGCAGAAAGGCTGCTGGAACGCTCACACACCAGACGGACATACCGCCCATGAAAACTGGGAACCTGACATCGCCTGCCGCTCTCAGAGCATTGTTAATCACAAGGTTAAACGCTCTTCCAGGCTCAAGCAGAACCGTTAGCAAAATCAGCAGGCCGCCTGTATGAATGATGCTCTCGTTTGAAGTGAAAATATGAAACAGTGAATCTGAAAAAGTATGAAAACCCAATGCGGTCACAGTTGATAAACCGATCGCCATATAAAGAGTCTTTAAACAGCGGTTGAAAGCTGACTCGTAATCTTTTGCCCCAATCATCCGCCCAATCACAATCTGAGTGCCCTGGCTCAGCGCAAGGCTCATTAAATAAATAAACATCATCAGGTTCTGGGCATAAACCTTTGTCGCAAGAGCTTCTGTGCCAAGCGAAGAAACAAAATACGTAATCACCATCTGCGAAACATTAAAGGAAAGCTGTTCTCCTGCAGAAGGAAGCCCGATTTTCACAAGCGTTCTAAAGTGGTGGAGAGGAAGGCTTTTTAACCGGCTGAAAACAGGGAACGGCACCTTTTTGGCGAGAATAAATAAAATCAAAATCAAACCGGCAAAGCGCGACACAGCTGTTGAAACAGCCACACCGGCAACGCCAAGTACCGGAATGCCGAAAGGACCGAATAAAAACAGCGTGTTGCCGATAATATGAAGGATATTCATCCCAACGGTCACATACATCGTTTCTCTCGTATAGCCATAGCTGCGCAGTATGGCGCTCGCTGTCATGATCAGGGCCTGAATAAACGAAAAGCCGCCGACAATCTCTAAATAAACGTCCGCATCAGGCATCAAATGAAGAGGCAAATTCATCATGCCAAGCAGGGATTTGCTGAAAAAATAGAGAATTACGCTGATCACAAGACCTAAAATAGCGTTGAAAATGATGGATATAAGGGCAATGTCCTTTGCATCCTGACCTCTTTTTGCCCCGAGATTCTGGGTAATTAAAATCGTAGAGCCCGCTGCCATAAAGCCGAACATCACAATCACAAGCTGCAGAATCTGGTTGGATACCCCAACAGCAGCCACTGCCTCATCTGAATGCATGCTAAGCATGAGCGTATCAGTATTTCCCATCAGCATATACAAAAACAATTCAATAAAGATCGGCCACGTTAAGGAAAAAATGGTGATTTTCCGATGCTGTAAATCTACTCTCAAATGTAAAATCTCCTTGGAAAATTTTTATCAAAACCTTTATTAGTGTAGCTTTAGAGATGTATAATTTAAAGGGAAGAAACCGATTCGTTTTGGAAATATACGACCTGAAAGGGGTTTCACTTTGCCATATCTCGCATTTCAGCTCCCGCCTTTTCCAACCTTTATAAAGGGCGGACAATCCACTTTTAAAAATGGACGAAAACATGCCCGGCGCATTTATCCGGTCTTTGATCTGCTCTATATCGTAAAAGGGGAAATGTTTATCACAGAAGACAAGGTTCCTTACACTGTTAAAGAAAAAGAATATCTGATCCTTACCCCTGGAAAAGAACACTTCGGACACAAAGCCTCTAAAAAAGAAACCAGCCTGTTCTGGATCCATTTTAGTGCCCACATGCCCTTTCATGCGGAAGAAGATGGCCACAGCAGCTGGAGCAATGCCAAGCAAAAAGAAGCAGACTTTATTTCTCCCGCTTCATTTCAGCTGAATATTCCAAAGAAGGCAGCTGTCATTCACTCCCTCTATACAGAAGAGCTCCTTGAAGACCTGGCAAGCATGACTGATCAATCAACTGAGCAGCCGCTAAGGCTTCAGGGTGTTTTTCAGGAGCTGCTGCTTCACCTGCAAAAGGAAGCACTGAAGATACCATCTGCAGCGGAAAAAGTCGTGCAGGACACAAAGGAGTATTTGAGGGAGCACTACAAAGAGGAAATAGGGATGGACAAACTGTCCGCAGGAATCCGCTTTAACCCTGACTACATCACAAGATGCATGCAAAAATCAACCGGCATCACACCCATGCAATACTTAAACAAATACCGCCTCGCCCAGGCAAAAAAACTTCTCGCTACAACAGCAGACAAAATATCGGCCATATCAGAAGAAAGCGGCATTGGCGACGCTGCCTACTTCTCAAAGCTCTTCAAAAAATTCGAAGGCATGACACCGCAGGAATACCGGAATATTGCCAGCAGACATAAATCTTACTAACAAAGAAAAGCGGAAGCCGCTCGTTCAGCCCCGACAAGCGCGGGAGATGGACAAACCTGCTGCTTCAATAAGCCAACTAAGTAAACTCTAATATAAAAAAGGATGCCTCTTAGAAAAGAGACATCCTTTATAAAATCAGTTCAGCACAACCAAATGCTTTTTCGCCTCATACTCTTCAAGCGGTGCGCCGCTTTTCACTTTATGCAAAAAGTCAGGATTGGAAATCAGCGGGCGGCCGAATGCCGCCACATCCATCACGCCTTTTTCTAAAGCAGCTTCCGCCTGATCGGCCGTCAAACTGCCGACACCGATAATGAATCCGTCCCAATGCTTTCTGGAAAGGTCATACAGTGTTGCGCCAGGTGCAAACTCTTCCTGTGCATCAAGGGCAGAAGGATGAATGATTTTCACACCAGTTTCTCTGAAAGCATCTGTGAAAATCTTCACTGCCTCATCGCCATCTGCCCAGCGGTAGCCAGGATCATCTACTTTATGAGCAGAAAAACGAATAATTGTCCGATCCGCTCCAATTGCTTCAATCACAGCCGAAATGACACGCTTCATAAACGTCAAACGCTGGCGCAAATCGCCTCCATACTCATCTGTCCGCTTATTCGACGCTTCGCTGTTAAACTGATCAATCAAATAACCATGCGCCCCGTGAATTTCAACTCCGTCAAAACCGGCCTCTATTGCATTGCGGGCCGCCTCAGCATATTCGCCGATCAAGCGCTCTATATCCTCAACTGAAAGCTCATGCGGCTCAGCGTAAGGCTTGCGGAAGCGGGGAACAAGGCCTTCAGCTGCAATCGCTGATGGAGCCTCAGGCGTCTGCCCCTTAATCAATTCTGGATGACTTAAGCGGCCAACATGCCAAATCTGAGCAGCAATGCTGCCGCCCTCTTCATGAACCGCATCCGTTACCTTTTTCCAAGCCTCCACCTGCTCTTTTGTGAAAATGCCTGGCACTCCGGGATTGCCCTTCGCACGGGAGCTGATCACAACACCCTCTGTAATAATCAGCCCAATCCCGTCAGCTGCACGCTTTCTGTAATACTCCACAACCTGATCATTCACAACACCTGTATCATCGTCGCTGAAGCTCCGCGTCATCGGCGCCATCGCCGTACGGGAACGCAAATCGAAAGCTCCTAATTTAACAGGCTCAAATAACTTTTTATATTCACTCATGCTGTAAAAGTCTCCTTTCGGGATATCATGCTTTTACATTTTAACAAGGTGAATTGTTTTGGTTCAAATGGTTCGACTTGGGGTGGTGGAGAGGGCCATTTTTATGGGGTTGGATTGGAACCAATACCGGTGGACCTGTCCCTCACTGCATTAAAGCAGCAAGGGACAGGTGGATGTCTCACTAAAACTATGTGACAGAAGGAAGCAGCGAGGAGGGGACAAATCTTTATTCCATTAGCAAGACGGGGGACAGGTTAACAACATAGAGTACCTGTCCCCCGTTATGGTAAAGCTTTTAGGGACAGAGGCAGCTGTTGAAAATTGCTATGACTGCAGGGAGCTGGCAATGTGGGGACAGATCTTTAATGCGCTGCTGCAGTGAGGGACAAGGGCTGAATTAAAATGGGGACAGGCCCCAATTGCTTTAATGCTGTGTTGTATTGAGGGACAGGCACCAAAAAAAAGAGGCACCTGTCCCTCATTTCACTAAAGTGATGAGGGACAGAGGAACCGCTTTATAACGTCTTTTATGACAAGAGGTTACAAAACTAGTGCCAGGTCTTTTGTCCATTAGTGCAGCGGGGGACAGGGGAAGTAAATCTGCGCCTGTCCCCCGTTCCGTTAAAGCAGAAGGGGACAGTGGGAGTATTGATTGACTACTTATTGAGCGCTTATTTGATCAGTAGGTGCCAAGACTTTAATGCGGCAGTGTGACAGGGGACAGGTTCACTGAAATAGGTAGGAATTGTTTGGTTTCTGCTGCTTCGGAAGCACGAGAACCGTCCCCCTGCTTCCCGTCCCCCTCCTTAAGCTTCCAAAAACAAAAACCCAAAAACCTCCCCGAGCCTTGCCCGCCAAGCTCCTTCGTTATGCTCAGCACCTTCAAAAATCTTAAACTCGCACATCGGCACCTTTTCTTTCAGGATGTCATAGACAGGAATACTTGAAGCAACGTATTGCTCTGGTCCAATTTTTCCGGATCTTTCGTTCGTCCCAATGTCCATGTAGAATCTTTCCAGTCCTTGCAAAGCACTGTCCGCAGCGAAAGCTTCGATTTCTTTTTGGTTGAACCAGTAAGCGGAGGAGAGAGAGGCCGCTTTTTTGAAAACTGCCGGGTATTTGCAGGCTGCATAAGTTGTAATGAGTCCGCCCATGGAGCTTCCCATCATAGATGTTTCCTCAGGGAGCGTACGGTATTTTGCATCGATGAAAGGCTTTAATTCATGTACGATGTAGTCGATGTAGGCTGCACCTTCACCGCCAAGGGTTTCGTTCCTGTCAATGACTTGCTTGCTGATTTCGGCATTCTGCCATGGTCCATACTCGTTGAATCGGTTATAGCGCTCGTGATTGCAGTCGAGGCCGACGACGATCAGATGGAACCCGCTTTGTTCGAGATATTCCGGTATGCCCCATGAAGTGCCGTAGCTCGCGTCTTCGTCTCTAAAGACATTTTGCCCGTCATGCATGTAGAGAACAGGGTAGGCATTCTGTGTTGTTTCATATTCATTTGGAAGGTATACAGTTACGTTCCGTTTTCTCCCAAAAGGGGTGATGGTAACGGTAAAGTTTTCAAGCATAAATGAGTTCCTCCTTTTATTTTTAGCAGTATAGTCCTCGGTCTTTTATCATAAAAGCGCAAACGTTTGCGTATGATAATAATAGTTTGAGAGTAAATGAAAGCGTTCACTATGTCAATTTTCGACGAAGGGCATTTTTAGAAAAACTTTCAAAAAAATGCTTGTCAAACGAGAATTAGGCGCTATAATAAAGGTAAGTTGTGCAATCGTTTTCACTGAATGAGAGCGCTTAATTGAAAGCGCTATAGTTTTTAGACAAATTGTGCAAGCGGTTGTACAAGTACAAAATTACTAGTTTCACATTTTAGGAGGGGTCAAAATGAAGAAAGTCCTTTCGTTATTTGCCATGGTGCTTCTCTTGATTGGCGTACTGGCTGCTTGCGGTCCGGATGCTAAGAAAGATGCATCAAGCGAGCCGAAGAAAGATGGCACAGAAGCCAGCGGCGGCATGCCGGCAAAACCGGAAAAATTAGTTGTTTGGGAAGATCAGAAGAAAGCAGGCTGGCTGAAGCAGGCTGCCGCTGATTTTGAAAAAGAGAACGGCATCAAGATCGAATATAAAGATATCGAAATGGCGACAAAGCAGCGCGAACAGCTTCGCCTTGACGGTCCGACTGGAAAAGGTCCGGACGTTGTAACACTTCCGCATGACCAAATCGGCCAGCTGGCAGTTGAAGGATTGCTTGCACCGATCAAAGTTGACCAAAAAGTTCTGGATACATTCACTGAGTCTTCCATTAAGTCTCAGACATACGAAGGACAGCTTTACGGCCTTCCAAAATCCACTGAAACTCCTGTACTTATCTACAATAAAAAGCTTGTGCAAGACGTACCGGCTACAATGGAAGATCTTTATGCAAAATCAAAAGAACTGACTAAAGGCGATCAGTATGGTTTCCTTGCGCTGTTTGATAACTTCTACTTCGCTCACGCAGTAATCGGCGGAATGGGCGGCTATGTATTCGGCGAAAAAGACGGCAAAATGGATCCGACAGATATCGGTTTGAACAATGAAGGCGCTGTAAAAGGTGCTGAATTCATCCAAAAATGGTACAAAGAAGGTCTTTTCCCTAAAGGTATCATCGGTGAAAACGGCGGTTCAGCTCTTGATGGACTGTTTACTGAAGGAAAAGTTGCTTATGTTATGAACGGCCCATGGGCTTTCGGACCTTATAAAGATGCAAAAGTTGATATCGGTGTTGCTCCGCTTCCTAAATTTGCAGACGGCACTCCAATGAAAACATTCTCCGGCGTTAAAGGCTGGAACATAAGCGCATTCTCTAAAAACAAAGAATGGGCAACAAAGTTTGTTGAATACGTAACAAGCGAAAAAGTGGCTAAAGAACGCTACAAGCAAACATTCGAAATTCCACCGGTTAAATCATTAATGGAAGATCCAATCATTAAAGACAATCCGGAAGCAAAAGCAGTTGCAGAACAATCCGCTTATTCTGTTCCAATGCCGAACATCCCAGAAATGGGTCAAGTATGGCAGGGCATGGCAGATAACCTGCAAACACTTGTTACAGGCAAAGCTGAGCCAAAACCAGCCCTTGATGCAGCTGTGAAGCGCATTAAGTCTGATATTGAAGCAGCAGGTTCTGGAGCGAAATAAGAAACTGCCTAAATAGGCATTGGCTGGCCAATATTGGCCAGCCAATGCTTCCTTTTTAAAGGAAAGAGCTGAGCTTTTAAGAAAAAGTAAATGATATTTACCTTTTCCTAAGAGCTCAGAGCTCTTCATTTACTTCTAAGTATTATCTGCATAAAAGAGCTGTTGAATGAACCGTTTTACATTCGCTATTATCAGAAAGAGAGGGGACATGACGATATGAGCAATCTTGCTTATCACCCTAAAACTGACGAAATGAACCAATTTGAATACCATTCCAACCACAGGAAGGTTGCAGCAGCCCTTTCCATCATTCCGGGAGTCGGCCAGCTGTATAACAAGCAATTTTTAAAAGGGGTCCTCTTTTTAATTTTCACTGCAGCTTTTCTGAGAGTGTTCTGGGATATGCTGGACATGGGACTGTGGGGGATTATCACCCTTGGGACAGAGGTTCCGCGCGACCACTCCGTTTTTCTTCTCATTCAGGGAATCCTATCTGTAATCGTTCTCATATTCGGATTGCTGTTCTTTCTCTTTAATTTAAGAGATGCCTATAAAAACGGCGAAAAGCGCGATTTGGGCTTGGAATTAAGCAGTGTGAAGGAGCAGTACCGAAACTTAATTGATAATGGTTTTCCATATTTAATCATGTCACCTGGGTTCTTACTCTTGATCTTTGTGGTTATTTTCCCGATTATTTTCGTGATCTCCCTGTCATTTACGAACTATGACCTTTACCATTCACCGCCTGCGAAGCTGGTTGACTGGGTAGGGATTCAGAACTTTATTGATATTTTTAAAATCGATATTTGGCGTCAGACGTTCTTTGGTGTATTGGCCTGGACGATTGTCTGGACTGTAGGAGCTACAACATTGCAGGTAGCTGTGGGGATTTTCCTTGCCATTCTTGTAAACCAGAAGGATCTTAAAGGAAAAGCGATCATCAGAACGGTGTTCATTTTGCCTTGGGCAGTGCCATCATTTGTATCGATCTTAATTTTTGCCGGAATGTTTAATGAATCATTTGGAGCGATCAACAATCAGATCCTGCATGCCTTCGGTATTCCGCCGCAGGACTGGATGACAAATCCGATGTTTTCAAGGCTTGCCCTGATCATGATTCAGTCCTGGCTCGGTTTTCCGTTTATTTTTGCTATGACAACAGGTGTGCTTCAGTCTATTCCGGATGAACTTTATGAAGCAGCAACCGTTGACGGTGCATCAACTTGGCAGAAATTCAAAAAAATTACGCTGCCGCTCGTTCTTTTCTCAACCGCTCCAATCATCATTACGCAGTATGCCTTTAACTTTAACAACTTTAACGTTATTTACTTGTTTAACGGCGGCGGGCCGGCGATTCAGGGCCAGAGTGCAGGAGGGACAGATATCCTGATTTCCTGGATCTACAGGCTGACGATGAAGAACGCGCAATACTCAAAAGCTGCAGCTATTACAATGATGCTGTCCTTAGTCATCATCATTATTGCCGTCTGGCAGTTTAAACGCACAAAATCATTCCAGGAAGAGGATATGATCTGATATGAATACTAAACAGCATAAAATATTCCGCCTGACACTTTCCTATATCATCATTTTAATTGTGTTTGCGATCATCCTGTATCCGGTTGCCTGGATTATAGGTTCATCACTTAATCCCGGCCAGAGTTTGTCCGGTTCAAGCATTATTCCGAAAAATGCAACGCTTGCCCATTATCAATTCCTTTTTGATACGTCAAAAAGCAATTACTTGATCTGGTACTGGAACTCTATGAAAATCAGTGTTGCCACAATGGTGCTCACAGTGATTCTCGTGTCATTAACAGCTTATTCCTTCTCAAGATACCGTTTTGTCGGAAGAAAAAACGGTTTGATGACATTGCTTGTCCTTCAGATGATTCCGAACTTTGCTGCATTGATTGCCATTTATGTACTTGCCTTTATGACAGGTCTGCTTGATACACATCTTGGTTTAATCCTCATTTATGTGGGCGGCCAGATTCCGATGAATACGTATTTGATGAAGGGGTATTTAGATACAATTCCTAAGGAGCTGGATGAATCAGCAAGAATAGACGGTGCAGGACATTTAAGGATTTTCCTGCAGATTGTCATGCCGCTTGCAAAACCGATCATAGCGGTTGTAGCGCTGTTTTCTTTCATCGCGCCGTTGGCCGATTTTATCATCGCCAGTGCGCTGCTTCGTACAGAATCTAACTACACACTTGCGGTCGGCTTGTATGACATGGTTGCAAAGCAGTTCGGCAATGAGTTTACAACGTTTGCAGCAGGAGCAACCTTGATCGCTGTACCGATTGCGATTTTATTCTTCTCCTTCCAGCGCTACTTTGTTTCCGGATTAACAGCCGGCGGAACAAAAGGCTGACGCAAGAGCAGAAGGTAATAAGAGGAGGGAGTGGAGCTGGGCATGCGTAAGAATAGCGTATATGCTCTGACCTGCTCCTTCTTTTTTAACATTTGCTGCTGCCGGGAAAACAATCGATGTAAGTTGACGGATGTACTGGAAAGTAAGAAGATGAACAGAAAAGGATGCTAAGGAAATACGGTAATGAACAAAGATAACTAACGGGATGGAAACCATATGATGACTAAAAGAAAAAACCAAAGATGCTGTCAGGAAAGGATGTGGGATTATGGCAACAATTAAAGATGTGGCTAAGATGGCTAAAGTGGCTCCATCAACTGTTTCACGGGTAATTGCAAATAATCCACGCATTAGTGAGAGAACAAAGGAAAGAGTAAGGGAAGCCATGCAAGAGCTTGGGTATCATCCGAACTTCATCGCACGCAGCCTTGCCAATCAATCCACACAGGCGATCGGAATCATTATGCCAAGCTCGGCAGACAAATCCTTTCAAAATCCTTTCTTTCCAGAAGTGATCAGAGGGATCAGCAAAGGAGCCCACCAAAAGCAATATGCCCTTCACATGGCAACAGGCGAAACAGAGGAAGAAATATTTGAAGGTGTCGTGCAAATGGTGGAGGGGAAGCAGGTTGATGGGATTATCCTGCTGTATTCAAGAGTAGACGATCAATTAACCAATTTTTTAATTGAAAAGCAATTTCCGTTTGTCATTGTCGGGAAGCCGTTTAAGCATGTGGAAGAAATTACGCATGTGGATAATGATAATTACAGAGCTTCAAAGGAAGTAACAGAGCACTTGATCGAACTTGGCCACGAAAGAATTGCTTTCGTCGGAGGAAACTTGAACTTTGTTGTAACCATTGACAGGCTCTTAGGCTATGAAAAAGCCATCAATGTAGCCGGTCTGCCATACAAGGACGATTACATCATCCATGAGGAATTTCAGGAAGAGGGCGGGAAGGAAGCGGTTCTCGAGCTTTTTTCTCTGAAGGAACCGCCAACAGCTTTGGTTGTGGCAGATGACTTAATGGCTGTCGGTGTGCTGAACACGCTTCATGAAATGGGCATTCAGGTGCCGGCTGATGTTTCAGTGGTTTCGTTTAACAATATTATGCTTGCTGAGCTGTCAAGGCCGCCGCTGACATCGGTTGACATTCACATTGTCCAGCTTGGCTATGAAGCAGCCAAAAATATGATCCAGATGATAGAAAACCCTTCTGAACCGATTAAGAGGATCATTATTCCTCATACACTTGTGAAAAGGCAAACATGCCATTTGAAGAAAGAAGATAAAAAAAGAGCGTAACAAAAATCCCCTGCAGCCTGCAGGGGATTTTTTAATGAATCATTGCTTAAGACGCAGAGGTTGAGTCATTACTCGTCAATACGGTTTTCACGCGGTCAGAATCACTGTCAGACTCCTGTGAAAGCTTTTTATCATCTTTGGAGGCAGATTCATTCTGCTGATCCCGGGCATCCTCGGAAGCTTCTTCATTGCTTTCCTGTTCGCTGTCCTCAGATTGATCCTGCTCAGCAGAACTTGCCGCCGGTTTGTCTGTTTCGTCCTTCTCATCTGCATTTTCTTCAGACTGCTTGGATTCAGCATCATCGTTTTCAGCGTCTTCTTCTTCATCTTCCTGATTGTCATTTGAAGGCTGTTCTTGACTGTCATTTTCTTGCTGAGCATCTGTATTTTTTTCTTGCCCGCTGTTTTCGGAATCGTTCTTTTGATCGTCTTCTTCTTTTTCATTAGATGGGGATTCTTCCTCTTCATTGTCATCTTGTTCCTGAAGGTTTGCAGAAGAACTCTCTTGATCGTCTTCTTCATTTGAAGGAGTGTCTTCCTCATCGCTGTCAGCCTGATCCTGAGGGTTTTCAGTCGAATTCTTATGGTCGTCTTCTTCATTTGAAGGAGTGTCTTCCTCATTGCTGTCAGCCTGATCCTGAGGGTTTTCAGTCGAATTCTTATGATCGTCTTCTTCATTTGAAGGAGTATCTTCCTCATCGCTGTCTACCTGATCATGAGGGTTTTCAGAAGAACTCTTTTGATCGTTTTCATCATCTGAAGAAGTGTCTTCATCATCACTGTCTGCCTGATTCTGAGGGTTTTCTGTTGAACCCTTTTGATCATTTTCATCTTTTGAAGAAGCTTCATCATCACTGTTTTCAGACTGGCTGGTTTCGGCGTCTTCCTGTCCGCCGTCTTCTTGATTTTGAGGGCTCACGGAAGAGTTCACCTGGTCGCTGTCCTCATTTTCATTTGAAAAATTTTCTTGTTTTTTGCTGTTTTCTTGTTCGCTTTGACTATTTGTATCCTTTTCTTCGCTGTTGTTATTTTGATTGGAGTCTTTCTCATCCTGATCACTGCTGCTGTTCTGTTCTTCTTCCTGATTTTGTTCGTTTTCTGCTTTTTCTTTGCCAGTGTATTCTTCTTCTTCCTCGTCTTCATCTTCTTCAAATTGCTGCGCGCCAGAAGAGGAGCTGCCGGCACTGCTGAGTTTGCCTTCAATCTCTTTGAGCTGCTGCTGAAGCATTTCTTTTTCTTCATTCAGCTTGCTGATGTCCTGGCTTTGGTCTGCATTCTTTTCCTGCTGCTGTTCTGAACTCATTTCCGTTTCATCCTTATCTTCAGGAAGTTTATTTTTTCCGGTTAATTTGCCTAGCGTTTTTTCGACTGCTTGTTTGCCAGCGTCCTTTGGGTTGAAACTTTTTGCTATTTTTTCAAAGCTGCCGCCTTTATTCTTCATAAACTCTTTTCCCATCATGGAAAGAATTTTTTTGCTTTTTTCAGGGTTTGCCGCGTATCCGATC
Organism: Metabacillus kandeliae; assembly: GCF_021166585.1. GTDB lineage: Bacteria > Bacillota > Bacilli > Bacillales > Bacillaceae > Metabacillus_B > Metabacillus_B kandeliae. The sequence continues at coordinate 159,191 of NZ_JAJOZE010000004.1, forward strand.
GCGGCGCCGAGGATGCTGCCTGACACGGTCCGTTTGATCGTTCCGCCTTTCACAAGGTTTTTGACGAGCTTTACTTTGTTGACCATTAGGGCTGTGCCTCCTTTTTCATTGCGTGTCCAAAAGAAAAGGTCTTTCTAAAAAGACCTTTAAAAAGTAACGGGATCCTCCTGTGTAACAATGAGCAGCACTTTACCTTTGTCCAGCTCATCCTCAAGCTGTTCTGCTTTTTTGGTTTCAAACCCGATTTTCTCCATTTTTCTAACAAGCTTGTCATCCTTGCTTCGGAAAATGTTTTTAGTAGCCGTTCCGAGCCCTGTTACTTTTACACCAACTTTATTGGCATCATTATCTTTTCTTGACCGTCTCACATGATCATTGTCGTGCGCCAGAATGTAAATATCCTCATCACGCACTCCGTCTTTTTTTATTTTATCAATTGCTTCTTTCAGCGTTTCATCATTATGAAATAATTTAAATTAGGGTCCATTTGAATCCCCTCCTTGAAGAATGAATTCCCGAATCGGTAGAAGATAAACCTATATGCACCTTTTGGTACAAAGAGGAAATTTTATGGGGAAATGGCTTGTGGGGGCAATGGGGCCTTCTTCAGCGGTGTTATTTTTCCTTTTATGGAAAGTTAGAGTGCACAATGCAGTGTTTGCAGCAGGCTGTACATTTTAAAAACAATAAAAAAATCCCCCTGTAAAAAGGGGGACGATCTGGTTGTTATCCGTTAATGACTTTACCGCCGTTAATATGAAGCACTTGGCCTGTGACATAGGAAGAATCATCAGAAGCAAGGTACACATAACCAGGAGCTAGCTCCTCCGGCTGGCCTGGACGGCCAAGCGGTGTGTCCTTTCCGAAGCTTTCAACCTGATCCGCGTCAAAAGTGGAAGGGATAAGCGGAGTCCAGATTGGACCCGGTGCCACACCGTTAACTCGGATTCCCTGACTGGCGACTGATCCTGAGAGCGCTCTTGTAAAGGAGGTGATAGCGCCTTTTGTGGAAGAGTAGTCGATCAGCATCGGATTGCCCTCATAGGCCGTAATAGATGTTGTGTTAATAATGGATGCACCCTTTTTCAGGTGAGGCATCAGTGCTTTTGTTAAATAGAACATGGAAAAAATATTGGTGCGGAATGTTTTTTCAAGCTGTTCATTTGTAATATCTGTGAAGTTCTTTTGCGGATGCTGCTCTGCCGCATTGTTAACAAGCACATCCACCTTGCCGAATTTGTTGATTGTTTCGGAGACAACCTGCTCTGCGAAAGAAGAGTCACCAAGGTCGCCGGCCATCAAGAAGCACTGTTTGCCTTCTTGCTCAATCAGCCGCTTTGTTTCATTTGCATCATCATGCTCATTTAAGTAGATAACGGCAACGTCTGCACCTTCTTTGGCAAAATAAATGGATACGGCTCTGCCAATTCCGCTGTCGCCGCCTGTTACGATGGCAACCTTCCCATCGAGCTTGCCGCTTCCTTTATAGGAGGAACGGACGGTTTCCGGTTCAGGGTTCATTTTGGATTCCTGACCAGGCTGGGTTTCCTGGTGCTGGCGGGGCGGATGTTGGATATACTCTTCATTTTTACTCATCGATATCTCTCCCGTTCTGATTAGATTTTCCATTTTGTGAACAATTAGAGTTTTCCCTGAGCTGAAAAAGTAAAACCCGCGAATGGCATAAAAATGCCTGCAGATTCATCTGCAGGCATTTTTTAACATAATATATACGTTCTTTTAAATTTGGCTGTTGATTTCCGTTGCAGGCGTCCGCTTTCCGGGGGCAGTGCGGGAGCCTCCTCGTCGTTTCACTCCTGCGGAGTCTTCCGTCACTTGCACTCCCGCAGGAGTCTCCCGCCTGGAACGTAGATCAACAGGTGTTAAAAATCAATCTTCTTCTTTTAATTATTCAAAATACAAGAAAAAATTTCACCTAATTTGCACGATTATTATAACCGGGCTCTATTGCGCTGCTAAATTCTTTAGTCGCTGCACAAAAATCCAAAAAGTCAAAACCGGACTTTTCGGGTTTTTCCGAAAGCAGCTGTCGGGGCTGAACAGGCGCTTCCGCTTTTCTGCTAACTCATTACATTAAAATATTTAGCATCAGGATGCGATACGACTATAGCTGAAACAGAGGCTTCCGGTTCCATCATGTAGCCTTCTGTCAGCTGGATGCCGATTGTTTCCGGCTGCAGCAGCCGGAAGAGCTTTGCCTGGTCCTCAAGATCCGGACAGGCAGGGTAGCCGAATGAGTAGCGCTGGCCCTGATATTTGGCCGCAAACCGCTGATCCATTGTAAAGTCAGGCGAATCGGGGAAACCCCATTTGTCGCGGATCAGCTGATGGGTTCTTTCGGCAAGCCCTTCTGCGAGTTCCAAGGCAAGAGCCTGAACAGCGTGGCTTTTTAAATAGTCTCCTCTTTCCTTGAATTCACTGGCAATATCTCTTATTCCGCATCCCGCTGTGACGGTAAAAAAGGCAACGTGATCCTGTTCCTTGCTGCTTTCTCTTACATAATCCGAAATGCAGCGGTATGGAAGCTTCGGCTGGCGCGGAAAGGTAAAGGTTTCAAGCTCTATCGCTCTGTCAGCAGACAGCACATGAAGCTTTTCATTTTCGCTGAAAGCAGGGAAGAATTGATAAAGAGCACTCGGCTTAAACCAGCCTTTTGCCGCGCCTTCCTCAATCAGCTCCTGAATGATTTCGTACAGTGCCAAAGCCTTTTCATTTTTCTCCTGCAGCATTTTGTAAATTTTCCCTTTCAAGCCAAGATGGTGGCCGAGCAGCATCTGCCAGTTCACGTAAGGGAGGATTTGCTTCAGATCAATGTTTTTTAGAATATGCCTTTCACAGTCCTCAGGTATATATACAGGAGATTCCTTGATTACTGCTCTTTTTTCCAGCAGCTCTACAGCTCCTCCGCCTCCTGAAGAGAGAGGGGCACGATCAATTGCTGCTGTCACTGGCTTTTTAACAAATTGCCCTGGATCCTGGCGGAGCCTGTTGGCAAGGGAAAGACCGTCCATGGCATCCTTGGCGTAAAGAACAGCGCCGCTGTATTCGGGAGAAATTTTGTTATCGGTAAATTTTCTTGAAAGGGCAGCACCCCCGACCATAATGGGAACAGCAATCTCTGACTGTGAGAGATCCTGTGCTGTAACGACCATTTGCTGGGCTGATTTTACAAGCAGTCCGGATAAGCCGATAATATCTGGCTTTTCTTTTCTGACCGCCTCAATAATAGCCTGAGGGGTTACTTTGATGCCGAGATCCACTACACGGAAGCCATTGTTGCTTAAAATGATTTCCACCAGGTTTTTGCCGATATCATGAACATCGCCTTTTACGGTCGCAAGCAGAATTTTGCCTTTGCCGCTGTCGTCCTTTTTCTCCATATGGGGTTCAAGGAAAGAGACGGCTGTTTTCATGACCTCTGCGCTTTGCAGCACCTCAGCGACTATGAGCTGGTTCGTATTGAATAGAGCGCCGACCTCTGCCATGCCATCCATAAGCGGGCCGTTGATGATATCAAGCGGATCTGAGTATTTTTCAAGGGCGGTCTCAAGATCTTCAATCAGCCCCTGTTTTGTTCCTTCCACGATGTAAAGGGCAAGCCGTTCTTCAAGGGAAAGGTTCTGCACAGCGACTTTGTTTTCTTTTTTCTTTTCGCGGTAAAAATTTGTAAAATCAGCAAGTGTCTGATCATCTGTTTTAAACAGGAGATCGTCGGCAAGCTTAATTTCATCTTGTGGAATGCTCGCATACCGTTCCAGCTTTTCTGTATTCACAATGGCATAATCAAGGCCCGCTTTCGTACAGTGATACAAATAAACAGCATTCAGCACCTCGCGCCCGACCGGCGGAAGGCCGAAGGAAACATTGCTCACACCAAGAATGGTTAAGCAGGAGGGAAGATGCTCTTTAATGAGCTGAATGCCTCTCACCGTTTCATTTGCAGAGCCGATGTACTGCTGATCACCGGTTCCGACAGGAAAAACGAGCGGATCAAAAATCAGATCAGAAGACTTAAGGCCATATTGATTCACAAGCAGATCATGTGAGCGGACAGCGATTTCAAGCTTTTTCTCGGCGGAGAGCGCCATTCCGTCCTCATCAATCGTCCCGACAACGAGAGCCGCTCCGTACTTTTTCACAAGCGGCACAATCGCTTGGAAGCGTTCTTCGCCGTCCTCAAGGTTGATCGAATTTATGATGGCTTTCCCCTGTGAATGCTTGAGAGCTGTCTCGACTACTGCTTCATCTGTAGAATCGATCACAAACGGAGCTTTGATTTTTTTGGCAAGCTCTGTGATAAAAGCTTCCATATCTTCATTTTCTTCGCTGTCAGGATCTGCTAAGCAAATATCGATCACATGGGCGCCGTTTTTCACCTGCTGTCTGGCAATTTCCGCAGCTTCTTCAAATTTTCTCTCTGCGATCAGACGCTTGAATTTCCGCGATCCAATCACGTTTGTTCTTTCCCCGACAAAAAGCGGGCGCATGCTGTCGTCATAAACGAGAGGCTCAATGCCTGATACTTTATGGGTTGTTTCGAGATTGGAGGGTTTCCGCGGGGGAAGCCCTTTTACAGCTTCAGCCAGCGCTTTTATATGCTCTGGTGTTGTTCCGCAGCAGCCGCCGATGATATTCAGCCAGCCTTTTTCAGCAAACCCCTTCATCTTTAAGGCGAGGGACTGCGGGGACTCATGATAATTTCCTTCTTCATCAGGAAGGCCTGCGTTTGGATAGCAGCTGACAGCTGTGTCCGCAAGCTCTGAAAGAGAGCGGATGTGATCTGTCATAAATTCAGGACCTGTTGCACAGTTCAGTCCTACAGAGAACGGCTTCATATGCTCAAGCGAAATATAGAAAGAATCGATCGTTTGGCCGGCAAGAGTGGTTCCCATTGGCTCAATTGTTCCGGAGACCATCAGCGGCAATTCTTTGCCTGTTTGCTCGAAGGCCTGCTTGATGCCGATAAAGCCTGCTTTTACATTCAGCATGTCCTGGCTTGTTTCCAGCAGCAGGAGGTCAGCACCGCCGTCAATAAGCCCTCTCGCCTGCTCGGAGTAGGAAGCAGTCAGCTCTTCAAAGGTCGTTCCGCCTGTGACAGACAAGGTTTTTGTTGTCGGTCCCATGGAGCCTGCGACAAACCGCGGCCATTCCGGAGTGGAAGCTGCTTCAGCGGCCTTTTTGGCCAGTCTTGCTGATTCCGCGTTCAGTTCATAAGCTAAATGTCCAAGCTCGTATTCATCAAGCACGAGCTTAGTAGCACCGAATGTATTGGTTTCAATAACATCAGCATCTGATTCCAAATAAGTTTGATGGATGCGGAAAATTGTTTCCGGAGAGGTCAGCGTTAAGTATTCATTGCAGCCTTCATACTCCTCGCCGCCAAAATCCTCTGCCGTAAGATTGGCAGATTGAATCATCGTGCCCATCGCTCCGTCAAGAACGAGGATTTTTTTTGCTAATTGGTCATGGATGCTGGACATTTAAAAACTTCCTTTCTGAACGGAGCTTTTCTTTTTCTGCCATATAGCGGCTCAGTTCCACCGTTAATTCGTATTGCAGAAAAGGGGTAATTAAATAGATGCCGTTAAATAAATCAAAAGCTGCGTCAATGAGGGTGCGGGCAATAGCAAGTCCTTCTTCTTTAGCGAGAGCCTTGTCAGAGCCTGCCATCCTCATTTTTTCGCGTATCTCATCAGACAGCTTCATGCCGGGAATTTCGTTATGAATAAATTCAGCATTGCGGCTGCTCGTGAGCGGCATGATGCCGATATAAACCGGTACAGGTAAATGCTTAACAGCCTCATGCACTTCAATAAGCTGGCTGACAGAGAAGATCGGCTGGGAAATGAAATAATCCGCTCCGCATGAAATTTTTTTCTCCAGGCGCTCAACTGCTTTATGAAGATACTTCACATTCGGGTTAAAGGCCGCGGCAACGGAAAAGTTTGTTTTTTCACCGAGCGGCTTGCCTGAATAGGAAAGACCTTCGTTAAACTGTTTAATCAAGCTGATCAGATCAAAGGCAGACAGGTCGTAAACAGAAGTGGCGCCTGGAAAGTCGCCGATCTTGGATGGATCTCCTGTAACGGCAAGCACATCGGAAAACCCGAGAGTGTGAAGACCCATGAGATGCGATTGAAGGCCGATCAGGTTTCTGTCTCTGCAAGTAATATGAACAAGTGAGCGGGCACCGACTTTTTCTTTAATCAATGATGCTGCAGCCACGTTTGAAATTCTCGGGGATGCAAGTGAATTATCAGCGAGAGTCAATGCATCTATTCCTGTTTCATGAAGAGCTTTTGCGCCGCGCAGGAATTTATCAAGTCCAAGCGTTTTCGGCGGATCCAGTTCAACAATAACAGATCGTCTGTTTTTGGCTATTTCTTCAAGAGGAGGGCCGGTTCTTCCGCTTATTCCCTCAATATTAATGGTCTCTGTTTTAGGCCGGATTACTTTCTCTGTAACAGGAGCAAGATTTTTCAATGCTTCAGCCATGGCCGCAATATGCTTTGGCGTTGTGCCGCAGCACCCGCCGATCAGCCTTGCTCCCTGATCTCTCAGCTTAACGGCGCTTTCGGCAAAATAGCCTTCATCTGAATCATACACAAGCCTCCCGTCAACAAGGCCCGGCAGACTCCCATTCGGATAGCAGGAAAGAAAGGCTTTTTTCGGAAGCGGCACTTCCTCCAAAGAAGAAATCATATGATACGGGCCAAGGCGGCAATTCAAACCTGTTACATCTGCTCCTAAGTCTTCTAAAATGGTAAGCCCTTTGCTTAATGGGGTGCCGTCCTGCAGAACCCCTGTTTCATGGAGAGAAACATTGGCAATGATCGGAAGGGCTGTCTCCTTGCGGGCAATTTCCAGAACCGCTCTTATTTCTTCAAAATCGTAATAGGTTTCAAGAAGAAGCCCGTCAATCCCTTCATTCAGGAGAACGTAGAGCTGCTCCCTGAAATTTCTCTTCAGTTCATCGAGAGAATAAGAGCTTTTTTTAAAGGTCCTCACACCGCCGACTGTTCCCATAACATACACTTGATTTCCAGCCGCATTCTTAGCGTGTCGGACAGCGCTCGCGTTAATCTGGCGAATGTCATCTTCAAGCCCGTAGTGCGAGAGTTTAATATAGTTCGCACCATACGTATTTGTCTGAATGACGTTTGCCCCTGCACCAATATAGGCATCGTGAATTCCCTTTATTTGTTCCGGCTCGGATAAATTCAGCTCTTCAAAACATCGGTCAACACCATATGAATACAAGAGGGTGCCCATAGCACCGTCTCCAATCAGGATTCTGTTCTGCAAGTCTTCTAAAAAGCCCATCCTGTTTCCTCCGTTTCTGATTTGATCAGCAGTTGGTTTTAAAAATAAAAAGCCTTCTATAAGAAGAAGGCTTTATGTTCAGAGCTTCTTCTTATCTATCAAGCAATTATGCCTGCTGGAGTTAGCACCTTGGCACGCGTTGGTTTAACATGCGGCGGGTGAAAAGACCGAAAAACAAACTTGCTTGCTTTGCCGTCTTTTCATCCTGGATGCATAGTAAAACACCTGCGTAATACCGGTTGCTGAAGCTTCATCGGGCCAGTCCCTCAGCTTCTCTTGATAAGAAAATATGAAATTATTAAATCATGCCAATGAACAGCATATGTTTCTTTTGAAAGATTGATTGTTTCTAATTTACCTAACTTTCCGAAAACATTCAAGGGGGGATTTCAAACAATGATCATCTTAGCAGGCACATATTTATCTTATTCTTTACATTCGCTTCATGTTTTGGAAAAAAACAACCGGTATAGTAGAGGGTGACCAATTGAATAGAGGAGGAAACATCTTGAAATTGAAAGCATCCTTACTTACAGCGCTCACCATTGCCTTTGTTCCTTTATCCTTTGCTGCGGCAGCTGATCAGTCAGCTTCCCGGGAATCGTATCTGAAGAATGAAATTTCTGATGAGAATGCTTTTATGCCAGCTCCATCACTTCGAGAAGAGAAGTATACGGCTATGGAGGAGTCCCCTTTTGCTTTTTACAGGGCAACCAATCCTTTGTATTACCAGGATCTTTCAAAAGGGGTCATTCCTGTTCCTAGTAATTGGAAAACAGCTCCGAACATCCAAACTTTTCTACAGGGAGATGCCCACGCGGAAAATTTAGGCTTTTTCGATAATAATAACGGAGAGGTTGTTTTTGACCTGAATGATTTTGATGAATCATATAAGGGACCGTTCTATTGGGATCTCATCAGGTTTTCATCCAGTATTTTTCTAATGGCTGATGAAGCCAAAAACCTCAGTTTATCAGCTCAGGATAAAGAAAACTTAGTATCATCCTTTTTAGATACATACCAATCAACCATTGAAAGTGTGAATGGAAACAGCAGCGAAGACTCCATCCAGCTGGATGAAGGTTATTTAAAGAGCGGGTTTGTTCAGGATGAATTAAGACACGCCAAGTCATCTGACAGCCTTGCAAAGCTTTTGTCCAAATGGACCGTTGTTTCAAACGGAATGAGAACCTTTAATTGGTCAAACAGTAACCTGGCCCCTGCTGATTCAGTGAAAAGCGCGATCACCGCCAGCTGGCCATCTTATATTCAAAGTCTTGGAAGCTTTGGCCAGTCAATGCCATCCGGCTACTTTCAAATAAAGGATGCAGCCAAAAGGCTTCACTCCGGGCTCGGAAGTCTTGGAACAGACAAGTACTATGTCCTGATTGAAGGGAAAACCGATTCTCAGGATGATGATGTTCTTCTTCAAGTAAAGGAGCAGCGTCTGCCTTCCATGTTTAAAGAAGGAAGCTTGTCTTCTTCCCAGTATCAGGACTGGTTCCCAGCACATGCCGAACGCTCAAGAACAGCTGCAAAGGCGCTTGGGATCAAAACAGACAATCACCTTGGAACCATTTCATTCAGCGGAAAATCATTTCGGGTTGAAAGGATTTCACCATACAAGGAAGGAATCAGTGCAGATGATTTCAATAGCCGCAGTGATATGGAAGACTTTGTTAAATACTCTGCAACGGCATTTGCACTAGCGCATGCCAGGTCCGATAAGGATTATAATGCAGCGTATGTTCCATATAACTATGAGCAGGGCTTCCTGGATGCAGTCGCTGCATTGCCAAAAGTGAAAACAACCATTCTGACGCTGAGTGAAAATTATGCAGCACAGGTAAAAGCTGATTATCAAATGTATTTGGACTTGAGAAATAACGGAGAGCTTTAAACAAGAAAAGCGGAAGGGTCAGTGAAACAGAAAAAGCGGAACGATCAGATATCTGATGCTCCGCTTTTTATTTACCTAAAATTAATAAACTGTACATCAATTGGAAGATCTGCCTGGCGGATGGCCGCAATAATCTGCTGCAATTCATCTTTGCTTTTTCCTGTCACACGGACTTGATCGTCCTGAACCTGAGTTTTAACCTTCAAGCCGGTATTTTTTATAATGGCGTTTACTTTTTTCGCATTATCTTTATCAATTCCCTGCACGAGCTTGCCGCGCTGCCGGACCGTTCCGCCTGAAGCGTTTTCGCTTTTTGAGTATTGAATATTTTTTGTCGGCACGCCGCGCTTAATCAGCTTGCTGACAAGAACATCCTTCAGCTGTTCCATTTTATAATCATCATCTGATACAAGCACAAGTTCTTCTTTTTCAAGCTTGATGTCGCTTTTGCTGCCTTTAAAGTCATAGCGGGTCTGGATTTCTTTCATTGCTGTTGTAATTGCATTGGTGACTTCAGGAAGTTCAATTTTGGATACAATATCAAAGGAGCTTTCTTTTGCCATAAGGATTCATCCTCCAAACATTTCACTTATAGCTTGATTATAGTAGAATATAACAGGCTAAACAACTTGTAAGAGCAAGTGAAAGGAACGGTGACAAACTATTGAGACCTGGAACATATGAAACATTAACAGCAGATGAACGGGTAGAATTCGGATTTTTTTTAACAGACGGAGAAACAAGAGTGCTTTTGCATGACAGTGAGATAACTGAAGAAGTTGAGACAGGGGATGAGGTAGAGGTTTTTCTTTTCCTTGATTTCAATGACAGGCTTGCAGCAACTATGAAAAAGCCGATGATCCATGAAGGTGAGTACGAGTGGCTTGAGGTAGTAGACGTTGTAGAATCGATGGGGGCTTTTGTCAATATCGGGCTATCAAAAGATGCGCTTGCGGCAAATGATATTCTGCCTGAGGACCATGAGGTTTGGCCTGAAGCGGGAGACAAGCTGTATTGCACACTTAGAATCACAAATAACGGAAGATTCTTTGCCCGTCCGGCACCGGAAGAGATTGTGACAGAGAAAGCAATTCCTGCTGCGAGGGAAGTGTTTAATAAAAACGTTTCCGGCCACGTATACAGAAGCATTCCTGCAGGTTCTTTCATTTTGACAATTGAAGGCTATAAAGGATTTATCCACCATACACAGGTTCAAAGAGTGCCAAGGCTCGGCGAGTTTGTAACAGGACGGGTTATTGATGTAAAAGAAGACGGCTCTCTGAACGTATCTCTCTTGCCCCGCATTCATGAAGCGCAGGGCGGAGACGCGGAAAAAATCTTTGAATATATGGAATCACGGGGCGGAGCGATGCCTTACGGCGACAAAAGCGACCCTGAGGACATTAAAGAAAGATTCGGCATGAGCAAAGGCGCCTTTAAACGCGGCCTTGGCTACTTGATGAAGGAGAAGAAGGTCTATCAGGAGGATGGATGGACTTATAAAACAAAATTAAAAGAAGATTGATAAAAACCCCGGCTGATGAGCCGGGGTTTTTTCTATGTTGATTAAGGAAATAAATTGAAATTATAGAATTTTTCTGGGATAATAATGGTAGGAAGGAAAGTATTGGAAGGGGGATATTATGCTTATTTTCGGAGTTCCAATACAGCAAATTTACCTATATGTCATAGGCATTGCCGGCATTTTAACCTTGTTTACATTATTTTTTGGAGATGCAATAAGCGGAGCCTTTGATGCAGATGGGTTCAGCGCAGTGCTTATTTTTTCCTTTTTTACTTTTCTCGGGGCGATTGGCTTTGCTATGGAGCAGACAACTGAACTGAACAGTGTCCTCATTCTTCTTCTTTCTGCTCTTTCTGCCCTGCTGCTGGATCTTGTTCTGAAAATCTTTGTACTTGTTCCGCTTTCCCGTGCAGAAGAGTCGCTTGTTTACACAGAACAGTCGCTGAATGGAAGAATCGGGAAAGTCATTACCGCTATTCCGGAGGATGGGTATGGAGAGGTACTGCTGGAAAGCACGAGCGGCGTGATTTCAAAATCGGCCCGCAGCCTGACGAATGAAGGAATTAAAGAGGGAGCCGTTATTCTTGTTATAGAAGCAGAAAAAGGCAGTTTAACGGTGAAAGAATATGAACCATTATTTAAGGGGGAAATCAAATGATGATGACATGGATTGCAATCGGTGTTGCTGTATGTATCGTGCTGGCTGCTGTAGCTGTTTTTATTTCCAAATATAAAACAGCAGGGCCTGATGAAGCATTAATCGTTACAGGAAGCTATTTGGGCGGGAAAAATGTACATAAAGACGATTCCGGAAACAAAATTAAAATTATCAGAGGCGGAGGAGCTTTCATTTTCCCTGTATTTCAGCAGGCGCATCCGCTAAGCCTTCTTTCAAGCAAGCTTGATGTTACAACGCCTGAAGTATACACAGAACAAGGGGTCCCTGTTATGGCGGATGGAACAGCCATTATTAAAATCGGCGGGTCTGTCGAAGAGATTGCAACAGCTGCCGAGCAATTTTTAGGAAAAGCGAAGCAAGACCGTGAAGCTGAGGCAAGGGAAGTGCTGGAAGGGCATCTGAGATCGATTCTCGGCTCGATGACAGTGGAGGAAATTTATAAAAACCGCGAAAAATTTTCACAGGAAGTCCAGCGTGTCGCTTCACAGGATTTGGCGAAAATGGGCTTGATCATTGTTTCGTTTACAATAAAAGACGTGCGTGACAAAAACGGCTATTTGGAATCCTTAGGTAAGCCGAGAATTGCCCAGGTTAAAAGAGATGCTGACATTGCCATGGCTGAAGCGGATAAAGAAACAAGAATCAAGCGGGCTGAAGCAGATAAAGATGCGAAGCGCTATGAACTGGAAAGAGCAACAGAAGTAGCAGAATCTGAAAAAATCAATCAGCTGAACATGGCGGAGTACCGGCGCGAACAGGACATTGCCAAAGCCAGGGCCGATCAGGCATATGACCTCGAAACTGCGCGTGCGAAGCAGGAAGTAACAGAGCAGGAAATGCAGGTGAAAATCATCGAGCGGCAAAAGCAGATTGAATTGGAAGAAAAAGAAATACTCCGCAGAGAGCGCCAGTATGACTCTGAGGTAAAGAAGAAAGCTGATGCTGACAGATATTCCGTTGAGCAGGCAGCGGCCGCAGGAAAAGCGAGGCAAATCGCTGAAACGGAAGCGGAAAGATACCGGGTGGAAGCGATGGCGAAAGCCGAAGCAGAGCGCGTCCGCATGGATGGTCTTGCAAAAGCAGAAGCGGAGCGGGCAAAAGGGGAAACAGAGGCAGAAGTCACAAGAATGAAAGGACTTGCTGAAGCAGAAGCAAAGCGGAAAATCGCAGAAGCATTCGAGGAGTTTGGGCAGGCAGCGATTATGGATATGGTGCTGAAAATGCTTCCTGAATACGCAAAACAAGTGGCAAGCCCGCTTTCCAACATCGATAAAATTACAGTTGTTGATACTGGAAGCGACTCAGCGAATGGTGGAGCAAACCGCGTCACCTCTTATGCAACCAATTTAATGTCGACGATGCAGGAATCCCTGAAGGCAGCATCAGGACTTGATGTGAAAGAATTGCTGGAGAATTTCTCCGGGAGAGCATCACTTCAGCGGGACATCAGCCTGTCTGATAGGAAAAGTTCTGAAATAGCCGCTGGAAAAGAAGAATAAGCATGTAAAAAGCGCCGCATTCCGGCGCTTTTTTCTTTATACCGCTTTGAATTTTCCTCTTTGACCAAAAATATTATGTCCCTTTCATAAATAAAAACCTGAAACCAGCCGATAAACAAAAGGTGAACAATATTCAGAGGAGAGAAGACATATGAAGCAGCTTCAAAGTGTTGCAGCTATAATGCTGGTTTTCATACTGCTTGCGGGATGCGCAAGCCAGCAGCCTGCCAGCATACTGGATACAAAGCCGAAAATCGGTATCATGCTGTCAGATGCAGGGCTCGGTGACCAATCATTCAGCGACTCGGCTTTTAAAGGACTGGAAAAGGCGAGAAATGAAGGGAAAATCTTTTTTGATTACAGGGAGCTGAAAGATGCGGGCACCTATGAAAAAGGCCTGACAGACCTTGTTGAAAGCGGCAATGATCTGATTATTGCCCTCGGTTTCATGGAGCAGGAGGACTTGGAAAAGGTCGCTAAAAAATACTCAAACAAAAAATTCATTTTAATAGATGCGGTGTCAGAACTGAAAAACGTCACCTCCATCACCTTTAAAGAAAACCAAGGCTCCTTTCTGGCAGGAGTTGCTGCTGCTTTGGTAACAAAAACCAATACAATCGGTTTTATCGGCGGAGATGATGTTCCGCTCATCCATAAATTTGCCGATGGCTTTGAACATGGCATAAAGGCTGTGAACCCTGCCATCAAAATCAATAAGCAATACGCCGGCAATTTCGGTGATGACAAGCTTGGAGCAGATCTTGCAGAAAAGATGATCAAAGATAGGGCTGATGTGATTTACGCAGCGGCAGGGTTTACAGGTGTAGGAGCCTTGAAAAAAGCACAGGAAAATCACGTGTACGCCATAGGTGTTGACACAGACCAATATTTTTATGCAGAAAAGGCTGTTTTCACCTCAATGGTGAAAAATGTAGATAGCGCTATTTATGACGTCATCAAGAATTTTGCGGATACAGGCAAGCTTCCTGAAGGCCATATTGAACTGGGGCTTGATAAAGATGGAGTTGGACTTGCACCAATCCGAATCATTGAGCTGTCTCCAGAACAAAAAAGAATCATTGAGCAATGGACCGGAAAAGTGAAAAACGGGGAAGCGGAGGCAGGCCAATGACCATTCGAAAAAGACTGTGGCTGAATTCATTAGGCTTGCTGATTTTAGCAGCAGTCCTCATTTCTTACATCATTTATAACATGGTGACCATTCAATCATCCAACCAGGATTATGTCCCGATTTTAATGAGCGTGCAAAAAACAGATGCTGACATGAACGCTGTGCAGCAGAGCCTGGATAACTTTTCTGTCACAATGACCGACAGCGGAGCAGATGAAGCGCTGAAGGGAATACAGCTGCTGAATGCAGATATGAAAAAAACTCAGCAGCTGCTTGCTGGAAAGAACATTCTTCCCATAGAAAAAGCTGCGAAGAAGTATAATGGTTGGAAGCTTGACGCTGAAAAAGCCGTAAAGGACAAGGACGGACCTGCAGTAAAGAGGGAATCCTCCCGCGTAAAAGGCATTCAAAATGATATTTATGAGCTTCAGCTTCTTGTGAATGCTTACTACAAAACACTGGAAAAAGATCTGCAGAACCAGATCAAATTTGTCATATCATCAGCATTAGCGGGGCTGATCGTCCTCCTTATCATTACCGGATTCATGTCCTACAGGCTGACAAATAAAATTACCCGGCCGCTCAAAGCCCTTTCCAACAATGCAGGCGAAATTGCCAAAGGAAATTTGGCTGTAGAGCCGGCAGTCATTAAAAGCAAGGATGAACTCGGCGCTTTAAGCGAGTCATTCACACAGATGACAGATCAGCTGAAAGGCCTCCTGTTTTCCATTGACAGTGTGAGCAAAGAGGTGGAAGGCTTTACTATCGGGCTGGAAGGGGAAAACAAGGCCCTGACAGAAATCAGCAACCAGGTTGCCGTTTCAACAGAAGAATTATCAGCAGGCTCCCAGTCCATTTCGATGGAGCTTCAGGACGCTGTTGCTCTCATCGAACAAATGGACAAGGATTTCAGCATCAATGTCGAACGGTCAGAGCGGCTCTCAGACCATGGGCTCCAGGCGAAACAGGCGGTTGAAAACGGCCAGTCTGCCATGGAGGAGCAGCAAAAGCTGATTATGGAGAATATGGAAACAAGCAGGCTGATTGATCATTCAACGAAAATTTTTGTGCATCAAACCGGGAAAATTGAGGATATGGCGAAAACTGTCTCTGCGATCGCAGACCAGACGAACCTGCTTGCCCTGAATGCAGCCATTGAAGCGGCAAGGGCCGGTGAAGCAGGCAAAGGCTTCGCAGTAGTGGCAGAAGAGGTCAGAAAGCTTGCAGAGCAGTCCAACGTGGCAACAAACCATATTTTTGAAACAGTCGCACAAATCAAAAAAGGAATTTCAGAAGTATCTGCTGCCGTTGACAAAGGCGTCGGCATTGCAGAGAGCCAGCAGTCATCAATGGAAATGACAAACCACTCGTTCCAAAACATCGAACAAAAAATGAACCAAATTTCGCAAGAACTGGATTACCTGCTGAAGGGCATCTATGCCTCTAAAGAAATCGGCGGCAAGGTGCTGCAAAACGCCGAAAGCATCAGCGCTGTTGTCGAGCAATCTGCAGCAGGAAGCGAAGAAATTACCGCTTCCACAAACGAGCAGCTGCTCGCCTTTGAAAAAGTATCAAACAAAGTGACAGAGCTGCGCAATTTGACAGATGACCTTAATAAAACAGTAGGGCTATTCAAACTTTCCTGATCGTTCAAGCTGTCTCCTTTAAAACTGGGAGACAGCTTTTTTTCTTTCCGGCTTGTTTTCGCTTTATTTGGGTATAGTGAAAAAGGAACTGTAAGTCAGTCATCTAGAGGTGAAAACACAATGCTGCTGCTGAAATTTATCGGAGGCATGTTATCAAAATTATTAAGCAAGCTGTTCAGCTTTGCCACATTCAGCTTTTTGGGGAGAGTTCCATCTAAGGACGACTCTAAAATCAGCTTCATCGGCGTCCTATCCTTTTATTGGCTGCTGCTTTGCTTTTCACTGGCGTATCCCCAGGCGCTCAGCCATATCATCCTGTTTGCACCGAAAGACCCGGCAGCAGTCAGAGTCATAACCCTGTTTCTGCTGGTTCTGGTTCCGCTCATGACAGGCTGGACGACAACGAAAGTCAGCAACTATGATTCCGAAAAAAGGCCTTTATGGAAACAGCTTCTTTATGGATATCCCTATACTGTGATCCTAGGGTTCCTCGTAGTCGGACTGATCATCACAGTCCCGCTCGTCAAAGCCCGTGCTTTTCTGCTGCTGTACTACCTGGATACCATCAAAATCATGATTCACAAAGGCAATTATGATGAGGCAATTAAGGAAATCCGCTCTATCCTGAAAAATCACAGCATCGAAAGCCATGGCGTTAATCCCAATAAAATTCTTTGGCTGCAGTTCATCGCATTGATTTGGGTAGAAGGGGAAATCTTTCACCATAGGATGTCAAAGGAAATGAAAGTAATAAAAGGAAAGCATGACGGAAAGGACTTTCAAATTCTTCTGCATGCCACAGATATTGCCATAACCGGAAAACGGGAAATTGCCACAAAGCTCAGAGCGATTCTTGCTGAAAACCTCTCTGAGAAGAATATGTATTTTTCCTGGGATGAAAAAGGCCATAAGATAGAAGATACGATCCAGGACTATAAAAAAAAGCTTGAAAACGGCGAGTCCATTGAAGGAAAATCCATTGCAGAGCTTGTGGAAAACCTTCGGGACATTGGTTTGTCACAGGAGGAATGGAGTGCGATCCGAAAGCAGATTTATAAGCTGGAGGTTTTGAATGGAGGAGAGGGGGGTTCTGTGGAGTGAAGGGGGTTAGGGTCTCTGTCCCCTTTTTAACTAGGCGCCTGTCCCCCGTTCCACTAAAGAAATAAAGACCTGGCACTTTCTTCGTGAACCGCTGATGCAGCCGAGTTTTCAAGAGCTAGTACCTGTCCTGTAATCAAGTACAGCGAAGGGGGACAGGTGCAGTCATGCTGACACCTGTCCCCCCGCTATGCTAAAGAAATAAAGGCCTGGAACCTGGTTTGGAAAGGCTTGTGCAGAAAGGGCTGAAAGTACCAGCTCTCTGTCCCTTTATACTTTAACGGAACGGGGGCCAGGTCACTGGCTAGAAAGGGGACAGGGACTGCTGTTTTCAACAAATAACAAGACCCCTGCCCCCCCTTAAAAAGTGCTCAACCACTCCTACAAATGATCATTCTCCTTGGAAAACTGATCAGCACCGCGCTTGCGGTTTTTTTCTGCTTCCATGTTTTTCTCGTGGCGCTTGGCGTTGTTGTCTTGTGCTTTTTTATCGTTATCACTTGTGTGCGGCATAAAAAAAGCCCCTTTCAGGATGATGTACCTTTAAGGTACCCTGAGGGGGCGGGCTTCATTCTGTTTCAGCTTCGCTGGAGAAAAATACGGCAATGGTTCCTGGGCCGGAGTGCGAGCCGACTGCAGCGCCGATTGTGTTAATGAGCACTTGTTTCGGCTGAAAGGCTTCTTCGATCATTGCTTTTACCTCTTGAGCTGTTTCTTCAGCATCGCCATGGCTGATGGCAACGGTTTGGGTGCTGATTCCGTTTCCGCGTTCATTCATAAGTTCAATGATGCGGCGGTATACCTTTTTTTTGCCGCGGATTTTTTCGCGGGGAATCAGTTTTCCGTTTTCCACGTCAAGGAGGGGCTTGATGTTTAATAGTCCTCCAAGGAAGGCAGAGGCTTTGCTGACCCGTCCGCCTTTGGCAAGGAAATCGAGGTCATCAACTGTGAATAAGTGTTCAATGTTTTGGCAAAAAGCAGAGATTGCCTGTTCCAGCTCCGGCAGCGGAGTTCCTTTTTTAGCGAGCTCGGATGCTTTTACGACAGCAAGACCGTAGCCCATTGAAGCTCCTTTTGAATCAATGATGGAAAGTTTAAAACCGGGGTATTCTTCTTTCACTTCATTTGCGACCATCACTGATGTCTGATAGGTGCCGGACAGTTCAGAGGAAAAGGCTACATACAGGCTTGGCGTGCCTGATTTAGCAAGCTCTGTAAAAATTTCCTTCATTTTGAGCGGTGATGCCTGCGAAGTTTTCGGAGTTTGGCCTTCTTTAATGGCGGCATAAACTTCTTTCGGCTGGATGCCGACTAGATCTTCATAGTTTTGGCCGTTTAGTTCTACTCCGAGCGGAATGAGCGTCACATTTTCCTCTTTAAAAAAGGATAGTGGCAAATCACATGCACTGTCTGCTAAAATATGAACGTTCATGGCTACACCTCTTTCTTTCTTTCTTTTTTTACGTAAATAGGCTGCTGAAAACATGCTTTTACGGCTGTTTAAAACAGGGTAATGAAAATAGGGTCATTCCCCGAAAATATGTATGCTGCATTACCGTCAGGCGATAAGAAAACAATATGTATAAATGCTGAAAAATGCCGGTAAAGCAGACAGGGCATGATTACCAATTCTATCATGAAATGAGTAAAAAACAATCATTCCAGTATTTGAAAAAATAATCAGACAAGGAGGCAGGCGTTTATGGCCAGACAAGAAGGAGTAAGAATGGCGATCGTTATTTTCGGGGCACTCCTGAATGCGATCGCACTGAATCTGTTTTTAATTCCCGCCAATGTATATGCAAGCGGGTTTACAGGAATAGCGCAGCTCGTGTCGGATATTCTGAGCGAGTACACGTCGATTCGAATTTCTACAGGAATTTTGCTGCTTGCCTTAAACATCCCAGTATTTGTTATCGGCTGGAGGATGGTAGGCAAGGCTTTTACGGTGTACAGCATTGTCAGCGTTGCAGCGACAACCGTATTTTTAGGGTTTATTCCGCTGCATGAGCTGTCAAAGGATATTCTTCTGAATGCTGTTTTTGGAGGAGTTATTGCAGCTGTCGGCGTCGGGCTGACATTGAAATTCGGGGCTTCCACGGGCGGGATGGATATTGTGGCCATGATTCTTTCCCGGTTAAAGGACAAGCCGGTCGGGACTTATTTCTTTTCTTTAAATGCTTTGATTATTTTCACAGCAGGAATGCTGTATGGATGGGAGAAAGCGTTATACACACTAGTAACTTTATACGTTTCTACACGGGTGATTGATGCCATTCATACGCGCTATGAGAAACTGACTGCCATGATTGTGACGAAAAAGAGCGAAGAGATGAGACAGGCTATTCATGCCAAGCTTGTCAGGGGCATTACCAATGTTCCGGCAAAAGGGGCATTCAGCAATGAAAACAGAGACATGATGATCATGGTCATTACGAGATATGAGCTTTATGATCTGGAAAAAATCATAAAGGAGATTGATCCGCAGGCATTCACAAACATAGTGGAAACAGCCGCTATTTACGGATCATTTAGAAAAAATTGATGAAATGGCTGACTGGCATACTCTGCATTATCCTTCTTGCGGGATGCAGCTCTAAAGAGGCGGCGAAAAAAGTGGATAAGGATAAATTGATTCTGCATGCATCACAGGAAGTAAAGGAAGGGTCCATTATATTTGTTTTCACGATTCACAATCCTTCTGATAAAGGAAAAAAGCTTGTTTTCAAGTCCGGTAAAAAGTATGAAATTACAGTCAGGGACTCTGGCGGTAAGGAAGTATACCGTTATTCAAAAGGAAAAATGTTTACACAGGCCATTGAGGAATCCTCGATTCAGCCTGGAGAAACCCTTTCTTATCAAGAAGCATGGAATTATTTAAAAGAAGGTTTTCCGACTGGCAACTACAAAGCCGTTATTGAGTTTTTAGGAACAGATCCTCCCTTAAAAGCGGATTTAAAGTTTTCCTTGCCGGAATAAACAAGCTGCGGAAAGATATCCGCAGCTTGTTTTTTGCTTATTTCAACTGATTCAGATCATCTTGAAGGCTCTTGAGCTGGCCTCTTTCCGCGTCAGAGGACTGGGCATAAGCGGAGGAAAGGGCGTTTTGCGCCTTTTCTGCCGTTTGGCTTCCCGCTTCTGAGTTCTCGGCTTTTCTGACCATTTCCCGAGCTTTTTGAAAAAGTTTGTTTCCCATTGTTAAAACCCTCCAAGCGAATCTTCATCAATCATTTCCTCTTTTCGGCGGTCTTCTGCCTCTGCCAGCGTCATTTGATAAGGGAAGCGCTCATCGTGCTTGGAAACTGTATCTTTTCCCTGCTGAGTAAATCGTCTGGATTTATTGCTTTTGCCCATGTCAATCCGCTCCTTCGCCAGTTTATTGGAAGCGAGGGGACGGTTCTGCTGCTTCGGAAGCGTGAGAACCGTCCCCATGCTTCCATGAAAAGAGAGACACCATCATGGTATCTCTCTTAGTTTTTCATTTTGCAGAAATAATATGGCTGGTGTGTTTTGCCTTATAGAGAAAGCGTCTTTTCGAGGTAAAGCGCAATCCCGTCTTCTTCATTGGTTTTGGTTTCGTGATCCGCTACAGCCTTTAGCTGATCGATCGCATTTCCCATTGCTACTCCTTGTCCGGCATACTGAAGCATTTCGAGGTCATTGTCCTCGTCGCCGAATGCAATGATGCGCTCCTTGGGGATGCTGTAGTAATCGGCGATTTTCTTCAGGCCAACTGCTTTGTTAATGCCCTTTTTAATGATTTCAATGACATGCCAGGGCGCAGCCCAGCGTCTGTGCTCCACAACTTCAGCATGCACGTCAGATAAATAGGCGCGGATTTTGTTTACATTTTTTTCGTCTGAATGGATTAGAATGCTTGTCACGTCTTCGCCGAGGTTTTCCCTTAAATCGCCTACAGTCATTTCAGGATCTCCCATGCTGAATACGTCAAGCAGCCGCTCGTCATGCTGATGGAAATACACTTTGTCTTTTACTTCTGCGAGAATATTATGTACATGATGCTTTACGGCGGTATCAATGATTTGCTGCACGACATCAAGTTCAAGTGTTGTATGATATGTGCCCCATTCTTCATCTTTCGGATGGTGAACAAATGCGCCGTTAAAGTTAACGATCGGCGTATCCAGATTCATCTGGCGGTAGTATAAAGAGCTTGAACGATAAGGCCTGCCTGTGGAAATACAGACAATATGCCCGGCTGCCCTTGCTTTTTTGATTGTCTGCAGGGAGCGGTCAGATATGGTTTTATCATCTTTTAAAAGAGTTCCGTCAAGGTCGAGCGCAATTAAATAAGGTTTTGTTTCCATATGATCTCCTTTTGTCCATCAAGATTGGCTCTGTCAAATGTCATGGCAGGTGATGCTCATGACCTGTAAGCTTCACAGCAGGAGCAGGACTATTTAGAGAAGCCTGTTCAAATCTGAGAAGCCATATCTGCTTTTTTAAAAGAAGCTGTATGATTAGTGTATCTTTTTACCGAGATTTTTGTCTACATGTTACACTAAAGTTATTGCTAAAAAGCTTAGGAGGGCTAAGATATTGGTCATTGTTGAAAAGATAAAAGCTGATGGTGTTCCGCTTCTTCATGCAGTGCAGGAAGAAAACAGGGACAGCAAAACGCCTTTCGTGATGTTTGTCCACGGATTTACCAGTGCAAAAGAGCACAATTTGCATTATGCCTATCTTCTTGCTGAAAAAGGCTTCAGAGTGGCGCTGCCTGAGGCAATGTATCACGGGGAACGAGCGGAAAATCTGGCATCAGGCGAATTGAATGTCCGCTTTTGGGACATCGTACTTAATGTTATTCAAGAACTTGGAACGGTAAAACACTATTTTCAGAAAAGAAATCTCATTGATGAAGAGCGGATAGGAGTTGCCGGCACCTCTATGGGCGGCATTTCGACACTTGGAGCATTAACCCAATATCCATGGATCAAAGCAGGTGTGAGCCTGATGGGAAGCCCGCACTACGTCAGCTTTTTAAAAAAGCAGGTCGAATACATGCAAAGTATCGGCATCGTGCTTCCGATTACAGATAATGAACTGGATGAGCAGCTGAACAGACTGAGACCGTTTGATTTAAGCCTGCACAGGGACAAGCTTCAGAATCGCCCGCTGCTTTTCTGGCATGGTGAAAAAGATCCTGTTGTGCCATTTGCACCTACTTACCGGTTTTATGAAGAAGTGAAGAAGGATTATGAAAATCACCCGGAAAATTTGGTTTTCATTAAAGATCCAAATGCAGATCACAAAGTATCGAGAGAAGGACTGCTCGCATTAGTGGATTGGTTCTGCAAGCATCTTTAGTACTGGCTGCAGGCAGTCCTGTTTAGAAATCGGAGGAAATTCGATATAATACATAAAAAAGGAGTGGATACCATGGAAGAAGCACTGAAAGAAAATATGATGGGTGCCCTTGAGCAGGTAGTGGATCCTGAGCTTGGCATTGACATTGTTAATTTAGGATTAGTATATGATGTAGAACTGGATGAGGAAGGCCAGGCAGAAGTGACAATGACCCTGACATCAATGGGATGCCCTCTTGCCGGCACAATTGTGGATCAGGTTAAGATTGCTTTAGAAGGAATTCCTGAAGTAAAAGAGACGAATGTCAACATCGTCTGGAATCCGCCTTGGTCCAAAGACAGAATGTCCCGCTATGCTAAAATCGCTTTAGGCGTCAGCTAATATTTGAAATGAAAAGACCCGGCTTTTTGCCGGGTCTTTTTTAATTATGTAAAGTTTAAAGCAAAACCCTCACAGATGGACGAACAATTTTCTTGCCCGAATAATTATAAAAATACAATTGCTTTTTAAGTTTATACAAAGTTATAATAGGGGAAATAATTCAATGAACCAAATGGGAGGGATCTAATGAATATAGGAATAATAGGGGCTAGCGGTTATGGAGGAGTGGAACTTCACCGGTTTTTAGAGCGTCATCCCCATGCAGGGAAATGTATATTGTATACATCTTCAGAGGAAAAACCAATATACTCAGACTTATACCCGCATCTCACAGACATAAACCAGGAAGTCTTGCAAAACCAGCAGAATCTTGAAGAAACAGATGTGCTTTTCATTGCAGCACCTTCAGGAGTATCAGCAGCGATGACGCCTGAAATTGTGATAAAGCATCCTAACATGCAGATCATTGATTTATCAGGCGACTTGCGTTTGAAAAATTCCGAAGATTACAAAAAGTGGTACGGAAAAGAGCCGGCTTCCCAGGAAGTTTTAGTGAAGGCTGTCTACGGTTTAGCGGACCTAAATAAGGAAAGCATCAAAGAGGCGCAGATTATCGCAAATCCAGGGTGCTATCCGACGGCAGCTCTTCTTGGACTTGCGCCGCTCTTTCATTCTAGAGACATCGCTGATTTAGGCTCGGTTATCATTGACGCAAAGTCAGGAGTATCAGGAGCGGGAAAAAAAGCAGTACAGTCTTCGCTCTTTTCGGAAATGAACGAGAACTTCCGCACTTATAAAATTGCAGAGCATCAGCATACTCCTGAGATTGAACAATTTCTTGGCAGCTGGGCAGAGGATGAGGTAAAAATCACGTTCACACCGCATCTTGTGCCAATGACAAGAGGCATTATGGCAACAGCCTATATTCAGCTGAAAAAGGAAATCGGCACAGATGAACTGTTGGAGCTTTACCGTGAATTTTACCGAAGCTCTCCTTTTGTCCGAATCAGAAAAGAAGGCAGCTACCCTTCGACAAAAGAAGTATACGGCTCAAATTATTGCGATATCGGATTAAAAGCAGATCCGCGAACAGGCAGGCTGGTCGTCGTTTCTGTTATCGACAATTTGGTAAAGGGCGCTGCAGGGCAAGCGGTGCATAATTTCAACTTGATGAATGGATTTGAAGAAACATCGGGACTTGAAGCAGCACCGATTTATCCATGATTTTTTGAGAAGGGCAATCAAAACAGGAGGGATTTATTGTGCAGGAAGCAATCGCAGCGGAAATAACAAAGGTGTCTGAAGGGAACGCGGCATCTCCAAAGGGATTTTCAGCAGATGGCGTTCACTGCGGGCTTCGCTATGAAAAAAAGGACATTGGCATATTGTTTTCTAAGGTTCCGGCTAACTGTGCTGCTGTCTATACGCAAAGTCATTTTCAAGCGGCTCCGCTGCAGGTAACAAGAGAAAGCATTGCTGAAGAAGGAAAAATACAGGCACTTCTCGTAAACAGCGGCATTGCAAACGCGTGTACAGGCAAAAAAGGGCTTCTGGATGCCTATGAAATGAGGAGCCTGGCAGCTGCAAAGCTTGGAATAAAGGAACATCATGTAGCTGTGGCATCGACCGGAGTAATCGGCGAGCATTTAAAAATGGACCTGATTGAAAAAGGGGTTGAAATGCTGAACCCGGTTCCTGAAGGAGGAAGCTCTTTTCATACGGCGATCTTAACAACCGATACTTGCGAAAAAAGCAGCTGCTGGCAGTTTAAGGCAGACGGAAAAACCATCACGGTCGGCGGTGCAGCTAAAGGCTCCGGAATGATTCACCCTAACATGGCGACAATGCTCGGCTTTATTTCAACAGACGCCAATGTAGAGGCAGATGCCCTTCAGGAAGCGTTAAAGAACATTACCAATCATACGTTTAATCAGATTACAGTTGATGGCGAAACCTCCACAAACGACATGGTGCTCGTGATGGCAAACGGCTGTGCGGAGAATGAGCCTCTTAATAGAAATCATAAAGATTGGGATATTTTTTGCGATACGCTTCAAATTGTGTGCGAAGAACTGGCAAAAAGCATCGCAAGAGATGGAGAAGGAGCGACAAAGCTGATTGAAGCAAATGTCAGCGGCGCCCGGACAGATGAAGAAGCAAGAGTTGTTGCGAAAAAGATTGTCGGCTCAAGCCTGGTGAAATCTGCCGTATACGGCGAGGATGCAAACTGGGGAAGAATTATCGGTGCGATGGGCCACAGCAATGCTTATATGGAGCCTGCAGGCATTGATATTTATCTTGGCGGGCATTGCATGCTTGAGGCGGGAGAACCGCAATCCTTCAGCGAGGAACTGGCAAAAGCTTATTTACAGGGAGAAGAAATTACAATTGGCGTTGACCTTCATGTAGGAGAAGGAAAAGGAACAGCATGGGGCTGTGACTTAACCTATGATTACGTCAAAATAAACGCGAGCTATCGTACGTAAGGAGACTCTTTCAAATATGGAGAATACCTTTGTATTAAAATGCGGCGGAAGCATATTGAACAATCTTTCAGAGAATTTTTACCAATCCATTCTTCACATGCGGGAGCAGGGCTGGAAGATTGTGATTGTACACGGAGGCGGCCCTGAAATTACCGATCTGCTTACAAGAATGAATGTTGAAACAGAATTCAGCGGCGGGCAGCGGAAAACAACGCCGGAGGTTATGGAGGCGTGCGAGATGGCGCTTGCCGGAAAGGTGAATAAAAAGCTTGTTCGAATGCTTTCAGAACATGGACTGCCGGCTGTCGGCCTTACCGGACAGGATGGTGGAATGCTGAAAGCGGAATTCCTTAACCAGGAGCATCTGGGGCTTGTAGGGAAAGTGACGCAGGTTGAGCCGGAGCTTCTGCGGGTGCTGCTGGATAAGGGGTTTATCCCGGTTGTTGCACCGCTTGCTGCTGCAGAAAACTATCAATCTCTTAATGTGAATGCAGATCTTGCAGCGGCTGCTGTAGCAAAAGGGCTCTCAGCCAATCGGCTCCTCTTTGTAACAGATGTACAGGGCATTTTAAAAGAAAAAGAGCTGGTCAAAGAAATCAGTCCTGAAACCATTCTGGAATACATTTCAGCCGGGATTATTTCCGGCGGGATGATTCCTAAAACAGAAGCCGCTGTCAGCACTCTTTCAGATCAGCTGAAGGAAGTGATGATTGTGAGCGGGAAAAGCGCATTTTTCACGAATGGAGAATTTATCGGAACAAAAATAGGCAGGCAAAAGGAGGCGTTAAGCCAGTGAGCTCCTTATTTCCAACATACGGAAGATGGGACGTTGCGATTACAGAAGGAAGAGGATCCCGTGTTAAGGATAAAAACGGCAAGGAATATCTTGATTTTATTTCAGGCATAGCTGTTACAAATCTTGGCCACCGCCATGAAAAAGTAAAAGAAGCCATTTCAGAGCAGCTTGAAAAGGTGTGGCATACATCCAATCTGTTTCAAAATGATCTGCAGGAAGAAACAGCAGAAATTCTCTGCTCGCATTCTGCAGGCGATGCCGCCTTTTTCTGCAACAGCGGAGCTGAAGCAAACGAAGCGGCCATCAAGCTTGCGAGAAAGCATACGAAAAAAGAAAAAATAATCACGTTTAAACAGTCTTTTCATGGCAGAACATTTGCCACAATGGCTGCGACAGGCCAGGAAAAGGTGAGAGAGGGATACGGGAGCATGCTGTCATCCTTCCAATACTTCGAATATAACGACACTGAAAGGCTAAAAAGCCTAAAGGATGATTCTCTCGCTGCCATCATGCTTGAAGTTGTGCAGGGTGAAGGCGGGGTGCGGCCGGCAGATCTTGAATTTTTGCAGGAAGCAGAAAAAGCATGCAAAAGAAACGGCGCTCTTCTCATCGTTGACGAAGTGCAGACAGGAATCGGCAGGACAGGCAGCTTATTCGCTTATCAGGAAGCTGGATTAGATCCTGATATTATTACGGCTGCCAAAGGACTGGGCAGCGGATTTCCTGTAGGCGCAATGCTTGGAAAAAAAGAGCTGGCAAAATCATTCGGCCCAGGCTCCCATGGAACAACTTTCGGCGGCAATATGCTGGCAATGGCTGCAGCAAAAGCAACGCTTGAAACGGTTCTCGCAGAAGGTTTTCTTGAAGAAGTGAAAGAGAAAGGGAGCTATCTGCTGACTGAGCTTAAAAAAGAACTGGATGGTCTCGATCAGGTGGAAGAAATTCGCGGAAAAGGGCTGATGGCCGGCATTGCCTGCAGCGAAAAAGCCATGCCCATGATTGAAAAGCTGAGAGAAGCAGGACTGCTGGTGCTTCCGGCAGGCGAAAAGGTGATCAGACTGCTCCCGCCTCTAACCGTTTCAAAAGAAGAAATCGGCGAAGCTGTGCAGATGATTAAAAATGTACTCGCGAAATCAGAAGTGGAAGTGTAGGAGAAGAAGGCGGGTTTTACAGGGCTTTTCCTTTTAAGGCTTTGTTAGAGAAGAATGTTGATTTTTGAGCACCTGTTGATTGGAGTGGCAGGCGGGAGACTCCTGCGGGAGCAGCGGGACAGGTGAGACCCCGCAGGCGCTATGGCGCCGAGGAGGCTCACCGCCCGCCCCGCGGAAAGCGGACGCCTCGTGCTGAAATCAACAGCCAACTTTAACAGAACCTCTATGAAAAAGAAGATCCAGAAAAGACATATATTGAGGTGGCAAACATGCAGGGATATTTAATTTTAGAGGACGGTACATCTTTTGAAGGGGAAATCGGCGAACCCCCTCCTTCGCCAAGTGAAGGGGAAATTGTCTTTTTCACAGGCATGACAGGCTATCAGGAAGTGCTGACAGATCCTTCTTACAGAGATCAAATCATTGTGTTCACTTATCCGCTGATCGGAAACTACGGCATCAATCAGGAGGATTTTGAAAGCAGGCAGCCTTCTGTGAAAGGGGTTGTGCTTTATGAATGCTGTGACGATTTTTCCCATTATAAAGCAGTCTCAAGCGTGAAGGATTATTTGGGAAAATGGAACGTGCCGATTCTTGAACATGTCGACACACGAGCTGTCGTTAAAAATATCCGTGAAAAAGGAACAATGAAAGCCATGATTGCAGAAGATGAAAGCAGCTTGCTGTCAGACGGGCCTGTTGAAATCTGCCAGGATTCCGCTGAAGCAAGCATAACAACCTGCGGAAACGGGACGAAAAAAGTGGCGCTGATCGATTTTGGCTATAAAAAATCGATTGCAGATTCACTTGCCAAAAGAGACTGCACTGTCACGGTTATTCCTTATCAGCAAATGGAGAAGGTGTTTGATCTGCAGCCGGACGGAGTAGTTTTTTCCAATGGACCTGGTGATCCTAAGGGGCACTCAAATAGCTTGCCGCTGATTAAAAAGCTGGCTCAAAGCTTCCCGGCTCTCGGAATTTGCCTCGGCCATCAGCTCCTTGCTCTTGCTTTCGGAGGAAATACAGCAAAGCTCCGCTTCGGACACAGGGGAGCCAACCATCCAGTATGCGATGTGAAAACACAAAATGTCTTCATGACATCTCAAAACCATAGCTATGTTGTGGACCGTCTTAACGAAGACAGCTTTCTGGTCCGGTTTAAAAATGTGAATGACGAAACCGTCGAAGGACTGACTCATCAGACACTTCCGATTCTATCTGCCCAGTTCCATCCTGAAGCTAATCCGGGGCCTTCTGACAGCGAATGGATCCTGGATGAATTTTTGCAAATGGCTGAAAAGAAGGGCGGGGAAAAAATTTATGCCTAAGAAGAAGTTTACAAACGTGCTGGTAATAGGATCCGGCCCTATTATCATCGGTCAGGCAGCAGAGTTTGACTATTCAGGTACCCAGGCATGCCTTGCTCTGAAGGAGGAAGGCGTCAGGGTCATTCTTGTCAACAGCAACCCGGCAACGATCATGACGGATGAAGAGACAGCAGACGCGGTTTATTTTGAACCGCTTACGGCCGAAAGCCTTGAAAAAATCATTATAAAAGAAAAGCCGGATGGCCTTCTTGCCACAGTCGGCGGGCAAACGGGCCTGAACCTTGCCTTCCAACTGAATGAAAAAGGCATTCTTGAGAAATACGGCCTGCAGCTTCTTGGCACTTCAATCCAATCGATTGAAAAAGGAGAAGACCGGGAGAAATTCCGTTCCTTAATGAAGGAATTGCAGGAGCCTGTTCCGGAAAGCGAAATTGTGACAAGTCTCCAAGAGGCGCTGGATTTTGCCGGCAGAATCGGCTATCCGCTCATCATCCGGCCTGCTTACACGCTCGGCGGTAAAGGCGGAGGCATTGCGGAAACCGAGGAAGAGTACAAAGATACTGTCATCAATGGCCTGCAGGCAAGCCCGATTCATCAATGCCTGATTGAACGGAGCATTGCCGGGTTTAAAGAATTGGAATATGAAGTAATGAGGGACGAAGCCAATACATGCATCACTGTATGCAATATGGAAAATATCGACCCTGTCGGTGTACATACAGGGGATTCAATCGTTGTGGCGCCTTCTCAGACACTGATTGATAAAGAATATCAGATGCTAAGGAGCGCTTCACTGAAAATTGTATCATCACTCGGCATTATTGGAGGGTGCAACATACAATTTGCGCTTGACCCGAAAAGCGATCAATATTACGTGATTGAAGTAAATCCAAGGGTCAGCCGTTCTTCTGCCCTTGCATCAAAGGCAACGGGCTATCCTATCGCAAAAATCGCGGCAAAGCTTGGACTTGGGTTTACGCTGGATGAATTGAAAAATCCTTTGACTGAAACAACTTTTGCGAGCTTTGAGCCTGCGCTCGATTACGTCATCGTCAAGTTCCCGCGCTGGCCTTTTGACAAGCTGAAAGGCATTGACCGGAAGCTTGGCACTAAGATGAAGGCAACGGGAGAGGTTATGGCAATCGCAAGAAACATGGAAGCAGCCCTGCTGAAGGCCCTTGAATCGCTTGAACTGCCAAATGCAGGCACGAGGCTTCCTGAGCTTGCATCATGCTCGATGAACGAGCTTGAAAAGCTTTCTGTTAAAGCGGATGACCGCCGGTTCTTTGCTGTAACAGAGCTTTTAAAGCGGGGCAAGCCGATTTTGGAAATTCATGAAGAAACGGCAATTGACCTGTATTTTCTAAATGTATTCGCAAAATTGGTCAGAATGGAGAGGGAGATTGAAAGCCATCCGGAACATCTTGATCAAAGAGAAAAGCTGCAGCAAATAAAAGAAAAAGGGCTATCTGACAAAACGATTGCCTTTTTAACCGGAATCAGCGAAATGGAAGTCAGGGAGAAAAGAAAGGCAGCAGGCATCTCGCCGATCTTCAAGCATGTTGATACATGTGCCGCAGAATTTGATGCCCGGACGAATTATTTTTACTCTTCCTATTACGGCGTAAACGACTTGGAACAGCAGGAGGGGCAGAAAAAGAAAGTGCTTGTGATCGGATCTGGACCGATCCGCATCGGCCAGGGAGTGGAGTTTGACTACAGTGCTGTGCAGGGTATACGGTCGCTGCAGGCTCTCGGATATGAGGCCATTATGATCAACAACAACCCGGAAACGGTCAGCACCGATTTTGAAACAGCTGACAGATTGTATTTTGAACCGCTCACACTTGAATATGTCCTGAACGTTGCCGAGCATGAAAACATAGAAGCGGCCGTTGTCCAATTCGGAGGGCAGACAGCCATCAATTTGGCAGAAGAGCTTGAAGAAGCAGGCATCAAGCTTTTAGGAACCAGCAGCCATCTTCTGGATTTGCTCGAAGATCGAAAGCTCTTTTACAGCCTGCTTGACCGCCTGGATATACCCCGTATGAAGGGGGCAGCAGCGGCCAATGAAGAAGAAGCTTTGGAGTACGCTCTGGAAATCGGATTTCCGCTTCTTTTGCGGCCATCCTATGTGATCGGCGGAAAAGGCATGGTTGTGCTGGATTCAGCACAGACCCTCGCTGATCTGCTTGCCGGGATGGAGAAAAAAGAGTTCCCTGTTCTTCTTGACCGTTATTTTACAGGTGATGAAGCTGAAATTGATCTTGTCTCTGATGGGAAAAGCATCTTTGTCCCAGCTGTGATGGAGCATATTGAGCGGGCAGGGGTTCATTCCGGTGACAGCCACGCGATCCTCCCTGCACAAAATATAGCAGAAAAGGCTCTTTTGAAAATGGAAGAGTACGGAAAAAGAATAGCGCTTGATATTGGCTACAAAGGGTTAATGAACATTCAGTTTCTGTTAAGCGGGGAAGAGGTTTATGTGCTTGAGGTAAACCCTAGAGCAAGCAGGACCGTACCTGTCATCAGCAAAGTAACAGGAATCAGCCTTGTGGATATGGCGGTCAAAATTCTGTGCGGCACATCATTGGAAAAAATTAAGCCGGAGCCTAAAAAGCTGAACTATGCGGCAGTTAAGCTGCCTGTCTTTTCGGTTCATGCTATTCCTGATATGGATGCCCTTCTGTCACCTGAAATGAAATCAACTGGAGAAGGAATGTTCCTTGGCAAATCAGCAGTGGAGGCTTACCGGAAAATGTTCGATGGCGGGAGCCTGCTGGAAAAGCCGATTTTCATTGATGACGAACTAAGTGAAAAAGACCTTCCTGAACTGGCGGATGCGGTGTATTACAAAGATTCCTTTGATGAGCGGCTGCAGGAAATAGGCTTGCTTTACAGCCCGGGCAATACTGCCTCCTCAAAGAAAAACAGAAAAAAAGCAGCTTCCTATGGGGTAAGAGTGATTACAGAAGCACCGATTTTAAAAGCTTTCTGCCAGGCGCTGAATGTAAAGGATTACGAAGTACGGTCTATTCAGGAATGGCAAAAGGAGGAAACAGCGATTGAGTATTCCGGCACCCATTCTTAACAATCAAAGCTTAAAAGGGAAGGATTTTTTAACCTTATTGGATATCACTTCCGAGAATTTGAAGGAACTGATCAGCACGGCTGTTCTATTGAAAAAAGACCGTGTTCAGCCGCTTTTAAAAAATAAAATTCTCGGAATGATTTTTGAAAAATCCTCTACAAGAACAAGGGTTTCGTTTGAAGCCGGAATGATTCAGCTTGGCGGGAGCGCGCTTTTTCTCAGCACAAAAGACCTGCAGCTTGGAAGAGGAGAATCTGTTGCGGATACTGCACGGGTTCTGTCCTCCTATTTGGATGCCATCATGATCAGAACCTATGATCAGAAGATGCTTGAGGAACTGGCTTTCCATTCTTCCGTGCCTGTGATTAACGGCCTGACAGATCAATTTCACCCTTGCCAGGCGCTTGCAGACATGATGACAATTTATGAAGCGAAAAAAACGTTCAGCGGCATTAAAGCAGCCTACATTGGCGACGGCAACAATGTGGCCCATTCTTTTATGATTGCCTGTGCAAAGCTTGGCATAGATTATTCTTTTGCGGGGCCAGAAGGATTTTTTCCAGATCCGGAAGTGGTGAAGGAAGCTCAAAAAGAGGCTAAGAAGACCGGTGCTGTGATTGAACTGACGGAAGATCCGAAAAAGGCAGCGGCTCATGCTGATTTTATTTATACCGATGTCTGGACCAGCATGGGCCAGGAAGAGGAAGCAGGCAAAAGGCATGCCATTTTTACTCCTTATCAAATCAATTCAGAACTTTTTTCGGGAGCGAAAACAGACTCATTTTTCCTTCATTGTCTTCCTGCTCACAGAGGGGAAGAAGTTACAGCTGAAATTATGGACGGCAGCAGATCCCTTGTTTTTCAGCAGGCGGAGAACAGGCTGCATGCCCAAAAAGCGCTTTTGACTCATCTTTTGCAATAACTGTTCATGAAAAGAGCGTCCTCTTGGCATACTAACGGGGAAAACCGCTTGAACAGGAGGAAAAAGAATTGGGACAGCAGCATAGGTTCAGACCGGGACAAAAAGCTCCGAATAACGGTACTTATATAGAAGTGGGCGAAACCGGAGACAACGTGGTCAATCCGAAAATGATCAAGATGAGTGCAGGAGATCATTTTCCGGAAACAGCCAATCACAACCGGCAATGGACATATAAAAGAAAACCGTAAAAACCATCCCTCGGGATGGTTTTTTAATTTAGGCAGCTGATTAGTCCCAGTGATGAGCTATGTTTTAACAGGGACTGAATAAGGAATAAAAGATACCGGGGAACTCAGATAAGCAGGGGCTATAAATTTACAACAAAAAAAGGCATCAGAACGATACCTTTCTTCATCAATGATGATTGGTTTCTGCTGTGCGGTCAGGTACAACAGAAGCAATTATGTAAAGTAAAACCGTTGCTATTACTCCAAGAATAGAAGCAGTTCCGAAGTTATAAGACGTACCGATCATGGCAGTCGCAACGTAGCTTGCCATATGCACAAGCAAAAATGCCCAAATAAATGTCCAAATGAAACGCATTTGTTTCACCCCGCTTACATACAATTCTACACTTATCTTATCACTTTTAACCTTACAATAAAAGAAGAGATTGTCTGCCGGCCGTGTCAATTTTTTGACTGTTGTACACATGTTTAAGCAGTCTGCCTATGCAGAGAGCTTTTTGGCTGAATAAGATGAATAAAGTGCTGAAATCTGAAGAGAAGGGTGGTGGGCAAGCATTGAAAACCTATGATCGTTTTTTTCTAATGGAAGATGAATGGAGCGTGATTCACGTTCCCTATAAACCGAACGGGTTTGGCATTTTTATCATTGGTGACAGGCTTCATTCAGTTGATGAAAATACAAGCTTCTGGATGCAGCATCATGGCCGGAAGCAGCTGCTTTCACGGCTTTTGAACGAAGGGTACACGCTGTTTCAATCAAACCTGACAGGTATTCACTGGGGCTCCGAAAAAGCGGCAGTATTATCAAAG
The DNA here is from genome assembly GCF_021166585.1 of Metabacillus kandeliae. GTDB lineage: Bacteria > Bacillota > Bacilli > Bacillales > Bacillaceae > Metabacillus_B > Metabacillus_B kandeliae. The sequence continues at coordinate 192,555 of NZ_JAJOZE010000004.1, forward strand.
CTTTTTATCCATGCTGTACTGAAAAGAGAAACGCTGAATCAAAAGGTGCATCTTCTGACTGAAGGGATGGGAGGGCTGATCGGTCTTGCGCTGATGGAAAGCATTCCTGAACAAATCCGGTCGGCAGCTATGCTCAATCCCTGCCTTGACCTTCAGGCGCATCTTCATAATGAAAAAAGCCAAAAATTTTATTATAAAAGATTAGTAAAAGAAATCTCCAAAGCCTATGAGATAGATGAATCAGAAGTACCCTCTTTTGCATATAAATCCATTGAGGAATGGCGCACCTGCCTTCCGGTAAGAATTTGGCACAGGATGAACGGAAACGCTTATCCTTATCAGAAGCACAGCAAAAAGTACGAAGAGCTGCGGAAGGAAATAGGATGCCCCATTGACTTAAGCCTGCATGCCGGAGACCACTTTTACAGGCTTCAGGATAAAGTCATCCGGTTTTTTAATGAAAACGAAAAACTGCTGTAAATGGAACTGCTTACGAAAGAAAGCAGTTTTTTCTTTTGTCTGCTTCTAGGAAGTTCGCCAAAGCTCATAAATTGAATAAGATACCTTTTAAATGAGGGGGACTGCTTCATGGATACTGTTATGATATATGGAATGGAAACCTATGCGGGATTTGCACTATGCGAAAAATTTCTGCAGGAAGGCATTCCTGTTTGCGGCATATATGATATAGAAGGAAAGCCGGCAGTGCAAAAGCAATTTGAAGATAAAATGATGCTGATTGGAAGAAATGCCCTGCTCGAGGCCCGGGCATGGACAAAAGACTTTGTTTTTCCAGACGAACCGCCATCTGTTGTTTATTGTGCTGCAGATGGAGAAGGCGGGATTGCAGGCGAAGAACAGGTCAATGCCCTGCTGTCCTGGGCATCAGCTATGGAATTGCAATTTCTTCTGCTCTCATCACTAGACGTATTTGGCGAAGAGCAGCTTGTCATCACAGAAGAAACAGCGCCAGAGCCTGACACAGACAGAGGGAAGCGTCTGCTTGCCATAGAAAAGGCTGCTGCCAAAGCCTACAGCAATACCGAAAACAGGTACGGGATTCTAAGGCTTCCTGTCTTATATGGACCTGGTATGCCTGCTGATTTTATGAGTGATAAAAAGAATCCGCCGATGAGAGGGCTGCTATTTATCTCTGATGCGGTAAGTGCTATAGTTAAAAATGATTGCAGCATTTTTTTCAGAGGCATGCCCCTTTATCTGGCTTCAGAAAGAAATGAAGACATGATAAGAACTGCACAGGCCCTTGGCCATGAGCTGACGATCACGATGTGCGGCCAGAAGATTCCGAACGGGCTTACTATTGAATGTCCTGAAGTGACACCTATAGAAGAAAAGCTTTCACAGCTGAAAAATGACACTTTGCTCAAAAACAGAATGAATTAGAAAGAGGGGATTTACCATGGAACAGCACCCAAAATCAATGGAATTCATGCAGGCAGCTATGAAGTACTTTCCGGAAGCACAGGCCCAGCTTGAAAAAACAGGCATTGAACTGACAATGGAACGCATTCAGCCGATGATGGAGCTTTTTATCAAAGTAATGGGCGATGCCTATGAAATGGGCAGGGAAGATGCGCTGAAAGAAAAATAAGTGCCGGATACAGGCACTTATTTTTTACGTTAATTTATTTTTGATCATCTCCACAATAGGAGAAAATTCTTTCATAATCGGCTTTAATTCTTTAAGGGAAGCCATGATATCGTCCAGCTGCCCCATGATTTGAAAATAATTCACTTCCTGTTCAGGAGTTTCTTCCGGTTCAGGCTGCTTAAATGCGCTTTTTCCAAACATGAGCTGATCGAATTTGTTCCCTCTGTCTAAAGGGCGCTTTGGCTTTGCCGGCTGCGGGCTTTCCGGCTCTTGTTCCGGCTTTTTGGCCAGTTCAGGCTCTGAATGTTCAGCATCATATTCATCAAGGATCGGAATTTCTTCCCAGACTTCTTCACTCATTGTATCACCGCCTTTATATAGAAGGATTGCGTTCACTTATACTTTATGAAAAAGGGCATAAGAGGTCTGGACGCCTGCCATCAACTTTGTTGATTATTCTCATAAAATAAGCTAAAATTAGTACCAAGTCATAATATTTGATGTTAAAAAATAAGCTCTTTTTAGAGCTATGCGCCTTGCCTTTTTGGCTGGCATAAAAAGCTTGCAAGCCAGGAGTTTGCCCGGCAGGCAGCTGATAAAATATAATTTAAGGAGATGCGTATATGAACGCAGGTATTATAGGAATCGGCCGTTATGTTCCTGAAAAGGTGCTGACTAACCATGATTTGGAGAAAATGGTGGATACGTCAGATGAATGGATCAGAACAAGAACAGGAATTGAGGAAAGACGCATTGCAAGCGACGATGTGAATACATCGCACATGGCATTGATGGCAGCAGAAAAAGCTATAGCGAATGCTGGAATAGAAGCTTCAGATTTAGATATGATTTTAGTTGCAACTGTAACGCCTGACCGCCCCTTTCCGTCTGTTGCCTGCATGCTTCAGGAGCAGCTTGGCGCCAAAAAAGCTGCAGCAATGGACATCAGTGCGGCTTGTGCCGGGTTTATGTACGGCCTTGTAACAGCCAAGCAGTTTATCGAAACGAACACGTTTAAAAACATTCTGGTCATCGGCGTAGAAAAGCTTTCCAGAATCACCGACTGGGATGACCGGAATACGGCTGTTCTGTTTGGTGATGCAGCTGGAGCAGCAGTTGTCGGCCCTGTAAGCGAAGGAAGAGGCATTCTTTCTTTTGAACTTGGTGCTGACGGAACGGGTGCCAAGCATCTTTACCAGGATGAATTTATTATCATGAACGGACGTGAGGTATTTAAATTTGCTGTCCGTCAAATGGGTGAATCCAGCCTGAATGTTCTAAGAAAAGCAGGCCTGAAAAAAGAGGATGTTGACTGGCTGATTCCTCACCAGGCTAACATCCGCATCATGGAGGCAGCACGGGAAAGACTAGAGCTTCCTGTTGAAAAAATGTCCAAAACGGTTAATAAATACGGTAATACTTCAGCGGCTTCCATTCCGCTTTCACTTGTAGAAGAACTGGAAGCTGGTAAAATAAAAGATGGAGATTTAATTGTTATGGTCGGCTTCGGCGGAGGCCTGACATGGGGCGCAATCGCAATGCGCTGGGGAAGATAAAAGCAGATATAAAAATAATACGAGGTGTGTTCTATGACGAATAGAAGAGTAGTTGTGACAGGTCTTGGAGCGGTATCCCCGCTTGGACTGGATGCTAAAACCAGCTGGGAAAATGCATTGAAAGGTGTTTCAGGCGTAGGCCCTGTCACACGGGTAAATGCAGATGATTATCCTGCTAAAGTGGCTGCAGAAGTAAAAGACTTTGATGTTGAGCAGTATATGGATAAAAAGGAATCCCGTAAAATGGACAGGTTTACTCATTTTGCGGTTGCTGCTTCCTTGATGGCTGTAAAAGATGCGAATCTAGAAATAACAGAAGAAAACGCACCTAGAGTCGGTGTCTGGATCGGTTCAGGTATCGGCGGCATGGAAACATTTGAAAATCAATTCCAAACCCTTCTTGAAAAAGGACCGCGCCGTGTCAGCCCGTTCTTCGTTCCGATGATGATTCCTGATATGGCTGCAGGACAAGTGTCCATCGCCCTTGGTGCTAAAGGCTTTAACTCCTGTACAGTAACAGCATGTGCAACAGGAACAAACTCCATTGGAGATGCCTTTAAGGTTATTCAGCGCGGAGATGCCGATGTCATGGTGTCAGGCGGAGCGGAAGCCCCGATTACACGCATGTCCTTTGCAGGCTTCTGTTCAAACAAAGCCCTTTCCACCAACCCTGATCCAAAGACAGCAAGCCGTCCATTTGACAAAGACCGTGATGGATTTGTCATCGGAGAAGGTGCCGGCGTTCTTGTACTGGAAGAACTTGAACATGCTCTTGCAAGAGGAGCTAATATTTATGCTGAAATCGTCGGATACGGCGCAACAGGCGATGCTTACCATATTACTGCACCTGCTCCAGACGGAGAAGGCGGCGTCAGAGCCATGAACATGGCTATTGAAAACTCCGGCCTGAAAGCAGAAGATATTGATTATATTAATGCCCACGGCACAAGCACGCCATATAATGATAAATTCGAAACAATGGCTATCAAAACAGTATTTGGTGAGCATGCCCAAAAACTTGCCATCAGCTCAACCAAATCCATGACAGGACACCTTCTTGGCGCGGCAGGCGGCATTGAAGCGATTTTCTCCGTAATGGCGATCAAAGAGGATGTCGTTCCTCCGACAATCAATCTCAAAAACCAGGATCCTGAATGCGATCTTGATTACGTTCCGAACGAATACAGAAAAATGGAAGTCAAAGCTGCATTGAGCAACTCATTAGGCTTTGGCGGACATAACGCAACGATTATCTTTAAAAAATATGTATAAACCCACAAATGCTCCGGTCTGACCGGAGCATTTTTTTGTGGATGAAAACCGAATTTTTCTGCACATGGGCAGACACTTGCTATAGAAACCCCTCATATCCTATTACAAAGGGTGTGAGACGATGAGTGTGATTGCCACTGATAAATGGCTTGAAGAGAGCTCTCAGCACAGCAAAATCAGCAAAAAGCTGAAGCCTTATTTCCCGGGACAGAAAGAAAACCTCATTTTCAGCGAACTGCTGAATCATGGAGTTTACAGAAGCTCATCAGACTGTGAAAAGCTTGTCCGCGAATTAAAGCAGCAGAACACATGGGGATTTATTAAATCAGAAAGCGAAAAGCTAAAAAGGCTCTGGAACGGACCTGACGTGCCAATTTTTATCTTTCCGAGCGATATGTCCAGCAGCAGGCTGAAAAAAGACCATGGCGGAAAATCAGGACTTGCCTTTAATGACAAACTCTTTTTATTCCTGACCCCTGAAGTGGGACTGACAGACAGAAAAGCCCTGCTTATCCACGAATACCATCATGTATGCCGGATTGCCCGAAATCCGAAAAGGGAAGAAGATTACACACTCGAGGACGTCGTTATCCTGGAAGGCATGGCTGAAAATGCAGTCAGGGAAACACTCGGAGAAAAGCCTGTAGCCAAATGGGCTAAGCTGTATACAGAAGAACAAATCAAACAAATCTGGAACAAGCACATTGAACCGAACAGAAAAATCCGCCCCAAAGACCAGAAGTTTCATAAAATTCTATACGGCAAGGGATTTTACCCGCCAATGACTGGCTATGCAGCAGGCTATTATGCCGTAAAAAAATACATGTCCTCTAAAAGCCTGACAACAAAGGATATGCTTTCATTGCCGGCAGAGCAGATTATCAGGGCTGTGTTTTAAACAGCAAGCTGCCTAAAAGAAAAGACAGGGATAATGTGAGTAAATTGGAATAATTTTTCACCTCGCTGCCTATACTGATTGACAAAAGGCTGCAAAGTGAGGGGTAAAGAAATGTTGTTTCTTCATGATGTTTGGGTAAATTGGTTCGAAGGTGAAGAGAATGGATACAATGTCTGCGATTTTCATGAATGGCGGAAAGATGACAGCGTGGAGCTGCTCGATCAAGTACCGCTGCTCAAAGTTGACCATCTTCTGTTTGACTACATCGAGAATGATTTGGCTGAACTGCCGCAAAGCTTGCTTAAAGATGTTCATCAAAAAGCATATATAAGAAAAAATCATGAAAGAATTCAACTGGAATATTGCTTTGTGATTACGGACGGCCAGGGAATCTTAGCAGTAGACACAATCAGCTACACCATACCAGTCAGAAAAAGCCGCATTATCCCAAGGCAGGAGCAGCTTGTCTATGACATGGTGAAAGATATTGAACCGGAAGCATACCCATTTAAAAACCCGTTCCACGAGGAGAAAGAACACCATATTCTTTCACTCTCGCCGCTCTATATGAGAGGGCTTACCAGAAAAGAAAGACAGTTGAAACAGCTGCTATTCATGGCGCTTGACCAGCTTCTGACATCAAAAAATGCAGCAGCGCTCAAATACTGGTACACAGAATGGAATCCAGCAAAATACCACGATATCCAATCATTGGACTTTGATGAAATCTGGCAGATGCTTTACAACGAAACACTTTACGGCTGGTCGCCGAAGCACGTTGCGCTCTGTGAACACCTTGTAAAAGGACAGCCTTTCTTTGAGAGACTGTGGGAAATGGAGCATCAGCCTAAGGTGAATTGATGTTGAGGCGGACAAGCATGGGGGATGGGAAGTCTCTGTCCCCAATATAGGGAGTGGCCTGGCCCCCGCTGCGTTAAAGCAGCAGGGGCCAGGGGGAACGTGTGGAAATCTCTTTAGTGACAAAGTGTTCGATAAACGGGGACAGGTCTTTCGCTCTCTAAAGGATAAAGGGCCAGGTACCAGGCAAGCGGTACCTGGCCTTTTATGCTTTAAAGCAAAAGGGGACAGGAATAGCAACCCTAAACACTAAGCGGCTCCAGGTCTGAAGATTGCAGGGACAGCTCTTTACTCTGTTAGCACACTGGGGGCCAGGTCCCTACAATATTGGGGGACAGAGACCCCAACGCCCTCCCTAAACCATGAAAAAACATAAAAAACCCAGGCGAGTCCACTCCGCCTGGGTTTCCCATTTACTTTCTCTTCCTGCCAAGCCCCATCGCATTTTCCATCTTCTTCAGCATTTTGCCCGCTGCGCGATTGGCTCTTTCAGCTCCTTCATCCAAAATTCTGTCAAGCTCATCGGATTCCATCAGCTCATAATACCTTTCCTGAATAGGAGACAGCTCATTGATAACGACCCCGGCAAGATCGGCTTTAAAATCTCCATAGCCTTTTTCTTCATATTTGGCTTCCAGTTCTTCCATTGTTTCGCCGGTAAAAATAGAATAAATGGATAAAAGGTTTGAAATGCCGGGTCTGTTTTCTTTGTCATACCGGATGGTGCCCTCTGAATCTGTCACAGCGCTCTTGATCTTTTTCTCAATCGTTTTTGGATCATCAAGAATGGTGATAAACGATTTTGGATTTGGATCAGATTTGCTCATTTTTCTGGTTGGTTCTGCCAGGGACATGATTCTTGCTCCAATTTTCGGAACCCTGATCTCCGGAATGGTGAAGATATTGTTGTATTTCTTATTAAAGCGTTCAGCAAGGTCTCTTGTCAGTTCAATATGCTGCTTTTGGTCTTCTCCAACTGGAACAAGATCTGTACCGTAAAGCAGGATGTCAGCCGCCATTAGCGGAGGATAAGTCAGCAAACCAGAGGAGACCGCTTCTCTTCCGGCGGATTTATCCTTGAACTGTGTCATCCGTTCCAATTCTCCAATGTAGGAAATGCACTGCATCATCCAGCCTGCCTGGGCATGTGCCGGCACCTCTGATTGAATAAAGAGGGTCGCTTTCTCAGGGTCAATGCCAATGGCTAGATACAAGGCGGCAAGGCTGCGGGAGTTATGGCGGAGAGCAAGCCGGTCCTGCGGAGAGGTAATGGCATGCTGATCCACCACACAAAAGTAGCAATGATAATCATGCTGCAGTTCAATAAACTGCTTCATCGCTCCGATATAATTTCCGAGTGTGACCGAACCGCTCGGCTGTATGCCTGAAAATATTGTCTTCATAATTTCACTCCTAAAAGTCTGTTGGAATATAAAAAGGCCCATTCATTCCTGCTGTATGCAGGGACGAATGAACCGCGGTACCACCCTAATTGCTCTAAACTAAGAGCCACTTTCTGTTTTATAACGTCAAACAACACGGTTTCCCCTAATAATGCAAACGTTCAGGAAAACAAGCTCAAAGCCCATTCCACGGTGCTCATTGCCTGCATTCCAGCAATTGCAGGCTCTCTGTAAATGAGGGATTCCGTGTACTCTTCTTTTCATCGCACAATATAAGTTTTTTTTATTATAAAGAATCTGCAGGCAATCTGCAATAGGCGTCACACATAATAAATGAGAAGACAAACGGCCATAACAGCTGCAAGACCTGCTCCTGAAAGGAAAAGAGGCTTGAGGTTCAGGCTGACAAGCTCTGACAGCGGGGCCATTTCATCCACTTCTTCTTTTGAGAGCTCGCTTCCTTTTGACTGGAAAACGCGGCGGAATCCATAGGTTATGGAGTCAAAAAAGCCTTCCTGAGTCACATAAAGGAACAGCCCGGAGAGAAGGAGGAAAAAGCTGACGAGAAAGCTCATATTGATAAAGGCCAGCAGATCGAAACTATGGTAAACAATAAAACAAAGGATGACAGATACGGCAAAAGAAATGAAAAATAGGAGGATCGTTTTTTTCAATAGAGGTACCTCGCTTACTGAATGCGGTTTTAGTGTATATGAAAGGATTTTACTAACATCCCCATAATATTTCAATAGTAAATCATTATTGAGGGAAAATAGAGAGTGAGTGAATTTTCCTACTTTTTCGTCATTTATAGAATGTGCATATTTCACATATTAAGAATTTTACGATCCGTTTAAAAACAATTTACAATCAACTGGAAGTAGGGCAAGAGGTGGTTATATGCCATATAGAGGGTGATAAATGATGTTGAAAATATGGGTAAAAAGAACTATTTTTTAGGCCTGAATTCTCTGTTTTATTGCATTTTTGTAAACTTTCTTAAAAAAATACATGTACAATTATTCAAAAAATTGTATAATAGTCCTTGTAAGAATTCTCAGAAAAATTACAGGGGGGTCAAGTAGGTGAAAAAGTCTAAATTTTCTCTGATCTTAGGTTTAGTACTAGTTCTTAGCTTATTCTTATCTGCATGTTACGGCGGCGGAGGGAATAAGACAGAAGGTCAACCTAAAGAAGATGGCGGGGGCAACACGAGTGGAACAGATGCTAAACCAAACGTGCCGCAAGAATTAAAAGTATTGGAAACATCTGAAATTCCAGGTATGGACAGCGTCATGGGTGAAGACCAAATGACATTCACAATGCTGAACAACACAAATGAAGGTCTATATCGTTTAGATAAAGATCAAAAGCCTGTTCCAGGTGTTGCTGCAGGTCCTGCAGAAAACAACGGAAAAGACACTGAGTTTACTATTAAACTTAATCCAGATGCAAAATGGTCAAACGGTGACCCTGTCACTGCAAACGACTTCGTGTATGCATGGCAGCGTTCATTGGATCCAGCTACTGCTTCTCCATACGGACCTTACATGATGATCGGCAAAGTATTAAATGCTGACAAAGTGTATGCGAAAAAAGCAAAGCCGGACGAGCTTGGAATTAAAGCTCTTGACGATCATACATTGAAAATCACTTTCGTTAAACCGATTCCTTACTTCGAATCATTAATGGCTTTCCAAACGTTCTATCCTCAGAATAAAAAATATGTTGAATCTCAAGGCAAAAACTTTGCTACAAATGATAAAACTCTCGTTTATAACGGTCCTTTCAAACTGACTGACTGGGATGGCCCGCAAGATACAGAGTGGGGCATGACGAAGAACGATACTTACTGGGATGCAAAAAATGTAAAGCTTGATAAAGTATCATTCTCAGTTTCAAAAGATCCTCAAGCTTCTGTTAATGCATACAATGCAGGCGAAGCAGACTTGACTGGAAAGCTAGCACAAGCTTCTATCATCTCTCAATTTGAAGGATCTCCTGACTTGCAGCGCTACCTTGAGCCGTCTGTATGGTGGCTGAAAATGAATGAGAAAAACCCTATCTTCAAAAACTTGAACATCCGTAAAGCTGTAGCAATGGCTGTGGATAAAGAAGCGCTAACTAAAAACGTTCTTGCAAATGGTTCTGTTCCAGCAGACTACATTGTTCCAGCAGAATGGATTAAAAGTGAAGACGGCAAGGACTTCCGTGAAGGCGGATCTTACCTGAAAACGAATAAAGAAGAAGCTACAAAGCTTTGGAAGCAAGGCTTGAAAGAACTTGGAAAATCTAGCGTTTCTGTAACATATGTTGGACAAGATACTGAAACATCAAAAATCACTGACTCTTTCATTAAGGACCAGCTTGAAAAAACACTTCCTGGTTTGAAAGTTAACATCGAAAGCGTACCTTTCAAAATCCGTCTAGACCGCGAAAACAAGCAAGACTATGACTTGCTGATGGGCGGATGGGGACCTGACTACAATGACCCTATGACATACCTTGACCTTTGGGTAACTGGCGGCGAACAGAATCATATGGACTTCTCTGATCCAGAGTATGACAAAATGATTGCTGCCGCTGACAAAGATGGTGATGCAGCTCACCGCTGGAAGACTCTTCAAGATGCAGAAAAGAAACTGCTTGAAGATGATGCAGCACTTGCACCAATCTATCAGCGTGCTTTGAACACATTGCAAAAGCCTAAGATTAAAGGCCTTGTCCACCATGACCTTGGCGGCGAATACAGCTTCCAATGGACAACGATCGAAGGCGAATAATCAATTAACAAAATAACAGGTAAAAGGCTATTGTTTGACAATAGAAGAGAGTATATCTTTATACTCTCTTTTTACCTGTAAAACAATTGTCGAATTTAGTACCTTTTTTGGATTTATTTAGGAGGTGTAATCCACCATGACAAAGTATATACTTCAAAGAATTTTATACATGATTGTTACCCTGTTTGTTATTGTTTCACTCACATTTTTCCTCATGAAAATTGTGCCTGGAACTCCGTTCAGCTCTGCTGAAAAATTATCACCGGATCAGCTTCAGATTATGAAAGAAAAATATGGACTGGACAAGCCGCTGCCTGTCCAATACCTGCAATACATGGGCAGCCTTTTAAAAGGTGACCTGGGTGTGTCCTTTAAATTCAGCAATACTCCTGTTAAAACAATTTTACAGAGTGGTATATCGGCTTCCGCAACGCTTGGGTTCCAGGCCATGGTTTTTGGTTCCATCATCGGCATACTTCTCGGTATTTTTGCAGCGTTAAAACAGAATACCTGGATTGATTACGGTTCTACATTGTTAGCTGTAATCGGAAAATCGATTCCGTCATTTGTTTTTGCGGCACTGCTTCAGTATTTCATTTCAGTAAAGCTTCATTGGCTGCCTGTTAGGTCCTGGCATGGCCCGGAATATAGCATCCTGCCGACAATCGCACTTGCTATGTTCCCGATTTCAATTGCAGCACGTTTTACAAGGACAGAAATGATTGATGTATTAAATTCTGATTATATTACTCTGGCAAAAGCTAAGGGTGCAAGCCCGTTTCAAATCTCATTTAAACATGCGGTAAGAAATGCCATGATTCCGGTTATTACAGTCCTGGGGCCACTCGCTGTCAGCTTGATGACAGGCTCCCTTGTTATTGAGAATATTTTTGGTATACCGGGCATCGGCAACCAGTTTGTTAATTCTATCGTAATCAATGATTATTCCGTTATTATGGGAACAACCATCCTGTTTGCCTTCCTCTTTGTTGTCATTACACTTGTGGTAGATATTTTATACGGAGTTATTGACCCGCGTATCCGTGTTTCAGGAGGCAGCAAATCATGATAAACACTGAAAAGAAATTTCCAAACGGTATGTTCGAACCTGCCCATGTTGATACTTCCAAAAGTGAAAAAATTGAAAAGCCTAGTCTGAATTACTGGCAGGATGCATGGCTTCGAATCCGGAAAAACAAAGCAGCAATCGTCAGCTTAGTTATCCTGGCACTATTAGTGATAATGGCATTCGTTGGCCCGCTGCTGACACCATACAAATATGATAAACAAGATTCGAGCTTTAATAACCTTCCTCCAAGAATTCAAGGGCTTGAAAACATTTCCTGGCTTCCATTCACAGGAGTAACAACAAACCGTTTTAATGGACAAAAGGTAGACCAGTATGAAGTTAAAAAGGCAAAGGACAGATATTACTGGTTTGGTACTGATATATTAGGAAGAGACCAGTTTGCAAGAGTATGGAAAGGAACACAGCTGTCATTGCTGATTGCCTTAATTGCAGCTTTAGTAGATATGATTATCGGGGTAGCCTACGGTGCCATATCTGGCTATGTAGGAGGCAAAACGGACGCCATTATGCAAAGGATTATCGAAATCCTTGTGGGTATTCCGAACCTGATTGTCGTAATCCTAATGATTCTCGTTCTAAAGCCAGGGATCATCCCGATCATCGTGGCCCTGACAATTACTGGCTGGGTTAGTATGGCAAGGGTTGTACGTGCCGGTGTCCTGAAAATGAAAAATCAGGAATTTGTCCTTGCAGCTAGAACTCTCGGAGCAAGCAATGGCAAAATTATTTTTAGGCATATGATTCCAAACATGTTTGGCGTCATTATTATCAATACGATGTTTTCTATTCCAAACGCGATCTTTTTTGAAGCATTTTTAAGCTTTATCGGTTTGGGGCTAAGTGATCCAAAGGCTTCTCTTGGTACCTTAATCAGTGATGGCTATCATCAAATGCAGGCATATCCTTATCAAATGGTTATTCCAGCAATTGTCATCTCTCTTTTGATGGTAACATTCAACCTAATCTCAGATGGCTTGCGAGATGCTCTTGATCCTAAAATGCGTGATTAATAGGCAGGTGAACCTTAATGGAAAAAATACTAGAAGTGAAAGATCTTAATATCTCGTTTCATACGTTCGGCGGTGAAGTACAAGCGATCAGGGGTGTAAGCTTTGATTTATTTAAAGGTGAGACGCTTGCGATCGTTGGGGAATCAGGTTCAGGAAAATCAGTTACAACTAAGTCAATTATGCGCCTGCTTCCAGAGAGCAATTCCGAAATTAAAAGCGGGGAAATTCTTTTTGACGGCAAAGATCTAACAAAACTGAAAGATCAGCAAATGCAAAAAATCCGCGGAAAAGATATTTCGATGATTTTCCAGGATCCGATGACCTCGCTGAACCCAACGATGACTGTTGGAAAACAGATTATGGAACCGATTATCAAGCATCAAAAATTATCAAAATCAGAAGCGAGAGCCCGTGCAATCGACTTGCTGAAGCTTGTTGGCATTCCAATGGCAGAAGCCCGCTTCAAACAGTATCCGCACCAGTTTTCAGGCGGTATGAGACAAAGGGTGGTTATCGCCATTGCGCTTGCCTGCAATCCAAAGGTTTTGATTGCGGATGAACCGACAACAGCTCTTGATGTAACCATTCAGGCACAGATTCTAGAATTGATGAAAGATTTGCAGAAAAAAATTGATACGTCCATCATTTTCATTACACATGATCTTGGTGTTGTAGCAAACGTAGCTGACCGTGTGGCCGTTATGTATGGCGGGAAAATTGTTGAAATCGGGACAGCTGATGAAATTTTCTATAATCCAAAGCATCCTTATACTTGGGGATTGATTAGCTCCATGCCTGACCTTGATACAGCAGATACTGAATTGTTTTCCATTCCCGGCACACCGCCAGATCTGCTGAATCCTCCAAAGGGAGATGCTTTTGCAGCAAGAAATCCTTTCGTATTGAACATTGATTTGGAAGAGCAGCCGCCTTTCTTCCAAATTTCAGATACTCATTATGTTGCTTCCTGGCTTTATCATAAGGACGCGCCTAGAGTAGACCCGCCGGAAGCTGTGAAAAAGAGAATGCGCCAGTTTCCTGCGAGCAAGGAGGGCAACGTAAATGTCTAAACAGGATAAACTTCTTGAAGTGAAAAACTTAAAGCAATACTTTAATATGGGCAAGCCGAACGAAGTCAGAGCGATCGATAATGTCTCCTTTGATATTTACAGAGGAGAAACGCTTGGTCTTGTAGGAGAGTCCGGCTGCGGAAAGTCTACAACAGGCAGAACCATTATCCGCTTGTATGATGCGACTGACGGCCAGGTTATTTTCAACGGTGAAAATGTTCACGGCAAAAAGTCCAAAACGGAATTAAAATCCTTAAACCGCAAAATGCAGATGATCTTCCAGGATCCATATGCTTCCTTGAATCCGAGAATGAAGATTTCTCAGATTATTTCAGAAGGCATTGATATTCACGGCCTGGTAAAGACTCCGCAGGATCGAATGAACCGCGTATATGAGCTGCTTGAAACAGTTGGTTTGAACCGCGAGCACGCGAATCGCTATCCGCATGAGTTCTCCGGCGGGCAGCGCCAGCGGATTGGGATTGCCCGGGCACTTGCTGTTGATCCGGACTTCATTATTGCGGATGAGCCGATTTCTGCATTGGATGTTTCCATCCAGGCGCAGGTTGTCAACCTTTTGAGAAAGCTTCAAAAGGAAAAAGGATTAACCTATTTGTTTATCGCTCATGACCTTTCAATGGTTAAATACATCAGCGACCGTATCGGCGTTATGTATTTTGGCCGTCTTGTTGAATTGGCGCCAGCTGATGAATTGTATAAGAATCCAATCCATCCTTATACACAATCCCTGCTGTCAGCCATTCCGCTGCCAGATCCGGATTACGAAAAAACACGCATCCGTAAAGTCTATGACCCTTCTAAGCATAAGCTTCAGCCTGGAGAGGAAATGGAATTCAGAGAAGTAAAGCCTGGACACTTTGTCATGTGCTCACAGGAAGAATTTGAAAAATATCAAAAAGAGTCTTTAAGTGTTTTATAATCCATCTTCAGAAAGCATCCTTCCTAACGTTTGGAAGGATGCTTTCTTGCTTTATCCTGCCTTATAGGTATTTAAAATTATTTTGCCTGCTGAAGGCAGATGCTACCATTTCACCTATTAAATATCAATTTCTGCTTTTATAATAAAGATGAAACAGAAGACGTGAATGGAGATGGGGGAATGAAGATTGAAACGGTGGAAAACAGCAGGAAGATTGCTGCTGATCAGCGGTATTGCGGGGATGGCCATTTCTATCCCGGCAGAAGCTGCTGAACAGGAACAGATTCTTTCAGCGAATAGGGTTGAGTTAATTAAAAAAGAAATTCCCGAGAATATGCCGAGATTTAATGAGACAAGCCTGAATATTCCTTATCCAGATGCTGTGCGGGGAATATATGTAACTGGAAATTCAGCCGGCGGAGAACGCTTTAAAAGGCTTGTCAAAATGATGGACGAAACAGAACTGAATGCCATGGTAATTGATGTGAAGGATGACAGAGGAAATTTAACCTTTCATCCTGACAAAAGTTCACCATTTTATGATATCAGCAAAAATTACATAAAAGACCCGAAAGCCATGCTGAAGGTCCTTGAACAGCATAAGATTTATCCAATAGCGAGAGTGGTTGTTTTTAAGGATACAGTCCTTGCCAGCATGAAACCCGAGTGGTCGTTTTTAAAAGGGAGCGAGCCTTGGAAAAATGGGAGAGGCGATTCATTTGTCAGTCCATTTGAAAAGGAAGTATGGAAGTACAATACTGATGTTGCCAAAGAAGCTGCAAAAATGGGCTTTAAAGAAATTCAGTTTGATTACGTGAGATTTCCGGAAGGCTTTGAACATATGGACAAAGAGCTAAAATACAACCTTGGCGATTATAAGGATGTCCAGCAGGATAATGTTCAAAAACGTGTTACAGCAGTAACCGATTTTGTAAACTATGCCAAAACCCATTTAAAGCCCTATGGGGTAAAAGTGTCAGTTGATATCTTCGGTTATGCGGCAACATTGCCTGAGGCTCCTGGAATTGGGCAGAACTTCACGAAGATCGCAGATCAGGTAGATGTGATCTCAGCGATGATTTATCCAAGCCACTGGACGCCGTATTTCGGCATAAAAAAACCTGACCTTGAGCCATATAAGCTCGTGTCAGCCTATGCGAAGCTCGAAAAGGAACGGCTGGATACCTTGAAAACAAGGCCGGTCTCAAGACCATGGATCCAGGATTTTACAGCATCTTATCTTGGCAGCGGCAACTACAAGCCGTATGGAAAAGCTGAAGTCGAGGCTCAGATCAAGGCATTGAATGAGCAGGGTATAAATGAGTTCCTGTTATGGGATGCAGGCAACAGCTACACTGAGGGGGTAGATTATACTCCGCTGAAAAAATAGGGGCAAAGGCCAGCTGCTCTTTCTGCTTTTTTTCCTCCTTCTTCACATCTTGTCTCATTAATATGCTTAGAGTAGGCAGATGAAGGAGGAGATAAACATGATTTTTCGTGAACGGCTGGAATCCCTGCTGGGGGACCTGAAGCAGCCCAGTGCTTCTGAGATGAAGGCGGCATTGATTAGTTTGAAGATCAAGAAAGAGGATTTGGCGGAGATTTTGCCGGAAGATAATGGGCGTCCTTATACAAGAACGATCCTGTATAAAAATGACGAGATCGAGCTGATTGCCATGAAGTGGTCAAGTGAGATGGATTGTGCGCCTCATGACCACGGAAGCTCTGCCGGCTGGATTCAGGTCGCTGGAGGCAGTTCAAGCCACACCATTTATAAAACTGGAAAAAACGGTATGCCTGTGACTCACGCAGTAAAGATTGAACCTGAAGGGCGCGTCTTTTATGCCCCGAAAAGAATGATCCATAAAATGGGGGCTGCCGGCAGCAAAAGGCTGATTACGCTTCATTTGTATTCCCCTCCAATTACCGGCATGAAGGTATATGATCTTGAAAAATGCGCCGCCTGTATTGTATCGGAAGAATGCGGCGCCTGGTGGCCTGAGGAGCAAAGGCAAATCGTAAAAGAGATAAAAATGAACCTTTTTTCTTGAAACCTCCAGAGGATTTAAACCGTAATACCATTAATCCCTTTTAATTTTGTTCCAGCCGCTTTGAATGCTGAGTGAACGGCTGACGCTTTCTGACTGCTTTTTTCCCCGGAAAATAAATTGCCCTGCACCGTTTGCAAAAACACCCATCATAGCTGTCATGCCGATCACAAGTCCGGAAACCAGAATAAAATCAATCGCGTATTGAATCATTCTCTTAACCACTCCCTGAATGTATTGTAACTTCATTTTACTCAATGTTTATCAGGATAAAAAGAGGGTAATTTAAAAATACAAGACAGCGAAAATAAAGGATTATAGGAGAACGATATGAATTGGTATGAAAAATTAAGCCGTTACTTTCCAGTTGAAGAAATGAAATCAAGAGAGCATATTGAAGCTCTTTTAAAGGAAAAAAGCGATATCTATTTTAAAGATGAAGGCGAACATCATGTACTCATGTATGCTGAGCTCGAAGACTTTGTCTTTGTTGACTATTTATATGTTTCCAAAGATTCGAGAGGGCAAGGCCTCGGAGGCAAGCTCATCAAGAAGCTGAAAGAAAAAGGCAAACCGATTATTTTAGAAGTTGAGCCAATTGATGAAGGTGACGAAGATACGGCAAAACGCCTTCGTTTTTATCAGCGTCAGGGCTTCCATCATGCCCAGTCGATTGGATATAAGCGCCGGTCCCTTGCTACAAATAAAATCAACCAGATGGAAATTCTATACTGGTCTCCTGAAGACCGTTCAGAAGAAGACATCTATAATGCAATGAAAAGAACGTATGAGCTGATCCATACATACCGTGATGTGGATTGGTACGGCGAGTCTTATGAAGAAGTTCATGAGGTGCTCGAATACGAAAAGAAAGAAAAAGAAGAAGCATCTATTTTCGATGAATTGAACTAATTGAGAATTTAACAGCATACTGCCTTTAAAGTATATAAAATTGTCCGTAGATTCCAGAAGGGAAATCATCACTGAAATGTTTTGGCGCCTAATAGGCAGCATTTGCTAACATGTCCTCCAATATAAATAAATCCTTTGATACATTAGGGTTTATGCCATCTGAACTGAAAAGATTTTATTAGCAGAACGGAATTTGCTAAAAAAACATATGCATACTTACTTTTTTATAGTATAATGCATAATATAGATTCCTTCTTTAAAGTAATTTTTATCTAGATAGCAAATGATTCTCTCATTCAATAAATGGAGGAGTGAAGAACTATGGTAACTTTATATACATCACCAAGCTGTACTTCATGCCGCAAAGCAAAAGCATGGCTCGAGGAGCATGAGATTCCTTATACAGAAAGAAACATCATGGCTGAATCATTGAGCATTGATGAAATCAAAGAAATTTTAAGGATGACAGAAGACGGTACAGATGAAATCATCTCAACTCGTTCTAAAATCTTCCAAAAGCTGAACGTGAATGTTGAAACGATGCCTTTGCAGGATCTATATCAGCTGATTCATGACTATCCTGGCTTATTGCGCCGTCCCATTATGATTGATGAGAAGCGCCTGCAAGTTGGATACAATGAAGATGAAATCCGCCGCTTCCTTCCAAGAAAAGTACGCACTTATCAGCTTCGTGAAGCACAGCGGATGGTTAACTAATCATTCTGCGATACAGAAGGCTGGCCTTTATGGCCAGCCTTTTCTTATTTTATCAGAGTGGATAAATATTCTTAGACAGGTAGTTTTTAGAAGTTGATTTGTCCAGCTCCAGCGCCTAGCCCGATCTGAGTCACTTCGGGAAATCCCAAAAAGTCTAAGACCGGACTTTTCGGGATTTTCCTCCAGTGCTTGTCGGGGCTGAACAGGCGCTTCCGCTTTTCTTTGTCCAGCTCCAGCCGCTAGCCCCTCGAGGTCATAAGCCGCTCAGCCAGGGAAAGGAAAAACCGCCTTTCCCCGGCTGATCGTCTTATGCTTGTCGGGGCTGAACGAGCGGATTGCGCTTTTCTTATTTTACAGGTCTTTTTCTGCCCACCGGCCAAAACCTATGAAGCAGGCCTCCGAGGACAATCACAAGGGAGGCAAAATACGGTACACCTTCTATAAAAGAAGGGTGATGAAAGAAAAAGGTCTGAAGCTGATCTTCATGAGAGATCATTTTTCCAGCAGTGAAGGCGAGCATTGCCCCTCCCGCATAGATAAGAGCAGGAAAGGCATCAATCAGCTTTAAGATAAAGCGGCTGCCCCAGATAATAATGGGAATGGAAAAAAACAAGCCGATGATGACGAGTCCGGCATGGCCATTAGCGACACCGGCAACAGCTATCACGTTGTCCAGCCCCATGAGTACGTCCGCTGCCACAATGGTTCTGACTGCTTTCCATAAAGAAGGATGGCTTTCAATCTTGCCGCCGCTGTCTGCCTTGCCTGCAATGAGCTGAAAGGCAATATGCAGGAGAAAAAGACCGCCTGCCAGTTGAACATATGGGATGCGAAGGAGATAAACCGCTCCTGTAGTCAGGGCAGCCCTGAGAACAATGGCAATCACGGTTCCCCAGATGATGGCCTTGTTTCTTTTATCTTCAGGCAAGTTGCGGCTTGCCATGGCAATGACAATTGCGTTATCCCCTCCAAGTATTAAGTCAATTCCAATAATCATGGCGAGTGACAGCAAAAACTCCTGCTCCATGTGCGACCCTCTTTTCCAGCGTTTTTGGAGGATACCTTTTTTGTGTGAATGAACAGCCTGAATCAGGCCCCTGGTGCATGTACAAAATATATGTAAGATGATGTGAAATATGACTGCTGAATGGGTTTATAACTGTTTTCTGAATTTCCCAGGTTTTTTTATTTCATTTGGAAGCTTTTTATCATAAAATAGGAGTACAAGATTTTCTTAAGCAAGAAATGCCTTAAATGCTTGCCGGATTGCACTTGCTAAAAGAGAAAGCCTGGCTGTGCTCAAGTAAAAGCGCTTGCGGTTAAAGACAGCTGATATTGGGTAAAGTGTAGGAAAGCGCACTTATACGGGGGTTTAGTTGTCCCTTCAACAATGACAGAGAAGGGAAGTGTTAATCATGGAAATAGAACGCATTAACGAACATACAGTTAAATTTTACGTTTCGTATGGTGATATAGAAGAACGCGGTTTTGACCGTGATGAGATTTGGTATAACCGGGAAAGAAGCGAAGAACTGTTCTGGGAAATGATGGACGAGGTTCACGAAGAGGAAGACTTCATGATTGAAGGGCCGCTATGGATTCAGGTTCAGGCTCTTGATAAAGGACTTGAAATCATCGTAACAAGAGCACAGCTTTCTAAGGACGGGCAAAAGCTTGAATTGCCGATTCCTGAAGATGGAACAGAGGAAGATATTGAGTCTCTTGTCGATCAGGATTATCCTAAAGCTTCATCCGGCAGCAAAGATCAGAAGGAAGAGGAAATTCAGCTTAAGTTTGTCATTCGATTTGATGACTTTGAAGATCTTGTATCACTGTCAAAAACGAATACGGGCAGCTATGAAAATCGGCTGTATGCAATGGATAATACTTACTACTTGTATGCAGAGTTCGATGAACAGACAGATGACGAAATTGAAAACGCCCTAAGCATCCTGCTTGAATATGGGCATGAATCAAAAGTAAGCATTCACAGGCTTGAAGAGTACGGAAAAGAAGTTATGGGCGAGCTTGCTCTATATACCATCCGCAAGCATTTCAGCTGATACTGACTGGTCTGGAAGCTTCCTTGCCTGCTTAAGGAAGACACACATCCTATATAGCATAGCGATGCCGATTTCAGTTTCCCTGAAATCGGCATTTTTTTCAACTTCCGCTTTCCGGAGTTTATATTATAATAAGCAGAGACGTCTCGATCAGATAGGTGAATTAGATGAAGAATTTTATTCAAGTAATCATATTTACTCTGTGCATAGCGGCCATTGTCCTGGTTACCAAGAATTTTTGGAGCGGATGGATCGTCACAATGATGACGATCATTTTTACGCTTTCCATTATTTTTATAGGGGTATTGATTTTCCTCGAAAACAGGCATCCTACCCAAACCTTAACATGGCTCGTGGTGCTTGGAGCATTTCCGCTCGTTGGCTTTTTCTTTTATCTTTTTTTCGGCAGAAATGTAAGGAAAAAAAGGCTTTTCGAAAAGAAAGCTTTAATTGACAAAAAGGCTTTTTCAGAAGTACAGGACAATCTGCATCGATATGATGAACAGATTGCTGAAATGCCTGATCATCAGCAAATGCTCTTTAAACTCTCTCAAAAGCTGGGTCACACACCGATTTCATTTTCTTCGCAGACTCAGATCTTAACAAATGGTGACGAGACATTCGAAGCCATTATCAGAGAGATTAAAAAAGCAAAGAACTATATCCACCTTGAATACTATATTGTCCGGCATGACCGAATTGGACTGGAGCTTCAGGATGCCCTCATTGAAAAAGCAAGAGAAGGGGTCGACATCCGCTTTCTTTACGATTCGGTCGGCAGCTGGAAGCTTTCCAAGAAATATATCGGAAAAATGACGCGGGCAGGCATCAAAATGATTCCTTTTCTGCCTGTAAAGCTTCCTTTTTTAAGCAATAAAATCAATTTCCGCAATCACAGGAAAATTGTTGTCGTGGACGGCGAAACAGGGTTTATGGGCGGCCTGAATGTTGGTGATGAGTATCTTGGCAGAGATAAGCATTTTGGCTTTTGGCGTGATACTCACATGTTTATCAGCGGAGAAGCTGTCCGAACGCTGGAAATGATTTTTCTGCAGGATTGGTTTTACATGACAGGCGATAAATTGTCTTTTGAACGGTTTCTGCATCCTGTGGAAAAAAAGATTGGAAATACAGGCGGCGTCCAGCTGATTGCCGGAGGACCGGACAACAAATGGGAAGTTATTAAAAACCTTTTCTTTTCGATGATTATTTCAGCTGAAAAATCCATCTGGATTGCTTCCCCTTACTTTGTTCCTGACGAGGATATTCTGTCTGCTATCAGGGTGGCTGCCTTAAGCGGAGTGGATGTTCGGGTTCTAATTCCGCAGCGGCCTGATAAACGGCTTGTTTTTTATGCTTCACGGTCCTATTTCCCAGAACTGCTTGAAGCAGGCGCAAGAATATTCGAGTATAAAAAGGGCTTTATGCACAGCAAAATCATTATTATCGACGGTGAGCTTGCAAGCATTGGAACAGCCAATATGGATATGAGAAGTTTTCATTTGAATTTTGAAGTCAATGCCTTTCTTTATAAAACAGCGAGTACGCAGACGCTTGTGCAGGAATATGAAAACGACCTCGAGGATTCCGCTGAGCTCCTTCCTGAGGCATTTGAAAAAAGACCCTTTTACAAAAAAGTATTTGAATCGTTCGCACGGCTCCTTTCGCCGCTGTTATAAAAAAACTCGCCTCCCGGGGCGAGTTTTTTCAGCTTGAAAAAAGGAGTTGGCAATAATTTGTCGAAACAGCTAACGTAACCCCCGTTCTAATTTCCCTCAAAAAACCTTAAAGGAGCCCCGAAACATGCTGACTGCCCATCTTTCCGACGGCAAGACCCTCAATCTGGCCGCTGGTGTCTTCCAGCCTTCGAGCCTGCATGAACTTAGAAAGACCGCATCATTTTATTGCCCCGTCTGCCAAAAACCAATGGATTTAAAGCTTGGGTCAATCAAAGCCTTTCACTTTGCTCATAAGAGAAACGCAGATTGTCCATATACAGGCGAACCGGAATCAAAGCTTCACCTGGAGGGCAAAACACAGCTTTATGAATGGCTCAATGGCCAGACAGAGGTTTTGCTGGAGCCATATTTAAAGGAGCTGAATCAGCGGCCTGATCTGTTGGCTGCTGGAGCTGCTGCTATTGAATATCAGTGCTCGCTGCTTGATCAGCAGCTATTTGATAAGCGGAATGCCGCTTACCGTGATAATGGGTATGAGCCCATTTGGATTCTCGGAGGAACTCGGATCGCGCGTCTCTCTTCATCCCTTTTTCGTTTTTCCGCTTTTCACTGGCAATGCACAAGGATCGGCGCCGATCATTTCAGGCCTTATCTGCTCTCGTACAGTCCAGGCAGCAAAACCTTTCTCCGGCTTTCCCATCTCATTCCTTTTTCTAAAACCTCTGTATTTGCCAGACAGGAATATCTCCATCTTGACCGCATTTCTTTTAAATCCCTTTTGTCACCGCCAGCCCAAGGCTCTTTTCCTTTCAAAAACTGGGCAGCTAAAGTTAAAAAGCACCGTATGAGCCCCCATTTTCGCTTGTCAGCTGAAGCAGCTTACCTCAAAAATGTCCTATATAACGAGAAAAGCATTCCTTTTTCCTGTATTCCTTCCTATGCCTTCCTGCCGCTCTTATCAGGCTGCTGTTTTGAATCTTCCGTATATGTATGGCAGACACGGCTGCTGTTATGGATTAACAGACAGCCGCTGTCCTGTTTTTTTCATGCTGAAGAAGCCGTTCGCCATGCAGCAATGCTTGTTACCCGGAGGCAGCTCTTTATCAGAAGGCTGCCGCACTGGACAGCATCCGAAAGTATTTCTTTACCAGTTTCAGATTATCTTGATGCCCTTTCCCAGCTGGGTTACTTGCAAAAAGAAGAAGAGAAATACAAAAAGACGGGGAAACTTAATTGGAGAGGGGACCCCGAAGCTCTCATAGAAGAAGATCAGTGCCTGCTGAGCCGCTTTATCAGTGAATGTGATTTGGCGCCGCATATCAATTGACTTTACTGAAGCGCTTTTGCAAGATGAAAGAAGGGGATTTTCCATTTATCCCGAATGTATGTATACCAAGTAATGACATAATAAGATGAAACGGAAAAAGGGGGCATATAAATGTCTGAACAATCAGCTGTGAAAAAGCTGCCTGCGAGAGATGAAGTAGCTGTTGAAGATACGTGGAGACTGGAAGACATTTTTGAAAGTGATGAGGCATGGAATAAGGAATTTGATGAAGTGAAAAATGAACTGCCGAAGCTTGAAGAATTTAAGGGTAAGCTTGGGGATTCTGCGGATTCTCTTTATAAAGCCATGTCCTTTCAAGATTCTCTGACAGAGCGCCTTGGGAAACTGTATACATATGCTCACATGCGCTATGACCAGGATACGGCGAATTCTTTTTACCAGGGTCTGAATGACAGAGCAACAAATCTCTATACACAGGCTTCAAGCATTTCTTCCTTTATGGTTCCAGAAATCCTGACTATTGAAGAAAGCAGGCTGAAGGGCTTTTTGGAAGAAAGCAAAGAGCTGCAGCTTTATTCGCATGCACTTGATGAAATTAACCGCGAGCGGCCTCACATTCTTTCCGCTGAGCAGGAAGCCATTCTGGCACAGGCTTCTGAAGCGCTTGGCGCATCAAGCAGCACATTCGGCATGCTGAATAATGCTGATCTTGAGTTCCCGTCAATTAAAGATGAAGATGGAAATGAAACAGAGGTAACTCATGGCCGTTACATTCGCTTTCTGGAATCAGAAGACAGAAGAGTGCGGCACGATGCCTTTAAAGCAGTTTATGAAACGTACGGCAAATTTAAAAACACGTTTGCCAGCACAATCAGCGGAACAATCAAAAAAGACAATTTTTACGCCACTGTCAGAAAGTATAAGTCAGCCCGTGAAGCAGCGCTCAGCAGCAATAATATACCGGAAACCGTGTATGACCAGCTGGTTTCAACCGTAAACAGCCATCTGCCGCTTCTTCAGCGCTATGTTGAATTGAGAAAGAAAGTGCTGAACCTCGACAGCGTTCATATGTATGATCTTTATACACCGCTTGTGCAGGAAGCAAAAATGGATGTTTCCTATGAAGAAGCCAAGGAGCATATCCTGAAGGGGCTCGAGCCTCTTGGCGAAGAATACCTCGGCATATTAAAAGAAGGCTTTGAAAACCGCTGGGTAGATATTCATGAGAATAAAGGAAAACGAAGCGGTGCTTATTCTTCAGGCACTTATGGAACAAACCCGTATATCCTGATGAACTGGCAGGACAATGTGAATGACATGTTTACCCTTGCTCATGAATTTGGACACTCTGTCCACAGCTATTACACTAGAAAAAACCAGCCTTATCCATATGGAGATTATTCCATCTTTGTGGCTGAAGTGGCTTCCACAACAAATGAGGCTCTCTTGAATGAATATATGCTGAAAACAATTGACGATAAGAAGAAGCGGCTTTATTTGCTGAATCATTACCTGGAAGGCTTCAGGGGAACCGTATTCAGACAAACAATGTTTGCAGAATTTGAGCATCAAATTCACACAAAGGCACAGGAAGGCGAACCGCTCACACCTGAGCTTTTGACAAAGCTGTACTATGACCTGAATAAGAAGTATTTCGGTGAGCACATCACGGTTGATGAAGAAATCGGCCTTGAATGGACCCGGATCCCTCACTTTTATTACAACTACTATGTGTACCAATATGCAACAGGCTTCTCTGCTGCCGCTTCATTAAGCAAGCAAATTCTTGAAGAGGGACAGCCGGCAGTTGAGAGATATATCGAATTCCTGAAAAGCGGAAGCTCCGATTATCCGATTGAGGTCCTGAAAAAAGCTGGAGTGGATATGACCTCCTCCAAGCCGATCGAAGAAGCATGCAAGGTATTTGAGGAAAAGCTGAATGAACTGGAAGAGCTTTTAACAGCTGAATAATTGTAGAAAGCAGGAGAGTGAATGGCTCTCCTGCTTTTTAAAATCCTTTAAAGGTCTTTTTATGGTTCAATTTAAAGATAAAAAGAAAAATGCCTGAGAATAAAAGGGGTCCTGACACATAAAGCGGAAAAAGGTGCATCAGGCCAAGAATATTTAAAAAGAAACTGATCAAAATGAAAAAAAGAAAGGCAGCATATGTAAAAGGCTTCACTGAGGCGTCCTCCTTTTTCGGTACTATTCTTCTTATATGAGAGGGTTAGAAAAGATATGATTGTGACAAATTTGTGAAGAAAGGACTAACCCCTTGTCAAAACTCGACAAGATTTGATATACTCATGATGTGAAATTGATCACATTACAAACATTTACCCCTTTGTTTGACCGTGAAAAATTTCTCCCATCCCCTTTGTTGTCGTTAAGACATAGAAAGTCCATGCTTATCCCGGCATGGACTTTTACGTTTTGGAATTGTAAGCGAATTCAATAAAATGCAGTAGAAAACCGGCCTTTTTCAAAAAGACCGGTTTTAATTAACCAATATATTTCCAATAGGTTCCATACTTTACAGGTACTTTAACTACCTTGCGGGAGAAGACATATTGCTTCATCTTTTTCTCCACTTCTTCAGCTGTCATATTATAGACAAGCGAAATCTCGTGCGTGCCTACAAATTTAAAATAATAAAGAAACACATCGAGAGGAGGCGGCTCAGATGCAGGAGGGGCATCCCCCAGCATTTCGAACAGGACCTGCTCATACATATCATATGGATAATGGCCAGTAACTTTTAACCCTTCATCTTCTACGCGTTCATTGAAGAAAGCTAGGGTAGGAATTTCGGTCACTTCCATTTCGGAAGTAATTTTCAAATCACACTGCAGTGCTTTGGCAGCGCTTGGTGAATGAATGTCTTTTAAAAACTCTTTCTCATCAAGTCCCACATGCCTCGCAATCTCGAGCAGGACTGCTTCATCAGAAACATTCTGCTCTTCTATAAAGAGAACTTCCTGCAGCTTCCGCAAGTAGCGGATGCCGGATTTTCTGCCCTGAAGCTCAGCGCTCTTAATGGCAAGGGAAGCGAGATAAGGAGCAGAAACAAGCTTTTCTGCGTCCACCTTGCCGCAGCAGGAGATTCCAGCCCTGCTCATCGCGGAATCCCAGGCAGTCTCCGGGTTATCAGGTTTTTTGCGGTTCTTCGTATTTAGGGCAGCAAGCCGGCCGCTCAGAATTCGCCGCAAGGTGAAAAAGCGGCCATACTGCATCAGCAGCTTTTTCAAAATAGGATCAAGTGCAAAACATTCTGCGCAAAGCGGATCGATAAACAAGTAAATCTCCAGCGGTTTCTTTGCATTGCCA
Source organism: Metabacillus kandeliae (assembly GCF_021166585.1). Taxonomy (GTDB): domain Bacteria; phylum Bacillota; class Bacilli; order Bacillales; family Bacillaceae; genus Metabacillus_B; species Metabacillus_B kandeliae. The sequence continues at coordinate 219,081 of NZ_JAJOZE010000004.1, forward strand.
TGGCAATGGGAAAAGAAGTGATCGGCTTGATCAAATCCGTTCAATTTAGGCATCAAGGCTCGTCCTCTTTTGTTCATTATCTGGTGTATTGATCATGTGCTTAGCTGTCAGTTCAAGGCGCTCGTATAAAAACTCACGAATATCGCCCTCTAAACCTACTTCATCCATTGCCTGGCTCATACAGCCAAGCCATGCTTCTGCCCTCGCTTGCGTAACAGGGAACGGCAAATGCCGCGCTCTCAGCATTGGATGCCCATGCTCCTCAGTATAAAGGGATGGGCCTCCTAAATATTGCGTTAAAAATTGTTTCTGCTTTCTGGCTGTTTCCGAAAGATCCTCCGGAAAAATGGGAGCCAACAGAGCATTTTTGTGAACTCTATTATAAAAAGCATCAACAAGCTGAGAAAGAAGCTCTTCTCCTATAACATCATATGGAGATGAATATGATTCTGCCATGTTGATAACTCCTTTTTATACATTTGAACTTATTTTAACAACGGTTTATCAATAGCACAAACAAATCGCATTATGCTAAAAAAGCCGGTCCTATTGGACTGGCTTTTAGTATGCGATAAAAAAGGCGTGATTACCAAAACTCAGGCTAAATAATAGGCAGAAACTTTTTGTACATAATTTCTTGTTTCTTTAAAAGGAGGGATGCCTCCGTGCTTGTCTACATTTCCCGGGCCCGCATTGTAGGCGGCAAGAGCGAGAGGAACATTGCCGTCATACCTGTCGAGCATCTGCTTGAGATATTTGGTTCCGCCCTCGACATTTTGAGAAGGATCAAAAACGTTTGATACTCCCAGCCCCCTTGCTGTAGCCGGCATCAGCTGCATAAGACCTGCAGCCCCTGCGCCGCTTTCAGCATTTGGGTTGAAATTGGACTCCTGCCTGATTACCGCTTTGACCAGCTTTTCATCCACTCCGTGCTTCTCAGCTGCCATTTTAATAATCTGGTCTATATTGCCTGGAGGCTGTTTCAGTGACTGAAGTACAGGGCTTTGGACAGCTGCAGGGAGTGGCATGCTTACTGGAGCTGTCTCTTTTTGGGTGTAAGAAGACTGCTCCGTATCTCCGCCTTCAAGAAATTCTGCAAAAGACTCAAGAATCTGGCTGAAAAATGGGTCATCTGAAGATCCAGCAGGATTTCCCTGCAAGGGTGACTGCATATTTTGAATGGCCTGCAGCTGCATCATTGCCTGGTATTGTCTGATATCCATGAAACTCTCCTTTAATTCTGTCTGGTTTGATATTTCCGCTCATAAAATCGTCTGACTTTATTTTTTGCGGTCCTGACCGGTATATGAAAGCGGGCGAGAAGCGCTTCAAAGGAAATTTTCCCTGCTGCTTCATCCGTCACTTCGTATTCTAATTCATAGTCTTCTATATCTAAATATCGGCTATGATCCAGAACAATTAAGCCATTTTCAAATTTTTTTTCAGCTCTCCATGTTGAGAGCGTGCCAAAGTATTGAAGGCGGGCAGGCGGAACAGACAGCGTTTCAAGCTGCTGCTTGACTTCACCTTCAGGCAGTACGCCGTCCTCTTTCATTGCTTGGGCTGTTTTCTCATCTAACAGCTGCTCAGTTTCAAGCAGGCCTGTTTCGGCAGGCTCCTTTAATGTCAGAATGAATGCCTCTCCTTTTTTCCGGATTCTTAAAGCAGCTTTTTTTTCTTTAATTGAAAAGTCCGGAGTATCAAAATAGTCATTCCTCTGCTCATGAAAATCTTCTTCCTTTAGTTGGAACTCCCGCGCAAGCAGGTCAAATTCCTCTCTCTCAAGCATGTTCTTAAATTCAATTTCGATTTGCTGTCCCATTGTATGTCCCCCGTATGCTATAGTGCTTTTATTATCTCTTTCAGGCCTGTTCATATCAAACTTTATGCTGAAAGAAAGCATTGTGGTAAAATAAAATTGGTTGATTGAACAGAAAGGAGACATTTATGAAAAAAATACTTGTCAGCACAGCAAATAGGAAAGAAGGCAAATTGCTATTTGAAGCAGAGCCTTATGAAGGCAGTACAAACGAGCTTGCTCCAACAGGGCAGATTCTGGCTGATTCAGATCAGTTATCCTTTATATACATACTAGAAAACAGCGAAGAATTTATCTATTTAAACTTGCCGCATCATTTATGGGGGACCATTCATGAAGCGCGAAACAGCGAAACAGAGGCAGCGGTAATGATAAACGGCACAGAAATTAAATTAAACAACTTTTTCCCTGAAATGCAGGCCTTGCTTGAGAACATAAAGGGTAATGCAAATTATGGGGAAGATATGGAAAAGCAGGTTTCTGGGTCTTTCTCACTGTAACGTGCTTCTTTCATGTCTTTGGCAGGGGGATGAAACAATGAAGGAAAAGGAATGGAAGCTGCTGCTGGGCCCATATCGCCAGGCAGTGGATGAATTAAAGGTTAAACTAAAAGGGATTCGAACGGAATTTGAACTGGGGAAGGCTCATTCCCCGATAGAGTTTGTTACAGGGCGCGTCAAGCCCATACCAAGTATTATAGATAAAGCGAGGAGAAAGCAAATCCCGCTGGACAGGCTTGAAGAAGAAATGCAGGATATTGCCGGCCTGCGGATGATGTGCCAGTTCACAGATGATATTAGATCTGTTGTGCACATGCTTCGAAAAAGAAATGACTTTGAAATCGTTGAGGAACGGGATTACATCTCAAATAAAAAAGACAGCGGATACCGTTCCTATCATGTTGTAGCCAAATACCCTGTGCAGACCGCAAATGGAGAAAAGAAAATATTGGTTGAGATTCAAATCAGAACACTTGCCATGAACTTCTGGGCAACCATCGAGCACTCGCTTAATTATAAATACGGCGGCCTGTTCCCTGAGGACATCCAGCTCAGGCTTCAGCGCGCTGCAGAAGCGGCATACAGGCTTGACGAAGAAATGTCGCTCATCAGAGGAGAAATCCAGGAAGCGCAAGTGATCTTTTCACGCAAAGATTCTGAATGACAAAGGGGTTATCAAGCGATGAAATTTGCCATAAAGTCAAAGGGAGATAATGTTTCCAACTCACTTGCCCAAAAAATGAGATCCTATCTGACGGACTTTAAATGCGAATACGACGAAGATCAGCCTGATATCGTTGTATCTGTCGGAGGGGACGGCACGCTGCTTTATGCCTTTCACCGCTACAGAAGCAGGCTGGACAAGACAGCATTTGTCGGTGTTCATACAGGCCATCTCGGATTTTATGCCGACTGGGTGCCGGAGGAAATCGAAAAGCTCGTCATCGCCATCGCCAAAACACCGTTCCAGGTAGTTGAATACCCGATACTGGAAGTCATCGTCCGCCACAATGACGGAGGCAAAGAAGCCCGGTATCTCGCGTTAAATGAATGCACCGTTAAAGCGATCGAAAACTCACTGGTCATGGATGTCGAGATCAAAGGGCAGCTGTTTGAAACCTTCCGAGGCGACGGCCTATGCATCTCAACACCTACTGGAAGCACAGCCTACAACAAAGCGCTGGGAGGCGCCATTCTTCACCCGTCCCTTCGCGCCATCCAGCTTGCCGAAATGGCATCGATTAACAACCGCGTTTTCCGGACAATCGGCTCGCCGCTCATCTTGCCTGAACACCACACATGCAATCTGCGGCCTGTTAATGACGTGGATTTCCAAATCACCATTGACCATTTAACTCTTCTGCATAAAGACGTGAAATCAATCCAATGCAGAGTCGCCAAGGAAAGTGTCCGGTTTGCCCGCTTCAGGCCGTTTCCTTTCTGGAAAAGAGTGCAGGAATCCTTTATTGGAAAATAGAAAGGGATCTCTCTCGTGAAAAGATTTAAACTGCAATGGCAGATTTCCACTAACTGCAGCGGCATGCTGATCCGTGAATATTTGAAATCCAAACACATTTCCAAAAGAGCCCTCACAGACATTAAATTTGCAGGCGGAGACATTCTGCTGAACGGCCAGCACGCAACCGTCAGGCAAGAACTGAAAGAAGGGGACACGCTAGCCGTTCTGTTTCCGGAGGAACAGCCTGGACTATCCATAGTGCCAGAGCCTGTTCCTCTTGACATCGTCTATGAAGACGACCACTGCCTTGTCATCAGCAAGCAGCCAGGCATACCCGTCATCCCTTCCCGCGAGCACTATGGCGGCACCATTGCCAACGGCCTTCTGCATTATTATCAGAAGCACGGCATTTCCTCTACCATTCATCTCGTCAACAGACTAGATAGGGACACATCAGGGCTCATGATCGCAGCAAAACACCGCTTCAGCCATTCGCGCTTTTCCGCCCTTCAAAAAGAAGGGAAAATTAAGCGCACCTATGAAGCGGTTGCTGAAGGCGAAATCCAGCTGCAAAGCGGAACCATCAGCGCCCCAATTGGCAGAGACCCGAACAGCATTATCGCAAGGGAAGTCCGGGAAGACGGCCAGCATGCCGTCACCCATTTTACAGTGATCAGTGTACGGTACGGAAAAACCCGCCTGAGCCTTAAACTGGAAACCGGCAGAACCCACCAAATCCGCGTCCACATGAAAAGCATCGGCCACCCCCTCTGCGGCGACACATTATATGGCGGCAGTCTTGCCAGCATAAATAGACACGCCCTCCACAGCAGCAGGCTTTCCTTTTGGCATCCTTTCCTGGAAAAAGAGATGGTGTTTGAAGCTGAGCTTCCTGAGGATATGAAGCAGCTGATGGAGGAATGAGAAAGCAGCCCTTTGGTGTGAGGAGGGGGCTGCTTTTTTGTGTTTTTATGTTTCTGTGGACCTGTGTCCCCTAGTGTGTGAAGGAACAGGGAGCTGCCTTTGAAAAGCTTGATCTTATAATAGATGGGCTCATGCAGGGACATGGATTTCATGCTTTAGTACGATGAGGGACAAGGGTAAAAAGCCTCCCTTGTCCCCAACCACACTGCGCTGAATAAAATGGATCACCATCCTCCCAGCCAAACCCTAAACCCCAAACCGCGACCCATCATAAGGCATAGAAGACCCTACCCCAACCGTTTCCATTTCAGGATAGCGAAAAGCTGTCAGCTCCCCGCCGAATACAGCACCTGTATCAATGTTCGCCGTGCGGTTTACGATTCTTGGTTCTTTCACAGGGGTATGGCCGTAGATAATCCAGGGCTCTCCTTTGTAGTGCTTTGCCCAGTCTCTTCGTTCAGGGCGGCCGTTTTCAAGTGTCTTGCCTGTTATGTCGCCGTAGAGGACGAATTCTGTTATTTTTTTCCCTTCTTTGCCGATATCCTGCTGTCTGATTCCAGCGTGTGCGACGATTAGTTTGCCGCTGTCGTGGATTTGGTACAGCGGTGACTTTTCATAAAGATTCATAAACTGCTGCTTTATTTGCTTTCTCAGTTTTGGGGTGCTTTCTTCGTATTCTTTTACAGTTGTTTCAAGCCCGTGCGTGATTTGAACTTTGTTGCCTTTAAAATACCGGTAAAGCTTGTTGCAGTGATTGCCCGGAGAATAGAAGGCTTTTTTTTCGTTAACCAGTTTTGCTGCGGTTTCAATTACCTTTAATGAGTCAGGACCTCTGTCGGTCAGATCTCCAAGGAAGGAAAGGAGGCGGCCTTCCGGGTGGACGGGAATTCCTGTTTTCCATGAGTAGCCGAGCTTTTCGGTCAGTTTTTCAAATTCTTTATAGCAGCCATGTATATCGCCGATGATATCGATTTTCACTGTATCACTCCTTTTCCTGCTGTTTTAGATAATTTCCCTTTTCTTTAGCAAAACTATAACGAAGAGGAAAGTCTTTTTTCAAGCAGACTGGCATATTTGTGCCAGATGGATAGGTAATTATGGGTAATGAGAAGTTATGAGTGGAACCAGTCAGCTAATTGGGTTATTGTAAGCAATGGGTTTTAGTTTATAGAGATTATAGCTTTAAAGGGAAAGGTGGCCAGGTCATGAGGGAGTATCAGCAGGCAGTAGAATATGAGGAAGAGCTCCTTTTTGAATATCTTGAAGCAGATAATATTGATTCCTTCAGAGAAGTGTTCGGCGGCCTTTATCATTTTGATCAGGCGAAGTGGTTTGTCAAACTGGAGCAAGATGATCGATTGCGGATGTATGGCTATTTGTCACCGGAAGAGATGGCGGCCGTTTTTGAAAATATCGGGGAAGAGAATGAAGATTACGAAGCTTACTTATCAGAGATGGATCCTGTTTATGCAGCGCAGATGCTGGAGCAGATGTATGCAGATGATGCGGTAGATGTTCTGAATGAGATTGATCACATTCAGGCGCAGGGGTATTTAAATTTGATGGAGGACCAGGCTGCACAGGAAATCCGCGATCTTCTTCATTATAAAGAGTACACAGCAGGAAGCATTATGACGACAGAGCTGGTTGCTGTGTTTCCGCACCAAACGGTGAAGTCTGTCCTTCGGCTCTTGAAGAGGGAAGCGCCGAATGCGGAGACCATTTACTATACGTATGTAGTGGATGATGAGCGGAGGCTTGCGGGGGTCATTTCTCTTCGCGATTTAATTGTCGGTGAGGATAATGATCTGATTGCAGAAATAATGAATAAGCGGGTTTACTCTGTTTCGGTTCATGAGGATCAGGAGGAAGTCGCAAGAAAAATTCAAAATTATAATTTTATGGCTGTGCCTGTCGTGGATGATGAAGATCATTTAGTCGGCATTATTACTGTTGATGATATCGTGGATGTTATCCGCGAGGAGGCGACAGATGATTATTCAAAGCTCGCTGCTCTTCCTGACGAGGAGCTGGGAGAGTCAGGGCCATTTGCTTCTGCCAAAAGGCGTCTGCCCTGGCTGTTAGGTTTGCTTGTACTCGGCATGGCCACTTCGGCAATGGTGAGTTATTTTGAAAATCCTTTAAAAGAGCTTACCGTGCTGTTCGCGTTTGTGCCTCTTGTGGCAGCGATGGCTGGAAATTCAGGTATTCAGGCACTCGCTTCTTCTTTAAGGAGAATAGCGGATCGCAGAGAAGAGCCGGGGATGGGGAAAAATGTGGCGAAAGAGGCTGCCGCAGCGGTTCTGACAGGGGCTTCCACAGGTGTATTTGCATTTTTAATCATTTTTATATGGAAGGGAAGCCTTGCTCTTGGATTGCTTGTCGGTGCTTCGATCTTGATTGCCTTAATTGTTTCTGCAGTGATCGGGTCGATTATTCCTCTAGTGATGACAAGGCTGAAAGTGGATCCGGCGTTTGCGTCAGGTCCGTTCATTACAACTCTGAATGATTTTATCAGTATTCTTATTTATTTGTCTCTTGCAGCTGCATTTGCGAAACAGCTGCTTTAGCCCATTCTAAAAAGGAGGCCTGAAGATGGAACATCAAGCATCAGTAGCATCACTCGTTATTGTCATCCTTGTAGCGTTTTTAACACCAATCTTAATGCATCGGTTCAGGCTGAATTTTATGCCGGTTATTGTGGCGGAAATTCTAATGGGGCTGGTGATTGGGGAAAGCGGCTTTAACATTGTTCATGAGGACACATGGCTAACGACGCTTTCTACGCTCGGATTTATTTTTCTTATGTTTTTAAGCGGACTTGAGATTGATTTTTCCGTATTTTCAAGCGGCAAAAAAAAGGAAATACTGCCTTCAGGCAAAGAGGCGCCGAATACGTTTACCGCATCGTTTTTAATATTTGCCGGAATTTTTGTTCTTTCGCTTGTCCTATCCTATGGCTTTGTCCTGGCTGGATTTGTGAAAAATGTCTTTCTGATGACACTGATCATTTCAACGATTTCTCTCGGTGTGGTTGTTCCGACATTAAAAGAAGTAAATTTGATGAAATCTAACATTGGGCAGATTATTTTGCTTGTTGCGGTTATCGCCGATTTGGCTACGATGATTCTGCTTGCCGTGTTTGCTTCCGTTTTTGGAGACGGCAACAGCAATACTTGGCTGTTGCTTGTCTTATTCGCCGCAGGTGTGGGGCTCTATTTTGTCGGCAGAGTTTTTCAAAAGCGTTCTTTTATTCAAAGCATGTCAAAGGGAACCGTTCAAATCGGTACTAGGGCTGTTTTTACCTTGATTATTGTTCTTGTGGCCGTTTCGGAAACGATTGGGGCTGAAAACATTTTGGGCGCCTTTTTGGCTGGAGTGCTTGTTTCGCTTCTTTCCCCGAATAAGGAGCTGGTTCAGAAGCTGGATTCCTTTGGCTATGGCTTCTTAATCCCGATTTTCTTCGTGATGATTGGCGTTAAGCTGGATATATGGGGTCTTTTTAAGGAGCCGAAAATCCTGGCGTTGATCCCGCTTCTCCTTGCCGCACTCTTTTTATCAAAGCTTCTGCCGGTATACCTTCTTAAACGATGGTATGACCAAAAAACAGCAGTCGCGTCTGGTTTTTTATTAACATCTACCTTGTCGCTTGTTATCGCCGCAGCCACCATCGGTGAAAAAGCAGGTGTGATTGATGCCAAAATATCTGGAGCTTTTGTCCTTGTAGCCGTTTTATCAAGCATAATTGCACCGATTGGTTTTAAGAAGCTTTTCCCGCTGCATAAAGTAAATACGGTAAAGCAAAGAGTGGCCTTTGTCGGCGCAAATCAGATGTCACTGCCTGTTACAAGAGAGCTTGAAAGCAGTCTTTATGAAGCGGCTGTCTATCATACCCGGCAGGATAAAATGGAAAAACAGATCGCAGAGTCTCTTTTCACCATTCATGATTTGGATGATTATGATCCAGCTACGCTGAAGAAAAACGGGGTTTTCGAGGCGGATATTCTTGTGGCCTCAACAGGAGAGGAAGAACAGAATGCCGAGATTGCTTTGCTTGCTAAAAAGGAAGGTGTGAAAAGAGTCATCGCTGTGATCAGCTCACCTGAATTGGAAGAGAAGGCAAAAGAAGCAGGAGTGGAAATTTTCTCTGTTTTTACCTCAACGAAAACTCTTCTCAGAGTGATGATTGAATCACCGCATGTGATGGAGGTTTTGACAAATGATGAGTCAGCCCTTTATGAAGTGGAAATGAAGACGCCGAAATATCATAAAATGATGCTCAGGCATTTTCCGTTCACAGGCGACTTGATCTTTATCAGGATTTTCAGGGGAAAGGATTCCCTCATTCCTCATGGAGACACAGAGCTTTTAGCCGGAGACCGCCTCCTCGTTTCAGGGACAAAACAGTATGTCAATGAGCTGAGGAAAGAACTGGAACGGTAGCTTGGCTTCTTCGGAAAACGTTCTGTTTTTTTAAAAGGAAAAATGCTATGATTATAACCAGGTATTAATAACTTGTATAAAAAATAGGAGGACTTCTATATGAAATTTTCGATGGAGGGCCGCAATATCGTTGTCATGGGTGTGGCGAATAAGCGCAGCATCGCATGGGGAATTGCCAGATCCCTGCATGATGCGGGGGCAAGGCTCATTTTTACATACGCTGGTGAAAGACTTGAAAAATCCGTTCGTGAACTGGCAGATTCACTGGATCGAAAGGATTCCATCATTCTTCCATGCGACATTACTAACGACGAAGAAATTGTCAAATGCTTCGAAGAAATTAAAAACCAGGTTCAGGTTGTTCACGGGCTTGCACACTGTATCGCCTTTGCCAACAAAGAAGATCTGGCAGGGGAATTTGTAGACACTTCCCGTGAAGGTTTTCTGCTGTCTCACAACATCAGCTCATACTCTCTGACAGCTGTCGCAAGAGCAGTAAAACCGCTTATGACGGAAGGCGGCAGCATCGTAACGCTGACTTATCTCGGAGGCGAGCGTGTTGTTTCCAACTACAACGTAATGGGAGTAGCAAAAGCATCCCTTGACGCAAGCGTGAAATACCTTGCAGCAGATCTTGGCAAGGACGGCATCCGTGTAAACTCAATCTCAGCCGGCCCGATCCGCACCCTTTCTGCAAAAGGAATCAGCGACTTTAACTCCATCCTGAAAGAAATTGAAGAAAGAGCGCCGCTGCGCCGCACAACAACACCTGAAGAAGTCGGCGACACAGCCCTCTTCCTCTTCAGTGACTTGTCCCGCGGCATGACAGGTGAAAACCTTCACGTCGACTCAGGCTTCCATATTATTGGCAGGTAATGCTGTCCGAACTGACCCTGTATTGTAAACAGGGTCATTTTTTTATTGTGGAGAGAGAGCTGAGATTGGAAATGGAGCCTGTGGATTAGAGGGGGGAGCTGCGTGTATGGGCGGAGCTGAACGAGCCGCCTCCGCATTTCTATACATTTTCATCATTTTTCCCGCATAAACTGGTTCTTGAGAACAGGCAATGGGGGTGCTGGTGTGATTAAGTCGACGAAGGGTTATGAGGGTAAGCCTCTTATGTATATTGTGCAGCCGGAGTATAGGGATATAAAAGCTGAGATGCAGACGCTTGTGGTGAAAAAGACGAAAAAGGCTGAACCGAAGGCAGCGGCAGTGCTTCCTGAGCCGGCAGCAGCGGCTGAGGAGTCTACGGAGCTTTCTGATACTGTGGAGGCGGCGGCTGAAGGCCCTGCATTTGTCAGGGCAGAGACGGAACAGCTGACAGATCAGACAGGTGCTGAATCTCCCCATGCAGAAGACAGGCAGGGCATTTTGAAGGCTGAGCTTGTGCAGGAAAAGCCGGCAGCGGAAGAGGAGCAGTCTGTTCAGAGACGGCCCCGAAAGCAGGTGAGCCAGATGACGATTGCAGAGAAGGTGGAGTTTGTGACAAATCTTCCTGTTAATATTCCACGGACGCTTTGCCATATAGAGCTTGAGAATGGCTCGCGGAGAGGAATGATTGTGTCAGAGGTGGATGGAATTGTGACGATCCAGGCGACGACAAGCTCGCAGCCTTTGAAGGTCAGGATGGATGAAATCAAGGCGATTCATTTGCTTGGGTTTTGACCGTAAACAGGAAAAAATGGTTCCTTTTTAAGGAACCATTTTTTGGTTAGTTCGTTCTGTTAATCAGACGCGGATTCAAACATTGGATAGCACAGAAGCAATTTAGATCAACTTCGATGCAGGAATCGGTCTTTTCAAGGCGGAACACTTGGCATGGGTCGTCGCTGTGGAAATCAAGAACATTTTTGTGTTCGTCAAATGCGATGAGCAGGCGGAGAGTAGCACAGCATTCTCTGACGTTTTCAACACGGAAAAATACGGTATTAAAGCAATCGCCTGATTGAAGTCCGCCTACGTTTCCAAATGCATGGAACGGTTTGCCCTTTTGTGTAAAAAGGATGAATGGAATCGTGTCGCCGAGCGTATTTGAAGGTGAAAGCAGGTTTGAAAAGCAGCTTGTCGGGCAATTTTCTTCTACTGCATTTTGAAGGTCATTGATATTTTGAACTGCTTCGCATACGCAGGTAAAGTATGTTTTAGAACTCATTTTTTTCCCTCCCACCTAAGGTATTTATCCCTATTAGGATAGCTTGGTACAAGATAATTGGTGCTAGGGAAGATGCCCAATTTTTAAAAATCGCTTATTCAGCAGGGATTCGATCATTCAGCATATTCCAAAGCGCAGAAACTGCTCCGCTTTTTCAAAAAGAATTAAAAAAAGACTACCGGTTGCGGCAGTCTATTTGTTGGTTAACCATGATGATGTTTTTTCTGTTGCGGCATTGCTCTGTTAACTAGATCTGGAGATAGACATTGGATCGCACAGAAGCAAAGGAGATCCACTTCAATGCAGAAGTCTGTTTTTTCCAGGCCGAAAAATTCTGGATCGCAAGGATCGCATACGCTGATTGTTTCGCCTTTCACGTTTACTGGTCTCAGCAATGAAAGGGTGGCACAGCAGCCGTTCAAATTCTCAACGCGGAAGAAAATAGTTTGGAAGCAATGATTGTCATCTGAAAATCCGCCTACGTTGCCGAAAGCACTGAAAAGATTTCCTTTTTTATCGAACAATAGAAAAGGAATGGTATCTCTTCCTGGAGCCATAGTAGGGCTTAGCAGGTTGCTGAAACAGCTGGTTGGGCATTGTTCTTCAACAGCATCCTGTTCAGCTTTAATATTCTCAACAGCTCTGCATACGCAGTTTACGTCGTATTGATCATGTGACTTATGTCCGCAGCTCACGCTTTTCAACTCCTCATATATGGTTAATTGACCTTGGTCTTTAACAACATATGTGCCTCTGCCTTGTTTGGTGTGGGTCATCATCATGGTTTATGAGGGGGGAAAACGTTTTTCCCTGATTTTTTGCAAGATCAGAAAATATAAAAATTTCTTGGACATCCCGATTGCTTGGGTAAGCCGGTGAGACGCTTTGTAAAAAAGCCTATGACAGGGCTTTTCTAAATTGTTCAGGTCCAGCCGCTAGCCCCTCGAGGTCATAAGCCGCTCATCCAGGGAAAGGAAAGACCGCCTTTCCCCGGCTGATCGTCTTATGCTTGTCGGGGCTGAACGAGCGGCTTCCGCTTTTCTTGATCCAGCTCCAGCCGCTAGCCCCTCGAGGTCATAAGCCGCTCATCCAGGGAAAGGAACGACCGCCTTTCCCCGGCTGATCGTCTTATGCTTGTCGGGGCTGAACGAGCGGCTTCCGCTTTTCTATACAAAAAGAAAAAGCAGGGTGGATGCCCTGCTTCTTCGCGGTTCTTACAGAATGCCGATGGATACAACAAGCGCAATAAGAATTTGCAGCAATGCTTGAAGGGAAAGAGCCACTTCAGTGTCAGTTGTGCTTACGTCTACATTGCGGGAATTTTCGATGATCAATTTTTGGTTTTGTGCCTGGCGGAAGGAAGCTCTTTGAAGCAATTCTTGAGTTACTGTTTCAGCGCGCTGGGAGTCAGCAATTGTAAGGTTGATGACAAGAGCAATTCCTACTTGAAGAGCAGCCTGCAAGGAAGCAGCAACTTGAGTTTCTGTAGTGGATACTTCGATATCGCAAGAATCTCTGATGATGATGACTTCGTTAGAAGATTGGCTGGATTCAACAACCTGATCAGCTTCCTGCTCAACACCTCTGTTGAAATCACTGCACCATTTGTTGCCTGAATTCTCAGCGCTTTCTGTCGGATGGCAAGAACCTTTATCAAGGGCTACCCATGAGTAAGATCTAGTTTCCATGAATTTGTTTCCTCCTTTCATTTACTACATTAAATGATGGTCACCCGTCTTTGGTATGAGACAATCAACTAGTTTTGAGAACCCATTTTTAGATTAATTGTCTTCCGTATTTTTCTGAAGCATTTCACGGAGGGTTTTATTTTTAGGTGCATCTTCTGTTTCCTTTGCATCTTCTGTTACTTTTTTAGCTGGATTGGTTAAAAATTCATCCACTCTTGTTTGCAGATCAAACACGACACTGCGGAGTTTTTCTTTTTGCTCGTCTGTCAGCTGGCGGCGTGATTCTTTGTCTACCTTGTTTTTGGATAGAACGTCAGAAACAAACAGCTGCATAAGCGTGGAAGAAATCTCGGTTAATTTGTCTTTGTTTTCAGACATGGTTGTCACTCCTTTTCGAAGAGATTAAAGGGTTAAAGGATGCCAATTTGCACGAGAAGCGCGAGCAGGATCTGGATCATCAGCTGCAGGGATAAGGCCGCATCCGTCTGAAGAGATGTGATGGAAACGTCATGCGAGTTAATGATGATTAGTTTTCTCTTCTGGATCTGCCTTGTGAAGATACTTTGCAATAGCTGTTCTGTAACCTTTTCTGCTCTTTCGCTGTCCGCAATGGATAGATTGATGGCAAGTGCTATGGCTGTTTGAATGGCGGCTTGAAGGGAGAGCGCTGCTTCAACATTTGTCGTGACGATTGTAATGTTGCTGGAATCCTTTATATAGATATATTCCTCAGCATCCTGAATGGTTTCCTCAGCCTGTACAGCTGTTTCGGATACCTGCCCTTGTTCTTCTGCTGCGGGCTGGTTTGCAGACAATTGATTCACTCCTTTCCCCTATAGAGATAGTTAATGCAGGACCGTTCCATTTGGAATGGGAAAAATAGAGATTCGAGAACCCATTTTTAAGGCAAATATGGAATTTGCGCACAAGAGCGGTAATGGCGACATATTTTGAAGGCCGCTTCATACGGTATAGAGAGAAAAGGAGATGATAAGGCGGATGGAAAATCACTGGTTTATGCTGACAGCCTTTTCGCTGGCCGTCTTCAGGCTGTCGAGATTAATTGTATTCGATAAAATTACCGCCTTCCTGAGAAGCCCCTTTCATCAGGAGATCGCCGTGAAAAACGAAGCAGGGGAAGAGGAGATCTACATAGAGATAAAGGGGAAGGGGCTCCAGGCCTTTATCGGGGAATTGATCAGCTGCTACTGGTGCACGGGAGTATGGTGTTCTATTATTCTTTATGTATTTTATCAGGCATGGCCTCAAGGAGCTGAACCCGTAATTTTCATCCTCGCTCTTGCAGGGCTTGGAGGAATCATTGAGGCGTGTGTTTCAAAATTATTAGATTAGGACATTCGTACAGAGCGTTTGCATGCTAATCTCATAAACTGTAAAAGCTAATACAGGAAGGTGGGGAGACCGATGAATTCACCTAAATTGAATCCTGTCTCAAATCAAGCACAATCCAATCAAGGCACCACTACATTTAAAAAAGCACCGATAAAGAAAAAGGGGTGCGGCTGCGGTAAAAAAACCAGCGCGCAAAGCTGGAACAGATAAAGGGTACAGCCTGGAAAATCAGCTGATTTTCCAGGTTTTTTTATTTTAGGCTGGATGTGTCAGCCGGTAAATATGCTTCAATCAAATTTGGCTGTTTAAATAACAGGTTATTAAAAATGTGCCCAAGCTCTTTTTTTGAGGTTTGTGGCTTTTTTGAAAAAACCAGTTAGCCTGCCCACTGCATAATCTGCTCATAAAGGAGTGATTGCATTGACCCGCTTAGACGAAGAGTTTGAAAAGTTTATAGGGAAATTTTTCGGCAAGCACGATGGCATCACACGGAAAAATGACGGCTGGATGCAGAAAAGCGAAAAAGCTCTTTTGGATTTGGATAAAAACGGAACAGCGTTCGAGAACAAAATGGATTTTATGGCGGACAAAGTGGAAAGCTGGATTTTACAAAACCATCCTGCCCATAAAAGCAAAAAATAGGATAATTTCCGCTCATGCCCTATGTGTTTGTCCATACCCATCTGTATTCCATGACATATGTTGTTAAGGAAAGATGGAAAGGGAGGTGCTTAGCACATGGGTTACGGATACGGTTGTGGCGGTTACGGCGGCGGTTACGGCGGCGGCTACTATGGTTCAACTTTCGTATTGATCGTTGTATTGTTCATCCTTTTGATTATCGTAGGTGCATCTTTCTACAACTAATGCTTTTCCCTCCTTCAATGTTTGTAGAAATATGAGAGTGCGGGCTGAAATGCCCGCACTTTTCTATTTTTAAGAGCGATAATCAGTGCCGCACACATTCTAGGCGGCTTCATAAGATATAGCATCAAGTTAGGAGGTTTTCAAAACATGGATAATGGTTTTTTTAAAAGCCTTGAAAAGAAAACAGGCGTAAATATGAAAGAAGTCATTGAACTGGCAAACTCCCTTCAAAACGCTAATTTTAAAGATGAGAAGACCGTCCGCGGGGTCATTAAGCGAGTTTCTCAAATTGCCAATAAACAAGTTCCAAAAGAAATGGAAGATAAGATTGTTAATTCCATTGTGAGCGGCAAAGAAAAACTGGATTTCAACACAATCTCTAAAATGATGAATAAGGGAAAATAAAGAACGGTGCCAATTCGAAAAAAGGATTGGCACCGTTCTTTTCAGCTATAGAGAAATCATGGTAATCTAAGTGAATATGGAAACAGAGGAGAAGCAAAGTGAAAAAATATTGGGTACTGCTGATCCCGCTGATTTATGGCATACCAGGAGCTTTAATTGATTTTCGAAATAAAATGGCTGCGCCTGATTTCGGAAACAGCCACTATGTGATCGGCGAGCTTTTGAATATATGCCTGATTATCGGGACTTTATCGCTTTTTATAAGAAAAACGACTGTAAAATCAAACGTGGACTGGCTTCTGCTCGCAGTTTTTGCTTTTTATTATGTTCAGCTGTTCGGCAATACGGTCAGCTTTCCGTTTGCCTCTGTTCTTGACCATCCGTTCAGAGGGGAAAGCCTGTTTGCGGAAGGAGTGCCAGTAGCCATCAATGCGGTTCCGGCAGTACTGACAATTAAAACAATACTCGAGCCTGGGGCTGTCACTCTGCTGGTCGGAAATGCCTTAATGCTCACTCCTATGGCTTTTTGCATGCTGTATTTCGGCTGGATGAAAAGCGCTGGGAAAACAGCAGCGGCGATGATTCTCGCCAGCATTTCAATCGAGCTCATCCAGCTGGCAGAAATGACCGTATCCTCTTTCTTTTACATAAGAGATATGAGAACAGCTGACATCGATGATGTGATCCTGAACTCGTTCAGCGGATTTCTTGGCGTATGGCTGTTTACCAAATTTCAAAAAACAGTTTAGCCGGGAAGGACCGGTGACAGCAGTCTGGAAGGAGCGGCGCGCCTGCCCCGCCTGTATAGCGGAACAGACAGCAGCAGCTCTTCCTTTGCTCTTGTCATTGCGACGTATAGAAGGCGCCGTTCTTCCTCAAGGACGGAGAAATCTCCGTTTCTTGCCGCTTCAAGTGAATAGTCATGAGGAATGCTGCCGTCAACCGTTTCAAGTACGTACACATGCTTGAATTCAAGCCCCTTTGCCCTGTGAATGGTCATGAGCCTGACGCCGTCCCCCTCCATTTTGCCGTCTTTTTTAACAGATGCAGCAAGGGCGCTCATATGGTCCGCATGCTCTAAAAGTTCTTTGGCTGTGGTGAATTTTTTGGCAATCACCTTTAAATCCTTTAAATCATCAGAACCCTTTTCCATGGCATTGCCTTCATTGCCGCGCTTTTTCAGAAAGTCGCCAAACCCCATTTTCTTCTCCACAGCTTCAATGGCTTCAACAGGAGGCTGGTCTTTCAGGGTTTTAAACAGCGGGACAATTTCCTGCAGCTTTTTTTTCTGAAAGGCGAGGACCCCGTTTGCTTTTAAAAGCGCATCAAGAACAGAACAGTCCTCCATAATTGAAATGCCTTTTACCTCTGTCAGGACGCTTTGTTTTAAGAAGAGGGAAAAAAGAAGGTCGCCGAGTGCCTGTACATCATCCGGGTTTACTGAAAGCCTTAAATAGGCAAGAAGGCTTTTTACCATTCGGCGGTCGTAAAAAGAGACGCTCTCTTTTTCCACTGTAAACGGCAGACTTGATTGGGAAAGTCTTTCAAAGATTGCCCTGCCCATCGTATGCGTCCGGTATAATACAGCGAAATCTGAAGGCTTTTCTCCGTTTGCTACCTTTTCTTTCATATCGTTTACAATCAGTGTTGCTTCCTCTTCTTCATCATAAGGAAAGAAAAACAGCGGTTTTTTCCCATTATCAAAAAAGGGATCCATCTTTTTCGCATAGCGGGTTTTATTCTGATCAATCACCTTGTTGGCTGATGCTACAATGGCGTGGCTTGACCGATAATTCGTTGAAAGATGAATGGCAGAAGAACCTGGAAAATCTTTTTCAAACTGCAGAAGGTAAGCGGGATCGCTGCCTCTGAAAGCATAGATCGACTGATCATCATCACCGACAGCAAAAACACTGGCATCCTCTCCAGCCATTTTTCTCATGATTTCATACTGAACCTTATTAATGTCCTGAAATTCATCAATAAGAAAATGCTGAAACCGGTGCTGATACTGCTCCAGTACATCTGGATTCTCTCTTAGCAAGGCAAGGCATTGCACAAGCATATCGTCAAAATCAAAGCGGCTGTTTTCCTGCTTGCTTTCTTCGTAGCGCCTGTAAAGAAAAAGGGCATCTTCCTCCCACTTATCCTGAGGCTTAATCTGGCCTGGCTCAAGCAGTGAATTTTTCCAAAAAGAAATTTGCTGCAATGCCTGATCATAGGGGAAATCCTTTTCATCAAGGCCTCTTTCCCTGCCGGCCTGCTTGATGAGCTGCTCTCTCTGCCAGTCCCATTTCAGTAAATTCCGGCCGTCCCATCTCTCTCTGTCATGGTGCATCAGCATTTTGTAAAAAATACCATGAAAGGTCCCAATAACAATCTGGTTTAATTCTTTCATCGTGAGGCCATATAATGCAGCCATCCGTTCCTTCATTTCCTTGGCAGCTTTTACGGTAAAAGTGACAAGCATAATCGCGGAAGGGGGAACGTTTTTTTCCCTGAGCAAGTATGCAGCCCTTGCCGTCAGTGTTCTCGTTTTTCCGCTGCCGGCGCCTGCCAGCACCAGAACGGATTGTTCCTCTGCTTTTACCGCCTGATATTGAGCCCTGTTCATGGTGATGCCCTTCATCACTTCCAAAGAAGGCTCATTTGCTTGCTGAAAGCTATCCAGCACCTTTGCCTGGCGAGGCCCTTTCCACTTAGGGGAGGGGGTTTGTGAGCCGTCTGAAATGGAGCGGCTTTGCGGAAGCTTAAATCCCCCGGCTGCAGCTTCCCGGGTATTGTCCTTTTGCTTTAAAAGGGATTGGCTTTTTGCTTCACAATTTTCATCTGTAACGGAACCTGTATGTATAAACATTGGCGGCTTTGTAATGCTCATCAAGAGCTTCAGCAGACGGCCGCACACGGGGCAAATCAGCTTTCCCTTTTGACCGAGCTCATATATGCGCTGATACTCTTCTCTGGGCAGAACATGTAAATTAATCAGGTGTTCCTGATGCTTGGCTAAAAACATTGGAGTCAACTCCCATAAATTTCCGAATTAAAGCGTATCTATTTATCAAACCCATTTTCAAGGCAGATCGTTAAAAAGAGACAAGTATAATCTTAGCAAAATGCAGCTGAAAGGAAAAGAAGGTTTTGGCAGTATGGCTGCCGGGTAAATTTTAAAAAAGGGAGTGTGATCATGATGAGCCTAGTTGCGCCTATTCAAATGGATCAATACATACAATACGCCAACCGCACGGCGAATGAAAAGCACGACTACGCCTCTATTTCTAAAATATCCAAAGTACAGCTGAACAGCGAACAGCTGGAAAGAGAACGCAAAGAAGATTCAAGTAAATTCTCAAACATTCTGGCAAGCATGAAAAGAAAGCAGGAAAAAAACCTTCCGCCTGACATAACAGGGAAAGGCTTTATCATTCACGAAACAGTGTAAGTAAATAAGTCTGAAGATTCACATAATACTTTAAAAGCAGGAATAAAGGAGCAGAAGAGATTGGCAGAGATCAAAGACTTTTTAAAATTGGACATCCGCATTGGTACAGTCATTAAAGCGGAATCTTTTCCTGAAGCAAGAATTCCTGCCATAAAAATGACGATCGATTTTGGAGAAAACATCGGGAGAAAACAATCAAGCGCGCAAATAACGAACAGATACACACCTGAAAAAATGCTTGGAAAACAAGTGGCAGCCGTTGTAAATTTTCCTCCGAGAAGAATCGCCGGATATGTATCAGAAGTGCTGGTGCTCGGCGGTGTGCCGGAAAAAGGGGACGTTATTCTTCTTGCTCCTGATGAAAAAGTGCCTGACGGGACGCCAATTTCCTAAAAACGCTCCTCTTGAGCGTTTTTACTTTTCCATTTTTTGAACAAACAGCCCTGAACCCTTTCGCCAATCCGCAAAAAACACATCCCGGTAAGAACCAATATCGAGCCCCGCCAGTTCAGCCGCAAGCCACTCCTCAGACAGCCCAGCCTCTTTTAAATTATCCCTTTGCAGCTCACCGTCCAATATAAGTGTAAAAGGAAGTATCGGATCAGACGCCTGAAAAGAAAAATCACTCCGAACAGGATAATCATACTTTGCTTTTTTCATTATGCTGATGCTGCCGTCTGTTTCAAGAATCGCATATTGAATTTCCCTTAATGAAAACACACCTTTCGCCCGGGCCATATGCTGCACTTGATTAATATCGATTTTCTCCTTTTTCATCTCGCTCTTAATCAAATGGCCTTCCCTAATAATGACCGTCGGCCTGCCTTCCAAAATCTTTCTCGATTTATTAAATTTCTGTGTAATCCATTCCACCAAAAAAATGAGAAGACCCCAGACAACAATAGCAAACAAAATCTCAGTCAGCCCAATATCTTTATCAAAAACAGCGTTCCCTACAAGCTCCCCGAGCACAAGCGCTGAAATAAAATCAAATGTCGTTATTTGCGTAATCTGCGTTTTTCCTAGGAATCTTGAGATCAGAAACAAGCAAATAAAGCCAAGAACCAGTTCAACTGCAATTCTAAAAAAATCCATTGTTATCACCTGCTCTTAGCGTTTGCTTTACTGGGTGATTTAATCCGGATAATTTTAGAGGAGGGAAGGAAAAAATTTTCGCGAAGGTTGGGTAGGGTGAAATTTGTTGGGGGTGGTGAAAAGTCTCTGGCCCCTTGAGCAGGGGGGAGCCTGGCCCCAGTTGCGGTGACGTAATGGGGGACAGAGGCAGGAACCTTGCATTCTTACTTATGTAACGGTTTCAGAATAGAGGGTCAGGCCTTTTATACAGTGCAGAGGTGGGGGACAGGGACCTGCATGCCGTCCCCTGTCCCGCTGTGCTTTACCGTAACAGGGGACAGGGGCAGTATGCTGTAAACCTTTTTTTAACTAGTTTCTTTATGTTAGGTGACAGGTCTTTAGTCTGGCAGCGCAGTGGGGGACAGGCGCCTCTTTATAAGGGGGACAGAGACCTCAATTAATAAAGTCTGTCCCGATAACTCTCATTTAAATTTCTCCTCACATCTTCGACAGAAGTATTAGGCAATCCGGCATGATCCCGCAAGATAGCAGCCCCATCAATAAAATTTTCTATCCTGGTTTCCCAAAGTCCTGATCTCTTTATAGCTTTAGCGCAATGGAGATAGCATTCTTCAGCTTGAACTGCGATGGCTGCCAAGGGCAGTTTACCGTTTATAGAGAGTTTTTCTAATAATTCATGGTCCATTATCACTTTCGCATTGCCATTCACTCTCAATGTTTCCCCTGTTCCTGGAATAAAGAAAAGGAGACCTGCCCTTGGATTGGAGAGGATGTTGCGAATGGTATCAAGCCTTTTGTTCCCAGGCCTTTCAGGTATAATGAGCCACTTATCGTCCAAGACGCAGACAAAGCCTGGAGCGTCTCCGCGCGGGGAGGCATCACAGCGGCCATCTTTATCAGAAGTAGAGATGATCAGAAATGGAGAGTGTGATATAAAATTTCTGCAGTGAAAGTCCAGGTGATGGATCACTTTATTTTTGACTAATTCGCTTTGTTCCCCGAACAACTCAGTCAATTCTTGTGCAGAAGTTATTTCCTTGTAAAACGGATTTTTCATTATAAACACCAGCCTTTTGTTGAGGGATCTATTCACATATATGCATGATCAAACAAAAAAAGGCAGCCTAAAGCTGCCTTTTTCCTATTCCCGATCCTTCACCATCGTCACATGCGGGATCCCAGCATCCATAAATTCCTCTGAAACCACTTTGTACCCGAGCCGTTCATAAAAAGGAACAGCCTGAACCTGGGCGTTCAGTTTAAATTTCTTGAGATGAGGATCTGATACTCTTTCCAGTTCGTCCATGATGATCCGGCCAGAGCCTTTGCCGCGGTAGTCCTCAAGTATGCAGATGCGTTCGAGTTTTGCATAGCCGTCTGCTTCCCTTACACGACCTGTACCGATAGGCGTGTCGAGGTCGTAAACGACGACGTGAGTGGCTGTTTCATCGTATTGGTCCAACTCTTCTTCCGCTGGCACTTTCTGTTCTTCAACGAACACTTTGAAGCGGACAGAGAAAGCATCCTGAAGTTCTTTTTCTGTTTCTACTGGGGCTACTCTCATTCGGCAGCACCTGTGCCAAGGAGGTAGGTTTCATACACAGTCCATGACCCGTTGTCGAGCTGGTACAGCAGGTGAAAGCGGTCGATGGTTTCTTCATGGTGAACTTCTGACATTCTCAGGCTGCTTAACACATCAGAATGTTCTTGTTCTGACAGGTTTTGTCCGACTGTGATGTGCGGCACGAAAGAGTATTCTTCATCACCTGGCAGCGTTCCCTCCTGGAGAAGGCTGTGCAGCTTATTCAGCTGTTCTGATGGTTCTACTTTTAAATAAATGACCCTGTTAACGGGTTCGAATGAGCTGAATTTCTTGATAACAACGCTTAATGGATCTATTTGGCTGCCGATCTTGCGGAGCTCTTTGGAAATTTTGCTGATGTCTTCATCATGTGCTTCAAATGGCGCCTTCAGTGTTAGGTGCGGCGGAATGAGAGCGTAATGAGGGTCATAGCGCTTCCGGTAAGAGTTCGCCAGGTCCTGCAGTTTTTTTGATGGGAATAGAGCAATTCCGTATTTCATGCGTGTTCCCTCCTGTGAGTTAGGTAGTGAAAGGATGTTTGGCACCTGACACTTAAAGCATCGCCTGTAATGTTTTTTTCAGCAGCGGCTGCCAATATGTCCAGGTGTGGTCACCTTCAAATTCTTCAAAAGTATACGAAAATCCTCTTTTTTCGAGTAATTTTTGCAATTCTTTGTTTGGTTCTGTGAAGTCTTCTTTGCCGCCTTTTGTTGTCGGCACGTTCTTTTCCTGGGTGCCGATTTGATGATAAATCGATAAGTTCGGCTCGCCCTTAAAGTCAGTAACAGCCTTTAAGACATGTTTGTCCACTAAAGGGGACTGCATGATGACTTTTCCAAAAATATTCGGGTATTCAAGGCCTGCCATGAGGCCCATTGTAGCCGCAAGGGAATCGCCGATCAAGGCTCTGCCCTGTCCGACCTGGTATGTAGGGTACTCCTTGTCGAGAAACGGTACCAGCTCATGTGCCAAAAAGCGTTTGTACTGGGAAAACTGTGATCCTTCCGGGTGGTATTTTTCCCAACGTTCTTCGCGGTTTTTATAGGGGATCCCCACAATAATCACATTGTCGATCTCGCTCAGTTCCATCAGTTCCTCTGCCTGCCTTGAAATCCTTCCCAGCCTGAAATAATCCTGCCCGTCCTGCGCAATAAGAAGGGTATATTTATAAAGGGGGGAGAAGGTTTTTGGCAAATAGGTCATGATGGTCATTTCTTCGTTTAAAGCGTTTGAAAATAACGCGGTTTCCTGTACAATTCCGGACTTTTCCATTCCCAAAGCCTCCAAGCTGCAAAAATAGTATGAAACGCTTACACCAGTTTATCATGAAAGCTGAAAAAATGCTTTTCACATATGCTGGGTTCTGCCTCAAGTAAGGCTGGGAAAAGATAGTTTTGCCCCAGCCCCTTGAAAATTTTCCTCAAGTAGTGTAGAGTAATAAAAAATTCATACTTTTCGAAATGTTATATCTTATCAAGAGAGGCAGAGGGACTGGCCCTGTGAAGCCTCAGCAACCGGTTAACCGGCAGCGGATACAAATCTGCGCCCGTTTCCAAGGTGCTAAATCCAGCAAGCTTAAATGCTTGGGAGATAAGAGGAAGACGCATCGCTATGCCAGCCTTCTTCTTAATTGAAGAAGGCTTTTTATATTTATTGATCAATAACAGCGGAAGAGGGAATGAAGAGATGGCAAAGCATATCGAAACAACACTTGCACAAATCGGCAACAGAAGCGAACAGACAACTGGATCTGTTAATACGCCGCTTTATTTAACAACAGCTTACCGTCATACAGGAATTGGAGAATCCACAGGGTTTGATTATATTCGAACCGGAAATCCGACACGAGGGGTTTTGGAACAGGCAATCGCCGAGCTGGAAAACGGTGACAGAGGATTTGCTTTCAGTTCCGGGATGGCGGCGATTCAGACGATTATGGCTCTTTTTCAAAGCGGAGACGAGTTGATTGTTTCCTCTGACCTTTACGGCGGCACTTACCGGCTTTTTGAGCAGGAATGGCGGAAGTACGGACTGAGCTTTCAATATGATGATTTCAGCGATCTCAGCCGTACAGAAAGCAGACTGACAGAGCAGACAAAAGCCATTTTCCTTGAAACACCGACAAATCCTCTGATGAAGGAAGTCAGTATAGAAGCAGTCGCAGCTCTTGCTAAAAAACACAATCTGCTGCTTATTGTGGATAACACCTTTTATACGCCTGTCCTTCAGAAGCCGATTGATTCTGGGGCAGATATTGTGGTCCACAGCGCGACTAAATATCTCGGCGGCCATAATGACCTTTTGGCAGGGCTTGTTGTCACGAAGGGCGAGGAGCTGTCAGAAGAAATTTTCAGCCATCAGAATGCGATCGGTGCAGTGCTTGCGCCATTTGATTCATGGCTTTTGATCAGGGGGCTGAAAACTCTTTCCTTGCGGATGGAACAGCATAATCGCAATGCGCGGGAAGTGGCGGCATTTCTTGAAGAGCAGCCGGAAGTGGCAGATGTCCTTTACCCTGGAAAGGGAGGTATGCTTTCCTTCAGAGTTCAAAAAGAGAGCTGGATCAATCCGCTTTTGAAAAATTTAAAAACCATTACCTTTGCTGAAAGTCTCGGCGGTGTGGAAAGCTTGATTACCTATCCTGCAACACAGACACACATGGATATTCCGGAAGAAATTCGAACGGCAAACGGCGTCTGTAACAGGCTGCTTCGTTTTTCCGTCGGCATTGAGCATGCAGAAGATCTGAAGGAAGATTTGCGGCAGGCATTTCAAAAAGTGAAGGAGGGGGAAAAAATTGAGCAATACTGATTGGTCTATCCAAACGAAGCTATTGCACAATCAGCATAAATTCGACAGTGAAACAGGGGCGGTGAGCGTGCCGATTCAGCATGCTTCAACCTTTCACCAATTGGATTTTGACTCTTTTGGAAAATATGATTACTCAAGATCAGGCAACCCGACAAGGGAAGCCCTGGAAGATGCGATTGCAGAGCTTGAAGGGGGAGCAAGAGGGCTTGCCTTTTCCTCAGGAATGAGTGCCATTTCCACCTCGTTCCTGCTGCTGTCAAAAGGTGATCATGTGCTTGTATCAGAGGATGTGTACGGGGGGACCTTCCGGATTGTTTCAGAGGTGCTCAGCCGCTTCGGAATTGAATATACGTTTACAGATATGACTGATTTGCATGAGACAGCTTCCAAAATCAGGCCTAATACAAAGATTATTTATATTGAAACCCCTTCTAATCCACTTTTGAAAATTACAGATATAAGAGGAATCGTTAAGCTTGCCAAAGCAAATGGCTGTTTAACTTTTCTCGATAACACGTTTTTAACGCCGGCGCTGCAAAGGCCCTTGGAGCTTGGAGTAGATTTGGTGCTGCACAGCGCCACTAAATTTCTGGCAGGGCACAGTGATGTTGTGGCAGGTCTTGCTGTTGCAAAGGATAAGGAGCTTGGGGATAAGCTTTATAAGCTGCAGAATGCCTTTGGGGCTATTCTTGGCGTACAGGATTGCTGGCTTGTCCTGAGGGGGCTGAAAACCCTTCATGTCAGATTGGAGCAGTCAACGGCAACAGCAAGGAAAGTAGCAGAATATCTTTCAAAGCATCCAGCAGTGCTTGACGTTTATTATCCTGGCCTGACTCATCATCCAGGCTGCAGCGTTCAGCGCTATCAGGCTGACGGGCCAGGTGCAGTGCTTTCCTTCCGGCTCGAAAATGAAGATGCGGTCAGAACGCTTGTTCAAAACGTCAAGCTGCCGGTGTTTGCCGTAAGCCTTGGTGCTGTTGAAACGATTCTTTCCTATCCAGCAAAAATGTCGCATGCTTCAATGCCGAAAGTGGAAAGGGAAGCGAGAGGCATTACAGACGGTCTGCTCAGATTGAGCGCAGGGCTTGAAAAAGCAGAGGATTTAATCAAGGATTTAGACGAGGCGCTGGAAAAGGTGCCGGCAAGAAAAGCATATTATCTGGCGAAAAGCAGATAAAAAAAAGGGTGTCCGCGGACACCCTTTTTCTTAGAATATTAGATAGCTGATGTTAGAAGTTGGTTTGTCCAGCTCAAGTAGCTGTCGAGGCTGGTCAAGGCTCTTACGCTTTTCTTGTCAGCAGCCTTCAGGTCCGCAGCTTGCTCCTTCTCCAAGTCCTGCGGATTCTTCCTCGATCGCGTCTTCAATCGCTTCTTTTGAATGCAGGCCTTCAAGCTTTTGGCTGCCTACGATAAAAGTCGGGACTGCCTGTACGCCAGCCTCTTCATAGGCAATGCGGATGGCTTCTTTATGTTCTGGCTTATACGTGCCTTCTGCAAGTGCTTCATTAAAGGCTTTTTCATTCAAACCGATTTCTCTTGCGATTTCTGTCAGTTCAACGGCATCTCCAATGTTGATGCCTTTTTGCCAATAGGCTTTAAAAACAGCATCAACATAGGCCTCTGCTTTGCCATTCTCTTTAGCAAACTGATACCCTTGATGAGCGAGGTGCGTATGAGGCACAGGGTCCAGGTGGAACGGCATGTCCATTTCTACGCCAAAGCGATCGGCAAGAGGCTTAACAGACCGCTCGAATGATTGTTTAATATAGGAGCTGTTCGGTGACATAGGCTCCTCTGGATAGGGTCTGAGCTCAAAAGGCATAAACTCAATTTCCACATCTTTTCCTTCAGCAGCCTGCTTTAAAGGTGTTTCTCCAATAAAGCAAAACGGGCAAACAAAATCTGAAAAAACTTGAATTTTAACGGTCACAGTGTATAGTCCTCCTAACCTTTATGTGATGATTGTATCAAAGATCAGAGGTGCATACGATGTAATTAACTTTTTATTGACTAATTTTAGACGTGCTCTTATAATAGAGAAAGTCACCGCAGAGAGCGGTACTTATCCCAGATTTGATTCCTTAGCTCAGCTGGGAGAGCGCTACCTTGACAGGGTAGAGGTCGCTGGTTCGAGCCCAGTAGGAATCATCAAAAAGGCCTGCATTTCCGTATGGAAGTGCAGGCCTTTTTTTCTTTGTCTATATTAAAGAAGAATGCTGATTTTTGAGCACCTGTTGATCTTCGTCTCAGGCGAAACTCCCGCACTGCCCGCGGAAAGGGGACGCCTCGTGCTGAAATCAGCAGCTAAATTTATCAGAGCCTGCTAAACAAGGGCTTCC
Source organism: Metabacillus kandeliae (assembly GCF_021166585.1). Classification (GTDB taxonomy): domain Bacteria; phylum Bacillota; class Bacilli; order Bacillales; family Bacillaceae; genus Metabacillus_B; species Metabacillus_B kandeliae. The sequence goes on from NZ_JAJOZE010000004.1 coordinate 245,960, forward strand.
CGCTAAAAATTCTTTTAACTGCCAGCGATTGACTATATAATAGGTTAGAGGTTCATTAAGAGAAATAGAAGCTTTGTTCAGGCTTTTTCTTCAGTGGGGGAACTATGAATATACTTAATAGTAAGCTATACGAATATATGATCCAGCATTCAACAGAGATTACAGATGCCTGGCTTGATCAGCGGCAGATCCAAAAGGGATCGATCTATTCGGCGGATGCTGAATCAGAAAAGGTCAGCCTGCTGCGAAAACAAAATCGTCAGACCAACTATACAGTTTCCTTTGCTTTATTGGGAGATGAAGCAAGTTTTCAGGAAGAAGTGCTGAAGTGGGCGGAAGATGTTGCTGAAAGCCGTGTTGGGAGCGGCACCCCGATCCATGAAGTGCTGAATGCGGTCAGCAGTGTCCGCGAAATTTACTGGAGTTTTGTGACGCAATTTATCAATCATTATAAAGAGGAGCTCTCCTTTCAGGATGTCGTTCAGTGGGGAAATATCATTCATTCGGCATTCGATGCTTTAAGCATTCAATTTTCAAAGATGTATCATGAGATTATGAAAAAAAGACTTTCTTCCCAGCAGGAGGTTATTGAAGAACTCGGCTCGCCTGTTATTGTGTTTAGTGAAGGAAAAGCAGTGCTGCCGCTGGTGGGCGATATCGATACCAGCAGAGCAAAGAATATTCTGGATCACGTTCCCACAAAATGCTCTGAAAAAAATATTGACCATTTGTATATTGATTTATCTGGCGTCTCTATTATTGATACAATGGTTGCCCTCCAGATTCAGCAGATGATTCAAGTTTTGAGTCTTCTCGGCACTGATTCAACTTTAACGGGAATACGCCCGGAAATTGCTCAGACAGCCATCCAGCTCGGGATTAATTTAGACAGCATTAAAACATTCGGAACTCTTCAGCAGGCGTTTACTTCGAGCGGCATTAAAATCAAATAATTGAGTTTTTCATATAAGCCTGCAGCTCTTGGATCTTACAAGGCTGCAGGCTTTTTACGGGCAGTTTTTATAATAGAATTGAATTTTTCTCCCTTCTGACAGACCATGAAAAAGGAGCTTTGCGTTCTTTGTCGAATATATAAAAAATAGATAAAAAGAGGGGAAACAAAGCGAATAATGGCTCCCATATAAAGAAAGAAGAATACATAAAAGAAGTAATATTGTGAAATGAGGAGAAGGCGAATGTCAATTCTTGAATCACACCGGAAAATGCTTGTGGATTTTCTTGATGAAAAAAAGCCGGAATTATTGGATGAGTGGCATGCAGGGGTTTTTATTAATGAAATTGATCCGCACAGAAAAAAAGTGCGTTCTAACGCCTTTCAAATGTTTGCCATTTTGACAAACAGCATCAGGGAGCACGCATCTGAAGATGAGCTGAAAGCTCTTGCTATAAAAGTTGCGGCTGAACGGGTGGAGGCAAATGCTAATATTGGAGACTTTGTTTATAACCTCAACTTGGGAAGAAGCATTATCGTAAGGTGCATTCTTCAGTCTGAAATACCAATGAAAGATTTGCATGCTATTGTTAATCATATTAATTGTCAATTTGACCAGTTTTCCTACCATGCTGTTTCGCATTATACGAATTTAAAGAATGAAGAACTTCAGAATAAAACGATTTATATTAATGAAAATCATAAAGATAAGCTGGCTATTCTTGGCCAGATGTCTTCAAGCTTCGTTCATGAATTTCGCAATCCGCTCACATCCATTATGGGTTTCAACAAGCTGATGAAAAAAGAATACCCTGACATGAAATACCTGGACATTATTGAGCATGAGCTGAACCAGCTGAACTTCCGCATCACACAGTTTCTTCATACTTCCAAGGCGGAAATTAACAATGACCAGATGGAGCGGATCCTTGTAAAAAACCTTCTTGATGATATCCAGCAGCTTTCCTACCCAAGCATTGCCGATTCAGAGGTAAATGTGACAGGGGATTTGCAAACAGGGATGATCTTGCATACCCAAAAAGAAGAATTAAAGCAGGTGCTTCTAAACCTGTTTATCAACTCCATCGAGGCCCTGAAACAGAGGGAGAGACCTAGAAACCTTCTTGTCAGCGCTTTTGATGAAGGAGAGTATTCCGTTATTTCGATTTCCAATAACGGTCCTCAAATTCCCCCGGAGAATATAAAAACCATCTTCGAACCGTTTTATACGACAAAGGAGCTGGGCACTGGGATTGGACTATATGTCTGCAAGAAATTGATTGAAAAGCAGGGAGGCTATATTTCCTGTGACTCAAATGAAAAATTAACAACCTTCAAAGTGGTTTTGCCAAAGGTCAAAGCCTGAACTGGGCGCCTGCATTGCGGGCTTTTTTTGTTGTTTTTTAAAAAGTTGGCGACAAAAAAAGAGAAGGCTTGAGCCTTCTCTTTAAGATTTATATTCTTTTGGCGCCGATATACATCGGGTGCCAATAGCTGTTGTTTGTTTTTGCAATGGAAACGCCTTTAGAAGTAGCTGCCTGAATCATCTGGCCGTTTCCTATGTACATTGCCACATGTGTTGGTCTTGATGCCTTGTTTGGAGCAAAGAACATGAGGTCGCCTAGTGATAAAGTATTCACGCGTGTTCCTTTTGAGTACATTTCTGCTGCCGTTCTCGGTAAGGCTTTTCCAGCTTTTGAGTAAGAGTATTTAACCAGGCCTGAGCAGTCAAATCCGCGCGGTGACATTCCGCCCCAGGAATATTTTACTCCTAAGTAAGACTTTGCTACTGTAATGGCCTTGGATTGGTAGCTTGCTGCGTGGCTTACAGTAGGTGAAACAGTGATTATCATCGTAAGAAGAAACAGTGTCGTTATCATTTTCTTAAGCATAATGTTATTCCCCTTGCTGTTATTTTCTAAACCTAATTTACTAGATTAAGGTTAAAGGCACATAACAGCAGTATTACAATTATGTTACAATATGTCCTTTTTTGTCCTTTTTAAGGAAATATCGAGGTTTTATACCATATTTTACCTAAAAATTTGTTGTATGAACCATTTCTGATGAAATTATTCTAGTTGATAGGGGAAAAAGTTCCGTGAAATAAGGCTGAGCTTCCGCTTCCTTTGCTTTGATTGCAGAAAAAAAGCATTCCGTTGAGGAATGCTACAAGCTTTTTCCGTTTGTTTCCTCTTTCCACCATAGCGCTTCTTCGGGCTCTTTTAAAACTTCTTTTATTTCTGTTTGCATATCAACTGCAGGCATGGATCCTCTTAGGGACTTGCCTGCTGTTTCTTTTACAAAAAACGCCATAACGATGATGCCGATCACTGAAGAGCCGATTAAGTAAAAAGCGGGAATATAATTGTTATGTGTCAGACTGATCAGCCATGCAACCAAGAGAGGGGCTGTGCCTCCAAACAGGGAAGTTGAAACATTATAAGTAACAGAAAGTGCACCGTATCTTACACGAGTAAAAAATAAAGATGGCAGCATGGCCGGCATCGTTCCCTGAAAGGATGTCAGGAAGATGGCCAGAATCATGATTCCTAAAAAGACGAACAGGCTGTTTCCGCTGCCGATCATCATAAAAGCGGGAATGGACAACAGAACATATCCAATCAGGCCTCCAATAATGACTTTCTTTCTCCCGATTTTATCTCCGAGATAGCCCATGAAAAGAACAATAGGAATCATAACGGCCATAACGATTAGCGTTAGCAGAAGGCCTTTTGTTTCACCGTAATTCAGCACAGCGCTCAAATGCGACGGCATATAGGATAGAACCGTATAGTTGCTGATATTATAAAAGAATACTACGATGATGCCGATCAGCATTGGTTTCCAATAATCCTTGAAGGTTTCTGTCATGCTTGACTGATGCAGAGCATCATTTTCTGATTCTTCCATTGCTTCAAATGCAGGAGTTTCTGCTAAATGGCTCCGCAAATAAAAACCGACGATGCCGATAGGCCCTGCAATAAAGAAAGGAATTCTCCAGCCCCATTGTGTCATCGCTTCTTCTCCGAGAATAAACGTAAGCAGTGTGACAAGTCCTGCTCCTGCAACATAGCCGATCAATGTACCAACCTCAAGCCAGGAGGAAAAGATGCCCCGTTTATTGTCAGGAGTTGATTCAGCAATAAAAGTCATGGCGCCGGAATATTCACCGCCTGTTGAAAAACCCTGTACTAGCCTTGCAAGCAGGAGCAGCACTGCTGCAGTTACACCGACAGTTTCATAGCTTGGGATTAATCCAATGCAAAATGTTGCGGCTGCCATCATGATTAATGTGATGGCCAATATTTTTTTCCTTCCCATCTTATCTCCAAGCCGGCCAAAAAAGATGCCTCCGATTGGACGGACAAGGAAAGCCACGGCAAATGTAGCGAACGTGTAAACGAGCTGAACAGATCCGCTCATTTCAGGGAAAAATACTTTTCCTAGTGTAGCGGCAAGATATGAGTAGATACCAAAATCAAACCATTCCATCGCATTGCCGATACTGGATGCTTTAATGGCTTTTTTTGCTGCGTCCTTGTCAACGACTGTTATGTCATCTTTTTCTAGCGCCTGGGGGTCTGCGGAAAAACCGTTAGTTGTGCTCATTTCCTTCCCTCCCATAAAGTTTGTGTTATGTAAATTTCTATCTATTTGTCACTACCCTTCTTTTTCTAATTAAAACGGGTTTGGGCTGTTGTTTATCCTCGCTAAATGAAAGGGAATATACTTTACTAAATGTTGGGAAGGGGAGTCGGCTTTGTCCTTTAACTATGACCTGGATTTCAGCAGCATTGACTTTAGAAAAGAACCGGAAAAGTACAGAGTTGGGAGAGGCGAGCAGGGAGTCCTCATGATAGAGCCTTATAAAAGTGAAATTCTTCCGCATTGGCGCTTCAAAACGCCTTCTATTGCAAGGGAGTCCGCTGACAGGATTTACAGCATGTTTGAAGAATATAAAGAAAAAAATGATTTTGTCGGCATGGATATGGCCAGGAAATTCATTCAGATGGGATATACCCGGTCAAGGCGCTATGCCAATTACAAAGGGGGGCGGAAATACAAGAAGGACGGAGAGCAGAACGAGCGCCAAATAGACAGCACGAAGGCAGAATCGGCGAAAATATTTGAAGAAAAGTGGAAGAAAATCAGAAGTGATCAAGTTTATTTGGACAAGAAAAAAGAACACCAGAAAAAATATGGCTAAGGAGGGCTAATATGGCGCGCTTTGCAGTAAATTATTATCTTGGCGGAGATCTGCTTGTCACGAGAAATCTGGAAACAGAGGAAGGCAAAAGCACGATAATTGAGAAAGCCATGAGAGAAGAAGAGGTTTCCTTTGAAGATGAAAAAGGGGTTCTTCATTATTTTTCAATGAAAGATGTTAAACTGATCACTGTCCATGAATCAAAAAAACCGATGGGCATCGGCTTGTGATTCACATCGCTTTTGTTGCTTTAATCTTTCTGCGGGCAAAACGTATATTGACTAGAGTAATAAGCGGACTGCCGATTAAGGTAGGCAAAATCCACAAAGCCCATACAGGTAAGAGATTCAGTCCTGGAATACGCTGCCCGTTAACAACTAAAACTGCTGTAACTACGGCAATGTAAGAGCCGAGCATGCCGCTGATGTGCATAGAAAGCCAGTTTTTTCTTTTCAGCTTTACAGCAAGATAGCCTGTAATGGCGAATGAATAGGAAAAAATCCCGACATACATCAGATAGGCACTTGTTTCCCAATGCATAACAGCCAATGTGACAGAAGACAGCAAAATGACCGCGAATGAAGCATGATAGATTTCCCCAAAAATACGGTGGTACTTGTTTTTTTTAGCTGCACCCATAGCGAGAGGGCCAAAAAGCAAGCAAATACAGCCTGCAGCAATATGAACAAGCAGCATACCCTGAAACAGTTTTATCACTCCTTTTTTATCTAATGGCAAAAAACAGGCAGTCATCATTGACTGCCTGACGTTTATTCTATTCTTTCTTCTCTTACTAAATCCTTCAGCATCACCAAATTCTGCTTTGCCTCCTTATCCTCCGGAAGGAATTCGAGGATTTTCTCTGTGTGGTAAAGCGACAGTTGATACTTTCCTAGCTGAAAATAGCAGTATCCAAGCTGTTTATGGGGGAGCCATGTCCGATATGGCTGACTTTCATCAATAATATAGCTGGAAGGAACAGGTGCATCTATCGCCTGAAGATACCAATATGCACTTTGGGCATACATGTTTTTCTCCAAAAAGTATTCAGCCATCCGGCAGGAAAATTCTGGCCTTGGGATATCAATTTCAAATGTTTTCAGCGAGATTTCCCGTTCTTTTTCTTTGTTGCCCAAATGATAGTAGCAGCTGGCAAGCTTATCAAATACATAAAGCTGCAGTTCAGGCGCTGTTTCTTTATTTCTTAAAAAACGGTAATACGCTTCAATCGCTTTCGGATATTTCTTATGCTTATGAAGCTCTCTGGCATAGTGAAATTCATCATGAGCAGTTAACCCCCTGCCTGAAGCAAGCAATGCTTCATAAATCTGCAGGTTTCGGTCAGAAGCGATCTTTGAGGGATCTTTTTTATGTTTAATTGTTATGTCGCTGTCGAGCTGTGAGAAGGACTCATTCAGGTGCAGGTCCTCATGCACCGCTCCGTACCAGGTGAATGGCTTGGCACGCTTCGTCAGCCGAAGTCTCCTTGTAGCAGATTGAACATTCCCGTAATCATCTGCAAGCGTATGATAAACCATTGAAACAGCATCGATGTCTGAAGACAGGGTTTCTTTCAGCTTTTTCAGTTTTAAGGCATCTTCTTTTTCAATGGTGTCATCAGCATCAAGCCAGAGAATATAATCCTTCGAAGCTTTTTTAAAGGAAAAATTTCTTGCTTCTGAAAAATGGTGATTCCACTTATAATCAAAAACTTTATCTGTCCATTTTTCTGCAAATTCTTTTGATCTGTCCTTTGAGCCAGTATCAACAATAATAATTTCATCGGGAATTCCTTCTATACTCCTCAGGCATCTGTTTAATACGTCCTCTTCATCTTTAATAATCATGCAAAGGCTTATCGTAATCAAATAAGCACCCCGTTTTTCGTTACTTTCTTTATCGTATGGGCGCTGGATTCATTTTGTGATTTCGAAAATTTATATATAATGGCTCTTTGCAAAAAGAGTCATAAAATGTCCAAGCATAAACCATGAGAAGTCAATAGGATAGAAGAGGACTTTGCTCTAAAGTCACTTTTTAAACAAGAAGGAAAGTATATGACCATTCAAAACTTGGTGATTAACGGAGGTTTTGAGACAGGATCACTTTCGCCATGGGTTGGTGTAAATGCATTTGTAACAGGAATATTTTCACACTCAGGCACCTTTTCAGCGGAGCTTATAGGGGGAAATACAGTCTCCTATATCAGTCAGACTGTACAGATTGCAGGCGGGCAGGGCTTTGAATTTCTTGTTTCTCTTGCTAAGGCAGGTTCAGCGCCAGCAGGGCCTGTCCAAATACAAGTTGTCTTTTTGGATGCAGCTGGCTCATCCTTAGCTACAGGGCTTTTCATTACTATTCCTTCTGATAGAATTCCAAACGCTGCTAATAAAACATGGCTTGAAATTTATCAGACAACGCCTCAGGCACCTGCTAATGCAGCGCAAGCCTTCATTCTCATTAATACACTGCCGCAGGCAGGCTCTGCAGATGTCCTTGTTGACGATGCAGCACTTCTGCAAGCAGGCGGGGGAAGCGGCGGCGCCACAGGTGCTACCGGAGCTACAGGAGCTGCCGGGGCTACAGGAGCTACAGGTGGAACTGGAGTTACAGGAGCAACAGGAGCAACAGGAGTTACAGGAGCTACAGGAGTTACAGGAGCTACAGGAGCTACAGGTGGAACTGGAGTTACAGGTGGAACTGGTGTTACTGGTGCAACAGGAGCAACAGGAGCAACAGGAGTTACAGGTGCAACTGGTGTTATGGGTGCAACTGGAGCAACAGGTGCTACGGGAGCAACCGGGGGTACAGGGGCAACAGGCGGTTCGCCGTCACTGAACCGAATTTACGTCACCATTCAGCCGGCAAACATTGTTTCCGTCATTGATGGAAGCACAAATAGCATTATAGCAACGATCCCTGTCGGATCAAATCCAAGGGGAGTAGGGACAGATGCACTGACAAACAGGGTATATGTATCTAACTCTCTAAATAACAATGTTTCAATCATTGATGCATTAAGCAATACAGTCATCGGAACAATCCCGGTCGGATTGAATCCTAATATTATCCGGGTAAACCAAAATACCAATACAATCTATGTAGCAAACGGCAACTCAAGCAGCGTTTCTGTGATCGATGGACTAACCAATACCTTAATTGCGACAGTGCCTGTTGGAGCAAGTCCATTTGGGCTTGGCTTGAACCCTGTGACTAATACGGTTTATGCATCCAGTTTTGCAACGAATAATGTTTCCGTTATAAATGGAGCAACGAACCTTGTGACGGCAACAATCGCTGTTGGCACAAATCCTGTTGGAGTTGATGTTAATCCGTTGCTGAACCGAATTTATACAGCAAACCAGGGGTCCAATAATGTGTCAGTTATTGATGGGGGTTCGAACGTGGTCATTGCCACAGTCCCTGTAGGCAGCGCACCTGCAGATGCAGCAGTCAGCACTTCAGTGAATGCTGTTTATGTAGAAAACCGCAACTCAAATAATGTTAGTGTGATCAGCGGGAATCTGAACACGGTCATTGCTACCATTCCAGTTGGAACAAATCCTAACAGTGCAGCAGCCAATCCTGTTACGAATCGGGTTTATGTCACCAATTTAACGTCACAGAATCTATCCGTCATCAATAGTTTAACAAATACAGTCATTGCTACAGTTGCTTTGCCGGGAAATCCTGCAGGCGTAGGGATTATTCAATAGGAACGAAGGAAAAGAAAAAGCCTGATATCGATATCCGTATCGGTTACCAGGCTTTTCATTTATTTTCTGCGCAAATCTTCCATCTCATTAAAATCTCTAAGGGCTGATTTTAGATGAACCGGTACATATTCTTCATTGCGGTTATATTCAGGATATTGAGGTTTTCCCTGAGTTCTGTACCTAATTTGAAATTCTTCCTGATAGTCTGGCATTTCTTTTGCAGAAGAGGGCTTTTTCATCCCTGCGATCCACGTATCAAAGCGGTAAGTTCCCCGTTCAATAATTTTGCTGAGGTCCTCCAATGACTGAGTGAGATCATTTAGACAATCCATGCCGTTCCTTAAAAGAATGCCTTTCTCCTTAGCTTTCTCAATGGAATGCTCCAAACGGTAGGACTCTTGCTTATAATGAAATTCAATGTAGCAGCTGTTTCGGTCCCAGTTAAATTCAAAGTCTTCAATCTTAAGACGTTTAATCACCTTAATAAGCTTACTCTCACAAATATTTTGTTCCTTGTCAGGCATCCATCTTAAAAGGGTGTTTTTGAAAAGGCGTTTTTTGACCATGCCATCCACCATCCTCTTGTATTTGTGCCAAGCTTTGTTCTTGTTCTAGTAATTTCTACAAAAGGAATGAAATTCCTCCTATTGGAAAGGGGAGATAGTTGAAAAATAGTTTAAATAGAACGTAAAAAAGCGGTAAAATCCATCCTAAGGATTATGCCGCTTCTTATAAATATTAAGTGTATTTAGAGAGCAAATTTTCTGAAGTTGATTTGTCCAGCTCCAGCCGCTAGCCCCTCGAGTCGCTTTACAAAAATCCAAAAAGTCAAAACCGGATTTTCTGGATTTTTGCTCCAGCGCTTGTCGGGGCTGGTCAAGGCGCTTCCGCTTTTCTTTTGATGTCCCAGGCGAGATTCGAACTCACGACCTACAGCTTAGGAGGCTGTCGCTCTATCCTGCTGAGCTACTGAGACAAGGAACTTTAATATTATAGTATGAATAAACCTTATTAGTCAATGAATTGTCTTAATATGATTCACAAGATGAAAGAAAAAGAAGATATAATTTAAGGAGAAGGCTGAAACTTTCTTCTCTAATGTTCGACAATATTAGTAAAGGAATATCAAATTTTTCCTTTGCTGCTATTATTTCATAAATTTGGGGGTTCTATCATTGATGAAAAAACCAATCGTAACTTTGTCCGCAGCATTGATTCTTGTCCTTTCTGCAGGGTGTCAATCCCAGCAGTCCACTCAAAGCAGTCCGAAGCAGGAGAATACACAGAAGGAACCTCAGTCTCAAATTGAACAGAAGGAAGAAGGAAAGCAGGAAACACCTGCTGCCGGCCAGCAGGATCAGGAGAAGGCTAATACAGAAACAAACGGGAATGCCGGTGAAGGATCAACAGATGGCAATTCTCAAAAGGCTGATCAGGAAACAGGAACCAGTGAAAATGAAAAGGATTCAGGCAGCACTTCTGACTCTCAGTCAGCAGAAAATGCCGATCAGACAGCAGAAAATCCAGATGTACCCTATATGTCACCATTTGAGCTGCGCGAAGAATTGCAGCTTGGCATGACAAAGCAGCAGGTAGGCGATTTGCTGCAAAATTCGAATCCTGCGGAAGTGAAAGGGGAAAATGGCGATACGCTTTCCCGCTATGATTATATGGCGCATGATGGGGCAAAGCCTGCAGATGATAAGGAATATGACGCCGATGCATTAAAATCAGACAAGCTTGAGGCTCAAATTGACGTAAAGTGGGATCAAGACGGAAAGGCAGAAAGCTTTACGATTTATCATAAAAATGATGATGGCCATATCCTGAAATATCACTCGGATTCCTCCATTCAAGAAGAAACAACAGCTGAATAATTTTTTGCAGCCGTTAGAGGACTTGCTGCATCTGCAGCGAATATTCACAATAAAATCTATCTTTCACTAAGGAGAGAGATCCTATGCTGCGCCTTAAAAGAATAAGTGTCCCATTTCTCATGGTTTCTGTTTTACTCTTTTTCATCCCGGCAGGAGCAAATGCCGAGAAAGCTTCTTTTACAGGCAAAACCATGACCTATATCACTTCATTGAATGAAAGCAATGGGCAATTGAAGGCGTCATTTAATTATATTCAATGGTATTTCGGAAAGGATGCGGACAGGGAATTTCTAAAGGATTGCGGCTGCAAAAAAGAGCTTGGCGGCGCACCAGACGGCTATTATATCCGCGATGCGAGCAAAAAGATCAGAAGCTTTCCTGTTTCAAAAAATGCAAAGTATGTTCTGCAGACCAGGACAGACGAAATTAAATGGAATGAAAAAGTAAGCAAAGCGCAGTTTATGACTTTTTACAAAAAAACAAAGAAGTACCAGCTGCCATTTAAAATAACGATCAAAAACGGTGTTGTCACAAGCATTACAGAACAATATGTTCCATGAAGAGGAGGAAGGCGCAAAGCCTTCCTTTTTTCTTTGCTGTATTGGGACTAGAACCGGTAAAAATGCTCTGGACTGATTCGCTTTTCTGCGCTTTCTCCAGTTAATTAAGCAGATTCGCTGTATATCGCAGCCAGCGGCCTGGCATTTCATTCAATACAGGTTTTACATTTATATTTACAGGTTCACCCTCATCAAGCGGTTTACTTTCTTTCTATGCAGGATATTTAATTTATATCCAGCACCAATCGCCATCAGAATCTCCACAAATTGGTTTATCGTGAAAGCTCTCCGTAAATGTGGGAAATATGCACTAAGCCGATCCCCATTTTTCACTAATATAGTTGCTGGAATTCCGCAAAATATAAGGAAAGCAGAATTTTTTGTTTGACGGCAAATTTGGAAAGATTTAATATGGTTATGTTAAGTAACCTAATGAACATAAATAACGGATGGATGGCAAAGAGCCGATTTCCGACCAAATAAGGGGGATGACGATGGTTAAGATCGCACCATCAATTTTGTCAGCGGATTTTGGTAAGCTGGCAGATGAAATCAGAGATGCAGAAGCAGGAGGAGCAGATTATATTCATGTCGATGTCATGGATGGACATTTTGTTCCGAACATTACAATCGGGCCGCTTATTGTAGAAGCGATTCGCCCTGTTACTCAGCTTCCATTGGATGTTCATTTAATGATCACCAACCCTGATCAATACATTCCCGTTTTTGCTGAAGCTGGCGCGGACATTATTACGGTTCATGCAGAAGCTTGTCCTCATCTTCACAGGACAATCCAGCTAATCAAAAGCCACAATGTGAAAGCAGGCGTTGTACTGAATCCGGCTACACCTGTTGAGCATGTTCAGCATGTACTGGAAGATATTGATATGGTGCTGTTAATGACGGTTAATCCAGGATTTGGCGGCCAGAAGTTTATCCGCAGTGTGCTGCCTAAAATTAAGCAGCTGAAGGAAATGGCGGATGAAAAAGGGCTGGGTTTTGAGATAGAAGTGGACGGCGGAATCAATGAAGCGACAGCAAAGCTTTGCACTGATGCAGGGGCAAACGTGCTTGTTGCAGGATCAGCAGTATTCGGCCATACAGACCGCAAAGATGCCATTGCACGAATTCGTGAGGCTGCTTTGTAAGAAATTCTCCACTTGAAAATTTAAAATGACTGAAAGGAAAATCATCATGAGCATAATTGACTCTAAAATTATAGAAACGCAATACGGGCAGGAACTGTATATGGACCAGTCTGTAAAAGTAGAAGCGGACATGCTTCAGCAGCCTGAAGAAAGCAGACCTTTTTACGGACTTCGGATTGGCGTAGAATATTTCCTGCTTCGCGATAAGCATTTTACTATTGAAAAAAATTACTTTTGGATCCTGATGGATCAAGGCTTAAAAATGGTATCATTAGCAGAGACGGATACAGAAAGCCTTTTCGCAGTGAAAAGTGAGCAGGAACGAAGCGATACAAAACAATTGATCGGTGACTGGCTTATCAAGACAGATGCGTATAAACAGGCGATTCTAAGGCTGATTGAGCAGTATAAATCAGAGAATGTAGCAACCGAAGCAGAAATCCGCAAGATAATGCAGGCCAATCAATTTTTGGAAAAACTTATGATGCTTAAACCGGAAAATATTGAACAGGCTGAAGTGGAAAAAGAAGACGCAATTCTTGAGCAAGCCCTTTAATTACTGCAGAGCGGGGGAATAACAATGAACGAAAAGCAGCTGGTTGGCGAAAGAGCTGCAGCGCTGGTAAAGGATGGAATGACTGTTGGCCTTGGCACAGGCTCAACGGTTTTCTACACCATCAAAAAGCTTGCTGCGCTGGCAGCAGACGGCCTCAATATTAAGGGAATCCCCACTTCAGAGCAAACAGAGAAGCTGGCGCTTGAAGGCGGCATTCCGCTAATTTCCTTTGCTGAAGCAGAGTCGATCGATATTGCCATTGACGGGGCAGATGAAGCAGATCCTAGCGGCTGTTTAATTAAAGGCGGCGGCGGCGCCCTTCTTAGAGAAAAAATTATTGCGAAAGCGGCCAAAAAGTTTGTCGTTGTGGCAGACTCAAAAAAAATTGTGCAGTCTCTCGGTGCATTTGGCCTTCCTGTTGAAGTGGTCCCTTTTGGATATGAGATGACAGAAAGGCACATCCAGTGCCTTGGTGCAAGCACAGTTCTTCGCCAGCAGGAAAACAAACCTTTCGTAACAGATAACGGCAATTACATTTTCGACTGTGATTTTAAACAAATCACAGACCCTGGAACCCTTGAACGCAATTTGAATATGATTCCCGGTGTTGTGGAAAATGGATTATTTGTCAGCATGGCGGATCTCATCATTACAGCAGATGAACAAAAAAATATTAAAGAACTGCCATTTTAATGAAAGCCATAGGAAGGTACTTCCTATGGCTTTTTGCATATTAAGCCCGTATGTAACCAAAATAAAAAGGAATTGATTTTAATCAATTCCTTTTAAAAACGGGGCGATCCTTACAGCCATTTCAGCGCCCAGTCTTCCACCGTCTGAAGAGCTTTGCCGAGTTCATAGCCTTTTCTGGTCAAAGAATACTCCGTTCTGACAGGCCTGTCTGTAATGACGTTCCGGATCACGATGCCGTAATCCTCCAGTTCTTTAATACGTTCATTCAGCATTCGTTTGCTTAAGCTTGGAATAAATGCATGAATTTCACTGAATCTTTTCGGTTCTTCCATTAAAGTATGGATGATCAGTCCCATCCATTTTTTGCCGATAAAATGATAGGAGTCCTCAATTTTTTCACTAAGCGGCCGCTTGCTCGTTTCCTCAGGCATGCTAGTCCTCCCTTCCATCAAATGTATATGTAAAGCATTTTCCCTAAAACAGCAAAATCTGATCATTTCGTTAGTTTGTTTATCCGTTATTATAACAAAAAAAGTAACCAGGTAAACATTTATTTACGAAACGCAGAAATTATGGTGAAAGGGCAATTTAGGATGGCAGATTTCGTCCTGCAGGGAATTTGATATGTCATAATTTCCAAAAAGGATATACTCTTTTTTTGATGAAACCTCTATCAATTACTCACTATGAGCAATGAGTGATACTAATTCGCATCCGCTGAAAAAAAGCATTCCGCCTCAGACAGAACAAGGAAATGAGCAGTTCATATTTTGTACACAAATCTCTTGACTCATGAAAATAAGAGGAGTAGGATAGGTTACGTAATATAACCTATATAATAAAAATCACCTTAAGATTTTCTTAGGGAGAATAGATTTCAGCAAGAGGGAGGAACACAAATGGAATCCATGACTTTTGTTCTGTTTGGCGGTACAGGTGACTTAGCAAAAAGAAAAATATATCCTGCTTTGTACAACCTGTTTCTGGAAGGAAAGCTGCCTGAAGCTTTCTCGATAATCGGCCTTGGCAGAAACGAAATGACTCATACAGAATTTCAGCATTATGTAGCGCAATCATTGATGTCTTTTTCACGCCGAAAATTCACTGAGTCAGCGGATACAGAAAAATTCCTTCAGACATTTCAATATTCCGCATTGGATGCAAGAAATCCTGAAGATTTTAATTCGCTCCGCCAATTGGTTGAACAGCGCGAAAAAGAACTGAAACTTCCGCAAAACAGAATGTTTTATCTTTCTGTAGCCCCGGAATTTTTTGATGTGATCGCATTGAATATAAAAGAAAGCGGGCTTGGAGATACAGAAGGCTGGAAGCGCCTGATTATTGAAAAGCCATTTGGTCATGACCTGGCAAGCGCGCGCGAGCTGAATGAAAAGCTCAGCAAAGCATTTAAAGAGGATGAAATATACCGCATCGACCATTATCTCGGCAAACCGATGGTGCAGAATCTGGAAGCCTTGGAATTCGCAAATCCTGTACTGCAGGCTCTTTGGAACAATCAGTACATTGCGAATGTCCAAATTACCGCCAGTGAAATTGTAGGCGTTGAAGAGCGTGCAGGCTATTATGATACATCAGGTGCAATAAGAGATATGGTGCAAAATCATATGCTTCAAATGCTCATGATGACAGCGATGCATCTGCCGAAGAAAATCAGCTCCCAGGATATTCGGGATGAGAAAAGAATGGTCATGGAATCATTGCGTCCTGTTAATAAGGAAGAAGTATCATCTCAAGTTGTCCGCGGCCAGTATGGAAGCGGCGAAATTCTTGGGAAACCGGCTGTAAGCTATAAAGAAGAGCCAGGCATAGAGCAAACATCTCAAAATGATACCTTTATCGCTGCAAGGCTTTGGATTGATAATGAATTCTGGAGCGGTGTGCCATTTTATATCCGCACAGGCAAACGGATGAAAGAAAAAGCAACCCGCATTGTCATTGAATTCAAAAATCCATTAAAAGAACTTTACAATCTTCAGGATCAGCAGACTGAACCGAATCTTCTCGTTATTGAAATTAATCCAAATGAGAGTGTTTCCTTCAGACTGAACAGCAAAAATCCGCTGAAGGATAACAAAATTGAGCCCGTTCAGGCCGATTTCCGTGCAATGCATGATGATGTGCCTGAAGCGTATGAGCGCCTGATTTTTGATGCTTTGCGCGGTGACAGTACCTTCTTTGCACACTGGGATGAAGTGGAGCTGGCCTGGAAATGGGTTCAGCCAATTCTTGATTCGTTCGCGGACAACACTGTTCCGCTTTATGAATATGCCTCTGGATCTTACGGTCCTAAAGCCGCACATGATCTTCTTGAAGAAGATGGCTTCAGATGGTGGCTTGACAAAAAAGATCAAAAAGATTTAACGATTGCATTGAACGTATAAGAGAAGAATTTAGGAGGAAGTACTGAATGACTAAGAACCTGGAAGCAATAGACATCGATTCTTTAGCAGTAAGCACAATCCGAACACTTTCCATTGATGCAGTAAACGCAGCGAACTCCGGACATCCCGGCCTGCCGATGGGTGCTGCTCCAATGACATACGCACTTTGGGCAAACCATTTGAACCACAATCCTGGAAACTCCCACTGGTTTAACCGCGACCGCTTTGTTCTTTCTGCGGGCCATGGGTCAAGTTTGCTTTACAGCATGCTTCATTTAACAGGCTATGATGTTTCCATTGAAGATCTGAAAAGCTTCCGCCAGCTGAACAGCAAGACTCCTGGACATCCGGAAGTTCACCATACTGATGGTGTTGAAGCAACTACAGGTCCTCTTGGACAAGGTGTATCAACGGCAGTCGGTATGGCAATGGCTGAAGCTCACCTTGCAGCGAAATTTAATCAGGATGGACAAGATGTGGTAGACCACTTCACATATGCGCTTGTAGGCGACGGCGATTTGATGGAAGGTGTCGCATATGAAGCGATGTCAATGGCTGGCCACATGAAGCTCGGCAAACTTGTTGTTCTTTACGATTCCAATGAAATTTCTCTGGACGGTGAATTGAACCTTTCCTTCTCCGAAAATATTCAAAAACGTGCTGAATCCTTTAATTGGCAATATTTGAAGGTAGAAGACGGCAACAATGTTGGGGATATTACTAAAGCAATTGAAGAAGCGAAACTCAACACAGACCAGCCGACAATTATCGAAGTTAGAACAATCATCGGTTTCGGCAGCCCGAAAGTAGCCGGAACAAGCAAAGCTCACGGTGCTCCGCTTGGCGCTGAAGAAGCAAAAGCAACTAAGCTTGCTTACAAATGGCTGTTCGAAGAAGACTTCTTTGTCCCTGAAGAAGTAAAAGAACATTTTGGAGAGCTGAAGAAAAAAGGCGCTCTAAAAGAAGACGAATGGAACAAACTGTTTGCTGAGTATCAATCTGCCCATCCAGAGCTTGCTCAAGAACTGAAAGATGCTATTGAAGGAAAAGTTCTGATTGATGCAAAAGACATTTTGACTTTTGATTCTTCTAAAGCTGTCTCCACACGTGTGGCGAGCGGTCAAGCAATCAATCATTTCGTCAAAACTGTGCCTGGCATCTTTGGAGGAAGTGCAGACCTGTCCGGCTCTACGATGACAGACATTAAAGGCGAAGCAAAGTTCGCGGTTGAATCCTATGCCGGACGCAACGTTTACTTTGGTGTACGCGAGCATGCAATGGGTGCCGCAGGAAACGGTATGGCTCTTCATGGCGGCGTAAAGCCTTTCGTCAGCACTTTCTTTGTGTTTAACGATTACCTTCGTCCGTCCATCCGTCTGGCAGCTATTCAAAATCTGCCTGTAGTCTATGTGTTCACACATGATTCCATTGCTGTAGGCGAAGATGGCCCGACACATGAACCTGTTGAGCATCTTGCAGCACTTCGCGCAATCCCAGGACTGACAGTGATCCGTCCAAGTGATGCGAACGAAACAGCAAATGCATGGGCATATGCCCTTCAGCAGACAGAAGGTCCAATCGCGCTTGTCCTAAGCAGACAAAACCTTCCTGTGTTCGAACAGACAAAGAACAATATCGATGCTCTTTCCAAAGGCGCGTATGTTCTTTCTGAAACAAATGAAAATCCAGAATTGCTTCTGATTGCGACAGGTTCTGAAGTTTCTCTTGCAGAAGATGCGAGAAAAGAACTTGAAAAAGACAATGTTTCTGTCCGCGTTGTCGCAATGCCGAGCTGTGAGCTTTTCGAAGCACAGCCAAAAGAATACAAAGAGGCTGTTCTTCCGAAAAACGTACTGAAACGCGTAACAATTGAAATGGGTATTTCTCAAGGCTGGCAGCAATTCACAGGCTTTGAAGGAAGAAACATGTCCATTGAAACGTTCGGTGCTTCAGGAAAAGGAAATGAAGTAATGGAATTCTTCGGTTTCACAGTGGACAATGTAGTGCGTGTTGCGAAAGAAGTCTTGATCGGCGAGTAACAAAAATTGCTTTTCCCGGTACAAGTTATTTGAACCGGGAAAAGCATCATGATAAATTTTTATTGGAACTATACTTAGGAGGCATAACAACATGAAAGTTGGCTTAATCGGATTAGGAAAAATGGGCTTGAATCTTGGCCAGAACCTTATGGACAACAACCACGAAGTGGCAGCATTTGATTTGAATGCAGATGCAGTGAAACAAATGGTTTCTTTAGGAGCAACAGGCGCTTCAACATTGAAGGAGCTTGCGGAGTCTCTTGAAGCACCAAGAGTACTATGGATCATGGTTCCTCACGGTGTGGTTGATTCAGTTATCGCTGAAGTTTCCCCTTACCTTGAAAAAGGCGACATTATTGTTGAAGCAGGAAACTCTCATTATAAAGAATCTCTTCGCCGCTACGAAGATCTTAAAGCAAAAGGCATCATGTTTATGGACTGCGGTACTTCCGGCGGTATGGAAGGCGCTCGCAACGGTGCTTGCTACATGATCGGCGGAGACAAAGAAGCATGGGAAATCGTTGAACCGATCTTCCGTGACACAGCTGTAGAAAACGGCTACCTTTATGCTGGCCCTGCCGGAAGCGGACATTTCCTGAAAATGGTTCATAACGGCATTGAGTACGGTATGATGGCTGCAATCGGAGAAGGATTCGAAGTTCTGGAAAAGAGCGAATTCAACTACGATTACGAAAAAGTAGCGAGAGTATGGAACAACGGTTCTGTTATCCGTTCTTGGCTGATGGAATTAACTGAAAATGCATTCTCCAAAGATGCGAAGCTTGATGAAATCAGAGGCGTTATGCATTCTTCAGGCGAAGGCAAGTGGACTGTTGAAACAGCTCTTGATCTGCAGGCTGCAACACCAGTAATCGCTATGTCACTTCTCATGCGCTACCGTTCAATGGAAAATGACACGTTCACAGGCAAAGTTGTAGCTGCGCTTCGCAATGAATTCGGCGGACATGCTGTAGAAAAGAAATAAGGCAAAGTTCAACCTGAACTTTACTGATAGATCAAAAATTAACTTGGAGGTTTTATCATGAAATTCTTTATTGATACTGCAAACATGGATGACATCAAAAAAGCTTACAAAGTTGGCGTTCTTTCCGGTGTTACAACTAACCCTTCTCTTGTTGCTAAAGAAGGCGTAAAATTCGAAGACCGCATCGAAGAAATCTGCAAAGCTGTACCTGACATCGAATCAGTATCTGCTGAAGTAACTCCAGTTGCTTTGACTGCTGAAGACATGATCGCAGAAGCAGAAGAATTGATCAAAATCAACGGCGGAGATGAAAAAATCACCGTTAAACTTCCAATGACTATTGCAGGTCTTGAAGCTTGCCGTTACCTGACTAAAAAGGGCGTTAAAACAAACGTTACTCTTATTTTCACTGTAAACCAGGCGCTTCTTGCGGCTCGTGCCGGCGCAACTTATGTGTCTCCATTCCTTGGCCGTTTGGATGATATCTCTGAAGACGGCGTGCAATTGGTAGCTAAAATCGCTGAATTGTTCCGTGTTCACAGCCTTGACGCGCAAATCATTGCTGCATCTGTCCGCCACCCTGACCATGTAACTCGCGTTGCTATGGCTGGCGCTCACATTGCAACAGTGCCTTATAAAGTTATTGAACAGCTGACTAAACATCCCCTTACTGATCAAGGTATGGATAAATTCTCTCAAGATTGGGAAAAAGCTGTTAACAAATAATATTTAGCTCCAGCATAAAGAGGAGCGCCACTTTCCCTGAAAAGATCGTTCTTCATGCCTAAAAGCATCTGAGGAAAGGGCTGGCGCTCCTTTCTTATGCCTTGGACGTGTTAAAATATTTAAAAAAATAGCTAAAAAAGGAGAATGCAAAATGACTGTTTCATTTAATTACAAAAATACGCTGTCTTTCATGAATCAGGGAGAAGTTGACAATCTGACTGAATACGTTAAAGCAGCACATGACATGCTTCATAGCAAAAAAGGTCCAGGTTCTGACTTCCTTGGATGGGTTGATCTTCCGACTGATTATGACAAAGAGGAATTTGACCGTATTAAAAAAGCAGCTGAAAGAATCCGTTCCAACTCTGATGCACTTGTTGTCATCGGAATCGGAGGATCTTATCTAGGGGCAAGAGCAGCAATCGATTCCCTTTCCCACAGCTTCCATAACCAAATGGACGGCAGCACAGAAATCTATTTTGCCGGCCAAAACATCAGCTCAACTTACATTTCTCACCTTTTTGAAGTGCTTGAAGGCAAGGATATCAGTGTGAACGTGATCTCTAAATCAGGTACTACAACTGAGCCGGCTGTAGCATTCCGTATTTTCCGTGAATACATGGAGAAAAAATACGGCAAAGAAGAAGCAAAAAACCGCATTTATGCGACAACAGACAAAGCAAAAGGCGCATTGAAACAAGTAGCAGATGAAGAAGGCTACGAAACATTTGTGATTCCTGATGATGTTGGCGGAAGATATTCTGTTCTGACTGCTGTCGGTTTGCTTCCTATTGCTGCTGCAGGCCTTGATATCGATAAAATGATGGAAGGCGCACGTGCCGCTCAGGACAAATACAACAACTCTGATCTGCTAACAAACGAAAGCTACCAGTATGCAGCTGTTCGAAATGCTCTTTACCGCAAAGGGAAAACAATTGAACTGCTAGTCAACTACGAACCAGCGCTGCACTATGTGTCTGAATGGTGGAAACAGCTGTTCGGAGAGAGCGAAGGTAAAGACCATAAAGGACTATTCCCTGCTTCTGTTGATTTCTCAACTGACCTTCACTCCATGGGACAATACGTTCAAGAAGGCCGCCGCGACCTGATTGAAACAGTTGTTCAAGTGAAAAAGCCGAAAGTGGAAGTAACGATTCAGGAAGATCCGGCTAACACAGACGGTTTGAACTTCCTTGCAGGCAAAACAATGGATGAAGTAAACAAAAAAGCGTTCCAGGGAACAGTTCTTGCCCACGTTGACGGCCAAGTGCCGAACATGGTGGTTGAACTGGACGAATTAAATGAATACAATTTTGGTGAAATGGTTTACTTCTTCGAAAAAGCATGCGGTATTTCCGGATTGCTGATGGGCGTTAACCCATTTGACCAGCCGGGAGTAGAAGCATACAAGAAAAACATGTTTGCCCTTCTTGGCAAACCTGGATATGAAGCAGAAAAAGAAGAGCTGACAAAGCGTCTTTCTGAATAAGCCTTATCTTGAATCCCTTTGCCGGATTCCTTAATAGGTTGCAGGCAAAGGGATTTTTCTTTTTATTTGATTATAAAATTAACAGCATTGTTATTAACCCTAATGCATGGAGAAAAATGCAAGGGATTACAAAGTAAAGGGGGATCATCATGGATGCTTATTTGCTGATCATCACAGTTGCCGCGATCGCGCTTGTCATCGTCGGAGTTTCCGTTTTTAAATGGCATGCGTTTATCAGTCTGCTTGCAGCGAGTCTATTTTTAGCCCTCCTCGCCGGCATGTCTCTTGATAAAATAGCAACGGCCTATGAAACGGGAGTCGGAGGCGTGCTTGGGCATCTTGTCGGAATTCTTGCACTCGGAACGATTCTTGGGAAAATGATGGCAGATTCCGGAGCCGGCATGCAAGTTGCAGACTTTTTTGTAAAGGTTTTCGGAGTTAAAAAATTACCTTGGGCGATGCTGATTTCAGGGTTTATCATCGGCATACCGGTCTTTTTTGAAGTCGGGATTCTCATTCTTTTACCGCTTGTGATTTCCATTCAAAAATCCTCCAAACAAAATATTCTGCTGATCGCCCTGCCGGTTATTGCCGGGCTTTCCATCGTTCATGGCCTTGTGCCGCCGCATCCCGGCGCACTTGCTGCTATTGGGATTTACAAAGCAAACCTTGGCCATGTGCTGCTCTACAGTTTAATTATCGCCATACCAACATCCATTATCGCCGGTCCATTGTTTGCCAAGTGGATACATAAGCGGGTGGTGCCAGAGGGCGAACCTGAACTGATCAGGATTAACACAAACAAGAAAAGCCTGCCTGGTACGGGAATCTCTTTTCTTACCATTCTTCTGCCTGTCATTTTAATGATTTTGGCAGCAGCTGCGCCTTATGTGCCATTTCCGGAAGGCCTGCAAAAAGTATTTGCCTTTATAGGGAGCCCTGTCATTGCTCTTTTCATTTCTGTTTTTGCCGCTTATTACTTCCTTGGCATCCGTCAGGGAATGGACAAAAACCAGTTGAAAAAAATGACAGAAGAGTGCATTCTTCCTGTCGGTTCCATTATTCTGATCATCGGAGCGGGCGGAGGATTTAAGCAAATCCTGATTGACAGCGGTGTGGGGGATGTCATCGCCGGCTTGTCTGAACAGATGTCACTTTCACCGCTTGTGCTGGCGTTTTTGATCGCTGGACTGATCCGGATTGCAACTGGTTCGGCAACGGTTGCCTTAACAACTGCTGCTGGCATTGTAGCGCCTGTTGCAGCTAAGATGACAGGTGTTAACCTTGAACTGCTCGTTATAGCAACAGGAGCGGGATCACTCATGTTCTCCCATGTAAATGACGCTGGGTTCTGGATGGTGAAAGAATATCTTGGCCTGACAGTGAAAGAAACCTTTAAAACATGGACAGTGCTTGAGACGCTGCTTTCATTTATTGCCTTTGGAGGAGCACTCCTGCTGAGCCTTTTTGTCTAATAGTTTTACCATCATGATCGTGTTATGATATCAGAGGGAGAGCTCAAAGAATGCTTTGAGCTTCTTTCTCTGTATAAATTATGGAAAGAAAATAAATGATTACTTAGCATGTTCGGCGCCGGGCAGAAGACTCATAGAGCTTGCGCTTTTCTTATGAAGGAGGAAATCGAGATGACTCAGAAATATGCCATTGGGGTTGACATCGGGACGACAAGTACAAAATCAGTCCTGTTTAAAACAGATGGAACAGTGCTGTCAAAGCACGGAGTAGAATACCCGCTGCATTCGCCAACGCCTGAAACAGCAGAGCAGGATCCTGATCAGATTTTCAGGGCAGTTGTTGAAACAATCAGAGAAACAATTAAAACAGCAGACATTCAGTCAGCTGATATCATATGCGTTTCCTTCAGCTCTGCCATGCACAGCGTGATTGCAGTGGATGAATCAGGGATGCCTCTGACTCAGTGCATCACATGGGCAGATAACAGAAGTGCCGAATGGACAAAGAAGATAAAAGAGGAAATGAACGGCCACGAGATTTATTTGAGAACAGGCACTCCGATTCATCCAATGTCTCCGCTTTCCAAGCTTCTGTGGCTGAAAAACGAGAAGAGCGATATTTTCGAAAAAACCCATAAATTTATTTCGATCAAAGAATACATTTTCCATAAGCTGTTTGGTGAGTTTGTCATCGATTATTCAATCGCTTCAGCGACAGGGATGTTTAATTTGAAAAACCTTGCCTGGGACGAAGAGGCATTAACTGTTGCCGGTGTAACAGAGGACAAGCTTTCAACACCAGTGCCGACAACTCACAGCCTTCAAGGGCTTAAAGAAGAGTATGCAAAAGAAATGAACTTGCCGCCAGAAACGCCGTTCGTAACAGGAGCAAGTGACGGGGTCCTTTCAAACCTTGGAGTAAACGCCATCGGAAAAGGAGAAGTAGCGGTCACAATCGGCACCAGCGGCGCCATCCGCGCTGTGACAGATAAGCCTGTCACAGATCCGAAAGGCCGAATCTTCTGCTATGCTCTGACAGAAAATCATTGGGTCATCGGCGGTCCTGTTAATAACGGGGGAATGATTTTCCGCTGGGCAAAAGAAGAGCTTGGGGCTTCTGAAGTAGAAGCAGCTAAAAGACTTGGAAGAGATCCTTATGAAATTTTGACCGAAATTGCGTCTAAAGTTAAAGCAGGATCTGACGGATTGCTATTCCATCCTTACATGGCAGGGGAAAGAGCGCCGCTTTGGGATTCCAATGCAAGAGGCTCCTTTTTCGGCCTTGGGCTTCACCACCGAAAAGAACATTTAATCAGAGCGGTGCTGGAAGGCGTTATTTTTAACCTTTACACCGTGCTGCTTGCATTGAAAGAATTGATTGGCGAACCGAAAAAAATCCAGGCAACAGGCGGATTTGCCAGATCACCGCTTTGGCGCCAAATGATGGCGGACATTTTCCATCAGGATATCAGTGTGCCGGAAAGCTTTGAAAGCTCCTGCCTTGGTGCCGTTATCCTTGGCCTTTACGGGCTTGGAGAAGTTGATTCACTGAATGTTGTATCAGACATGGTAGGTGCCACACATAAGCACAAGCCGCATGAAAAAACAGTCGAGATCTATAAAGAACTGGCCCCAATTTATATCAGGCTTTCCCGTCTTCTAAAGGAAGAATATGAAGCCATTGCTGATTTTCAGAAAAAGCATGTATGAAAAAAAGACCCTTTGCGAAGGGTCTTTTTTTCATAGGATCAGAATTTATGAATGTATTTAGATCTCCAGCTCCAGTGTTTCTAGGGGCTGAACGAGCGGCTTCCGCTTTTCTAGTTTATTGCATATAACTAACAGCCCACTGCTTAATGGGGCCTAATATATTCCCGAGTGCTGCACCTTTTTTGGTGAGCAGATATTCTGTCCGAATCGGTCTTTCGGCAATAACGTAGCGGACTACAATGCCATGCTCTTCCAGTTCCTTCATCCGTTCAGTGAGCATCCGCTTGCTCAAATCAGGGATCATTTTATGAATTTCGCTAAAGCGCTTTGGACCTTCTGACAGCACATAAATGATTAAACCAGTCCATCTTTTCCCGATAATCTCGAAGCTTCGTTCAACGCATGACTCCAGTTCTTGACGCTCTAACATTTTCACACATCCCCTTTTTGAGTTAACCGAAAAATACCTTGTGTATTTATTGTAACCAAGAAAGCGATTACAATCAAGCTGAAAATGTGAATATTGTTAGAATATTCATGAATAAGCAAATTAATATGAAAATGCTTTCATCTATCCTATACTTTTTTTGTTAACTACTTTTTAGGAGGAAGAAAATGAAATACCGCAAACTCGGGAGAACAGGATTAAAAGTCAGTGAAATCAGCCTCGGCAGCTGGCTTACATACGGAAATTCCACTGAAAAAGAACAAGCGTTCAGCGTGATTGAAACAGCGTATGAGCTGGGGATAAATTCTTTTGACACAGCCAATGTGTATGCAAGAGGGGAAGCAGAAAAAATTGTCGGGGAAGCTTTAAGGAAATATCCTAGAGAATCTTATGTGCTTGCCTCAAAGGTATTCTGGCCGATGGGCGATGGAGTCAATGACAGAGGATTGTCCAGAAAGCACGTATTTGAACAGCTGCACGCGACTTTAAACCGACTCGGGCATGATTATTTGGACATTTATTATTGTCACCGATTTGATCCTGAAACACCGATTGATGAAACACTCCGCACAATCGACGATATGATCAGGCAGGGCAAAATCCTATATGCCGGTGTAAGCGAATGGACTGCCCGCCAAATTGAGAAAGGAATCGGCACAGCTGACAAATATCTGCTCGACCGCATTGTCGTCAATCAGCCGATTTATAACATGCTCGACCGTTATATTGAAAAGGATGTCATTCCTGTCTCAATAGAAAACGGCATCGGCCAAATCGTCTTCTCACCGCTGGCACAAGGAATTCTGACAGGGAAATACAAAGCAGGCAAAACGCTTCCTGAAGGCAGCCGTGCTGCAGATCCTAAATCCAACACTCATATGAACCGCTACTTAAATGATGAGATTTTAGGAAAAGTTGCAAAACTTGAGGGAATTGCAAACGAAATGGACGTAAAACTGTCCCAGCTTGCGATTGCCTGGATCCTCCGTCAGGAGAATGTAGCCAGTGCGCTTGTGGGCGCGACCAAGCCTGAACAGATCGAAGAAAATGCCCGTGCAGTCGAGATTCTGATGACTGAGGAGCTAGTTGAACGGATTGAAACAGTGCTTACTGGAGAGTAAAGGGGAGAGGGGGGGCAGAGGAGGCCCCCTTTTTTAAGAACTTCCTTATTCAGTGCCGGGAGCTGGCTGATCCACACCTTTTACCCGATGCCTGTGGCTGTCATTTTCCGTTGTATAAAAATCATAATAATGAACGTGCATGCCGTTTCCAACAGGGATGGCAGGACCGGAATAAGCTTTGTAGTAATGTGTATGTCCATCTTCAAATACCACATAGCCTTCCGTATAATGCACATGGCTGCCGTCATTCGTTCTTGTTGGCGGATGCGTAACATCCAGGCATTGGTGCACATGGCCGTCTGCAACAGAAGTATAATCCACAGAGCCATGAGTATGGTTCGGCACAAAGCCCTGCACAAAATCATCTTTGCCAATCTTGTTATTCATGCTGCTCCTCCTTTAAAAAGAATCCCATACAGTATATTTTGCGAATGGATCGATTAGAATCTCTGAAGGGATGGGTACGATGAATTGAACTGCAGATTATATCGGCGAACGACCAAAAAACCGGCCCCTGAATTATTAAAGGGCCGGTTTTAGCTAATTTAAATCAGGCAGTAATCTCCTCAATAAAGCGGCTGAAGGCTTCGCGGCCTGCATCATTCCGCTTGTATACACCGGCATGCTCTAAAATAATGGCAAACACATTGCCAAGCTCTTTCTGGATAATGCTGTAGGCGTTTTCTTCATTCAATTCAGGATGTTCTTCTTTGATTGTAAGCGCCCATGCCAGATGCTTTTCGATCACCAGATTGCTTTTTATTGCCTCTTCGGCAGCCTCACTCGGAAGCACTTCAGAAAGCTCCAGCATTTCCTCTGTCAGACGCCCGGGAAGAACGGCAAGTCCCATGACTTCGATCAAGCCGATGTTTTCCTTCTTAATGTGGTGTACCTCCTGATGCGGATGGAAAATACCCATAGGATGCTCATCACTTGTCCGGTTGTTCCGTAAAACGAGGTCCAGTTCATACAGATTGCCTCTTCGTCTTGCAATTGGCGTAATGGTGTTATGAGGCTCTTCACCTGAATACGCATGTATGCCAGCTTCAGGGTCTGAATAATTTCGCCAAGTGGTTAGAATGTGTTCGGCAAGCTCAACTAAATCGCTCTTCTTTCTGCTGTTCAATCTGATTACAGACATCGGCCATTTCACGATGCCGGCTTTAACGCCAGGGAAAGAAGTGAAGGAAAACTCGGTTTCGATTTCTGCTTTCGCCATCGGAAATTCGTGATGACCGCCCTGGAAGTGATCATGGCTTAAAATGGAGCCGCCCACAATCGGCAGGTCTGCATTTGAACCAAGAAAATAGTGCGGAAACTCTTCCGTAAAGTCGAGCAGGCTGATAAACGTATCACGGCTGATCTTCATCGGCCTGTGCTCCTCGGCAAGGATGATGCTGTGTTCGTTGTAATAAACATATGGAGAATACTGCAAATACCATCGCTCTTGGTTCAGGGTTACAGGAATGATTCTATGATTCTGCCTGGCAGGATGGTTAACCCGCCCTTTAAAGCCGACATTTTCTTTGCAGAGAAGGCACTTTGGATAAGAGCTTTCTTTCAGGTTTCGTGCTGCTGCGATCGCTATTGGGTCTTTTTCAGGCTTGGAAAGGTTAATGGTGATTTCCAAGTCCCCATACTCTGTGTCCGCGTACCAATGCTGGTTTTTCGCAATTCTGTCGGTTCTGATATAATGAACATCCTGTGAAAATTGATAAAAATGATTTGTTGCCTGTTTGATTGAATGGTTGTAAGCTGTTTCTCTGAAAGAACGAATTACCTCAGTTTGGGAAGGTGTCAGGCATCCCATCAGCTTTGTATCAAGAAGGTCTCTGTAGGTTACAGTATTTTCTTCGAGCAGACCGTTCTCTGCTGCCCAGTCTAGGATTTGTTCAAGGATTGCAACAGGTGTTTCGTGCTTCTGTCCTGCTTTGTATTGTTCGTCTGCATCGTCCAAATGGAGAGCTTCCAGCAGTTTGTTGCGGGCAAGATCTTTGTCCCATTCTGTTATCAGCCCTTTATCAAGACCGTATTGCACCAATTCTTCCAGCTGCTGATAAATTGTCATCCTTTATCCCTCCCCAGGTCTTAGTATCCGTTCGGATGTTTCTGGAACCAGTTCCAGGCACTTTCAATCATTTGATCAAGACTTGCGTACTTCGGTTTCCAGCCAAGCTCTTTCATGGCTTTTTCAGATGAAGCCACAAGCTTAGCAGGATCTCCTGCACGGCGCGGAGCCACTTCAGCCGGGATGCTGTGGCCTGTTACTTTGCGGGCAGTATCAATCACTTCTTTTACTGTAAAGCCATTTCCGTTTCCAAGATTGTAAGTGCCGCTTTCGTTTTCTCTGCGCAGCTTTTCAAGAGCGAGAACATGAGCGTCTGCAAGATCCGTGACATGAATGTAATCGCGAATGCATGTGCCGTCGTGCGTATCGTAGTCATCACCGAAAATCATGATCTTTTCTCTTTGGCCGAGAGCAACCTGAAGGATGATGGGAATTAAGTGTGTTTCTGGACTGTGGTCTTCGCCAAGCTTGCCTTCCATATGAGCTCCGGCCACATTGAAATAACGAAGCACCGTATATTTTAACCCGTAAGCCTGTTCAGACCACTTCAGCATTTTTTCAATGGCAAGCTTTGTTTCGCCGTATGGATTTGTCGGCTCTGTCGGATCTGTTTCAAGGATCGGGACGTTTTTAGGCTCGCCATAAGCTGCCGCTGTTGATGAGAATACAATTTTTTTCACATCGTGGCTGACCATTGCTTTTAAAAGCTGAAGGGCGCCGTAGACGTTGTTATCATAATATTGAAGCGGCACTTCAACACTTTCGCCGACGAGCGAGTCTGCTGCAAAGTGCATAACGGCTTCAATTTTGTTTTCTGTGAAAATCTTATTTAAAAAAGCTTCATCGCGAAGGTCGCCTGCATAGTGCTTCGCGCCTTCAAGAACGGCTTCAGCATGCCCTTTTTGCAGGTTGTCTGCTACCACCACTTCTTCGCCTCTATCCAATAATTCCGAAACCGCATGACTTCCAATATAACCTGCACCGCCGCATACTAAAATCGCCATTATAATTCCTCCATATCATCGGTTAATTCTCTGGCACCGCTGCCGACTTCTACGACATAAAACTCAGGTTCCAGCGCTGTTTTTTTCTTGTATTGTTTTTTGACGTTTTCAAGAAAAGAGGGAACAGCGCTCTTTTTTACAATACTGACCGTGCATCCGCCGAACCCGGCTCCGGTCATTCTGGAACCGATAACGCCTTCTTCGTTCCAGGCTGCTTCAGCCATGGCATCAAGCTCTTCACCTGTTACTTCATAATCATCCCGAAGCGAAATATGGGATTCATTCATGAGCTTTCCGAAACCTTCCATATCGCCGGCTCTCAACAGCTGCACCGCTTTAATAGTCCGCTGGTTTTCCAGGACAGCGTGCCTTGCCCGCTTTCTGTCAGTTTCGTTTGTAATCAGATGCTGGTGCTGTAAGAAGGCTTCTTCTGACAAATCTCCAAGGTATTCTATGGATAACTCGCTTTGAAGCTGTTTCAGCGCTCTTTCGCATTCTTCTCTGCGCTCATTGTACTTAGAGTCAGCGAGCGTTCTTCTTTTATTTGTATTGGCAATAACAATAACAGAGTACGGCAGTTCAAGCGGGCTGTATTGATACTCGAGAGTCTGGCAGTTTAAGAGAACAGCTGCCTGATCTTTTCCCATGCCAATGGCGAACTGGTCCATAATCCCGCTTTTAACGCCAATATATTCGTTTTCTGCATGCTGGCTCAGCTTCACCATCTCGATCATTGGAAGATCAGCATTTGTGAAAGCATTCACTAAAACAGCTGAAGCAAGCTCGATAGAGGCAGATGAGGAAAGCCCTGCCCCATTTGGGATGTTTCCATAAAAGAGGACATTCATGCCTTTCTTGATAGAAATGCCTCTGTCTGCAAATTCTTTTATCACGCCTTTTGGATAGTTGGCCCAATCATGCGCTTCTTCATAAGAAAGGTCATCAAGACTGAATTCAATCACGCCTTTGTTTTCAAAATTCAGGGAGTACATGCGGAACTTCCGGTCTTCTCTTTCTTCTGCAAGGGCGTAGGTGCCGATGCTTAAAGCACATGGGAAAACATGGCCGCCATTATAATCTGTATGCTCGCCGATTAAGTTAACGCGGCCTGGAGCAAAAAATGTTCTCGGGCTGCCGGATGTGTCAAAAATGGTCTGAAAGGAATTTTTAAGATCCTGACTCATCTTTCCAATCACCTGCAATTCATTTCAAAGTATTTATCAAGCTGAAAACGGTATCAGCTGCCACTTTTATTGTAGTCTTTCCAGCCTTATTACCGCAATGGTAAAAAATTTGAGAAGAATAGCTTTTTTTTGCGGTTGCAGGGGTGTAAGCTAAATGTAGTTCATCATTCATACAAGCAAAAACCATGAAAAATTTGCTGCCCCATAGGAGAGATAAAGATGAAAAACAAGTATGGAACGATCGCTTTCCGTTTTAAGGAGCCGTCAGTCAGCCATATAGCCCAGCTCTGGTCTGTCGGCTGGGATGAGCACACTTCCTCTATTTATTCCTGGAATGGGATGGAGCGGAAGGACATGGGAAAGGTGATTTTTCAATACACCCTCTCAGGCACAGGGGAAATCGAATTGGAAGGCAGCAAGCACAGGCTGAATCCAGGGCACGCTTTTTTGGTCAAAAGCCCGAGTCATTATAAATATTACCTTCCGGAAGACAGCAAAAGCTGGGAGTTCATGTATGTCACACTTTACGGGGAAGAGGCGGAAAAATGCTGGAATGCGTTGAAGGAGAAGAACCTGTCGATTATTCATTTTCATCCTGAAGCAGCTCCGATCGAGCTTTTGCAGGAGATCCTGTCTGAAGCCAACAGCAAAAAAATAACCAATGCTTACAAAGGCTCCAGTCTTGCTTACCAGTTTTTAATGGCGCTTTATGATTATGCGGCAAATGCTGAAACAAGGATGGCGGACTGGCCCGAAAGCATTGTCCGCTCAGCTCTTTATGCCAAACAGTTTTACCGGGACAACATCGGTCCTGAGGAAATGGCTGAAGTGTCAGGCTTATCACGCTACCACTATATCAGGGTATTTAAGCAAACAACAGGCATAACGCCCATACAGTATTTAACGAAAATCAGGATACAAAAAGCCATCGAGCTGCTTCACCAAACGAAGTATTCTATAGAGGAAATTGCCGAGCTGTCCGGCTATACAAATGCGAATTACCTGAATAAGGTGTGCAAAAAGGTAACGGGATACTCACCGGGAGAAATCAGGAAAAACAAAATGGAATGGGAAGACAGCCTCCCATTCCTCAAGTAGATTCCTGATTTATTTCAATTGTGAGCGATCCTCTGGCATGCATAATTTTCATGCTTGTGCCCGGTGACATAATGTTTTCCATAATATCCTTTGCCGTTTGGACGGCAAGTTCCATTCTTCCGAGCTTTTCTTTTTCTTCTATTGTAAAAGAATGCTGCTCCTTATCAGAAAGCATGGCTAAAATTTTGGAATGGTCAAGATCCAGCTTTTCATAGATGTCATCGTACATGGTTTCAATCAATTTTTTGTCCATTCTATCACCTGATTAGTTAATTTTTGCTATTAATCTATACCTTTTTTGCTTTTATTATAACAGACAAAATGGGATCGGCACTACTGTAAAAGGACACACCGCTGCATCATTAAAGTGAAAATCTTTTATAGGAGGATGAGAAAATGTGATCACCTACCCAATCTTGAAAAAAAGCGTCTGCATCGGAGTAACAGCTCCGTCTTCAGGACTAGAGAAAATACAGCACGAGCTGCTGAAAGCAGCGATTAGAAAAATGGAAGCAAAGAGTTACAGGGTTGTAACAGGAGAGACACCATGGACGCAGGGAAAAGCCAAATCGGCTCATGCGAAGAAAAGGGCGAAGGAATTAAATGACATGCTGCAAAATCCTGAGATCAATCTCGTTTTTCCGCCTTGGGGCGGCGAGCTTTTAATAGAAATGTTGGAGTATGTAGATTTCAGCCGTGCGGGGAAGAAATGGATTTTAGGCTACTCAGATGTGAGCGTTCTGTTATTGGCCATCACGCTAAAGACGGGAATTGCCACAGCACATGGAACAAACCTGATTGATTTGCGGGGGGATGCTTCTGATCAAACAACTGCCATGTGGGAAAAAGTTCTGCAAACAGCGGAAGGGGAGGAAATACAGCAATTTTCCTCTGAAAAATATCAGAAAAGCTGGGATCACGAAAGCTCTTCTCCTTCAGTCTTCCATCTCACAGAGCCGACCGTCTGGAAGACTGAATCAGGCTGCAGGGAAGAAGCTGAAGGAAGGCTGCTTGGCGGCTGCATCGACGTCATTTCCAGGCTTGCAGGGACGCCATATGGTGATGTAACAAAGTTTCGCGATACGTATATTCCAGGCGAAAAAGTTCTCTGGTACTTGGAAAACTGCGAAATGAGTGCGGTGGAGCTTAGAAGGGCTCTTGTCCAAATGAAATACGCCGGCTGGTTTGAAAACTGTTCAGGCATCCTGTTTGGAAGAAGTGCAGCTAATACGGCAGTGGAAGGTTATACTGCTGAAGATGTGTACAGAGAAATGGCAGAAGAAACAGGAGCGCCTGTATTTTATGACATTGATTGCGGACATCAGCCGCCTCAAATTACGTTCATCAATGGTGCCTATGGAAAAATCATTGCTGAAAACGGTTCAGGGAGAATTCTCCAGAGGTTTATTTAAGCCGTTTAGAGAAAAAAGCACTTTTTTGCTTAAACTTCCTGCAGGCTTTTGAAGCATCATTTAAAAGCAATTCCAGCTGCCAGGGCAGTTTCTTTTGGACAATTTTCCATTGAAGCCTGGATTGAACCTGTTCACTCTTGACGGATTGCTGTGAAATGGGCAGATAGCTTACAGCCCGTCCTTTTTTAAAAGATAACATGCTGACTTCCTTTCTTTCTGGTCTAGTGATAGAAGAACATTAGCTTTGCTGAAACGCACGCTGATACTATATGATGTTCCGGCAAATAGGAGAGGGCTATGGCCAAGCATTAGAAAAAAATAATGAAATGATACTAAGAAAAAGCCGCGCTTCATAGAGCACGGCTTTTCACTCGCCGGCAACTTCCTTCGGATAGGGATATTGATAATCCTGGACGTTGACCTGCTTATTATTTTTTACGATTAGTTCTGGGATGCTTGTTTTCGCATACACACCATACCGTCCATTCACAAAAACATTATTAGATACGGTAAAATCCTGGATATGGTCTTTTTTGCTGTTTGTGATGGCTACAATATCTGACTGCTGATAATTTCCCTTTTCTCCGTTTTTAATAAAGTTGTTAAGTATTTTAATATGGCTGGCATTCGCCACATCAATCACGCGCTGATAGTTTCCCTCGCCGCTGATTGTGTTCTTCTCAACGGTTACATTGTTGGCATAGATGGATATGGCTGCCCACATATCATAGTTGTTTTTTTCTTTATAAGTAGCATAAAAATTGTTTTCAAGAAAATTGTTATAAATTTTGTTTCCTTTAATTAAAACGCCTGGAGACTGAATTTTTATGGCTCTTTTGTATGTATAGGCAAAGGAATTGTTCAGAATCTGTAAATTCATTTTGTTTTTGAACCCTTGCACAACGATCCCGTCTCCATCATCCTTAGGGCCGATTTTCTTGAAAGAAGAATTGGTTACAGAAATATTTTCGCTTTCCGGCTGATCCTTTGATTCCGGACTGATCAGGATGCCCCTTGCTACAAAATGGCCCCAGCCTTTAACTGGATTTCTCGCCTTTACATTCTGAATTCTGCTTTTGTCTATTTTAACGTTTCGTACTCCGCCTTCAATTCGGATGCCGCTTACCGTCATGTTGGCAAGCGGTTTTTTTGCCGGCTGCGTAAAATTTTGAACCTTGCTGTCTGAAATAGAAACATAATTGGAGCCTTCAAGGATGGAAATTCCTTTTAAAGCTGTGTTTTTCCCATCTATTAAAAGTCCGTTAATGTCTATATCGCTGCCCTTCACATTTACAACACTCTCAAGGTCATTTCCAGCATCTATAGCAGCTCCTTTGCCGTAAAGCTCTGTATTATCCTTAACACGCAGGCTTTCTGTGATGCGGTATTCTCCTTTTGGAAAAATAACCTTCTTTCCTGATCCGCTGTTTAATGCTTTTTGAATGGCTTTTGTATCATCTGTTTTTCCGTCGCCTGCTGCTCCATAAGAGGCAACGTTCAATTCATCTGTATTTTTCTTTTTAAAATGGGATTCAGGATCCTCTTTTTTCGTCTGCTGAAATGTAACAATCACCATCACTAAAACTAGAAGAAGCACTGCAGCACCTATCCATTTCTTAGCCACACAGATTCTCCAATACCTTTAATACCATCCTGCAGTCCCCCTTGAAAATTGGGATCGATTTCAGTAGCTCGTCCCTCTCGTTCGGAATTCACTGTTTACTCTAGCAAAGAACGTGCCATAAGAAAAGCGGCCATCGGCACCAGTTAGGGGCAGAATGAACAGCTTGCTTTCTTGCTGAACAGCTTCTCTTCCTGCCATATACCCAGGCAAGGATAGAGAAAGTTTCCATAGAAGCAGGCTTCTCTGGATATTTGCAAAAGAACCCTTCAAAAACTAATGAGCCCAAAGGCTGACAGGATACCGATGTTTACCAGCTTTTTTTACATAATCATATTATGAAAATTCTAAATGTGATTAAAGATTAAAGTACTTTTCTTGCATTTAAGAAATGCTATTTGTACACTGATTGCATATACACCACAAACCGGGAGCTTGCAGCAGCAGGCTGAGAGTACGGCTATTCTGCCGTAGACCGCATGAACCTGTTGGATAATGCCAGCGCAGGGAGATAAGCTATCTTTGTTTCATTATTTATGAAGGAAGACAAAGACACTTTGCTCATGGCGGAGTGTCTTTTTTATTAGGCACTTTTAACAGTGGCTGTTGATTTCCGTTTCAGGCGTCCGCTTTCCGCGGGGCGGGCGGTGAGCCTCCTCTGCGCTAAGCGCATGCGGGGTCTCACCTGTCCCGCTGCTACCGCAGGAGTCTCCCGCCTGCCACTGCAATCAACAGGAGCGGGAAAATTAGCATTTTCTGTATTCATCTGCAGGCCTCCCGAAAAAATAGCAAAGGATGAGAGTCTATGAAACTGGAAGAAGCAGCGCAATATCTTAACAAAATCAGAAGGGAAAATCCTCTGGTTCACAATATCACGAACATCGTAGTGGCCAATTTTACGGCAAACGGCCTGCTGGCTCTTGGGGCCTCACCGGTAATGGCTGATGCAAAAGAAGAAGCAGCAGAAATGGCTGCTGCGGCAAAAGCTGTTGTGCTGAACATTGGGACATTAAATGAAGCCGCTATAGAGGCGATGATTCTTGCAGGAAAATCGGCTAACACACACGGCATTCCGGTTATCCTGGATCCGGTTGCAGCTGGTGCGACTGCCTATCGTTCCTCAGCCGCAAAACGGATATTGAACGAGGTCTCTGTTTCCATCATCAGAGGAAATGCCGCAGAAATTGCTCACTTAGCAGGGGAAAACTGGACGGCTAAGGGTGTTGATGCTGGATCTGGTGAAGGAGATACAGCTGATATTGCCCAAAAAGCAGCAAAGCGGCTGGATACGGTCATTGTGCTGACAGGTAAAGAGGATATCGTCACCAATGGAGAAACAATGATCATTATTAAAAACGGCCATCACCTGCTTACAAAGGTAACAGGTACAGGCTGTCTGCTGTCCTCTGTTACCGGTGCTTTTGCAAGTGCAGCAGAAAACCCGCTAAAGGGAGCCGCTGCAGCGCTTCTATATTATGGCATTGCAGCGGAAAAAGCCGCAGCAGGAGCTGACGGCCCGGGAAGCTTTCAAATAGAATTTTTAAATCAGCTTCACCTTGTAAAGGAAAATGACCTGTTAGAAATGGGAAGCATCCAAACAAAGGAGGCGCTGTAAATGAAAATAGCAAAAGCGTTAACCATCGCCGGATCTGATTCAGGCGGCGGGGCTGGCATTCAGGCAGACTTGAAAACCTTCCAGGAGCTGAAGGTGTATGGAATGTCAGCCGTTACCGCTGTTACAGCTCAAAACACAACAGGTGTTCAGGGCGTTTATCCGATGGCAGGAGAAGCAGTCAGTCAGCAGCTTCAGTCCATTGAAGAAGATCTTCCGCCTGATGCTGTGAAAACGGGCATGCTGTTTAACACAGAAATTATTTCTGCCGCAGCTTTCCTCATAAAGGAGTACAAATGGGACAATCTTGTGATTGATCCAGTCATGATTGCAAAAGGCGGCAGTCCGCTTCTTCAGAAGGAAGCGATGGATGTGCTGAAAAAAGAGCTGCTCCCGCTTGCCAAAGTGATCACACCGAATATACCGGAAGCAGAAGAAATGATCGGCGGAAAGATTTCCTCTTCAAAAGATAAAGAAGCTGCCTGCAGGCTGCTTCATGAAATGGGTCCGCACTATGTGATCATTAAGGGCGGGCACGATGATCATGAAGAATCATGTGATCTTTTATATGATGGAATGGATTTTGCTTATTTTTCTGAAAAACGCATTCCAACCAAGCATACGCACGGAACAGGCTGCACATTCTCAGCGGCGATAACGGCTGAACTTGCAAAAGGAATAAACATAAGGGAAGCGGTCCGGACAGCGAAGCAGTATATTCAGGCTGCCATCCTGCATACTCTCAAGATCGGCAGCGGCCATGGCCCGACCAATCACTGGGCGTATCAGCAGCTGAAAAGAGAAGAGGCGCTTAAATGAGTCAGGATTCCGAAATCAAATCGGCGCTGCGGGTTTATTTTATAGCGGGAACACAGGATTGCTCAAAGGACGCTGCTGAAGTCTTGAAAGAAGCGATCGAAGGCGGAATCACCATGTTCCAATTCAGGGAGAAAGGGGAAGGATCTCTTTCCGGAAGAGAAAAAGAAGAGCTTGCAAAAAAGCTGCAGAGCATATGCCGAAGCCATAAGGTACCGTTTATCGTCAATGATGACCTGGAGCTGGCGGTGAAAATCGGCGCAGATGGCCTTCACATTGGACAGGATGACGAAAATGCCGGTGCAGCGAGAGAGAGCATGAAAAATAAGTGGCTTGGCGTTTCTGTCCACACAGAACAGGAAGCAGAGCAGGCGATAGCAGACGGAGCAGATTACCTCGGGATTGGCCCCATTTTTCCGACAGAATCAAAAAAAGATGCGAAAGAGGTGCAGGGCACCGTATTAATAGAAGCGATCCGGAAAAAGGGAATCACCATTCCTGTTGTTGGCATTGGGGGCATTAATGAGCATAACGCGCAAATGGTCATGAAAGCAGGCGCTGACGGGGCTGCTGTCATCTCAGCCATCAGCAGGGCTCCGGATATTGCGCGCGCTGCAGAATCGCTAAGAAAGAAGCTTTAATGTGCCTTGTATTGCAATTGTTATCATTTCTTTATTCTCCTGATAAGGAAGCTTAACAGCAGCTTAATAAGCAGCCGCTATGGTTAAAAGGCAAGCACCATCATATTTTAGGAGGAGAATGAATGAATAAGAAATGGTTCGGTTTTGTTGGAACTGCTGCTTTAGCCATCGGTCTGCTCTCAGGAAATACGGCACTTGCCGGCTCAAAAAAAGATGACGGTATTGCAAATGTAGCTCACAGGGGAGCGTCAGGCTATGCCCCAGAGCATACGATGGCTTCTTACAAGCTGGGGGACAAGCTTCATGGAGATTTTATCGAAATTGACCTTCAGATGACAAAAGACGGAAAACTGATTGCCATGCACGACGAGCAGCTGGACAGAACAACAAATGGAACTGGACTTGTGAAGGACCATACGCTGAAGGAAATTAAAAAACTCGATGCGGGAAGCTGGTTCAACAAAGCCTATCCTTATTTAGCGAAAAAAAGCTACAAAGGCCTTAAAGTATTAACACTGGAAGAAATCTTTAAAGAATTCGGCAAAAATAAAAACTATTATATTGAAACAAAATCACCTGAAGTTTATCCTGGAATGGAAGAAAAACTGCTGAAAACCATTAATAAATACCATATTCCAAAAAAGAATGTACTCATTCAGTCATTCAGCAAAGAAAGCCTGCTGAAGGTACATAAGATGGATTCTTCCCTTCATCTTGTTCAGCTGCTTGATTACACAAGCCCTGCAGCAATTTCAAATGAGGAACTGAAAGATATAAAGACTTATGCGATCGGAATTGGCCCGAATGCCCGCTTTATCACCAAGGAGTATGTACAAAACACTGTAAAAAGCGGTCTTCAGATTCACCCTTTTACAGTAAATGAGCGTAATGATATGAACAAACTGCTTGACTGGGGTGTAACCGGCATGTTTACGAACTATCCGGATGTGCTGGACAGCCTGATTAAAGAGCGAAGCAAAAAATAAGAAAGCGAGGCCCGGCTGATTCCAAGCCGGGTTTTCTATTGGCTATATTTCTTTATTTTGCTAGCATGTTACCACTTTACCAAACTAAAATATTGCGTTATACTACAAAAAGCAATTTGATTAGAAAGGTTCGATTACTATGGATAAAAAATGGGGACTTTGGGTCCTGACCATGTTTGTTGTTGGAAATATGGTAGGCGGCGGAATCTTCATGCTGCCTGCAAATTTAGCCTCAGTGGCAAGCCCGACAGGTTCCACTTTGGCCTGGATTTTGACAGGTGCCGGCGTCTTTATGATTGCACTTGTTTTTGGAAATTTATCAGTCAGAAAACCAAAGCTGAAGGCAGGTCCTCAAAGCTATGCACAAGCGCTTTTTTCTGCTCCTGAAGCAGGACGTGCAGCAGGCTACAGCATGGCTTGGGGATATTGGGCAGCCAACTGGTCTGCTACAGCATCGGTTATTATATCTTTTGCAGGATATTTATCGTCTTTCTTTCCCATCATGGAAAGCAAAGCAGGCATCCTCTCAATCGGCTCTTTTACACTTGAAATTGGAAAGCTGATCACCTTTTTAGTTTGTTCTGTCATGCTGTGGGGCATTCAGGCCATCCTTGCAAAAAACTTCAATGGTGCAGGGCCTATGAACCTGGCAGCAACCATCGCAAAAATTATCGGCTTTGCCTTTTTCATAGTAGCGGCATTGTTTGTATTTGATCTGACAAACCTTGGGCTTGGCAAGGAATACATTAATGCGAGCGGACATGCTGAGTCACTCGGAGGCCAGCTGAATTCTGCTGCCATTGCGACACTCTGGGCAT
This sequence comes from Metabacillus kandeliae, assembly GCF_021166585.1. Taxonomy (GTDB): domain Bacteria; phylum Bacillota; class Bacilli; order Bacillales; family Bacillaceae; genus Metabacillus_B; species Metabacillus_B kandeliae. The sequence goes on from NZ_JAJOZE010000004.1 coordinate 285,327, forward strand.
TTATCGGAATTGAATCAGCCGTCATGCTGTCAAACAGGGCGAAATCACAAAATGATGTAAAAAAAGCCACTATTATCGGCCTTGTTATTTCGCTTGCTGTTTATATCGGGATTACGCTTTTAACAATGGGCGCCCTGTCACAGGAAGAATTAAGAGAATCGCAGCGCCCGCTCGTTGACGCGCTCAGCACTGTCGTGGGCAGCGGAGGAGCCATTTTCCTCGCTGTTCTTGCTCTGATTTCCTTATTCGGTTCAACTGTCGGCTGGATCGTTGTCAGTTCTGAAGTGCCTTACAGAGCAGCGCGTGAGAACCTTTTTCCTGCCTTTTTCGGAAAAACCAACCGTAACGGCAGTCCGGCAAATTCCATGACGCTAACAAATGTCATGACACAGATCTTTTTATTTTCCACGATCTCAGGCACTGTTTATCAGGCGTATGAATTTGCCATCACCGTTGCAACGCTCGCCTATCTGATTCCCTATCTCGTCTCAGCGATTTACCAGCTGAAGCTCGTGATAACAGGGGATACCTACGCGGAACTCGGCGGTTCAAGAGTAAAGGACGGCATCATTACGATTCTGGCGCTGCTTTACTCATTATGGGTTATTAAAACTGGAACAGCCGATTTAAAAACCTTTTTCCTCGGAATCGGACTGTTTGTATTCGGACTGGCAATTTACCCGCTGATCATGCGGAAAACCATTCGAACTTCTTATCAAAGGAAAACATTGAAACAGCAGTAGGAGGAAGCCGCCCTGTATTGATGGGGCGGTTTTTTAGTCTCAAATATCACTTCACGCTAAGGCAGGGGGAGATCTTCCCGAAACCGGCTCTTATATTCTCAAATTCACCCCTCATTTTCCCGAAAGGCCGGTTATAAAGAGCCGTGTGCAGATCATGTACAATACGGCATGTGCAGTCACAGCTAAAATTCTCTTTTGCATAAAGAAAGTTTAATTTTGCACGCTGCCCCGAAGCCATTTTCCCGAACCAAGCTGTCTATTTCCCGAATGAAGGGGAGATATTCTCGAAACCGGCTCTTATATTCTCAAATTCACCCTTTATTTTCCCGAAAGGCCGGTTACAAAGAGCTACACGCAGATCGTGAGCAAAACTGCAGATGCAGTCACAGCTAAAACTCTCTTTTGCATAAAGAAAGTTTAATTTTGCACGCAGCCCCCATGCCATTTTCCCGAACCAAGCTGTCTATTTCCCGAATGAAGGGGAGATATTCCCGAAACCGGCTCTTATATTCCTGAATTCACCCCTTAATTTCCCGAAAGGCGGCAGCACTGCCGGACCCATTCGCGGCATAGGAGAATCAGTTTTACTGCCGTCTGCAACATAAGCAGTAAAAAATAAATTCATTCTCTTTGATAACCTTTCCTTATCCCTCCACATACGAAAAATCTAATTTTCCAAAACTGGAAATAAGTATATGATGAATTTAGCAATTTGAAGGATCTAAGGGAAGAAGGCGAAAAACTATGAAAAAGCTTCAGCAATTAGGAAAGCAATTTCATCCGATCGTCTGGGTGCTGTTGTTTGGAACGATTATGACTAGAGCGGCCTCTGCCATGACGCTTCCTTTTCTCGCTATCTATTTGTCAAGAGAGATAAACCTTTCTCCGCTATTGATCGGCCTCACTGTTGGGATCAGTCCGCTGATGTCTGCGGCAGGGGGATTTATCGGGGGCCATCTTTCAGACCGGTTTGGAAGAAAGCCGGTTATGCTCACATCACTTTTCATCTTAAGTTTTGTATACGCATGCTTTTCGATTGCAGGTTCACCGGTTTGGTTTGTTGTTTTAAATGCGCTGAACGGGCTTTGCAACTCCTTTTTTGAGCCTGTTTCCCAAGCATTGATTGCTGATTTGACAGAGAAAAAGAATCGGATGAAGGCTTACTCGTACCGCTATACGGCGATCAACATCGGTGCAGCCGTCGGGCCTCTGATGGGTGCTTATATGGCAAGCACATCTCCGAAAATGGCTTTTCTCGCTACAGCATCTGTTTATTTTATCTATTGCGTGCTGCTTTTTGTTCTCATGAAACGCTTTCTCTTTGAAGGCAAAAAAGAAGGAAAAGAGCCTGTTACGTTCAAAGCAGCCGCAGGGATTATCAGAAGAGATACGGCACTTCGCTATTTGATTCTCGGAAGCATCCTTGTGAATATCGGATATGCTCAGATGGAATCGAATCTGCCTCAGCACCTCAGCCAGTCGATAGAGAACAGTGTGGCTGTTTATTCGATCCTCTTGACGATCAATGCACTGATGGTGGTCATACTGCAAATTCCGATTAGTCACGCGGCAGGAAAATTTAAACCGATGCAGGTGATGATCTTCGGGGCGATTATGACGGCAGGCGGATTGATATGCTTTGGTTATGCAGCAGGATGGTTTCTTGCTGCTGCGGCCATGATTCTTTTCACACTTGGCGAGATTCTTATTTTTCCATCAAGCAGCCTTATTATCGATGATTTGGCACAGGAGCATCTTCGGGGAACCTACTTTGGCGCTGCACAATTCAGAAGAGCCGGCAGCTTTATGGGGCCGATCTTTGGCGGATACCTTCTCGGAAAGGCAGGAGGGATGGTCATGTTTGAAGTAATCGGGGCTATTACGCTTTGCAGCATCCTGTTCTTTCTTATAGGAAGCAGGGTGCAGGTGAAGCTTCCGGCAGTTTCCGTTAAAAAAGAAATGCTGTAAAAGGAAAGAGCACGCTGCAGGCGTGCTCTTTTTCTTTAAATAATGCGGACGTTAAATTCTTTCAAGCCATAAACAAAGCTGCTTTCAATCGGTTCAAGTGTAAAGTTTTCGCTTCTTTCAAAGTCAGGAAACCGCTTAATCCATTCTTTCAGAGCGATGTCAGCTTCCATCCTGGCGAGCGGGGCACCAAGGCAAAAGTGAATGCCTTTTCCGAAAGCCATATGCGTATTTTTCTTTCTTTCAGGGTGAAAATCTTGAGCATCTTCAAAGTGCTCATCATCCCGATTGGCTGAACCAATCCAGGCAACAACGCTTTCTCCTTTATGAATTTCCCTGCTGCCGATCCATGTGTTTTCCTTTGCAATCCGGTTCATTGCCTGCACAGGAGAGCGGAAGCGGAGCACCTCCTCAATAGCAGAAGGCACAAGAGCATCTGGATTTTCTTTTACTTTTAGATACTCTGCGGGATATTCCGTAAAGCAATACAGTGTGTTTGAAATAAGGTTCGTTGTTGTCTCATTGCCTGCAATTAACAGAAGAATGCTGAAGCCAATGATTTCCTCTCTGCTTAAACGCTCTCCTTCAATGCTTGCATCAAGCAGCACAGAGATAATGTCATCACCAGGCTCTTTTTGCTTTTGATCAATAATCTTTTCAAAATACTCCACAAGCTCACGGTGCGATCTGCCCTGATTTTCGCGAAGACGCTGAATTTCCTCATCGCTGTTGTCTTTAGGGCCGGCAACAATCCAATCGGACCATTCTTTGAATTTTTTCTGATCTTCTATAGGAACGCCGAGAATTTCGGCGATTACCATTACCGGAAGCGGATTTGTCAGTGCCTTTACAGCATCAAATTCCTTTTCAGATGCCACTTCATCGAGCAGCATATCGACTATTTTTTGAATGCGCGGCTCCCATTCTTTCATTGCTCTCGGTGTAAAAGCTTTATTCACGAGTGCTCTCATCTGGCTGTGTTTAGGAGGATCAATGTTGATGAGGCTGACAGAAAGGGGAGACTGCTTGCCCTGATCCTGATTCCCTCCCCGGTTGGAAGAGAACAATTCTTTTCTTTCCAATACCAATTTAACATCTTCATATTTAAACACATCCCACGACCGCCGATCCTGATCCCACCGGACAGGTTCTTCCCTTCTCATTTTGCTGTACCAGGCGAATGGGTTGTATCTTTCTTCTTTTGTTGAAATTTCTTTTACCTGGAGGAATGATGAACCAGACTGATTTTCCATTTTGTGTGGCCTCCTTGATTCATTGTTGGTCAAACCTATAGCTAGTAAACTATTACCCTTCATACACCTTTGTTAAATATGAGTGTCCGTTTATGATTTCGGCTGCAGAGGTGAAAATCCTTTTCCCTGCTGCAGCTTGTTTTGTTAAGCAGGAAAAATAATTTGGGAAGCGCTATCAAATTGCGAAAGCTCTAGGCATATCCTTTTTTAAGGGGATAAAAACCCCTGGAGAAAAGAAGGAGGGGTGCCGGTAATGAAAATTTTGCTTGTTTGCGCTGCGGGAATGTCGACCAGCCTGCTCGTAAACAAAATGAATGAGCATGCAAAGAACCTTGGCAAGGAAATAGAAATTTTTGCGCTTCCCGTATCAGAGTGCAGCACAGTGGCGGATGAGGTGGATATCGTTTTGCTTGGACCGCAGGTGCGCTATCAAAAAGCACAGGTGGAAGCCGTTGTTCCAAAGCATGTCCCCATTGAGGTCATCAATATGAAGGACTACGGGCTGATGAATGGAAAGGCTGTTTTGGAGCGTGCCTTTGAACTGCTTGAGCCGTAAGGATTTTCTTACATCATAGGAGGTATGGACATGAGTTTTATGGCGAAATTTGAAAGCAGTATGGAGCGCGTTTTAGTTCCTCTTGCAACAAAGCTGAATTCGCAGCGTCATTTAGGGGCTATTCGCGATGCATTTATTTTGCTTTTCCCTATTACAATGGCAGGTTCACTTATTGTTCTTTTAAACTTTGCTATTCTTTCACCGGACGGGTTTATTGCCAAAATTCTTTTTCTTCCTTCACTTTTTCCTCATTTAGCTGATGCCCAGGCGATTTTTACACCTGTCCTTAGAGGATCACTTGATATTATGGCGATCTTTATCGCCTATCTGGTGGGCAGGAATATGGCGCTTGCCATGAAGGCTGATGATCTTCTTTGCGGACTCACCTCTGTTTCCTGCTATTTTATTATCTATACACCTTACAGAATAATAGAAAATCAAGCCTTTTTAACAAATAAATGGCTTGGCCCTCAAGGTCTTTTTGTCGCATTGCTTGTCGGCCTTGTCGTAGGGGAGCTTTTCGGAAGGCTGTCAAGATCCAAAAGGCTTCAGCTTACACTGCCTCCGCAAGTGCCGCCGGCGATCACAAGGTCTTTTAAAGTGCTTTTTCCAATCGTCATTGTTACTGTTGCGTTTGCTGTTTTGAGCTATCTCATTTCTCTTGCGGCACCGAATGGCCTTCATGAGCTCGTATACAAAGTGCTGCAATCTCCGCTGAAAGAGATGGGCACGAATGTCTGGACTGTTATATTCCTTGGCATTGTCGCCAATTTTCTGTGGATATTCGGTATCCACGGCCCCAACACAATCGCTGCAATCAGAGAGACGATTTTTACAGAAGCCAACCTTGATAACCTCAACTTTGTTGCCAAGCATGGAACAGCGTGGGGTGCCCCTTATCCTGAAACATGGACGCTGACGGACGCTTTTGCCAATTACGGCGGCTCAGGGATGACGCTTGGATTATTGATCGCCATCTTTATTGCTTCAAGAAGAAAAGAATACAAGGAGCTTGGAAAACTGGCGCTGGCACCTGGAATTTTCAATATTAATGAACCAATTATTTTCGGTTTGCCGATTGTACTCAATCCGCTGTTTATCATTCCATTCATTTTAGTGCCTGCTATTAATACTTTTGTCGGCTATCTCTTTATTGCACTCAAGATTATCCCTCCTGTTGCATATGCTGTACCGTGGACAACGCCCGGTCCGCTGATTCCGTTCCTTGGAACAGGGGGCAACTGGATGGGGCTTGTTGCAGGATTTGTCTGTCTCGCCATTTCAACGGTTGTCTATCTTCCGTTTGTAATGGCTGCAAACAAGGCGGCAGCCATGACAGATGAAAAGAAAGCGTAAGAAAAGAAAGGAAAACACGGCATGTCAAATTATCTTTGCTTTGATATAGGCGGAACAGATGTCAAGTATGCCACCGCCGACAAAGAAGGAAACCTGCTGAACCCTGGCGTTTTTTCATCTGAAAACGGATCAGGGAAGGCTGTTCTGAATGGAATTGAAAGATTGGCAGCAGCAGAAAAAGAGTTAGCGGGAGTAGCGGTCAGCGCTCCCGGTTTTGTTCATCCTGAGACAGGCTTTCTGGAAAAAGGCGGAGCTATTGAAGAGTTTCATGGTTTCCCGCTGAAAGATTATTTGGAAGAAAAGCTTTCAGTGCCGGTAACCGTTGAAAACGATGTGAACTGTGCAGCCCTAGGTGAAAAGTGGCGGGGAAATGCAAGACACGATGAGAATTTTTTGTGTCTGACAATCGGAACAGGTATTGGCGGAGCCATCTTTTTTCAAAACCGGCTGTACAGAGGGCATTCCTTCAGAGCAGGAGAATTCGGCTATATGATTACAAACGGCGTTGGAGCTGCCACCCCAGAAGGCAGCACGATGAATTCATTCGCAACGGTTTATTCTCTCAGAAAGCAGTATGCTCAGATGAAAAAGCGCTCTTTTCAGGATGTTTCAGGTCTGGAAGTGTTTGAGGCATATGATCATGGAGATTATGCCGCCAAAGGACTTGTCAGAAAGTTCTTTTCGAACATTGCCATTTGCCTTTATAACCTCAGCTATATTCTGAACCCTGGGAAAATTTTAATAGGGGGAGCCATCAGTTCGAGGCCAACGCTTTTACAGGAGCTGAAGGAAGAACTTGCCTATCTTGCACAGGACGGATCGGGTCCTTTGCTTGACGTTTGTGCCTTAAAAAATCAGGCTGGGCTGACAGGTGCCCTTTATTATCATTTGCACGGCGACCAGGAGTTCATTGCAGGAGATGCAACGTGAAAGGAGGGAGAGCCTATGGAAGAAATGGAGCTGATTGCTTTTCAGATGATCAGCCAGGCAGGTTCTGCCAGGAGCAGTTTTATGGAAGCCTTAATGCATGCAAGAGCAGGACAGTTTGATGGAGCGAAGGAAAAGCTTGCAGAGGCTGCTGAACAGCTTTCAGAAGCGCATAAAGTGCATGCCGGCCTGATTCAGCAGGAGGCTGCAGGAAACAAGACAGTGATCACCCTGCTGATTCTGCATGCAGAGGATCTCCTCATGACGACCGAAACAATGGGGGAGCTTGCAAAAGAGTTTGTTTACATGTACCGGGAATTCCGAAAGTAGGCTTTAGCGGGAGAGAGGGGCGCCTGAATAACAGGGCAGCTTCTTTTTTCCTTTCGTACTGATCTGTGATTTGGAGTAATATAAAAATAGAAGAATCAAAATTTGCAAGATTCAGTGAAGGGAAGGATCACTTTTCATGAAAGTTATAGTCAATGCGGACGATTTCGGCTATTCAAAAAGTATTAACTACGGCATTTTGGAAGCTCACGAAAACGGTATTTTAACCTCTGCTACTATGATGATGAATATGCCTGGAACAAACCATGCCTGCTTCATTGCGAAGAACACTCCGTCACTTGGGGTAGGGGTTCACTTTGCCCTGACGATTGGAGAGCCGCTGACAGTGTGCCCTTCCTTAACAGACACTAGCGGGCAGTTTTTAAAAAGGGACAGGTTCTTCAAGGGAGAGCTGAACCTTGAAGAAGTTAAACGGGAGCTTTCTGCACAGCTCAGCCGGTTTTTGGAAGAAGGCTTAACACCGACCCATTTTGACAGCCATCACCACGTCCACAGCCATCCTATCGTATGGCAGGCGCTGACAGAGCTTGCTGATTCAATGCAAGTTCCTGTCAGAGAGCCGCTGAGCCGCGATCTTCCAGACCAGGAGAAGTACACAGTCTGCAGCTTTTATTCCTCCTTTTACGGAGAAAAGCTGCTTCCGAATCATTTTATTTCCCTCATTGAAGAGCTGGATGGAAAAGATGCGATCGAAGTGATGACACATCCAGGATATGCCGACGCCTTCGTCATGGAAAACAGTTCGTACAATGTTCAGCGGGTTTACGAGACAAAGGCGCTCCTTGATCCCGCTTTAAAGGAATGGACGGCAGAAAAGAATATTGAGCTGTGCCATTACGGTCATTTAAAGGATAGGCTTTTAAAAAAAGCTCTTTGAAAATTCCAATGAAAAGGAGAGAACCTGATGCAAAAGCCAGTCAAGATCGTCACGATTGGGGGCGGGTCAAGCTATACCCCTGAGCTTGTGGAAGGTTTTATCAAGCGGTATGACAGCTTGCCGGTCAGTGAGCTGTGGCTTGTGGATATTCCTGAAGGGGAGGAAAAGCTTCAGATCGTTGGGAATCTCGCAAAAAGAATGGTCGAAAAAGCGGGAGTCCCGATGAAGGTTCACTGCACCCTTGACCGAAAAGAGGCACTTCGTGAAGCTGACTTCGTTACAACACAATTCCGCGTCGGCTTGCTTGAGGCAAGAGCAAAGGACGAAAGAATCCCGCTGAAATACGGCGTCATCGGACAGGAAACAAACGGTCCCGGCGGGCTATTCAAAGGCCTGAGGACGATTCCGGTCATTCTGGATATTGTGAAGGACATCGAACAGCTCTGTCCTGATGCCTGGCTGATTAATTTCACTAACCCGGCGGGGATGGTGACAGAAGCGGTTTTAAGACACACCTCCTTTAGAAAAGTGGTTGGACTGTGCAATGTGCCAATCGGAATGAGAATGGGCGCAGCCAAGCTGCTGGGTGTTTCGCCTGATCGAATCGCCGTTGATTTTGCAGGACTGAATCATATGGTCTTCGGTCTTGACGTTTATCTTGATGGCCAATCAGTCCTGAAGGAAGTCATTGAAAAGCTTGTGAGCCCTGACGAAGGAATGACAATGAAAAATATTGCGGATCTCGGCTGGGAGCCGGAATTTATCAAAGCCCTCGGTGTCCTGCCCTGTCCATACCACCGCTATTATTATCAAACGGAAAAAATGCTGGAGGAAGAAAAAAAGTCGGCTGCAGAAAAGGGAACACGAGCAGAAGTCGTGAAGCAGCTGGAAAAAGAACTGTTTGAGCTGTATAAGGATCCAGGTCTTTCAATCAAGCCTCCGCAGCTTGAGAAAAGAGGCGGCGCTTATTACAGTGATGCTGCCTGCAGCCTGATCGACTCCATTTATAATGACAAAGGCGATATACAGCCGGTCAACACCATGAATAACGGAGCGATTGCTAGCATTCCGGCGGACTCTGCCGTTGAAATCAACTGTATCATCACAAAATCCGGTCCGAAGCCGATTGCCATAGGCGACCTGCCTGTTGCCGTAAGAGGGCTTGTGCAGCAAATCAAATCCTTTGAAAGGGTAGCCTGCGAGGCTGCTGTTGAAAGGGATTATCATAGAGCATTACTGGCCATGACGATCAATCCCCTTGTTCCATCTGACGCTAAAGCAAAAGCTATTTTGGACGAAATGCTCGATGCTCACGGTTTGAGTGATTTTACTAAACCAGCACAAATGAAAAACGAAGTTATCTCTTAAAAGCTGCCGGGTTTCCCGGCAGCTTTTTTGTTCAAAGGAAATAAAGAGCCTGTATTTCCAGCAAGCGGGGCAATTGGCAGACTTTCGTTTCAAATGCAGGAAAAAAGGGTATTTCCTAAGCGCTGGAGTGGTTTATAATAGGCTAATGTACTTTATAGCCTCTTCGGTTAGATTATTCTTTCACTCTTTTCCTAAGCAAAGACGGTTGAATCACCTTCTGCTTAAAGGACAGTCTTAAGAAGGGAAGAGGCGATTGGAATTGATAGGGAGTGGTTATTTGAACCGGACATTTTTAAGTCAGGTTTTTACGATAATATTATCTTTTTCTGTAGTGAACGGAGCGCTTTCTTCCCTCCATTTTCCTATGAAAGACAGCAGGCAGGAAAAAAAGGCAGAGCCTGCTGCGGCAGTGCCTGATACAAAGAAGGACGTTTCTGTCTGGCTGACTGAGAAGGATGAATCAAAACTCCTTGAAAGGCAGGCAGGTGCTGACTTTCAAGAGGAAAAAAAGGACGGGCGCTACACGATTGCGGTAGATGACAAGAAAACATTTCAGGAAATGGACGGATTTGGAGCTTCCATCACTAGTTCATCCGCCTATTTGATTCATAAAAAGCTTCCGGAAGAAGAGCGCAGCAGGCTCATGAAAGAATTATTCGGCGATCAGGGAATCGGCATCAGCTTCATCCGCATGCCCATGGGAGCAACGGACTTTTCCATTAAAAACTACACATATGATGATCTCGCTGCTGGTGAAACAGATCCTGACATGAGTGAGTTTTCCATTGATAAAGACCGTGAAGATGTGCTGCCGGTTACAAAACAGGCGAAGGCTGAGAACAGCAGCCTGAAAATTTTCGCCTCGCCGTGGACAGCCCCTGCCTGGATGAAAACAAGCGGCTTTCTGAACGGAGGAAGCCTTAAAAAGGAATACTACCAAGCTTACGCAGACTATTTCGTGAAATTTGCCAAAGCCTATGAAAAGGAAGGCCTGCCCATCTATGCTGTCACCGCACAAAATGAACCGGGGCATCAGACTCCGACCTATCCTACAATGAAGATGGACTGGACCGAGCAGGCCGATTTTATCGGAAATTATTTAGGTCCTGCTTTTGAGAAAAACGGCATACCGGCAAAAATTGCCGCTTGGGATCACAACTGGGATTCTCCGTGGTACCCGGAAAATGTGCTGGCTGATAAAAAAGCTTCAAAATATATAGCAGGTACTGCTTTTCATTGCTATGGGGGAGAAGTCAGCAGCCAGACGGAAGTGCAGAAGGCTTATCCTAAAAAAGGGATTTGGTTTACTGAATGCTCCGGCGGCAGCTGGTCGACTTCCTTTGGCGACAATTTGAAGTGGAACATGAGTAATCTTATTATCGGCGCCACGAGAAACTGGGCGAAAAGCGTTATTCTCTGGAACGTTGCCCTTGACGAAAACAACGGTCCTCAAAACGGCGGCTGCCCCATCTGCCGCGGTGTAGTAACCGTTGATAAGCATGATGGAACATATGACAAAAATGTGGAGTATTACGCACTAGGGCATATCAGCAAATTTGTGAAGCCTGGAGCAGTCCGGATCGGGTCGAACATGACGGACAAGCTGCAAAATGTGGCCTTTAAAAATCCGGATGGCTCCATTGCTTTAATTGTGTTCAACAATACAGAAAGCACGAAAAAATTTGATGTCTCATACCATGGAAAAGCCTTCAGCTATTCGCTTCCTGGAGGAGCAGCAGCGACTTATACGTGGAAACCCTGACCGCTTGCGGAAAGGGTTTTTCTTTTTATATGGATCTTCCTTTTCAGATAGAGCTCTATGTATCCAAGCGGGAGGATTGGTTACGCTATGAGTAACATTGGAGCATAAGGGGCGGAGTGCAGGTGAAAACGATTTTCTTGATCTACCGGAAAGATCTCGCTGATATTTTAAAAAATTGGGCTGCGCTCATCATTGTGCTAACCCTGATCCTTCTTCCGTCCCTGTATGCCTTGTTCAACATTAAGGCTTCGTGGGACCCGTACGGACACACGAGAGGAATAAAGGTTGCCGTCTCAAATGAAGACAGGGGAGCATCTATTAAAGGCCAGCGTGTGAATGCCGGAGCAGAAATCATCACCTCCTTAAAAGAAAATAAGAAGCTTGGCTGGGTATTCACAAATAAAGAAGAAGCGCAGCAGGGAGTACGGAGCGGCAAATATTATGCCAGCATTGCCATCCCAAAGGATTTATCCGCAAAACTAGCTAGTGTGCTCTCAGAAAATCCTGAAAAGCCCGTTATCACTTATACCGTAAATGAAAAGCTGAACCCTGTTGCACCGAAAATTACGGAAAAAGGGGCTGCAGGCATAGTAGATCAAGTGAACGAAAGCTTTGTAAAAACGGCCAACGGAGCAATTTTCAAGCTGTTTAATGAACTTGGAATTGAACTGGCAAAAGATTTGCCCAGTATAGAAAAATTAAAAAAACTGGTATTCGACCTTGAAAACAGAATGCCTGAAATAAAGAAAACGGTCAGCACAGCTGCAACAGACGCAGAAAAAGCGAAAAGCATTGTGAACAAAGCAAGCGCCTTTCTTCAGGAAATAACCGTCCTGTCCGGCAAAGCGGCGGATCTGTCGAAAGCATTGGAAGAAGATCTGGGCATAAGCAAAGAAGCTCTTCAAAACCTGCCATCTAATATAAAAAGAGATGCTGCCCTGCTTCATTCGGCAGCGAAGAGTGCGGAGGAAACAGCGCTGGCGCCAGAGGACAATACCTCGTCACAGCAGCTAAAGAGCATAGCAGACCGAAGCAGCAGAGGAATACAGTGGATAAATTCAACAACATCCATTCTAAACAATCTTTCTGAGCTGTCAGATACGAATGCTTTCCAGCCTGCTATTATCCAGCTGCAGCAGATGAAACAGGCTTTTCAAGACTTGAATGAGGCGTCGTCTTCTGCCAGTTATAATAAAGACATGCTGCTTGCCGCTGCAAAAGATGCCACAAGCAAGACAGAAGCCTTTCAGAAAGAAGCAGCAGGAATAGAGCCGTATTTGAAAAGCGAAGCAGAACGTGCAGGCGGTAAAATATCAGATAAATTTCAGAAGCTTTCAGAAGCAAAAGACAGCCTTCCTAAAATAACCGCGGCGGTTCAGAATTCATCAAAAAAGCTTGACGATGGAATAGCAAAGCTTGCGGAAATTCAAAAGGCGCTGCCTGAGGCAGAGGCGAAAATCCACCGCCTTGCGGATAAAATCCGGGCTTTTGAAAGAAAGGAAAACTTGTCTGATTTAGTCACTCTTTTAAGGAATGATTTTAGAAAAGAAAGTGATTTTTTTGCCAAACCGGTTTTGCTGAAGGAAAACCGGCTCTACCCGATCCCTAATTACGGGTCAGGGCTTGCGCCTTTTTATACAGCCCTTTCACTTTGGGTTGGAGGGCTTTTGCTGGTATCTCTTTTAAAAGTAAAAGCAGCAGATGGAAACCACCGCAGCTACCAGGAGTATTTCGGTCGCTTGTTTACGTTTTGTACAATCGGCCTGCTTCAGGCAGCCGTTGTCTCGGCGGGCAATCTCTTATTGCTGCATATCCATGCTGTTCACCCATTTTTATTTTTCCTCTCAGCATTATTTGCAAGTGCTGTATTTATGGTGATTATTTATACGCTCGTTTCAGTTTTTGATAATGCAGGCAAAGCGATCGCCATTGTCTTTTTGGTCCTGCAAATCGCAGGATCAGGGGGGACGTTCCCAATACAGGTTACACCGCCGTTTTTCCAGTTCATCAACCCGTTTTTGCCTTTTACATACGGCATTAGCCTTCTAAGAGAATCTGCGGGCGGCATTCTTCCAGAATCGGTATGGCATGATGTGAGGATGCTCACTGGTTTTGGATGCATTGCCATCGTTTTTGGCGTTTTTCTGAAAAAGCCAATAAACAGGGTGACAGCAGGATTTGTAAAAAAAGCAGAGCAAAGCAGAATCATTCACTAGGGCGTTTTCTTAAAAAATGAACTATTCAATCAATTGTCCTTTTGTTATAATAGAACCAGATTAAAGCGCATACATGTTATGAAATCCTGCCGGCAGCCACCAGCAGACCATTCATAATACCTGCTATGCTGCCGGAATCTGAAGGGAATGCAGACGATTGTTCAATAAGGATACTGTTTATGTCATTGGTGATGCGCAAGTATCGCCAAATAACCCCATATCGAAGCAGTTCAGCCAGTTTTTCCTTGGGCTTGTTATTGATTCTACCAATGGGAAAATCATCGATGCAGAATGCTCGGCAACGATAGGGCTTACCATCCGGTTTATCCAGTCTTTATTTGTCGGAAGAAGGGTTGATGATGAATCGCTTCTTCTTGAGGTACAGTCAAGATATTTTGGTTCTTCCCAAAAAGCCCTGATGGCTGCTCTTAAAGATGCACAAAAGAAATACAGTCATATTATAGCTGCTTTGCCCGGTCAGCCCGGTCGAAATCCAGCCCGAACCTAACAGTCGGGCTGGATTTTTTTTGCCGGGAAATTTATTCTGCCGGCACATGAAGAAGGAGGAAGGCGATGATTCAAGACGGCTTTACTTATTTAAGCATATTAACCGGATTTGCAGCGCTGATGGTCGCTTTTGAAAAAAGGTTTAAAGGAATGAGGTTTTTCAAGTTTATCCCTGCCATAGTTCTGATCTATATTGGAGCAGCTTTGATGCAGACTTTCGGGTTATTCGGCAAAACGGACTCGATTGACAATGTGTATACAAATGTGAAAGGCACTCTTTTGCCTGCGATGCTGTCTTTAATGCTGCTGAAATGCGATGTACGGAATGTGGTGAAACTTGGCCCGAGAATGCTTGGAGGGTTTGTGGCAGCTGTGATCAGCATCCTGGCTGGCTTTGTCCTTGTTTATCTTCTTTTCCAAGGACTTTATGCTCAGGATACATGGAAAGCCTTTGGCGCACTGGCAGGCAGCTGGACAGGCGGATCTGCCAATATGGTTGCACTTCAGGGCATTTTGAAAGTACCGGAAAATATTTTCGGCTACGCTTTAATGATGGATACGATCAATTATGCTGTATGGGTCATGTTTATGTTTTGGCTTGTTCCCTTTTCAGGCAAATTTAATAAGTGGACGAAAGCAGATGAAACCTTCCTTCAAAGTGAATTTGCCGAAACGGCTGCTGCAAGCGAGATGGACAAGCCTGTCCAATTTCAGCATATGCTTTATTTGCTTGGGATCGGGCTGATCATTTCCGCGTTTTCCATCCTGGCAGGAAAAAGCCTGCCTGCTGTAGGCGATATTATCAATGCGACGAGCTGGACGATTATGATTGCGTCCGTGATCGGACTTGTTTTGGCTGTTACCCCTGCTGCCCGCATACCGGGAAGCATGGATTTATCCAATGTGATGCTCTATATCATCGTTGCCTTGATTGCCTCGCAATCAGACTTTTCCATGATCGGGCAGGCGCCGATTTATCTGCTGTCAGGGTTTCTGATCATGGCTGTGCATTTAGCTGTCATGATATTGCTTGGGAAATTATTCAGATATGACTTGTTTACACTTGGAGTCGCAAGCCTCGCCAACATCGGCGGCATGGCTTCTGCACCAATGCTTGCCGCTTCTTACAACAAAGCACTCATTCCAGTCGGCGTTATCATGGCTCTCATGGGGTCTTTCCTCGGAACATACTTCGGGATGATGATGGCGAAATTGCTTTCGTTACTATAGAAAGGAAGTTTTACATGATCATAGAAAGCTTGCAAACATCACTGGTAAAAATTCCGCTGAATAAGCCATTCAAGACAGCGCTTAGAACAGCTGTTGAGGTAGAGACGATCTTTGTGGAAATAGGGTTCTCCTGCGGGTTGAAAGGATATGGATCTGCCTCACCGACTCCTGCGATTACAGGAGAAACAGCAGAGGGAATAGCAGCCGCTTTGAATGGGCCGATTAAGCAGGCATTAATCGGTAAAGACTTAAGAGATTTTCACGAAGCTGCCGGTTCCTTAAAAAGCTCCTGTATCGGCAATACAAGTGCAAAAGCAGCAGCTGACATCGCGTTATATGATGGTGCCGCACGGAAATGGAATATTCCGCTGCACACCCTTTTAGGAGGAAGAAAACCTCTTATCCCAAGCATGACCATCAGTGCGGATACTCCGGATAAAATGGCTCAGGATGCGAAGCAGTCCATAGAGCAGGGCTATTCTATTTTAAAAGTGAAGCTTGGAACCTCACCTGAAGAAGACTTGGAAAGAATGCTCGCTGTCAAAAGCGCTATTCCAGATGAAGTCCTTTTGCGGGCAGATGCCAATCAGGCATGGGATCCAAAGCAGGCAGCAGAACTGATCAATGAGATGACAGCTTCTGTGAAAGGCATTCAGTTTATCGAACAGCCTGTTAAAGCAGATGATTGGGATGGATTAAAGTATGTGAAAGAGCATGTGAGCATCCCGGTTATGGCTGATGAAAGTATTTTTACGAGCGAGGATGCCTTAAAGCTCGCAGCAGGTAAATTCGCCGACATGATCAATATTAAGCTGATGAAGTCAGGCGGCATTGCTGAAGCATGGAAAATTGCGTCTGCAGCAGAAGCAGCTGGCGTGCCCTGCATGGTCGGCAGCATGATGGAGCATTCCCTCTCGGTATGTGCTGCAGCCCATTTTGCTTCCGCTCATCCTAATGTGAAATTTGCTGATCTTGATGCCCCGCTTTGGCTGACAGAAGAGCCATGGGGGATGGATTATGAAAAAGGTAAAATCAATCTCTGGGAAACGGCAGGTATTGGGATAGCCATGGAGGCATTAAAAAGATGAGAAAGGGGTTAAGAACAATGAAAAAATTGATGATGCTTGTCCTCGGGGTATTGCTTCTGCTGCCGGCAATAAATGCTTCAGCAAGCCCGAAAGAAACCCGTCAGGATCTTTATGTTGATGTTTCCGCAGCCACTTTGTGGACCGCACCGGATATTCTAAGGCCAGTAGACTACCCCTCTGCAGGAAATCCGGCAGATCTATGGAGCTGGACAAAATCCATGACTCTTGCAGAAAAAGAGCAGCTTTCAGGTGATGGCATGCTTGAAACACAGGCTCTTTACGGCAACAAAGTAACGGTAACAGACCGGAAAGGAGACTGGGTAAAAGTGGCTGTTCACGGCCAGGGGACACCAAGGGATGAGCGCGGGTATCCTGGCTGGATGCCAGCCCGCCAGCTCGCTTACAGCAAAAAGTTTGCTGCAATGGAAAAAGCGCCGTTTGTTCTAGTAATAAAACCAACAGCGATGCTTTATAAGGACAAGCATTTTAAAAAGGAAAAGCTCGAGATCAGCTATAATACAAGATTGCCAGCTTTAAAGAAAACTAAAGGCGGCATAGAAGTGGTAACACCTGAAGGGAAAAAAGCCTGGCTGAAACAGTCAGATGGCCATATTTATCAATCGGAAAAGGATATACCTGCACCTTCTGGAGAAGATTTAGTGAACAGCGGCAAGCAATTTATTGGACTGCCTTACCTTTGGGCAGGGATGAGCGGCTTCGGCTTTGACTGCTCTGGTTTTACCTTTACCATGTATCAATCTCATGGAATCTCCATTCCCAGAGATTCAACCGTGCAGGCTGTAAACGGCAAGCCTGTGGCAGAAGAAGATTTGCAGCCGGGCGATCTGCTTTTCTTCGCACATGATAATGGAAAAGGAAAGGTGCATCATGTGGCCATGTATGCAGGAGACGGCATGATGATTCATTCTCCTAATTCTAAGAGGACCGTTGAACTGATCCCTTTTCACACGAAAGGATATATAGAAGAGTTTGCAGGAGCAAGGCGCTATTTGCCTTAACAGAAATAGTCCCGGCGGATGACCGCCGGGACTTCTTTCTTTTTACACAAGACCCAGTCCCCTGACAATGGCTGCTGTCAGGAAAGTGACAGCGATTGCGATAACAGTCGGAATGGCGAAAGAGAGAAAGGTCCATTTTTTGCTTTTTGTTTCTTTATAAATATTTATCAGCGTTGTGCCGCACGGGAAATGAAGCAGTGAGAACAGCATCATATTCAGCGCTGTCAGCCACGTCCAGCCATGATCCAAAAAGATGGTCTTCAATTTGGCCAGATCGTCCACCTCTGTCAGGGAGCCTGTAGCGAGATACCCCATCAGCAGGATTGGCACAACGATTTCATTGGCGGGAAGGCCGATAATAAAGGCGGCAAGAATGAACCCGTCAAGCCCCAGGAGATGGGCGAAGGGATCCAGAAAATGAACAAAATGAAGCAGTATGCTGCTGTCGCCTATATAAATATTTGCCAAAATCCAAGTGAGAACAGAAGCAGGTGCTGCGACAATAATGGCTCTTTTTAACACATTCCATGATTTGTCTATGCTAGAGCGGAGCACAGTATTGATAATCTTAGGACGTCTATAAGGCGGGAGCTCCAATGTATAATGGGTCGGAACTCCTTTCAGCGCTGTTTTGGACAGCACCCAGGAAACAGCAATGGTTACGGTAATCCCGATCAGCACCATCCCGATTACAGCTGCAGCTGTCACAAATGTGGCAGCACCGCCAGTGTATCCTGCCGCCATAAACAGGGAAGAAAGCAAAATCAGTGTTGGCCATCTGCCATTGCATGGTACAAAGTTATTTGTCAAAATCGCCAGCATCCGTTCACGCGGGGATTCAATAATGCGAGTGGACATGATGGCAGCCGCATTGCAGCCAAAACCCATTGCCATTGTGAGTGATTGCTTGCCGTGGGCACCTGCCCTTTTGAAAAGCCGATCCATATTAAAGGCAACCCGCGGAAGATAGCCATAGTTTTCAAGCAGAGCGAAAACAGGAAAGAAAATCGCCATCGGAGGGAGCATAACGCTGACAACCCAGCCGGTTCCTCTGAAAAAACCGAGAACAAGAATGCCATGAAGCCAGCCAGGCGCCTGAATATAGTTGAAAAATAAAGTTAAATAGCCCTCTGCCGTGCCGAAAGCTTCCGCTATCATGCTGGATGGAACATTGGCGCCCGCAATCGTCAGCCAGAAAACAGCTCCCAGCATAAGAAGCATGATCGGAAATCCCCAGATAGGAGAAGTGAGAACGCGGTCCAATTTCTCGCTTTTCATCTGATCTTTATTTTTATACGCGATCGCCTGCCCGCATATTTCACGGCTTGATGAAAAGATCGTTGAAACAATTTGATCGCGTGTTTGCTTTGTGCCGATCAATTTTGCCTTTTTTAAAAGGAGATCACCGTAAGCCTGATTGGACTGCATGCTCATCTGCCTCCTTTTCAAGCTTTTCTGGAATGGAATTTTTTAACTTTTGAATCAATTCTTCGTCACCGTCAAGCAGCCTGAGGGCAATCCATCTCGCAGGATAGCTTTCTCCAAGCCAGTCACTGACAAGAGGCTCAAGCTCGCTGATTTTTTCTTCCAATTCAGCAGAATATTGAATTTGGAAGGCCGCAGGATTTTCTTTTAAGATGGCCATCTTCTCAACCTCCTGCAGGAGCTTTGTGAAACCCTTTTTGTTTCTGGCTGAAATTTTCACAACAGGAACGCCGAGCTTTTCAGACAGGGCATTTTCATTAACGGAAATGCCTTTTTTCTCTGCTTCATCCATCAAATTGATGCAGATCACAACCCTGCTCGTCATTTCAAGCACTTGAAGGGCCAGGTTCATATTCCGCTCCATAGCTGTCGCATCAAGTACCACAATGGTCACGTCCGGTTTTTGAAAAATGATATAATCTCTTGCAACTTCTTCGTCAGCTGAATTCGAGTAAAGGGAATAGGTGCCTGGAAGATCAACGAGTGTATACTGCTTTCCGTGAAAAGAGAATTCTCCTTCAGCATGGGCAACGGTTTTGCCAGGCCAGTTGCCTGTGTGCTGCTTTAACCCTGTTAAAGCATTAAACAGCGTACTTTTCCCCGTATTCGGATTTCCTGCCAATGCAAGCCTGATCTTCATTTCAGACATTCACCCTTTCGCCGTATATTTTTGAACTTTCTTCTTTTCTAAGGGCAATGGTCGTGCTGCTCACATGGTAAGCAGTAGGATCACCAAGAGGACTCTTCTGCAGAACCTCGATAATAGCACCGGGCACAAAGCCTAAATCAAGCAGTCTTCTTCGCTGCGTTCCTTCAATCGTAATGGAGACAATTTTAAACCGGTCTCCTTTTTTCATATTTGATAACGGGAAATACGTCTGTGTCATCCGCAAATCTCCTCCGATATTGGGACAATCTAATAAAGTTTCCCTAGCCCAACTTTTACTCATATTATATGCACAGCCAGATATATTGTGCAACATAAATAATTTTTCCTTAGGGAAACTTTTAAGCGTTTCAGCAAAAGGGCAAAGGGAAACATAAAAAGGGAGATCACTAATTTGGAGAGGGGATTTAAAAATGAAGGAATACAGCATTTCACCAAACAAAGATGCAAGCGGCTGGTATGTGAAGCTTGAAGATGCGGCACCAGTGAACCTTTACAGCACAAAATCAGAAGCGATTGAAGCAGGAGAAAAGCTCGCAGAAGAAAATAAGCCAAGCAGTTTAAAGATCTTAAATGATTTTCATCAAGTAGAAGAAGAGAAATCCTTTCAATAAGTGCAGAAAGAATGGCCGGCCCGCTGGCCGTTCTTTCTGTTTTTTATGCTTTATTGGTGAGAGCTATTTAAAAAAATCACCCCGTATAAAAGAAGAAAATTAGCAGGAAAATAAAATAGTGTGAACTCAAGATATTTTCGTTGACTTTCGACATAATCTGCCTTAATCTTATAAAGTCAATTTATTAATGATTAATCCTATCAATTAACTGGGGGAAAGAAAAAGTGAAAAAACTGGTTTCTATTATATTAGCACTTACTGCTATGTTTGCTTTATCTGCATGCAGCACAGGCGGAGACAAAAACCTTCTGCAGCAGGTGAAAGACAAAGGTGAAGTAACGATTGGCACTGAAGGCACTTATGCGCCGTTTACATTTCATGATAAATCAGGCAAGCTGACAGGGTTTGATATTGATATCGCGACAGAAGTTTTCAAACGCGTTGGTGTAAAACCTAAATTCGTTGAAACAAAATGGGATGGCATGATCGCGGGACTTGATGCTAAACGCTATGACATGGTAGCAAATGAAGTGGCTGTTCGTCCTGAACGCCTTGAAAAATACGAGATGTCCAAGCCATATATCGTTTCTAAAGCAGTGCTTGTTGTTCGCAATGATAACAATACGATCAAATCGCTTGATGACTTGAAAGGGAAAAAGGTCGGCCAGTCACTTGACAGCAACTACCGCAAAATTGCGGAAGAGCACGGTGCAAAGAACACAGTTGTGGACGGATTCAACCAATCCATTGACCTTATTACATCAAAGCGCATTGATGCAACAATCAATGACAGCCTTTCTTACCTTGATCTGAAAAAGCAGCGTCCGGATCTGCCGATTAAAACGGTTTATGAAGAAAAAGACGCAACAGATAATGCATTCCTTTTCAGAAAAGACAGCAAAGAGCTTGTAGATGAAGTGAACAAAGCATTGGATGATATGAAAAAAGACGGCACGTATTTGAAAATTTCGAAAAAATGGTTTAACGCAGACGTTTCTAAATAATAAAGGATTTGATAAATGATGAGCGATCGGGCAGACAGAATCATACAAATTCTCACTGACTCTTTTATCCCGCTTTTAAAAGCAGGACTGGCATTTACGATCCCATTGACCTTGATCACGTTTGTTCTTGGAATGATTCTGGCATTTTTAGTTGCTATGGCGAGACTTTCCAATATTAAGCCTCTTGCCGCGCTTGCCCGGTTTTACGTATGGATCTTCAGGGGAACGCCGCTGCTTGTTCAGCTGTTTATCCTCTTTTACGGGCTGCCGACAATTGGTCTAACGATTGATGCATTTCCTGCAGCAGTCATTGGGTTTACCTTAAATAAAGGAGCCTACAGTTCAGAGATTATCAGGGCAGCGATCCTTTCCATACCAAAAGGGCAATGGGAAGCAGCTTATTCCATTAACATGACAAGAGCACAGGCGATCAGAAGAATTATTCTTCCACAGGCTGTCAGGGTAGCGATCCCGCCCCTTGGGAACTCGTTTATTGCGCTTGTAAAGGATACATCGCTTGCGGCAACAATTACTGTTTCAGAAATGTTCCAGAAAGCCCAGCAAATCGCTGCCAATAATTATGAACCATTCTGGCTTTATGTTGAAGCAGCCGTCCTATATCTAATTTTCAGCACTGTTCTTTCCTGGCTGCAAAACAAACTGGAAATCCGGTTTGAAAGAGGGGTGGCTAAGTAATGGCTGAACAGATGATACACGCTGAAGGCATTCATAAGAAATTCGGCAATCTTGAGGTTTTGAAGGGGATTGACTTGTCGATTGAAAAAGGCAAAATGGCCGTCATTATAGGCCCGTCAGGCTCAGGAAAAACCACCCTTTTAAGGTGCATGAATCTTTTGGAAACTCCTGATAACGGCATTGTAACGCTTGGCAGCAAAACCCTGGAATTCATACCTGGGAAAAAGCAGAAATACAGTGATATTTCCGAATTCCGGAAGCAAACCGGCATGGTTTTTCAAAACTATAACCTCTTTCCTCATTTAACAGCATTGGAAAACGTGATGGAAGGTCAGGTAACAGTAAAAAGGAAATCGAAAGAAATGGCGAAAAAGGCGGCCATGGTCCAGCTTGAAAAAGTGGGGCTGAAAGAAAAGGCGGATATGTATCCGAGCCAGCTCTCAGGAGGCCAGCAGCAGCGGATCGGCATCGCAAGAGCCATGGCCATGGAACCGGATATTCTGCTCTTCGATGAACCGACTTCTGCCCTTGACCCTGAGCTTGTGGGCGAGGTGCTGAAAGTCATGAAAGACCTTGCAAACGAAGGTATGACGATGATGGTGGTCACTCACGAAATGCATTTCGCACGCGATGTGGCTGACCTGGTGATTTTCATGGACCAGGGAGTTGTCGTGGAAAAAGGAACACCGGCTCAAATATTTGAACAGTCAACAAATGAACGGACACTGCAATTTTTAAATAAAGTGCAGGCTCCTATGTAAAAAAAGGAACGGACATGTCCGTTCCTTTTTTGATTTAAAAACCATCATTCCACAGGATTTCGCCGCACTTTGATTTTTCATCCAATTCAATATGAAAAGAATGTTTTTCATAAAAATGAAGAAGCCTGTTGAGGTGGTCCCAATCTCTCTCGGCAATATCCCCTGCAATATAAGGAATGTTCTGCCTGCGGGCAATGTCTTTTAAGTAGGGCATGCAGATGGAACCGTAGCCAAGATTGGAAGGACCTTTAATATCACCGATTTTGATTGTATCCTCATCCTGATAAACAGCCTGTATCGCAAAATCCCATGTTCCTTTATAGGATGTTTCACATTCGCTGATCATAATTTTGCAGGCATTGCCGTCATCTGCCGCATATACAATGACCCATTTGTCCTCTTTTGATTGGCCGATCCCGAGAACATCTGCATGCTTTGCAATTTCCTTCATATTTTCCTGCATCCGGTAAAGCTGGAATTCAAGCTCTTCTGCTCTTTGTCCGCTATCTATAGTATCTAGCAGCATCTGTCTCCCTCCTTATCCTTTATCCCGTTCAGTTAGAAAGCAACGCTTGTCATTTTACTTGATTTCAGCTTAATGTCAAGTCTTTGAAAAACAGTTTTTTAGACGAATGCTTTCACGCCGGGGAGGCAAGCTTCACATTCCTTTTGTTGGAAAAATTTTCCGCATAAGCAGAATTACATTGTTTTGCTGAGCTCATTTAGCAGGACAACCAAGATGAAAAAAACTGAAAAACGTGAAAAAACAGGAAGGATTAACCATTTTCTAAAATTTCAGACAAAAAAAGAATCGCTTTGGGAACGTACGTGCTATAATTGAGGTAACACCTGATGCCCTGCTGCCTTTCGTATGCAGTAACTCTTCAATCAGCTTAAGGCTTTAAAAAAAGGAGGAATCCATTATGGATCAAGTCAGGCTTATTCCTTTTGTACTCGAAGAAGTAATTGATGCTGTAAATGAAGAAGTGCCTTACGGGATAAAAATGATCAACGCTCCAGCTTTATGGAATGAGGACATTAAGGGGAACAAAACGGTTGTCGCTATTTTAGATACAGGATGCGATGTGAAACATCCTGATTTGAAAGACCGTATTATCGGCGGAAAAAGCTTTGTTGAAGGAGAGGACGATTATACGGACTCCCATTTTCACGGCACTCATGTAGCAGGGACGATTGCTGCGTCACTGAATAACCAGGGCGTGACAGGAGTTGCGCCGGAAGCACAGCTTCTCATTCTGAAGGTGCTTGGAAAAGACGGCAGCGGCTCCTATGAGTCGATAACAGAAGCCATCAAATATGCTGCAGGCTGGGAAGGCCCTGACGGCGAAAAAGTCAGAGTCATTTCCATGTCTCTTGGTGGACCGGAGGATGTGCCTGAAATGCATGACGCTATAAAAGAAGCTGTTAAAGCAGACATTCTCGTCGTCTGTGCTGCAGGCAATGAAGGTGACTCAAGGGATGACACGCCTGAACTCTCCTATCCAGGATATTACAAGGAAGTTGTTCAAGTAGGGGCTGTTGATGAGAAGAAAAACATTGCCAGCTTTTCCAATACAAATGATGAAATTGATTTAGTGGCGCCTGGAGTGCAAATCCTTTCCACTTATCCAGGAGGCAAATATGCCAAGCTTTCCGGAACCTCCATGGCAACCCCGCACACTTCAGGAGCTGCGGCGCTCCTCATTCAAAAAGAAGAAAAAGAATTCGGACGCAGGCTGACAGAGCCGGAAGTGTATGCCCAGCTATGTAAAAATACTGTTCCGGCAGGGCATTCGAAGAAAGCAGAAGGGAATGGGCTGCTGTTTCTTAATCCGTCCCAAGGAGAAAAACAAGAAGCACCAGGAGCTGCAGAAGAAGAGATTGTCTCCTAAACAAAAAGCTTTCCGGCCATCAGCCGGAAAGCTTTTCTTTTTTTCGTTTTCCTTTGCCGGATAAACGCAAATAAAGCTGATACCCTTTTCTGCCTTTTTCCAGCATCCAATGTGGAATCGAGAATTTAAATTTCTTGAAAAGAGGGTAATAAAGAAGGAAATAAGCTTTTTTAAAATCCTTCCATCTCGGGCATTTATGGGTAAGGCAAAAATCGGAAACATCCACGATATATCCGCTGCCATCCCTCATAATCACATTTTTTCCATGGATATCAATTGGATTAAGCCCAATGCTGCTTGCATATTGGATTGCCTCATCAACATCCTTAATTACCTGCTTTGGGATGTAAATTCCTTTTCTTAAGGCATCGTATAAGGTAACGCCTTCCAGCTTCTTCAGCACCAGATGCCGTTCGCCGCTTGAATAAAGCTCAGAATAGGATTTATGAGAAGCCAATTTTTTATAAACTTCTGCTTCATCAGCTGCACTGCCCCTGTTGATTGCGTACACTTTTACAATTTTTCCGGGCAGGAGGGCATTATGGCCAAAAACTGCCGCATAATTCCCTTTTCCTACAAGATGCCAGCCTGGAGGAATATTTTCTACATGCACAGGATCATTCGGATTAATGCTTACAACCGTCACCTGTTCAACAAGGTCTTTTTGGATATCAAGCACATGGACCACCTCAAGGTAAAAAACAAGTTAGATATCTGTCTATATCAGATTCTAACTGAAAAAAACCTGAGTGAACAGTCTAAATGGCTGGATACTATAATCTGTAAGTTTAATGAACGGAAGGATAAATTTAGAGGAGGCAGCAATCATTGCAATTTTCCGTTGAAGATACTATATTAATCGTTTCAATTCTATTAATTGTCGGGGTACTGACAGCAAAATTTTCTTCCCAAATTGGAATGCCGTCTCTCGTATTTTTTATTGCGGTAGGAATGGGAATCGGCCATTTTATTTACTTTGATAATGCAAAAGTAGCTCAGCTGATTGGGATTGCCGCCCTTATCGTTATCCTGTTTGAAGGCGGACTTCAGACAAAAAGACAGCATATCAGATCTGTCCTGAGACCGGCACTCCTGCTGTCAACTGTTGGAGTTCTTGTGACAACAGTGCTCGTTGGGGTGGCCGCAAAATATATTCTAGGTTTAGGATGGCTTGAAGGGATGCTTGTCGGTGCCATCGTAGGGTCAACAGATGCTGCCGCAGTGTTTGCGGCCCTTGGCTCTCAAAACATCAAAACACCGCTGCGCTCCACACTTGAAGCAGAATCAGGCACGAACGACCCGATGGCTGTGTTTTTGACTGTTTCCCTTTTGGAAATAATAAAAGAGCAATCCGCCGATATTCTGCAGCTTGTTTTAACATTCTGCTGGGAAATGGGAGTAGGAGCCATTATGGGAATCCTTATAGGCAGATTAGGCAGCTGGACCATCAATAAAATTAACCTTGATTCGTCAGGACTCTATCCGGTCCTATCTCTAGGGGTTGCCTTTTTGACCTATGGTGCAGCATCCCTCGCACACGCGAGCGGGCTTTTGGCAGTTTACTTAATGGCAGTCACCGTTGGGAATACTGATTTAACTTACAAGCATACAATCATCCGTTTTAACGAAGGCTTTGCCTGGATGATGCAGATCGTCATGTTTATCCTGCTGGGACTGCTCGTTTTCTCAAGCCAGCTGCTCGGCATTATCTGGCAGGCGCTCGGATTGTCACTGATCCTGATGATTATCGCAAGACCGATTGGCGTTTATGCCAGCCTGCTTTTTTCAAAATTCGGCTTTAAGGAACAAACGTTTATCGCCTGGGCTGGATTAAAGGGAGCCGTTCCAATCGTCCTGGCAACCTATCCGTTAATGGAAAAAGTGCCGCATAATCAGCTGATTTTCAATGTTGTCTTTTTCGTCGTTCTGACATCTGCCCTGATACAGGGAGTTACCATATCACCGCTTGCCAGGCGCTTAGGCTTTTCCATGGGGCCAAAAATAGAAGAACCGAATGGTTTGGAATTGCTGTCACTCGGAAAAACCCCGAATGAAATTATGCAATTCAGTCTGGACGAAGATTCCGCGATTATCGGCAAAAAAATCCGTGAACTTGAACTCCCTGAAGACGTTCTTGTTCTCGCTGTCATCAGAGATGAAAATCTGATTACACCGGAAGAGACCACTGCTTTTCAAATCAATGACATTCTCTATGTCATGTCACCGAAACGGGACAGAGAGAAATTTAAAAAGCTGCTGCTCCGCAAATTAGAAGAACACGGAGCAAGTGAAGAACGAAAGAAAATAATGAAAAAGATCTAAAAAAAGGAGCGGATTTCCCCTCCTTTTTAACGTTTTGCCTTCCGGTAGCCAGCCTTCTCAGCAGCCCCCTCAGAACAAAACCAGACCACATTGTCGCTGAATGAATCATAATAAGACCCGCCAGGCACATGATAAATATGAGAATTAGCATTGCCTTTTATCTTTCCCTTGCAAGAGGCATTCTGCTCTGTATCATCGGAAGGATTGTTTTCATAGCGGGAACCTTTCTGGCTTTTTTCAGAAACGGAAGGCTTTTGTGCCGGAGATTTCTGCTGATCAGCATGATAGCCATCTTCCTGTGCATAATTCTCAATTGACCAAATCCCGATACCAGCTTTTTGAGCTTTTTTCTGTATCGCATAAAATGAATCCACATACTTCGTATTCGGCGCATAAATATAGGCAACCCTTGCCAGTCCCTTTTCCAGCAAAATCTCATTGAACATCTTGCCATCTGCATAAATGTAAGCGAGCAGCCGGCCATATTTATCTCTCCCGCCGCCAAGTCCCAGCTCAACCTGAATTTTTTTTCCCGGATAAAGCGTCTTCGCAGTGAAAGCGGAAGCCTCAGGACCAAACGGCTGAACACCAAGGCGCGGATGATGCGTTTCAGGTGTATCTACACAAAGCATCCGAACACTCTCAACCTTCCCGTTCACTTCAATTTTGACCGTATCGCCATCCACATTTTTCACAATTTCTGCCGGAAGAAGATTCTTCTCGTCAGGCTGAACGGAACTATTTGTATCAGCAGGCGTGCTCTCTTGCTTCCCGCCGGTGCTCTGACTGCTTTCAGCCTGATCTGGACTCTTCTGAACAGCTGGACTCTCTGCTGTACATCCTGCAGCAAAGAAGGAGCATAAAAGAATCATAACTGATAGATACTTTTTCATGATGAGAACTCCTTGATTCTTTAATTTTTGGTATATGGGATATTATAGCAGATTTATTTTGTTGGCGGTGAATGCCTAAGTATATGAGTGACCTGCGCCCTAAGTTCAAAATCAAGTATTAGCAAGCTGTTAGAGTAACCCTCCGTCCTGTTCACCGGAACGGGACAGGTCACTCTATATAAAAGTGACAGACACACAAAAAACACCCCTTCCAACTGCAAAAGGGGTGTCCTGACTCACTTATACTGCATATAAACAACCTGTGTAACTAGAAAATCCTCAAGGCCATGTTTGCCGTCTGCTCCGCCAAGACCGGATTTTCTTCTGCCGGCGTGATAACCCTGAACGGCTTCGAAGTTTTCACGGTTGACGAAGGTTTCTCCGTATTTAAGTCCGTTTATGACCTGCATGGCCTCATGGACGTTTTCAGTGTAAACAGAGGAAGAAAGGCCATAGTCAGAATCGTTGGCCATGTCAATGGCATCTTCCAGCTGAGTGAAAGTAACAATTGGGATAACTGGGCCGAAAATTTCTTCCTGGATGATTTCCATGTCCTGCTTCACATTGGATAGAATGGTCGGTTCATAAAAATAGCCTTTTTCAGCATCTGCACGTTTTCCGCCTGTTTCGAGTGATGCGCCTGCCTCCAATGCTGATTGGACCATTTCATCCACCGCTTTTAGTCTGTCTTCGCTGACCAGAGGGCCGATGTCAATGTCTTTATCTTTCAGCGGGTCGCCCCATTTCGCCATTTTGAAGGCGGTTGTCAGCTTTTCTGTAAATTCTTTTGCGACAGATTCGTGCACATAAATACGTTCAGCGTTTGTACAGGCTTGTCCGGTGTTAGTGAGTCTCGAGATTTTAATGTTTTCAACAGCTAGGTCAAGGTCAGCATTGGCTGTGACGATGGCTGGTGCTTTGCCTCCAAGTTCTAAGTTCACCTTTATGATGTTTTGGGCAGCAGCTTCCATCACCTTTGTTCCTGCACCAACGCTGCCGGTCATAGTAATGATGCCGACTTTTGGATTGGATGCCATGGCGTTGCCAATGGTGGAGCCTTTGCCTGTAATAAAGTTATAGACTCCTTTAGGGAGGTCGTCCATTTCTGCAATGATTTTAGTAAATTCTGCGGCAGTGTTCGGTGTTTGCTGGCTTGGCTTCAATACGATTGAGCAGCCTGCAATCAAGGCTGTAGCGACTTTTCTTGCCAGAATGAAAACTGGGAAATTCCATGGAACAATGCCTGCGACAACACCGATCGGCCGTTTGTAGATAAAGATGTTTTCATTTGGCCTGTCGCTTGGTACGATTTCCCCTTCAATTCTTCGGCTCCATTCTGACATGTAGTGAAAATAGTCAATGGCCAGGTCGACTTCTGCGCTTGCCTGTTCATATGGCTTTCCCTGTTCTTCCTGAAGCAGTGAAATAAATTTATCCCGTTTATTCTGGATGGCGTCTCCAAGCTTTCTTACAATCTTGCCTCTTTCTGAGGAGGGAACCTTTTCCCATTCTTTTTGAGCTTCAAAGGCTGCGTCAATGGCTTTATCTGCATCTTCTTTTGTTCCGTTAGGAATTTTGGAGATGACTTCTTCTGTTGCTGGGTTGACTATTTCAATCCAGTCGTCAGAGGTAGAATCGGTGTATTCTCCGTTAATATAAAGTTTAATTTCCTGCACTTCTATTCCTCCTTTTAACGTTCCTATGTGACTCTTCCACTATATTGCAGTGCTGAAACCTCAGAATGTACCGCTCTCCAAGAGAGAGGGCAAGTGAAAACTAGTTTAAAAGTCTGTAGAAAGGGGTAGTGATAAATCGTTATAATTTTTACATAAATTTCAAAGGAGAGAAGAAAATGGGAATGAAAAGAACTGCTGCAGCCGCAGTGATGGGCACTGTATTGGCATTATCGATTTTTTCAGGAGGCTCAGCGGCAGCTGCTTCCTCGCCAGCATTGAAACAGGGAGATGATTTAGCCGCCCTTGTAAGAAGCTTTAACAGCACGGTAAATCTGGGTGAGATTTACGATATACATATCGCCTATGATAAGCTCAGCAATCAGATCAATGCAGCAGAGAAGGCCATTTCAAAGGTTTCTGGAAAGTCCAGGCGTGCCTCTCTTTCAGCAAAATACATCAAACCAGCTAAAATTGCGAAAGAACGGGTGATTTACGAGGTTTCCGAATACCGTCTTATGAAAAGCGCAGGGAGAATGGTGCTTGAAGACAAGGGAGCTGCAGCATCAAGCAGTATGAAGAAGCTTGATCGGCTGAAGGTGAGGGCAGCGGCCATTAAGAAGGCAGGAAACTATGCGGCCCTTCCTAAATCTGTGAATGAGACACTATCCGGAATTGAAACACTCTTAAAAACCAATAAATTTGCAGTCCCAGATGCAAAATTAAAGTACAAAGTTAGCGATACAGCATTGGACGTATTTCTCCTTGTGAACAGGGACAGGCAGAAGGCTGACCTGCCGATGGTAACACTTAATGAAAGACTGAGCTATGCTGCTGAAATGAAGGCGCGGGATATGTATGCAAACAAATATTTTGGTCTGAATTCAAAGAAATACGGACCGATCAACCAAATGCTGCCGAAGCTCGGCATTACAAGTTTTTCTGCTGCTGGAGTAAATATATTCAAGAACTATCCAACACCAAAATCTATGAGGGATGTATGGAGAAAAACGTCTTCCCAGAAAGAAATTGTGCTCAATGCAAAGATTATCTATGCGGGCATCGGCACTGACCATGAATATGCTGCCCATTTCTTTTTAATCCCATAATTTATAGACTCTGTTCAAGGAGAATGTTGATTTTAGAGCACCTGTTGATTGGAGTGGAAGGCGGGAGACTCCCGCACTGCCCGTGGAAAGCGGACGCCTGCAACGGAGATCAACAGCCAAATTTTACAGAGCCAATTCTTAAAAAACAGGGCATTCAAGGAGAGCTCTCCTGAATGCCCTTTTTTTATGCGTTAACAGGACAGATTTCGAGGCAGGAGATGAGCAGCAATTTTTCTTTTGCTTGGTAAAGAAGAACTTTCAAAGCATTTTTCTCGAAAATAAATCCCTTTTTCTGAAGAAGATCAAGGTCGTCCGAAAGCCTTGCTGCAAGGAGTCTTGCATGTTTTAGCTTCCATTTGATAGAGAGGGTGATGATAGCTTCATTCAAGAGATGATGCAGGCGGGCTAAGGATTCATTTATCTCCTCAAGCTGCCTTCCGTAAGCTTTTTGACAGGCTGCAGTCCAGCGGGAATAGAGAGCAGCAAGCAATCGTTCCATTTTCCCTGCTGCTTTTGCACATGCTGTAATGGCTTTCACTCCCTTCATGTTCTTTCTTATGCAGAAGTTCTTTTTGATGCCTGTACTTTTTGTCAAAAAAATTTTTAGAGGAGTTCGCCGATATATAAGGAAAAGTGCCCGATAAATTGGAGAGTTCGATATCCAGAAGAATGTGTCCGATATATAGAAAAGTTCGCTGATTTACAGGAGAAAGTACTCGATATATTCGAAAGTTCGCTGATATCGAGGAAAATTCGTCCCGGTACTTTAGAAAATTCAATGATTATCCAGAAGAAAGAGCTTCGTATCCAGGGGAGCGCCCAATAAATACTGAATCCTGCAGATATCTGACATTAGGGACATGCTTCGTCAGATAGCCGTGAAGCCAAAACCTATTTTCCTTGAGAATAAACTTTTTTTGGAGGAATAAAAATGTACAAACAATCTGTATTTATTCTTGGCCTAATCGGTTCGATTCTAGGGGTCATCGGGATTTTCAGTTCCTTCATTTTTTTGGTAGTGATTTGGGGCTTCATTATGCAGGGGACAGCGGGAGGGGAAGAAGTAACAGACAGCCAGATGAGATTGGCCGTCTTCCTTGCAGTCCTTCAGTCTGTGCTGGCCTTTTCAGCTATCATCGCATCTTTTGTCCTGTCTTTGCCTCTGATGCTGAAAAAGAATCAGAAGCTTTCAGGCAGCTGGCTGATCGGTCTTTCTATTTTTTTGTTCATCTGTGATGCCCTTTTGATAATTCCCGCAGGGCTCCTATTGGCAGCAGGCATTCTCGGTGTGCAGGATAAAAGCAAAGGGAAATATGCCGTACCTAAAGCAGAGGTCAGCCTCTGACGAGTTTGCCGGGTGAGAGAAAAGGCTACATTATGGATGAAACCTTTTAGATGATCTACCGTATTGATAATGGAAAAGGATGTGAAGGTATTGAGAACAGCTAACCCGGCAGTAAAAGCATTTGAAAGAAGAACGGAAACCTACTATAACAGGCCCATGACATTAATGGGAGCCGTCCATAAATCATTTTTGCTTCTATTTATCCTTGTGATCGCAGCAGGCGCCGCTTGGTATTATTCTTCAACAGGAAGCAGTTCAGCTGGCTTTATAGCCATAGGAGGAATTGGAGGCTTAATTACTGCTTTAATAGCCAGTTTCATTCCGAAATCTGCACCGATTACAGCACCGCTTTATGCTGTGCTTGAGGGGATGGCAGTTGGAGGAATATCCTATTATTATGCAAGCCAGTACGGCGGAATCGTGATGCAGGCCATTCTGCTGACGATCAGCGTTTTTGCTGTGATGCTTGTTATTTATCGAACGGGCATCATTAAAGTGACAAATAAATTCAGGGTCGCTGTTTTTTCAGCAACGCTTGGCATTATGCTGCTTTACCTCGTTTCCTTCGTCTTGCAGCTGTTTGGAATAGGTGTCCCTTTTCTTCATGGCTCTTCTAGCTTGAGCATTATTATTTCGTTTGTTATTGTCGGTGTGGCGGCATTGAACCTTGTGCTCGATTTTGATTTGATTGAAAGAGCTTCAAGAACAGGACAGCCGAAATATATGGAATGGTATGCAGGCTTTGCATTGCTTGTCACACTTGTATGGCTGTATCTTGAAATATTGCGCCTTCTGTCTAAGCTTGCCAATAGAAATTAACATTGATAGAAGCTTTCTTTCACAGGAAACTTTTTCTCTTTTCCAGCCATACTAACAGCAGCAGCATATTTGATTAGTGGAGGGAAAGAGATGAAGAAGGAAGAACAGGAACTGAATGAGATGGCGATCAACCAGGCGGAAATTGTTCCGCACCCGAGGAATCCGCATGATGCGGCATTATTTATCCATGAGCCGTATCATTTGCTGGCAGCTGAAGATACAAGGCAGCCAGAAGAAGAATAAAGTAAAAAAAGCCCTCGCTGCAGAGGGCTTTTTTTTGTCCAGCGCTTGTCGGGGCTGATCGAGCGGCTTCCGCATTTCTTGTTATGAAATTAGTTTGCGGAATTTATTTGTCCAGTCATCTGCCAGCCATTCAAGTGCAAGTATTTGCCGGATCGCCTCTTTGTTGCTGCGGTCATGAAAAAAGATACGGTGAATAAAGCTTGGTGTTAATGAGTTCGGTTTTCTTTCTAACAGCGTTACTTTTGAATCCCTGGAAATCATTCCAGGCTTTATCACACGGAAAAAATAACCGGTGTAGCCTGTTTCGAATATTTTATTAAGCAATAATGGGCTGCTGTTGTATTTGTTGATGGTTATACACGGGTACCTGCCCTGTGAAAGCTCCACGATTGCTTCCCCTGCCTGATAGATATCGCCGATTTGAACAGCATCCTCTTTTCCATTTGATACAGTAAGGTTTTCACCGAAGGCTGCGTGCTGAAGCGGCGACCCCAGGACTTGTTCCCAGTAGGCGTAATGCTCAAAAGGGTACGCGCAAATCACTCTGTCTTCTCCGCCATGGAACTGTTTATTTGCCACCTCATCCCCTTGAATGATGGTTTTTCCTGCGTAAATTTCTTGCGCTTCATTCTTTGCAATTGCTGAGGTGAAGGAGCTGCCGCTGTGAAGCAGCTCTTTTGGTTTTCCGATGCTTAATCGCTCAATATTCATTTTGCATTCCGCCCTTGCGTATATTAGTCATTTCCAGCGTTTTGACAATGCTGATTTTGCATTGACAGCACCAGTAAAACGATGTAATCTCTAGTATGGGAACTGAATAATTTCTTCGTTAGGTGAGGCTCCTGCACGGAGACAAGCTGCTGCCCAAAAATGTCCAAAGACGCCAATGGGTCAACAGAAATCATCGACATAAGGTGATTTTTAATGTAGCTGGCATCATGCCTATGCCGTGCAGTGCTAAAGCTCTACGAATGGGGGATTGTTTTTTGCAATGCGTATTTAACACACCCTTCATTCACAGGGGTGTTTTTTGTTTGTCCCATTTATTCTATCATTTTTTGCCAGTAAGCAGGTTCTTATTTTGCGCCTTTTTAAAAGGCTATGTTATAGAAGAAGATTAATTTCTGTACACCTGTTGATC
Organism: Metabacillus kandeliae; assembly: GCF_021166585.1. Lineage (GTDB taxonomy): Bacteria > Bacillota > Bacilli > Bacillales > Bacillaceae > Metabacillus_B > Metabacillus_B kandeliae. Next base: position 319,206 of record NZ_JAJOZE010000004.1, read on the forward strand.
TACGTTCCAGGCGGGAGACTCCCGCGGAAAGCGGACAACTGAAACGGAAACCAACTGCCAATTTTAATAAGCTATTCCAAAAGAGAAACAATAAATTTTTATATACGCTTGGAGGTGTATGTATGGACAGCAGTCCCCGATCGAGACGTTTTGCGGTGAATAAACAAAATAGAGAATGGAAGGCCAGTCCATACAGCATCTAGCAGGGAAGGGGCCTTCTAAAGACAGGAGGAACCCGCCTTGGTTAAAAACATGACCTACAATGAAATCCTTCTTCGGATTATCCTGCTATTGAAAGACGGGAAGAAGAAAGACTTTCTTGAATTATTCGAAGAACTGCAGCCGTATGATATGGCGAGTATTTTTAAAGAGCTGCCTGAAAAGCACCATGTACGCTTTCTGTCCTTTTTGACTGTTGATGATATTACGATTATGATGCAGGAGCTTGAACTGCCGTATCAGCTTGCGATTTTCGAAAAGCTGGGTAAATTAAAAGGCGTCCAAGTGATTAATAAAATGGACAACGATGACCTTGCGACATTGCTGGATGAGCTTGATCCGGAGCTGAAAGAACAGCTGCTGTCAAGCATGGAAGACGAAGAGTCAAAAGCGGTGCAGACTTTGATGAACTACCCTCCGGAAACAGCCGGAAGGATTATGACGAACCGCTACGTATGGATTCCAAAACACTATACAGTGATGGATGCAGTGGCAAAGCTGAAGCAATTTGCAGAAATAGCCGAATCCATTAACTATTTATATGTAATTGATGAAAAAAAGCATCTTGTTGGGGTTGTCTCCTACAGAGATCTTATCCTCGGCGAGCCAAATGAAAAAATTGAAGAGTTGATGTATACAAGGGTCATTTCCATTGATGCTTACTCAGATCAGGAAGAAGTGGCGAAACTGATTGAACGGTATGACTTCCTTGCCATCCCTGTCACAGAAGGCGATCACAAGCTTGTCGGAATTGTAACGGTCGATGATGTGATCGATATTGTGATTCAGGAAGCCAATGAGGATTATGAGAAATTTGCTGCTTCCGGTAAATCGATTGATTTTGATACTCCGGCATTTGTAGCGGCTTACCGGCGGCTTCCCTGGCTGATTCTGCTGCTTTTTATCGGCCTTGTTTCAGGCAGCATTATCAGCTTCTTCCAGGGGACGCTTGATAAGGTAGTAGCTTTAGCCTTTTTTATGCCGATGATTGCAGGAATGACCGGTAATACAGGTACACAGTCACTCGCTGTGGTCATAAGAGGACTTGCACAGCATGATCTTGATAAAAAAACGGTGTTCAAGCTAATTTTCAGGGAACTGAGAGTGGGGCTGATTATTGGAATCGTTTGTGCGGTCTTTATTACGATTATTGCACTCATTTGGCAAGGGAATCTTCTTCTGGGACTGGTAGTCGGCAGCTCACTTCTTTTAACTTTGATTATTGGAACAATGGCAGGCACTTTGATTCCGCTTCTTTTGCAAAAGCTTAAGATTGACCCTGCGATTGCTTCAGGCCCTCTGATTACAACCTTAAATGATATTTTGTCTCTTACTATTTACTTTGGAATTGCAACAGCATTCCTTGCGTATCTCATGTAATGAAAAAAGCTGTCCGCTTTGCGGACAGCTTTT
>NZ_JAJOZE010000005.1 GCF_021166585.1 Metabacillus kandeliae
CTAAATATTAGCAGCAAACAGTTTTGACTAGCGGAGTCCTGGACCGAGCTAAGTTCAAAAGAGTATGGCTCGGTAGCTCAGTCGGTAGAGCAACGGACTGAAAATCCGTGTGTCGGCGGTTCGATTCCGTCCCGAGCCACCATTATTTGCCGGTGTAGCTCAATTGGTAGAGCAACTGACTTGTAATCAGTAGGTTGGGGGTTCAAGTCCTCTTGCCGGCACTGTTTTCTAGCTGGAGGGGTAGCGAAGTGGCTAAACGCGGCGGACTGTAAATCCGCTCCTTAGGGTTCGGCAGTTCGAATCTGCCCCCCTCCACCATCTATATAGGGGCATAGTTTAACGGTAGAACAGAGGTCTCCAAAACCTCCGGTGTGGGTTCGATTCCTACTGCCCCTGCCAATTAAATTGTGGCGGTTGTGGTGAAGTGGTTAACACGCCAGATTGTGGCTCTGGTATTCGTGGGTTCGATTCCCATCAATCGCCCCATTATTTTTTTATGAAATGATGGAACTATATTGGGCTATAGCCAAGCGGTAAGGCAACGGACTTTGACTCCGTCATGCGCTGGTTCGAATCCAGCTAGCCCAGCCATTTCTTTTTTAAAAGCCAGCAACAATCACATGATTGCTGCATAGGCTACTATATATGGTGCAAGTGCGGAAGTAGTTCAGTGGTAGAACATCACCTTGCCAAGGTGGGGGTCGCGGGTTCGAATCCCGTCTTCCGCTCCAGAGTGCTGGCGGCATAGCCAAGAGGAAAGGCAGAGGACTGCAACTCCTTTACCCCCGGTTCGAATCCGGGTGCCGCCTCCAATTTCTAAATAGAGATTGGATAACATCTAAAAGCTCTCAGCACTAAAAACTGCCTGATATGCCGGTGTGGCGGAATTGGCAGACGCGCACGACTCAAAATCGTGTTCCTTCGGGAGTGCCGGTTCGACCCCGGCCACCGGTATCTGAAGATTTTAAAAGGACTTTGACCTTATGTCAAAGTCCTTTTTATTTTCTAATACTACATAATAGATCCTATTCGGATTCAGTTATAGTCCCCCTTTTTTTCTGCCTCAAAATCGTTATCTTCAGAATGCCTTAGTCACAACAATCACCAGTACTTTTGAAATAATTCTTGAGTTATAAAAGGAAATGAGAGCAAGTAAATTTAACTAATTAAATAAATTGAAATTTAAATCCATAAATCAAGTGTGGGGGGTGCTGCAGTTGATAAGGAAAAAAGATCAAACTTTGCTGTTCAGAATTAGCTGGATGTTCCTGCTATTAATAGGAGCAGCTATTTTGGGATTTGGTGTTTTAACCGGAGTATTTCCGATGAGTACAGATTCAAATGAATTAGGAATGATTCAGGCGATAGGGGCTTCTACTGCTGGCATGGGGCTCTTTGGTATATTAATCACAGTTATGTCTTATAGAAAGAAAGAAAAATGGGCTTGGTTTGTGCTTTGGTACTACCCAATATTTTGGGTTTTTCATCTATTAGGAAAACTGCCGCCAGGTAATGATCATGTACATCAGATTGTTTTTATTGTCATGTCTCTTCTGGGTTTAATCCTTCCTTTAAGGCACTTCTTTCCAAGGGAAACCCAGTAACGTGATTCAGTACCAAATCATTGTTCCATTGCTGGAGGAATATTAGTATAACAAACTGAGCAGCACAGATGAAAAAAATACCCAAATGACTCAACCTCTTTTAAGAGATCAGCCACCCGGGTCTTAAAATTAGCCTTATTTCCTCTTCCGATCCAAAATCAGCTTAAATGCTATCGCAAAAACAATTCCAATCCCAATTCCAAACGACATACTGTGCATTGTCAATCCAATTGGAACACCAACTAGTATACCTAATATACTCGCAATCGTTGTTGAGTACTTATTTTCTTTTTTAGGGGCCATTCTGTTTTACCGCCTCTCTAGGTGTGCTTTTCACTATTATATCATTTCAATCAATAAGGGCAGAAATAGACTAGTGAATTAATAAAGGCGGTACCTGTTAGCTTATATTTTGAAAAAACTGTAATTAAGAAACATAATAACCACCACCTTGGATGATTATGGTAAAATGTAACTACTACAGTATCCAGGCCGGAGGGAAGCTATGAAAACGATATGGATCATTGCAGGTGCCGTCGTATTGTGTGCAGGTTTGTATTTCGGGGTTACTCATTTCATGACTTCCAAAAATGAAAAGGCGGGAGCTCAAGCAGACAAGGCAACTGCAGAGAATGCTTCTTCCACGCCGAGTGTTCTCGGGCTGAATGCTTCTTCCAGTGAAGAGGATGTGATTGATGTGATGCATAAGATGTCGCATCAAAAGATTAAAGCGGACCAAAAGTGGGGAGCTGCAGTACTGAGCCAGAAGAATGCGGCAGAGGTTTATGCATTGATTAACAACAGCCATTTTAAAGACAAGTCTGATCTTCTTGAGATCGCTGAGAGATGGAAAAATAGAGATTTTAACTCTGCCGTAAGCGATCATAATTACTTTTGGAAAAAGCTGAAGGGCACGATCGGCAAAGCCTACGGCAAGCTGAGTGCTGAGGAAGAGCATACATATTGTGTGAAGGAATACGGAGAAGAGACAGCAGCTGCAATGGTTGCGTCGAATGATTTAGCTCCGGTAAAACAGTAAAGCCGCTTCCAGCAAGCGGTTTTTTATTTGCTCTTCCGTCATTTTCTTGCTATAATAACTTACGAACGGTCGTAAGGGAGTGAAAGTATGACAGCAGAGGAACTGAAGCAAAAAGCGCTCGCTATCTTTTCAGAGCATGGCTATGAGGGAGCATCCCTTTCCTTAATTGCTGAGGAAGCCGGCATTAAAAAGCAGTCCATTTATTCTCATTTTAAAAGCAAGGACGAGCTGTTTTTACAAACGGCGGAAGATGTGTTTTCAATGGAACTGGAGCAGGCGCAGGAGCAGCTTGCAGGAACCGGGTCTGGGCTTCAGGAGAGGCTTTTTTCTTTTTTAACGGATTATATGGAGCGGTATGAGAGCAGTCCTGAGACGAGGTTTTGGCTCCGGATGTCGTTTTTTCCGCCCCCGCATTTATATGATGCTGTGATGGTACAGGTGTACAGGCATTTGGATACGCTGGAAGCTCTGCTGACAGACCTTTTCAGGGAGTCTTCCGTTAAGGCAGATCCGGGTGAGGCAGCGGTGGCGTTTCTTGGTGTGCTGGACAGTTTGTTTGTAGAGATGCTTTACAGTGAAAGAGAGAGGCAGCTGAAAAGGCTGCATGCCTCCTGCCGCATCTTTTGGAAAGGCATAAATCAGGAGGGAACAAATTGAATAAGTATTGGGTATATGTAGTGATTTCCGCTATGTTTGAGGTTGGCTGGGTTACAGGCTTGAAGCATGCAGACAATTGGCTGGAATGGACAGGAACCGTGATTTGCATTGTGATCAGCTTTGCGGGGATGATTGCAGCGAGTTCAAATCTTCCTGTCGGCACAGTATACGCGGTTTTCGTAGGGCTTGGGACAGCAGGAACGGTTCTCGCGGATATTTTGTTTTTCCATGAATCGGCAGATCCTCTTAAGCTTGTGCTGATTGCGCTTCTTCTTGCCGGAGTCATTGGCTTGAAAGCTGTCACGAAAGACTCGGAAGGGGAGAAAGCATAATGGCATGGGGAGCTGTCGTACTGGCAGGGCTGTTTGAAATGCTTGGCGTTGTCCTGCTGAATAAAGTGTCCAGAAACAGAACAATTGGAAATATTCTTTTGCTTGCCTGTTCCTTTACGGTAAGCTTTACACTGCTGTCCGTCGGCATGCAGACGCTTCCGATGGGGACAGCTTACGCGATTTGGACAGGTATCGGTACAGCCGGCGGATCGATTCTAGGCATGATGCTTTATGGCGAGTCCAGGGAGTGGAAAAGGATTTTCTGCATCGCATTGATTTTGGCATCTGTCATTGGCTTGAAGATTCTGGCCTAAATATAGGTCATAGCACGCACACATAAAAAGGACTTCAGGACCGTACCTGAAGTCCTTGAATTTTTTGAGAAGGTCTATCTTCCTTATTATTTTGTAAGCGATTGCAACATGTGTAAAAGACTGGTAAATTACCTGTAAGCGTTCCCCTCCTTTGGAACCTCACACTTCCTATGATTGCGCGACTTTTCACCTGAGAATCCGCATGAAATACAAAAAAGGATGTGTCATAATTGAATCAGTATCCGAAAAAGCTGATTGCCTCATCTCTTGCGATTACTGCTCTTCTTTCCTTTCCCTTGCACCCGGCTAACGTAAAAGCCTCAGAGCCAACTAACTCATACGATACAACACAAAAGGCAGTGACTGAATTGGACCAGCTGAAAGCGAATTTCACACAATATCTGGCAGGAAATGATCAGCTAAATAATAATCCATTGCTGCAGAGCAAAATAAGCGCTGTCCAAAAAACAGCCGCTACCCGGCTTGCTGCTCTTCTTCCATTGGAAAGCAGGGAAGGTTCCCTTTTTAAAAACCTTCCGCTTGGCAGTGATGAAAGTAACTTGAGCAACTCTTATCTTTATCTCTATCAAATTGCCCTAGCCGCTAAAACGAGTGTGAAGCCGGGAAGCACGCCGAATTTTTACGGCAATCAGGAAGCTGTTCATCAAGTGATTGACAGCCTGGACTGGCTTTACAACCACTACTTTAAAGATCAGGAAAAAGGGTATTACGGCAACTGGTATGCGTGGGAGATCGGCATGCCGATGAACATTACGAAAACACTGCTGCTGCTGGAGGATGAGATAAAAAGCTATAAGCCAGATCTAATAAATGCCTATATTGATTCAATGGACAAGTATTTGCGGAACGGAAAAAACGGTGACATTGATCTTGCCTCGCGTTTTCACAGAGGATCGAATTTGGCTGATATTGCGACAGACCGGATTCTTCAGGGAGCAATTACGGGGGATGAGGCAAGGGTTTCAAAAGCGGTCGACAACCTCTTGACAGTGTTTCAGACCGTTGATCCCAATCATCTTGTTAATGACAACACGGATGGTTTTTACCGTGACGGCTCCTTTGTTCAGCATAAATCAGTTGCCTACACAGGATCCTACGGAAAAGTCCTCCTGAACCGGATTATCCAAACGATGGTGATCCTGAACGGCACGAGTTTTGATCCGAAAGAACTTCTCACATCCACTGTGAAAGAGTGGGTGACAAAAGGGTTTGCTCCTGTTATTTTTGAGGGCTATATGATGGAAATCGTGAAAGGCCGGGCTGTTTCAAGAACCGGGACAGGCTATCAGGATGTCTACAGCATTGTGGAATCACTGGTAGACTTGAGCCGCAATTTAGGCAGCAGTGATGCCCTGAAAATGAAATCCTATATTAAATATCTCGTTTCCGGGATGAAGTCGAGCTTTTCAACAGGCAATTTCAGCTCGCTCAGTGCTATTGCAGATCTTGATCAGATTTTGAAGGATCCTCTCATTCCTGCTGAAAACCTGGCAGTAGGAGATCAGTATGCCTTTAATATGATGGATAAAAATGTGCAGCTGAGGGATTCCTACAGCTTCGCTTTTTCCAGGAGCTCTGACAGAATCAGCAAGTATGAATACATGAGCGGGGAAAATTTGCTGCCATGGTTTCAAAGTGATGGAGCTTATTATTTGTATTTGGCCGGCAGGGATCAGACAAAGCAGTATGGGGCGAATTATTTCGCAACCGTTAATCCTCTTAAGATCCCAGGCACAACTGTCCCTGTAGAAATGAGAAAAAGCGTTCCGGAGCTATACGGCAAGCCATACTATGAAAATACAACGCCTCCATGGGATTTTTACTCGTCTTCTGAATCGGAAAATAAATACGTGTACTTCCCGGTTGCAACAAACACCTATTCCGGAGGGGCAAAGCTTGGAAAGTACGGGGCAGCAGGGATTCAGCTTGGCGATGAGATCAGCTATCCTGACAAACTCAATGGGCTGCTCCCGGATGATTTTGTTACGTACAAAAACGCGGAAGGCAACAAATCAGCTTTTATGTTCGACAAGGAGATTGTGCTGATGGGGTCAGGCATCAGCGACAAGCTTGGAAGAGAAGTGAGAACAACGCTTGAAAACCGGATGTTTGGTTCCGACGAGAAAAGCACGGTTACCGGCGGGACCTATGATCAGCAGTCCCTTGCAGATCCTTCAGATGGCAGTTATCTGCTCAAATGGATGAATTTCAAAACAGATGCGGCAGGAACACAGGTAGGGTATTACTTTCCGGAGAAAGCACCGATAGCTGTAGCAAAAACAGCTGTATCACAATCTCTGCAAAAAATAAGAACCTCCAATCCAAACACAACTGTGTCACGAAATTACTTTTCATTAAGCGCTGACCATGGCACCAATCCTAAAAATGCGAAGTATGCGGTTGTGCTGCTTCCGAATCTCTCAGAAGAACAAACGAAGGAATATGCGAAAAAGCCTGAGATTAAGATACTAGCCAATACAAAAAATGTTCAGGCTGTGGAAAATAAAGCTCTCGGCCTAAAAGGAATGAATTTCTTTTCAGCAAAGAAAACAGAAGCAGGCGGCGTCACCTCCTATAACCAGGCATCTGTTCTTGTAAAAGAAGAGCAGGGAACCGTCACCGTGGCCGTATCAGATCCAACGCTGCGGCTGGATAAGATGCTGCTTGAAATAGAGCTGCCTTCACCGCAGGTTCTTTCACATAGCAGGGAAGCGAAAACTTACGTAATGGGCAGCAAGGTAATCATGTTTATCAACTCTGAAAGCCATGACGGGAAAAGCTATGAGATCAAATTGAAGAGCCAATAAAAAACATCCCGGCAGTCTCAGCTGCCGGGATGTTTTTTTACCTATAGGCTCTGTTAAACGTTAATGTTGATAAACTCTAAAAACAAAAGGACCCCAGAGGTCCTTTTGTTCGTTTTCTAAGAAATGCTACTTGTTTGTTGAAAAGGGATTATATACTTAGGAATGTTTATGACCCAAAACTGCAATTGTATGGAATTGTCTAGATTTTGGACCTTTTAATATTGCAACATCGAGAAATCCATTTTCCTTAGCAATAGGAATTAATCGTTCTTCAATCATACTTTTTATCCCTTCCCATATCTCATCATCTTTGCCATCACAAAGGGTGATTACGAAATAACCTCCAGGTCTTAATACCCTGTAAATTTCTGGTAAAGTCGCAGATAAATCGTCCCAAAAATAAATTGTTTGTATGCTAAACACTCTGTCAAAGTTTCCATCTTGGAACGGTAATCTATTAACATTTGCTTGAACCAATTTTGCCTTTTTAGCATTTAATGCGTTTTTATTTCTAATCGTAGCCGACCGAATGATGGTAGGTGAAAGGTCCACTCCTACTACTTGTTCTACTAAAGTTTGGTCTAGGATAAGTTTCATTGCATAACCAGCACCACATCCTAATTCTAATACATGCTCGCCCTGCACAATGTTTAATAGCTCAATAGTCCATAAAGTTTCAGGTTTATGTTGCCGTACCATCTTTTCACCAATATACGTACCTAATAGACCTTGCGGCTTTCCATACTGTTTATCAATTAATTCCTTAATCAGCTTAATCATATCCATAACCCTCCCTCTTCAGTTTAAAAGTTATGTTTGTATTAAATGTTTCCTAAAGTTTTGTTTAAACCATTATTGCAAATCCTGCTTCGTTCCTGAACAAGAAAAAATCTTATTATAACTGAAAAGTGGTTAATCTGAGCTTATCATAAGTGACATTTGTTGATAAAAAGCAACTATCAACAATCATTTTGCTTACCGTAGTATTATCATTGCGGTGTTTGATAATATCTAAGAATTGAAACCAACTCAAATAAGGCGAGGTATTTAGTTGCAACGCCATTGAAACGGTCCATCCAGCCTTTAAGACGACTGTGGTAGTTATTTACGTTTTGAATATGACAGAGACCTCTTACTCGTTCTTTTCCATCAGATTTGAAACGATAATGTTCTAATCCTTTTTCAGTTGCATAGGTCTTAAACGCTCTCCACGCATCTGTACTAAGGACATTAGAAGTTGATAATTTGGAAGCAATGGCTTTCTCTAAACGAGACTTAACAATACGACCTTGACCGATGACCTTTGAGTAGGTGGATTTCTGACGGTCTCTTGCAATAAGAACACAGACCTGTTCATTGCTGATGCCTCGATATTTGGAGGTACCACCTCGTTTATGGGATTTACGACCAGTTATTTTTCGTTTCCCTTTTTCTGAGTAAAGGAAATATGTTTCATCCATTTCCACGATACTTGAAAATTGTTCAAAATCCATTTGTTTTAAAGCTGATAATAATTTATGTCTCCAATAAAAGAGCGTTATGAAGTGGACTTCAATCATCTCTGATGACTTGCGTAAAGAATACCCCTCAATCATACACTGGATAAAATCCAACCATTTATGAGGAAGGTGAGTTCGGTGTAGTGGAGTAGTAGTTACATCTATAAAAGACTTTCGGCAATCCTTACAGCGATAACGTTGACGCTCCATTGTTTTCATTCCAACTTTAACTGAATATTTACCAAAGCGAACAACACTTTTCGAATGGCAATGAATGCAAGTCTACCCATCTTTATGTTTTTGTTCGGATACTTCTTTAAACACAGGTTCACTTGCAGCATAAGGCGCAAGGGATTTCGTGAAAAACTCTTTTAAACGATATTGTTCGGCTGTGCTAAGTTTTTAAATTTCTTTAATAATCTCCTTCAACGCCATTCAATACCCCTCACTCTCATCTTTTTTCTTTATTTCAGAACAATTGTTCGTTTTATTCAATTATCAACAGAGATGATTAACAGAGCCTACCTATAAAAGCAGCATTCCTAAACTAACCACAATACCGCTTGCGAATAAAACGAATACGCAAAACCCCATAATGTCTTTCGCCTTTAGGCCTGCAATGGCGAGAGCAGGGAGCGCCCAGAATGGCTGAATCAAGTTGGTCCAGGCATCCCCCCATGCCACAGCCATTGCTGTTTTGGGGATAGAGACGCCGAGTGTTTTGGCTGCATCAAGCATAACAGGCGCCTGCACGGCCCATTGGCCGCCGCCGGACGGAACAAAAATGTTCAGGATGCCGGCACTCCAGAAGGCAAACATCGGAAAAGTATGAGGATTGGAAATAGCAACAAAGGCTTCAGAGATGACTTTTCCAAGACCTGATGTGACCATGATTCCCATAATGCCAGCGTAAAAAGGAAACTGTATGATAATACCTGCAGCTCCTTTGACCGCTTCCGCAACTGCAATGAGAAAGTTTTTAGGTGTGCCGTGAAAAAGAATGCCTAAAAACAAGAAGAGGAAGTTTACGATATCAAGGTTCAGCAAAAACCCTTTTGAGGCAAAGTAGCCGATTAAGAAAATGATGCCCATTATCCCGATTAAAATGGAGAGTACCCGGCTGTTTTCAAGGCGTGTTGCAGGTGTTACGGCTTCTTTTTCAATGGCTGCTGCTTCAGCGGTGTGTTCCTCCAAAAGGGAAGGATCAACGATAACGGCGTCCTCCTTTGCAGGCATCATAAACCTGTTCACTAGAGGAAGCACAATAAAGAGTGCCAGAACGATGATCAGATTAAAGGGAGCGAAAATCGTTTCGCTTGTAGGGATCACACCGATTAAGTTTTCGGTGAAATGCCCTTTTGTGGCGATAGTTAAAGGAATGGAGCCTGAAATGCCGGCATGCCAGATAATAAATCCGCTGTAGGCACTGGCAATCAGCAGGCGGTAATCCACTTTTTCCACCTTCTTGGCAAGCTCCTTTGCATACAGCGCCCCAATGACAAGCCCGAATCCCCAGTTGATCCAGCTTGCGATCATGGAAATGACGGTCACATAAAGAATGGCCTGGCCAGGTGTCTTGGCGGCACTCGCCATCAGGCTCAAGCCCTTTTTAAAAAGGGGACTGTTTGCCAGCACATGGCCTGTTACAAGAACAAGCACCATTTGCATCGTAAAGCTGAGAAGACTCCAAAATCCATCACCCCAGAACTGCACAAGCTGGAGCGGCGAGCTTGGGGTAAAGATTAATCCAGCGATAAAAACAACAAATGTCAGCAAAATCACAAAGATAAAGGGATCAGGCAAATAACGCTGCATCAGCCGGTTGGACCATAGTGTCATCGTTTTCAAAAGAGCATCCCTCCCATATGTATTAATCAGTGAATTCGCTTTCATTGGGTGATAATCCTTGTTAAATGGGAAGAAACTTGACGAAAGATAGGGAAAGGGGGAGATTCCTCTATTCTTTTTGAAAGCCATAACGGAAGAAGCTATGAAGTCTAATTTAAGAGCGAATAAAAAATCCCGGCAGACTTATTGCCGGGATTTTTTCTCTTGCATTTTTTGATCCAGCTGCTCGAGAACAAAGCCCCAGGCCATTTCGTGCTGATTTTTCGACTCCTCATCAGAAAACCCCTTGTGAGACAGTGTGACGTGTGTTCCGCTGCCTGCCGGTTCGAGCTTGACTGTCAAAATCGTTTCTGCACCCTTGGTTCCCTTTGTCATCCATGTCAGTTCCGCAAGCTTGTCCTTTTGTAGCTTCAGGAACCTGCCGTAATGCGGATGGCGCTGGTCTTCGAAATGTGTTTCAAAGTAGAAGGGCTCGTTGATCACCGCTTTCATGCGTACTGTGCCAGGAGCGGCGAACCAGCTGTCAAAGTTCTCTGTCCATGCTTGGTAAAGGGTGCTTGCATCTGTTTCCATCTGCCGTTCAATGTTTAGTGAATACTTCATGATTTTTCCTCCTGGCGGGTTTGTCTTTTTTTCTATCATAACGAAAAACAGTCTTTAGACAAAATTTAGGCCATTCACAGCAAATTTTCATAATCGCTCCGTATAATGGGATCTTGAAAACAAAATATCCATTTAGGAGTGCTTTTTATGTATAGAGATCTAACAAAGCAAGGCCTGTCATCCAGCCTGCTTTCCAAAGTGCCGGAAGTGACGCTTCTTTTCTGGATTGTGAAGCTTCTGACAACGGGGATGGGAGAAGTGTTTTCCGATTACCTTGTAAAGCACATTGATCCCATTATTGCTGTAGCGGCAGCGGGCGTCTGCCTGGCTGCTGTGTTTATTCTTCAATTTTCTAAAGATCGCTATGTTCCTTGGATTTACTGGCTCGTTGTTGTGATGGTCAGTATTTTTGGAACGATGGCTGCCGATATTGTCCACGTTGTTCTTGGTATATCCTATGTAATTTCGGCAATATTTTTTGCGCTCGTGCTCGCAGGTCTTCTGTATACCTGGCACCGCTCAGAAAAGACATTGTCCATCCACAGCATTTACACGAAGAAACGGGAATTCTATTACTGGGCTGTTGTCCTTGCAACCTTTGCCCTTGGGACGGCAGCAGGCGATCTTACCGCGAACGCCTTTAATTTAGGGTATTTCTGGTCGGGAGTCCTGTTTGCCGTGCTGCTTGCCATATCGGCTGCTGGATATAAGGCCAAGCTGTTCGGCGAAATCGGCGCCTTCTGGTTTGCTTATATTATGACGCGCCCTGTCGGCGCCTCCTTTTCTGACTGGGTATCTTCTCCACATGATAAAGGAGGACTTGGTGCAGGGGAGGGGCCGGTGAGTATCGTGATGACGATTGTGATCGCGGTGCTGGTTGGTTATCTCACCATGACTTCCCAGGATATGAGGAGAGAGACTGTTTCGGTTTGGGGAGAAAAGGAAGAAGATATTACTCGGCAAAAAAGCAATGGTTAAATGGCCATTGCTTTTTTGCAGCCGTTCTGCCTGAGTCAGATTTTTCCTTCGTGAACTATGGTAAAATCATAAGAGATAAATTCGTGAACGCGAAAACTACTTTTATGGGTGGGAAAGGCATGATGAACAAAAAAACGGAAAACCCAGGTGAAGTGACAGAACCTATCGGCCGCTCAATACGTGCCGATGCTAAACGGAACATACAGGCTTTGCTGGAAGCAGCCATGAAAGTTTTTGCAGAATCTGGAGTGGACGCTCCTGTACGGGAGATTGCCGAGGCAGCCGGTGTAGGTGTAGGGACGGTTTATCGCCATTACCCGCAGCGGTCCGATTTGATCCAGGCAGTCTTTCGCCAGGAGGTCGATGCTTGTGCAGAAGCAGCAGAGGAGCTGGCTGAAAGGTATGAGCCTGCTGAAGCCCTGTCACAATGGATGCAGCGTTTCGTAGATTTTATTGCAGCGAAGCGGGGGCTAGCCGCTGCGCTTCATTCAGGAGACCCAGCTTACAGCGCTTTGCCGGCTTATTTTGAAGAGCGGCTGAACCCGGCGCTGAAAACCCTGCTTGAAACAGCAGAAGCTGCCGGCGAGGTGCGCGCTGACGCCGAGCCTGATGAACTGCTGAGGGCAGCAGCGAGCCTATGTACGACTGTGAAAAAAGGCGATGCGGTGCATGCGAAGAAGATGGCTGCGCTGATTGTGGATGGGATGAGGTATCGGGCTTCACAAAATTAAAAAGCAGCTGCAGACTAGTGCGTAAAAGGCAGTCTGCAGCTGCTTTTTTGTTCATCCCTCAATCCATAAACTGCTCCTCAGGCTCCTCAACTGCTGCAGCCAGAATTTTTTCAGCAACGTATTCAGGAGTATCCGCGTTTGGTGCGCCTTTTCGCTCTTGCCCGCTGCTCGGCTGGCCCAGCGCGTTCTTGCCAAAGTCTGTAGCAGTTGAACGGGGATAGACGGTAATCACCCGAATATTATCAGCTGCCAGCTCACCCCGGGCTGTATCAGTCAGCATATTCAGTGCAGACTTTGTTGCGGCATAAGCTCCCAAGCCTGGAATGTTCATTTTAGAAACGACAGAACTGATGTTGATGATCAGACCGCCGCCTTGCTCGCGCATGATCGGTATGGCGGCTTGCATTGCGGCTAATGGACCGAATACATTGAGGTCGACGATTTTTCGGAAATTATCAGGATCCATGTCAGCGATTGTGCCAACTGCAGCCTGCCCTACGTTGTTAATGACTGCATCGAGGCGGCCAAAATGGCGCACAGTTTCCTCAATAGCTTTTTGTACCTGTTTTGCATCGCTTACGTCAGCGGGCAGAGCAACTGCTTCATTTCCCTGCTGCTGCAGCTCCTTTGCAAGCTCCTGGAGTTTATCAGCAGAACGGGCAACAAGCGCCAATTTAGCTCCTTCTGCAGCAAAACGCCGAACAGCAGCTAAACCAATTCCAGCAGAAGCCCCAGTGATAAGGACAACCTTGTTTCGAATTTTCATAGTGATCTTCCTTCCCCTAAGTGAGATTTCTAGTTCCATATATAAACGGAACTACATTCCGATTATATATGGAACTTTGTTCCGGTTGCAACATTTAATTTTCATAGTTTAGAATAAGAGTTAAATAGTGGAGAAAATAGCAGAAGGACATTCATAAAAATTGCAGAAGAACATATAAAAAGCTCAGAGAAAAAATCTCTGAGCCTTTTAATATGAGGAGGGATCTGGTTATTTCCCACCATACCCCATAAACATATATCTTCCTCTAAAAATTCCATAAACTCCAAATAAGATCAGACCAAGCGATACGGCTCCGAGCAGCCATTGGCCATAAGGCTGATTGGACAATTGTGAGAGTGCGCCGTCAAGGCCTTTTGTTTTTCCCGGATCAGCAGTGACCGCGGTCTGGGTAATAAAGAATCCAACCATGGCAAGAACAATGCCGCGGGCAATGAGGCCGATTTTTCCGGATCTTCTTGCAGTTTTGACTTCGCCAGGCTTCATGTCGCTGATGTTAAATTCGCTCATGAATTTTTCCTTCCAGCCTGAGTAAATTTCATATAAGCCGTAGCCGAATGTGATGACGCCGACAATCCCGATGATCCACTGGCCGAATGGCTGTGACAGCATCTGAGCGCTCATGGACTGCTCATTTGAGCCGCCTGAGCCGCTTGAACTGACAGCAGTTTTAATGGCTGTAAACGCAAGGCTTCCATAAATGATTCCGCTGATGGCATAGCCGATTCTTGTTGCAATGCCCTTAGCATCGCTTCCTTTGTTCTCGGGGTCTTTAATAGCTTTTACAAAAGACCAGATCACATAGCCAATCAGCCCGAGGCCGATGAGCCATAATAGAACGCTTCCGAGCGGAAGGTTTTTCAGCGATTGCAGCGCGCCTTTTGAATCCGTTTTTTCTCCGCCTGCGCCAATGGCTGTCATGAAGGCAAGGATTCCGATCAATCCGTACACAACCCCCTGCGCCATGTATCCGGCGCGTCCCATTCTGCGGATCCACGGCTTTGTTTCCTGCTTGGCGCGCTCGTTGTGCATGCCGCCTGTACCTGTTCGGGTAACTTCCATTTTTCTTGCTCCCTCCGCTAACTTTGTTACTAATTGATTCCCGGTGCAGGGGAAGGAGAAACATGGGAAATAAAGCAACTACACTGAAGAGGCTAGGTCCATATCATAATGAGATAAGCAAATGGAATGATGAATAGGGAGACAGTCTCCGCTATTTTAACAGGATGACTGCTATAAGGGCTTTTTGAAGCGGTAATCCTGTCAGAAATTTTCAGCGCGGGGTAGATGCCGGCTATAAGAATGACAGATTTCTCTGCAAAAGACAGTCCCAGCCGGATGGCTGTCAGAACAAACGAAATAAATAAACAGCCTAAAAACAGGTGAAGAACAATGGACAGAGCAACATCTTTTTTCATAGTCATTTCTCTTTCCAATATCTTGCCGATTTTATAAAATGGAGCTAGCAAGTAAAAACAGGAGGTTAGTATGGACAAAGCCATTCATGATTCTTTTGAAGTTTTTAATTCTACTGACAAGACGGCAATTTATGAAGCTTATGAACATATTTTGAAGGCAACTGAGGAGAAAGCAGACTGGGCTTATGAAGTGTGGGACAGATTAAAGGCAGAGCTGACAAACGCTGATGCACATCGCCGTTCAAGAGCAGCACAGTTTCTTTCTGGCCTGGCGATCAGTGATCCTGAAAAAAGAATCCTGAATGATTTCCCTTTGATTTGGAAGGTTACCTTTGATGAAAAATTCGTGACAGCACGGCATAGCCTTCAGTCTATCTGGAAGATTGCTCTTGCTGGCGCTGAGCAAAAGAAATTGGTGTTAGAATATTTGGCGGACCGTTTTCATAGTTGCACAAAGGAAAAGCACCCTGCCATGATCCGTTCCGATATAATGGAAAGCCTCAGAAAACTGTATGAAGCCAGGACGGATGAGGGGATTCGGGAACTTGCCATGGAATTGATAGAAAGCGAAACAGATGATAAGCAGAAAAAGAAATTGATAAAGGTTTGGAAATAACCGATTCTCCCTAAACCGAAAACCCCTAGTTTACTTTCAAAACTTGAAAAGCTTCCGGATTGCTGTCTCCTTTCCAAATATAAACCTTGTTTCCAACCTGGAATTCTTTCGTCCGGTCATACTCTATCCATATTTTCTTCATGCTGGATTTTTGAGAGGGCTCGGCTGCCTGTGATTCCTGGTATCCTTCTTTGACAGGGGTGACCGATAGGTACAGTCTGTCTTTTTCAATTTTCAGCACATAGCCTTCCAAGTTGTGCCCGCCTTTTATTTCATGACTCCTGCTTTCGGTTTCGCTTTTTGGGCTGCATCCGCTCAGGAATACTGCGAATATAAAAATGAGCATCCTCCATTTAAAAACCATCTTTTTCCACCCCTTTCTAATAATAGTCATCTTTAGATAAAAAAAGTTTCAAAAGCATGCTCCTTTTTCACCTCTATTTCTTTATGTAACTAGTAGAAGATCTATTTTCAAAAACAGAGATCTTCCACGG
Source organism: Metabacillus kandeliae (assembly GCF_021166585.1). Lineage (GTDB taxonomy): Bacteria > Bacillota > Bacilli > Bacillales > Bacillaceae > Metabacillus_B > Metabacillus_B kandeliae. The sequence goes on from NZ_JAJOZE010000005.1 coordinate 15,746, forward strand.
AGGAGAAAATGGAGCAGCTGCGGGACTATCAGTCGTTTGAGAGTGTGAAAGCAATAGATGCGTTTATCAATGAAGCAATGGAAATGCTGGATTTAAGCTTACTTGAGAGAAGCTTAGTCAGGCTTTTGGCAGGGCATTCGTGCAAGGTTCCGGGTGTCAGTTATTTGAAGGTTGCCTCTGCCGCAGAGCTTCTTGGTGTGAGCAGTAAAACGATTCAAAGGGCATATAAAAAGCTGAGCGAGCTGGGTCTTGTTAAAAGAATCCGCACGATTCGCCCTGTGAGAGGCGGGTACGGGACTTCTTTAACCATTCTATGTCCTATCGCTTTGTCCTATCGAGGAGAGGCTGAGAATGCTTGTCAGGACAAGGCTGAAGCTGCATTTAGCAAAAACGAAGCATTCCCTTTAAAAACATATCAAAAAGATTTAAAAGAATTACGACAAGAGGCCAAAATAGATCATAGTTTTCTTGAAGAATGGGTTCCTGCTTCCTTTATCGAAGCTGTGAAACCTTTTTTCTCAGCTGAAGAGACAGGATCACTTTGGAAAAAAGCTGAAGCAGCAGCGAAAAAGCACGCTCCTCATGCGTTAAATATTGAGGTGCCTGCCGTCAGAGCCTTTAAGGCTGCTGTGTATGCCTATAAAATGAAAAAAATTCATACGGGTTTTGGCGCTTATTACTGGGGGACGCTCGCTGGTATTCTATCCGTCGAGCAGCGCCGCCTGCATAAAGAAAAATTCTTGGAAAAGTATCCAATTTTGATTTAATGGAAATAAGACTCATAAACTAAGGGGAATGCATCATGAAAAAATACTTAAAATACTCTCTTGTTTTTCTTGCGCTCGCAGGATCGCTTGGCTTTTTTGCCGGGGAAGTGCTGCTTCGCGTCAAGGTGCCGGATTCTCATCTTGAAAAGCAGGAACAGGCAGAAAAATACCATCAAGAGCAGCAGGCTGACAAAAGATAGGAGCCGCCCAGCATGTTTTCACTTTTCAGCAGCAAGTGCGCTATTTGCCATAAAAAGAAAAAGCCGCTCAGAAAGTATGTGGACGACAAGGGGAAAACGATTAAGGTTTGCCTGCCCTGTTCGGAGTATGCGGAGAGAAGGGCTTATCGGAAGGTTCGTTAAGTACCATAGCTGGAAATTGATAGAAGGTTCATTCCCTTCCGAAGTGGGTAAGCAAACAATAGAGACTTTCGGAAGGGGGAAATAGGATGAGTATTGCAGACTGGGCGGCCCTGGTGCTGCTTTGTTTACTAATCATTCCTATTGTAGGAATTTTATTTCTAACTGGATGGTTTTTATTCCGGCATGAGCGGCAGCAGGAGCATGCGATTCTCCGCAACTACCCGGTGCTTGGAAAAATGCGCTACATAATTGAGAAGATGGGGCCAGAGCTCCGGCAGTATCTCTACAATAATGACAATGAGGGAAAGCCTTTTTCGCGGCGGGATTACTTAAATGTGGTGCTGGCCGGAAAATACAACAGCCGTTCCATGGGGTTTGGATCAGAGCGGAATTTCGAGGAAGGCGGTTACTTCATTAATAATGCGATGTTTCCGAAGCAGCGTGCCGAGCTGAAAATCCGGCAGGAGCCGCAAATTGATACGAGACTTTATCATATCGATAAAGAGAAGCTTTTTAACCGGAGGGAGCATGGGGAAACTGCCGTCATCAAGCCGTTCTATTTAGCTGAGGAGCATGAGGTTGTGATTGGCGAAAGCACGGCAAGGCAGCCGTTTCGGGTCAAAGGGCTTGTCGGGCAGTCGGCCATGAGCTACGGGGCGCTTGGAGACCATGCGATCACAGCGCTGTCAAAGGGACTTGGCATGGCTGGCGGCACGTGGATGAACACAGGGGAAGGCGGTTTGTCCTCCTTTCACCTGGAAGGAAGCCCTGATATCATCTGCCAGATCGGTCCCGGGCTTTTCGGGGTGCGCGACAAGGACGGGAATTTTTCACATGAAGAGTTTAAGAAAAAAAGCGATATTCCCGAGATTAAGGCATTTGAGCTGAAGCTTGCACAGGGAGCAAAGGTACGCGGCGGCCATTTGGAAGGGCAGAAGGTCAATGAGGAAATTGCCAAGATCCGGAATGTGGAGCCGTGGAAAACCGTCGACAGCCCGAACCGGTTCGAGCATCTGCCTGACGCAGACAGCCTGCTGAATTTTGTGGATGAGCTAAGGGACCTTGGCGGAAAGCCTGTCGGCATCAAAATTGTTGTTGGGAACAGAGGCGATCTGGAGCATCTTTTTGCGAGAATGAAGGAGCGGAACGTTCATCCGGATTTTATTACGGTCTACGGCGGAGAAGGTGGAACAGGGGCATCCTTTCAGGAACTCGCGGATTCAACCGGCCTTCCGATTCACCAGGCGCTGCCGATTGTGCATGAAACCTTGATAAAATACGGCATCCGTGACAGGGTGAAAATTTTCGCCTCCGGAAAGCTTTTAACACCGGACAAGATTGCGGTAGCGCTCGCGCTCGGAGCCGATCTTGTGAATATCGCAAGAGGCATGATGTTCAGTGTCGGCTGCATCATGGCGCAGGTGTGCCACACAAATAACTGCCCAGTCGGAGTGGCGACAACCGATCCGAAGCTGCAGAAAGCCTTAAGCATTGAAGAGAAAAAATACCGCGTGTGCAATTACGTTGTTTCCCTGCGGGAGGGGCTTTTCAATCTGGCAGCAGCGGCAGGACTGGAATCACCTGTGCAGTTTGAGGCAAAGCATATTTCCCTGCTGAATGAAGCAGGCAAGCTTAAAGAGCTGGAGCCTGCAAAAAGCTGAAAAAAGGAGTGCTGAGGACGCACTCCTTTTTCATATAATAGAGTAACTTGGAATAAAATTATCGTTGCATAGCATTTTGAAATCTGCTAAAATAGATCTTATCAATCATTTGCGGGTGTAGTTTAATGGTAAAACCTCAGCCTTCCAAGCTGATGTCGTGGGTTCGATTCCCATCACCCGCTCCATACATATGGCATCAACGCAGTGTTTCGTTTTTCACTAAACGAAGCATTGCGTTTTTTCATGTTACCGTATGACTTCGATTTCTGAAGTTCCTCCGTGAACCTGAATGAACATGTCAGATAGTGATTGAAGCATTTCTTTCGCTTCGTCCTCTTCCATAGATGGCCTTAAGTACACAAGCTGCAGGGCATTTTTTGTTTGTTCGCCGGCAGCAGACCGCTTGCTATCAACAAATGGGCTGCCGAATGCACCACTGCTGTCAGCTGAGTGAAGCTTGCCGCTTAAGCTGACGTCGCGGCCGTTCAAAGCAGCATAGCTGGCGTTTTCATCACCGATTGTGATGGAGATTGGGCCAGTGAGCTTGTCTGCATCATAAATGCCGATCGGCACCTGATGCTTCAGGGAAAAGAAGTTGTTCACATCTACAGCTGAATTGACTGGCTCTAAAAACTGCTGTTTCTTAATGCGGCGGTATAAAGCCTCGCTCGATGGACGATACCTGTTAGGGTCAGGACCCGTTTTCTTAAACACGTCGCGCCATTCGGCAATTCCGGAAAGGGAGCCGACCTCTTTATCTTCCAGGTCGAAGTACAGCGACTCCTGATACAGACGGAAGCGCCCTTTCAGCATTTGAGGGGCTTCGCCAATTTCGATATGATGGTAGAAGAGAGCACCGATTTTAAAATCGGGAATACGGCTCTTGATTTTAGAATCTATATGAATGTCCATTTCGCAACACCCTCCAAGTGAGAATAAGCAATATTTTAACATATACAGAGCTCTGGGGCTCAATTTGAGAACGAAAGGCAGCGATTAGGTCCTTTGAAAGGCGTTTATGAGCGGCCTTGAAGCTGCCCACATCCAAAACAGAAAGGAGGTCACCTAATGAATTACTCTACTTTAAAACAAGACATTATCGCCTACAGCAGGCAAATCGGCATTGATAAAATCGGCTTTGCCGGGGCGGATGTGTTTGAAACGCTGAAGCAGCGGCTGCTTGTCAGCCAAGCGCTCGGTTATCAGTCAGGCTTTGAAGAGCCGGATATTGAAAAACGGACAGATCCGGCTCTGCTTGTTCCGAAGGCGCGCTCAATTATATCGATTGCGCTTGCCTATCCGTCAAAGCTTGAGAACCCGCCGAAGAGCACGAAAGACGAGCGGCGCGGGATTTTTTGCCGGGCTTCATGGGGCCGGGATTATCATGATGTACTTCGTGACAGGCTCCGTAAGCTTGAAGCTTTTATTGAAGAAAAGCTGCCTGAAGCCAAAGTAAAATCGATGGTGGATACAGGAGAGCTTTCTGACAGAGCCGTTGCGGAGCGCGCCGGAATCGGCTGGAGCGGGAAAAACTGCGCGATTATTACAAAGGAATTCGGCTCTTACGTTTACCTCGGTGAGATCGTGACAAACATTCCGTTTGAACCGGACGAGGCGGCGGAAAATCACTGCGGAACGTGCAATAAGTGTGTGGACGCCTGTCCGACAGGGGCGCTTGTGCAGGGCGGGCAGCTGAATTCGCAGCGCTGCATCGCCTATTTGACGCAGACGAAGGACTTCTTGCCGGATGAATTCCGGACCAAGCTCGGCAACAGGCTGTACGGCTGTGACACGTGCCAGACGGTTTGTCCTGAAAATAAAGGAAAGAACTTCCTGCTGCACGAGGAAATGAAGCCTGATCCGGAGGTTGCGAAGCCAAAACTCAAGCCGCTGCTCACGATTTCAAACAGAGATTTCAAAGAAACGTTCGGACCTGTCTCAGGCTCCTGGCGCGGCAAAAAGCCGATTCAGCGAAATGCCATTATTGCGCTCGCACATTTTAAAGATCAGACAGCACTTCCTGCCCTGTATGATTTATTAAAAGACGATCCAAGACCGGTCATTCGCGGAACTGCTGCGTGGGCCGTCGGAAAAATCGGCGATGATGACTCAAGGAGCCGCTTAGAGGCAGCACTGGCGAAAGAAACTGACAGCCAGGTAAAAGAAGAAATCCATAAGGGATTAGCGCTTTTGCAAAAGGAATACTAAACAAACCTGTCTGCCTCATATGGTGTAGGAGAGGCATTTTTCCCGAAAAAGGGAAGAGCCCGACTACACAGATGGCAGGTGGACGCGGTGAAAGAGCAGCTTCAAAAGCTTACGAACCATAGACTGCAATATTTAATTAACCGCAAAAAAGCGGACAGGGGCATTTCGCCAGGCGATCTTGAGGTGCTTGAACGAAAGCTTGAACTGATGGACCAAAGAAAAGTGTATGCCATAAAAGGCAAGGTGCTCGTTAATGTAACAGAGCTTGAAGCAGATGAAGATGAGCGTCTTCAGGCGATTTACTATGACGGCCATACAAAGCTTTTTTTCAAGGATAAAGATGACTTTTACCTCGAAGAAATCGTGGAAAAGCGAAAGGCGCTCGTTGCCGGTGATGAGCTGGTCGAGGATATGGCGCTGCCAACACCTGAAGAGGAGGAATTTCTCTCCTTTGAAACCGACAACGAGGAACGCTTTCATTTTGAATACGACCGGATGGCGGCTGTGCAGTACGCTGAGCGCTACTGGAACACGTCCAATCCGAGATACAAAAGCTTTACGGACAATTGCACCAATTTTATCTCCCAGTGTCTGTTCGCCGGCAATTCCCCGATGCACGGATTTCCGGGACGCGGAAAAGGCTGGTGGATGAAAAGCAGCAACTGGAGCTACAGCTGGACAGTGGCGCATTCCCTGACGACGTATCTGGCCAATTCAAAAAAAGGAATCAGGGGCCACCAGGTTTCCTCGCCTGATAAGCTCTCAGCAGGAGATATTATCTGCTACGACTTTCAGGGAGACGGCCGGTTTGACCACACAACAATTGTTGTGGCGAAGGACTCAGACGACATGCCGCTTGTGAATGCCAACACGTACAACAGCCGCATGAGGTACTGGTCTTACGAAGATTCCACCGCTTACACCGAGAACATCAAGTACAAATTTTATCGGCTCAAGGACAGTACGCACGCCGATTAACAGTGATATAATAAGGATGCAAAGAAATCAGATGAGGTGACACTTTTGGGACTACATGTTGTACTTTACCAGCCAGAGATTCCGGCTAATACGGGAAACATTGCCCGCACATGCGCCGCAACAGACACAACCCTTCACTTGATCCGCCCGCTCGGATTTTCAACAGACGATAAAATGCTGCGCCGTGCAGGCCTTGACTACTGGGAATACGTCAATATTTTCTACTATGACTCTTTAGAAGAGCTTTTTGAAAAATACCCTGCAGGAGAGTTTTTCCTGATCACGAAGTTCGGCAAAAAGCCGCACACAAGCTTTGACTACAGCAGCCTTGAAAAAGACTACTTCTTCGTTTTCGGCAGAGAAACAACAGGCCTGCCGAAGCCGCTTATTGAAGAGAACATGGAAAAGTGCCTGCGTCTGCCTATGACGGAAAATGTGCGGTCGCTGAACCTTTCCAATACAGCAGCGATTTTGGTGTATGAGGCGCTGAGGCAGCAGAATTACCGGGATTTACTGAAGGAGATTTAGGAAGGTCTCATCCGTTAAGGATGGGGCTTTTTTGTATTGTACGAAACAACGAGCCAGGAAAATTTCAAAAGTATGGATCAGGACGGATTGCATAAGCACTGAAAAACCATAAAAATTCTAATTTAATATTTGTATCTTTTCTGCCTTAGCTTTTATAGGGTTTGAAGTTCTTACATTCCCAGTAGGTAACCAAACCTTTACCTTTTGGCCCTTTTTCAAATCTTTCGAATCATAGTTAAGCAAATAACGCTCATACATCGTATCTTCGTTACCATTTGGCAATGTGTCTATTTTTTTGAATTCATCTAGAGTAATCCCCTTTATTACTTCTACTTTTCCATCATGGCTATTTAATATATATCCTTCAAAAGTTGAACCAGGAGATTTGCAAGAAGTTAGCATCAGGAAAATGGAAGAATAAACTAATAATCTTAAATAAAATTTAATTTCCAACACCTCTTTTTTAACCTTTTTCTATCATATATTATATGTAAATTGGATATTTTTGTTATAATTATAATGGTTAATTAAGTAAAAAAGACATTAATTACTGCATCAAATAAACATAAAATTAGTAAGTGGAGAGGTTAAATAATTATGAGGAAAAGGAACATTATTTTAATTGCTTGTATCGTCTTTTTAACACTTATTATTTTGCCTCCAATCTTAGCTCCAATCGTGCACAATGATCATTCTCCAAAAAGTGCTATAAGAAACTATTTACAAAATAATGGGCATCCTTATCAAAGCTTCTTCGCTGTGATAAGTGACAAGGATAGTAAGGATACACAAAACGGGATGCTGTATGATGTCTTATGGAATGATTGGAATAGTGCAACGGGTGACACTGGCCACTTATGCTATGCAAAAAAGGGCGGCCAATCCGCGTATGATGTGTCATGTGGCACTGGTCCTTAATATTGAGAATTTCTTCAATAAGTAGCCAAACTAAAAACAGTCTGAGTTAGCAAGCTCAGGCTGAGAAGGATAAAATCATTTATGATTTTATCCTTCTCTTTTTAGTATCTTAGCTTTTCATATGAGTGGAAGTTCTCAAATTCTTTGTCTTCATTTTTGAAGTCGAACGGATTAGCAGCAAGCATAGGTATTTAGAAAACAAATACCCAATAGACCCTCCAACAGTGTTTAACAGCAAATCATCAACATCAAAGGCTCTGTTTCTAGGATAATCACTATATTTCCCATCGATATAAGAGTAAAAATATTGAAGAGATTCGATGCACAAAGTAACACAGATGATAACTAACATAGCAGGAATGAATTTCCTGAAACGAGGAGAAAGAATAACCAAAAACACTGCCAGCGGAAATAATAGTAAAATGTTGCCGTATATGTTTTCTGGTGTGATGGAACCTCTAATTGTACCTAACAAAGTAAGATTGACTTGTGGGGAGGTTTGCTGTTCCAGACTTAGCATATTTCCAGCGAAAATCTCCCTGTATGGAAAATATCCTAGTGTATAAAACCATAAACAGAATAAATACATGCAGAAAACAGACAATACCATCGTTTGGAATAAGGATATTTTCTTCAGCTTTCTATAGCTTATAACCGCTAGAAAAATAAAGGGAATCAGATTAAGGAACATTTCTAGTAAAGTAAGAGCATCTGGAATTGCATATAGGATGTTATACTTCATCAAAGAATAATAGAATGCCAGGAATAAGAGCGGTGTAAAGAGGATGAACCTTTTCATAATCATGGAATGAGTCTCCTTATTTTAAATAATTTTTTCTTTTTTATTTTTCCCATACCTTCTTTGAATAAATGAGAAGAAATGAAACCTTCTTCTTCAAACTGCGTCTATTGGTTAAAGAGGAGGTGGGAAATATTAGAAAATATCTCATGCTGATATTTATTTTACTCGCAGGCTGCAGTCCGCACAATGGGGAAAAAACGGCCGTAAGCGCAAGTTTTCCTCATGAAAGACAGCTGAGCTATCACGGCATCACTTATGTGGCTGACCCTGATGAAAAAATCACAGAGGTTGAAAGAAAAATAGGCAGCATTAAAAAGTATACAGACGAAGAAACAAAGGCTGATAAAGAAAATTCCTCTTCGTGGTACAAAGAAGGTACCAGCCTTTATAAAATTAAAAATGTTGAGATAGAGAATGGAATAGCTGTTGAGGAGAAGCGAGGTTTGTTTGTAAAAGCCGTTCCGATTGCGTTATACAAGAAATAAAAAACTAAATGCCTATCCTCAATGGATAAGGCATTTGGTTTTTCTTCTCATCAAGAATATGGATTAAATTCCCTTCCAGTCAGCACTTCACTTAGTTTCCACAATTGTTTCGCATACTCAGGATCGATCGCCCAAGGACGCACCCCATTCCCTTTTAAGCTGTCAGCTGGAACTGCTTCTGCAATATTACAATCCTCGCAATAGACGCCGCCCATGCCGTTAAGCTCTTGGCTTACTGCACACCAGACAGAGGTGGCTGCTCCTTGTTCAATTGTTTTGAATGCATCATGGCGGTTATCAGCTTTTTTCTCATTACCATCAAGTTGTTTTGGTGTGGCCTTATTTTCTTCATTAAATCTGCCTATACCCGTTGAGGGGATTAAGCCTGGATGAACCGAGAAAGCCCGAACATCGCAATCTTTCCCCAATCGGTCCAATTCAGCGGCAAAGAGAATATTGGCTGACTTTGACTGTGCGTATGCCTTCCATTTGTCATACTCTACTCTCTCAAAGTTTGGATCCTCGAAATGAACGCCTCCCAAACGGTGAGCTCTCGAGGAGACAGACACAACTCTTGCTCTTTTGGCATTTTTTAAGGCCGGCCAAAGCCTTGCAGTCAACTGAAAGTGTCCGAGATGATTGGTCGAAAATTGAGCTTCATAACCCCTGTGATCCCGCATCAGCGGTGAAGCCATGATGCCTCCGCTATTGATCAGAATATCTAATTGATAGTGAGAGTTTAAAAATTTTTCAGCAAAACGGTCAATTGAAGATGGATCCATTAAATCCAATGTCTCTGCCGTTATATTTTGAATCTGGCCAATGGCTTTAACAGCTTTCTCTATATTCCTGGCTGGTACAATAACTTCTGCTCCGGCTTCTGCCAATACCCTGGCTGTCTCCAGCCCGATACCTGAATAACCTCCAGTAACGATTGCCGTTTTTCCATCTAAGTTTATATTTCCTATTACATCTTTAGCGGTGTTAGAAAAACCATATTGCGATTGAATCGGTTTTTGTAATGTACTCATCTTTTAATCTCCCCTTCTTTTATAACATTGTGTTTAGTTTATTTATTAGAGTACACTCTAAGTCAATAAGTAATTTTCTGGAGGATAAAGATGAGCTACACCATTAAACGTGTTTCTGAAATATGCCATATTTCACCATATACTTTGAGATATTATGAAAAAGAGGGGCTTCTGCCTCCTATCCAACGCGACAACAACGGCAATCGCCTCTATACCGATGATGATTTAGGAATGATTCAAATCATAAGATGCATGAAGGCCACAGGGATGACAATTGCCTACATAAAAAATTATATTGGTCTTTCCTCTATTCAAGAGCGGCGTATAATAATGACAGAACAAAAACAACTGATTGAAGAGGAATTAAAAAAGTACTCCGAACTTCTTGAAACAGTAAATGCAAAGCTCGATTATTATGATGAAAAGATACCAAAAGAAACATTAAAAAAAATATTGGACAAAAAAAGCAAGAAATAAAATTTCAGGAAATGTTGCAGGAGTGAAGAGAATAGTTTCCCCTTCCATTGAAAGCGAGGCTGTTCAATTGCTGATGATCTTCAATTGAAAAAGCCTGGATGTTAAAAACCCAGGCTTTTTCCGCAAATATAATTTTAAGGGTTGACTCCTGCGCCTCTAGGGAAGAAGCCAACAGGAATTGTAGCGATAATGCTATTGGATAGGCCATCAATAACTGACACATTGTTGCTGTTAAAGTTTGTTACATAAATGCGGTTTATTACTGGATTGACTCCAACACCGTTTGAGGCGCTTCCGGCAGGGACTGTAGCAATAACGCTATTGGTGCTGCCGTCAATGACCGAGACATTGTCGCTGCTGGTGTTCGCGACATAGATGAGATTTGTTGACGGATTAACGCCAACCCCCTCTGGTGCAGCTCCTACAGCTACTGTAGCAATGACGCTATTGTTAGCGCCATTAATGACAGATACGTTGTTGCTGCCTTCATTTGCTGCATAAATGAGATTAGTAGCAGGATTGACACCTATTCCGGATGGCAGAAAGCCGACAGGAACAGTTGCGATGACGATATTGGCCGCACCATCAAGAACTGAAACACTATTGCCTCCTTGATTGGTTATATAGATGCGATTCGTTACAGGATTGGCAGCTGCTCCTACTGGACTAGGACCAACTTGAACCGTACCAATGATGCTGTTGGTTGTTCCGTCAATGACCGATACGTAGGAAGCACCTTGGTTTGCTATATAAATGAGGTTGGAAGCAGCATTGACGGCAGCTCCATTAGGTAATTCTCCTACAGTTATTGTAGCAATGACGGTGTTCGAAAAGCCGTTAATGACTGACACATCGCCGCCTGCCTGGTTTGTTACATAAATGCGGTTCGTTGCAGAATTGACGGCTGCTTGCAGCGGAGCACTGCCAGCAGGAATGGTAGCAACGATACTATTAGAAGCTCCATCAATCACCGAAACATTTTGACTGCCAGAGTTTACAACATAGATACGGTTTGCTGCAGTAGATCCTGTTGCCCCAGTAACCCCGGTAGCCCCAGTAGCGCCAGTTGCGCCAATACCTCCGGTAGCCCCGGTATCTCCAGTAGAACCTGTTGCTCCAGTAACCCCGGTAGCCCCAGTAGCCCCGGTGGCTCCAGTTGCGCCAGTACCTCCGGTAGCCCCGGTATCTCCAGTAGAACCAGTTGCTCCAGTGTTACCAGTACCTCCAGAATTGCCGGTAGTCCCAGTAGCTCCTGTAGATCCTGTGACGCCGGTAAGCCCAGTAGCTCCACTAGCGCCAGTAAATCCAGTTTCCCCGGTAGCACCTGTTGAACCAGTTGGACCAGTGGCTCCAGTAAGACCTGTACCTCCAGTACCTCCAGTTTCCCCGGTACCTCCAGTTTCCCCGGTAACTCCAGTGGCACCAGTAGCCCCAGTCGGACCAGTTATTCCGAATGAAAGGGAGCTTAATAAAGCTACATCATCAACTAGTACATCTGCCGACCCTGCTTGAGGAAGAGTATTAATTAAAATAAAAGCCTGCGCTGCATTCGCAGGTGCCTGGGCAGCCGTATGATAGATTTCCAGCCAAATTAGGTTGGCTACAGACGGTATTCTATTTGCTAGGATATCTATGAAAATACCTTCCCCGAGCACGTTTGATGAACTGTCTAAATAGACAACCTGTATTTGGACAGGAGGCGATGGGGCTGTTCCGACCTTAGCTAAAGAAACAAGAACCTCAAAGCTTTGACTGGGAGGGATAGCGGCGATTTGATTTATATAGGAAACAACATTTCCTCCCTGCAATTGGGCAGAGTAGATATAAGAATGTGAATATTGATTAGTAATAGCCGCATTCTGAGACACCCAAGGGGGAAAAGTGCCGGTCTCAAAGCCGCCATTTATAACATGATTTTGGATGCTCATAGAAAGAAGCCATCCTTTCAGTTAAGTTTAGTTAGCTTATCCATCTATTCTATGAAATTGACATGGGGACGCCACGGCTATTGTTAAATTGCTTAAAAAGAAAAAAACAGCGGGATCGGGTCCGCTGCTTTCGTCCTTTTCTATTTGATTTAAGAGATAATCATCCGAGTTTCTAGCGAACTTTTCCTAAAAGGAAACGATGCATTTGGCGCAAATGATGCGCATCATGCTCAATAAAAATCTCCGCAAACGAAGCAGGCATGAAAGAAACAGATTCCCCTTCAATTTGAAAGCTCATCTCAGGGTCCAAACTGTCCATTTTTTCAGCAAACTCTTTTCTCGTTCTGATAAAAGCATCCATCACTACCTCGGCAGAAGCAAATTTGTTTATGTACTGGATGCCTTCTGCATTATGAGCATCAAGATCCGGAAATGGCGGCAGCGCTGCACCATCGACCATTTTTGGCACCATGACTTCAAGATTGAATTTGTCCCAATAGAAGAGGTGTCCGACGATCTCGCGGATGGACCATTTATTGGTTTCGAGCGGCTCTGTCAGCAGCTTCTCCGGCTGGCTTTTCATTTCTGCCATTTCTGGCAGGATGGCCAGCAGCTGATTTGTTGTCATATGTACGCCTCCGATTCGAATTTACTAGTTTCCTAAGTTGCATTATACTAATAAAAAACAAATTTTAACAATCAGCAAAGGGGAGCTAGCGATGGGTTTAGAGATGAGGAACGAATGTGAAAAATGCCATGCAGGTTTGAAAGATGATTCGCTTGCTTACATATGCACGCATGAATGCACGTTTTGTGCTGATTGCACAGAGAGCATGAATAATGTGTGCCCGAATTGCGGCGGAGAGCTTGTGAGGAGACCGAAGAAGGGGAAGGCTGCAGTCTCTTAAACTGTTAGCCGGATTCCTATTTATAGTAAGATGAACTTAAGGGAGGGATTGTAAAATGAAAACATTTGGTGAAAAAGTAGATGCGTATGCAGAGCTGGTTGTAAAAATAGGCTTGAACATCCAGGAGGGTCAGCGCCTTGTGATCAATTCACCGATTGAGGCAGCAGTATTCACGCGCAAAGTAACAGAGCATGCCTATGCAAACGGCTGTAAACGTGTGTTTGTTGAATGGACGGATACGGTTACAAACCGCATTCACTTAAACAATGCCTCTGAGGAAGTACTGAAGGATAACTTGCCGCAATGGGATCTTGATAAATATGACAGCCTCATTGAAAACCATGATTGTTATCTAATGGTCACAGGCAGCGATCCAAGCGCTTATAAAGACGTAGCTCCAGAGCGGCTTTTACTCGTTCAGCAAAACTCCGGTGAACGCCTTCAAGCCTTTTCAAAAGCTCGATTAAATGGAGAAGTTCCCTGGGTTATCGCAGGTGCTCCTACGGCAGGCTGGGCGAAAAGTGTCTTTCCAGAGAAAAATGAAAACGATGCCATCGCTGCATTATGGGACGCAATTTTTCAAACGGTCCGTGCAGACCAAGAAGATCCGGTTTCAGCATGGGAAGAGCATGGTGAAACATTAAAAGAAAAAGTCACATACCTTAACGAACAGCGTTTTAAAACGCTTCATTACAAATCTGAAGGTACGGATCTAAGCATTGATCTTCATCCTGACCATACATGGATCGGCGGAGGACATCACTCCACATTCGGTACTTCTTACATACCCAACTTGCCGACAGAAGAGGTATTCACCACACCTCTGAAAAATGGCGTCAACGGTACAGTAAAAAGCAAGAAACCATTATCCGCCATGGGAAATCTTATTGAAAACTTCAGCCTGACCTTTAAAGAGGGAAAAGTAGTCGATGTGCAAGCCGAGAAAGGCTATGAGACGTTAAAACAGCTGTTAAATATTGATGAAGGCATGAATTATCTAGGTGAAGTAGCACTGGTTCCTCATGATTCCCCAATCTCGAACTCAGGGATCATCTTTAACAATACCCTCTATGATGAGAATGCTTCCTGTCATTTAGCGATCGGTACAGCCATTACCATGACGGTGGCGGGTGCAGAAAAATTAAGCAAAGAAGAGCTTGTCGAAAAAGGGATTAACCAAAGCAATGGGCATACTGATTTCATGATTGGTTCTGCTGACCTTACTATTGAAGCAGAGTATCAGGACGGGAAACGGATTCCGTTATTCCGTGATGGGAACTGGGCGATTTAATGATAAAAGCAAGGACATGTCATGTGAAGGGGAAAGTCACAAAATTTTACTGCTTTTCTGGCTTCCCGTTTCTATCGCTTGTCAGATAAAATTATGAAAAACCTGGATTTGAATGAATCCAGGTTTTTCTTTCAAGACGCTTTCTGTAGAAAATATAGCAATTTGATATTTTGAAACGACTAATTCAAATTGGTAATCCTAGTTTTGTATTTTAAGAATTCTAATTCAAAAATCCAAAAAATAATAGAACCTGCAAAAAAGTAAATCAATACTAGCAAAAAAGCGTATAAATTTAAAAGGTTTTGGGTGGAAAGGTATATAGAAAAGAACATAAACAAACCTATACCTGTAGCAACATGTAGGAATAAAGATGTTTTCCTCCTAGATGTACTACGTCGTTTTTTTGATATAAAATCTGATAGAAGTGAACAGGGGATCAAGATCAAGATTATTAAGGGCACAGCAAATATGAAGCTATAATAAAATGAATATATAATATTTGGATATCTGATATTAGGGTTAATCATGGATGAAAAGATCATTATAAGAGTAAAAATTATATAAACTCCCAAGGATCCAACTAATTTACTCATGTTTTCTCCTTTTTCCTGTTAATAGGTAAACGATGTTTTGGAAGCACTCTAAAGACTCATTGTACTTCACCCTACCCAAATATATCATAAACCACAACACGGTTCTCTCGCTTTTGAAGCAAGAGAACTGTCCCAATGCTTCCTACCCAAATATTAAAGGAGTTTAACTTGAAAAACAAAATAGAAAAAGAACTTAACCAAATAACCGGATTGCCGCTATCTGAAATTGACAGATCTCTTGACATGGCTGTGTTTAAATTTGGGAAGATGACTTATGGAAAGGACAAATGGGGAAATGAGACAAGGGCAGGGGAATTTGCTCTGCACGTTCAATGCAGCTGGAGAATTTTATATGATAATAAAATTTTGATTGGTTCCAGTGATATGTATCTGCCCAGAAGCAGCTGGAGTGAAGAAGAGGATTTTGATTGGGAAGAAAAGGGTGCTAGCAGATTTGATGAACAAATTGAGCAGCTTCCTTTGTCTTCATTCAAGGTTCTAAAATCGGAGGCCGATCAGGTTGGAGGACTGAGAATTTATTTGTCTGGAAGTGCTAGGATAGAGGTTTTTCCCAATGACTCGTATGATGAGGAATTTTGGAGGTTTTTTGTACCAGGAGATCTCCGCTCTCATCTAGTAGTTACTGGTGCAGGGATAGAAGATGGTGACGAATAACACTTATACTTAATGGGAGGTATCCATGCTTAATGGAAAAAGAAATTTCTCTCTCGCTAAGTCATGTAAACCACAGGAACGGTTCTCCTGCTTCTGAAGCAGGAGAACCGTCCCCATGCTTCCACCGCTTTTTTGGACTTACGTTTATTTATTTTTCAGCAGAATCTCCATCCCCAGCTCCTTTGCTGACTTGAATCGGAAAGTGGAGTTTTTGTTTAGCATTAAAAACAAGTGTGGCAATCCCCTTCTGATCCCTGATTTCTGCCGGAAGATCATATGTCCTCACTCCCGCGTATTCGTGCGGCTGGATAACCGCCCCAGACCCGCTGCCGCCACCGCTAAACTTTTTCCCATTGATATATAAAGCAGACTTGCTGAAAATGAGTTCATCCTCTTTCTGGTAATTGGCAATGTGATATCCTAAAAATAACCTGGCCCCGTCATACACGACATCTGTGAGCTGAAAAGTCGATTTCCCAATGGTTACGAACTGATTGGTTTTATGGGATAGCTCTTGTTTTTCCGCTTGCTGCAATCCTTGGTCACCAAACGAAGCAAAGATGGCGCTGATCACTGGCAGGGATTTCAGCTTATGGGCAAAAGCAGGAGAAAAAGAGGAAGCGAAGAATAAAGAGAGCACGATGACAGCAGATAATACAGCGGGAATCATACGCGACTTTGCTTTGCGTTTTTCTTCTTTTACTTCTTTTACACCAAGAATAGCCCGTTCATGAATGTTTCCGGGGAGAGGGATTTCATTCAAGTTTTCTCTGATTTTATGATTCACAGCGGTCTCCCTCCTCAAATCCCAGCCGAAGTTTGTCTAAGGCCCGGTAGCAAAGGGATTTTGCCGCTCCAGGCGAAATGTTCAGGAAGTCCGATATCTCCTGAAAGGTATAGTTTTGGTAGTGTTTTAACAGGACAATGCTTTTTTCGATTTCATTTAATGTGTTGATGATTTCCTGCAACGTTAGGGAAAATTCATTTTCTGCAGAGGGTATGTTCTCGTATTCCTTCTTTAAATGGACGATTTTTCGTTTGTTTTTCAATAGATTCATAGTACAGTTTATCGTAATTTTGATCAGCCATGTTTTCGTATTTTCCGGCTGTTTTAGCGTATGTATGTTGCTGAATGATTGATAGGCTGTTTCCTGCACAATATCCAGCGCTTCTTCTTTGTTTTTCACGTACACATAAGCCATCCGGTACAGATCTTCCTCATATTTCTGAAAAATTTTCAGAAACGCTTGATCATTCCCTTTCTGGGCTTTTTTCACAAGGCGCAGAATGGTGATTCCCCCTCTCAGATTTTGGCTTCTACTTATTAGACAAAATGAAGCTTGATTTAGCTTCAGATTTTGGGAAAATATTTTAATTTTTTTTATAAAACAGGAGGGATCTTATGAACATGACCTTTCGGTGGTACGGAAGGGGAAATGACACGGTCACGCTTGAGCAGGTGAAGCAGATACCAGGTGTAAAGGGAATCGTATGGGCGCTGCATGAGAAGGCGGCTGGCGAGGTTTGGAAAAAAGAAGAGATCGTGCGGGAAGTTGAGTACATTGAATCGATGGGCTTTCATGCAGAGGTCGTGGAAAGTGTTAATGTGCATGAATCCATCAAGCTCGGCAATGAAGAGAGCAAGATGTACATCGAGAACTATAAAGAGAGCATCCGCAATCTTGGGGAATTTGGAGTAAAGGTGATTTGCTACAACTTTATGCCGATTTTTGATTGGACAAGAACCGATATGCATCATCCGCTGCCGGATGGATCGACAGCGCTGTTTTTTGAAAAAGTGAAGATTGAGAGGCTGGATCCAAGAGAGCTTGTTCGCGAAGTCAGTGAAGCTTCCAATCTGACGCTGCCTGGGTGGGAGCCTGAAAAATTAGCGCGAATCGGCGAACTGTTTGAGGCCTATAAAGAGATCAATGAAGAAAAGCTGTGGAACCATCTGGAGGAATTTTTGCAGGAAATTCTGCCTGTTGCAGAGGCTTCGGGCATTCAAATGGCGATTCATCCGGACGATCCGCCGTGGTCCATCTTTGGATTGCCGCGAATTATCACAGGACCAGAAAGCTATGAACGGCTCCGTAAGATCTCGGATTCTCCTTCTAATGGAATTACAATGTGTACAGGCTCGATGGGAGCGAACCCTGAAAATGATATGACAGCTATTGCAAAGAAATATGCCGGCATGGCACCGTTTTCCCATATCCGGAATGTGAAGATTTTTGAGAATGGCGATTTTGCTGAGACGTCCCATTACACAGAGGATGGCAGCATCGATATCAGGGGAGTTGTGAAAGCGCTCTATCAGCAAGATTATACCGGATACGTAAGACCGGATCACGGACGGCATATTTGGGGTGAAAAGTGCCGTCCCGGATACGGGCTTTATGACAGGGCACTTGGCATCATGTATCTGCATGGGCTTTGGGATGCCTACAAAGCGATGGAGGATGAGCGGAATGCATGAAGCATTGAAGGGGAAAACAGCGGTGATTACGGGCGGAAGCGGTGTACTTTGTTCGGAAATGGCACGGGAGCTTGCGCGGCACGGGATGAAAATTGCGATCATGAACCGGACGGCGGAAAAAGGAAAGCAGGTAGCGGATGAGATAAGGCATGCGGGGGGAGAGGCAACTGCCTATGCCGCCAATGTTCTGGATAGGGAGTCACTTACCAAAGCAAAGGAAGAGATTATAGAAACTTTCGGTTCAGTAGATCTGCTCATTAATGGAGCAGGGGGCAATCATCCGGATGCGGTCACAGATCATGAAGTGTTTGAATCGGTCCCAGGAGGCAAGTCGTTCTTCGATTTAGATGAGCACGGGTTTACGACGGTTTTTGCGACAAATTTTACAGGCTCGTTTTTGGCGTCCCAAGTATTCGGAAAGGCTCTGCTTGATGCAGAATCGCCGTCTATTATTAATTTGTCGTCAATGAGCGCCTACTCGCCGATGACAAAGGTGCCGGCGTACAGTGCGGCAAAAGCCTCGATCAACAATTTCACGATGTGGATGGCGGTTCATTTTGCCGAAACAGGCCTGCGCGTAAATGCCATTGCACCCGGTTTCTTTCTAACGGATCAGAACCGCAGCCTGCTCACAAATGAGGACGGAAGCTATACGGCCCGTTCTGAAAAAATACTTGCTGGAACGCCGATGAAGCGGTTCGGTAAGCCGGAGGATCTGCTCGGGACGCTGCTTTGGCTTGCCGATCCGGCTTATTCTGGATTTGTGACTGGGATAACGGTCCCGGTGGATGGCGGGTTTATGGCTTATTCGGGGGTTTAAGGCTACAGGAATGCCAATCTGCTCCAAGGAACGGGGGCCTTTTCATTGAATTTTCAGCCTTTTGAATCATGGATTATGAATTGGAGATATTATACAGTTATAATACACAAAGAATTTCCTTAAATTAGGAGAGGTGAAATGGGAAATACAAAAAAGCTGAAACATAGAAATATTGTTGCTGGTATAACAGGGCCCTATTTTATTCTTATGACTGCCATTAGTATGAGAAATCCTCAAATAAATTTAGTATGGTTTCTTGCGGCAACACTCTTGTATATTGGCGTAGTTTACTCAGTATTTTATACTGGGAAAAAATACAAAATGGCTGGCTATCTTTCACTGGCATTAACGGTTGTAACTGCCATATGGGCGCTAATTATAGATTGAAATTTCACAAATGTCATTTGCTTCAAAGATTCAGGCTCCTTACCATTAAAATGAAAAGTATTAATTAATAGAAACGGAAATCAACAGCCAATTTAACAGAACCTTATTTTAAAAAGGGACAAGTGTACAAGCAGATTCCCACCCCCGTTAATATCTTTAACTATAACTTTCGGGGGTGAAAAGGTTTGGCTATTATTAATCGAGGACAAGTTGTTGGGGTTTCGTACAGGGCTGAAAGCGGCGCTTCTTGCAGGGGAGCCTATTGCGTCCATAACGGCAGGCTTGTCGGAGGAATCCTCAGTATTACATCAACAACGATCCGGGTCTCCACAACGGTCAATACAAATGCCCTGCAAAATTACAGGGGCATCATTCTCAGCCACTTGGCAGTCAACCAATCAGGAGCGATTACACAGCAATTTCTTTATTTTTCAAGAAGCCAATTGCAGGTTGTGCCGAGCAAGCCGAACATAAGAGTGACCCCTTATGCCGGTTTCGGGCTGCCTGGGTGCACAACAGAGAATCACTATAATGACCCGATCAGAGTTTACCCTGGCGAAGGAGTTGGAATTCGCTATTTTGATACTGCAACCGGCCGCTGGAACATTGGGAACGGCCGATATTTGTACTGGCGGGGTGCAGCAAACCGCTGCATTCTCAATCAGAACACCAATCTACCAGCGCTGAGACAAATTTATTATTCTCATTATGTGCTGACAGACACCCAGGGAACGATTGCTGCAAGAAAAAGAAATATTGGTCCAGCTACAGGGCAAACGAATATTTTTGTTCAAAAATTGAGGATTCCTTCAAATGGGGAAATCATCAGGATGCGGCGGACCTTCAGGCGGGTTTATAACCCGAGGAGTGCAGCGTTTTTCCGTCCTCGGACGATTGTGTATGTGTAAGAATAGCTGATCGAAGCTTGAAGGCTGCGGTTCCATTTTCTTCATTATTAAATCTCTTTATATGAAAAAAGCAGCCCTCCATCCAGAAGGCTGCTTTTTATCCTTTTTTCTTTCTGAGACCCGGCTTGTCATCGTAGCCAGCCGTTAAAATGGATACTAAGAAAGTAAAGCATACTGCCAATATGAGAAATACAGTCATTTCCAATCCCCCAATGCCGGCTTATTTGCTTGCCCTTAAAGAATGTGCCGGGTCAAGCCCGGACTCGCTTCAGTTAGACTCATTATAAACGATCTTGTAAGCGCTGTGAATCTTCTTTTCCATTTATTTTCAAATATCGCGAACTTGTTCAAAGCATTCGAAAAGGAGCATGTAACCCTGTGTCCTCTCATAGATTGTATAAATGCAAGTTAGAGGAGGTCCTTATGGATATCTTAAAGAAAATTGAAATGTTCAGAGAAGATGAAGCACGCTTACAGTGGGAAGGTACCTTCACCGATTATCTCGAAATCCTGAAAACAACACCATGGGTAGCGCAATCCGCACACTCGCGCGTATACAATATGATCAAAGATCAAGGCATTGATGAAGTCAACGGCGTAAAGAAGTACTCATTCTTTGACAAGCAGCTGTTTGGACTTGAGGAACCGCTGGAGCGCTTAGTGGAAGAATATTTTCATCCTGCAGCAAAGCGGCTGGACGTCAGAAAACGGATCCTGCTGTTAATGGGTCCTGTCAGCGGCGGGAAATCGACGCTTGTGACAATGCTGAAAAGAGGGCTTGAAAAATACACTCATACCGAAAAAGGCGCCGTGTATGCGATTAAGGGCTGCCCGATGCATGAGGATCCGCTTCATTTAATTCCCCATCATTTAAGGGAAGATTTCCATAAGGAATATGGCATTCGCATTGAAGGAAACCTGTCGCCGCTCAATATGATGCGCCTTGAAAAGGAATACGGCGGCCGGATTGAAGATGTTCAAATTGAACGCGTCTTTTTTTCCGAAGACAAACGGACAGGGATTGGAACGTTCAGCCCGTCTGATCCGAAATCACAGGACATTGCCGATTTGACCGGAAGCATTGACTTTTCAACGATTGCCGAATACGGATCGGAATCTGATCCGCGTGCGTACCGCTTTGACGGGGAGCTGAACAAAGCGAACCGGGGGATGATGGAGTTCCAGGAGATGCTGAAATGTGATGAGAAATTCCTGTGGCATTTGCTGTCGCTGACACAGGAAGGAAATTTTAAAGCGGGACGGTTCGCGTTAATCTCAGCTGATGAGCTAATCGTGGCGCATACCAACGAAACGGAGTATCGCTCGTTTATTTCCAATAAAAAGAACGAAGCCCTGCACTCACGGATCATTGTGATGCCGATTCCGTATAATCTAAGAGTTTCAGAGGAAGAACGCATTTATCAAAAAATGATTTCTGAAAGTGATGTGTCAGATGTCCACATTGCCCCTCATACAATGAAGGTTGCAGCAACATTCGTTATTTTGACGCGCCTGAAGGAAGCGAAGCGTGCGGACATAGATTTAGTCAAAAAGATGAGGCTCTATGACGGGGAAAGCGTTGAAGGATATAACACAGTGGATCTCGAGGAATTGAAGAAGGAATACCAGGATGAAGGCATGAGCGGCATTGACCCGCGCTATGTTATCAACCGGATTTCTTCTACGATTATCCGAAAAGAAACGCCTTCCATCAATGCTCTTGATGTGCTGCGTTCTCTGAAGGAAGGCCTTGATCAGCATCCGTCCATTTCCAATGAAGACCGCGAGCGTTATTTGAACTTCATCTCTGTTGCGAGAAAAGAGTACGATGATATTGCCAAAAAAGAAGTCCAAAAAGCGTTTGTGTATTCTTATGAAGAATCGGCGAAGACATTGATGGATAACTATCTGGATAACGTTGAAGCTTACTGCAACAAAAACAAGCTCCGCGATCCGCTGACAGGCGAAGAAATGAATCCGGATGAAAAACTGATGCGTTCCATTGAAGAGCAGATCGGCATTTCGGAAAACGCCAAGAAAGCTTTCCGCGAAGAAATATTGATCCGGATTTCCGCCTATGCAAGAAAAGGCAAGCGCTTTGACTATAATTCGCACGAGCGTCTGCGTGAAGCAATTCAGAAGAAGCTGTTTGCTGATTTGAAGGATGTTGTGAAAATCACCACTTCCTCCAAAACGCCTGATGAGCAGCAGCTGAAAAAGATCAATGAAGTAGTGGCACGCTTGATAGATGAGCACGGCTACAACTCAACCTCTGCCAATGAACTGCTGCGCTATGTAGGAAGCCTCTTGAACAGATAACAGACTAAACCGGGCGTAAAAGCCCGGTTTTGTTTATTCTCCGGTGAATCGGGAAAATATAGTGTAAGAACATCGGAGGTGATGCGTTATGTCAGAAGATAATTTCAGAGAAAAAAACGAGAAGCTTAAAGAGAACGAAAAAGACAGTGATTATACGCAGCAGGCTGAGCATATGAAAACGGATCAAAAAGTAAAGCGTGTCAGCGAAAGCGAACGCAGAGCGGACCGCGAGAAAGAATAAGAATGAAGAGCCCCTTCCGGTAATCGGGAGGGGCTTTGTACTGGAATAAACTTATTGCCAGGCGAAAAGAAAGCCGGCTTTTTATTCATTATTGCTTTGGAATTGGTTTCCGGTAATTAAAAGAGAGGTCGCCGATATATCGAGGGAAGTGCTCGATATAATGGAAAGTTCGCTGATATATGAGGAAAAGTGCTCGATATATTTTGAAATCCGCCGATATCCCGCTCTGATCCGCTGATAACAAGCTTCAATCCGCCGATATCAGAAATCTGGGTGTCGCCAGTCAATTAGTTAGAGCTCAAAATTCAATTTTTACCGCTGAAAACCCATTTTCCGAAGAGCCGGTTACATTAAGAGCAGTTTCCCGCTGTTCAAAAAGAGAGGTCGCCGATATATCGGGAAAAGTGCTCGATATAAAGGAAAGTTCGCCGATATATGAGAGAAAGTGGTCGATATATTTTGGAATCCGCTGATATATGTACTCGATCCGCCGATATCAGAAATCTGGGTGTCGCCAGTCAATTAGTTAGAGCTCAAAATTCAATTTTCACCGCTGAAAACCCATTTTTCGAAGAGCCGGTTACATCAAGTGCCGCTTCCCGCTGTTCAAAAAGAAAGGTCGCCGTTATATCAAAAGAAGTGCTCGATATAATGGAAAGTTCGCTGATATATCAGGAAAAGTGCTCGATATATTTTGAAATCCGCCGATATCCCGCTCTGATTCGCTGATAACAAGCTTCAATCCGCCGATATCTGAAATAGAAGCGGTCTTTGTAATAAGGCCACACTAGGTTTCAATTTCAAAAACCCAGCTTCTTCATCACAGCCGCTTCCCATTTCTTCCACGGAATCACTTTTTTTAGAAGAATGGCTGCTTTTACTCCTTTTCCTATGGGAAACCGTAGTTCCTTCAATCTGTCACGCTCACATAGGTCAGCGAGGAGCTTGACGACGTCCATTGGATCGCCATGGTTCTTACTGCCGCGTTCCATTTCTTTTTCAATCGCTGTCATATAGCCAAAGTAGGGAGAGGCTTCATCCAAGGAAGCGTCAGCGACTTTTTTGCCGGTTGTCCATATGTTTGTTGAGAAGGAGCCGGGTTCGATCAGGGCAACGTCGATGCCGAATGGCTTCATCTCGAGCCTTAGGCTTTCACTGTAGCCTTCCAGTGCATGCTTGGAAGATACATAGGGTGAGAGTCCGGGGAACCCGATGAGCCCGCTGATGCTTGACATGTTCAGGATTTTTCCGCTTCTTTGCGCTCGCATTATCGGCAGTACGGCCTGTGTCACAGCCATTACACCGAAGAAATTGGTTTCAAACTGCTCTCTATATTCTTCGATTGAGATTTCCTCGCTGAACCCGCCTGCTGCAAAGCCTGCATTGTTGATCAGCACGTCCACTCTGTCTATGCCCTGCAGGTATTCTTTCAATGAAGCGATCGAATCCGCTGAAGCAACATCAAGCTGATGCAGCAAAACCTGACTTCCCGCATCCTTTTCCTCAGCAAGCTTTATCAGTTCCTTTGCTTTATCTAAAGTTCGCATTGTGGCCATCACACGGTGCCCTCTTGCAGCAAGCTCCACTGCGGCGAGCATGCCGAACCCGCTTGATGCGCCTGTTATTAGAATGGTTTTCATGGAATCCTCCGTCCCTGTTTCTTCTATTAGAATAACAGGCTTCTGTAAAAAAATAATCCCCTAAAACAGGGCTTGTCCCTTCTATAGGGGACTTGTCTATTTTCTCTCGGCTCAGCCCATTTTTCGAAATTATTTGTCAATTATCCTTAGCTGGCGCATAGGATAGAGTAATCTCTAAAAAAGAGTCACCGGTAAATAATCACTCAACTTTACTTTATGCATGAATGCGCCATTATGTGTATCTTTTTTAAAAATTTTTCAGAAAACGATTCCGATGGATCTTGGATAAAAAATAATAAAAAGTTTGGAGGGGAATGGGATATGTCTAAAGGAAATGGTGAAAACTTTGTCATTTCAAATGAAGATTGGTCCCTCCACCGTAAAGGTCATGATGATCAAGTACGGCACCAGGAAAAGGTTCAGGAGGCAATCAAAAGCAATTTGCCTGATTTGATTACGGAAGAAAGCATTGTCATGTCAAATGGAAAGAGCATTGTGAAGATACCGATCCGTTCATTGGATGAATATAAAATCCGCTATAACTATGACAAGAACAAGCACGTCGGCCAAGGGGACGGGGAGAGCAAGGTCGGGGATGTTGTAGCCCGTGACGGAGGCTCGCCGCAGCAGGGCCCTGGAAAAGGCCAGGGGGCAGGAGACCAGGCAGGCGAGGATTATTTTGAAGCAGAGGTAAGCATGATGGAGCTTGAGGAGGCGCTCTTTAAGGAGCTTGAGCTGCCGAACCTTGAGCGGAAGGAATTGGACCAGAATACAGTAGAAAACATTGAATTCAATGATATCCGCAAGACCGGGCTGATGGGGAACATTGATAAAAAGCGGACGATGATGACAGCCTTTAAACGGAATTCCATGATGGGAAAACCGGCTTTTCATCCGATCTATCCGGAGGATTTGAAGTTCAAAACGTGGAACGAGGTTGAGAAGCCGGATTCTAAAGCAGTGGTACTGGCTATGATGGATACGAGCGGTTCCATGGGGATTTGGGAAAAGTATATGGCGCGCAGCTTCTTTTTCTGGATGACCCGCTTTCTCCGCACGAAATACAAAACAGTTGAGATTGAGTTTATCGCTCATCATACAGAGGCAAAGGTTGTCCCAGAGGAGGATTTCTTCTCAAAAGGAGAAAGCGGCGGAACGATCTGCTCCTCCGTCTACCGGAAAGCACTCGACCTGATCGGGGAAAAGTATCAGCCATCCCGCTTTAATATTTATCCGTTCCACTTCTCAGATGGAGACAATTTAACCTCTGACAACGCCCGCTGCGTGAAGCTCGTAGAGGAGCTGGTGAAGGTATCCAGTATGTTCGGCTACGGGGAAGTGAATCAATACAACCGCCACTCCACCTTAATGTCTGCCTATAAAAATATTGAACATGAGAAGTTCCGCTACTACATCCTTAAGCAAAAATCCGATGTATTCCATGCGATGAAGACGTTTTTTAAAAAGGAAGAGAATAAGATTCTGGCATAAAAAAGGGCGGCTGCCGAGAACAGCCGCCCTTTTAATCTGATAAAATCCTCTTTTTGATCAGAAGGTTTGTCCACACTGATTCTTTTTTGAAACATAAAATATAGGGAAGTATACTTCAGCTAAAAATTTAATAGAATGGGAGTCATGCCATGAGCTGTGGATGCAATCCGTGCAACTGCTGCTGCTGTGCTTCTAATCTCATAGAGGTGCGTGTTTTCGGGTTTAATGAATCCGGCTTTACCTATGTGATTTCGCGCGGCGGTGAACAGCTGGAGCGTGCAGTTTCTTTTAGTGCCATAGGGTTTAATTTTATTCCAAACTTCCCGTTTATTGATGTCCGCACGATTTCAGGATCTGTTCGCCGGGATGGTTCAATTATTTCTGGCACAGGTGATTTTACCGTTGAACATGTTCCGGGAACAGGAACGTACAATGTTATTTTCACGAGAAAGTTCTCCATTGTTATGCCGAACGAAGAGCCGAATGTTCAAGTAATTCCTGATGCCGGCTTCAGTGCACCAGGAGCAGGAGAAGCTGCTGCTTATATTACAGGCAGAATTTCGGCTGAAGGCAATGTGGAAAGCGGGACAAAGCTGCCTGATGGCAGGTTTGCCTTTACGGTTGAAAAAAATCCGAATCTTCCAGGGTATTACACGGTCCGCTTTAGACCTGAACTGCAGGTGACCCTGCTGATTCCGGCAGGATTGCAGGTTCAAGTTTTTGATTTCTTGAGAGGTCCTGCCTGCAGCTGCTGTGCCTGCTGCTGTGCTGGAGACGAACCGATTAGCCAGGGTGCTGCATCTTTTGACGTCACGGCGGAAGGCTTTTCATACAGAACGTTTGTCGAAACGTTCACAGGTCGGATTTACACTGATCTGCCTGTCACATTTGCAGCCATCGTTAATGTGCGGCAGAACGTTCCACAGGCAAATGCTCTCAGGGCTTCTGAAATAACCGCTGAGCTTATGAAATTGGGACAAGGTGCCTGGAGCCTGACGGAGAATACCCTTAAGTCCATTTTGAAAAAAGGCTGAGCTTAAAGCAAGGAATGACAGAAGAGCCGGATGCTTCAGGCATCCGGCTTTTTCTGTGCGGCATAAAATTACTTCAGCCCAGTATTCGCCCGCACCAAAATCTCATCAAACTTCTGCACATCTTCTTTTTTCCTGGACAGCACAGTTCCGGCCCAGGCCCCTATAAAGCCGAGAGGGATGGAGATGATACCGGGGTTTGCCAGGTCAATGAGCGGAGTGCCGACAAGGATGGCTTTTCCGGCTTCAGGAGCCCAAATATTCGGGCTTACGGCAACAAGAATGAGCGAGCTGATCAGCCCTGTCAGCATCCCTGCTACAGCTCCTGAGGTATTGAAACGCTTCCAAAAAATCGTAAATAAAATGATCGGCAGGTTGGCACTCGCTGCAACGGCAAACGCCAGGGAAACGAGGAAGGCAACATTCATTTGCTGTGCAAACAAGGCAAGAAGGATGGACAGGACGGAAACACCGATTGATGCCCATCTTGCTGCAGCGACCTGCTGTTTTTCGGTTGCTTTTCCTTTTTTTAGAATATGGCCGTAAAAATCATGGGCAAAGGCGGAAGCGGCTGACAGAACAAGGCCTGCTACGACAGCCAGTATGGTGGCAAAGGCAACAGCTGAAACAAAGGCAAACAGGAACTCGCCGCCGAGAGATTTGGCAAGAAGCGGAGCGGCCATATTGCCTGCCGCGTTTGCGGCAACAATTTGGTCATAGCCGACAAAAGCGGCAGCACCGAAGCCAAGGAAAATGGTCAGGATATAGAAGACGCCGATAATCCATGTGGCATACACGACAGATTTTCTTGCTGTCACAGCATCCTTCACGGTGAAAAACCGGATCAGAATATGAGGAAGTCCGGCCGTTCCAAGAACAAGCGCCAAGTTTAAAGAGATATTATCAAGGGGATTTGTGAATTTGTTTCCGGGATTCAGGAAGCCCTCTGCAAGAGGTGTGGCTGTTTTCATGCTTTCGAACATCGTGAAAATATTAAACTGAAACTTGGCCAGCACCATGATGGAAATAATGAACGTGCCGATCATAAGAAGAACTGCTTTGACAATCTGCACCCAGCTTGTGGCAGTCATACCGCCGAAGACAACATACACCGTCATAAGGACCCCGACGATGAGCACGGAATAAATATAGTCCAGGCCGAGCAGAAGGTGAATAAGTGCTCCTGCGCCGACAAGCTGAGCAATCATGTAAAAAATCGAGATCACGATCGTGTTCAGTGCCGCAATGCCTCTGACTTTTTTCTGGTCAAAGCGGGCGGCGATCATATCAGCCAATGTATATTTTCCAAGGTTCCTGAGCGGTTCAGCGACAATGTAGAGCACAACGAGGTAAGCAACGAGAAAACCGATGCTGTAGAAAAAGCCGTCAAAGCCTGACAGGGCAATCATACCAGCTATGCCGAGGAACGAAGCGGCTGACATGTAATCTCCCGCTATCGCCCAGCCGTTCTGCAAGCCTGATAAACTAGAGTCAGCTGTATAAAAATCACTGGTTGTTTTCGTCCTTTTTGAGGCGAAATAGGTGATGACTAACGTCAAAGCCACAATAATCAAAAACAGCACAAAGGCGAGTACATTCATCTAAGAGACCTCCCTGCTGCCGCCGGCTTCAGCAGCAATACCTTCAACGATCTTGTCAAATTCAGCAGCCTTTTTTGAATACAGCGTGCATAATACCCATGTCATAATAAACTGGGCGAAGGCAAAGATCCATGCCCAGCTGACAGGCCCGATGGCTGGATGGTTTAAAAACGTAAAATAAGAGGTCATGACAGGCAGGGCAAAGTAAAAAATGAGAAAAAACAAGGAGGCTGGCAAAATGAAACGGCGTTTTTTGCTGAGCAGTGTTTTAAACGACTGAGACTGAGCAATGGCGGAATAATCGACAGTTGGCTTTTCTTTCATGTGAATCTCCTTTCTTTTTGCGGATTAGCCTAAAAACGGCCCATCTTCATTATGTTATTTTTCAAATATTTTGTAAATTACAAAAAAAGTCTGTGTTTACAAAAACGTCTTTGATAAGCCATAATAATTTCACTGGAAAGAAATGTTTTCGTGAGAGGAGGAACGCAATGGATACGAAGCATGTTAACGCCATGGAGGTTGCCAGGGCAGCAGGAGTTTCCCAGTCAACAGTCTCAAGAGTGTTTACCCCTGGAGCAAGTGTATCAGCTAAAGCGAGAGAAAAAGTGCTGAAGGCAGCCAATCAGCTTGGCTACAGGCCAAATGCCCTTGCAAGGGGACTGATTAAAAAGAAAACAAATATGATTGGACTAGTGATGGGGGATATAAAAAATCCTTTTTATCCGGAAATACTGGAGAAGTTTACCCAAGGGCTTCAGGAGAAAGGCTTTCAAGTGCTTTTTGTTCAAGCAGCAAATGAAGAAATCCAGCAAGAGGAAATCACGCAGTTTTTTGAATACAATGTGGCTGGAGTGATTGTGACAGATGCGCTGCTGTCTTCCAATGTTTCCTCCAGGTTATCGGAAAAAGGCATCCCTGCAGTCCTTTTCAACAGGTATACGGAAGACGCTTCGTGCCACTATGTGTGCTGCGATAATTTTCAGGCAGGAAAAGAGATTGCTGAATACCTGGCTGAAAGAGGCCACAGGCGCTGTGCTTATATCGCCGGCAAAGCCAATACCTCAACAAGCCTTGAACGCGAGCGCGGATTTCGGGAAGGGCTGAAGGAACGGCAGCAGAACTGCACTGTGGAGCACGGGAATTTTACATATGAAGGCGGCTACCAGGCGGTCTTGCGGTTATTGAAAAAATCCTCTCCGCCTGATGCTGTTTTTTGCGGCAATGACATTATGGCCCTCGGAGCGGTGGATGCCGCTAAGTCTCTTGGAATAAAGCTCTCTGTCATCGGGTTTGATGACATCAGCATGGCTTCCTGGCCGCCGTACAGGCTCACAACCTGGCAGCAGCCTGTCGACGAAATGGTTCTGTTAACAATCCAGCATTTACTGAGTGAAATGGGTAATGAAAGCAAGGGGCCGGCTGCCGTTATGCTGAAAGGGAAGCTGGTTGAACGGGATTCTGTAGGCGCTTTCACGTATTAGTTGACAGGCTGGATTAATCACTCTATCCTTTAAATATGGACTATTCAGACAACTTTGAGAAGCGGCCATAAAGTAGGCCTGTAATAAAGGAATCATTTTTGCATACGTATGCAAAATTTGGAGGATGATGAAGCATGACAAAGATTTTGAAGCAGGGGAAAAGTAAAAAAGAATCAATTCAGGAGGATGCAAAAGTATCAGAGGCAGTCAGCAGCATGATTAAGAGAATCGAAGAAAATGGCGATTCAGCTGTCAGGGCGCTCTCAGAGGAATTTGATCAGTGGTCGCCGGAAAGTTTTTTGCTGTCAAAAGAAGAAATTGAGGAAATCGTCAGCAGCATTGATGAAAGAACAATTGAAGATATCAAGTTTGCCCAAAAGCAGGTGCGCGGGTTTGCAGAGGAGCAGCTGAAATCCATGAAGGATATTGAAGTGGAAACGCTCCCCGGCGTTATTCTCGGGCACAGAAACATTCCGGTAAACAGTGTTGGCTGCTATGTCCCAGGAGGACGCTATCCGATGGTGGCTTCCGCTCATATGAGTGTACTGACTGCCAAAACAGCTGGTGTGAAACGGGTGATTGCCTGCACGCCTCCAAACAAAGGAGAAATTCCGAAAGAGACCATTGCCGCTATGCACCTTGCCGGAGCGGATAAAATTTATTTGCTCGGCGGAGTTCAGGCGATGGCAGCGATGGCTATCGGAACAGAAACGATCGAGCCGGTTGATATGCTTGTTGGACCAGGAAACGCGTTTGTGGCTGAAGCAAAAAGACAGCTTTTCGGAAGAGTCGGAATTGATTTATTTGCAGGGCCGACTGAAATCCTTGTGATCGCAGATGAAACAGCTGACGGTGAAATGGTGGCCTGTGACATTTTAGGCCAGGCAGAGCACGGACCGACATCACCTGGGGCGCTCATAACAACCTCTGAAAAATTGGCAGAGGATACGCTGAAGGAGATTGAAAGACAGCTTGAAACTTTGCCGACAAGAGAGGTGGCAAGACAGGCATGGGAAGAAAACGGAACCATCCTTTTAGTAGAAAACGAGGAAGAAGCCGTAAAAGAAGCGGATCTTCTCGCTTATGAGCACGTGGAAGTTTTAACAAAAGATCCGGATTATTTCTTAAATAACATGACCAATTACGGAGCATTGTTCCTTGGGCCGGAAACAAATGTCGCTTACGGGGACAAAGTGATTGGCACAAACCATACCCTTCCGACAAAGGGGGCTGCCCACTATACCGGCGGACTGTGGGTTGGAAAATTCTTGAAAACCTGCACTTATCAAAAAGTAACAAAAGAAGCGAGCGCAGAAATTGGGGAATATGCAGCAAGGCTGTGCCAGATTGAAAACTTTGCAGGCCATGCCGAGCAGGCGCTGCTGAGAGTGAAAAGATACGGCAAGGCTGCTGTTCAATAGTTTGATTGATAACGCTCCTAAACTTGGGACAAATAGTTTTGGCGTGCCGGCTCCAATGGCGTTGGGTATAAAAATCCTTTTCCGGAGATCTTCAAGCACATGGAAAAGGCGGAGTGATATTTTACACTCGCAGAAAATGGTCACAGCCCGTTATTGATTTTAAGGTTTTAGGGGAGAGGCTAAAATGGCGTACTTTGATGAAATAAAAGGAATGAAAGTGCTGATGACAGGCGGAAGCAGAGGCATCGGCAAAAACATGGCAAAGGGCTTTGCCGAGCTTGGGGCAGACGTCGTCATTGCCGGCAGAAGCGTTGATGCACTTGCTTCCGCGGAGGAAGAGCTGAAGAGCATCCATCCAAACTGCTTTAGCCTGCAGGCAGACATGCAGCAGACAGACAGCGTATATGAAATGGTAGACAAAGCGGCAGAGATTTTAGGAGGAATTGATCTGCTCGTTAATAATGCAGGAATCAATATTCCAAAGCCGGCACTGGACGTAACGGAAGAGGACTGGGATCAAATCCTTGATACAAACTTAAAAGGCACCTTCTTCTGCTCGCAGCGGTCCGGTAAGCACATGATGAAAAAAGGAAAAGGAAAGATCATCAATATTGTGTCTCAAATGGCGTTTGTCGGCTATTACAAGCGGGCAGCCTATTGTGCAAGCAAAGGGGGCGCGGTGCAGCTCACAAAAGCGCTGGCAGTGGAATGGGCATCACTTGGCATTAAAGTGAACGCGGTAGCCCCGACGTTTATTGAAACAGAAATGACAGGGAAAATGTTTGAGGACAGGGACTTTTACGATGATGTGATCAGCCGCATTCCTTTAGGAAAGCTGTCAAAGCCTGAAGATGTCACAGGTGCGGTCCTGTTTCTGGCCTCAAATATGGCTGATTTTATAACAGGTGAGACGATGAAAGTCGATGGCGGGTGGACGGCCATATGAATGGAAAGCTTTCGATCATTGGAGCCGGCACGATGGGACATTCCATTGCCTTTTCTGCTGCAGCCGCCGGAATTAAAACAAGCGTCTGGGGCATAGATGAAGAAGATCTTGGCAGGGGAAAGACCGGTGTAAGGGAAAAGGCAGAAATGCTGAAAGATAACGGGGTTATCACAGAAATGGAGATGGTAAGAGCCCAATCGCTCATATCCTTTACAACCTCGCTTGAGGAGTGTACGGCTGGAACATCCTATGTGATTGAAGCAGCGCCGGAAAATCTGGAACTGAAGCAGGATCTTTTCAAAAACCTCAGCGAGCTTTGCTCTAAAGATGTTATTTTAGCAACAAACACCTCAGGCTTAAAGCCCACTGAGGTTGCTGCTTATGCGAAAGCTCCGGAAAGGACGATCGGGACGCATTTTTGGAATCCCGGCCATTTAATTCCGCTCGTTGAGGTTGTGCTCGGGGAGAAAACAGCTGAAGAAACCGTTGATACAACATTAGAGCTGCTGAAAAAAATGAACAAGAAACCGATCGTGATCAAAAAAGAAATTCTCGGATCCATCGGAAACAGGCTGCAGTATGCGCTGTTCAGAGAAGCACAGTATATCCTGGAGCAGGGCATCGCTTCAATGGAGGACATTGACGCAGCAGTGAAATACAGCATCGGCAGGCGCCTTCCGGTGACTGGTCCGTTTATGACAGCCGATATGGGCGGCTTGGATGTTTTTCATTCCATCTCTGACTATCTTTTCCCAGACTTATCAAAAAGCGATAAACCGTCAAGTCTGCTGACAACGCTTAAGGAAGAAGGCAAATACGGCCAAAAAACCGGGGAAGGCTATTACCAATGGCCGGCTTCCCTGTCGAAGGAAATGAGCGAAAAGCGGGAGAAAGAATTAATCTACTGGCTGAAAAAGGACTGAGAACAAATAGAATAGAAAAAAGCTTCCTTTCTTCAGGAAGCTTTTTTCATCTCTCCCGCTGCCCTTTGTCCGCTGAATTTAAAAAGAATGATTCCAGCAATGATCAGGAGCACACCAAACAGCTTTTTAAACGAAAACGGAACGGGTGCCAGCCCCATAAATCCGATGGAGTCGAGAACAAGGGCGGCACCAAGCTGAGAGGCTAAAACTATTGAGATGGCGAGGGTAGGCCCAAGCCTTCTGACGCCCTGTACCACACAGGTGACAACACCAACACCGATGATGCCGCTGAACCAGTACCATGTCTGCATGTTATGCAGCTGAAACATCTGCCTGCCTTCAAATAGTAAACCGAGGGTAAGAGATGCGAGAAAACCAAGTCCGAGTACGAGCACATTAACAGCCCATGAGCCGGCATGCTCGTTCACTTTGCTGTTAAAAATGTTCTGCAGGCCGACAAAGGACCCTGCAACAATGGCGAAAAGTATTCCTGCTAGCATTTTTTTCTCTCCTCTTATTCGTAAATATTGCCGTTTGCGATCAGGCCAAGGCCTTCTCTGTCTTTCACGATGATGCCTTTTTTCGTCCGTTCAATCAGGCCGTCTCCGCAAAACTGCTGAATCACGCGGTTCATGTGCCTGTAACTTGTCCCGATCAGATTGGCTGCGTCCCTCAGGTTTTTCGAGCTGTGCCGGCCTGTGAGGAATGTTTCGTCATCATAGGAAACAGAGAGCAGGTAGCTTGCGAGCCTGACCTCAACAGGGTAAAGCATATTGAACTGGAGCGTACTCGATTTGATATAAAATTTATCGGTAATAATGCCGAGCAGAAACTGAAGAAAGGCAGGATCTTCTCCGGCATATTTTCTCAGCTCCCTGTAAGGGATGCCGATCATCGTAACAGCAGAAACAGCTTCAACTGTATTGACCGTACTGGTACCCCTTACAAATTCAATGTCGCCAATCAGTTCAAGAGGCTTTTTAAAGGAAAGAATGAGCGTTTTTCCTTCAGGCGATGTTGTAAAAACCTTCACTTTTCCTTCCACAAGCACGTACAAGTGCTCGGAAATTCCGCCCTGCGAGCAGATGATTTCCTGTCTGTTAAAATGAGCAAGCTTCATATATGGCTGTACTTTTTGATTGAAAATGCTGTCCAGCTGAAAAGCCTTCATATAGGACTCGAGCATTTCAGCCTCAAATATTTTTCCCATCGCTTCCTCCATGGCCTGATTTACATGCTGATGACAATGACCCCTGCCGCCATCAAGCCGATCCCAATAAATTGAATCCATCTCATCTTCTGCTTTTTAGTTCCGAACCAGCCGCAGCTGTCCGTTAAAAAGGCTACACATAACTGGGCAATCAAAAGGGCTGAGATCGTAATCGTCATACCGACAAGATGGATGGCTGTTACATTGCTGAAAATCACAATCGCTGCAAAAGATCCGCCAAGCAAATAAATCGGCTTCACCTGTTTAAATTGCCTCCACGATTTGTCCTTTAGCAAAAACATTAAAATAAGTGCGAGGATAAAACCTGTCATTTGTGTAATAGCGGCAGCCTGCCATGTACCGATATCCTGGCCGATCCGCGAGTTGGCTGCACCTTGAAGTGTAATAAACACACCGCCGAAAAAGGCAAAAAGAATTCCTTTCATCATGTCACCCCCATCGCTATTATCGCTTTTTAAAGGGGAGGAAGAAAAGGACATATGTCCTCAAAAGGCAAAAAAGCAAATGGCTAACGTTCAAATCCATAATCGCGCTCTACCTTGCAGATTCGCACTGTATAAGATTGATACCAGTCTGTCTTTCCTTTTGCCTGTGCAGCCTGATGCGCGCTGTTTTCTTTCCACTGCTGAATGGCTTCAAGGCTTTCCCAATAAGAAACGGTGATGCCGAGACCTGTGACTCTTGCACTTTCGATGCCTAAAAACCCTTGCTGCCCGGCAGCCAGTTCATCCATTTTAGCGGCCATTTGCCCATAGCCATTGTCTCCGTCTGTTCGCTTTGAGGTGAAGATGACGGCGTAATAGGGCGGTTTAGGTGCTGATGAGCTTTCGTTCATAGTGAATGCCTTCTTTCGTGTTATGCTGCTTCCCGTTTTGTCGGGCGCTTTTTCTACTCTTATAGTCTATTTTAATCAATTTGATCCAGATTGACGATGTTTTCCAGAAGGGAGTATGATTTTATGGAATCCAATAAGTCATGGAGGGAGAAGCAAATGAAACAACTGCCTAGTGAACTCCTGAACTACCACAAGTGGGCGAATCAAACCATGCTGTCCCATATTGAATGCTTATCAGAAAACGTGTTTCAAATAAAAGCAGCAGGGTCCTTCTCTGCTCTGGCGGATGTCTTTTATCATATGTACCGTGCAGATCAAATTTGGTTCAGCAGATTATCCGGGAAGGAAAGAAATCTGGCCAATGGATTTGAAGATGCAAAGGAGGCACGAGAGCATTTAACGAAAGCCTCGGATGAAATGATCCGCCTTTTCAAGCAGCGGGGAGAAGGTTCTTGGACCATAACCTATACCGACTTAAGGGGAGAAACGTTTTCCAATACGTCAGACGAAATCATTTTTCAAACGGTCAATCATGGGACCTATCATCGGGGCAATGCCCTGACGATAATTCGGCAGCTCGGTCACAAAGGCGTCTCAACGGACTATCTTCTTTATCTTCGCGATCAATAAACCTCCGCCAGCCGAAGACTTACTGTTAAAAATCGGAAGGTTTGTAGGCAGATGCTTGAAGTTAAAGGAAAAGGAGAATTACCTCCTGCCCAACAACTTGGCATTACGGATAAACAATTTACCTTGAATGATATTTTATAGTTTAAATAAATCACCCACTTCAAAATGGGTGATTTATTTTTTGAAAAGGAATTTTCACTAACAACAGGAATTTAGTAATAAATAATAAATATTTATTGATAAACAATAAATTGTAAATTATAATTAACAAAAAATGGAGGATGATTTGCATATGAAACAATATAAAGTCACTTTTTTAAAAATAACGATCTTTATCATCGGGCTTACTATACTTTCATTATGTATATTTTTATTACCCAACTTAGCGAAAGAAGCAGCAGCGATGGACCCTGAGTATGCTTATTTGAAAATGCCAGTTCTTATGGGAATATATTTATCAGCCATACCATTTTTTCTAGCTTTATACCAAGCCTTAAAAATTTTAAACTATATAAAAGGAAAGGCTGCCTTTACGAATTTATCTGTAACTTCTTTAGGGTATATAAAAAATTGTGCAATAGCCATTATCGTTTTATATTTAATAGGGATGATTTTGCTGACAGCGCTAAATACGCTACACCCTGGCATTGCCCTTGTGGGGATTGTAATAACTTTTGCTTCACTTGTTATTGCTGTTTTTTCTGCCATTCTCCAAGAACTTTTACGAAGTGCAATTGAATTGAAATCGGAAAATGATTTAACGGTTTGAGGTGGAGAAATGGCGATAATCATTAATATTGATGTAATGCTTGCGAAAAGAAAAATGAGTGTATCAGAACTAACTGAGAAAGTTGGTATTACAATGTCTAACCTTTCTATTTTGAAAAACGGAAAGGCAAAAGCCATTAGGTTTTCGACTTTAGAAGCAATATGCAAAGCACTGGAATGTCAACCTGGTGATATTCTTGAATATAGAAGTGAAGATTGAACATTTAATAAGGAAATGGCTTGGAATAATTCCAAGCTATTTTTTATGCGAATTCATCTTTGAATGATAGTAAAAATTGTTGGGAATTGCCCTGCGATTAATATTGAGATGTAAAGTTTTGCCCCCCAACAGTCAACCCGTTATCAGCAGATGGGGGTTTTTGATTGTTTTAAAAAACACCCAAAAAGATCCAATTTTCTGAAAATATCTTGACGTTAAGCCATTTGTCGGATTGGCACAGTTCTTGCTATTCACTTAAGAGAAGGAAAATGATGGAGGTGGAGGGAAGGATGAAAAAAATTTGGTTCATGTTGCTGGCAATATGTTTAGTCTTTAGTTATGCAGAAATCCCTGCAGCAGCGGAGACTGGCAAAACAGTAAAAGGAAATTTGCTTGTTGCAGGAGGGGGAATTGAAAAGAGCAATCAGGAGGTTTTTAATGAATTGATCCGGCTTGCCGGGGGGGAAGAGAAGGCGAAAATTGGGATTGTACCGGCTGGTTCAAGCACGATGGCTGAACCGGCTGAATTAAAAAAAGAGCTGGAGAGCTATGGAGTAAAGGGAGAGCAGATTGAGATTCTTCCAATCTCCCATCATGATTTCAAGGATACGAAGCAAAATGAAGCGAAATGGAAGAAGAATGTTCAGCAAGAGGTCCTTGCTTCCAAAATTAACAAATTATCTGCCATCTGGTTTGCGGGAGATGATGTTCTTCAGATTAGAAACGCCCTTCAGCAAAAGGATGGGACAAAGTCGAAGGCACTTCAGGCTATTTGGTCTATATATCAAAAAGGCGCTCTGGTCGGAGGTTCGGCTGAGGTGCTGGGAGATAAGATGATTGTCCAGGGAGACAGCCTTGGGGCATTAATGGGGAATAAAACTCCAAAAGGGGAAGGCGAACCGCTTCATGTCACAAAGGGCTTAGGCTTTTTCCGATATGGACTTCTGGATTCCCATTTTGACGAAGAATCCAGACTGGGCCGGCTGACAGCAGCAGCTCTTCATCATAACAAGTCATTTTTTTCCTATGGAATTGACGAGTATACGGCCGTCAGTGTGAATGATGCGTCAAAAACGATGAAGATCTTCGGAAGAGGAGGGATGACCGTTATTGATGTGAGCAGCGCTTCGGTTAAGAATTCCCGAATAAAAAATATCAAACTTCATCTGTTTGCCCCAGGTGATACGGTTGATTTTGCAGCAAAGAAGTGGACCATCCGGGCAGACAAAGAAGGGACGAAGGGCTATGAATACTATAGCTCCAAGCCTCTTCCTGCCACAGGGGGTTTGACATCATACGGCAGGCTGAAAAACTATCTGGCTTATTCACTGATGGATAACAGCAGCACCGATCAAGTGGAAAGTGCTCTCTTTACCAGCAAGGGGGACGGCTTCCAGCTGATTTTCAGAAAAACAGCTGACTCAAATGGATATTGGGGCTACAAAGACGGTCAAAAGGATGATTACTCCATTGTCAACGCGGAGCTCGAAATTTCTCCGAAGAAATTTTTGTTTAAAAAGAATCCAACGCTTTTCAAAGACTATAAAAAATCGGAATTTCCGCTCCCAGACACGCACAAGGAGCCATTAAAAGGAAATCTCGTGATTACGGGAGGAGCTCTTGGTTCAAGCAACAAGGGAATCTATCAAAAATTTATTTCTTTAGCGAAAAACGGAAAGATCGGCATCGTCCCAGCTGCAAGCTCAAGCATCAGCTCGACCAAATCATTCAAAGCGGATTTGATCCATTATGGTGTTCCGGAAGTAAACATCAGCGTTATTCCGCTTTCGACTCATGATCTGAAAGGTACGCCAGAAAATGAAGCAGAATGGGCTGGGAATAAAAACAGCGATTCTGTTGCAAAGGACATTCAATCGCTCAGCGGGATCTGGTTTGTCGGAGGAGACCAAACGAATATTACCGCCGCTCTTTTCAACGAAGACGGATCCGAATCAAAGGCGCTGAAAAGCATGTGGGACATTTACCTCAATGGGGCCGTTCTGGGAGGAACAAGTGCTGGGGCTGCCATTATGAGTCCTGTCATGCTTGCCGGCGGGGGCAGTCTCGATACCCTTGAAAAGGGCTTTACAAATGAATACGAAGGGGAACAGCAGCAGGAGGGCGGACCCGCTTACCTTGAAAAAGGACTTGGTTTCTTCCCGTATGGTATGGTCGATCAGCATTTTGACAATAAAGCAAGGCTCGGCAGACTGATTGCGGCTGCTTATGAAAAAGGGAATCGGAACGAGCTGGCCTTTGGAATTGACGAAGACACCGCTTTGGTCATCAATAATAAAGAGCACAGAGCGGAAGCGGCAGGGAGAGGCGGTATTACCGTGCTTGATCTATCGAAAGCTGTTCAGCCAAAAGGCCAGCCAAGCGTCTATCGAAAAATTCTCTATTCTTTTATACAGGCTGGGGATTCAGTAGATTTAAAAACAAAGAAGATCTCGATCATAAAATCAAAATCTCTGATAAAAGATAGAAGCAGTGATAACAAGCCTGCTCCTTTTTCCGGAGTCTTAACGCCTCACAGTCTTCTAAGCCACTACACTTTTTACTCTCTCTTCGGTCATGCAGGGGTAAAAAACTCACATGCTTACAGCTTTTCAGAAGGAAAGGGTATCCAGCTGACCTTTGGGAAAAACAAAGAAACGATGGGGTTTGAAGAAAGTGGGAATGGCTTCTCCTTTGTTA
Organism: Metabacillus kandeliae; assembly: GCF_021166585.1. Lineage (GTDB taxonomy): Bacteria > Bacillota > Bacilli > Bacillales > Bacillaceae > Metabacillus_B > Metabacillus_B kandeliae. The sequence continues at coordinate 55,430 of NZ_JAJOZE010000005.1, forward strand.
ACGCAACAATGGATGTAACACCTATTACCTCTAAAATAATAAACCGAAAATAAATTTTCGAAAAAAAGAAACCAGACAAAAAATGGCTGGTTTCTTTTTTGTTTTGTTAATCAATAGGCCGCGTCCCTGAATGGGGCATGCTGTTTTTATAATGGCTGTATCGGATAGTTTTGAAATAAGAAGAAAGCCCATGAGCCGGCATGCTCATTCACTCGCTGTTGATGGCGCATAAAGGAGGAAACTCTTAAAAAATGCTCCTGCTGAATTCTCCTTATCCGTTCAAAAAAGAAGAGTTTAAAAAAGGTTCATAACGAAAAAAACGCTCAGGAATATTTCTGAGCGTTTTGCTGCTGAACAAATGGATCAGCACAAACTCTTAAGCATTAAATCCGGAAGTCACATAGTCTGTCAAAATTTTAGAGAAGGAAATAAAATCATTCGTGTTGAGCAGATTATCGAGCTCACTGCTTCTTTCCAAGACAAACTCCGCTTTGCTGTAAAGATCATTGTCGAAAAGCGTAGTTAAAATAAGCCCGTTCAAAAATGGATTTTCGGCGTCGCCATAAGAGACTGTTCGTCTTTCGAAAGGTGCAAGATTGAAGGAAACGGTTCCATCCTGATTAACAGGATTTGTTCCCTGGCGCAGAAACAGGGTAATCTGCAAAGTAGCTGCACTGTTATTAATAAACGTTTTAGAAGGCTGCTCTCCTCCTGCCGTTACAGAAAATACCTGTGCGATATAAGTCAGGCAGTCATTCTGGGAAACAATGGCTGCTTCTGCTGAAGCATCTCCTGCGGCAACAAGACTGCTTACGTCAAGAACCAATGTATCCCATAGGCCATAAGCAGGGTTTCCTGTTACACCAATCCCATCCTGTCCATTAAAGGCATCTTCCGGTTTGACATTTGTCCCTGGGCCAGCAACCGCCGTATTATTGAAAAAAGCCTGGTCAAGAGGAATGTTTGCCTGTCCATCCGCTACAATATAAGCTGTTCTGGCACTTGGAGAAGAGGAAGCGCGAAATCCACTGAGTAATGTTGAGACCGTTTGGCCGCTGAAGGTTACGCCGCCTTCATTTATGATGATTGTTTTTCTTGGAAGGCTCTCGTTGGCATAAATGATAACAAGCGATGCCCCTTCTAGAAGGGGAGGAATAATTTGGGCAGCTGGGTCTGAATTGTCCTGTACGCCTGATGGGAAAGCGGTTAGTGTATTTATGCCGGTATTTGCAAGGCCTGTAACATCTGCACGAAAAACATCCTCCACATCTACATTTGGCCAGCAGGGATCTCCTATCGCTATTGCTACAGGAGTACCGGTAATAAGTGTGCTGTTAAAAAGGCCTGTAGGGTTTGGCGCTTTCGTGTTCTCGCGCAGGTAGGACCAATACAAGAAAGCCTTAACGATCGTGGAGCCTGCAGGGACAAGCCCGCTCATATCGATTATTCCTCTTTTAGCCTGATTAACATTGCGCAGGCCCACGCCATTTGCAGCAAAATCACCATTCAGCGTGTTGCTGTAAAAAGGAGCAAGAGGAACGGACGGCGGGTAGATAATATCAGCATTGCCTGTATTTGAGCCGAAAGTATCAGCCATATAATTATCCATCCTTTCACTATTAAAATAGCTGTACGCTATAAAGTATGAAAAATAGAATAATCAGCTTGTACGAATTTCTCTATCATAAAAAAAATGTTAGAAACACCTTGTCTTTACGGGTTGAGAGAGAACTATTTCAGATGAAGAGGAAGAAATGGATCGGCGTTAAATGTTGTGGTGAACACCTGTTGATTGGAGGGGAAGGCGGCCTACTCCTGCGGGAGCAGCGGGACAGGTGAGATCTAAGCAGGCGCTAAAGCGCCGAGGAAGCTCACCGCCCGCCCCGCGGAAAGCGGACGCCTGAAACGGAAATCAACAGCCAAATTATAAGAACAGCAATAATAGAAAAAGACCGGCTACAATGCCGGCCTAAAAACCCTCAAGCAGAATCCCCTTTTACTAATGAAACATAAATCCGTTCATGATCTATCGGTTCTGAAGCAATCAGCTTCAGCAGCTGCTCAGCAGCGAGCGCTCCCCATTTATGCTTGGAATAATCGATTGTGGAAAGCCTTGGGGAGGCATACTGGGATACTTCAATATTATCGAAGCCGATGATATCAATATCTTTCCCGACCGCATGCGGTGTTCCGGAAAGATAGTTGTACATGCCGATCGCCATTTCGTCGTTGAGGCAGAATACGCCGACAGGCTCTGTCATTTCAGCCGAGATCTGCATGGCCGCCTTTTCGCCCGCGTTTTTGTTAAAATTGCCGCTGATCTCAATGAAGCGGATGTCAGGATGCCTGTCCGCAACCTGTCTCGCAGCCTTCAGCCGCTGATTGCTGTCATAGGAGCCGGAAGGGCCTGACACGGCATAAATGGTGCGATGGCCTTTTTCAATCAAGTGTTCCATCGCAAGGGAAGCACCTGCTTTATTGTCGAGCAGCACCTGATTGATGTTCGGGTGGGGTATTTCCCTGTCAAGCACAACGAGCTTGTGACCTCTGTCCGCGTGTGACAGGAGTTCCTCTGAGGTGAACGTTTCATCGAGCACAATCGCGCCGTCGATCATCCGTTCCGGCAGCATGCGGTGCGACCGCTTGCCGCTGCAGACAATCAGGTCATAGCCGCGCTCAGATAAAAACTCCTGCATCCCCTGAAGCAGTTCCCCGTAAAAGGCGCCGCTGTAGTTTGTTAAAAATACGCCGATAATTTTCGTTTCCTGCTTTTTTAAATTTCTGGCAGCAGCATTCGGGATGTAATTCAGTTCTTTTGCTATCGCCAGAATCCGGGCTGTCGTTTCCTCCGTCACTTTCGGATTGCCGTTCAAAGCATAGGACACGGTGGAGATGGAAACCCCAGCTTTTTTAGCAATATCCTTAATACTGACCACGTGTTTCTCTCCTATCTATTAAGCCTTTATTTTTAAGGCTCTGTTAAATTGGCTGCTGATCTCAAGCACGAGGCGTCCGCTTTCCAATCAGCAGGTAAAAAAATCAATCCCTTTCAATAACAGAGTCCCTTTAAAATAAGAGCCGTAAAGCTGAGTATTTTCTATTATTATACAGTTAAGAAGACGGTAATCCCATTAATTGCACTGTATTTCTATGACATTTTCTTCCTGATCCAATAGGGGGAGAAGAGTGCTTTTTTGTACAAGCAAGCCTCCCTGACGGTAAGGGTTATCAAGCTTCTGAGTCTGAACCTCTTTGCCGTTAACCAATACCTTGCTCTCTGTGCATCCAAGGCTGAAGCTGTACACCGCCGGTTTCCCATAAAGAAGGGACCTTACTTTCAGGGCATCAAGACTTTCCGTAAGAACGGGATCGAGCACAAGGCTGTCTGCATGGAAGCGGATGCCAAGGCAGTTGGAAAGCAGCTGGTTCATGTAAATGCCAGGGCCGCTGGAATAGATGCGCCATCCGCCTTTCACAGCTGTTTCGCCTGTTTTCAGCTTTTCAAAGTTTTCTTCTGCTTCATGTCTAGTTGAAAATTTGCCGTCTGAGCTGCTGAAATAGGCATTGCTTTGGCGAAGCGCTGCATTTGGAACGGCAGAGGTGATGCCGACTGGATTAATCGCTTCAAGTCCCTGCCATACTTCTTCCGGTTTTCGGAGTTTGGCCATTGCTTCGATAAAGCGGATATGAGCATGAACATACTGCAGGCCCACTTCACGGCCGAAATTGGCTGCCTGCTCAGCGCGTTTAAAGTTTGTGCTGACGCCGCCTTTGTAAGAAGCAGGGCGGTTCATCAGCCTGACGCCATCTGGAAAAGAAAGATGCTCTTTAATGATGGACAGGTTCGTTTTTGCCTGCTCTGGTGACACAAGCTCTGCAATCATGCTTCGCGTCAGCGGCAGAAGCCTGTACTGAATGCCGGTTTTCTTGTCTTCAGGATGAACCATTTTTTCAGGCTGGCTTTCATTCTCCATATATAAGAATCCAGGAATCACAGGTGTATCGAGCATGTACTTGGAGAAATCCTGCTGAATCGAATCTGCCAGCTCAGCAAGCTCTTTTGCCTGCTCTGGGCTATACTCTGACAGCGCGTTTGAAAACTGACGGAAAGCCTGGTAAGTAAGCGCCACTGTCCAGCTGCTCGCCATATGTTTTTTCAAAGAAGGATTGGCAGGCTGCAGTGTGTCATCCCAGTCTCCATCCCCATAAGCGGAAAGAGAAGTGCCAGAAAGGAAGTGGCTTTTGATAAAGCGTATTTCTTTTTGGGCATGTTCCAGGATCGTTGCCGTGCTGCCGGTAGAAAGCCCGCTTTCTCTGTCAGTATAAGAAACCTTCTCCTTCAAAATCGCCGTGTCGCCTGTTGCAAGCAGATAGTCGCTCAGAAGCTTGAGCGGCCAGACGATAATATCACCGTGGCTTTCCTCCTGCTGCATATTGGAGTAGCGGTCGAACATAAACCACTGCGGCCAGTTGCCTGTATCCTCGTATTGATGAGAAAAGACAGTCCGCAGGATGTGCTTGACTGCTTCATCATTCCGGGTGGCGAGGAAATATTCAGCTGGTCCCTGGCACACGTCCCTTGTTCCCCATGCAGCGCCTCCGTACTGCTCAAGACCGTGCGGCACAGAGTAATGAACCAGCATGTTATGCGTGTACCACCAGGAGAGAATGTTCAATTTTTCAGCAGCCTGTGAAGGGTGCTGGAGCTGAAAATGGTTCATTGTGTTCTTCAAAAAGCGGCGGTATTCTTCGATTTCTTCACTTGCATCAAGCTGTTCTGCCGGGAGCCCGTCACTATTGTCAAAGCTTCCTTTAATGGTCACGGTAAAAGATGCGGTCTGCTCCGTTTCGATGACAAACAGCGAAGCTGCCTCAAAGGCTTCATGCTCTGAAATGTTAAATTCTGCATCAAGCGTCATGCTGTACTGCAGGCCGGGATATTTGCCAGCGCTGTCTGCCTTTTCCGAAGCTGTAAAAGCAATGGTTTGTCCATTTCTCACAGCGCCAAACGGCACTTCATATTCATTGTTGTTCATGGACACTTGATGTGTCACAAGACAGCGGTACGCTTTCCCCTGCATGGAGCGGAGGACGAGCTGAACAGCAGGGGAGCCGGCAGCTGTAAAATTCGTGACAACAATGAGGTCATCAGCTGTTTTGTAATACCAGCGGGCATAATTAAAGCCTATTTCAAAAAGAGAAGGGAGGCCTAACAGTTCATAGCCGCTTTCCGTTTCCAGATAAATGCGCTGGCCTGAAGTTTTCAGGATATTCAGCGGATTGCGCTGGTTTGTCAGCATTTTATGGAACGATGTGTTGCCATAGGCAAGCTGGGAGTTGAAAATGCCATAGATATGGCTTGTTGTTGTGATCGTTTTTTCAGGATGTTGGAATTGAACGCTATTCATCAAAATGTGCCCGTGAGGACGCTCCATTTGCAGCTCTTTTTCTTTTAATACGGCATGCTCATAGCTGCCTGTGAAAAAGGAAAGCAATTGTCCGTCACTGTACTCTTCCTGAATACGGTCTGGGAAAAGCAGGTCCACATCTTCCTTTTGCATGCTGAATGTTTTTAAAACAGCGGAAGGAAGGGGAATAGAGGCTATTTTGCTCTCAGCAGAGAAGGTTCCGTCAAAGCTTCTCGTTTCGTTCCAGGCTTCAAAAAGAACATCTTCGAATTCAGGGGCAGCAACAGCCTCGGGATGGTCTTCCCTGAAAAGGCCATAAAAAACAAATTCCGCTTTCCCTTCAAGCGCAATCCGTTTCGACTGCAGGCCGGTATAGGCAAATTCATATTGATAGATTTCATTCGGAAGATCTCTTTGATAAAAAGCTTCCGGTTCATTTGTTTCTTTATAAGAAAGGCCGAAAAATTGAAAGCCGTCCGTGCAATACCCGGCAGCCTTTGTCAGCGAGCCCTGCTGCAGATACGGAAACTTGCCGTCCTGCGGCTGGTTCTGACGCGAGCAGACAACATAGCCGGTTTTTTCGTCCGAATAAACGCTGTGGTCAATATACTGGGCAACAAATGCTTCATTTGTCCTGACTGCTCCTCTGTGAGCAAGGCCGATGTCCTGGCCGTAGAGAAGATCAGCTGTCACACCTGACCCCTCAAGAGTTATTTCCCAGAACCAAACACCAAGAGTTGAAAGAGAAAATGTCACTTCATAGCGGACGTTTTCAGCTGTGCCTTGAAAAACAGCCTGATTTTCTGAAAAAGTAACCGTGCTGCCTGATTTTGCGCCAAGCAGCGGGAATACGCTGATTTCCGAATTGCGGTGCAGCCGTAAATAAAGATTATTGAGAGAGCCGTCAACAGGGTTGCCGAGCACCTGGTTAATCATGATCGGGCCGTGCGCTGCCTCATATAAATCTCCGCCGGGGAGAAAAGTAAAGCTTGTTCCGCCAAGAGAGATGCTGTGGTTTGTCTGAATCAAGGTTGTCATTTCATATCCTCCTCTTTCATATGCAGCAGTTCAAAGGAAAGCGGTGCAAGATCTCTGCTGCTGCCTCCGATAAAGGCATGAAATTTGCCCGCATCGCTTTTGAAGCTTAAGTCTGAGTGATAGTAGCGAAGATCCTTTTCACTAAGCGTAAAGGAGACTTCTTTCGTTTCTCCCGGCGCAAGCTCTATTTTCTGAAAGGCTTTCAGCTCTTTTAACGGACGGACCACTTCGCCGGACAAGTCCTGCACATAAAGCTGGACTACTTCCTCGCCGGCATATTCACCGGTGTTCGTTACCTGAGCGGATACGGTCAGCTCGCCTTGCGGGCTGAGTATTTCTGAAGAAAGGCTGGCATGGCTGCAGTCAAAAGCTGTATAGCTTAAGCCGAAGCCGAATGGAAACAGCGGCTCGTTCGGGATATCTAAATACTGGGAAACATAGCGTTCCTGTGCATCTGGAGCATCCTTCGGCCTGCCTGTATTGTAGTTGTTGTAATAGACTGGAATCTGTCCGGCTGAATAAGGAAAGGACATCGAAAGCTTTCCGGAAGGGTTGGCCTCTCCTAAAAGCAGATTGGTGATGGCATCTCCGCCTTCAGAACCTGGAAACCATGCCTCCAGAACCGCATCGCAATGCTCGATTACACCGTGCAGATCAAGCGGACGGCCGTTGAACAGAACAGCGGCAATCGGCTTTTTCATTGCTTTCATGCGCTGTACTAATTGGAGCTGCACAGGAGGAAGCTGTATCGAAGCTCTGCTGCCAGCTTCACCGCTCATTTCAGAGGCTTCGCCAAGCGCGAGCACGATGACATCAGCTTGCTCCGCCGCTTTTTCAGCTTCCTTCAGCATCTCTTCTGATCCAGTTTCAATATGGGAGCCTTGTGCTGTTAAAATTTCAGGCAAGTTTTTCTTTTGTAATCCGGCAAGGACTGTGACAGCATCTTCCTTGCTGCCGTGCCATGACCATGGACCAAGAATATCGCCATTGTCTGCAAAAGGACCGATCACCGCAATCTTCTGCTCTTTTTGAAGCGGCAGCACGCCTTCATTTTTCAGAAGAACACACGATTTTTCCGCCAGGATTCTGGCTGTGTCCCGATGCTGCTTAGAGAATACGATTTCCTGCTCTTTTTCCTCATCAGCCGCTCTGTAGGGATTATCGAATAGACCGAGTTTTTCTTTCAGATCCAGTATTCTGAGCACAGCTTCATCTACAAGCCCTTCGTTCACTGAGCCTTCTTCAATCAGTTCTTTCAAATATCCCGGATAGCACGCCGTCATCATTTCGATATCCACACCGGCTTCGATGGCTTTTTTCGCCGCTTCTTTTTCATCCTCTGCCGTGCCGTGGGGGATCTGCTCTTTAACGGCGCCCCAGTCTGAGATCAGGATCCCGTTAAACTGCCATTCTTCTCTCAGCAGCTTTCGCATCAGCCATTTGTTGCCTGTAGCGGGAACACCGTCCACTACATTAAAGGAAGTCATCACCATTTCAGCGCCTTCTTCAAGGGCTGCTTTGTAGGCCGGGAGGTATAATTCCCTGAGCTCTCTCTCTGACATGTTGACAGTATTGTAATCGCGTCCCCCTTCAGCAGCTCCATAAGCGGCGAAGTGCTTCACACAGGAAGCGATTTTGGAGAGATCTTCTGTAAGGTTCTTTCCTTGGAATCCTCTGACAAACGCTCTTGCAAACACACTGTTAAGGTAAGGATCTTCACCGGTAGATTCCATCACACGGCCCCAGCGCGGGTCGCGAACTAGGTCAGCCATGGGGGCGAAGGTAACGTGGATGCCGGAAACAGCCGCTTCTAAAGCTGCGATTGCAGCGCTTTCTTCGGCAAGGACGGTATCCCATGAGCACCCGATGGCGATCGGAACTGGAAAGATGGTTTTATAGCCGTGAATAATATCGGCCATAATGAGAAGCGGAATGCCGTGACGGCTTTCTTCTAAGTAGGCTTTTTGAATAGAGATGGATTCCTTTGCACCTGAAGCTCCAAGAACGGAGCCTGCAGCAGCGGCGGTACTTTCTGAAATGCCGAGACCGGCAAGCGGTCCTGTAATTTGTCCTTCGTGCTCGGAGCCTTTAAAGAAAGGAGCGGCAAGCTGGAGAAGCTGGGCAATCTTTTCATCAAGGGTCATGGAAGCGAGCAAGGTTTCGCGCGGGGCAGTCAGCATATTACAGTCCTCCTATCTGAATGGTGAATCATTTAATTTATTGAAACGTTTCGATAAAGCTACACCTGGATTATAAACGCTTTCAAACTGGCAGTCAATGAACTTTGTTTCCTGTATTCGTTGTTATATAAGGATTACTTGGTAAATTATTAAAATATCAGAAAAAATGAAAATAGCTATTGAAACCGATTACAATGTGGAATATAATAAGCCTGTCGAAACGTTTCTACAAAAAACAAGCTTCGAAATATTTTTTTACAGAGAATCGAAACGATTCACCAATGATTGCCAGCTTTATCATTATGCAGGGGGGATATCAATGAAAAGAAAGTGGATGGCTTCAATGGGCTGCGGCCTGCTGCTTGCAGCAAGCGTTCTTGGGGGATGCTCGTCAAATTCAGCATCTTCCGGAGGCAAAACAACCATCAATGTATGGGGGATGGGCGAAGAGGCGAAGTCTTTGCCGAAAATGGCAGAGGAGTTTGAAAAAGCGAATCCCGATATCGATGTAAAGGTACAGGCAATTCCTTGGGAAACAGCACATGACAAGCTGCTGACGGCTGTTGCATCAAAAAATGGTCCGGATGTTCTGCAAATGGGGACAACATGGGTACCTGAATTTGCTTCAGCAAATGCGCTGATGGATCTCACACCATATATCGATAAATACCCTGAGTTTGCTCAGGACAAGTTTTTTGATGGTTCTATAGAAACAACAAAAGCAGACGGCAAAACAGTCGGAATCCCCTGGTATGTGGATACACGGGTTCTCTTCTATAGAACGGACTTGCTGAAAGCAGCAGGCTACAGCGAAGCACCGAAAACGTGGGAAGAGCTGAGCGATGCGGCATTAAAGCTGAGCAAACGCGGTGAAGGCAAGTACGGCATTACGCTTGATCCGAAAGAGCAGACGCTTTCCTTTATGTTTGCCCGCCAAAACGGCTCAGAACTTCTTGATGCAGAGAATAAGCCTTTATTCAACAAACCGGACTTTATAGAAGCCGTAAACTATATTGACAGCTTCTATAAAAACGGTTCCAATGCTCCGCCTGATTCAGGTCTTGATATTGTGCAGGCTTTCAAAGGAGACGGCATCATCCCAATGTTCATCAGCGGCCCTTGGATGGTCAAGATGATCAACGACCAGGCGCCTGACTTGAAAGGCAAATGGGCAACAGCCGTTATGCCAAAAAAAGAAAACAATACTTCTGTACTTGGCGGCTGTGATCTGACAGTCTTCCAATATACAAAGCATAAAGAAGAAGCCCTTAAATTTATGGCCTTCATGAGCAAGCCTGAAACACAGGTGAAATGGCTGAAGATGACAAATGCGCTTCCTGCAGCAAAAGAAGCATGGAACGATCCTTCTCTGAAAGAAGATCAAAATTATAAAACATTTGGCGATCAAATGGTTAACGCAAAGCCGATGCCGGGTGTGAAGCAGTGGGAGCCGCTTGCGCAAAGCTACCTCACAACATTTGAGAAAATTTACAGAACCGGGGCTGATCCTCAAAGAGAAATGGACGCCTTTAATAAAAAAGCAGAAGAAATGCTGAAAAAGTAAGCCATTGACCGGCAGGCAGGAAGCTGTCTGCCGGTTTTATAAAGTTTCCGCAAAGCTAGAGGGCTTTTTTCTTAGAAATTCTGCCCTGGCGATTGCTGCGGAGCGGCAGCCAAAGTTTTTAAGAAAAGAGCCTTATAAATTGCCTCCTGCACGGGATGAAGAAGGAAGGGATACTTATGAAAAGCACGGGAAACAGCAAAACGCCTTATTTATTTATAGCACCAGCCCTTATCCTGCTATCGCTGTTTTCGCTTCTGCCCATTGCGGTTGCCTTGATGATCAGCTTTACCGATATCAATCTATCAAGTCTTGCGGACTGGTCCGCCATTAATTTTATCGGACTCCAAAATTATTTGGATGTTGTCAAAGACCCGATCTTTGTTAAATCAATCCTGAATACCTTGTTTTATGTCGTATTCGGTGTGCCGTTTGTGATTATCTGCTCGCTTTCCATTGCGCTTTTGATCAACTTCGGCAAAGCGCGCATTTTTAAAGCGTTCCGGGTCATCTTTTACATGCCTTCTATCACAAACGTTGTCGCTGTAGCGGTTGTGTGGAGCTACCTCTACAACCCGCAGTACGGGTTATTCAACTACCTTCTGAAGCTCATCCAATTGCCGGCAGTGCCATGGCTGACAGATCCTGTTATCGCCAAAATCTCACTGATCATTCTTGCTTTGTGGCGGGCAATCGGGCTGAATATGATTATCTTTTTAGCAGCGATCCAGGGAATTCCGAGAACCTACTATGAAGCAGCAGAGCTTGATGGAGCAGGGCACTTCAGGCAAATTTTCAGCATTACGCTGCCGCTTCTCCGCTATGCGATTTTCTTTGTGTCTGTCACAACAATGATCGGCTGGCTGCAATTCTTCGAGGAGCCGTTTGTTATGACAAAGGGCGGACCGCTGGACAGCACAACCTCTGTCGCTCTCTTTATCTATCGAAACGGATTCCAGCAAAGCAACTTCGGCTATGCAGCAGCAGGTTCGTTTGTTCTCTTTATAGCGATTATCGTTATTACACTGATCCAGTTTAAGTTTACTAGAAAGGAAGCGGATATTTGATGAGCAAAGCCATGATGAATACATCTGTTCCTGCGGTAAAATCTGAGCGCCGGAGAGTAAGACCGGGCACCGCCCAGCAATGGACGGCAGGGATTATCCTTGCTCTTGGCGGCTTGCTGTTCGCTCTCCCTTTCATTTGGATGATCCTTTCTGCCTTTAAATCGGAAAGTGAAGTTTTGCAGCTGACGCCGTCCCTTTTCCCGAAGGAATTTACACTGGATAACTTTAAGAACCTTTTTGAAAATATGAATTTCGCCGTCTATTTAAAAAATACGATTATCGTAGTAATCTGCTCATTTGCCGGTCTTTTCCTGAATGCAATGGCAGGCTATGCGTTCGCGAAGCACCGCTTTAGAGGAAAAGAAAAGCTCTTTTACCTGGTGCTTGCGACGATGATGATTCCAGGCCAGGTAACAATGATTCCGGTTTACCTGATTTTGAACCAGCTTCATCTCGTCAATACAATGGCCGGCATCGTACTCCCAGGACTTGTTGGAGCCTTCAGTATCTTCTTGTTCAGGCAGTTTATGACCACCATTCCAGATGAGCTATTGGAAGCAGCACGGCTTGACGGGGCAGGGGAGTTCAGGGTTTTCATGCAGATTATCCTGCCAATGTCCAGACCGATCCTCGCCGTTCAGGGGATTTTGACCTTTATTGCCGGCTGGAACAGCTTCCTCTGGCCGCTGATCATCGCAAACGATGAAAGCCTGTATACACTTTCAGTCGGACTTTCTCTGTTAAAAGGGCAGTATAACAGCAACTTTGCCCTTCAAATGGCAGGCTCCACCTTCATGGTTGTGCCAATTGTGATCATCTTTATCATCTTCCAGAGACATATCATTGACGGCTACAACATATCAGGAATGAAATAAGAAAAAGGCTGGTTCAGCAGATGCTGAGCCAGCCTTTTTTCTTGCTTAGGGGGGATAAGTTTAACACTCTTACTGAATAGAAAACTCCTCTTTCTTCAGCAAATCTTCCGGATTTCGTCCGATGCTGTCATGATGGAACAAATTACGAATCACAGCACGGTCCGTGTGGTTGGCTATGGAAACCATAATCATGCCCTGATCCAGTGCAAGGTAGGCTTTTGCAAGCTTGCCTGTTTTCACATTTACAGAATCATAGAATCCATATTTTCCGTATGTTTTCAGCTTAACGAGGGCTTTAATGTTTTCCATTGCTTCTTTCGGTGCATAATCCAGTGCAAGGAATGTGGCGTGAGGCGTAACCGTGCCGTCATCCTTATACCCTGATGTTCCAAGCGGTGTTGCGGCAAACTCGCTGTAGCCGTCAGGTGTCGCAGCCGGTGAGAAGCCCCATGCCGGATAGCCTTTTTCTTTGGCATACTGAATTTGAAGCTTTGCATATCGTTCATTATTTAATCCAAGCGCTTTTTTGCCAAGCTCTTTTTCTTTTAACACCATGCTTGGCATAAGAGCTTCAAACATGCTGCCGCCCCATGATGGCACAAACTTTGTTCCTTTATATGTGTAATGCCCTTCAAAAACTTTGACTCCATCATACACGGCTTCTTTTCCTTCAGGAATCTGACCCTGCCAGTCCCATTCAGGCGGCATTGTCCGGAACATTTTCCACCAATGCTCTTTCGGAACATCGCCTTTACCGATGGCAATATAGCTTGCAACCCTTGGCTCTGTATAAAACAATCCGTAATGGTGGTCTGTGTGCTTTCCTAATGCGACGTCATATCCTCCGAAAAATTGTCCTTCTTTCGGATCGTACAGTTTTGAGTAGTCCATATTTTTCACAAGGGCATCCGTATCCTTGTGAACCTCTTTATACGCCTGTCCTGCCACAATCAATCCAGCTGACAGCCAGCCATTGTCAACCTGTGAAATGAATTGGCCCCAGTCGGTTTTTAAAGAGCCGTCAATGTTGTACCAGTTGTAGAATAGTCCATTCCATTTTTTTAAGCCTTTTAGCGTGGTGAGGGTCGTTTCTATTCTAGTTACGGCTTCTTTTCTTGAAATAATGCCAAGACGCTGAGCTGAAACAGTGCTCATAAGATACATCGAAACATTTGTCGGGGACGTATGCTTAGCTTCGCTTACAGGCTGATCATTTTCCATCCGCACTTCATCATACGTGAGGCCTGTTTTCTTGTCGGTAAATTTTTCAAAATAGCCATACGTTTGCTTTGCGATCATTCGGAGAGCATGCTTATCTTTTCCGGGCGCTTCTCCATAAACAGAAGAAGAGAAAACAGTGGCAAAAACAAAACAGAGCAGCGGCAGCATGAGAAGAGATTTGCTAGGTTTCAAATTTTTTCACTCCTGAAAACGTTATTTGTCGAAACGTTTCTATTACTAGCATAGCAGGCTTATATGAAAGCGCAATCATTACAAAGCATGATCTTTTAAAAAGCAGTGAGGAGCAAAGTCCTAAATAACCAGGTTAATTATTTGAATATTGGGGTAATTAGTTTGTTAGTGGTTTACATAATGAGGAAAACGCTGTTAACAAAGGGAGGGAGAGACATTACATGAAGTCAGGAGGCAAATTTTTTCTGTCGCTTATTTTTCTGGTTGGCTTTCTCGGGGGATGCGCACAAAAAGACCGGCTTGCTGATGGGTCAGAGCTCATTAACAAAAAAGAATTCGTGTTTGCGGCATCAGGCGAGTTCAAGCCGTTCAGCTATGTAAATGATGATATGACAATGTCCGGCTTTGATGTAGAGGTAGGAAAAGCGATTGCGAAGGAACTCGGGTTAAAGCCTGTGCCAAAGCGGATCAAATTTAAAGGAATTGTCGAAGGGGTCAAAACGGGAAGGGCAGATGCAGCCGTAGCGAGCCACACGGTAACCCCCCTTCGCGCCAAGCAGGCGGATTTCTCCGTACCCTACTATTATTCCGGGCCGCAGATTTTCACAAGGCCTGACAGCAATATCAAAACAGTTGATGATTTAAAGGGGAAGGAAGTTGCGGCAGCAAAAGGCTCTACCTATGCCGAGATTGCGAAAAAGTACACAAGCAACGTGAAAATTTATGACAGTGATATCACAGCGCTTCAGGCATTAAGCCAAGGAAGGCACGATGCTGTTATTACAGACTTTGTGACAGGCAGAAGCTCCATTAAAGAGGGCTTTAAAGTAAAAGGCCAGCAGCTGATTGAAAGAAGTGCCCAGTCTGTTGTAGTGCCAAAAGATAATCCGCAGCTTTTAAAGCGGATCAATGAAGCAATCGAGAAGCTGAAGGCAGATGGCACGCTGCCAAGAATCAGCAAGAAATATTTTGGCGAAGACATTACTCATGAACCGAAAGAAGGAAAATAACTGGTAAAGGAGCTGGGGAGATTGCCTAGTTTTTCACACTTTTTTCAGACGCTCGCAGAAAGCAAAAACGTATTTTTCCAAGCGATGCTGCTGACGCTTGAGCTGACTGTTGTCTCTGTTTTAGTCGGAATTGTCATTGGACTCTTTTTTGCCTTTTTAAAGCTTTCAAAATTAAAGGTGCTTGGTTACATAGCAGATATTTATATTTATCTTGTCAGGGGAACGCCGCTGATTGTGCAGATTTTTATCCTGTATTTCGGGATCAGCGGAATTTTCCTTTTGCCTGACTTCTGGGCGGCATCGCTTGCTCTTGCGTTTCATAACGGCGCCTACATCGCTGAAATTTTCAGAGGAACCATTCAATCCATTGACAAAGGACAGATGGAGGCAGGAAGATCACTCGGGATGTCAAACGGTCTTACGATGCGCCGCATTATTTTGCCGCAGGCCTTCCGCAGAGCACTGCCGCCGCTCGGCAACCAATTTATCATCGGCCTGAAGGATTCATCTCTCGCAGCCTTCATCTCCATGAACGAGCTGTTTAATGTCGCCTCAACCATCGGCTCCAACAACTTTGATGAAATGAATTACCTGCTGATCGTTGCAGTTTATTATTTAATCCTTGTAGCCATTTTAACGCTGATTGTCAGAGCGATTGAAAACCGCATGGCGATCAGTGACCGATAGGGGGAATGAATCATGAGCGAAAGAGAAATGATCAGAGTGGAAAAGCTGAATAAATCCTTCGGCAAGCTGCACGTCCTGAAAGACATTGACTTGACCGTTAAGGAAAGTGATGTGGTGTGCCTTGTCGGTGCGAGCGGAAGCGGAAAAAGCACACTGCTCCGCTGCCTCAATTTTCTCGAAAAAAAAGACAACGGAAAAGTAATCATTGAAGGCAAAGAAGTAACAAAAGAAACACATAAGATTGATGAAGTAAGGCAGAAGGTCGGAATGGTGTTCCAGCACTTTCACCTCTTTCCGCACAAAACGGTGATTGAGAATATTATCGAAGCACCCACACAGGTGAAAAAGCTGTCAAAGGCAGATGCTGTCCGCGAAGCGAAAGAGCTCCTGAAAAAAGTAGGGCTCGAAGACAAAGCAGACGTGTATCCGAACAAGCTCTCAGGCGGTCAGAAGCAGCGGGTGGCGATTGCAAGAGCTCTTGCTATGCAGCCTGACATCATGCTGTTCGACGAACCAACATCAGCCCTTGACCCAGAGCTTGTCGGGGAAGTGCTGCAGACGATGAAGGAGCTCGCTGAAGAAGGGATGACCATGATCATCGTGACCCATGAAATGGGATTTGCCCGCGAAGTGGCCGACTATATCATCTACATGCACGAAGGGCGAATTGTAGAAACAGGCCATCCCGAAAGCTTTTTTGACAATCCAAAGGAAACAAGAACGAAGGAATTTTTGGATGCAATGATGTGAAAAAAGCCCCCAGGCGTTTTAGCTTGGGGGCTTTTTGCGGGGCCGGGCGGCTGCTGGTGAAAATGAGTGGCAGTTTGGTGAATATAACAGCCTTTTTGGTGAATATTCTCTTTAGTTTGGTGAATATATTGGCTGGTTCGGTAAATATGGGGCAGAGCCTGGATTGAAAAAGGTGTTATCCCTTTGCAAAAGTGAATTTTGCGGCAGTATGTGGAGGCAGATCTATTTGTTCGACGTAGAAAACATGCATGCTCTTCAAAAAAGGCTCCTGGTTCATTACGGATTTACCGTTATTCCTGTTGGAATACTTCCCACAGGAAACGTCGCAATCACGCTGTTTGTAGTTCCGTCAATGACGGATACATCGGTGGTTCCCTCGTTTGTGACATAAATGCGGTTTGTATTGGAATTAACAGCTGCTCCAGCTGGAGAGTTTCCTACAGGAACTGTTGCTATAACGGTATTTGTTGCACCGTTAATAACCGATACGTTGTTACTGTCAAAATTAGCGACATAGATGCGGTTTGTAGAAGGGTTTACTGCTGCTTGAGTAGGCGTGGTGCCTACAGGAACTGTTGCGATCACTGTGCTGGTTGCTCCGTCAATAACCGAAACATTTGAGGAAAAAGCATTTACCGCATAAATACGGTTTGTTGCAGGATTTACTTCTACTCCTAAAGGACCGGGTCCAACAGAAATGGTAGTTATCACACTATTGGTCAAACCATCAATAACCGAAATAGTACCACTGTTAAAATTAGCTGTATAGATACGGTTTGTTACAGCATTGACGGCTGAGTCAGAAGGGGCAGTGTTGGGGCCGATAGGAATTGTTGCAATTACCGTGTTGGTTGCTCCATTAATTACCGAAACATTGTTGCTGCTAGAATTTGGTACATATATTCTATTGGTTACTGTATTTACTGCTGTATCTCTTGGGTCAATGCCGACTGGAATTGTAGCGATCACAGCATTGAATATCCCAGCGATCACAGAAACATATTCACTGGCGGAATTCGCGACATAGATAAAATTTGTTGCAGGGTTTACATTTATACCAATTGGATTTCCTCCGACAGGAATGGTAGCGACAACAAGATTAGTGTTTCCGTTAATGACGGAAACACTGTCGCCCCCCTCATTAGCTACATAAATACGGGTTTCAGTAGGTCCAGTACTGCCGCTAGTTCCCGTTGCGCCCGTAGCTCCAGTAGCCCCAGTATTACCTGTAGCCCCCGTAGCTCCAGTAGCCCCAGTAGCCCCAGTAGCCCCAGTATTACCTGTAGCCCCAGTAGCCCCAGTAGCCCCAGTATTACCTGTAGCCCCTGTTGCGCCAGTGGCTCCAGTAGCTCCAGTAGCTCCAGTAGTTCCGGTGTTACCTGTAGCCCCCGTTGCGCCAGTAGGACCAGTAGCGCCAGTAGCGCCAGTAGCGCCAGAAGCTCCAGTAGCCCCAGTTGGTCCTGGCGTTCCGCCGCCCTGTGCATTTAATAAAGCCACATCATCCACTAACAGATCAGCTGAACCAGCAAGCGGGAGGGTGTTGATGAGGATAAAAGCCTGGGTGGCATTTGCCGGAGCCTGGCTGGTGGTTTTATATATTTCGAGCCAAATAAGCTCTAAAGTGATCCGGCCGGATAGTACGTTTGTGAAAAGCCCGGTTCCGAGAACGTTTGAGGAGCTGTCTAAGTAAACAACCTGAATTTGAACAGGCGGAGAAGGAGCTGTCCCAATTTTGGTTAAAGAAACGAGAAATTCAAAGCTTTGGCTTGGCGGGATGGAAACAACCTGATTAATAAACGAAACAACATTTCCTCCCTGCAATCGTGCAGAAGATGTATCTGAGTGTGAAAACTGATTGGTGACGATGGCATTTTGTCCGACCCATGGAGGGAGACTGCCCGTTTCAAAGCTGCCATTTATAATAAAATTTTGAATGCTCAATATAAGTGAAATCCTCCTTTCTGGCTTTTTTAGTGATAGAAATCACTATATGTTATGAAAAAGTGTGATAGCCGCAACGGCATATGTGCCCCATCATTTTTCTCCCTGCAGCTCTTATAAAAAATGCTATACTATCACCAAGAAGGTGAACGAGATGAAGGAAAAGCGCTATGAGACAGACTTGTACGAGCCTGTCAGAAGGTATTTTATGAAGAAAGGCTTTGCCGTTAATGGGGAAGTGAATCATTGTGATGTCACAGCTTTGAAGGATGATGAGCTGGCAATTATAGAACTGAAGCTCCATTTAAATGTGGAACTGCTGACACAGGCGGTGGAGCGGCAGCGGATGACGGATTTGGTTTATATTGCGATTCCAAAACCAAAGATGCGTCTTCGGTCAAAAAAATGGCTTGCCATTTGCCATTTAATTAAGCGGCTTGAGCTCGGGCTGATTTTGGTTCAGTTCAGGGAGAATGGAACGGCGGCAGTGGAAGTGGCAATTTCTCCCGCGCGGTTTGATCGGAAGAAAAGCCTCCAAAGAGGGAAGGCGAAGCGGAAAAAATTGCTGCAGGAAATCAGCGGCCGGAATGGCGATTACAATGTCGGCGGCAGCAGCAAGACCAAAATTCTAACAGCCTACAAAGAAAACTGCATCCACATTGCCTGCCTTCTGAAAGAACACGGAACTCTTTCGCCGAAGCAGCTGAGAGAGCATGGCACAGGTGCTAAAACCCTGTCTATCCTCAATAAAAATTATTACGGCTGGTATGAAAAAGTGGCGAGGGGAAAATATACGCTTAGCCAAAAAGGAACAGAAGAGCTGGCCCATTTTCCGGAGCCTGCCGCTTTTTATGCAGGAAGTGCAGCAGAGGAGACGGAGAATTATTCGGAAAACAAAACAAAAACGGAGCTTCCATAAGAGGAGCTCCGTTTTGTGTTGTTTACTCTGCCATCTCAAGAGTCTGAGGTGACTCGCCATTTGCGTTCATATAAGTGATTTTTGAAGGTTTGATTTCAAGCACAATGTATTCAGGATCGTTCGGGCCTTCGAACCATGGCTTCATATGGTCATTCCACAGTTTATGCTTCAGCTCTTCATCATCCCGGATGGAGACTTTTCCTTCGATTTCAACATATTTGTCACCATAGCCTTCACCGTCATATCCGAGCAGAATATGAACATACGGATTGGACTCAACTTCATCCGCTTTGTGCGTTTCTTTGTTGGTCGGTGTGTAAAGGGTCAGGCTTTCGTTAAAAAAGGTCATGTAGCGGGAATGCGGCTTATTGTTTTTGACTGTAGCCAGCGTCCCGATTTTATTTTTTTCAATGATGCCAAGAATGCTATCTCTTAACTCCTGTTGATTCATGCTAACAGCTCCTTTAGAAAAATGGATACTGTTAATGTTCCTTTTCAGAGCAATTCTTAAACCAAAAGCAGCCGGTTTGCGTTTTAGGATAGTATTTTGAAGATTAAATAATATATTCCAATATTTTCAAAAGTTGCATTAGTACGGCAGAGGGTCAAAACATCCACAAGATGACAGGAATTGTAAGGACGTTCCTCCGTTTGAAATAAGTTATTGCAGAAATTTTCAGAAAATGATTGCTTTTTGTCTCAATAAAGATTAAATTATTCCTAGAAAGTATAGTTAGAGATTTCAGAATATTATGCAAAAGCGGGTGAGGGATGTTTATGGATTTGTTCAGAAAGAGATCGATTGCTTCATTAATTAAAGAAACCGGTCAGAAAAATGTCACACTGAAAAAAGAACTTGGTGCCTTTGACCTGACCATGCTTGGAATAGGAGCCATTATTGGAACGGGGATCTTCGTTCTGACAGGTGTTGCGGCCGCTGAGCATGCCGGTCCTGCTCTTATTATTTCATTTGTCATGTCGGCTTTTGCCTGTGTATTTGCTGCACTGTGCTATGCCGAGTTCGCTTCAACAGTCCCTGTATCAGGGAGTGCCTACACATACAGCTACGCAACGTTCGGCGAGCTGATCGCATGGATACTCGGATGGGATTTGATACTGGAATATGGGCTTGCCTCATCAGCGGTTGCTGTTGGGTGGTCCGGCTATTTCCAGGGCTTTCTTGAAGGCTTTGGGGTGCATCTTCCAAAAGCCATCACAGGTGCCTTCAATCCTGCTGAAGGAACATATGTTAACATTCCGGCAATTTTTGCTGTCTTCCTGATCACGCTTTTGATCACACAGGGTGCGAAAAAATCGGCCCGCTTCAATGCCATCATGGTTATCATTAAATTAGCAGTTGTTGTGCTATTTATAGCAGTCGGCGTTTGGTACGTAAAGCCGGAAAACTGGACGCCGTTTATGCCGATGGGCTTCCAGGGTGTAGCGGTAGGAGCCGCAACCGTCTTCTTTGCCTACATCGGATTTGATGCTGTTTCATCTGCTGCAGAGGAAGTAAAAAATCCTCAGCGCAACATGCCGATCGGCATCATTACCTCGCTTCTGATTTGTACTGTGCTTTATATCGTTGTTTCAGGCATACTGACAGGCATTGTGCCTTATCAAGAGCTGAATGTAGACAACCCTGTGGCATTTGCTTTGATGTATATCCACAAGGACTGGGTGGCTGGATTGATTTCGCTCGGTGCCATTGCAGGGATGACAACAGTGCTTCTCGTCATGATGTACGGCCAGACGCGCTTGTTCTATGCGATCAGCCGTGATGGACTGCTGCCGAAAAGAATGTCCACAGTCAGCGCCAAGAAGAACACGCCAGTTTTCTCTTCATGGGTGACATTTGTGGCCGTATCCATTTTCGCAGGGCTTGTGCCGCTTGGCCGCCTTGCTGAGCTGACCAATATTGGCACGCTGTTCGCCTTTATGACCGTATCTATCGGGATTCTGTATCTCCGCAAGAATAAATTGAGCGCAGCCTCTGCCTTTAAAGTGCCGTTTGTACCGGCAGTGCCGATTCTCGCATTCCTGCTGTGCGGCTACTTAATTATTCAGCTTCCGGCTATTACATGGCAGTTTTTCTTAATCTGGCTCGTAGTCGGCCTTGTCGTTTACTTCGTTTACGGAAGAAGACACAGCACCCTGAATGGGCAAGAACCGCCGGCGAAAAAGATTGTATAAGGAAGATTCAGGCTGCTGCAGGGAACTGCGGCAGCCTGTTTTTATGGGGGAAGACGAACCGCACATATGCTTTAAAACCCGCATGGATTTTTATAGAGCCGCATAAAAAGAGCCTGAGCTGCATGTGAAAAACAGAAGCTGCATATAAAATTTAAAAAGCCGCATATAAAATTCCAAAACCTGAAAATAAAAATTTAAAAGCCGCATATAAAACTTCGAAACCCGCACATAAACAGCTTTTTTCGGTTCTTAAAGGGCATCAAAATGAGAACTTAGAGACATTTTTCAACGATTTGGGACCATATCCCCCTAATTTTTGCTCTAACACATGAAAAAACGCGCCGGATTCACTCAATCCGGCGCGTTTCATTATTTGGTAAAACGGTACGGAACCGTTGTTACGATGATATTTTTCCGATAAAGAAGATAGGTTCTAAGCACAAGGCTTGATTGGTTATGAAGAATGTAGTGCCAGCTTTGCTTTGTAATGAACTGCGGAATCAGAACTGTTACTTCATAATTGTAGTCATGAGCTTTTTCATCAATTACGTCAACGATTCGGCCAATCGGACGAATTAAGCTTCGGTATTGAGAGACAAATGTAACGAGCCGGACGTTCGGCTGCCACTTTTTCCATTTCTCCTCAAACCTTTTTTCGCTTTCCCTGTCAAAGGCAACATAGACGGCAATAACCTGGTCACCGATGCTGTTGGCGTAGTTTAAAGAGTTTTCGACTACTTTCGTGATGCCGGCAACAGGCAAAATGATCACATTGCCTTCAATCGGCGGAATTTGTTCTTCAGGATTAATGCGCAGCTGCTGCCCGACATCATCGTAATGCCTGTGAATCCGCATAAAGATAAAAACGATGATCGGAAGGAAAATCAGTACATACCAGACTTGAGAAAACTTTGTTACAAAGAAAATAATCAGGACAGTCAGTGTAATAAGCGCCCCGAGCAGGTTAATGGATAACGGCAGCAGCCAGCCCTTTGGCTTTTCTCTGAGCCACTTGATGATCATCCCAGTCTGGGAGAGAGTAAATGGAATGAATACGCCTACCGCATAAAGCGGAATCAGCTGTTCCGTTCTTCCTCCTGAGGCAACGATCAAAATAATGGAGCCGATGCTGAGCGCCAAAATTCCGTTTGAGTACCCGAGTCTGTCCCCGCGAAGCAGGAACATGCGCGGCATGTATTTATCTGTTGCCAGGTTAACGGCAAGCAGCGGAAATGCCGAAAATCCGGTATTGGCAGCCAATACGAGAATCAAAGCCGTTGTCGCCTGAACGAAAAAGTACATAAAGTTTCGCCCGAAAGTCTGTGCAGCAATTTGCGAAACAACGGTTTCGTCTGCCTTTGGAGAGATGCCGTACCAGTAGGCAAGGAGTGTAATTCCTGTAAAAAGAACCGCCAGCAGCGCACCCATAATCACAAGTGTATTGGCCGCATTCTTCGGAGCAGGCTCCTTAAAGTTCGGGATCGCATTTGAAATGGCTTCAACTCCGGTAAGCGCCGAACAGCCTGATGCAAATGCCCTCAACAATAGAAACAGGCTGATACCAGGGACAGCTGCGCCGAGCGGAGCATGGGTTTCCGGCGGAACCTGGCCTGTCGCCACCCTGAAAATACCGAACAGGATTAAAACAACAAGGCCGAGAACAAACAAATAAACAGGATAAGCTAAGAATGTCGCTGATTCAGTTAATCCTCTCAGATTGAGAATTGTAATGACAATGACCATTATGACCGATATGATAATTCTGTGTTCATGCCATGCCGGAAATGCAGAAGTAATCGCTTCTGTACCGGCAGTTACACTTACCGCAACGGTCAAAATGTAATCCACCAGCAAACTGCCGCCGGCAATCAAGCCAGGCGTTACACCGAGATTGGTCTTTGATACAACGTAAGCCCCGCCGCCATGAGGGTAAGCATGAATGATTTGTCTATATGAAAGAATAAGAGCAGCCAGTAATACCAGGACAGCGACGGCGATCGGAACAGAATACCAGAAAGCGATGAAACCGATGGTGGCCAGAACAATCAGGATCTGTTCAGTCCCGTACGCCACAGATGACAGGGCATCTGAAGACAGCACAGCCAGCGCCTTCAGTTTATTCAGGCGCTGTTCGCCCAACTGGTTGGATTTTAAGGGCTTCCCGATAATTAATCTTTTTAATGTTGAATACAAAACTGCTCACCGCCATAGTAAAATACAGAATATTTATGTTTGTGCCTATACCCTAAGCGGTCTATTTTCAGACACACTGAGTATAAAATATCATCCCCAATAGCCAGGGGGCTAACCGCGAAGGACACATATTGAATTCAATGGAAACACAATAACTAATGTAACGCAATTTGATTTTTTTTCAAATAGGAAAATCCGAATTTTTTGTGACGTAATATGAAAAAAAGAATTGACAAAAAGCCTTGTTCCTAAAAAAGAAAAAAGGCCTCAATTGTACTGGTGCTATTCAGGATTAAATAAACAAATCTGCAGCTGCTCCTGCCAGCAGGAAAATCCCTAAAATGGCGATCATTTTGCTCTGTTTTTTTTTTCTCCTGTTATCACGCAAGCCGCTGAACACCATGCTGGCCCCGAGAAGAGCGAGTGCAGCTGTAATATAGACATGGCGATCCAATACTATTGCGGCTGCCACCAACAGTAAACCTGCAGCAGCTAGTCCAATGCGCAGAGCTTTTTCCCAAATTGCCATACCTTTCTCCCTTTCCGAAACCATGAAATTACGGACAATTATACCTTACTAATGAGAAATCTGTAAATTAAAGGTAAAAAAACAGCCTGCTGAATTGCAGGCTGTCTTTGATCTATAGTGCATCAGGTTTCGTAAACGACCGGCTGTCTTCCGGCTTGAACTCCTGTACTGTGCAAACTTGTTTGCTGCAGGCTTTGTTGAGTTCACAGGACGCGCATTTTCCCATTTTGCTTTTTTGAATATGCTTGAAAATCGTATATCCGGCATAGCCGAAAATTAAAACGCCGATCAAAATGCTGACGAGCATGTTTTCTACCACCTTTTCTATAGGTTAGGCGAGCCCCATCACTCTTCCAATCTGGAAGATCAACAGAGACAATCCATAAGCAACAGCGAGAGGGTAGACGATGGAAAAAGCCGTCCATTTCACAGAGCCCGTTTCCCTTTTGATCACAGCGACTGTTGCAAGACATGGGATGTACAAAAGAACGAACACCATAAAGCTGTAGGCAGAAAGCGGTGTATAAAAGGACTGCAGCGACTGTCCGAGCTCGCTTTCAGAAACCGCATAAATAATGGACATCGTTGCCACAATGACTTCTTTGGCAAGAAAGCCTGTGATCAGAGAGGCTCCAGCCTGCCAGGTTCCAAAGCCGATTGGAGCGAAAATCGGGATCAACAGGCCGCCGATCAATGCCATAAAGCTATGGTCCATCGAGACATTCAATCCGCCCGGGCCTGCATATGTGAGGAGCCAGATGGCAACAGAGCCACCAAATACAAAGGTTCCGGCTTTTCTTGCAAATCCTTTTCCTTTATCCCATGTGGAGCGGAACAGGGTTTTTCCCTGCGGCATCCGGTAGGGCGGGAGTTCGATCACGAAGAAGGAACGCTCTTCCTTCAGCATCGTCATTGATAACAGCTTTGTAATGAGCAGGGCCAGCACAATGCCGAGCAAATAAAGCGAAAGAACAATCAGCGCCTGATGCTGGGCAAAAAATGCCCCTACAAACAAAGCGTAAACGGGAAGCCGTGCAGAGCAGCTCATAAAAGGCGTAACCAGAATGGTCAGCAGCCGCTCTTTGGACTGTTCAATCGTTCTTGCCGCCATGATGCCTGGAACGTTGCAGCCAAAGCCGATAATCATTGGGATAAAAGCTTTGCCGTTCAATCCGAAGGCTTCCATAAATTTATCCATGACAACAGCAATCCTTGCCATATACCCTGAATCCTCTAAAAGAGAGATAAAGAAGAAAAGCACAAAGATCTGCGGAAGGAAAACAAGAACGCCGCCGACTCCGGCGATAATGCCGTCTGTTACAAGCGCCTGAATGAATTCAGAAGCGCCTGCAGCCTGAAGGCCTGCAATCGCCCATTCCTTTAAAGAACCGTTAAAAAATCCGTCCAGAAGATCGGACAGCGGTGTCCCGACCCAGGCAAAGGTGAGCTGAAACACAAGATACATGATGCCGATAAAAATCGGAATGCCGAGGAAGCGGTGGGTCACAATTTTATCCACAGTATCCGAAAGCGCGGTTTTCCCTTCTTTACTGTATGTAACAGCCTTTTCCAGAAGCCCCTGAATCAGCTCCTGGCGCTTAAGATAAAAATGAGTTTCAATCGGTTCCTCT
This sequence comes from Metabacillus kandeliae, assembly GCF_021166585.1. GTDB lineage: Bacteria > Bacillota > Bacilli > Bacillales > Bacillaceae > Metabacillus_B > Metabacillus_B kandeliae. The sequence goes on from NZ_JAJOZE010000005.1 coordinate 80,825, forward strand.
AAGGAGCTTGAAAGACTATCTCTAGTGTCGGACATGCTGGCGTAAGAGATGTGCCCTTTGAGACCGCGCTCCATTTCGGGATTGCCGATCAAAAATTGAATTGCCTTCCATCTTGCATGCTCTTCGCCTTCAAGGATCTCCGTCAGCTTAGCAAGAGCAGCCTCTGCCTCATTACCATAGCTGATCGAGAAGGATGGCTGCTTTTTCGGACTTCCAAGAGAAGCAACCAGCTCCTTGCAGCCTTTTTCGCTTCTCGCGATAACAGGGACAATGTCTGCGCCGAGCTGCTCGCCAAGAAGTTCATGATTGATCTGCACACCCCGCTGCTTCGCGACATCGATCATATTTAATCCGATAATGACCGGCTTCCCGTACTCCAGCATCTGCAGGGTTAAATGAAGGTTCTGAGCAAGCTGTGAGGCATCCACAACATTCAAAAAGCCGTCAAATTCCTCTGAAAGCAAGTATTTGGAGACAACCGCTTCATCGTTCGAGAGGGGATTCAGGCTGTAAACTCCGGGTAAATCTACAATTTGCCCGGCATTCTGCTTCAAACGGCCGACTTTTTTATCAACGGTAACACCGCTCCAGTTGCCAACATACTCGTAGGACCCGGTTAAGGCGTTAAAGAGTGTGGTTTTCCCGGTATTCGGGTTTCCTAGCAGTGCGATCGTATTCATTGCTCTACTCCGATTTGAACCGCATCAAGCTTTCTAAGACCGATGCATTTTCCATTGCATTCAATGATACATGGACCTCCGAAAGCCGATTTTTGCTTCAGGCAGACATTGGACCCAATGTTAATTCCGAGTGAAACAAAGCGTTTATAAGAAAGCTCATCCGTTTTAGGAAGATATTTAATTATGGCGTTTTCGCCTTTTTGACAATTATATAAATTCATCGCGGCATCGTTCCTTTAATAATGAGAATCATTATCAATCTTTTCTCAAGTATAGCATGGGAAATGAGAAACGTACACGGCAATTTTAGTATTTTGCAAAAAATTAAGCACATGGAAGGAGCTTAAATAGGCAGACTAATAGTAAAAAGCAAAAGGGAGGAATAGGCCATGTTCATGTCCATGATGATCTGTTTGAATATGCTGTGCCAGCATCCGTCACCAGAGCCTGAGGCTGTGGTAAAGCATGTATCAGGAACAGTAAGACCGCCGGAATATGCCAAATGGTCAAGGATCGCTTTGAAAAAGACAGAAGAAAAATATCCGGATGCAGAAATCGTTGATTACCTTCATATAGGAAGAGAAAAGACAGGATACCGGACAGCGAAGGAAAAATTCAAGCTTTGGATGAGAGAAAAAGGCAAGGAATACGGGCTTTATGTTACCGTTGAATTTGATATTGAAACAGAGGGATTAAAGAACATCACATTTCAGAAAACAGACAGTGCGCATAATGGTAATTAATGTTAAATGAGTCTCTTAACCCTTGATACAGCGATGGTTTAAGGGGCTTTTTCTTTTTCTGCCATCATTATTGTTTGACATTTCACATACAACCCTTTATGGTGATAAAAGGCTGTTTTTAAAGCTGACTTGACAATTTTATGAGCTTCTTATCGAGAGAGACGGAGGGACTGGCCCAATGATGTCTCGGCTGCGGTGCGTCATGCGCTGTGCCAATTCCAGCAGGTGTATGCCTGATAGATGAGAAGAGCGTTTCTTTATTATGAATGTATGCGGAACCTCTTCTTTTCATCAGAAGAGGTTTTTTTATTTAAAAATGGAGAGGAGCTGTTTTGCTTTGACATCAAAGAAAGCAAGTCCATTGGCTCTTTTGCCATTGGCCGTATTTATTGGATTATTTTTACTATCAGGCATTATTACAGGGGATTTTTACAAGATGCCGATCGTAGTGGCGACTATGGCGGGGGCGGCAGCTGCGCTTATCATGAACCGGAAAGAATCGTTCACAGCTAAAGTGGAGCGGTTTTCAAAAGGTGCAGGCCATCCGGATATTATGATCATGGTTCTCATCTATATTCTGGCCGGTGCTTTCTCAGAGGTTGCCAAAGGAATGGGGGCCGTTGATGCGACGGTGAATCTTGCTATGTCGATTATGCCGGGAAATCTCCTCGCAGTCGGCCTGTTCGTCATCGCGGCTTTTGTGTCGCTTTCCATGGGGACTTCAATGGGTGCCATTGCAGCAATTGGCCCGATCGCTGCAGGCATCAGCGGCCAAACGGAAATTCCGGCAGCCTTGTCAATCGCTGCCGTTATCGGCGGTGCGATGTTTGGGGACAACCTTTCATTTATATCGGATACAACCATTGCCGCTGTGCGTTCTCAGCAGACGGAAATGAAGGATAAATTTAAGACAAACTTCTTCATTGTCCTTCCGGCTGCGATTGCTGCAATCTTCATTATTTATGTCATGACAATGGGCATCACGACAAATGTTGATGCCGGCAGCTACAGCTGGATAAAAATAATTCCGTACCTTGCCGTGCTGATCACAGCATTGCTCGGTTTTAACGTAGTAGCTGTTATTTCAGGCGGAATTGTCTTTGCTGGCGTTATAGGACTTGCTGATGGAAGCTATACTCTGTCCACGTTGCTTCAGAAGATTCCAGCAGGGATTACGAACATGTTTGAGCTTGTGATTCTATCAATCCTTATTGGGGGCATGGTTGAGCTGATCCGCCATAACGGCGGCATTCAATGGATTATGGAAAGCATGTCCAAACGGATTAAATCAAAAAGAGGCGCGGAATTCGGGATTGCAGGGCTTGTGAGCACCACAAACCTTGCTGTTGCCAATAATACAATCTCCATAATTACAACAGGTCCGCTTGCTAGGAATATTTCAGAGCAATACAAGATTGACAGAAAGAAATCCGCAAGTATTCTTGATATCTTTTCATGTGCTGTACAAGGACTGATTCCATATGGCGCACAGATGCTGACAGCATCTCAGATGGCAAAGGTTTCGCCGCTCGCCATCTTGCCGTATACCGTTTACCCGATGCTGATTGCTGTTTGCGGAATCATTGCGATCATCACCAACTATCCAAGATTCTCTCCGGCAAAAGAAGACTACAAAGAAGCCCGAGAAATTGTTTAAAAGCCTCAGCCCCAGCGGCTGGGCTTTTTTTCTGAAGAACCTTCGGGTACAATCAATGAGACATTCGTAAAGGAGAAACTAATGAAAAAAATATACAAGTGGATGCTGTATCCCGCCATTTTGTTTTTTATCTATCATATCTCCATAATTGGAAAACCCATTGGACCAAGCGATCTAGCGGGAATCCTGGCGGGCTCTATCATATCGGGCGGTGTGATCGGATGGATTCTCTATTTAGTCTACGCCCTGACATATGGGAGGAAGAAAAAGAGCTGATTCCTATTGGATATCGGCTTTTTGTTTTTTATGTTCCCGAGTGGAGCAGGGAATTTCCCGAAACCGGCAGTTATATTCTCAACCCCAGCCCTTATTTTCCCGAACGGCCGGTTACAAAGAGCAGCCCCGTGAATCCAGGGAGTACATAGATTAGCTCTTATTCCAATCGCGTGCAAAATTGCTTTTTGCCGAGAGAAAATTGAAATTTGAGTCCGCGCCCCGCTCCATATTCCCGAATTCCGCCAGCATATTCCCGAATGGAAAGTGGAATTTTCCGAAACCGGCTGTTATATTCTCAAACCTGGCCCTTATTTTCCCGAACGGCCGGTTACAAAGAGCAGCCCCGTGGAATCCAGGGAGTACATAGCACAGCTCCTTTGCAAAATTGTATTTTGTCAAAAGAAAATTGAAATTTGTGCCTCCGCGCCGCTCCATCTTCCCAAATCAGCGCACTAATTTCCTTAACTGGCAAGAATAGCATTTCACAGTTAAAACCAGCGCCTAATCTCGATTTATTCCATTGTTCTCGCTTTCTTGGTAAATTACGACAGCATACGACTTTGTCCCTTATTTTCTTAAAATAGTGTCTCAGGGGACTATCTCCTTATGCTGAAAATGCAAGAGAAACAATGAATTTGCCCGCCATTGGTCCTCAATCGGCATTCGCGACTAATGGACAGTTTTGTGAAAATGCCCCCCTATTCCTTTCAATAGACTATAAAATAGGAACGGATTTAAAAATGCAAAGCAAAGGAGAGGGAAGATATGGCGGAGTCAGAAAACGGCCAGAAGAAAGCGTACTTATTCGAAATTCATTTTTTGCGGGCCTTGGCATGCTTGATGGTAGTAGGTGTTCATGTGTCTGCAACAAATGCTGCGATGAACGACGATTCCTACAATACGTTCACTTATTTCCTCAATCAAATTGGCCGGTTCGGTACACCAATTTTTGCTCTCATCAGCGGGTTTTTGCTCTTTTTGCCGCTGACACGGAAAAAGTTTAAACTCGGCTATTTCCTGAAATCTCGAATCTCTAAGATTCTGATCCCTTTTCTCCTTTGGAGCATCGTTTACCGCTATGTCCGGTTCATTTATGAAAAGTGGCAGTTTGGCGATCCAATGCAGGAAGCGATCACGATCATCAGCGGGAATGCTTTTTATCATCTTTATTTTGTAGCAATAGTTGTGCAATTTTATATCGTTTTTCCTCTTCTTCAAAAGCTGTTTAAAACCCAGTCGCTGATCATGGTGTTTGCCTTTATCTCTTTTATTATCAGCTATAAGCTATATGGCTTTCATCCGAATATTGAAGGGCCTCTTGGGGACTACCTTGGCGGAAAATCCTTTATGCCGATCTGGATTTTCTACTTTGCCTTCGGCGGATTCATGGCTTTTTATTGGAAAGGCATTACCGCTTTTGCTAAAAAACGAAAGTGGCTGATGCTCATCCTGTCACTCGCTATTTTTGCAGGCGCCATTGTAGAGTACAACGTGAAAGGCTATGTATCCAACCGCAGGATTTCCAACCTGGTCAATATCCCGCTTCTGTCTATTGGTGTTGTGGGCCTTTACCCATTCCTTGCTAAATGGAATGTGATTAAAAAGCCGCTTGTTGTCATTGGGCAGTATTCCATGGGCATCTATCTGGTCCATCCGCTGATCCTTTATTTAATGGCGAGGCACCTGCCGCAGGAATATTGGAATATGAATTATGCAGCAATCATGTTCGCAGCAGTGCTCCTCATTGCCGCAGCAGGAATCCGCATCATTCAATTCATTCCGTTTTCAAGCTATTTCATTCCTGTGCCGAAAATTACTTCTTCCAAAAAGCAGCCAAATCCGGCGGCTGCAGCAGAAAGACAGCCGGCATAAGAGAAAGGCGTCCTGTATTGTCAGGGCGCCTTTTTTTACACGATTAAAACCAGACACCAGCCTCTCCTATTTATGCTTTTTCATCCGATACAAATAAAACACACCGAGCCCGAATACGAGCGAAAGGGACACGTAATCCTCTGACTGTCTCATGGTGAGCCGGTCCAGAAAAGATTCCTCAAGCTCCCGAGAGGTTGAGCCCTCGAAGTAATCCAGCCCGATGACAAGTAATATCACTAGAACAATCACCAAAAATGGATAGATCCATTTTTTTACCCGCTTCATATTTTCACCTTGTTTCTTTTCCTTCTGATAAAAAGGACAGTGAATAGCAAGGCGGGGATAATTGCCTGAAAAGGGAGGTGGATGAAAAGCGGCAGAACAATCAGCCCTTCTTTGATGTGAGCGAAATAGTTGGGTGCAATGGCAATAGAAATATACATGGTCACAAGGCCAAATAAAACCGTTACCGGGGCAGGGGAGTCGAACTTGGACAGCTGAAGCGTGCCATGTACAGCAGCCAGGAAAAAAACAGCGATCTTCGCAAATCCGACGATGACCATAATGACAACAATAAAAATATCCAGTCTCTGGATGAAATCAGAAATGTTAATGGAGGAGACGGAGTTCATCATTGGAAAGGCCGATCGCCATACTGACTGCGGTCCAAGCACCATGACATGAATAGCCGCAAGCAAACTTAAAATTACTGTGACCAAAAGGGTTGAAGTCAGAATCACTTTAAGCAGCTTGTCTTTCTTTTTTAAATGGGGGAAGAACAGCGTAAACACAACCATTTCACCGTAAGGAAAGGTAATGATTTGAGGGAAAACCGTTTGAAGGACCGGTTTTATCCCGTGTCCAAGTACTGGCTTGATTAATTCAAACGATGCATTGCCGGAAAAAAAGTGAAGGAATGTAATGCAGACGACGGGAATAATGACAATCCAGAATAAGATCGGCGAAATGCTGGCAATGGATTCAATGCCTTTTAAGCTGAAATACATAATGGCCATCATCATGCATGAACTGATTAAAAGGAGCGACGTGGCGGAATAGGCAGAGATGGTCAGCAGCTCATCAAAGTCCCGCAGAACACGCGCGCTTAAATATAAAAAGTAAGCCAGATAACAAACGGAAAGGGATTTTCCCGCGTATTTCCCGAAACCGAGCTGCAGTAAATCCAGCATGTTGCTCTCCGGAAACGCTTTTCCTAAATGCCCGTATAAAAAAAGAAGAGGGAGCGCAGATACATATCCAATGATAATCGCTAGCCAGGCATCTTCATAGGCTCCTTTTCCCGGATCGAGAAGAGCGGCACTGCCAAGTTCAAACAGGGTGATAAGCGCAAATAGCATGCGTGGGCTTAGGGGCTGCATCTCATATTCCCTCCTTCTTAGTTGTTTTGCTTCGGATCAAGCATTAACCCTGACCGGAAGAGCTCAATTTTTGCTTTTGTACGAACTTCTGCCTTTTTAAAAAGCTCGGGCCAGGAATCCTTTATTTTGTTCCAATGTGCAAGGTCCTTTGAAGCGATTTTCTCATTAAACCCAAAAGGGTCAATGCCTTTATCCTGAGCAGCGGCAATGGTTTTGGCCATCTCTTTTTCTACATAGCCGGCAATATTAACCTCCATTTTATTCCAATGTTTGCTCAACTCCTTTGTTTCGCATGTAATCATGGATAATTCACCTGAAACTTTCACGCTTGCAGTCAAGATGGGCTTCCCGTCTTTAAAATCAGCTGACATTCTGCTTTTGGAAACGAGCACCCGGTAAATGTTTTCTGAAGAACCACAAGGATAGGAGATGGTTGTTCTCTTCAAGTCGCCATTTATCATAAGCGTGTATTTCGCCTCCTCGGGATTTAGCCACGTCAGCAATTTTCCGTCGTGGCTAAAAACGGCCAGCCCCTCTATTGTTGGCTTAATTGGCATTGTTTGATCAATATTGTCCTTCGTTCCCGCGGCCATTGGATCACCCTTAAGCTGAATTCCGCTTACAAGCGGAAAGGAATCCAAATACTCTTCTTCTTGAATAAATTGAATCAGTGTGACATTCTTGGCTGTTCCAATTGACTCCTGATTTGTTTTTGTCACATTGATGGCAGAAAGCGAAGGAACTTGATTAAGCGGCGTTAGTCCTGCTAATACGCTGTTAGCGGTCTGACCCTTTGCCACAAGCAGCGCCAGATTGCTCCTGATAATCGGATTTCTTTCCAGCAGATCGATGACATCGTTTGTTCCATGTCTGGCAAGGCTTTCCCCAATAACGGCAAGCGAGAGGTGCTGATAAAACGCTTCTCTCGGAAGCTTGGCTTCTGCCTGTTTGACGGCTTCTCCGAGGGACTGGCTATTTCCTGTCACATTAAAAGCAGGCACTCCTCCGCCCCCTGAAGACCCAGGGCTTCCCGCTTCTGCAGGGTTAAGGATCTGAAAAGTAATCGTATAGCCTTCCTGCTCGGTATAATCCAGTCCCATTCCAATGATCACCGCAAGCTCATTCAGTTCTCTCGTCGAGCCGCAGCCTGAAAGCAGCAATAAAAGCACCAAGATGAGCTTTCTCATCCTTTTTTGCCTCCAAGCAGCTTGCGGTTAATGAAAATGTACGGCGTTTTAATGGTTGTCAGCCCGTGCAAGTGGGATAGAAGAACCAATGCTCCTAAAATGAGGCTGTAAAAGCCAAGGAAATAGGCGGCAAACATAAAGGCGAAGCGGTAGTATCTTGCTGTTACGGCAAGGCTGTAATTAGGTGTAGTGAAACTTGAGATGGCTGTAATGGATACGACAATAACGACTGCGGTCGAGACAAGTCCTGCCTGAACAGCCGTCTGCCCGATCACAAGTGCACCGACAATGGAGACTGCCTGTCCAATGGCTCTTGGCATTCGGACTCCTGCTTCTCTAAGAATTTCAAAGGTGACCTCCATAATCAAAGCTTCAACAAGTGCCGGAAAGGGAACGCCCTCTCTTTGTGCATACAGACTGATTAGGAGGGAAGTTGGAATCAGCCCCTGATGATGTGTCATTATGGCAATATAAAGGCTCGGGGCAAACATGGAAAGCATAAATGCAATCATCCGCAGGCCTCTAAGCGATTTTCCGATGACTCCCGGTAAATACTGATCCTCTGTTGAATAAAAGAAGTGGTGAAAGCACGTCGGACATAACAGCACAAAAGGGGTGCCTTCGGTAAATACTGCTATTCTTCCTGCCTGAAGGCTGCCGACAACCTCGTCAGGCCTTTCAGTAAAATTTATTGTAGGAAAAAGGGTTTTTTGCTTATCTTGCAGAACTTTCTCTATGTAGCCTGATTCGAGTACGATTTGGAGATCCGCGCTGTTCAGGCGCTGCCGGATCGTACCCACTGTTTCATCGCTCGCTTTGCTTTTTAAATACATGATTTCAACAGCTGTTTGGGAAATATCTCCTGCTGTAAAGCTTTCGAGCTTCAGATCTGCCGTTCTCAGCCGTCTTCTGACAAGCGCTGTGTTGCTTCTGGTATTCTCCACAAATCCTTCTTTAGAGCCTCTGATTACCATCTGGGCCGTCGGCTCTGTAATGGCCCGTTTTTCCCCGCCCTGTGCTGCTACAATAACTGCACTTGATACAGAATCAATCAGGATGACAACGCTGCCTTCCAATAGAGCCTTAATGCAATCATCTAACTTGCTGCTGCTTTTCACTTGATCGTACAAGAGCATTTTTTTCAAGACTTGCTGCAGAATATCCTCGTCCTTTGAAAGGGCCGAGCCCGTCAAAAGCGGACGCAGGGTATACTCCATTGCTTTTTTATCGTCAGTCAGCCCGTCAATTCTCATCATGCTCGCTTCAATTAATTCATCACTGTCCAGGTAAAAGGGATGCTCAACCAAATCAGAAAAGGCTTGAAAGGCCTCACTGATTGCTTTTTGATTGTCTGCAAGATGTTCTGTCAAGCTTTGTGCCACTCTATATCCCTCTTTCCCATAAAAAGCATTTATTACTATTCTTGCTAATTAAGAAGGAATTATGTGGGAATGGGAGGGCATAAAAAAATTACGATTGATTTTTGGTGAATTTAACAAATACATTTCGAATTTCCCAAATTTATTATTCGATACTCTTCTTTCCTTGATATTTAAACCACTATCATATCTAATCTTCTGGATATATGTTACGCTTGGAGAGAAACGCTGTTGACAAAAATGAACTCACATAAATCAGGCGTCTCTTTTCCTGAGTCTCTGGCTTTCAGAGAATCCTAAAATAAAAGGGAAAAATCAGATAGAGGCAGGTGAAAGGCATGAAAATTGAGGCTGAAAAACTGGGAGAGCTGCTTTTAAGCGGAAAGGTAAACAGTGCTTGGCAGTATCTTAATGAAAAAACATCTCAGGAAACATTCAGTTCAAGCTTTTACGAAGTAATTCGAGAGGCAATGTATTACATTGGTGTGCAATGGGAAGAAAACGCCATAACTGTCGCGGATGAGCATGTTGCGTCACAGGTGTGCAAAAATTTGCTTGTGTACAAACAGCACTTGAATGCGAGACAGCATCACTACAATCAGAAGTCAGGAATCAGAAAGGCTATGTTCTTCTGCGTGGAAGGCGAGCAGCATGATCTTGGAATCCAGATTGTTTCAAACATCTTTGAGGAATACGGCTGGCAGACGAAGTGCTTGGGAGCAGATCTACCTTTAGAACACGCTGTAAGCTATGCTCAAAAATACAGGCCCGAAATTATTGGAATTTCAGCTAATATTGCCTACTATTTGCCGCTGATTTCCAACTATATAGAAGAACTTGAAAAGCTCGATTTTTATCCAACGATTATGGTTGGAGGCAGACTTGCTGCCAATTACGATCTTGAATTTCATTGTCCGCCAAACGTCATGATTATCCAGGATTTAAGGCAGCTAGAAGATTTAATTAAAAAGACGGGGACTGTTCAGCATGGAAATGCAATTAGTGGTTAACCGGTATGAGAAGGTCCCATTTCCTTATTTTTTGGTGGATCGAAAGCTCAATATCTTGTCTGTTTCCAGAAAAACGTTTGCTGAGTTTGATGAAGCCGTCAGCTTCCTGGATATTGTCGGAATCGGCAGCAAGAAAAAAGCGGCGAAATTTATTTTGGACACACCATCGATCTCAAAGGTCGAATTGAACCTGAAAACAAAAAATAAAGCCCTCTGCTTGTTTGATATTTATGTGCAGTATGAAACAAAAGATTTAATTCACATTTTCTGTGTGAATAAAGAAGAGGCGCTTGAGCCGGTCTATCAGGCGATGAAAAATCTTGAACTGGATCTGCTGGATGCGAATCTTTCCCTGCTTGAAAAAAATGCAGAGTTAGAGGACGCACTCCAAAAGCTTAGGGAATTAACAGCGGTACCGCAGAATTTAACAAGCTTTAAAAGCATTGCTTCCAATTTTTCAAAGGATTCAGCAAGACAAGGGAGCTTGAAAGGCTTTTTCAAGCAAGTAAAGCCAAATCTTGTCGGAGTTGAAAGCGGAGCGTTCCGCTACTTGGAATTGGACAAAGCAAACCATATTCTTTTCGATTTTTTGTTTGACAATCATCCTCTTTCCTTGAACAAGGAAAAAATTCAATTGTCCCAGCTGCTTGATGAAGTGGTTCTCCATTCTAAAAATGAAGCTGTCCATTATGGCTGCGCGTTCTCCTATAAAGCCAATTTTCAAAATCCCCTGATTCAGATTGATGTAAAACGAATATCGCAGGTGCTGATGAACCTGCTCAAAAACGCATTTGAAGCATGTGAGGGAAATACAGATTGCACTAAGCAAATCAATTTATATACAAGACTCACAAAAAATGCGGTCGAAATTCATTTGGAAGACAGCGGCCATGGAATGGAAAGCAGTATTTTAAGTAAACTGTATACGCCATTTTTTACAACCAGGAAAACCAATAAAGGCCTTGGACTTGCTGTCAGCAGGGAAATTATGAAGCTGCACGAAGGCGAAATTGAAATAGTTGAAAGCACAGAGGATGGCACAAAAGCAAAGATCATGCTGCCGCTGTCTTCATAAGAAAAACTCTCCGGGGAACCGGGGAGTTTTTTATTTGGAACCTGGAAAAATATCAACGGGAATTTCATTATATCCACGGTTCAGAGGATAGATCAGCAGATTGGTTATCTGCCTGGCTCTTTCATTAAATAAGGTCTGGTCTTAGACATATGCACCTGTATGTTGCGCTGTTTGGCGAGTTAAAGAGCCGTAAAGAAAGCTGATATCGGCGGATTCTCACCAGATATCGGCGGATGAGTTCGGGATATCGGCGAAATTTCAATTATATCGAGCACATTTTTCATTATATCGGCGGATCACCAGGATATATCGGCGAAATTCCGCTTATATCGGCGGATTGGTTATCTGCCTGGCTCTTTCATTAACTAAATGCCCGGTCATAGCCACATGCCCAGTATTAAGCGCTGATCGCGAGTTAAAGAGCCTGTATAGGAAGCCGATATCGGCGGATTCTCACCAGATATCGGCGGTTGAGTTCGAGATATCGGCGAAATTCCGCTTATATCGGCGGATTGGTTATCTGTCTGGCTCTTTCATTAACTAAGGTCCTTTATCAGCCGCATCCACATGATGTAAAGCGGATATTGGCGAATTTTCAATTAAATCGAGCGCATTTTTCATTATATCGGCGGATTTACATTTATGCACAGGCTCACTATTGCACCCGATCAATCCTCCATCTAAACAAAAAAAAGCAGCTGCCATAACAGCAGCTGCATCAAAATTATAAAATCCCTCTCATCCACTTGGAGATCTTCGGAGCCATGAACAATAGCACGATACCGAGGACGATGGACAGGCCGCCGATGATTCCGAAGTAGGCGATTTCCGTTTTAGCGTTGTAAAGCGGAACAATTTGAGCGTTAATGGCCTGTGCTGATGCACTTGTCAGGAACCAGAGGCTTAGTGTCTGGGCTGAGAAGGCTGCAGGCGCAAGCTTTGTTGTTGTGGATAGTCCTACTGGTGAGAGCAGAAGCTCACCGATGACAACGAGCAGGAAGCTCAGCACAAGCCATAGCGGGCTTACGAGTGTTGAAGTGCCGTTCACTGCTGCAGGGATAATCATAATCAAGAAGGACAGACCTGCAAAAACAAGACTGTAGGAAAACTTTTTAGGTGTTGATGGCTGGCGGTTTCCAAGCTTTACCCATAGTGATGCAAAAACAGGGGCAAGCACAATGATGAACAATGGGTTAACAGATTGGAACCAGGCCGGTTCAATTTTAAATCCGCCGAGGTTCAGCTGTGTGCGCTGATCGGCATAGGTTGCCAGGATGATGGAGCCCTGCTCCTGGATTGCCCAGAACATGATGGCTGCAATAAACAGCGGAATGTAGGCAATCAGACGGGATTTTTCATCAGCTGTTGTTTTTTTGCTGCGGTACATCACGATGAAATAAGCAGCAGGGATGATGAGGCCGAGAATACTGACGATCATCGTAAAGCTTTTCACTGTCAGCAGACCGAACATAGAAAGCAAAGCACCGACCAGCACGAGAACGATGGCGCCCGCTGTGAATCGGACAGCAGCCTTTTTCGCTTCAGGCTTTGTCAGCGGGTTTGGCACGACTGTTCCGGCAAGGCCAAGGTTTTTCTTCCTGGTTGCCCAGTAAACGATAAGCCCTAAAAGCATTCCGAATGCGGCAATACCAAAGCCGACATGGAAGTTGTATTTGTTAGAAATCGTTCCAACCACAAGCGGTGCAAGGAAAGCTCCGAGGTTAACACCCATGTAGTAAATGCTGAAGCCGGCATCACGGCGGTTGTCCTCTTTGCTGTACATATCACCGACAACATTTGATACGTTCGGCTTTAAGAGCCCGGTACCGATAATGATCAGTGCCATGGAAAGGAACAGCGTAGTCAATCCGCCAGGGAAGGCAAGAACGAGATGGCCGAACATAATAAAGATGCCGCCGTAAACCAGCGTTTTGGAGGAGCCGAGGATTCTGTCAGCAATCCAGCCTCCGAGTATGCCGGACATATAAACGAGTGAGCCGTATACGGCCATAATGGAAGCGGCTGTCGGCTGATCAATGCCGAGCCCTCCGTCTTTGATCTGGTAGTACATGTAATAAATGAGTATGGCGCGCATGCCATAGTAGGAAAACCGTTCCCAGAATTCAGTGAAAAAGAGAGTGAACAAACCCTTCGGATGGCCGAAAAATCCTTTTTGAGGCACCGTTTCATAAATGTTCAGACTTTTTTTATCAGACATATGATGTCTCCCTTCAAGCAAATCTTGCTGTGTTTTTGAACTTTCAGAAAAATGAGGGCGAAAAAAGTGTCATCTGAAAAAGGGTTCCGAGAGAAAATAGTAGATAATAACTAAAGGGGAAGGCTTTCCGTTGTTCCCTGCCAAAGAGGCGCCAGACGTTTTTTCTATCTATCGTCGCGCATTATCTGTTGCTTTCTACCGAAAACTCCAACTAAAGATATGTTAAAATATTAATTGACAAAATATTTCGAGTCAATAGTTTTATTTGGAAATAACGAAATAAAAAGGTAGTATTTAGTCTTAAACCCTTTATATACGGTGTTTAAAGGATTTTATAAATATTTAAATTATCTTAAAGTAAAAATAATCAAAATTTAATATGTTTACAGAATAATGAAAATCAGCATTCTTCCATGAATGCTGATTTTGCTATTTAGGAAAACACATGCATCATGACAGGAATCAGCGAGTAAGACCACAATAATGTCATGACGCCGGCCGTAATCATGGAAAGGCTGGAAAATGTTCCTTCCAGCTCTCCGTATTCCAGCGCTTTTGAAGTTCCGACACCGTGTGCTGCCATGCCAAACATCAATCCTCTTGCGATAGGAGAGCGGACAGACATCCATTTAATAATCATCGGCCCTACCACTCCGCCGGCGATGCCGGTAATAATCACGAAAACAGTGGTAAGCGCGGGAAGCCCGCCAATTTCCTTGGAAACCTCGATCGCAATCGGCGTAGTAATGGAACGCGGCAGCACGCTTAAGATCCATTCTGAATTGGCTTTGATTAAGAGTGTCATAAAGTAAGAAGAAAATATGGCAGCAAGCGAGCCTGCTGCAACACTGCTGATAATAATGCCGGCATGCTGTTTGATCAAGGCTCTGTGCTTGTAGATCGGGATTGCGAATGCAGCAGTGGCCGGTCCGAGCATGTCGGTTAAAAGGGCAGAGGATGCCATATAGTCAGATGCCGGAAGCTTAAAGAGCATGAGCAGACAAATCAGGGCGAGCGGACAAAGAATCAGCGGATGCGTCCATATTTTTTTGAACTGCCTGTTGAGCCTTTTCGCGGCAAGATAAACCAGGTACGTAACAGCTATCGCTAGAATGGTCATGTTATCCTTTTCGCCTTTCAAATAATTTTTCAGCTGTAAATGCGGTGGCTCCCATCACGATCATGGTGCTCAATATGATGATCGCAAGAAATTTCAGGCCCAGAGTACTGAAGAGATCATTAATTTGAACAACGCCTACCGCAGACGGGACAAAAAAGAGCAGCAATTCTGCGAGCAGCCATCCGGCCCCTTTTTCCACCCATTTTAATTGAATGATTTTTAAATAGAGCGCAATTAGAAGGAAGGCCATGCCAAGCATGCCTGACGGCAGCGGCCAGCCCGTTAATTTAACGGTAAGGGCGCCAAGTAAATAAAAACAGTTAATCAGCATAATTTGCGCAATGATGATCAGGAGCTTCACTTATTTCTCCTCCGCAAAAAACGAAGGAGCCAAATTTGGCCCCTTGTTTGGATCTTTTAAAGCTTTATGCAAAAAGACAGCTGCCATTAGTTTGTTGTCTGCTCGCGCTGTTCAAGAACTTTTTTCGCTACACGAAGAGCATTCAATACACGCGGGAATCCAGTGTAAGGGATCAGCTGAATGAGGGATTCCACAATTTCTTTTCGTGTCAGGCCGGCTGTCAGACCTGTATTCAAATGAAGCTCAAGCTGCGGCTCTGTTCCTTGCGTTACAAGGGAAGAGATGGTCACAAGCGCTCGCTGCTTATTTGTCAGGCCTTCTCTTGCATAAACCTCACCATAGCCAAAATCAATGATCATGTCGGCTACATCTGGTGCGATATCCTTTAAATCATCCACGATTTTTAAATGAGTTGAAATCTTTTTATTTGATGTATCTGTATATTCCATTAATTTATCCATACCAACTTGATGGCGGTTTTCCATGCTGCATTCCTCCAGTAATAAGTCTCTGGTAATCACTTTACTACAGGATTCAATATGTTTAAAATACATATATTTTATAAGAGCGATAACTATTGGTTATGGCTGTGAAGCAGCGATTTTTTCCCTTCCATAAGAAAGTGAATAAAGGCTTTGCTCGCGTGAGAGAGGTATTTTCCGCTTGCGGCAATGATGGCAAGCTTCCATTTTAAATCTGTCTCTGTAAGCTTTACCTGAACAACAGAAGTGTTCTGCACCCTGTTGCAGATGGACTGCGGCAGGATGGTGATCCCCATGCCGGCAGCGACCATTTCGGACATAAAATCCCACTGAGAGCTTTGAAAGAGAATGTTCGGCTCAAATCCGCCTTCACTGATGCAATGCTGCCTCACCAGCTCGAACAAAGCAAAATCTTCATTATAAAAAATAAACTCTTCATTCTTCAGTTCGTGAAGGGCGGCGGATGCCTTTTTAGCCAGCCTGTGCTGATCATTCACAAGAATGACCATGTCCTCTTCCACAATCGGATAGGTTTCAAAATCCTCCTCGCTGATCATCTGAATCACAGCCACTCCAATTTCAATTTCGCCTTCCAGAATGCTTTCTGCGACCTTTTTGGCGCCGTATTCCTTAATGTCGACTTTTATATTTGGATGCTTTTTATGAAAAGCGGCAAGAACGCGCGGAAAAAAGAGGCTGCCGATAATAGGGGGGATGCCGATCGAAATACCGCCCCGTCTCAGGTCCGTTAAATCCTCCAGAGAATGGATCAAATCCTCTGTGAGGCTTAAAATGTTTGCGGCGTACTCATAAACCACTTTGCCGGCATCTGTCAGCTCGGTAATTTTATTCGTCCGCTCGATCAGCTTTTCGCCAAGCTCTTCTTCAAGACTGCGGATCATCTTGCTGAGTGCGGGCTGTGAAACGTGCAGCAGCCCTGCTGCCTTTGTGAAATTTTTATGTTTCGCTACTGTCAGAAAGTAGCGCAGCTGTCTAAGCTCCATGTGCAGCACCCCGGGTTGTTTTTTTCTAAGTGTAAAGGATTTCTCCAAAGATTCAAGAAAAAAGAGCACCTGTCACAGGTACTCTAAAGTCATTATTTGCTGCTGAAAAAGCCTTTATTCATCATCACGCCGTTCAGTGCCTGCCGGAAATCCTTCACAGCTTTGATGCGCCATTCGGCTTCTGACGGGTAAAACATTTCTTTATAGCGGTTTTGGATGATCGTTCTTGAAGCGCTGCTGTTTGTTCCGTGCTGAAAAAGCTGATTTTCCTCAATGGTTCTTTTCAGCGACTGAATGCTCCCGATTGTATCATCGCCAAGAGTGCCGAATTCAAAGGTTGTAGAATAGAGCTTTTTTTCAGGCGCAATGGCCGTCTTCCGCTTGTAAAAGTATTCGGTCATATCGCCGTTTGTTACATAAAATTCTTTCGAGTCCGGGGTGAAAACGAGCGGATAGCGAAAGGCTTTTTTCGCTTCTGCTTCCTTCATTGTTTCTGAGACGGAGCTGAAAATGCTCATTTGATAGCGCGGCCCGTAACCTGTATGAAGATCAATGTGAATGATGTCCTGATAAGGACCCTTCAGCACCTTTTCAAACAGCTGCTTCATAATGACTGTCGAAGGTTCATCTCCATTGCCGCCATAGTAGACGCCCTTTGGATTTGTGTACTGGCCGTTCAGCAGGGCATCCTTGATCACGCTTGTTCCCTTTGTGGCCGCTTTTACAGCAAGCTCTCCGTAAAAGGCTGAATCATGAATGCCGATAGAGCTGATGCCAGAAGGCTTTTCCATAAAAGCTGAAAGCTCTGTGTACTTTTTATTCGTATTCCGGTCAAAATTGTTCCAGTCATAAATGAAGTTGCGGTTCAAGTCCACATTGTTTTTTGTGTATCTTCGAAAATGCTTCATTCCCCAAGGATTGACACCGTGAATCAGCAGAACGCCTGTCGTTTCAGGGTCAAGCTTTTTCAAATATTCCTTCACAAATACGTCCTGCATCGCAGAACCTGTGTATCCCTCGATCCCATGAGTGGCGCTTGACAGGATCACAAGCTTTTTCTTTTCTTTAGCAGCATCAGCCTGCAGCAGATCAATTGATAGATTTTCTTTTTGGTCAACTCTATAGGAGGTTTCTTTTACATCCTTCCATTTATCCTGAAAGAGAGAGCTATAGGTGCTGAATCTTGCTTTAGAACCGTCATAGCTTTCCGGAAAATAGGACAGCTCGCCCCCATTGCCTTCAGGCGATTTGTACTGATTAATAGCCAAAAGATAGTTAGGCGCAAGAAAGAAGAGCAGAAATAGGGCGGATACGATGATGAGCAGCAGTTTTTTCATGCAGTTGTTCCTCCTGAAAATATTGTCGATGAATAGTCAAATTCTAATGGAAAAAAGCACCTTTGCTTATTGAATAATCCAATTATATTAGATATTCTAGTTAAATAGTGTAAAAAATTCATATTTTTACATAATTTGAGGATAAAATACCCAGGAGGATAGAAACGTGCCTGAAAGTGTTAAACTGAAAAATACTGAAAATGTCGTTAAAATCATTATCCGCATTTTTTTCGTCGCTGGAGCGGGGCTGCTGCTGAATGATGTGTTTCAGCTCGTCCTGTATGGAGTACCTAAGCTGACAGTATTGTCGGTGCTTTATAACCTGCTGTTCCTGCTGCTTTTGTATCCTGTTCTTGATTATAAAATCAGCGGAAAGGTCGAGCGCTTTAAGCTCGTATCAGTCATCTGCGTGACGCTGCTTGCTTTTATTCTCCATACAGATTCATGGGTGAATGTTCCTTTTCTCTGGCTGCTTCCTCTTGGAATCGCGGCTTTATATGCAGATTACAAACTAATTAAATTAACGTTTGCCGCTGCACTGCCGCTGCTTGTTCTTTCCCAGTTTACGCATTTGTGGCTGGCAGAGCCGATGACGATTGAGACAAGCATGAGGCGCTCGATCCTGACCGGCATCTACTATCTCGTGCAGTTCCTTTTTGTCGGCTGGCTTTTTGTTAACAGCACAAAGCGCTCCAATAAGATGCTGAATGAAAGTGAAGGATTGAAGGAAAATGTCGACGGAATGCTTAATAACACCCGCCAGGCATCAGTAGAGCTTGGAGGGCATGTTGAAAAACTGAATCACAACATTTCTGACACAAACGGCGCCCTTACCCAAATCAACCATTCTCTTCAAACCATTCACGAAGCTTCAAAAGGCTTTTACACAAATGTGGAACAATCGGCTGAAGAAGCAGCTGAAATGGCAAATGGACTGTCGCTTTCTAAGGAACTTGCCGGGCGCATTTACGTACAGACAGAAAGAGTCGGCCAGATTGTCGCCATTAACAAAGGCCATCTGCAAAGCGCCATCACGACCATTAATGAAGTGAAACAGGCATCCGCAGCTTCTATTGAAAATGTGGAAGTGCTGACCAATAAAACCGCTGAAGTAGAGCAGGTGCTGGCAGCCATCCGAACGATTGCCGACCAGACGAACCTCCTCGCGCTCAATGCCGCGATTGAAGCAGCACGGGCAGGAGAGCACGGAAAAGGATTTGCCGTTGTAGCTGATGAAGTACGGAAGCTTGCTGAGCAATCAGCTCATTCATCGGAAATTATCCAAAGCATTTTAAAAGAAATACTGAATGCAAAGGATCAAGTACAGGAATCACTGCAGCAAACATCGCAGTACGTCAATGCCAGTGTGGACACAATCAATAAAACAACCGGTGATTTTGACAAAATGGCCATGCTGCAGGAAGAAAGCAGCAGCCAGCTGAATGACATAGCCGAAAAAATTGACGGACTCGCCCAAAAAAGCGGAACAGTCAAAGCCAGCATGGCATTTTTAAAAGAACAGCATACACAAAACGAAGACCGTATCGCAGAAGCTGCCTCTGCCGCAGAGCAGGTCACCGCTTCCCTTCAGGAAGTCGCCTCCTATGTGGAGCAGGTAGATGAGCGGGCGAAGAAGCTGGGAGTCAGTTAAGGGAAATGAGGCCATTTGAGGCCTCTTTTTTGGTATAGTTGTAAATAAATAGGATATTGAGAGGTGAGGGGATTGAGGCCGTTATTTTTCTATGGGGTACTGCTTGTGACTATCTTTGGGATTCAATTTCTCATTCGTTTACTTCGGGATGGGGACTTTTATTTGGCGGAGTTTATTATGGGGATTGTGGGTATCTTGCTGATCTTGGGTGGTTTTTTTGCAAAAGGAAAAAGAAAGCAAGTAAAAAAACAGCCATTCTAAAAAGGCTGTTTTTTACTGTGTATCAGAATAACTCTTAACAAAAGCTGGATACTAATGGAAGGGATAACACTTGAAGAAATGAGGTATCCAATGAAAACGGTCATTATATATGCGCATCCAAGCGAAAAGAGCTTTTGCCATGCCGTAAAAGAAGCCTGTGTGCAGCAGCTGCGGGAGATGGGGCATGAATTTTACATAAGGGACCTCTACGCGATGAACTTCCAGCCAGTGCTTTATGAGGATAACTACTCGCAGTTTTATCAAAATAAACTGCCTGAGGATATTGCGGCAGAACAGGAATACCTCGGCTGGGCTGAGCACCTGATCCTTATTTATCCAACGTGGTGGGTGTCTATGCCGGCTATACTAAAAGGCTACATCGATAAAGTGTTAACGAACGGCTTTGCCTTTCGATTTGTTGAAGACAGCGCAGAAGGCCTTCTCAATGGAAAAAAAGCGTACATCTTCCAAACAACAGGCCAGGCACAAAAGCTTCTCACAAGCAAGCAGCTGACAAGCTCCGTTGAAACCATCACAGACCTCGGCATCATGAAATACTGCGGCATTGAAACCATGACCCATAAATTCTTCTATTCTGTTCCCTACGTTGATCAGGAAGAGCGGGAAGTGATGCTGAATGAAGTGAAGGAGATCGTACAGGGGATATAGAAAAGCGGAAGCGCCTGGTTCAGCCCCGACAAGCGCTGGAAGAAAAAACCGAAAAGTCCGGTCTTAGACTTTTTGGTTTTTTCTGAAGCGACTCGAGGGGCTAGGCGCTGGAGCTGGACAATGAAGAAAAGCGGAAGCGCCTGGTTCAGCCCCGACAAGCGCTGGAGCAAAAATCCAGAAAGTCCGGTTTTGACTTTATGGATTTTTGTGAAGCGACTCGAGGGGCTAGGCGCTGGAGCTGGACAATGAAGAAAAGCGGAAGCGCCTGGTTCAGCCCCGACAAGCGAAATAGTTTATAAATTCTGTTCTCATAAAAAAGACACGGACTCATTTGAAGCAGTCTGTGCCTTTTCCAGTTGAAGCGAAACCTTGTCTTTTTCCTGCGGTGATGGCTTTTGATCCGGCTGAAACGTGAAATAAAAAAGAAACATGCTTAAGATCGCCAGAATTAATGTGAGAATTGCAAAGGTGCGGAATGGGTATTTCATGGCTTATGTACGGCCTCCTTCAGGCAATAGGGGAAGCAAGCCCCGTTAAGATGCTTTCTTCACGATACTTGTGGAGGACAAGGTTTGTCAATGGTTTTTGCTGCTGCTATTTAGGAATAATCGGCACCCAAAGTTCATGGCGGGGTTTTCGCCCTGGCCCATAATAACATTCGATGCACGGTAAATTAGCCAGCTCATATCCTGATGTGGGAACCCATTCAGAATATAGCCGCTTCCACGCTTCTGTAACATTCGGGAAGACAGCCCATGTACTTGGAGGAATCACCAGAGTTTGCATGTCTTCAGGAATGGCCTCCTCATACCTGACACCCATAAAATACTGAAATTCTTCATCAGTAATGGCCGCTTCTTTGCCGCATACACCTAAGATGCCTTCCAGGGAGCATTTTGGATTCTCCCAGGACATATCTTTTAACTGCTGCATAAATCCCTCTTTTTTTGCTTTGCTCCAAAGGGTTGGAATGATTTTAAAGGCTCTGTTTGTTTTCACTGGTTCGCCTTTGCCTGCAATTCTGATCTCAAAATCCAGATTTTCGATTCTATAGTCCATTTCAGTGTCTCCCTTTATCGATAATTGAAAGGATATTTTCGGAAAGGCTTTTAACTGTATTCCCTGGTGCCGGCATTCAGATGGTTTGATGCCATGTGTTTTTTGAAATGCGCGAGAAAATGAATCAGCAGATTCGTAGCCGTACTTATTCGCAACTTCTAAAATTCGAAGATCACTTTTTTGCAAGTCAAAAGCAGCCAGTGTTAATCTTCTGCGCCGAATATATTCTGACAGTGAAAATCCTGTTAGTGATGCAAACATTCTTGAAAAATGAAACTCTGAACAAAGAGCAATTCTTGCTAACCTCTTGTAATCTATGTCCTGTTCTAAATGATCTTCTATATAATCCAATACAGCATTCATTCGGTCAAGCCAGTCCATATCTAACCTCCTTTCATGGTTTATTTTAAAGCATCCGAAAAAATACCATCCGACATTATTTGCCTAAAAAAGTAGGAAGGTGCTGTAAATAGAATACCATAAAAGACAAATTTGACCTTTTTATTATAAAGGTTAAAAAAAGGTTTGACGTTTTAAGAAAATCCTCATATAATAAATCTTGAAGTTGAGATGTTTTAAAGTGAGATAACTTGTCTTAGCACTTATTTTTTCAGATAAATCTCAGCTAAAAAGAATTCAGGGAGGAAATGAATGATGTTAGCAGGATTAGGATTATTGATTATTCGCTTAGTGATCGGACTTTCTTTTGCAGGCCATGGCGCGCAAAAACTGTTCGGCTGGTTTGGGGGACACGGATTAGAAGGAACAGGCGGCTTTTTTGAATCCATTGGCATTAAGCCTGGAAAAACGATGGCGCTGCTTGCTGGTCTGGCAGAATTGGGCGGAGGTCTTTTGTTCGCATTAGGTTTTCTTACTCCCGTTGGGGCGGCGCTGATCATTTTGACCATGATCATGGCCATTGCGAAGGTTCACGGACCGAATGGTTACTGGTCCACACAAAACGGCTACGAATTTAACCTTGTCCTGATTGCTGCTGCTCTTGGAACAGCGCTGATCGGGGCAGGCCAATTTTCCATTGATGCGCTGTTGTTTTAATGACTTATAAAGGTGCCGTACTCAGGCACCTTTTTTGTATTTTTCAGCCGCTTAAAAGATAATGAAGATATTCATTTGGAAAGGGGTATGAAAATGGTTAACAGTTTACAAGACAAAACAACACTGCATAATGGCGTGAAAATGCCTTGGTTCGGCCTTGGCGTCTGGAAAGCGGAAAACGGCGATGAAGTGGCAAACGCTGTAAAAACAGCCATCCAATCAGGCTACTTAAGCATTGACACAGCAGCAGCCTATAAAAATGAAGACGGGGTTGGCCGCGGCATTAAAGAAAGCGGCGCAAACCGTGAAGATCTATTCATTACAACAAAAGTCTGGAACGCTGACCAGGGCTATGATTCAACACTCGCAGCATTTGATGAAAGCATGAAAAAACTTGGCCTTGATTACCTTGATCTGTACTTGATTCACTGGCCTGTTGAAGGCAAATACAAAGATACCTGGAAAGCGATGGAGAAGCTTTACAAAGACGGCAAAGTAAAAGCCATCGGCGTCTGCAACTTCCAAATTCATCATCTGAAGGATTTAATGGAAGAAGCGGAAGTCGCTCCTATGGTGAACCAGGTTGAGTACCACCCGCAGCTTGCGCAAAAGGATCTGCTTCAATTCTGCAAGGATAACCAAATCCAGCTTGAAGCATGGTCACCGCTCATGCAGGGCAAACTTCTGGACAACCCTGTTCTGCAGGAAATTGCAACAAAGCATAGCAAATCAACAGCACACGTTATCCTGCGCTGGGATCTTCAAAACGGCGTAGTGACAATTCCGAAATCAGTAAAAGAGCACCGCATCAAAGGAAACGCTGAAGTATTCGATTTCGAGCTTTCCCGCGAGGATATGGAAAAAATCGATTCTCTTAACAAAGATGAAAGAATCGGGCCAGATCCGGATAACTTTGATTTTTAATTGAAGAAACCTGTCCGCAGTGATGCGGGCGGGTTTTTTTATTTCGATTTTGAGAGCAATGCGGGCTGTGAAAGTAATTGAGGAATTGGGCTTTGGACAGTGGAGTTGGGGTTTTGGACAGTGAAGTGCTCAGTTTGGACAGTAAAGTATGGAAAACGGACAGTGAAATAAGCAAAACGGACAGTAAAGTGGTGGTATTGGACAGTAAGCGGGATCACGGCTTGTGGAGGAGCAGTGAAAATTTATTTTGAAAGTGCAAAAAGCCATTTTATGAAAAGCCGGCTGTGAGAGCATCGCGCTCTAACTGAGGAATTGGGCTTTGGACAGTAGGGTGGGGGTTTTGGACAGTGAAGTGCCCAGCTCGGACAGTAAAGTATGGAAATCGGACAGTAAAGCGAGCAAACCGGACAGTGAAGTGGTGGACTTGGACAGTAAGCAGAATCCCATTGTATCGTGCAGCAGTAAAAATTAATTTTGAGAGCGAAAAAGCCAATTTTACAAAAGGCCGGCTTTGATCACAGCACGCTTTACCACTGAGTTAAACATGGGTCTGCCAGTGCCTTGCCGCATTGTCTCCCTCTATCGGACTCCTCCTTAAATACTAAACGGATCCTGCATCTTATAGTTCAATAGCTTAACTCGCTAAGTAGGTGAAAAGACCGTTTCTGCCAGAAATTTTAATCCTTCAACTTAGTTATATCGACACATTTTTGCTATTATTTACTTTTATTAACGAAATTTTACAATATTTTAATAGTTTTTATATATTCCTCCTTTATGATGGATGATGTATCGACTATCTAAAAGGAGGAAAAAAATGAAGCACAATTCTGTGAAAAAAGGCATGCTTTTTTTATTCATTTTTATGCTGACTGTTCCTGGGGTGCTGATGAATTTTTCAAACCAGGCTTCTGCTGAAACCGCTGTCAAGACGGTGGCTGAAGCAATTGCCAATAATTCTGGTACAGCTGCAGTCGAGGGGTATGTTGTAGCGCATACGAAAGGGACGAAGAGCTATAATTTCCAAGCTCCATTTGGTGATGATTACAATTTTGCATTGGCCGACTCTCCAACTGAGAAAGATTCTGCGAAACTGCTGCCAGTACAAATTCCATCCTCCTTCAGAAGCCAGTTTGGCTTGAAAACCAACCCTGCGTTAATCGGGCAAAAGGTGCGCGTAACAGGAAGCCTTGAAGCATATTTTACTGTTCCGGGCCTGAAATCACCGACAGCCATTGAAAAGCTTGGCACTTCGACTGATCCAGGTCAGGATCCTGGCGGAAGCACCGGTAATGTTAAAATCAGCGATGCCAAGAAAAAGATCGGCCAAGAGGCAACCGTAACAGGGATTGTCACTGCTGATAATACGGCAATCGGCGGCGGTAAGCTGTCCACTTACATCCAGGATGAAACAGGCGGCATCAATGTGTTCGCACTCGATGCTTCCAAATATCCTGAATTGAAAGAAGGACAGGAAATTAAAGTAAAGGGTACGATTAAAGAATATAAAAAGCTGACAGAAATTGAACCTGCTGCCGGCGGAATTGAAGTGGTTAATCAGTCTAAGCCGCTTCCTGCAGCAAAGGAATTCACGATTAAAGATCTTCAGGATGCTGCAAAAGCAGAGCCTGTTGAAGGACAGCTTGTAAAAGTAAAAGGGTATGTGCAGTCTGTTCCTGAAACCGCTGCTGGCGGCGGCTACAATGTGTCCATTCTTGACAGCGAGTATAACAGTACAACTCTTCGCGTCATGGAAGGCACAAATGCCATTAAGAGCATCCAGCAGGGCAAATGGTACGAATTCACAGCGATTGCAAGCCAATATGATTCCTATCAGCTGCTTCCAAGAAAAGCAGAAGATATGAAACTATTGGATCCGCAGCCTGAAGCACCGCAAACAAAGGGTGAATACACGGCTAAAGTAGAAAGTATTGTAGACGGCGACACCATCCATTTGCAGACGCCTGTTCTTGGCACTGACAAAGTTCGCTACGTGAATATTGATACACCAGAAACGTACCACACTCCGAAAAATGAAGCAGATCAAAATCAAAAGGATTATGGCGAAAAAGCGAAAGCTTACTTAAATGAAATTCTAAGATCGGGCGATGACGTCATCGTGAAAGTCGGCGAAGAAGCGAAAGATGACTACGGCAGACTGCTTGCCCAAGTTATCCGCAAAAAGGATAATTTGAATACGAATCTTGAAATGGTGAAGAAGGGGTATGCTGCCACTTACTTTATCTGGCCTGTCGGCGATATGAAAGATTACGAAATGTTCCAGGCTGCTGTAAAAGAAGCGAAAGATCAGCACCTTGGAATCTGGGATGAAAAAAATCCATTGATGGAGCTTCCTTTTGCCTTCCGTGCGAGAGAGCAGGGGAAAGGCTTTACCCGCTATGTAGGCAATTCTGATACAAAGAAATACGTTGAGCCTGAAAAATGGGGAGATGTTCCGGTCGAAAAGCGAATTTTCTTCGCCAGCACAAATGAAGCAGAAGCAAACGGCTATACAAAAGCAGGCGATGAGCCGGCTCCTGAAGAGGGCAAGGTTTCCCTTCAGCTGCTTGGCATGAATGACCTTCATGGGAAAATTGACCAGTCCTATGCGCTTGATATTAACGGTGACGGAAAAAATGACGGTACGTATGGCCGCATGGACTATACGGCGGCTTATCTTAAGCAAAGAGCAGCAGACAATCCTAATACTCTTATAGTGCATGACGGCGATATGATCGGCGGAAGCTCGCCAGTATCGGCTCTGTTCCAGGACGAGCCGACTGTTGAAATGATGGAGAACATCGGCTTTGATGTCGGCGTTGTCGGGAATCATGAATTTGATGAAGGAACAGATGAATTAAAACGGATTTTAAACGGCGGCGAGCATCCTGAAGGCAAAGGAACAAAAGGCTATGACGGCCAAAACTTCCCTGAGCTTTGTGCGAACTGCAAATACAAATCTGACGGCAGCGATTTCCTGCCGCCATATGCCATTAAAGATGTGGATGGTGTAAAAGTCGGCTTTATCGGTGTGGTGACGAAATCTACAGCAGGTATCGTTATGCCTGAAGGAATCAAAGACATTACGTTTACAGATGAAACAGAAGCAGTGAACAAAGCAGCAAAAGAACTGGAAGCACAGGGCGTAAAATCCATCATTGTTCTTGCTCATATGGATGCAGAGCAAAAGGGTGATGTGATTACAGGCGACGCTGCCAACATGGCGAAAAATGTGGATGACGAAGTAGACGTGATTTTTGCCGGCCATAATCATATGGTTGATAATGGAACGGTCGATAACAAACTGATTGTCCAGGCATCTGAATACGGAAAAGCCATTTCTGATGTTGATTTGGAGATTGACAGAAAAACAGGTGATATTACAAAGAAAAATGGTGAAATCGTTTGGGTGGACCAAAGTAAAATCCAGCCTGATCCAGAGGTTGGCGCCATCCTGAAAAAATATCAGGATCTGTCAGCAGGCAAAATCAATGAAGTCGAAGGCGAAGCAGCAGCTGAAATTAAAGGCGGCTACGGCGTGAAAGGTCCTATCGGTGACAACGGCCTTGGAAATCTGATCGCAGACGGCATGAAGTATTACATGAAGAGTGATTTTGCGCTGATGAACGGCGGCGGAATCAGAGATGTGCTGAATGCAGGACCTGTTACATGGGGTGAGCTTTTCAACATTCAGCCTTTCGGAAACACATTGGTTAAGCTTGAAATCAAAGGGGCAGACCTTTACACGATCATGAATGCCCAGCTTTCGGCTCAATATGGTCCAGACTACAGCATTGGCGGCTTTACGTATACTTGGGACCCTGCAACAACGAAGGTAAAAGACATCTATTTGCCAAACGGTGAAGAGATCGATAGTAACGCAACTTACACTGTTACAGTCAACAACTTTATGGCAACAGCCACAAGCGGTAAATACCAGCCGATCGGCGAGCTTGGGAAAAATCCTGTTCAGGGTCCAGAAGACCTGACAGCAACCGTTGCCTATGTAAAAAGCCTGAAGAGCCCGTTCAACTACAAGGCTGAAGGAAGAATTTCAGATGATATCGCAGCACCTGTAACAACTGCTGAACTTTCCAAGCCGGATCTTGCAAACGGACATTACTCCAAGGAAGCTGTGCTGACGCTCTCAGCGCAGGATACTGGAACAGGCGTTGATAAAATTCAGTACAAACTCGGCAGCGGCGAATGGATGACTTACACAGAGCCAGTCAAACTGACGCAGGCCGGAGAGCAAAACGTTTCCTACCGTGCAATTGATAAAGTGCACAATGCAGAAGAAGCCAAAACAATCACAGCAGTCATTGAAGCAGAAGCTGAAAAAATCACATTCAAGGAACTGGTGACGCTTGTTGCCAATGCAAGAGCGAAGGCATCAGTCAAAGCAAACATTCTGGCACAGCTGGCAAAAGCTGAGCTGAACTTCGTGCTTGCTGATAAAATCCCTAGCTACCGCAGCCTATTCCAAAAAAGGGGACTGGATGAGCTGACTGACTTAGCGATGAGAATTCCACGCTACAAGGATAAGGACATCGTTCAGGAAGACCGCGAAGCGATTGTGAAAGCTATTAATCAGCTGATTGAACAGGAAAAAGCAGAGAAGAAGAGCAATACGAAAGCATCTTAATAGAAGGAGGGCAGCCTAGGAGGGCTGCCCTCTTGTTATTTATTTGTCTTGCGTGGAACCTGCAAATAAAAAGCTGAACCTGCAAATAAAAAGCTGAACCTGCAAATAAAAAGCTGAACCTGCAAATAAAAAGCTGAACCTGCACGTGAAAGTTCGAACCCGCAAATTTCCAATGCAACTTGCAGATAAAATTCCAAAACCTGCAAATAAAATTCGAAAAGCTGCAAATAAATCTCTCTAACCCGCATATAAACTTCGAAAATCAGTGATTTTCTTTAGTCAGATAAAGTAAAAATGAATGAAATAGCTGCAAAAGGGTTCATTTTTGGCTGAAAATCACTCAATACCACTGTTTTGCAAGTGGAAATCACCCAATATGGAGCAGCCAGCCATTGGCTGCAGGCAGCAGACCAGGAGGAGCATGCCCAGCGCTGCACTCCCGCTTATTTAAAAAATATCCCCAATCACATCTGCCATTTCTTCAGGGAAGGGTGCTCTGATGGTTAATGCTTCCCCTGTGAACGGATGGGTCAGGTTAATTTCTGCGGCGTGCAGCGCCTGGCTGCTGAACTGGGAATTTTCGCTTCCGTATAATTCATCGCCTGCGATTGGATTTCCTGCATGGCTCAGGTGCACCCTGATTTGGTGCGTTCTGCCTGTTTCAAGCTGCAGCTTCACGATGGTCAGCTTTTGCTCCCTGAGACCTTTGATTACTTCATAATGGGTAACAGCAGCCTGTCCGTTTTCTGATACTCTTTTTCTCGTCGGATGATGGCGGTCCTTGCCGATCGGATCGTTAAATGTCCCTTTTTTCCGGTGCAGCCTGCCTTCAGCGAGCGCGATGTATGTCCGCTTGATCAGGTGCTCCTGCAGGGCTTTATCGAGGAGCGTCTGAGCGAGGGCATGCTTGGCAAAGACGATCGCCCCTGATGTGTCCTGATCCAGTCTGTGAACCTGCCTGACTCTGCAATGCTGGCCAGTCATTTGATAATAAAATGCAAGCGCATTGGCAAAAGTGCCCTTTTGGTTTTGTTCATTCGGATGGGTTGCCATACCGGCTGGCTTATTGGCTATAAGAAGATGCTCGTCTTCAAAGAGCACTTCGATTTCTTTATACTCTGGCTGCAGGTCTTCCGTTTCTTCCGCAAACACATGAAGCAGAATCTGGTCGCCATCCTGTACAAGCGGATTGAAGTCGCCAAGTATTTCATTATTCCACTGAATAGCCCCAGTTTTCCTCCATTCCAAAATATTGGCTTTAGAGGCACCAATTACTTTCTGCAAATATTCATTTAAATAAACTGGGCCGTTTTTCAGCTCGGCTTTATATTCAAGCCATTCGCCTTTAATTTTCATTAAAGCACCTTCTTTCTTTATTACTGATCCATGCTGTCTAGGAAACACTTACCTCTAAAAACACTGCTTGAACGTATGCTATCCTTTTAATTATCAAGGTCAATTACAAAGGATGAGAATGATGAAAATCGTAACAGCTTCCACGGAAGAACAGGAAAAACATATTGAGGAACTGATCGGAAAAATATATGAGGACATCTTTCCTTTGCATTTTTCCAACGATGATATTGAAGAATTCAAAGAGCTTTCAATATTGCTGCCTGAAGAAAGTAAGCAATACTACAATGGCACAATTGAAGAAGCTTTTCAAATTATTTCAAGCCTGCAGACCCTTGTTGCGCTTTTAGAAAGCCCGAACTGCCAGATCGAAAGCAAATATCAGGATATGTACTACCGCAATATCCGTATTTTAAATGAATACGGCTTCGCGTTTCCGCTCTCCTTCGAACAGTTTCTCACGCGCAGAAACCAGCCTGGAACGCTGGGGAAAGCGGCGAATGACTGGATGATTTAATGGAAAAGCAGCCTCGGGGGCTGCTTTTTTTCATGCTCTTTCTGCTTTTAAAAGCAAAGTGCTGGAAACAGCGATAATGACAAATCCAATCAGCGCAAGCAGCGGAATTGTTATGACGCCGAACCAATTCAAATAATCATTGCCGCACGATACGACTCCGCACGACCCCGAATTTTGCTGCAAAAAAGGAATTTTTTGCTCGCCATAGTGGTAAAGAGAAATACAGGCTCCGGCAATTGACAATACGAGGGAGTAAATAGCCATGGTATACTCTTTTCTATAGAGAGCAATACCGAGAAGCAGCACCTGCGGATACATAAAGATTCTCTGAAACCAGCAAAGCTTGCAGGGAAGGAAATGCAGCACTTCTGAAAGATAGAGGCTTCCAAGCGTTGACACAATAGAAGCAATCCACGCGACGGCCAGCAAAAAGGAAGGGTTTTTCAATCTTGCCATAATTTCTCCTTGTTAGTCAGTTTTTATCTAAGAAAATTATAGTATGGGGAAAAAGTATTGTAAATTGGAAGAAAGTCATCTTATGAATTGACAACGTTTTCAACATTTCGATAAACTAATAACGTAAACGTTTACGTTTGAAAAGGATGAAGAAAAATGAAGCCAACGATAAAGGATGTCGCAAGAGAAGCGGGTGTTTCTGTTGCAACGGTCTCCCGTATTGTGAACGGTCTTCCCGGCTATTCAGAAGGAACCCGCAAAAAAGTTGCCGAGGTGATCGCTTCGTTGGGATACAAGCCGAATGCCGTTGCCCGAAACCTCGTCAACAGAAAAACGAATACAATCGGCGTTCTGCTGCCGCAAGTCTCTTCAAGCTTTTCAGCCAAACTTCTTCACGGAATTGAAGAAGAAGCACACATCCACCAATACAGCGTGATAATCTGCAACACAGATTCGAATGGAAAACGGACAATGGACTATTTAAATCTGCTGAGAGAAAAGCAGGTCGAAGGCATTTTGTTCGCCAGTGAAGCCAGAATTGACCAGTACGAGGAGGAAATTCTCGCATTAAAAATACCGGTACTTGCTGTTGATGCCTATTCTGAAAATATTCCCTACCTGAAAGTAAATGATCAGGAAGCGGCCTATGCTGCCGCTGAATATTTAATAAAAATGGGACATCAAAACATCGGAATGATCAGCGGAACAAAGGAAGATCCCATTTCCGGCGCACCCCGTGTCGCTGGATTTCTTCAAGCCCTTGCCGATCACGGCATTATGCCAGAACCGAATTTGATCGAGTACGGGGATTTTGGTTTTAAAAGCGGCTATGAAGCCATCACAAGGCTTATTGAGAAAAACCCTTTCTTAACAGCCATTTTCGCTGCAAGCGACGAAATGGCACTCGGCATCTTTTCCTATTGCTATGAAAAAGGCATTCATGTACCTGATGAGCTGTCGGTCATTGGATATGATGACACAGAAATGGCTGAAATGGCAGTGCCGCCGCTGACAACCATCCATCAGCCAATCCAGGAAATGGGGGCAGAAGCAGTGAGGAAGCTAATTACCCTCATTCAGGAAGAGCCTGTAGAAAGCAAGTATATGCCTTACTTTATAAAAGAAAGAAAATCAGTCAGAAGACTGAGCTAAAGGAGAGAGAAAAATGGAGAAACAATGGTGGAAAGAAGCGGTCGTCTATCAAATTTATCCGCGGAGCTTTAAGGACTCGAACGGGGACGGAATCGGGGACATCAAAGGCATCATTTCAAAGCTTGATTACCTGCAGGAGCTTGGAGTGGATGTTGTCTGGCTCTCACCTGTCTATAAATCGCCAAACGATGACAACGGCTATGATATCAGCGACTACAGAGACATTATGGATGAATTCGGTACAATGGCAGACTGGGAGGAAATGCTCCAGGAAATGCACAAGCGCGGCATCAAGCTCATGATGGACCTTGTGGTGAACCATACATCTGATGAACATGGCTGGTTTCTTGAATCCAAATCATCAAAAGACAGCGAGTATCGCAACTACTACATTTGGCGCCCAGGAAAAAACGGCAGGGAACCCAACAACTGGGAATCCGTCTTCAGCGGCTCTGCGTGGAAATATGACGAAGCAACAGATGAATACTTTTTGCACATCTTTTCCAAAAAACAGCCTGACCTAAACTGGGAAAATGTAAAAGTCAGACAGGAAGTATACGATATGATGAAATTCTGGATCGACAAAGGCGTTGACGGGTTCCGGATGGACGTCATCAACTTTATCTCAAAAGTAGAAGGACTGCCGGACGGAGAGCCTATTGAAGGAAGCGACTATGCCTCAGGCTCAGACTATTTCATGAACGGCCCGAAAATTCATGACTACCTGCAGGAAATGAATCAAAAAGTCCTGTCTGGTAATGGCCTCATCACAGTAGGCGAAATGCCCGGCGTATCGCCTGAAGAAGGCATTCTCTACACAGACTCATCCAGAAATGAACTCAACATGGTTTTTCAATTTGAACACATGGACCTCGACACTGTTCACGGCCAAAACAAATGGCACTACAAAGACCTTGACCTGAAAGACCTCAAAACAACCATGACCAAATGGCAAAAAGGCCTTGAAGGAAAAGGGTGGAACAGCCTGTACTGGAACAACCACGACCAGCCAAGAATTGTGTCCCGCTTCGGCGACGACGGCAAGTACCGGGTAAAATCAGCCAAAATGCTCGCAACCTGCCTGCACATGATGCAGGGAACACCGTATATTTACCAGGGTGAAGAACTCGGAATGACAAATGTCAAATACGATGACATCACCTTCTACAAAGATATTGAAACACTTAACATGTACAACGAGCGCGTCAATGACAAACAGGAAGCCCCAGAAGAAATCATGGCCTCCATTTACCGAAAAGGCCGCGATAACGCCCGGACACCTGTCCAATGGGACAGCACAGAA
The DNA here is from genome assembly GCF_021166585.1 of Metabacillus kandeliae. Classification (GTDB taxonomy): domain Bacteria; phylum Bacillota; class Bacilli; order Bacillales; family Bacillaceae; genus Metabacillus_B; species Metabacillus_B kandeliae. Next base: position 113,651 of record NZ_JAJOZE010000005.1, read on the forward strand.
AACGGAGGCTTCACAGAAGGAACACCATGGCTCGGCGTGAACCCGAACTATACTGAAATCAATGCCGCACAGGCATTAGAAGACAAAGACTCTGTCTTCCACTACTATAAAAAATTGATCCAGCTTAGAAAGCAGCACGACATCATCGTTTACGGCACTTATGATCTCCTTCTTGAAGAACATCCGGAAATTTTTGCCTATACGAGAACACTTGGAGATGAAAAACTCCTCGTAGTGACAAATTTCTCGGGAAATAATCCGGTCTTTACTGTGCCGGAACAGATAAAAGGAAGCTATGAGCTGCTGATCAGCAACGGCGTATCGGGTGGCGATATGCCGTCAGAAATAGAACTGGAGCCTTGGGAAGCAAGAGTTTATAAATCGAAATAGATAAAAGGGCTGACGTATGTCAGCCCTGTCTTTTTCACCTTTTCACTTAGGCGCCTGTCCCCCAATACTGCAGTGAACAAAAGACGTGGCACTTACTTTTAAAACCCTTGTTAACACTTGCTTTGTGATCCCTAGTCCATGTCCTCCATCACTTTAACGGAACAGGGGACAGACACTGCAGTACTATGTCCTGTCCCCAACTCTGCTAAAGTAATAAAGATATGTCCCCCCTTTTAATAGATCCTTTTATAGCAAGGCTTCAGAATAATGTCTCTGTCCCCCACTACTTTAAAGAGAAGAAGGACAGGGCCCCTATTTTTTTAGTGCCTGTCCCTCAATGAAGTGATGAATTAACGTATTAACTAATCAATTTACTAAAGGTTTTTTTCGGGAGAATTTGGAGGTAAAGGAGGAAATCGGTCGCTCTATGGAGAAATAACTCATGTAAAAATAATAAGGAAAGGGGCCATTGAATGTCTCGGAAACCAAGATCTTCAGAGCCTGGCTTAATTTATCACATTATAGCAAGAGGAAATAGGAAAGCACCGCTTTTTCTGCACCCTGCAGATTGGCAAAAATATTTAGATCTCCTTGAAATGACACGCGAAAGATTCCCCTTCAATCTCCACGCTTATTGCCTTATGAGCAACCACATTCATCTGCTGCTGGAAACTAACGAATCTCCTCTCGGTGATATTTTTCAAATGCTTCACTCAAAATATGCTATTTATTTTAACCACAAATATCAATACACAGGTCATTTGTTTGAAGGCAGGTTTAAATCGCTGCCGATCAAAGACAATCGACAATATCTAGATGTGAGTGCGTATATTCATTTAAATCCGGTAGAGGCTAAAATTGTTCATTATGCACAAGATTACAAATGGAGCAGCTACCGCTCCCTGATCTTCAAACAAAAGAATCCTCATATTTTTAAGGAGCAGCTGTTGTCTCATTTTCCTCATCCGAAGGAAATCAGCTACCAAAGGTATGTTGAAAAGATCGCCTGGTTAAATGCTAATAAAAAGGCAAATATCAAATAATTCAAAAAGACAGCGGCATCGCTGTCTTTTTTGCTTTAAACTACTGGGGGCCAGGTGCTTCAATAATCGGTAACCTGTCCCTCAGTAATTTACTGTATTAAAGATATGTCCCCTATTGTATTAGCTGTTGATCTATAGCCTTTAATTTGGTGCACCTTGTGTCCTCCTGTCCTTTAGCGTACAAGAGGACAGGTGCGCCTATATAGGTACCTGTCCCTCACTCTGCTACAGGATAAAAGCTGTGTCCCTGCTTGCCAAATGCTGTGCAATTAAAGGGCTTGGAGAGCAGTGTACCTGGCCTTTTTTACTTTAAAGGAGTGAGGGTCAGGTCCAGAGGTAGGTTTGATTTTTACCGCTTCCGTCCTGCAACCCCATAAAAAAACAGCTTCAATAACTCCCTTGTTATCTGATTTCGTTTTCCCGGCTGAATAAAAAACTCTGGGTGCTTATGAACTTCATTCGTGTACATATTTAAATAGAACATGACGGTTTCAAAAGAAAGCTCCTCTTGGATCATGCCGGCTTTCTTTCCCTGTTCTATAAACTTGCTGAAAAAAGGTCCGGTATGGTTAGCTTCAAAATCGATGATCAGCTGTTTAATGTCTCCTTGGTCGCTGATAAGGTAGGTGTAGAAGTCATCATTAAAGGCTTCAGACAATTCCATTTTATGCTGAATGAGCCATTCAATTTTTTCGTGAAAAGGAATGTCCTTTTCAAGCAGGTCATTGTAAAGCGTCATCTGTTCTTCGAATAAATGCTTCAGCACATCCAAAAGCAGGGCTTCTTTGCTGCCAAAGTAGTTGTAAATGGTGACTTGGGAGACTTTTGCCTGTTTAGCAATTTCCTGGATGTTGACTTTTTGGACGCCATATTTGGCAAAAAGCATTTGGGCGGTTTTGCGGATTTGTTCCATTTTGGTTTGGCGTCTTCGTTCGAATCCGTTCATGAGTTCACCTCTTTTTTTATAGTATAGAAAGTAATGAAAGAATTCAACGAATGGAGTTCATCATTTCATAACTAACTGCGTATTTTTTCCTCTGTTATTCTGCCGGGGTTGGTTCATACTAATGGCTGAAAGGGGATGTTGAGATTGAATACATTACAAAATGTGATGTCAAAAAACGTCATTTCTGTTTCTTCTAACCAATCGATTGAGGAAGCAGCTTCTTTGATGAGCCAGCACAATATCGGTGCCATTCCGGTTGTGGACAATGGTGCGCTTCAGGGAATCATTACAGACCGCGATATTACGCTTCGTTCTACGGCAAAGGGCAAAGGGGACCAGACACCTGTTTCACAGGTTATGTCACGTGATATTGTTTCCGGAAATTCTTCCATGAGTATGGAGGAAGCAGCCCAGCTGATGAGCGATAAGCAGATTCGCCGTCTTCCTGTAGTGGATAACAACAACCTTGTCGGCATGGTGGCTCTTGGGGACCTTTCTACAAGCAAGGCGTCCGATGAGTCGGCAGGACATGCCCTTTCAAACATTTCAGAGCAAAACCACACTTCTTAACGGCTGAAAAGCACTTGCTCTTTTTTAGGCAAGTGCTTTTCTTTTCGATAAATTTTGCTTCATAATAGAAGGTGTAATGTAAGGAAAGAAGGAGATGATGAGGTTGATTAAAGCGGTTGTGTTTGATTTTGACGGATTGATTATGGATACAGAAAGCAGGGAGTACGAGGCGCTCCAGGAAATTTTCAAGGAGCATGAGTCAGATCTGCCGCTTTCGGTTTGGGGAAAGGGAATTGGAACCCATTCAGGATTTGATCCGTTTACATATTTGGAGGAGCAGATAGAGCAGAAGCTTGACAGGGATGAGCTGCGGAAAAATTGGATGAGCCGATTCGAGGAGAGCATTGCCAAGGAAAAAGCGCTGCCTGGTGTAGAGGGGTATCTTGCAGCGGCAAAGGAACTTGGACTGAAAATCGGGCTTGCTTCAAGCAGCCGGTATGACTGGGTATCGCGCCATTTGAAGCATATTGGCCTCTTTGAACATTTCGAGTGCATCAAAACAGCTGATGATGTGGAAAAGGTGAAGCCGGATCCGGCGCTTTATCTTGAGGCAGCGGCTTGTCTTGGCGTTAAACCGGAGGAATGCCTGGCATTTGAGGATTCTGTAAATGGTTCGATGGCAGCAAAGGCAGCCGGAATGAAGTGCGTTATTGTGCCGAACAGTGTGACGAAGGAGCTGGAGTTTAAGGATTTCGATCATCGCCTTGAATCGATGGCAGAAATGGAGCTGGAAGCGCTGCTTGAGGCAGTGAGTCAGCAGAAGGGTTAATTTTTCGGCTGTTTCGGGTAAAGTCATCCATTGAATCATCTTAAAGGAGTGGCACTCATGTCTGAGGAATTAGACTTAAAGAAGTTTGAGAAAAAAATGATTATCCGCACGATACAATATAAGGATATTAAAGATATTATTTCGCTGCAGGAGCGCTGTTTTCCTGGGATGGAGCCCTGGAAGCCGGAGCATTTGGAGAGCCATCTGGAGCATTTCCCGGAAGGGCAGTTTTGCGCGGAGTACGAGGGGAAAATCATTGGCACGTGTTCCAGCCTGCTTGTGAATTTTGATGAATATGATGACAGGCATTCCTGGGATGATATTACGGACAATGGCTATATAACCAACCACAATCCGGACGGCTATAATATGTACGGAATTGAAGTGATGGTTGATCCTGATTACAGAAGAATGAAGATCGGATACCGCTTGTATGAGGCGCGGAAAGAGCTTGCCAGGATGCTGAATTTGAAGAGCATTATCATCGGAGGGCGAATCCCGAATTACCACAAGTATGCGGGTGAATTTTCACCGCGGGAGTATGTGGAAGAGGTTATTCACCATAAAATTTATGATCCTGTGCTGTCTTTTCAACTGATGAATGAATTCACTCTGATGCGGATCAATCCGAATTACCTTGAAGATGATCTTGCTTCCAATAAGTATGCGACACTGCTTGAGTGGAACAATGTGGATTATCACCCAAGCTCAAAGCGCTACTTTAAGACGTCCTTCCCAGTCCGGATTTGCGTTGTGCAGTATCAGATGAAGCTGATCAGTTCGTTTGAGGAGTTTGCGACACAAGTGGAGTATTACACAGATGTGGCAGCAGATGCCGGCGCAGATTTCGCTGTGTACCCGGAATTGTTTACAACACAGCTGATGTCTTTTGCCAACGAAAAAACGCCAAGTCTTTCCATCAGAAGGCTGACGGAATTTACGGAGGAGTACATCAATCTGTTCACAGATCTTGCTGTGAAATACAACATCAACATTATTGGCGGCTCTCATGTTGTGGAAGAGGAAGACGGGAATATTTACAATATCGCTTATCTCTTCAGAAGAGACGGAACGATCGAGAAGCAGTATAAGATCCATATTACGCCGAATGAGCGGAAATGGTGGGGCATCAGCCCTGGTGATGATGTAGAAGTATTTGATACAGACTGCGGCAAAATTGCGATCCAGATCTGCTACGATATTGAGTTTCCTGAGCTTGCCCGGATTGCGACGGATAAAGGAGCAAAAATCATTTTCACGCCTTTCTGCACAGAGGACAGGCAGGGCTACTTGCGCGTCCGCTATTGCGCGCAGGCAAGGGCTGTTGAGAATCAGGTGTATACCGTCATTTCCGGAACAGTCGGCAACCTGCCGCAAACGGAAAACATGGATATTCAATATGCGCAGTCAGCCATTTTTGCGCCGTCAGATTTTGAATATGCGAGAGACGGCATTGTCGGGGAGTGCAACCCGAACATTGAGATGGTAGTGATCGGTGACGTAGATCTTGAGATCCTGCGACGCCAGCGTCAGTCCGGTACAGTCCGGCAGCTTCGCGACAGAAGGAAGGATTTGTATTCCATCCAGTATCATGAAACCAGAAAGTAAAACCAGCCCGGCTTCCCGCCGGGTTTTCTATAGTGATAAGGAGAGTGCCGGCCATGTTTAACGATCAGAAAGTGCTGCCTGCTGTCCGGAACATGAAGCAGTTTGAGCGGTTCCTGGAAAGCCCTTTTGTTTATGGAGTTTTGCTGGACACTCATTTAGGACAGCTGAAAGGCATTATGAAAGCAGCTGATGCGGCGAAAAAGAAGATGCTGATTCATATTGATTTGATTCACGGGCTGAAAAATGATGACTATGCAGCTGAATTTATTTGCCAGGAAATAAAGCCGGCAGGAATTATTTCAACGAGATCCGCTGTAGTCAATAAAGCGAAGCAGCGGGGAATTACGGCTGTACAGCGTTTATTTCTGCTTGATACAAACGCGATGAAAAAAAGCCTTGATTTGATTATCAGAACAGAGCCCGATTATATTGAAGTGCTGCCGGGCCTTGTTCCGGAATTAATAGAAGAGGTCAGCAGCCATACGAGGATCCCTCTTTTGGCAGGAGGGTTTGTCAAAACACAGGAGCATGCAGAAAAAGCTCTTTCTGCCGGTGCTGTGGCAGTCACCTCATCGTGCACGAAACTTTGGTCCTTTTACGAGGAAAAATATTCCAAATAATTAGATAAATTGTTTGACAACGTTTTCAGATAGCGTTACCATACAAGTAAGTTAATATTTGTGACGGAGAATTGGAGATCCACAGTAATGCCTTAAAAGTTTATTTTATAAGGCTTATTGTGGATTTTTTTCTTTAAATCAATGGAAAATGTTCTCCCCGCAAACAAATTAAAGAGCATGGAGGGATGCTGTATGTCTGCATTTTGGGCAGAGGTTATTGGAACAATGGTGCTGATCGTCCTTGGCGGCGGTGTTTGCGCCGGGGTAAATTTGAAAAAATCTTTTGCGGAAGGCTCTGGATGGATTGTCATTACATTTGGATGGGGCCTTGGTGTAGCAATGGCTGTCTATGCAACAGGCCAGATCAGCGGCGGGCATTTCAACCCTGCTGTGACATTGGCGCTTGCGCTTACAGGCGATTTCCCGTGGGCTGATGTGCCGCTTTATCTGATTGCGCAAATGATCGGTGCCTTTCTCGGAGCCGTTATTGTGTATCTGCACTACCTGCCTCACTGGAGAGCTACAGAAGATCCGGCTGTAAAGCTTGGCGTTTTCTCCACAGGACCTGCGATTCCGAATGTTTTTGCCAACTTCCTCAGTGAAGTAATCGGAACGTTTATTTTAATAACAGGAATTCTCTCTTTTGGAGGGAATAAGTTTACAGACGGGTTAAATCCCTTGATTGTCGGCTTCCTAGTTGTCGCAATCGGACTTTCTCTCGGCGGTACAACTGGCTATGCGATCAATCCTGCTCGTGACCTTGGTCCAAGGATTGCACACTTTGTTTTGCCCATTGCCGGAAAGGGAACATCCAACTGGAGCTATGCCTGGATTCCTGTAGCTGGACCGCTTGCGGGAGGCGCTTTTGCAGCTGTCTTCTACCAGGCGGCATTTAAAGGAACAATCGGGCCTTCTTTCTGGATTGTAAGCGTTTTGCTCATAGTAATTCTTGTGGCAGTCTTTGCTGCAGACAGGAAAAATGCTGCATCCAGAATGAAATCACCCGTTTATAAAAAAAATGCGTAATGCTAAAAAATTTGCTGGAGGTATGATTTATGGAAAAGTACATTCTATCACTTGATCAAGGTACAACTAGCAGCAGAGCCATTCTTTTCAATAAAAAAGGTGAAATTGTTCATTCATCACAAAAAGAATTTAAGCAGTATTTTCCAAAGCCAGGCTGGGTAGAGCATAATGCAAACGAAATCTGGGGCAGCATTCTGGCTGTTATTGCAGGCTGTCTTTCAGAGTCAGGCATTGCGCCGGAGCAAATTGCCGGGATTGGAATTACGAACCAAAGGGAAACAACAGTAGTGTGGGATAAAAATACTTCAAGGCCGATCTACAATGCGATTGTATGGCAATCCAGACAGACTGACGGCATCTGTGATGAGCTTCAGGAAAAAGGATACGGCGATACAATCAGAGAAAAAACAGGGCTTTTGATTGACGCTTATTTTTCAGGAACGAAAGTAAAATGGATCCTTGACAATGTAGAAGGTGCGCGGGAGAAAGCAGAAGCGGGAGATCTTTTGTTTGGAACAATTGATTCCTGGCTTATTTGGAAGCTTTCAGGAGGCAAGGCCCATGTGACAGATTATACGAATGCATCCAGAACGCTGATGTACAACATCCATGAACTGAAATGGGATGAAGAGCTTCTTGAAATCCTGAATGTGCCGAAATCCATGCTTCCGGAAGTAAAGCAGAGCTCTGAAATTTATGCCACTACAGCCGGCTATCATTTCTTTAATTTGGAAGTTCCGATCGCAGGCGCGGCAGGAGATCAGCAGGCCGCCCTTTTCGGACAGGCATGCTATAAGGAAGGCATGGCGAAAAATACGTATGGGACAGGCTGTTTCATGCTGATGAATACAGGCGAAAAAGCGATGAAATCAGAGCACGGTCTTTTGACGACCATCGCCTGGGGTGCAGACGGCAAGGTCGAATATGCGCTTGAAGGCAGTATTTTCGTTGCAGGCTCTGCCATTCAGTGGCTCCGAGACGGCATGCGAATGCTGAAAAACTCCAAAGACAGCGAGGATTATGCGAAAAGAGTAGAGTCTACAGATGGCGTATATGTCGTACCTGCCTTTGTAGGTCTAGGCACTCCTTATTGGGACAGCAAAGTCAGAGGAGCTGTCTTCGGACTGACAAGAGGAACAGAGAAAGAGCATTTCATCAGAGCCACATTAGAATCTCTTGCCTACCAGACAAAGGATGTGCTGGATGCGATGGAAGCTGATTCCGGCATTCCTGTTAAACTGCTCCGCGTTGACGGCGGTGCTGTAAAGAATGACTTCCTGATGCAGTTCCAAAGCGACCTTCTCGACGTTCCCGTAGAACGGGCAGCTGTCAATGAAACAACAGCTCTTGGTGCGGCCTACCTGGCAGGACTTGCGGTCGGTTATTGGAAGGACAAAGAAGAAATTGCAGAACTGTGGAACTCAGATAAGAAGTTTGAGCCGGTTATGGAAGAAAAGAACCGGGAAGAACTGTATGGCGGCTGGAAGAAAGCAGTCAAAGCAGCTCAAGCTTTTAAATAATGCATAGATATGCTATACTAAGGTCAAGTTAATAATAGGACGGTTGGAGAGTAGGAGAGACCGCAGCACTAGAGCAAAGTGAATATTTTGCTTTAGGTTGTTGCGGTCTCTTTTTGTTTTTTCATCCGGTCATTTATAGGAGGCGGAAGACGAATGGTCCAACATTTTTCCAGTTTGCAGCGAGATGAATTTTTCAAAGAAATGACAAAAGAGAAATATGATTTGTTTGTTATCGGCGGCGGCATAACAGGTGCCGGCATCGCGCTCGATGCCGCATCCCGCGGGATGAGAGTGGCATTAGCGGAAATGCAGGACTTCGCGGCAGGCACATCAAGCCGTTCAACAAAGCTTGTTCATGGCGGGCTCCGCTATTTAAAACAATTTGAAGTAAAAATGGTGGCTGAAGTCGGCAAAGAGCGTGCGATCGTGTATGAAAACGGACCGCATGTCACTACTCCTGAATGGATGCTTCTGCCTATGCATAAAGGCGGCACCTTCGGGAAATTTTCAACAAGCATCGGACTGAGAGTTTATGATACGCTGGCTGCCGTTAAACGCGGAGAGCGCAGGAAAATGCTGAACGTAAAAGAAACGCTGAACAAAGAACCTCTTATCAAGCATAAAGGCTTAAAAGGCGGCGGATATTACGTCGAATACCGTACAGATGATGCCCGCCTGACAATCGAAGTCATGAAGGAAGCCGTCCGATTTGGCGCTCTTCCGGCAAACTATGCTAAAGTTGAAGGCTTCCTTTATGAAAAAGGCAAAGTAATCGGGGTCACACTGAGGGACATGCTGACAGATAAAACGTATGAAATTTTTGCCGATAAAATTGTCAACGCAGCAGGTCCATGGGTTGATACCCTGCGGGAAAAAGACCACAGCAAAACTGGCAAGCACCTGCAAATGACGAAGGGCATTCACCTTGTTTTCGACCAGGCTGACTTCCCGCTGAAGCAGGCTGTCTATTTTGACACACCTGACAAACGGATGGTCTTTGCGATTCCGCGTGAAGGCAAAACATATGTCGGCACAACAGACACGGTCTACAAGGAAGATCCAAAACATCCAAGAATGACGGTGGATGACAGAGATTATGTAATCAAATCCATTAACTTTATGTTCCCTGAACTGAATATTACGAAGGATCAAGTAGAATCCAGCTGGGCAGGCGTCAGACCGCTGATTTATGAAGAAGGCAAAGATCCTTCAGAAATTTCGCGTAAAGATGAAATCTGGACAAGCCAGTCTGGACTCATCACCATTGCAGGAGGGAAGCTTACAGGCTACCGCAAGATGGGCGAGCAAATCGTAAACCTTGTAGCCAGAAGACTGAAGGAAGAAACAGGCAAAACCTTCGGCGTCTGCAAAACAAAGCACATGCCTGTCTCCGGCGGACATGTCGGCGGATCCCTTGGTTTCAAAGCCTTTCACGAAACAAAAACAAGAGAAGGCATCAACCTTGGCCTGACGGAGAACCAGGCATCCATCATGTCCAGAAGGTACGGCTCCAACATCGATAAAGTATATGAAATCCTGCCGGAAGCAAGAAAATACGCTGACCAGTACGGCATGCCGGACTATGTCGCAGCAGAAGCCGAATACGCGATTACTGCAGAAATGACCGCAACCCCTGCCGACTTTTTCGTCAGAAGAACAGGCTCAGTCTACTTTGATATCAATTGGGCGATTAAATATAAAGAACCTGTAATCAACTTCATGGCAGACAGACTTGGCTGGACAGCTGAGCAGAAAGAAAGCTATACGAATGAGTTAAACACCTTGATCCACGACGCGCAAGTGCCGATTGAGAAAAAAGAAGAAGAGCATCATTGATGAGAGAGGGCTGCTTCCTGGAAGGGAGCAGCTTTTTAAATGATGCGGGAAAAATGAATTTTGAGAGCGGGAAAGTGAGTTTTTAATCGGCAAAAATACTTTGGACAGTAAAGTGCCTCGTTTGGACAGTAAACACCTTGTTTTCGCCAGTAAGAGTGCCATTTCCGACAGTAAAGTGCTGTACTCCGCCAGTAAACTTGGAAAAACGGACAGTAACGAAATTTGATCACATTCATCCCGGTGCAAAACGCTGTTTTCAAAAAGCAAAAACAAATTTTACAGCAAAGCCGGCTTTGAAAGAGCAGTGCATGACCAATTTTCAAAGGAAATACGTCCTGTTTTGAGTGAAAACTCACGACTGCAGACCCATTCAGAATTTTCCTGGATAATGCTCAGGGTTTTTTATGCTAAAATAATACACGTTCCCATTCATTTTGCAGGAAAATTGGGTATATATGAAGAAGAAGAAAGAATGGTGCAACATTTACATTTTTATATAATCGGGAGGTAAAGGATGAGCTGGAAAGAGAGCTACGAACGCTGGACAAATAAAAAAGACATTGATTCCGAATTGCTTGGCCTGCTTACTGAACATATGCATGATGAGAAATTCCTGGAGGACTCTTTCTACAAGAACCTCGAATTTGGTACAGGCGGCATGCGCGGGGAAATCGGCCCCGGCACAAACCGGATGAACATTTACACCGTGCGGAAGGCATCAGAAGGCCTTGCAAGATACATAGAATCCTTCGGAGAAGAAGCAAAAAAACGCGGTGTAGCGATCGCTTATGATTCCCGCCATAAATCTCCTGAATTTGCAATGGAATCAGCTAAAACCCTTGCATCGCACGGCATTCAAACATACGTATTTGACGAATTGCGCCCGACACCAGTGTTGTCCTTTGCGGTACGCCATTTGAACGCATTCTCCGGAATCGTTGTTACAGCAAGCCACAATCCGCCGGAGTATAACGGTTACAAAGTGTACGGTGACGACGGCGGCCAGCTTCCTCCTGCCCAGGCAGATGAAGTCATTGCCAAAGTGAACGAAATTGAAGACGAGCTCTCCATCGAAGTAAAGGATGAAGCGAGCTTGAAAGAAGCAGGCCTCATCAAAATCATCGGAGAAGAAATTGACGATGCTTACACAGAAAAGCTTCTTACCATCTCCATGAATGAAGAAGTGATCCCGAACAGTGATGTGAAAATTGTTTTTACACCGCTTCATGGTACAGCAAACAAGCCGGTACGCCGCGGATTAAGTGCTTTTGGTTACGAAAATGTAACAGTTGTCAAAGAACAGGAGCTTCCTGATCCGAACTTTTCAACCGTTAAATCTCCTAACCCTGAAGAGCACGCTGCATTTGAGCTTGCGATCAAAGAAGGAGAAAAAATCGATGCCGACATTCTGATTGCAACAGATCCTGATGCTGACAGACTTGGTGTTGCGGTGAAAAACGATGCCGGTGAATATACAGTATTAACAGGAAATCAGACAGGTGCCCTGCTGATGCACTATCTTCTTTCTGTGAAAAAAGAAAAAGGCATTCTGCCGGAAAACAGCATCATTATGAAAACGATTGTAACGTCCGAACTCGGCCGTGAAATCGCTGAATCATTTGATGTGGCAGCACTTGACACCTTAACAGGCTTCAAGTTTATCGGTGAAAAAATTAAAGAATACGAGCAAACAGGCGAGTACACGTTCCAATTTGGGTATGAGGAAAGCTACGGCTACCTGATCGGCGACTTTGCCCGTGACAAGGATGCTGTTCAGGCAGCATTGCTTGCTGTTGAAGTATGCTCTTACTACAAGAAAAAAGGCATGACCCTTTACGAAGGCCTGCTCAACATTTTTGCTGATTACGGCTTTTTCCGTGAAGGACTGAAATCCTTGACGCTGAAAGGCAAAGAAGGAGCAGAGCAGATCCAGGAAATCCTGTCAGCCTTCCGCGCCAACCCGCCGAAAGAAGTGGCAGGCAAGCAGGTAACCATTGCTGAAGACTACAAATCATCTGAACGCCATTTGATTGCTCTTGGCAATAACGAAACCATTGAGCTGCCAAAATCCAACGTTCTGAAATACTATTTGGAAGATGGCTCCTGGTTCTGCCTCCGTCCATCCGGCACTGAACCAAAAGTCAAATTCTACTTTGCTGTTAAAGGAACATCCCTTGAAGACAGCGAGCTTCGCTTGAAGCACCTTTCAGAAGGTGTCATGGGGCTTGTTGAGGATATTATTCAAAAGGCTGCGAAATAATTTGAAGAAAGCTGACCTATTTTGGGTCAGCTTTTTTTGGTGTTTATATGGGTTTTTGAGGGTTTTGCTATTGGGACCTGACCCTATTTGAGATAATTCTACTCCCTCCAGCCACTACCCTTGCTTCACGCACAGCCCTTTCTCCAGATCCCCATCCATAATAAACACTTCAATCCGCTCGCCGGTTTTCGTGCTGATGTCACTGTGACTGGACAAGACACGGCAGCTAGTTAGGCCTTCGACGATTTCTTCGAATTGCTTGCTGTACATTTCCCGCAGGAGCTGCCGCATCCGTTTGACGAGCTTGCGGCCGTTGTCATTGCCCACAAGGTGTTTTTCTTCAACGGTAAGGACGCCTTTAAAGCGGGTGATAACCATGTCGCCGACGATATAGGTTCTGGCTTCCTGCGGGCCCCGCCCGATGAGTTCTCTTTGAAATTTGATGAGTGCTTCGCTTATTTCAGCTTCCAGCTTCTTTTTAGGTGTTGCAGGCACGGCAGTTTCCCCCAGCTTCATAGTCTTTTTTAGTGTCTATTTTTCGCCGTTCCGTCTGATACGGCTGTATTCGGTAAATTCCAACCTATCTTAATTCGGTAATTTTTTCTTGTCAAGAGGCAAAAAATATAGATAAATATTTTATTGGTAAGTTAAACACACTGGAAGATATTCATAGAAATTTAAAGAAAAAGCAAGAAAATCTTATACTAGACTGCTGAAACGCCCATTTTCCACCTGATATGGCTTAAAATCCTCCGTATTTAGAGAAAAGAGTCTATTTACAGAAGCCATGCTGCGAAGTAGAATAAGTCTCGTAAACAATTGCATACCGGCTTAATCCCTTGGTGAACAAGGGAACGGAGGAACCAATTTTTTGGGGTTAATTCTGCTTTTTTACAGCAGAAGGGATGAGGAGCTCTTTCGCCATCCTACCCGTCAGCTAACTTCGTCGGCTAAAGCGAAGGAGGTCAAAGACCGCCTGAAAGGTGTTTTTTTTATGCAGTTTTGCAGAAAAAAGGCATTTTAAAGAGTGGTCTTTTATTTTCTTAAAACATTTTGAAAAAGAATGACAGCGGGAGACAGAACGTAGAGGGAGCCGGATTTCGGCTTGCTGGACGTTACGTAGACCAATGAGTGCTTTTTCTCCATGAATCACATTTTCTTGCATGGGTTATTTGGATTTGCTATTAATCCAGTTTCCGTGCTTGAGGATGTTTGGGGATCAGGCAAGCATTGGTCTATTTTTTATTTCGGAAGCCAAATGGTTCGGGTGCCCGGGCTGTTTGGAGGCAGAAATGCCGCCGGCATGAGGAGAAGGAGGAGTGAGCATGGATCTGGCAGCCATAGGCATTGCAGCAGTTTGCTTTGCGGCATTTTACGGATTTATCAAGTTTTGTGAAAAAGTTATCGAAGAGTAGGAGTGATGAGGATGGTCTTTTTAGCCATTATTGTGCTTGGTCTTGCCATCTACCTTGTGGACGCTTTGATCCACCCTGAAAAATATTAAAGTGCTTTAAATGAACGTATGGAGGAAAGTCAAATGGATTTTATACAAATAGGCCTGGTGCTGCTCATTGTCCTTCTCTTGGCCATTCCGATGGGAAAATATATTGCGAGTGTTTTCTCGCTGGAGAAAACGAAGCTTGACCGGGTTTTTGGGGGATTTGAAAAAGGCATTTACAAGATTTCCGGTATAACGGCAGAGGCCATGACGTGGAAAACGTATTTGAAAGCCCTGTTGCTTAGCAACATCGTGATGTTTGTGATTGCGTATTTAATTTTACGGTTTCAAGGAGTGCTGCCGGGCAATCCAAGCGGCATTGCCGGTATGGATCCGCTGCTTGCGTTTAATACAGCTGCAAGCTTTTTAACGAATACGAACCTGCAGCATTACAGCGGGGAAACAGGATTATCCTATTTTTCGCAAATGACTGTCATTATTTTTCTCATGTTTACAACACCGGCTACAGGGCTTGCGATTTGTATGGCGTTTTTCAGAGGGGTGACAGGGCAGAAGAGCCTTGGAAACTTTTATGTGGACCTGGTGAGAGCTCACACCAGAATCTTGATTCCGCTGTCCATCCTGGTCGGATTGATTATGGTCGGACAGGGCGTTCCGCAGACGATGAGCGGCACGGTCAGCGCTAAGACAATTGAAGGAGCTGCCCAGCATATTGCGCGCGGCCCGGTTGCAGCACTTGAATCAATCAAGCATATAGGAACAAACGGGGGCGGGCACTTCGGAGCAAACTCAGCCCATCCGTTTGAAAACCCAACGCCTTTTACGAACGTTCTTGAAATTATCTCGATGTTTTTGATCCCTGCTTCTCTCCCAATTGCCTTTGGTATCATGGCGAGAAACAGAAAGCTTGGCTGGATCCTTTTCGGTGCAATGGGGATTATGTTCCTGATTTTCCTTTCCACTGCTTATTTTTCAGAAAGTGCGGGCAACCCGGCACTGGCGAAAGCCGGATTATCACAGGCCGGCGGCAGCATGGAAGGAAAAGAGGTCCGGTTCGGCATTGCACAGAGCGCTTTGTTTACAGCCGTGACAACAGCAGCAACAACCGGAACAGTCAACAATATGCATGATACGCTGACACCTCTTGGCGGTCTCGTTCCGCTCGCTGAAATGATGCTGAACTGCGTCTTTGGCGGCGATGGTGTCGGAACGATCAACATTTTAATGTATGCGATCCTGGCTGTTTTCCTTGCAGGATTAATGGTCGGAAGGACGCCTGAATTTTTAGGCAGAAAAATCGAAGGAAAAGAAATGAAGCTGATTGCGTTAACGATTCTGATTCATCCGCTGATCATCCTTGTTCCTTCTGCGATTGCTCTGGCAACAAATATGGGATCTTCTGCGATTTCCAATCCGGGTTTCCATGGCATTTCGCAAATCGTGTATGAATTTACGTCATCTGCGGCCAATAACGGTTCCGGTTTTGAAGGGCTTGGAGACAATACGCCTTTCTGGAATATCTCAACGGGCATCGTTATGCTTCTTGGCCGGTATTTGTCCATGATTGCAATGCTTGCTGCAGCAGGCTCGCTGCTTGCGAAAAAACCGGTGCCTGAAACGCTCGGAACGTTTAGAACAGATAACAGCACGTTTATGGTCATTCTGATCTTTGCGGTGCTGGTAGTAGGAGCGCTCACATTCTTCCCGGTTGCTGCTCTAGGGCCGGTCGCAGAATATTTGAGCATCCGATAATCATTTGGAGAAGAAGGAGCAGAACCATGAATAGCAAGCGCAAAGGAAATCTTTCAAAGGATATTGTGAAACAAGCGGCCATTGACTCGTTTAAAAAGCTGAATCCAGTCACAATGGCAAAAAATCCGGTTATGTTTGTGGTCGAAGTTGGCTTTATCATCACCTTGATTCTGACTGTGTTCCCCAATCTTTTCGGAGCAGCTGATCATGCAGGGTACAACGGAACGGTGAGTGGGATCCTGCTCATTACAATTTTATTTGCTAACTTTGCCGAAGCACTCGCCGAAGGGCGCGGCAAAGCCCAGGCGGACAGCTTGAAAAAAACAAAGCAGGATACACAGGCCAGGCTGCTGCAAAATGACGGCAATATAAAGCTGATCAGCTCAACCGAGTTAAGAAAGGATGATATCGTCATCGTCCATGCGAACGAACTGATCCCAAGTGACGGTGAAATTATTGAAGGGGTCGCTTCTGTCGATGAATCGGCCATAACCGGGGAATCCGCCCCTGTCATTAAGGAAGCGGGGGGAGACTTCTGTTCTGTTACAGGCGGCACGAAGGTAACAAGCGACACCATTAAAGTCCGAATTACGTCAGATCCCGGCGAGTCCTTTTTGGACCGGATGATCAGCTTAGTTGAAGGGGCTAAACGCCAGAAGACGCCCAATGAAATTGCCTTGAATACACTGCTTGTCAGCTTGACGCTTATTTTTCTGATCGTCTGTACGACTATTGTGCCGATATCTGGTTATGTAGGTGCAGCGATTCCCGTGGCTACTTTGATTGCTCTCCTTGTTTGTCTGATTCCGACAACCATCGGAGGCCTGCTATCTGCCATCGGGATTGCTGGAATGGACCGCGTGACACAATTCAACGTCATTGCGATGTCCGGTAAAGCGGTTGAAGCTGCAGGAGATATCAACACCATTATTCTCGATAAAACCGGAACGATTACACACGGAAACAGGATGGCGGCTGAATTTGTGCCCGTAAAAGGAGTTTCTGAGGAGGAACTGAATACCATCGCGCTTCACACTTCCCTTCATGATGAAACACCTGAAGGCAGATCCGTTGTCGAGCTTGCCCGGAAAAAAGGAGTCAAGACTTCTGAGTTTTTGACAGAGGGGTCTGAAGGCATTGAATTCAAAGCCGAGACCAGAATGAGCGGAACGGATTTTTTCACTGGCCGTATTGTTCGAAAAGGGGCAGTCGATGCAATAAGAAACTATGTAATGGATAAAGGCGGAGACATTCCGGCTGACTTAGAAGAAAAGTCAAACGCGGTGGCTTCTGAAGGAGGCACGCCGCTTGCGGTCGTGTCAGAAAACCGGATTCTCGGCATTATTTACCTGAAAGATACCGTCAAGACGGGGATGAAAGAGCGCTTTGACGAGCTTCGCAGGATGGGGATTCGAACTGTCATGTGTACAGGTGATAATCCGCTGACAGCGGCAACGATTGCCAGAGAAGCAGGAGTGGATGACTTCATTGCCGAAGCAAAACCTGAGGATAAAATAGCCGTGATTAAAAGGGAGCAGGCGGAAGGAAAACTGGTTGCGATGACCGGTGACGGAACAAACGATGCGCCTGCCCTCGCCCAGGCAGATGTGGGGCTTGCGATGAACAGCGGAACGATCGCTGCAAAGGAAGCGGCCAACATGGTGGATCTCGATTCCGATCCGACGAAGATTATTGAAGTGGTGGCCATCGGAAAGCAGCTCTTGATGACACGCGGCGCCCTGACAACATTCAGTATCGCAAATGATATTGCGAAATATTTTGCCATCATTCCGGCCATGTTCATGGTGGCGATTCCGAGTATGAAGGCCTTGAATGTAATGCAGCTTGCCACACCGCAAAGCGCTATTCTTTCCGCCCTGATTTTTAATGCGGTTATCATTCCGCTCTTAATTCCGCTTGCGATGAAAGGCGTTAAATACGTGCCGATGAGTGCAACGAAGCTGTTAAGCAGAAACTTGTTTATTTATGGATTAGGAGGCATTCTTGCTCCTTTTGCCGGAATTAAAATCATCGACCTAATTTTGGAAATGGCTAATTTAGTATAAAAAGTCTAATAAAAAGGTGACGAACATGCTGAAAAATTTACGAATTACTATAGTCCTGCTACTGATATGCGGTGTGGCCTATCCGCTTCTTATGACAGGCCTCGCCCAGGTGATCATGCCGGCTAAAGCAGATGGAAGCATTCTATACGGCAAAGATGGAAGGCCAGTCGGATCTAGATTGATTGGCCAAACTTTTACAAAGCCTGAGTACTTCTCAGGACGGATTTCTTCTATTGGAAATGACGCTGCATCTTCCGGTTCAAAGAACTATGCTCCGTCCAACAAGGAAATGATCGACAGGACGAAGAAGGATATTGCTGCTTTTTTAAAAGCGAATCCTGAAGTGAAAAAAGAGGATATTCCTGCGGACCTTTTAACGAATTCCGGTTCAGGGCTTGATCCTCATATTTCACCGCTTGCCGCAGAAATTCAGGTCCCAAGAATTGCAAAGCTGCGCCATCTTGATGAAAACACGCTGAATAAACTGATTAACAAGCATACAGCAGGCAGGCAGCTTGGACTATTTGGTGATCCAAGGGTCAATGTTTTGGAGCTGAATATGGATTTAGACAGTCTAAAATAGAATGAAAAATAGGGGGCGTGGCAGCAACCCCCTTTTTTACTATAAGAAAGGAGGGCTGCTCATGACCGATCAGTTTCGGAGGAAATCCCCTGAAGAGCTGCTGCATTCTATTCATCAGCTGCAGCGGGGGCGGCTGAAAATCATCCTTGGCGCTGTCAGCGGATCCGGAAAGACGTATCATATGCTGCTGGAAGGAAACAGCCTGAAGAAAAAAGGAATTGATACGGTCATAGGCATCATCAGTGCCTCGAGCCGCCCGAAAACAGAGGAGAAGATCGGCACCCTGGAGATCATTGAGCCGATCCGCTGGACAAAAGGCGAGGAAAAAAGGATCGATTTGAACATGGAAGCGATTCTCGCCCGCAATCCTGAGGTCGTGCTTGTGGATAATCTAGCCCAGCGAAACCGGCCCGGCGCAAAGAATCCAAACCGGCTCGGTGATGTGCTCGAGCTGATTGAGCACAAGATCAGCGTAATTACGACGGTCAACATTTACGAGCTTGGGGGAGCCAGGCAGATTGCGGAAAAGCTGACAGGGGTAAAAGTGAAAATGGATCATTGCCTGCCTGAACACATCCTTGCCAAAGCAGATGAAGTGAAGCTCCTGGATGTGACGCCTGAATCTATTCTGAAAAGGCTGCAGGAGGGCTGTATTCCTGATAGCGTACTTGAGAATAAGCCCAAAGACCGTCTCTTTAACAGAGATAATCTGTCTGTTCTGCGTGAGCTGTCTCTGCGCTTTTTAGCCGGGGAAGTGAATGAGGATCTCGATGATTACAGGATAAAGCATGGACTTGTCGGGGCTTCGGGGGCATCGGAACGGATTCTAGTTCCGGTCCAATATCACTGGAACGGCTCGATCCTGATTCGGAGGGGACACCAGATTGCCCAGCGGCTTGGAGGGGATTTATTCATTGTCTGCTTCAGATCCCATTCAAGAAGCCTGACAAAGGAGGAAGCGGCTTTTAAGCGCAGCATTAAAAAGCTGTGCGAGAAGCTTGCGGCCCATTTTGAAGAGCTGCCGATGACAAAAGGCAATGCATCTGAAGAAATTGTTTCTTATTCGCAGGATAAAAACGTCACGAGAATCGTCATCGGGCATTCGAAGAAAACCCGCACAGAGGAATGGCTGCAAGGATCTGTTGTGCACCAGATTTTGAAGAAAACAAAAAATGTGGATATCTTTATCGTGGCGGACACGGCGGAGGTTGAAGGCGAGCGGCTGCTTCCGGCAAAGCAGAAGGAGCAGCAGGTGAATCCCTATCACCGTCTGACAGATAAAGAAATGGAAGAAGAAATCAGCCGGCTGAAAAAAGGGACGCTCAAAGTTTATATCGGAGCAGCCCCGGGAGTAGGAAAAACATACACGATGCTGCGCGAGGCCAATGAATTTAAAAAAGAGGGCATTGATCTTGTTATCGGCCTGCTTGAAACACATGGAAGAGCAGAAACGCTTGAACAGGTGGGCATGCTTGAAATTATTCCGAGAAAGAAAATCTTTTACAAAAATGTTGTGCTGGAAGAAATGGATAAAGAGGCCATAATCAAACGGAATCCCGAAGTGGTGCTTATAGATGAGCTGGCGCATACAAACGTGCCCGGAAGCGAAAATCAGAAGCGCTACCAGGATGTGGAGGAAATTCTGAATGCAGGAATTTCTGTTATCAGCACGATGAATATTCAGCATCTGGAGAGCCTGAATGACAGTGTGGAGCAGATCTCAGGAGTAAGAGTCAGAGAAACGGTGCCGGACAGAGTTCTTCGCCTCTCCAATGAAATTGAATTGATTGATATTTCTCCAAAGGCGCTTCGGGAAAGAATGCGGGAAGGGAATGTCTATGCTGCTGAAAAGGTGAATCAGGCGCTGAACAACTTTTTTAAAACTGGCAACCTGATTGCACTAAGGGAGCTGGCTCTTAGGGAAGTAGCTGATGACGTGGATGAGCGGCTTGAATCGATGGAACGCAAAAATGCTCTAAGAGGCCCGTGGCGGAAGCAGGAAATTATTTTTGTCTGCATCAATTTGAATCAAGAGAGGGAGCGGATCATCCGGCGCGGTTTTCGGATTGCCTACAGGCTTAAGGCGGAATGGTATGTTCTTTACGTTCACGGGAAAAACGTGCTGACGGAAGAAGAGAAAAAGAACCTCGAGAAAGCGAGGAAGCTGACGGAGCGGCTTGGCGGGATTTTTATGGAAGAAGACATGACGGCAAGACGGAAAACGGCAGCAAAGATTGCAGAAGTGCTGAATAGAAAAAAAGCCACACAAGTGATCATCGGGCAGTCCTCTAAATCTCAGCTTGCGGAATGGCTAAAAGGCTCTGTTGTTTCGGCTCTTCTAAGAAAGACGAGGCATCTGGATGTTCTCGTTACAGCTGACAGGCTTGAACGGAAAAATCAGTAAGGTTTCAGCAGGGAAGTGAAGTGGGTAGTATTACTATACGAAGATAGTAAAACGCTGAATCAGCTTGCTGAGTGGGGGAACCAGAGGCAGGAGATCTTGTCAGGGGTGAATTTCTTTTGAAGAATAGGGCTTCTCTCTAAGCCCGAATCCGGCAGCTAACCTCGCAAGCGTTACAGGAGGTAGAGAGATGTTTCCGCTGAAAGATGGATGATCGTGTATTTTTTACCCAAATAAGCAAAAACTCAAAAGAAAAGGGAGAAAATACACATGAAAGATGCTGCGATATCGAAGAACGGAGCAATAGTGAAAAAAAGCAAACAGCAAAATAAATCAGGCGAGCTGAAAAGAGGGCTTGGCGCAAGGCAGATTTCAATGATCTCAATCGGAGGATCGATCGGAACCGGCCTGTTTGTGGCGAGCGGTGCCTCTATCGCAAATGCGGGTCCAGGCGGTGCATTGCTCGCTTACGCCATTATAGGATTTATGGTTTATCTTTTAATGACAAGTCTAGGGGAAATGGCGACCTACATGCCTGTTACTGGTTCATTCAGCACCTATGCCTCACGGTTTGCCGATCCCGCACTTGGGTTTGCCCTCGGCTGGAACTACTGGTTCAGCTGGGCTGTGACACTTGCGGTCGAAACTTCGGCAGCAGCCATTGTTATGAAGTACTGGCTGCCTGATGTCCCTTCCTTTATATGGAATGCTTTGTTTTTGGCCATTATACTTGGGTTGAATCTGCTGTCAGTCAAGCAATATGGAGAGGCTGAATACTGGTTTGCGATGATTAAAGTTGTAGCCATCATTGCCTTTATCATTGTCGGCTTTTTAATGATCTTTGGTATTATGAGCGGGCATACTGCCGGCTTCAGCACGTTTACAACAAAAGATGCGCCTTTTCATGGCGGACTGCTTGCGATTATCGGCATTTTTATGGTGGCAGGGTTCTCTTTTCAGGGAACAGAGATTGTCGGAATTGTGGCAGGGGAAAGCGATAAGCCTGAGAAAAATGTTCCAAAAGCCATCAGGCAGGTTTTTTGGAGAATTCTTCTGTTTTACTTGCTTACCATCTTTATCATCGGGATGATTATTCCTTTTACAGACAACAGGCTTTTAAATGAAGATGTTGGGAAAATTGCGATGAGTCCGTTTACGCTTGTGTTCCAAAGAGCAGGCATTGCCTTTGCAGCCTCTGTCATGAATGCGGTTATTCTGACTTCTGTGCTGTCTGCCGGAAATTCAGGCTTGTATGCGGCGACAAGAATGCTTTGGGTCATGGCAAAAGAGAAAAAGGCACCAAAATTTTTAACGAAAGTCAGCAAAAACGGTGTCCCGATCTTTGCTTTGCTTCTTACCATTGCCATTGGTTTTTGCGCTTTTCTCAGCTCGCTGTTTGGCGAAGGAAAAGTCTTTATGTGGCTTTTAAATATTTCGGGGCTGACAGGCTTTATTGCCTGGTTCGGAATCGCCATTGCCCATTATCGCTTTAGAAAGGCGTATGTGGCACAGGGGAACGATCCGGCAGGGCTTGTTTACAGGGCCAAGCTGTTTCCGCTAGGACCGCTGCTCGCAGCAGGGCTATGCCTGTTCATTATTTTCGGCCAAAACTACAAAGCCTTTTTTGCCGAACAGATCAATTGGCAGGACATTATTGTTTCCTACATCAGCATTCCAGCCTTTTTGATCCTATGGTTTGGGTATAAGCTTGTGAAAAAGACAAAATGGATCCCGCTCCAAGAGGTTGATTTGGAAGAGGGACGGCATAAATAAGAAAAGGACTTCCGTTTATAAAACAGCGGAAGTCCTTTTTGTTTATTTAAAAAATGTTGAAAACAATAAATAGGCATTCAGTATGGCAATGACAGCAGCCACCGCCCATGCAGCGATTTTAAGCGGCAGGGAGTTCACGAACTGCCCCATTTTCCGCTTGTCGCTTGTAAACATGACGAGCGGGATGACGGCAAACGACAGCTGCATAGAGAGAATAACCTGGCTGAGAATGAGCAGGTCATTTGTTCCTTTTTCACCGTACAGAAGGGTTACAATAACGGCTGGAATGATGGCAATCATCCTGGTGATCAGACGCCTCAGCCAAGGACTTAAACGGATATTCAAAAAACCTTCCATGACGATCTGGCCGGCAAGTGTGCCCGTTAACGTGGAGTTCTGTCCTGAAGCAAGGAGGGCAACCCCGAAAAGGATGCTTGCCGCACCAGTGCCGAGCACAGGACCGAGCAGCTTAAAGGCGTCCTGAATTTCCGCCACTTCTGTATGTCCATGCTGATAAAAAGCGGAAGCTGCCAAAATCAGGATTCCTGCATTCACGAACAGCGCCAGCATTAAAGCGACGGTGGAATCGATAAAGGAAAACCGGATCGCTTCTTTTTTTCCTGCCGGCGTATTTTCAAAATTTCTTGTCTGAACAATGGATGAATGCAAATACAGATTATGAGGCATAACCGTTGCCCCTAAAATACCTAATGCAATAAAGAGCATTTGCGGATTCTCAATGATTTGCCTGTCAGGAATGAACCCTCCTGCAATCTCTTTGAGATCAGGTGTTGACAGGATGAGCTCTGCGGCAAAGCATAAAGCAATCGTTGTAATCAGCACAATGACGAATACTTCGATATAGCGGAAACCTTTGCTCTGCAAAAGCAAAATCAGCAGAATATCAAGAGCAGTGATGCAAACGCCCCACACAAGCGGAATGTTGAACAAAAGATTGAGCGCAATGGCTGCCCCGATCACTTCAGCCAGGTCACAGGCGGCTATCGCAAGCTCGCACATTATCCATAGTAAGATTCCGACAGGCTTGCTGAAGGCGTCTCTGCAAGCCTGAGCAAGATCTCTGCCTGTTGCAATGCCGAGCTTTGCTGCCAGCCCCTGGAGCAGGATCGCCATTATATTTGAAATTAAAATAACGTATAAGAGTGCGTAATTATAAGCGGAACCGCCTGCAAGGGAGGTTGCCCAGTTTCCCGGATCCATATAGCCGACAGCAACAAGATACCCTGGCCCCATGAATGCCAGAAGCTTTCGGAAAGACGACCCGGTTTTCGGGACGGCCATGCTTTTATGCACTTCGCGGAGGCTTGGAGCATCGGCTTCTCTTTTCCAGCCAGCAGACGGGCGTTCTGACTTTTTCATGATGATTGTCTCCTCTATGTGTTTGATCTATTTTTATGATTATTTATTCATTCAGTAAATAAATGTTTCCTTATCCCAATATCTTGATTTTACTTAAGGCAACTTTTTAGGTCAAATATAAAACTTTGTGATATAGGACATATTTATGAAGACAGGCAAGAAACAAGGAATTTGACGGCATCCTTTGAATAGGGCAAAATTTAATCAGGCTATTACATAATGATGTTTTACATAGGAGGAAACAACCATGAAATTGACAGTACTAAGCGGGGGTCCCCGCAAAACAGGACGAACCAGGATTGCAGCAAAGCATATTGCTGACAAATACGGCGCAGAGCTTGCTGATCTGAGCGAATTGGAGCTTCCCGTTTTTGCCGGCGAGCCAAGCCAGTATGAATTGGAAAGCGTTAAAACGCTTCAGGAAAAAGTGAAGGATGCAGACGGCATCGTACTGATCTCGCCTGAATATCACGGCGGCATGACAGGTGCTCTGAAAAATGCACTGGATTTCTTAAATAGTGATTATTTTGCTCAAAAATCGGTTGCCTTATTAACCGTTGCAGGCGGCGGAAAAGGCGGCATAAATACATTGAACCAGCTCCGTGTTGTGATGCGGGCTCTGTACGCAAACGCCATCCCGAAACAGCTAGTCCTTGATCCGCACTGCTTTGACGCGGAAAACGATGATCTGTTCGAAGAGCCGGCAGCCCTAGTGAAAGAGCTGATGAACGAGCTTCAGGCTTATACAAAAATGACAAATGAATTGAGAAAAGGCTGAACGGAAAAAGCCCTGCATGTGATGCAGGGCTTTTTGTTTTGAATATTTTTTGCGGGGTTGTTTAGGTTAAAGGGTGTGGGCTTGTTAACGCTTGTCGGGGCTGAACGAGCGGCCTCCGCTTTTCGTTGTCCAGCTGCGGCCGCTAGCCCCTCGAGGTCATAAGCCGCTCATCCAGGGAAAGGAAAAACCGCCTTTCCCCGGCTGATCGTCTTATGCTTGTCGGGGCTGAACGAGCGGCCTCCGCTTTTCTGATCTATGTGTAAACTGGTTCGATTTCCTTTTCATGTGAGGTTTCAATAGCATGGTCAAGGTATCGAAGCAGGGAATAGAGGGATTGTTCGATTTGCATATGGTCGTGGTCGAAGTTGTACGCATGAAGAAATTGTTCGATGCGTTTTGAAAGCAGGTCGTCGTGTGTGCGCACCATCAGTATCAGGAGGTTATCCCATTGCGAGCGGTGCGTGTAGTATAAAGCCTTGTCGTAATCGGCTGTCTCCATGTTCATTCCTCCCCCTGGAGCCTTCTTAGTTTGCGCCTTTTTTTCAAAAGGTTCCGTTGCAAAACTTGGGCATGGTGTTAATGCCTGCTGGAAGGAAATGCGGGGTATGCTTTAAAAGAAAAGCTCTTGAATAATCAATTAAGCGTGTTATACTAATGAAAAAATATCCATTTTTGCTAGGGGAGCCGGTTGGCCGGCTGAGATTAAAACACCCGTTTTTAAACCCTTATAACCTGATCTAGTTTGGACTAGCGTAGGGAAGCGATTGAGTTTGCTGTACATATGATTTCTGTGCATCCAAAAGCCCATTTCGCTCCTTTGCGAAATGGGCTTTTTTGCTTGGGGGGAAAGGATGAAGCCGGAATTTCATGTGGTTTCAAATGGGAAATTGATGTTCGCTGAAGCAGGAGAGATGTTGAAAAAGATTGAGCCCTATATTGATTATTTTCATATTCGTGAAAAGGAAAAATCGGCAAAGGAGCTTTTTGATGGACTCGAGTTCCTTTTAGAGCAGGGCTTTCCAGCAGAAAAGCTTGTGATCAATGACAGGTGTGATGCTGCACTTGCAGCCGGAATTCAAAGAGTGCAGCTTGGAGGAGGCAGTTTGCCGATATCGAGAGTTAAGCAAGTGATGCCTTCGCTGCATGCAGGGTGTTCGGTTCATTCTCCTGAAGAAGCGGCAGCTGCTATTAATGATGGAGCTGACTCCCTTTTATACGGTCATATTTTTCAATCAAACAGTAAAAAGGGGCTGGAGCCGCGCGGCGTTTTAGGATTAGCTGAAATAGTGCTTCATTCTGCTGTACCGGTTATTGCAATTGGTGGAATTACACCTTTGCATGTAAAGGAAGTTATAAAAGCGGGAGCATCTGGAATTGCTGTTATATCAGGTATTTGGAATAGTGAAACACCGGTAAAAGCAGCAACAGAATACAGAAAAATGCTGGGAGGAATGAGATGAATAAAGCAGACATCATCATCATTGGGGCAGGCGTGATCGGCTGTTCTGCCGCTTATGAACTGGCGAAAAGAGGCTATTCTGTTGCGCTGCTGGATAAAGGAGAGGCCGGGAAAGAAGCGTCAAGCGCTGCAGCAGGCCTCCTTGGTGTTCAGGCTGAATGGGAAAAATATGACCCGCTTTTTGACATGGCAAGGGAAAGCAGGGCGCTCTTTCCAAAGCAGTCGGCTGAACTGATGGAAGCTTCAGGGATTGATATTGGCTACGAAGAAAAGGGCATATATAAAATTGCGGAAACCCCGAAAAAAATGGAGCGCTTAAGAGAGACTGCTCTCTGGCAGAAGGAGGCCGGAGAAGAAGCTATAGAGCTTTCAGCCAGTGAATTGATTCAGCGGGAGAGGCACTTTTCCCATGAGCTCTCTGGTGCTGTTTACTATCGTAAAGACGGGCATGTTCATGCCCCTGAGTTAACTAAGGCTTATCTTCATGCTGCCATTCACCACGGTGCTGAACTTTTTGAATATACGGCAGCTGAAAAAATTTTATCTGCCGCCGGAAAAACGGAGGGCGTGCAAACAAGCAAGGGCAATTTTTACAGCAAAGCGGTAATTGTCACTGCAGGGGCCTGGAGCACGCCGCTTTTAACAAATTTTAAGGACTATAAAACCTTTCCAGTAAAAGGAGAAATGATCTCGCTGAAAACTTCTGCTCCGCTTTTGAAAGCACCTGTTTTTCAGCATGGCTTTTATATTGTGCCGAAAAGAGAAGGGCGTATTCTGGTCGGAGCTACAATGAAGTCGGATGACTGGTCAAAGCAGGTGAGTGCACAGAGTATTTACTGGCTTTTGGAAAAAGCGAAAAGCATTTTGCCTGACATAGCATCTGCAAGCTTTGAAGCTGCGTGGGCAGGGCTAAGACCTGAAGCGCAGCAGGGATCACCCTATATGGAGCAGCATAAAGAGATCAAAGGGCTGTTTGTGTCGGCTGGCCACTTTAGAAACGGCATTTTACTGAGTCCTGCTGCCGGAAAGTATATCGCTGATCTTGCGGAAAAGCGCTTGGCAAAGGAGGATGATCATGCGTCTTTGCATTAACGGAACCAAGAGGGACATGCCTGATGAACTGACAACAGTAGCGGATGCTGTCCGGTATCTTGGCCTGTCTGAAAAAACGATTATTGTTGAGCAGAACGGCGGCATTTTGCAAAAGGAAGACCACGAAAACGCCGTTTTGAAGGATGAAGATGTTTTAGAGATCGTAACTTTTGTAGGAGGCGGATAACATGCTGAAAATCGGACCTTACTCGTTTCAATCAAGACTGCTTTTGGGTACAGGAAAATACAGTGATGCAGATGTGCAGAAAAAAGCGATCCATGTGTCGGAAACAGAGATTTTAACCTTTGCCGTGAGAAGAATGGACATATTTGACAAGAGTCAGTCAAACCTGCTGGAAAAGCTGGATCTGTCCCAATATTCGCTTCTGCCAAATACAGCAGGCGCCAAAACGGCAGATGAAGCTGTCCGGATCGCTAGACTTGCCAAAGCATCAGGTCTTTGTACTATGATAAAGGTAGAAGTGATCGGAGATGAGAAAACACTTTTGCCTGACCCGTTTGAGACAATGAAAGCATGCGAAGTTCTTTTAGAAGAAGGCTTTATCGTCCTGCCTTACATTTCAGATGACGTGATTCTCGCAAGGCGCCTGCAGGAAATGGGCGTTCACGCGGTCATGCCTGGTGCATCACCGATTGGTTCCGGCATGGGAATTCTTAATCCGGTCAACTTGAAATTCATTATTGAACAGGCAAAAGTTCCGGTTATTGTGGACGCAGGAATCGGCAGCCCGTCAGATGCAGCCTCTGCCATGGAAATGGGGGCAGACGGCGTTCTGCTGAACACAGCTGTGTCAAATGCAGGCGATCCTGTAAAAATGGCAGAAGCGATGAAGCTTGCCATTCATGCGGGAAGACTCGGATACGAAGCTGGCATCATCCCGAAAATAGCATACGCCTCTGCAAGCAGTCCGAAAGAAGGAATGAGTATTGGAAAATAACCGTTATTCAAGACAGATCTTATTTTCTCCCATTGGAGAAGAAGGACAGAAAAAAATCAGGCAGAAGAAAGTCGTGCTCATCGGCGCAGGCGCCCTTGGAAGCGGAACAGCAGAAGCGCTTGTACGGGCAGGTATCGGATCGCTCGTCATCATAGATCGGGATTACGTTGACGAAAGCAACCTGCAGCGCCAGCAGCTTTATACAGAGCAGGATGCAGGGGAACAGCTTCCAAAAGCGGAAGCAGCGAAGCGCCGGTTGGAAAAAATCAACTCAGATGTATCGATTATAGGCTATATAGCCGACGCTGACCCTTTGTTTTTAGAGCCGCACTTAAAAGACACCAACCTAATTATGGACGGCACCGACAATTTTGAAACAAGATACATGATCAATGATCTTGCCGTCAAGCATGGAATTCCGTGGATATACGGCGCCTGTGTATCAAGCTATGGCATTACATACACCATTCTTCCCGGCGAGACGCCATGTCTCACCTGTCTGATGAAAAAAATGCCGCTTGGCGGGGCAACGTGTGATACGGCGGGAATTATCTCACCAGCTGTGAGCATGGTCACAGCGCACCAAACAGCCGATGCATTAAAAATTCTCACTGATCAAAAGGATAAGCTGAAAAAAGAGCTTCTCTCCTTTGACATTTGGGAAGGGCAGTACACTAGCATCAAAGTGTCCAAAATGAAAAAGGACAGCTGTCCAACGTGCGGAACCGAGCGGGTGTATCCATATCTGCAGGCTGAAAACACAAGCCGGACCGCCGTGCTTTGCGGCAGAGACACCGTTCAAATCAGACCGCCGGAACACAATCTGCTGAACGTAGGAGAAAAAGCAGAACAGCTGCAAGGAAAGGTAGAAGGCCTGTTTCACAATCCTTTTCTGCTGTCCTTCCAGGCGGGAGAACTCAGACTTGTCGCTTTCAAGGACGGAAGAGTGCTTGTTCATGGCACGAAAAAAACAGCGGAAGCTAAAAGCGTGTATCATCGGTATTTTGGGTAATGGCCAGGCGCCTTGTGGGGTGCTTGGTTTTTTGATGGCTGGGGAAATTGGCTGGCAGTGATTGTACATAGGGGAGTGGGGGCAAAATTCAGTTTTGATGGAGCAAAACTGGGTTTTGCCACCGCGAAATAAGTTTGGACAGTAAATAAACTAAAATGGACAGTTAAAGCAGCAACTCCGCCAGTAAACTGCTCACTTTGGACAGTAGAATGCCCATTTTGGACAGCGAATGAAAAAGCCGGCTGTTGGTTCGCTTTGTTGATCTTTGAGAGGGTAGTGAAAATCAGTTTTGATGGAGCAAAAATGAGTTTTGCAGCCGCTATATAAGTTTGGACAGTTAACAAGCTAAGTTGGACAGTTAAAGCAGTAAATCCGCCAGTAAACTGCCCACTTTGGACAGTAAACAGCCCAAATGGACAGTGAATGAAAAAGCCGGCTGTTGATTCGCCTTCTTGATCCTGGCAGTGAATGTAAAATTCAGTTATACATACACAAAATTAAATTTTGCCGCGTCAAATCCTTTTCCCCCTCTACCAGTCCTTTCATCGCAATTTTTCACAATCTCCCCGAACGTCTTCTTTTTCATGATAGAATGAAGCCATTATTAATAAGAAGGAGTCGGCAGATGGCAAAGACCATTCATACAAATGTATTTTCCCTTAGACCCGGCGGCGGCAATCCTTGTCCTGTTGTGCTGGAAGCGGGAGGGCTTTCACAGGAAGAGAAGCAGCAAATGGCAAAAGCATTTGGGCATGAGACAGTGTTCATTTCAGAGAGCAGACAGTGTGATCTGAAGCTGGAATATTTTGTTCCGCTGCATGAAATGGAAATGTGCGTTCATGCAACAATCGGAGCCGTTACCGTTCTTGTGAACAGAGGCGAGATCAAAAAATCACCTGTGACGGCTGAAACGAAGCTTGGCAGCATCCGCATCCAATGGGAAAGAACAGCAACGGAAATCAGTGTTTCGGTAGAGCAGTTTCAGCCGGTTTTTCATAAGGAGGCTCCTGGCAGGGAAGAGGTTTGTGAAGCATTGCAGATCACATCGGATGATCTTGCCGATCGCCCCATTCAATCCGTCTCTGTTTCAAGGCCTAAACTAATCGTTCCTTTAAAAAGCGAAGAAACGCTGCATAGGCTGAACCCGAATTTTGAAGCTCTATGGAAAGTGTGCGAGAAATACAGCACAACTGGGTTTTACCCATTCGCAGAAAGCAGCGGAATTTATCATGCACGGCAATTCCCGCTAAAAGCCGGCTATCCAGAGGATCCTGCGACAGGAGTCGCAGCAGGGGCGCTTGGTTCTTATCTTGCTGCAGGCGAAAGTGACGGCTGGAAGCGCTTTGAGATTCATCAAGGGGAAGCCATGGCAAGACCGAGTGTGCTTTTTGCAGAGGTATTTGTTGAAAAGTCCGTTCCTGTCAGAACAAAAGTCAGAGGAAGTGCAGAAGAGAGTTAACTCGAAGGGATGAGAAACGTGAAAAAGCATAAAAAACTGGAACCTCTTGAAGCCGCAGTAAAATTCGTAGATCTTCATTTTCCATCCTGCAGCGGAGCCATTCTGGCCGGGAGTGTCATCAGGGCAGAGGGCAGCAGCACATCTGATTTGGATATTGTCATTTTTGATGAGGGGCTGAAAAGCGCCTACAGAGAATCCATCGTTGAGTTCGGCTGGCCGATCGAGGTGTTTGCCCATAATTTAACCTCTTATCGGGACTTTTTCGATAGCGACTGCAAGGGCGGTGTGCCTTCCCTTCCAAGAATGGTGTCAGAAGGGATCATCATAGCTGATATGGGTGTTGTTCTTCCGATAAAACAGGAAGCAGAGGATATTCTTGAAAAGGGCCCTGAAAAGTGGACGGAAGAAGGAATCCGCGCGAAACGGTACTATATCTCAGATACACTGGATGATTTTATTGGCTCGGAAGACAGAGCAGAAACGCTTTTTATTGCCGGCATTCTTGGGTTTCAGCTCCATGAATTTCATTTGCGTATGAATCAGCAGTGGATCGGCAAAGGCAAATGGATTATGCGGGCGCTGAAAAACTTTGATGAGACATTTGCAGTGAAGTATGCGGCAGCGTTTGAGTCTTTTTATTCTGAAGGAAAAAAAGAGCCTGTGATCTGTTTGGCTGACGAAGTATTGGCCCCTTATGGCGGCCGGCTTTTTGACGGATTTTCTGCTGGAAAAGGGGAATAGCTGTGGATGATTTTTTCGAAGGTGTTGTGGAGTTTTTTTCGGATTTATTCGTTTTCTCTTCCACTTCGCGAAGAGACAAAAAAATTGACCGGCACATCACGATGCTGCGCAAAGAAGCATGGTTTAACTCTCTTTTTCGAATCTCAGCCAATCGAAAGCTGATCTTTAACAATAGAAAAGTGCGAAGGTATTTAAAAAGCAGGCGCCGGGTAAAGCGCCTTATTGAAGACGTCAAAGCACAGCGGCATTTTCAAACGCTTCTTAAAAGCTGCAAATAAAATGACCAGGCATATCGCCTGGTCATGACAAGTTACATTCTGCTCAAGTGAGCGGTATAAGCGCTGATATCCACCCCAAGCGCATCAGCAACACGCTGTCCATAATCGGCATCTGCTCTGTAAAAGTTGCAGATGGCAAGCAGACTAGTTCTCTGATTGACTTTCGCTAGATCGGCTGCTAAATTCCGGATTAAGCTGTCCTGCTCTTCTTTAGAAAAGGCTCTATAGCGTTCGCCTGCCTGCTTAAAATCGTTTGGTTTTTCGATTTTTTCGCGGCTGATATATCCCTCCTGGAGGGGCTGTGTGCTGTCTCTGTATTCCGGTGCCTCCTGCGGTGTGCCTTCATGGCGGTTTGGCTGATAGTTAATGGGAGAGTGCGGTTTGTTCATTTGCATGAAGCCGTCCTGCTGGTAGTTGTTGACCTTTGCAAACGGACAGTTTACAGGAATTTGCAGATAGTTTCCGCCAAGACGGTGGCGCTGCGTATCTGGATAGGAAAACAGCCGTCCCTGCAGCAGCTTGTCTTCAGAAGGCTCGATGCCCGGAACGAGCGCGCTTGGTGAAAATGCCGCCTGCTCGGTTTCAGCAAAAAAGTTTTCCGGGTTTTTGTTCAGTGTCATCGTCCCGACTTTTTGCAGCGGGTAATCATCCTCAGGCCAGTTTTTGGTCGGATCGCATGGATCAAAGTCAAGCCTGTCATACTCTTCAACCGGCATGATTTGGACATGCAAATCCCATTTAGGGAAGTTTCCTTCTTGTATCGCCTGAAATAAATCAGCTGTTGCATGGTTAAAGTCTTCTTTTTGAATCTCTGCTGCTTCTTCCATTGAAAGATTCCGGACACCTGCATGCGGCTTCCAGTGGTACTTCACGTAAACAGCCTGTCCCTGTGCGCTGATCCATTTGAAGGCATGAACGCTTGATCCTTCCATTTCGCGGTAGCTCGCAGGGATGCCGTAATCAGAGAAAAGCCATGTCAGCATATGAGTAGATTCGGGGGAAAGGGAGCAAAAATCCCAGAACCTGTCTGCCTGCTGGATATTGGTATCAGGCGCCGGTTTAAAAGCGTGAACCATATCAGGAAATTTCATGGCATCGCGGATGAAAAAAACGGGCAGGTTGTTTCCGACAAGATCGTAGTTTCCTTCTTCTGTATAAAATTTCACGGCAAAACCGCGCGGATCGCGCAAGGTCTCAGGCGAGCCTTTTGGATGAATAACGGTTGAAAAGCGGACAAAAACAGGTGTTTCTTTTCCTTCATCCTGCAAAAAAGCTGCTTTCGTGAAAGGAGCCATGCTTGTTTCTACCTTGAATACCCCATAAGCACCTGCGCCTCTCGCGTGCACCACACGCTCAGGAATACGCTCGCGGTCAAAATGAGCAAGCTTTTCGAGTAAATGATAATCTTCTAAAAGGGTTGGACCTCTTCTGCCGGCAGTTCTGGAGTTTTGATTATCTCCAACCGGTGTGCCTTGATTCGTAGTGAGATGATTGCGGTAAGTATCAGTCATTTGTATTCCTCCCTTTTTTGCTTGGATTACAGACAATTATAAACGGCACATATTAATAGTCAATATCTTTTTATAATAATTATAAATAAAGAGCACATTCATATGGGTAATGAGGAATGTTTTTATCAATTAAGGGGAAGTATTTTCATCATAAAAGGTAAAACTTGTTGTCTAAAAGGAATGGATAAGTTAAGATGAACGTAAAATAAGAGCGTTCATTTTGCAGCTGCTTGCTTTGGAGAAGCAGCATTTTATTGCGGAATAATGAGAAAGCAGGGAAGAAAATGTCGCCTAACCAGCGGAAGCAAATGCTTATCCTCATGGTCAATATGTTCATTGCTATCGGGAGCTTCGGGATTATCATCCCAATTCTGCCGGCTTACCTGGCCTCCATTCACCAGGGAGGAATAGCAGCCGGTTTAATGATCGCCATCTTTGCAGGAGCACAGCTGGTCTTTTCGCCAGTTGCCGGCAGATGGGCTGATGTTTATGGTAGAAAAAAAATGATCGTATACGGTTTATCAGGCCTGACGCTTTCCATGTTTATCTTTTATGGGACCGATTCCATCTGGCTCTTGTACGCCTCAAGGGTTGTCGGCGGTATTGGAGCAGCCTTTTTAATACCGGCGATATTTGCTTATATCGCTGACATTACCACAATAGAACAGCGGGCGAGAGGAAACAGCATGATATCGGCTGCGATGTCTCTCGGAATCGTAATTGGTCCTGGAATCGGCGGATTTTTAGCGGATTATGGACTTAAAATGCCCTTCCTTGTATCGGCTCTCGTATCGCTTGTATCTGTTATCTTCTCAATCGCCGTGTTAAAAGAAAGCCAATCAGCAGAAGACATTGAAGCGGCAAAACATGCGCCGAAAGCTGAATCGATGCTGAAAAAAATTGCCATGTCAGGCAGCACTCCGTATTTTATTCCTTTAGTGATTACACTAGTGATGAGTTTCGGACTCCTGGCTTATGAATCAGTGCTTGGCCTTTTTGTAGCCAAGCAATACGGAGCATCGCCGCAGCAAATCGCCTGGATGATCACAGCGACTGGGATTGTGAGCGTCATTGTCCAGCTGTTTATCGTCGACCGGATTGTCACAAAGTTTGGAGAAGGCGCTGTCCTGAACTTCTTTTTAGGGGTTGCAGCAGCAGGGTTTTTACTGACGTTATTTGCGAAGGACTACAATCTGTTTTTCGGGATTACCCTTCTGATTTTCCTGGCAAGCTCGATTCTCAGGCCAGTTTTGAACACACTTATTTCAAAAATGGCCGGAAAAGAGCAGGGCTTTGCCATGGGACTGAACAACGCCTACATGAGCATCGGCAACGTTCTTGGCCCGACATGCGCCGGTCTTTTGTATGATGTTCATATCCTGTATCCTTTTGTGCTCGGTGCCCTCCTGCTTGGAGCGACCCTGCTGATTACAATTTACTGGCAAAGAAAGACGGCACAGAAAGGGTTAAAGAAAAGCTATCAATAAGAAAAAAGCGGTCCTTTAAAAGAAGGGCCGCTTTTTCTTATCCGCTGATCACAATCCGGTTGTTTGAGGAAATTTTCACTTTCTGGCCGTTCGCTGCAAAAAAGGCATCGCACGTAAACGCCTGGCCTGAGGCAAGCGGCGTGAAATACAGCTGGAAATCAAGAGATGTCTGGCTTCCCGGCGGCACCTGCATGGCATTGAGCGGCTGCACCCAGTATTCGCCTGTTTCTTTTGCTTTTTCCAAAGGATTGTCTTCAATGTATTTCCAGCCGTTCAGCATGGACGATCTTTCCTTTGCTCCGAGCTTGGCAGCCTGTTTAGGAGTCAGGATTTTTCCCTGAAGCCTTGCCTTTGAGGCAGGAGAGAGCCTGAGACAGAGAAGCGGGGATTGAAAGGGAACATTGCCTGTATTTTTAACGATGGCTTTTCCTATTAAATAGAACGGAGAGTCAGCGCTCGCTCTGGTGAAAAGAAATTGATAATCAAGAAACAGCTCCCCTTTTGCGGCAGGTGTCTGCGATTGCTGAGGCTGTATTGACGGCATGGCTGCCGGCATGGCTGGTGCCGGCTGCGGTTTGTCAAACAGCCACTCCCATGGCAGGGTCTCACTTCTGTTTTTATAATTAAGCGCACTGGAAAGGCAAAAACCAAGCTGCTCCATGATTCTTCCTGTATTAAGATCTTTTCCGGCTTCCAATAGAATTTCCACAAAAGGTTCTCCGCTGAACATTTCCCAAACATCGTAGCGCTGCTCCACACTTGCTGCGAGACCTGGCAGTGCTGCGAGCTCTGCCGCAAGCCTTTTTCCTGCTCTGCAGCCGTTATGCCGGATAGTCAGGGTGCTGCCTTTCGTTTCAGCGGCTGCGATCTGAAAAGGGATGATTAACGTTTCAGGATAATCCTCCCCTTTGATTTCAAGCTGAAGTCCGTACTGCCTGGCACTTGCCTGAAGCGCTTTTGCTGCAGGCAGCACACTGTCTTCATTAAGTTCAAGCAATGCTTGAGCAGGCGCCCGTTTCCGCTTCACCGTCAGCCTTCTGCCTTCCAAATCCAATTCCGGAGAATAGCCGGCTTCTTTGAAGTACCGGTAATAATCAGGCAGTTCGTCTTCTCTGACCTGTCCTTTTTTCGCTCCTTCAAAATAAATATCAATGCTCACAGTTTCCCCTCCGATGGGTTGATACTGTATTACTATGAAAAATTGGCTCCAGGTGCCAATATACTAGCTTGTACCTATTTTGAGAAAAATGGTCCTTGTCACCATTTCAGAAAATGCATTTTTTCATAGAATGATTCTAGCTAACAAGCTGTTAGCTGTTTATTATGAAAGGAGCATGAACAATTGGATAATCAAGTAGCGCCGCTTCAGACGAATGGCTACAGACCAGAATGCATTTTTGTTGAAAAGGTGTATGACTGGGTACTCGTAAACGCCGAGTTCTATCCGTCCATTACTGTACCTGAAGCATGCAGAGCAGGCATTGCCGCTTCTGTTGCAGCAGGAGACAATGTAACGGTTTCCATCACTTTTGTGAGCACAAATTGCCAAGTTGTCAGTGTGACCCCGTTCCCTTCATCAGGGAATAACATCGGCCGTGTTGTGCTGAGAAAAGACGTTGTCCTTCGCTTCCAGTATATTAACAACACATCCGGCAGCACTTTGTGCGACTTCACAACTGACACGATTTCCTTCCAGGAAACTGTCTGCGTCTGCTTCTCTGATGGCTTGAGCCTTGACAATGTCAGCTGCAGTATCCTTGCAACAGGCTCTGAAGTAGTTGGCCCGATTGTGCCTGCTGCTGACGGCAGCATTACTGTTCAAGTTGACCTTTGCCAGGAAGTTCAAGTTCAGGACTTTGTGAATCTTGAAGTTATGGCCCGCTTCTGCGCACCAAGAGAAAATGACATTGAGTGCGGTACGATTCCTTGCACATTCCCTGGTTTCCCAGAGCAGTGCCCGGACATTTTCCCGCGCTAATCGATTTCTGGAAACGGCAGCCCTTGCTAGTATAGAAGGGCTGTTTTTTGGTTTGATAAGAAAAAAATGGTTTCCGATGTGATTGGTTGTGAATACCTTATGAGGGAAAGGAGGGCGGAGCTATGACTATAGGGAAATACATACAAATGGCTATTTTTGATGGCGGGGCTGCTGAGTTTGTTTATGAAGGATTTGTCCTGCCTGAAAAAGCCATTCATCTTGTTGAGTCAGGTTCTCTCGGGAAAGCGGACTTTACAGGGCAGAATTTTTTAATCGGCCCGCAGCTGGGCGCGGAAAAAAGCGAAGCGGGGATCTGCCTTTCTATCGGAACAAACGGATTAGTGGCTTTTGAATATTCGTATAGGCAGCTTACGTCTATCCTATGCTGTCCTGCTGAAATAAAAGAAAAACCAGTGCATTTTGCTTGTGTCTACAGGAACCGGAAGCCAGAACTGTATTTGAACGGCAGCAAAACAGCAGAAGGGATAGAAAGCAGAAAGCGGACGGTTTTTCCATCAGGGCTTGGGGGAGGCAGCCAGTATGGCAAATTTGCCGGAAGCTGGGAAAGCTTGAAGGTTTGGGGAAGAATTTTAGCAGAAGAAGAGATCATCGCAGCGTCAAACAGGCAGGATTTGCATGATGAGGCACTGCTTGCAGAGTGGGGAGTTCCGGCAAAGCAGGCTATGGACATTCAGCCTGTAAACATCCAGCTGCCTGCTGTGATACCGAAGCCTAAAGAGAACACCCTGGACAAAAAAAGAAAAGCCCGGGAAGAACGAAAGCAAAACTTTTTGCTGAAAAGAAGCAGGCTCTGGCAAAAAAACGGCGCTTCTTTTACAGCTGTCAGGCATGAAGCACCTGGTAAACGTCTTAAAGTAAGCTTTATTATCCCATTCCAAAGCAGCAGCACTGAATTGAAGGAACTCCTTTCCAGCCTGGTTCAACAAACTCTCCGGAGGGATCAGTACGAAATCATCCTTGTAGACGGCAGCGGGGAAGAGAGTGTAAGCCAATGGCAGAAGTACTTGGAAAACTACCGGATAAAAACTATTTCAATGGGTGAAAAAAGCGGGCGGGGAGCTGCGATGAATAGAGGGGCAGAAGCCGCAAAGGGAGACATACTGATTTTTCTTGACAGCAGAATAAAAGCAGG
Source organism: Metabacillus kandeliae (assembly GCF_021166585.1). Classification (GTDB taxonomy): domain Bacteria; phylum Bacillota; class Bacilli; order Bacillales; family Bacillaceae; genus Metabacillus_B; species Metabacillus_B kandeliae. The sequence continues at coordinate 151,560 of NZ_JAJOZE010000005.1, forward strand.
AAAAAGATTGGCAGAAAGCCGTTTGCTAGTACATTATAAATCTGATGATGCACTCGTTTCAGGCGGCTGGGGCATCCCTGCCACTGAAAATCTTTCTTATTTTGAAAAGCATTTGGATCGCTTTAAACTGCCGTTTCTTGCGGTGCAAAGCGGGAATTTCTCAATCAGCAGGAGAACGTTTCGGGAGGCAGGGCCATTTGATGAAAGCTTTGAAAGCTATGAGGCTGATGATCTTGAATACCCTTTCCGTCTCTATCAAAGGGGAGTCCGCTTTGTTATTAATCGAACAGAATCAGAATGGCTGAGAACGCCGGATTCTGAGAAAAGGGAGAAAGACAGCATGAAACAGCAGCGGCTTCTCGCGAGTCAGCATCAAGAGCTGCCGACAGCCATTCTATCCTTGCTTAACAAAGGATATCCCCCTTCTTTTTTGCATCATCTACTTGTGGAAGCAGAGGAAATTGAAAGGCTGTATCCTGGAGAATACGCAGAAATGCTGCCGTTTTTATTGCAGCCGGAACCGGGATCTTCACAATGGAGCCAATGGCTGAAATCAAAGGGTTTCTTTTATTTGAAGCAGTACCTGGAAGGGGAGAAGGATTCTGATGGATCAGGAGAAGAGTAATGTGTCAGGAGAGGCAAAACAGTCTTTTTTAAATCTTTTATCCAAAGCCATGGAGAAGCAGTCATCGCTTATTGCCCGCTTTCTTGAAGAAGCCATGCTGGAAAAAAGGAAAATAAAGCTTGTGCGCCTTGCTGACGGTGACAACCTGTACCAGGTGGAAGCTGTTGAGACAGATCATGAGGGTGTGATTTTCAAAGACACGGCAACAGGGGAAGCGGTGTATGTAAGGCTGAAATATATTGTTTCTATGGGAGATCTTTGAATAAAAAGTTCTGTTAAACTTGGCTGTTGATTTCCGTTGCAGGCGTCCGCTTTCCGCGGGGCGGGCGGTGAGCCTCCTCTGCGCTTTAGCGCATGCGGGGTCTCACCTGTCCCGCTGTTCCCGCAGGAGTCGGCCGCCTGGAACGTAGATCAACAGGTGTGGAAAAATCAGCATACTTCTTTAACATAACCAAATAAAAAATCCTGCCCTATGGCAGGCAAGCGTTGTATTAGCGCTGTGAGGGCCATTCACCCTGGAGCTTTCTGAGAAAAACAATCTGGCCGGCGTGATAGGCGTCATGAAGGGCAATGTCAGAGATCGCTGGCCCAGTCGTATATTTGCCTGCAAATAGCTCGTTATACTCTTTTTCTGTTTTGGTCTGTACGATGGCGGCAAGCTCTCTGCTCATTTCTTCAAGGCTTGATACAATGGTCTGCCATTCTTCTTCCGTTTCGCCTGGATAATAGGTGAAGGAAGCTTCGTTGCTTTCCAGCACTTTTGGCGGCTCATTGCCTTTTAAAAGACGCACGGTTCTTTCTTTGTAGTAGAGCAAATGGCTGGCCGTTTCATAAATCGTATTGCCGGAAGCCCCTTCAGGCCGCCAGTGCGCCTGTTCAGCCGTAACGCCTTCAAGGGCCTGTTTCAGCGGGACAAACCAGCTTTCCTCATCATACGTGTAGCGGATTTCGCGCTGGATCAATTCAAACGGATTCACTATCTTCGCCTCCTTTTTTTTTCTCTTTGCACTTCTTCTTCAGGAGGTTCTTTCAATCCTGCTTATTTCCATATAAAAAAAGCCGGCCCTGAATTTAGGAGGCCGGCTTTCTTATGCATTGGCAAAAAGTCTGTTAAGCGTTGCTTTATTTGTCACTAGATCTGAAAGAGTATATTGATCCAAAACCTTTAAATAAGCTTGAAGCGCTTCATTAAGAGCGTGGCGGAGACCGCATGCAGGTGTGATCACACACTGATTGATATCGGGATTAAAGCATTCGACAAGATTAAAGTCATCTTCTGTATGCCTGACAATCTGGCCGATATTAATGTCACCTGGCTCCTTGGCGAGTCTGATGCCGCCGTTTCTTCCCCTGACTGTTTCTACAGCACCCATTTTTCCGAGCTCATATGTGACCTTCATTAAATGATTTTTGGATATACCATAAACATCTGCCACTTCTTTAATATTGGAAAGCTGAGTTTTTTCCTTTGAAGCAAGAAAAATCAGGACTCTTAATGAGTAGTCTGTATAATTCGTTAAACGCATATTTTCCATACTCCAATCCGTTTCTTCTTAGTGGCTATCTTAACATAATGATTCTTTCGGTAAGGGGGTTGAGGTGCTAAAAGCCGGGTTTCCGGTATCAAATGTGTCAAATTCAGTAACGATCACCTGAAATCATTGTAACGGAGACCGGATAGGATTACCATAAAGATGTATTATAAATACTACTTTTAGGGAGATGCTTTCTTATGTTATCTCAACAGACAATTGACATCGTTAAATCCACTGTGCCTGCCCTTGAAGCTCATGGAAAAGAAATCACAACTAAATTTTATGAAAAGCTCTTTGAAAACCACCCGGAACTTTTGAATGTATTTAACCATGCTAACCAAAAAAAGGGACGTCAGCAAACGGCTCTTGCCAACACGGTATTAGCTGCTGCCAAACATATTGATGAGCTTGAAGTGCTTCTGCCGGCAGTCAAACAGATCGGCTCCAAGCACCGCAGCCTTGCTGTAAAGCCTGAACATTACCCGATCGTCGGTGAAAATTTGTTAGCCGCAATCAAAGACGTGCTCGGTGACGCAGCAACAGATGAAATACTAAATGCATGGGCTGAAGCCTACGGCGAAATCGCCAATGTCTTTATTGGAATAGAAAAAGAAATGTACAAAGAAGCAGAAACACAGCAAGGCGGATGGAAGGATTTTGCATCATTTACTGTGAAAAGGAAAGAGAAAGAAAGCTCTATGGTCACCTCTTTCTATTTTGTCCGGACAGATGAAAAAGAATTGCCAACATTTAAACCAGGACAATATATTTCCGTCAGGGTAAAGCCTGAAGGTGAAGAATACACAATGATTCGCCAATACAGTCTGTCAGACGCGCCTGGACAAAACCATTACCGCATCTCTGTGAAAAGGGAAGCCAGCACACCTGAAGGAAAAGTTTCCAACTACCTGCACGACTTTGTAAAAGAAGGAGATATCGTTGAGATCACCGCACCGGCTGGCGACTTTGTTCTGGACTCTGAAAAAACATCACCTGTTACGTTAATCGGCGGAGGAGTAGGTGTTACACCGCTGATGAGCATGCTGAAAACCATTGCATCACAGCAGCCGAACCGTGACACAACCTTTATCCAGGCAGCGGAGAGTGCGGAAGTACAGGCATTTAAAGATGAAATTCAGCAAACGGTTGAAGCCATGGAAAGCGCCAGATCCTTTACCTTTTTAAGCAGCGGTCCTGTACAGGAAGACAAGCGAATCCGCCTTGGCCGCATTGACGAAAATGCACTAAAGGCCATCCTTTATCCAGTAGAAGGCGACTTCTACATTTGCGGTCCGGCTCCATTCATGAGAGCCATGTCTGATCACTTAAAAGCTCTTGGCGCTAAAGAAGAGCAAATTCACTATGAATTTTTCGGCCCGGCACTGCCTCTTGGTGATGTGCAGCCATTATAATAAATGGTTAAAGCCGGTCCATGGGGGCCGGCTTTTTGTATGGGGCTCGTCGCACAATGGAACTTGCTGCTGGTGAAATTGAAGCGGGTTTTGGTGAATATGAGTGCCGGTTTGGTGAATATGTGTTTGAGATTGGTGAATATGTTGGCTGGTTCGGTGAATATGGATCGGGGAGGAGTTTGGAAATGGAGTTATCACTTTGTAAAAAGGGTTTTTGTGGCTCTATGTTGCCTAATGCTATTCCCAGTTTGGATAAAAATTCTCTGTAGCTCTTTGAAACCGGCAGTTGGATAAAATAAAAGGTGTTTTGGCGAATATAAGTTCCGGTTTGGCGAATATGTGCTTGAGATTGGTGAATATATTGGCTGGTTCGGTGAATATGAAGCAGTGCGAAGGGGTATTATTCCAATTTTTCCTTCCACAGAGCATCAAAAAGCAGCTTCCGTTTTCATACCGGGTAGAGAAGAAGAGGAGGGATGATTATGACAACCGTTATTATCGGCGCAGGGCTTGCCGGCTTAACCGCAGCAAGGGTGCTTCAGGGAAAAGACGTTATTTTGCTTGATAAAGGAAAGAGTGCAGGCGGCAGGCTTGCGACAAGAAGAATCGGTAACGGAAAGGCTGATCATGGGGCTCAGTTTTTTACCGTGCGGACAAAAGAACTGCAAAGTGCAGCAGAGGATTGGCTGAAAAGCGGCCTGATAAAAAAGTGGTTTGGGGACCATCATCCCCGCTATATTGGAGTTAATGGCATGAACAGTATCGCCAAATACCTGGCTGAAGGCCTTGATGTGAGAACAGATACAGAAGCGATTAAAGTCAGTGAAACAGAAAAAGGGTACCGCATTGACTGCAGGAATGGAGAGGTCTTTACTGCAGAATATCTTCTGATCACGGCACCTGCGCCTCAGGCTGCTGCTTTGCTTGAAGCTGGAGGCATCAAGGACACCGAAGAGCTGAAAAATATAGTCTTCAATCCGTGCTATACGGCAATGCTCACTTTAAAGGAAGCACAGTCTGTCAATCAAGAAGGGCATCTGCAATCAGATTTGCCCGAAGGAATTGAAAGAATAGCAGATCAAAGCAGAAAAGGAATCTCAAAAGAGCCGATTGTCAGCGTCTACACAACAGGGAAATGGGCAAAGCAGCATGAAAATCTGGAGGCTGAAGAAGTGCTGAAGAAAATGCTCTTTTTAGTTAAAGAAATTGTTCCGGCTGATTTAATAGAAGAGGTTCAGCTGAAAAGGTGGCGGTATGCTGAGGCGGAAAAGCCTTATCCCCAATCTTATCTGGAGCTTGAGAAAAAGGTTCCCTTGCTGGTTGCAGGCGATGCGTTTCTGAGAAGTGATGATTCAGCTGGAAAAACTCGGTTTGAAAGTGCTTACATATCCGGTCTTGATGCAGGGGAAAGATTGCTTGAGATCATGAGGTGAAAATGACAGTATACCTTGGCCTTTTAAAATTGGAAAAATAAGGTTGAAACTAAATGGCACCTGTAATAAAATACTTACATATGAAAGAGATAAATGACTTGCTTACCATTTTAGAAGCACTCTCCAATCCTTACAGAATGAAAATCATTGCTGAACTGCTTCATGAAAGGCAATATGTCAGCCAGCTTGCCAGAAACCTTGGCATCAGCAGACCGCTCCTTTATCTTCACTTGCAAAAGCTTGAAGAAGCAGGGCTGGTGAAGGGGAGTCTTGAGATGTCGGAGGATGGGAAGGCAATGAAATATTACGGGCTGATTCCCTTTCATATCTCATTGACAGAAAAGCTGGTCGCAGAGGCAGCTGCCCATTTGCCGGAAAAAACAAGTTGAGAAAGGATCTTTAAAATGACCATTTTCACGTCAATTGCCCCGCTGATTTTATGGGCTGCACTCCTGTTTTTCGCTTGCTATTTTGTCTTTCGTCTTATTAAAAGGAATGAAAAAAGGGCAGAAGAACGGCTTCGGATGGAGAGGGACAATGCCCGCTCTATTCAGGATTTACATGAGAGAATCTCGAGCATCGAAACGCTGCTGAAGCAAATAGATTAAGCGCCCTCAATAAGGAGAGGCGCTTTTTTTCGCGAGCAGAAATAAATTGGTAATCCATTTGGCGCCGAAGGATACCGCCAGATAGGCAGCAAATAGCGTGAATACAGTGGCTTTTTTTAGCTGGATCAGCCCAATTGCAGCCATTAGCGGTTTAAACACAAAGGCCATAAAAAGACTGAGAATCACGGCATAGAGATAGTAATTCTTTTTCTTATTCAGGGTCCACTGGTACATCATCATAAACGCAACTGGCACAAACGAAGTATCGAGTGTAAAGCTCACAGGCAAAACAGGGAGGAGCTTGTACGGATAAAAAATCCGTCCTAATGATGTGGAAAAGGCATCTGAGTATGTAAAAAGGATATGGATGCTGTAGCCGTAAAAACCAAGCAGCAAAGCTCGTTTTCGATCAATGAATAGGAACAGAAATATTAGCGGTATGACAAATAACAAAACGTTTACCCAGAACTGCCATGTGTCAGGCCCTGAGTGCTGCTGCCAGTAAGATTCCCATAATTCATTGTATTTTCTTTGCAGCCCCATAAGCTGCTGAATCTGCTCCATTTGTTTTTCGCTCATTGCAGTCCCTCCTTAGCCAGTCATATGTTTTCCTTCCATGTCAAAATTATGCCTGCACGCAAAAGGAGCGGCCCTCACCCGAGCCGCTCCTGCTGTTACATGGATCCTAAAAGACTGTTGTACAGTTCTTCCCTTTGCTTCTCAAGCCTCTCGATTTCCAGCTGATCGGCTGCCTGCTGTTCGAGATCAAACAGTTTTTGCTCAAGCTGTGCCAGTTCATTTTCCAACTCTGAGGCTGTTTTTTTTCTTTCCAAAACCTTCTTTTCAACAGCCGGTTTTTGAAAAAGCGGCTCCATTTTCCCCCGTGCGTAAAGGTAGCTTCCCGGCAGCTGAAAAACACTGCCGTTATAAATCCAGACTGTTTTGCTGAACAGCTTTTCAAGAAAATAGCGGTCATGCGAGACAGCGAGAACAGTGCCGCTGAACTGCTCGATGGCGTCCTCCAGCACTTCTCTGGAATCAATGTCAAGGTGGTTTGTCGGTTCATCAAGGATCAGAAGATTAATGTCCTGCTGCATGAGCCTTGCCAGCTGAACCCGCATGCGTTCACCGCCGCTTGTTCCTGCCATTTTCTTAAACACAGCCGGACCGTAAAACATAAATTTGGCAAGGATGTGCCGGGCTGCTTCCTCTGTCATGCTGATATTCTCCCTGAAAAAATCGATGATCGTCATGCTTTCTTCTTTTTTACTGAGTGCCTGCTGGGCGAGATAGCCGACTTTAACGCTGCTGCCAAGCTTCACAGAACCTTCGTCAGGCTGTATTTCTCCTAGCATCATTTTGATAAGCGTTGACTTCCCTGAGCCGTTTTCTCCGACAATGGCCAACCTGTCCTTGTAAAGCAGCTCCAGATCGGCTTCTGTAAAAAGTTGTTTTCCGCCAAAAGCCTTTGACGCTTTTTCAACGGTGACCGCTCTTTTTCCGCTTCTGTCAGTGCCTTCGAATTGAAGAGCCATTTTTTTATGCTCTAAAACCGGCCGCTTTAGCTTTTCCATTCGTTCCAGCGCCCGCTCCATATTGCGGGCCCGCTTATGAAGGCCTTCACTCGGCGGATTGGCCTGATTTGCCCATTCTCTGAGCCGCTTGATCGCTTCCTTCATTTTCTTGATTTTTTTCTGCTGTTCCTGGTAGGCCTGAAATTCATGGAGCAGGCGGTTCTGCTTTTCAGCTGTAAATCCTGAATAGTTGTGGTGATAAACAGTCACTTCGCCGTCCTCCAGATCAAGGATTTTGGAGGCTGTTTCATCAAGAAAATGCCTGTCATGCGAAATGGAAATAACGGTTCCTTTATATTCTTTAATAAATTGCTCAAGCCACTCAACGGCGTGAATGTCCAGATGGTTTGTCGGCTCATCAAGAAGCAGCAGATCAGGGGACTGAAGCAGGATAACGCCAAGGCCGACCTTCGTTTTTTCTCCCCCGCTCAGAGTGCTGAAGGGCTGAGACAGAAGCGGCGTGATGTTCAAGCCGGAAGCAACCTTTTTGCGCTTTGTTTCCATTTCGTAGCCCCCAAGCCGCTCGAATTGTTCCTGAAGGGCGCCGTATTTTTGAAGCAGCTTATGGAGCTCATGCTCTTTTGCTTCAGCCATTTCCTTTTCAAGCGAAGTCATGGCCTTCTGAATGGCCAGAAGCTCCTGCTGCGCTCTTTTTAAAACGTCTTCCGCTGTTTCACTTGCCGCAGCATCAGGGATTTGGTGCAAAAAGCCGAGACTGGCGCCTTTTTGGATAGATATCACTCCTTCATCAGGCGCTTCAAGACCCGCGATCAGCCTGAAGAGAGAGGTTTTGCCGGTGCCGTTCCGGCCGACAAAGCCGATGCGGTCGTTTTCATGTATTTCAAAGGACAGGTTATCAAATAATTTATGGCCTCCAAACGATTTGGAGAGTTTTTGAACAGAACAGATGATCATAAGGATGATCTCCTTTCAAATGGGGTTCTTCCCATCTGCAGAAAAAAGGCAGGAATTCACCAAGCCTTTAAAAAACGCAAAAAGGGAGAGCTAAAAAGCTCTCCCTTGTTTGCACAGTTCATTTAGGCAGATAAGAGACTCTTCTTAACATTCTGGTTTTCATATGCAGCTTTTAAAATTGGGCAGACTGATCCCGTTGTTAGCTGCATCATGAAAAATTGCACGGCACAAATAAAGGAATGTCAGCTCATCAGCGCGTGCAAACACAGAACGTTTCATCTCTTCTCCACCTCCTTCGGTCGTTTGTTATGTACTAGTATAGGCTAAAAAGATTATTCTGACAACTTTTTCTGAATGACAATCTTGTCCTTCAATTAATTCACGAGTCCTTCATGTTTTCAGAAAATCCCTCATACATTGATATAAGACCGTCTTAGGGGGGAGAATGCTTGAACGAGAAAAACTACAAGGAGCTGCAGTATGCGATTGAAGAAATTACGGAAATCGCAGACGGCTTCGGCCTTGATTACTACCCGATGCGATATGAAATCTGTCCGGCAGACATTATTTATACATTCGGCGCGTACGGTATGCCGACCCGCTTTTCTCACTGGAGCTTCGGAAAACAGTTTCATAAGATGAAGCTTCAGTATGATCTTGGGCTTTCAAAAATCTATGAACTTGTGATCAATTCCGATCCATGCTACGCCTTTTTGCTCGATTCAAACGCCCTTGTGCAGAACAAGCTGATTGTGGCCCACGTTTTGGCTCACTGTGATTTCTTTAAAAACAACTGCCGTTTTCAAAACACAAAGCGGGATATGGTGGAAAGCATGGCAGCGACAGCAGAACGGGTGAAGCATTACGAGGTGCTGTACGGCAGGCATGAGGTTGAGACGTTTTTAGACGCTGTGCTTTCCATTCAGGAGCACATCGATCCGTCTCTCGTGCGGCCAAAGCTTGCGTGGAGTCTTGAGGATGAAGAAGAGGAAGAAAAGGCGAAGAAGCAGACGCCTTATGATGACCTCTGGAACATCGGAGCTCAAAAGGAAGAAAAATCAGCCAAAAAGAAGAAAAAGAAACTGCCGCCGGCGCCTGAGAAGGATATTCTTCTTTTCATCGAACAGTACAGCCGGGAGCTTGAGGAATGGCAGCGCGATATTCTCACGATGATGCGGGAGGAAATGCTGTATTTCTGGCCGCAGATGGAAACGAAAATCATGAACGAAGGCTGGGCCTCCTACTGGCACCAGCGGATCATGAGAGAGCTTACGCTTGATTCCAATGAAGCGGTGGAATACGCTAAGCTTAATGCAGGCGTTGTCCAGCCGTCCAAAACGAGCATTAACCCTTACTATCTCGGACTGAAAATCTTTGAAGATATTGAAAAGCGATATGATGACCCAACAGATGAAATGAAAGAGCTTGGCGTAAAACCAGGAACAGGCCGGGAAAAAATGTTTGAAGTGCGCGAAATTGAATCTGATATTTCTTTTATCCGCAATTACCTTACAAAGGAATTGGTGATGAAGGAAGACATGTACCTTTTCCAAAAGCAGGGCCGCGACTATAAAATTGTTGATAAAGAATGGGAAGGCGTCCGCGACCAGCTCGTCAGCAGCCGCGTTAACGGCGGATTCCCCTATATAACAGTCAATGACGGCGATTATGAGAAAAACAACGAATTGTACTTAAAGCACTGGTACGAAGACATTGAACTCGACATGAAATACCTTGAAAAAGTGCTGCCGTACATCCACCAGCTATGGGGCCGCCCGGTTCATATGGAATCTATGCTGGATGGGAAGGCCGTGCTGTTTACGTATGACGGGAAGGCTGTGCATCGGAAATATTTGTCATGAGTGGTGAAGTCTGCGATAGGGAGGGGAACCTGGGCATAACCAGGGCCACGGGACCCCGCACATAAACAGCTTTAGAAGAGCCTTTTTCTTCAAATGCTTTTTGAAATAGGCAGAAACAGGGGTATAAAGCTTTAAATCGATGAACCGATGACGATCTCCGCCTGCAATAGGCGGAGATTTATTTATTTTATATATAAGCATTTACTTATATAAGCAAAATGTTATATAGTATAAAACGAGAGGATGATCCAAATGCCAGAAATACAAATAGACCAAGCAAGCGCCATTCTAAAGCTGCTTGGCGATAAAACACGGCTTACAATGCTGAAGATGCTGGAGAAAAACGAATGCTGCGTGTGTGAATTTACGGCTGTCTTTCAAGCCACACAGCCTGCGATCAGCCAGCATGTCAGAAAGCTGAAGGATGCCGGCCTTATTAAAGAAAATCGGAAGGGCCAATGGATTTTTTATTCGATGAACGAAGATAGCGCAGCATTCCCGCTTGTCAAAAGCCTGCTATGTTATATTCCTCATCAGGATGAGCGGATCCGGGAGCTTGAGCGGCAGGGTCTCCGCATCACATGCGAGTAGCGGAGGGTTCAACATGCTGACTGTTTTTCTTGCCTCATTGATTTTTATTCTTACATTAATTTTTGTGATATGGCAGCCGAAAAATCTGTCCATCGGCTGGCCTGCCTGCGGCGGTGCTGTTCTTTCGCTGCTTGCCGGAACGGTGAACGTTCAAAATGTGCTTGAAGTGACGGGCATTGTATGGAATGCCACATTAACGTTGATTGCTATTATTATTATTTCATTAATCCTGGACAAAATCGGTTTTTTCGAATGGTCAGCCCTTCATATGGCACGGGCAGCGAAAGGAAGCGGAATCAGGATGTTCCTGTACACCGGAATTCTTGGTGCTGTCATTACAGCGCTGTTTACAAATGACGGAGGAGCATTGATTTTGACACCGATTGTTCTTTCTATGGTCAGAAGCATGAAAGTGGAAGAGAAGCTGATTCTGCCATTTATTATGGCCTGCGGTTTTATTGCAGACACTACCTCGCTGCCGCTCGTGATCAGCAATCTGGTCAACATTGTCTCGGCAGATTATTTTAACATCAGCTTTCTGAAATATGCGGCTGTGATGATTGTGCCGAATCTTTTTTCTCTTTGTGCCAGTCTTCTTGTTTTATATGGGTATTACCGGAAACGAATTCCGAAAAACTATGATGTAAAGATACTGAAGGAACCGAGTGCAGCAATTAAGGATAGAAAGATGTTCTCTCTTTCCTGGATTGTGCTCGCCGTCTTATTGCTCGGCTATGTCATCGGGGAGCTTTATTCTGTTCCAGTCTCATTCATAGCCGGAATAATAGCGATTTTCTTCCTCTTCATGGCAAAAAGAAGCTCTGCTGTCAGGACAAAAGAAGTGCTGAAGGGAGCTCCCTGGTCGATCGTCTTTTTTTCCATCGGCATGTATGTTGTTGTGTACGGCCTGAAAAATGTGGGGCTGACGGACATTCTGGGATCAGTCATTCAGCGGTTTGCGGATAATGGCCTCTTGGCTGCCACAATGGGTACAGGGTTTGTCGCAGCTGTCCTGTCCTCTGCTATGAACAACCTGCCGACCGTCATGATTGGCGCTTTGGCCATTTCAGGGACGGACGCAGCGGGCATTATTAAGGATGCATTGATTTATGCGAACGTAATCGGCTCAGACCTGGGTCCGAAAATTACGCCGATCGGGTCACTTGCGACACTATTGTGGCTTCACGTTCTTTCCAATAAAGGCGTGAAAATTTCATGGGGAACGTATTTTAAAACAGGCATTGTGCTGACAGTTCCAACCCTCTTGATTACACTTAGCGGTCTTTATTTATGGCTTCATATTTTTCACTGAAAAGGAGTTGGCTAAAATGAAAAAGAGTCTTTATTTTCTTTGCACGGGAAACAGCTGCAGGAGCCAGATAGCGGAAGGCTTCGGTAAAAAATATCTAGGCGAAGGCTGGAGGGTTTACAGTGCGGGCATTGAAGCGCATGGCTTAAATCCGATGGCTGTCCAGGTAATGAAAGAGGCTGGAGTTGACATTTCCGGCCAAAAATCAGAAATCATTGATCCGAGCATCCTGAATGAAGCTGACCTAGTTGTCACCCTCTGCGGCGATGCGGCCGACAAATGCCCGACAACTCCTGCTAAAGTCAAACGGGACCACTGGGGCTTTGAAGACCCTGCAAAAGCAGAAGGAACAGACGAAGAAAAGAAAGTGCAATTTGAAAAAGTCAGAGATGAAATTGAAGCGCGAATTAAAAAGTTTGAAGAAACAGGAAAGTAAGAGAAAAAAGCTGATGCTGCATCAGCTTTTTTTTGTAACCAATTATTGGGAAAATCCGTCTGTGAAAGAAAAGGGGGGAATACCATGAAACCAATCCTTATCCTATGCAGTCTGCTTCTCTTAGCGGCATGCAGCACAAAGTACAGTTCTGACGAAGCTATCAAAAAAGGGGACGTTGTTCTGCTGGTTAGAAAAGTTGAAAATCTGGATAAATTTCAAGATTTTCTGAAGAACCTATCCACTAAACGAAAAAGCAAAATCCGCATCACCGCCTATACCATAGAAGGCGATCCTATTTATACAGACCTTGAATACAACGGAAAAGACCTTCTTGTAAGCTATGACAATACAAATGATGCATACGGCGGCGGGGTAAAAGAAACCGTGCAATGCAGTTCATTACAAGAGAAGAAAACAGACAAAGAAACAGAATATCATGTGGCTGGGTGCAGGGAGCCTTTTAGAGGCAGATCAGTGATTTTAGCTGTACCAAATTAAAAAAGGAGCATGGCTCCCCATGCTTCCGCTCACTCCTCTTCCTCTCCCGCAAGCCCCTCTTTCACCAAATATCCCGCCGTAAAAATCAGCCCTGTAATCAAAAAGCCGATCGTCATTGCTGAAAACCCTGTCAGCACAAACCCGAGCATCATGGAAATGAACGTGAAAAGAAGCCATTTAAAAGAAGAAGAAAACCTACCCATTTCCGTTCACTTCCTTCGCATTTTGATGCTTCCAGTAGTAGTCAGCGAAAACCTCAGAAAAAACATCGACCGTTCGGTTCAGCTCCTCCAAGTGGTTGTCGACACCGCCGACCTCTACAAGGATGGCTTTGTTTGAAACATCCTGGTTGTAAACCCCATTGCCGTTCTGCTTTGTTTTCAGATAGATTCCCCGGCAAATTCCCGGATGTTTTTTCTCCAAAGCAGTGAACAGCTCTTTGGCAAAGCTTAAGTTTTCCTGGTATTTAGGGTTTTCTTTTCCAATCACAAAATAGAGCTTGGCATATTTTTTGCCCTTAATGGTTTTGGTAGTATCCTTTCCTTTTGCATCATCCCGATGAATGTCTATATAATACTGCAGGCTTTTTTGGCCGGCAGCCGCTGCATCTACAATTTCTCCTGAAGCTGTATAAGCTTTGTTCCAATTCAGTTTTTCCTTACGCATCTTTTCAGTCATATTGGTTGTATCATGCTTGACCCCAATTCCTTTTGCCTGCATCCCTTTCGTCAGCCGCTCGCCGAGCCCGATCACATTTACACGCTTATCAGAGCTTGCCGCAGTGGCGCGGCTGGCATTTTGCAAATAGGGCACAAAGGCTTCCCAGCTGTGAGTATGATAAATGAAAACACTCGGATTCTTTGGAACTGCTTTTGGATCAACTTTAACGGCGGCAGATTCGTCCTTCTTCAGCTGGTCCTCGGCCACCTTCCTCTCATGCAGCAGTGCTTCAAGAGGAGGAGCAGACTCATTCGGTATATTGCTTAGCGTTGTACCTTCGCCGGCGACAGCGATTTCTGTATCATACTGGCTGAAACCAGGGAGCTCGCTTCCAAGAAAGGATCTTGAATCTGTCGGCTTTATATTAGTCGCCAGATGAATAGCCAGATTCGAAAGGCTGGCGCCTGAAAACGCATCGCTTTTAAATTCCGGAAAGTAATAAGCATTTTCAGATTTGAAAAAGTATGTAAAAACCTCTCTGCTGCCGATGCCCTCAAGCGCTTTTGTCATGCCGCTCACATCCACCTTAAAATGAAGGACAGAAAAGAACGAAGCAGAGAAAAGCAGAATGATATAAAACAGCGTGCGAAAATACGTGCGCAAAAATGACGGCCCTTCCTGGAATTTTTGTCTCAAGCGGATGACCTCCTTCCCTTATACATATGAAGGAGGGAAGGTGGGCTATGTTTGATTCTGTGCGATAGAGGAAAAAAACAGGTAGCATGGATGCGCTGAGCATAAGCGGGTGATCCCGGTGTGGGTGTATAGAACGGGGATCCGAGGGTAAATGGATGGGGCGCATAACACGGTAATCCCGCGCATAAGCGGATAAAGCTGCACATGAGAACAAAAAGCCGAGCATAAAAAGCTGCTCCCGCGCATAAATGTCAAAAACCCGCGCATAAATGAGTGCTCACAGCCTGTTTGGCTGATGATTAAGACTGGATTTAAACGAAATCACAACCTTATAAAAAAAGAATAGCCCCATTATCATCAAGAATCAAAAATTTCTTTTAAAAAGGGGAGTGAAGGTAATGGCCAGAAAGCACACAACCATCGCCTGCGTCATTTTTCTGGCGTTCATGGCAGCTGTTTCGATCATCTATTTCATAAAAGGGGATACACAAAAAGGGGTATACGGTTTCGCCAGCTTTTTATGCGGACTGATTCCGCTGATCATCGCCTATTTTTCCAAGCTGAAGGTCAGGCTGCCGCTGACCCTTTCCTATTTGGCCTTTTTGTTTGCCTCACAGTATCTTGGGTCCATTTTAAAGTTTTACAGCCTTGGCTGGTGGGATTTATTTCTGCATTTATTAAGCGGCGTCCTGCTCGCGTATACAGGCATGACCCTTTACTTGCATCTCGTTCCTGAAAAAATCCGGGTGGAGATGCCGGCCAAATTTCTGTTTTTATTCATTTTGTCTTTTCCGCCTTTTGGCGGTGTTCTTTGGGAAATATACGAATTCAGCATGGACACCTTTGCGAAAACTGAGCTGCAATTCGGGGGCAATACTGATACGATGACCGACTTAATCGCGGACACTCTGGGCGGCTTAATCATCGCGATTCTCACTGCTGTTCAGGCAAGCAAACAGCGCAATATCATCGGTATAAAATCGAGTCCTGAAGAGGGACGTCATACACACTTGTAAAAGGAAGGCGGACATCACCGCCCTCCTTTTTTATATCTAAATCCCCTTTGACCAAATCCCCGCCCCCGCATATACTTATACTCAAACGATCATTTGAATGTATGGGGGATGCGGCATGGAGCAAGGGGATGTGTGCGAGGTTTCCTGCAAGCATGAGGAGACCATTGATAGAGTAAAAGAAAAGCTTTCAGGGGCGGATATGGACAGCGTGTCAGCCGTGTTCAAAGCATTGGCTGATCCGACCCGTTTGAAAATAGCGTATGCATTGTCTGTTGAGAAGGAACTGTGTGTTTGCGATGCAGCGGAAATAGCGGAGTCGTCAACAGCAACAGCCTCTCATCATTTGAGGCACTTGAAGGCACTCGGCATTGCCGATTTCCGGAAAGCAGGAAAGCTTGTGTATTATTCTTTAACTGACCAGGGAATCAAGCAGCTGCTTCAGCTTGCCTTCCGCGGGGAGGCGAAGGAAGGTGTCTGAGGCATCAGAGAAAAACGTGTACCGGGTTTCCGGTTTTACCTGCGCAAACTGTGCGAACAAGTTTGAGAAGAATGTGCAGCAGCTGGATTCAGTGGCTGATGCCAAGGTGAATTTCGGTGCTTTAAAAATAACCGTTTACGGGGAGGCAACGGTGCAGCAGATTGAGCAGGCCGGTGCTTTTGAAAATATTAAAATCTTTCCTGAAAAAGAAGAGATTCCGAGAGAAAAAGAGTCTTACCTAAAAAAGTACGGCCGCCTCAGCCTGGCTGCTTTTTTCCTGCTGATCGGATTCCTTGTCAGTCATACAGCAGGCGACACTAGCCTGCCTGCCATCGCTGCCTATGTTCTTTCCATGATCATAGGGGGATATTCTCTTTTTAAAACAGGATTGCAGAACCTAATTAAGCTTGATTTTGACATGAGAACGCTCATGACGATTGCGATTATCGGGGCTGCGTTAATCGGCGAGTGGAGCGAAGGCGCTGTTGTGGTGATTCTGTTTGCGATCAGCGAAGCACTGGAGTCCTACTCGATGAATAAAGCCCGAAAATCAATTTCCTCCTTGATGGACATAGCGCCGAAAGAGGCACTTATCCGCCGTCATGGCAGGGAATTTACGGTGAAGGTGGAAGACATTGAAATCGGGGACACCCTCCTTGTAAAGCCAGGGCAGAAAATTGCCATGGACGGAAATGTTGAAAAAGGATTCTCGGCCGTCAATCAGGCAGCGATTACCGGAGAATCCATTCCGGCTGAAAAAGGAGAAGGCAGTGAGGTGTTTGCAGGCACGCTGAACGGGGAAGGCCTGCTTGAGATCAAGGTTACAAAGAGGGCAGAGGACACGACGCTTGCGAAAATCATTCATCTCGTTGAAGAAGCGCAGGCTGAAAAAGCGCCGTCACAGGCGTTTATTGAAAAATTTGCGAGGTACTATACCCCGGCGATTATGGTCATTGCGTTCTTCACAGCCATACTTCCGCCGCTTTTCGGGGCTGGATCTTTTCATGACTGGCTGTACCAGGGGCTGTCTGTGCTTGTAGTCGGCTGTCCGTGCGCGCTTGTTATTTCAACGCCGATTTCAATTGTTACAGCAATAGGGAATGCTGCTAGAAACGGCATCCTTATAAAAGGCGGAATCTACCTGGAGGAACTGGGGGCACTCGAGGCGATTGCCTTTGATAAAACCGGTACACTGACAAAGGGCACGCCTGCTGTAACAGAACTGATCTTTTTGGATAAGGCCCTTCCGGAAGCTCTTCTTCTTGGCTATATGGCAGCACTTGAAGCGAGGTCAGATCACCCGCTTGCCCAGGCTATTGTGAAAGCAGCCGGAAAGGGAAGCCAGCCTGCCGATCTGCAGGACTTCTCTTCCATCACTGGGAGAGGGGTAAAAGGAGTCATTGACGGTAGGCTCTATTACATCGGAAGCCCTGCTTTATTTTCAGATACGCTTTCGCAAAAATTAGAAGGAAGCACGCTGAACGAGATCAGCAGGCTGCAGCGGGAAGGCAGCACGGTGATGGTCTTTGGCACAGAGGAAAAAGTGCTTGCGATCATCGGGGCGGCTGATGAAATCAGGGAAAACAGTCGGAGCGTGGTCGAGCAGCTGCACATGCTCGGCATCAAAAAAACGGTCATGCTGACAGGCGACAATGTGGAAACAGCAAAATCTATCGGAGCAGCAGCAGGAGTTTCAGATGTGAAAGCAGAACTTCTTCCAGAGGATAAGCTGGCCGAGGTGAAAAAGCTGAAGAATATATTTTCGAAAACAGCGATGGCAGGCGATGGTGTGAATGACGCCCCTGCACTTGCCGCTGCATCTGTCGGCATTGCCATGGGCGGGGCCGGAACAGATACCGCTCTTGAAACAGCGGATGTGGCATTGATGGGGGACGACTTGAGCAAGCTGCCGTATGCGATTGTGCTGAGCAGAAAGACGCTCGCTATTATCAAGCAGAATGTAGCTTTTTCGATTGGGATAAAGGCAGCTGCTCTCCTGCTTGTCATTCCAAGCTGGCTGACGCTTTGGATCGCTATTTTCGCAGACATGGGGGCGACCTTGATTGTGACCTTGAACAGTCTGCGGCTAGTCAAAATAAAAGACCGGCAGATTAAAAGAAGCCGGCCGCAAACGTTCCGATGGTAAAAGCAACAGCTGTGAAGAAAGCAAAATTCGGTGTGAATTCAACTTGTTGTTTTTCCATTTTAAAACCGGTGCTGCTCTGGACAGCCATGTCTGTGAAGCTTGAAGAAAATCCGCCTTTTGATGAAAAAAACCAAATTAAAGCACTGCCCATTATGCCGACAAGAAATGCATAATCAATAAACCGTGTGCCTGTAAAATACGAAACAGCATAGGCAGCGGCTGAAAGGATCAGCAGGGTAACGAAAATCACGGCCATTTTTTTTCCCATAGGAAGCCTCCTCTACTTATTATCCAAATTATACCACATAAGGAGTGTTAGCAATGAAACTAAATCAAGCCATTACAGAGCGAAGAATCATAAAAAAATTCAAATCAGACGAAGTAGCAAAAGAGCAGCTGATCCATTATTTTGAACAGGCAAAAATGGCGCCGAACCACAGAATGACAGAGCCTTGGAATATACTCTTCATCGGTGAAAAAACAAGAGAAGCCCTTAATCATAAAACGAATTTCGGGGGAGCGCCGGCCGTATTCGCTGTAACTTACTCCCACGGGGCCAATGAGATTATCAAGGAAGAGAATGCGGTTGCAACAGCCTGCTTTATGCAGAACTTCATGCTGCTTGCATGGGAGGACGGCATTGGCACATTCTGGTCATCTCTTGGCACTTCAGACGCTGTGCGGGAAAAACTGAACGTACAGGACGATGCCTCCATCATCGGCATTTTTGCCTGCGGATATCCGGAAGAAATTCCACAAGCAAAAGAACGGGCTGACATAGAGACGAAAATTCAATATTTGGATTGAGGGAACCGGGGAAACCCGGTTTTTTTCTGTAATTGAATGCTTAAATAAAAAATCTTCCTATAAAACAACTATATTATTGTCTCGTAGTAAACTTTGTGATTTGGAAGGTGTAAAAGGGAGTATGTCTAATTAAGTATTTAAATAAGGCGCAATAAGATTATGTATAAAATGCCTTAAATAGGATGTGGTAGTGGAAAGTGGAAAAGTGGGTGTTAAAATACAGAATTTATTTTTACGTATTTCTGATATGTATTTTAATAAGTCTTGTTTTTTTGAGTTTAAAAAGTACTAAAACTTACCGAAATGCAGGAGAGGCAGTAACTAACAAAATTTATACTATTAAGTACCAAAGTTCATTGCCTGAGAAGGAAATCACTTTTTAGGAAGCTTATCATCTTGGATTTGAAAAATCTATAGAGTTTGATAGCAATCCTGAACTGATGTTTTTAAACAGTGTGGATGATGGACAGGTCAGTGGTCAAGATGGGAAAAAAGCAAACTGGCAAGGCGTATTTTCCTTAACTAAAAAAAGGAGCCAATTAGTATTTGTAATAGAGAAAGGAAGGCTTATAAAATACAAGTTAACAGGTGCCTCCGATGAACTGACAATTAAAGATGAATGGATTAAAACAGATAGTACAAAGATAATTAAGTTAGCAATATTAAATTTTGGACTCCAGCCATCTCCTAAAACGCATCCATTTTCACATGGTTATCACTATAGAATAATAAGAGATCAAAAAAATATCTTTTTAGCAGTAAATGGTCTAATTGAGGGTAAGGAAGCAGAGATTTATTTTGATCCCAAAACAGGTCAGTATATGGGGAGAACCGAAGCGACAAATTGATTAATGCTGCATCTCTTTACTCTTTAAGGTGAGCAATTAAACATAATGGCCGTGGCTGCCCAATTTATCTAAGCTGCAGATAAAGAACCAAACCTGCAAATTTAAGAATAAACCCGCAAGAAATAAGAGTAACCAGCAGATAAAATTCCAAAACCTGCAAATAAAAATCGGAAACCTGCAAATAAATTCTTCAAACCCGCATATAAAATCCGAAAACCCGCATATAAAACGCTAAATCCTTTACTGCAATAAAGAAAAAATCAAAGAAACTGTATCAAAACAGGCTTTTTTGCTCCAAAAACCTTCTAAATCGGGTTAAATACACTCAAAATAGCCCCTTCAAATGCACAAAGCGGAAAACATTGCCTCGTTTCATCGTTCCTTCTTTTCGGGTATATCCATTTCAATGGAACCAAAAGAGGAGAGAGATGGATGAGATTACATAATGGCAAATTATTTTGGCCTGATACGCTAAAGAAAAAAGGAATCAAAGAAAGCAGAAGCGAGATATCTTCCCATTATGACGCGGTCATTATCGGCGGGGGGATGTCCGGCGTGCTTGCCGCTTATACTTTGCTGCAGCAGGGGCTGAAGATTGCGGTTCTTGATAAAAGGGGGATGGGGGAAGGCAGTTCCTCTGCGAACACGGGCCTGCTCCAGTTTTCCAATGATATTATGCTTCATGAGCTGATCGAACAGATCGGGGAAGAGCAGGCTGTCCGGTTTTACAGCCTGTGCAAAAAGGCAGTTGACCAGCTGGAAGAAACCAGCCGCAGTGTGAAGCGCGAGACCGATTTTATTAGGCGCAAAAGCATTTGTTATGCAAGCAGTGAGGCGCATGCCGGCAAGCTGAAAAAAGAATACGATGCTCTGACAAAGCATGGCTTCAGCGCAGACTATTGGACAGGGGAAGAAGTGAGAGAACATTTGCCATTTGATAAACCGGCAGCCCTGGTCACATACGGGGACGCAGAAGTAAATCCATACCGGTTTATTCATGCGATCATTTCTTACCTCGAGGAAGAGGGAGTTCATCTTTTTGAGCATGTGGAAGCAGAAGGGACAGAACAGAAGGATGACAGCATCCTGCTGCATACCTCTATCGGAACCTTCACAGCCTCTCATCTGATCTATTCAGTCGGCTATGACCTTTCAGCAGTAAAGCCAAAGGTTGGCGCAGCCATCAACCGTTCTTATGCCATCGCGACTGAACCGATTGAAGATCTGTCACTCTGGAATGACAGGGCCCTGATTTGGGAGACGAACCGTCCCTATCTTTATATGAGAACAACAGCCGACAACCGCATCGTTGCAGGAGGGCTTGATGAAGAAAAGCCGGAAGCTCCGAAGGATGAGAGCTGGATCGAGAACAGGGCAGCAGAAATTGAGAAAGAATTGCAGCAGCTTTTTCCGCAGCTGCCGATTAAAAAGGCTTATGAGTGGGGCGCAACCTTTGGAGAATCTCTTGATAATCTTCCGTTTATCGGCCGTCACCCTGAGCGGGAAAAGGAATATTACCTTCTTGGATATGGAGGGAACGGAACGGTTTACAGCATGCTTGGTTCCCATATCTTATGCGACCTGATTCTAGGGAAAGAAAATCAGGATGCCGAGCTTGTTAAACTGGACCGGTAAACACAAAGCGCCTGAAGCTCTTCAGGCGCTTTGTTAATGGGAAGGTGATTTTATATTCAGCAGCACAACTCCCGCGATAATAAGAAAGATTCCCAAGGCATTATAAATATTCAGCTTTTCCTTCCAATACAGCACACCGATCACAGCGGTCGCAGCTGTTCCGACACCGGACCAAATTGCATAAGCGACACTCAGCGGCAGCCCTTTTAAAGCTAGAGAAAGCGAGGTAAAGGAAATGCCGAAGCCGGCCACTACTCCTATAGCAGGCCACAGCTTCGTAAATCCATCAGAAGCCTTCAGCATCGAGGTTCCAAATAGCTCAGAAGCAATAGCGAGGGCAAGCAGTAAATATTCCTTCATAGAATCTCCTTCTCTGAAAGCGGCATTTTCCTAACAGTAGCGGAAATTACGCTGGATGTAAATGAAACGCCTGCAGGTCTTTCAGATTATTTTGTGTTATTAGAGGGGATCGATAGTAATGAATTCCTTTCATGACATTGACTGTCATTTTCAGGTTGATTAAACTTATACCGAAATAGAGACAAGGGGTTGTTAAAATGTTGAAAAAATCTGCAGCTGTACTTGCTATTGCGGGTCTGCTTACGATGAGCGCCCAGCCATCTTCTGTGTTTGCGGCTGAAAAAAAGTATTCTTTCAAAGTAACAGGCGGTAAAAGCGCCAACACAAAATCATTTAAAATCGGATCTTCCAAAGCTAAAATTTGTGCTGTCTGGATGCTCCCAGCGAGCTCAGGCATCGGGTCTTTCTCACATATGAGATATATCTGGAAGCTGCAAAAGTCCTCCGGCGGCAAATGGAAAACTGTTAAGACGGAAGCGCCGCTTGTTGTCGGCTCCGGCTTTTGCATGACGGCTTCCACATCAAAAACAGCCACATATAGAATGCACGTTGAAGCACCGCCTCTAGCCGGCACACACGGTGATGTAGGGGTCACAAAAAAATAAGAAAACAAATGAGCATCTGCAGAACAGCAGGTGCTTTTTCTTTGCCATCTTTTCCAGAAAAAACAAGCACTATGCTATAATTTAAAAGGAAGTTTCAAGAAAAGGGGCGTAACAATTGAAAAAAACAGCCGCTGCACTTATTCTTTCCGTGCTGTTTCTGCTGCTTGCCGCTTGTACAGAGCAGCCGAAGCCGGAGGACAAGATGCAGGAGTTTACAAAGCTTTGGAACAGTCAGAAGTTTGGGGAAATGTACGATGATTTATCTGCTGATGTTCAGAAGAAAATCAGCAAAGAGGATTTTGTGTCCCGCTATCAGAACATCTACAGCGGAACAGACGCAAAAAATTTAGCCGTTACATATATAAAGCCGAAAGAGCCGGAAGAACATAAGGATGAAAAGCAAATTTCACTTCCGTTTACAGTGAAAATGGATACGGCAGCAGGGCCTGTCAGTTTTCAGAAAGAGGCCATGCTTGTCAAAGAGGAAAAGGATAAAAAAACAGACTGGTATGTAAAATGGGACCCAAGCTACATCCTGCCTGGGCTTAAAGGGGACGAAAAAGTCAGCGTGAAGACGCTCCCGGCTGAAAGAGGGCAGATCTATGACCGAAATGGAAAGCCGCTTGCGGTTAACGGCCAGATCTATCAAATTGGCGTTATTCCTGCCAAGATGAAAGGGAAAGAAAAAGAAATACTGGCGAGCCTCTCAAAAGAGCTGCAGATGACAGAAGAGGACATCCAGTCAAAGCTGAATCAATCATGGGTAAAACCTGATTATTTTGTGCCGCTGAAGGAATTTTCTCTTGATGAAAAAGCCAGGGCAGAGAAGCTGATTAAAATTCCTGCTGTTCAAGCTCCAAGGACGAATGCAAGGGTATATCCTTACAAAGAATCCATGGCCCATCTTGTAGGATACATCGGATCTGTGACAAAGGAAGACTTAGATAAACATAAGGAGTACCGGGCACAGGATAAAATCGGCAAAAGGGGACTGGAGCAGGTTTTTGAACAGCAATTAAAAGGGGCCAATGGGACTGTTATTTCAATTAAAGATGATAAAGGGCAGGAAAAAATTGTGGCCGAAAAGAAGGCGGTAAACGGGAAGGATCTTAACCTGACCATTGATGCCGCCCTGCAGCAGCAGCTTTTCACGCAGCTGAACAATGAACCTGGATCAGCCGCTGCAATCAATCCGCTGACAGGAGAAACACTGGCGCTTGTCAGCAGCCCCTCCTTCGACCCGAACCACTATATTTATGGGATGACAGCAGAAGAACAGCAGGCTTTGACCAGCAATCCGAATCAGCCGCTGCTCAATCGTTTCGGCTATGCGTATGCACCAGGTTCAACGCTTAAACCGCTGACAGCAGGCATCGCTTTGGAAAATGGCATTGATCCAAATAAAACAATGGATGTAAAAGGGCTGAAATGGCAAAAGGATTCCAGCTGGGGAAATTATTTTGTCTCACGGGTGCATGAATACGGCAAACCGGTTGGCATGACAGAAGCCATGATTATTTCTGATAACATTTATTTCGCCCAAAAGGCGCTGGAACTTGGAAAAGACAGCTTCAGCAGCGGCCTGAAGAAGTTTGGGTTTGAAGAAAAGCTCCCTTTTGCCTATCCAGTGACTTCTTCTAAAATCGGGAGCATGAACAGCGAGGTGCAGCTGGCAGACAGCGGCTACGGGCAAGGGCAGGTTCAAATGAGCTCTCTGCATGTTGCGCTTGCCTATACGGCCTTTGTGAACAATGGCAGCGTTGTTTCACCGACCCTTATAAAAGGGGATGAGCAGAAGATATGGAAAGAAAACGCCATCAGCAAGGAAAACGCGAATAAAGTGATGGGCATGATGCAAAAAGTCATATCAGATCCGAAAGGAACAGCGCATGAACTGGCTGATCTCGGCATCCCGCTTGCAGGAAAAACAGGTACAGCGGAATTTAAAGAAAAGCAGGGAGAAAAAGGGAAGGAAAACGGCTGGATGGTAGCGGTAAATACAGATCAGCCAAAACTTCTGACAGCGATGATGATTGAAAATGTGCAGAACAAAGGCGGCAGCCTTCACGTTGTGAAGCAGCTGAAACCGGTTCTTAAAAACTATCTAAAGAAATGAGCAAGAAAGGGCACTGGCATTCAGTGCCCTTTTCTGTCTCTTTAAAGGACGTTTGAAAAAAGAGCGGCAAGGGAAGCTAGAACAATAAAAAATAAGGAGGAGTCCGAATGCTGATGGATTACAGAAGAGCGATAGAAGCATGCCTGCAATGTGCAGAAGCGTGCAATCAATGCTACATAAAATGCATTGAAGAAGAATCATCTATGGTGAAAAATTGCATCCGCATAGACCGCGAATGTGCTGATTTCTGCATGACAGCAGTAAAAGCCATGCAATCGGAAAGCCCATTCGTTTTAGAGATTATGCAGCTTTGTGAACGAATTTGCCGTGCCTGTGAGGATGAATGCCAAAAACACAGCCACGATCATTGCCAGCGCTGTGCTGAGGCATGCCGGCATTGTGCGGAAGCCCTGCATGATATCGCTGTCAGCTTATAAGATGGAAGGAGAGCGCCGAACAGCGGTGCTCTTTTTTCTTTTGGCCAGTAAAAGCATAAAAGCTTTTGGCGGGCATATTCATCCAATTTTCTGTATAATACAATAGAAGAGGTTTCCTCCTTTTTTACCGCATTTAGATTGCTTCAGCAAATTATCCGCATGGCTAGTGCCCCGCAGCAGGCACTGAATTTTTGCCTATCCTATGAGTAAAAATGGGCTTTAGCCCACAAGATAAACAAAAGAGAGGGGAATGAGTTTGGAAGAAATGACACAATTGGCTGGGCAGAAAATCCAGCACCGCCAGCTCACAAAGCTGGGTCTTTTCAGAAGATTTATCTTCTTAACCATCGGCGCTGTCCTCATGGGCGTCGGTCTTGAAATCTTTCTAATCCCGAATAGAGTCATCGACGGCGGGATTACAGGCATCTCGATTATGCTGTCTCATCTGACTGGATGGTCGCTCGGTATTTTCCTGTTTGTATTGAATTTGCCGTTTTTCTTTATGGGCTATAAGCAAATTGGGAAAACCTTTGCCTTCTCTACTCTTTACGGCATTATCGTTTTATCGATCACAACATCTTACCTGCATCCTATTCCAAGCCTGACACATGATGTCCTGCTTGCCACTGTATTCGGAGGCATCACCATCGGCGTCGGCGTCGGTATCGTTATCAGGATTGGGGGTTCCCTTGATGGAACTGAGATCCTCTCCATTTTGGTCAATCAGAAAATACCGTTTTCTGTTGGCGAAACGATTATGTTTCTGAATCTGTTTATTTTAGGATCAGCAGGCTTTGTGTATGGATGGGATCGCGCCATGTATTCCCTGATCGCTTACTTCATTGCCTACAAAACCATTGACGTGGTTATACAGGGGCTTGATGAATCAAAGTCCGCCTGGATTATTAGCGAAAACTATCGGGAAATAGGTGATGCGATCCTCGCCCGCCTCGGCAGGGGTGTAACCTACCTGAACGGCGAAGGCGCCTATACAGGTGACGACAAGAGAGTCATCTTTGTCGTGATTACCCGCCTTGAGGAAGCAAAACTAAAATCAATCTTAGAAGATCATGACCCGCAGGCATTTCTTGCCATTGGCGGTGTCCACGAAGTGCGCGGAGGAAGATTTAAAAAGAAGGATATTCACTAAAATTCGCCAGAAACCTCATAAAGTGCTGCCGAATGGAAGACACTCCTCTTATAACGAGTGTCTTCTTTTGCATGAACAGCAGACAAGCAGGTATACTTTTTAAAAATAAATGGTGGAAAGGAAGCTGTGAAATGGATTTAAAACTTCAGGGAAAAACAGCCTTAATCACAGGTTCAACGGCTGGTATTGGAAAAGGAATTGCTGAGGAGCTTCTGAAGGAAGGAGCACACGTCATTGTGAACGGCCGGTCTGGCAAGCGGGTTGATCAAACAGTGAGTGATCTTACGCATTTGGGAAAAGTATATGGCATAGCAGCGGACTTATCCAAGCCGGATGGCAGCCAAAACCTGATTAAACAAGCGGAAGAGATTGCTGAAATTGATATTTTAATTAACAACCTGGCTTTTTTTGAAGTAAAAGCATTTGAAGAAGTAACAGACGAGGAATGGGAAGACTATTTCCAAGTGAATATCATGAGCGCTGTCAGAATGAGCAGGCATTTCCTCCCGAAAATGATCAAGCGGAACAACGGCAGGCTTTTAAACATCGCCAGTGAAGCGGGAATAAAGCCGGTGCCGTCCATGATCCCTTACTCCATGACAAAAACTTCGCTAATCAGTCTTTCAAGAGGCCTTGCTGAGCTTACAAAAGGGACAAAGGTAACCGTCAATGCCGTTCTCCCTGGTCCGACCTGGACAGAAGGCGTTGAAAACTTCTTAAAAGGAGCGGCACAGGCCGAAAACAAGGATTTGGAGTCCTATACAATGGATTATTTCAAAGAAAACGAACCTTCCTCCTTGATTCAGCGTTTTGCTACGATTGAAGAAGTCGCATCAACCGTGGCTTTTCTTGCGTCAGAAAAAGCTTCTGCCATTAACGGCACTTCTCAAAGAGTGGAAGGCGGCATCATCCGTTCGATCTAACAGAAATGGGTTGCACAAATTGGCTATCCCTGTAATACTATATATGAACATATATTCATATAAGGGGTGATTGCGTGGGACATTCACATGACCACCACCATCACGGACATTCAGCAAATAAGAAAGCTTTATTCAGCGCTTTTATTCTGATCTTTTTGTTTATGATCGTCGAAGTAATCGGGGGATTTATGACAAACAGCCTTGCTCTCTTGTCTGACGCAGGGCACATGCTGAGCGATGCTGCTGCACTCGGCTTAAGTGTGCTAGCTCTCATATTTGGACAAAAAGGCACATCCAGCCGGAAAACATACGGCTACAAGCGCTTTGAAATACTGGCAGCATTCATCAACGGCCTTGCCCTGATCGTGATTTCCCTTATTATTTTCTGGGAAGCCTATCAGCGTCTGCTGTCACCGCCTGAAGTCATCAGCAAAGGGATGCTTCTCATTTCCATTATCGGACTGCTCGTCAACATCGCAGCAGCCTATATTTTAATGAAAGGCGATAAGGACCATAACCTAAACGTAAAAAGTGCGTTCCTGCATGTGCTTGGCGACATGCTCGGCTCAGTCGGCGCGATTATCGCGGCACTTTTGATCATGTTTCTCGGCTGGTCGCTTGCCGATCCCATTGCGAGCATCATTGTTGCCATTCTGGTTTTAATCAGCGGATACAGAGTGACAATGGACAGCATTCACATTCTGATGGAAGGCGTGCCGCCGGACATCGACGTCGAAAAAGTGAAGAGAACCATTTTGAAAATCACAGGCATCAAAGAAGTGCACGATCTTCATGTCTGGTCCATCACTTCAGACTTTCCGGCCCTAAGCTGTCATGTGGTGGCTGAAAATGAAAATGGCCATCAACAGCTTTTGGAAAGCATTAAAAAAGCATTGCATGACGAATTCCATTTGGAGCACACGACCATTCAGGTTGATTTAAAAGGTGAGCCTTGCTGTGAGAATGTGCATTGTAATTGAGTCCTCTTTTTTGAGGGCTCTTTTGTTTTTAACTTTTATGGTTTTACTGCTTGAATCGCCCTCTCCCCTACTGCTTTACAGCAGAAAAGGAAGGGCCAAATCAAGTATGCCGCGCATGATCAATCGACATCTTCAGCAAATCAATCACATGCTCATCATCATGCGAATAATAAATCGTGGTGCCTTCTCTCCGCGACTTAACAAGCCGTAAATTTTTCAAAAAACGGAGCTGGTGCGAAACGGTTGTCTGCAGAAGGGCGAGCCGTTCTGCGATGTCGTTTACCGAGTGTTCGCCGTCAAAGAGAAGGTGGAGGATCCGCAGTCTTGTTGGCTCGGATAGAGCTTTAAAGGTTTGGGAAACAATAAAAAGAGTTTCTTCATCCAGTTCTGCATCATGCTGATATTCTTGTTCATCCATACCAATCATCACCTTGTGTACAGTTTTATCTCTATTATAAGGAAGAGGAACCGAAAATCCTAACTGAAGCACTGGCGGGAAAGTTTCCCAAGTTCAAATCTTTTTAGTTATTGTAAAAAAGTTAGCTGCTGGTCAAAACCCTTGGTGTGCTCAACAATCTTGCTCTAGACCCACTAGGAATTCGTCTGATAAGATAGCAAAGTATTTTATAGTGAGATGGAGTCGGTTAAATCATGAGGGAAAGTATCGCACGAAAAATTGCCATCATCAGCTTGATTGCCAATATTATTTTAACTGCGGGAAAAGTGATCGTAGGCTGGTTTGGGCATTCAGATGCCGTATTTGCAGATGGTATTCACAGTGCAGCCGATGTTGTGGCATCCTTAATCGTTCTTTTGGTTATTCGAATAGCGAATAAGCCGGCTGATGCCGAGCATCCATACGGGCACGGCAAAGCAGAGGTTGTCGTTTCAGGGGCAGTAGGACTATTATTATTTTTCATTTCGATCTATATCGTTTATGAAGGAGTTTCTGGCTTTTTTCATCCTGTTGAATCGCCAAGCCTTCTGGCAATGGGAGTGGCCCTCTTTTCTTATGTGTCAAAAGAAATCCTGTACCGCACATCCATTAAGGTGGCAAAAGAGCAGAACAGCAAGGCGATTGAAGCCGTTGCATTTGATCACAAGGCAGATATTGTGGCATCCATTGCAGCGGCGATAGGGGTCCTCGTATCCATCATTGGAGATAAGCTTAACATTCCTATTCTTCTCTACGGAGACAAAGTGGCGAGTATTTTCGTCGCCTACCTCATTTTTAAAATTTCCAAGGAAATGCTTTCAGAAGCATTTGATATCCTGCTTGAACGGAATATTGACGTTGAAACCATTGCCCATTACAAAGATGTGATTCACACCTTTCCAGAAGTAAAGCGGATTGACAGAATACGGGCAAGGGAGCATGGCCATTACGTGCTTGTTGATCTCCGCATTTCAATTGATCATGATAAGACCATCAAAGAAGGCCATGATCTTACAAGAGAAATAAAGACGATGCTGATGAAAGAATATGATAACATCGATGAAGTACTGATTCATTTAAACCCGTATTTTTCAGAATAAGCTGCACCCATGTTTGGGTGTTTTTTTGTGTTAGCCTGCGTTAAATAAGAATGCTGATTTTTATACACCTGTTGATTGGAGTGGCAGGCGGGAGACTCCTGCTGGAACAGCGGGACAGGTGAGACCCCGCAGGCGCGAAGCGGCGAGGAGGCTCAGCGCCCGCCCCGCGGAAAGCGGACGCCTGAAACGGAAATCAACAGCCAATTTAACAGAGCCTAATGTTAAGGAGGGCAGCCATGATACCAGAGACGTTAAGGCTCAAAGGATTTACGAAGGCAAACCGCTACGAAATGATTGATTATGCCGTCAGCTCGATTACAAAAAGCAGCGGCTGGGTCATCAATCACACGATGTATGCCAATAAAATGATTGTCATTAACTTTGAGCTTGAGGCGAAAGGAGCCAGAAAACTCATAGATTTGCTGAACAGGAATGGGATGGTGCTGTTTGATGACAGCATCAGGCTTGCGGATGATTTTCCCGAGGTGCTGGACGCGGCGGATGAAGTAAGGGAAATCCAAGGGTCGGTTAATATTACGTTTATTAATGATGATCCGGCTGTTAAAATGGCGGTTCCGCCTATTCCGGGATGAACGGTTATAGTGAAGTGGAAGGTTAGACGGGATTGTCTTCAAGCAGTTTCACCAAATCAATAGTATGAAAAATGCACTCAACTAGGGTGCATTTTTATGTAAAGCCCTTGCCATATCCACCACGGAGTCCTCGAGTCGAGAAATTCCCAACATATTACTCTTACTAACCTAAACTTTGGAAATGTGCTTTAGTTGAAATATACAAAATAACAAAAAATAGGGGGGATTTATGGATAATTCCAGAGTGTGATGAAAGTATTTGAAGGGGATGGGAAAGTCTTTTTCAAAAATCGGCTATTTAGGAAAGGAAAAATAGATTAAATAACATACAGGCGCCTACTCCGATCCCTATTGAAAGCAAGCAAACCAAGACAGCGACGGTTTTATCTCCATGCTTGAATATATAAAAGCTCGTTAAAAAAAAGTAAAGAAAGGTTACAAGCATCAGCAATACGACAAAGATACTGTTTGGAAATATCGTCGTTAGATAGACCAGGGCAGCAACCAGGATTACAGCTGCATAATTAAACACTTTATTCATATTATCCCTCCTTTTTTATTTTATGTTCCCTTCCCGAATCTGTTTGATTCGTAACATTATTAAACCATCTTACTCTGTAAATAATAAGTGTCTTGCTGATCAGCATGACACTTCAGCTTTTGTCTATTCATCACTTCTTTTAAGATCCGGTAAAAGATCTGTCCAAAGAGATCCGTATCTTAGAAACGGCGTTCATAATTCTTTCCGAATGCAGAGAAGTGGGGAATTATCACAAAAACCAAACCCTAGTAAACATCGATATGCGAGGTTCGTCTTATCACCCTTGCCATATTACTTTAAGTAGTTATTTTTTTTACAATGGCAAACTCCTAGAAACCTAAATATTGGAAATATGATATAGTCGAAATATACATAAAATAGGGGGGCTTTTATGGATATTTCACTTACATGCAGGAATGTGATGAAAGTATTTGAAGGGGATGGGATTAAAACAAATGCCTTGGAAGCCATTCATATCGCATTTCCAAAGGGGGCGTTTGTTTCCATCGCAGGCCCTTCCGGCTCGGGAAAATCTACATTATTAAGCTTGCTTGGCACTTTGGACAGACCGACTTCCGGTGAAATTTATTTTGGAGAAAAAAATGTGAGCCAGCTTAAAAGCAGAGAACTTTCCGATTTTCGGTTTCAGCATATCGGATTTATTTTTCAGCAGTTTCATCTTCTGCCAACCTTGACCGCTTTGGAAAATGTGATGTCGCCACTGATTGGAAGGAAAGGGAGCTATCAAAAGAAGGAGCGGGCAGAGCAATTTTTGGAGCAGGTCGGACTTCGTGACAAGGCGAATGCTCTTCCGTCCCAGCTTTCCGGCGGTCAGCAGCAGAGGGTGGCGATTGCCAGGGCTTTAATAAATGAACCAAGCTGGCTGCTTGCGGATGAGCCCACAGGCAACCTTGATACGGAAACAGGGGAAGTGATTTTTGAACTTCTTTCAGAGTTAAATCGAAGCAAGGGCTGCGGTGTCATCTTTGTAACTCATGATCCTGCCCTCGCAAATCGGGCGAAAATCCAAATTAGGATGAAGGATGGAAGGATTATTTCAGAAACACGAGAATCTGCTTATGTTTAAGTTTATCTGGAATTCCTGGTGGCGCAATAAGGAGAAATTTATTCTTATGCTGATCGGCGTGTTAATCGTCAGCATTGGCTTAAGCTACCTTGTGGGGGTCTCCCAGGCGAGCAACGGAACAATTGTTGACGAGCTTCAAAAGCGCTGGAAATCCTCTTATGACATAGTCGTTCGGCCACAGGACAGCCGCAGTGTGACAGAGGACTTAAAGCTGCTGGAGCCGAATTACCTGAGCGGATTAGGAGGAGGAATTTCTCTAAATCAATATGAAAAAATTAAAAACATACCAGATGTTGAAATAGCGGCGCCGATTGCCATGATTGGCTATACCTACAATGAAGCGGTAATGGGGAAATTTCTCCCGGAAGAAAACGGTCTCTACCGAATTACGGAAACAGAAACGAATAACACTGGGGCCAGCAAGGAAAAAATCATTTCCCGTTCCAACTATTTTAAGGTTGGCAGCTGGACGTTCCAGGGCCTGGGGAAAGAATATGGCCTGGTGACGTTCAATGGAGATTTAAACTACGGGACGGATTCACTTATTGCGGGAATTGATCCTGAAGCAGAAGCAAAACTTGTAGGAATTGATCAGGCTGTCATTTCTTCAGATACGAGCCGCTTTTTTACAAAAGATGATAAAGCAAAGGTCTATAGCAACGATTCATTCAAAGAAACTCTCGCTCCCATTATGCTCAGCGACAGGGAATATGTAGATGGGAAAGTGGCCTATAAAATCGAAAAGCTGTCACTTCCTTTTAAAAGTTTAAAGGATCAGACAGCGACAATGAAACGAGTCAAACAAAATGGCGGTGCTGCCTTTTTAGATAAACAAAAAGGAAAGATAGTTGATCAGCAGTCTTTTACAACAAAGCAGACACAAGAAAAAATCACGCAGAAAATTTTTCAGCCGCAGCAGGAAGATTCAGACAACATAGCCCGCGACTCCACCCTATATATTACAAACACGCCTTCTCCGCTTAAATATCGGCCAGTCAGCAGTCCTTTCCGTGACAGGTGGCCATTTGCCTATGAAGTAGAGCCTTTCAAGCTCCCAACTGGTACAAACTATTATAGGAAGCAGACTTACCGGCCGGTAAATATGCTTGATTTCAAAGATTGGATTCGCATTATCCCGCAGGTTAAAGGGGTTTATGATCCTCTTAAACTAAAGATCTCAAAGGACCCGCTTTCTGAGCTCCCAATGGAAACCTATTTCCCAGCTAAAGCCCAGCAGGTGATGAATCAAAACGGCAAGCCGGTCAATCCTCCGGCAGATATGAAACCGGAAAATAACCAGTACGGCTACTTAACAAGGCCTCCGATGATGCTGACTACCCTTGATGCGGCTGCGAAGGTGCTGGGAGATAAGCCGATTGCTGCCATTCGAATCAAGGTAAAAGGAGTCGATCGGATAGATGAAAACAGCCAGGCGGTTATCCGCAAGGTGGAAAAGGATATCCGGCAGCAAACAGGCTTAATCACCGATGTGACCCTTGGCTCATCGCCGCAGCCTGCACTTACGCATATACCGGCCATAAAGGATCGCCAAAGCCCAGGATGGGTGCAGCAGCCTTGGATAAAGATCGGAGCATCGTTCACTATTTTCAAAGAGGCAAAGGTGGGGCTGACAGCTGTGATCGGCAGCGTCATTCTTGTTGCAATAGTCTACGTGTTCTCATCTAATCTAATTATGATGTATGCAAGGAAAAGAGAGTTTGCGGTTCTTCTTTCTCTGGGATGGAGGCCTGGTGCACTTTCCAAACTGCTGTTTATTGAATCTACTGTCCTTGGAATCCTTGTTTCCTTAGTCAGCTGGCTCATTCTTGGTTGGATTTATATGACCCATCACATCGAAACAGATGCGAAAAGAATCATTTTGATAAGTCTTTTCGGACTGTTGATTTACTGGCTTGGCACATTTATTCCAAGCTTTCTCGTCAGACGAATAAAACCTTATGAGAGTATGAAAGCAGGGGAAATATCAGTTCAGAAGAGGCATTTCCGCGCTCAGTCCATTGTCACATTGAGCTTGAATTATATGCTTGCGAGATGGAAGAGAAGTGTTTTGTCTATTCTATCCATTGCGATGCCGTCGTCCATGCTTATTTTCTTTCTGTTTATCACCTTCCGCTTGAAAGGGGTTATGTATACTTCATGGCTTGGCCAATTTGTCTCGATTGAGGCGGGACCGCTTCAGTATTTGGCAATGGGGATTGCCTTTGCCATTTCTATTCTCACAACGCTTGAAATCATTTGGCAGAATGTTGTGGAGAGGCAGCCGGAAATCGCTGTAATGAAATCGCTCGGCTGGAGAAACGGAACGGTCAGAGGCATGA
The DNA here is from genome assembly GCF_021166585.1 of Metabacillus kandeliae. Lineage (GTDB taxonomy): Bacteria > Bacillota > Bacilli > Bacillales > Bacillaceae > Metabacillus_B > Metabacillus_B kandeliae. The sequence goes on from NZ_JAJOZE010000005.1 coordinate 185,311, forward strand.
TCCTTCTGGAAGGATGCTTAAATGGCTTAGCTGCTGGCATCGTTGGCTTAGCGATCGCTCTTTTCATGATCTGGAAGGTATATGGATCTTTTCCTGGCCAGGAGCTTCCGCTTTTGTCATTGCTTCTTTTTCTTCCCGTTTTTGTGGGCGTACTTGGAGCTAGTTTTCCTGCAGAAAAGGCAGTGCGAATACAACCGTATCAAGGTATCAGCGGGGGTTACCAGAACTCGGAAAAAACAGAAAAACACTTCAAAATAGTTTTTTCAGCAAGCGGCATTCTTCTGGCAGCCGGCATTATTTCCTTGCTCGCTGCTGCCATTCCTCATGTGCAAAAATCTAATGAAGGAGTAAGAGCGGGTACGGAAAGCGAAGTGACAAAGGGAAACGTAACTGCCACAAACGGTTCGGCTAACAAGAAAAAAGAAACACCGAAAAAGGAAGATGATATTATCCCCTTCAGGGCAGTAAAAACCCTTGAAGAAGAATGGCGGGAAGGCCCGCTCAGCAAGGCGATCTTAAAAACGTGGAAAACAGTCAATCTGGGAGACAGTGTCGGATATAATCCTGCTGAGTCTTTTGGGAAGAAGGTGAAAACCCCTGCAGGCATTCCTGCTGCCAAAAAAGGAAATGAACTGATAACCATTCCAATTACCAATGCAGGGGAAGGCGAAGATGTGGGATCGTCCATTTATAATCCTCTTAGTTATAAGCTAATTGATGAAACAGGAAAGGAATATCCAAACATCTATCCGAAGGTGCTGGAGGAGAAGAACTGGAGAAATTTCCATTTCCGGAACCCTGGAAAAGTCAAAGTACTGCTCACCTTTGAAGTACCGAGATATTGCAGGCATTTGCTGTTATATGGGCAAAATCCCGGTTTGCCAGGAGATATTGGGGTGAAAGTGAAGTAGAAATAAAATGAGGCGATTCTTCTTATGAATCGCCTCATTTTAATAAAATTATTCTATTAGAACGTCTTATTTACGTTTTTCCTTTCACGCAGCTTCCTCACATCATCCTTCAGAAAAACATAAAGGGCAGGAAGTATAAACAGCACAAACCCAGCTTTCTCAAGAAGTTCTCCGCCGCCTTCAAACAATTTCTCAAGACCCTCTCCGAACATTTCCGCTCCAAGAAAGATCAGCACAATGCCGAGCAGTTTAAAGACAAGGGACAGATTCAGTTTTACTGCTGCCTTAAATATAGCTGCAGCGATAAGCACGGCAAGTAAGATGCCAAGCAGATTTCCGATAACAAGTGACCCTGCACTATGAGAGATCTGAGTAAGATTAAAGATCATCAGTTCCAATCCTTCACGGAAAACAGAGAGGAACGACAGGATGAACAGACTGATTTTAGACGAGTTTGATGAAACCTTTGAGGTAACAGAAGCTGACAGATCCTTATGACGGTGAAGCCAAAGAATAAAGTAGGCAATCAGCCCGGCTGCAATGAGCATCGTAATTCCTTCAAATATTTCTTCTGCAGCGCCTTCCATTTCCTCTGCACCGGAAAATCCGATAAATCCGCCGATGACACTGATGAAAAGGCCGGCAACAACACCGAGGTAAACAGATGCCCGCAGATCTCTGCGGTTGATTTTGGTTGTATGTATTAAAATAATGCCGATAATGAGCGCGGCTTCAAGGCCTTCGCGCAAAGCGAGTATAAAACTGGATAGCATCTGACATTCCCCTTCAACTAATTGATATCTATTCTCAATTCAATGATATTGATAATTATTCTCAATGTCAATAAAATATTTTTGCAAACTATAGTTTATACATATGCTAAATTTCGTTTCATTGCTTGATGGAAAAGCACATAAAAAAGCTGGCTCTTTAAAGAGCCAGCGAGCTGAATTATTTATTTTTTGTGAGGAAATATAGAAACCACACAGCATGATTCTGCTCATCTGCTGCAAATCTTCTAAACTGCCTTCTGACGTATGGATCTTGGGCTCTGTCCGCAATGCCGTTATAAAAGTCTACCGTTTCCTGCTCATCTTTAATGGCAGCGTTCAAGCCTGCGACATAGTCAGAAGCGCATTCTTCCGTCTGCTCCGGATTCGGCTGTTTGCCTGTCAGGCCTGTATAAATTTGAGAAATGCCGGCGTAATGGCGTTTTTCGTCTTCGCGGATTTCCAAAATCGTCTTTTTCTCTTCTTCATCCTTTGCCAGTTCAGCGAGCTTTTCATAGCAGGCAACTGCTGTATACTGTCCATTCAGCGCTTTTTCAAGGTCTGTCACAAGCTGCTCAGAGGGAGCAACGCGATAATAAGTGTAGTACATAGAGACAAGCCTCCAATTCTTTTAATATCGCTTCATGTATATGACTGGAAAAAGGCAAATAGTACAGCCAATGAAAATAGGTCTAAACTCACCGTACTTCTGGGCCGTTGGGATGAAATTTGATGCATTCCGTTTTGCCTGCTTTCTTCAAGGAAATAAGATAGAGACATTAGATTTTGAGGAGGAAATGAGCGTGTTTGAATGGAACGATGTCCTAACATTTTTCTGGGCTTTTTTTCTGGTTTTGCCGCTTGCAGCAATTGTACATCAAATGGGGCATACGTTTTTCGCCCTTTTGTTCGGAGGAAAGGGCTGTTTTACAGTGGGAAGGGGAAAAACCATTGTAAAGCTTGGTGTAGTGAAAATTAAGCATTTATATTTTCTTGATTCGTTCTGCGAATATGAAAATTTGAAATATGACAGCCGCTATGCCCACGCTCTTGTTTATTTAGGAGGCCCGCTGTTTAATCTGCTTTCAGTGCTTGGAATCAATAGCTTGATTAACGCAGGTTTTCTTGAAGCAAATCAATTTTTGTATCAGTTCTCTTATTTTTCCGTTTACTTTGTCTTTTTTGCTTTATTTCCTGTGAAATATTCAGAACACCATTCAACAGACGGCAGAGCCATTTATGATGTATTAAAATACGGAAAAACATGCGCCACATTTGACTGATAATCGGCTATTTGAAGAGCATACTAACAAAAAGCCAGTATCAGGAGCTGAAGAGCGGTTTGGAGATCATTTGGGAATCTTTCGTCATATTTGTATTTGGTTATATTTTCTTGCGCATCACCGGAAAAAAAGCTGTTTCGCAGATGCACAGCTTTGATCTTTTGTTTATCATCGTTATCAGTAACGTAATCAGTCAGCCTGTGCAAAAGGAAAATGTCTGGATGGCTCTTGGAGCAACAGTCATGTTTGTTGTCCTGTACAGGCTGTTTATGCTGTTCTCGCTGAACAATAAGCTGCGATGGGTTATGTATGAAAGTCCGACAGTATTAATCCGGAATGGCGATATTGACAGGAAAGGGTTAAGGAAGGTCAGAATTCCAGTGGATGAACTGCTTGCAGAGCTCCGCATAAAAGGATATACCGACACGAAAAACATTGCGATCGCTCTTTTGGAAGATACCGGCCAGATCAGTGTGATTCCGAAATCGGATTACCGGCCGGTTCAGCCGCGGGATATGAAATTGCAAATGAAAAAAGAGTACATTCCCATCCCTGTTATCATGGACGGACAAATTCTTGACCACAACTTAAAATACTTAAAAAAGGACAGGGAGTGGCTGCTGAAAAAGATTAAAAGAAAAGGGGAAAAGGTTGATGAGATCCTGCTTGCAACCATTACGGAGGCTGGAGATTTGAGCATTGATAATAATAACGCTCATGATGGCGGACATGATCCGTATTCTTATAAGCCAGGGGAGGACAATTGATTCTTATAAGTTCGAAATTTAAAATGTATCGAGCGCTTTTCCCAATATATACCACACTTGAGCAGTGGAAATAGCTCTAAGATAAACCGGCTCTATGGAAAAATAAGAATATTTTGCGGTGCAAACTAGGCTGGACCGCTTCAATTTCAAATATATCGGCGAACTTTCCAATATATCGAGCACTTCTCCCGATATATCAGCGACCTCTCTTTTTAAACAGCGGAAAGCAGCTCTTAATTAAACCGCCTCTTCGGAAAATGGGTTTTCAGCTCTGAAAATTGATTTTCGCCCTATAACTAAGTGGCATTGCATAACCCAGATTTCTGATATCGGCGGATTTCAAAATATATCGACCACTTTTCTTCATATATCGGTGAACTTTTAAAATATATCGGCCACTATCCCAAATATATCGACCAACCCTTTAATGAAAGGGTTTTTTGTAATAGATATTACTCTCTTGAATGGTAAAATATTGGAATAAAGCAATTTTCATCAAAAGGAGAGTTTTCCATTGAAAAGAGAGTGGATCATTTATTTTATTGGACTTGCCATTTTCATTATTGGAATTAACACAAGGGCCAATGATCAATCGATAAATATTTTCGGTATCATTGGACTCAGCATTATGGCAATAGCCGCAATAATTGATATGACCAAAAAATATAAAAAAAGAAGAATGGCAAAAAAATAATTTTAAATTAGAACCCCCAACTTATTTTAACAAAAATATTCAAAGTATCTTGCCCTTGAAGTAAAATTCAGATAAAATTGCAAAAATATCTTCTTGGGGGGATGCAGGATGATCAGGCTGCTGACAGAGAAAGACCATGATGCATGCATGAAGCTGATTGGGGAAAAGCCGGCAGAAAATCTTTTTATTATCGGGGACATTGAAGTATACGGGTACAGCCAGCCTTTTCAAAAGGTGTGGGGAGAATTTTCGGAAGAAGGCTCACTTAAAGCGGTCCTCCTGAAGTATGAAGGCAATTACCTGCCTTATTCACCTGGAGAGTTTCAAGCAAAACAGTTTGCAGAGATGATGAAAAGCGACCCTGACTGGAAGATGCTTTCAGGCCTTGAAGAGGTAACGGCAAAGCTTGAACCTTTTATTAAGCATAAAAAAAAGCAGCAGCTGTATTATGCCAGCTGCAGCAGGTTATTATCAGAGGGAGGCAATTATCAAGAGGTGCAGAAAGCAGCACTGGATGATGTCGAAAAAATACTTGAGCTGATGAGCGCCATTCCTGAGTTTGATTCCAGCGAGAAGGCTGAAAGCAAGCGGCGGAATCTGGAGAAGGGCACAACAAGAACGTATTACATAGAAAAAGACGGGCAGATGATCTCATCCGCCTCAACAGCTGCTGAAAACACACTGTCTGCCATGATTATCGGTGTATGCACACTTGAGGAGCATAAACAAAAAGGCTACGCGACGAAAATCATGGAAAAGCTTTGCGGCGATGTTCTTTCAGAAGGAAAAGAACTGTGCCTTTTCTATGATAATCCGAAGGCAGGGAGCATCTACAAGCGGCTCGGCTTTCAGGATATCGGCAGGTGGACCATGTATTCCATTTAGCGCGGGCTTTTTGCATACCAGATTTGAAAAAGGTAGATCAGGAGACCGACGCCCATCGTTAAAAGGAAGACGAAAAATTTTGAGGCAGTGAGTGTAAAAAGCCCCAGCGAAATAAATATGGCATTTCCGATATAAGCGAGGAACAGATTGATAACAACTTCTGCCGCCAAATATAGTAAAAATTTGCGGAAAGTGAAACGCAAAATGATGACCGTTCCGACGATGAAAAGTCCGTAAACAAATGGAGTAGTGTTGGTCAGCGGATAAATCGTTTCTTTTATAAACCACCAGTGTCTTTGCTCCGCGAGCTGAAAAACGATGGTTAAAACCAGTGCTCCGAACAATCCGGCAGGGAGAAAGCGGCGGATCGTTTCACCTTTAAAGAAAACAAACAAGATTACCCAGGGAATAAGAATGCTCAGCCATAACAATACCTGCACCATAGAAAAACCTCTTTTTCCTATTAGTATGGTACAGATTCTAAAAATAATGCATAGGAAAAGGACCGTTTGTT
>NZ_JAJOZE010000006.1 GCF_021166585.1 Metabacillus kandeliae
ACTTTTAAAATTCTGTCACTCTCTTAGGAGTAACTATTTTATTATATATCATCAGCCTAGCGAAAGTCAACACTTTTTTTAGTTTGTTTTTTCGCTGTTTTGGTTTCTCAAAAGCTGACTTAAATGATTATAGCAGGCTTTATTTAATCTGACAATAGAAAAAAGAGAGGTTTTCCTCTCTTTTTAAAAAAATGTTTATATCTATATAATTTCTTCTATATGCATGTCTTTTCTAGCTGTTAAAGCTATGATTTCATTTGTATCAATCAGCTTGACCATCGGCCTGGTAGGGTAATTCTGCTCCACGAAGACGACTTCTGCATAGCGGCCGTCTGACAGTCTTACTTTTGCGCCGTTGGAAGTTTTCACAATAGCTTTAGTCAGAACGCTTGTAATACTAAGATCAAATTTGCCGAAGTAGTCCTGTCTGATATGTTCCAGCACTTTAAACGGCGACATTTTAGGACGGTATGGCCTGTCGCATACCATTGCCTGGTAGGTATCAGCTACTGCGGCAATTTTCCCGTATGGATGCAGCTGTTCTCCTTTCGCTCCAAGAGGATAGCCGCTCCCGTCCAGCCGCTCATGATGCTGCAGCACTCCGAGCTTTACGCCTTCTTTAATAGCCGTCAAGTCTTTGATCATCTTATAGCTCATCACAGAGTGCTGTTTGATTTCCGCAAATTCCTTATCCGTCAGCGCAAGCTTCTTCCATAGAATCGTTGGTTCCATTTTTGCCATGCCTGAATCCAATAGCAGACCTGTAATGGAAATTTGGTTGATTTCTCCTTGGGGCATGTTCAGCCTTGATGCAAGGAAGGCACTTAGGAGGGCAACGGAAACGCAGTGATGATAAATATACTCTTTTACGTTAGCATAGTAAGGCGTTTTAAAAATCTCTTCCGGATGCTGGAGGCCTTCTTCAACAAGCGGAAGAATTAAATTCCTTACCTTCGCGATATCAACAATGGCACCTGACTGCCAGCCTGTATACAGTTTCTTGAAGCTGTTTACAGCTTGCTGGTATTTTTCAGCAAATTGGTTATTTGTATTGTTTTCAAGTCTATTTGCTTTGGTATTATCAGATGCTTCCCATTTGCCGTTCTGAATCCCTTCAGCGTGCACTTCGCTGATCAGAAAGGCTTTCAGGACTTCGATCAGCTCTTTTGTGAGAACTGTATTTTTTCCCATCAGCGGATATTTCGAGTGCAGCATAACGTCTTCCGTTAGCACATATCCGCTTTCAAGCTCATGTACAGCAACTTTCATTCTTGTACCTCTTCCCCATGTTCGTGTCATTTTACCTATATTATACATGGAATAAGGAGAATTTTGTCATTCTTTCAAGATAGATTTCAGTAAAAATTTTCAAGATGAGGCCATAAAAAAAGGTGCAGCAAATGCTGCACCTCTTATTATTCTTCGTCTGCTTCTATAATTGGCGGCTCTGGAGCATTCTCGATGTTAGCCTCAGCAGCCTCTTCTATTTCTTCTTCGATCACTTCTTCTTTTTCTACTACAGCTATTGTCGCAACGTGTTCGCTATCACCTAGTTTGATAAGCTTAACACCCTGCGTATTTCTGCCAAGGGAAGAAATTCCTTCAATACCCATCCGGATCAGTACGCCTGAGGCGGTGATCAGCATAAGATCTTCCTCGCCGGCTGTCGCTTTGACTGATACAACTGTACCGTTTTTCTCCGTGATGTTGCAGGTTTTGATTCCTTTTCCTCCGCGGCTTTGAATGCGGTATTCGTCAGAAGGCGTTCTTTTTCCGAAGCCGTTTTTCGTTACAGTCAGAATCTCGGTGTTTTCTTCGAGTATTTCCATCCCCACAACTTCATCCTCTGAATCAAGCGTAATGCCTTTTACGCCTGTTGCAGTCCGGCCCATCGGCCTTACATCCTTTTCAGGGAAACGGATCAGCATGCCATTCTTTGTTCCGATGATGATCTCTTTGGATCCGTCTGTCATTTTAACAGAAATGAGCTCATCTTCTTCCCTCAGATTAACGGCAATTAGTCCGCTGTTGCGGATGTTGGCAAATTGAGACAAGCGCGTCCGTTTTGATATCCCTGTTTTAGTAGTAAAGAACAGGTACCAGTCATCCGCAAATTCAGATACTGGAATAATAGCATTGATCCATTCGCCTTTTTCCACTTCCAGAAGGTTAACGATCGGAAGGCCCTTAGCTGTTCTGCCGTATTCAGGGATTTCATATCCTTTTGTCCGGTATACTTTTCCTTTGTTGGAGAAGTAAAGAATTGTATCATGAGTGGACGTTGTAAGGAGATGCTCAACAAAGTCGTCTTCATTTGTTCCCATTCCCTGAATTCCGCGGCCGCCCCGCTTTTGGCTTCTGTATGTGGAAAGCGGCAGACGCTTAATGTATCCGTTATGGGTCAGCGTCAATATGATGTTTTCCTGTGGAATCAGGTCTTCATCTTCGATAATCTCCGCTCCGCCCGCGATAATTTCCGTGCGGCGTCCATCATCAAAGCGCTCTTTAATTTCATTGAGCTCTTCTCTGATGATTTCCAGTACTTTTTCCTCGTTAGCCAAAATCGCTTTTAACTCTGCAATCAGCTTAACAAGGTTTTGGAATTCTTCTTCAATTTTTTCTCTTTCCAATCCTGTTAAACGCTGAAGGCGCATGTCCAGAATGGCCTGAGCCTGCTTATCAGACAGGGAGAACTGCTCCATCAAGCCTGTCCTGGCAATCTCAGTTGTTTGAGAGCTGCGGATCAAGGCAATGACTTCATCAAGGTGATCAAGTGCAATTCTTAACCCTTCTAAAATATGTGCTCTTGCTTCGGCTTTTCTGAGCTCGAAAGCTGTCCGGCGGCGTATGACAACCTTTTGGTGGTCAAGGTAATGAACAAGTGCCTGCTTCAGCGACAGAACCCGCGGGTGGCCGTCAACGAGCGCCAGCATATTGATGCCGAAGCTTGTTTGAAGAGCCGTCTGTTTATAGAGATTATTTAAAAGAACATTTGCATTGGCGTCTTTTCGAACCTCAATGTAGATTCTCATCCCGTTACGGTCTGATTCATCCCTGAGGTCTGTAATGCCTTCAATCCGCTTATCGCGGACAAGCTCGGCAATTTTTTCAATCAGTCTTGCTTTGTTTACCTGGTAAGGCAATTCCGAAACAATGATAACCTGCTTTCCTGTAGAGGTTTCTTCAATCTCTACTTTCGCTCTGACTGTAATAGAGCCTCTGCCGGTTTCATATGCCTTCCTGATGCCGCTTCTTCCGATAATTTGTCCGCCTGTCGGGAAATCCGGGCCATGAACAATTTCCATTAATTCTGCTGTTGAAATTTCTTCATCCTTGCTGACCGCAAGAACACCGTCAATAATTTCACCAAGAGAATGAGGAGGAATGTTTGTAGCCATCCCAACCGCAATGCCTGTAGCACCGTTTACAAGCAGATTGGGAAAGCGGGAAGGAAGAACAATTGGTTCTTTTTCTGAACCGTCATAGTTATCCTGATAGTCGATCGTATCTTTATTAATATCGCGGAGAAGCTCCATCGCAATTTTGGACATTCTTGCTTCAGTGTAACGCATCGCAGCAGCAGCATCGCCATCGATGGATCCGAAGTTTCCGTGGCCGTCTACAAGCATGTGGCGATAGTTAAAGTCCTGTGCCATGCGCACCATTGTTTCGTAAACGGATGAATCACCATGCGGGTGATATTTACCGATAACTTCCCCGACGATACGGGCTGATTTTTTATGTGCCTTGTCACTTGTCATGCCAAGGTCATTCATTGCGTAGAGCACACGGCGGTGAACAGGCTTTAAGCCGTCACGGACATCCGGAAGTGCACGGGATACGATAACGCTCATCGCATAATCCAAGAAAGAAGAACGCATTTCCTGGCTTATATTTACTTCTTTTACTTGAGGCTTTTTATTTTCATCCATGGGTTTAACCTCCCCTAAGTTAGGATGGGAGTTAGAATTTTGTCACTATCTCCGTTTATTGAACAATCAAAAGATTGGATTATGTATGGATTAGGCCATATTCTCCATTATAGCAATAATCAGGGCTTAATACACGCCTATTCCCTAAATTCCTGCAAAAGCACGCTGTACGCACGGGAAAAAATAAAAAACACCCGAAAAGGACGGGTGCGTGCAGCTCTGAGCTGTTTTTTCAGTAATAATATGGGTAGCCATAGTAGGGATAGCCATAACCATAACCATAATACGGATAGCCGTAAAATGGTGCAGACAAAAGCGCCCCTGCTGCCAGTCCTCCAAGAAACGGAAATCCGAACCCATATCCAAATCCGAACGGTCTGCCGAAGCCATAGCCGAATCCTGGACCAAAACCGAATCCCGGGCGGCCAAATCCAAATCCTGGTCTTCCGAAACCAAACCCCGGTCTGCCAAAGCCAAATCCTGGTCTTCCAAATCCAAACCCCGGACGGCCGAACCGTCCAATTCGTCCAAAGCGCTCTTCTGTCTCTATAGATTGATTTTGCATTTTTTCCCCTCCTCATACCTGATATCTCTACACTTGTATAGATATGCTTGGGGGCTTTTTCAAGGTATAGGCAGATGTCCCGTCATGAAATAATTAAAGCAAATGCTTTGAAGAAAAAACAAAAAAGCCTGAAACAGCTTTCTGCTTCAGACTTTTCAATATTTAAATATCCAGGTTTTTTACATAGCGGGCATTTTCTTCAATGAAGTTTCTTCTTGGTTCTACTTTATCGCCCATTAGAATATCAAATGTTTCATCGGCTTCAATGGCATCCTCCAAGTTTACCTGCAAAAGGGTTCTTGTTTCAGGATCCATTGTTGTTTCCCACAGCTGTTCAGGGTTCATTTCTCCGAGACCCTTGTACCGCTGAATGCCTGGCTTCGGCTGCTCAGGAAGTTCAGCCATCAGCTTCTCCATCTCTCTGTCATTGTAGGCATATTCAATGCGCTTGCCTTGCTGCACTTTATAAAGAGGCGGCTGGGCAATATAGACATAGCCTTTTTCGATGATCCCTCTCATGTATCTGTAGAAGAAGGTGAGAAGCAGTGTCCGAATGTGGGCGCCGTCTACATCCGCATCTGTCATAATCACAATTTTATGGTAGCGGGCTTTAGCAATATCGAAATCCTCTGCAACCCCTGTACCGAGCGCGGTGATAATCGCTCTTACCTCATTGTTGGAAAGAATTTTATCAAGGCGCGCTTTTTCCACGTTGATGATTTTTCCTCTAAGAGGCAAGATCGCCTGGAAATGTCGGTCGCGTCCCTGCTTGGCAGATCCTCCCGCTGAATCTCCCTCAACGACATACAGTTCGCTGATGGACGGATCTTTGGAAGAACAGTCCGCAAGTTTACCCGGCAGGTTGGAAACTTCAAGAGCACTTTTGCGGCGGGTTAACTCTCTTGCCTTTTTCGCGGCCATCCTGGCCCGTGCTGCCATTAAACCTTTTTCTACAATTTTCTTGGCTACAGGCGGATTTTCGTAAAGGAATTTCTCAAATGCCTCGTCAAACAGATTATCTGTGATCGTTCTCGCTTCTGAGTTTCCAAGCTTCGTTTTCGTCTGGCCTTCAAATTGCGGATCAGGATGCTTAATGGAAACAATGGCTGTTAAGCCTTCGCGCACATCGTCCCCTGACAGGTTGGCATCAGCATCTTTGAAAATATTATTTTTGCGGGCATAATCATTGATGACGCGGGTGAGAGCCGTTTTAAAGCCCTGTTCATGCGTACCGCCTTCATACGTATGGATGTTATTCGCAAAGGAATAAATGCTGCTTGTATAGCTGTCATTATATTGCAGGGCAATTTCAACGGTAATGCCGTCTCTTTCCGCCTCAATAAAGACAGGCTCTTCATGAATCACTTCACGCGTGCGGTTCAAATATTCCACATAGGATTTGATTCCGCCTTCGTAGTGATATTCGTTCTTCCGCTTATGCTCCCTTTTGTCCTCAATCGTAATTTTAATATTGCGGTTCAGGAAGGCAAGCTCTCTGATTCTCGTGGAAAGGGTCTCGTAGTCGTACTCTGTGGTTTCTGTGAAAATTTCAGAGTCTGGCTTAAAGTGCGTAATCGTTCCTGTTACTTCGGTATCTCCGATAACTTCCAGATCACCTGCTGGAACACCGCGCTCAAATTTCTGATGATGGATTTTCCCATCTCTGTGAACCCATACTTCAAGTACTTTGGAAAGGGCATTAACAACAGAAGCCCCTACCCCGTGAAGACCGCCGGAAACCTTGTATCCGCCGCCGCCAAATTTTCCTCCTGCATGGAGAACGGTCATAATGACCTCAACTGTCGGCCTTCCCATTTTCTTATGAATACCGGTTGGAATACCCCGGCCATTATCTTTTACTGTGATGCTGTTATCTTCTTCAATCGTCACATTGATCTCATCAGCAAAGCCTGCAAGAGCCTCATCTATACTGTTATCAACAATCTCCCAGACAAGATGATGCAAACCTCTTCCGCTTGTTGAACCGATATACATACCAGGTCTTTTGCGGACGGCTTCAAGGCCTTCCAGCACCTGTATCTGATTCTCGTCGTATGCTTGCTGTTCTACTTTATTTGGTTCCATAGCCAATATTTTCACCTACACTTTTCTAAAGCAGCTATAAACCGGGTGCTATTTACCGGTTTGAAAATCTATATCAAAAGCTGTTTGCGCTCTTTTTTTCAAAGTCCCTGATGCCAGTGAAGAAAAATAGATTTTATCGACTGTTACAACGATGGATTTCGTATCCATTCCTGAAATCCCATTCATTTCGGCATCTTGTTTTTCTAGAAACTCCGTAATGATCGGTGAGGATTTAGATGTCGAATAATCCAGAATCATCACGACTTCCTTTGATGGAACAACGAAATTATCCCCTAAATGTATGTACACAGCTTCACCTCATTTTTTAAGCTTCAAGGGCACCTGCCGCAATATGGTACGTTGCAGCCTGCTTCAGGGTTTCATGGTCAATGCCTTCCACGCTTGTTGTGGTCACAAAGGTTTGAACCTTTCCCTGAATGGTGTTTAGAAGGTGGGACTGCCGGTAATCGTCAAGCTCTGATAACACATCATCAAGAAGCAGTATGGGGTATTCCCCGATCTCTTCTTTGATCAGTTCAATCTCTGCGAGCTTCAAAGACAGTGCGGTGGTCCGCTGCTGCCCCTGTGAACCGAATGTCTGAACATCCCTGCCATTCACATAAAAAACCAGATCATCGCGGTGGGGTCCGGCGAGGGTAACGCCGCGTTCGATTTCCCTCTCTTTGAGTTTATCAAACTTTTCAAGATATTCTTCATTCATTTTCGACAAAACCGGTTCTTCTGATACCTCTATGCCAGTTTTATATTCTATTTTCAGCTCTTCCAGCCCTCTGGATATTCCGGAATGGATCGGCTGCGCCCATTTTTCAAGCTGTGTGATGAAAGCCTTCCTCCTCAGCACCAGTCTTGACGCCATATCGCTGAGCTGCACTGTCAGCACTTCCAGCATGGTCCTGTCGCTTTGGCGCTTTGTTTGAAGCTGTTTTAAATAATGGTTGCGCTGCTGGAGCATTTTTTGATACTGGCTGAGCTCATGCAAATAGACAGCCGATACCTGTCCAATTTCCATGTCAATAAAGCGTCTGCGGACCTGAGGGTTTCCTTTGACAAGATTCAGGTCTTCAGGCGCAAACATGATGACATTTACCGCACCGATGTACTGGCTGAGTTTTTTCTGTTCAATATGATTAACTTTTGCTTTTTTGCCCTTTTTGGAAAGAACAAGCTGAATGGGGATCGAACCGTTGTGTTTTACCACCCTTCCCTCTATTTTAGCATACTCTTCATCCCAGCGGATAAGATCTTTATCATTTGAGGTGCGGTGTGATTTCGCCATGGCCAGCACGTAAATGGCTTCCATCAGGTTGGTCTTTCCCTGTGCATTCTCACCGAGGATCACATTGACTTTATTGTCAAAAGAAACAGCCAGTTCTGTATAATTTCTATAATTTTTTAATTCCAGATCTGTAATATGCAAAATGACACCAACTTCTTTTGGCCTTTTATCTGGCTATTGTAAATTTGCCGATCTCTTTTATCTCAATGACATCATTTTCGCGGAGTTTTTTTCCTCTCCGGTTTTCTGCTTCATCATTTACATAAATTTCATGCTCGGCTAAGAACCATTTTGCCATACCGCCTGATTGAATGATATCGGCATGTTTTAAAAATTGTCCTAATGTAATAAATTCCGTATCGATTTTGACTTTCTGGCCGTTTGCCATCTGAATTTGCCTCCTTTTGTCCACTAAAAAAGTTATCCACATGTGGATAGTGAAGAAAGCTACTAGCATTCAGTCTAGTAGCTTTCATTGTATCAGATTATTTCATGCTATTAATACGTTCTTACAGGCAGGATCAGCTGAAGGATGGAATCATCCTCCGGAATTGTGATGACGAACGGGCGCATCGCACCTGTAAAGCTAACTGTGATTTCAGTGCCTTCCACTGCCTTTAAAGCATCCATCACATATTTTGCACTGAAGGAGATTTTCAATTCTTCGCCTTCTGTGCTTTGTGTCTGAACTTCCTCAAGTACTTTTCCGATCTCAGGAGAGTTAGAAGAAATTTCTACCATGCCTCCAGGAAGAGTTGAGAATTTCACGACGTTGTTTCTTCCTTCTCTTGCAAGGAGAGAAGCCCTGTCAATTGCCTGAAGGAAATCCCTTGTGGCAATGTTGATGACCGTTTTGCTTTCATTCGGGATCAGTCTTGATGTATCAGGATAATTTCCATCAAGCAGCCTTGAGAAAAAGAGAAGATTTCGCGTTTTAAATAATACTTGGTTTTCTGTCACAACAATATCGACCAGTTCATTGCTGTCATCAAGAAGCTTGTTCAGTTCATTCAGGCTTTTGCCCGGAATAACAACATTGTGAGCAGAAGCAGCGTCAGATTCAACAGGTGCTTTTCTCATACCGAGGCGGTGGCTGTCAGTGGCTACGCATATCAGCTCGCCGTTTTCCAGTCTCCAGTTTACCCCTGTCAGAATTGGTCTTGTTTCAGATGCCGATACTGCAAAGACCGTTTGTCTGATCATTGTTTTTAATAGATCCGTCGGAATCCTGAAAACATTATTTTCTTCAATTTGAGGCAATTGCGGATATTCTTCAGCATCCAGCCCGTTCAAATTGAATTCTGCTTTACCGGAACGGATCACAGCATTCAGGTGATTTTCCACCGTTATTTCGACAGCGTCCATCGGCAGCTTTTTCACAATTTCACTGAAAAATCTTGCTTGAAGAACAATGCTGCCAGGTGTGATGACCTCAACGTTTTCTTTTCCGTCTTCCTCAGCAGGGATAAAGGATTCGATCGAAATATCAGAATCACTTCCTGTTAATGTAACGCCTTCTTCCGAAGCAACCATTTTGATGCCTGTTAAAATCGGAATCGTAGTTCTGGAAGAAACAGCTTTCATTACATCCTGTACACTTCCAGCAAGTTTATCTCTTTGAATGACAAATTTCATCTTGGTACCTCCTTGTAATGCGAAGGGCATTTTCTATCACGCTTATTTATTATTTTTTTAAAGAAAAATAGTAGTAGTAATAGTAGGGCCTGTGATTATGTGGATAACTCTAAAAAAGAAAGGAAACACAGTCTATCAACATGTGGATAGACTGTGCACAGCTTTAACTGGTTTATACACAGAATTCAGGGTGCTAGCTTTTTAGCATTTCCTGAATTTCTTTAATTTGTCTTTTTAATAGATCATCCGACTGCAGCAATTTGCTGATTTTTTCATGAGCATGAATGACTGTCGTATGGTCTCTGCCCCCGAATTCTTCCCCGATTTTCGGCAAGGAGGAATCTGTCAGCTCCCGTGAAAGATACATGGCGATCTGACGGGGAAAGGCAACAGACTTAGTCCGCTTCTTCGCTTTGAAATCCTCAAGCTTAATCTGATAATGCTGTCCTACGGTTTTTTGAATATCATGTATGGTAACGATTCGCGGCTTAGAGCTTGGAATAATATCCTTCAGCGCTTCAGCAGCCAAATCGGCGTTAATGTCTTTATTAATAAGAGATGAATAAGCAACAACGCGAATAAGTGCACCCTCAAGTTCTCTAATATTGCTGTCGATTTGATTGGCGATGTAAAGCATGACTTCGTTCGGGATATCAAGTCCTTCAGCCTTTGCTTTTTTTCGCAGAATGGCAATTCTTGTTTCCAGGTCCGGCGGTGTTATGTCTGTAATAAGTCCCCATTCAAAGCGGGATCTTAGCCTGTCCTCAAGTGTAGGAATTTCCTTTGGCGGCCTGTCGCTTGAAATTACAATCTGCTTGCTTTCCTCATGCAGCGTATTGAATGTATGGAAAAACTCCTCCTGGGTCTGTTCTTTCCCCGCAAGAAACTGAATATCATCTATTAGCAGAACGTCGACACTTCGATATTTATTGCGAAAATCGACGGCCTTATTGTCACGAATTGAATTGATAAATTCATTGGTGAACTTTTCGGAAGATAAATAGACAACCTTTGCTGATGGTTTGTGATCCAATACATAATGCCCGATGGCATGCATAAGGTGAGTTTTTCCGAGCCCTACTCCCCCGTAGATAAACAGCGGATTATACGCTTTTGCCGGTGCTTCCGCAACAGCGAGCGATGCAGCATGTGCAAAACGGTTGCCTGATCCAATGACAAACGTGTCAAATGTGTACTTTGGGTTGAGCATGTTTTGAGGAAGCTCAATTTGCTCATCCTCTTTTTCCATCTGCCGGATTGGTGTTTTTGGGAGAATCTCATCCTCATTTTGATTGGCGGGGATAACAAATTTAATTGCAAGCTCTTCCCCTGTTAAATCATAGATTGTCTGAGCGATTAAATGCAGGTATCGTGATTCAAGCCAGTCTCGGGCAAATTCATTCGGTGCCGTGATTGTTAGTGTATCGCCTTGCAGTCCATGTGCCTTGGTAGATTTCAGCCATGTGTCGAAGCTTGGCTTGCTGAGTTTTTTCTCAATTAGGCCAAGGGCTCTGCTCCAAAGCTCGGAGATGTTTTCCATTCAGTCTTTTCCCCTCCTTTATCCAAGTATTTCTTTCTCTATCTGTCTCTCCCCGGTTGTTTCAATGAACGAAAAGAGCAGCTGCCGAGGGCTGTACAATGTTTGTATAACAGTCAAAATGCCCTTATGTATAAATATACGTTTACAGCTGATTGTTGAAAAATATATAATATAGTAGAAAAACGTCTTTTCGACAACATCCACGGGCTGTGGACAACTAAAAGCACAGGGTGTTATCAATCTTTCCACACCTTATCCACAATCTGTGGATAAGCAAATGGAGAGCATGGTTTTTTCAGAGTGAAAACACAAATATAATATCAAACTTACTGAAGGCTTGCAAGACATCCTTCTGACTTATCCACACCAGGAACACCCTGTCGAAAAAACTTGTCCACAGGGGAAGATTTTGTGAAAATCCTGTCGATAAAGGGTGTGGATAACACTTTTCGGCGCGAAAAAATATCCACAGGCCAGAAAAACACGCTGGGAAATAAATTTTTACCAAAAGAAATATTTTTATAGAGTTGACAATTTGCATGACTGTTCTCTATAATCAAAAAGACTGTCTTAAACAGCTATTCCTCAGGGAGGTGCATATAATGAAAAGAACTTATCAACCAAATAAACGCAAGCATAGCAAAGTTCACGGTTTCCGCAGCCGTATGAGTTCAGCGAACGGCCGCAAAGTATTGGCTCGCCGTCGCCGTAAAGGAAGAAAAGTATTATCCGCATAGTCCACTGAAAACTGTCAGTGGTCTTTTTTTTACATGTCCTGCTAAGGCCAGGATGCCCGTTTACAAGGAAGAGGAATAAGAAATACTGTAGCTGGATCACAGTTGGAATGGACATCCTGGAAACAGCGGGTAAACCAGTAGCCTGTTTGCCGAGGCGAAACAGGGATACCGGAGATGAGAAGATGAAAAAAAGAAATCGAATTAAAAAAAATGATGATTTTCAAGCAGTGTTTAAAAAAGGGAAATCGATGGCCAACCGCCAATTTGTCATTTATATGCTGGACAACCATGAGGAAAAGGAATTCCGCCTCGGGCTTTCAGTCAGCAAAAAAATTGGAAATGCCGTCACCCGAAACAGAGTAAAACGCCTGATCCGCCAGATTTTCCAGGAGGAAAAGGAATCCTTGCAAACAGGCAGGGATTATATTGTCATCGCTAGGAAACCAGCGGCCGAAATGAGTTACGAAGAAGTAAAAAGCAGCTTGTTTCATCTTTTTAGAAAAACAAGCATGCACAAAAAAAAGAAAAATCCGGGTTCTTAGACCCGTTCATTAAATTGGTCTATCCATAAATTATTAGCCGGAATAGAAGACAGAATAAAGAAGGCCCGGCATGCCAGGCCCATACATATGGAAAATGAATTTTTACTATATGAAACTGATGTGTTAGGAGGAAATAAGGTTTGAAAAAGCGAATTCTTTTGCTTATCATGCTTGTCGGACTAGTGTCCCTGCTTGCCGGTTGTACGGAAGTAAACCAGCCGATAACGGATAAAAGCACTGGTTTTTGGAATCAATACATCGTATATCCGCTTTCCCAGCTGATTATCTATGTAGCGAATCTCACAGGGGACTATGGGCTCTCGATTATCATCGTGACCATCCTCGTCCGTCTCGTCATCCTGCCATTAATGATTAAACAGCTGAAAAGCTCAAAAGCAATGCAGGATCTTCAGCCGGAAATGAAATTGCTGCGTGAGAAATACAGCTCAAAAGACCAGCAGACTCAGCAGAAGCTGCAAAAAGAAACGATGGAACTTTTCCAAAAGCACGGCGTTAACCCGCTTGCAGGATGCTTTCCATTAATTGTCCAAATGCCGGTCCTCATCGGCTTCTACCACGCAATTATGAGAACAAGAGCGATTGCGGAACACAGCTTCCTCTGGTTCGACCTTGGCCATAAGGATCCATATTACATCCTGCCGATAGTAGCCGGTGTAGCCACTTTTATTCAGCAAAAATTAATGATGGCCGGATCAGCCCAGCAAAATCCGCAAATGGCGATGATGCTTTGGCTCATGCCGATCATGATTATCATTTTTGCCCTTAACTTCCCAGCGGCACTTTCATTGTACTGGGTAGTCGGAAACATCTTTATGATTCTTCAAACGCTGATTATTAATAAACCAAAGCTAAGAACCAGCCCAGATCCAGCACCGAATGCCAAACTGCAAAAAGCAGGAGGAAAGAAAAAGTGAAAGAGATAACTGCTACCGGACTAACCGTCGATGAAGCAGTACAATCCGCACTGAAAGATCTGAACGCTGAAAAAAGCGATGTAGAAATCCGTATTATAGACGAAGGCAAAAAGGGCTTTTTAGGCATATTCGGCCAAAAGCCCGCCATCGTCCATGTAAAATTGAAAAAAGATCCTGTCAAAGACACTGTCGTTTTTCTGAAGGATGTTATTGCGAAAATGGGTGTTGAAGCAGACATTTCCGTTAAGAAGGATGGCAGAGAAGTCACCTTCACTATTGAAGGAAGCAGCATCGCCACGCTGATCGGAAAAAGAGGCCAGACGCTGAATGCCCTGCAGTATTTGACACAGCTCGCTGCCAACAAGTGCTCAGATCACTATCTGCACGTTACAGTCGATGCTGAGGGCTATCGCTCCCGCAGGGAAGAAACCCTTATCCAGCTGGCCAACCGCCTCGCAGAACAAGCCATCAAAACAGCAAACGACGTCAAGCTCGAACCAATGCCAAGCAACGAAAGAAAAGTCATCCACGCCGCATTGGTCAAAAACAAAAAAATCAAAACCTACTCGGTCGGAGAAGAGCCTAAACGGCACCTTGTCATCTCCCCGGTAAACCGCCGCTGAACGCTATAGCGGCGGTTTTTTTATTGGGAAAAGCAGCAGAGCTATAGTGAATGAAGAACCGTGCTGGGAGGCGGGACCTTCAAGACCTATAGATAATAAAGAGCCGTGCTGGAGAGCTTTTAGGGAGAAATTTAACGAAAAGAAGACAGTTTAGCGTTAATTTCGCCTAAAAACAGCCATTTTTTTTAGGCAGGAAGCAAAATGACCAGGTTTTAAGCGGAAAATTTGCCTGATACATGCGGGTTTTTAACATTTATTTGCAGGTTTTGAAGTTTTATATGCGGCTTTTGGATTTTTATATGCGGGTTTGGAAAATTTAAGTGCAGCTTTTTTCTGGATCTTGCGGGTTTTGCTTTTGATATGCGGGATTAAGGAAGCAGATGCGGGTTGGAGGGTTTATGTGCTGGTTCTGAGTGGATCTGGTTCGAAACGCTCTTAATTATGTTGTTTGTAATTTGAGCGTGCTCCGTTTTTCTAGTCATCCAGCTCCGGCGGCTAGCCCCTCGAGTCGCTTCAGAAAAACCAAAAAGTCAAACCCGGACTTTTCTGGTTTTTCCTCCAGCGCTTGTCGGGTCTGAACGAGCCCCTTGCGCTTTCGAATTGTCCAGCTCCGGCCGCTAGCCCCTCGAGTCACTTCACAAAAGTCCAAAAAGTCAAAGAACAGACTTTTCGGATTTTTGGGCCTGCGCTTTTCGAATTGTCCAGCTCCGCCTCCTAGCCCCTCGAGGTCATAAGCTGCTCATCCAGGAGAAGGGAAAACCGCCTTCTCCCGGCTGATCCTCTTATGCTTGTCGGGGCTAACCAGTCGGCTCCGCTTTTCTACTCATCCAGCTCCGGCGGCTAGCCCCTCGAGTCGCTTCAGAAAAACCAAAAAAGTCAAACCCGGACTTTTCTGGTTTTTCCTCCAGCGCTTGTCGGGGCTGAACGAGCCGCCTGCGCTTTAGTAATTATATTGTTATTCACATGTGGATAAGATAAAATAGGGACGAATTGTTGTCTTGGTTTGTGGATAAGAATTCTGCTTCTTAATAACTTCCTTTTGTCTACTAGTTATGGTATCTTTAAAATTTGATGACTCCTCAATTAATTATCCTTTTCCTATAGATAGAATTTTTTAAAGATGTGAGGTGAACAGAATGGAATTTGATACAATTGCGGCGATTTCCACTCCGATGGGAGAGGGAGCCATTGCGATTGTCCGTTTGAGCGGGGATCAGGCACTTCAGATTGCAGACAGGCTTTTTAAAGGACCTGGCGGCAAAAGGCTTTCAGAGGTGCCATCCCATACCATTCATTATGGAAATATCATGGAAGAGATCACGGGCCGTGCGGTGGAGGAAGTGATGGTTTCTGTGATGAAGGGCCCCCGGACGTTTACGAGAGAAGATGTGGTGGAGATTAATTGCCACGGCGGCATTGTTTCAGTGAATAAAGTGCTGCAGCTTGCGCTGGATGCTGGCGCGCGCCTTGCAGAGCCTGGAGAGTTTACAAAGCGGGCCTTTTTGAATGGGCGAATTGATTTGTCCCAGGCTGAAGGTGTCATGGATTTAATCAGGGCGAAAACGGATAAAGCGATGAATGTTGCTCTTGGCCAGATGGAAGGCCGTCTTTCCAAGCTGGTGCGCTCGCTTCGCCAGGAAATCCTTGAAACGCTGGCTCACGTAGAAGTAAATATAGATTACCCTGAGTATGATGATGTGGAAGAAATGACGCATCATATGCTGGTTGAAAAGGCTTCTAAAGTAAAAAACGAGCTTGAAAAGCTTTTACAAACGGCTGAACAGGGAAAAATATTAAGAGAAGGCCTTTCCACTGTTATTATTGGAAGACCAAACGTTGGAAAGTCATCACTTTTAAACAGTCTTGTGCATGAGGCGAAAGCGATTGTGACAGATATCCCTGGTACAACACGGGATGTGATTGAAGAATACGTCAGTGTGAGAGGCGTGCCTCTCCGTCTTGTTGATACAGCAGGAATCCGCGAGACAGAGGACATTGTAGAGCGGATCGGTGTTGAAAGATCCCGTCAGGTCCTGAAAGAGGCGGATCTCATTCTGCTTGTGCTGAATTCAAGCGAAGAGCTCTCAAAAGAAGATGAGCATCTTTTTGAAGCTGTGAAGGACATGGATGTTATCGTGATTGCGAATAAGACCGACTTGCCGCAAAAGCTCGAGATGAGCAAAGTAGAGATGCTTGCAGCCGGAAATCCGATTGTGGCTACTTCTCTTAAAGAGGAAGAAGGCATTGATAAGCTTGAGGAAGCGATTCAGTCGCTTTTCTTTTCAGGAAGCATCCAGGCAGATGATGCAACGTTTGTTTCAAATTCACGGCACATTGCCTTGATTCGGCAAGCGAAAAAAGCAATTGATGATGCTTTGAACGGCATTGAAATGGATATTCCGATTGATATGGTTCAAATAGATATGACGCGCGCATGGGAAATTCTCGGTGAGATTATTGGAGATTCTGTGCACGAGAGTTTAATTGATCAATTATTTTCACAGTTTTGCCTTGGGAAATAACATATATTTAGGAGGGAACAGCAGTGGCATACCACGCAGGAAGTTATGATGTGATAGTGGTAGGTGCTGGCCATGCAGGTGTTGAGGCCGGTCTTGCATCCGCAAGGCTTGGCGCGAAAACACTGGTACTGACCATCAACTTGGATATGGTCGCTTTTATGCCTTGCAATCCGTCAGTCGGCGGTCCTGCAAAAGGAATCGTCGTCCGCGAAATTGATGCGCTCGGCGGAGAAATGGGCAGAAACATTGATAAAACCCATATACAAATGAGAATGCTGAATACAGGGAAGGGTCCTGCTGTGCGTGCCTTAAGGGCACAGGCAGATAAATTCCTTTATCAGAATGAAATGAAAAAAACGATGGAGAACGAGCCGAACCTGACCTTAATGCAGGGAATGGTAGAGCGTTTGATCGTGGAAGACGGCGTATGCAAAGGTGTTACAACACTGACTGGTGCAGAATATCGGTCCAATACAGTTGTTCTGACAACAGGTACGTTCTTAAGAGGCCGCATTATCCTTGGCGAGCTTTCTTATTCAAGCGGTCCGAACAACCAGCAGCCATCCATTACGCTTTCAGAACACTTGGAAGAGCTTGGCTTTGACCTTGTCCGCTTTAAAACCGGAACGCCTCCGCGTGTTGACAGCAAAACGATTGATTACAGCAAAACGGAAATTCAGCCTGGCGATGAAGAGCCAAGAGCTTTTTCCTATGAAACAACAAAATATATTACAGACCAGCTTCCATGCTGGCTGACCTATACGAGTGAAGATACCCACAAAATCATTGATGCAAACCTTCACCGTTCACCTATGTATTCAGGCATGATCAAAGGAACAGGGCCGCGCTACTGTCCTTCTATTGAAGATAAAGTGGTGCGTTTTAATGACAAACCCCGCCATCAGATTTTCCTTGAGCCAGAAGGCCGGAATACTGAGGAAGTATATGTGCAGGGACTCTCTACAAGTCTTCCGGAGGATGTGCAGAAAGACATTTTAAGCACAATCCCCGGCCTTGAAAATGTTCAAATGATGCGTCCGGGCTATGCGATTGAATATGATGCGATCGTTCCTACACAATTATGGCCGACGCTTGAGACGAAGCGGGTGCCTGGTCTGTTCACAGCTGGACAAATTAACGGAACATCAGGCTACGAAGAAGCAGCAGGACAAGGTATTATGGCAGGCATTAACGCAGGCCTGAAAGCTTTAGGAAAAGAAGAACTGATCCTTGCCCGTTCTGATGCCTACATCGGCGTTCTGATTGATGATCTTGTTACAAAAGGAACGAGCGAGCCTTATCGCTTGCTGACTTCCAGAGCCGAATACCGTCTTCTTCTCCGCCATGACAATGCTGATCTTCGTTTAACGGAAATCGGCCATAAAATCGGCATGATTAAAGAAGATCGCTATAACAGGTTCCTTGTTAAAAAAGAAGCCGTTGAAAATGAAAAAGCACGTCTTCTTTCTACTATTTTAAAACCGTCAAAAGAAGTGCAGGAAGTGATTGTGTCTTCAGGCGGCAGTGAATTGAAGGACGGCATCAGGGCTTCCGATCTTATGAAGCGTCCTGAAATGAATTACAGCCACATCAGGCTCCTTGCTCCTGCAGATGAAGAAATCAGTGCAGAGGTTGCCGAGCAGGTTGAAATACAGATTAAATATGAGGGATACATTGAAAAATCCCTGCAGCAGGTTGAGAAGCTGAAGAAAATGGAAAACAAAAAAATCCCTGAAAACATTGACTACGATGCAATTTCAAGTTTAGCATCTGAAGCAAGACAAAAACTGAAGCAGGTTCGCCCGCTGTCTGTTGCTCAGGCTTCCAGAATTTCAGGCGTTAACCCTGCAGACGTCTCCATATTGCTTGTGTATTTGGAGCAGGGCAAAATTGCACGGGTATCTAACGAATAACATTGTCAGGAAAGGTTTTGGTTATGGAGCTGTCAAACTTACAAGAAATGCTGCAGGAGAAAGGGATTTCCCTTTCTCAGCAGCAGCTTTCCCAATTTGATAAGTACTATGAACTGCTGGTTGAATGGAACGAAAAAATGAATCTGACTTCTATTACCGATCGGGAAGAAGTCATCCTCAAGCATTTTTACGACTCTGTTTCTGCTGCGTTTTACTTTGATTTCAAAAAGCCGCTGTCTCTCTGCGACGTAGGAGCTGGAGCCGGTTTTCCAAGCATTCCGATAAAAATCTGTTTCCCGGAGCTCTCTGTGACCATTGTCGATTCTCTAAACAAAAGAATTACCTTTTTAGAGAATCTGGCGAATGAACTCGGATTGTCGAATGTCTCCTTCCGCCATGACAGGGCAGAAACATTCGGGCAGAACAAAGCCTATCGGGAAAAATTTGATGTTGTCACGGCGCGGGCGGTAGCGAGAATGTCCGTTTTAAGCGAACTCTGCCTGCCACTAGTGAAAAAGGGCGGTTCTTTCATCGCGATGAAAGCTGCTTCTGCCAATGAAGAGCTGAAGGCTGCTGAAAAAGCGATCGCAGTCCTGGGAGGAAAGGTTGAAAAAAGCCACTCCTTTGAACTGCCGATTGAAAAAAGCGACCGGAGCATCATCATTATTCATAAGTCTAAATCAACGCCTGCGAAATATCCCCGCAAGCCAGGAACTCCGAACAAAACGCCGATCGAATAGTTCGGGACATAACAAAAATTGGTTTTGGGAGCCGGCTATGCAGGAATCAAAAGCAGGCAGATAGAATTATAAATTGGTAGTTTCAAAAGGTGGTGTAGGGACATGAAGCATCCGTTTTCTCGTTTCTTCGGATCAGGAGAAAAGGAAACAGAACAATTTCAGGAAGAAAACGAACTCGAAGAAGTTGCAGAAGCTGTATCAGATAGAGACGAAGTGAAGCAAATACCCGTTCATGACATAATCCCAAACCGTTTCCAGCCGCGGACTATTTTTGCGGATGAAAAAATAGAAGAGCTGGCCATGACAATCAGAACACACGGCATCATCCAGCCAATCGTTGTCAGAGAAGCTGACGGCCAATTCGAACTGATTGCCGGCGAACGCCGCTGGCGCGCCGTCCAAAAATTAGAATGGGAAACCATTCCTGCCCTTGTAAAGGATTTCAGTGATACAGAAACAGCGTCCGTGGCCCTGATTGAAAACCTTCAGCGGGAGGAGCTTTCTGCCATAGAAGAAGCCCTTGCTTATGCAAAGCTGCTTGAGCTTCATCAGCTAACACAGGAAGCACTGGCGCAGCGCCTTGGAAAAGGACAGTCCACTGTAGCCAACAAGCTTCGCTTGCTGAAGCTGCCTCAGGAGGTGCAGGATGCGCTTCTTCAGAAAAAATTGACAGAACGGCATGCAAGAGCGCTTATTCCATTAAAGCTGCCTGATCTCCAGATCAAGCTATTGGAAGAAATAGTTGAAAAGCAGCTCAACGTGAAGCAAACAGAAGACCGTGTCGTAAAAATGCTCGAAAAGGACCAGCCTAAGCCCAAGCCAAAGCGAAAAGCCTTTTCCCGTGATACCCGCATAGCCATGAACACCATCCGTCAATCCCTCACAATGGTTGCGGACACCGGCGTCAAAATAAACGCGGAAGAAGAAGAATTTGAAGAATTTATTCAATTCACGATCCGCATTCCGAAGTAACTCTCCCCTTTTTGCGGAGAGTTTTTCTTTTTGGAAGCATGGGGACGGTTCTCGTGCTTCCTTTTTTGAGAATATAAGAGCCGGTTTCGTGAAATTGTGCGCTCTATTCGGGAATATGAAGCTTGGTTTCGGGAATATGGCGCGGTGCAGAGTTCGGAAAATACCTTTTCCCTTTGTGAAAGTGAATTTTACGGAATTATTTACTGCGGAAGATTCTCAGTATGGCCCAAAACTGTAGCTGGCTCTTTGTAACCGGCCATTCGGGAAAATAGAAGCTTTTTTTGAGAATATAAGAGCCGGTTTCGTGAAATTGTGCGCTCTATTCGGGAATATGAAGCTTGGTTTCGGGAATATGGCGCGGTGCAGAGTTCGGAAAATACCTTTTCCCTTTGTGAAAGTGAATTTTACGGATTTATATAGTGCGGAAGATTCTCAGTATGGCTCAAAACTGTGGCTGGCTCTTTGTAACCGGCTATTCGGGAAAATAGAAGCCTTTTTTGAGAATATAAGAGCCGGTTTCGTGAAATTGTGCGCTCTATTCGGGAATATGAAGCTTGGTTTCGGGAATATGGCGTGGTGAAGAGTTCATAAAATGTCTTTTCCCTCTGCAAAAGTGGATTTTGCCGCTCTCTGTATGGAGTGAGAGCCTAGGCTCTTTTATACCAATCCCTCCTAAATCTCCTCCACCCACCGACCGACAGAAAATCTGCCATTTCAACGAAAATTTTGTAGACGTAAACCACAAATTTCCTGCGCTTTTTTGTTAAAATAGAAAGATGACAGAATGGTTTTATTGAATGTCGAAAGCAGGTGGCTTCTTGGGTAAAATTATTGCAGTTGCCAATCAAAAAGGCGGGGTCGGAAAGACGACGACTTCCGTTAATCTTGGAGCATGTCTTGCCCATATCGGAAAGCGGGTTTTGCTTGTCGATACAGATCCGCAGGGCAATGCCACGAGCGGGGTTGGAATTGAGAAAGCTGATGTAGAACATTGTATTTATGATATTTTGGTAGACGATATTCATGTAACTGAAGTGATCAGGCCGACAACCGTTGAATACCTTGATGCCATTCCGGCCACCATACAGCTGGCAGGAGCTGAGATTGAGCTTGTTCCGACGATCTCGCGGGAGGTCCGCCTCAAGCGGGCGCTGGAGAAAGTTAAGCAGAATTATGACTATATTATTATTGATTGCCCGCCGTCACTTGGGCTGCTGACGATAAATGCACTTACTGCCTCGGATTCTGTGATTATACCTGTTCAGTGCGAGTATTACGCACTTGAAGGGCTGAGCCAGCTCTTGAATACAGTAAGGCTTGTTCAGAAACATCTGAATACTGATTTGATGATTGAAGGAGTGCTGCTGACAATGCTTGATGCCAGAACCAATTTAGGCATTCAGGTTATTGAAGAGGTGAAGAAGTATTTCCGGGAAAGAGTCTACAAAACCATTATTCCGAGAAATGTGCGTCTCAGTGAAGCACCGAGTCATGGACAGCCGATTATTAAGTATGATGCCCGCTCAAGGGGCGCAGAAGTGTATCTAGACTTGGCAAAGGAAGTGGTTGTCAATG
The DNA here is from genome assembly GCF_021166585.1 of Metabacillus kandeliae. Taxonomy (GTDB): domain Bacteria; phylum Bacillota; class Bacilli; order Bacillales; family Bacillaceae; genus Metabacillus_B; species Metabacillus_B kandeliae. Next base: position 21,614 of record NZ_JAJOZE010000006.1, read on the forward strand.
GCTAAAGGTCTTGGAAAAGGGATTAATGCCCTGTTTCGGGAAATAGAAGCCGGCAAGGGCGAAGCGATAATTGATGTAAAGGTAAATGATTTGAAGCCGAATCCCTATCAGCCGCGGAAAGCTTTCCAGGAGAGCGCCATCGAAGAATTAAAGGAATCCATTCTTCAGCATGGCATCCTGCAGCCGCTGATTATCCGAAAAACCATTAAAGGCTATGACATCGTAGCAGGTGAAAGAAGATTCAGGGCGGCGAAGGCAGCTGGTTTAGAGACAGTGCCGGCTGTGATCAGAGAGCTGACTGAACAGCAGATGATGGAAATTGCCCTTCTTGAGAACCTGCAGCGGGAGGATTTAACGACGATTGAAGAAGCGAGAGCCTATCACTCGTTAATGGAGAAGCTGAGTTTAACACAGGAAGAGCTGGCGAAAAGGCTTGGAAAAAGCCGTTCGCACATTGCCAACCATGTCAGGCTGCTTTCCCTGCCCTCTTTTATTCAGAATTTAATGATGGATGGGAACCTGTCAATGGGACATGGCAGAACACTGCTTGGGTTGAAAAAAAAGGACAAGCTACAGCCGCTTGTTGATAAAATTTTAAAAGAATCACTGAATGTCCGCCAGGTTGAGCAGCTTGTGCATGAGCTGAATGAAGGGCAGGCAAAGGAGAAGAAAAAACAAGTGCCTGAAAAGGATGTTTTTCTGAAAGAGCGGGAAAATTACTTTGCTCATTACTTCGGAACACCTGTCAGCATTAATCAGAAAAAAGATAAGGGAACCATTGAAATAGAGTTTTTCAGCAAAGATGATTTAGACCGGATTCTAAATCTTTTAGAGGTAAAACAGCCTTCTTGACGCCATCTTTTATGAGGTGGTTTTTTTCTTGAAGCAGTTTGACTGTTAGCTCCAATGGTTTTGACAGAAAAGAGGAAGGCAATGGTTTTACTTGGGAGTATTGTAAATGGTGCAGCCATCATCGCAGGAACGCTGACCGGCCTTTTGCTGACAAAAATCCCGGAACGGATGAAAGAAACCGTTATGATGGGCATCGGTCTTGCCGTGATGATTCTTGGGATCAGCATGGCGCTGAAAACAGCTGATATTTTTTATGTCATTGTGAGTCTTGTCCTGGGATCTATTCTCGGTGAATGGATGAACCTTGAAGGAAAGCTGCTTGGTGTCGGACATTATCTTGAGAGAAAGCTTCGCCGTTTTAAGACAGGCAATGTAGCAGAAGGATTCGTGACAGCTACCCTTATTTTTGTTATTGGAGCCATGTCCATTGTCGGGGCGCTCGACAGCGGTCTCAGGGGAGATCATGCTGTTCTGATGACAAAGTCGATGATTGACGGGTTCACAAGCATTATCCTGGCGAGCACCCTCGGTGTCGGTGTGATGATTTCAGCCATTCCTGTGTTTCTTTATGAAGGCTGCATCGCTCTGTTTGCCAACTTGATACATCAATATGTCGATGAAAGCCTGCTGAAGATGCTGATTTCGGAAATTACGGCGACGGGCGGTGTGCTGATTTTTGCAATCGGCATTAATATGCTGAACCTGAAGGCGATCCGGGTGGCGAATATGCTGCCAAGCCTCCTGATCATCATTATCTTAATAAGCTTAAAATCTCTTGTTTTTTAAATAGCAACAAATTAAATATTTGATTCGCTCGGCCTGATGCTTCTGTTCATCCAGCTTTTCATTTGAGGTGTGCTTGTTTCCAGGTACTTCTTTTCTGCCTCCATCAAGCCTGCCGCAATCAGGTTGGCCATGGAAAACACGAGGTGCAGACGGGTATTCTGCAGGACGAAAAATTCCATAAACCCGCTCACGTTGACAATGCCTGTAATGTGCATGTCTCCTACAGCCGGTAGCTCTTTATTGACCCCTGCCCCCGGCTTAACGGGCCCTGCTGCGAGCTGAAAGGTGCCGACGCTTTTCAGCCTGCCGAGGCATGCGTCGATTGCGATAATAAAAGGGTGTCTATGGGTGCGGTGGATTTCCTCAATGCTTGCCTCAAGATTGACTGCGTGCACCGGATTTTTTAAGGTTCCGTAAATATGAAAGGTTTCAGGCATCAGTTCAAGCAGCTTTGAGCCGACAAGCGGGCCCAGGCTGTCGCCTGTTGACCGGTCTGTTCCGATGCAAAGAATCACAATCGGCCGGTGGAGGATTTTCGGAAGAAGCTGGTGAATACCGGCTGAAAGCAGCTCAAGCGCATTCTCATCTTCATAAGAAATTTTTTCAGGTTCATTATTAAAAGGTGAAAAAAGGCCGGTTTTCAGATTCATAGTTTCCAACTCCTTCAGCATGGTAGTAACAGTATACGGATTTCCAACTGTTTCTATACTTGAAGATTGGGCATTTTCCATAAACTAAGAGAAAAGGGCCGATGGGTCAAATGCTTCACCGCTATGAAAAAAATTGTTAATATAAAAGCTAGAGCTAAACGAGATTTCTCAGCAGATGGGAGTGTGAGAAACATGAAAGGCAATATTTTAGACAAGCTGACAGAGGAAGCCTTTTGGATCGGAATGGGAGAGGGCCTGTTAAAAATCTTCCTCATTCTCGTCATCTCCAGTCTTTTTATCAGGATCGGCAAGCTCGCTGTCCAAAAATTCTTCGTATTCAGGGATAAGTCACCGCTTCGGGTTTCGGAAAGAAGAGAGCTGACGATGGTGAAGCTCTTGGAGAATATTTTGACATATGTTGTGTATTTTGTCGCTTTAATGATGATTCTTGAAACACTTACAATTAATGTCACCTCCTTGGTTGCAGGAGCTGGTATTGTCGGTCTTGCCATCGGGTTTGGGGCACAGAACCTTGTGCGTGATATCATTACAGGGTTTTTTATTATATTTGAGGACCAGTTCTCTGTCGGAGATTACATAAAAGTAAATGCTTTCGAGGGAACAGTGGAAGAAATTGGTCTCAGAACAACGAAAATCAAAAGCTGGACAGGCGAGCTGCATATTCTGCCGAACGGAAGCATATCAGAAGTAACGAATTTCTCCCTTCATAACAGCACGGCAGTCGTTGATTTCAATGTTTCCTATGAATCTGATGTCACAGAGGTAGAGAGGCTCGTTGAAGACCTTTTAAGGGTCCTTCCCGCAAAATACGAAGACATGGTAAGCATGCCGGAGCTGCTCGGCGTTCAGAATTTCGGCGCTTCGGAAATCGTGATGAGAGTAGTGTGCGAGACAGCTCCGATGAGGCATTGGTATGTCGGGAGAATGATCCGGAAGGAAATCAAACTGATGCTGGATGGCCATGGCATCGAAATTCCCTTCCCGAGGGTTGTCATGTATGATAAAAGTAAAGAGCAGCCAGAGGAGTCTGGGGAGGGTGAAAGAAGTGGCGGATAAGGAATTCGGGCTGAACGATGTAGTGGAAATGAAGAAGGCCCATCCGTGCGGAACCAATCGCTGGAAAATCATTCGCTTAGGGATGGATATCCGGATTAAATGTGAAGGATGCGCCCACAGCGTGCTCATTCCAAGAAAAGATTTTTCCAAAAAAATGAAAAAGGTTTTAGTCAAACACGAAGAGACGGCAGAGTAAAAGCATGGAACACAGGGCTTCATGCTTTTTTCTGTGTTGCAATAAATCTTGTGTTTTCAACGGTTCCTAACTATAATTGGTGAAGATTGAATTGAAATTTGCTGCAATCAGACTGATTGCTTTGCTATAGAGGAGTGGAAGAACAAAATGGCATTAACTGCTGGAATTGTAGGCCTTCCGAACGTTGGAAAGTCCACCCTGTTTAACGCGATTACCCAGGCTGGCGCTGAGTCAGCCAACTACCCGTTCTGCACAATCGATCCGAACGTCGGAATTGTAGAGGTGCCAGATCAGCGCCTTCAGGCTCTCACTGAGCTTGTGAAGCCGAAAAAGACAGTACCCACTGCATTTGAATTTACCGATATTGCCGGTATCGTTAAAGGGGCAAGCAAAGGTGAGGGTCTTGGAAATAAATTTCTATCCCATATCCGCCAGGTAGACGCGATCTGCCACGTTGTCCGCTGCTTTGCAGATGATAACATTACACATGTTGCTGGAAAGGTAGACCCGATTTCTGACATTGAGACCATCAACCTTGAACTGATTCTCGCTGACCTTGAATCAGTCGACAAGCGCATCAGCCGCGTTGAAAAGCTTGCCAAGCAAAAGGACAAGGACGCAGCAGCAGAGCACGAAATTCTGGTCGCTCTTAAAGAAGCGTTTGAAAATGAAAAGCCTGCCCGCTCTGTTGAATTTTCAGAAGAGCAGCTAAAAACGGTGAAACAGCTTCACCTCTTAACAAGCAAGCCTGTGCTTTATGTAGCCAACGTTTCAGAGGACGAAGTGGCTGACGCTGACGGCAATCCTTACGTTCAAAAGGTAAGAGAGTTTGCATCAGGCGAAGATGCAGAAGTTATCGTCATCTGTGCCAAAATCGAATCTGAAATTGCCGAGCTTGACGGCGAAGAAAAAGCGATGTTCCTGGAAGAACTCGGCATCGAAGAATCAGGACTGGATCAGCTTATTAAAGCTTCATACAGCCTGCTTGGACTTGCTACTTACTTTACTGCCGGCGAGCAGGAAGTGCGCGCCTGGACATTCCGGAAAGGCATGAAGGCTCCTCAATGCGCAGGCATCATCCACACTGATTTCGAACGCGGATTTATCCGTGCAGAAACAGTTTCCTATGATGACTTGATGAACGCAGGCTCCATGGGCGGCGCCCGCGAAGCCGGAAGAGTAAGGCTTGAAGGTAAAGAATATGAAGTAAAAGACGGAGACGTTATCCACTTCCGTTTTAACGTATAAGATGAAAAGCATGCAGTTTCGCGCTGCGTGCTTTTTTGTTTGCTGCAATGAGTGACGTTAGCGCTCAATATTTTTTTTCCTCCAGCGCTTGTCGGGGCTGAACAGCCGCTTGCGCTTTTCTAAATTGTCCAGCTCCAGCGGCTAGCCCCTCGAGTCGCTTCGAAAAATCCCAAAAAGTCTAAGACCGGACTTTTCGGGATTTTCCTCCAGCGCTTGTCGGGGCTGAACGAGCCGCTTGCGCTTTTCTCATTGTCCAGCTCCAGCGGCTAGCCCCTCGAGGTCATAAGCCGCTCATCCAGGGAAAGGAAAATCGCCTTTCCCCGGCTGATCGTCTTATGCTTGTCGGGGCTGAACAGCCGCTTGCGCTTTTCTTATTAAACTGGTATACTTTTACCTTGTGAGTAATGAATATTGCTCCTTGCCCTTTTATTAGGGCCGCTAGTCCAAAAGGAGGTGTAAAGTATGAAAAATTATGAAATCATGTACATCGTTCGCCCAAACATTGAGGAAGATGCGAAGAAAGCAGTTGTTGAACGTTTCAACACAATCCTTACTGATAATGGTGCAGAGCTATCCGAAGCGAAAGAGTGGGGCAAACGCCGCCTTGCTTATGAAATCAACGATTTCCGCGATGGATACTACATGCTTCTTAAAATTTCTTCTGATGCAGCTGCGGTTCAAGAATTTGACCGTCTTGCTAAAATCAACGAAGATATTATCCGTCATATGGTCATTAAAGAAGAAGAATAAGCAGAAACCATAAATTATAAATAAAGGATGGTCTTCATGATCAATCGTGTCGTTCTTGTCGGAAGACTTACAAAAGATCCTGAGCTTCGTTATACACCAAGTGGTGCTGCAGTTGCTACTTTTACTCTTGCGGTAAACCGTACGTTTACCAACCAGTCAGGAGAAAGAGAAGCGGACTTTTTGAATTGCGTCGTGTGGCGCCGTCAAGCCGAGAATGTTGCCAACTTCCTTAAGAAGGGCAGCCTGACCGGTGTCGAAGGACGCCTGCAATCAAGAAGCTATGAGGATCAAACAGGAAAGCGCGTGTATGTGACAGAGATTGTGGCAGACAGTGTGCAATTCCTTGAGCCGAAGGGCAGCTCCGGCGGCGGTAATAACAACAATAATCAATATGGCAGCGGATCCGGCGGTCAAGATCAAAACCCTTATGGTTCAGATCAGCAGCGTGGAAATCAGGGACGTACAAGCTTTAATGATGACCCGTTTGCTAATGATGGACAACCGATTGATATTTCAGATGATGATTTGCCATTCTGATTAAACGTTAAAATTAATAATGAAAGGGGGATTTTACGATGGCAGGTGGACGCAGAGGCGGACGCGCAAAGCGCCGTAAAGTGTGTTACTTCACAGCGAACGGAATCACTCATATCGACTACAAAGATGTAGATCTTCTTAAGAAATTCGTTTCCGAGCGCGGAAAAATCTTACCTCGTCGCGTAACTGGAACTAGCGCTAAATACCAACGCAAATTGACTGTTGCTATTAAACGCTCACGCCAAATGGCATTGCTTCCTTACGTAACAGGTGAATAATTCATGAATCAAAAAGGCAGTGAGGGATCCTTGCTGTCTTTTTTTCATGGAAAAAAATCATCCGATGCTTCAGGTTATTTGCTTATCATGCGGAAAGTATCATACAATAAGCCTAACAGGCCTTCTGCCAAATGGGCTTCGGCCATGAAGCAGCCAGATGAAATCACACAGCCTATTTAAAGAGGTGGAAAATTGAAGCGCGCCAATTCTACAGTTGAGGGAGCCATGCTGCTCGCCCTATTTGCAGTTCTTGCACTCATGATGGCATACATTCCTCTTATCGGGGGGATTGCCCTTTTTATTGTTCCAATTATTTTCATGGTATACATATTGAGACATCCGCTAAAGCAGGCTTTGCTGTTTTTCTTTGCGTCCATTCTATTGACAGTGGTGATTGGACAGTTTGCCCTGCTCCCTGTAACGATCACTTTCAGTTTGAGCGGTTTTGTAATGGGATATTTTTATGGTAAGAAAAAAACAGGCTCTGCCATCGCATCAGGAGGCGTCGTTTTCCTGATTGGTACGGTCATTACTTACCTGATTTATGCTTTTGTTCTTGGCCTTTTGCCGTCCGGCGATCCAGGAACGTGGGCAGACCAGGCCATACAGCAGGCGAAAATGACATGGGAGCAATTCGGCCTTGAACTAAGCGATAAGCAAATAAGCCAGTTTAAAGACATGGTTATGACCATGGTGTATACTCTGCCTGCATCTCTTGCTTTGTCCAGTGCCTTTTTTACACTGATCACTCACCTGATCGGATCGGCAGTATTAAAAAGGCTGAAAATGGGACCTAGCCCTCTCCTTCCGTTCAGGGAATGGAAATTGCCGCAAAGCATCGTTTGGTATTACTTTATTGTGATTGTTCTTGGCATGCTTCAGCTAGAAAAAGGCGGTTTTCCTTATCTTGCGGTGATGAATCTGACCGTCATTCTTCAGCTGCTGCTGACAATCCAGGGGCTTTCCTTCATTTATTACTATTTTCATAAAAAAGGCTTGTCAATCGGGTTTCCGGTTGCTTTGACTGTTTTTTCCCTGTTTGTGCCAATTTTGCTCCAACTCGTTAGAATCTTGGGTATAATTGATTTAGGCTTCAACCTGAGAGCAAGGATTCAAAACAGCTCAAAGTGATTATTGCCCTGGAAATTTATAGGTTTTATTGTTACAAGGAGCTGAAACATCTTGCCAAGCTTTTATGAAAAACCTTTATTCCGCTATCCGATTTATGCGTTAATTGGTGTGGCTGCAGCTGCAATACTTGTTGTTTTCTTTTACAGCTGGATGCTTGGCATTGCTTGTACTCTGCTGCTTGGGCTTGTTTTGTATTTTTTAAAGCAGGCTGATCTGAAGATTAAATCAGAAATGGAAGAGTATATTTCAACCCTTTCCTACCGTTTGAAGAAGGTCGGGGAAGAAGCATTGATGGAAATGCCGATCGGGATCATGCTGATTAACGAGCAATACTATATTGAGTGGACAAATCCTTATCTCGCTTCCTGCTTTAAAGAAGGAACCCTGATCGGACGCACGCTTTATGATGTGGCGGAAGAGCTCGTTCCCATGATTAAGGAAGAAGCAGAGTTTGAAACGATTGCGCTTAACGGCCGCAATTTTAGAGTCATTATTAAAAGAGAAGAACGTCTTCTCTACTTCTTTGATGTCACTGCACAAAGCGAAATTGAAAAGCAGTATGAAAATGAACGCACAGTACTTGCCCTTATTTATTTGGATAATTATGATGAAGTAACACAGGGATTGGATGACCAGACAAGAAGCAGCATCAACAGCGGGGTAACGTCTCTTTTGAATAAATGGGCCAATGATTACGGTCTCTTTTTAAAACGGGTATCCTCCGAACGGTTTTTGGCTGTATTAAATGAAGATATATTGACACGAATTGAACGATCGAAATTTTCCATTCTGGATGAGGTCAGGGAAAAAACAGCTGTTCAGAGCGTTTCCCTTACTCTCAGCATCGGTATAGGCGCCGGGGTTCAAAGCCTGCAGGAGCTTGGCGATCTCGCTCAGTCGAGTCTTGATCTTGCCCTTGGCCGCGGCGGTGACCAGGTGGCCATCAAGCAGCAAAATGGAAAAATCAAATTCTACGGCGGCCGTACAAATCCGATGGAGAAACGGACGCGAGTCAGGGCAAGGGTGATTTCCCATGCGCTGAAGGATATTGTGGCGGCAAGCGATAAAGTTATCATAATGGGCCATAAAAACCCTGATATGGACGCCATCGGGGCAGCCATCGGCATTCTGAAGGTTGCCCAGGTAAATGGCAAAGAAGGATATATCGTTCTTGATGAGAGTGAAGCGAATGCAAGCCTGCAGCGTCTCATTCAAGAGGTTAAGCTGAATGCAGATCTTTGGGAGCATTTTATTTCGCCAGAAACAGCACTTGAGGCCGCTACGAGCAACACCCTTCTCGTTGTGGTTGATACCCATAAGCCTTCCCTTGTGATGGTGGAAAAGCTGCTTGATAAAGTGGACGATGTCGTTGTGATCGACCATCACCGAAGAGGAGAAGAATTTATCCGCGATCCGCTTCTTGTTTACATGGAGCCTTATGCCTCTTCCACCGCTGAACTCGTTACAGAGCTTTTGGAATACCAGCCAAAGCTTTTGAAAATGACAATGGTGGAAGCAACCGCCCTTCTTGCAGGCATTATCGTGGATACAAAAAGCTTTACATTAAGAACCGGATCCAGAACCTTTGATGCTGCCTCTTACTTGCGCTCTAAAGGGGCTGACACCGTTCTTGTCCAAAAATTTCTGCGTGAAAACTATGACAGCATGATTCAGCGCTCAAGGCTTGTGCAAAACACCCAGCTGCTTCCAAACGGCATGGCGATTGCAAAGCAGAGCGAATCCGATCCGGATGCCTATGATCAGGTTATTCTGGCACAGGCAGCTGATGCGCTTCTTACGATGAGCGGAGTTTCTGCTTCCTTTGCCATGGGAAGGCGTGATGACGGCTCCATCGGCATCAGTGCCAGATCTCTCGGTGAAGTGAATGTTCAGCTCATTATGGAAGAGCTTGAAGGCGGCGGGCATTTGACGAATGCGGCTACCCAGCTTTCAGGAGTTACGCTTGAAGAAGCGGAAGAAAAGCTGAAACAGGCCATTTCGGAGTACTTAGAAGGAGGAAGTTAATATGAAAGTAATCTTTTTACAGGACGTTAAAGGAAAAGGCAAAAAAGGCGAAGTTAAAAATGTAGCTGACGGCTATGCGCAAAACTTTCTGCTGAAGCAGAACCTTGCGATTGAAGCGACAAATGCCAATGTGGCAACACTGCAGGGCCAAAAGAAAAAAGAAGAAAAAAATGCAGCGGAAGACCTGAAGCAGGCCCAGGATCTGAAAGGCACGCTTGAAAACCTGACTGTTGAATTAAAAGCAAAATCAGGCGAAGGCGGACGCCTTTTCGGTTCCATTACGAGCAAGCAGATTGCCGATGAGCTGAAAAAGAACCACGGCATTAAGCTTGATAAGCGGAAAATCGACCTTCCGGATGCGATTCGGGCACTCGGCTACACAAACGTACCAGTAAAGCTTCATACAGAAGTGAGCGCGGTTCTGAAGGTTCATGTAACAGAAGAGAAATAACTACCAATGAAAGAGATCGTGCGGGAATGATAAAATTCATTTAGCGCACGATCTCTTTTTTTATTGTAAACTCTTATTTCATTTGCCCATAAAAAGAGTAAAATAGAGTTAGTCTATGGATTATGAATAGAAGGACGGTGTTGATCATGAATGAACTTTTCGGTGATCGGATACCCCCTCAGAATATTGAAGCTGAACAGGCCGTGCTTGGTGCGATTTTCTTAGAGCCCCAGGCACTTACTTTAGCTACAGAAGTATTAATACCCGAAGATTTGTACAGGGCTGCTCACCAGAAGATTTTTAATGCGATGCTCCAGCTTGCTGATAAGGGCGAGCCGGTGGATCTGGTGACTGTTACATCAGAGCTAGCAGATGCTAATCTGCTGGAGGAGATCGGCGGCGTTTCGTATTTGACCGATCTTGCCGACTCTGTTCCGACAGCCGCCAACATTGAGTATTATGCACGAATTGTCGAGGAAAAGTCGATTCTGCGGAGGCTCATAAGGACGGCAAGCTCCATCGCCCAGGACGGGTATACTCGCGAGGATGAGGTTGAAGATCTGCTAAGTGAAGCAGAGAAGAATATTATGGAAGTTGCCCAGCGGAAAAACGCAGGCGCTTTCCAAAACATTAAAGACGTATTGGTTCAAACCTATGACAATATTGAACTGCTGCATACAAGGAAAGGCGATATCACAGGCATTCCGACTGGCTTTACAGAGCTTGACCGAATGACCGCAGGCTTTCAGCGGAATGACCTGATTATCGTTGCAGCACGTCCATCTGTCGGTAAAACGGCGTTCGCTCTGAACATTGCCCAGAACGTCGCAACAAAAACAGAGGAAAACGTGGCGATCTTCAGTCTAGAGATGGGTGCCGACCAGCTTGTCATGAGGATGCTGTGTGCAGAAGGAAACATTAATGCACAGGCACTAAGGACGGGGAATCTCACAAGCGATGACTGGAGCAAGCTGACGATGGCCATGGGAAGCCTGTCCAATGCAGGAATCTACATTGATGACACCCCAGGCATCAGGGTCAGTGAAATCAGGGCCAAATGCCGCCGGTTGAAGCAGGAAACAGGCCTCGGCATGATCCTGATTGACTACCTGCAGCTCATCCAGGGAAGCGGCCGCTCAAAAGACAACCGCCAGCAGGAAGTTTCCGAAATTTCCCGGACACTCAAATCCCTTGCAAGGGAACTTCAGGTGCCGGTTATCGCGCTCTCCCAGCTTTCACGCGGTGTGGAGCAGCGCCAGGACAAGCGCCCGATGATGTCAGATATAAGGGAATCTGGAAGCATTGAGCAGGACGCCGACATCGTCGCCTTCCTGTACCGTGATGACTATTATGACAAAGAATCCGAAAACAAAAACATTATTGAAATCATCATCGCCAAGCAGCGTAACGGACCTGTAGGCACCGTTTCCCTTGCATTTGTAAAAGAATATAATAAGTTTGTGAACTTGGAACGGCGGTTGGATGACGCCGGCATGCCTCCTGGTGCCTAAACGGCTGCACTTAATAAGTGCAGCCGTTTTTTCTGCTGGAGGGTTTTACGAAAAGAGGATAAACCTTATGAATTGAATCTTTTAGACTCAAGAAGAAACTAAAACAAAATACATAAAAATTCCCATAATCAGCAGCAGGACAGTAAGCGCCATGTTCAGCAAACCAAATAGGATGGATTTATTTGTTATAATTCCATACATTGATAGAATGAATCCGATGAACAGCAAGCATAAACCCGCTTGAATGGTGTATTTACCTGCAAGTCCTTTTAATAAGCAGATAACGGCTAATAGAGGGAAAACAAACGGTGTCAATTTAAGAATAGTTTTAGTCATTAAATCTTCCTAAACGGAGATTATTTTCTTAACTTAATGATTCGTTGCAAGAAATAACTATTCCTTCAGGATCCCTCACCTGTAGTTTCTTTCATCTGCTGGAATGTTGAAAAAACCCCTATTTCTTTTTAGAAATAGAGGTTTCCTCTTCTTTATTTTTCATCCATTATAAATTCCATCCAATCAAGGTTGGCATTCGGAGCATAGACTTGAAGCGTTTGAATTCCTTTTTCGAGATGGATTTTATTCTGAAAGATTTTCCATGTATCCCACCCGCCAGTTTGCGGTACGGCAATTGTTGATAGATGGTCTGCTTCTTTGAGATTAATTTCTCCCTTTGGGAGATCTCCTGTATACTGATTTCCTGCTTTGCTGAGAAGCGTGATTTTTCCTCCGTCCCTCCCTGAGGCTGCAAGGTAAGTGACAGTATATTCTCCTGCTTCTTTTACGTCAGCAGCATACTGCATCCAATCGCCTTCATCGATCCATCCGACACTGCTTCCGCCGCTTTGCACACCGTACATATCCTGGTAATTTTCTGCTTCAATCCGAGTATTGGTTTGATCAAGCAGAACAGGCTTGGCAATGCGTCTCATTTGTACATTGTCCAGTATAATGCCATTGCGGTTCCCTCCAAGGAGAAATTCAATCTTACTATGAGTATCACTTTCAGATGGATGGATCAGCAGCTGATATGTTTTCATTTCCTCTGTAAGAGGGATTTGCTCTTTTTTAAAATACTGCTTAGAGCGATCCTCATTTGTTACATCAAATCCAATAGTGCGCTTCGAATTTGCTTTTGCGTTAAAAGACAGGAGATAGGCTGATTCTTTATCCAGGTTCAGATTATTTTGGCTTAAACGAATGGCCTCCGTTTCGTTGGCGGCTCTTATAATTTTTACATAAAGCTGCCTATCCTGAATGGCCTCCCCAACTGCAGCAGCAGTTTTAGAGTGCTTTTCGGCAGTGAGATCCCAAAACTCCATTCTATTTGGACCCTGATCAAAGGTTCCGTTGTAAATATAATTTCCGTTAGGAAGAACCTTTTTTGGCTCGTTTGGGTCCTTAGGGAGTTTTTCGAGTTTTACATGATCGATCCAAACAGGAAGGGTAGATGCTTGCCCCAGATTAAACTCCAATCTGGCATGAGGATCGGTTTCGCCTTCCATTGTAAATTCATAACGGAACGTCTGCATAGTATTCGTTAAAGAAAGGCTTTTATCTGATAAATACCTTGAAAAGTTCCGTTCAGGCCCTGAGATATTGATAACAGCAGATCGTGGTCCTTCTGATCTGGCAGCAAACGTCAAACGGTATTTTTCATCTTTTTCAATTGGGAGATTCGGCTGAACAAATTGGATGGCGTGGACGGCATCACCTGGTTTCGTGATACTGATTTTCGCTTCTCCATTTACAGCAGCAGCTGTTCCTTCACCGCCAAACAGATTGGCAGGTTCAAAAGGCTGAAAGCCCCAATTGCTGAGGTCTGAAGTGAATTCACCATTGTAAATATAGTTGCCATCATTAAGCGGGGGCCTCAAATCGGCAGGGGTTTCTTTCGTAACAGGCCTTTCTCCAGCCTCTCGGTATTTGCCGTTCAACTCATATACCCGTACATAATCTACAAGCATTTCACTTGGAAAAACAGTCGTTTGGTCAGGGTTGCCCGGCCAGTTCCCTCCAACAGCAAGATTCAGCTGCAAGTAAAAATCACGGTCAAATGGAGCAGGATAAGTATAAGGGGCTGCCTCGTTTTCATTTTTGCTGTACCAATCATTTTGCTTTGAATAGAGAACGCCGTCTACATACCATCTAATTTCTCCAGGCTCCCAGTCAATTGAGAAGGTATGGAAATCTTCAGAGAAGTCTTGTGTCCCTTTCGGAAGCTGATAGGCTTCCCCTGTATATTTCCATGGCATTCCATAATGAAGAGTTCCATGCACTTCATTTGGCTGATGGCCAAGCATCTCCATTATGTCCAGCTCACCGCAGGCAGGCCATCCGGAGTATAGCTGATAGTCAGTCGGCATCATCCAGATCGCCGGCCACATCCCTTGCCCTTTAGGAAGCTTTGCCCGAATTTCATAGCGTCCGTATGTCCAGTCTCCTTTATTTTGTGTGGTTAATTTGGCAGAAGTATAATCGTTTCCTTCAAAGGTTTCTTTATGCGCTTCAATGACAAGCGAACCATCTTCAACGCGGGCATTCTTGGCACGGTTTGTATAGTTTTGGAGCTCATTATTCCCATAGCCGCCCCCACCCTGAACAAAGTTCCACTTGTTCTCATTGATAGAAGACCCATCAAATTCGTCTTGCCAAAGAAGTCTCCAGTCTTCCTTTTGAATCTGGTGTTCCTTTAGGATCATTTGTTCAAAGTCTACTACCCGATTAGCTGAATCAAGAAGGTATACACCCGCATATTTATTAATCTTTGAATCAACACCTGTCAGATCAGAGCCAGATTGATAAGGATTGGTAACGGTTCTGTCAGCAGGAACGGGGTCACCGGCGCTGACTTTATTGAAAGGTTCGCTTGATACCTTTACAGCAAGATGATAAGAAGCTGGAACAGGAGCAATCAGTTTCGTTGACCCATGAAACTTTCCTTTCATTGCAGCGGGATGAAATATAATTTTCTGTTTGCTGAATGCAGCTTGTGCAGGGGCTGCTAATCCTATTGCCAGGATAAAGGAAAAGACTATACTGGAGAATTTGAGCATTCTCTTCTTACCTCCCTGATTTTGTTTTGAAAAATTGATTTTAGCCGCTTCCTGCTGCAATTATGACCCTAATGGCACCGCCGTTTCTCTCTGCTTAATGATGGATTTATATCTGTGCGCGCTGTCCTTCCAAATGCGGTCCTGTGTTTCAAAATCAACATAAATGATTCCGAAGCGCTTATCATAGCCAAAGCTCCATTCAAAGTTATCGAGCAGAGACCATAAAAAATAGCCTTGAATATTCATACCGAGGTGATTTAAATCTGATACTGCCTGAAGATGCTTTTCAAGATAAGAGATTCTAAGTGTATCGTGCACTTTTCCTTCTTCAACCTTGTCGTCATAAGATGCGCCATTCTCTGTAATGTAGATTGGAAGATCTGTATACTCCTTTCGCAGTCTGATGATAAGTTCTTTAAATTCTTCAGGAGCGATGTCCCAGCCCATTCCCGTTTTTTCATAATCGGAGTAGGCTGCTTTATGCAAAAAGTCATTTGCTGCACTGAATTCGACAATTCCTCGGCTGTAATAATTAATCCCGAAAAAGTCGCAAGGAACAGAAATGGTTTCTAAGTCTCCTTGTTTAATAAAGTCGTATGAATGAACATATTTAGAGAATAGATTCATCATATCTGCCGGATAATGCCCTTTGAATATAGGATCAAGGAACCAGCGGTTGGAGTATCCGTCTGCATTATTTGCAGCAAGCTGATCATTTGCGGAATCCGTTTTCGCATAAATAGGGGATAAATTTAGTGTAATTCCTATTGGAGTGCTGCTTGAAAACATGTTTTTAAGCATTTTCACGGCTTCCCCATGTGAAAGAAGGATGTGATGAACCGCTTTCACAGCTTCTTCTAAATTCGTATGCCCTGGCGCATGAACCCCCTGATGATACCCAAGGAATCCTGCACACCATGGTTCGTTATGGGTAATCCAAGAATCAACAAGTCCATCAAGCTCTGTAAAACACACTTCTGCATAGTCAAGAAACCATTGAACAATATCCCGGTTAATCCAGCCGCCTTCTTCGTAAGCCCAAACTGGCAAATCCCAATGGTAAAGGGTAACAGCAGGCATGATTCCTTCCTCCCGGAGACGTTTGGCAATGTTTTTATAAAAGGCCATCCCTTCCGGATTGTATTGTCCTTTATAAGGGAAGATCCTGCTCCAGGAAATAGAAAATCGATAAGCGTCCACTCCCAGGCTTTTTAATATCTGGATATCTTCTTCAAATCGATGATAGTGATCACAAGCAATATTGCCGTTATGCTGCTCATGAACCTTTCCGGGAGTATTACAAAATACATCCCAGATGGAAGGTGACCTTCCTCCTTCATTATGTGCTCCCTCAATCTGATAGGAAGATGTTGCCGTACCGAATACAAAGTCTTTAGAAAAGTTCATTCTTTTTTGCTCCTTTACTCTTTGATTGCTCCAGCAGAGATGCTATTGATGATGTATTTAGATAAGAAAAAGAATGCAACCATAATAGGGACGACCGAGATGGCAATGCCCAGATACATGGAACCAAGATTCTGAGCGACCTGAGATCCTTTTAAAAAGCCCATCAAAACAGGCAGTGTATACTTTTCAGGTGAAAAAATCAGAACTAAAGGCATAATGTAGTTGTTCCAGGACCCAATGAAGGTAAAGATCGACATGGTAGCAACAGCGGGCATCATGATCGGCAAAGCAACGATGTGAAAAATTTTAAATTCACTTGCCCCGTCAATTCTTGCTGCCTCAATGAGACTTGGGTGAAGAGTGGTAAGAATATACTGCCTCAGGAAAAAAACAACAAAGGGACTGGCGACTGCCGGCACAATAAGGGGAATATAAGTATCCAGGATACCAAGTGTTTTAGATAACTCGTAAAAGCCGATCAGTCCAAGCTGCCCAGGAACCATCATCATAACGAGCATAATTACAAACAGGAAATTTTTCCCTTTAAACGTATAGAAGGCGAATCCGTAAGCAGTGAGGGCAGAAAAATATCCGCTTAGAATGGTTACGGTGACTGATATGAATAGACTGTTTTTAAAGCCGGTCCACACATTGACATAATCCATCATCGTTTTGTAATTCTCGATCAGAGAAGCACCGGGGACGAGGGTGAATCCTGTTAAAATATCATCGTTAGACCGTGTCGCGTTGACGAGCATCATTAAAAAAGGAACAAGACAAACAATGGCCAGCACGGCCATACCAGTGTACAGCAATCCTTTCACAAGCTGGTCATTTCCTTTTTTTGGCTCAATGGCGGTTTTCTCAGGTTTAAAATTAGCACTTAATGTTTTCTCTGTTTCAATCATCTTTTTCACACCTGCCTTGCTTGTTTTCGTCCGCTGCTGTACATCGATTTAAAGACGATGGCAGAGAAGATGACAGTGATAAGGAATAGCCCATAGGCAACAGCAGAAGCGTATCCATAATTGTTATATTTGAATGCCTGGTTGTACAGGTATAAAACCATCGTGTTCAGCGACCCATCAGGCGATCCTATTCCATCGGTGATCAGCATTGGCAAATCAAATAATTGAAGTCCGCCAATAAGGGAAGTGATCATAATATACAAAAGAATCGGCTTTAAAAGGGGAAGAGTAATGCTGACAAGTGTTTGCCATCTGTTGGCGCCATCAATCAGGGCAGCTTCGAAATAATCCTTAGAAATTCCGGAAATGCCGGCCATGATGACGATAAAAGAATGCCCAAACCACATCCACGTTAAGATGAGGGACACAGAGATTTGTGCAGTGGCAGGTTCATTCAGCCAGTTAATCGGATCTTTGATCAATCCAAGATTCATCAGCACGATATTCAGTGAACCATGCTGCCAATCGAGCAATATGCCAAACAATAAGGCAACAGAGCTGACTGTTATGAGGTTTGGAAGATAAAAAATGGCTCTGAAAAACGATTGCCCTTTCATTTTCAACCTCATATCAGAAAAGATCGCCGCAAGAATCAGTGCAAGGCCGAGCTGCAAAGCAAAGTTGACTCCCCAAATCTTCAGTGTATTAACAAAGGCTTGAACGAAGAAAGAGTCTGTTAAAAGGCGTGTGTAATTTGAAAAACCGACTGTCTCTGCTATACCGCTGCCTGTATAATTGGTGAAGCTGTAATAGAACGTTAAAGCAACCGGGTAGATACTGAAAATCAAGAAAACCAGCCAAAAAGGTGCGATAAAAAAATATCCGTAACGGTGCAGTTTTTTCACCTTATTCCCTCTCTTTCAAATAGCAAGCGGCATAATCTGTTACGCCGCTTGCCTAGTTCCTTTAATTTGGTACAACTAAATCCGGATACGCATTTTTTGCCTTAAGATAAAACTCTTTAATCGCATCCTCTTTGGATTTTTTGCCATCTGTATACTCCTTCACTGCATTTCCATAAAGGGTATCAAGCTGCTGATCATATTTTGTTACAATGCCCGGTTTAATGCTTTGAGCCTGATCGAGGAAGAATGTATAGTTGTTTTGGCCGTCCAGGAACTTTTCTTTGAAATCACCTTTGATTTCATTTGTTACAGGAAGGAAGGAGAGAACATCTCCGGTATCCTTGGCCCATCCCTTAAGAAAGTCTTTATCTTGTGTCATCATCTTAACGAACTTGTACGCAAGCTCTTTGTTCTTAGATTTGCTGTATACACCAAGCCATGTACCGCCCCAGAAGTATGGACTTGGACCGCTTGTTACTGCCCAATCGCCAGCTGATTTTTTAACATTTGCTTTCAGCACACTATGTAAGCCCCAAGTAGGGAGAACATAGGAGAAGACCTTTGTTTCAACGGTTTTTCCATTTTCTTTTACCTGTACCGGTTTATCCATGGAGCCAAACCAGGATGGGGACCATTCCGGCGCATTTGCTGTGTAGCCCTTTTCTTTCAATTTCTTTGCATAATCCATAAACTCAATTTTTCGATCAGTAAGATTCAATTCTTTTTTATCGTTTACCCATGGCTCTGGGGAGTCCCCTTGTGCAAACCAGCGGATAGCTCCCTCGTCAGGAAACATGCGGTATCCTTTTGCTTTCATTTTTTCAGCTGTGCTAAAAAGTCCGTCCATAGAGGACATCATGCTGCCTATTTTTGCAGGATCATCTGTTCCAAGAACTTCTTTGGCTATGCTGCGTTTGTAGTAAATTCCACCCGGCGTTGTCTGCCATGACAGAGCTCTTACATTGCCGTCTTTGTCCTTGCCCATGTCAAATACATAAGGAATGTAATCTTTAGACAGCTTCTCAGCATTGTACGGCTTTGCAGAGAGATTTTCCCAATATCCGGCATCTACCCATTGTTTAATGAAGGCAAGCTCGCCTGTAAAAACATCTGGAGCACCTACTCCGCTTTCAAGGACAGGCTTCAGCTTTGTAGGATAGTCAGCGATCGGAACGATTGTCAGCTCCACCTTTACGCCGTTCTTTTCCTCAAACTTTGTAATTGGTTTCTTCAATTCATCCGTAAAAGACCATATTCGCAAGTCGGCAGTTTTACCGCCTTTTGCGCCACTCGCACTCTTAGAATCTGAACAGCCGGCAAGGACTCCAATTAATAAAACGAGTGATAAAAGTATGCTACCTGCTTTTTTCATCATAATGCTCCTTTTCCATTGGATTAATATTTGGATTATGGCGTTACGAAAGCGGTTTCGATTTTATCTAAAAAAAATAATCCAATCGAAAGCGGTTTCGATTTTAAATAAAAAAATAAAATGGGAAGTGAAAGCGACTTTTTAAAGCCGCTAACAAAGTCAGGTGATTGCCTTGCAAGATTCCCGCTCAATTAATTTAATGGGGATCATTTCGTTTTTTAGCGACTTTTTCTTTTGGAGGATTTGACTTACCAGCAGCTGGGAAGCCTGTTTTCCAAGCGCTTCGGTATCCTGTTTAATTGTTGTCAGTTTAGGGCATATGTAGCTTGCCATTTCAATATCATCAAAGCCGATAATTGAAATGTCTTCAGGGATGCTTAATCCTGATTTTTTCAATTCTTCCATGGCGCCAATGGCCATCTGGTCTCCTGCAATAAAGATTGCCGTTGGGCGATCGGGATGGGTTAACAGCTTTTTCACAGCCAACCGTCCATCTTCAATAGAGAACAATCCTCCATCTATCAAGTAACCCTCAGGTATGGGAAGCTTGTTTTTCTTCATCGCTCTTTTATACCCTTTAATTCTTTCTGCTCCTGTAAATGATTCGGCGGCACCGGATATATGAGCAATTTTTTGGTGGCCTAAGGAGACCAGATAATCAACGGCTGCTTCTCCGCCTGCTATATTATCAGAATAAACTACACTGCTGTTTACCTCACTCATATCAATCACAACGATTGGTATGTCGCTATCAAGAATTTCAACAACCTGAGGATCATCTTGTGCTGAGCAGATGATGATAATTCCATCGACTCCTCTGTATTGAAAATGCTCTAGGTAGCTGGTATTTCGATTTCGCAGGTTTTTTGAAGGGAAAATGAGATCATAGCCTTCATTTTCTGCATGCTTGCGAAAACTCTCAATGACAGCATTGAAGAAGGGATGCTTCATTCCCACCCCATTTCCTTCGGTAAACATGACACCAATGGACCAAGTTTTCTTGGTAGTAAGAGACTGGGCATGCGAATTCGGCAGATAACCCATTTCAGCCGCAACTGTTAAAATAATATTCTTCGTTTTCTCGCTGACATCCGGATAATTATTCAAAGCTTTGGAAACAGTGGTGCTGGATACTCCAGCCTTTTTTGCTACATCATAGATCGTGGTCATTCCTATTCTCCTTGCATCGAAAGCGCTTTCGTTAAGTTGTATTATAAGTGGCTGATGACTAAATTAGCAAGAAGAATTTTCTGAAAAAAGAAATTCTTTCGGTTTAATAACAGGCAAATAAAAAAGGAAATTTTGGCCTTTATTTTTAAAAATAAGCATTTAATCTGATTAAATACCTATAAATCTAGTGCTGCATGTTACTATTTAACAGTAAATTACGAATAAAAACCACAATGGATCCTTTTAATGTTCGGAAAATGGATTGACAATTCTTTTTTCGATTGATAAAATGTTGGATGGATTTGGTTAAAATAAGATAAGTTGAAATACAAAGCTTAATTACATACGGAGGTGCAGGAACAATGTCTTCAGTTGTCGTAGTAGGTACACAATGGGGCGATGAAGGGAAAGGCAAGATTACTGACTTTCTTTCTGAAAACGCCGAGGTGATTGCACGCTACCAAGGCGGAAATAATGCCGGCCACACGATTAAATTTGACGGAGTAACGTACAAGCTGCATTTAATTCCATCAGGAATTTTCTACAAAGATAAAATATGCGTAATCGGTAACGGTATGGTTGTTGACCCAAAAGCGATCGTTCAGGAGCTTGCTTATCTTCATGAAAGAGGCGTAAGCACAGACAACCTGAGAATCTCTAACAGAGCTCATGTGATTCTTCCATACCACTTGAAATTGGATGCGGTTGAGGAAGAACGCAAAGGTGCCAACAAAATCGGTACAACAAAAAAAGGCATCGGCCCTGCTTACATGGATAAAGCAGCCCGGATCGGCATCCGCATGGCAGACCTTCTTGACCGAGAAGCCTTCCAGGAAAAACTGGAGCGCAACCTGGAAGAAAAGAACCGCCTGTTTGAAAAAATGTATGAAACAGAAGGCTTTGAGATCAGCGACATTCTTGATGAATACTATGAGTACGGCCAGCAGATCAAGCACTATGTGTGCGACACATCCGTCGTACTGAATGATGCCCTTGATGAAGGCCGCCGCGTTCTTTTCGAAGGTGCACAAGGTGTTATGCTTGATATCGACCAGGGAACCTATCCGTTTGTCACCTCTTCCAATCCAGTCGCAGGAGGCGTAACGATCGGTTCAGGCGTCGGCCCAACGAAAATCAACCATGTTGTCGGTGTGTCCAAGGCCTATACTACCCGTGTCGGTGACGGCCCATTCCCTACAGAACTGATGGATGAGACTGGGGACACAATCCGCGAGGTCGGCCGCGAGTACGGTACAACAACCGGACGCCCGAGACGCGTCGGCTGGTTCGACAGCGTCGTTGTCCGCCATGCCCGCCGTGTGAGCGGATTGACGGATCTTTCCCTCAACTCCATTGACGTTCTGACAGGCATTGAAACGCTGAAAATTTGCGTTGCCTACAAATACAAAGGCGCAATCATTGAAGAGTTCCCGGCAAGCCTTAAAGATCTTGCAAAGTGTGAGCCTGTCTATGAAGAGCTTCCAGGCTGGACAGAAGACATTACAGGCGTCAAAAATCTCAGCGAGCTGCCTGCCAATGCCCGCCACTATTTAGAGCGCATCTCTCAGCTCACAGGGATCCCTCTCTCTATTTTCTCTGTTGGGCCTGACCGTTCACAGACAAATGTGGTGCGGAGTGTATACAGTACGATTTGATTTCTTTTTAGAAAAATAAAAAGCAGAGGATTTCGTGTGTGAAATCCTCTGCTTTTTTTTCACCAGCTGCTCCTGATTAACCGAAACAGCATTTTGGGTATGAACATCAACACGTTCCATATAATTTCTGAAAGAATTGAATCACGAACTTCAGATAGGAATTCTTTAAAGTAATTCGTCCGTCTCTTTTTCCTTTTGATGAGTTTCATATTTTGCTCCCAATAGCTTAATTAATAGAATTATACTCCATTTCCTATTACTCAAGGCACTGCAATTTCTTAAAAATACGGCTGCATTTTTTTATCCTGAAAAATCTTTTTTCAAAATATGTGAAAAAAATGCTTGTCTTGCCTTTTTATTCTATGATACTATTAAAAAGTTCTGTTCGACATATTGAACAAAACAGAAATCATGAGCCATTAGCTCAGTCGGTAGAGCATCTGACTTTTAATCAGAGGGTCGAAGGTTCGAGTCCTTCATGGCTCACTTCTCATGGCCCCTTGGTCAAGCGGTTAAGACACCGCCCTTTCACGGCGGTAACACGGGTTCGAATCCCGTAGGGGTCACCATTACATACATAATTGGTCCGGTAGTTCAGTTGGTTAGAATGCCTGCCTGTCACGCAGGAGGTCGCGGGTTCGAGTCCCGTCCGGACCGCCATTTTACTTACCTAGTGTTTTTGAATTTATGTTCAATGAATAAGGGTTTCAATAAGCGAGAAGGTCGAGGAAGCGACTGAGTGAGTACCGGAGCGTATGGATTATACGTGAGGATGCGATCGAAGGAGCTGACGAAGAGATTCGAAGCTTAGTGGAAGCCGTAACTACGTGGCTCGGTAGCTCAGTCGGTAGAGCAACGGACTGAAAATCCGTGTGTCGGCGGTTCGATTCCGTCCCGAGCCATCCAAAGATTGTCCGGGGTTGCCCAAGAAAAAGGTCTGGAATTTTCCAGGCCTTTTTCTTTTTTTAAAGAAAATGACCCACATTCTTCCTCCATTCCCTTCGCAAATTAGGGCAATACTGGCATGAATTACCCATCTTATTACAACAATCCGTGCAATATGACATGCGAAATACAAAAAGATTACATTTCTTCAAACTTCCTGGTTCCTTTTTAGGAATATGGTACTCTAGTAAGGTCTGTTTTTCGTACTTAATGATTAGGCTGCTTGGTACAGCAAATACATAGAGCACTAGAAGGATAGAGGAGGAATATTTTTGGATTATGGAAGTAAGCACAATGGCTATAAGAGCCGTTCTTCTTTTTGGAAAAGAAGCCTGACTGGAAGCGTTTGCGCAGCTGCATTGCTGTTTGGTACAAGCGGTGCATCAGCCGATTCTGAGCTGCCAGAGGTTTATCACATTTATATAAATGGGAAAAATGCAGGGACTGTTGATGATAAATCCATCATAGAAAAGGTTTCTGAGGAAGCTATTCAAAAGGAACAGCCGAAATTTAAGGACATGCCTTTAATGATCAGCAATCTTAAAGTGGTCCCTGAGCAGGTATTCAGACCTGCTGCCGACAATGAGAAAACTGCTGAACGGATGAAAAAGGAAATGACTGTGGCGATTGAGTCAACGGCTATTTTTGCGGATGGCAAGCCGGCTGCTTTCTTTAAATCAAAGAAAGAGGCGGAAGAGGCGCTGAAGCAGTATCAGCTGAAATATACTTCTGAACGGAAACTCAGGGAATATAAAAAATTGCAGGATGGAGAAAAGCTTCCTCCTCTTAAAGAAGGACAATCCAGGATTACAAAGCTTGAGCTGACTAACGGTGTTCACATCGGCGAGGTCAAGGCAGCTCCAAACGCGATAACAAACGTCAAAGATGGCTTAAAGAAACTTGAGAAGGGCACAGTGAGAGAGTCTCTTTACAAGGTGCAGGAAGATGATACAAAGAGCGGCATTGCTTCCTCCTATTCTATGAGTACGGATGAGCTGAAAAAGCTTAATCCAGGCCTCAAGGAGGACGGCAGCCTTGAAGCGGGTTCAAAAGTGAAGGTCTTAGTAAATCAGCCATACTTTGATGTGGTGATTCAAGAGGATGTTTCCAAGCAGGAGGCTCTTCCCTTCCAGACAGAAACGGTGAAAGATGCTTCTATGGAAAAAGGCAAAACGATCGTGAAGCAAAAAGGAGAAGACGGGCAGGCTCAGCGCAGCTATGTTTTCAAAATTGAAAACGGCCGCTTAATTTCTCGGGAAATAGTTTCTGATCATCAGGTAAAAGAACCTGTGAAAGAGATTGTAATGAAAGGAACGAAGAAAGTGTCCTCTGTCGGAGACGGCTCACTGGAGTGGCCGGCAATGGGCGGCGTGATTACAAGCAAGCTCGGCACGCGCTGGGGGAAATTGCATAAAGGCATTGATATTTCCGGTGTCAGCAACAAGACCATTAAAGCGGCTGACGGCGGCAAAGTGATTTTTGCCGGCAAATCAAACGGCTACGGCAATAAAGTCGAAATTGATCATGGCAACGGGTTTAAAACTCTTTATGGCCACTTGAATTCCATTTCTGTCTCAGAGGGTGAGACAGTGGAAAAAGGCGAGAAGATTGGTGTAATGGGTTCCACAGGCCATTCAACAGGACTTCATCTGCACTTTGAAGTTTATAAAAATGGAAAACTTAAAAATCCGTTAAACTATGTGAATAAATAGCCTCTAGCACTGCTAGAGGTTTTTCTTATTAATTAGACTATGTTAAAGAAGAATGTTGATTTTTCCACACCTGTTGATCTACGTTCCAGGCGGGAGACTCCTACGGGAGCAGCGGGACAGGTGAGACCCCGCATGCGCTAAAGCGCAGAGGAGGCTCACCGCCCGCCCCGCGGAAAGCGGACGCCTGAAACGGAAATCAACAGCCAAATTTAATAGAGCCATTAAGTAAAATTCTTGCGTTTTCCCCCATTTTAATACAGCCTGCAAGATGACCTATTTGCCAAAGAGGGGTATACTAAAAGGTACTGCTTTACATCTTCAAGATATTATCATTTACCTGTAATAAACGAGTGCTTGTTTGAAAGGAATTTGTTACATTAATAATAGGTCTGAAACCTTTTGCTAAAGGGGCGAAATACATGGAAAAGAAACGTATTTTAGTTGTGGATGACGAAAAACCGATTGCAGATATATTGGAATTTAATTTAAAAAAAGAAGGCTATGATGTTCATTGCGCCTATGACGGGAATGAAGCCCTTGAAAAGGTGGAAGAGCTGCAGCCGGATCTTTTAATGCTTGATATCATGCTCCCGAACCGCGACGGCATGGAAGTGTGCCGCGAGGTCCGCAAGAAATATGAGATGCCGATTATCATGCTGACAGCGAAGGATTCAGAGATCGATAAGGTCCTTGGGCTTGAGCTTGGTGCTGATGATTATGTCACAAAGCCATTCAGCACAAGAGAGCTTTTGGCGCGGGTTAAAGCCAACCTGAGAAGGCAGCATGCGATTGGAACGGCGGAAGAACAGCAGGGAGAATCAAATGAGATTAATATCGGCTCGCTTGTTATTCATCCTGATGCCTATGTTGTGACAAAGCGCGGCGAGACGATTGAATTGACGCACAGGGAATTTGAATTGCTTCATTATCTGGCAAAGCATATCGGCCAGGTCATGACAAGGGAGCATTTGCTTCAGACAGTTTGGGGCTATGACTACTTCGGCGACGTCCGGACTGTGGACGTGACGGTCCGCAGGCTTCGCGAAAAGATTGAAGACAATCCAAGCCATCCGACATGGATTGTGACACGAAGAGGAGTCGGCTACTATTTGCGAAATCCGGAACAGGAGTAAGACAGAATGGGAAAAGTAAGCTTTTTTCGTTCC
Source organism: Metabacillus kandeliae (assembly GCF_021166585.1). Classification (GTDB taxonomy): domain Bacteria; phylum Bacillota; class Bacilli; order Bacillales; family Bacillaceae; genus Metabacillus_B; species Metabacillus_B kandeliae. The sequence goes on from NZ_JAJOZE010000006.1 coordinate 47,402, forward strand.
ATCCACTTTAAATTCACGATGATCTATGTGCTGCTGATTATTATCGCCATGCAGATTATCGGTGTTTATTTTGTCAGGCAGCTTGAAACCTCTCTGAGCCAAAACTTTAAAAGCTCGCTGGTTCAAAGAATCACGCTATTATCCTCCAATGTACAGCAGGAGCTTGATAAAGACACGGCAAACAAAAAGCTGGATTCGGAACAAACAAGAGAGGATCTTACCTCGATCCTGCTTGATTTTAAAAGTGATGAAATCAGGCAGGTGCAGATTATCGACAGCAATTACCGGGTGCTTGCGACATCTGAGCCAAATGACCAGGTGGATGTTGGCAAAAAAACAGCCAATAAGCCGACGGTCAGGAATGCGCTTGAGTTTAATACAGCAGATGAAGAAATAAAAGTGGACCCGGCCACAAATAACCGCCTCATGGTCTCCGCAACGCCGATTGTTCTTCGAAAAGGAACTACCGGCGCTATTTATGTAGAAGCATCCATGAAGGCTGTTTTTGATCAAATGAAAGTCATCAACAACATTTTGGCAACAGGCACGGTTATTTCCCTGTTCATTACAGCGATCCTTGGTATTATCCTGGCGAGAACGATCACAAGGCCGCTCTCTGATATGCGGAAGCATGCGATGGAGCTGGCGAAAGGGAATTTTAAGCGGAAGGTTCGGGTATACGGCCACGACGAAATCGGCCAGCTTGCCTCTACCTTTAACCATTTGACTGAGGAGCTCGATGAGGCGCACGCCCAGACAGAAGGCGAACGGAAAAAACTCGACTCTGTGATTACCAATATGACAGACGGCGTCCTTGCCACAAACAGGCTTGGCGAGATTATCCTCATCAATGAAATTGCGCTGCAAATGCTGAATGTTTCACGTGGAACAGCTATTCATACTCCGATCACAAAGCTTCTTGAAATTGAAGAAGAGGTCACGTTTGATCAGCTGATTGAAAATCCTGATTCGATGATCCTTGATGTGAGCTCAGAGGACAAGCCCTACATCCTGCGAGTTAACTTCTCCATTATTCAGCAGGAGAGCAGGATTGACGGCCTCATCGCGGTTATCTACGACATTACCGAGCAGGAGAAAATCGACCAGGAAAGACGGGAGTTTGTCGCAAACGTCTCACATGAACTGCGCACTCCTCTGACAACGATGAGAAGCTATCTTGAGGCGCTTGCCGAAGGAGCTTGGGAAGATAAAGAAATTGCCCCTCATTTTCTGCAGGTGACTCAAAATGAAACAGAGCGGATGATCCGTCTTGTTAATGACCTTCTGAATCTCTCAAAGCTCGACAGCAAGGATTACCGCCTGTCCAAAGACTGGGTGAATTTCACGGACTTTTTCAATAAAATCATTGACCGGTTTGAAATGACCAAATCACAGCACGTCTCTTTCAGACGCCTGCTTCCTGATAAAGAACTCTTTGTAGACATTGATACAGATAAAATTACACAGGTGCTCGACAATATTATTTCAAATGCTATGAAATATTCTCCTGAGGGAGGCCTCATCACCTTCAGGGTCATTGAAGAAGAGGAAGAAATCGTCATCAGCATTAAAGATGAAGGTGTCGGCATACCGAAGGACAGTCTGAAGAAAATCTTTGAGCGCTTTTACCGTGTGGATAAAGCCCGAACGAGAAGGCTCGGAGGTACAGGACTTGGCCTTGCGATAGCCAAAGAAGTCGTCAATGCGCATGACGGGGAAATTTGGGCTGAAAGCAAAGAAGGAAAAGGGACTGTTGTCTCCTTCACGCTGCCGTTCAGTCCAGATCAAGAGGATGAGTGGGATGAAGCGTGAACAGGCTAAAACAATAACGCTGACTCTATTAACCGTGATCAGCATTATTCTGACATGGAACATTTGGACGTTTCAGCCAAACTATGATTATATTCAGCGCAGTGAATACCTTGAAACACAGGGACTCTCTGAACCTGGCAAAACGAAGCTGATTTCTGATGTCATCAGGCCGCAGCAGATTTTTTACCATAATGACAAAAAGCATCTTGGAACCTTCAATCCGATCACCATCAATAAAGCATGGTCTTTAATGATGGGCTGGAACATTGAAGGCTCCAGAGTGGTGACAGATGAGCACAAGGGGAATTTTCTTAACTGGCTGCAGGGCGAAGACGGGGAAAAGAAAGCCGAATTTGTTCTGCCGGATGAAATCCATACAGATACGCTTCAGGCGATTTTCTCCAAGTGGAAGCAGCAGAAATATCCCTCATCGTTTGACCGGATTATGATTCCGCTGAAAGACAGCTACAATTCAAAGCGGCAAAGTCCGATCTATTTCGTCTCCTATCAAAACCAGCTAGTAGTGGAAGCAGAGGTCAGCGAGTCAGAGATTCAGCAGCTCGACAAGCAGGTTTTCGGGCCGCTTTTCAGCTTTGAGCCTTACGAGGCGGAGGAGATTTCTCCCTCCCTTATGCTGATGCTTCCGAAGCAAAGCCTGAACTTAAAGCATTACACGTATGATACAGCATCGTATCAGCCTGACACATTCAAGCAGGTGATGTTTGACAACCCTAACAGCCCAAACACCCCTGTCATCAGCCAGCAGAAGGAATCTGGGATGATTGAATACACAGATACATCCCATTTCCTTGAAGTCTCTCCTAATGAAAAGAAAATGACATTTCGCAGAACGGCCGCTCCTGCCCTTTCTCCTGATGCGCCGCAGCTTATTCAGCAAAGTATCGATTTTTTAAACAATCACCGCGGCTGGACAGATAACTACATGTTTTTCCGAATGAACAATGCAGCAAATTCAGCTGTATCGTTCCGGCTGAAGCTGAAAAACGGTGTCCCGGTTTTTCCAAGCGATGAAAATCCTTTTGGGCCTACAGATATTGTAGAAGAATGGGGCAGCAGCGATATTGCGAGATATGTCAGACCGACATACCGCCTGAAGTCAGAGGTCAACAATTCTGACCAAAGCATTATGTCCGGCAGTGAACTGATGAAGAATTTGAAAAAACGGCCTGATCTCTACAATCCAAAGACGGTGAAAAATATCTTTCCTGGCTATGAAATGAGTGCGAGCGACCGCTCTCAAATGGTGAATATTGATCCCGCCTGGTTTATCGAAACCAAAGACGGCCGCATCAAGGCTATCCACTTCGATAATCGTGTCATAAGGGGGAAAGCCAATGGATTGGAGTAGAACGAAAACGATCTTTATCATCGCTTTTCTGATTTTGGATATTTTCCTTATTTTTGCGTATCTGGACAAGCGGAACAACAGCAAGTATGATGTGCTGCAAATGGCGACCACAGAGCAGAACCTGTCAACGAACGACATTTCCTACGTTGATTTGCCTGAAGGCGATGATAAAGGCTCCTATATTACAGGAAACAGCAAAAAATTTACGGACAGAGATATAAGAAAGCTGACTGGCCAGAAGCCTGAAGCGGACAAAAGCGAAACGCTTTTATCAATGAAATTTGATAAGCCGATTCCTTTGCCTGATGACAATCTGCAGGAAAAAATGAAGCCGTTTATTGAAAGCAATATCCTGTCAGGCAGCCAATATACGTTCTGGCGCTATGACAAAGCAGGAAAACGCCTCATTTATTTTCAGCAGTACAACGGCAAAACCATCTTCCAGGATGACTTGTCAGCGAACAGCCTCGGCATGCTTGTCCTCAAAATAAACGATGATAATCAAATTTACGCCTATCAGCAGTCCATGCTTGAAAATCTGCAAAAAAATGAAGGCGACGGGGATACACTCGTTTCTGCCTTGAAAGCGGTCGAGGATCTTCTCTACAACAATTCCTTTGATTTGTCGAAAAAAAATAAAGTAACAAAAGCCGAATTAGGGTATTACACACAATATCCCTTTAAAGGCAAACAAGCGCTTGCCCCTGCCTGGCACCTTGTTGTAAACGAAAAAGACGATTACTTTGTCAATGCATTCAGAGGCGAAGTCATTAAGGCAAACCAACCGAAACAAACCTTGGAGTGAAAGCAATGAGCATGCAATTTAGCGTACTTGCCAGCGGAAGTACGGGAAATGCCATTTTTGTCGAGACGGAAAATGAATCACTGTTAGTGGATGCCGGCTTGAGCGGCAAGCAGCTGGAAGGGCTGCTGAAGGAAATCAGCCGGACACCGAAGCAGCTGAGCGGGATCCTTGTAACACACGAGCACAGCGACCATATTAAAGGGCTCGGCGTCATGGCCAGGAAGCACCAGCTGCCGGTATATGCAAACGAAAAAACGTGGAAAGCCATGGAGAACCTGATCGGCGAAGTGCCGACAGAGCAGAAATTTGTCTTTCCGATGGAACAGGTAAAAACATTCGGTTCGCTTGATGTCGAATCATTCGGCGTTTCCCATGATGCCGCAGAGCCGATGTTCTACGTGTTTCACCATGAGGGCAAAAAGCTGACCCTGATCACAGACACCGGCTATGTAAGCGACCGGATGAAAGGAATCATCCGCAATTCCAATGCCTTTGTGTTTGAAAGCAACCATGATGTCGACATGCTCCGCATGGGGCGGTATCCATGGAACATTAAACGAAGAATACTGAGCGATGTCGGCCACGTGTCAAATGAAGATGCAGCCCTTGCGATGACAGATGTGATCGGCGATGACACAAAGCGCATTTACCTCGCCCATTTAAGTCTTGATAACAATATGAAAGACCTTGCCAGAATGGCCGTGCAGCAGACGCTTGAAGGCAAAGGCTTTGTCACGGGCGAGCAGTTTGACCTGTATGATACCGATCCGAAAACACCAACCCCTCTCTTCACAGTGTAAGCGTGCAATTCGTCTTTTAGCGTTTGCTTCCGTATAATTATGGATAAAATAAACCATATTCTAAAATGCGAAGCTATAGCGAAAGGACAGGTAGCAGATGGGATACTATGATCAGGATTATGACCAGAGCCGCCGGCCAAGAGGCAATCGCGGCGGCTGGTTTCTGGCAGGATTAACAGGTGCTTTGCTAGGTGCTCTTATTGTCATTATTGCCCTACCCTTTCTCAGCGGCCTCGGCCTTATACCGGGACAAACTGACGTTCAGCCCTACTTAGGCGAAACAAAGCCTGCAGGCCCTGAAAAAAATGTCAACGTCAACGTGAACACGAATGTCACAAACATCGTTAATAAAGTATCCTCTTCTGTTGTGGGGGTCATCAATATCCAGGACTCCGGCGGATTTTGGGACAGCGGCAAAGGAAATGGCCAGGAAGCGGGTTCCGGTTCCGGCGTCATTTATAAAAAAGACGGCGGCAATGCCTTTATCGTCACCAATCACCACGTCATTCAAGGCGCCAACCAAGTCGAAATCAGCCTCCACGACGGCACCAGGCTGCAGGCTGAAATTCTCGGCAGCGATAACCTGACAGACCTTGCTGTGTTAAAGGTAAAAGGCGACAAGATCAAGGAAGCAGCCACATTCGGCAATTCTGATGAAGTCAAACCAGGCGAACCGGTCATTGCTATCGGCAATCCGCTCGGCGAACAATTTGCCGGATCTGTCACACAAGGCATCATCTCTGGTACAGAGCGCGCCATCCCAGTTGACTCAGACGGAGACGGTCAGCCAGACTGGAACGCAGAAGTGCTGCAGACGGATGCTGCTATCAACCCCGGCAACTCCGGCGGTGCCCTAATGGACATTGACGGAAATGTCATCGGCATCAACTCCATGAAAATTGCCCAATCAGAGGTAGAAGGCATTGGTCTTTCCATTCCGGCCAACCTTGTTAAGCCCGTTGTCAGCGACTTGGAGCGCTTCGGCGAAGTGCGCCGGCCATTCCTGGGATTAAGCATGAGATCGCTCAGCGACGTATCTGCTTATCACCAGCAGGAAACCCTTAAACTGCCTGACAGCATTAAGAATGGTGTTGTGGTATATGATGTCAGCCCTTCTTCCCCAGCGGCAAGAGCAGGCTTTCAGCAATTTGATGTGATCGTGGGCATGGACGGTAAGAAGATAGAAGACATTTTCGGTTTGAGAAAAGTTCTTTATACGAAGCGGCCAGGTGATACGGCGAAGATTGATTATTACCGGAATGGGAAAAAGCAATCGGCGTCTGTGAAGCTGGTGGAGCAGAGAACACAAGGGAGCTAGGAATAGCTCTCTTTTTCTTGTGAGTATCGCTCTTTATAAAAAGGCTGTTGATTTCCGCTGCAGTCGTCCGCTTTCCGCGGGCAGTGCGGGAGCCTCCTCGTCGCTTTGCTCCTGCGGGGTCTCCCGTCACTTGCACTCCCGCAGGAGTCTCCCGCCTGCTGCTCCAATCAACAGGAGTGAAGAAATAAAGATTCTTTCCCAACTTCAGAAAGGAAATAAGAATATCTAATAACGCGCTTGCGCTTTTCTTAAATGTGGATACGATAGAAGTAGAAAAGATAAAGATATCCCCATGTGGATAAAGGAGGACAACACCATGAAATGCTGTGATGAACACGTGGAACTGGCAATTGACATCTATGTAGATGAAAACGAACTGGCTCCGGAAATAATAAAAATTGACCAAAATGCAGAGTTACCCACAACCTGTGAATACTGCGAAAACCCTGCTGTATATATAGTTGGGAACTAATATTCGCCCCCAACATACAGAAAACTATCCACAGCTGTGGATAATAAATGCTAATAATTTGTTTTAAAGGTGGGGAGTACCTGTGAATATCACCATTTGCACAGTAGGCAAACTAAAAGAGAAATATTTAAAGCAAGGAATAGATGAATACTTGAAGCGGCTGACCCCATATGCCAAAGTGGAAATAATCGAACTGGCAGACGAAAAAGCACCGGAGAATTTAAGCGAGCAGGACATGCTGATCGTGAAGGATAAAGAAGGCGAACGGATCTTGGCGAAGATTTCTGATGATATGCATGTGATTGCCCTGGCGATTGAAGGGAAAATGAAATCATCGGAGCAGCTTGCAGCGGATTTGGATAGATTGGCGACTTATGGGAAGAGCAAGGTGGCGTTTGTTATTGGAGGATCGCTTGGGTTGAGTGAGGCGGTTATGAAGCGGGCGAATGATACGCTTTCGTTTAGTAGGATGACGTTTCCGCATCAGTTGATGAGGCTGATACTGGTTGAGCAGGTTTATCGGAGTTTTCGGATTAATCGGGGGGAACCGTACCATAAGTAAATGAGGTTTTTTGCACTAAGATTTGTTAAAAGTTTAACTTCTATATATTTCCTCTATGGTACAATTATCTTATAAGAGATTGTATCATAGGGGGATTTTTTATGAATACAGAAGCAAAAGATTTACTAAGGGTATTTATTGAAGAATATGAAAACCATAAAGATGCGTTAAAAACCGCCTCTGAACAAACTATGAGGACATGGATAGATAGATTTTTATCGATTTTTGATTGGAACTGCCAAGATATTAATCAAGTACAACAAGAAAAAATGGTGTCTAAAGAAGAAAGAGAAAAATTAAGGAAAATCGGGTCAACACATTCTAAACCAGACTATACATTAAAAAACGGAAGAGTTAGAGTGAACTTTTTAGATGCTAAGGACCTTCAAGATAACTTAAAGGACAGTCAGGATATTGCATTCCAGGCAAGGTCTTACGGCTGGTCTGCGGGGATGGAATGTTCAATTGTAACTAATATTGAAGAATTAGTTTTTTATGGCTGCTCCCAAGAACCAAAACAAGATGACTATGTAGAAAATGAAAGGCTTTATTTTAAGTTTGATGAATATCTTGATAATTTTGATGTTATTTTTGATTTGTTAGCAAGAGACAATGTACTAAATGGTACACAATCCCTTGTTCTAGCTGAGAAATTTTCAATAAGAAAAGCTGACAAGAAAGATTTAGACCTTTCCTTTGCTCAATTGTTATCCGATTTTAGGCTTACTCTAGCTAGAGACTTATATAAAGCAAATCCTGAAATTATTAAGGATAGTACAGATAGATTAAACTCAATTGTACAAAGTATCACAAATAAAATCCTTTTTATTAGAATTTGTGAAGGAAGGTCTCTTGAAGAAGAAGGCTTACTACTGAGTTTTTTAGAAGGTGATTTCTGGGATAGTTTTATTGAAAAAGCAATAAAGGATTATGAAACAGGTTATGATGGTCCGATATTTAGCGACATAGATGAGTTAAAGATGTTGAATTTTAATAATGATACATTTGATAATTTTATTCAAAACATGTATGAACCATCACCTTATAAGTTTGATGTAATTCCGGTGGAACTAATTGCAGAAATGTATGAACGATTCTTAAGTGTAGAAATCGCGTTACAAGGCGATGAGGTTATTGAACAAGATAAAGAGTTTTATGTGAAGCAACAAGGTGCTATTAGTAGTCCTAAATATATGGTTGACTACCTACTTAACAAAACCTTTAACGGACTAAAGGAAATCAAAAACTTAGACGAGTTATTTAAATTAAAGATTTTAGAACCAGCATGTGGAAGTGGAACTTTTTTACTCGGAATTTTAGAAACTTTAGAAAAGAAAGCAATCGAGCTTTACAACCAAGGGTCAATAAATTCCAAGCAAGAGAAGCTATTCATAACATTGGAAGGCAATGTCTTCCCAACAGTTGAATTGCGAAGGTCATTAATTAATAACTGCATCTATGCAATTGATATGGATTACCCCGCTGTACAAGTTGCAAAAATGTCTTTAGCACTTAAGTTAATTGAAAATTTTTCATTGCCTAATTACAATAACGAGTTTGGACTTAATAAGGAATTGCTTCTAAAAAATATTGGTCAAAATATTTATCATGGCAACACCTTGGTTGGCTTTGACATTTTAGAAAAGTTTGAGGAAATTGAAGAGAATATAGAAGTTTTAGGAAAGATAGTTCCTTTTGATATTAAAGATGAAATTGTAGATGTGTTTGGGGAAGCAAGAGGTGAATTAAAGGGGTTTGATTTCGTAGTTGGTAACCCTCCGTATGTGGAAACTAAAAGGTATATAGATGGTTTACCATACTGTAGAGAGTACTTTAAAATCACCTATAACTTAGACGATGAGAAAGCTGATATGTCTATCTATTTTATAGAGAAATGCTTAGACCTTCTAAATGAAAAAGGAAAGTTAGGATTCCTTTGTCAAAGAAGATTCTTTAAAACTCATTATGGTGAAAAAACTAGAAAATATTTGTCAAAAAACACAGCTATTGAAAGTATAGTCGAGTTCGAAGCAATTGATATCTTTAAAGATAGAACTACTTATATAGCGATGATGATTATTAATAAGCTAATAGCAGAGAAGGAAGATTTTAGCTATTTAAGAATCGTTGAAGATGCCTTATTGTTAAAGCATAGGTTAAAGCACATTGGAGATAGTGAATTTCTGAAAAAGGATATCAGTGTTTTAAGTCAAAATACTTGGAATTTTACTGATAACGATGATTTGCAAAATTTAATAACGTCATTATCCAGCAAATTTACCACCTTAGGAGAACTAAAGAAGCATGGAATATGTGACATCCATGGTGGTATCCAGGTTTTAAGGAATGACGTCTATTATATTAATGAAGCAAAAATAGATGAAAAAGAGGGTACTGTATCAGGTGTAAATCGCAGAAAAGATAAAGGAGCTATTAAGGAAGTTAAAGTAGAGCTAGAAGCTTGTCGCCCGATAATTGCCAATAAAAACTTCTATAAGTTTAAATCTATAACTCCTACCTATTATGCAATTGTACCTTATACATTGGAAGAAACAACACCCATAGGTTTTCAAGATTTAAAAGAGAAATACCCAATGTGTGCCGAGTATTTATCAACCCAGGAATCTTATATTAGGGAAAAGAATAAAGAGGTTTATGAAGGTGATAACTGGCATCATTTTTCAAGAACTACGAACTTGCACCTTTTTTCAGGAAGGAAAATATTATTCCCAATGACAGCAAAAGAAATTATTGCTGCATATACTGATGTGCCAGTTTATCCTGATAATGCTAATATGTGGGGATTAAAATTCACTGAAGAGGATAGAGAGTTTCATTTAGCTCTTACTTCGTTGCTAAACTCAAAATTATTTAGCGTTATTGCCATTTATTACTCAAACCCACAGGCTAATGGATATAGAAAGATGAACAAGCAATTTGTTCTTCCTGTTCCAATTCCTTATGATAAAATAAAAAGTGAAAATGAAACAAGAGAAAAGCTAGAGAAATTCGCAATTGATATTAATAAATTACAGATAGATTTACAAGAAGCAAGTACTGATGGAAAGAAAAGAACAATTAGGACTTTACTGCGAAAGAATATTCAAAATCTAAATTCCTTTATATATGAGTTATATGAATTGAATGAATTCGAAAAACTTACTATAGAGGAGAGCTATAATGCTTATATGACAATTAAAGACTAAGGATTGATATAGAAGTGGACATTAGAAAATTTGTTAAGCATATTAATGGTTTTAGTCAAGAAGTGCCAATTATTGAAAAGCTTATTTTAAGATACTATATAGATTTTAATTTGATTGAGAACTTAGAAAGCAGTGAGACTTTAAAGTCTTACTGTTTTCTCGTTACAGAAGAAGAATACAATGAATTCAAAAAAAGGGTAGATTTGTATTTTGAGAAAAATAAGGTTGTAAATTTTAATTTAGATATGCTTGTAAATACCTTTGAGTTATTAATTCCTAAGGAAGAAAGAAAAGCTAATGGTATGGTCTTTACTCCTGAAGAAATTAAGTCATTTATAGTAAATAAAATAATGAATGTAAACAAAAATCAAATTAACGGATTAAGAATATGTGACCCTGCTTGTGGTTCATCCTCATTTCTTATAACAGTAGCTCAATTTCTAAATAACAAATACAATATCCCTTATCAATATATCATTGAAAAAATGATATATGGGGTAGATATTTACTCTCATAATATCGAAAAATCTAAATTGTTATTACATTTAACAGCTTTAGAAGATGGAGAAGTTTTAGATAAAAAAGTTAACTTTAATCTTATTGTTGGTGATTCCTTAAGTTTGGATTATGAAGAAACCTTTAAGGAAATTTTCAATGACCAAAGGCAAGGGTTTGATTTAGTAGTTGGAAATCCCCCCTATATACGAGCAAAGAATATAAGTCCCGAGATTAAAAATTCTTTAGATAGATGGGAAGTCTCAAAAGTAGGAAATCCGGACCTTTATATTGCCTTTTTCCAATTAGGATTAGAAATTTTAAATGAGAAAGGGATTCTAGGTTATATTTCTGTTAGCACGTTCCTGACAAGTGTAAATGGTAGAAACCTTAGAGGTTACCTATCGGACAAAAAGTATAAAATTGAAACCATTAATTTTAAAGATGCTCAGATGTTTAAAGGTGTGACTAGTTATACATGTATTAATATAATTAATAAAAGCACCCTGGAGGATAACATTTTATATTCATCACTAGATGATTTATCCGATTATGATGTGAATGGTTTGAATGCTATTCCTCTTTCAACATTGGACAATAGCAAAGGATGGAGCCTGGGGGATTTAACGACACTTAACAAAATTAATAAAATGAGAAGATTTTCTAAAAAGCTGGGCGACTATGGGCTAAAAAATGGAGTTGCTACATTAGCTAATGATATCTATATAGTTACAGCTAATGAGTTTGATGATAAATATATGTACTTTTACAGTAAAGATGGAGAGAAATTTAAGGTTGAGAAAGAACTTTGTAGGAGAATTGTTAAACCCAATATCCTAAAATCACAAGATGACTTGGTTTCCAAAATGGAATATTTGATTTTTCCGTATAAGCTAGGTTTAGATGGGAAGTTCAAAGTAATTGAGGAAGAAGTATTGATGAAAGAATACACAGGTACCTATCAGTACTTTCTTCATTACAAGGATAAATTGCTTGAAAGAGATAAAGGAAAAGCGATAGATAAATATCCTGCATGGTATGCTCTTGGTAGAACACAAGGCCTTAATAATACTGGTAAGAAGTTGCTACTACCTTATATGACAGACAAGCCTGTTGCAATTTTAAGTTTAGAAGAAGATATTTTATTTTACTGTGGGTATGCATTGTTTTCAGATAGCACTGAAGAACTTGCTTTACTAAAGAAAATTCTTTACTCCAAAGTTTTCTGGTACTACGTAGTTAGTACAAGTAAGCCGTATGCAAATGGTTATATGTCTTTTGCAAAAAATTACCTTAAAGAGTTTAGTTTACCTCCTTTCACGGATGAACAAGTTGAGGTAATACGCAATGAAGAGAATCAAGCTGTTATTGATGAGTTATTGCAGGAATTATATGAAGTAGAATTTGAAGAACAACTTTCATTGTTACCTCAATGAAATGATGCTCTTAGTACTAGAAAACTGTATTTACTCGAAATTACAAATATATATTATAGTTGAGACTTTAAAGAGGGTGCAATTATGCTTAATGAAGCATAATTGCACCCTCTTTTTATTTTAATTAAAGGAGAGATGGTAAATGAAAAATTTATCTGCAAAGAGGGTCAACATTGTTTCAGTGAAACTGGTTAGAGAGTCTAGTATTCTCTATAAAAAAAGAAGTATCCGTTCACCTCAGGATGCGTATGAATTACTAAAAACCTTTTTGGAAGATAGGGACCGGGAGCACTTTATTGTTGTAACCTTAGACACCAAGAACCAACCAGTATCCATAAACGTATGCCATATAGGTAGCTTAAATGCCAGTATTGTCAGTCCTCGTGAAGTCATGAAATCAGCTATCTTATCATCAGCAGCGAGTATCATGGTGGCTCATAATCACCCATCTGGTGATACTAAAGAATCTCGGGAAGACGTGGAAGTAACCAAACGTCTTGCTGAAGCTGGAAAGTTGATGGGGATTGAGCTATTGGACCATATAATTATTGGAGATGGTACCTATAATTCTTTAAAAGAGAAAGGCGTAATTTGAAAGGAGTAAGGGCAGTGAAAACAATAAAAAACACGCTAAAAACAGAAGTCACTTATGATGACGAAATGAGAAACAAATATCTTATTAGGAAAGAGTGGGACAAGAACAAGAAAAAGGCACTTGTTATCATGAAAAGCGCAGGCCAGGCGGATGAAATTGTGCAAGACCAAACAACAATGTACGTCATTAATAACCTTTCAAAATTGGAATACGGTGTGGCAGAAATAGTCAATTTATTTCCATCCCTGGATGGTGACGAAACAAAAGAGTCCAGTCTTGAAAATTTGAAGTGTATTCAAGAAGCTATCGCTAGAGTGGATGATGTCATAATAGCAGTTGGTAAAGGAGTAGAAACAAACAAGAAAGCTGTTGAACGGTTGAATATGATTTTAGCTCTATTGCTAGATAAGAAAGCAAACATTCTTCAATTAGAAGCAAAATTTGGCCGAAAAGGTTTTCATCCTCTCTATCCTGCACTGAAAAACCAGTGGAAATTAGTAGGGTATGAGGATAGCGAGAAGGCAGGATAAAAATATTATGTATGAAAGGTACAAGTCATGTTTAGTATTGAGCAGTTGAAAGTTTTTATGAAAGAGAAGTTTGGTGTAGCAGTTGAACCGGATGAAGTAGGAGAGGAAACGGTGCTTCTTTATCACGAGGAACTGGACGAGGAACTTATTTCAATAGTTGTGAAGCGGATTTTACCGAATCCTGTTTCATTTCAAACGTATATATACAATGAAGAATCAGAGTGGATTGTTGGTGTTGCTACAGAAGCAGAAACCAATAGTCCGCTCTTTTTAGTTTGTCTAAAAGACGGAGAGAGGATTTATGAAGAGTTCTTATTCAGAGAAAAGGATAATGAGAAATGATATATACAGCGTATGTTAATGAATTAGAAGAACGCTCCTATCAGCACGTGACCTTTGATATGGAAGATTGGTCTTTTGTTTATTTCACAGCGGAAGATAAGGGTGAAGAAATCGAAATAAAGATTTGTCTCGAAAGCGAAAACATTTATCAACGAAAAATGGGATTTGAAGACTGGTGGTACGTGGATTACTTAGAAGGGGATATTGTCTTAAGTGATATTGGTGTAAAATAAAGGGATGAAAAATCGGAAACGAGATTCCGATTTTTTTTGATAACAGAAGGGGTATAACCTTCTAAGGAGTTGAAAAAATGGATAAAAAAATCACTATGTATCAAATTACTAAAGAATTACTAGTACTAAAAGGTGAAGACATAGATACAATTCCTGCCGACGTAGTAAAAGATGCCAACCCTAATAATTGTAAATATTTTAAAAAGGTCTTAAATTCAGTAGCTATAGATGAAGAAATATTTAAGAATAAAACTGGATTTTCTTTTAACATAGATTCTACAGAAGCCATTAAATCAATAATTAGAGGCCATGTTACTTACAGTAGATTGATGCAAAAGCATCCAAAGGATAGAGATTTAAAACTTTTAAACGAGCTAACATCTTATATTAAAACGTTGTTAATTAATGAGATTGAAGAGCAATTTACTTTACAGTCAATTTTAGCAAAACTAGAACTGGTAACATTCAATGAAAGGCAACAACTGAATAAGTATTTGCAAAATTTGAGCATACCAAACCTTGAAGAGACATTAAGTCCCACAGATGAAGAAATATTACATATGTATTATATTGAAGAAATGGTTTTACTAAAAAGGAAGTTTGAACATATCCGTGAACTTTTCTCCGAAATTAGAGCAGAAGAGGTTGTTAATAAGTCGGCCGAAGAAATTGTAAACTTGAACTCTGATGAATTATTAGAAGAAATAAGTCCATCTAAGGAGAAGATTAAGTTAGACCGTTTAGTTATAAAAGATTTATTAGATACTAAAAAGCGGAAAGATACCATGGTACAGAAAACCATTGAAGAATTGGCTAATCAAGCTGGACTAAAAGAAAAAGAAATTATCAGTGAGTTAAAAGTTTTTAGGAAGAAAGGGTATAAGGAGCATAGCTTGTTCGAACTAAGTAACGAAAGAAACTATGTAGGCGCTGAAGAATATGCTTCACCATACGAAATTTTAGAGCAAGCAAAAAAAGAATATAAAGAATCCAAAAGCAAAGAGCCAAAAAAATCACCCTCTTCGAAAGAGATGATGGCACTGAAAGAAATACTAAGAGCAAATGGATTTTTAAAGGGACAATAGTGTGAAATGCACTATTGTTTTTTTTTGAGAAAGGGTGTCTCAAATTTCTATTTATGAGATACCCATTGGTTATAAAAGCATATGGCATTATATGAATTGTAGAAAGCAGTTAGCTCTTCAAACCTAGGAAATCAGAATAGAGTTTTGAAAGCTAACTATATTTTAGGAGGGGAAATTGATGCTGTTGAAAGAACAAACTCAAACATATTACAAAGGAAAATTGACCTTCATTAATAATGGTCAGGAGCATATTGGGTTGGAAAACATTTCTGGGAAGGAACAAAGATTAATGGAGAGGTATGATTTTGGAGATGAGATATTCGATGAAAATGGCGAAAATGATTTCGCTGTCCTAGATGATGTCAATACAGTAAAAAATGTAATGGTCTTTGCGGAAGTTAACCGCTACAGAGAAAAACTTTTGTCAGATATGCAAGATGGAGAAAGAAGTAAAGTTATTAGTCTTATTATTGACAATCTCAATAAGTTTCACGTAAAACCTGTTGCTTATGAAGTGAAAGCTGATTCCATTGTAGTTGCATGGTATCTCAATACTGTGATAAATACTTTCAGATTTTCTGAGTCTATTGAGGCTTTAGTAGACTTCTATGAAAAGGAAAAAAACAACTGTGAAGAATTGGAGGTATTGGAGTAGTGGCACTAAAAAAAGTAAGGCGTCCAGTATTGAATGGTGAAAAGGAAGTTTCAGAAGAGAAAGGATGGAACAATGTGTTGGACAAGAATAATGCAGAAGAGGGATGGAATAGTCCAGTTGCACCGAGACAATCGGCGAATAGCGACCTTATTGCCCCAGATATGCAACATGATTCCTTTAATGAAGATAGTAATGTGTATGAACCAAACAAGCAGAGAAATGATTCCGCATTAAACCGTACCATTTCTTTTTTCGGGGACAATGTGAAATTGCCAAGGAAGGCAAAAGTTGAGCAAGGTAACTATGACTTCCGTATTGACAACATAGCTAGTAAAGAAAATGTAGCAGGGAAATTCGGACCATATGACCAGTTGTATATTACGTTCTCTGTTCAAAAGATGGGTATGGAATTACCTCAGCAAATTACTATCCCATATATCGTATCAACAAAAGCTGAGTCGCCATTTATGGTCTTTCTTTCTAGCTTTAAAACCCTTTTTCAAGGGCAGAACATTACGATTAATCAATTAGTTGGATTGGTTGGAACATGTGAAATAAGCCATTTTGAACCAGCTTCAGGTGATATATATGAAAGATTACTAGTTAAAAGCGTAAATTCATAATATTAATAAGCATTTTTAAGAGTGGAATAGGCTCCATAAGCCTATTCCCTACCCAAGTAAGGAGAAATGACATGCCAACAGTAAACAACCTGAATGATTATATTTCAAACTATCCAATTAGCAAAGTAAAGTTGCTAGAATCGACTACAACAACAAAAACAAAAATACTGTCAATAGATAATAAAGAGAATCTTTCTCTACTTGTTACAGCAGTTAAAATGGTTTCTTATGAAGAAGGTGCTGCCTTCTTCTCTGCTTTGATGAATCATGTACATGATTCATCAAGACAAATTGCGATTGAAATGTACAATAAAGCGGAATTAGTGTCTGAATCCCTCGTTCCGTTAGACCTACTGGAAGAGTTAAAACTTATCCTTATGGTTGGAAAAGCAGAGGAACGTGGCTATTTATATGATGAAAAGAAAAACAGCTACAAGTTCAATGCTAACGCTTTTGCAAAGCACTTTATAAAAAGATGCCATGTTCGCTCTACAAAGGATGGTCGATTGTTCCTTTACAACAGAAAAGGTGTGTATGAAGAACTCTCTGAAGTTAGTCTTGGAAAGGTCCTACGAACAATCATGCACGAGGGCAGATGGAACAGTTGGAAAAGCCCCTATGAAGCCGAAGTAGTAAAAGTGCTTCAACGTGAAGCAAATACTGTTGACGAAATGAATACAAATCGTAACTACATTAATGTGAGGAATGGGATGCTCAGCTTGACAACCTTTACACTTCAACCTCACTCACCTGAATTTTTATCAACTGTACAAATTCCGATTGAGTTTGACCCTAATGCCACTGCTCCTCATTTCATGACCTTTATGAAAGATATTACCATTGATGATTGCCAACTAATCAATGTTCATCAAGAGTTAGTTGGGTATTGGCTGACGGTTGAAACCAAAGCTGAAAAGGCAGTTTATTATTATGGTGGCGGAGCTAATGGCAAAAGTGTCATGGCTTCCATAATTACTGCTCTTGTAGGTGCAGATAATGTTAGTAGTGTCGCTCTCTCGGAATTCAGCCAAACATTTGGCATGGAAACCCTTATTGGGAAGTCGCTTAATATTGCAGCTGAGAATGAAATGGGTGGTAAAGCACTCAAAACTGAAAATTTTAAGGCAATGGTTAGTGGAGATAACATCACTATTAACATTAAGTATCGACCAGCTATTAGTTATCGCCCATACTGCAGATTGGTGTTTTTAGTCAATAATCTTCCCGACTCAACAGATGTAACAGAAGGGTATTTCCGAAAACTTATTATCGTTCCTTTTCCAAGAACCTTTAAAAAAGAAGAACGAAACGTAGAGTTGAAAGATGAACTGCTTAAGGAACTGCCTGGAATTCTTAATTGGGCGATATTAGGATTGAAGCGGTTGAGAAGTAATAACTATCAGTTCAGTGCCTGTAAAGCAATTGAAGAAACCGAACGTGCTTACTACAATGAGCAAAATCCAGTGAGAGAATTTTTTCATTCTCATGTAGTCAAAGAGGACGGTTTCCGCACTAAGCAATCCGACTTTCACCATACGTATAGTCAATGGTTAAATATTCAAGGAATTGACGACAAAGGAACAAAATCTCGCCAAGTATTTTGGCGCTATTTCAAAGTGATTTTAGACAGTGAAAATATCCCGATTGTAAAGAAGAAAGTCAAAGGAACTGTCTACTATGACGGAATAAAGCTGATAAAATTGGAAGATTTCCAGTTCCCTACTCTAGCTGGCGATATTATTCAGTTCTAAGGGGGTGTAGGGGGTGTGTGAAAAGCAAAAAAACTGCACAATACCAAAAGTTTAAAACCCAATGAAAAAAGTTTTGTTTTAGCTAACCACCCCTCCCCCCACTTTCTTACAAAGAAATGAAATATATATTATTACTACGACGAGGAGAGCTTGCAATGAACGAAAAAGGAGATTCTACTTACGAATATCAAAATCTTTTAGACATGTTAGCAGAAATGGTCACAGAATATCTTACAAAACACCCCAAAGGAGGAAGTTCCAATGATAAGTAGGGATGATACTGCACAGCAGAACCAAGACAAGATTGTAATTTACACAAGAAATACATCGTGGACCCAACCCGAGGGGTACAGAACTCATCGAGACGTCCAGGTCTTAAAAGACAAGTGTGAGCGGGTTGGATATCAAGTCAGTAGAGTCTACTGGGAACCAAGCTTGGAATCTCATGAGAAAAGAAGAAAGGTATTGAAGCAAATGATGAAGGATGCTGCTGAAGGTTTGTTCGGAGTAGTCCTTGTTTGGGATGTATTTACGCTTTCTTCTGATGGGGAAGAACTTCAAAAAATAGAAAGAGAGCTTGCAAGATATGGGGTGGAAATTTGTTCAGTAACGGAACCTTTCGACACTTCCACAGGAGAAGGATTGAGAGTGTTTGAGTACATGTGCAAATTACTCAATACGAGACATTTAAGGTTAGCAGCCATGCAAGGGATTCCGCTGTCACTGGTGGCACGTTGGTCAATTGAAGATGAAAACAAAAAAGGGGGTGAACTTGATGCCGAACTATGCGAGACAGCTCGATGACCAGCTTGACCAATTCAGCCGGACTGGAACAAAGAAAAGAGCAGCTATCTATGCTCGAGTCTCCACATTGGAACAGGCAGAGGAAGGCTACAGTATTGATGAACAGGTCCGAGTACTAAGGGAAATGTGCGAGCGAGAAGGTTATGTTGTCCATAAGGAATACGTGGATAGGGGTAAAAGTGGAAAAAATAT
Source organism: Metabacillus kandeliae (assembly GCF_021166585.1). Classification (GTDB taxonomy): domain Bacteria; phylum Bacillota; class Bacilli; order Bacillales; family Bacillaceae; genus Metabacillus_B; species Metabacillus_B kandeliae. The sequence continues at coordinate 66,487 of NZ_JAJOZE010000006.1, forward strand.
TAAGGGACGACCTGCTTTGCAACAACTACTACATGATGCCAATAGTAAAGACTTTGAATTAGTGCTTGTTTGGAAGGTGAATCGCTTTTCTCGAAAGACGAAAGACTTGCTGAATATTGTTGAAGAACTTGAAGGGAAAAATATTGTTTTTCGCTCATATACTGAAAACTATGAAACAGCAACTCCTGCTGGAAAAATGCAGTTCCGTATGTTGGCAGTTATTGCAGAATTTGAACGAGATAATATCGCTCAAAACGTAAAAATGGGGATGTTAGCAAGAGCTAAAGAAGGGTCGTGGAATGGCGGGCAGGTTCTTGGTTATGATGTTGTGAGTGCTCCAGGAGAAAACCGTAAGAGAAAACTCTCAACACTTGTTGTTAATCCAACAGAAGCGCAAACGGTCCGAAAGGTATTTGACCTTTACGTTGAGGGGAATGGTTACAAATCCATCGCAAACAAACTCAACAATGAAGGACATCGGACAAAAAAGAACAAAGACTTCTCCATCAACGGGGTAAAAACGATTTTAAGCAATCCCCTTTATGCAGGATTTATTCGTTACAATGTCCGGAGAGATTGGAACGAGAAGAGGAGAAACAATATCAATCCTCACCCTGTAATTGAAAAGGGGCAGCACGAAGCCATCATATCAGAAGAAACATGGGAAAAAGCAAAAAATATCATGGCGAGCAGAAGCGGCAAGCCTAACCGGATACATGACGGCGAGTTCCCTCTCACTGGTATCATGAAGTGTCCTGCATGTGGGGCAGGAATGGTAATTGGCAGGACAACGAATACACTCAAGGACGGAATAAAAAAGGTTCTGGAGTATTATGTATGTGGAGCTTGGAAGAACAAAGGTTCAGCGGTTTGTCGCTCGAATGGAGTAAGGACGGATTATGCAGACCCTTATGTACTTGAAAAGCTATCAAACATAGCAACAAGTGATGTGCTTATAGAGCAAATTGTTGAACGTATTAATAACAAGAAAGAACGAGATTCTTCTCCGCTTCAGCACGAATATGAGACCTTGAAAAAGGCACTAGAATCTAATCAACAAAAGAAAGAGAAAGTCCTTGGTTTGTACGAAGATGATTTGATTCAAAAAGCAGACCTTGTGCAGCGGCTATCCACTTTGAATGAAGAAAAGGAACGACTTGAAGAAAGACTATCCCCAATTGAATTACAAATGGGGGAAGGTGGTACACAGCTTATAAACTTTTCAATGGTCAAACAGGTCATGCAGAACTTCAAAAGTGCCTATCAAGAGTCATTGACCAGAGAGCAGAGGAAAAGGCTGATGCACCTGCTCATCCGTCAAATCACCATCAGTGAGGACCGAAAGATTGATACGATACAAATACAACTCAATAAAGAAGTTGCAAATCACTTCACCTTTAAAGGGGGAGAGGATTCATCTATTACGGATGAGTTCTCTCCCCCTTTTTCTATTTTAATTAACCTATAAAAAGGAGCAAATTACCTATGAGCGTTATTAATGTATTCAGGAATTACATGGAGGAGCATCACCCACAATTAGCTTGGAAGGACTGGAAAGCGGACGTTAGAACTCTTTCAGTAGATGACATAAGCAATGAAGAGGTTAAGGCTACTATTCCAGATGAAAACAAACCAGAACTAACATGTTGGGTATTCTTCTACGATGGCGGTGCATCAAACGTTGTGTACTTATTACAGGATAAGCATGGTTTGAAGGATATCGGAATTGGTCTGTTGAAAGATGGTGAACTTGTTAAGCCTATTAGCTTCGTATGAAGAATTGGCAGCTGGAAAGGTAAGACAATCAATACGCTTAAAAGTCAGAGAGGTTTGCTCTATTAAGAGTTTTCGTCTCTATTTTCGTGTTTTATTTTACGGTAAAGGAGGTGAGTTCATGACACCAATTGACCTTTTTAAAGCAGGTGTGGCGTTTGGCGTATCCATCTATGTGTATGTGAAGAAAACAATAGCCGAAAAATAAAGGGGGGAATTATAATGCAATACTTTTTAATGGGAACAGTGGTTGGAATTGTAGCTTGTTTAGTATCAGAGCTTACACAGAATCCTTCAAGGAGTTATCGTTGATGAAAAGGATTCAATGTTTGACAGACCTTAATAACCTTGCAGGAGATATACCAGATGAATTGTTAAACTACCTAAGCAGTGAGTTTTCTCACCTATACGAGTATCTAAGTAATGGTGAAAGGATTGAAGAATTTCTTCTTGAAAATCATCAAGCAATATTAATAGTTGAGGATTCTAAAGAATTAGACTTACTGTTACAAAATAGATTAGAACTTGAATATGTTGAAGAAATACAACTAAATTCTTACTTGTGTTTGAGAATAGGAATTTCTCAGTTAGAAGATATACAATTACATTACTATTTGAGAGTGTAAAAGAAAGTCAAATTCTCCCTTACTATTCATAGAAAGCAAAAATTAATTAATGTATACTAAAATAGGTAAATTGTTACAGCTCTATGTGAGGTGAGGGAGATTATGAAACTATTAAATAATATTTTTTCTAGCCATTATATTGAAGTTAAAAAAATTCTCTTAAATGCAGATGAGCTTATGATAATAAGTCCATTCCTCATGGAGTCATTTGATGATTTTTTTAGAGACCTAAACGATAGGGATATCAGACATATTTCGTTGATAACTACACTAAAAGATAATAGTCCTGATTTATTAAAAAAATCAAACTCACTCTATTCCTTTGGCGTGAATTGCCAAAGAAATAATATAAGTTTCAACGTCCGTATTGACAATAAGTTGCATGGAAAAATCTATGTATCTTTGAAATCAGGAGTACCACTCCAAGGTATTATTACTTCTGCTAATTTTACTAATTCTGGATTAGAAACTAATCATGAATGGGGCGTTCTAATTGACGATAGTAATCATTTATTAAAATTAATTAGTGAAATCAATAGTGTTGAAAGCAGAGTATTAACTACTACAGAATTAGAAGAAATAATAAAAAAGATAGATGCCTTTTCTAAAGCGACTCCTATGTCTAAAGAACCAAAAATAAGTTTAACTGTCAGTGATATACTGAAAAAAAGAAAGCATACAGTTACATCTGATAAACGTTACTTTATTAAGCCCGTTGGAGTATCGGACGAGCCCTTTTCTGAGCAGAGGAGACTATCGACAGATATACAAGAGCTTCATTTCTCTAAGAAGAAACCTACTTCTGTAAGAGTAGGAGATATTCTCATATGCTACGGTGTGGGAACGACTAAGTTGTTAGGTTACTTTGAAGTTATTGAAGGTCCTTATTATTTGGAAGGGACGTCTAGCAGATGGCCTTGGGAAGTTAAAGGTAGGAACCTTTGTCCAGCTTATAGTCAAAGATGGAATACTTTTGATAATACAATTTCAAGCATACAAGCTTCATACGATTTTATTGCACCTATAACGAAAAATAATAAGGGGAAAAACCTTAATGGGTTAATGTTTGGATTAGATAAAATTCAGCTGACAGAAGAATTTGCTAGTCATGTAATTAATATAATAGATGCCTCTGTTGCTGAGTAAGGCTGCAGTTCAGTAAAGAAAAAAATATGTGGATTGAATACTATTTAAGTTCAACTTATATGTATTAAGTTGAATAGACATGGGCGAAGAAACTATGAAAGATTTACAGTCTATTTCCATCTTCTCCATTTTAAATGCTTAAAGTCGATGGTTATAAATTCCATTGTAAATTTTCAAAGGAAATTCAATGTTTAGGAGGCAAAAGATTGAACATCTTTCAGTATCAGGGACAAGAAGAAGACCATTATACACACATACTAATGTGTATCTTAGATTATAAAAACCAGTTAATTTTACCTCAGTTTCTTAAGGAATTAATTCCGCAGGAATCTCTTGATTTTCAACATACTTCCTTGTCTATACATACTAGAAAGAAATTTTGTCCCCAACCACAAAAAGAGTATGAGTTTGTTATTGGTATTGCTCCATATAAAAGTGGTTTACCTCATTCAGAATTAGAGGATAATTCCGGGTCAATACCAGATGCATGGATTTGTGGAGAAAATTTCAATATACTTTTTGAATTCAAAATAAGAGGAGTTTTAGATGAGGGACAAATATCAGCACATAAAAGATTGATAGGTAAGGAAGATGTTCAAGTTATTCGTCTTACATGGGATAATATTATGGAGAGTTTGGAAGAGATTAAAACTGATGATGAAGTTCTTCGTTATCTATTACAAAATTTCTTAATATTAAAAAACAAATTCAGGTCCAAGAGGCGTTCGTCAGGTATGCCTAAAGAAATTATACGTCATATAAATAAGAGTGACGAACTTTATTTTATTATAACAGGTAGTAAGTCACATAAACCATATAAGGTAGATAAAGTCTATAATAATAAGATTGAGCTATTACAAGACGATTTATCAGGTATAACTGCTGCCCGTAAGTATATTGCTCAATATGTAAATCAAAATAAAGATTCACTTCCATTTGATTATTCAGGAGATGCTACGGTAATAAATGACTTTTGTGTTGCTCCTGGGAGAGCAGAAAAAAAGAATCAGTGGAATCAATGGAGATTAGGTTCCTTTTTAAGAACATAATTAGATTTAAGGTTTTAAAGAGTAATTATTATAGTTTAGGAAAAAAATAAAGCTCACTTTTTAAAGATAGTTTATTTTAAGGAATAAATAATCTTAAGTGGCAGGTTCGTTGATTGAGCCGAACCTTACTGGAGTTTAAGAATAGGAGAATCCAGAACTCATGAATATTTCACATATGAAAAGTTTTTATTTGAATTATTATGTGATTTTTAATGCAGAAAAACCATCAGAAAAATATTTGCCTATAACTGACCAGCCGTTTACAAAAATCTATGAGGATGCCATACATGGGTTTGACCCTGAATTACAAAATGTGCTTCCTGCAATTGAGTATTGTTTGCACCTGCCACGGAATGGTTTAGATACTTTGGATTTGCCCCCAAAAGTAATAGAAAAGGGATATGAAGTACCACACAGTATAATTCTTATTCCATCTTATATTTTATCAGAAGTGGCCAAGAGTCCAATGTGGTTAAATTATCCTCCGACACTATTTATTAGTGAAGATGATTTCACCGAAAATGCCGAGAAAATCACTACAAAGTATGAACCACCTTTAGGGCACATTAAGTTGACTGAATTGTCAGATGAAACCTTATCCTATCATTGGGCAACCATTACTAAATTAATGAATAAGCTTGATGGTCGAAACAACCCGCTCAATTCGAAGCCAAAACTTCTACGTGATAAGGCTAAATCTACAATTCCGCTGTCTTATAATGCAAACCAGTTAGGTGCTTTTGATAATATATTTGAATCACTAAAAGAAAATAACTTTTCTAAAAAAGGTGTATTTTTCCAAACCATTCAACTTCATTCGTTGATAAATACAATGGTTTATTTTGAAAAAGAACAAAATTTTTCACCCACTGAAGAAGAGTGGATTAAAGTAAACGACAAACAAAAGTTTCAAACAACAGTTCCCATAGTAATTACTCTTACAGGAACAGCTAATCGCCATAGACCACGTAATACTAAAGACAATAAATTAGAAGATAATGAAAAAAGTGTAGTCGATATACTAGGTATTCACAGAGCTGCAGCTAGGAATGGATATTGGCTTGATGGTGGTTATTTACCTAAGGAGATATTTATTGAATTAAATCAATTAGAATCACATTGTCAGGCAACTAATATATCTAATAAATACGTATGGAATTCTATGAAGAAGATTGGAAAAATCTTATCATCTCATTTGGGAGATGAGGCTTTAAAGATAATAAGCAGAGCTTCTCATATAACAGCATTTACTGATTTTCCAATTGGAATCGCTGTATTACCTGGATACGATGACCCTTTGTGTTGTATAAAACCTATTTCTTATAAATCTCTAACTCCATTAACTCGTGCTCTTCAAATGGAGCTTCCTCGAGTGGGTGAAATTTATATTGGAAAAGGATTTAAAGTTGTGATTGCCGAATGTTTACTACCAGATGACGGTATAAGAAATGCTTCTGATAATGCATGGAAGATGGCGATAGATATGCTGGAGTCTAATCAAAATGTTAATGTATCGTATTCAGAAATAAAGGATATCTTAGAACTGAAAAAATTTCTAGCAACAAATTCCGATGCAGATATTTTGGTCATCTCGGCACATGGATATTATGATGATAAACAAAATGTTTCAGGACTATGGATTGGGAATGAATTATGGTTTGCTACTGATGATGAAATAAAAGTTCCACCTATTGTGGTATTAAGTGCATGTCATGTAGCACCACGTGGCGCTGGAGCGGTAACAGTTACTGATTTGCTTCACCGAAATGGAGCAAAGGCAATCCTCGGCACTTTAATTCCAGTTAATGTCTTTAGGAACGCGGTACTTACAATTAGGCTTTTTGTATATATTTGCGAGGCTTTAAGCGGGCGTGGGAATTTAAGAACTCTTAGTGATGCTTGGAAATGGGTTGTTTCATCAAATGCGGTAAATGAAATATTTGCTTCTTCTAGAAATCTACAGAAGTGGGCCCAAAGTAAAGCAAACGGAGGGTTGAGTGTTATAGAAACTTTTGGCCTTGAAAGGTCAAAAGGACGTTTAAGAACAGGTTTTTTCTATACAGATACAATTAGTATTTTAGGTGAAATGGCTAAAGAAACTGGAGTGCAGAATGAATTTGAATCATTAATTTCTTCACAAGGTGTATTTCCTGAATCTAGCTTCTATGTATGGTCAGGTGTGCCGGAGAATGTAATTTTAACAGAGCCAGTGTTTGAAGAGTATAAAAAGCAATTCGGGTCTTAGTACTTCTGATGGAAAAAACCTCACTTAGACACATCACGGTGAGCCTTATCATAAGTAAAAGAAAAAAGACTAGCTCACAAATATTCATTTTACTAAAATTTTACATTAATACTCCCATTTAATAAATGGGTTTAAAGTAAGCGTTAAGGGTAAGGTTTTTCAATAATTTGGGATATTTATCATTTGTGATAGACTAGAAGCGTTCAAGCTCATAATATCCAAAATTTAATAATTCCATATTAGGGGAGATTATCTTGCCATCAAATAGTTTAACTGAGAGTAAAGTGACTCAAATATTAGATTGGGCATATGAAAAAGCAGTCGATGGATTACCTGGAACCAAAACCGCAGCAGAGCTAGCAGAAAGTTATTTAAAGAAAAGCTCATCAGTTGAAAAAGCGATTGATAACTTAATACGCTGGCAAAATGCTAAGGGAGCAACGAGTGGCTTTCTCTCAGGATTAGGTGGACTTGTTACACTACCTGTTACTATTCCTGCAAATGTTGCATCTGTAATGTACGTGCAAATTAGAATGATTGCTACAATTGCTCATTTGAGAGGGTATGACTTAAAGGATGATCAAGTTAAAACTTTTGTTTTTGTTTGTCTAACAGGGCAAGCTGCTTCGGATATATTAAAGCAGGCAGGAATAAAAATAGGTACATCTATGGCTAAAGAAGCTATTAAAAGAATGCCAGTAGAGATAATAAAAACAATAAATAAAGCTGTTGGTTTTAGGCTTATTACAAAATTTGGACAGAAAGGAATTGTGAATTTAGGAAAGGCTGTACCTCTTGTTGGAGGAGTTATTGGGGGAGCTGTAGATGGTATAGGAACTAATGTAATTGGGAAAACGGCTAAAAAGGTATTTATTTAACAAACAAAGGAAGCTTATTTGGTTTTTGGGAATTATCGTTAACAACTTATTATCATATGATTTATTTAAAATGGATTCATTCCATTTATGGATTCTACTAATGTATCAACTAATTAGTGAAAATAACTAATTGCTACTGATAGTTTTCAAAAGCACTTAGGAGCTTATTGTTCTACAGCTTTGTAACTCTAATATGGATATATGGATGTAAAGTTGATAAAAAATTAACACATCGTAGTAGAAGAGATCAGTAGAGAGGACATTCAGCTTTTTGTTCTTGCTTTTCAGATTATAATGTGGAAATCCTCCTTGATTTCAGAAGGGATTAAATTACACAGGGACGGTCGCTAGGCCCGTCACTTTACTTTTCGTTCCCTTTAATATTCACTCCGTTTCCCGGCAGCCACTTCTCCCTGAAGAGGGGACAGATCCTGACTCTTTTGCAAGGTCAAATAATATGGTATCCTGCGCTGAAAAAAGACTGTAAGGACCTTTTAAAAGAAATCCATAATCTTTGGGCAGTAATCTTTGATCAGAAAGGAGTCAGCACCATGAAGTTTACTAAATCACAAATGAAACAGCTGGTTAAAGACAATAAAGAATTGCAAATGCGTTTAAAAGAGTTGATGGAAGAACATAAGCTAGAGAAAAACTTTGCTCTCAAGGCTTTGTACCATTCAGAAGTTGCCGAAGGAGGAAAGTATCAACTGGCATACCAAGCACTTGACTTGCCTAAAGAGTAGGCAAATTTAACTCACACTGAGTCCTTTGATTACAGGCAATGCGTTTAAACCTTCTCGTAATATCTCCCCGGACTGGAACGGCTAGCTCCCTATTGGGGGTAAGGATTAAGGCCTGTTTATTGGACAGGTTCCTTCACACATAATAAAGGAGATCTCGATTGAAATCGAGATCTCCTTTATTTATACTTCCTATGTTCGAAATACGGGACAATGATCTGTCCCTCGTAAAAGGAAGCACGAGAACCGTCCCTCTGCTTCCAAGAACCATCCCCCCGCTTCCAAAAATATGATACGATCTACATAATAAAAATAAAGCAGCAAACGGTCCAAAGGAACACAGGAGGAATCCATGCCAAAAACAAAATATATAGAGATATATGAAGATTTAAAGCAAAAAATTGAAAAAAACGTTTATGAGTATCAGCAATTGCTTCCATCCGAGAATACGCTTGTGAAAGAATATGATTGCTCGCGGAATACGGTGCGGAGAGCGGTTGGGAATCTTGTGAGTGACGGGTATGTGCAGACGAAGCATGGGCAGGGTGCACGGGTGATTTATCAGGAATTCATTAAGAATGAGTACATGTTTGGGGATACGGAATCGTTCAAAGAGTTTGCGCTTCGAAATCATAAGAAGCATGAAACGAAAGTGATTGTATTTGAAGAGCTGACGGTGGATGAAGCTCTACATCAGCATACGCTGTTTCCAGTCGGTATTGAGGTGTATCATATCAAGCGGGTTCGTCATTTAGAGGGCGAGCCGGTGATTATGGATTATAACTATTTCCGGAAGGATATCGTGAAGGAGCTGACAGTCGAGATCGCGGAGGACTCGATTTATGGGTATCTGTCTAATGAACGAAATGAGAGAGCGGTTACAGCCAAGCGTAAAATGGTGGTGGAACGCACAACAGAGCTGGATGAAAAGTATTTGAAGCTTGATGGATTTAACAGTGTCGTGGTTGTGACGAGTCACATTTTTAATGCAGACGGCATCATGTTTGAGCATACTCAATCAAGGCACACTCCTCAAAATTTTGTCTTTTTTGATAAGACGCAGCGCAGATAAAAAAAGTGTACGAGACGTTCATGCTCGTACACTTTTTCTGTTATTTTGCGAGTTTTCCTGCGAAATGGATAAAAACACTGGAGGTCCATGTATGGGCAAGGTCTCTTAATCCTTCTCCCGTTTCAGCATGGAAGTTTTCCGCAAATCCGCTTTTTTTGCAAAGCTTCAGGAATTTTTGGGCGATTTCTGCGGCCAGCTCCTCTTCACCGCATTCTTCTAAAGCTTCTGCGAAAAGAAGAGTAGTCGGTGCCCAAATCGGCCCTCTCCAGTACGCATCCTCTTCATACAGCGGACTGTCTAGGGCTTCTGAAGCAATGCCCCATTCCGTTAAATACTGCTCGCTGCTCAAGACACTGATCATTTTGGCTTTTGCAGCCTCCGGCAGTTTGTTCGCGAGTATGATGGATATGAGCGGCAGGATGGATTGGCTTTCTATCGCTTTTTGGTCCTTTGTAAAACGAGCGGTTGGCAGGTCATCCACCAGGAAGTAATCACAGAATTTCTCTGTGTATATATTGGCTTCTTTTTCCCAATACTTCTGATCCTGCTGACGGTTCAGCTTTCCAGCAACAACAGCCAGCATGTCCATTGATTTGATCAGGAAGGCTGTTAAATCTGGCGAATCAATGATTTGGGCATCTCTGAAAACGGTGCTGTTATCCTGCCCCGAATCATTGCCGTGATGGTACTCGCAAATGCCGTCCTGATTGTAATCTTTGTATTTAAGATAGAATTGTACATGCTTTTTCATTTGGGAAAATACTGTTTCCAATTGATCATTGGAAAGCGTCATTTTCTCCATCATCTTTAAGACGAATAACCCTTGAACAGGCGGTTTGGAGAAATTCCAGCGGATGGTTGAATCGCTGATTGAGCCGGGAATTTGTCCCTTATCATCTTGATGATCGAACAGCAGCTGAATTTGATCCCAGGCGAGTTCATCGTCAACCCCTGCCAGAGCAAGCGCGTTGAAGGCATTGTCCCAGCTCCATACACCAGGGAAATTCGCATTCGACATATACATGGCTTTTCTTTTCAGAAGACCCTGTGCATTGACGATGCAGGACCAGTTTAAGTAAGCGGCTTCTCTCAAGGTTTGCTCGTATCCTGCCGGAACTGGCGGCTGCGTGGATAAAAACTCCTGAAAATGCAGCGTGCTTTTCTCCAGTGCCGCTTCAAAAGAGTAGTCTCTTTTTTCCGGAACACCTCCATTGGTTGGCACATCTTCAATGACACATAAAAAGCTTTCACAATCATGATTGGCAGCTATTCTTATGCTCGACAGATTATTTGCCTTACCCATACTCCCTACTGGATCCATCGATACATCCTGCTGCAGGCTTACAGAGCCGTTTGGTGCGAAAATCATGTATTTGGTTAAATTTTTGTAGCTGTTCACAATACAGAATTCTTCGCCGGTATTTCCTAATAGATAGTTATATTCAAAGTTGAAGACGGGCTGGGTATCAAGGGTAAGCACAACATTTTCACCGCTGCCTTTTACAAAAATTCTCTCCGAATCTTCAAAGCACAGCTGCAGCTCTCCGCCATCAAAGGTAAGAGAGATGTGAAATTCATCAGCTTTATAAGTATATTCAACAGGAATCCCGTTTACTGTAGGGATGATTTTGAGGGCATTCTGATGGTGCTTCGATTTTCCCCGAACTGAATTAATATAAATCCCATTTTTTTGAGTGGTTTCACTCTCCTGGAAAGTGAGTGCCATGTAAGAACCAAAGTGGCTCATCGGCGTGACGCGAATATCCAACCTTCAACACTCCATTTCATAATTATCTTGACATACTGTCATAACAATTTATACTTTACTATATCGAACTTGTTTAAACAAGTTAAAAATGAAAGCGATTTATAGAGGAGGCTTTGATAATGGGATTCAAAGAAAATGTTGCTGATTTAATAAAAAATATCGGCGGAGGGGAAAATGTCAGCAATGCATCGCATTGTGTCACCCGGCTTCGTTTGATTTTGAAAGATGAAAGTTTAGTTAATACAGAAGCACTAGAAGCAAATGAACTTGTGAAGGGAACGTTCAAAGCAAGCGGACAGTTTCAGGTGATCATTGGTCCGGGCTTAGTTGAAAAGGTTTACAACGAGTTTGTTGCTCAAACCGGCGCAGATGAAGTGTCAAAGGATGATATGAAAAAAATTACCGCCGAAAAAGGAAATGTCCTTCAAAAGATTGTAAGGGTTCTCGCGGATATTTTTATCCCGATTTTGCCCGCAATTGTCGCGGCAGGTCTGCTTTTAGGATTAAATAACCTGCTTGCCAATCCCGGTATATTTTTCGATAAAAAATCCCTGCTGGATGTGTACACGGGCTGGACAGGCTTTGCTGAGTTTATTAATGTCATTGCGAATACAGCGTTTACATTTCTTCCTGTCCTCATAGCCTGGTCTGCTTCAAGGAAGTTTGGGGGAAGTCCGCTGCTGGGGATTGTATTGGGACTCTTGCTGGTCCATCCTTCTTTGATGTCTGCTTATGATTACGCGGGAAATCCAGGGGATGTTAAGTATTGGAACCTGTTTGGCTGGAACATTGCGAAAATCGGCTATCAAGGGCAGGTGCTCCCGGTTATTCTGGCAGCATGGATCTTAATGTGGTCGGAAAAACAGCTGAAGCGTTTCATTCCGGATAATTTCCAAATGCTATTTGTGGCACCGCTTGCATTGGTTTTTACGGGTCTTTTAACGTTTGGAATTGTTGGACCGATTACCATGACAGGCTCCACCTGGATAACAGACGGAATTTTATATCTCTTCAAAGTTTCTCCTGCATTTGCCGGGGCTGTCTATGGTCTTATCTCAGGGCCGTTAGTCATCACAGGAATGCACCATATTTTCCTTGGCGTTAACCTGCAAATGGCCGGTACACTGGGCTATGTCACATTATGGCCGATCGGCGAAACAGTGACACTGGCCCAAGGTGCTGCCGCACTGACGATGTTCTTTATTATTAAGCAAAATAAAAAGCTGAAGGGTGTGTCCCTAACGGCAACCTTATCTGCATGGCTCGGAGTAACGGAGCCTGCGATTTACGGGATTAACCTTCGATTCAGATATCCATTCATCGCCGTCATGATCGGAAGCGCAGTGGGCAGTGCGTTCCTTGCAGCTCAAGGAGTAAAAGCTGCATCTGTGGGGGTAGGAGGCGTCTTGTCATTCCTATCAGTCTTTCCGAAGTACTGGAGCTCCTACTTCACCGGCATGGGGATCACATTCGTCATAACCGTTGGATTAACGTTTTTGTTCTTTAAGAGCAAGTTATTTAAAACGGAAGCATAGGGACGGTTCTGGTGCTTCCTTCTAAAAGGGATGCATGGGGACGGTTCTGATGCTTCCTGCCATAAAAGGATGGGTACCATAAACCAAAAAAGAAGTACCAAAGAACCAACAAAGGTTCTTGGTACTTCTTTTTAATTTCTTCAAGACATCCGCAGCTTCTCTCTCCTGCTAACAGCTTTCTCCTTCTGATCCATCCGATAACTCACAAAAGTCAGCAAACTCGCAGCAACCGCCACTAATCCCCCAACCCAAGTCACATTCATTAAATCCCCTTGATGGTAAACAATTCCGCCTACCGCAGAACCAAACGCAATCCCGACGTTGCTTGCGACGGGCATAAGTGAAGCTGCCAAGCCTGTGGCTTTCGGCTGATAGATACCAGCAAGGTCTATTAGATAAAGCTGAGTGGATGTGGTCAACAGGATGGCCATCAATGACATCAGGCCGATGTTGATCAATCCTAAAATGAGACTATTTGTCGTCCAATATAAACCTATAAGAACAATAGCTTGGACAAGAAAAACGAACCGGAGCCGCCCGATCGCGTTGTGGCTGGCGATCTTGCCGGCAAGTATGTTGCTGAAGATCGAGATAAAACCGTAGCCAAATAGGATAAGACTAATGGCGCTCTCCGGCGCTGTCATTTCTTTCAGGAGTGGAACAAGGTAGGTGAACACGACATAGGTTGCTCCGAATCCAAGAGAAGGTATGAAAAAGGCCATTAGGATTCTCGGGTGTCCCAGCAAAGAAAATTGGTCACGAATAGAGCTCCGGGATTGGCTTTGCAAATTAGGTAAAATGAAAAAGGAAGCTAAGAAAGCAATTCCTCCGAGGAACGTGGTTAACAGGAACGTTGCATTCCAGTTAAACCAAGCCGCAATGACCGTTCCAATTGGGACACCAATGACGTTTGCAAGCGTAAAGCCGCCAAAAACAAATGAGATGGCAAGGCTCCTTTTGGCAGCCGGCATGGTTTCATTGGCCACCATCATGGCAAGTGAGATTAAAACGCCTGTTACAATCGCTGTCAGCATGCGAAGTACAAGAAGCAGCATGTAGCTTGATGAAATAACGCAAAACGCGTTCAGAACAATGAAAGCTCCGATCAAGAACAGCATCCATTTGCGCTTTGGGAAATGGCTGGTTATGGACATGACGATTGGTGTCGCAATGGCAAACGTTATCGCAAAGGCAGAAACAAGCGTGCCTGCTTTGGAATTGGTTATATGAAGACTGGAAGATATATCAGTTAAGATCCCGACGATCACAAATTCGCTTGTGCCGAGAACAAATGTTAATAATGCGAGTGAAAAGATGAGCAGCCAGTGCCGCCTGGTTAATTCTACGGTGTTCATAAATACCTCTTTTCTTGGATGAAAAAGTGTGTTCAAATCAGATTTAACTATATTACCATAACACATTTTTACATTTCAAAAAAAGAATGCCCTTGACTCCCGAATTTACAGGAGCAAGAGCATCCACAAATTTATTTAATTGCTTTGCTAACCTTCAGCTTCTTCCCTTTAATCGTCGCATTTTCCATAGCCTGCAGCACGAGTGAGCCTTTTCCATTAAGAATATCAACATACGACATGTGATCCTGTATCGTGATAATGCCGATATCATCTGCTGTGACGCCTGGGATTTTGGCGATTGTTCCAACAAAATCGACAGCGCGGATTTTCTTCTTTTTCCCGCCACTGAAGTGAAGTTTCATAATATCTTGGTTGATACGGGCTGTTTTGTTGTTTTTAACAACACGCCTGCCGCCAAGCTTTTCTTCGAAGGCAGCTTTTTTACGAGCCACTTCACGATTTGTGGGAGCTTCAGTCATTGGGATTTCAAAGCCAATGTAGTTCTCAATGGCTTTTAAGAATTTCCCTTCAAAAGGTGTCGAAAACGTAATGGCCTTTCCTTTGTTTCCGGCACGGCCGGTTCTCCCAGTTCTATGCACATAGCTTTCTCTTTCCATAGGAACGTCATAGTTGATCACAAGTGTCACATTATCAATATCAATCCCTCTGGCAGCTACATCAGTGGCCACGAGATAGCGGAAGTTCCCCATTTTGAAACCTTCCATAACGGCAAACCGGTCTTCTTGTTCCAGTCCGCCATGCAGTCTTTCACATGGGTATTCTGCTGCTTCCAGTTCTCTGTAAACAGTATCAACGTTTTCCTTGGTTCTGCAGAAGATGAGGCAGCTGTCCGGGTTTTCTGTAACCGTAACGTTTTTAAGAAGTGAAATCTTTTCTTCTTCTTTTACTTGTATTAAAAGATGTTCAATCGTATCAGCTGTTTTTCCAGTTGATTCAATCTCAATGTGAGTGGGATCTTTCATATATTTATGGCAGAGATTCTCCACATCATTAGGCAAGGTAGCCGAAAAGACCATCGTCACCCTGTCTGAAGGAAGCTTTTTGATAATCGCTTCTACTTCCTCGATAAATCCTCTATTCAGCATCTCATCCGTTTCATCTATGATAAGATATTTTACTTGATCTAAAGCAAGGGTTTCCCGCTCAATATGATCCATAAGCCGGCCTGGTGTACCAACGACGACATGAGTTTTTTGCTTCAATTCTTCCTTTTGCTTCGAAAAAGGTTCTTTTCCATATACGGCCACCGCTTTAATGCGCTTGAACCTACCGATATTTGTGATATCTTCTCTCACCTGAACGGCAAGCTCTCTAGTAGGAGTAAGAATGATTGCCTGCGGCTTTTTTTCTTCCCACTGAACCAATTCACATACCGGAATACCAAAGGCAGCCGTCTTGCCGCTTCCCGTTTGAGATTTTACAACAAGATCCTTATTTTCCAATGCTAATGGAAGCACCTTACTCTGAACCTCTGTTGGCGTTTCGTACTTTAACACTGCTAATGCTCTTTGTATTTCATCACTTACTTGATAATCTGCAAAACTTCTATTCGTCATTTCTTAACCTCGTTTTTTGTTTTTCCGACATGTATGGTTTATTATACGTTATATATGTGAGGAAGCACAGGGAAGCATGGGGACGGTTCTTATGCTTCCTGGCAAAAAATGAAGCACGAGAACCGTCCCCATGCTTCAATAAATTTTTGTTAGGATGACACGATGAAAAAAGAGATGAATTTTACTGTTAAGGGCAAGTTTGCATCTAAATATAAGAGCGGTTATCCGCTAATCTCAAAGGAAGCCATTGTTAAACTGAACGATTCTATTGAAGAAGGAACCATTATCCGCCTTGTTGATGAAAAGAATCAATTTATTGCAAAAGGCTATTTTGGCAAGCAGAATAAGGGCTTTGGATGGGTACTGAGCAGAGATGAGAAGGAACAGATTGATCAAGAATTTTTTAAGGAAAAATTGAGAGCTGCGATTGACTATAGAAAGCCATTTTTTAATAGCCAGGATACGAACGCCTTCAGAGTCGTAAACGGTGAAGGCGATGGGTTAGGCGGATTAACGATCGAGTATTTCGATGGCTACTATTTAATCAACTGGTACAGCATAGGAATTTACAAATTTCGGGAGCTTATTATTAATGCTCTGAAGGAATTGGTAGAGTTTAAAGCCATTTATCAAAAGAAACGGTTTGATGTGAGCGGGAAATACATCGAAGAAGATGATTTCGTAGCGGGAGAAAGAGGAACCTTCCCAATAATCGTAAAGGAAAATGGCGTCAATTTCGCAGTTTATTTAAATGAAGGGGCAATGGTTGGTGTCTTTTTAGATCAGCGGGAAGTTAGAAAAAGAATTCGGGATGCTTATGCAGAAGGAAAGCACATCCTGAACACCTTTTCTTACACAGGGGCATTTTCCGTGTTTGGTGCCGTTGGCGGTGCAGCAAAGACGACAAGTGTTGATTTAGCCAATCGAAGCATGAGCAAAACGATTGAGCAGTTTAGCGTGAACGGCCTGGATTATGAAGCACAGGATATCATTGTCGAAGACGTGTTCCGTTATTTTAAGTATGCAGTGAAAAAGGAGCTGACGTTTGATATGGTGATCCTGGATCCGCCAAGCTTCGCCAGATCAAAAAAAATGGTATTCAGCGCAGAAAAGGACTACAAAGATCTTTTGAAAGAAACAATTGCTATTACAAAAGATGAGGGGATCATTGTCGCCTCTACTAATTCCAGCGCGTTTAACATGAAGAAATTTAAAGGCTTTATTGATCAAGCATTTAAAGAAAGCAGCAGGAAATATCAGCTGGTCGAGGAATTCTCCCTGCCAAAAGACTTTAAAACGATAAAAGAATTTCCAGAGGGCAGCTATTTGAAGGTTGTGTTTATTAAGAAGCTGGCTTAGAAAAAATCCTCTTGAAAAAGAGGATTTTTTTGTATCTAATATTCAGTTTCTCCCTGGTTTACAATCCTATAAACCCTTATCTGATGCTCATGCATAGAGATAAAATGATTGGCCTCCCTTGTAGCTAATCCTCTTACTCTGCCTGGAATTTCTCCTATAATCTCAGGCTTACTTTTGCCTATTTTCCAGCAGTATAGCTCACCTTCAGAATGGTAAGGTTCGTAAAAGTAAGCATAAAATCCTCTTACACAAATCGCATTGGAGCCATGCAAAACCTCAGGCACTTCATATGATATTAGCGTTTTTTCAACTGGATTTACACAAATCAAAGGAAAATCTGTATAAGGGAAAAGCCATAATAAAGAAGAGCCAGCTTTGCCTATTGCGTAACATTCCGCAATAGGTGGCCCATCTATTAATTCGCTATGGTATTTAAATTCGGGAGTACCGTCATAGGAGAAAAGCACAAGCCCTTCAGTCGATATTCCGCTGCCAAAAACCCCTTCGTCAAAATAACTGATCCAAATACCCTCTTCACTTGCCACAATATCCTGAATACCATCCCCGCCGTTAAAGGAGTTTTGAATTTCACCATTTGTATTTAAAATATGCAGATTCTTTCTTGTCCCATCATTTCGGGTGTCTGCTATGAGGAAATGGGTGGAGTCGATCCATCTAATTAAAGGATAATCACAATGAATATCAAGGCTTAACTGCCTGTCGCCAATTTGAATGATGAGTTTTTTGTTTTTTTCAATTACTGCCAGTAACCCGTAATTGTCGTTCCAATCACAATCTATTAATTCGCTATTGGTTTCACTTTGCGGGATTGAGTATAAAACAGTTTCGATCATGTCCATGCAGCTGCCTCCGTGCCGTCAGTATAATGCAAATTACAAGTATAAACTCATTTTTTAAGAAGATTCCCTTTTGGTAAAGGGTCTTTAAAGAATCTAACAAGACAATTATAAATAGTTTACCTGTTAATAACAAAATTTGCACCGCTTTACCCCATTAGATATGATTGGGTAAAGGTGTGTTTTTTTAATAAGAGAGGGGCATAGGGATGGAAAATCAAAAGAATTACAACTACAATCAGCAAATGGATATTAAGTTTGATTATCTTGAAAAAATCACCATAAAGGATATTGTTCGGGACAATACGGACAAATGGTTCAATCAATCACTATGTGAAGTAAATTCCTCCGTTTTGCGGCTCGGTATCTTTGAGGGCGAATACCATATGCACAAACACGATAATGACGATGAAGTCTTCTTTGTATTAGAGGGCTCCATAATTTTGGAAACAGAAAAAGGCAGCTTTGAACTTGGCCAATATGAAGGAACTTGTGTGCCAAAAGGCACCATGCACAGACCGGTCGTACCGCAAGGCAAGGCTGTAGTATTGATGATTGAAAATAAAGGAATCGATCCTATTGGTACAGTATAGTCCGCTTTAGGAATAGAAGCATATGAGGAAGAATGCTTAATAAGGCTTATTAAACCTCATCCTATGATGAGGTTTTTCAATATATACTCCATCAGTATAGAAAAGCGAGATGACATAAAATGAGAATTTTTGATGCCTATCTGCCTTTTTAATAGTCTTTCCGTCGCTTTTTCCTTGGCACCCAGTGAATAATCTCCTCCTTTAACTCCTCAAAGGCTAATAAGTACTGATAGATTTCATATGAAAAAACTCCATCGCTCCCAGCGAGCCTCGCGTACTCGTCATATTCATCCAATACGCTCTCAATACCTTCCACTAGCTCTTTTTTCTTAGCTGATTCATATTCCAAAAGCTCATCCTTGCCATTGTGCACCCAGTGTGAATACTCATAACGAATGACTTCATAGTCATAAATAAAAAGGGTGGTTATAATCGTCTGGGTGATGCTTGTATTTTTCATAGCAATCATCAGAGCAAAAAACAATTCCATCACTATTAACCCTTCTATCCAATTTTGGCTTCTTGCGTCAAATTTTGCATCGTTTCACTTTGCATCCCCTCCATACTAAACATGCATACGGCTTTTTCATTTCTCTACGGAACCCTTTAAAAGGTATATAATGGTTTTAATAGAAAAATAGGGAGGGGCTAAAATGAACCAATTGCTTCAAATGGGAGCGAATACAGCGTTAAGTTCCCCTAAAGGAACGGTTACGGTTAGCTATGATCAGTCAAATTTAATTGATATTTCCTTAACGGCATTCCTTTTAACAGATGAGGAAAAAGTGCAGGGGGACAGCGGGATTATCTTTTATAATCAGCCGGAAAGCGCTACTGGTGCTGCTTCTCTTATGCCTTCTGAGAACATAGGCCATACAAAAGTACATAGCATTCATTTTGACATGAGCAAATTGCCTTCTGGCATTGCTAAACTGGCGATCACTCTTACGGAGGATAATCACTCGGGGTTTTCGAATGTTAGAAATTTAAAAGCGCAGATCAGTTCCGGCGGTACGGTTCTCGAATTTGTCCCTTCCAGTTTCAAAAATGAAAATGGAATTGTCGTGTTGGAGGTCTATGTAAGAAATGGCCAGACAAAGGCCAAGTCCATTTGGAGGGGATTTGACTCAGGACTTGATGGTTTATGCAGAAATTACGGTGTTGAAGTTGAAGCTGATGAGGAAAGCAAGCCTTCAGAGCCTGAACCTATTCAGCCGCCACCCGGGGAATCAGCAGCAAAGAGCAATAGCATCAACCTTGAAAAGGTACAGGGCAAGATCAATCTCGATAAAGGCCAAAAGCCTGTGATCATTGAAAAAACACCGGAAATTACGGCGACAGTATCCTGGAAGACCGGGACAGATTACGACATTTATGCTTTAGTTTATACAAAGAAAGGCAAGCAGATTGACGTTGCGATGTTCGGGGCAAAAGGAACTCCTCCGCTCAGAAACTATGGACATGGGGCAGTGGAACATATGGGGGATGTGGGGAGAGATAACCGGGCAACGAAGACAGAAATTATCAAATTGCGGTTAAATGATGATATTCTCGCTGTTGTTCCTGTAGTTTACTCTGCTCAGTCAAATGGAACAGGCTCTTTTTACCGATACAGAGTGTCCATGAGTATAGACAATCATAATGGAACCTCTGTTACGATTTCCTCTAAAAATGCCAATAACAACGATAGAATCTATACGTGTGTGCCTGGAATCCTTCAAAACACGGAGGATGGTGTGATGATCAGTCCACTGGAGCTGTATAGTGCGCCGAACTCCGAATTCAGGCCGAAGCTTCAGATGGGGGCTTCCGGTATGGTGGAAGTGATGATGGATGCTGGGCCTTTGAATAATTATAAGTAGATCAAAAAGTTGACCTGATAAATAAACGGCGCTTCCTGTTTGTTATTAATGGAAGCTTAGCGTCTAACAACTCTGGTTTTGAACCAGGGTTGTTTTTTACTCCTTTTTTAATACCCAATTAACAAGCCCTTGACAGAATCCTGTTTTCTGCATTCCAAGCTTCTCCATAACGCGTATAGAAGGGGCATTACTGCTGGAAGGAGCTGCAGTGACAGATTTTACGTCAGAAAACTCAAATGACCACTTTATCAAGGCCCGGGCAATTTCAGTTGCAAAACCTCGTCTTTGATAGGCTGGTACAATGCCGTATCCAATTTCAATGCTTCCATTAACGTCTGGAGGACTAAGGAATCCTGCACATCCAATAATTGCAGCATCCTCCTGATGAATGACAAGGCCTCCATACCAATGGGCATCGTTTCCTTTTTGCAGTGACTCTAATAGAAAAGGAAATAAATCTTTGCGTTCATCCTCATTTGGAAAGCCTTCTCCAATATAGAGCCCTAAATCAATAGACAGTTGCTGCGGATCGTGAATCGCTTGCTGCAATAACTTACTATTCCAAGTGTGCAATCGAAGATTTTCTGTAGTAATTTCTTTCATTTAAGTCCTCCTCAATGGTCCCTGAGAGGACCGTTTGCCTTTATTTATTCATTCGAAATCATCAAAGGGATCTCCTCTAAAAATATCCTTTTCTTCCCATCAATTTTCAGTTCGTGATAACCATAATATCTCCTCTCCCAAAACCCACACCCCCTCCCGCCGCCAAAAATACAATAATCACTAACAAGTATCTGCAGAGGTGGAGAGTGTGAATTTAGATTCAGCATTTTTAAAAGGTCTAACAGGCGAAGTCGTAACCCCCCTTAACCCGGTTTATAACAGCGCCCGTCAGGAGTGGAACCGCGCCATCAATAAATTCCCGCTCGTGATTGTGTATTGCGAAAGCAAGCAGGATGTCATAAATGCGGTGCTCTGGGCTCAAAAGCATAAGGTGAGCATCCGCATCAGGTCTGGCGGACACCATTATGAGGGGTATTCGACGGGGAATTTTGTGCTGGTTATTGATATCAGCCGCTTGAATGCACTGAAATTGGACAAGAGCCGCAATATTTTGCAGATGGAAGCAGGAGCAAAGAATACAGAAGTATATGATCTTATTGGTTCAAATGGTTATGTTTTTCCGGGAGGCACGTGCCCGACTGTAGGTGTGTCAGGTTTTACGCTTGGCGGAGGCTGGGGATACTCGAGCCGGCTTTATGGATTGGGCTGTGACAATTTATTGGAGCTTGAGTTGGTGAATTATCAGGGAAGGCTGATTAAGGCAAACCGGTACCACAATTCTGATCTTTTTTGGGCTTGCCGGGGTGCTGGCGGCGGCAACTTTGGCGTTGTGGTCAGCATGACGTTTCAGCTGCCGGAGCCTGCTGCCGTCCGCGTCACACTTGTCAGGTTCTCTTATGCAGTCACGACAAAGGAAAAACAGGCAAAGGTGATGGATATTTGGCAAAATTGGCTGCCTGGACTGGATAAGAGGCTGACCTTATCCGTAAGTTTTTACAATGAGGAAGAAGAAGGTCTGGGGATCTTTGGATCTGGTTTCTTCTATGGTTCCGCAGAAGAGGCCAGGCAGCTGCTGCAGCCATTTGCAGCGGTAAAAGGGTTTCAGGCAGATCTCCAGGAATCTTCATTTCTTGAAGCAGTAAAAAAAGTGGAAGCCGCTTATCCCCCATTTGAAAAATTCAAATCAACAGGCAGGTTTGCCGGGAGGAGCTATTCACCTGTTGAGCTTAATCACATTGCACAACTTGTGCAAAATCCGGCAGACGGTTCCGTCTATGCCGCTGTTACGTTTTATGCCCTTGGAGGCGAGATCGCAAGCGTCGGCAAACGGGAGAAAGCCTTTTACTACAGAGATGCCCGATATATTTTCGGCATTCAATCTGTTTGGACAGAGGACGCCTTCGCAGAGGAAAATAGAAAATGGGTCCGCGAGCGGTTCGAATATATAAAGAGCATTACGGAAGGCTCCTATGTGAACTTTCCGATCAGTAACCTTAAAAACTATGAGCGCGAGTATTTTGGCGCCAACGCCGAGAGACTGAACAGGGTGAACGGGAAGTACGATCCGTTTTTTGTGTTCAGGTTTCCGCAGAGTTTGAGATAAGCATGGGGGATGTTCCCTGTGCTTTTTTGACATGGATAAAGTAACGGGCTGCTTAAATTTTTTAATAGAATAAGCCAGCTTCCTAACTTCTCACTCCTGTTTCATGTTAAATTTTAATAGACCATATTTTTCATAGATCGGCAAAAACCGCATCCAACTCCAAAAAATAGGTGGGATATTGTGAAAAAAAGTTTTAAAACAGGATTTTGCTTATTAAGTATTCCGTATTTATTGCTGACAGGCTGTTCTCAATCAGCTGATACAAATGAGCAAGCATCCGGGAAAAAAGAAAAAACACAGCCAGCCGTAACGGAGCTCAAGCTTGATAAGAAGGAATTGCAAAAGTCTCCGAGATTCGCTAAAAAAGCAAACTATCAGGCAATCAAACCATCTGAAGACGCAAAACCGCTGAAAACGAATTTTACAAAGGATGAGCTTGAAAGAATTCCGGTGTCAGAAGCACATGGAGACAGCAGGGAAAGAAGTGTTCCTTTAGGTCAGACCTTGGCAAAAGGGGTAAAGGATGAGTCTGATGGACCGCTTCAGAAAAATCGGATTGTGGCGTATTACGGAAATCCAAATTCCAAGAACATGGGAATACTTGGGGAGCACAGCCCTGAAGACTTGATGAAAAAGCTGAAGGAACAAACGCGGAAGTATTCAGAGCTTGATCCTGAGAGGCCGGCTATTCCTGCTATTGAGCTGATTACAACTATCGCTCAGCGCAATCCGGGGGAAAAAGGATTATATGTGCACCATACACCGTCATCTGATATTGAGGAATATGCCAAACTAGCTGAAAAACATCATGGTTTAATTGTGCTGGATGTTCAGCTGGGGCGCGACACGGTCATGAACCAGGTGAAATCACTGGAAAAGTACTTGAAAATGCCGAATGTCCATTTAGCAATCGACACTGAGTTTCATGTAAAAGAAGGGCAGGTCCCTGGCGTGAATCTCGGGCATGTGGATGGCAGTGAGGTTCAGGAAGCAATTCAATATGTCTCAGATTTAACTAATAAGAACGGGCTGCCGGACAAATTTGTTGTAGTACATCAATTTGCAGGCAAAATCATTACAAACAAAAAAGCCATTCATCCTATGAAAAACGTGGAGGTTGTGCTGAATAATGATGGATTTGGAGTTGCGCCTTTAAAAACATCCGGATATCATCAGCTTGTGCAAAAGGAAAGCATCCAATACGGCGGGTTTAAGCTGTTCTTTAAGAACGATAAGCCGGTGATGACACCGAAAGACGTTTTGGCACTCGACCCGGCGCCTGCTTTTATTAATTATCAATAAAGGATACATAGTAAGCCTCTGTCAGGAACCCTGTCAGAGGCTTTTATTATATGAGTAAGAGTCAAAAAAATACATAAGCTAAAACTTAAGGAGTGGTGGAATGAAAAATTCAAAGTGGTTTTATTTATTGATGCTGTTCATACCGTGGCTATCCGTTCCGCTATTAGGAAGCCGTGCATTGAAAAGATACCTTCCCGCAGCCATTTTTATTTGTACTTTTACAAAAGCGGTTGATTTGTTTGGAGAGAAGAAAAAGTGGTGGAAATTCTATAAGGGATCTTCATCTTTCCAAAGAATGAACCTATTCAACTTAGGGCCTTATTTTGTAAGCAGTCTTTGGATGATGAGGTTTGCTTATGGCCGGTTTCCGCTTTATATCTTTGCCAATATGATTCTGCATATATGGTTTATTTACTTCGGCGGACTAAAACTTCTTGATCAATATAGAATCGGTTCACTGAGAAAGCTGACGAAATTTCAGTATTTCGTGATTGATTTTATCCGGGCTTTGCTGCTGTATGGGTTTCAATATGCGGCTGAGCTGAGCGGGAAGCAAAAGAAATGAAAAGGGGAATAAAGCAGGGTGTAAGACCAAAGCAGGCGGAGGGGATCAGAATCCGAACGTCCCCTCATTTCACCGCTTTGTTTCAATCATAAATTTATACCTGTCAGCTCTGTAGGAGGATTTGACGTATTCAATAGCCGTCTCGTCCTTTAAAAAGGTTTTTTGCTGAATGAGCATAATTGGAGCGCCTTTTTTGATTTTCAAAAACTTGGCTTCCACTTCATTGGCGACAGAAGATTCGATGACTTGTGAGCCATGGTCGATTTGAAGGTTCAAGTTTTCCTCAATATAGGAATAAACCGATTTTTTTACAATCTGCTCGGTAAGTCCTTTAATTAAGTTAGCCGAGATATAGCTTGTTTCCAAAGCCATCGGTACATCGTCAGCAAGCCGGATGCGTTTGATCTCATAGATCGGTGCATATTCCTGGATACCGAGCTGTGAAGCAATTTGGCCTGGTGCCGGGATGACTTCAAATGAAATGAGCTGGCTGCCCGGTTTGAGTCCTCTTGATTCCATATCTTCCGTAAAGCTTCTGAGACGGTAAAGCGGCTGTTCAATTTTCCGTTCAGAGACAAAGGTTCCTTTTCCTTGAATTCGGTGCAGGTAGCCTTCGTTCACGAGCTGGGTTAAAGCCTGGCGGACGGTCATTCGGCTGATTTGATATCTTTCGGCAAATTCTCTCTCCGTTGTAATCGCATCGCCTGGCTGTAATTCGCCTTTTTCAATCAAGTCCTTTATATGCTCTTGCAGCTGATAATAAATTGGAATGGGTGACTCCTTATTAATCATACTTTTCTTCCCTGCACCTTTCTTTCGTAACGTGAAAACTCTTTCATTTTATGGCAGAACACAGAGAGGAAAACCCTCAGCTGTTCACTATTAAGCCAGCAATCGCTGCCTTATCTGCAAGTATTGTAACATATGGGTGTTTGTTAAGCACAGAGGCCGGGAAACTTTCATCAGGGCTGCTGTTCAGCAGTTGCTTTAATGCTTCGCTTTTTTGTTTTCCGGATACGAGCAGCAGGATTTCCTTGCTTTTCATGATGCTGGCAATCCCCATTGTGACCGCTGCTTGCGGTACTGCTTCCAGACTGCTGAAATACCTCGCGTTTGCCTGTCTTGTTGAGTCTGTCAGCTGAACAACATGTGTTTCAGAGTCAAAGGAAGTGCCAGGCTCATTAAATCCAATATGGCCATTTTCTCCGATTCCGAGAATTTGCAGGTCAATCCCTTTGTGAGCCTTTATTAATGCTTCATAATCCGCGCAGGCTTTTTGAAGATCTTCAGCATCACCGCATGGGACAAAGGTATTTTCTTTTTGGATATCAATATGATGAAAGAAATTTTCGTTCATATAGCTGCGGTAACTGTTTGGATCTTTTCCGGAAAGTCCGGCATATTCATCTAAATTAAAGCTTGTCACTCCATTGTAGGAAGTGCCATTCTCTTTATGGTCGTCAATTAAGCTGGAGTAGATTCCTAAAGGAGTGCCGCCTGTAGCCAGTCCAAGAGTGATGGCTGGATTGTCCGCAACCTTCTTAATCATTATGTCTGCAGCGATTTTACTCATTTCCTTGTAATCTTTTGCTTCAATCAGTTTCATTGCTTTCTCCTCCATTTACATAGATATAGACCAAACTGCATCGCCGAATTCATAGCTGTTATCCAGACCGTATCTTCAAGCGGGCTCCAGTTTTAAACTCATTGACTGAGCTTTCTAAATCCACAATCATTTTAACACCTAATAAGTATAGATGTCTATACCAAAAAATACTGAGAAATTAAGGATAAGAGCAATTAAGTAAGGGTTATCAAGAAAATTGGTATATACATATGGAAAGGTTAATCTGTCGCTATACTAGTTATTTTCACATTTTGTTAGAAGGGCCGGGCTGTTCATAACGAACTAGCCCGGCCCTTTTATTTTTCGAGTAATTTTCAGAAAAAATAAAAATCTGAAACAATATGCAGCTCACCTCCGTTATACTATTGGAGGCAGCCTTTTTTTAAAGAAAGACTATTAGTCTGCCAAAATATGAAGGAGAAAGGAAACGGGGAATTTGAAAAACCTTTGGAAAACGATGCTCCTGTCCTTGGTGATTTTTGCAGGGTTCGGCTTCATCAATAAGGCCAATGCGGCCTATTCGGTGAATCCCAATCAAATCTATACTTATGAAAAAATGGCAGCTGATATTAAAGGGCTTGCTGCAGCCTACCCGGATTTGATTCATTACAAAGTGATCGGGAAATCAGAGTATGGACGAAATATCTATGCGGTCTCGATTGGAAAGGGATCAGCCCATGCTTATCTTAATGCTTCCCATCATGCAAGAGAATGGCTTACAACCAATCTGAACATGTATATGCTGGATCAATACGCAAAGAATTACGTATCAGGCGGCAGCATTAACGGCCTGCCTGCCCGCACAATCCTCAATCAAACTACGATTTGGTTTACCCCTATGGTGAACCCTGATGGTGTAACTCTTCAGCAATACGGAACAAAGAAATTTCCTTCCTCAGACCGTTCGGCCCTTATTAAAATGAATGACGGCAGAACGGATTTCAAAAGATGGAAAGCCAATGCAAAAGGTGTGGATCTTAACCGCCAATATGATGCCTATTGGGCGGATATTGAAAAGAATACAGGCAGGCCTTCCTATATGAATTTTAAAGGCTATTCTCCTGCTTCTGCCGCTGAAACGAAGGCGGTCCTGAAATTCACTGAAGAGATTAAGCCGGAAATGGCTGTCAGCTATCATACAAGCGGGCAAATTCTCTACTGGAATTTCCATCAGCAGGGAGCGATCTATTCAAGAGACTTA
The DNA here is from genome assembly GCF_021166585.1 of Metabacillus kandeliae. Lineage (GTDB taxonomy): Bacteria > Bacillota > Bacilli > Bacillales > Bacillaceae > Metabacillus_B > Metabacillus_B kandeliae. The sequence continues at coordinate 93,784 of NZ_JAJOZE010000006.1, forward strand.
TCGTATGCCAAGCAGCTTGGCAAAATGACTGGCTACACCCTTGTCTATCCAGGACCTAACCCGTCTGGAGGAGGGTACACGGACTGGTTTATTCTGCGCAAGCAAAAGCCTGCTTTTACGATTGAAATTGGCCGGTATAACGGAGAAACCAGCCTGCCGCTGTCTGAATTTGGGCCGGCTTGGGAGCAAAATAAAGATGTAGGGCTTTATATAGCCAAAGAAAGCTATCAGCTGATGCGCAACCGGGCCGGCAATGCTGCTGAAAAGACGGCTGCCGAAATCAGTAATCTAGTAAAATCGAGCAAATCGCTTGAGCCTTATTATTCGACCCGTGTGAAATCGCTCGCTTATTTGTATATTCCCGATACGTTCATGAACATCTATAACCAGTCAGATGCAGATGTGAAAAAGGCTGATCAGCTTGCGGCATCTCTTCCTGAGCCTTACAAATCAGCTGCTGTTAAACAAATTGCTGATGCGAAAGAATACAGGCTGAGGGCAGCCCGTTTTATTGACGGCATTAGAGCAGGAGATCTTGTCAAACGGGATGCAGGAATTCTGAACACTTCTATTCAAAAGGACGTTCTGAATGCTCAAACGGTGGCGCAATATGAGACTCTGACTTCGCAGCTGGCTAAATCCGAGAAGATTATTTCCAGAGTGTACGGCGGCCAGTACAGAGATTTATTCCGCGAAAAGTACATTACGCCATCCAAAATTGCCAGAGAAACGGTGATTTTCGAAATTTCCCGCTATCTGCTGCTTCAGGAAATTCAGCAGCTGAAAAAAAATCAGGGATCACCTGAAATTATCCAGGAAAAAACAGCAGTCTACCACAGGCTTGAAGTAAGATCTGTGAAAATCAAGGAAGAAGGCAACAAGCTCCACCCTGGCATGTATCCGGATCTGCCGGGATTTGAAACCGTTTTAGATCAGATGGCTGCAGAAATCCTCAGCTAAATTCGTGTTTTTAAAAGGCATCTTTTTTAAATAAGGATGCCTTTTTATTTTTCTAAAAAAATGAAATGCTAAGCAATTCCATTTTTCATCTAGAAAAAAAGAGTTATAATGAAAATGCTGAGTTTTACTGGAAGGAGAATGAAAATGAAATTATTTGCACTTGATATGGACGGTACAACCTTGTCATCAAAAAATGACATCAGTCCTGAAAATAGACAAGCGATCAAAAAAGCACAGAGCCTTGGGCATAAAGTGATGGTGTTATCCGGCAGGGCGCCGGAATCCATCAAAGGCGTTTTAGATAGATATGATATGGAACTTCCAATGGGCGGCAGTAATGGAACAGCCGTTATGGCAGATGGCAAACTTTTGGAGCTGACATCCTTAGCGGACAGTCAGGGAGAAATCATTGCCAAAGAGATTGAAAAGGAAACCGTTCCTTTTAAGCTTTATACGAATAAAGGAATCTACTTTCATGAGGAATGGACATCCCGCTTAGACAGGGTTCTTGAATCCGGCACTGTTCCGCCCGAGCATTTCGAGGATGAGAACTTCGAGAAGATGTGCAGGATTCCGGAAGAATCGGAAGGAAGGTTCCATGACATAGATTCCCTTCTGCAGGATGAGGAACTAAGCATTCAGAAGTTTTTTATTCTAGTATTGGATCCCGTCCAAAAAGAGCGGATGCTGACTGCCATGAAGTCTATTGAAGGTGTGTACGTCGCAACTTCCTCACCGTTTAATATAGAAATTATGAACATTAACGGCAACAAAGGGAATGGCTTAAAAGTGATGGCAGACTACTTCAATATCCCACTGGAAGAGACCGTTGCGATCGGTGATCAGAACAATGACATCCCAATGTTTGAAGCTGCCGGATTTGCAATTGCAATGGGAAATGCGCTGGATGAAGTGAAAAGATTGAGTGATTATGTGACGCTCACGAATGATGAAAACGGTGTGGCTCATGCGATTGAGTATGTGCTGAATTCACCTGAGTTAATGAAAGAAAAAGATCCTGTTTTGTAGGAAGCTGAAAGCCCGTCACTCCAATGACGGGCTTTTTATTTGTTCATGTTAAAATGAGGATAAAACGAACGATTCTGGAGTGAATGGAATGGAAATAGGCATCAGCACATTTGTCGAAACAACACCTGATGTAAAAACAGGTAAAACAATAAGCCATGCAGAGCGGCTGCGTGAGGTCGTGGAGGAAATTATTCTTGCAGATCAAGTTGGCTTGGACGTATTCGGAGTTGGCGAACATCATCGCCGTGATTATGCTGCTTCCTCTCCTGCTGTTGTCCTTGCTGCTGCAGCGCCTCAAACAAAGCGGATCCGTCTGACGAGTGCGGTTACAGTGCTTTCTTCTGCCGATCCTGTGAGGGTGTTTCAGGATTTTGCCACACTTGACGGCATCTCAAATGGCCGTGCTGAAATTATGGCAGGGCGCGGTTCGTTCATCGAATCCTTTCCGCTGTTCGGCTATGACTTAAACGACTATGATGAGCTTTTTGACGAAAAGCTGGACCTGCTGTTAACACTGCAAAAATCCGAGACTGTGACATGGTCCGGAAAGCATCGCGCGGCGATACCAAATCGGGGCATCTATCCGCGCCCTGTGCAGAACCCGCTTCCTATATGGATCGGAAGCGGCGGAAATGCCCAATCCGTTATTCGTGCAGGGGTGCTCGGACTTCCGCTGGTCCTTGCGATTATTGGCGGACGCCCTGCTCAGTTCGCCCCGCTTGTGGATCTGTATAAGCAGGCAGCAGCCCATGCTGGCCATGACGCAGCAAAGCTTCAGGTTGCTTCACATTCCCATGGATTTATAGCAGAGGATGATGAAACAGCAGCAGAGGAATTTTTCCCTTCCACACAGCAAGCCATGAATGTACTTGGAAGAGAACGGGGCTGGGGACACTATAACAGAGCAGCATTTGATGCGGCGCGCAGCACTGAAGGAGCCCTTTTTGCCGGAGACCCGGAAACCGTTTCCCGAAAGATCATTAACCTTCGCAAAGAAGTGGGTGTTACACGGTTCCTCTTGCATGTTCCGGTAGGTTCCATGCCTCATGCAGATGTGATGAAAGCGATCGAATTGCTTGGAAAAGAAGTGGCACCGGCGGTCAGGAAGGAAGTGGCTGAGTGGGAAGCCAAGCAGTAAGGTAAACTTATCCGGAAAAGTGACAATAAATAAAGCATCAAGGAAGTACCCCCCACTTTTTTTATAGATTTAGATAGTTTATAATTATTAGACAACAGTAGATATTTCATGAGGTAAATCATTATAATAGAATATGAAAACGTTCATATTTACACAAAAAGAAGCGCTGCTTGCCTGGACATCTAAATGGCTGGGCATATGGCGGTCTTAAGGCAGCGCTTACTCTTTTATATATGTATAGGGGATGAGGTTGAAAATGAGCAGCATACAGAAGAAGACAGATGTGATCTTAATCGGTGCGGGCGTCATGAGTGCGACTTTGGGGACATTATTGAAGGAGCTTGCTCCTGAGTGGAACATTAAAATGTTTGAGAAGCTTGAAAAGTCAGGGGAAGAAAGCTCAAACGAATGGAACAATGCAGGCACAGGGCATGCTGCTTTGTGCGAGCTCAACTACACGTCTGAAAAGCCGGACGGTTCCATTGATATCAGCAAGGCCATCAGCATCAATGAACAGTTTCAGCTCTCACGGCAGTTTTGGTCTTTTTTAGTCAATAAGGGTCTTCTTAAAAACCCGAAGGATTTCATTATGCCAATTCCGCATATGAGCATGGTGATGGGGGAGAAGAATGTTGCTTTTCTGCAAAAACGTTTTAAAGCGCTGTCAAAAAATCCGCTTTTCAGCGGAATGGAATATTCGGAGGATCCGGCAAAGCTGAAGGAGTGGATTCCTCTCATCATGGATGGGCGCAATCCAGGCGAGCCGATTGCTGCAACGAAAATTGACACAGGTACAGACGTTAATTTCGGTGCGCTGACACGCTTGCTGTTTGACCACTTGAAAACAAAAGGCGCAGAGCTTCATTATAAGCACATGGTAAAGGATATGAACAAAACGAGCGACGGTTTGTGGGAAGTAAAAGTACAGAATATGGACAGCGGAAAAACGGAAATCCATACATCTAAATTTGTGTTTATCGGCGGCGGAGGAGGAAGTCTGCCATTGCTGCAGAAGACAGGCATTCCAGAGTCCAAGCATATCGGCGGGTTTCCTGTCAGCGGACTGTTCCTGGTCTGCAATAAGCCGGAAATCGCTGAGCAGCATCATGCGAAAGTGTACGGCAAAGCAAAGGTCGGCGCACCGCCAATGTCTGTGCCGCATCTTGATACGCGCTATATTGCAGGCAAGAAAACGCTTTTGTTCGGACCATTTGCCGGCTTTTCGCCTAAGTTCTTAAAAACAGGCTCTAACCTCGACCTGATCGGATCTGTTAAACCGAACAATCTGATGACGATGCTCGCAGCAGGGGTAAAAGAAATGGGACTGACCAGATACCTGATTCAGCAGGTGCTGCTGTCCAATGAGAAACGTATTGAAGAGCTGCGCGAATTTATTCCGAACGCAAAAAGCGAGGATTGGGATGTTGTCGTTGCAGGACAGCGCGTGCAGGTGATTAAAGATACAGACGCAGGCGGAAAAGGGACCCTGCAATTCGGAACAGAAGTTGTCACAGCATCAGATGGCTCCATTGCAGCCTTGCTCGGCGCATCCCCTGGTGCTTCTACGGCCGTTCACGTTATGCTGCAGGTCATGAACCGCTGCTTCCCGCAGCACATCAAGGAATGGGAGCCTAGAATTAAAGAAATGGTGCCTTCTTATGGTGTATCTCTTTCTGAAAAACCTGAAATGTTCAGGGAAATTCATACTTCTACTGCTCAAACGCTCGGCTTAGACGAAAAAAAAGCGGTGTTAAGCTGAAAGATCCGGGCAAGAAAAGACAGAACCTTTGATCCTGATGGGGATTGAGGGTTCTTTTTTTAATTTAAAGCTATGTTAAAGAAGAATGGTGAGTTTTACGCACCTGTTGACCTGCGTTCCAGGCGGGAGACTCTTGCGGGAACAGCGGGACAGGTGAAACCCCGCAGGTGCTAAAGCGCAGAGGAGGCTCACCGCCCGCCCCGCGGAAAGCGGACGCCTGAGTACTGCAATCAACAGCCAAATTTAAAGAACGGCAGACCAAGATAGGGTGCAAAAGGAAAAGAAAAAAGGTGCTTTACCCTGCAGCAAAGCACCTTTCTCTTTATTTCTCAGCTAATCTCCCGTCTTCCATATAAATCACACGGGTGCAGAGATCGAGCATCCGTTTATCGTGTGTGACCATGATCGCAGCCTTGTCCCTGAGCTTCACTTCATCAGCGAGCATTTGGACAACGGACCTGCCCCGCTCTGAATCAAGGCTTGCTGTCGGCTCATCGGCCAGCAGAATTTCAGGTTCATTCATCCAGGCTCTGGCGATGGCGGCCCGCTGTTTTTCCCCGCCTGATAAGCTGTCTGGATAGTGATTCCTCCGATGGGATAAGCCGAGTCTTTCCAGAAGACTCTCTGATCGCCTTTGGGCCTGTTTATCCTTCTTTCCGGCTAATTCAGAAATAAGCAGAAGCTGATCCTGAACCGTTAAATAGGGAATGAGATTGGATGATTGAAAGACAAATCCAATTTTCTTCAGGCGAACGTGGTTCATTTTTTTTGGAGACAGCTGGCTGATGTCCTGGCCATCCAGCAGGATGCGGCCGCTTGTAGGGGACAAAAGCGCTCCTGCGATGGATAAAAAGGTGCTTTTTCCGGATCCTGAAGGCCCGGCAACGGCAATAAATTCCCCTGCTTTTACATTCAGTGACACATCTTTCAATACTTGAACGGTGCTGTCGCCATCTCCATATACTTTATTGATCTTTTCCAGCATTAGCTTGCTTGTCATTAAGCAGCCCTCCCAATGGCATCAATGGCATCAATTTTTACTACTTTGTACAAGGACAGCAGTGATCCTATCAGCGAAACGGCGAGAAACAAGGCGGAGCAAAGAATCACAAGCGACGGTGCGAGATCAAAAGGCATCGAACCTGGAAGAAGAGCAGCGAGTCCATAAGCCAGGAGTGCAGCAGCAGCGAGACTTAAAACCGTCAACAGCAGGATCTGCCCGATGATGGATTTCGCCAAATATCCTGAAGAAGCCCCAATGGCTTTCAGCACACCAAACTGATTGATTTTTTGAATCGTGACCACATAGAAAAAAACAGCGAGCACAAAGCCTGCAATGATAAACAGGAAGACAATCATCATCAAAAGGGAGCCTTGTTCTTCTTTATAGCCGGGAATTCCCTGTAAGGCCTCACTCTTCGATACAACCTCAAAGCCGGAAAGGTTTTTCTCCATACCAGCGCTTGTTTTTAGAGCGATTGCATTAAAGGCAGGGTCCGCCTTGTTTATCGCTTTCCATTCTTTAAAAGTGAGATGGATTACAGGGGTGTGGCTGAAGGACTGTGCTTTCGTGAAACCTGTAATGGTAAAGGTCTTGCCTGATTCCGAATCGCGAATTTGATCTCCTAAGGAAAAGCCCTCCTCCTTTAACGACTCGTCCGCTGCGACATTTTTATCGCTGCTGCCCGCTGGCATTTGGCCCTCTGCTAAGTTGGGCTTCAGCATGCTATCTGGATCAATCGCAAAAAAGGATGCATCAATCTTTTTATCTGACTTTTCTTTCGTGATGGCCCCCATGCGGATGGCCAGCGGGGCAGCCTGATCCTCTGCAAGCGTATGCTGCACCTGATGGACAATTTCATGGGATATAGATGACCGGTTCAGACGGTGATCGGCCTCCTTTTGCAAAAGGAAATAATCAGCCTTCATTAACTGGATCGAGGAAGCATTATCGGAAGACAGCCCTTTCGCAAGGCCTGAAACAAAAAGGACAAGAAAGGCAATCAAAATCATAATCGATCCGATCAGCAGGTAGCGCAGCTTCGCATGCTTCAGCTCCCGTAGTGAAAGAAACATCTATTGTTCATCTCCATTCGTGTTTTGGTTACAAGAAAAGAATATAACTTGAATATGAATGGAGCATGAACAGCGCATAACAAAAACCCTCCCGTTATCTTCTCGGAAGGGTTACCTGAAAAGCTGTTCCTTTGCCAGGCTCACTCTGTACATCAATCTTTCCGTCATGCAGATCAATGATCTTTTTAACGATGGCGAGGCCCAAGCCGCTGCTTGCTTGTTTTCTTTCTCTTGCTTTGTCGGCTTTATAGAAACGGTCGAAGATGAAGGATTGATCTTTCTTGGAGATTCCGATTCCTGTATCCGTAATCCTAACAATACAATGATCTTCCTGTTTTTTTAGTGAGATGGAGATGGTCCCGCCTGGCTCTGTGTACTTGATGCTGTTTGTAATCAGATTAGTCCAGACTTGATGAAGCAGATTTTCATCTCCATATAGAAAAGCTTCAGGCAGCTCAAGATCGATGGCCAGCTCTTTTTCCCGCCAGTGCCATTCGGTCATGAGAATCACCTGCTTAAGCTGGGCAGCCAGGTCGTATGTTTTTTTATCGAGCAGGCTCTCTTCTTTATCCAGGGAGGCGAGAGTCAATAATTGTTTGCTGAGCTGCGACATCCGCCTGCTTTCCTGCTCAATTATGGTCAAATAATGCTGGCGCTCTTCTTCCGGCAGGTGCCTGGATTGCAGCGTTTGGGAAAATCCCTGTATGGAGGCAAGCGGGGATTGAATTTCATGGGATACATTTGAAACAAATTCCTGTCTGCTTGCCTCAAGCTGATCAAGACTCTTCGCCATCTGTGAAAAGTGGGAGGCGAGACGCCCTATTTCGTCGCGCCGCTTCACATTCAGCTGAATATTGTATTTACCCGAGGAGATGCTTTTTGTAGCCTCTGTCAGCTTTGTAATGGGAGCTACAAGGTACCGGGTGCTGAAAACAACAAGCAAAACGCTGATGGCAAAGGTCAAGAGCAGCAGGACAGCCAAGAAGATTCTCAGTTCCCCGATTTGAAGCTCTGTGTCCGGCCGCATAAACATGGCGTACGGCTTTTTATTGATTGTGACAGGCAGACCGATCGTATTCTTTAAATCATTTTCAAAAAAGCCGGTGATAAATATTTTAGATGGATAGTCTCTGATGCCGTGATAAACTCCGCCTGAAAGCACCGTTTGAATCGTTTGGCGATCTAATGTGTTTTTCCGGAAAGCATGGCCGTAGAAGGTGCCTTTGTTCTTGTCCGTTACAAGATAGAGTTGATAGCCGAGATTGGAGACGTGGGTCAGATAAGAACCTGCCGGATCCTCCGGGTTTTCATCGTAAAAGGCTTTGACATCCTCTGCCATCTTCGTCAGCTTGGCATCATTAACAGGCTTTAAATAAAACTGGTAATAAGCATTTGATAGAAAAAACGCCAGCAGGCTGCTCATAATCATCACCAGCAGAGTGGTAAGAAAAAGCCTCAGATAAAGAGTTCTCACTGCTTCAATGCCTCCAATTTGTAGCCGATTCCGCGGACGGTCTGAATGTGGAAATCCTCAACTGATGCAAATCGCTCTCTCAGCCGTTTAATGTGAACGTCAATCGTGCGATCATCTCCTGTAAAATCCGCTCCCCACACTAATTGAATCAGCTCGTCCCGTGAAAAGACCCTTTTCGGAAAGCTTGCGAGCTGTGCCAGCAGTTCAAACTCCTTCATTGGAAGCAGGAGAATTTTGCCGTTGCTATGAACTTCGTAGCTCCGTCTGTCAATCGTTGTCCCGTTCAGCACAATTTTGTCAAGGCTCGCCATTTTATAACGCCTCAGCAAAGCTTTGATGCGAAATAAAAGCTCCTTCGGTTCAAAAGGCTTTGTGACATAATCATCTGTGCCGACGAGGTATCCTTTTTCTTTATCAGATAGCTGATCCTTTGCAGTTAGAAGAATAACGGGGAAATTATAGCTGCTGCGGATTTCTTCACAAAGCTGGTAGCCGTCTTTATTCGGCATCATCACATCCACTACAGCTAAGTGAACCTGCTGTGATAAAAGCGTTGCTGCTTCATTGCCATCTGCTGCTTCTGACACGAGATACCCTTCTGTTTGGAGGGTATGACGCAGCAGCTCGCGGATATGCGGATCATCATCTGCTACTAATATGTGAATCATGGATATAACCACCTAATCAATCATTGGCTTGCTGAATCATTTTATATGATTATCTTGCTCTCCGTCATCTAACAATCCGTTTTTTATGGTTCATATAAATTAAACCATTATTTTGAAAATAAAATAAGTTACAGCACATGTAAGGGTGTACTAAGCCATGATTTACTTGAAAACTTAAATTAACTAATTTCAAGATGAGTGATTATTCAATAGTTTTACCAGACATTACAATAATTGATAAGGATTTAATCTTCGGTAAAAGGCAGTACATAACTTATGCAGGAAAAATGAATCAGGATACAACACAGCAAGTTTTTTACTTTGACAATAAAGAAAAGCCAATTTAAATTGCTGTGACTCTTGTTTTTCACACGTGCGTATCTAGGGAACGAGTTTTTACATTACTAATTGCTAAGCTAAAGATAAACTAGAGATGAAATTTTTATTAATCTGATATAGTATAAATTAAGGTTAAACCAAAATTGTAAAGAAATGATAGATCGGTATATTTTTGGGAGAATAAAAATCTAATAAAAACAGACAGTTGAGCAGCGCAAGTTCACCTTTGAAAAAGGAGACGATAATAATGAAAAGAACTCCTATAAAGGATAAATTACATAAAGGAATTTTGCTTTTTTCAGTTCTATATTTAATTATTAGGATCTTCATGACAATTTTGACTACAAAGTTGGATATTGTACTATATTATTCAGCATTAAATCTAAATTTGACTCATTTTGCATGGTATATGGATATCGTTTTTTCACTATTGGCTTCATTTGCCCTATTCTTTTATTGCAAATCAAAAATTCCTTCATTTTTTATCTTTTGTATAATGTTGGTATCTATATTTAAATTGTTTCCTTTAATGGCATATTCTAGTGAGTATTTGTCCATAAATAGCCATTTGACTAACGGGAAATATATAACATCGAATCATCAATCAAACGGAGTCAATGATGGAAATATGTACCTCACAGTATTCGTGTATAAAAAAGAATTCCCTTTGTTTTTTAAAATGCAGGGAAGATACTCAAAATATGTCCCATCCTCTAGTAAGACTTTCAAAAATTTCACTTACAAAAAGTATACTATTAGTAAAAATGGGGATTTGTTATCCTATGGATACTTTGACATTCCGCTAAAATAATTATTTAGATTTGACTTCTTTTTCAGAAGTAAATTAGGCTGATCATAGTGTTAGCTATCATTCTTCATTAAGAAGACCCGAGTAATATCACCTTATTAAGTGAATTATTATTCGGGTCTTGCTTTATATTAATTAATTAATTAACTCAAAGTGTTTCTTTGCTTAAATCTTTTAATAGTTTATCCTTCCATGCTTTGGCTAGCTCTTTCCCTTCATCTTTTGTATACTCAGGTACCGGATCATCTTCTCTTAATTTATTCCTGGCATAAGCTATATCAAGTTCAGGGAATGAATCATTCAAATAAGTAATAGCTATATTTTCAACTTCAGAGACATCTGAACTAAACTTATTCTCAAAGAAGTTTTGAATTCTTTTTAGGACCCCACCAGACTCATAATAGTTATAGAAGGCATCAAATATATTCATAGTAATGTCATTATCCAAAATTTTAGCAATATTTAAAGCATCCATGTCCCCAGCGTAATCGGAATATGAGAAGTGACTTGGAGTTTCGCTGGTTCCAATCACATCCAGTGCTGCTCTGTATGTTCTTTCTAGTAAGTCACCATATTGCTCGTATTTCACATCATCTCTATGATTGTAAACTTCAATCATAACAGTAAACAAGTCTCCAGCCCACCCAGCTAAGTCTTTTATGTGAACCCCTACAAATGGAATATCAGGTGAATATAGTAATGATGATAATGTAGCCATTAAATGCTGAATATCAATATTATTTTTAGTGATTGGATCAATGATATCTGTAAATTGATCACCTAATACTTCCTTCCCTTTATTTTTAACAAAATCTACAAATCCTTGATCGATACCTCCAGTTGTAAATGCCCATATCCCCATATCATAGTGTGACTTTTTATAATAATTAGATACCAAGTAGTTTGCCTGTTGTATGGCATTTCCGGTATATTCCATGGCTAATTCAAAAATTGATCTCAACATTTTAAGAGATTCGTAGTTAATAGAAGCAGGTCCAGATCCGATTGACGATTGTCCTAAGTCTCTTCCAGAATTAATATCATTATCGATTGTGATTTTACCTTCACCGGAGCCAATAGTAATTGTTGAGATTTGATCAAACGCCCAGTTTGACGGTAATGGATAACCTAGATTACCACTGAATCCAGTCGACATTCCACTTACAAAACTATATTTAGCCCATCCATGTTCTGAAACTTGTATGCAAATATTTCTAGCTCCATATACACCTACGTTATATGATGCACCATAAATGACAAACTGATCATGTATCGCCTTAAAATGCGGAAGTATATTGTTTGTTATATCCTTACCATATGCATCAAAATCCACTGAAAAATAAATAGTTGTTCCGTTTTTAAAACCATATTCTTTTGCAGCTTCATATGCAGACTTTGCATCAAATTCTCCCTGTTTAGCACTAAAATAAGAAGCTTCTCCACCATACGTTTGATAAATTGGAAAAACGGATAGCCCTGCATTAAAAATGGCATTTAATTCACCAGGTTGTATTTTTTTATTTAAAGTACTGCCTACAACGTTGGTCAAATATCTTCCTACATGAGTATATCCATGACTTTTCAGAGTTTGAGCCCTTGCTTGTGTAATTTCTGTTACACAATCACAAGCAGTTCCTATTCGATTTGGATCACCGGTACTAACTAAAAGAGAAAGCCATGTTTCAGTATTTGATGTTCCAGTGAGTGGTAGTTTAGTGAAATTTTGAAAAGAAGTTAATGCATTATGAGTGCCTGCATCAAATTCCCCGTCAAATCGGCCAGGATCATAGCCATTAAGATACAAAACAAATTGAAGGAGCCTTACAAAATTAACATTAGAACTTCCCATTAATAAATACGGTAATCGAGATTTAGTTGTAGGACCCATAGATCCTGTTTGTTCAGCTGCACTAATTCCTTCTTCTGTTTGAATTCCATACATTAAAGACTTATTAGTATTTCTTGAATAAATCCCGTCACAAGGTTGGATCCCAGCTGTTGTATAGTAACTAGCGTTTAAAGCCTGCTGTATGGCTCTAACTTTTGAATCCCCATTATCTCCTATAAGAATGTAAGCATCCATTGTTAAAATTGCTTTAAAAATATGCGAATAAACTACTCCATCGATTGTATGCATACCTGTATCCGATTGAATTTTCATGACTGCTGACCTGGTGCCTGGCCCAAACGTTCCTGTGAATCCTCCTGGGTTATACCCCTTACACAACAATCCACCTTGGAGGATATATACTAAATTTGCACGAGAATCACCTTCTGAAAGTAATCCTTGTCGCTCATATGCAGCCTTAGTTCCGTTCCCAAAATTATCCACCAAAACTGTGATTCCTAATTCATGTTGTAATGCTCTAGTAAGGGCATACATTGTTGTCCATCCAGTTTTCCCATAAAGTTCTTCAGGTATTGGAGTAAAACCTTGGACACCTGAATAGGTATTGTTAAGCCACTGTTGAACCTTTAAAACCATTTGATCCATATAATTTTCCCCTTTCTATATGTTACTTTAATTATTTATTTGGTAAAAACCCTTTCTATCCTCTTAGCATACGCTTGTGCTATTTTAAAAAGGTAAACATATTTTTTTCCCTGGTAGGCCCAAAACTATCAGTAGTTAATTAAGCTTTAGTATTAAATGAAGGGCCCTTGTTAAACCAACTTGCTTCTCCAGTTTATGGAGATGGAATAAAACCAGTACTTCCTCCGTACGTTGAATTTCTCAAACCTGTACTGCTATAACCGTCGAAACCAATACAATATTTCCTTTGAAAGATCTTTAAATGTACCAAGCTTTAAGCGCGCCTTTTTGCTTGTTATATATGAAAGAGAGAATCAGCAAAAAATATCAACCATTTAATATTTTTTTATTATTTCCTTCAGTTCTTGTATAGCAGATGTTAAACTTTCCATTTTTCTTTCTAATCTGATTAATAAATACGAAGCAATAGCTACTGGAAAACCAAAATTACCCAAAATATTAATTAATTGTGCGATATCTATCTCCATTCTATTCACACCCCCTTACATGTTAAAGAGGATAAAGAGGATAAAATTTAAACGTTTTTTTTAAATTTTTCCTAATACTTCTTGGCTATTCTTTACTGAAAACATGTAGTGGTATAATAATGTTAGAAAAAGGAAAACAAAAACGCTAAAATTTAAGAAAGGGGTACTACTTATGAAAAAAATCTTTGTAGTCTTAATAATAATGGCTATATTTCTAATCGCTTTTATTACTATGAATTTTAAACAAACAATTAACGAATCCGATAGTAACCAAAAAAATAGTAATATAGCACAGAATCAATCTGATACCACAACTGATGAAGAAACTTGGAATCCTGATGCAGCACCTGAACAAGTTGCTAAAGTTGAAGGAGCAACAACAACTTTTCCAGTGGACAATAATTCTTCCGAGAAAGAGATAATGGATACAATGCACTTTATGACGCATCAAAAAGTGATGGCTGAAAAAAAGGTCGGTGCTGTTGAGATGAATAAAGAAAATATTGAAAAGCTATATCTTATTGTCCAAAAAAGTGAGTTTAAGAGAAAAAAATACTTACTACAAATTGCAACGAAGTGGAAAAACCAAGACTTTTCAAACATAATCGAAGATCATAATTACTTTTGGAAATTAGATGGTGGTAAGGTTGGGGAGGCTTATAGAGTTTTAAAGGCGTCTGACGAAGAAAGGTTCATTAAAAATAACTTCAGAAGTTCATAAATATTAAAAAAGCGGATATATAAAATGACCCCGGTACAATACCGGAGCCACTTATTTGCATAGGTGCTTTTAAACTGTTCGTAAACAGTCCACTTACGAGAAAGACTTCTTTTTTTGTTTTACCTTTTGACAATAAAGGCTGGGGTAGTCTCAGTCTCTAGAGCTCCTGTATCTGTCCGATTAAAATAGCCTTTAATACGAACACTATTACTTCCGGATTTCAACCCTAAATCTTTAATATAAAAAACTTTAGTTGGTGTCCGCAGACTAAAAGACCCAGTGAGTAATTTTTTAGCGATCCAATTAGAACCATCCCAAACCTCAGCAGAAAGGGTGTATTTCCACGTCAAGGGAGTACCTCCACCATAGTCACAAACTACGTCAATCGTTGTTGCATTTGCAGAGTACGAGTCCGCATCAGTACATACCCTTAGAATGTGTGGATCATAAACAGTTGAACAAGGCATATTAAATTCCTCCATATAAACAATTCAAGTTAATAATATATGTGTAATTAACTTGTTATTGATTAAAGAGAAAATTTGTTTTAAAAAACAACTTTTTATATTAGAAACTTAGCTTTTTTTAAAAAAAAATTTTAAATACTGTAACTACCGTATCATATAGTCCACTATTTACTTATCCAGCTATACTTTTTTTAAAAGACTTTGTAGATTATTTGAGGTAACAAGGTAAAAGTCGATGGTTAATTTACCTTGTTGGCTCTTTAATAGTCCAAGGCAAGTTGAATTTTTAGATAGATTTAGGGTCCTGAAGCGTTTAATTATGGGGAGAGTAAGGATTTTTAGGATTAACCACAGATATTTAAGGAAATTGTATATGATTAATTGCCCCTTTCCATTTTTCAATGGAGATTGAAGCTTAGAAATGAGCAAAAAAACAATAAGTGTATCTTGCTATCAATAGTAATTTAACAAGGCTATCATAAAAAGATAGCCTTGTTTTGTTGCAGCACAAAATTTTGTTTGATCTCTCTATCCTTGCTTTTTAACTCGCTGCATTTTGATTCTTTTGATTAAATTCTTCCTGAAAATCTAAAAATGTTGGAGGGGGTGAGATTCTTCCTCCAAATACCGCTTCAATTAATTTCAGTTTTATTTCTTGCTCCAAATCTTCTCTATCATTTCTATCTGTATTTAATAAAGACTTTTTAATTTTAGGACTCATAAGCAATAAAACATTAACAATCATTTCGTGCTTATTTATCATCTTTACTAACGCCCTTTCTGTACTCTTTTTTTATTTTTTCTAGCGTTTTCTTTTTTATCTTTGCAATATTTTGTGGAGTTTCTCCAAATAATTTAGCCACTTCAACTTGCTTTAATTGTTGAATAATTATCAAATGTAGAACTTTTTTTTCTTTATCAGAGAGATTATTCAGGATTTTGCTTAATATTTCATCTCCCACTAATTCATTTAAGGAAGAATCCTTAATTTCAATTTGATGGGTATTTTCACTCTTATAAGATAGATAATCAAGAGTTGAAGTTCCCTTTTCACTGTTCTCAATTGGTCGATCAAGGATTAAGGGAAAGTGTTCTCTTTGCTTTCTTTTACTTTTATCAAAATCTACTGAGTAATTATGAGAAAGTACAGAGACATACTGGGCAAGCCTATAGAAATAAAAATGATTTATAAATTGCTTATCCAATTCTATTCTTGCCTTTGTATCACATCCTATAATTGCTGATTCAAGCATTTGGAGATGGCAAGAGTTACTATCAAAAAAACTTTTTACTATTGGTTGTTCTAGGAATTCTGCATTCTTTTTTTTATATTCATTGAGATTTTTATATCTTGTCATTTTCTACACCTCCATAGACTAAAGAGAAGAGAAAATAAAAAAAACAACCAAAATAGGAACATTTGTTCTTATATTATATCAAATTTTATCAATTTATGTAAATTATTGATGAAAAAGTATCCATAAGGGTCAGCTTTTATGCATTTCATTCCTAATTCTTTATAAATCTTATTTTCTATAATGCGAACGGCAAAAATATTTATCAATTAGCTATCTATAAATGTCCGAAAATTCATTCGTGGAACAAGAAGCTGGATACCTATAAATCGTTTTCTGAACATGTTGACTCTGCCAGTCTTATGAAAACAGAGCCCAATCCAAGCCATGATGAAGAGAAAATTTCTCTTTTCGGGTTTACTGGTTCATCCTGTGAAATCCGTATAGCTGCAGTTGAAGGCAGTTTTCGCTTAGACCGGACTCTTGCAGACTATATTGATGGCTGGAGCCGTACTGTAATTCGCTCAAAAGATAAAAAATGGTGAAATTTTACTGAACAATATCATTGCAAAACCAAGCCAAAAGCTGTCTGTTCATGACAAAATTTTTATTACTGTGAACTAATGGAACGGCCTCTGAAGCCAAGAGACTTTAAAAAGTTTCCTGGCTTCATTTTTCATTTCACATTCAGTTCATAATTCCTTTCTATACTCGTAAGCAGATACTCAGCAAAAGGAGGATTTTAGAATGAACAAACTAAACGAAGACTGGGCTGTAGAAGCACAAGGTCTCGTCAAAACCTTCGGCGATCATCGTGCGGTGGATGGTGTGGATTTAAAGGTGCGCACAGGTTCCATATACGGGGTTCTTGGACCGAATGGGGCGGGGAAAACAACAACCATCCGAATGCTTGCTACCTTATTAAAGGCAGATGCCGGTTCTGCCAAGATTTTCGGACACGATGTCGTGAAGGAGCCACATATTGTCAGGCAGCTTATCGGCGTGACAGGGCAATACGCCTCTGTTGATGAGGCACTGAGCGCCACAGAGAATCTGATTATTTTCTCAAGGCTCCTTGGACTAGGAAGAAAAGAGGCAAAGCAGAAGGCAGAGGATTTATTGGAAGAGTTCGGGCTAACAGAAGCGGCAAAGCGGCCGCTCAAAAATTTCTCGGGAGGCATGCGGCGCAGGCTTGATTTGGCAGCGAGCCTTATTGCCCAGCCGCCGCTCATTTTCCTTGATGAGCCGACAACTGGACTTGATCCGAGAACCCGCAATCAGATGTGGGAGACGATCCGCCGTCTGGTCAAGACTGGTTCTACTGTTCTATTAACCACACAGTATTTGCAGGAAGCGGATGAGCTCGCTGACCGGATTGCCGTCATTGACAGCGGCCGTGTGGTTGCCGAGGGTACGGTGGACGAATTGAAAGCATCTGTCGGCACCTCTTCCCTGCACTTGAACATTCAGCACGGCAAAGATATGCAGGGAGCCCGCCGTCTTGTAGAGAAGGTTTTGAACGTCCCGTCTGCCGTATCGGCAGAAGGCGGGAAAATTACCGCCCCGCTTGTACATGCGGATCATGTGGCAGATCTTTTAATTGCTCTTCGGGAAGCGAATATCGAGCTTGCTGAGTTCAGCGTTCAAAAACCGACCCTTGATGAAGTATTTTTAACCATTACAGGCCATGGAGCAGAGGAAGCCGTGAGAGAGCCTGAACCAAGAAAAGAGGTAAGCGTATGAATACCCAGACAATTGTACCGGCGTCCGAACGCCGGCCGAGAAGAAAAGCAAGCTTCAGACAATCTGTGATGCATTCCTTCACAATGGCCTTTCGCGGACTATTGAAAATAAAGCGCACGCCGGAGCAGCTGTTTGATGTTACCCTGCAGCCGATTATTTTCACCTTGATGTTTACGTATATCTTTGGCGGCGCCATTTCCGGGAACGTGCAAAGTTACTTGCCTGTCATTATACCGGGGATCTTAGTTCAGACAGTTATCGGAACATCCATTGTGACAGGGGTTCAGCTGCGGGAGGATATGGATAAAGGGATTTTCGACAGATTCAAATCGATGCCGATTGCCAGAATTGCTCCGCTTGCCGGCGCTTTGATGGCAGACACGATCAGGTATACGATTGCAACAGTGCTCACGCTGACAATGGGGTACATTATGGGGTACCGGCCTGAGGGAGGACTTGGCTGTGTCATTCTTGCAGGGCTGTTAGTGATTGTCTGCTCCTGGGCAGTCAGCTGGATTTTTGCTTTTTTCGGTGTTATTGCCAGGACCGCGTCAAGCGTCCAGGGAATCTCAATGCTCGTCCTATTTCCGCTCACGTTTCTCTCCAATGCTTTTGTACCGGCTAATACAATGCCGGGCTGGCTGCAGTGGTTTGTGAACATCAACCCGATTACGCATCTTGTTACGGCCGTAAGAGAGCTGGTTAATGCCGGCACTGTCGGGTGGGATCTTGTCATTTCTTTGATCGGCGGGCTTGTGATTGTAGCCGTATTTGCCCCGCTGACTGTGAAGTACTATATGAAAAGAACATAGTGGCATTTCTTTAAAAAGAGTAAAATAAAGGTAACTTAACAAAAGGAATGAGCTTTATGGCAAAGGTATTAATCATTGATGACGACTCCCATATCCGTGAACTGATTTCCCTGATTTTTAAAAAAGAAGGGCTATCGTCTCTGGAGGCAGAGGACGGAAAAGCCGCTTTAGGTATCCTGGATGCTGAAAAAGTCGATCTGATTATACTCGATATTATGATGCCGAATATGGATGGCTGGACATTCTGCAAGGAAGTCAGGGCGTACTATTCCGATACCCTGCCGATCCTGATGCTGACAGCAAAAGGCGAAACCTCTCAAAAGGTAAAGGGCTTTAACCTTGGCGCAGATGATTATCTCGTCAAGCCCTTTGCTTCAGAGGAACTGGCTGCACGGGTAAAAGTGCTCCTCAAGCGCTACCAAATTTCGGTCTCAAACTCTGTGGAAATAGGAAATGTGATCATTGATAAAGCTTCCTATAAAGTGTTCATCGGGGATCAGGAGCTATCACTGCGCCTGAAAGAGTTTGAAATACTGTTCAAGCTTGCGTCACACCCTCAGCAGACGTTTTCAAGAGAGCAGCTGATAGAGGATATTTGGGGCTATGATTACGAAGGAGACGAGCGCACAATTGATGTGCACATCAAGCGGCTGCGGCAGCAATTTTCCCAAAGTGACTGTCCTTTTAAAATTACAACGCTAAGGGGACTCGGCTACAGGCTTGAGGTGTGTGTCTGAATGAAAGAATTCATGAAGCGATTAGCAGGGATCTGCTTTGTCATAACAGCCTTGTTTATATTTTGGATGGTGGCCTATTGGCTAACATCGCTGGTCTATAAAGTGTATGGCCTTGAGCTCCATGAACTTGCAAGGCAAATAATCACCTCCTTTTTAGGGTTTTCATTTTTTGGCTTCGGGATGTATTTCATTCGCATGATACCTTATTTTGAAGAGCAGCAGAATAAATACCTCTATCCGATGATTCAGGCGATGAAATTGATGGCAGAAGGCAACTTCAAAATAGATCTTTCCTATTATCGGGAGGGAAACAATCACCCTTTTACGAAGATTGCCGAAAGCGTCGGCGAAATGGCTGATAAGCTCGGAGCCATGGAGGAGATGAGGCAGGAATTCATCTCAAATGTTTCACATGAAATCCAGTCACCGCTCACCTCGATCAGCGGCTTTGCTAATGCTTTGAAAAATGATGACCTAACGAAAGAGGAACGGGCCCATTATCTCGAGATTATTGAGAACGAAAGCACCAGGCTTTCTAAATTAAGCGAAAACCTGCTAAAACTGACATCTTTGGAATCTCACCATTTGACCCTTGAAAAAAGTAACTATCGGCTTGATTATCAGCTGCGCCGCATCATTCTCGCCAATGAACCGCAGTGGCAGGCAAAGAACATTGAAATCGAAGCCAACCTTGAACCAATCATGATTACAGCAGATGAAGAACTGCTGGACCAGGTCTGGATCAACCTTCTCCATAACAGCATCAAGTTCACACCTGAAAAGGGCACCATCACAGTCACCGCCTCCAAAAACGAAGAAGAGCTGATTATTACTATAGAAGATACGGGGATCGGCATGAACGAAGAAACGGTCATGCATATGTTTGAGCGTTTTTATAAAGCCGATCCGTCTCGAAACAGAAACTCTGGTGGCAGCGGGCTGGGGTTGTCGATTGTGAAAAAGATTGTGGACTTGCATTTGGGGGAAATTCGGGTTGAGAGTGAGATTGGAAAAGGAACTAAGATAAGTGTCACGCTAAATGAAAAAGCCTAAGCAGCCGCTGCTTAGGCTTTTTCATTTACCGGTACTGCTTCCTCCGAACCCACTGCGTCGCTGCCCACTTCTCGCCTTTCACTACAGGAGAACCTCCATGCAGCGTCATTTCATTCAGTGTTTGATCTTTATAAAAGTATTCAAAGTAGACCGCCATGCCTCTTTGCGGTGCGACGGAGAGCTTTAAGTGCGGAAAATAGGTTTCCCCGCCTTCTTCTACGTCATTTAAGTACATCACAAGAGTGCTGATTCTTGGATTAGAATTGGCTTTCGCTGATGTAAAGTAGTCGTAATGGGCTTTGTATTCCTGTCCAGGCTGATAGTTTAAAATATGAAGACCCTCGCCATGCTCGAGAGGAATTCCCATGATTTCAGCAACGCGTTTTTCCACACGGGCCACTGCCCCGTCTGCCATTTCCGGCAGGAAAGCGCCGCTGCTTGTTCGGATGCTGTTCACATCCCGCTGCGAGCCGATTTTGGAGCGGTTTAAATGATCTTTTGATACCTGAATGAGCTCTTCACACTCTTCTTCACTTAGCACATTGCCTAAAACGGCCACAAACGGCTCTTCTATTTTTGCGAGAATTTGAATTTCCCGGTCTGACGTCACAATCTTGCTTCCCTTATGGTAAAAGATTGGTTCCTCTTGCACATGTATAGCCAATATTCCTCAACCTCTTCAAATGAAATAGTTTTAGTAAGCGATTACATAGCGGGGAACTCCCTGCTAGCAGTTAAAGAGATTTTACCACCTTGGGGGGATTTTTTCTCTATTTATTTTCAGCAGCGAGCAAAAGGGCCAGTCCGTATGAGCTGATGGGAGTGTAAAATGCATTTTTACAGAGGCAAAATGCTTTTTTACCTCTTGGAGCCAGTCCATATTCACCGAACCAGCATTTATATTCACCAATCGAGCGAACATATTCGCCAATTCGGCTGATATATTCACCAAACTCCCGTTTAATTTCACCAGCAGCCCTCAGCAGTGAGTTTTCATAGAAACAAAAAAATCCGCTCTTAAGCGGATTTTCCTCATTATTCAATAGCAGCTGCCCATTCCTCCACTGTCAGTACCTCTGCCTGACGCGGAAAAACTTTTTCAGTCAAAACGCGGTGAACCTCTGGGTCTCCATCGAGGCAGGCGTCTGATAATACTTTCAAGCTGTAGTCTTTATCAGCTGCTTCCCTCAATGTGGAAAGCACAACACCGCTTGTGGCAATACCGCTGAGAATCAGTTCTTGAACGCCAAGACCGCGCAGGAGTACTTCCAGGTCGCTGCCGCTGAAGGCGCTGACCCGGCGCTTTGTGACAAGCGGTTCATTCGGCTGCCTTTCTAGTGATTCGTGGATTTCTGTTGCCCATTCTGTTTCTGTCATGCCGCCATGCTGGGATATACCTGAGAACATTTTGTTTTGAGCTGGAACTTCTGGATAGCCTTCGCGAAAGGCCACTCTGACAAAGATAACGGGAATATCAGCTTTTCTTGCGGCACGTGCTGCCTGCTGAAAAGGAGCTAAAGCATCGGGATTTTCAGCATACCGTGAAGCGATGCCGTTTTGGAGATCCATTATTAGGAGTGCTTTATTAGCGGTCATTGTTTTCCTTCCTCTCATTACTTAACTAAGTTAAGTATATCATCTTGCTCCCCCTTGGGCCAAGAAGATGGCAATTGAGCTCCCATAATAGTCTGATAATAAGAGAGTGTGCTATAGTAGCGATGTATTTTAGGAAGTTTTAGGAAAATCATAAGAAAAGAGCTGATACAATGATTCCCCACAAAGACCATTTAGCTGCCACTTTCTCTATCGTCGGCTATGATCCTGAAGCGAAGGAATGGGGTGTAGCCGTGCAGTCGAAATTCCTTGGCGTAGGGGCAGTGGTGCCTTGGGCTAAAGCTGGAGCAGGCGCGATTGCGACTCAGTCCTGGGCGAATACAAGCTTTGGGCCAAATGGGTTAGCACTGCTTGAAGAGGGGCTTCGGGCAGAGGAAGTTTTGGGAAAACTTCTTAAAGAGGATAGCGGAAGGGAAACTAGGCAGGTTGGGCTGATTGATGCAGAGGGCAACAGTGCCACGTTCAGCGGAAAGGAATGCTTTGACTGGGCTGGAGGCATTGCCGGCAAGCATTTTGCCAGCCAGGGAAATATCCTCGTAAGCCAGGAAACAGTGCAGGCGATGGCAGATTCGTTCAGCAGCAGTAAAGGAGATCTTGCA
Organism: Metabacillus kandeliae; assembly: GCF_021166585.1. Classification (GTDB taxonomy): domain Bacteria; phylum Bacillota; class Bacilli; order Bacillales; family Bacillaceae; genus Metabacillus_B; species Metabacillus_B kandeliae. Next base: position 116,097 of record NZ_JAJOZE010000006.1, read on the forward strand.
GAGCGTCTTGTAGAATCACTTGATGCGGGACAATCCGCTGGAGGAGACAGCAGAGGCAAACAGTCCGCAGCACTTCTTGTTGTTAAAGACAAAGGAGGATATGGCGGATTTAACGACCGCTATGTGGATTTGAGAGTAGACGATCATCCTGAACCTATTAAAGAGCTGAAAAGGTTATTGGATCTATACCGTCTTTATTTTTATAAAACAAAGCCCGGAAATCTTGTGAAAATAGAAGGGCAGTTATTGGCAGATATTGAGGAAGCATTAAAGAAAACAGGCTATCATACAGGGGAACTGTCTGGAGATTGGAATGATGAATTGAAAGAAAGCCTGAAGAAATTTTATCTGACGGAGAATTTTGATGAGCGCTACCGGGAAGATGACTACATAGATTTAGAAGTCGCAGAGTTTTTGATGAACCTATCGAAAAAATGAAGAAGGGAGCAGGAAATCCTCATTTCCTGCTCCCTTTCTATTATTCTTAAACCACCATGCTCAAAAGCAAAGTAAACACCAGTCCGCAAACAGAGATGATCGTCTCAAGCAATGTCCATGTTGCGAATGTTTCTTTCATCGAGAGGCCGAAGTATTCTTTGAACATCCAGAAGCCTGCGTCATTTACGTGAGAAGCAATCAAGCTTCCGGCACCTGTTGCAAGCACGACGAGCGCAAGGTTCACGTCAGTGTGTCCAAGAAGCGGAATCACGAGACCCGCCGTTGTCAGAGCGGCAACCGTTGCAGATCCGAGTGATACACGAAGGATTGCAGCGATCAGCCAGGCTAATAGAATAGGAGAAAGAGCGCTGCCGTGGAAAAGCTTTGCTACGTAATCGCCTACGCCGCCGTCAATCAATACTTGCTTGAATGCTCCGCCGCCGCCGATGATGAGAAGCATCATGCCGATTTGCATGATCGCAGCTGTGCAGGATTCCATAACAGTATTGATCGGAATTTTTCTGGCAAGTCCCATTGTGTAAACAGCAAATAATAATGAAATCAGCATAGCAGGTGAAGCATCACCGATAAACTTAACAGCAATCAAGAATCCATTGTCTGCAGCACCAGTTGTTTTTTGGATCAAATTAACGATCGTGCCGATAGACATGAGGATAACAGGAAGCAATGCAGTGAAAACACTAATGCCGAATGCAGGTGTTTCTTCAAGTTTAAAGTGCTTTTGCTCGCCAAGTGAAGCGATGCTTCCGGTTTTTGTAAAGGAAGCGGGCACAAGTTTCTTTGCAATTTTTGTGAAAACCGGTCCAGCAATAATAACTGTTGGAACAGCAACAATGAATCCGTAAAGCAGTACTTCTCCAAGGTTCGCACCGTATTCTCCGGCAATAGCTGTCGGACCCGGATGCGGAGGCAGAAAACCGTGTGTCACTGAAAGTGCAGCGGCCATCGGAATCCCAAGATACAGAACAGAAACCTTTAACTCTCTTGAAATAGCGAAAACAATCGGGATTAATAGAACAAGTCCAACTTCGAAGAACAAGGCAATACCGATAATGAAGGAAGCAATCACTATCGCCCATTGAATATTCTTTTCGCCAAAACGGTTCACAAGCGTCATGGCAATTCTCTGTGCGCCTCCGGCATCAGCAAGAAGCTTGCCGAGCATTGCCCCAAGACCGAAGATAAGGGCCAAGTGGCCAAGCGTTCCGCCGAGACCGGTTTCAATTGTTTTAACAATGTTTTCAACAGGTACGCCAAGAACAAGCGCTACACCGAACGATACGATAATCAATGAAACAAATGTATTGAGCTTGAGGCCCATGATGAGGATCAGCAGGACAATAATGCCTGCTGCAACGATAACTAATGGCATAATAAATTCTCCTTAAAAAGTAAGATGAGTTCTAAGTAAAACGCTTTCAAGAATGATCCTTTTTTGCTCCTTTTGAAAGAAGCTGCTGTGACATCCATAAATCTTCCACTTTTCCTTGGACATCGTCAAAGTTCTGGTGAAGGGACTGAATCATTAAGTTTCGGTCTTTTGAACGAATGGCTTTTATATAAAGTTCATGGTTGTCCAGAACCCGCTCAAAATCCTCGTATTTTTCTCTAAAGCGCACCCTCATGGACAAGAGAATCAAGCTTTCCATAACAGGCTTTAAATTGTCCCAGATCATCAGAAGGTAAGAATGATTGATGGAACGGATAATCGTCTCATGAAACAGCAAATCCTGAAGAGAAAATTCATCTGCATCACCATATTTAATGGCAATCTTCATCATTTCATGGATTTTGCTGAGCTCCTTGACCAATTCTTCCGTATCCAGCTTCACCATTCGTTCAAACACAAAAGACTCGATCATGAGCCGGACATCATAAATCTCTTCGATGTGCTTATCAGTTAAACCAGTAACAGTGGCGCCCATCCTCTTTAGCTGCACCATATTTTCAGATGCAAGAATTTTAAGGGCATCGCGGACAGGAGACCGGCTTACGGAAAATTCTGCCGCTATTTTGTTTTCAGAAAGGATGGTACCGCTTTCAATCATCCCGGAAATAATGGAAATCCTAAGCTCGCAGGCAATTCTCTCTCCAGCCGAAGCTTTTGCCAGCCATTTGGCAGGATACAAATACTCGGCTTCCGCCATAAACTCCCTCCTTAGTCACTCAAGTATACTTGTATACAAGTATTATAACGAGGATTTCAAATATTGCAAGCGCTTTTATTCAAAAAGTAATTCTTTTGGCATAGGAGAGGTGATGACAGATGGTGCTGATAGGGAGTTCGCCGATAAAACGGAGAGATCGCCGATATAATTAGAACTTCGCCGATATCTGCAGTCAGCTGCAAAAAAGCCAAAGCCGGCCCTCATTTAATGGAAAAATCCGGCTTCCTTGCTGCTCCTCCCCGCTTAATTAAAAGTAAATCACCAATTTTTAAAGGATAAACTCATTCATCAAAGAATAAATACCAGTATCAAAACTTATTTGGGGCAGCAGCAAGCTGCCCCTTTCGGAGTGTGAAAAAATGGCAGAGACCATCATCCATGTGAACGGGCTCATTAAAAAGTACGGCAATTTTACCGCGGTAAATGGAATTGATTTTGAGGTGGAAAAAGGCGAGGTTTTCGGCGTGCTTGGACCGAACGGGGCAGGCAAAACGACGACACTGGAAATGCTTGTCGGCCTCCGTAAGCCTGATGGCGGGGCGGCGGATATCGGCGGATATGATGTTGTCAGGGATTTGAAAAAAGTGAAAGAAGTCATCGGTGTTCAGCTGCAGTCGACAACGCTTTTTGAGCTGCTGACAGTAGAAGAGATTCTTGTCCTGTATGCGAGCTTTTATAAAAAGCATGTTCCGATCCATCCGCTGATTGAGGATATGATTTTAACTGACAAAACCAAGAGCCGTATTAAAAGCTTGTCAGGCGGGCAAAAGCAGCGGCTCGCGATTGCCCTTGCACTTGTGCATGATCCGTGGATTATTTTTCTTGATGAACCGACAACTGGCCTTGATCCTCAAGCGAGGAGAACGCTTTGGGATATTATTTTCAAGCTGAAGGAAAAAGGGAAAACAGTCGTCCTGACAACGCACTATATGGATGAAGCCCATGTATTGTGCGATCGGATAGCGATCATGGATCAGGGTCATCTAATCGCGCTTGATACGCCTGCGGCACTGGTAAAAAGCCTGCATTCCGAGAATGCGGTCGAGTTCAGGTTTGAAAAGGAAGCGGATATTGATCTGGAACAGCTGCACGGGGTGAAGCAGGTCGGTACACAGAAGGATGCGACGGTCCTTTATACAGACGATCTTCAAGGAACGCTCACAAGCCTGATTCAGACGGCAGACAGCAAGGGCTTGAAAATTGCGGACCTCCAGGTGCGGACGGCGACGCTTGAAGATGTGTTCATTCATATGACGGGAAGGAGCTTGAGAGAAGCATGAAGGCATACTGGCAGTTAACGTTAACCCAGCTGAGGATTTTCCTCCGAAATCGCCAGGTGCTGTTCTGGACCTTGGCCTTTCCCATCTTTCTTATGGTCATGCTCGGCTCCTTTTTAGGAAGCGGCAATAATCTCTCCGTGACGGCTGGGGTAGTTAACCAGGATCAAACACCGCAGTCGAAAGCTTTCACAGACGCACTGAAAAAGAATAAAGCGCTCAAAATTCAAGAGGTGAAGGAACAGAAGGCTGCTTTGAGCCAAGTAAAAAACGGAAGTCTTCAGCTGGCTCTGGTGATTCCGAAGGGCTATGCAGAAAATCAAGGAAAGGGTACGCCGTTTAAACTTCCGGTCTATTATGATGAAACAAACGCGAACGTTTCACAGGTCGGACTGCAGCTTGTCAACGGAACAGTCGATCAGATCAGCAAAGCGCAGACGGCCTATAAGCCGACGGTTGTCACTGAGGCGAAAGGCGTTGAAACACTGAACCTAAAATACGTCGACTTCCTTGTTCCTGGGATTGTCGCGATGATGATCATGAGCAACAATATGAACGGTGTTGCAGGGCAGATTGCTTCCTGGAGAGAGCGCGGCATTTTGAGAAGAATGCAGGGCACGACATTGAAGGCGTCTACCTTTATTGCCGCGCAGATAACAGCAAGGCTTATGCTGAACGGCCTGCAGGCATTGCTTGTCCTGATTGTGGCTCAGCTGTTTTTCGGCGTCGGGGTCAGCGGCTCATGGCTTACGCTGATCAGCTTCGTGATTGTCGGGACCCTTGCTTTTATGGCCATTGGCTTTATTATTGCGAGCATTGCCAAGACACCAGAAAGTGCCGGCCCGATTGCCGGATTCCTGTCCTTTCCGATGCTGTTTCTCGGCGGTGTATTTTTCCCGATTCAAAACATGCCGGAATTTCTTCAGCCGATCGTTTATGTTCTCCCGATCTCTCATCTCAGCCATGCTTTAAGGGAAGTCATGAATGTCGGCGCCTCCTTCTTTTCGCTTGGAACAGAGTTCCTCATTTTAGCGTGCTGGGCAGTTGGGGCATTCATTGCAGCAAGCTTTACATTTAAGTGGGAATAGCAGGACAAAATGGTATGATAAGAACAGAACCTGAATGAAGGTTCTGTTTTTTGCATTCTTGAAACCCTGCAAAGGAGCAAGAGAGTTGAAGATCCAACTAACGAAAAAAATAATAGAAGACCGGTGCGGCCGCGTCTCCATGAAAACAGGAGAAGCGCTCTGCCGTTCCAATAAAATAGAATTTGAAGCCTATCGCGATGAGGAATGCGAAGCAAAGGTTATGACGACAGAAGCTTTCCATGTTTCCGTTAAGGCTGAACCCGGCGGGGAGCTGAAGACGGCCTGCAGCTGTCCAAAGCTTGTCTCCTTTAGGCGGGATTGCCAGCATATTGCAGCTGTGCTGCTGGCTGTTCATGAGCATCAGTCACATGGCAGTATCCCAAGCATTGCAAAGGAGCCTGTCCCTGTTCCGGATGACGGCCTTTCAGATGGCTTATTGGCCGCGTTCAGCACGCGCATGAAACGCTCAAGCGAGCAGAACTATTTCGAACAGCGAGAAGTGCTGAAGGCCGTTTTTCTTCTGGAGCCTGTCCAGCAGAATGAGGGCACTTATTTTCAGCTTGTGCTGTCTGTTGAATCCATCAGGATTGCAAGCATAGAGGCATTTTTGAGCCAGCTGAATGGGGATCAGGCTATAAAGCTTTCGCCTTCTTTCACTTTCTCACCTGAGCAGCATTGTTTTTCAAGAGAGACGGATGCGGTATTTCAGGAGCTGATGCTGATTGCTGAGGAGGAGAATGCTGATGGCGGTTTGATTCTGCAGCCTGCCGCTTGGAGCAGCCTTCTCAAGGCTCTGACTGTAGCTCCTGAGGTTTATATTCAGCAAAACAGAAGGATGGAGAATTTCAGGCTTTCTTATGAAAAGCTTCCGCTGTTCTTTGATTTGTATGAAGCTCCCGGAGGATATGAGCTGAAGGCAGACGGGCTCGGTAAAATCCTGCTTCTCAAGCCATATCGGGCAGTCCAGTGCGGGGGAACGCTATACCCGCTTGAAGAAGAAGACTTCGCCAGGCTTGCGGAAATTCGCCGTGTGCTGGATGCTTCGGACAGAAAAATCCTCCGCATTCCGCCTGCACAGATTCAAATTTATTTGGACAAGGTCGTACCAGGCTTAAAAAGACTCGGCGAAGTCACGCTTTCAGAAAATCTTTCAAGGCAGAAAGAAGAAGTAAAGTTCACGGCAAAGCTCTATCTGGACCGAATGAAGAACAGGCTGCTCGCAGGCCTTGAATTTCATTACGGCAGCATCGTTTTTAATCCGCTGAATGAAAAGGATATCCAGTCGCTTGCAGCACTGATCCGCTATACAGAGCAGGAGGATATCATCCTGAAACTGATGGAGGAAAGCTCTTTTGCCAGGACGGAAAGCGGCTATTTTCTGCAAAATGAGCTGCTGGAATACGAGTTTCTGTACGAGGTGCTTCCAAAGCTTGAGAAATTTGTGAAAGTGTACGCGACAACAGCTGTCAGGCTCCGGATTTTCAAAGAAAACCGCCCGCCGAAAATCCGGGTATTTGGGAATAAAGAGCGGACAAACTGGCTGGAATTTAAATTTGATCTGGATATTCCGGAGATGGAAATCCGCAAAGTGCTCAAAGCGCTTCAGGAAAAGCAGAAATATTACCGCCTGAAAAGCGGGGCGCTGTTATCTCTTGAAACAAGAGAGTACAAAGAAATTCAGCGGTTTTTAGCGGCAGCGCCAATTCAGGAAGAAGACTGGGAAAAAGAGCTTGAAGTGCCTTATATCAAAGGCTTGCAGCTTTTGGATGCAGCAGCTTCTGATATTGTCGAAATACAAGCTTCGTTTCATGAAAAGCTAAAAAGCCTGCTTGCACCAGAAGGACTGTCCTTCCAGGTTCCAGAAAAGCTTGAGCCTGTTCTTAGAGAGTACCAGAAGCATGGCTTCAAGTGGCTGAAATCTCTTGCGGCAAATGGCTTCGGGGGAATTCTTGCCGATGATATGGGTCTTGGCAAAACGGTTCAGAGCATCGCCTACATTCTGTCTGAGCTTTCTGAGATTCGAAAGACAAATAAGCCTGTGCTCATCGTATGCCCTTCCTCGCTTTTATACAATTGGCTAAGTGAATTTAATCAATTTTCACCAGAAGTAAAGGCGGTCATTGTTGACGGCGGTAAAAAAGTGCGGAGTGAGCGGCTCGCCCTTAAAGCAGATGTGGTGATCACCTCCTATCCGCTGCTGCGGAAGGATATACGCGATTATGAAAAAATGAGCTTTCATACGGTCTTTTTCGATGAAGCACAAGCCTTTAAAAATCCGCTTACCCAGACGGCAAAGGCTGTTAAACGAATCCAGGCAGTGCATAAGTTCGGCCTGACCGGCACACCTGTCGAAAATGCAGGCGAAGAGCTGTGGGCGCTTTATCATGTTGTTTTTCCAGAGCTTTTTCTCGGCATCAAGGAGTACAGTAATTTGACGCGGAAGCAGATTGCGAGAAGAACACGGCCGTTTTTGCTGCGGCGCATGAAAGAGGACGTTTTATCAGAGCTTCCGGAAAAAATTGAGCTTACAGAAGCTGTCGACCTGCTGCCTGAGCAGAAAAAGCTGTATGCAGCTTATTTGGCAAAGCTCAGACATGATACGCTGAAGCATCTTGATAAAGAAACGATTCAGCAGAACAGGATTAAAATTCTCGCCGGCATTACAAGGCTCCGCCAGATTTGCTGCCACCCGGCCCTGTTTGTGGAAGGATACACCGGCAGCTCGGCGAAGTTTGAGAAGCTCTTGACCATTCTTGAAGAGGCGAGGCTATCAGGGAGAAGAGTGCTCATTTTCTCACAGTTCACAAAAATGCTTGAGCTGATCGGCCGTAGATTAGCGGCTGAAGGCAGGCCTTACTTTTATCTGGATGGCGAGACGCCGCTTGAGGAGCGGGTAAAGCTGTGCAGGCGGTTTAATGCAGGTGAGCGAGGGCTGTTTTTGATTTCGCTGAAAGCAGGCGGCACAGGGCTGAACCTGACTGGAGCAGACACTGTCATCCATTACGACTCTTGGTGGAATCCAGCTGTTGAAGACCAGGCGGCAGACAGAGCCCACCGGATGGGACAGGAAAATGTGGTCAATGTGATTAAGCTCGTAACAAGGGGAACGATTGAAGAAAAAATGAATGAGCTGCAGGACAGAAAGCGTCAGCTGATTAAAGAGATCATTGATATTGAAGATAAGCAGGCGTATGTGCTGACAGAGGAGGATATACGGGATTTGCTTAGATAATTTCCGGCACCTTGAGAGGTGCTTTTTTTATGGTCAGTAAAATTTATGTAAAAATTGTAAAAATAAGATATACATTCCTTTTTTATGGGTATTAAAGTACAAGCCGCATTTGTGACTTTTTTTATTAAAACAAGCCGGTAAATTACATAAGAAAGGATAGGAAAAAAAAGATGCAGTGGTATTTGGATGTGCTGAAAAACTATGCTGTTTTTAACGGAAGGGCAAGGCGGAAAGAGTTTTGGATGTTCACCCTTGTAAATGCAATTTTCATGATTGTATTAAGGATTTTAACGATGGTGGCAGCGGTTTTCTTTTGGATTAATGCACTTTATGCTTTATTTATTCTCATCCCAAGTATTGCAGTACAGGTGCGCAGGCTTCATGATGTCGGCAAAAGCGGCTGGTGGATTTTGCTGGCCTTTATTCCGATAGTCGGAGCGATCGTTTTAATCGTATTTGATTGCATGGAGAGCAAGGAATCACACAATGAGCACGGAACAGATCCTAAGCTTGCTTCTAACCCTGGTATGTAAAATAATAAAACACCTGCCGCGCCGGCAGGTGTTTTTAACATCCTAGGCCTCCAATGTGGAAGCCACTTCCGCAATAACGATTTCACTTCCTAAAATAGGAGACTCTCCTTCACCGGAGCTTGGACGGCTGTGCGCCTGCTTGAACGCATCGCTGTTTTTCCATGCCTGGAAGTCTTCTAGTGTTTCCCAGTACATATTCACGCTCATTTCATCATGCTCTGTCAGGTTTTGGGTAAGATGCACTTCTACTTTTTTGAAGCCTTTCATTTCCTGCAGGGCTCCCGGCTTTGTGAAGGATGGCGCCATTCTTTCTGCCATGCCTTGTTTCGTTTTGATTCGATTGGTCACAACAAACATTGTTTAATCCCTCCCTGAATCTTTTTTCTTTCTTCTTTATTCTATCTTTCCGGATCGCGTTTGCCAATTTTCCATTCTTCTTCATTTCCATTATTTGATAAAAGCAATAGAAGCTAATTAGTTTACAAAAAGAATCAAAGGGAGTATTCTAATACTCAGAAATACTTTGTACTTTTTAAAACGTTTTTGTACAAAATGTTGAGGTATAAATAACTGCAGCTTATTTAGAATAAGAACATATTTTTCAAAAGGAGTAATCACAACTATGACTTTCCAAAAATCAAACGATTTTAATGAAATCGTCAGACAGCGCCGTTCCATTAAAATGTATGACCCAGAGGTAAAAATCAGCAAGGAAGAAATGACGGAAATCCTTGAGCTTGCGACAAAGGCCCCATCATCTGTCAACATGCAGCCTTGGCGTTTCCTTGTAATAGAAAGCCCTGAAGCAAAAGCAGCATTGCTGCCGCTGGCGCGTTTTAACCAAAACCAGGTGAATACATCCGCAGCTGTCATTGCGGTGTTTGGTGACATGAAGAACTTTGAAAGCTTTGAAGATATATATGGAAAAGCAGTGGAAGAAGGCCATATGCCGCAGGATGTAAAAGAGAACATCTTCAAGTCCTTTTCAGGATACTTTGAAACCATTTCTGAACAGGAGATGAAAGACGTTGTCCTAATTGATGGAGGACTTGTCTCCATGCAGCTGATGCTTGCTGCCCGTGCTTACGGCTATGACACAAATCCAATCGGCGGTTATGAAAAAGACAAAATTGCAGAAGCCTTCGGAATGGATAAAGACCGCTATGTACCGGTTATGCTGATCTCCATCGGCAAAGCAGCTGATGCAGGACATCAATCTGTTCGTCTTTCAGTCGAAAAAGTGGCACAATGGAAGTAAGGATTTTCTAATAAAAAGAAGAGGTGACACTACATGATTATTATTCACGCGCTATTTCAAGTAAATCCGGAAAAACAAGAGGAATTCTTACAGGAGATTCAGCCTCTTGTGGCAGCGTCCCGCGAAGAAAGCGGAAATATTTCTTATGACTTGGTGAAAGACACTGACAAAGAGAATGTGTTCCGCATGATCGAAGTATGGCAGGATGGCCCTGCTGTACAAAGCCATAACCAAAGTGAGCACTTCACAGCTTTTACAGGCAAAGCAAAAGCGTTTTTGGCAGCGCCGCTGGAAGCAAAAATTTACGAAGCTCAAACAATGGGCATGTAAAGCAAAAAAGCACCGATTTTTCGGTGCTTTTTCTTTTTTACAGGATCTTTTAAGCATCAGGATCGATCATCTTAACAATACGCTCGCAAATCTGATGGGTTAAAAGGGAATCTTCTATAGAAGGATCAGGCTGCTGATTTTGCTGCACCGCATCAAGAAAAGCATCGGTCATTTGGTAAAATCCCCGTTTGTGCAGGGTCGGCACCCAGTCTCCAAATTTTGATAGGCTTGTTTCTTTATTGTGATAGCGTGTCGTTTCAACAAGGCTGTCTACCGTAAACTTTTCACTTTCTGTATGGTATTCGATGATTTCCTCTGTGACGCCGCCGTTCCTGTTCATAATCCCAATCGCAGTGCAGCCGTCTCCAATCAGCTGCACAATGACGTGATGAAGCACATCCCCATTCCTTAGAGCCTGCACTTTTACATCCTTCACTTCTGTATCCATCAAAAACCTAAGCGTGTCCACAACATGGATAAAGTCCTCTACGACAAACCTTCTAATATGATCAGGTGATGCAAAGCGGTTTTTCTGCATTAAAACAAGTCTTGCTTTGCCGTGCTCCTTCAATTCCCGCACCATCGGAATAAATCTTCTGTTAAAACCGGTCATGGCAATGGTGCCCGTTTCCATGGCCAGCTCAGCGATTTTCTTGGATTTGTCATAATCCAGCGATATCGGCTTGTCTATATAGACTGGAATATGATGCTTCAGCAGCTTTTCAGCAATCTCTGCATGCGCCTCTGTCGCCGTACTTACAATAGCAGCCTGAATGCCTTTGCTGATTAGGTCTTCAACCGTCTGCACCTTTTCCTGCACACGGTATTTTTTGGCGAGCCGTTCAAGTGTCCCGGAATTTCGTGTGCAAAGCACAAGCTCAATGTTTTCCTTCTCTGCCAGTACTGGCAAATAAGCTTTTTGTGCAATGGCACCAAGACCGATCATGCCGATTTTCATCATGCTCCCCCTCTTTCTGTCTGATAAGTAATTCCATTGTAGCCGGAAACAGCAAAAAAAATAAAAAATAAGCTTAAGCAGGCGCCCCTGGCTAACTTTTTTAGACACTAAAAAAAGAGAAAAATTTTACTAAAAAATAAAATGGTTATATCAGTTATTAAGTCTTCCATTTTATTGTTTAATAGAAAAAATCTGCAAAATATTTATAACTAATAGTTTAATAATCTATTGACTTATACAAAATAAGGATATATATTCTACATGTAGGAAAAAACTTAATAAAATTTTACCAAAACTTTATTTTTTGTTTTCTGTGTAAGCGCAACCATATATTCAGGGGGATTTACATACTTCATATGAAGGGGGCAGGTTTTGACTAGTTTTTTGAAAAGCAGGAAAACCATCATCATATTGCCAATTGTCCTTGTCATTGCAGGAGCCGGATTGCTCTTTTCTTTTTCCTTTAAAGAGAAAACGGTTTCTTATAAAAATCCTGTCGGCGGTATGACGAATATTGGAGATCCTTTTGTCCTAAAAACTGATGGGAGCTATTATATGTATGCCACATCAGCGCCAACGATCGGCTTCAGGGCCTGGCAATCCGATAATCTTGTTGACTGGGAAGAAAAAGGTCTTGTTTACGACCAGGAAAACCAAGCAAAAGAATGGGCAAGCGGTGACTATTGGGCACCGGAAGTCATTCATTATCAGAACAAGTTCTACATGACATACAGCGCCCGCAATGAAAAAGGACACCTGCAGATTTCCATAGCAGAAAGCTCGAGCCCCCTTGGACCTTTCAAGGATTTGAGCACCGAAATCATTAAGCAGGAAGGTTCTTATATAGACGGTGATATTTTCATCGATGATGATGGCACTCCTTATCTTTATTATGTGAAGGATTGCTCTGAGAATATCATCGGAAACACACACGTCAGCCAGATTTTTGTTCAGCAGATGAGCAATGATTTAAAAACGCTGAAAGGAAAGCCGCAGCTTCTTTTGCAGCCTGACCAGGAGTGGGAAGGGCTGGATGGTGATTATCAATGGAATGAGGGGCCTTTCGTTTTAAAGCATGATAAAAAGTACTACCTTATGTATTCTGCCAACTTCTACGGCAGTGCAGATTACGGGGTTGGATATGCCGTATCTGACAATCCGCTTGGACCGTTTGAAAAAGCGGAAGAAAACCCGATCCTTAAAAAAGACTTGAAAAAAGGTGTCTCAGGACCAGGACATAACAGTGTAACCACTGGCCCTGATGGAAAAACACTTTATGCCGTCTATCATACTCACACAGATCCTGAAGCTCCGAGCGGCGACAGGGAGATGAATATAGACAAGCTCTATTTTGACAACGGCAAGCTGAAGGTTTCCGGACCGACACGTTCAGACCAAAAAATAACCCTAGGGGGAAAATAGTGTGAAAAAGTTTAATCTAGCCTTTATTCTGCTTCTGACAGCTGCTTTATTGCTAAGCGCCTGCAGCAGCAAGAGCAACAGCACATCCGGCGGCAATGGCGGAAGCAAAGAAATACTGCTTTGGAGCAGCACAACAGGTCCTGATGGTGACTTAATTCAAAAAAATATCGATCAGTATAATGCAACGAATCCAAAGTACAAAGTAAAAATCGTTGCAATGAAAAACGATGTGTATGCAAGCAAATTGGCTTCTATTACACGCTCAGGCAAAGGTGTTCCTGATATTGCCCTAATCGCATCTGAATCTGTTTCAAGCTACCAGTCTCAAGGAATGCTTGATTCATGGGATAAATACATTAAAGGCACAAAGGTACAGGCTTCCAATTATTTAGATGAAGCTTGGAAAGTTGGTACAGTTGATGGTCAGCAATACGGCCTTCCTGCTACAATGGGCAGCTGGGTTATGTACTACAATAAAGATTTAGTTGATAAATATGCTCCTGGTGCTGCTGATGATAACATCATTACTTATGATGAAATCGAAAAAGCAGGCGCAGCAGCTAAGAAAGACGGAATCTACGCATACGGCTTTACATGGGGAATGCAAAACTTTAACAACCTCTATCTTCAAATGGGAGGCAAGTTCTCCGAAGGCGGCAAACCAACAGTTGACAACCCGACAGCAGTTAAAACAGTTGAGGAATTTAAAAAGCTGTATGACCAAGGCTATATGAACAAAAACGGCGAAGACATGAACAAGCTCTTCAATAACGGCAAAGTAATCTTCTTGCCTGAAGGCACTTGGATGCTTTCTCAAATGCAAAAAATCAAAGATTTCAAATGGGCTGAAACATTTACTCCGCAATGGGATGCAAACAATGTCATCCAGGGAAGCGGCGCAGACCAATTTGCGATGTTCAAAAGCAAAGAGCGTTCTGAAGATAAAATCAAAGGCATCGTATCCTTCATTGAATGGCTGCAGACAAACCAGGGCGAATGGATCAAGTCCGGTGCAAACCCTACAGCTCTAGGCATGCTGAAGGATAAAGAGTACACAGCAATGCCTCAATCCTTCTTATTAAAAACAGATGAAGCACAAAAAGCAGTTAACATCATTACAGATCCAGGCAGCTCTTATGTATTTGCTGAAATTGATGCCTCCATCTGGGATATGATTCAAGGAAAAGCCGATATTCAGGAAAGACTGAAAAAGGCCCAGCAAACAGTTAACGATAAAATGAACCAATAATAATTGAAAAGGGGGAGAAGTTTTCCTCCTTTTTCTTCTTTGCTTCAAAGGATATGCAAGCTTAATAAAATGCTTTTAATTATGAGGTGAAACACTTGGAACCTATCGCAGAAACGCAAGTACGTCCTAACCCTGCCGGTAAAAGAGGCAGAAAAGTCAACATGTGGCCTGTCCTTTTTGTCGGACCCCATCTTCTTCTCTTTATTTTATTTTTCCTTGCTCCTTCACTGTTCGGAATCTATATTGCCTTTACAAAATGGAACCTTTTTACCTCCCCGGAATTTACGGGATTCGATAACTTTGCCACCATTTTATTTAATAAGGAATCAAGCTTCCATGATCAGTTTTACAACGGATTAAAGAATACCTTCATTTTTGTCGTCATCACTGTTCCATTTTGCATTATCGTCCCGCTTTTGATTGCGACAGCATTGTCAGCAAAGCCTAAATTAAACAGATTGTTTCAATCTCTTTTTTATCTGCCGTCTTTGTTTGCCATCTCTGCTGTTATGATCGTTTGGAACTTCCTTTTAAGCGTGACATACGGCCCGCTGGAGAATTACTTTAAAATTTCAACGAATATGCTGGATAACCAGCCTCAAGGCTGGATCTCCCTTGTCATCGTAACCGTCTGGTGGACAATCGGCGGAAACATGGTCATCTACCTGGCAGCACTTAATGGAGTTCCGAAAGACTTGATAGAAGCTGCGGAGCTTGACGGAGCAGGGGTATTTAGCAAATTCTTCCGCATTACCCTCCCAAGCATTAAGTATCAAATTCTTTTTACAACCGTTATGACAACGATTGCTCAGTTTAACGTATACGGACAGCCGCTTATGCTGACTGGAGGCGGACCCAATGATTCTACAAGAGTTCTCCTGATGTATATTCAGCAAAATGCATTCGGAAGCGGAAATTCCGCTGCGGGAATTTCCTCTGCGATGGCCGTCCTGCTCGGTGTCTGCATCATGATTGTGTCAGCTATTCAATTTTACTTACTACGCGACAGGAATTAGAGGTGAACGAATATGTATCAAAATAAAAGCACAAAAATTATCGCTTTTATCTTTTTGCTGATCATGGCAGTGATTTGGATATTCCCAATTCTGTGGGGATTATTTACCTCCTTTAAATCAGAGGATGAGATTACGGCAGCAGGTGTCAGCTTATTGCCTGTTCACTGGAGTGTCAGCAACTACAGCCAGCTGCTGTTCAACAATGATTCAACCCCGATTGTTAAGTGGTTTACGAATTCCATGATTATCTCTGTCAGTCATACTCTTTTGACGCTTGTGGTGGTTTCTCTCGCAGCCTATGGGTACACCCGCATGGAATTCAAAGGAAGAAATTGGCTGTTCGGCTTTTTGCTTGCCTCAATGATGTTTCCAAGTGTTGTGAACTTAATTCCTTTGTACGGCATCATGGATTCGCTGGGATGGGTTAACAACTTTCTTGCCGTTATTGTTCCTGGCGCGGCTGGAGTATTCAATATTTTCCTTGTCCGGCAATTTGTACTCGGCATTCCGAAGACATTTGATGAATCTGCCAGAATTGATGGAGCAAATGAATTTCAAATCTTTTACTTAATTATTCTTCCGCTGATCAAACCAGTACTGACGGTTGTGGCGCTTTTCAGCTTTACGGCTTCCTGGAACGACTTCTTATGGCCGAGCATTGTGCTGAATGACGTGAATATGATGCCGATTACACCTGGACTTCAGCTTCTTCAGGGCCAATACATGACATATCCCGGCATCGGGACAGCTGGTGCTCTGATTGCCTTAGTTCCGACCTTTTTACTGTACATCTTTGCTCAAAAATACTTCATGCAGTCTATGTCGCTTTCATCAGGAGTTAAAGGATAATTGGAAAAGGGGTGTGTTAAATGAGCAGGTCTTTTGAACGCAAATTCATCTATGCTGCCTGTATATGGCAGCTCGTCACAGGCGCTCTCACTGTTTTTTTCTATCCTATCTATATAAGAGCGCATAGCGGAAATTTAGAAAATTTAAGCTTTGCTCAGCAAAAAGGGATTGAGTCGTACTTCAGCAGCCTTTACAGCTTTACGGTCACTTACGGGGTTTTCTTTATGGTTGTTGCAGTCATTAACTTTCTATTAACAAGGAAACTAGTAAAGGACGGGACTTTGCAATACAAGTTTCCTCTCTACCTTATTTGCCTTTCCGGCGTGTGCTACTTTTTAAATGATTATCTCAGCCTCGCCTTGTGCCTGGCAGCTGCAGTTATTGCTTTAGCAAAAAATAAGCCTCTTAAAACGATCTCATCCAATAATTAATAAAGGAGTCTGACATATGACATACAGAACAGAATATCCAAGACCTCAATTTGTCCGTAAAGAGTGGCTGAATTTAAATGGAGAATGGGATTTTGCCTTTGATGATCAAAATTCAGGGCTGGAAGAAAAGTGGTGCAAGTCCAATCAAGCTTTTGACCGGAAAATTCAAGTACCCTTTGCTTATCAATCACAGCTGAGCGGAATTCACGATCCTTCCTTCCATGACTTTGTCTGGTACCGCAGAGATTTCACCGTTCCTGCAGAATGGAATCATGATCGCATCATCCTCCACTTCGGCGCCGTTGACTACAGAGCATGGATTTACATCAATGGCCAATATGCCGGTTTTCATGAGGGCGGACATGTTTCCTTCTCCCTTGATATTACAGATCACCTGAACGGGGGCAGCGAGGTTCTGACTGTCCGTGTGGAAGACCCTTCAACAGATGAAACGATTCCGAGAGGAAAACAATTTTGGATAGAAGAATCTGATGCAATATGGTACACGCGGACGACTGGAATCTGGCAGACTGTTTGGCTTGAGCCGGTTCAATCCTCATCCATTTCTAAGCTCCGCCTGACACCTGATTTTGACAGCGGAGCGATTATCGTAGAATGCAGCACAGCGGGAGACATCTCCGGCAAATCAATAGAAATTGAGATCGATTTCAAAGGCGAGCAGATAGCAAAGGATACCTTGACGGTTTACGAGTCTTATACAAAAAGATCCATAGACTTGTATAATCGGAAAATCTTCAGAACCTCTTTCCACAATACCGGCTGGAACTGGACGCCGGAGGATCCGAACTTGTTTAATATAAAAGTCACGCTAAAGTCTGACAATAAGGTGTTTGACGAGGTACAATCCTATTTCGGAATGAGAAAGATTCACCAGGAAAATGGCATGGTGTATCTGAACAATAAACCGTATTATCAAAAGCTTGTTCTGGATCAGGGCTATTGGCCTGAAGGTTTGCTTACAGCACCGTCAGATGAAGCGCTGAAAAGGGATATTGAGCTGGCGCTTGAAATGGGCTTTAACGGCTGCAGAAAGCATCAAAAGGTTGAAGATCCGCGCTTCCTTTACTGGGCTGACCAGCTGGGCTTCCTTGTATGGGGAGAATGTGCTGCATCACCTTCTTACAGTGAGGATGCTGCAGCAAGGCTGACGAAAGAATGGATCGAGATTATTGAACGTGACTATAACCATCCATCTATCGTTGCGTGGGTGCCGGTTAATGAAAGCTGGGGTGTGCCGGCTATTAAGCATGATAAGCAGCAGCAGCACCATTCACAGGCGATGTACCACTTGATTCATTCCCTTGACCGAAGCCGTCTCGTTATTTCCAATGACGGATGGGAACTGACTGTCACGGACATCTGCGCCATCCACAACTACAACCATGGCACAAATGATGAAAAAGCCAAATATGAGGATTTCAAAGAATCTCTCTCAACAAAAGATAACCTTCTTTCTTCTATGCCGGCTAACCGCGGTATCTATGCGGATGGGCATGAGCATAAAGGAGAGCCGATCCTTTTAACAGAATTCGGAGGCATCGGATTCAAAGTTGGAGAAGACAGCGGCTGGGGCTATACATCTGTGAAAGACGAAAATGAATTTATTGAAGACTATCAGCGGGTAATGGAAGCCGTTTACTCATCAAAAGCACTGCACGGCTATTGCTATACTCAGCTGACAGATGTAGAGCAGGAAATCAACGGACTGCTGACATATACGAGGGAACCTAAGTGCGACCTTGCCGTTATTCGAAAAATAAATGACAGCTGGCACTTAAACACGTTGAAAGGCTGACAGCTCTGTTGTATAAAAGGATAGAGAAGAACTGTATCATTGCTGATTAAAGGCAGGAAAGGAGGACATGATGGCAACAATTAAAGAAATAGCCAAAAAAGCAGGCGTATCCATTGGAACAGTGTCAAGGGTGCTGAATTATGATGCTTCCCTCTCTGTAACAGATGATACGCGGAAAAAAATCTTCGAAGCAGCTGAAGGTTTAGCCTATAAAAAGAAGTCAGCCAAAAATGCCGCAGACTCCAAGATTGCCATTATTCACTGGTACACGGAAAAAGAAGAGCTGGAAGACTTATACTATATGTCTATTCGATATGGCATTGAGAATCGCTGCAAGCAGCTGAATATCTCCTGTGTAAACTACTTTTACAATGATTTAAAAGAAGTGGAAAACGGAAACTTTCAAGGTGTTATTGCCATCGGGAAATTCAGCAGGGAGCAGGCAGCAGAGCTTGCCGGGATCTCAAAGTATATTGTATTTGCGGATTTCAGTCCTGACGAAGACCTATATGATTCTGTCATTATTGATTTTGAAAAAGCATCGATTAAAATCATAGATTATCTGCTTGAGAAAGGCCATCGGGATATCGGCTTTATCAGCGGAAGAGAATCGTACAAAGACGGTTCAAGCCAAATCGAAGACCTTCGTGAAAAAACGTACCGGCTTTATATGAAAGAAAAACAGCTTTTTAATGAAAAAAATATTTATATAGGGTCGTTTTCAGTAGAAAGCGGATATCGGCTGATGATGCAGGCTATAGAGGAGCAGGGTGAACTTTTGCCAACGGCTATTTTTGCAGGAAATGATTTAGTTGCAATCGGCTGTCTCAGAGCACTTTATGAAAAAAATATTCCAGTGCCAAGCAGGGTAAACGTCATCGGCATAAACGATATCAGCGTTTCAAAGCATATCTTTCCATCGTTAACAACGCTGAAAGTGCACACTGAATTAATGGGAGAAACGGCATTGGATATTCTTATGGAGAGAGTTGCCGGAAGAACAGTCGCGAAAAAGGTTTTTATCGGAACAAGCCTTATTGCGCGGAACAGCAGTTTTTAAACAGAGGGGTAATGAAATTGGAACATACAGCATTAATAGAGGAATTCAGCGGCGTCTTCAAAGAGGGCAGCGAAGACGTTCGTGTATTTTTCTCTCCGGGACGCATTAACTTGATTGGTGAGCATACGGACTATAATGGCGGAAATGTCCTGCCGTGCGCCATTACAATAGGTACATACGGAGCAGCAAGGAAACGGGGGGACAGAATGGTCCGCTTATATTCCAAGAATTTTTCCGATGCGGGAATCATTGAGTTTTCCCTTGACGAACTTGTATTTAAAAAAGAACACAGCTGGGCGAACTACCCGAAAGGCATGCTTCATTTCCTGCAAAACAGCGGCCATCTTCTTTCAGGTATGGATCTCTATATTTCAGGCAACATTCCAAACGGAGCAGGGCTGTCTTCTTCCGCATCCCTTGAATTGCTGACAGGCGTGATCGCTGAGGAACTTTTTCAATTAACAATAGACCGAATTGATTTGGTTCAGCTTGGTAAAAAAACGGAGAATGAATTCATAGGAGTCAATTGCGGGATTATGGATCAATTCGCGATCGGCATGGGGAAAAAAGACACCGCGATTCTTCTTGACTGCAATACACTTGCCTATGAATACGCGCCTATTGAAATGACAGGCTGCCAAATCGTCATCATGAATACAAACAAGCGCCGGGAGCTGGCAGAATCCAAATACAACATCCGCAGAAATGAGTGCGAAACAGCGCTCACCTGCCTGCAAAAAGAGCTGTCCGTTCAAGCTCTTGGAGAGCTGACAGAGGAGCAGTTTGAAGAGCACCGTCATCTAATCCCTGACGAAACCGTTTACCGGAGAGCAAGACATGCCGTTTATGAAAACCAGCGCACAATCAAAGCGATTTCAAGCTTGAGAAACGGCAGCATAGAAGAGTTTGGCGAACTGATGAATCAGTCTCATCTCTCCTTGCGCGACGATTATGAAGTCACAGGCCTTGAGCTTGATGCCATCGTAGAAGCCGCCTGGCAGCACCCAGGCACACTTGGCGCCAGAATGACCGGAGCAGGATTCGGCGGATGCGCTATAGCCCTCGTTAAAAAGGAGCATCTTGATAGCTTTATAGAAGAAACAGGCAGGAAATACAGGGAAGCTTCCGGCTATGAAGCAGATTTCTATATGGCAAGCACAGGAGACGGCACGAAAGAAGTAACGGCAGCAATCTGCTAAGCCGCCAAAGAAGGAGGAATACGGAATGAAAGTTTCTCAAAAAGAATTCGGCAAACTCGGAGAACAAACCGTCACAGCCTATCACCTGGAAAACAGCAGCGGCATGACAGTCAGCTGCCTCAATTACGGCTGTGTGATTACAGACATTCAGGTCCCAGATAAAAATGGACAAACAGAAAGCGTTGTCCTTGGCTTTGATACGATTGAGGAGTATGAAAAGTACTCGCCTTATTTCGGAGCTGTCGTTGGACGCCATGCCGGAAGAATTGCCGGAGCATCCTTTACTCTTGATGACAAAACCTTCACCCTCGCCAAAAATGAAAACGGCAACCACCTTCATGGCGGGCAGGAAGGCTTTAACCAAAAGCTTTTTGAAGCAGAAGTGCTGGATCCAGCTGCCGTTCGCTTTACTTATAAGAGCCCTGACGGAGAAGAAGGCTATCCAGGCAATCTGACCCTTACCGTTACTTACACACTGACAGAGGAGAATGCACTTGAAATTTCCTATGAAGCTGTAAGTGACCAAAAAACAGTCTTTAATGTCACCAATCACTCTTACTTCAACTTGAGCGGCAATCTGAAAAGAGATACTTTGGAGCATGCCCTGACCCTGAAATCAAATGAATTCCTTCAGCTTGATGAAGAACTCATTCCAACCGGTGAAATCCTTCAGGCAGAAGGAACCCCATTTGATTTTTCAAAAGGAAGAAAGCTCAAGGACGGAGCAGAATCCGATCACCCTCAAAACGTGATCGCAAGCAGAGGATACGACCATCCTTTCCTGCTGGCGGAAAACGGCAGCAGCGAAATCGTGCTGCAGGAAGAAGAAAGCGGCAGAAGTTTGATTGTAGAAACCGATCAGCCGGCTGTTGTCCTCTATTCCGGCACACAACTTGAAGGCGGTTTTTCCATCCGCGGAAAAGCGGCACGGAAGTATTTGGGAGTATGCCTTGAAACACAGGGATTCCCAGATTCTTTGCACCATGCGAATTTTCCGGATGCGGTTATTGAGAAGGATGAAGTGTACCGTTCGAAGACGACTTATCGATTTGAAAACTAATAGGAAGAGCTCCGAATCTTCATAGATTCGGAGCTTTTCTTATAACGCTTCTTTAATTACTTTTTTATAATAAAACACAGACAAAATGCCAAAGATGGAATAGAGAGCAGTATACAATACCATAACGATAATCGTCGGCGTCCAAAGCTCCTTGCCAAACAGAAACCAGCCGGATTGGACAGCGAAGTAGCTGTGAAGCAGACCGACAACAAGCGGAATCCCAAAGTTAAAGAGCTGTTTTGCCTGAATGCCTATCAGCAAATCACTTTGTGTAAAGCCAAGCTTTCTAAGAATCGTATAATTTGGTTTTTCTTCCTCACTTTCATTCATCTGTTTGAAGTAGAGAATACAGCCTGAAGTAATCAGGAAGGTGAGGCCAAGAAAGCCTACGATGAACATGGTGAGGCCCATGGTTTTCTTTTGTTCGGACGCTTCATGATAAAAGGAAAAATTTCCGTTTTCCAATTTTAAATGAAGGCCTTGAAAGACCATGTCCGCTTTTTTTAGATCGGCGCCATTTTTCATATTGATGCTGATGGATAGGGAGCTTTTCTTTTGAAGATTAGGGTTCAGGTCGTTTTTTAGTTTTTCAAAAACCGTATGATCTACAATAGCCTGCGGCAGTCCGCCGCTTGTAAAGTAGGCGGAGACCAAATTGTTTTTTTCAAGACCAAGATATTTTTGCGGAATGGAAGCAGTTTTTCCCTTCCACTCAATCGTACCGGAATCTTTAAAGCCTAAAAACCGCTGCAGCAAATCACTGTATCCTGTGAAATAGGTTTCCTCTGGCGCGACGTCTCTGCCGCCCGTTTCCTTTTCGTCCAGCACAGAAATTCCCATTACATTGGAGTTGAATTTCGGATTAGCATAGTTTTGAGCGTTTGATTTCAAAATATCTTTAACATTGGCATCTACTTGAAGCACGTGAAGCCTTTTTTCAGTATAGGGCAGCCCTTTACCGTCCAGTGCCGCTTTAAACTTTTCCGCATCCTTGGCATTGGTCATGGCAAAGTCCGCCGCTGTGAAAGTCCACGCTGTTTTATCACCAGAGTAATAGGAGATGTAGCTCAAAGACAGCAAGGCAAGGGCCATGGCGGATACCGTTGTGATAATAGTTAACAGAAGCGCATTTGACTTCATTCGGAACATAATGGACGAAAGCGAGAGAACCTGGTTGATGTCCAAGTACCCTTTCTTGCGATTTCGGAGGAAATTCAAAATGAAACGAATGGAACCCTTGTAGAATAGATACGTTCCAATAATTACTGCGCCGAGAATAAAGATCATTGCGCCAAATAGAGTTGGAGTAGAAGTAAAGCTGCCGCCGAACAATTTGGAAGAAACAAAGTAGCCGGAACCAATCAGAATCATCCCGAGAACGCCGATCACGATTTCAAATAAGGAAATCCGCTTTACTTTTCCCTCTGTCATCGAAGTTACGCGGAACAAGGCTAGAATCGTCTGCCTTTTAATAAATGTGTAATTCATCAGCATAATCAGCAGGTAAATCACCAGGAAGACAATGACTGTCTGAAGAAGCGCCTGTGCAGAAAAATGCAGGCTGGCAATTGCTTCTACGCCTGTTACTCTAAATAAAATCATGAGGATCAGCTTGGAAACGGCAAAGCCGGCAAAAACCCCAATAACGAGGGAACCGAAATACAGCATGAAGTTCTCAGCGGTCAGCATCCTGAAAATCCGGTTTTTTGTTAAACCAATCAGCTGAAATAACCCGATTTCCTTGCTGCGCCGCCTAATAAAAATATTGTTTGCATAGAGAAGAAAGACAGCTACAATGGCAACAAGAAGAATGGAAGCAGCCTGTATGCCTGCCGCCCCTTTGATTGAGCCTTTCACACCGTCCATGGTTGGGTCATATTGGAGCGTTACAAAGGAAAAATACAAGGCAGTGCTGAAAACAAGCGCGAATACATACAAGTAATAATTCTTTAAATTCTTCAGCAGGTTCCGGAAAATCAGCTGATTAATGCTCATGCTGCACACCGCCAAGGACGCCCTGCGTCTTCATAATATCTTTGAAAAAATCTGTTCTCGTCTGCTCGCCTTTGTACAACTGACTGTATATCTGCCCATCTTTGATGAAAATGACCCGGCTGCAGTAGCTGGCAGCAACAGGGTCGTGTGTGACCATCACGATCGTCGCTTTTCTTTTTTCATTTAATTCACTGAGCTTATTCAATAAATCTGAGGCCGATTTTGAATCAAGGGCGCCGGTCGGCTCATCGGCAAAGATCATGCTTGGTTCATGGATAAAAGCCCTTGCCGCAGAGGTCCGCTGCTTCTGCCCGCCGGAAATTTCATTCGGATATTTGTCTTTAATTTCGTAGATGCCAAGCTGTTTTGCCAGATCGCTGAATTTAGAATCAGCCACTGGGGCAGGGGTTTTGGTAATGGAGAGCGGCAGCAGGATATTTTCCTTAACCGTCAGGGTGTCGAGCAGATTGTACTCCTGAAAAATGAAGCCGAGATGCGTTTTTCTAAACTCCGCAAGCTGCTTTTCTTTCATGCCGGTAATTTCTTTTCCATCAATGGTAATCTTTCCGGAATTAATGCGGTCAATGGAGGAAAGAACATTCAATAAAGTTGTTTTCCCAGACCCTGAAGCCCCCATGATGCTGACAAATTCACCTTTTTCAAAACGGAAATCAAGTCCTTTAAGCACCTCTTGCTTGTTAAACTTGTTTCCATAGCTTTTAAATAGCTGTGAAGCCTCTAAAATGGTCATCGCAATCGCCCCTTAGCCTTAGTTGATAGCTTTATTATAAAATCGGAAGTTTGCCATTTCATTCGATTCCCCGAACAAACAGAGAAAGCATGTGACATTTTTGTCACATGCTTGTGATCCGGACAAAATCATTCCGTACCGGAAAGATAAGGGTGAAAGAAGATCCCTTGCCAGCCAGAGAATGAACAGCAATCTGAATGGACAGAGAGTCGGCTGCCTTTTTAGCAAGGTATAGCCCCATCCCTGTTGCGGCTTGATTTTGATGCTCAGCTGTCGACGTGAAGCCCTTCTCAAAAATGCGCGGCAAGTCGTGTGCGGAAATGCCTCTTCCTTGATCGGAAATCTCAAGATACGCCTGTCCATTCTGAAGCCCGCTCTTAATTACAATGTCATCGTACAAGCTGTATTTTACCGCATTTGTTAGCAGCTGACGGATGATAAAGGAAAGCCATTTGGCATCGCTCAGCACTTCCTCTGTTTTCAGATCCAGATCAAACCCAATTCCCTTTTGAATGCACCAAGACTGAAGCGTTTTAATTTCTTCAAAAATAAGATCCTCTAATTGGATTTTCTCGATGTATAGATCGTTTTCCATTGCGGAAATCCGCTTTTGGTGAAGCTGCTGATCCAAAAGCAAGTGGATTCTAAGCCACTCATAGGTCAATTCCTTTTTCAACGGCTCATTTTTCATCCGGTCAATCATGAGATGCATAGCTGTCAAAGGCGTTTTGACCTCGTGAATCCAGGAAAGCAGCTCATCCTTTTCCGCTGTCAGCGATGCCTGGCTTTTCATCGCATGCGCCTTTAAACCCGTCGTCTGGCTCTTCAAGCTTTCTTCTGCAATCCGTTCAAACGGAGAATTCGCTCTCTCCATACCATGGACATCCAAATTGTACTCCCATTCCTTCAAGCTTCGATAAAATCTGGTTTCTCTTTGATAGCGAATGAATAAAAAAAGAACAAAGATGATGGTGAACAAAAAGATTATATAGAGAATAGAGCTGATGGGAATCGCTGCATCCACATAAGACACAAACAGCAGGAACAGCTGAAAAAACAGGAATAGCCCAATCCAGCTCATCCTCTCCCTTAAAAAACTCCTGATCATGGCGAGCCTTCTTCTAGGGCGATGTAGCCCTGCCCAACCTTTGTCTCAATATACTGTCCAAGCCCGATTTCCTCCAGGCGCTTTCTCAGCCTGTTCACATTGACCGTCAGCGTATTGTCGCTGATGAACCGTTTATCATCCCAGAGATTTGAGATCAGCTGATCCCGGCTCACAATCTTATTTTTTCCCTCAATCAAAAGCTTTAGAATGAACGTTTCATTCTTCGTCAGTTCTACTGAACCTGCTTCATTTGACACCGTGTTGCTCTCAAAATCCACTGCAGCGCCGCACCATGATTTCAGCTCTTTTACCTCTTGGTTGTAATTATAAACCCGCCGCAGAATCGCCTGAATCTTCGCAATCAGCACATCAAAATGAAAAGGCTTCTGGACAAAATCATCCGCTCCAAACTGCACCGACATCACAATATCTGAAGGATGATCCCGCGAAGACAAAAAAATAATCGGCACATTTGAATGGGACCGGATCATCCGGCACCAATGAAAACCATCATACTTCGGAAGCTGGATATCAATGATCACCAGATCCGGCTGAATCTCCCCAAACTCCTGGTAAACTTTGCTGAAATCCGTGATTCCGTATACCTCGTATGACCACTGGGATAGCCGGTCTTTGATCTCGTTAAAGAGGGAGACATCGTCCTCAATTAATTGAATTTTGAACATAGATTTCACCTGCGATTCTTGGTATCTATGATTAGTTTAGCGGAAGTTGGGGTGGTTGGACAATGCTGGAAGGAGTCATAGGGCTACAAACAGGTTCTGAACTGCACAATTCGTGCAGCTTTCTAAATAGTGCCGAGAACATTCTTTTTACAAAGGGAAAACCTGGTTTTCGGACCCAGCACAAAGCCATATTCCCGAACCAAGGCTATATATTTCCGAATGGGGGAGAGAAATTCCCGAACGCGGCTGTTATATCCCCGAAAGTAGCCCATATTTTCCCGAACGGAAGGTTACAGTTCGCGTATCTTCGGTTTCCGTGCCATCCTTCAAATGTATTTTCCCAAATAATGCTGCTAAAAGCTCAAAATTTTCAAGTCTGTTAATCTAATTAAAACATGTCTCCAGATCGCCTTTTCTTATAGGTTATTTCTCAAATAGACACGACTCTTTCTTGCATTTACATGTTTAAGCCCTGAGGCAGATAATAAATTGAACGCCATTGTTTTAGAGTGAATATTTAAAAACGAACGGAACTCTTTATTGGAGATGGCTGGGGAATTGGTGAGAAGAAAATAATCCTCGAGCGATGATAAATAGGCTTTTTCTGACTGCCGTGTGCATTCCCTGCAGACCCACTTGCCATGAATTCTGTTCATAGGGAGAGCGAGACAGCTGGGGCAATAGACCCCGGTGCTGCAATCCGAAAGTTTAAGCTGATACTGCTCCAGCACAGGCTTTAACTTGATGGTATGGTTTTTTTGTAGCAGCCGCGAAAGCCTGCGAATAGAAGTCTGCTCTAATAAAGGGGATCTTTGTATCAGAAGAAGCTCATTGATGCGGTCACAAATTACAGCAGAATGGACAATCTTTTTGTAAAAAGATTGGTTAAAAGTCACCATTTTTATCAAAGTAGACGGACTGCTGATCACAACCAAGAATTCTAATGGGATATCGTTAAAATACTTTGTTGCCAGCCACTGCTGCAGCTGTTTCTTATGCCGTGCAGCTTGAAGAAAGGGATCAGGAAAAGCCTCCTCTTTTTCACCAATTCTTCTAATGAGCTGATGAAAGTTCTGGTCAAAAACCAACGTGCCGGAAATGTTTTTCACCTCTAATATCAAGATGAAATTGGCGTGGAGGATAAGGGTGTCCATCTGGAAGAAATGAGAAGCAGAGGGAAGGCGGAGGTCGTGAAGAATAAAAAACTCTTTTTCAGGAAGGAAGCTTAAATGATAATCAATAGATTTCTCACCGTTGTATCCAGCCGTATACCTGGCCAAATCAGCTTCAATCTGTGATCGTTTCCGATGCTGGGCAGGAAGCCGTCTTAATAATGCCTCCAGTTGAAGCATCACAGTAGGTTTTGTTCGCTCTTTAATGATCAATATACCACCTCATTTTCTTTTTCATTTACCCCTTTCTCCCTAAATCGACAGAACCCTGCTAAATATGCAAAGTTGTATTTTGAAGAACGGGAAAAAAAGGAAGTGCATGGAATCTAGTAACGCCATTTTACAAAGGGAAAACTTGCTTTTCGAACTCACCACAATGCCATATTCCCGAATCAAGTTCTTATTTTCCCGAACGGCCGGTTACAAGAACCCCACTCAGTTTCTGAGCA
Source organism: Metabacillus kandeliae (assembly GCF_021166585.1). Classification (GTDB taxonomy): domain Bacteria; phylum Bacillota; class Bacilli; order Bacillales; family Bacillaceae; genus Metabacillus_B; species Metabacillus_B kandeliae. The sequence continues at coordinate 143,663 of NZ_JAJOZE010000006.1, forward strand.
AACACAGAACTTGCTGCCATTTTGTATGTTGCCCAAACTGCCACCGCCATTTTACAAAGGGAAAACCTGCTTTTCGAACTCGGCACAATGCCATACTCCCGAATCAAGCCCTCATTTTCCCAAATGGCAGAGGGAAATTCCCGAAACCGGCTCTTATATTCCCGAAAGCAGCCCTTAATTTCCCGGACGGCAGGTTACAAAGAACCCCACCCAGTTTCTGAGCAAACCCAGTACTTGCTTCCACTTTGTATGTTGCCCAAATCGCCATTTAACAAAGGGAAAACCTGCCTTTCGAACACGGCACAAAGCCATATTCCCGAATCAAGGCCTCATTTTCCCAAATGGCAGAGGGAAATTCCCGAAACCGGCCCTTATATTCTCGAAAGCAGCCAATATTTTCCCGAACGGCCGGTTACAAACAACCCACCCAGTTTCTGAGCAAGCCCTGAATGTGCAGCCACTTTGTATGTGCCCAAACCGCCATTTTACAAAGGGAAAACCTGGTTTTCGGACCCAGCACAAAGCCATATTCCCGAACCAAGGCTTCATTTTCCCGAATGGCAGAGGGAAATTCCCGAAACCGGCTCTTATATTCCCGAAAGGAGCCAATATTTTCCCGAACTGCCGGAAACAAAGAACCCAACAAGGTATCTGAGCAATCCCCCACCCATTTACACAAAAAAAAATATATGGTATCTTATATTTCGATGGATATCGAAATTGAAGCACCACCGCGGAAAGGATCTGTAACCATGGTTGAAAATCCAGAAATGCAGCAGGCAGTCAAGATTTACAAAGCCCTTGGGGAGCCGACGCGCCTCCGCATTGCCATGCTGCTGAAAGAAGAAAGCAATCAATGCTGCTCAGCGCTTGGAAAAAAATTAGATACAGTTGCCATTTCCACCCTCTCACACCATCTGAAGCAAATGGCTGATTCAGGCCTGCTGACTTCCCGTAAGGAAGGCACCTTTATTTACTACAGCCTGGATCAGGAAGTGGCTGAGAAATTTGCTCCGTACTTGCTGAAATAAATTTTTTTCGCTCTAATTTCGATATTTGTAGAAATATAAAAATAAAAGAAAAGAGGCGTCATGCTCATATGGAATCTGCATGGAGGATTTATATCCTGGCTTTTATCAGTTTTTTAGTCGGAACGTCGCAAAACATTATTACGGGAATTCTAGACCAGATTGCAAGCAGCCTTCATATTACAGTTTATACAGCGGGGCAGCTTATTACGGTGTATTCCCTGGTGTATGCGATCGGGACGCCGGTTCTTATTGCATTGACAGCGAAATGGGATAGACGAAAGCTGATTCTTTCCGGACTTGCTGTTTTTACCGCTGCCAATCTATTGATTTATCTTCTGCCAGGGTTTGAATGGTTTCTTGCTGCAAGGATCGTGATGGCCCTTGGTGCGGGGACAGTTGTTGTGACAGCGCTCAGCATGGCTGCGAAAATTGCCCCTCCCGGGAAGCAGGCGAGCTCAATAGCCACAGTGATCATGGGCTTTACAGCGTCTCTTATTATTGGGGTGCCAATCGGAAGAATCGTTTCTTCAGCTTTAGGCTGGAAAACTGTGTTTTTAGGAATTGTGATTGTAGGGATCATCGGCATGTTGGTCGTTGCTCTTACGATTCCCCGTGTGAAAGGAGATGCGCCTGTTCCTCTTGTGAGACAAATAAGTCTTCTAAAGTCTCCAAAGGTTGCGCTGGGTCTTGCGATCACCTTTTTGTGGTGCGGCGGCTATTCGATTGCGTATACTTACATCTCTCCTTATCTTCTGGAAGTAAAAGGAATGAATGGGGGGCTGATCAGCAGCGCTCTTCTCGCATTTGGAATTGCCAGCCTGATCGGATCCAAGCTTGGCGGGTACAGCACGGATAAAAAGGGGATTTCTTTTACGCTGCTCAGCGGGATGCTGCTTCACATTGTGTCTCTCATTCTCCTATCCATTTCAGGGCACTCCATTTTAGCTGTCCTTGGGTTTCTTGTTTTATGGTCCTTTTCCGCTTGGACAACAGGTCCGACACAGCAATTTAACTTGGTTTCTCTCAAGCCCGAAGCTTCAAGCGTCATGCTCAGCCTGAACCAATCAACGATGCAGCTCGCCATGGCGGCCGGAGCTGCCCTTGGCGGCGTAGCTGCAGGAAGCGTGTCTCTTTCTTCTGTAACTTGGTTTGGAGCTGCTGGTGTTGCACTCGCTGCTGGTGCGGTTCTGCTCCTTTCCCGTATGCAGGCAGGCAGTACACCTGTCAGCAAAGCAGCAAAAAATCAGCCTGCAAATTAAAACGGACATTGACATCCATTTGCTAGATTGGTAAAGTAGTAAAAAAATATTTCTTATCCAGAGAGGTGGAGGGACTGGCCCTTTGAAGCCTCAGCAGCAGGTCTTTTTTAAGATACTGTGCTAACTCCAGCGGGTGAAGAGCCCGATAGATAAGTGATTCATTTATTTGTCGGCAGCGCACTCTTAAGGGGTGCGTTTTTTGTTTTTTCTGGGTGGAAAAGAAGGAGAGCTGACATGGGAACGAAACACGAGTTTCAAAGAAACATGCAGGCGAGGCACGTTATTATGCTTTCGCTTGGAGGGGTAATATGGACAGGATTGTTTCTAAGCACAGGCTACACCATTCAGCAGGCAGGCCCCTTTGGCACGATTGTCTCATATTTGGTAGGGGCTCTGGCTGTTTATCTTGTCATGCTTTGTTTAGGCGAGCTTTCCGTACATATGCCGGAAACAGGCTCTTTTCATACGTATGCAGCGAAGTATATCGGACCCGGAACTGGTTATACGGTAGCCTGGCTGTACTGGCTGACCTGGACGGTTGCGCTCGGATCGGAATTCACAGCAGCCGGGCTTCTGATGCAGCGGTGGTTTCCTTTTGTCAGTGTCTGGATCTGGAGTGCGATGTTTGCTGCCTTGATTTTTGGATTAAATGCGGTTACGATACGATTTTTTGCCGAGTCTGAGTTCTGGTTTTCTTCTGTGAAGGTGCTGGCAATCGTCATTTTCGTTATCTTGGGAGCGGGTGCCATGTTCGGATTAATTCCTCTTGCCCATAGTGAGCCGGCCCCGTTTTTCTCAAATTTGACAAGCGGAGGTCTTTTTCCAAACGGGGCTTTTGCCGTTGTCATGACAATGCTTGCCGTGAATTTTGCTTATTCGGGTACCGAACTGATTGGTGTTGCAGCAGGAGAAACAGCTGATCCTCAAAAAAACATACCGCTTGCGATCCGGACGACGCTCTTTAGACTGATTCTCTTTTTCATCGGCACGATTGTGATCTTGTCAGCCCTGCTGCCAATGTCAGATGCAGGAGTATTAAAAAGCCCCTTTGTTGCCGTTTTTGAAAGAATCGGTCTTCCTTATGCAGCGGACCTCATGAACTTTGTGATTTTGACAGCAATCCTATCAGCGGCCAACTCCGGTCTTTATGCATCTTCCAGAATGCTGTGGTCGCTTGCTGATAAGAAAACCATTCCTGCCCTTTTTGGAAAAGTGACAAAGAAAGGGATCCCGCTGAATGCGGTTATATTCAGTATGATTGGCGGCTGTCTGGCCCTGTTATCCAGTGTTATTGCGCCGGATACTGTGTACACAGTACTCGTTTCCATCTCAGGCCTTGCTGTAGTTGCTGTCTGGATGAGCATCAGCGCCTCCCACTATTTTTTCCGTAAGAGGTTTGTGAATGAAGGGAATGACATAAAGAAGCTAGCCTATAAAGCGCCGCTCTATCCTTTTGTCCCGATTGCCTCTTTCTTGCTGTGCCTTGCCTCTGTCATCGGCATTGCTTTTGATCCGACGCAGCGGATTGCTTTGTACTGCGGAGTGCCGTTTATTTTACTATGCTATGCGGGCTATTATTTACCGAAACTATGGAAGAAAAGAGGAGAAAGCTATGCAGCAGAAAACCAATCCCATTGAACGGATGGTGGAAGAATACAAAGTCCTGATTCTCGACGGGGCGCTGGCAACAGAGCTGGAAAAGCATGGCTGCAGCCTTGATGATCCCCTTTGGTCTGCAAAGGTGCTGCTTGAAAATCCTGATGTCATTTACCGGGTGCATAAAGATTACTTTGAAGCCGGGGCAGATTGCGCCATCACAGCCAGCTATCAGGCAACAGAAGAAGGATTTTTGAAAAAAGGCATTGGAAGAGAAGAAGCGATCAGCTTAATCAAAAAAACAGTAGAGCTCGCAAAAGAAGCGAGGGATGAGGTTTGGAGAAAGAGTGATTCAGAACGCCCGAAGCCGCTTGTCGCAGGATCAGTCGGACCATATGGCGCTTACTTGGCTGATGGCTCTGAATATACAGGGGACTACGATGTTACACGTGAAACATTAATTTCGTTCCATCGGTCAAGAATACAAGCGCTCATTGAGGCGGGAGCCGACGTCCTGGCGTTTGAAACGATTCCTTCTTTTCAGGAGGCGGAAGTTTTATTATCTTTGCTTGAGGACTTCCCTGATATGTATGCCTGGCTTTCCTTCTCTCTAAAGAACGGACAGCAAATCAGCGATGGAACGGAGCTTGCCAAATGTGCAGAAGCTTTCGGCAAACACGTCCAGATTGCCTCCATCGGAGTAAACTGCGCACCGGCCGATGCTGCAGCAAAGGCAATTCAGCTGCTTGGAAAGCATACGCAAAAGCCCCTCATCATCTATCCCAATTCCGGTGAGTCTTATGACGCCACGACCAAAACATGGGATGGGAACAGCTCTTGCGCAGAAATCAGCGGGCAGTCAGCCTCCTGGTTTGAAGCAGGGGCGCGCCTAATCGGAGGCTGCTGCCGCACCAATTCAGATCAAATTAAACAGCTGGCAGAGAAATGGCGTTCGTTTAGTCAAATAGAAACCGGTTCTGCTGCCTTACCGCTAAAAGCAGATTGATAGATTGTGAGAATATCTTTTATCTCTAAAGCAAGAGGGCTCCGAGCAAGGAGCCGTTTTTGCTTTTCAGCATCCTTTGCAAGCAGGGGCAATGCGCCTTCTGTAACACCGAATTCCGCCAGAGTTGAAGGAATCCCCACATCCTCCACAAGCCTTTTCAGATCTTTCACACATTGATAGGATGCTTCTTCTTCTGATAAAAAGGCAGAATGTGTGCCAAGGGCATTTAAGATATCGGCCATTCGTTTCTGGCAGGATTTTCGGATGTATTCCATCACATATGGCAGCAGAACTGCATTGGAGTCTCCATGGGCAATGTGAAACTGGCCGCCGAGCGGATAGGCGAGAGCGTGAACGCCTGCAACGCCGGCGTTGAAAAAGGCGAGACCTGCCATAAAGCTGCCATGGCTCATGTCCGTCCTCGCTTCTTTGTTATTTCCGTCCTTTACAGCTTTTCGAAGAGAACGGCTGATCAAGCGGATGGCCTGCAGGGCAAGTCCGTCTGTCACGGGTGACGCATTAATGGAAACGTAAGCTTCTACTGCATGGGTCAAAGCATCAATGCCGGTGGCAGCTGTCACCTTTGGCGGCACAGAGAGGGTCAGTTCAGGATCAACGATTGCTGCATCTGCCAGCAGAAAGTCGTGTGCCACAACATCCTTTGTGCTTGCAAGGGATAGAACGGAAATATTGGTTACTTCTGAGCCGGTTCCAGCCGTTGTAGGGATTAAAATTTTCGGCAGTCCTTTTCTTTCAATCTGCTTTGTACCCGTCAAATTCAAATAGTCAGCGGCATTGCCTTCATGTACCGCAAGAACAGCGGCAAGCTTTGCCAAGTCAAGGGCGCTTCCTCCGCCAAGTTCGATGACCAAATCAAATTGCCCTTCTTTTGCAAAGGAAACAAGCTTTTCGCCTGTTTCCAAAGGAGGCTCAGGAACAATATCTGTGTAAAGTGATACATCATAGCCAGCTTGGGATAAAGGACTGGTCACTTTGTCTGTGAGTCCGATTTGTTTCAGCATTGGGTCAGTCACAGCGAGAATCCGCTTGGGGGCATGTTTTTCAACTTCAGGGAGCAGCTCTTTTAACGAGCCCCAGCCTGTATAGCTTAGCGGGGCAAACACTAATTTTGACGTATTCACAGAAATTTCTCCTCCTTAAAATAAGCGCTTACAACTCTCATTTTAAGGAAAAGCCGCCAGACAAGAAAGAAAAAAGGATGAGACAAAAGCTCATCCTTTCAAATCTGGATTCTGAACATAGGCAGCATACGCTTCAGCACTTTCTTCAAGCATTTCCTCTGTGACAGTACGTACACCCTGCAGCAGGAAGGATGGAAGAAGCGTCATGCCGGTCAAATTTGCCGTTGCCTGGAAAGGAAGAGTCAGAGCTTTCATCTCAAACTTGTTATAGCCGCCTTCCTTGTACGCTTCAGCAGGTCCGCCGGTAGAAATAGCGAGAAGCAGCTCTTTTCCGTGAAGCGCCGTTCCATTTGATCCGTAGGCAAAACCGTATTCCAAAACAGCATCCTGCCATTGCTTCAACAATGCAGGAGAGCTGTACCAATAGAACGGAAACTGAAACACAATACGGTCATGATCCAGCAGGAGCTGCTGTTCCTTTTTTACATCAATGTTGAAGTCAGGATAAGCTTTATAAAGATCATGCACGGTGACATTTTCTTCTTTTTGAATACGGTTCAGCCATGCCTTGTTTACTTTGGATTGCCCAAGGTTTGGGTGGGCAGCGATAATGAGTGTTTTCATGAGGTTTTTCTCCTTTAGTGTTTGTTATTTTTCTTCAAAAATCAGTTCATGTGTGTTTCTATCTTCAGCCATTTTGTAAAAAGCCTCTCCAATATGATCAGGCGAGTAATAAGTGTCCTCCTGTACAAAGCCTTTTACAATAAGAGTGCCAACATAGATCCCTTGCTCTTTCAGCTCCTGATGGAGGGTATGGGAAAGGCTCCTGATTCCTGCTTTACCGATGGAAAGTGAGGCGAGATCGGCAGCAGGATGGATAGCAAGGCCGCCTCCTGTTAAAAGGACGGCTCCTCCATCCAAATGGGGAAGGGCTTCCTTCACACTTGTCAGGGCACCTGCCACACTTATTTTAAAGTCATTCATCAGATTTTCGGCAGTCAGGGACGTCGGCTTACCAGGCTTGCCGGCTGCCGCATTATATAAAAGCACATCCACTCTGCCAAGCTCGCGGATGGCAGCCTGTATGGCCGCTTTAAGGCTTTCTTCCGAGGAAGCATCCCCTTCAAAGCCTTTTGCTGCAATGCCTTCGCTTTTTAATTCATTTTCATACTGCAGCAAGGCTTCTTTTCGCCTGGCGATCAAAGCAATTTTATAGCCGTTCCGGCCAAATTTTTTCGCAGCTCCAAGACTGATTCCAGGTCCAGCCCCAACAATAATCATTCCTTTTTCAGCCAATAAAAACCCTCCCGCTTAATCATTTGTATATGCAAATGAAAGAGTAAAAAAATTTATTTCCCTTTCTCCAGCTTATTGCTTGCTTCATGCAGCATTTTGCTTAAATCAAGACTGAACTCACGGCCAAGAATATCGGAATAGCGGCTGAAAAACTCCTTTAAAGATGTTCGGAACTCTTCATAAACCTCTTCGCCTTTCTCTGTGAGCGAAATATAGGTCTGCTTGCCGTTCATTTTCCGGTTCACGAGCTGATTTTTTTCCAGCTTATCGATGAACCTTGTGCTTGTTGATGGCGCTATGGAGAGCTTTTGGCATAATTCCTTCTGGGTAATATCCGGGTGATAGTGAACCACAAGGATCATGTAGAGATAGGAAGGTGCCAAGTCGCCAAAATCAAACGTCTCTTCAGCCAGCTTCGTAATATTCCGTGCAAAGCGGCTTGCTGTGAAGTACAGGCAATGGATAATCAGCTGTTCTTCTTCATTCATTTTCCAACCCTCATTTCATTTGCATATACAAATTAACATGCCGGCTGCTCTTTCGTCAACTAAAATCTCTCTTCATCATGAAATGGACAGAACATGGTATGATATGAGAGATGGTTTAATTTTTATGAAGGAGTGAGTGAAGTGGAAAGACTGCTTGATCAAGTTTTAAGCTTTAATGAATCGTTTGTTGAGCAAAAGCAATATGAACCTTACATAACATCAAAATTTCCTAACAAAAAATTTGTCATCCTTACTTGCATGGATACAAGGCTGCTTGAGCTTTTGCCTGCAAGCATGAATGTGAAAAACGGCGATGTCAAAATTATTAAGTCTGCCGGCGGCGTTGTATCAACTGCTTTCGGTGGCATTATGCGAAGCATCCTTGTTGCTATTTATGAGCTTGGTGCAGATGAAGTATTCGTCATCGGGCATTATGATTGCGGCATGAGCAGCATTGATCCTGAAAAAATGATGGCGAAGTTTACAGAGCGAGGCATACCTAAAGACACCATTAATGTACTGGAGCATTCAGGCCTTGATATTAAAAAATGGCTGAAAGGCTTTGATGATGTTTCGGAATCGGTTAAAGGCAGCGTCGAGCTGATTCGCAACCACCCGCTTGTGCCGAATATTCCTATTCACGGGCTTGTAATTGACCCTGAAACAGGAAGACTTGATCTTGTTGAAGAAGGTTATAAAAAATAATTGGAGCAGAGAGAAGAAATCTTAGGATTTCTTCTCTTTTTTATTAACATATTTGAAAAATTTTCCGATAATAGTTATAAATACCTATATAGAAAGATTGGATGAGGAGACACGGGGGATATGAAGTTTACTATTCGAAAAAAGCTGGTTGGAAGCTTCATGCTCGTCATTGCTTTGCTGATCGCTGTAAGCGCTATCGCATTGACAAGGATGGGGGGCATGGGAATGAAAACAAGAGAGATTGATGAAAACCGGATGCCTGGAGTCATTATTCTCGGAGAGCTTAATGGCGATGTGTCAGATGTTCAAAGGCTCGTTTTGCGTTCCATCGTTGAAAAGGATATCAGCAACATGACAGGCTTTGAGTCTCAGCTGTTCAAATTAAACGTAAAAGTTCACGAGCAGATGCTGAAGTACAAAGCATTGATTTCAGATGAGCAGGAAAAAGCCATGTATAATTCATTCGAGAAAAATTATAACAGCTATTTTCAGCAGCTGCCGGCTATCATCAAGCTCACTAAAGCGAACAAAGATGAAGAAGCGATTGCGGCCCATGCTTCCGCTACGCCTTTCTGGGAAAATGCAAACAACAGCATAACAGAGCTCGTCAGGCTGAATCAGCAAGGCGCAAAAAAGGCAACATCAGAATCCTTTCAGCTTTATTCCACAGGCTCCATGCTGATCACTATTCTTTCTATTATTGCTGTTGCGGCAGGGATCATCATTGCTGTCAGTATTTCGCTTGTCATATCAAGACCTCTCATTAGACTAAACAAGGCTGCCGAGGAAATTGCGTCAGGAAATCTTTCTTCGGAAGATATTGTGATTCGAAATAAAGATGAAATCGGGGGGCTTGCCGCTTCCTTTAATTTAATGACTAAAAACCTGAGAAGCATTATCCAGCAGGTAGGAACAGCAGCCGACCAGGTTGCCGCCTCTTCTGAACAGCTGACTGCAAGTGCTGCACAATCCGGTACTTCAGCCGAACAAGTCGCCTTCACCATGCAGGAGATGGCTGGCGGTGTAGAAAGCCAAGTGCAGAACGTTGAAGCAGCCAATCAAAATATCCAGAGAATGTCTTCTGGGGTTGATCAAATTGAAACCAGCGCTGTGAAAGCATTCCAGCAGGCAACAGATACAGCAGGCAAAGCGTCCGAAGGCGAATCAGCCATTGAAAAGGCTGTCGGCCAAATGAATTCCATCGGCCAGACAGTCAATGGTCTCGGCACCTCTGTAAGAGGGCTTGGAGCCCGTTCAGCCGAAATTGGCCAGATCATTGAAGTCATTACCGGCATTTCGGAACAGACAAACCTGCTTGCCCTGAATGCTGCAATTGAAGCAGCGCGTGCCGGTGAACACGGACGCGGCTTTGCAGTAGTAGCAAACGAAGTCAGAAAACTTGCCGAGCAGACAGCCAATTCAGCCCAGCAAATATCAGGACTGATTTCCTCCATCCAGGATGAGACCAGGCAGGCGGTCGGGACAATGGAGGATGCGGTAAAAGAAGTGGCAGACGGAATCGGTGTTATTCATACAGCCGGCGAGTCTTTTACAATGATTAAAGAGTCCGTTAATGAAGTGAAAGGGCAAATTCAGGAAGTCTCTGAAGCAGTTCACCAAATGGCAGCCGGCACAAGGAAAATGGTCAGCGCCGTGAACGAGATCGCAGAAGCTGCGGAAATGTCTTCTGCAGGAACCCAGCAGGTTGCCTCAGCATCAGAAGAGCAGCTCGCCTCAATGGAAGAAATCTCAGTCTCCGCTCAGTCACTCACTGAAATGGCTGATGAACTGCAAACCCTGATTGCCCAGTTTAAAGTGTAGGCCGGATCCCCTTTTTTAATAGGGGATTTTTTCAGCTCTGTTGACACCTATTCCAGAATGTGTTATTAAATTAGTGGTTAGCACTCTAAATGATAGAGTGCTAAAAAGATAGATGAGAGGAGAAATTTACTAATGGAAAAAAAGCAGTTTCAAGCAGAATCCAAGCGCCTTTTGGAAATGATGATCAACTCGATTTATTCCCAAAAAGAAATTTTTCTAAGAGAGCTGATTTCGAACGCAAGCGATGCCATTGATAAAATTTACTATAAAGCCCTGACAGATGACAGCCTCTCTTTTAACAAAGACAGCTACTACATAAAAATTACGCCTGATAAAGAAAGCCGAACGTTGAAAATTACAGATACAGGCATCGGGATGACAAAGGATGAACTGGAAACAAACCTCGGAACCATTGCGAAAAGCGGATCCCTGGCATTTAAAGCAGACAACGAACTGAAGGACGGCCATGACATTATTGGGCAATTCGGTGTCGGCTTCTACTCTGCTTTCATGGCTGCCGACTCTGTTACCGTCATTTCAAAAGCACTTAACAGCGAACAAGGCTTCAAATGGGAATCTCACAATGCGGACGGCTATACGATTGAGCCTTTTGAAAAAGCAGAAGTCGGTACGGAAATTCTCCTTAAAATTAAAGAAAACACAGAAGACGAGAACTATGATGAATTTCTCGATGAATACCGTTTAAAAGCCATTATTAAGAAGTATTCAGATTTTATCCGCTACCCGATCAAAATGGATGCAATGGTCAGCACGCCGAAAGAGGGCAGCGAGGAACTCGAGGAAACATCAGAAGAACAAACGATCAACAGTATGGTTCCGATCTGGAGAAAAAATAAGAATGAACTGACAGATGAAGATTACAGCAGCTTCTATGCTGAAAAACATTACGGCTTTGACAAACCGCTGAAGCACATCCATATCAGTGTTGACGGCACAGTCCGATACAATGCGATCCTGTTCATTCCGGAACAAATGCCGTACGACTACTACTCAAAAGAATTTGAAAAAGGCCTTGAGCTGTACTCCAGCGGCGTTCTGATTATGGAAAAATGCGGCGATCTGCTGCCTGACTATTTCAGCTTTGTCAAAGGAATGGTTGATTCAGAAGACCTTTCTCTCAACATCTCCCGCGAAATTCTTCAGCAGGACAAGCAGCTGAAATTTATCGCGAAAAACATTAAAAACAAAATCAAGCGCGAGCTCGAAAGCCTGCTGAAGGAAGACCGCGAAAAATACGAAAAATTCTTCAGCGCGTTCGGCCGCCAGCTGAAATACGGCGTATACAGCGACTTTGGCGCACACAAGGAAGACCTGCAGAATCTCTTGATGTTCCACTCATCCAAAGAGAAAAAGCTCGTCACACTTGATGAATACATCTCCAGAATGCCGGAAGACCAAAAATACATTTACTATGCTTCAGGCGAAAGCTATGAACGCATCGAAAAACTGCCGCAAACAGAAGCCGTTGCGGAAGAAGGCTATGAAATTCTCTACTTCACAGACGAGGTAGATGAATTTGCCATCAAAATGCTCATGAACTACAAAGAAAAAGAATTCCGTTCCGTCTCAAGCAGCGACCTTGGCATTGAGCCAAAGGAAAAAGACAGCAATAAAGAAGAAGATGCTGCAAACACTGAACTCTTTGATGCCATGAAAGAAATTCTGAAAGGCAAAGTAAAGGATGTCCGCGTCTCAAAGAGGCTTAAATCCTATCCAGTCTGCTTCTCAACGGAAGGAGAAGTATCGATTGAAATGGAAAAAATTCTGAGCGCCATGCCAAACAGCCAGAACGTCCAAGCTGAGAAAATCCTTGAAATCAACACAGACCACGAGGTATTCCAATCGCTCAAATCAGCTTTAGGAAAAGACCAGGAAAAGCTCAGCCTCTATACAAACCTGCTTTACAACCAGGCTCTGCTGATCGAAGGACTGCCTGTCGGCGACCCTGTGGAATTCACAAACGACATCTGCAAAATTATGGTATAAGAAAAAGCCTGAATGGACCTCCATTCAGGCTTTTTTGCTATTACCAAAAGGAATGGCTGCGATACAAACTGTGTATTTTACGAATAAACAAATGAGGAGTACGCTTAATTAAGGATAAAAACCTTATGAAACAGGGTAACAAAAGATAAAAAGGACGTGGAAAGAATGGTAGAAAATAAAGTCGTCGTTATTACTGGTTCCGCAAGCGGAATTGGGTATGAAATAGGAAAAACCTTTGCTGAGAACGGCAGCAAAGTCGTTTTAACAGACATCAATCAAACTGGAGTGGAAGAAGCAGCCGAAAAGCTTCGTCAGCTCGGCCATGAAGCGATCGGTATTAAAGCGGACGTCACAAACGAAAGTGACATCCAGCAAATGATTCAAACAGCACATAAAACATACGGACGCGTAGACGTACTCATCAACAACGCAGGCCTTCAGCATGTCTCGCCGATCGAAGAATTTCCAACAGAAAAATTTGAACTGATGATTAAAATTATGCTGACAGCTCCATTCATCGCAATTAAGCACGCACTGCCAATCATGAAAGAGCAGGGCTTCGGCAGAATCATCAACGTTGCCAGCATCAACGGCCTTATCGGCTTTGCCGGAAAAGCCGCATACAATAGCGCGAAGCACGGAGTCATCGGCCTGACAAAAGTAGCTGCACTCGAAGCAGCAGAACACGGCGTTACCGTCAATGCCCTCTGCCCTGGTTACGTCGACACACCGCTTGTCCGCAACCAGCTTCAAGGCATCGCTGACTCACGCCATGTCGCACTGGATAAAGTGCTCGAAGAAGTCATCTATCCGCTCGTCCCGCAGAAACGCCTTTTGGACGTGGAAGAGATCGCTGACTATGCCATGTTCCTTGCGAGTGATAAAGCGAAAAGTGTTACTGGACAGGCTGTTGTAATGGATGGCGGTTATACCGCTCAGTAATGAGTTTTTGCAGGCTGGTTTTAGAGGCAGATAGTGGGAGCAGGTCTCTGTCCCCATTTTACAGAGGCTCCTGTCCCCCATTCAGATAAAGAATGAAAGGACAGACCCCGCCCCAATTTTCCCTTGGTACGCTAAGGTTAAAAAGGGTGGTCTCTGTCCTTTTATCCAGTAAAGAAATGAGGGACAGGTGCATCTTACCCGGCACCTGTCCCTCACTTCTTTAGCGATTTAAAGCTCTGTCCCTGCTTATTGCAATTGTTGTCCTGCAAGTACCAAAGCTGCTGTGTGCCTGGCCCCCAATGCTGTACCGCAATGGGGGCCAGGTCACCTTATTATTGGGGGACAGGTGCAGCAAACCAAGCACCCTGCCTACTCCCCGCCACCCGCGCCATCCTTCTTCTTCACCTTCAAAACCTTTCCAGTCGCTGCATCAATTCTTACTTTATGTTTTTTCCCATCGGCCACGATCACAAATTTATAGACTGCCGGCTTGTTTTCCTTCATCTTAAAAACCACTTTCACGACTTTTCCCGGCACTTGTTTTAACGCAATCGCCATAGCCTGCTCCATTGTGAGCATCTTTTTTACAGGCTGTTCCTTTTCTAGCTTTGGTTCCTGGGCGATTTGATGCCCTGAGGCTGCATGTGCCTGTACGGGCAGGAGGAGCATGGTGGCAGAGAGCAGCAGCGGAGCGGTCAGTTTAAACAAACGTTTCATTAACTTCATCCTTTCGGCTGTGTTTGAAAAAAGTGCACCTGCTGAGAGATGCACATGATAATCAGTCTTTGTTTTTCATTTTTAGGAGTTTTCCTGTTTGGGCGTCAATCTTGATTTTGAATTCCTGTCCGTCTTTCAGTATTTTAATTTTGTAGACGAGCACGCCGTCCTCATCTTTTTTGAGGGCGATTTTTGTGATCTGGCCCGGAATTTCTTTAAGGGCAATTTTCTTGGCTTGATCGGCAGAGATTGCCGCTTCATCTTTACTTTGTTCAGCTGGCAGATTGGCTGCATTTACTGTCAGAGGAGCACTGCAAATGGAAGCAGCGAAAAGGACAGCGGCGGTTTTTTGAATGATCTTCATGAAATTAGCTCCCTTCCTTTTTCATAGTTTCTGCTGGCCGAAAGTAATTTATTCTTGTACGGGTAAAGACGGAAAACATATTTTGGGATTAAAGATAGAAATATTTCCTATAAAAGGGGTATTATGTGAGAGGGAATAACTATTGACTAGTATAGGAGGCGCAAAATGGATGAGCTGAAAGTCCGGCTGCAGCAGCTGAAGCTTGCTTCTGAAAAGCTCGCTGCAGAAAGTAATGCCATTATGAAAGAATATGATGCACATGATTTGCTGCAGGAAAATCTGGAATTAAAGCAGCAGCTGAAAAAGGTCCAGGCAGATGCCGGCAGCTTGAAAAAGCGGCAAACAGAACTCACGGGAGAAAACCGAAAGCTGCGGATTGCCCTGCAGGAGCAAATGATGGATGAGAAAATGAATCTCCTGATGGTCTCCAGGGAAAAGCTTCAAACGTATTTTTCCGAATCAGCGGCTTCCGGGAAAAACCGCCTCAAGGAATGGGAGGCTGAATGCAAGGGCCAGATGGATGCCATGAAACTTCAGGCAGAAAGGGAGCTGAAGCAGGAAGCGGCAGAGATGCTTCAGGAAATGGAAGAGCTTAAGGTTCGGCTTTCTGCTCAAATTCATGCAGTGAGGCTCAAGCAAAGGCAGCGGGAACAAACAGTGCTTGCTGAAATGGATGCTCAGCATGAAAAGCTGAAAGAAGAACCGCTCTCAGAAGAAATGATGCAAAAGAGAATGAAACAAAATCAGATTGAAATGAAAATCGGCCTCAGCTGGATTAATAAAATCGGAATCCTGCTGATCATTTTAGGAGTGGCTGCGGCATTTCAATATTCGTATGCAAACTGGTTTAATGATTATTTCAAAGGTGGAGCCTTCTTCTTGCTTGGTGCCATTATGCTTGCAGGCGGAGAATGGTTTTACCGGAATAACCGGAAAACGTTTGCTCTAGGGCTGATAGGAGGGGGAATTTCCGTCCTGTACGGCTCGATTTTCTTCAGTTACTTTTTGCTTGGGATTCTTGGCATGATTCCGGCCTTGCTGCTGTCTGTGCTTGTTACAGGCTCTGCGGTCCTGCTGTCACTCCGCTACGCGTCACGGACAGTCTGTACATTCGGCCTCGCTGGCGGCTATATTCCGCTGTATTCCTATTTGGCGGCTTTTCAGTTTTCACAGAGCGCCATTTACCCGGCGATGGTTTATTTGCTTCTTTTAAACGTGCTGATCCTCATGGTTTCCTTTAAGAAGCAATGGCGCGTTGTCCAGTACATCAGCTTTGGGCTGAATATGCCTTCAATGCTGCTTTTAATTGGTCTGGCAGAAAACCATCTAATCAGCATCTGCTTTGCACTTATTACCTTTATTCTCTATTTGGGGCTGACAGTCAGCTATCCATTCGTACACAAAGCAGTGCTGCACATCGGAGATACCATCCTGCTTGCACTTAATACAGTCATCAGCTGCAGTGTGATGTACTGGCTGTTCAGCGAGCTTGACTGGAACCATTTAAGAGGGATTCTGGCTATCGTGTTCTGCCTCGTCTATTTTGGGCTTGGACGGTTTGCGGAAAAATCCATTTCCAATGAAAAGCAGACAAGGCTTTTATTTTATGGAACGTCTCTTGCCTTTGCGGTGCTTGTTATTCCGTTCCAATTCGGGGTGCAGTGGCTTTCGCTCGGCTGGCTTGCAGAAGCGGTTATTCTTATTATTTATGGCTTGAGAGAAAAAGCAAAGCAGCTGGAAAGAGCCGGCTGGGTGATTTTCCTGCTTTGCCTTGCCGTCTTTTATTTTGAGAGTAGTGCAAGGCTCATTGGCACCCCTGTGCTTTCCTACAGCTTGAAGTATTTTGCCATAACGGCAGCCCTTTTGCTTGCAGCGGTCTATTACCCGCTTGTCCGCAAAAGGACCGGTTTTTTCGGTATATTTGAAAAACTCTCCTACATGTATGCAGCATTAAAGTATTTCTCGCTTCTGAACCTTTGGTTCTATTTGCTTTACGAAGCGCAGCATCTGTATTTAGCTAATGTGCCGAAAGGATTCGAACAATTCTGGTTTTATCTGATTCTGCTTGAGGCTTTCCTGACTGCGGGGCTTGCGTACATCCTGCAGAAAGTCCGGATTCTGTATGATCAGGCTGTTCAGTATTACAGTTTGTTTTTATATGCGGCAGGCTCTTTCACAGTATTCTGCCTGACTGCGGGGACCCCTGTACTGAAAGAACCGCTTTCAGACAATGGATTTTTCCAGTACTTGGCGCTTCTTCTTCTCATTTGCTTTAATGTGCTCGTCTTTTTTGTAGGCAGGGATGTGATTTTAGCCTTTGCCAAACGCTTTTATCAAAGCGGTGAACTTTACCCCGTTGTTTTGGCTGTTTATCTGCTCGGTGTCATGGCCGCCTTCTTGACGGTTCAGTTTAGGCTCGGCTTCTCCGGCTTTGCGTTCAGCATCATCATGCTCCTAACAGCAGCCGTTTATATTTTTTACGGTTTCCGGAAAAAACTGGTGTACGTCAGAAGGCTTGGTCTTGGCGTAACCTTGCTCTCAACGGCGAAGCTCTTTATTTTCGATCTGGCTTTCCTTGAAGAAGCCAGTAAGATTGCCGCCTATTTCTGCTTTGGGCTGGCACTCCTCGGCATCTCATTTATCTATCAGAAGGTTTCCAGCAAACAGGAGGACAGCGTGAATGTTTCACAGGATTAGTCTGATTCTTTTTCTTGTCCTTGCAGCGGGGAGAACTCTTCCCGCTCAGGCGGAAGAGGACTTTAATAAGTGGAAATACTATAAGCCGATCACCTTCCAAGCTGAAGGCCAATACCAGTTTATAACGCTTGATGAAGACATTTATGCGCATGCCAGGGAGGATCTCGGAGATTTAAGAATTGCCGATAACGATGGAAAGCCGCTTCCCTACTATTTGAAAAACAGTGATAAAAGAACAGAGTCAGAAACGGCTGCCTATTCTGCCAAGCTGGTAAAAAGCATTCAGAAGAAGAATAGCAGCATCAACGATTTTCAAATTCTGCCTCTGAAAATGAATCAGGATATAGCGGGAAACACTCTGCAGGTTCAGCTCCCTGAAGGTCTTTTTCTAAAAAAGATCAGCGTATGGGGCAGCCATGACGGTACAAATTGGGAGCCGGTAACTGTAGATTATCTTTACCGGACAGATGATGCCGAAAAAGACACCATCCCCCTTGGCGGGACCTATCCATACGGATTCTATCGCCTGGAAATCATGGAAAATCCTGAAAAGCTCGCCTTCAGGGGGATCACCCTGCAGCACAATTTGCAGAAGGAGAGCATTCAAGATTATTTTAAACAGAAAACAGCTGAAACGGTGATTTTCCAGGAGGGCAGGAATACGGTAATTGATTTGAAAAATAACCAAAAGCTGAGAATAACAAAACTCACTCTTTACGGCGAAGGAAACTATAAGCGATCGATTGAAATAACAGACGAAAAGAGCCTCCCTGTTCCAATTGAGGGGGATTCTGAAATCTATAAGCTTAGCTTTAAAAACCAGCAGTATGAAAAGAGCACAATAGAATTGGAGCATCCTGTCTCTTCTCAGGAACTGAAAATCAAAATTCACAACAAGGACAATGCCCCTTTAAAAATCCCTTCTGTTGTCATGGATTACACAGTGGACCAGCTGGTGTTTGAAGGAAAAGGCGCCAGACTGTATTACGGCAATCTGAAGGCTTCAAAGCCCGATTATGACATTGCCTCCTTCAGGCAGCTGGTCGATGAAGAAGAACCGGTTCAGGCACTCCTAGGAAATGAGACGGCGCGCACTGTTTCCCATTCAGCAGTGCCCGGGGAGCAGCCAAAATGGATTTTCAACCTCATTATAGGAGCCGTTTCCCTGCTTCTGATCGTATTGCTTCTCAGAAAAATGCAGGGTGCCAGTAAAAAGAGCATGGACTGATCATTCAGCACATGCTCTTTTGCATATTTCTTAAAGGCCAGGCCTGTTCCGATTATAATAGTTCATAACTTACTTTGAAGAAAGGCCTGATCCCTAATGAGTCTAGATGCACTCGCCCAATATTTTGATCCCTATCCCTCCTTAGCAGTATTTCCGCTTGGGAAAAAAACAAAAAGCGTCCGCTCGCCTGGACATAAAAAGGAGCGGGCTGTATTCGGAAGAATGGAGGAATGCCTGCAGGAGCTGGATATGAAAGAGCCTGAACGGCAAGCCCTTCAGGGGTTCTTTGGACTTGGAGGAAGTGCGGTCTTTCCCGTTTTTTCAAAAAAGGGAGATGAACTTTATCCGCATTTTATCCGGCCGGAAAGTGTTTTATGGAAGGAATTTTCCTCCCAGCATGGCGTTCCCCTTCATCCAGAGGGGTTTTATCCGGAAAGCTTTGCTTCTTTATCAAGAGATGCCCTGTTTGCCCATGTAAAAGAAACGGTACGCGATTATCTATTTGCCGCTTATATCTCCAAAAAAAGCAGGGGAGAATGGGAAAAGTTCTTGGAAGAGTCCTATTACAAACATCCCTTTGTCCAGCTCGCACATGAAAAAAAACGTGTGATAGAGGCCGCGGAAAAAATGAACCGTTCATCCCTGCTGTCGCTATTATCTCCGCCAGAGGATGTGTCCTTTTGGAGGAAGCGGATTGAGATTGTTCTGCGCCCGTACCGCCTGCTTCCTCCCTTATGCAGCCACCAGAAAGAAATGAGCCTTCATTCTGAAACAGAAACGATGGTTTTCAGCTGCGCAGAATGCAAAACAAAGCTGATTTACCATGTAAAGGAATCGGTGCTGGAGCTCGAGGAAGAACCTGATATGGAAAAAGCGAAAAAAAGGATAGCCACGATTGAAAGGCTGTTTAACGGGCTCGCTGCTAAAAATACAGGTCTCTTGGAGGATTTGGACAAAGTGATGGACTGGAAAAAGCGGTTAATAAAATTGCCAAAAGTAATGGAAATGATGGAAAAGCTCTATGCCAAGCCCTTTTTGGAGAAAGAAGCGGATCCATTCAGCGCATTCTTAAAGCATCTTCACCAAACCGCTGCTCCGGAAACAAGAGATCCTTCCGAGCTTCTCTGGCTTTCCGGATTCGTGATCAGCCCGCTGTCGCTTTTAAAGGAAATTCGCCAAACAACTTTTAAGGAGACAGAGGCAAGGCTTGAGCTTTTAGAAGTTGAGCTGGAAAATGCGCTCACTGCCGAGGTGCTTCCGCCTGAGAAGACTATTTTGGCTATCAAGCAATCTACTTTATCTTTCCAGGATCTCACTGTCATCCTCACAGGGCTTGAGGCAGAACTTCAAAACCAGCCGCTGCACCTGCTCGCCCAAGTGCTGAAGGGCAGAACATCCAGTAAAATCCGCGAAGAAAAACTGGATGAAACGGAGCAGTTCGGCTATCTGCAGCATTGGGAGGAAAAAGACATCCAGAAAGCGTTTAAAAAACTGGAAAAAGAGAGCTTGATAAAGAAGCAGAACGTCGGTTATAGAAGCAATATCCCTGAGTGAAGGCAGCTCTTTTCTGCACAGCCAGCTGAAAAGGCGCATAGGCTGAATATGCAGTGCTGGAAAGGAGAGAGCGGTTTGCCAGAAAAAATTGAGAAAAACGGTGTTGTTTTTTATGTGGAGGCAAGTGCCATTTCAAGCTGGTTTTGGGGACTGATCGGGCAAAACGAATGGGAAGCTGATACATTCGAGGTGTTTGACAGGTATTTAAAGCCTGATAAGACTTACCTGGATATTGGCGCCTGGATTGGACCGACTGTTTTATATGGAGCAAACAGAGCAAAAAGAGTGATGGCTCTTGAACCGGATCCTGTCGCTTATGCAGAGCTCTGCTCCAACCTTCAGCTGAATCCGGAGCTTAATGAAAAAGTCATTTCTGTCAATGCAGCGCTTTCCGGTACAGCCGGGGAAATCAAGCTGTATAAACGGGGCCACTTTGGCGACTCAACTTCAAGCCTTCTTCCTTCTTTTTCAGAGGATCACTACACATCTGTCAGGGCGCTTCCTATTGAAGAGCTTGTTAAGGAGTGCAAGGCTGAAGAGGTAAACTTTATCAAAATGGACATTGAGGGCGGTGAATTTCAGCAGATCCCTCATCTTGCAGGTTATTTAAAAGAGCTGCGGCCTGCCTTTTATGTCTCCCTGCACCCTGCTTTTCTCGAGCAAAGCCTGGCCTTAACGGGATGCGCCGATATTGCAGGAGAAAAAATGCGGCTGGCAGAGGAGATGCTGAACAGCCTCAGCTTTTATCAATATATATATGACTGGTCCGGCAATCCGGAAAAACCGGAAGATGCCTTGGAAAAAATAAAGAAAAATGAGTTTGTTTCTTATATTTTTACAGATGAAGCCTGGATATAGGGTATTTGAAAAATTTAATTTTTCCTTAATAAAAAACGCTTTCATTCAAAAAATAGATAATTTCTTCCATATGGAGCCTTTAAGTAATTCATGAGAAAAACCCAAATCTCATGCATGCTGAAGGCTCTATTTTTTTATGCTAGGAATATTTTTCAATAGTAAAGGGTATCTGTAAATTTTAAGTTATCTAAATTTTGCGCAAATAGAAAAATATGATATACTTTCGAAAATTGAAGAATAGTGTCTATTAAAATTTATAAAAATTCACTTATGTGAATATATATACTTAATTGAACAGGAGTGATAATGGCATGAAAAGACATGGTTTCCCTAAATCCCAAGGCTTGTATGACCCTTCACAGGAGCATGAAGCCTGTGGAATTGGCATGATAGCCAACATAGACGGCACAAAGTCGCACGCGATTGTCCAGAATGCCATTAACATACTGAGCAACCTGGAGCACCGCGGCGGCCAGTCCGCTGACATAAGTACAGGAGACGGGGCCGGAATTCTCACGCAGATCCCTCACAGGTACTTCAAGAAACAGTGCGAGCGGGAGGAAATCTACCTTCCGCCGGAAGGAAGCTACGGCATCGGCATGGTTTTCCTTTCACAGGATCACGTGATCCGGAATGAAAGCAAGGAGATGTTTGAGCAGATTATCCGCGAGGAGGGCCAGGATTTTCTTGGCTGGCGCACAGTACCTGTCAACGATTCATTTGTCGGGCACGAAGCTAAAAAAACGCAGCCCTTTGTGAGTCAGGTCTTTATCGCTCCTTCCAAAGAGATGACAGATCAAATGGACTTTGAGCGGAAGCTGTATGTGATTCGCAAAAGGGCCGAAAAGCTGATTCCTGAAAAAGAAGGGCACGAAGCCTTTTATATCAGCAGCCTGTCAACACGAACCATCATTTATAAAGGCATGCTGATTCCAGAGCAGCTTGATTCCTTCTATATTGATCTTACCCATCCTGATTTTGCTTCAGCGCTTGCCCTTGTTCACTCACGCTTCAGCACCAATACCTTCCCTAGCTGGGAGCGTTCCCACCCTAACCGCATGACAATCCACAACGGCGAATTCAATACGCTCAGAGGGAATGTCAACTGGATGAGGGCGAGGGAAGAACTTTGTGTATCTGATTATTTCAGTGAGGAGGACCTGGAAAAAATTCTTCCGGTCATTGATACAAACGGCAGTGATTCCTCCATGTTTGATAACGGTCTAGAGTTTCTGCACCTTTCAGGAAGGCCGCTCGCCCATGCAGCTATGATGATGATTCCGGAACCGTGGGCGAACGACAGCGGGATGGAAGAAGAGAAAAGAAACTTTTACGAATACCATGCAAGCCTGATGGAGCCGTGGGACGGACCGGCAGCCGTTGTTTTTACAGACGGCAGGCAGATCGGTGCCTGTCTTGACCGGAACGGGCTTCGTCCTGCAAGATATTCTGTTACTAAAAAAGGCATGATCATCATGGGGTCCGAAGTTGGCGCCCTGGACGTTTTTGAAGATGAGATTGTTTATAAAGACCGTCTGCATCCAGGAAAGATGCTCTTAATTGACTTGGAAAAGGGCAAAATTATCCCAGATGAAGAGATCAAAAGCCAAATAGCTGCTGAGCATCCATATGGCGAATGGCTGCAAAATAACCGGCTATACCTTCACGATCTGCCTGAAGCAGCAGAACAGCAGCCGTTTATTCATTCAGAGGCTCTCTTGGAGCAGCAGCTTGCTTTTGGCTATACCTCTGAGGAACTCAGCAAGATTATTAAGCCGCTTGTCTCTACAGGAAAAGATCCCGTCGGCTCAATGGGCTACGATTCGCCGCTTGCTGTTTTATCGAAAAAGCCGCAGCTTTTATACAACTATTTCAAACAGCTCTTTGCCCAGGTAACGAATCCTCCAATCGATGCTATTAGGGAGAAAATTGTCACAGCTGCCGGGACAACCATTGGAGCTGAAGGCAACCTTGTCCGTCCTCGGCCGGAAAGCTGCAGGCATATTCACTTGGAAACACCGATTCTATCAAACAAGGACCTTGAAAAATTAAGACAGCAGCTTCTTGAGGGATTTCAAGCTTCTACCCTTTCCATCCTGTTTTCAAAGGAAGACCCGAATGGAATGGAAAAAGCGTTGGAAGAGCTGTTCCAAAAAGCAGATCAGGAAAAAGAGAAAGGGGCGGTTCTTCTCATTCTCTCTGACAGAGGCGTTGATGAGAACCTTGTGCCGATTCCAGCCCTCCTTGCTGTTTCAGGACTTCATCACCATTTGATCCGCAAAGGGACAAGAACTCAAGTCAGCATCCTGCTTGAATCAGGAGAGCCGAGAGAGGTGCACCATTTTGCAGCACTGATCGGCTACGGTGCGGAAGGCATTAATCCGTATCTTGCGTTAAACACAGCTGCTGAATTGATTGAAAATGGCGATCTGTCGGGTATTTCCTATCCTGAAGCGGAGGAAGCCTACATCCATGCCGTCACAGACGGCGTTATAAAGGTACTATCCAAAATGGGCATATCCACTATTCAAAGCTACCGAGGCGCACAGATTTTTGAAGCTGTCGGCATCCATCCGGATGTGATAGAAAAATATTTTACAAGAACAGCTTCAAGGCTTGGCGGCATCGGGCTGTCACTTATTCAAAAAGAAGCTGTCATGCGGCACGATAATGCTTACCGCCAGAACAGGGGCGGCAAGAAACATTTACAATCAGGGGATGAATTTCAATACCGGACAAACGGTGAAGACCACCAGTACAATCCTAAAACCATTCATCTTCTCCAGCAGGCATGCCGGACGGGGAACTACTCTTTATTCAAAGAATATACAGCACTGCTGACTGACGAAAGCCAAAACCTCCAGTCGCTGAAAGGGCTGCTCTCCTTTAAAAAGAGAAAGCCGATTCCGATTGAGGAGGTTGAACCTGTTGAGAATATCGTGAAAAGGTTCAAAACAGGTGCCATGTCCTATGGATCGATCAGCCAGGAGGCACATGAATCGCTCGCCATCGCGATGAACAAGTTAGGCGGCCGAAGCAACACGGGAGAAGGCGGTGAAAATCCAGCGAGGTTCTCACCTGACGAAAACGGAGACTTGAGAAGAAGCGCCATCAAGCAGGTGGCATCAGGCCGGTTTGGGGTGACAAGCCACTATCTTGTAAATGCAGATGAAATTCAGATCAAGATTGCCCAGGGAGCAAAGCCGGGCGAAGGCGGTCACCTGCCTGGGAAAAAAGTATATCCATGGATCGCAGAGGTGCGGGGTTCCACACCGGGAGTCGAACTGATTTCCCCTCCTCCTCATCATGACATCTATTCGATTGAGGATTTGGCGGAGCTTATTCACAACCTGAAAAACGCCAATCCGAACGCAACGGTCAGCGTCAAGCTTGTTTCTGCTGTCGGTGTCGGGACAATTGCAACAGGCGTTGCAAAGGGAAGGGCAGATCTCGTTTTGATCAGCGGCTATGACGGCGGAACAGGCGCAGCAGCGAGGACAAGCATCAAGCATGCTGGCCTGCCTTGGGAAATCGGCCTTGCCGAAACCCACCAGACACTGCTCCTGAATGGCCTGCGCGACAGAATTAAAGTGGAAACAGACGGTAAGATGATGACAGGACGCGATGTTGTGCTCGCAGCCCTCTTAGGCGCAGAGGAATTCGGCTTTTCAACAGCCCCTCTTGTCGTACTCGGCTGTGTGCTCATGAGAGTCTGCCATCTTGATACATGCCCTGTAGGAGTGGCTACACAGAATCCTGAACTGCGGAAAAAATTCATCGGCGAACCTGACCATGTTGTTAACTTCATGAAATTCATTGCAGAAGAAGTCCGCGAATACATGGCAGAGCTTGGCTTCTACTCAATGAATGAAATGATCGGCAGAACCGATGCACTGATGCAGAATGAAGAAATAAACCACTGGAAGGGCAGCAGTGTAGACCTTTCCGCCCTTCTTTACCAGCCGGACGTCCCAGCGGAAGTAAGCCGCTACGCCGTTAAGAAGCAGGATCACGGACTTGAAAGATCACTCGATTATCAGGAGCTGATCCCGCTCTGCCGGAGAGCAATTGAAAATCAGGAGCCGATTGAAGCGGTTGCCGCTATCCGGAATATCAACAGGGTAACCGGTACAATGCTCGGCAGCGAAATTACGAAGAAGTACGGGGAAAAAGGACTTGCAGAGGATACCATCCAGCTCAAATTTACCGGCTCTGCCGGCCAAAGCTTCGGTGCCTTTATACCAAAGGGAGTCACTTTAAAACTTGCTGGAGATGCCAACGACTATGTCGGAAAAGGCCTTTCAGGCGGCAAGCTGATTCTTTATCCGTCAGTAGACTCCACCTTTGTTCCTGAGGAAAATACGATTGCAGGCAATGTTTGTTTTTACGGAGCATCTGCAGGTGAGGCTTATTTGAACGGCATTGCCGGTGAACGCTTCGCTGTCCGGAACAGCGGTGCCAATATCGTTGTAGAAGGAACAGGAGATCATGGCTGCGAATACATGACAGGCGGAACAGTCATTGTCCTTGGAGACATTGGCAAAAACTTTGCCGCAGGCATGTCAGGAGGCTTTGCCTACGTACTTTCCAATTCTTTAGCAAGCTTTAAAAAGAAATGCAATTTGGAGCTTGTGACAGTAGAACGCGCAGCAGACACGAAAGAGCTGACAGAAATTCAGGAAATGATTAAAAAGCATGTTCGCTATACACAGAGTCCGAAAGGTGCAAGAATTCTTGAAAACTGGAAGCAAGAATCATCTAAATTTGTCCGCATTGTGCCAAAGCAATTCACGGCCGTCAGAAACAGGATTCAGGAACTGACCCAGGGCGGACTGACAAAGGACGAAGCAGAAATGACCGCTTTTGAAGAAAGCAATAAACCCCTTGAAGCAGTTAAATAATTCACTTTAGGAGGCGGCAAGCATGGGAAAATCCACTGGATTTATGGAATATGAGAGAAAGCCGGCCCCTGAAAGGGATCCGGCTTCGAGAATCAAAGACTGGAAAGACTACAAGCTGCCAATGGCAGAAGAAGAAGTACAAAAGCAGGGGGCCCGCTGCATGGATTGCGGCGTCCCTACATGCCAAAGCGGCATGGAATTAAACGGCGCCACAACAGGATGTCCTGTCTACCACCTTATTCCCGAATGGAATGACCTAGTTTACAGAGGGCAGTGGAAAGAGGCGCTCATGCGCGAACACGAAATGAACAACTTTCCGGAATTCACCGGCTTTGCCTGCCCTGCCCCTTGTGAAGGTGCCTGTGTGCTCGGCATAAACGAACCCCCTGTCGCGATCAGACAAGTAGAAAGGTCCATCATTGAAAAAGGCTTTGAGGAAGGGTGGGTGCTTCCAGAACCGCCAGCCGTGCGCACCGGCAAACAAATCGCTGTCGTCGGCTCAGGTCCAGCAGGCCTTGCAGCGGCTGCCCAGCTGAATAAAGCCGGCCACCTCGTCACTGTTTTTGAAAAAAGCGACCGCCCCGGAGGCCTGCTTACCTACGGAATTCCGGAAATGAAACTGCCTTATTATATAGTGGAACGGAGAATCAACCTGCTGAAAGAAGAAGGCATTGAATTTGTCCTGAACACAGAAGTAGGGAAAGACTACCCGGTATCAAGCCTTAGGAGCGAATTCGACGCCGTCATTCTATGCGGCGGAGCAGCCGTGCACCGCAATATAGAAGCAGAAGGCAGAGACTTAAAAGGCATCCATTACGCAATGGAATACCTTCACGCCAACACGAAAAGCCTGCTTGACTCAGAACTGCAGGACGGCAAAGCCATCTCAGCAGAAGGAAAGAACGTCATCGTAATCGGAGGCGGAGACACAGCAACAGACTGCCTGGCAACAGCGCTTCGCCACAACTGCAAAAGTCTCATCCAATTTGATATCTATAATCAAAAGCAGCCCAGCCGCGATTCAGCTGAAAATCCGTGGCCGCAATATCCAGTCATCCATAGAGTGGAATACGGCCAGGAAGAAAACGCAGCAGTCTTCGGCAAAGACCCGAGAGCCTTTGCTGTCATGACAAAAAAATTCACCGGCGACGAAAACGGCCATATAAAAGAAGTCCACACCATCAACGTTGAACTCAAAATAGACGAAAACGGAAACCGCACAAGAGAAGAACTCCCCGGCACCGAAAAAATCTGGCCGGCAGACCTCGTCCTCCTGGCCATCGGCTTCAGCGGTCCCGAACAGCAGCTCATCCAGGAAATGGGCATCGAAACAAGCGGAAAAACAACCGTAAAAGCAGAACACGGCGACTTCCGCACAAACCTCAAAGGCGTCTTTGCAGCCGGCGACATGCGGAGAGGCCAGAGCCTGATTGTATGGGCGATCAATGAAGGACGCGGCGCTGCCCGGGAATGTGATAAGTATTTGATGGGGGCGAGTGAGCTTCCTTAGGGTTTTTGGAGTCGGTTTTTGGGCTTTGTATAAGGTCCCTGTCCTCAGATGCTTTAGCGCACCTGGGAGCAGGTATTAGAAGTCTGTGAGCTTACTTCACCAACCGGTTTAAATTGCGGGGACACATCTTTCATACGCTAATAGAAGGAGGGACAGGTACTGCATTGGTCAGACCTGTCCCTCCTTCCGTTAATGAATTAAAGGACAGGTGCATTTCATTCAAAGCTCCAAAGATCCAAAAAAAGAACCCCTCTCACCTATCCCTCTCCCAAATACGTCCAAAATCTAGTAAACATTGTTACTTTTTTGTAACTACATTCTTCGCAGACCCTTATATAATAAATTTGAGATCTCATTAATAACGTTTTTGAGCAGGATGACAGGAGTGTACAGCGTGAAGGCAAAAAGATGGGCAGCTATGTGCAGTGCAGCAGTTTTTCTCCTTTCCGGATGCAATGGGGTGAAAGCGCCAAGGGATTTGATTGCTGCACCGAGTCTGGAAAAAGAAGAGCAGAAAGAGATATCAGACTTATTGAAACAGCGAATCCAGTCGAATGCGGAGCTGCTTGTTCCGAGATATGGGTGGAAGGATCGGTCCATCTATATGGAGGATATGGATGGAGACGGCAAGAAAGAAGGCATTGTGTTCTTCCAGGCGGGACAGAGAGGTCCTGTTCAAATGGCTGTTTTCAAAATGAAGGCTGGCGGTTGGGAAGAAGCTGCTTCCATATCACTCGGAAGCCGCTCACTGAATTATTTTCAGCTGGCTGATTTAGACAGGAATGGAACAAAAGAGGCTGTCGTTGGTATGGAAAAGGCAGATTATGCGAATGAAAAACAGCTCCTGATTTATGATTTGAAATCTTCTAAGCTGGAAGTAACAGCGTCAGTAGAGTATGAAGGATTGGACGTAGCGGATTATGATGGGGACCAAGTGCCCGATTTGTTAATTGTTACAGGTAAAAGGAGAGAAGAATTCAAGGCTGGCCTATATTCAATAGAGAATGGGGTTCTAGAGCTTCGATCTGCTACGAAAATGAATGCGTTTGCCTTTCATCAGAAAATGGAGGGCGGTACGTTACAGGATGGCCGCCATGCTTTTTTTGCCGACAGTAAATTGGGCATCCGCTCGATGCTGACAGAAATTGTTGCTTATCGTGCTGGAAGGCTTGAGCTGATTGGAAAAGAAAATAGTCCTTACTTCATTCCTTCAAGAGATATAAATCAGGATGGCGTAACAGAGGCTGGCGGAGCTTTTGATCCCAACGGCAAGGAAAAACAGGAGGAAGAGAACGTTCCTTTAATCGAATATTATGATTCTTTTTCGGTTGATGGAAAATCTAAAAGGGTTATGGAACGATACAAGGATCAGGCTGGCCGCTTTTTTATTATTATTCCTGCCAAATGGTATGGAAAAGTTGCCGTGCAGGCTGACAGCAGAAGTGTTCAGCTTCGGGAACGGGAGAGTAACCAGCTGCTGTTTGAAATCAAGTGGGCCGGCAAAAACGAGTCCAATGAGAATAAGAACGTGCTGAAAGAGACAAAGAATACGGTTTATTATACCGACGAAAAAACAAAGCAGAAGATGCCGTTAGAAAACTTTCGTTTGATGGAAAGCGAGTTTTGATAAAGTGAAAAAGATTTTAGTCGTTGAAGATGAACTGTCGATTCGGAGCTTTGTCTCCTTAATGCTGAAAAAAAAGGGTTATGAAGTCTGGGAAGCCGAAACAGGAGAAAGGGCGCTGCAGTTATTCGGACAGGGTTCCTTTGATCTTGTACTTCTGGATTTGATGCTGCCAAACATGGATGGATTTGAGGTTTGCAGGGAAATCAGGAAGCAGAATGAACGTGTTGGCATCATTATGCTTACGGCAAAGACTCAGGAAAAGGATCGCATAGATGGATTGATTACAGGGGCAGATGATTATCTGGGTAAACCCTTCAGTCTGAAAGAGCTTGAGGCGAGAATTTTTTCTCTTCTAAGGAGAATGAGTTCAAGCGGAACAGTTTCGGCAAGCAATAGCTTTGTTTCAGGCCCGTTTGAGCTGGATGCAGAAAAGAAGAGGCTTCTAAGGAATGGAATGGAAGTGAAATTAACACCGACTGAATTTTCCCTCCTTCACTTCTTAATCAAAAATGGAAGCCGGGTGTTTACAAGGGACGAATTGCTGGATGAAATATGGGGATTGCACTACGCAGGGGACGTGAAGGTTGTTGATGTGAATGTCAGGCGGATTCGCCAGAAGATTGAGGCGGATCCATCCTCTCCGGACTATTTGTGCACAGAGTGGGGCCGCGGATATGCATGGATGGGGAACGTGAATGAAACGTAAGGTTGTCCTGTATTTTATGGTGATCATTGTTTTAATGCTGAGTCTTGTTATGGCTGTTTTCTGGGGAGCGCTGACGCAGTATTATGAGCAGGGAATGGCTGGTACGTTCCGGAACAGGGCGGAGGGGGTCTGGCCGGTTTGGGATGAAGGTGATGATTTATATTACCGGAGCCTCGAGGACTATAGCAGCTTAATTATAAAAAAGTATCAGTATGATGGAGCAGAGCTGGAATTGCTGAATAAAAAGGGTGAACTTATCCGATCCTCTGCAGGCTTTTATAAGAAAAAGACCTATCAAGTTGACCCGTCAGTATTAGCTTACGAAACGGTTTCTGAAAAGGAAAAGAATGAGGCGACAGGGGAAACCGTACTCGCTGTTTATACTCCGCTGCTGCGGGACGGTAAGGTTGCAGGGGTTCTCCGGTATTCGTCCTCACTGACAGGAGTAAAGAAAACGATCAGCGGCCTGCTTGGCTATGGGCTCTTGATATGTCTAGGGCTGGCAGTAATCGTTTTTTCCGTTAGTCTCCGGCTTGCTCAATCGATCGTTCAGCCTTTTAAGGAGATTACAAGTCATACCCGGGAGCTCGCAAAGGGCCGTTTTGATAAGAAGCTTGAGAAAACCTATCAGCACGAGCTTGGCGAGATGGCGCAGACGCTGAACTTTATGGCAGAAGAAATTAGCCGAACAGACAGGCTGAAGGCAGACTTTATTTCTTCTATTTCTCATGAACTGAGGACTCCGCTGACTGGGATCAGAGGCTGGGCGGAAATGATGGATTCCCATGACGGGCTGACAAAAGAGGAGATGCAGTTCGGGTTAAGGGTTATAAACAGCGAGTCAGAGCGGCTTGCAAAGCTAGTTGAAAATCTATTGGATTTCTCCCGCTACGAAGCGGGCCGAATTGAGCTTGTAATGGATGAAATGAGGCTGGATTTGCTTATTGAAGAAGCTGCCTTGCAAATGCAGAAAAAAGCGCTTGCTAAAAAAGTGACATTGGAGCTGAATGTGATTCCTGTCTCCCTTAACGCAGACAGAGATAAAATCAAGCAGGTTCTGCTGAATCTGATGGATAATTCAATCAAATTTTCCAATCATGACAGTGTCATTAGCATCACACAGTCTCAAAAAAACAATTTGGCAGGCATTCAAGTGATAGACAACGGAATTGGAATTACAAAGGATAATCTGGAACATATTATGGACTCCTTTTATAAGACAGATGCAAAATCAACTGGTGCTGGACTCGGGTTGGCGATCGCCAGACAGATCATTGAACTGCATGGGGGCTCCATTCGAATTGAAAGCAACTATCAAAAGGGAACGGCTGTCTCGATTCAACTGCCGCTCTATGAACCTCTTAAAAAACCAGAAAAAGGATGATGAAAATGAAAAAAGCTATCGTGATGATCTTAGGAATGATGATCCTGGCAGGCTGCGGTGCTGCCCAAACAGACAAAGTACCTGAAAAATCACCGGCTGCCCCAAATCAGACGGCTGCTGAACAGCCGAAAGCTGAAATGCCGGCACAGGAGCCTCTTCAGTCTGAGCCTGAAAAACAGGAAGCAGAAAAGCAAGACAATTCAAATGCGTCTGATAAACAGACAGCCAATGATGAGTCAAATGAAACGTCAGATCAGCAGAAACCGGCTTCGGAACCAGCGAAATCCAAAGAAGGTAAAGAGCAAGCCAAACCGAAAGCCAAACCGAAAGCCAAACCGAAAGAAACACCTAAGCAGGAAGAACCTAAAAATTCTGAGCCTGTGCAATCGAAGGATAAAGAAACTCCTTCCCAGGTTTCAGGAAAAAAAACGGTCTATCTAAAGAAACTCAGCGGAATTGAAAAAGAGGCGGCCGGATTGACAGATGACGGCACAACTTATGGAATGCTTGACCGTTTTAATAAAGAATATAAAAGATGGGATGAGGCATTAAATGATATTTATGGTGTCTTAAAAACTCAGCTGCCGGCTGATGAAATGAGCAAACTGAAGGCTGAGCAGAGAAAATGGATTCAATACAGAGATGCTTCTGCTAAAGAGAAGTCTAAAAAATTCGAAGGAGGAACGCAGGAGCCTGTTGAATATGCAGCTGCTTTAGCCGACCTCACAAAAGAGCGATGCTATGACTTGGTAGAGGGATATATGCAGTAAGATAAAAAAGCTTGAGGGCTGACCCCTCAAGCTTTTTCACTGATTCTCCGTATGATTTCGTGCAGATCATCCGGTTTATGAAACTCAATCGGTGACACACCTTTTTCAAATTGGATGGAGTCTGCCTCCACAAGCAGAACATAGCGGCCGTTGATTTTTCCTAAGTGAACATTTTCGCCAAAGTCGGCCAGCATCCCTTTGATTTCTGTTTCCCCGAGCTTCATTTTCAAGCTGGCGTCAGGGGTGTGCTCCACGATGTGGGCTGCTGCTTCCATGACCTGATGGGTATCAAGCCTTTCCTGGATTTCCCGCTTTTCGCTTGCTTCCCAAATTTCGAGATCGTGTTCAAATTGCTGGCGCTCCTGGCTGTTTTCTCCGTAGGCTTCAAAAACGTGCTCCTGAACCATGTTCATAACCTGGGATTTCATAATCTCCGGCATGGTTTCCCCGTATTCTACGTATTTGAGAAAGTCCTCAAAATATCTGGCGTGGGAGGATTGATGAATTTTCAGCTGCTCTTCCTCTGTCATTCCTTCTTCAGGCATGTGCGGGTATTGAATGGATTTCATGTTTTTTGTGGTGATAGCCATTTCAACGGTCCGGATTAAGGTGGATTCATCTGTAATAGTGGCGACTTTTGGTTCGAAATCGCATTTCATGAGAAAAACGAAAGAGTCGTCAAAGTATTTTCTTGGAACAGCAGAGGCTATGAGAAAGGCGCCTCCCCTGACAGCGCTAGTGTCAAGGTAGCTGCGGATAACAGCTTCGGCTGCTTCGTTGAAGGTTTCTTTTGTTTCGGCGTAACGGATTTTATGAAAAAGGTTGTAGTTAGGGTTTGATGTTAGTTCATGTCCCGGCTCAACCACAAAATGGCCGATTTTGGTCGGCACCTGTTCTGAATTTGGGTGCTGATCTGCTTTCCGTTTGGCGATTTTTTTCAATTCTCCGTCCAAAAAGCTTTTGAGCTGGCTGTTTTCAAATTCCGCTTCATTCATTGTCTGGTAGTGTTTATGGCGTTTGCTGTCTTCGTCTGCCTGAATCACATAAAAGGATAGAAACCGCATCGAAAAATCCATATGAAAGCTCTCCTCTTCTAAACTTCAATTCTTTCAGTATAGAAAACGGTCCCGTTTCCGTCAATGAGTGGCAATGCAAAAAAAAGCCCTGCTTCTGGCAGGGAAATAAAGCTCTTTCTATGTGTGTTATTAACGTCCTTTAGAATTTCTTTTGCCTTTAGAGCTTCTCTGATTGCCGATCAGTCTCCCAAACAGCTCACGAAGAGGGCTGTCTAAGAAGCCTCTTGAGCCTCTTGAGCCTCTTGAACCCCTGGAACCTTTGGAACCTCTGGAATTTCTGCCCTTGGAATTTCTTTTTCCCTTTGATCCTCTGCCTTCTTCTTTTTCCTCCGGGTTATTGGATAAAAAATCAGAGGAAATGCCTGATAGCAGGAGCTGGCGTAACATTTTCTTTACATCGTCATTATTGTTGCTGGCCAATAGTTTCAATCCCTTCCTTGTTTCTATTAAGTTATGGACATGGTGCTGGATTTGATTGGATAAACATGCTGATTGGCAAAAAATGAATGGATTGCCCTGTCCCTTACATATGATTAGGGAATAAACGGGAGGGATTTTCTTGGGATTGCCGATTTACCGCATTAGCATGGATCAGAAAAGGCGGAAAAAATTACAGGCTCGCGTTTGGTCAGAGAAACTGCTCCCGGCTGATTTGGCGATAAATGGCGGAGAGAAGCAAACTGCCGGCATCCGGTACAGAGGGCATCATACTAGAAAAAAAAGAAAAAAATCATTTGATCTCGTGCTGGGCAGCGGCAAGACAATTCATTTAAATGCGGAATACAGTGATCCTTCGGTGATTCGAAATAAGCTGTCACTTGATTTTTTCCGTGAAATTGGCGTTCTTGCTCCTGAAGCAGAACATATTGAGCTCTATCTAAATGAAGAGTATATGGGAGTCTATCTTTCTATCGAGTCGTTTAACAGGCATTTTCTGAGGGTGAGAAATCTCCCGGAAGGAGCTGTCTATTATGCCGTACATGATTCAGCTAATTTTTCGCTGCTTGCCCCTGATCGCAAGGTGAAGAAAAGCCTCGATGCTGGATATACAAGGGTAATCGGAAATGAGAAAAGCGACCAGCATCTTAAAAATTTTATTAAATGGATTAATCTTTCTTCAAGCGGGCAGTTTGAAGCTGAAATTGATCAGTATCTTAACAGGGAAGGCTATTTTTTATGGCTCGCAGGAGCGGTCTGCACACAAAATTTTGATGGGTTCATACACAACTATGCCCTTTATCTTCATCCGTCTGCCGGCCAGTTTTTTATATCTCCATGGGACTATGATGGGACATGGGGAAGGGACTTGAATGGCAGGGAAATGAGCTGTGATTATGTCCCTGCAGGAGGCTACAATACGCTGACAAAAAGGCTGCTGGAGTGTAAACCTTTTAAGGAACAATATAAACGTCTGCTGCTGCGCATCCTGGAAGAGCATTTTCTGCCGGAAAAGGTGTATGAAAATGCCCTTCGCTTATCAGCCGGCATCCGTTCTGCTTTAGAGCGTGATCCGCACTATTCACCTCTGGAAGCATTTGATGGAGAAGCGGCCTATATTAAGCGGTTTACCGATGCCAGAAAGGAATATTTAAAGAATTCCCTGAACCTGCTGTAGCGGGTTTTTTTATTTTTCGCTGATAGACTATTAATTCACAGGCAAATGATGGTTTTTCTATTAAATGGTCATATGTTGAGGACAAGGGTTTTGCTAGGTACATATAAATACAGTGTAAATATAACAAAAGGTTAAATAACCAGGAGGGAATCTTGTATGGAAAACAGCATCACCTATCCATTTTTACAATCCTTAATTGGAAGGACAATCCGCGTTTACAAGGGAGGTCCTGAATCAAAAACAGGATTGCTGGCAGACGTGAAGGAAGATTTCTTAGTTCTTTCTACTAAGGAAAATGGAGTTATCTATTATGCTATGAATCATTTGAAGAGTATTGTGGAGGATTCCCATGCTCCAATGAATGCAGCAGGAGCACCTGTTTTGCATGAAGTGGCTAATACATTCACAGAGCTTTTGGCATCCTTAATTCATAAAGTTGTCCGAGTCAACCAGGGCGGACCGGAATCTAAAAGCGGCAGACTTCTTGCTGTGAAAGAAGACCACATTGTGGTTGCAGCAGAGGGCAATGAAATCATTTACTATGCGACTGAGCATATCAGAAGTGTGAGTGAAACTGCTGATAAGAAAGCAGCTGAGTGGACGGAGTTTCCAGCCTATTTGGAAGCATTGAACCTGCCTGTGCTGCTGTATGGATCTAAGCATCAATGGCTGACAATTAACCGCGGGGGTCCTGAAAGCCTTGACGGCATTCTTGTAGAGGTGCTGGAGGATCATATTGTTCTTGTTCACAACGAGAAAATTTTCAGGGTAGCTCCTTATCATATTAAGAGCATCAGCATTGGCGCCAGAGGCAAAAAGCAAAACTCAGACAGCGGCAATGAAAACAATGAGAGCAAGAGCCAGGAGAAAAACGAGAGCAGCGGTCAGGATAAAAGCCAAAGCAGCAAGCAGGAAAACAAAAATAACGGCTCCAAAGACTGGTCCCAAGCACTTCTGCAGGCGCTGGCAAAAGAGTCTATGCAAGGAATCGCAGCAAGACTGAATGAGCAAAAAGGAGGCAGGACACGGAAGAACTAAAAGACAATCTTTTAGAAGTTCCTTAAGAAAGGAGCAGCAACATGATCTTTTCCACTGTTATATTGCTTGCGGGCGGGTATTTCATCTATCAATTTATCGAGCCCCCTGAGAAGATGCAAGTTCTGGCAATAGAGCAGCCTTATCCTCTTGCAGCAGTGAAGGAAGCCGAGTCTCATGCCTGACACCGCCCTGCTCATGTATTTCATTTTTTTTCTATCTGTATTTTTCATGATGTGGCGGCCGAGGGGGCTGAATGAAACGGTACCTACTGCGATCGGCGCTTTTCTTGCCATTTTGCTTGGCATCGTTCCGGTGCTGGATCTGCTGAAAATTTTGGATATTGTCAGCGGGGCTTCCATTACGATCCTTTCTACAATTGTGATGACGATCGT
The DNA here is from genome assembly GCF_021166585.1 of Metabacillus kandeliae. GTDB lineage: Bacteria > Bacillota > Bacilli > Bacillales > Bacillaceae > Metabacillus_B > Metabacillus_B kandeliae. Next base: position 179,393 of record NZ_JAJOZE010000006.1, read on the forward strand.
TTTGGAAAGCATCGGCTTTTTCAGATGGGTCGCCTTTCATCTTCTTACAAAGGCAAAAGGCTCTGGCAGGCTGCTGTTTGTTTATGTGCTCCTGATTTCCTTTTTAATGACGCTTTTCTTTAATAATGATGGAAGCATATTGATTACCACCCCTATCATTATCCAAGTGCTGAATATGATTAAACTGAAGCCTCATCAAAAGCATGCGTATCTGATATCTGGGGCCTTGATTGCCACGGCCTCAAGCGCACCGATCGCCGTCAGCAATATTTCCAATCTCATTGCACTGAAGATTGTCGGCCTTGATCTGAACAGCTACGTAGCGATGATGTTTGTTCCTTCAATGATCGGAATTATCACAATGGCGGTTTTGCTTTATTTCTATTTTAGGAAAGATCTTCCCAAAAAGCTGGAACCGGGCCGCACATCAGGCAAAACCTTCCCCCAGTATTATCAGCATCCTTTTTCATCAGACAGGGATCTTTCGCAGGGGTATGATTGGTGGATGTTCAAGGTATGCATTTCCATTGTGGTGATGGTTCGGGTATGCTTTTTCGCCCTCACTCCGCTGCATGTGCCGATTGAATATATTGCCATTGCAGGTGCCCTGCTCATTTTCGCCATCAGATGGTTCAGATATAAACAGGGTGCTGCAGATATTTTGAAAAAGACGCCGTGGCATATTTTAATTTTTGCTTTCAGCATGTATGTTCTTGTATACGGGCTGAAGAATGCGGGATTAAATGACCTGTTAGTCAGTCAGCTAAAAGGTTTCACGGCAAGCAGCGGTCTTGGTGCAACCATGACAATGGGTCTTTTATTAACATTGTTCTCCAATCTTTTTAATAATCTGCCGGCCGTCATGATTGGCACTCTTTCATTGACGCAAATGAATTTGGACAGTTCAATCCTTCAAACCGCTTATTTGGCAAATGTTATCGGCAGTGATATCGGTTCGCTGATCACTCCTGTCGGAACACTGGCAACCTTGATCTGGATGTTTATTTTAAAAAATAGCAAAGTCCCCATTAAATGGAGCCAATATTTGAAAGTGACCATAATGGTTGTTCCTGTCGGATTGATCGTCAGTCTATTGAGTCTCTATTTTTGGACAGCCCTGATGATGAAATAAAGGAGGTGACCAATTTGACGCTATTTGATCCGCTGCTTGGCAAGAACATTTTCATCCTGCTGTCAGGAGAGATTCGCCACAAAGGTCTCTTGATTGACGTGAGCAATGAACTGCTTGTCATCTATAGCGGCAAAGATTTTATCTATGTGCCGGTTCATCATATTCAAAAGGTTCTGCTAGACGATGAAGCAGAGCAGCAGGAAGAGCCGGATTTTAGTCCGTTTGACGAATTGGATGAAGGCATTTCATTAAGAAAGCTGCTGACAAGTGCCAAGGGAGTATTTGTTGAACTGCAGATCTCTAAAAATCAGGTCATTCATGGCTATGTGACAAACGTATTAAATGACTATTTCGCCTTTCACTCTCCCATCTATCAAACGCTCTTCATTTCTTTTCAGCATTTGAAATCTCTTATCCCCTATGAAAAAAACCAAATTCCGTTTGGACTTGAGCTGAAAAGCCTTCCCGTTAAACCTTCACAAATTTCACTTGCACGGTCACTGGAGGAACAGTTAAGAAAGTCTGCTGGAAAATTGATTGTGTTTGACCTTGGGGAAACGCCTGCCAAAATAGGGAAGCTGGAGAAGGTCGAGAATCAGATTATTAAATTAACAACAGCCAGAGAAAACAGTACTCTCCTCAGCCTCAAGCATATTAAAACCGTTCATTTTCCTTCTGAATAATCTTTCACGGCCTCTTTCTTTTTAGGAAAGAGGCCGTTTCTCTTCCTTTGTGAAAGCTGTTATGCTTACAGGAGACGAAAACACATAGGGGGATTTATGAAAGAAGCGATTGTGTTCATTCACGGCTTGACTGGAAACAGCCGCGCGTTTAAAAAGCAGCTTGGTTATTATGATGAGAACTATCGTACGTTTGCCTACGATTTAATCGGCCATGGGGATGATAAGGGGAAGCCAGTGGAGTTTACTCTCGAAAAACTGACAGGCCAGCTGGAGGACCTTTTTGAAAAAGAAAAGATTGAAAAAGCCCATATCTGCACGATCAGCTACGGCTGTTATCCTGCCGCTATTTTTGCAGCAAGGCACCAGGAAAAGGTTGCGAGCCTTTGCTTTATAGGGGGGCATTATAATTCAGATTCCCCTTTGTCAGCTGTCCTGAAGCATTACTGGGACCACGATTACGGAAGCTATCAGGAATGGCTGAAGCATTACTCTCATGATTTGTTTCCAAAAAGCAATCTAGTTGATCCATATGCCATCATTTCTACAAGGGTGTATTACAAATATGGCTATGATCTTCATGAAAAGGTATTGAAGGAAGCAATCAGCCATAGACTTCATTATGATCTAAGAGCTGACTTGATGAAGCTTCACATTCCAGTGCTTTGGATTATGGGGGACCATGATCAGCTGTTCAAATCGAGCATTGCAGATCTTCAGGATGTTATTCCGCATGCCATTTACAAAGAACTTCCCCACTCAGGCCATGCCGCGTCCATGTTCCGGCCTTATGCATTCAGAAGGATGTATGAGAATTTTTTAGTTCAGGTGAAAAATAGTTAGGAACTCGAAATATTATTAGTGTATCGATTCCAGAACTGTGATAAGATACCTTTGTTTATGTTGGAAAAATATCAAAGAAGGTGACGGCATCTTGTCTGCAGTACATACAGAAGTGTTAAAGGACGGAAGGGAGAAAAAAGAGTTTAATTTATTTCTTCTGACCTGGCCTATTTTTCTTGAAGTCTTTCTTTTTATGATGATGGGAATCGCCGATACAATGATGCTGAGCGCCATTTCAGATAATGCCGTATCAGGGGTCGGAGCTGCCAATCAATATCTGCAGATTGCCATCTTAATTCTTGAAGTAATCGGGAACGGAGCATCCATTGTTGTTGCCCAGTATATCGGTTCAAGACAATATACGGAAGCGGCGCGGATTTCTGCCATGGCTGTTGTGCTGAATCTTCTGGCAGGGCTCGTGATCAGCGGAGCGTTTTTGCTTTTTTGCGGAAGGCTGCTGACGGCCTTGAACCTCCAGGGTGATATTTATCACTATGCAGAGAGCTACCTGGCGATCGTTGGCGGGGCTATCTTTTTGCAGGCCATCATCAATTCGCTTGCTGCCATCATCAGGGTTCACGGGTTTACAAAAGAAGCCATGTTTGTTTCACTGGGCATGAACATTGTGCATATTGCCGGTAACTATATGCTGATTTTTGGGAAGTTCGGGTTCCCTGAGCTTGGCGTGCAGGGGGCTGCGATTTCCTCTGTTTTCAGCCGGGTCCTTGCTCTGCTTGTGTTCTTTTGGCTGCTGTACCGCATCATGGAAGTCAGGGTAAAGCTTGAATACTACATGAAGCTTTCCAAAGAATACGTGTGGAAAATTTTAAGGATTGGCATTCCTTCTGCCTTTGAGCAGCTGATGTATCAGGCTTGCCAAATTGTGTTCCTCTACTATGCGACCTTTCTTGGCGCCCATTCGCTTGCCGCGAGACAATATGCCACAAGCATCTCCATGTTCATCTTTTTGTTCGCGATTGCCATTGGAATGGGAACAGCGATCATCGTCGGACGGCTTGTCGGCGCGAACAGAAGTGAAGAAGCGTATGACAGGGTGTGGAAAAGTGCCGGCTGGGCGCTTGGAGTGACAGTAGCCATGGTTGGGGTTGTTATTCTTCTCCGCCATCAGCTGATGAGCCTTTTTACAACTGATCAGGATATTATCGAGCTTGGCACACACGTCCTGATTTTAAGCATACTGCTTGAAACAGGGAGAACCATCAACATCGTGCTGATCAACTCGCTGAGAGCAGCCGGGGATGCCGTTTTTCCGGTATGGATGGGCATGATCTCAATGGTCGGCCTGAGTGTGCCGCTCGGATATCTGCTCGTTTTTCAGCTGCATTTAGGGCTTGCGGGAATCTGGATCGCGATTGCTTCTGATGAATGGACGCGGGCTGTGATCATGTTCTTCAGGTGGAAGAGCAAAACGTGGAAAAAGTATGCGCTTGTCAAGCATCATATCCACGAACAAAAAGCGGCTGAACAGGCTTAATATTTATTATACACCCGCTAAAAAAGGAGCCGGCACATATGCAGCCGTTTACGGAAAAGGCCATCGCAGTGATCAAATCAATTCCAAGAGGAAAAGTTATGACCTATGGCCAGGTGGCTGCATATGCAGGAAGCCCCCGCGGCGCCCGGCAGGTTGTGCGGATTCTGCATTCAATGAGCAAAAAGCATGATCTTCCATGGCACAGGTTAGTCAATGCAAAGGGAGAAATCAGCATAAAGGATGATGAGGGCAGCTTCACGCAGAAAAGCCTCCTGGAAGAAGAAGGCGTTGCAATAGAAAATTCCAGGATCCGTCTTGAAGTCTATCAGCATCATAGGTAAAGCAGCCGCTGTTTACAGAACAGGGCTGTTTTTTTTATGCCTAAAAGCACAGATTGCCAAAATGAATTCAGGAGGATTGGTTTATTTTCCCTCTTCTTAATATTTCCCTAACAAATGGATGATAAGGTAAATTGGTACATCCTATAAATGAAATGGAGTGAAGAAGAGTGAAGCGTCAAAGAGTTTCCATTTTTGCTTTAGTCCTTATGTTAATTGCTCCTGTTTTTCTGAATGCCGGAACTGCAGCTGCTGAAGGCCCGGCAGATCCAGCCCCGGTGCTGCAGCCTGCAGGTACAGCCAATGGCAAGAAAGTGCTGTTTGATAATACGCACGGACAGACAGCGGGAGCTGCTGACTGGGTGCTTGACGGCGGTTTTTCCGATTTTGCCAATGCGCTTGCAAACATTGGCTATTTTGCCAAAGAGCTTCGCAAAAGCACACCGATTACGTATTCTGATTTATCCGGCTATGATGTCCTGATTATCGGTGAAGCGAACATTCCGTATAAAACCTCTGAACAGGCAGCATTGCTGCAGTATGTTCAAAACGGAGGAAGCATCTTCTTCATCGCAGACCACTACAATGCAGACCGCAATAAAAACCGCTGGGATGCGTCAGAGGTGTTCAATGGCTACCGCCGCGGCGCCTATTCCAACCCGGCAAAAGGCATGACTTCTGAAGAAGCATCCTCTTCTGCCATGTCTGGCGTTACTGGTTCAGACTGGCTTTCTGATAACTTCGGCGTAAGGTTCCGCTATAATGCGCTTGGTGATCTTACTGCGAATGATATCGTTCCTTCCAGTCAGGCATTCGGCATTACAAGCGGAGTTTCCACTGTCGCTATGCATGCAGGCTCCACTTTGGCTGTGACAGACCCGGCTAAGGCAAAAGGAATTGTGTACCTGCCAAAAACCTCTGCTGCTTGGGGCCATGCAGTGGACCAGGGCGTCTACAATGGAGGAGGCCGTGCTGAAGGACCATATGCTGCCGTATCAAAAGTCGGCGCAGGGAAAGCAGCATTTATCGGGGACTCCTCACCTGTTGAAGACGCTACACCAAAATATACAAGAGAAGAAAACGGGTCCAGAAAAACAACATATGATGGGTTCAAAGAGCAGAATGACGGCACGCTTCTTGTAAATATCGTGAACTGGCTTTCGGAAAAAGAAAGCTATACAAGCCTGACCCAAGTGAGCGGACTGCAGCTGGATCAGCCAACTGCACTGCTTTCCATGGAGAATCCTCTAAACTCAACAGAGCCAGAGAGCGAGCCGTGGTCAGCCCCTGCCGCAGGCTACAAATGGTATGACTCCTCTACTTTTAAACAAGGATCCTACGGGTATGGGTCAGGAAGCACGGGGGGCGGTCCTGTAACAGGCTCGCTCAACGAAGGCTTTGAAACAGGAACAAAAGGCGCTTACTCAGCAGGAAACGTTACCCTTTCCAGCGGCTCATGGTACTTTGACAATGCGCTTCTAGGCAATCAAAGCGGCGATTTGAAAAACGGCAGCCAATCCGCACGCATTAAATCGAGCGGAAGCATCTCCATGAACTTTGATGTGGACGGAGCAGCAAGCGTAAAGGTTTCCAGCGGAAACTTTGGAAGCGACACCGGTGCAGTATGGCAGCTTCAAAAATCAACAAACAAAGGGGCAGCGTGGACGAACATCGGCAGCTCTTACACAAGCACTTCTTCATTAACAGCAAAGACTGTGGCTGTTAATGAGACAGGCACTGTCCGGTTCAGAATTCTTGTTTCCGGAAGTTCAGGTGCAAGATTGAATATTGATGATATGACCGTTCTGAAATAAAGACTCTGTTAAATTAGGCTGTTGATTTCCGTTTCAGGCGTCCGCTTTCCGCGGGGCGGGCGGTGAGCCTCCTCTGCGCTTCGCGCATGCGGGGTCTCACCTGTCCGCTGCTCCCGCAGGAGTCTCCCGCCTGCCACTCCAATCAACAGGTGTGTAAAAATCGACATTTTTCTTTAACATAGAAATAAAAATAGCAGCAGTCCAATTTGGACTGCTGTAATTTTTTGCTCCAGCGCTTGTCGGGGCTGAACGAGCCGCTTCCGCTTTTCTATTCCCATACATCCTCTGCTATTTTCACCGCATGCCTGAGCTTTGCCCATTGTTCTTCCTCTGATAAAAGGTTGCCTTCTTCTGTTGATGCGAAGCCGCATTGGGGGCTTAGGCAAAGCTGGCTGAGGGGGACGTATTTGGATGCTTCTTCAATTCTTTTTTTAATAGCGCCGGCGTCTTCCAGCTCTCCGGAGTTTGATGTGATCAAACCTAGAACAATTTTCAGGTCAGGCCTTTTGACGAAACGAAGCGGTTCAAAGCCTCCTGAACGGTCATTATCATATTCAAGGAAGAACGCGTCAATATTCATGCCTCCGAAAAGGGTTTCTGCCACTGGCTCATAGCCTCCTGAGGAAATCCAGGTAGAGCAAAAGTTTCCCCGGCATATATGCATCGTTATTTTTAAGTCATCTGGTCTGTCCGCTACAGCTTCATTGATTGTTTTGGCATACCATTGCTTCAGTTTTTCCGGATCAGCGCCGCGCGCCTGAATTTCTTTCCGCTGTTCTTCTGAGCATAAGTAAGCCCATGCTGTATCATCCATTTGAAGGTAGCGGCATCCTGCATCATAAAAGGCTTGTATCGCTTTTTTATAGGCTTTTGCCAGGTCACTGAAAAATTCTTCTTCATCAGGGTAGATGTCCTTATTCATTTCACCTCTGAAATGGAGCATGCTAGGGCTTGGAATTGTCATTTTTGCTGTATGGCTTCCCGCTATTTTGTGAAGGTACCTGTAGTCCTCAAGCATCGGATGATCGGTAAAATCAAGCTTGCCCGTAACTTTAATTGACCGGGATTTGGTCTGCACTTGATTAAACTGAATGCCAGAGCCCTTTTCATACCCTGTCACGCCGTCAAGGTTCTCCAGAAAGTCAAAATGCCACCAGGCTCTCCTGAACTCCCCATCTGTTACAGCTTTCATGCCCGCTTCCTTCTGAGCTTCTACTATGCGGAGGATTTCTTCATCCTCAATAGAACGAAGCTCATCGGCTGTTATTGTGCCATTTGACCTGTCTTGTCTCGCCTGTTTAATAGCAGCTGTTCGAAGCAGGCTTCCAACATGATCCGCCCTGAATGGTGCTGTAGTATGTTTCATCTGTACCCCCCATTTACTAAATAGTTAGAATTTTAACAAAAGTAATGCCTGATGACAAATCTTTTGCTCTCTAACGGATTAAAGCGAAAACTGCCTCCTTTTAACAATAGGGGAAAATGAGGTATAATAATGAAGAAGATTCTCCTTGTTAAAAAGGATTAATAGATCGATTTAAAATGTGAAAGAGAGTGGAACGGAATGGGCCGTAAGTGGAACAATATCAAAGAGAAAAAGGCGTCCAAAGATGCCAATACAAGCCGGATTTATGCCAAGTTTGGCCGGGAAATTTATGTGGTGGCCAAGCAGGGCGAGCCGGATCCTGAATCCAACCAGGCATTAAAGGTTGTTCTCGAAAGAGCAAAAACCTACAGTGTACCAAAGGCGATTATTGACCGCGCTATTGAAAAAGCGAAAGGCGGCGGCGAGGAAAACTACGATACACTTCGCTACGAAGGCTTCGGTCCGAACGGCTCCATGGTCATTGTTGATGCACTGACGAATAACGTAAACCGTACGGCATCTGATGTTCGGGCAGCTTTCGGAAAAAATGGCGGTAACATGGGTGTGAGCGGATCTGTTGCCTATATGTTTGATGCAACAGCTGTTATTGGTGTAGAAGGCAAATCAGAAGATGAAGTGCTGGAAATCCTGATGGAAGCTGATGTTGATGCCCGCGATATCACACAGGAAGATGAATCCGTGATCGTATATGCGGATCCCGATCAATTTCACGCTCTCCAGGAAGCATTCAAAAATGCCGGCATTACAGAATTCACTGTTGCTGAACTGACAATGCTTGCTCAAAGTGAAGTAGAGCTTCCTGAGGATGCACAGGCTCAATTTGAAAAAATGATCGATGTGCTCGAAGATTTAGAAGATGTGCAGCAGGTTTATCATAACGTTGATTTAGCATAAGAACCAGGGGAGCAGCCGTTTTGCGGCTGCTCCTTTTTCGCAGGATCGCAGGGAAGCTCCAGCGGTAGCCGGGGGTTTATTTTAAAAGGATTGAGGAAATAACTCGTATAAAAGTACTTTCGAGGAGGATTCAGAAAATGCCTTACGATAAGCTTAGCGAACTGCCTGATTCTGTTAAAGACAATCTGCCGAAGCATGCACAGGAAATTTTCAAAGAAGCCTTTAATTCTGCCACAGATGAATACAAGGAAGAAGAGACCGCTTTTAAAGTGGCCTGGAATGCGGTCAAGCAAAAATACGAGAAAAATGACAAGGGCAATTGGGTTGAAAAATAGGAAAAAGCCGGCATCTGCCGGCTTT
>NZ_JAJOZE010000007.1 GCF_021166585.1 Metabacillus kandeliae
TTGGCTCGGTTAAATCTTTCGGATTTTTGCGCAAGCAGCTGTCGGGGCTGAACGAGCGGCTTGCGCTTTTCTTTGTCCAGCTCCAGCGCCTAGCCCCTCGAGGTCATAAGCCGGTCATCCAGAGAAAGGAAAAAACGCCTTTCACCGGCTGCCCGTCTTATGCTTGTCGGGGCTGATCAAGGCGCTTCCGCTTTTCTAATTTGAACGCCTGTTTTTGCCAGCTGTCCATCCGGATAAGACAGCCTGCTGCAGTGAAAAATGTAAGTATCATGATTGTCGAAAAAGGATGTGCAGGAATAGTGATAAAACCATTTATGCCGCAGCTGGTTTATATTGAACCGCGTGCGCTGGAATACCCTTTAGGGGTCGAATTGAAAAAGAAATTTGAAGACATGGGTCTTGAAATAAGAAAAACAACGTCGCATAACCAGGTGCGTGACATACCGGGGAAAAACCACTTGCAGCAATACAGGAATGCCAAATCCACACTTGTGGTAGGTGTTCGGAAAACGCTTGATTTTGACACTTCAAAGCCTTCGGCAGAATATGCGATACCGCTTGCTACTGGCTGCATGGGCCATTGCCATTATTGCTACCTGCAGACAACGATGGGGTCGAAGCCATACATCAGAACATATGTAAACACGGATGAGATTTTTGACAGGGCTAAGCAATATATGGAAGAAAGAGCACCTGAAATGACCCGTTTTGAAGCCTCGTGTACATCGGATATTGTCGGGGTCGATCATTTGACTCATTCTTTAAAAAGGGCAATCGAATATTTCGGTAAAACCGATATGGGCAGACTGCGCTTTGTTACAAAGTTTCATCATGTGGATCATCTGCTTGATGCCGATCATAATGGAAGAACGAGATTCCGCTTCAGTGTGAATGCTGCTTATGTCATCAAAAATTTCGAACCCGGCACTTCTCCTTTGGACCAAAGAATTGAAGCAGCGGTGAAGGTTGCCAAAGCGGGATATCCTCTCGGCTTTATCGTTGCGCCGATTTACATTCACGAAGGGTGGCAGGAAGGGTACAAAGAGCTTTTCCAAAAGCTTTATGATGCGATACCAAAGGAGCTTCAGACTGACATTACATTTGAAATGATTCAGCACCGCTTCACAAAGCCTGCCAAACGTGTCATTCAAAAAAACTATCCAAAAACAAAACTCGAAATGGATGAAGAAGAAAGAAGATACAAATGGGGAAGATACGGAATCGGTAAATATATTTATCAAAAAGAAGAAGAATATAGTCTCAGGGAAACCCTTGAAAGCTATATCGATCATTATTTTCCAAACGCGAAAATTGAGTACTTTACATGAACGGGCTGTCATGAGCCCGTTTTTTTCGCTTTTTTCTGGTGTGCTGCTGACGCAGCCAGGACCGCAGCCGCTTTTCCGGCAGGGAGCGCTTCTTATTGGCGCACAGCAGCATTCTATTGGTAGAATGAAGGTATCAAATGGTTAAGGGGAGGGCTCATCATGGAATTTGGTCTGCTGCATAAAACGGCATTGGTTATGGCATCAAGTCAGGGACTTGGCTTTGCCATCGCAGAGAAACTCGCAAAAGAAGGAGCCAATGTCATCATCACAGGAAGAAATGAAGAAAAACTTGAAGAACTCCAAAAAGAATTATCCTACATAGGTACCGGGCGGATTGTGCATGCACGGTGCGACATAACAAACAAAGAAGATATTGCTGCAGCTGTAAAAACAGCAGCTGATGAGTTCGGTCATATCGACTTGCTTGTGAATAATGCAGGCGGACCTCCAGCGGGAACTTTCGAAGAAACGAGTGATGAAGCATGGCAGGCTGCCTTTGAGCTTAACTTGCTGAGCTACATCAGGGTAATCAGGGAAGTGCTGCCTTATATGAGAGAAAAGGGCGGAAAAATTGTTAATATTGCTTCCTCTTCCATAAAGGAGCCGCTTCCGAATCTGCTGCTATCCAATGTTTTCAGACTGGGCATAGCCGGATTGACGAAAACACTTTCCCAGGAATTTGCAGATTACAACATACTTGTTAACACACTTGCACCTGGAAGAATAGCTACTGACAGGATTAAATATCTGGATGAAGCGGGTGCAGAAAAAGCCGGAATCACAATAGAAGAGATGGAAAAACAGCAGCTTTCTAAAATTCCTTTGAAAAGATACGGCAGTCCGGAAGAATTCGCTAACTATGCGGCATTTTTGCTTTCTGATGCAAACACCTATCTGACAGGACAAACGCTTTTGATTGATGGAGGGCTTGTGAAAACCATTTAAGAATGCAGCAAAGAGGAGAGATTGGCATTGGCTAAAATATTGTTTATCGGAATCGGTGTTATGGGAAAAAGCATGGCGTCAAATTTAATGAAAGCAGGCCATGAGCTGACTGTTTACACGCGGACGAAAGAAAAAGCGAGTGAGCTTTTGGAAAGCGGTGCAGAGTGGGCAGAAACGCCAATGGAGGCGGCTGCTATAGCAAATGCCGTGATAACAATGATCGGCTACCCGAAAGATGTTGAAGAGGTATACTTCGGCGAGAAGGGAATTATTGAGAATGCTCAAGCTGGGAGTATTCTCATTGATATGACGACATCAAAACCTTCACTGGCAAAAGAAATATATAGAAGAGCGAAAGAGAAAAACCTGCATGCCCTTGATGCACCTGTTTCCGGCGGAGATGTAGGTGCGAAAGAGGCAAAGCTTGCAATTATGGCAGGAGGCGACAAGGACATATTTGACAAAGCGCTGCCGCTTTTAGAAGCAATGGGTTCTAACATCGTTTATCAAGGCGCGGCAGGGGCAGGGCAGCATACAAAAATGTGCAATCAAATTACGATTGCCTCAAACATGGTTGGCGTTTCGGAAGCAATGGCATATGCAGAAGCATCTGGCCTCGATCCAAGAACTGTTCTGAAGAGCATTTCAGCGGGTGCTGCCGGAAGCTGGTCGCTCAGCAATTTGGCTCCAAGAATGCTAGACGGCAATTTCGAGCCTGGCTTTTACGTAAAGCATTTTATTAAAGATATGGGCATTGCTTTGGAAGAAGCAGAGCAATTTCAGCTGAACCTTCCAGGGCTTTCTCTTGCCAGAAAATTATACATGGAATTAAAAGATGCCGGTGAGGAAAACAGCGGTACGCATGCTTTGTACAAACTTTGGGAAAAATAATAAGGACAAAAAAAGAGATAGCCGCTAAGGCTATCTCTTAGTTAATCAATCTATCATTATTTTCCGATGAATTCTTGAGTCCAGTAGTTGCCGTCTTTCACATAGCCGACACCGATGTGAGTGAAGTCAGGATTCAAGATGTTTTTGCGGTGACCTTCACTGTTCATCCAAGCTTGGACTACTTCTTCTGGAGTCTGCTGCCCCATTGCAATGTTTTCACCTGCTGACTGATAAGTTACTCCGAATTTTTTCATCATATCGAATGGAGAACCGTATGTCGGGCTTTGGTGATCGAAATAGTTGTTTTTCTGCATGTCTTCAGATTTTGCGCGTGCAACCTGGCTTAGCTTTTCATCTGCTTGAAGCGGTTTAAGACCTTGCTTTTCACGCTCTGCATTTGTTAAATCTACTACTTTTTTCTCGAATTCACTTAAGCTTTTAGCCTGTGAATCTGATTTTTGTGTGTTATTTGCTGCTTTCTTTTCAGGCTGTGCAGTTGCCTGGCCTTGAACCGGCGCTTGTGCTTGCTGTTTTTTAGCTTGCTGAGCCTGTTCTGGCTGAGCTTGTTCTTGCTGCTGAGCTTGAGCAGGGCAAGGCTGTCCTTGCTGTCCAGCTTGTGCTTCGGGCGCTTGAGCCTGCTCGCCTTGTGGAGCTTGCTGCTGACCGCTGTTAGCTCCTTGCTGCTGTTTTAATAGTTCTTGTATTTGTTGAGGGTCAATTTGACCTTTTAGTAGATTTTGAGCTTGCTCAGGGCTGATATTCCCGATTTGAGCAACTTTGGCTTGAACGTTTTGCTGTGAAAGCTCCTGTGCACTTGCTCCGTTCGCACCTTGGAAAGTAAATAGTGCAGCTGCAGCTGCAACAGATAGAACGAAAGATTTCTTCATATTCATATGCTGTAGCCTCCTGTGAAAATGTTTTTTTTCTTGCCACGGACATCATATCATGGGTTTTATTGTAATAATCGGACCACTGTTTTCCATTGACAAATATTATCCAGCCGCAATGAAAAATCACCTTCCAAATCCTTGATCTATCAGGGTTTGCAAAAAGAGGATTTTCATTTGCGCTCTCAATACGGCTCCAAAAATTTTCCTGTGATAGTATGGATTTCATAAAATCGGCACTTGACAGTTAATTTAGGACTTTAGATATGTGACAAGTATTAAGCAAATGTTACAATAGGATAGTGTTAGTCGCTCCCTATCGAATTTTGAGGAATTTTGACATAAAGAAAGGAGAAAGCAGGCATTGACTGAACAGCAAAGTGCAAGTGTTTCCGAACACCGCAAGACCAAAAAATCAAGACAGCTGCGAATCAACGTTTTCTTTTTCGTTGTATTTCTGATCTTTGTTGCCTTAGTTCTCCGGCTTGGTGTGATCCAGATTGTAAAAGGTGAAGAATACACAAAGGTTGTGACAAGAACAGATGCCAATATCGCTTCCTACCCTGCACCGCGCGGTAAGATGTATGACAGATACGGACGTGTTATTGTAGACAACAGCAGCGTTGAAGCCATCACCTATACAGTCGAAAGCAAAACCAAAGCAGCCGACAAAGTCGCTGCTGCGAAAAAGCTTGCAGAGATGATTTCATTGCCCATTGCAGGGAGCAAGCTGAAAGACCGGGATTTCCGGGACTACTGGCTCGCCTCTCATCCTGATGAGGCTGCAGCGCTATTAACAAAGGAAGAATTGAAAAAAACTCCTAAAGAAACTTACAAAATTCAGCTCGGCCGCGTTCCTAAATCAGAAGTAGAAAATATGATGCAGGACAGCCGCGAAAGAAACGAAGCGGTCATCTACAAAAGATTTTCGTCAGGCTACGCGTATGAACCTCAAATCATTAAGTCCACCAATACTCCTGCAAAGAAAAATTCAGCAGACGTTTTAACGAAAGAAGAAATCTCGAAAGTCGCAGAGAATTTGGAAAACCTGCCTGGAGTGAACGTGATAACAGATTGGGACAGGGCCTATCCATATGGAGACACGATGAGGAGCCTGCTGAGCGGTGTAACGACTCCTGAACAGGGAATACCGCTCGAACGGAAGGATTACTTCGAATCCCTTGGATACGCCAAAAATGACAGGGTAGGAAAAGGCTACCTGGAATCAGAATACGAGCAGTACTTAAAACCGAAAAAATCACAAGTCCAATATGTAACAGACAGCAAAGGAAATGAGATCTCCGAAAAAGTAGTAGACCCGGGAAGCAGAGGATTTGACCTTCAGCTTTCTATTGATATGGAGCTTCAAAAGCAAGTGGAGAAAATCATTACAGAAGAAATCTACAAAGGAAAACAAAGAGGAGCAACTGGAAGCCTTTTAAACAGTGCCTTTGTGGTAGTAATGGACCCGCATACAGGAGAAGTGCTGAGCATCGCCGGGAAACAAGCTACATCAAAAGGCGTGCAGGAATTTTCGCCTGGTGCCTTTACAACCCAGTATCCAATGGGCTCAGTTGTAAAAGGGGCAACACTTTTAACAGGATATAAATACGGCTTGAAGCACGGAGAAATCCAGGTGGATGGGCCGCTGAAACTTGCTGGAACAGGTGTTAAAACCTCTCATGGCAAAAGATCTTTAGGTCCTATCAGTGACGTGCAGGCGCTTGAGCAAAGCTCGAACGTTTACATGTGGAAAACAATGCTGAAAATTGCCGGTGCTAAGGGCTATACTCCTAATATGAAATTCCCTGCGGGTCGTCAGGATTTGCGGAATGTCCGCAATCACTTCAGCCAGCTGGGACTCGGCGTGAAAACTGGCATTGACCTTCCGAACGAATCCCCGGGGTATCAGTCAGATCCACAATATTATGGACAGGGGCTACTTGATTATGCTATTGGACAATTTGATACGTACACCCCGCTTCAGCTGGCTCAGTACGTGTCAACCATTGCGAATAATGGATATCGGATTCAGCCGCATATGCTGAACTCCGTGCATTCACCGACAGACATGCCTGGAATGGGGCCTTTAATTAAGCAGCAAAATACAGTGGTACTTAATAAAATAGATAACACGCAGAGTGATATTGACCGAGTTCACATGGGTTTTGAAAGAGTAACAAAAGGAGCTCATGGGACGGCGAGATCCGTCTTTAAAGGGATACCGGTTTCAGGAAAAACCGGTACTGCCCAGACTAGAAAAGACGGCCGCTACTCTGAGAACGTAAACTTTGTTGGATACTATCCATCCAATAATCCGGAAATAGCTTTCAGTGTCGTTGTTCCATATGGACAGGGCTCTGGAGCCAATCTGCAGATAGCTGACAGAGTGGTCAAAGCTTATATGTCCCTTCAAAAAGAATACAGTACGGCCAGAAATCCTAAGGATGTTGTTTACAAAGATCCTAAATCAAGCCAATAAAAGAGAGCAGACTTGCTCTCTTTTTGTTTTATATGAGCAAAAGGTTTTTCTTTTAAGCAGCATTGCCTTTAATTCGGAAGGAGCAAAAAAAGGGACATTATATGGAAGGAAAATTTTAACTGATGGGAGTTAGCGGGGCAAGTGAAAAGGATCTGGACAGAATAAAACCTTCTTCACATCTTCATACTATAGAAAAATAGAAGGAGGCAGCAGCATGCCAAAACGGAAAACTAACCCTGACCAGAAAAGCAAGCAGGGGTTTGATTCTAGCGTAACTGATTCAATGCATAACCATGAAGGCGGCAGCCATGATGCAAACAAGCTGCAGCAAGAACAGTTAAAAAAAGAAAAATCCTCCAAGAACCAGGGAGAATGGAACGGAATGCATGAATAAAGATGCTGCCTAATCGGCAGCATTTTTCATTTGCTCTTTAATAAAGACTGAACGATTTAGGACTCCTGCATCATGATCAGCGTTTTATAAACCAATGATGTCACCTTGGCTTTTTGTGTTAAAAATGGCAGGTGAAATAATTCCTTTTTACTGGAGGAATTTTCGTTTCATCACCGAAATAGTTCTGGTAATACATGGATATATACCCGGCAGCAATGAAGTGCGGCACGTGATCGGGATTTCATATATGTGCTTGTTTCCTTTTGAAGGAGGAGAGGGTCATGAACCAAAAGCTAGTGAAGAGCCAGGCAGCAGCCGAAAAGGCAGATCTTTACGCAGTTGTCTCATCAAGCGGCAAAATACTGTTTATTTCGTCCAATTCTAAGCAGCATTTTGGCTATGAGCAGGGGGAATTGGTAGGCAAATATATAAAAGAAATGATACATCCTGAAGACAGCTTCCTTGTAGAGAGCTATTTTTACAACGATCATCATTTGTACCCTTGCACTTTCCGCTTTCAAAAAAAGACATACGATTATGTATGGGTGGAAACAAGTGCCGATTTTATTGAAAACAGGCTTGTCTCCGAAGAACGGGAAGTGGTCATCAAACTGAAATTATGCAGCAATGTGCCGTACTGGCCATCATTTCTAGCGCTCTCAAAAGACCGCTATACGGAAAAAAAGCAGGAGTCTCCTTTAAAAGAAGAGGCATTATCCATGCTTGAAACCCTGCCTTCACCGGTTTTTATAGCGATAAACGGGCAGTTTCAATATGTTAATCAGTCAATGGTTTCTTTGCTTGGAGCAGCTTCACCGGAGGAGCTCGCAGGCAGAAGTGTCTTTGATTTTATATTAGAGGAATACCATGACATAACAAGAACCTGTATTTCTCGGCTGCATAATAACTCTTTTGTAGGCTTGGTTGAGCAAACATGGAAAAGGCTCGATGGAAAACTGGTTGAAGCAGAGGTAAAATCCGCATCAACGGTTTATAATGGCCAAAAGGCCGAGCTGATCGTAGTGATTGATATCTCTTCGAGGAAAAAATTCCAAAAGATTCTTCAGAAGAGCAGGGAAAGATATCAAAAGCTGATTCAAAATTCCATTGATACGATAGCGGTTATTCACCAATATAATTGGGTGTTTATGAATGAGTCAGGCGTCAATCTTTTTCATGCAAATGATTATCCTGAATTGCTTGGGAAAAGTATTTTTTACTTTATGATGGAAGAAGATCAGCAGCAGACAAAATGTGTGCTGGATCGCATTTTAAGCGGCAAAAGCGAAGTGGAAGAGATCAAGCAGTCCTGGAAAACATTCGCGGGAACTGTTATTTATACAGAAGCAGTGTGCATTCCGACGACTTTTTTTGGCGAGCCTGCCGTCCAAATGATTCTGCGGGATATATCTGACCGTAAAACAACGGAAGAATTAATGCTGCGATCTGAAAAGCTCTCCGTCGCAGGACAGCTTGCAGCAGGAATTGCTCATGAAATCCGCAACCCTCTTACAGCCATTAAAGGCTTTTTACAGCTCATGCAGCCTCCGAAAGAAACGAATCCTTACTATAGTATTGTTTTCTCTGAGCTGAACAGAATTGAATTAATCCTCAGCGAGCTCCTTCTTCTTGCGAAGCCGCAGGAAAGCGTCTTTTCCCGCACATCCATAAAAACCTTAATCCAGGATGTTGTCACTCTTCTCGAAACACAGGCAAATCTGCGCAGCATTTCAATTTTACAAAATCACGAAGCTTCCGGCCTGCAGATTAATTGCGATCAAAACCAGCTGAAACAAGTGTTTATTAACCTGATTAAAAATGCCATAGATGCCATGCCGGAGGGAGGACAAATTCTGATCAGCACAAACGCTGATAGGGAGAAACTGACGATCCAGGTCAGAGATAAAGGGAAAGGAATTCCTCCAGAAGTGCTGAAAAGAATGGGAGAGCCTTTTTTCACAACTAAGGAAAAAGGTACGGGGCTTGGTTTAATGATTACGTACAATATTATTGAAAATCATAATGGCAGCATACAGGCAGAAAGCAAACCAGGAGAGGGAACAGTGTTTACGATTGCACTTCCACTTTAAAAAGCGCCTTGATTATGCAAATCAGCAGTCTAAATGCATTTATGATCTCTGCTCCAATAAAAAAAGCGGTTCAGTCATTGAACCGCCTCATCATTTTAACTGGATATCCTGCTCAGGAATTTTTCCATCCTGTTCATGGCTTCCTCAAGTTTTTCCATCGAATAGGCATAAGAGAGGCGAACATAGCCTTCTCCATACCGTGAAAAAGCACTTCCTGGAACAAGTGCTACACCGCCGTCGCTGACGAGTGACATGGCGAAATCAAATGAAGACAGCCTAAAGCGGTGTACAGAAGGGAATAAATAAAAGGCGCCGCTCGGCATTTCAGCGTCAATTCCCATGTTGATAAGCCTTCCATAAACGTAGTTCATGCGCCTGCTGTACTGCTCACGCATCACAAGGGCGTCGTCAAAGCCGTTCGTCAGGGCTTCATAAGCTGCTTTCTGTGAAATGGCAGAGGCACAGGAAACACTGTATTGATGTACTTTCAGCATATGCTTTATAATGTCCTTCCTCGCAAACAAAAAGCCGATTCTCCAGCCAGTCATGCTGTGAGATTTGCTCAAACCGTTAATAATTATGGACTGTTCCGGCAGCATGGTGCCGATGGACGTGTGCTGCCCTCTGAAAACGAGCTCACTGTAAATTTCATCAGACAGGACAAATATTTCTTTTCCTTTTAACAGGCCGGCAATATCCAATAGTTCTTTCTCTGTTAGTGTGACACCGGTCGGATTAGAAGGGTATGGAAGAATGACGCAGCGGGTTTTATCAGTCAAATGGGAAGCAATCAATTCAGCTGTCAGCTTGAATCCATTGTCTGTCGTATCGACAATAACCGGAACAGCGCCGCATAAACGGATGATCGGCTCATAGCCCGGATATACCGGACCGGGCATAATTACTTCGCTTCCTTCAGTAAGGATTGTTCGGAGCGCCACATCAATTGCCTGGCTTGCTCCGGAAGTCACAATGATTTCAGTTTCAGGCTGATAGCTCAGCTGGTATTTCTTATGTACGAACTGGCATGCTGCTTTCCTCAATTCCAGAAAGCCTGCATTTTGCGTATAGGATGTAAAATTGCGGTCAATAGCTTCTTTAGCGGCAGCTTTGACATGGTGCGGAGTAAAGAAATCAGGCTGTCCGATTGTCAGGGAGACAACATCCTCATAATCGGCCACAAGGTTAAAAAATTTTCTGATACCGGAAATTTCTATTTCTTTTACTCTTGGCTGAATTAAATGTTCCATATAAATCACCTTTTCTAAACATGCTTAGACAATATTTTATCATTATCTGCTCAATGTTGCTTGCATTTCAATCGGAGAAATGGTGAAGAATCAGCCGGCAAAAGAGGTTTTTATTTCGTAAACCCGGGGTATACCATCTAATAGGCAAATGAAGATAGAAGGTTGGAATTTTAATGATCAAGACTTTAGCTGTTACATCCTCAGGAGAAGTAATCTACGATCTACCGTTAAGATCATTAAAAAAGCAGGAGATAAAATGGTTTTGGGTCGATTTCCAGGCTCCCACGGAGCAGGAAATTAACCTTCTTTCGCGTTTTTTTCGTTTTCACCCGTTAGCCATAGAGGATTGCGTTGAATTTGTTCAGCGTCCTAAAATGGATTTTTATGATGATTATTACTTTCTCGTTCTGCACTCCATTCACCAAAAAACACTTGCTGCCGAAGAAGTGGATTTATTCGTCAGCGAACAATATATCGTTTCCTTTCATAAAAGCTCTGTAAGAGATTTAAATAACCTTTTTTTGAAAGTAAAAAAAGAACCTATGCTTCAAACAGGCCCAATGCAGATTATGTATCAAATTTTAGACGGACTTGTGGATGATTATTTTCCTCCTGTCTATCAAATGGAGGATTTGCTTAACGAAATAGAAGAAAACACAAGAGGTCAGTCCGTCAGCTTTTTAATGGATCAGGTGTTTTCAATCAGAAGTGATCTATATAAGCTGCGAAGGACCATTATTCCGATGAGGGATCTTCTCTACAGAATGATTTCTTCACCAAAGCTCAGCAAGCTGAAAGAAAAGGAGATTTATCTGCAGGATGTTTATGACCATTTGCTGAAGCAAGTGGAAATGGTCGATGCAAACAGGGAACTGACTGCTGATATCAGGGACAGTTATTTATCCATCAGCTCTGAAAAGATGAACAGGATCATGATGACCTTAACTGTCATTTCCTCCATTTTCCTGCCGCTGACGTTTATAGCGGGCTTATATGGGATGAACTTCGTCAACATGCCTGAATTAAAAGGAAAATACAGCTATTTTATTGTACTCGGCGTAATGGCAGCCATAGCTGGAGGGATGATCCTCTTCTTTCGGAAAAAAGGATATTTTAGATACAGTAAATCTGAAAAATTGTAAAAAATATGTCGGTCAGACCCCCATAAGTCTCAAATTGAGGACGAAATATAATAAATAAAACCCTCACAGAAAGAGGATGCGGACCATGACAAATGATGACCGTTATATCAGTCAAGAAGAAAAAGCCATTATTCAAAAGCTTAAAAGTGAAATGTTTAATGCCCTGACGGTAGAGCATATGAAATTTTATAAAAAAGAAATTGATAAAATTTATGATCAGGCGGAAAGACGCGAAGCTTTCCTTGAGAAAATGGAAAAGAGAGAACATGAAAATCCGATAAGAGAATTCTTTATGTAGGCTGGCCATGAGACCAGCCTTTTTAATTTCACTTCGACAGCGGGATATCAGAAGCCGGTTTGTCCAGCTCCAGCGCTTGTCGGGGCTGAACGAGCGGCTTGCGCTTTTCTTGATCCAGCTCCAGCGCCTAGCCCCTCGAGTCGCTTCGGAAGAATCCAAAAAGTCAAACCCGGACTTTCTGGATTCTTCCTCCAGCGCTTGTCGGGGCTGGTCAAGGCGCTTCCGCTTTTCTAATTGTCCAGCTCCAGCCGCTAGCCCCTCGAGTCGCTTCAGAAAAAACCAAAAAGTCTAAGACCGGACTTTCTGGTTTTTTCCTCCAGCGCTTGTCGGGGCTGAACGAGCGGCTTGCGCTTTTCTAAATTGTCCAGCTCCAGCCGCTAGCCCCTCGAGTCGCTTCAGAAAAAACCAAAAAGTCTAAGACCGGACTTTCTGGTTTTTTCCTCCAGCGCTTGTCGGGGCTGAACAAGCGGCTTGCGCTTTTCGTTTTTTATTGATTTCTTGGTCTTGTTTTTTCAGTCTTTTTTTCAGCAGCTGACGGTTCATTGGACATTTCCATGCTTGTCAGGCTTTTGGCTGTTTGAAGTCCTGATTTTGTTTTATGGTTGCGTTTCGTCATGTGGGTGCCTCCTTTCTGAAGTATAAGACAAGCTTGCCCTAAGCTGCGGGAAATACTACTGTTTAGGATAAACCAAAAAAGCGTTAATCCGCAGCATGCGGACTGACGCTTTTCTTCATGTTACTGCCTCGGGTTCGCTGTAAAGGATATAGCAGCTTGCGGTATTAGCCTTGCACTGTTTTTTAGCCTTTGCCGCGGTGTTGCTCAATTCTTCAACGCTTTGAAAATGTCTGTCCTTGTTTGTCAGGACGGCAATGGAAAGGGAAACCAGAGGGATATCGACATAGCGGTTGTCTCTCGTTTGGGTATAGATCGAGCCTCTCTCCCAGTCCTCTTCCTCATAAAATTGCTTCAGCCGAATCGAATATTCCTGAATAATCGATTCACAAATATTTTCGAAATCATAATGCGGGAGAACAGCAATAAAATCATCTCCGCCAATATGCCCAACGAAGGCATCCTCAGTTCCGTTCAGCAAAATATATTTATTTAGAATTCCAGCGGTTTCTTTAATAAGGAGATCGCCTTTATTAAAGCCATAGGTATCATTATAGCCTTTAAAATGGTCAAGATCTGTATACAAAAAAGTATAAGGCTCCTGTTTGCTGACAACTTGCTTAAGCTTGTTCTCTATCAGCACATTCCCTGGAAGGCCTGACAGCGGATTGGAATAGGTAGCAATGTTCACCTGCTCCTCAGCGAGCTTGATCAAAAGGGTCTTTATGCTCACAACGCCTGCAAGTGAACCGTTTAAGGTAACGATTACATAATCATATAAATGCTCCTGGCTTCTGTTCATCGCGAGAGAACTGACTTTAGTAATGGATGCAAAGTAGTCAACGATAAGCGGGGATTTGTCCATTACAAGTTCAATTGATCTTCCCATAAATAAATCATACCCGTATTTGGCTGATAGCCTTTGATAAAAGTGTGATTTCATCAAAAGACCGATTGGTTCGTCTGAGTTTACAGCAACAATTCCCTCCAGCTCAGGATGCATTTCAAATAAAGCCTTAACCTCTGAACTCTTCGCCTGTAAACTGACGGACGGGACGCGGTCAATAATGTCTCCAATCTTTATCATTCATACCGTCTCCTTGTTTCCCCTTACTTATTACTACTATTTTACTATAAAAAATAAAAAACAATATTTTTCTGAATGTTAAATTATTGTAAAGGTAAATAGTCCTACTTTTTTATTTGTCTCATACCCGATTTGAATCATTTTGTCGAACTTGTGATTAGCTGTTGAAAACTTCTTCTTTCCTGAAGAGGGGTATGCATATAGTTAATAGGGAGAGCTTGTCATGCTCTTTAAAATGAAGGACAAACAGGAAGGATGTTTACATGTTTACCCTTGCAGGTTTTGCTGATGAAATTTCAGAGGATCTGAACGGCCAGCTTGACATACTGAAGAGAGAACAGATAGGATTCATGGATTTACGGGGAGTATGGGGCAAAAATATATTGGATTTATCAGACCTGGAACTTGAAGCAGTCAAGGCAAAGCTCAGCGAGCAGAGAATCGGTATTTCGTCGATTGCCTCTCCAATTGGGAAAATACCCATTCAGGATCCGTTTGATGAACATCTGAAGAAAATGGAAAAAGCGGTTAAAATAGCTGAATTTTTTAATGTCAGACATATACGGATTTTTTCTTTTTTTATCCCGGAAGGAAAAGATCCTGATGCTTATCAGGATGCAGCGGCAAGCAGGCTGGCGATTATGCTCTCCATAGCGGAACGCGGGGACAAAGTGCTTCTTCATGAAAATGAAAAAGAGATTTATGGCGACAATGCAGAAAGATGCCTCTATTTAATGAAGGAGCTTTCCTCCCCTAACTTTAAATTCGCATTTGATCCGGCAAATTTTGTTCAGTGCGGTGTGAAGCCTTATGAAGAAGCATATCCGCTCCTTGCCCCTTATATTGCACAAATCCATGTTAAGGATGCTCTGTTTCAAAATGGGCGTGTGGTGCCGGCCGGTGAGGGGGACGGGGAGCTTGCAGACATTCTTGCGGCAGCTCTTAAAAACGGCTATAAAGGATTTCTTTCGCTGGAGCCTCATCTGGAGACAGAAGGCAAATTTTCAGGGTTCAGCGGTCCAGATAAATTTCAGGCGGCATCAGCGGCGCTGAAAAGACTGCTTGATAAGCTTCACATGGACTGGCAATAAAAGGGGGAGCCTGGCCAATGAAAAAGACAAGATTTGCTATCATCGGCTGCGGCGTAATCAGCCGCATTCATCAGCAGCAAATTCAAAAAATTCCTGGAGCCATTATTACTGCAGCTGCGGATGAAAGCCTGGAAAAAGCAAAATCATTTGCAGCTTTATGTGATGCTGAGTGGTATACAGATTACAAGAAGCTGCTGGCAAGAACGGATATTGATATTGTCAGCATTTTGACCCCAAGCGGTACACATTCAGCAATTGCTGTAGAAGCAGCGCGGGCAGGGAAGCATGTAATCTGTGAAAAACCAATGGATGTAACAGGTGCAAAAGCGCTGACTATGATCGAAGAGTGCCGGAAAGCAGGAGTAAAGCTGTCTGTCATCTCCCAGCACCGCTTTGATGCTTCCACAGTAAAGGCAAAGATGGAAATAGAAAAAGGCACACTTGGCAGGATGATGATGGGGCATGCGGCTATTCCATGGTACAGAACACAGCAGTATTATGACAGCGGAAAATGGCGGGGAACATGGGAGCTTGATGGCGGCGGTGTGCTGATGAACCAGGGTATTCATACGATTGATCTTTTGCAGCATCTGATGGGTCCTGCCGATAGTGTTTTCGCCTACACAGACGTTTTAGCCCATGAAAGAATTGAAGTAGAAGATGCAGCAGCGGCAGTCATCAGGTTCAAAAGCGGGGCTATAGGAACGATCACTGGAACAACAGGGGCCTATCCGGGCTTTCCGGCGAGACTTGAGCTTTTTGGTAGTAAAGGGAGCGCGGTAATTTCAGATGATGCGTTAACCCATTTTTTTACGAGAGATGGGACGGAAGAGAAGAACAGCTGCCTTGTGCAGGACACGCGGACAGGGGCCGCTGGTCCAGAGGATATCAGCGGGGAAGCTCACCGGCTGCAGCTTCTTGATATGATTCAGGCGATTGATGAAAACAGGGAACCGCTCGTTAACGGCGAGGAAGGCTTGAAGCCTCTTGAAATTATCCTTGCCATCTATGAATCTGCCAAAACTGGCAAGCCGGCTGCTGTTCGTTCCTTTCTTGAGGAACAAAGCAGGCAAAACCCGGCCTGAAAAGGGAGGAAGGGTCTGTGCCGGAATTTATGAAGGAAGATATGCTGCTTTCCAGCAAAATGGGAGAAAAACTTTATCACGGCTATGCTAAAGATATGCCGATCTTTGATTATCACACTCATCTTGATGCAAGGGATATTTGTGAGGATAAGATTTTCAGCAATCCGGCGGAAGTGTGGCTTGCCGGTGATCATTATAAATGGCGCGCAATGAGATGGCTGGGGATAGAAGAGAAACTGATTACAGGCGATGCAGACGATAAGCAAAAGTTTCTTGCATGGGCGTCATGCGTCCCCAAAACAGCTGGAAATCCGCTCTTTTTATGGACGCATCTTGAACTGTACCGCTATTTTGGCATAAAAGAGATGCTGAGTGCCGATAATGCCGAAAGGGTCTGGGATGAATGCAGCGAAAAGCTGAGATCTCGGGAATACTCGGCAAGAAGCTTAATGAGGGCTTTTTCTGTAGAAGTTCTTTGCACAACAGATGACCCGGCCGATTCTCTAGAGCATCATGCAGCAATGCTGGAGAATTCTTCAAAAACAGATTGTGCTGTGCTGCCTGCCTTTCGTCCCGACAGCATTCTGAATTGCAGCGGGAATCATTTTACGAACTGCGTGTTGCAGCTCCAGGAAGCATCTTCTCAGCATATTGCCTCTTACAGCGGGCTTCTGACAGCACTAGAAGCAAGAATTAACTTTTTTCATGCCCATGGCTGCAGGATTTCTGATCACGGATTTTCAGAATTTCCCCTTGTGAAGCAAGAAAAGGTAGATCAAGAGGCCATTTTTCAAAAAGCGATGAACGGCGGGGCAGTAACAAATGAGGAAGCTGAATCTTTTCAGGGAGAGCTGCTGCTTTTTCTTGCCAGGAAGTATCATTCATTAGGCTGGGCCATGCAGCTTCATATCGGTGCAGCCAGGAATAACAAAACAGCGGGATTTTTATCAATTGGCAAAGATGCGGGCTTTGATTCAATGCTTGACTTCATGCTCTCAAGAAGAATCAACGCCTTTCTGGATGCCTTGGACAGAGAAGGGAAACTGCCGAAGACCGTGCTATACAGCTTAAACCCTGTCCATCATGAAGTGCTTGCTTCTGCGATCGGAAATTTCCAGGGCGGGGGGATAAAAGGCAAATTGCAGCTTGGGGCGGGCTGGTGGTTTAATGATCAGAAGGACGGGATTGAAAGGCAGCTTACATGTCTTGCCAGCATAGGCCTCATCAGCACATTTATAGGCATGGTCACAGATTCAAGAAGCTTTCTCTCTTTCCCGAGACATGAGTATTTCAGAAGAATTCTCTGCAGCCTGATTGGCAGCTGGGCAGAAAATGGGGAGCTTCCGATGGATGAAGCCTTTCTTGGAGAAATCATACAGGATATTTGCCTCTATAATGCCAGGGAGTATTTCAGCCTAAAGATAGAATAAAAAAAGCAGCTTTTTCAAGCTGCTTTTTTTAATTTGCTATTTTTAAAAGGAATGAAAGATAAAATTAGCCAAAAAGAGCACGGCAATAATGTAAAGCGGTGCAGTAATCTCTTGTCTGCGCTTCATCGCAATTTTTAAGATGGGATAGGCAATAAAACCAAATGCCATGCCATCCACGATGCTGTACGTTAGCGGAATTAGGGCAATGATCAAAAATGCCGGAAAGCTTTCTGTAAAGTCTTCCAGGTTGATTTTTTGAATGCTTTGGATCATCAGACCGCCGATAATAATCAGCACTGGAGCAATCGCGCTGTCTGGAACGAGCTTGATAAACGGCAGAAATAGTAAAGAACTGAGAAACAAAAGTCCAGTAGTGATCGCTGTCAGGCCTGTGCGCCCTCCTGAAGCAATTCCAGCTGCTGTTTCCACAGTGCTTACAGTAGGACTGGTACCGGCAATGCCGGAAAATAATGCTGACAAGGCATTCGCCTGCAAAGACTTTTTAAATTTGTCAGGTCTTTTAATCATCTCTGTATGCCCATGAACCAAACCGATGTTTTCAAAAACAATGACCATCGTAAGAGAAAAAACGGCAACCCAGAAACCTGCCTTTACCATAGCGCCAAATGATAATGCCCCAAACACTGATAGATAGGAAGCAAGGGGACTCGCAGCTCCAGCTGTCTCGTTAGGGTGAATCAGCCCAAAGCAGGCCGCAAGCACCGTTCCGAACACGATGCTGATCAAAAACTCACCTTTTACTTTCCTTGCAAACAAGATGACTGTCAAAAGGAGAGTAAGAAGTGTTACGATCACATGAGGACTGCTCAAATTTCCAAGCTGAACAAAAGTTGTTTTGCTTGAAACGACAAGCTGGCCTTTTTGAAGACCGATAAATGTCAGAAAAATACCGACTCCTGCTGTTATCGCCTCTTTTATGGATGCCGGAATAGCAGCAGATAAGATCTCTGTCAGCTTCGTGAAGGCAATAAGGCAAAACAGAAGACCTGATACTGTTACAGCTGCAAGGCCTTCTTGCCAGGTCAGACCCATTGACTGGCAGACTGTGTACGTAAACAGTGCATTGACACCCATGCCAGGGACCAGAATAATCGGCGTTTTGCCGATAAATCCCATAAGAAGACAGCCTGCAACAGCTGAAATAACAGTTGCCAGCATCCCTGCTTCAAGCGGTATTCCCGCGTCGGAAAGAATGGACGCGTTCACAGCTACGATATAAACGATCGTGACAAAAGATACCGCACCAGCCAGTATCTCTCTTTTAAATGTTGTATCATTCTCCTTCAATTGAAAATAGTTTTTCAAAGGAACCTTCCTTTAAAAACGAACCCTCGACCCAACCCATGATACCGGCACAGCCGATTCACAATAAGCATTATACCAGCAAGGCTGAAAAGATGCACGGGGCAAATCAGGTTCGCAGGCAAATTTTTCTTCCTAATTTTAAAATTCTCTTCTTCAAAAAAGGAATAGGCCATATTGAACAGAAATAAGTATCCTGTGGATGAAAAAATAAAAAAGGAGCACATTATGGCCCAATTAGAAACAAAAGCACAGCTGCAGCAAAAAGAAAATGTTTGGAAGCTTTTTTTATCCCTTCCAATCCTGTCGTGGGCATTGTTTGATTTTTCTACTACTATTTTCTCCTCTAATATTATTACGATCTTTTTCCCTTTTTATTTGCAGGAAACGATTGGAGAGAGTGAAAGGCTGAATCAAATCGCAAGTACGTTTATTTCATATGCCAATTCACTTGCCAGCTTGTTTTTGGTGCTTTTTTCTCCGCTGTTTGGCGTTTTGATTGACAGAAGCGGCAAAAAGAAAAAGTACATCATTCCATTTACGCTGCTTGGTGTGTTTTTCACAGTCATGATGGGCATTTTTGCAGTCATTCCTTCTTCTGGGCAGATTTTCAGCCTGCCGGCAACGCTCGTTTTCGTGATTATTTGTTTTGTTATCGCCCAATTTTTTTACTCTTCCAGCAATATTTTTTATGATTCTATGATTTCAGATTTAACAGTAAAGCAGAACATCCCTCTAATTTCCGGCTTTGGTGTCGCTGTAGGCTACATCGGGACGCTCGTAGGCCTGCTGGTTTATCCGTTTGTCGGAGATTCCGGCTTTCATAAAGCTTTCATACCGACGGCCGTGCTGTATCTCGTATTCTCTCTTCCGCTTATGATTTTTGTAAAGGACAAGCAGAAGCCTGCCGCTGAAACCAGCAAAAAATCGTTTCTAAGCGGATACCGGGAAATTTATGAGACGTTTTTGGAGATGAAGAAATTCCGGGAAATTTTTCTTTTCATGATTGCTTTTTTCTTTATCAGTGACGCGCTTTCTACAGCCATTGCCATGATGGCGGTTTATGCAAAGGCCATCGCAGGTTTTACAACAGGGCAATTTATCATTCTATATCTTGTATCAACACTTTCAAGCATTCTCGGATCCTTTGTCTTCGGGTACATTACAAAAAGGATCGGTCCTAAAAAGGCCATTGGCTACATTGCTGGGATCCTTCTGATTGCGCTGATGATGGCTGTATTTGTACAGGCGCAGTGGATGTTCTGGCTCGCCGGCAGTCTTTTTGGCGTTTCACTCGGAAGCATGTGGGTGGCATCCCGCACATTTATCGTTTATTTGACTCCTGAGGAAAAGAGGGGGCAGTTCTTCGGACTGTTTGCTTTTTCCGGCAAAGTTTCTGCCATTGCTGGCCCGCTTTTATACGGAACCATTACATTTGTTTTCAAGGATTATGGAAACCTGGCAAGCAGAATGGCACTTGGTTCGCTGATGGTGCTGGTTCTGATCGGGCTTCTCATTCACCGGAGGGTTGTGCAGCATACAGACAGATAGATACCCCGGCACAACTGAGCCCGCCCTTTCATATGATGCAGCAAGAGAGATGAAGCGAAAGGGTGTGGGGTCCCATGGCTCGTAAAGTATGGGGAGTTGATTCGGCCAGAAAAGTCGATCAGGTGCTGCTGAGCTGTGTCCTGCAAAACTTCGGAACGCCGAAATTCTGGGGCAGGTATTTAACTGATATTTCCAATGTCTCCAGAGGGCTGACTAAAATGGAAATCAGCTTTTTGAGAAGCCATCATATCAAGGTTTTGCCGATTTATAATGTGTTTGACCAGGCGATCGGAAGAGAAAAGGCTGTAACAGCTGTCAGAAATGCTGTTTTCCATGCAAGGCGTCTCGGAATTCCGAAAGAAACCGCTATTTTTGCTAATGTTGAAAGCTTTTTTTCTGTTGATTCGGAATGGCTGTCGGGCTGGATAGAAACGATGGTCTCTGCTGGCTACAGGCCCGGTTTTTACCATGATCCTGTAAGCGGAAGCTTTCCTGCTGCCTATTGTGAAGCTGTGAAGAAAAATCCCCAGACAGCTGTGCAAAGCATCTTATGGAGCGCTGAACCGCAAACAGGCGTCAGCACTGAAAAGAAAGCACCGAAATTTCAGCCGGCCCTTCCGAACTGCAAAGCAAATACCTGGATTTGGCAATACGGCAGGGAAGCTGATGCATGCTCCATTGATACCAATCTTGCAGATGAACGGGTATTAAAATATTTATATTAAAGGATGAACGACTTTCCAGCCGCTAAATGAAACAGGATTTATGCCGATATAAAGCATAGAAGAATTCAAAAGTGTGCACATGGAAGGACGAATAGGATGAATCAGCAAAAAGGGATCTTATTGGAATCAGGAACAAATGAACTGGAACTGGTGGAATTTAGCGTCGGCACTAATAAATTTGGCATTAATGTCATAAAAGTAAAAGAGATTATTCAGCCGGTTGCCGTTACACCTGTTCCTCATTCACATCCTCATGTAGAGGGGATTATTGAGCTCCGGGGAGAAGTTCTGCCTGTTGTGAATGTTGCAAAAGCACTGAATCGCGAACCGCAGCCGCAAACCCGCGCCAGCAAATTTATCGTGACAGAATTTAATAAGCAGAAGATGGTTTTTCATGTGGATTCTGTTACGCAAATCCATCGTATTTCCTGGAACGAAATTGAAAAGCCATCCCAAATGTACCAGGGACTTGAAAGCCATGTAACAGGTGTGATAAAGCTGAAAGGCGAAATGCTGCTCCTGCTGGATTTTGAAAAAATCGTTGTGGATATTACCCCAGAGTACGGTGTAACTGTTGAACAGGTTAAAAAGCTTGGAACAAGAGAGCGCTCTGAAAAGAGACTGGTTGTAGCAGAAGATTCACCGCTTCTCCGCAAGCTGCTGCAGGAAACGCTGAACGAAGCGGGCTTTTACCATTTGGAATTTTTTGAAAATGGACAAGATGCACTGCATTATCTTCAATCCATTGTAAATGAAGGAACAGAAATAACGGATAGAGTACAGCTCGTGATTACAGACATTGAAATGCCGCAAATGGACGGGCATCATCTGACGAAAAGAATAAAGGACACGGCAGGACTTGCAAAGCTTCCTGTCATTATTTTCTCATCCCTTATTACAGATGATTTGCTTCATAAAGGCGCAATGGTTGGAGCTGAAGCGCAAGTGTCCAAGCCGGAAATTGCAGAACTTGTTTCAAAAATAGATCAGTTTATTTTATAATTTAGGTAACAGCCAGTTAGAGGCATTGCAGCAAAAGTACCCAGCCGTTCGGGGAAATGAACTGCTTGTTATACAAACAGGAAGGTCTTGCGTATTCCTTTCTGTTGGTGTAGTCTTCAAGCAGGAGCAATGAAGGGTAAACGCTTTAGGGAGGTGCTTCCGCTGAATTTAATTGATGAAGCAAGGCGCTATGCTGAACAAATGCACCAGGGACAGGTCCGGAAATTATCCGGAAAACCGTATTTCTCTCATGTGGAAAACGTGGCAACCATCCTGATGAAAGCTGGAGCCGGCAAAGAATTAATTGCTGCGGGCTATCTTCATGACACAGTGGAGGACACACAAACCTCACCACTTGAGCTTGAAGAGCTTTTTGGCACAAAAGTAGCTGATCTTGTGTCTTCTAACACAGAAGACAAGCGTTTAAGCTGGGAAGAACGAAAGCTTCACACAATACAGGCGATACAAAGCCTGTCGCTCGAAGAAAGATGCCTGCTTGCTGCTGACAAGCTTGATAACGTAAAAAGCCTTCATGAAGCCTGGAAGAAAAGCGGGGAAGAGATTTGGTCCCACTTCAAAAGAGGAAGAGATCAGCAAGGGTGGTATTATCAGTCTGTGTCTGAACAGCTGTTTAAAAATTTGGAGACAAAGGATATTCCGACATATTTCTTCTCTTTAAAGCGCTGTATCGATGATTTATTTCCATTATCCAAGACAGTATAAAAACATAGAATGCAAAAAGCATGCCCATTAAGGAGCATGCTTTTTGCAATTATGTGAGGCCGTTCATTCTTAAAAATAGCTTTCGCCAAGCCGCTTAAAGACGGGCTTGCTGTATACAGGCTCCTTTTTCTGGCCTGCCTTGCTGCGAGGGCTCTGCTGCTCTTTCAGACCGGTGTATTGCTGAAGAAGGGCTTTCGCTTTGGTAAGGGACAAATGAGTTTTGGGGTTTCGGTAGGCGGCATCAAGTTCTCCAAGATGCGGCAATTGATGGAAGTCTTCCTTTGTAGGAGGCATATGAAAATAATATTGGCCAGCTGAAACAAGAACATCTGACTGCTGACGGCTGTATTTTGGATTTTGGGAAAAGTGCAATCCTTTTTTAAAGGCTTTTCCTTCTGAGAGCAGCTTTAACAAAGCTCTCTTTTTTAGCAAATAAAGAAACTTTGGATTAGGAGCTGTTTTAGCATGTTTGTTTACTACAAATATGGCTTTGGATAAATTTTCAATTGTGGGTTCATATGAGAAGGAACTATTTTGGTCTTCCATTCTTTCTCTCCTTTATTCTGTTAGTGTTCCGTTATTAGCATTGCCTGCGAAATGCCGGCTAATAACAGCCATCTCTGCTGGTTATCTCTCATTATACTTTTTGGAAACGAGAATGCAACCGTCCTAAAGCTGCTGTTTCTTTTGGCTTATAAGGAAAAAATAACCAGGAGAAAATATAATGCTGAATTTCAAAATTAGCTTGCGCAGCTCTTACCCTCTTCTTATTCACTGGCAGCCTGACCGGCATTTTTACTTTGCATGATGTCTAGAAATAGTTGGGCGTAGTAAGGATCCCATTGGGTTCCTTTGCCTTTTTCAATAATCTGAAGGGCTTTGTGCACAGGCATGCCATCCCGGTAGGGCCTGTCTGATGTCATGGCATCAAATGCATCAGCCACAGCAAGGATCCTGCCGAACACAGGGATATCATTCCCTTTTTTTCCTTCAGGATAACCTAATCCGTCAAATCTTTCGTGATGATAGCGCACCCCAGGGATAAGAGAAGCCATTGCATCCGCCGGCTGAACCTTCGAAAGGATGCTTGCGCCAATCACTGGGTGCTTTTTGATTTCTTCAAATTCTTCCTCTGTTAAGCGGCCTTCCTTCAAAAGGATATCATCACGTATTCCTATTTTTCCTACATCGTGAAGCAAAGCGGATTTTTTCAGCTGTTCAAGCTCACTGTGCTGCAAGCCAGCTGATTCTCCTATAATCACAGCATATTCACTGACCCTGACAGAATGTCCTGCTGTGTTAATATCCTTTGCATCAAGAGCGACAGCAAGGGTATGGAAGAAGCTGTCAAGCAGTTCGGAATTAATTTTGTCCCGCTCCTTCAAACCATCAATCATTTGATTATACCCTGCAATCAATCTGGAAAACTCGTCTGAATAAATTTCTCCTTTATAAGAAAAATCGCCTTTTTCTACTTGGCGTATGCCATGAAGCAGGCTTGTAATCGGATCAACGATGTTGTGAAAAAGCAAATAGGCGCCAAGTACAGAGAAGAGGAGGGACATCACGAGGACAATCCCGGCCCAGCGCCAGTATTCACCGGAAATGGAAAGCCCGGCCTCTGTAATATGTACCTGTGTGGCAAGGCTGAAAAGTACTAGGGGAAAAACTCCGATATAGATGGCACTGAACATGATTTTATGCCTGATGGAAACATAGACATTCGCTTCCATAGCAAGATCAATTTTATGTATTTTAAACGTTCTTTCTTTCAGTATATTCAATACAGGCTTAATAGCCTGTGAGGAAAGAAAGAATTCGATCACTGAGTGCATGCCGGCTATTAGAATCGCACCAAGCATGGCAAGAAACACATAATAAACAGGAAAATTTAAGAGCTTCCATTTTATAGAGAGAATGGTCAGCAGAAGCGCAGGGATAGAAAACCCAAAAAGATGAGGTCCGTAAATCCTGAATACCGTATACATGGGAAATTGGTGAGCTCTTTTATAGGCTGAAACCAGGGCGTCAGCAGGTGGAAGATCAGTTAGAAGCACATCTCTGATCGGTCTTGTGTGAAAAGTAAAGAAAGCGAGTTCCGCAAGAATCATCACTGCAAAAGATACGCTCAGAATGCCGCCTAAAAGGAGCATTTCATTTCCTGTCATGCGAAGTGTTGAAAACATAAAAATGGCACCGATGCCAAACACTGCTGCGGCCGAACCGATCAAATAATTTTTCACTGCTGTCCGGAAAAAATTCCTGTAAACCATCATGCTTGACACAACCTTTATCTCATTAGCATTTCATACCTATTATACTAAAATTTGTCGAATTCGTAACGTTTAATTTGTAAGAAAAGGAAAAAAACAGCTTTTTCTATCAGGTTGTATGGGCGCTGCTTTTTGCGCTGGTGTTACTGACAGGCCTTGTATAATCAATCTTTCCTGCTTCTCTGCTTTGCTTAGGAAGAACCGCTGCAAAATAAAAGAAAACCGCCAAAAGGAAAAGCCCAATTCCATAGTAAATATAGTCTGTATTCTCGACAATTGCCGGAAATAGCAAAGCAATAATACCTAAAGTAAGAGACTGGCCCATCATGATCAAAGGATCGATCCACCCGCTCACTCTGCCCATATAGGAAGGATGCACAATTTTCGGCATCCACCCTCCAATAGCCATATTAACCGGTCCAAGACATGTGCCGATCAAAAAAACAATACTCAAATAAGCTGGAATGTTGCTGGTTCTTCCAAGCAAAAAGATGAAAATAGAAGCAGCAAGGATGGGATAAATAATCATGCTGTGCGGTTTCATTTTCTTTTGAAAAATTGTCCCTGCAGCACTCCCTGCGATGAGTCCGAATCCAAGCGCAGCAGCAAACAGCGAAGCATACCATTCATAGCTGTCAGAAGAGAACTTGTATTTCATTGTGTACATGGGAAGGATGGCAAAAGCTCCGTTAAAGAATCCGAAAACGAAAAATCCGAACATGATGGACGTCAAGAGCTTCTTCGATTGAATGTATTTTATGCCGCTGGAAAAATCAGTGAGGGCTGCTCTAATCCCGAATGCTGCTTTTTCAGGAATGCCATTAGGCAGCCTGGCACTCATCGGGATTTTGCACAGCCTGATCAGGACGGCAGAAAGGATAAAGCTGAAAAAATCAATGGCTACTGCCCCATGAATGCCGAGAGTATGATAGACAGCTGCTCCAAGGCCGACACCAAAGATCATAAACACACTGAAAAGAATTTGATTGAGTCCCGCTGCCTGAGCATATTGCTCCTTTTTAATGACTCCCTGAACAAGGCTGTTTTCCGCCGGAAAGAAAAATTTCGTAACAGCGCTTCTTAAAAATAGAATGCAAAAGACAATAGGAAGAAAACCGCTGAACAAGGAAAGGAAAAGAAGAATGCTTAAGAGCGCCCTGATCCAATCGCAATGTTCTGCAATTTTTGCCCTGTCAAACCTGTCCGCAGCTGCCCCGGCAAGAAAAAATACAAACAGAGTGGGAAGGGAATACATCATCTCAGCAATGGCAGCGTAAAAGGGTTTTGAGCTGAAATGATCCAGCAAATAAAAAGCAAACGCCATATTGCCGATGGTTGTACCCATTTGTGATGCAAGAGCTGCAAAGAACAGCTTAACAAAGGTCTGGTTTTTAAACAGATCCATTTTTTCGCCCCTTTTTTTATACAACTGTTTCGCAAAATTCACCCTGTTTTACAGTTAATTATATTTACTAAAAACTAAACTATCTGCTGATGCTCACTTTAGTGCCATTTGGAACGATAGAAGCAAGCTCCAGCACATCCTTGTTATCCAGCCGGATGCAGCCGTGCGTAACGGCTTTCCCAATCGAGGAAGGGTCATTTGTTCCATGGATGCCGTAATGCTTTTTTGATAAGCCAAGCCACATGGCTCCATAGGGTCCTCCGGGATCCGGCTCTCTGTTTACTATGAAAAAAACGCCGGATGGAGTAGCAGTCAGCATCTTTCCGATTCCAGCAGGATACACTTTCAATATTCGGCCGTTTTTAAATAAGATCAGCCGCTTTTTGGAGAGCGAGACGGCGATAGAGTATGGGTTGATTCTTCTGTTGGAAGCATTCGGTCCATAAACCCTCTGAGGAACCGATAGAGCCATCCTTTGTATTGGAAGGTAATAATTGGGTGAATATGGATAATATTTCAACGCAGTGCCCCCTTTATACCTTTCATTTTCAAAAAAAAAGAAACAAGTATTAAATGCAGCAATGGTTCCGGAGGGGAAAATCATTTCCTCCCTTTATAAACTATATGCAGTCACTCACAAAGGAAGTTCTTGCTATTGATCTTCCAAGCTATGGTATAATGAGGTCGATCTTTTTAGGATAGGGTGTTTCGATTGGAAAAAGAAAAATGTGCGATTATTGATATAGGATCCAATACGATGCGGCTAGTGATTTTTGAGCGCGATAAAAGCGGTCGTTTAAGGGAGATTGAAAACGTCAAGGCTGTTGCGAGGCTCCGTAACTATTTAACAGAAGACCAAAAGCTGTCTGATGAGGGAATAAGGGTTTTCGTTCAGACATTGCTCAGTTTTCAGGAGGTTACAAGGCATCACAATTTAACGGATATTAAGTGTGTCGCTACAGCTACGATCCGCCAGGCAGATAATCAGAAAGAAATACTGAAAGCAGCAGAAGAAAAAACGGATTTTGCCGTCCGTGTGCTTTCCGAATACGAAGAAGCCTATTATGGCTATCTGGCAGTCGTGAATTCAACCTCGATAAAAGATGGAATTACGATCGATATTGGGGGAGGAAGTACGGAAATCACTCTTTTCCGCGGCAGAGAGCTGAAAGAATATCACAGTTTTCCATTTGGCGCTTTATCGCTGAAAAAGCTGTTCGTAAAAAACAGCATTCCCACACAGGGAGAGCTAAAAAAGCTGCACCAGTTTTTGGAGGACCAGCTTCTTTCTTTGCCATGGCTTAAAGGTCAAAAACTTCCAATTATAGGAATCGGGGGAAGTGCAAGGAACCTTATTCAGACAGAGCAGGCATTAAAAGGGTATCCTCTTGCAGGAGTGCACCAGTACGACATTGGCTTTCAGGATATTGAAATGGTGCAAAGCTATTTAACTTCATTGTCTTTTCAGGACCTGCAGCGGGTTGAAGGCCTCTCGAAGGACAGAGCGGATATAATTATCCCTGCTATTGAAGTTTTCCGCACACTTTGCGAATTGACAGGATCCAGCCGGTTTATCCTTAGCCGAAAGGGACTGCGGGACGGGGTTTTTTTTGAGGAGCTGACAAAAGACTTTGGGATCAGCAAATTTCCAAACGTTATTGAAGAAAGCCTCCATGATCTTGCAGTTGATTTCGAAATAGATTTGGCCTATGTATTTCAAGTAACAAAAATCGCAGGAATGCTCTATAAGCTGATTGAGAGGGAAGGCTATGCAGATTTTGCTTCGGAGAATTTCCAGGACTTAAAGCGAAGTGCTTTTGTTTATAACCTTGGCCAATATATTGACTCTGAATCAAGCAGCCAGCACACATTTTACCTTTTAGCCAATCGCTCTATTGACGGTTTGTTTCCAAGAGAGCGCCTGAAAATTGCTCTAATTGCATCTTATAAAAGCAAAGCTTCTTTTAAGCAATATGTTGAGCCCTTTGATTCTTGGTATTCGAAGGAAGAACAGCAAAACATGAGGCTTTTGGGAGCCATCCTGAAAATCTCTTACAGCCTTAATGCAACAAGGAGAAATATTGTGAAGGACATTAAACTGGAAAGGGACAAGCGTGGCCTGTCATTAACAGTTGGCTGCGATCAGGATTGGGGACCAGAGGAATATCAGGTTGAAAAGCAGAAGAAGCATCTTGAAAAGCTGCTCAAAACAAATATTGATATTATATTTACAAAAAATTAATAAAATGCTGGTTTGCGGCTCAACGCAGCAGGATAGAAGTCATATAGTAGGCTTCTATCCTTTTTCACACCTGCTGTAAAGCTAACCGCCCGTTTTTATGGGGACAAAACGGTATAAAATCAACATTTAATTTACATACCATACATATAAAAAATATAAAATATTCCTTACTTTAAGAAAGTCAGTGGATTAAAATAAAAGAAAAAACTATTGCAATATACAGGGTGGCGATAACATGAACGTATCTACAGAGAAAATCGATTTGAAAAGTCCGCTTTATTACAACAACAGAGAATTAAGCTGGCTTGCCTTTAATGAAAGGGTTTTAGAAGAGGCCATGGACGAAAGAAACCCTCTGCTGGAACGGCTGAATTTTTTGGCTATTTTCAGCTCGAACCTTGATGAGTTTTTTATGGTCAGGGTTGCAGGGCTTCAGGATCAAGTGAAAGCAGGCTTTAACAAACCTGAAAATAAAGCAGGACTTACTCCGAAACAGCAGCTGGCTGAAATAGCGAGAAAAAATCATGAACTTGTAGAAAAGCAGCACACCACCTTTTCAGAGGTGCTGCTTCCTGCACTGCGGGAGGAAGGGATTCAATTCCTTACGATGGCAGAGCTCAACAGGAAGCAATTTAACCAGCTGGAAGAATTCTTCGAAGAACAGATCTTCCCTGTACTGACTCCTATGGCGGTAGATGCCTACAGGCCATTTCCAATGCTTTCAAATAAAAGCTTGAATTTGGCCGTCCTATTAGAGGACCCTGATGAAATTGAAGAAAACAAAGTGAAGTCAGCCATTGTACAGGTTCCTTCAATGCTGGACAGATTTGTCAGAGTGGAAAATGAAGACGGCAAACACCAGTTTGTCCTTTTGGAAGATGTGCTGAGCCATTTTATCTATAAGCTTTTCAGAGGCTATCATGTTGTATCGGTTTCTACCTTCCGAATTACGCGGAATGCAGACATGACGATTCACGAAGAAGGGGCAAGAGACCTTTTAAAGGAAATCGAAAAAGAACTGAAAAAACGGAAATGGGGCGCAGCTGTCAGGCTTGAAGTGAGAAAAGACCAGTTTGACAAAAGTTTGCTGGCTTACTTAAGAAATGAACTTGAAATTCATGAAAAAGATGTTTATGAAATTGATGCCCCGATTGATTTTACGTTTTTATTCAGTTTTTCTAAAGTGCTGGCTGCACATTATGAACATTTAGTGTATCAAAATCTTATTCCTCAGCCCCCGAAAGACATGGCTGCTCCTGAAATACAGGATTTATTTTCACAAATTTCCGAACGGGACCTCTTTCTTCATCATCCATATGAATCATTTGTTCCAGTAATTGATTTCATTTCAGATGCTGCAGATGACCCTGATGTCCTCGCTATTAAGCAAACGCTGTACAGAGTGAGCGGAGGCTCTCCGATTATTGAAGCGCTGAAGAGAGCAGCTGAAAACGGCAAGCAGGTGACTGTCCTGGTCGAGCTGAAAGCAAGGTTTGATGAAGAAAACAACGTTCAATGGGCAAAAGAGCTTGAGAAGGCCGGCTGCCATGTTATTTATGGGATGAATTACCTGAAAACACACAGCAAAATAACGCTTGTTGTCAGAAGGAAAAATAACCGGATTGAGCGGTTTGTCCATCTTGGCACTGGAAATTACAATGATAAAACAGCTTCCATTTATACTGACATGGGGCTGTTTACCTCAAAGAGAAAGTTTGGAATAGATGCAACGAACTTTTTTAACTATTTAAGCGGGTATGCGGAAAAGCCTGAGTTTCATCATCTATCAGTCGCACCGTTTGATATAAGGCGGGACTTTATCCGAAACATTGACGAAGAAATCCGCTATCAAAAGCAATACGGCAACGGCCGAATGATTGCCAAAATGAACTCCCTGACAGATAAAGACATCATTATGAAATTTTATGAAGCCTCAAACGCAGGGGTGAAGATCGATCTGATAGTAAGAGGAATCTGCTGCCTGAAGCCAGGAATTAAGGGAGTCAGTGAAAATATCCGAGTCAGAAGCATAGTCGGACGTTTTCTGGAACACAGCAGAATTTACTTTTTTCATCATAATGGAGAAGAAAAAACATTTTTATCTTCTGCTGACCTGATGACAAGAAATATGGAGAAGCGTGTAGAAATTCTTTTCCCCATTTATGATGGAAAGATAAAAAGCAGGATTAAAAAGGTGATGGATATTCAGCTGTCAGATAATTTGAAAGCAAGAGAGCAAGACAGCGATGGTGTCTATCAGTATGTAAAAAGAGCGCCATCAGAAGAGGAAGTTGACAGCCAGAAAGTGCTGTTTGACTTGGCCTATCAAGTGCTTGAAGACGAGGAATAGGACCGGGAATTTCCCGGTCCTTTTGTTATGGTGTGAATTTTTCCTTAAGAGCTTGTCGGGGCTGAACGAGCGGCTTGCGCTTTTCTTTATTGTCCAGCTCCAGCGCCTAGCCCGATCTGAGTCGCTTCACAAAAATCCAAAAAGTCAAAACCGGACTTTCTGAATTTTTGCTCCAGCGCTTGTCGGGGCTGGTCAAGGCGCTTGCGCTTTTCGTTGTCCAGCTCCAGCCGCTAGCCCCTCGAGGTCATAAGCCGCTCATCCAGGGAAAGGAAAGGACGCCTTTCCCCGGCTGATCGTCTTATGCTTGTCGGGGCTGAACGAGCGGCTTGCGCTTTTCTATATTGTCCAGCTCCAGCGCCTAGCCCCTCGTGTCGCTTCACAAAAATCCAAAAAGTCAAAACCGGACTTTCTGGATTTTTGCTCCAGCGCTTGTCGGGGCTGGTCAAGGCGCTTGCGCTTTTCTATATTGTCCAGCTCCAGCGCCTAGCCCCTCGAGTCGCTTCACAAAAATCCAAAAAGTCAAAACCGGACTTTCTGGATTTTTGCTCCAGCGCTTGTCGGGGCTGGTCAAGGCGCTTCCGCTTTTCTATATTGTCCAGCTCCAGCGCCTAGCCCCTCGAGTCGCTTCAGAAAAAACCAAAAAGTCGAAGACCAGACTTTTCGGTTTTTTCCTCCAGCGCTTGTCGGGGCTGTTCGAGGCGCTTGCGCTTTTCTTTGTCCAGCTCCAGCCGCTAGCCCCTCGAGGTCTTAAGCCGCTCATCCAGGGAAAGGAAAGAACGCCTTTCCCCGGCTGATCTTCTTATGCTTGTCGGGGCTGAACGAGCGGCTTCCGCTTTTCTTTATTCCAATACAAACATCGTCACTTCAGGGGGTGAAAACAGTCTCAGGGGGAGGCGGGCTGTTCCGACGCCGCTGCTGACGTATAGGTAGCGGCCGTTTTTGATGTAAAGTCCTTGCTTGTAATTGCCGCTGCTATGGCTGAGGTCAGGAATCTCAATAAAGGGAAGGTTTATTTGTCCGCCGTGGCTATGTCCTGAGAGCTGAAGCACTGTTTTGCTGCAGGCGCCTCCTTTTATGAGCACAGGTTCATGTACCAGCAGCAGAACATGTGATTTTTTATTGTCTGGGATGACCGGGCACTTCGGAGCGCCCAGTATGGCATCATCAATCCCTGCTGCATAGAAACGGTAGTCTTTTGATGAATACAGCAGCTGTGCTTCATTAACAAGCAGGGTAAAGCCGGATTCCTTCATGATCTTTTTATAATTGTCTGTTCCGAAACCGCCATGATCATGGTTGCCATAGACAGCAAATTTCCCCATAGGCGCTTTTATTTTCTTTAAAACCTTCTGAATCAAATGGATATCCCCGTAACGATTCGGTTTGTCCATCAAGTCTCCAGTGAACACAAAAATATCTGGCTTTAATTTGTTTGCTTTCTCAACAATGCTGCTGAGCCGGGCAAGGCTGAAATGATCTCCAAGGTGCACATCGCTGAGCTGAAAAATTTTGGTTCCTTTTAAGGCAGGCGGCAGATCTGGAATGTCCAGCCTGACTGTTGCATCACGGAGAGTGTTCGGTTCAATGAACAGAGCATAAAAGAATAAGGCGGCAGTAAGAATTACAGCAAAAGCAGCACTTTTTTTAACGGTTCTGACAGTTCTCATACTAATATTTATGAACTGGCATAGAGGTGCATGCCAAACTATGATAAAATATGAATGGTTATTCATTCATTTTAGGGGGGGTTGCAGAATGGAAGGAAAAGTTATCATTGTAACAGGCGGTTCAAGCGGCATGGGCAAAGCTATGGCGAAGCGCTTTGCTGAACAAAAGGCAAAGGTTGTCATCACAGGGCGCAATCTTGAAAAACTGGAAGAAGCAAAAAAAGAAATAGAAGGCACAGGAGGCCAGGCAGCTGTTTTTCAAATGGATGTCAGGGAGCCTGAAAAAGCGAAAGAAATGATAGCGTTTACAGAAGAGAATTTCGGAAGTGTTGATGCGCTGATCAATAATGCGGCTGGAAATTTTATCGTGCCTGCAGAAAAGCTTTCCGTAAACGGCTGGAATTCCGTGATTAACATTGTGTTGAATGGCACGTTTTACTGCAGTTCTGCTGCAGGAAATTACTGGATTGAAAATGGCAAAAAAGGTTCCATTATTAATATGGTGGCAACTTATGCTTGGAACGCTGGAGCTGGAGTCATTCATTCTGCCGCCGCTAAAGCTGGTGTTTTGTCTATGACCAGAACGCTTGCTGTTGAGTGGGGAC
This sequence comes from Metabacillus kandeliae, assembly GCF_021166585.1. Classification (GTDB taxonomy): domain Bacteria; phylum Bacillota; class Bacilli; order Bacillales; family Bacillaceae; genus Metabacillus_B; species Metabacillus_B kandeliae. The sequence continues at coordinate 32,880 of NZ_JAJOZE010000007.1, forward strand.
GCCGCTACGGCATCAGGGTCAATGCTATAGCACCCGGTCCGATTGACAGGACTGGCGGGGCAGATAAGCTGTGGGAATCTGAAGCTGCTGCGGCAAGGACGCTTGACAGTGTGCCGCTCAGGCGTCTTGGGACACCTGAAGAAATCGCCGCGCTCGCTTCATTTATTTTATCTGATGACGCAGGCTATATTAACGGCGAATGCATCACAATGGACGGAGGCCAGTGGCTAAGCCCGCATCCTTTCTAAAACAGGACTTTTCTGACTGTTTCATCCCCTTTCTCATGGATATGATATAATCATCCAAACAGAAAGAGAAAGGGGGATTGTCTTGGATTCACTGGATATTTTGACTAGCGCAGATCGTGCTTTGCCTTACTTTCAGCCGATTTACAGTGCAGACGGGCAAATTGTAATCGGATATGAAATATTAGGCAGAATAGAATACAATGATAAAATCATTTCGATGGGTCCCTTTTTTATGGATGAATCAGTTCCGGAAGAATATAAAATCGAAATGGATGATTTGATTTTAGCAAAAGCTCTGGATCTTGCTGTTTCTGAAAATGATTCTTTTTTGCTGTTTATCAATCGGGATGCAAACCTTCTGATGATGGACCAGGGAGAGAGCTTTCTAGGACTTTTAAAAGAATATGAGGAGCGGGGTCTTGCGCTCGATCGGATTGTTTTGGAAATTACAGAACATAATTTTAAAGGCGATTTTGGAAGACTGCAGCATATGCTGACCTATTTTCGTACATATGGAATCAAATTGGCGATTGAAAATGCCGGACAGGAAAGCAGCAACCTGGACAGAATAGGCAAGCTGTCTCCTGATATTTTAAAAATAGGTCTTCAGCCGCTTGTTACGACTTCACCTGATGAAGCTTACCATCACGTTCTTCAGTCCATCGCTTTATTGGCCCGCAAAATTGGAGCTGCCGTTTTATATGAGGATATAGAAGTCAACTTTCAGCTTCAGTATGCCTGGAAGACAGGCGGCCGGTTTTTTCAAGGCTATTATTTAAGCCATCCGGAAGGCCATTTTATTGAAAAAACCCTTCATAAAGATAAGCTGGCTGGGGAGTTCAGGCAATTTATTCAAAGAGAAAAAAACAAGCTGGAAAAGTTTCATCAATTATCTCAATCCTTCTCCGAACGGGTTCAAGAATCGCTGGCTAAATTCAAAAAAATCGGTTCTGATTACGATGCATTGATTAGAGAGCTGTCCTTAGATCTCACTGATTGCAGCTTTAGAATTTATATTTGCAATGAAGAGGGGTTTCAGCAAACTGAAAACATTTTCAAATCAGGGGAAACATGGGTATCGCAGCCTGAGTACAAATTGAAAAACTGGAGCTGGCGGCCATATTTTCTTGAAACTATTTTCCGCATGCGCAGAAACAATAGAGGCTATTTCAGCGACTTATACAGGGATATTGAAACAGGAGAATCAATCAGGACCTTTTCTTATCCGATTGGAGAGGGACTGTATCTTTTTATTGATCTTCCTTATGCCTATTTATATGACCAGGATGGCATGCTGTAATTTGCATGATCTTCCAAGAACTTTGGCATGCTAGTGAAAAAGGACTGGTAACATGATCTTTTCAATGCTCGCGGCTGCCGCAGTTCTGATTGTTTTATTTTCCCTCTATTACACGTTTAAGCTTGGCAGACAGACAAGCCTGCAGGAGACAGACAAGGATCTTCCTCCAGGGCAGGAAAGCACTAAAGCGCATCCTTACATGCTGAATCCCATCTTTCTTGCCTATATTGGAGCAGGAGTGATTGCTGCCCTTCTGATTGGTTTTTTTATTACTAGGCATTATTTTTAGTTCTGGAGTGTCCTCAAAAAAGTTTAAGGCGTGAAGAGGCTGGGACATAAGTACTTTAGACAATGAAAAACCCGAATGATTAGGTGGATTTAAGTGAATTATTCCTCTACTCGTTCGGGTTTTTATTTTGTTTAATTAGATTTTATTCTTTCTAAGGATCGTAAACCTTAGTGGAATGGAGCGGAAGCCACTCAACTCCTGCGGGAAGTAGAGGAAAGGCTGAGACCCCGCAGGCGAAGCCGAGGAGGCTAAAGCCTTCCTCCCCGCGGAAAGGGAGTGGCTGCAGCGCAATGGAACGAACCTGTGCCTCCAGCTGAACTATTCATATCAATCAGACATTGTTCGTCTTTAAGGATAGTGGTTTCATTTATGTCCCAGCCCCTTTTGGTTTCTAGCTATCCGGGAAACTCTACTAATAATGTTTCATCCTTCATCAGGTGTGGAAACAGTTAAACATACTTATAACTTTCGCTACCATGGAGGGAACAAAATTGAAAAAGCTCACTTATTTGCTGATCGCCGGTGCTTTATTCTTAATGATGGGCTTGCCGTTTGCTGGGAATTCAGCTGAGGCCGATCAAGCCCCGCTATCACAAGCTGATGCCAGTGCTCTGCTCAAAAAAGCCCAGGACGCTGAAGCTTCTTTAACTGAAAAAGAACGCTCTAAGGCAGAGATGGCCGCCATACTCACTACATACATGACGCCTGAAATTGCCGGGCAGTATATTAAAGCAAACGCCGTTAAAGGCAATAATGAATGGATTGTATATGGAACAGATTTCCCCGCATTGGCTGTACCGTATTTTGACTATAGCCAAAATACGAAAATTGCCAATGAAAAAGATGGTGTACTTGTCTACCAGCACTTTGCTGCAGAGGATGAAGGGCCTGTAAGCTATTCAGGACACTATGAATCCGTAACGCTGAAAAAAGATGACGGTGCATGGAAAATTTCTTCTATTAATCCTTACTCAGAAACATTAAAGCAATAATTCATAAGAAAAGCCTTCAGAACCATTCTGAAGGCTTTTCTTAATTGCCAAGCATGCAGAGAAATTAACAGCCATTTTAAGCGATACCGAGAAGCTGCTCCAGCTTTTGAAGGTCGAAGCCTTTCATAATTCCGCCGCCTGCTGTTACTGTTGGAGTGCTGTAGGAGTTTAATTCTTTCGTCAAATAGTTTTTTGCTTTTGCATCAGTACTGATGTTCAGCTCTGTATATTCAATGCCATGATGTTTTAGAAACTCCTTAACGATTTTGCACGGAGGACAGTCATTTTGTGTGTAAACAGTTACTCTTTCAGACATCTCAAGATCTCCTTTTTGAAAAATAATCGATCAGCCCCATGCTGCAGACTGATAAATCAAGCTCTAATATATCATAAACAGGATGGCTGTCTGGAACGCCATGTTTCTTTAAATATTGGCTGACTTTCTCGAAAAGCGCCCCCTTTACTTCCTGTACTTTATCCTCAGCTTCCATTGAGGCTGGCTTGAGGAGGGTGCGGCTTGCTGCCTCTAAAAACTCAGGAAGCCATTCTTCAAGGGAGGCGAGGGCTTTATCAGGAGAAAAGCTTGCTCCAAAATGGCTGAAATAAATAGCGCGGGGATTCTTTTCTCTAATCATTCTGGCTGACTGCAGCATTGCTTCAGGATCGAACTGATTTGGAGAGGTTGAAGGCAGATAAAATGGGAGATGTTCAGCCAGCTCCTGATAAAAAATGCCGATGGTATCTCCGGTGAAAATACCTTCTGTGAGCGTATCCCGAACGCTGAAATGGTGGGCTGCATGGCCTGGTGAGTCAAAGAATTGCAATTCGCGGTCTTCTCCAATGGAAAGGGTGCTGCCATTTTCCATAATGAGGAGCCTTTCTTCAGGGACAGGAAGGACAGGGTCGAAAAGCTCATCAAATTCGCTGCCATATACTAATTTTGCGCCTGCAATAAGCCTGGAGGGGTTTGACAGATGCTTTGCCCCTTTGGGATGAACGGCCACTTTTGCTTTTGGACAGCTTTTAAGCAAAAGGCCGGCACCGCCTGCATGGTCAAGGTGTATATGTGTCACAATGATGAGGTCAATGTCTTCAGGAGAAAGTCCGATTTTGCTGAGTCCCTTTAAAATATGCGGAACAGAAGGACTTGCGGAAGGCTCCAGCAGGACATTTTTCTGATCCCTGATTACATAGGTGCTCGTCCGCCCTTCCCTTTGAAGATCATAGCTGTCGATGATTGAAATGGAGTCATGGAGTTTTTTGTTTTCTTCCATATTAAATCCCCTCACTATAATTTTTTTCCAATCTGCCAGGTGAGAACTAAGCTAAAGTCCCATAAGAAAGCTAATGGCCGTACTGCTTGTGAGCAGACTCTTCATTTGAGCACTGAAGATAGTATGTACAACTGTGAAATCATGCGTTAAAATGCAATAGCGCCAGAAAATAGTTGAGATGATCGGCAAAACGCCTGACTTAGAAAAAAAAAGAACATGGAAGGCTTCAGTCATTCATTCTCAATTGTAATTGTGATACACTTTCTAGTAAAGAAACTTGAAGAAACACCAGTAAAAATGGATAAAATAGTTTAGAAAAGATCAAATTATTAAAAAGCCAAACTGGATGGGTTCTTCGAAAGGAGAAACAATAAATGTCACAGCTATTAGGTATCATTCAAAGATTGCAAAGTCTGCAGGAAACTGCCACGGGGAGCGAACCATCACAGCGTTTTTTTGAAGTGGAAGGCGAAAAAAGATGCAGCGTGAAATATTTTGACAAAAGCGGTACATATGAACTTGAAGTGTTTGAAAAAGGGGAAAAGCCTCAATCCTTCCAGTTCGACAATATCGATATTATAGCTATAGAAATATTTGACTTGCTGCAGCAGTAAGGAGGATGTTATGAAGCTGCCAAAAGCGGTATGCCCTGATTGTTCAGACGAGCGGGAGCTGTCTGATGTTCTGACAGCGCAGGCTAATCAGAATGTGATTTATCAATGCGCGAAATGCGGGTACATAGTTAGAAATATTCAGACCAGCAAGGGCTGAACGTTTAAGCCATTCCATAGACATATCCTTTTTTGTTTTCGTATATGTTGTAACATGAGAACCTTCTAAGGAGATGCAAGATGACTGAATCCTTCATGTTTTACAATCTCTCTGAAGGAGGCATGAATTTTCAGAGAGTGATGGAACGGCTGAAAGCGTTCATGTGTGCGGATCCCCGCTCAGAGTATGTCCTGTCGATTGGAACTGATTCTCACGTGCACCATAAAGAAACTAAATTCATTACAGCCATTCATTTGCATAGAGTCGGAAAAGGTGCCTGGGGTTGTTTAAAGAACATGATTATTCCGAGAGCAATTCAAAGCCTGCACGAAAAAATTTCGACGGAAACCGCGCTAAGCCAGGAGCTTGCGTACATTTTTACCAGTCAATACCTGGGGGAACTGTCAGATATTCTCATCCCGTATTCAGAAGAAGGCGCAGATTTAACTTTTGAAATTCATCTTGATATTGGGAGAAAAGGCTTAACAAAGGACCTTATACAGGAAATGACCGGCAGAATCCAGGCAATGGGGATTGAAGCCAAAATTAAACCTGATTCATACACGGCATTCGGGTATGCAAACAGGTTTACAAAGTAGCCTAAACCTTGTCGAAACTTGCGTTTGACGAACCTTTAGCTTTTCTTTTATGCTTGTTTTGAGAAAGCGACAAGGGGGCAGCTAAATGAATTTAGCATTGGATCAAATCTCGCATGACGATCAAAAGCTTTTGGTAGATATCCTTCTAAAACAGCAATATGCCTTGGAATTAGTCAGCAGTGAAATTAATGATATTGAAAGCGGAGAAAAGGCTATATGCCAAGATGATTATAACCGTCTTCTGGCTTTGTATGATCTCCTTAGATTCAGCAAATGAATTGATAAAAAACGATGCCTCAATATTAAATTGGTATCGTTTTTTATTGCTTATATTCTATCGCTGTCCCGCACCTTTTTCAGGATGCCGTATATATTGCATGTAAGAAAACATGTTTTGCAGCAAAGAAGCAACCTTCTTATGAAAGCGTTTACAAATAGCCTGCACAGCAGTCAAAAGTATGGTATGATGAACGTGCGTTTGATTCTTTCTGAAACTGGGTACAAAAGTATTGGGAAGTTTTAAGGAGAGGAAGTACAGCAATGATTAGTCTTCGTTCTGAAGAACTGCTTGAAGCAACAGTCAATGATATGATGATTCCTGCAGACAAAGTAGCACATGTGCAATTAGCAAACAATTTGGAGCATGCTCTGCTCGTCCTGACAAGAACAGGATATACAGCGATACCTGTACTTGATCCGAGCTTTAAGCTCCATGGCCTCATTGGTACAAACATGATAATGGATGCCATTCTTGGATTGGAAAGAATTGAATTTGAGAAGCTGGAAGAATTAAAGGTAGAAGCTGCCATGAATGCTGATATTCCGCGGCTCCGCCTGACAGATCCGCTTACAAAAGGACTTGAGCTTGTTGTCAACCATGCCTTTATTTGTGTGGAAAATGAAGAAGGATACTTTGAAGGCATTTTTACTAGAAGAACGATTCTAAAACAACTGAATACCCATATAAAAACATTGAATAAGTAAAAAAGACTGGTCACCTTTCCAGTCTTTTTTTTATGCTCCTTATCAAAGAGAAGGTTATTTTTCCCTTTCCAAAAATTCGATTCTATTGCCGAAGGGATCATAGAAAGAAAACCGGTTTACCCCTGGAATCGGTGTTTCCTCCTGAATGGAGATTCCGCTGCCTTTAAGAAATTCTTTCACAAGCATTGTTTCACTGACCCAAAAGGCAGGGTGGCGTTTGCTTCTTGCTCCGCTCTCTTCTTCAATGCCAAAATGGATCTCTGTTTCACCGGCTAATGACCAAAAGCCTCCATTTTTTTTCAAACTTTCAGGCTTTACTATTTCCGTCCAGCCGAGCTTTTCAAAATAAAAGCGTTTTGCTTCTTCTTCTTTTCCAGGCGGAATGCAAATTTGCAAATGATCGAGCTTTATATAGTGAATTTTCAACTTGTTCATCCTTTCAAATGAAGTTTAAGTGAAAAAAGAATACAGCAGCTGGGCGATAATGAATATGGTAATCAGCCGTACAATCCAAATGGCCTGATTCGAACGGATTTTTTTAGCAATCCGGACAGAAAGCTGAGCGCCGATCAGCGATCCGGCGGCAAGGCTCAGGGCTGCTTGCCAGTCTACAAGGCCATGACCCTGAAACATCAATAGAGCTCCGAAGCAGCTTAAGAAAGTTTGAAACCTTGTAAACGCGATGGCCTTTAAGTAGGAGAAGCCTTGGTGCAAATAGACTTGCATGTTAAGAGAAGCCTGCCCTGGCCCGAACAGTCCGTCATAAACACTGATTCCGTATAGGAGCGGGTATATTTTTGCGGGAATTTTTCCGGTCTGGTCTGCCATGGCAACAGGCTTTTTAACAAATTGAAGAATCAGTGCGAATACAAGAAGCACTAAAGCAATGCCTGTCATCGTTTTTTCGCTGATCAGGCTTGCCAGCAAAGCCCCGGTTATTCCTCCTGCACATGCGAATGGAATGATGGCAAGAGCATCCTTCAGCCTGATGGTTTTATCCCTTAACAGGACGAAAAAGCTTGAAAATGAACTAATGGTGTTGGAAAATTTATTGGCGGCAATAATGGTATGAACCGGAAGACCGTACAGCATCATCGCCGGCATGCCGATCAGTCCGCCTCCTCCTGCCAGGGTTCCGAGCAGGGAGGTAAAAATTCCGATAAGAAATAGCGGCCAAATCAAAAGAATGCACCCCGCTTTCAATTATGATCCTGCAGTCTGCAATAAACCAGTAGAACTGGCTTCATAGGTTGCATGGGATCCTTTGTAATTTTATTTTATTCAAGTTATTCCTTTAATGAAATATCAAAATACTTAGTGCATAATATAAGTAAAACTTATATAGGAAGGAGGCGGGCAAATGCAAATCTCAGAACTTCGCATGCTGACCGTTCTGGCTGAAGAAATGAACATGCGGAAAGCCTCTGAAAGACTGTTTGTTTCACAGCCAGCACTTTCGCAAAGGCTTCAATCAATTGAAAAGGCATGGGGGTTTAAAATTTTTATTAGATCGCAGCGGGGGCTCACGGTGACACCTGCAGGAGAGAAAGTTATCGGATTTGCAGCTGAAATGGTATACAGAGAAGAAAAGGTAAGAGAGGAGCTTTCCGCTCTCGAAAGTGAGGTGAGCGGCACATTAAAGCTGGCTGTTGCATCGATTATCGGCCAGCACTGGCTTCCAAAAGTGCTGAAAAAATATGTGACCAGATATCCCCATGCCAAAATATCTCTCATCACAGGCTGGAGCAGTGAAATTTTAAAAAGCCTTTATGAGGATAATGTTCATATTGGCATTATCCGCGGCAATCCGGAGTGGAAGGGAATGAAGCGGCATTTGCTGACAGATGCCCTTTACCTTGTAGATAAAGAAATCAGCGAGATCGATCAGGTTCTTTCTACAGAGCGTCCTTTTATTCAATTCAAAAGCGATTCGACCTATTACCAGGAAATCCAGGATTGGTGGCTGAGGAAATTTCAAACCTCGCCAAAGCGGACGATTGTGGTGGACCAGATTGAGACATGCAAGCAAATGGCTTTGAATGGAATCGGCTATGCGATCCTGCCGGCAGTTACGATTGATGAAAGGGACAGGGATGTGCATAAAATTCCGCTTCGGGATGAAAACGGCAAGCCGCTTGTCAGGGATACTTGGCTGCTCGGCTATGAGGCCTCTTTCGGCCTGCGCCAGGTTCAGGCTTTTTTGGAGCTTGTCAGAGAAGAAACAGATGAAGGGATATAACGGTGAAGCGTCTCTTGATAAACGGTGAATCCTTTGATACATTAAATGACATAGATGAGAAGGAGGAATTGTCATTGAAACAAATGGATGCAAATGAAATTATTTCATTTATTCAAAACAGTACAAAATCTACACCTGTAAAAGTATACATAAAAGGGGATCTGGAAGGCATCAGCTTCGGTTCTTCTTCTAAAACATTTATCAATGGCCAGACTGGCGTCGTATTTGGCGAATGGAACGAAATCAAGGATGCTATCGACACAAATTCTTCTAAAATTGAAGATTACGCTGTTGAAAACGACCGCCGCAACTCAGCGATTCCGCTGCTTGATTTAAAAGGAATCAAAGCCCGTATCGAGCCTGGTGCGATTATCCGCGATCAAGTGGAGATCGGCGATAATGCTGTTATTATGATGGGCGCGTCCATCAACATCGGATCTGTTATCGGAGAAGGAACCATGATCGATATGAATGCTGTACTTGGCGGCCGCGCAACGGTCGGAAAGAATTGCCATATTGGTGCAGGAGCAGTATTGGCGGGAGTCATTGAGCCGCCGTCTGCAAAACCTGTTGTTGTAGAGGACGATGTGCTGATTGGAGCAAACGCCGTTATTCTAGAAGGTGTAACAGTCGGCAAAGGCGCTGTTGTTGCAGCGGGAGCGATCGTGATTTCAGATGTTGAGCCTTACACTGTTGTAGCTGGAACACCTGCTAAAAAACTGAAAGACATTGATGAAAAAACAAAATCAAAAATTGAGATTAAACAGGAACTGCGCCAGCTTTAATCTTAAAAGAACTTGCGTGAATGCCCAAGCATTCACGCTCTTCTTTATATTGGCTCACAGAAGGAGGAAAAAATGCTTACGGCAGAAGAGCTCATTCAAATAAGACGGGATTTGCACAGAATTCCTGAAAAAGGTTTTGAAGAAGTAAAAACACAGCAGTTTCTTCTATCAGTGGTTTCCAAGCTGCCGCAGGAAAGAATGGAAATTCGAAAATGGCGGACAGGTCTGCTTGTTTTGATCAAAGGGCTAAAGCCCAAAAAAACGATCGGATACAGAGCAGATATCGATGGATTGCCGATTGAAGAGGAAACAGGCCTATCGTTCCGTTCAGAACATGAAGGGATGATGCATGCCTGCGGCCACGATATGCATATGACGATCGCGCTTGGCATTCTCAGTTATTTTACAGAGCATCCCATTGATGACAATCTGCTTTTTCTTTTTCAGCCTGCAGAGGAGGGGCCCGGAGGAGCAGAACCAATGCTTGCCAGTGAAGAACTTAGCGAGTGGAGGCCGGATTTTATTCTGGCTCTGCATATAGCGCCAGAGCTTCCATCAGGGATCATTTCTACAAAGCCGGGGCTTCTTTTTGCAAATACATCGGAGCTGTTCATCGACCTGAAAGGGAGAGGGGGGCATGCTGCCTACCCTCATGAGACACGGGACATGGTTGTCGCTTCCTGTATGCTCGTCGCCCAGCTGCAGTCCATCATCTCGAGAAACGTTGACCCGCTGGACAGTGCTGTTATAACAATCGGCAAAATAACCGGGGGCACTGTGCAGAACATCATTGCCGAAAAAGCACGGCTTGAAGGAACAATCAGAACGCTTTCTGTTGAGTCGATGAAAAAAGTAAAGCACCGGATCGAAGCTGTAGTGAAAGGCATTGAAGCAGGATTTGAATGCGAGGCCAAAATTGATTACGGCGCGATGTACCACCAAGTATACAATGAAGGAAAGCTCACAAACGAATTTATGAATGTTCTTAAAGATAAGGGGTATTCTGTCAAACTCAGCAAGGAGGCAATGACTGGAGAGGATTTCGGCTACTTTCTTGCCGAAATACCCGGCCTCATGTTCTGGCTTGGCGTTGATTCTCCTTACGGCCTTCATCACAGCAAGCTCCTGCCTGACGAATCAGCCATACAGGAGGCTGTGAAGGCTGTTTGTGACTTTATCACTTATAAAAATGATTTATAAGAATAATCCTCCTGAAAAATTGACACATTAATTTCAGGAGGTGTGTACCATGGCGAAAATCGGTGTGGAAGAATCCTTGACAAATGTTCAGGAAGCTTTAAAAGCAATGGGTTATGAGGTTGTTCAAATCCGGAACGAAAATGATATGGAAAACTGTGACTGCTGTGTTATCACAGGATTAGAAGAAAATGTAATGGGAATCGCGAGCAGTGTTCCCGAAGGGGCTGTCATTGACGCAAGAGGTTATTCAGCAGATGAGATCTGCGAGCAAATTCAGCACAGAATGAATCAGGCATAACAAAAAGGCGGGACAGATCTTATCTGTTCCGCCTTTTAACATGCAGCTAAGCTTCCCTTTTTTCAATGGTAACCTGATGAGGAAAGGGTATTTCAATTCCATGTACATCAAAAGCTTCCTTTATAGCCTTTCTCAATAACCGTTCAATGCCGTACTGCTCGCCATTCAATGTTTTCCCAATAACCCGGATCACCACATCAGATTCACCTAATGTCTGCACACCGACAACGTTCGGACCTTCCACGATCACAGGATTCTCTTTAGCGATTTGATCGCAGACATCCTGCAGGACACTGATGGCCTCATCGATATTATCATTATACGAGATCCCAATATCAACAAGTGCCCGCATGTTCCCGCGGGAATGATTGCTGACGTTTGTAATTTCCCTGTTAGGAATATAATGAAGAGTTCCGTCAAATCCGCGAAGCTGAGTTGTTCTGAGGCCAACCTGTTCCACAACGCCGTCAAAGCTGCCGAGCGTAACGTAATCGCCTACATCAATTTGTTTTTCTAAAAGGAGGAAGAACCCTGTAACAACATCACTCACAAGACCTTGAGCCCCAAACCCTATGGCAAGCCCCACAACTCCTGCACCAGCGAGAATAGCTGTAGCATCATAGTGGAAAACCTGGAAAACCATGACGACAAAAATGAAAATCAATATGTATCCAAAAACATTTAATGCTAGGCTCTCAAGTGTTTTAGCACGGCCTGCCGTCACGTCTTTTCGTTTTTGCACGCGTTCGAAAGTTTTTTGTATAAAAGCATTGCCTGCGAGCCTGATTAAAAAGTAGGCAATAAAAATTCCTATCAGCTTTAGAAAAATAACCCCCGCGCTGACGGCAATTCCTGCCCAATTAATTTTGCTGAGCAAATCCATTCGCATCTTCCTTTCATTCCGTGGCTGTCTATATGAGGCTAATCATTTGGATACCCCTATTTGGCCATGTTAAACTAATCCCGGATATAAATAAGGATATAAAAAAATGTAACATATTTGCAAGGCTGAAAAAACTGGTAGGTGAGATGCAAGTTTTTTATAGATGTGGGCATACCAATGTAGGGGGATGAACACATCTTTATTTAAATTTATTATCATCTAACATTGACTAGAAATACCCAAAGTATTATAATGGTACTTGTGATTGTTTTTAATAGTTGAGAAAAATACAAGATTTTTCTCAATTAAACCAGCTGGCATTAGCAGCTGAATATACTTCCTGGAGGGATACATATGGCAGAGCGTTTTGTAGGAACACAAGCTCCCCGCTTTGAACTTGATGCAGTAATGGCGAACAAAGAATTCGGTAAAGTAAGTCTTGAAGAAAACATGAAAAATGACAAATGGACAGTCCTTTTCTTCTATCCAATGGACTTCACATTTGTTTGCCCGACTGAAATCACAGCTATGTCTGACCGTTATGATGAGTTTGAAGATCTTGATGCAGAAGTAATCGGAGTCTCAACAGATACAATCCATACACATCTTGCATGGATCAATACTGACCGCAAGGAAAACGGCCTTGGCGAGCTGAAATACCCGCTTGCAGCTGACACAAACCATGCCTTGTCCCGCGACTATGGCGTTCTGATTGAAGAAGAAGGTGTCGCCCTGCGCGGACTGTTCATCATCAATCCAGAAGGCGAAGTGCAGTATCAGACTGTATTCCATAACAACATTGGCCGTGACGTAGATGAAACTCTTCGTGTGCTTCAAGCATTGCAAACTGGCGGACTTTGCCCAGCCAACTGGAGACCAGGCCAAGAAACTTTGTAATCAGCTTCTTGTCTGACTTTCACGAGGCCTAACAACATGTTAGGCCTTTTTTAAATAGTTTAATGACTTATTGGAGGGATTATTAATGAAACTTCGCGAACAAATGCCGGAATTAGAAGGTGCAGTGGAATGGCTGAACGGCGAGAAGTCCAAAAGTGACCTGATTGGGGAAAAACCAACCTTAATTCATTTTTGGTCTGTAAGCTGCCATATGTGCAAGGAAGCAATGCCTCAAGTAAATCAATTCCGTGATGACTATAAAGATAAACTGAACGTAGTGGCTGTTCATATGCCTCGTTCAGAGGACGATCTCGACATTGAGGATATTAAGAAAACGGCTGAGGAGCATGGCATTACACAGCCAATTTTTGTTGACAGCAAGCTTAAGCTGAATGATACTTTTGAAAACCAGTATGTGCCGGCTTACTATGTATTTGATAAAGATGGCAACCTGCGTCACTTTCAGGCTGGCGGCAGCGGCATGAAAATGCTTGAAAAAAGAGTCAATCGTGTACTGAACGAAACAGAAGCAGCAGAATAAGAAAAACGCCGGGAATTTTCCGGCGTTTTTTTATGCTTTTTCGAAAGTATGCACGGCTGCTATCCTTCGAGTAATTCATGAACAGCCACATTTTTTTCGTTTTCCGGCTGTCCAAGAGGATAAATCCGTGCCATTCCGCTGCCCTCATCAACATGCTGTATATAGACAGCTTTCCCATTATACGTCACGTTTGCCATTTCAGTCTGTTCTGAAATTTCCCTTGCTCTTTGAATATTCAAGGAAACTCCTCCTCATCCTATTTTCTTCTGTTTTAGAATGAGGTGAAATTCCTATTTTCATTCATTGTTTACAAGGACCCTGTTGATAATTTAATAAAGATGAGCAAAATACCGATAATAAATCCGCAAATCGATCCGTTAACACGAATCCAGGACAGTTCTTTGCCGATCTTATTTTCCATCAGGTCAACCAATTCTTCTGTATTCAGCTTGTCCAGATTTTCTTTCACCAGACCGCCGATTTTCGCATGATTTTGATCTATGATTTGGACGATGACCGTTTGAGAAGCTTTTTCCAGCTGCTGAACGGCATTCTGATCACCCTGTATTTTAGCTGTGAGCTCCTGAAGCTTTGGTATGACTGAAGCTTTCGCAAAATGAGGATCATGAATAACTTTTTCTATCCGTGAAAACAAGAGATCGGCGGTGCTCGAAATAACTTGATCATAAGAATCACCCTCAAGGAATTCCTCGGTTTTCTGTTCTGCTTTCAGCAGCAGAAGAGAATTCGTTTTCGCTGCTCCAATTTCATTTTCAATATACGATAGAATGTTTTGCCTGTTCTCGCTGTATGGCAATTTCAAATCTGTCAGCAAATCATCAAGGGCTTTGTCAAAAGCTGTTTGAATTTTTTCCTTCCCTGCCATCAGAAGAGGAGTTAAGGCAAATTTGAAAAAACTGTTTTCCGCTTTTTTCTCTATCATTTTTAAAATATAATCTGTTATTTTTTCTTTCGTTTCCCGTGAGGTCAGTTTTTTCTCTGCCAGGTTAAGCAGAATATCAAATCCTTTTTCATGATACTTCTGTTTGATCGCTTCCTCAGCCAAAAACCCGATCATTTTTGGCTTGTCTGCCTGTTTAATTTCCTTTGCAGCAGCCTTCTTCATCCAGGATTTTATTTTTTCCTTGTCAATATAGGAATAGACGGTCCTGATTGCACTGCTGATTTGAGCTGCAGCTTCTTCCGTGTGCAGATAGTCTTCCATCTTATTGAATAAAAGTGATGAAAAGGGTACTTTTTGAATTTTTTTTGTAATGCTCTCCTTGTTAAGCCAGTCCTTTTCCACCACATTTAAAATCGACTCAGTAATTTTCTTCCGGTTTTTTGGAAGAAGTGCTGTGTGCGGAATAGGAATATTCAGCGGATGCCTGAATAGTGCTGTAACGGCAAACCAGTCTGCAAGCCCGCCGACAAGCCCTGCCTCAAATCCTCCCTGCAGAATTCTTACGGGAAGTGCATGAAACGGGAGGGTAGCAGCAAAGCCTGCTGCCATAACGCCAAGGCTGACATTGGCTATGTATCTGGATTTATTTTTTTTCATCGCGGATATTCTCCTATCTAGTTAATTGCTTTATTTTATTGATTGCTGTTTGAAAGGCTGCCGCAATCTGCCGGCAGAAGGTGAGTTATTGGTTGAAAAGGTGCTGGAATAAGTGTAACATGAATAAAGTGAGATTCAGAACAACAAAAATGTAATGTCTTGTCTTTTGCAGCTGAGTGAGGTATACTCTTAATATAAAGTTAAAAATGTTAATAAGATTAGTAAAGTTCACATACAAAAGGATGCATCTCCAAGGTAGAGTGTTACTTTGTGAAGCTGTTTCTTACTGTATGTGAATTTTTATTTACACAGGTAAATTTTAAGTAGCATAAATTTTAATCAGTATGGAGGTACCATCATGCAAACAGGTACAGTTAAATGGTTTAACTCAGAAAAAGGTTTTGGTTTCATTCAACTTGAAGAAGGAAATGACGTATTCGTTCATTTCAGCGCTATCACTGGCGACGGCTTCAAAACTCTTGAAGAAGGCCAAAAAGTAGAATTCAACGTTGTTGACGGTCAGCGCGGCCCTCAAGCAGAAAACGTTGTAAAACTATAATTTTTCAAAACAGCCCTTTCCATCTATGGAAAGCGGCTGTTTTTTTTTTTTGCAGTTTTATAGGAATCATCATACCATTGGATGCAGCAGGCGAAACAATGTAAAATTAAAACGTAAGAAGCCGACAGGAGGAGAAGACTTGTTTACCATTACAGATAGCAGGATTTCAGCAGAAGAGCTGATTGAAAAGGTCACTCATCCGAACGCTGGAGCCATCGTATCGTTTATTGGCACGGTTCGCGAAATGACAAAAGGGAAGAAAACATTATTTTTAGAATACCAGGCGTATAAGCCGATGGCTGAAAAGATGCTGAGGCAAATAGGGGATGAAATACAGGGAAAATGGCCGGAAGCAGTAACTGCTATTACTCACAGGGTGGGTAAGCTCGACATTTCGGATATTGCCGTTGTGATTGCTGTTTCAACGCCTCATCGAAATGATGCATATGAAGCAAGCCGCTATGCAATTGAACGGATTAAAGAGCTTGTTCCTATCTGGAAAAAAGAGCAGTGGGAAGACGGGGAAAGCTGGATAGGCGATCAAAAAGAGAAAACACCTTTTGAGGAAATGAAGAAACATTTTCCGGAAAAACTGGATTGATCTCTTATACATAGAAGAGGAGCTTGATAGAGCATGAATTCCGAGTATAGAGAAAAATTGGAGAAAGCTGCAGCGCATGCTGAAAAAAGAGGACAGGAAATCAGCAGGACGCCCTTCAGGCCTGGTTATCATATTACAGCACAGGCTGGCTGGATCAATGATCCAAACGGGCTGATTCAGTATAAAGGAGAATATCATGTGTTTTTCCAATACCACCCGTTCAGTGCCGAATGGGGGCCCATGTACTGGGGACATGCCGTAAGCAATGATCTTGTCCGATGGGAGCACCTGCCGCCTGCTTTGGCACCGTTTGAAGAGTATGACAAGGATGGCTGTTTTTCCGGAAGCGCTGTTGAAGAGAATGGGGAGCTTGTCCTTTTCTACACAGGAAATGTATGGCTGAAGGACAGTGATGAAGAGCTTGTTCAGGTTCAATGTGCAGCGAAAAGCAAGGATGGCAGGGAATTTATCAAGCTTGCTGACAACCCTGTTTTATCAAGACCTCCTGAAGGAGCTTCCAATCACTTTCGGGACCCAAAAGTATGGAAGGAAGATGGTAAATGGCATATGGTGCTTGGCTGCCGGATGGGTGACAGCGGGCAGGTGCTCTACTATCATTCTCATGATCTGTTTAGCTGGGAGTATCAAGGTGTGCTTGCGGAAAGCACCAGCGGGAAAAATCTTGGGTTCATGTGGGAGTGCCCGGACTTTTTTGAAATTTCGGGCCAGCGCATTCTTCTTATTTCTCCTGAAGGAATGGAGGCGGAAGGGGAAAATTACCGGAATTTAAAACAAACCGGCTATTTTTGCGGCAGCTTTCAAAATGGCGTTTTTCAGCATGGAGAGTTTTCGGAGCTTGATAAAGGACATGATTTTTATGCAGCTCAAACATTTCAGGATGAAAAGGGAAGAAGGCTCTTATTCGGCTGGATGGACATGTGGGAGCAGGAAATGCCGTCCCAAAGGGATGGCTGGGCAGGAGCCCTGACATTGCCGCGGGAGCTTGAAATGTCTTCTGAGGGGAAGCTGCGCATGAAGCCTGTTAAGGAACTGGAAAAACTCCGCCAAAAGGAATTGGCCTATCTGGAGGACGTGAGCATGGAAGGGGAAAATGTTCTGGCTTTCGGCGACTTGCTTGAATTGAAAGCAGTGTTTGACATCAGTAAAACCAGTGCCGGCAAATTTGGCTTTAAGCTCCGCAGCGGAGCGAGCGGGGAGACGGCTGTTTTCTTTGAAGCAAAGGAGCAGAAAGTCTATCTTGACAGAGAACATTCAGGAGAAGGACCAAAGGGGATCCGGTCAGCCGAAGTATCTGTGAACAGCGGCGAGCTCCTGTTTCATCTGTTTCTTGACCGGTCGTCGGTTGAACTGTTTGTAAATGACGGTGAAACTGCCATGACGTCAAGAATTTATCCTGATCAGAAAAGCCTCGCTCTCAAGCTGTTCGCAGAAGGCGGCAGGGCAAAGGCCAAAACAGTAAGCATCTGGCGGCTTGAAGATATTTGGGAAGAAAAGCATCTCTGATTTTCCCGCAAAAAAAGCGCAGCACCTTTTACAGGTCTGCGCCTTTCTTCTTTTACTTATCGGAAAACATATAAACTCTGTGATGGTATCGAATGCCGAAGATGAGTCCCATTCCTAGCATGCTTCCAAGAATTGCGCTTCCTCCATAGCTGATGAATGGAAGGGGAATCCCTGTAATAGGAAGCAAACCGATTGTCATGCCGGCATTTTGGAATACATGAAAAACAATCATGCTGATAACACCAGCGCATAGATAGCTGTTGAATGGCTCTGTCGTTTCCATGGCCACTTTAATTAAGTGGTAAACGAGAAGAAAGAACAGACTGAGCACAACGCTTGTTCCGAGAAATCCAAATTGCTCTCCAATAACGCTAAAGATAAAATCTGTATGGTTCTCAGGAATATAAACCTGGCTGTTGCCAAATCCTTTGCCGTAAATTTGTCCAGATCCGATAGCTTTCATGGAATTCAGAAGGTGATACCCTTCTCCGCTGCTGTACTCCTCAGGGTTCAGCCAGGAAGTGATCCTGCCGAACTGATACTGGTGAAAACCGAGTGCTTCAAGTACATTGGGGGCTTTCAGCACTAAGTAAAAAACAGTTACAGCAACGAGCGTAATGGAAAGAAAAATGGTTGTGATAATTTTCCAGGAAATACCTGAGACTAAAATTAATCCTGTAGCGATTGCAATAATAACCAGAGCAGTACCCAAGTCAGGCTGCTTCATGATAAATGCGATCGGTACAAGAGCTGTTAAACCAATTTTGAACAGCAGGATAAAATCGGTTTTAACGGTTTTTTCCGTATGCTTCGCATTATGTTTTACAATAACATGACTAATGGCAATAATAACGAACGTTTTGACCAGCTCAGACGGCTGAAAAGTGAGGCTCGATGTCGGGTTAAACCAGCTCTTTGCCCCATTGACCGGTTTGGCAATGCTTGAAGGCGCGATGATGAGCAGCCCAAGCAGAAAGAGCCCAAATCCATATAAGTACCAAGAGAGCCTTTGCAGCTGATCTGAGTCAAAAAACATGACACCTGCTATAATTCCGCTCCCTACAAAGTAAAATAGGATTTGTCTGTATACAAAGCCCAGACCTTCACTATACTGTCCGGAAGTGAGCTGTGATCCATATATGGCAATGCAGCTTACGCAGAAAAATAAAAAAAGCAAAAAAGCCAGCTGATAATCAAACCGCGAACCCATCATTTTTGTTTCTCTTTCCATAACCGTTTATTCACCAACTTACAAAATTTTCTTTTCTAAAATACAGGCTGGCAATGTCTCCAGCTTTTTTCAACTATATTACATCCTATCATACTCCCTGATCCTGCGGGAAACAAAAATGTTTCGTTTCTCTATTTTTTTAGACGGCAATCAGGCGTGTTTTGTTACGGCTTTCTATTAAATTCAGCAGAGGGCCACACGTATTATACCTTGCTTATGAAAAGGAAAAAAGCCCGGAAAGTCCCGGGCGGATGCTTTCATTTCACCTGCTGTTCCAGCTTCTCCATAAAGCGGCGCAATATGGCGTTCAGCTCTGCAGGATTCTTCGTCGGCACCTCGTGCTTTGCACCTGAAATGTAAACAGATACCGTGTTTTTAACATGCATTTTAAATAAAGAATCATAGGAATGAATATAATGATCTTTGGCTCCGTAAACAAGCAAGAGCGGGCATGCAAGAGTATGAAGCCGATCGGTTGACTTGTAATGAAAGGTTTTTTTGTACATTTGATGAAGGATATACGGGTCTGTCCTTATAAATGAGTCATAAAGGGAAGAAAAGATTTTCTCATTCGGTGCATGGGCTTTTGAAATGCCTGCTGCAAGAAGGGGGAGTCCGCCAAACCCGCTTATCGAGATTCCAAGCAAAAATTCCATCTTTAATAGCTCTGTATTCACTTCTGGAAATCCGCCAATCAGAACAAGACCTCTCGTTCTGTCAGGGTAAGCCAATGCAAATTCCTGAGCAATGGCTCCACCGTTTGAGTACCCGACAACGACTGCTCTTTGAATGCCGAGCCCATCGAGCAAATACAGCAGGTCCTCTGCTAAAAGGCTGATGGTGACAGGAACGCTGCCGCTATTGCTCAAGCCATTGCCCCGCATGTCGTATGTAAGCACCTTGGAGGTATTGCTGAGAACCTCCTGATAGGAAAAAGTCTTTAATCCCATTCCTGTCGGATGGATAAACACAATAGGATGGCCGCTGCCTTTTAATTCATAATGAAGCGTTACATTCCTTCTGATTTTAATAAACGGCACTTTTCTAAACACCTGCCTTATCTCTTTATCTGTCAGCAAAGGTAGTTTTTCCGCGCAATATCTTTTTCACTCTTTCATCTTTATAGAGCTTTTTCTTTTTCATTGTTTATATCTCCCCCTGTCATGGAAAAACTGATTAACAGGCCAGGCTAAAATTTTTCCTCGGGTAAAGAAAGACTATGGTAAAATAAGCTGGTGAATGAAAAAGTACTGATAGGATCTAAACAGCCTTTCAGCACTTTAAGGGGGAAAGGAAGCGTGTCGGAAGGTTCATCAAAGCCAAAGAAAAATGCCTATTTAGACTGGTTAAAAGCCATTCTTATTGCAGTGGTGCTTGCAGCAGTCATCCGCTGGTTCTTATTTGAGCCGTACATGGTTGAAGGGTCCTCTATGTATCCAACACTCCGGGATGGCGAAAAGCTTTTCGTTAATAAAACAATACATTACATGGGGCAAATTAAGCGGGGATACATAGTCATCATTGATGGAGAAAAAGAAAACGTCCATTATGTAAAACGGGTAATCGGTCTTCCCGGGGACACTGTACAAGCGAAAAATGACAAACTGTATATTAACGGCAAAGAGCTGAAGGAGTCTTACTTAAACAGCAATGAAAAGGAAGCCGTTCAGCTTGGACTTCAGCTGACAGCCGATTTTGGACCGAAAAAGGTGCCAAAAGGGCAATATTTTGTAATGGGTGACAACAGGCTGAACAGCATGGATAGCCGAAACGGACTTGGTTTGATAAAAGAAAACCGGATAGTGGGCAGATCCGAGTTTGTTTTTTATCCATTTAATGAAGTGAAAGCAACGAGATAACACAGCTCTTGTCAGCTGTGTTCTTTTCATGGGTATGAGAGATGATTCCATTGTAATCAGCAGGCATCATCCTTTATAATGACAGTAGCTTAAATAGGCAAATGCAATAATGATGGAGGATTCATACATGATAACTGTTAGCAATGTCGGTTTGCGATATGGAGACCGCAAACTTTTTGAAGATGTTAATATAAAATTTACTCCCGGCAACTGCTATGGCTTGATTGGAGCGAACGGTGCCGGAAAGTCCACTTTTCTGAAAATCCTGTCAGGTGAAATTGAAGCTCAGACAGGCGATGTGCACATGGGTCCAGGCGAGCGCTTAGCTGTGCTGAAGCAGAATCAATTCGAATATGAAGAACATGAAGTTCTGAAGGTTGTTATTATGGGCCACGCCCGCCTTTACGAAGTCATGCAGGAAAAGGATGCTATTTATATGAAGGCGGACTTTTCTGATGAGGATGGCATGCGCGCAGCTGAGCTTGAGGGCGAGTTTGCCGAGCTGAACGGCTGGGAAGCAGAAAGCGAAGCAGCGATCCTGCTGAAAGGGCTTGGCATTGGCGAAGACCTTCATGACAAAAAAATGTCAGAGCTTACTGGAGGAGACAAAGTAAAGGTTCTCCTTGCACAGGCTCTTTTCGGCAAGCCGGACGTTCTTCTGCTCGATGAGCCGACGAACAACCTTGATATGAAAGCTATTCAATGGCTTGAAGAATTTTTGATCAACTTTGAGAACACTGTCATTGTTGTATCCCATGACCGTCACTTTCTGAACAAGGTTTGTACTCACATTGCCGATCTTGACTTTGGCAAAATCAAAGTTTATGTCGGAAACTACGATTTCTGGTATGAATCAAGCCAGCTTGCGACTAAGCTGACTCAGGAATCCAACAAGAAAAAAGAAGAAAAAATCAAAGAGCTTCAGGAGTTTATTGCGAGATTCAGCGCTAATGCGTCTAAATCGAAACAGGCCACTTCAAGGAAAAAGCTTCTTGATAAAATTTCTCTTGATGATATTCAGCCGTCATCACGGAAATATCCTTATGTCAACTTTACGCCTGAGAGAGAAGTCGGGAACGATCTTCTGACAGTTGAAGGCATTTCAAAATCAATTGATGGAGTAAAAGTTCTGGATAATGTCAGCTTCATTATGAACAAAGGCGATAAAATAGCTTTTGTCGGCAGCAATGAAATTGCCTATTCTACACTCTTTAAAATTTTGACAGGCGAGATGGAGCCGGACAGCGGAAAGTTCAAATGGGGCATTACAACGTCACAGGCATACTTCCCGAGAGATAACAGCGAGTATTTCGAGAAGAATGACATGAGCCTTGTTGACTGGCTGCGCCAATACTCTCCGAATGACCAAAGCGAAAGCTTCCTGCGCGGATTTTTGGGAAGAATGCTGTTCTCAGGAGAAGAAGTGCAAAAGAAAGCATCCGTCCTTTCGGGTGGAGAAAAGGTCCGCTGCATGCTGTCCAAAATGATGCTTAGCGGCTCAAATGTTCTTCTTTTGGATGACCCGACAAACCATTTGGATCTTGAATCCATTACCGCATTGAACAATGGTTTGACAAGCTTTAAAGGCTCAATGCTCTTTACTTCTCATGACCATCAGTTTGTACAGACGATTGCCAACCGCATTATTGAAATCACACCAAGCGGTATGCTGGATAAGCAGCTGACATATGATGAGTATTTGGAAAATGGAGAGATCCAAAAACAGCTTGAAACAATGTATGCTTCTTAATAAGAGAACCCTGGACCTGCGTCCAGGGTTTCTTTTTGTTTTGCCCCTCATTCACAGCACGATTCGAAAAGCAGCTGGTTTTCAATAAAGCGATAAAGGGGAAACTATCTTTGGGAATAAAAAATGAAGGAGAGAACTGTATGGGGAAAATGAAAGCTGTAGGGCTATATAAGCACTTATCTGTGGAGCATCCGGAAAGCCTGCTGGACCTGGAAATAGACAAGCCTGAGGCAACAGGAAGAGATCTGCTGATAGAAGTAAAGGCTATATCTGTTAACCCAGTTGATACAAAAATCAGAAAATCCAAAGGCGAGGAAGAGGAAGAGCCGAAAATCCTCGGCTGGGACGCTGCAGGAGTTGTAGTGGAAACAGGACCAGAAGTCACTTTTTTCAAACAGGGTGATGAAGTATATTATTCCGGATCTGTTGCAAGGCAGGGAACAAACAGTGAATTCCATCTCGTTGATGAAAGAATTGCGGCAAGAAAGCCTGAGAGCTTAGGTTTTAAAGAAGCGGCTGCAATCCCGCTGACAGGCATAACAGCATGGGAAGCGCTCTTTGAAAGGCTTGGCTATAAAGCTGAAAAAGGCGGGAATAAAGGAGTGAGAATGCTGATA
Organism: Metabacillus kandeliae; assembly: GCF_021166585.1. Classification (GTDB taxonomy): domain Bacteria; phylum Bacillota; class Bacilli; order Bacillales; family Bacillaceae; genus Metabacillus_B; species Metabacillus_B kandeliae. The sequence continues at coordinate 55,882 of NZ_JAJOZE010000007.1, forward strand.
ATCGGTGCTGCAGGCGGGGTTGGGTCTATCGCAGTGCAGCTTGCAAGCTGGGCTGGATTTACTGTAATTGGAACAGCCTCACGCCCTGAAACAGAACGCTGGGCAAGAGAGATGGGGGCAGATTACTTGATCAATCACCGCGAGTCCCTCTCTGAGCAGCTGAAAGAACTGGACATTTCTGAAGTGGATGCGATTTTTTGCTTGAACAGCACTGCGGAGCATTGGGAAGAGATGGTACAATCAATTAAGCCGCAAGGAAGTATCTGTTCGATTGTGGAAACCGACCAAAAAATTGACCTATCCATGCTGCAGCAAAAAAGCGGCAAATTTGTATGGGAGTTCATGTTTACAAGATCCTTATTTGAAACAGACGATATGATTAAGCAGCGCGAAATTCTTTCCAATCTGGCACAAATGCTTGATGAGGGAACAATAAGAGGAACAGCAACCGAAACACTCTCTCCCATCAATGCTGAAAAATTAAAAGAAGCCCATAGAAAATTGGAAAGCGGCAAAACGATTGGGAAAATTACGCTTGAATCTTTTGAATAAGAAGAATGGGACTGGAAGGCGCGCATAAGAAGTGAAAGCTGCGCATGAAAGAACAAAAAGCAATCCAAGCTAATTCATATGCTCCAACTCATTACAGCCTATACAGAACGGCAAATAAAATAAAAGAAGGTGCCTCAAAATATTGAGGCACCTTCTTTTAAATTTACGCATTCATCCACTTCTTAACAAGCTCAGGATTTTCATCCATCCACTTTTTTACACCTTTTTCAGGTTCATAACCAGCATCACCGCTAGTTGATTCATTGACATATTTAATCAGCTGTGAAAGTTCTTTATCAGTCATGTCCCATTTTTCATACATTTTAACAATTTCAGGGTGCTCTTTGCTGAAGCCCTTTTTCATCATGTAATGGATGTTATCAGGCTTTCCATAAACACCTTTAGGATCTTCTAAGTATTTTAGCTTTTCAACAGAAAATATCCAGTGGGGATTCCAAAGCGTTACGACCACAGGCTTTTTTTGCTCGTAGGCTTTATTCAGCTCTGTCAGCATCGCAGCCTCTGAGGATTCAATCAGGTCGGTTTTGAGTCCGTATTCTTTTTGCACTGTCTGGGAGAGCTGCATTAAGCTTGATCCGGGGTCAATTCCGAAAATTTTTCCTCCAAATTCACTGCTGTGCTTATTCAGATCTTCAATTGAATTTACATCCTTCATATACTCGGGGACAGCAAGGCCGAGCTTTGCTCCTTTATACCAGGAACCGCCAACCTCTACTTTATCTTTGTACTTATCATAATATGGCTTGTCTGTTTGAGGAAGCCAGACATACCCAGTGATGTCTACATCACCTCTTGCTACACCAGTCCACATAGCGCCTTTGTCAAGCTCCATCATTTGTACGTTGTAGCCCTTTTTTTCTAAAATGGCTTTCCAGAGATAGGCGACAGAGATGCTGTCAACCCAGTTGATTAATCCTAGCTTTACTTTCTTTTGGCTTTCTGCAAGGGGGTTGCTGCAGGAAGTAAGGAAAAAGGAAAGAAGAAGCATAATGGAGGCGAAAATTTTCAGTTTTTTCAATTGATGTACTCCTTTCAGAAAACGATTCCAAATATATAGTTTCCCATCCTCGATAGAAACAAAACCTATTTTGAAAAAATAAAATAAGAAGATGTTTATCAGTCTATTTTAACGGGTAAATGGTATATATCCCGTTATCCGCCAATAGCTAAACCTTCTCTAACTTCCGCACGAATTTAACTCCCATTATTGGCAAAGAATAGTGAAAAGAAAGAGGTGGAGCTATGGAAAAAACAATCATTAAAGTGGAGAATGTCAGCAAGGTCTTTGGGAAAAACCCATCCAAAGGCATTGAACTGCTTAATAAAGGAAAAACAAAGCAAGAAATTCTAAAAGAAACAGGAATGACTGTAGGGGTTAAGCAAGCGAGTTTTGAAGTACATAGCGGTGAAATCTTTGTCATTATGGGGTTATCCGGGAGCGGAAAATCAACACTGGTAAGGCTGCTGAACAGGCTGATAGAGCCAACGGCAGGATCGATTACGATCAGCGGGAAAGAGTTAGTGAAGATGAAGCCTGAGGAACTCCGGGAGGTCCGCAGAAAGAAAATGAGCATGGTATTTCAGCGTTTTGCCTTGTTCCCTCATAGAACCATTTTGGAAAATGCAGCCTACGGGCTTGAGGTGCAGGGGACTGCAAAAAGTGACCGCGACAAGAAGGCAATGGAATCATTGCATCTCGTTGGCCTGAAAGGATACGAAAACAGCTATCCTGACGAGCTGAGCGGCGGGATGCAGCAGCGTGTTGGATTAGCGAGAGCTCTTGCAAATGATCCTGATGTTTTGCTGATGGATGAGGCATTCAGCGCCCTTGATCCATTAATCAGAAAAGACATGCAGGATGAATTGATCGAACTGCAGGATCAGATGAAAAAAACCATTATCTTTATTACTCATGATCTTGATGAAGCACTCCGGATTGGAGACAGGATTGCTCTCATGAAGGACGGAGAAATTGTTCAAATCGGAACACCGGAAGAAATTATGACGAACCCGGCCAATGATTATGTCAAGAGGTTTGTGGAAGATATCAACCTTGCAAAAGTGCTGACAGCTGAAAGCGTCATGAGCAGGGCGGAAACCATTCTGGTTGACAGGGGTCCGCGCGTGGCACTCCAAATTTTAAGACAGGCTGGCATGACTTCGCTGTATGCTGTTGATAAAGGCCACAAATACATGGGGCTTGTGACAGCAGATGACGTGTCAAAAGCAATGGCTGAAAAAGTTCATCTCTCAGATATTCTTCATACTGATGTTCCGACAATCAAGCCTGATACTCTTGTTGAGGAAATGTATGAAAAGATGGCCATGACGAATTATCCTCTCCCTGTTGTTGACGAAAACAACCGTTTAAGAGGGGTTGTAAAACGGAGCAGTGTGATTCAGGCGCTTGCCGGAATTGAGGTGGTGGAGCAATGAACATACCAAAGCTGCCTCTAGGCGTTTACGTAGACCATTTTGTTCAATTTTTAAATGATAAGCTTCTTGGTTTTTTCAATGTGATTGGAACAGTCATTGAAACCTTTAACGACATTCTTGTTGGAATTTTGGCATTCATTCCAGCCATCCTGCTAGCTGTCATCGTTGCAGGGCTTGCGTATTGGGCAAGCAGAAGATGGGGGCTGACTGTCTTTACACTGATTGGTCTTCTGCTGATTATCAATCTTGGATACTGGGAACAGACGCTTGATTCACTGGCTCTTGTTCTCACATCTGTTATCATTTCGATGATTATTGGAATACCGCTTGGCATCTGGTGCTCTCAAAGCGACAGGGTATCGGGGATCTTAAGTCCGATTCTGGACTTTATGCAGACAATGCCGGCATTTGTTTACTTGATTCCTGCAATTTTATTTTTTGGGATTGGTGTAACACCAGGTATTATTGCTTCCGTCATTTTCGCCATGCCGCCGACCATCCGTTTGACCAACCTTGGTATCAGGCAGGTGCCGGAAGATCTTGTAGAAGCATCAAATGCTTTCGGTTCTACTACTTCTCAAAAGCTGTTCAAAGTTCAGCTGCCGCTTGCTACAGGCACGATCATGGCTGGCGTTAACCAAAGCATTATGCTCGCTCTTTCGATGGTTGTTATCGCATCACTTGTAGGGGCGCCAGGGCTTGGTGTTGAAGTTTACCGGGCAGTGCAAAGAATACAGGTTGGACTTGGATTTGAAGCAGGTATAGCGATCGTTATTCTTGCCATCATCCTGGACAGGATCACGCAGAGCCTGAATCCGTCTAAACGAAAAAGATAAAAAAAAGAAACCGGACGCTTCTTGATGAAGTGTCCGGTTTTAATATTTTTATTAAACAGCCCAGTTGCCGTTGCGGAAGATCGGTTCTCTTGTACCGTCTTCTTTGATGCCGTCGATAGACATGCTGTTTGAGCCGATCATGAAATCAACATGGGTAATGCTTGAATTTACTCCGTGCTTCGCAAGCTCTTCACGGGACATTTTTTTTCCGCCTTCAATATTAAAGGCATAGCCGCTGCCGATGGCTAAGTGATTTGATGCATTTTCATCAAACAGCGTATTGTAAAACAAGATGCCGGAATTGGAGATCGGTGAATCGTGCGGTACAAGTGCTACTTCTCCCAAATAGTGAGACCCTTCATCTGTTTCAACCAGATGCTTTAAGATTTCTTCGCCAGTTTTGGCTTTAACATCCACAATGCGGCCATTTTCAAAGGTAATTGTAAATTCATCAATTAAATTTCCTCCGTAGCTGAGAGGCTTGGTGCTTGAAACTGTGCCGTTTACACCATCTTTCAGCGGAACGGTAAAGACTTCTTCTGTCGGCATGTTCGCCATGAATTCAACATCCTGTGAGTTGATGCTGCCAGCGCCTACCCATTCGTGTTTTTCATGAAGGTCAATTGTTAAATCTGTGCCTTCAGCCTGATAGTGCAGGGATTTATATCGCTTTCCATTCAAATAATCCACTTTGCTGTGAAGAGAGCTGTCATGATCCTTCCAAGCCTGAACAGGGTCTTCCAAATCAGCCCTTACAGCCTTGAAGATCGCATCCCATAGCTTGCTGATTGCCTCTTCATCTGAAGCATCAGGGAAAATTTTCTTGGCCCAGTCCTTTGAAGCTGCTGCAACGACAGTCCAGCTTACTTTGTCTGATTGTATGTACGTGCGGTATTTATCAAGAGCCTGCCCTGCTGCTTTGCTGGCTGCTGCAATTTTTTTTGAGTCAATTCCTTTTAAAAGATCAGGATTTGATGATACAACTGACATGAAAGCAGCGTTGCCCTCTGCCAGCTCTTCTTTGCTTTTTGCTAGCCATGAAGGGTATTCTTCAAAAGCTTCGTCTGGCGCAAGCTCATACTTCGTTCTCGCAACCGTTTCGTCATGCCAGTCTACTTGAACATTTTTGGCTCCCTGTTCATAGGCTTTTCGCGTAACAAGCCTGACAAAGTCAGCTGCATCAAGTGAAGCATTGATGACTAGTGTTTGTCCTTTTTGAATATTGACGCCGACCTTAACGGCAAGCTCTGCATATTTTTCCAGTGTTTCTTTAAATTCAGCCATAAAAAAACCCTCCATATACCAATTTCAATAAAACGCTTTCTAGCCCATCATACCAAAATACTTATAAAGAAGAAAATATTTGCAGACCCTTTCGCTTTATTATTAAAAAGAAAAGAAGCTAAAATATAGGAAAGAAAAAAAGCAGGTGATAGGATGTCATACCTTGATGAGCAATTTGTTAAAACAAAAGAACAGCAGGAATTGATGCGAAAAGCTGCCGTCCTTTCGGAACGTTTCTTCAAACGTGCTGAAAAACATGACTGTGAGGCATCATTCCCTTTTGATAATTTTGAAGATTTAAAAAAAGAAGGATTTTATTCGCTAACTATTCCAAAGGAGTTTGGCGGAAAAGGTATTGATCTGTATACCTTTTTGCTCCTTCAGGAGAGAATTGCCCATGGGGACGGGCCTACTGCCCTTTCGATTGGATGGCATTCAGGTCTTTTTATTAATTTAAGGGAATCAATGAAATGGGAACCGGCTGTTTTTGAAGAAATAGCCCGTGATGCTGCCGGTAATAATAAATTAATCAACAGTGCAGCATCTGAGGCAGGAACCGGAAGCCCCCAGCGTGGAGGAAAACCTGAAACAACTGCGAGAAAAACTTCTGACGGGTGGATTATTAACGGAAGAAAGATCTTCACTTCGCTTGCACCAATCCTGGACTATTTTATTATCACAGCATCTCTGGAAGAGACTGATGAGGTGGCTGAGTTCATTATCCAAAGAACCACTCCAGGGCTGTCGATTGAAGAAACATGGAATACGATGGGGATGCGCGGCACGAGAAGCGATGATCTCATTCTGACTGATGTGAACGTTCCAGAAAAGGCGCTTGTCAGCGGCAATAATGAGAAAAAGCAAATGGCGCAGGGCTGGCTGCTGCACATACCTGCCTGCTATCTGGGAATTGCCATTTCAGCGAGAAATTATGCGGTTCAATTTGCCAAGCACTATCAGCCGAACAGTCTGTCCCATCCAATCAGCGAGGTGCCGGAAGTGAGAAGAAAAACAGCTGAAATGGATTTGAAGCTGTACAGTGCTCGCCAGCTGATGTATGCAGCTGCTGCTAAATGGGATGAGGACGAGGCAGTTCGTCCAAGTCTTGGAGCAGAGCTTGCTGCAGTGAAGCATATTGCCGTGAATGCAGCAATCGATACAGTTGATTTGGCAATGAGAATGGTCGGAGGGCAAAGCCTGTTTAAATCAAAGCCGCTTGAAAGGCTGTACAGGGATGTAAGAGCAGGACTGCACAATCCTCCTTCAGAGGATGTCGCAATTAAACTGATGGCAGACAGAGCCTACAGGGAATAAAGAAGAGCGGGGCAGCTGCTGTCCCGCTCTTTGCATTACTTCCTTGCATCTTCTATTTTCGCACAGGCAATTCCAATCAAAATTCCAAGAAGAGCGCCGCCGGCAACCTCTGCGGGCTGATGGCCCAAAAGTTCATTCAGCTCTTCCTGCTGCTTGACATGCCCGAGCCCTGGGAGATGGCCCGATATGACCTCGATGTCTTCGTCAAGATCATTCACAAGCTTGGCGATCTCGCCTGTATGCCTTCTGATTCCTTGCGCATCATACATCACGATGGCGCCGAAAACGACTGCCAATGCGGTCTCAATTGAGCTTGTCCCTTTTTTGGCAGCGACATATGAAGCAAGTGAAGCAACGCCTGCGGAGTGAGAGCTTGGCATTCCGCCAGTTGAAAAAATGGTTCTCCAATCCCATTTTCCAGTCATTTTTTTATACGTAAAAAGCTTAAGTCCCTGTGCAATCCCAATGGCAGATAATGCTGTTACAATTCCTGAATTGGCTTTGTTCATTTCACTCACCCCGATTAAATTTAGTTTGAAACAAAAAAGAGAAACTATTCAGCTCCTTTAACCTTATACCCAATAATCCGCTTGCTGAAAATATTGCCTGCAGCCATTGCATAAATTGAAAAAAGTGAATATACTATAACTAATTCAGCGTACGGAAAGGAGAAAAAAGGGCCGATGAAGTTTTAATCTTATTTTTCTAAAGGATTGCCAATAAGCAATAACCTGGAGAAATAGGATTCGTCTGCCCTTTTTGATCTATAGCAAACCCTCCGTCAAAGGGGGAAGTCTGTTTCCACAGACAGACTGCTATGTTTTTTAAGTGCACCCGGAAACCTCTTCAGGCATATTGCTTGGGAGGTTTTTTTGCATAGAGCTTTGCTGGGTGATAAAACAGCAGAGCCTTGTTTTAGAAAGGGGATGCATGTATGAACATAGTAAAAATCCGAAGCATTTTTAAAAATTTTGGTGAAAAAGAAATATTAAAAGGAGCGAGCCTTGATATTAGGGCTGGTGATAAAATCGGGCTTGTCGGATATAACGGTACAGGTAAAACAACGCTGCTGCGCATTCTTGCTGGAGTCCTGAGCCAAGACAGCGGAAGCATTGACACGTTTGGAAAACAGCTGACAATCGGATATCTGCAGCAGTCTGTTGATTATACTGAAGGCAATTTTGCGTCCATGATGCATGGGGAAGGATTAAAATCAGCACTCGAAGCAAGCAGCCGTCTTGGGTTTAAAAAAACAGCCGATTTGGAAAGGGAGCGTTTGCGGCATTTAAGCGGGGGGGAGAAGCTGAAGCTAGCTCTTTCAGAAGTATGGGCGGGAAACCCGCAATTGCTTATACTTGATGAGCCAACCAATCATCTCGATTTGCAGGGCGTGAACTGGCTTGTTGATGAGCTTGCGAAATTTCATGGTGCTGCTATTATTGTTTCACATGACAGGTATTTTCTTGACAGGACCGCAAACAGGGTGGAAGAGCTCGCCGCCGGCAAGCTTGAAAGCTATACCGGAAACTATACGGCCTATAGAGAGGAAAAGAAAGGAAGAAGAGAGGCACAGCAGCATCAATATGAAAAGCAGCAAAAATACAAAGATAAAATAGAGGAGCAGATTGATAACTTGAAGGGCTGGTCAGACAAAGCCCATAATGATTCAAGAAAAAAAGAACGCTTAAAATTAGGGAAAAAAGAATACTTCAGAATGAAAGCGAAGAAAAAGGATGTTCAAATCAAGTCAAAAATGAAAAGACTGACGGCAGAGCTGGAGAACAACAAAGCGGATAAACCCCTTGAGGAACCTGGCCTATTCTTTGAGTTCGAAAACGCAGATAAGAGAGGGAAAAGAATGATCGAAGCCAGTCATCTGAGGAAAAGCTTCGGCGGGAGTCTTCTTTTCCAAGACAGCAGCTTTTACGTAAAGCAGGGTGAAAAGGTCGGACTCATAGGGCCAAATGGATCCGGTAAGACAACTCTTCTTAAGATGATTCTTGGTGAACAAGGTGTTTCAGAAGGGTCACTATGGGTGAGCCCTGCTTTAAAGATCGGATACTTGAGCCAGGATGTCGGTGACCTGCCTGGAAATGTCACACCTCAGGAAGCACTGAATCTTTCTTCACGCGAAGATATTCTTTCCTTTAGAAGCATATGTGCCGGACTGGGTATGAAAGAGGAAACCGTCAGCCAAAAGATTGAAAACCTTAGCCTTGGTCAGCGGACAAGAATAAAACTCGCGGGACTGCTGTTAGATGAAACGGACTTGCTTATTTTGGACGAACCAACGAACCATCTGGACCTGCCGGCCAGGGAGCAGCTTGAAGAAACCCTGCTGTCATTTAAAGGCACATTGCTGCTGGTTTCCCATGATGCGTACTTTATGGAAAAACTGTCTGATAAGCTGTTGGTTTTTCAGCATCAGCAGGTGAAAAGGCATGAGGAAGGATTAAAAGACTTTATTGAGAAAAAAGAGCAAAACAGTACTGCATCGAAACAGGAGGATACAAAAAATGATCTGTTGATTATTGAAACAAAATTGGCGGCTGTTCTCGGTGAATTAAGCCTGCTGCAGCCGGCAGACCCTAAATTTCAGGAGCTTGACAAGGAATTTCAAAAGCTGGCATCTGAAAAACGTGCCCTTCAGCAAAAACAAAACAAGTAGAAAGAAAGAGCCTGGCCATTAGCGGCCAGGCTCTTTCCTCTTACTTCCCGGCAGCTGCTCCGCCTGATCCAGGCAGGTTGGCCATCGAAACAGTAATTCCGCCGCCGATAATTCCTGTCAGCAGTAAACTGATCAAAATCCGCCTGCCTATATCTTTCATTATTTTCAGCCTCCATATCATCGTCCAGTTCAAATCCTTTCTCACTATATACGGAGGACAAGCAGTCTGAAAAGGAGAAATTCGGAAGTTTTTTAAAATAGGGAAAAAGAACTGAAAAAAAACAGCCGTAAAATGCGGCTGTTTTATTATTAAACGTTCAGCAGAGCTACTGAAAGCTCTTTATCCTTCTTTTGCAAGTGACACTCGCCCCATTCACATAAAGAATCGAGGATAGGCTGAAGCGACCATCCATATTCAGATAGGGAATACTCTACCTTCGGAGGCACTTGATTATATACCTGCCTTAAAATCACACCGTCTGTTTCAAGCTCTCTGAGCTGCTGTGTCAGCATTTTCTGCGTGATGCCAGGCATCAGGCGCTTCAGCTCGCTCGTTCTTTTTGTTCCTTTTGTCAAGTGGCAGAGAATGACCACTTTCCACTTTCCCCCGATCACTTCCAGTGTCGCTTCTACGGGAATATTATATACTTTTTGCATTTTATCACTCCTGCTTCATACTAAGGATCTTTTTGGGGTGTATATCAATATTAGATAGTATGTACGAAGTATACCACTCCGGCAAATGATATACACCTGCTAATTGCTGTCAATCAGCAGGCACTTTTTAGTGCCTATAAAACCGCAGGGTGCCTATATCACTTTAAAGTACGTTCTTCACGAAAGGATCATAAGGGGCCATAATAATCTATGCAGCACTACAAAGAACAGCTGCTGGATAAAAAGGCCTTTTTATCAATTTAACATTAAGGAGAGATAATATTGACTTCATATACAGAAACTAATAGAGCTTTCGATTCTAAAAGGAGTCTGTTTGCGCTTTTGGCTTTGGCAATCAGCGCTTTTGGAATCGGGACAACTGAATTTATCAGTGTCGGACTTCTCCCGGGTGTTGCTAAAGATCTTGGCGTCACTGAAACAATGGCAGGGCTGACGGTTTCGCTTTATGCACTTGGGGTTGCGTTCGGAGCTCCGGTTTTAACAGCGGCAACAGCGAAAATGTCCAGAAAAAGCTTGCTTATGTGGATTATGATTGTATTTATTGCTGGCAATGCATTTGCTGCAAGTGCCCAAACATTCGGCATTCTGCTTGCTGCAAGAGTTATTTCAGCATTTGCCCACGGTGTCTTTATGGCCATAGGTTCTACCATCGCAGCAGATCTTGTTCCTGAAAATAAAAGAGCAGGCGCAATCTCAACAATGTTTACAGGCCTGACGGTTGCAACTGTAACTGGTGTGCCGATCGGTACATGGGCAGGGCAGCAGTTCGGCTGGAGGGCAGCTTTTATCGGTATTACGGCCATTGGGATCATCGCTCTTATCTCCAACTCTTTCCTGGTGCCGGGCAATCTGAAAAAAGGTGCACCCGTTTCCTTTAAAGACCAAGTAAAATTAGTGACGAACAGCCGAATTCTGCTCGTTTTGCTTATAACAGCGTTCGGATACGGCGGTACGTTTGTTGTTTTCACCTATTTGTCTCCTATACTTCAGAAAGTGACGGGTTATGCTGAAGGCACAATAAGTGCCATCCTGCTTTTTTACGGGATTGCTATTGCCATCGGCAACATGATCGGCGGAAAGCTTGCCAACAATAACCCTGTGAGATCCTTGTTTTACATGTTTATCGTTCAGGCCGTCATCCTGTTTATCCTGGCATTTACGGCACCGATGAAAATTGCCGGCCTGATTACCATCCTGGCAATGGGGCTTCTTGCTTTTATGAACGTTCCTGGATTGCAAGTATACGCCGTGATCCTTGCGGAGCGGTTTGTACCAGGGGCAGTTGACGTAGCATCAGCCCTGAACATTGCCGCATTCAATGCAGGCATTGCGATCGGATCCTATCTTGGCGGAGCTGTCGCGGATTCCATCGGACTGGTCCATACACCGTGGATCGGCGGACTAATGGTGATTGCAGCTGTCCTTTTAACTGCTATCAGCAGAAGGCTTGAGAAAAAAGACAAAGCAGCATAAGTAAAGCGGAAGCCGCTCGTTTAGCCCCGACAGCTGCTTGCGGAAAATCCCGAAAAGTCAGGTCTTAGACTTTTTGGTTTTTTCTGAAGCGACTAAACACTCGGGCTAGCGGCTATGGATAATAAGAAAAGAGGGTGTCCAGTTATTGGACACCCTCTCTCTATTTCATCAAAACCGAAGCTTACCGCCCTGGTTACCTCCTTATCTGATGCCAGTGCTTCCATATTATAAAAAGACATGAACATAAAAAGAGAAGAAGATGCTATCATATGATGGAAATTATTTTTTATTTAACAGGAGGGATGGAAGTGGAAGGATATATCTGCATGACTTGCGGCGTCCAGTATGAACCTAGTGAAAGAGAACCTGAAAGCTGTCCGATTTGTGAAGATGAAAGGCAGTATGTGAACCCTGAAGGACAAAAATGGACAACACTTCAGTCCATGAAAAAGGAAGGGCGATTTCAGAATAAATGGGTGGAGGAGGAAGAAGGGCTTTACAGCGTGAAAACAGATCCTGGCTTTGCCATTGGGCAGACTGCTTATTTTATTAAGCAAGAATCAGGAAATGTACTCTGGGACTGCCTCACGTATCTTGATGAGGAAAGCATTCAAAAAATTAAAAAGCTCGGCGGCATACATGCTATTGCGATTTCTCATCCTCATTATTATTCTGCCTGCATAGAATGGGCTGAAGAATTTGACGCAAAAGTACTTCTTCATGAAAACGACCGGCACTGGGTGCAGAGGGGATCAAACTTCATCCAATATTGGAAAGGCCAATCTTTTCCCATCCATAAAAACATGATTTTGCACTGTCTTGGAGGTCATTTTCCAGGAGGAACGGTTATGGAATGGAGAGAAGGAAACGAGGGAAAAGGAATCCTTTTCTCAGGCGATATTCTCCAGGTAGCACCCGACCAGGATTGGGTCAGTTTCATGTACAGCTATCCTAATATGATTCCTCTTCCGGCTGAAAAAGTGAAAGCAATGGCCATGCAGACAGAGGAGATGAAATTTGACCGTATATACAGCGCCTTCCGCCGGATTGTGAAAAAAGAGGCGCAAGCATCTGTTAAAAGATCGGCAAAAAGGTATATTGCTGCTCTGGATGGATCGCTTTTTTCAGGCGATAGAAAAAGTTGACTGGTATTCGGGACTGCGCTATAATAAATATATCTTAATAGTACGTTTACCCTCTCAAAGGGGAGTAGCTTTTTGAATAAAGTCGTCATTACGGGAATAACCTCCCCGGCTTTATTGGCAGCAGATACCTGCTGCTAGCGAGACCTTTGCCAATCAATTGGTAAAGGCATTTTTATTTTTCAGCGCTTTTACCATTAGGTAAAAGCGCTTTTTTCTGCTTTTAAGAGGATAGGCGGCCATAGAAAGGAAGCAAGCCATGAGGAAAAATGTGTTTAAAAACATGGAAGAACTGATCAGGATCAACAAACAGGAAATGCTGAATGACACAAAAGTGCTTGAAACCATCGATGAAAAACTGGATCAGAAGCATGCTGGCTACAAAAAAAGTTCAAAAAAATTGTTAAGAAAGGCTTAAAACAGGCTTGGCAAAGGAATAACATATATCATACTCATTTAACTAAAGGAGCTAAAACATAATATGAAGAAACTATTATCAGCCTTTATCGTGTTCACCCTGCTGTTCAGTCCTGCGGGCAACTTCATCAGCTTTAACCAGGACCACACAGTCAGTGCAAAAGGCTTCCGTTCTGGAGGCGGATTTAAATCACCTTCGATGTTTAAGCAAAAGAAAAGCTATAACAACTACAATAAATTCAGAGCCTACCGAAAGCCAGCATCAAGCACCAGAGGTTCTTTCATGAGAGGACTTTTCTTCGGCGGTCTGACCGGCCTTCTCTTTGGCAGCATGTTCAGCCATATGGGCGCTTTTGGGTCATTGCTTGGCCTTATGGTGAATATTATCGGGCTTTTCATCCTTTTCTACATTATCAGGAAACTGTTCAGGACTTTTGCCGGAAGATAACCAGCGGAAAAAAAGCGGCTCTTTTTAAAGGGCCGCTTTTTATATGTTATTGGATTTTTTAAAATTTATAGCTGCATCAAAGAAAACGGATTCTTTTGCCGCTCTGCAAAAAAAAGAGTATAATAGCTTTGTTACATAAGGCTTATTAAAAAAAGCCAATATATCGATTTGGTACAGGTGCCGATTCACATGATCGGCATAATAGGGAAGCTGGTGTGATTCCAGCGCGGTCCCGCCACTGTAATTGGGAGCAATTCTGCATAATATCCACTGTGCAAAGCATGGGAAGGAGCAGACTTGCGATGATCAAGAGCCAGGAGACCTGCCTGAAGCCATTTCACCTTTAAACCTACGAGGAATAGGAAGGTGCCGTTAAAGATGCAATTGTTGAAAAAGCATTTGTCTTTTCATGCCGGCAGCACTTCCCACACACAGGGAGGTGCTTTTTATTTTTTTCTTTGCCATTTCACTATGGCAAATTGAACGGTGCTTTAAAATACCAATCATGCTGGAGGACGAAGATGAAAAAAATTTATTCTATCCTATTACCTCTTTTATTAACGGCAGGAATGCTTGCAGGATGCAATCAGGCTGACCAGAACAGCGGCAGTGACAAGCCTGCTGCTTCTCAAACCGCAGAGAAAGCTTCTTTTCCAGTCACAGTAAAGGATGCTGCCGGAAAAGAAATAACGATCGATAAAGCTCCTGATAAAATTGTGTCGCTTATGCCAAGCAATACAGAAATCGCGTATGACCTGGGGCTGGGCAAAAACATTACGGGTGTTTCTGATTTTGATAATTATCCAGAAGAGGCAATGAAAAAGGAAAAAGTCGGCGATGCCGAAAAGCTGAATGTTGAGAAGATCCTCGGCATGAAACCGGATCTTGTGCTTGCTCACGAATCAAGCTTAAACACTTCAGGCGACAGCCTTGATCAGTTAAGAAACGCAGGAATAAAAGTGCTTGTTGTCAATGATGCCGAAACCTTTGATGAAGTATACAAATCTATTGAATTGATTGGCAAAGCTTCAGGGAAAAGCGAAGAAGCTGCAAAAACTGTCAGACAAATGCAGAATCAAATAGCTGTGATTAAACAAAAAGCGAAATCCATTTCAGCTGAGCAGCAAAAAACGGTGTATGTGGAAGTCTCTCCTGCACCAGATATTTTTACAGCAGGAAAAGGAACGTTTATTGATGAAATTTTAAAAGCCATAGGAGCAAAAAATGCCGCCGAGGATGCCAAGGGCTGGGCTAAGATGACAGAGGAAGCCGCTGTTAAGCTGAACCCGGACAGCATTGTCACAACCTATGGAGACTACATTAAGGACCCGGTGAAACAAATTGAAAGCCGAAAAGGCTGGGAGAGTGTCAGTGCTCTTAAAAATAAAGAAATTTACAATGTGAATTCAGATCAGGTAACAAGACCGGGTCCGCGGCTTGCGGAAGGAGCAGAAGAGCTTGCAAAGATCATCTATCCAGACATTTATAAGAAATAATCTAACCTTTCAATACACCATCTGCGCTGTGCTGTTACTAGCGGCTTTTTTCGCCGCTATCTCAGCAGGCTCGGTTTTTGTGCCGTTTTCTGATATTGTCCGGATTATTTTGCACAGGGGCGGGGCTGTACAAGGCATTGACCCTTCCTTTATCGGCATTGTTTATGAAATTCGTCTCCCCCGGGTTCTTCTTGCTTGTTTAGTTGGAGCTTCTCTTGCACTTGCAGGAGGGGCTTTTCAAGCTTTGCTGAGAAATCCTCTTGCTGATCCCTATACACTTGGCGTTTCATCTGGAGCATCTGTAGGGGCAGTGTCTTCCATTTATTTCGGAATTAATTTTCTCGGCATTTTTACTTTGCCGCTGTTTAGTATTCTTGCCGCTGCTCTTACGATGTTTCTTGTCCTCTTATTCGCGTATGCGGCCCGCAGCAGGACATCTATGGAAACGCTCATTCTGGCAGGTGTAATTGCGAATACATTTCTCGGGTCCTTTATCTCGCTTATTATTGCCTTAACAGGCGATGAGCTGAGGGAGGTTATGAACTGGCTTCTCGGGAGCGTCTCCATGAGAGGATGGCCGTATGTTCAAATGATACTGCCCTTTGTCATCATTGGCTCAGCCGTTCTCTTTCTTCAATCAAGAGAGCTGAATGCTTTTGCATTCGGAGATGAACGGGCGCACAATATCGGCATGAAAGTGAAGAACAAACAAATCACTGTTATTATCGCTGCTTCTGTACTGACAGGAGCTGCAGTGGCTGTATCAGGGGCTGTCGGCTTTGTTGGTCTTGTGATTCCGCATATATGCCGGTTTTTGTTTGGGTCAGATAACAGGCATCTCCTTCCCTTGTCGATGATGGCTGGCGGAGGGCTGCTGATTCTTGCTGATTTATTGGCAAGAACCCTTATTTCTCCAGCAGAACTTCCAATTGGCGTTATCACATCCATCATCGGCGCGCCCGTTTTTGCTGCTATTCTGTTTAGTAATCGAAAATAAAGGAGGAGTGCCGCATGCTGAATCTGGAATCTGTTTCAGGAGGCTATGAAAAAAAAGAGGTCATCGACTCGCTTAGCCTGCATGTTAAAAAAGGTGAATTCTTTGGCATATTAGGCCCGAATGGGAGCGGAAAAACAACGCTGATGAAGCTGATTTCAGGCCTTCTGCCTGTTTCAAAGGGAAGCATCGATTTAAATGGAAAGCCTTTAAAGGATTATAATCCAAAGGAGAGAGCTCAGGTGATGGCTGTGCTGCCCCAGTTGAATCATCTTCCGTTTGATCTCACGGTAAAGGAAACAGTTGCCATGGGAAGGTATCCTTACCAAAAGGGAATTCTGCCAAGGGCAGCCAAAAGAGATAAGGAAGCAGTGGAGAGTGTGATGAAGAAAACAGGCATCCTGCCCTTATCGGACCATTCCATTCACTCCCTGAGCGGCGGCGAGCAGCAGCGGGTTTTTTTAGCACAGGCGCTGGCACAGGAACCCAGTCTGCTGCTTTTGGATGAACCGACAAATCATCTTGATTTAAATTACCAGCATGAGCTGCTGTCATCCTTAAAAAAGACTTCTGCAGAGGAAGGATTAACGGTTATCGCGATCTTTCATGATTTGAACCTGGCAAGCCTTTATTGCGACAGGCTGCTCTTGCTTAAAAGCGGTGCAATAAAAGCCATCGGCCATCCCTATGAGGTGCTGCAGAAAGAATTGATTGAAGCAGTATACGAAACAGAGATAGAAAGACATTATCATCCTCTTCACAGCAGGCCGCAAATACTTTTGAGCGTCAGACCCAGTGAAAACCAGTCACCATTTGAAGGGGAAGCTGCAATAAGTGATCACCACTGTTCATACAAAGCGAATTTTCCCATGAAAACGCTATCAACTTCTAGTGGAGAAGGGTTCGGCTGGTACACTGATTTTATATTCGGCACGGATTTTGCTGCACTGCCAAATGGGAACACGCTGATTTTACGTAATGAAGGAACAGTCAGGCATGAAAAAATAGGAAACACTGATTTGTTTGAGGCAGAGGAGCAAAATGAGGTTCACTTATATGTTTTGATTGATGGCTTGCTGACAGACAGCCAATACTTTCAAACAGTTATTCAGGCAGTGCAGCACTATACGGTGAAATACGGCACATCGAAAAAAATAGAGGTTCTTCTGGCATCTTCACAAATAAAAAAAACCGCTGATGGCAGCTTGGAAGCAGTGCTGAAGCGTTTTATAACCGGAGGATAGCAGCATGCTGATTTTTGTATCAGGCGGGGTAAGAAGCGGCAAGAGCACGTTTGCGGAAGAGCTCGCTATGAAATCAGATGCGGATCATCTCATCTGCCTTGCGACAAGCAGGGCAGCAGATTCTGAAATGGCAGAACGCATCGCAAGGCATAAGCAGGAGCGCGCAAAAGCGGAAAGAGAGTGGCGCACCATTGAGAAGGAAACAGCGATCGGCAGCCTTGCCGGAAGCTTTACAAAACAAGATGCTGTACTGCTTGATTGTCTGACAGTTCTAGCTTCAAATGAGCTGTTTGCAGGCAAGGGGCCAAAAAGGGAAAAGGAAGCTGTTTTTTCGGATATGATACAGGACCTTTCTTCCCTCAGCAGGGCCTGTCATACATTTATTATTGTATCAAATGAAGTTTTCGAGGAGCCGCCAGTCTATAACGGAAGCTCAGTGCGGCAGTATCTTTCCTTGCTTGGAAGCCTTCATCAAAAAATTGTAAAAATGGCGGATGCAGCCTATCTTGTTGAAAACGGCATGCCGCTCATTAAAAAAGCGCCAAGAGCATCGAATGACGAACACAGGAGCTGAAGCAGATGAAAAACAGTATGGCGGGATTTTTCCTTTCCCTGCAATTTTTTACGTCGATCCCGATTAAAAGAAAACTGGGAATGAACAGCAGCAGAGTGTACAGCATGCTGCAGAGCCTGCCTTTGATCGGATTGGTTCTTGGAGGCATAACGGCTGTTCTGCTGTATATTCTTGCCTCTTATACCCCTTTGTCTCCTTTAGCGTGCGCCTTTATCATCTGGCTCTTTCCGATCCTTTTGACAGGAGGGCTTCACCTTGACGGGTGGATGGATGCCTGTGATGCTTATTTTTCCTATAGGGACAGGGAAAAGCGGCTGGAGATTATGAAGGATCCGAGAACAGGAGCTTTTGGCGTTCTTTCCGTTCTCATCCTGCTTTTTGCAAAGTTTCTTTTTATTTATGAAAGCATTCAGCAATTGGCGCCTGCAGGCTATGCCCTGCTTATTATCATCCCTGTTTTATCACGGGCTGTGACAGGGAGGCTCTTGATCAGCCTGCCCCCAGCAAGAGAAGAAGGAATTGCCTTCTTTTTTCACAGCACTCTTAAAGACAGGCGAACTGCCTTTTTACATAGCGGATGCTTGCTCTTTTTAATTGCCGCCAGCTTTTTTCTGCATCTTCTCTCTTTTTTTCTCCTTGGGGCAGCAGCAATCTTTTTATTGGCAAAAAGGTTTATTATCCGCGAATTCGGAGGAATGACCGGGGACACGTTAGGAGCTTGTCTTGAAGGAGGAGAATGTTTGCTATGGATGATGCTGTGGCTGTTTCATTATGGAGGCATGGTCTGACAGAAAAAAATAAGCAGCATGCTTATTGCGGCTGGCTTGACGAACCGCTAGCGGAAGAGGGCATCCTGCGTCTTAAACATCAGCGCCAGGAAAAGCCTGAGCTGCTTTATACGAGTGATTTGAAGCGGTGCATTCAGACTGCTGCCTTCCTTTATCCGGAAACCAGGCCTGTTCTTTTAACGAATTTGAGAGAAATGAATTTCGGTGACTGGGAAGGAAAAACCTACGAGGAGTTAAAGCATTCGGAGAACTATCAGAGATGGCTTGCTGATCCTTTTTCAGAGGTGCCGCCTTCAGGGGAAAGCATGCAGGTTTTTTCTGAAAGGGTGTCAGAAGGCTGGGAGTCCATACGTGAAGCTGTCTTGGCAGAAGATGCCGCGTCTGCAGCCATTGTTTCCCATGGAGGGGTGATCAGAAGCCTGCTTACGCTTCTTTCTGAAAATAAAAAGGCATTTTGGGAGTGGAGACTGTCTCCTGGAGCTGGATATAAACTGTATTTTCAAAAGCAGCCTGCGTTCCGGCTGGCTGCCATAGAAGAAATCAAACTTGAACAGGGGAAATAACATGCACTTTATTACAGGCGGGGCCTATAACGGGAAAAGAAAATGGGTAAAGGAGCAGTATCACCTCTTAAGATTTGAGACATTATGGCTCTCAGCCTATCAGAATGATTCCTTAGCTGTTCCCTTTAAAGAGAAAACAGTCATTGAAGGGATGGAACGGTATATTAAAAAGAAGGCTGATGAAGACAAGGAAAAGGCATTGGCCTATTTCAGCCTGCTGCTGTCAGAATGGAACCAATGGGAAAAAGAAGATCCGAAAAGGCAGCTTCTCCTTATTGGCTGCGATATAACAAAGGGCATCGTGCCGATGGAGCAGGAAAACAGAGCGTGGAGAGATCTGACAGGCTGGGTTTACCAGGAGATTGCGAGGGTATCTGATCGGGTGGATATCATCTGGTATGGCATTTCGCAAACGATAAAAGGAGGGGAAGGACAGTAAAACGGTCTTATTATGTATTGATACAGGGCTGGGCAATGGGAGCGGCGAGGTCCTGCGGGCTGGACTCAACCAATAAAGGGTATCTGTCCTGCTGATAAAATAAAAATACACCGCAGGCTGCCATTGCCATCCAATCAGCAAATGCTAGGCCTTTTTCAGGTTTTTCAAAAGCTTTAGCAGCTTTTGGTTTTCCTCAGAGACTTTATAGCCCATATTTGAGGTAGTCACCTTTTTTGGCTTTTTTGAATTGAATTTGTTTTCCTTACTCATCACTGATCGCTCCTCGCAAGAAATCTGCTCACTTATCTATATGAAAAAAGAAGGAAAAGCAACACTCCTTAAAGGAATCAGCGAGTATCGCTTTTGTCGAATGGTGACGGCAGCTTCCAATCAAACATGCTGACTAAATTAACAAGATGAATCGCGTCAATCTCCATGATCGGTCCCTTATTTGCTGACAGAACAATCAGATAGGAGTAATGGCTGTAGATGGGTATTAAAACGATTTTGTCCTCATCAAATGAAATCGTTTGGGCATGAGCCAAATTTTCTGTTACATCTTCTTTATTCGGAATATCTATATTGTAGATGTTCTCCGTGCTGCTGAGAATCTGGATAATGCCTTCATCAAAAGTATGCTCTTCTGTATCAGCGAGCTCATATATCCGGAAATCGAAATCAAACTGGCTGGTATATTGCTGGATGATAAAAGTCAGCTGCCTTTCATAGTCTTTAAATGAGGCTATTGGATCAGCCTCATTTGTCATCCATTCTCCTTCTTGTACGAGAAACGAAAACACACTGGATTTTCTCCGCATAAAAGAAATCGTTTTTTCATTCTGCGTGATGGTTTTTTCTATCAAATCGGTATGCTGGAATTCAGCAGAGCCAATCTTCTGTATGTTCGGTGTCTGAAAGATGGCTAAATCAATAAATACAATAAATCCTGCTGCCTTGAGGAGAAGCTGCCAATCTGAAAAAGCGATAGAATGAGTGATAGAACCGATAATAATGCCGATGCAAAAAAGAGCATAGAGGCTTTTGCGGAACAAGCCAAGGTGCATGCTGTAAACCACTTGGTAACGAATATAAAAAAAGAGGCTTAGTAAAATAAACACCAGAACAGCAAGCAAAAACAGCTCGGTGAACATGGAATCCCCCTCTATAAATCCCTTTGTCTTTTATCCTATTGAAAAAATGAAACCATTATGATCAGGAAAAAATGAACCCGCTTACAAAAAAGATTGGAGTGGCAGACAGCAGGCGGACGCCTAAGTACTGCAATCAACATCCAAATTTAACAGACCAAAAAAATAAAAAATTTTTAATAAAATGTGATCCAAAAAGGAAAATCTATCGTTTTAATAGAAAGAAAATAGATTAGCTCCAAGAGAGAGAGGGAGAATCCATGCATTTCATTGAAAGACACGAAGAAATCCTGCGGAGGCTTGAGCAGGAAAAAATGATAAAAGTAACAGACCTGAGCGAAGCTTTTCAAGTAACAGAAAAGACCATTCGCCAGGACTTGATTGCTCTTGAAAAAAGAAGTCTGCTGAAGCGGATTTATGGAGGAGCCGTGCTCCCTGATAACGGCAACATTCTTCCAATTGCGTTAAGGCAGCAAAAATACGGCACTGAAAAGAAAAGCATCGCCAAAGCGGCGCTTGCTGCTATCAAAGAAGAAGATACCATTCTCCTTGATGGAGGGAGCACCATTATAGAGCTCGCCAAGATGCTTGGCGAATTTCCGGTTACAGTAATCACCAATGATATAAAAATTGCCAATATACTTGTCGCACAGGAAAAAATACAGCTGCTGATGCTGGGCGGTTTGAAAATTCCTGCTTCTGCTACGCTTTACGGCCCGCTTTCCAAGCAGGCACTAGAAAGACTGCGTGTCAACAAGCTTTTTCTCGGCACAACAGGAATTGATCTGGAACACGGCCTGACGGTTTTCAACAGCTTTCATGCTGATTATAAAAAGAGCATCATCGAAGTGGCAGACCACATCACACTGCTTGCCGATCACACGAAATTCGGACAAACGGCACTCATCAAGTTCGCCGAAATGCAGGACATCGATGAATTGATTACAAATGCAGAGCTGAACAGCCGTTATCAAAAGAGGCTGGAAGAGCTGCAGCTGCCTGTTACTTTTGCTGAATGAGAAAACAAAAAAGGCGCACCGGATAACATCCGCTGCGCCTTTTCCTTTTGTCAGGATTATATTTTCACTTCGATTTTTGCGTTCTTTTTCAAGCCTTCAACAATCTGGCTCAGTTTTTCCTGTTTCTTTTGCTGCTGTATCTGCTGCTGAATTTGGGGCTTTACTTCCTCAAGCTTCGGCAGTTTTTGGCCTTGGGCCTGCTGGGAGTACTGGTCATAATACTTTTTAATTTCCTCGTCTGTTACTTTTTCAGCATGGACTTCTTTATCCATATATTTTGTAAACTTAATGCTGTCCGCCATCTGCTGATTCAGTTTTTTCATATCCATGCCCTGCTGCTTCATGGCAGCTTCCAGCTTGTCCTGGCCTTTATATTGCTGTTTCAGCTGTTCCATTTGCTTTGTGATCTCTGTTTTGGAAGCTTTATAGCCTTTTTTATCTGCTTCCTGAAGCAGCAGCGTCTGGCCGACAAGGGATTCAATCGTCTGGTCCTTCACCTGCTTGGCTGCTTCATCTGAAGTCGGATCCTGCCCCATCTGCTGCATCTGCATCTGAGTGGAGGAAAGGGCTGTATTGTAGTCGCTGCCCAAAATGGCTTTTCCATTCACAAGGGCGACTGTTTTTTTATCGTCTACTTTTTGCTTTTCCATTTTCTTCTGCATAGCTTCAGCTTGCTGCTGCTGTTCTTTTTGCTGCTTTGTCTGATCCTGCTGTCCGCTGCTTTCAGCTGTTTTTGCCTTGTTTTCTTTTTCTGCGCTTTTCGTATCACCATTAGCTCCGCATGCGGCAAGGGAAAGCGTCATCACGCCGGCAGCAAGAGTGTATAAGATTTTTTTCATTGTTAGTCTCCTTTCAAAATATGGATCAATGAATTTAAGGCTTTGTTAAATTTGGCTGATGATTTTAGTAGGCAGTCTCACCTTATAATGCTCCCGCAGGATGCGCAAAAAATTCTTTAACACAGCCAAAAATTAAAAAGTAACCTAGTGGGCATTGTATCGAAATAAAAGAAAAAAAGAAACCTTGAACACGTATTTCCTCAATTTGTAACAGGAATGAAATATGATCTTTACTGTTTCTATCCTTGTTTTTCACCATGCATACAAAACTTATCAAGGCCGCAAAAAATGAGCAAGCCGAAGTTCTCTTCTAAACATGTTTTTTGAAATTTCTAAAAACTGCTAGAAAACTGGAAATTATTGTGTTAATATAAACAAAACGAACGCAAGTATACTTTAAATAAACTAGAATATGATGTTAATGGGAAAAAAGGAGGCGTTAAAAATTATACCAAATGATATGAATCTGTTTTCTCTCCAAGGAAAAACAGTGCTGCTCACAGGTGCGAGCAGGGGGCTGGGCAGGGGAATGGCTGCTGCCATGGCTGCTGCCGGGGCTGATATCATTGGAGCGGGAATCAGCCCGATGGAGGAAACAAGACATGATGTAGAAGAAGCTGGCACTGCCTTCTATTCCATCAGCTGCGACCTGTCTGATGAGCAGGAGAGAAGCCATCTGATTGGCAAGGCGCTGGCTTGTACAGGGAAAATTGATGTTCTTGTTAATAATTCAGGCATCATCAGAAGAGCGCAGGCAGAGGAATATACGCTCACTGATTGGCATGACGTGCTGAATGTAAATTTGGATGCCGTGTTCCTCCTTTGCCGGGAGGCTGGAAAACATATGATTGAAAGAGGATCAGGCAAAATCATCAATATTGCTTCAATGCTGTCGTTTCAGGGCGGTATAAAGGTGCCTGCTTACACCGCGAGCAAGCATGCCATTGCTGGCCTCACCAAAGCACTTGCCAACGAGTGGGCGGGAAAAGGTGTCTGTGTGAACGCGATTGCCCCGGGATATATGGCTACAGATAATACAGAAGCATTGAGAAATGACCCTGACCGCAGCTCTTTTATTAAATCGCGGATTCCAATGGGGCGATGGGGAGAGCCTGCTGATCTGGCTGGTCCCGCTGTTTTTCTTGCATCAGAAGCTTCCAATTATGTAAGCGGTCACATACTGGCGGTAGATGGAGGATGGCTGAATTACTAGAATGCTATTTTGAAAGGGAGGAAGTACAGTGGAAACAAGGCACTGCACAAGCAGCAATGAAATGAAGCGTTTGACAACGGATGAATTAAGGAATGCATTTCTTGTAGAGTCATTGTTTGCCGAAAATGAAGTGAAACTAACCTATACCCATGAGGACAGAATGGTTTTCGGAGGGGCTTTACCTGCTGGAAAAGCTCTGAAGCTTGAGGAAGAGGAGCTGAAGACCGCTTTTTTCCTGGAAAGAAGAGAACTCGGAATCATTAATATCGGCGGAAGCGGATCAGTCACTGTAGACGGTGAATCTTATTTTCTTGATGAAAAAGATGGCCTTTATGTTGGCAAAGGAAAAAAAGAAGTGCTGTTTGAAAGTGCAAACGGAGAGAAGCCGGCCAAATTTTATTTAATGTCAACCCTCGCCCATAAAGAATATCCAACAGCTAAAATCGGCATCAAAGAAGCATCACCGGTTCACCTCGGGGATGAAAAAAATTCCAATAAGCGGACGATTTATAAATATATTCATGAAGGCGGCATTGAAAGCTGCCAGCTGATGATGGGCATGACGCTGCTTGCGCCGAATTGCATGTGGAACACGATGCCCGCACATCTGCATGACAGGCGTTCTGAAATTTATTTATACTTCGATATGCAGGAGGATACAAGAGTTTTTCATTTCATGGGGGAACCGGATGAAACAAGACATCTTGTGATGCGCAATGAGCAGGCAGCGATTTCCCCGAGCTGGTCTATTCATTCAGGCATCGGCACGAGCAACTATACCTTTATCTGGGGAATGGCTGGAGAAAACTATTCCTTCGAGGATCAGGAACCGGTGGATATGAAAGAGTTAAAATAGCACGGTAAAGGAGCAGGATGAATGAAGAACATTATTGACGAAGGAAGAAAGTTTCCGCTGCCGCTGTCATCAGCTGACACAGCTTTTGCGGCTGATGCAATAAGTGCAGCTGTGAAGAAAACAGAAGCAAACCTTGCCAAGTTTACGGGCCTGTTTCCGGATGATACAACAATAGGCAACGTGTATCATCACAGAGAGCCTCAGTTGCCAGGGCAGTCAAAAGGGGGAAATTTCGGCTGGACGACGAGCTTTTGGACTGGCATTCTCTGGCTTTCCTATGAGCTTTCAGGTGAGGAAAAGTTCAGAAAGGCCGCAGAGGAACAAGTGGAGAGCTTTTATAAAAGAATAGTAGAAAAAGAGGATTGCGAGCATCATGACCTAGGGTTTCTTTATACCCTTTCCTGTGTTTCAGCCTACAAGCTGACAGGCAGTGAAAAGGGCAGGGAAGCAGCCCTTCTCGCGGCAGACCATCTGATGGGAAGGTATTTTGAAAAGGCACGCATCATCCAGGCATGGGGCAATCTTGATGATCCGCTTCAGCGCGGCAGGATTATTATCGACTGCTTAATGAATCTGCCTCTTCTTTATTGGGCAAGCGAGGAAACGGGCATCAGCAAATACAGGGAAGCAGCGGCGGCCCATGCGGAAAATGCGCTGAAATGCATTGTAAGAGAAGATGCTTCAACCTTTCATACTTTCTTTTTTGATCCTGAAACAGGTGCAGCGAAGTTTGGAAAAACACATCAGGGCTATGGCGACGGCTCCTGCTGGGCTCGGGGGCAGGCGTGGGGAGTGTACGGGTTTCCGCTTAGTTTTCTGTATACAGACAATCCTGAATTTATGGCAATGGCAGAAAAACTCGCCAATTATTTTCTGAACAGAACACCTGAAGATGGGGTCGTGTACTGGGATTTAGTCTTTTCAGATGCAGATGGAGAGGAAAAGGACAGCTCTGCTTCTGCGATCGCTGCCTGCGGGCTTCTTGAAATGGCAAAGCATGCAGAAAATGAGGAAAGCAGGCAATATTTTCAACATGCAGGCACTATCATTCTCAAGAACCTTTATGAAAAATATTCAACAGCTAAAATTCCAGAATCAAATGCACTGCTTCTTCACAGTGTGTATGCCAAGCCTGAAAACCTTGGCGTAGATGAAGCTTCTTTATGGGGAGATTACTTTTACCTAGAAGGTCTTGCAAGGCTGAAAAAGGATTGGAAGCCTTACTGGTAGGGCTATAAAGTCAGGGAAGGGAGGTGAAAATGTGTCGCTGATTGAGGCGGAAAGCCTGGCAGACTATGGGGTGGCAGCTATTTTAAGAAATATTCCAATGGATAAAATGAAGCCGCTCGCTGACGCTGTTGTTGAAGGAGGCGTCAGGCTGCTGGAGGTAACACTTGATACAAAAGGGGCTTTCAGCCTTATTCAACAGCTGTCAGAAACCTTTCAGGGAAAAGCGGTTATTGGGGCCGGAACTGTTCTGGATGAAGCTTCGGCAAGGACCGCTATCAAGTGCGGAGCCCGTTTTATCGTATCTCCGCACAGCGATGAACGGGTGATTCAGGCAGCAAAAGAGGAAGGCGGCCTATCTGTTGCAGGTGCTTTTACTCCTACGGAAATAATGGATGCCATTCGGTATGGGGCAGATGCCGTTAAGCTTTTTCCAGCGGCTTTTGCCGGCCCTGCCTACATCAGGCAGATCCGGACGCCGCTGCCAAGGATTCCAATTATGGTAACGGGGGGTATACACCTATCCAACATGGCAGCTTTTCTTCAGGCAGGAGCCGATTTTGTCGGAGTGGGAAGCTGTCTTTATACAGATGAACTTCTAAATCCAGCAGGCTATATAACCATTGCTGAAAATGCAAGAAAGCTTACAGAGAAATTTTCCGCAGAAAAACGAACACCAATAAATAACTGAATATTCGGATAAAAAGGGGAGAAAGACGATGAAAATGAAAAAATGGGCTGGCCTTGCCATTACCTCCATGCTTGCTGCGAGTATGCTGCTTTCCGGATGCACCTCTTCCTCTACGGGCGCAAAAGGGGGAAAAACAGAGCTTACACTCGGCTACTACTCTTCAGGATCCACAGATGCCACGATGAATGAAATCATCACAGAGTTTGAAAAAAACAACCCCGATGTCAAAATCAAAACGGTCACAGCCCCTTACGGCCAGTTTTTCCAAAAGCTTGATACTCAGATTGCCGGAGGAAAGCAGCCGGATCTGTGGCTTTCAGATGGTGTCCTTGTTTCCAAGTTTTCAGAAAGGGGAGCCATTAAAGACCTGACAAAGTATATAGACAAGGATTTGAAGAAGGAAGATTATTACGGTCTTGAATTTGATAAAGACAATGACGGCAAGTATTGGGGAGTTCCTTCCGGCATTCAGGTAGGTGCGCTCTTCTACAATAAAGACATGTTTGATAAAGCAAAAGTGCCCTATCCGTCAGATAACTGGACATGGGATGACTTGAAGAGTGCTGCAGCCAAGCTGACCATTGACTCTGGCGGCAAAACAGCAGATGAGGCAGGCTTCAAGAAAGATTCCATAAAGCAGTACGGCTATTCATTTTTCAATATTACAGAAGGATGGTTTCCCATTCTGAAAGCATTCGGCGGAAGCGTCCTTGACCCTTCCCTTGAAAAGTCTGCTGTAAACTCACCGGAAAATAAGAAGGCGCTGGATTGGATTGTGGACGGAATGAAGAGAGGCGTTATCATTGATCCTTCTGATCTCGAAAGCTTCCAGAGTCCGTTTACACCATTCCCAAGCGGCAGTGCAGCAATGGTCACAGGAATTTATGTGAGAACGCTTGCTGCAAATGAAGCGCACTTAAATTATGATGTCGCTCCGCTTCCAAAAGGGCCTGACGGCAAGCGCTTCTCGCCGATCATCGCCAACTCATGGGTAATCAGCAGCAAAACGGATGCTAAAAAAGAAGAAGCTGCATGGAAGTGGATCAAAAACTGGGCGACAAATGATGGAGTGCAGCAAAAATGGGCGAACCTCGGAGAATCTGTGCCGGTGAAAAAATCCGTCGCCCAATCGGATAAATTCCTGAAATCAGGCACTCCGCCGGAGCACAAAAAAGTGTTCCTTGATGCTGTCAGCTATGCTGGAACACTTGATACGAATGCGGTCTGGACTGAATGGAACCAGAAGTTTACTGACACGGTCTACCCTGCCTTCCGCGGTGAAACTTCAACTGATCAGGCGCTGCAAAAAGCAGACACGGAAATTCAGCAGGTTCTGGACAATTTTTATAATAAAAAGTAAGTCCTTGCTGCCTCTGCTCTATCTGAACAGAGGCAGCATCTCTAATGAGAGATTGGGAAAGAAAGGAGAAAGATATGGAGCAGCAGCTGAAAAAACAAACCTATGCCGCAGACGTGCTTATAAAGAAGAAACGAAAACCTTTTCTCAAGTCTGAAGGAGTTTTTGGACTGGCGATGGTGTTTCCTTATCTTATTCATTTTATCTTTATTGCCATCACCTTTGCCGCTTCGCTCTATTTCAGCTTTACGAACTATGATCTGCTGAATCCTCCAGAATGGGCCGGTGCTGAAAATTATGACAAGATGATTCATGAGCCGCTGTTTTGGAAGTCTTTCTGGAATACCATCTATTTTTCCGTACTGTTTGTCCCGTGCCAGACGCTTTTGGCTCTCGTTCTCGCATCGGCTCTGAACCAGCAGCTGAAAGGCTTGAAATTGTTCCGCATGGCTCATTTTCTGCCGGTGATTTCCTCTTGGGCTGTCATTAACTATGTGGCCGATGCCATCTTTAATCCCCGTTTCGGCACAGCCAACAGCTTGCTTGTACAGCTTGGGCTGCCGGCTCAAAAGTGGCTTAATGATGAACATCTGGTTATCCCGCTCCTCGTTGGCGTGGCGGTCTGGAAAGGAGTCGGCTACATGATGGTCATTTTCCTCGCAGGCCTGCAGAATATATCCGGTGAGCTTTATGAAGCAGCAGATATAGATGGTGCAGGAACCTTCCGGAAATTCACTAAAATAACCATGCCGCTGATCTCAGGCACAACCTTTCTTGTGCTGATCCTCTCAACCATCTCTACTTTCCAGGCGTTTGAACAAATTTACGTCATGACAGGCGGGAATTATGACATCAGCCAGATGGGCGGTCCGAATAATGCCAGCATGGTGCTGATGCTGTATTTGTATAGAGAAGGATTTTCCTTTTTAAACATGGGCTACGCGTCAGCTATCGCCTGGTCGCTTTTCCTAATACTCTTACTGCTTACTGGAATTCAGCTGCTCGTACAGAAAAAATGGGTTTTTTACGATAAATAGCGGAAGGAGGAAAAATACATGAAGAAAAAGTTCAAATGGTTCAGCTATCTTCTCATAGCCATCAGTTCCCTTGTTATGGTTTTACCATTCCTGACAGCTGTATTCAACTCGCTCAAAAGCTTTCAGCAATATACAAAGGTGCCGCCTGACTGGCTTCCGAATCCTGTGCAGTGGAGCAATTATCCTGATGTGCTGCAAATGTCCAATTTTGGCCAGTTTACATGGAACAGTATCATTGTTTCAGTGCTTTCCATTATTGGAGCGGTTTTATCAAGCTCAATGATTGCTTACGCCTTTGCAAGGCTTGACTTTCCATTTCGGAACTCTTTGTTTGCTATTGTGCTTGGGACAATGATGATTCCTCCTGTTGTAACCATCATCCCGCAATTTATCATTTTTAAGCAGCTGGGCATGCTTGACACCTTGACGCCTTTGTGGATACTTGAGTGGGTCGGCCAGCCTTTCGGCATCTTTCTAATGCGCCAGGCTTTCCTGAATATTCCGAAGGATTATGAGGAAGCAGCAAAGCTTGATGGCTGCAATCCATTTCAGACGTTCTGGAAAATCTTTATGCCGATGGCTAAGCCCCACTTGGCTACACTGGCCATTTTTACATTTATGACCAAATGGAACGAGATACTCGCTCCCTCGATTTTCCTGACGTCCAAAGAAAATTTCACGCTTCCGATGGGCGTTCTGTCTCTGGCAGGGCAGTGGTACGGCAACGAACAGTATATGATTGCAGCTGCATTAATGAGCTTAGTGCCGATTCTGATTGTTTTCCTCTTTGCTGAAAAGTATTTTGTCAGAGGAGCGAATTCGTCCGGCATTAAATAAGAGGGGAGTCAGTCGCTCGTGAAAGTGAAAACAGTGGTGATCGGGGCAGGCGGTATTTTTCCTTTTCATGCCTCAGCTATGAAGGAAGCAGGCGGATTTGAGCTTGCTGCCGTATGCGAGCTGCATGCAGAAAAGCGTTCAGCAATAACACTAGGCGTTCCCCTTTATTCCCGCTTTGAAGAAATGCTTGAGGCGGAGAAACCCGATCTCTGCGTCATCTGTCTGCCTCATCATCTCCATGAGCCATGTGCTGCTGCATGCCTGCAGGCAGGCTCTCACGTACTGCTTGAAAAGCCTATGGCTAAAACTGTGCAGGAATGCGACCGCCTGATCAGCCTTGCTGACTCCATGGGGCTGCATTTATTTGTCGCGCACACACAAAAATACAGGCCGGAAATAAAGATGGCAAGGCAGCTGGCAGATAGCGGCAAGCTCGGAAGACTGATTGGAATACAGGATAAAAGAAGCCTGCCTTATTTTTTAAACCGCCCGGAATGGTTTTTTGATCAGAAGAAATCAGGAGGCGGAATCCTGATGAACCTTGGAGGCCATTCATTAGAAAGGATTTTATATTTATCAGGAACAGGTGTCTCAATCCTAAGCTCTTATCTGTCTTTCAGTGTCAAAGAAGTAGAGGGTTCAGCGCTTCTTATAATGGAAACCGATACAGGTGTTCCTGCCTCTGTTTTTTTAAACGGCTATGCTTATGAGCATGAAGAAGAAACACAGCTGTTTTTTACTGAGGGCTCTATTCGCATTGTTCCCGGGAAGTTTATTTTGATCAAGAGCATGGAGGAAGAAAAGCAGATCTCATTTAATGAAGAAAATCATTTTATCCCTCTATATCAAGGTATGGGGACTGTGTTCAAAAAGCATGATGCACCTCTTACAGGCAAAGAAGGAAAAGAAATCCTCCAGCTGATCGAAACCTCCTATAAAAAGGCGCATTTCCTATGAGGGATATTCCTCTCAGCCTGTGCTCCACAGGATTTAAAGAGCTTTCGGCAGAAGAAGTGATAGCAGCAGCGAGTCAGTGCAGACTTGATGGCATTGAATGGTGGATGGGCCATTTAAAAAATCAAAACCTCTCAAAAGTTGAAGAAAATCATAAAAAGAATGGCCTTGCCATACCGATTCTCAGTGAATATACATCCTTCTCAAAAGGAGAAGAAGCATGCCAGCAGGATGTGAAAAAGGTACAAGAAGCTTTTTTGGCTGCAGAGCAGCTGCAAGTGCCTTTCATTCGTATCTTTGCAGGGCATCAGCCTAGCAGAGACACGGGAAAAGAGGAAAGAAGGGCTGTGGCAGAAGCCCTACGGGAGCTTTGCAGTGAAGGGAAAAAATACGGGGTAAAGCTTGTGCTTGAAACGCACAATCATACTTTGGCAGACGATGCGGACTCCATCGCACAGCTCGTAAAGGAGGTGAATTCTCCATCACTGTGCCTGCTGTATGATCCGTTTAATTTTTTGGTGGATAAAAAAGACCCGCGGGAAGTATTGAAGCTTCAAGATGCCTGTATCGTTCATGTTCACTTGAAAAATCTTCTATGGAATCATGACTGCTGGGACTTAAGCAAAGAAACGGACGTTTACAGCGGAGATCTTGATATGCTGACGGTTTTGGCCATGCTTCAGGAATTGAACTACTCAGGATTTTATTCCCTTGAATACTTTGGGAAAAATAAAGTCCGCCTCATACATGAATCAGCATTGCTGCTCAAAAAATAGAAATAGAAAAGCCGGTGAGCGGGCTAAAAAGGGCTGGGAAGATGATGGGAAAAAAGATTTGCCTTTTGCTGATGCTGTTTATTGTTTGTTTTCTGCTTTTTCCTAAACTGTCACTGGCGGCAGAAGGAGAAGAGGACACTCTTAACATTCAGGATTTTGAGAATATGAATTCGTGGAGAGGCATCGTTCCTGAAGGAACAACAGTCAAGCAGGGGACAGGTGCCGCAAGATGGAATGTATGCAAAGGCAGCATTTGCCAAAAATCAGTAGATATTTCAGAAATTCCCCATGACTGGAGCGGATATGAAACACTTGATATGTGGGTTTACTCAGAAGCTCCAGTGAACAGCAGGATTTATGCTGTTCTTGTTTCAGATAATGAACAAACGCCTCAACAGGATTATTACATTGCCTCCCTGAATGTCACATGGGAGGGTTGGAAAAAGATCAGCCTGCCATACTACTCTTTTAAAAAGGGCTACTCCCCGGCAGGATTTTCAAAAATTGATCAGCTTCGCTTTCACACTTCATGGTACGGAGAGACTCCAAACCCCAATATGAAACTTGTATTTGACCAAATCACTGCAGGTTATTCTCCTGCATCAGATGAATTGATCATAGACGGATTCGAAGACGCAAGAAAGTGGACATCTGTTACCGAAGATGCAGCCTATGTAAAAGAGGGCCTTTACAGTGGAAAATGGCAGGGCATGGACACGAAGAAATCCGTTCAAACGACCGCCATCCCAAAAGACTGGAGCAGCTATGACAAGATTGGCTGGTGGATGTATTCCGAAAAAGCTGCAAATTCAACGATATATGCAATCCTTGATTCGGATAATCCAGAAACAGAAGGCCTTGATTACTATCTGGCCGGAATTAAGCTCGATTGGACAGGATGGAAGCATGTTACACTGGAAAAAAGCAGTTTTTCTCCATCCCGGAAACCGCTCGGCTTTCAGGATATCCAGAAAATCACCTTTCATTCACAATGGTACAGTGACCAAAAGCCTGATCCGTCAGCAGTTGTGTATTTTGATGAGTTAAAGCTGATGAAAGAAACCTTTCAGGCTGCACCGCAGGAAATTCAGAAATCAGGAATACCTGGTTCCAAGCTGACTTATTTTTTCACGATACAAAATAAAACGCTGGAAAATGATCATTATGAAATAACGTCTGATGAACTTTCTGCAGACACGCTTTCCATTAGCGAGCCTCAGGGAGATCTTTTGCCTGGGGCTAAAAAAGAAATATCAGCAACCTATACGATCCCAGCGGGTTCTCTTCCAGGAGATGAAAAAGACATGACGATATCAATTATTTCACGGCTAAAGCTTGGAGCAAAATTTCAGGTGAAACTTTCGGCAAAGACTGCTGCTTATACGCCTTCTTCCCACCAGAGACCGAAATCGCTTGTAACAAAAGCAGAACTTGAAAGAGCGCAGGCAAGAATCAGCACCTATCAATGGGCAAAAGAAAACTGGAATGGCCTAAAGTCGGAAGCTGATAAATGGCTGACTAAAAATACGGGCGTTCCAAGAGAGCCTGGCGGACACGGAATGTGGTTTTTATGCCCCGACAGCTCACCGCTTGAGTATAATCCGGATAGCCCTGGCAGGCATTACTGTCCATCGGATCAAACGTTTTACAAGGGAGACTCCTATGATGCGGGCTGGAGATATTACAAGCATAATGAACTGATTAAAGCAGCTCGTTCGCTTGCTGCCGCATATGTAGCAAGCAAAGAGCAGAAGTATTCGGATAAAGCCGCCTCCATTCTGAAGGAATACGCTGATCTCTATCCGAATTTTAAAAAGCAGGCACGAGGCGGAAGGCTTTACTGGCAGACGCTTGATGAAGCGGTCAGCATGGTGGATCTTGCTTATGTGTACGATCTGCTTTATCACAGCCCCTCTTTATCTGCCGCAGATAAAGCGAACATTGAACTCAATCTGTTAAGACCTTCTGCAAAGACAATCAGCGAGTATGATATGGGGAAATCCAACTGGCAGGCATGGCATGATGCGGCCATCGGAGTCATTGGATCGGCTCTGGGTGATCAGGAAATGATTCATTTCGCTATTGATGGTGAGCATGGGTTTCATTACTTGATGAAGGAAAGTGTTTTATCAGACGGATTTTGGTGGGAAGGCTCCATTGCTTACCATATGTATTCATTAAGAGCCCTTCAATCGCTAGCAGATGCTGCAGAATCATGGGGTATTGATCTGTATTCTCATCCTTCGCTGAAAAAGATGTATGATCTGCCTCTTTATTACGCTTACCCGAACAGGGGTCTGCCGTTTAATAATGATGGCGGCACTTATGGCACTTCCTTGCTGGATCCTGTTTCAAAAAAAGGGAATTTTGATTATGAAGGAGCCTTTAAAGCCTATCATGACCCAAAATATGCCCAGCTCCTGACTGAAAAATACAAGATAACGCCAAGAGCAGGAGAATATGCACTTTTTAAAGGAGAAGATTCCATCCCTGATCAGAATGTATCTGACTGGCAAAGCAGAAATTTTGAAGGAGCAGGGCAGGGCCAGCTTAGAAACAGCAGCTTGTTTGCCTTAATGGACTACGGCCCTTACAGCGGGTCGCATGGACATCCGGATAAGCTGCACTTAGATTTCTTTGCTGATCAGGAAGCATTTGCTCCCGATTTTGGCACACCAAGCTATGGGCACACTCTTTATACAGGCTGGTATAAGCAGACTGTCAGTCATAATACCGTTACAGTAGACGGAGTCTCGCAAAAGGAAACAGAAGGAAAGCTCGATCAATTTGCTGCAGGCAGCAGCCTGCAGCTGATGAAAGCAAGTGCAGACGGCGCGTATCCAGGTGTTTCCTATACAAGATCCTTGCTGATGTGGGACCAAATGATTCTCGACATTTTCCAAGGCGAAGAAAAAGGGGCCATTCATCAATATGACTGGGTGTTTCATGGAATGGGAGAAACGTCTGTTTCGCTTGACCTTCAAAATAGGGCCTCCTCACCCGGCAGCAGAAATGGCTATCAATATGTAAAAAATCCGAAAAGTGCTTTTACAGGAAACGGGTTTCAGGCTGAATGGAAGCTGAACGGCAAAGTGCTGAAGGCGGCTTCATTGCCCGGCAGCCTGGAAGAAGCAATTCTGGCTGAAGGGCCTGGACCTTCAAGCGATCCGGCTGTTCTTACACCTGTTTTAATAGAAAGGCAAAACGGAGAAAAAGCCGTCTTTGAACATGTTTTTTATGCCGGTGACGAAACATTGGCTGCGGAAAAACTGGATGACAGCACATATGAAATCACTCACGGCAATGTAACAGACTACATTTTCTATAATATGGAGGCCGGAGAGGGGCAAATTGCCGCTGCAAAGGTTTCCGTTTTTAAAGGCAAGCCGAGACCTTTCGGCAATTTGAAAGTTTACAAAGCGGACGATGGAAGTGTGCTGAACATCTTAAAATCAAAGGAGATCCTGCCTGGTGCGAGCTTTATTCTGAAAGGAAATGTTCAAACAGCTATAGCAGGAATGGACTTTGCTTCTTCAAAGACAAATGGATGGACTGTAATGGAATTCTCCGCCCAGCCGAATAATGAAAAATAGCCATCTTGCAGCATGCGTCTCCTCTTTAAGAGGGGGCGCATGCTTTATGCCTTTAAAGCTGATTCAGAGAATGAAGTGCTTCCTTTACCGTCATAAACGTCTTGATGTTTCCAAGATGGGAAAACAATTCAGGTGTGCTTGATAGTATAAACTCTGCTGACACGCCTGAAAGCGCCATTTCAGTACCCATAAGGGAGAGCACTTGGTATAGCTTCAGCAAATTGGCGATTTCATCCTGCTCGACTCTTGAAATGCCTGAAAGATCAACAATAAGAAATTTGTTTTGGTGACTGGAAATGTAGGCCGTTGCTTTTTCAATCACCGATTCCGATCTTTCTGCAGTAAGTTCGCCGATGAGCGGGAGGATAGAAACATCCTCTGATAGCGGAACAATCGGTGTTGAAAGCTCTCTAATCTGATCAAGAGATTCAGCAAGCTCAGCCTGAAACACTTTTTGCTTTGTAATATCCTTTTGAAATCCAACAAAGTAATGCTTCTTTTCGCTTTCGATAAATATAGGCTCAATTATCAGCTCGTTCCAAAAGGCCGTGCCATCCTTTCGGTAATTTAAAATTTCAACCTCAAGATACCTTTTTTCTCTCACGGCTGTTTTAATTTTTTCAATAGCACCTGGATCTGTTTCAGCCCCTTGCAGGAAGCGGCAATTTTCCCCTTGCGTTTCTTCCCGGCTGTATAGTGTGAGATTTAAGAATCCCTGATTTACATAGACAATAGGATTATCGTGCAATGAAGGATCTGTTATGACTACACCAATCGAGGTAGAATTCAGCGTTTTTCTAATCAGTTCAATTTCCTGAATGCTTTCCATTCATTCGCCTCCTGATACTCTATTTTTTCTATTTTTACGGAAAATACAGGATTTGTCTATAGAAATGGCTATGGCTAACTGTCTTTCAAGCAGGCCGACCGTCCGAAAATAGCGGAAAAGCTCGAATACTATTAAAAAAAAGCGGCCGCATGGACCGCTTTCCTTCTTGGTGCTATGGGTTTATCTAGCCGCTTTTTGCAGCTTATGAATGACTGTGAGAGAGCGGCCGGTGCCGATCGCAACAGACTCAAGCGGGCTTGGAGCGATATGGACAGGAACAACGATTTCTTCGCTGAGCCAATCCTGAATACCATTAAGGAGTGCGCCCCCGCCTGTGAGGATCACGCCTCTGTCTACAATGTCCCCGCTAAGCTCTGGCGGGCAGTCTTCCAAAGT
This sequence comes from Metabacillus kandeliae, assembly GCF_021166585.1. Classification (GTDB taxonomy): domain Bacteria; phylum Bacillota; class Bacilli; order Bacillales; family Bacillaceae; genus Metabacillus_B; species Metabacillus_B kandeliae. The sequence continues at coordinate 92,021 of NZ_JAJOZE010000007.1, forward strand.
AGCCCTTATCGCTTCTAAAATATGAAGCAATGATTCTTTCATTGCCTGCTGTATTTCAGTAGATCTGAGCTCAATTGTTTTCGGAAGGCCTGTAACCAGATCTCTTCCGCGAACTTCCATTGTAATTTCTTCGTGGTCAGTCAACGCATAGCCGATTTCAATCTTGATCTGTTCAGCTGTTCTTTCACCGATAAGAAGATTATATTTTTTGCGGACGTATGTAACAATATCATCGTCCAGCTGATCTCCGCCGATGCGGATGCTGTGGCAGGAAACAATTCCGCCGAATGAAATAATGGCCACTTCTGTAGTGCCTCCGCCAATATCAACGACAACATTTGCCACTGGTTCTTCTACTGGCAGATCAGCACCAATCGCTGCAGCAACCGGTTCCTCAATTAAATGCACCGTTTTCGCACCGCAATTTTTCACCGCATCATGGATCGCTCTGCGCTCTACAGAAGTCGAGCCGCTTGGTGTACAGACGACAACGCTCGGCTTGCGGATGGAGAACCCAAGACTCTTCCCGGCCTTTTTCATGATTTGCTTCAGCATATCTGTTGTAATATCATAATCTGCTATAACGCCATCTTTTAAAGGGCGGATCGCCACAATTTTACCAGGTGTTTTTCCAATCATGTTCTTTGCTTCTGTTCCTACAGCAAGAACGGCTTTCGTCTCCGTATCGATTGCAACCACGGACGGCTCATTTAATACAATCCCCTTATTTTTGCTATATACAAGCGTATTCGCAGTTCCAAGGTCAATTCCGATTTCAGTATTAGAAAACATATACTTCACCCATTCTTTATAGAGTTCGAGTCTCTTAATAATCCTTCTCTTTATTATGTCGATTTCTGGGGGTTCATTGCAATGGTTGAGAATGGGAAAGAGTGCTTATGTGAAAAATAAATCATAAGTACCAGTAATTTCGAAAGATAATTTGTGTTATTCTGTGTGATTTTCTTCATTGGTCAAGGTCTTACTGCCTAGATATGCTGATGCCTTATCATCTCTCTAAAAAATGCTTTAAGAGGAAGAAGGCGCTTAACCCCTTCATACAAAAGAATTCAAGTGGTGATTCGCCAAAAGGGGAAATCCTCCAATAGACTCTTTTTTACCAGCTTAGTGACGAAAGGGGAAATCCGGTATTCCTCATTGTCAGATGCAGCAAATGAATCTGTATGCAGCAGAGCAGAGGGCATCAATCTATCCTAATGCATCTAGAAAAGGAAGATAATACTTCCAATTCCTTATTTTATCCAGTTTTCCTTTTTCTTTCGCCAGCTTTGCAGTATGATGAACCAGAGAATAAGTTTAGGAAGAATGTGTAAAATCTAAACAGAAACGAGGAATTCAAATGAAAAAGACTGCAGCCATCATTTTAGCAGCAGGCCTAGCATTAGGGGCGGCTCAGGTTCCTGTTCATGCCGCTTCCTCATGGGGCAGCCATGAGCTGAAAAAAGGCCAAATCGGAAGAGTAACAGCACTTCAAAACACAGACATCTATGTGAAATCAGGATCTCAATGGAAAAAATTCTCTGTAATGAAAAAAGGCCAGACATCTAGAGTTTATACAAACCGCAGCGGATCTTACGGTATTGGCGGAGGGAAGTTTGTTAAAAGCAGTGCAGCGGTTAAATATGAAACCCCTTCTAAATCAAGATATGAAGCAGTCAATGGATTAAAAATCGAGAAAGTTTCCTATCCGAATGCACCTATTTCCTATTTCAAGGTGAGCGGTGCTGCGAATGCTTCAGCTGAAAAAAAGATCAATGAAACCCTGAAAAAAGAAGCGGACAGATTGTATGCAGCCTACACCGATCTGAAAAAAAAGGAAGCAGAGGATAAAAAGCAATGGGAAAAGGACGGCAAGAATTATCCGTGGCGTCCTTATGAATTTGAAGGAACAGCGGAAGTGAAGTTTAATAAAAATCACTTGCTGAGTGTAGTGACCTACGGCTACGAATATTTCGGCGGCGCACATGGAATGACTGGCGCCCATTCACTGAATTTCAACACGCTGACCGGCAAGCAATTTCAGCTGTCAGATGTGATTCACAGTAAATTTAAAACCGTATCAGCTTACGTATTGAAAGATCTTAAAAATCATCAGGAGGAAAAGGGAATCGATCCTGGTCTGAAAAAAGTGGATATTAAAAACAGCTCCACATGGGTTTTTACTGATAAGGGAATTAAAATCATCTTTGGACAATACGAAGTTGGACCATATGCATCAGGCATGCCGGAAAGCACTGTCCCAATGTCTGTCTACCAATAATGCTTTTCTCCGAAAAGCGCTCTTGCAGCGCTTTTTTATTTTGCATGATTGCCTGAAAATACCAGGCTCCTTTAAAATAAGAGAAAATGGAAAAAGGAGAGGGAAGGCTTGGTCGATGGTCTTGGAATTCTACGGGAGCTGGCAGAACCGGCCATAGAACTCATCTTTGGTCTGAGGAGAAAGAAGAAAGTGAATGCTGCGCTTGTAGAGGAGCACCTGAAGGAACTGCGGGGGCATCAATGGTTTAGAGAGCTGTATGAAAACCCTGTCTATCATGATCATTTTATAAGCAATTCAAAGGTTATGAAGTATTTAGAGGACCGCATGAATGTTGAAGACCTAATCTTCATTAAAAGAAAGCGGGAAAAATTTAAAGAGCTGCTTGAAAAAGAGACAGACAGAAGGAAATCAGCCTAAAAGCGCTTAAAGCAGATACTTAGTGAAGCCCTCCTGCTGGTGTTAAAATGATAGAGAGTTATACATAGGGAAGGGTGATTCTAATGGTATTGCCATCTTTTCAGCTCAGCGGAAAAATTGCGCTGATTACTGGAGGAGGAAGAGGGATTGGACGGGCACTTGCCATCGGTTTTGCTGAGGCTGGTGCTGATGTCATCCTTTTATCCAGAACCGCGAAAGATCTTGAGGAAGTAAAAGGACAAGTGGAAGCGCTCGGCCGGAAAGCGTTCATCTATCAAACAGATGTAACAGTAAGGGAAGAGGTGGCTGAAGCCATCAGATCAGCAAAGGCGGAAGCCGGCAGCATTGATATTCTGGTTAATAATGCCGGAATGAACATCAGATCAAAAGCGATGGATGTAACAGATGAAGAATGGCGGCAGATCATGGATACGAATCTGACCTCTGCTTTCATTGTATCCCAGGAAATTGGAAAAGTGATGAAGGAGCAGGGAACAGGGGGAAGAATGATTAATATCGCCTCTGTCGCCGGACATCTTGCCCTGAGAACTGGTGTTGTATACGGTGCAACAAAAGCAGCGATGATTCAAATGACGAAAATTCTTGCTTTTGAATGGGGAAAGTACGATATCAATGTAAATGCCATTGGACCATGGTATTTTGAGACCCCGCTCACTGAAAAGCTTCTTCAGGATGAAGAGTATGTGAAGGATATCCTTGCTGTCACACCTTTAAAACGCATTGGACAGCTGCCTGAACTTGTAGGACCTGCCGTTTTTCTTGCCTCAGATGCGGCAAGCTACATCTCCGGCCAGACACTGTATGTTGACGGCGGCATGACAATTAACGGATTTTAAGGAAAAGCACCCTGCTTTCAAAGCGGGGTGCTTTACAAATCTATCAATAAACCTTTACAGGCTGATCGAGGCTGACATGTTCTTCATCAGCGGTCAGAAAATCAAACCATCTTTTTCGAAAGGCGATTTGCGGACCGTCTGCATAGACGTGGGCTTCCATCCGAAGTGCTTCAGGAATCGGCCTTGGATGCTGGCTTTCTACAACCGATTTGTCTTCATCCAAAACTTTTAGGCTGTATTTGGAAAACGTCTTATCCATAAATTTCAGTTTTTTCGCAAACGTCCTGCCCGCGTACCCGAAAATGAGCGTTTCTTCTTCGTCAACAGGCGTGAATGTCACATAATTAATGAAGGAATTTTTCGTCTTTTCTGATGGACGGAGAATCCATTGCTGCGGAAACCAATATTCAAGAAGCCCTCCGCCATTTTGAATCACGATTTGGTCGCCGTCATGTGTGTAAGGAAGATCCTGAATGGCCTGTTTTGATCTTTTTCCAATCGTTTTTTTATGAACAAAGCTTAAATGCGCCACATCCAGAACGCTTTCTACAACTCTCGTAAAATGGGCTTTCCATTCAGCCTTGTAGGGGGACAGCCGGTATCTTGCATCTTCCAAGTCTGGCATGATTTGAAAATCGGGAACTTCCTGATCCGAGGCTGGCTTTGGGTAAACCCAGATGAGGCCGGCATGCTCTGTGACCGGAAAAGAAGCCGTATGGGCAAATTTCGGGATTGGCTTGCCAGGCTGCGAAGGAATTTCCTCGCAGTCCCCTTCGCCATTAAATTCCCACCCGTGATAAGCACACATCAAGCGGCCGTTTTTCACACATCCAAGAGACAAATCAGCTCCTCTGTGTGGGCAATAGGCATGGAGGGCATGTGCCCCGCCTTTTTGATCCCTGTAAAGAACCATGTTTCGGCCGATTACTTTTTTCCTGACCGGCTTTTTCCCGAGCTCGTTTGAAAATCCAACAGCATACCAGGAACAAGGGAAAATACGGTTGATGTTTTCTTCCATTTAAAACTGCTCCTTTCATTGCCGCTTTTCTTTCATTATAGTAAAGAAGAAGAGCGCGGTCGAAATAAAATGCGCTGTTTTACTTTTTGATACGCTCTGTTTAAATTGACTGTACAAAAAATGACTAGCAAAGGGGTAAATCATGATACGGACAGCATTACTCAGCAAATGGCATGTTCACGCAGAGGAATACGCCCAAATGGCAGCAGAAAACAGCAGCATTGAAATTGCGGCTGTATGGGATGAAGAAGAGGAAAGAGGCAGAAAATGGGCTGAAGAACTGGGAGTTCCTTTTGAAGGTAGCCTGGGCCGTATTCTTAAGAACCCTGAAATACATGCTGTGATCGTCTCTGCTCCAACAAATCTTCACAAGGAAGTAATTTTGCAGGCTGCAAGAGAGAAAAAACATATTTTCACAGAAAAAGTTCTGGCCTTTACCGCTTCAGATTGCATGGAAATCTATGAAACAGTGAAAGAAAATAAGGTCAAGCTGATGGTTTCATTGCCAAGATTGACCTTTCCTCACTACAGGTTCGCAATGGAAGCAGCTGAAAGCGGCGTACTTGGTAACATAACGAGCATCCGCTGCCGTGTAGCTCATAATGGCGCTGTGCCTGAGGAAGGGAAACCCAATGGCTGGCTTCCTGCTCATTTTTTTGACAAAGCTGCCTGCGGTGGAGGAGCACTGATTGATTTGGGAGCTCATCCTATCTATTTGACCAACCGGATCGCAGGTGAAGCCAAGGCTGTTACAGCATCATTCCAATACACCTTTGGGCATGATGTGGAGGATTACGCAGCTGTAATGGTAGAATATGAATCAGGCATTCACGGAATCATCGAAACGGGTTTTGTCTCTTATGGAAGCCCTTCTTTGCTTGAAATCTATGGAACAGAAGGAACACTCCTGATCGAGGAGGAGCAGATTCGTTTAAAAAGCATTCATAAAAATAACGGTGAATGGAAGAGCACTGAATCTCTGCCATCACCTTTGCCTATGCCGATGGTGCAGTGGACAGAAGACATTGCCAATGACAAAGAACCGGATATTACAGAGTGGGATGTCCTGCACCTGACTCTTATTAACGAGGCCGCCGCTTTATCGGCTGAAAAAAAGGGCACAGTAGAAGTGAAAGACTTGACGAGATCTATGAACAGCTAAAAAGAAAAAAGACAGCGGCCCCAAAAATGAGGGAAGCTGTCTTTTTTTAGCGGTGAGTCACTTTTTCCCAATCCTCGTGAATCATGTCATGGTCCATTGCAACCCCTGCTTCATATCCTTCACCTGCTGCTCCTATTAATGAAGTAAAGGCATTTTTGGCATCTCCGACCACAAATAATCCTTTCATTTCTGTCAGACCATGACCGATCGTTTCATATCCGCCTTTTCGAGTGGTCTGGATGCCAAGGTTTCCGGGAATATTCGTTGCTTGATGCTGGCCGGAATTTTGGATAAACCCATATTTACGGGAGATGGTTTCGCCATTTTCCAGCACCACCGACTGAAGCATTCCCTTTTCTGACACCAGTTCTTTTACAGGTGTTTCAACAAGGCGAATGCCATGGTTTTGAATATCTCTCCGATCTTCATCTGAAACAGGCGAGCGGCCATTTGTAAACACGATTAAATCCTTGCTCCAGTTCCAGATGATTGCGGCGAACTTCAGCAGCTTTTTACCCTCGCCAAACACTGCGAGTGGCTGATCCTGATGCTCCCAGCCATCACAGTATGGGCAAGTAAAAACAGATTTGCCGTAAACCTCGTCAAGGCCATCTATATCAGGCAGCTCGTCTTTCATGCCTGTAGCAATAATCACTCGTCTGCTGTATACAGCTTTGCCGCTTTTAGTATAAGAAAGAAAGAGACTGCCTTCTTTTTCGATGGAATCAATGCAGTCTTTTTCAAATTCAACCTGCTGATACTTGGAAATCTGCTCTTTCGCAATTTGCCGGAGCTTCATCGGTTCTATTCCATCTCTAGTCAAAAAACCGTGCGAATGCTTGACTACAGCATTGCGCGGTTTATCATCATCTACAACGAGAACTGTCCGCCTCGCTCTCCCCAGCACAAGAGCGGCGCTTAACCCTGCCGGACCTCCCCCTGCAATCAAGACATCATACATATGAGCGGTCACCGAAATCCCTCCGTTATTCCATTCTGTTAACTTTAATCTTTACCCGCCTGCACAAATTAAAACCATCCCTTTTAAGAAAAGTACGGCTCGAATGTGTTATTAGCAGGCGATCAGGGTAAAGAGTACGAAAAACAGATAGGCGAGTGAAAGAAAATGGAGATAGAGAAAAAGCTTTTTGCAAACTTGAATGACAGACCTGTCTACTCTTTTACTTTGAAAAATGATCACGGAATGGAACTGACCTGTATTGAGTATGGCTGCATAGTGACAAAGCTGCTCGTGCCTGACAGAGAAGGCAAGTTGGAAAATGTGGTGCTCGGATATGAGAAAATGCAAAATTACCTGGATCATTCCCCTTATTTCGGAGCTATTGCGGGAAGGGTAGCAGGAAGAATCAAGGAAGGTAAATTCACACTGGACGGAAAAGAGTACCAGCTTGAAAAAAATATGGATAACCATCATATGCATGGTGGAAGCGAGGGCTTCAGCCATAAAATATGGGCAGGCATACCCGAAAAACATGATCATGCTCTTTCTGTCACTTTTCATTATATAAGCCGATCAGGGGAAGAAGGATATCCAGGCACCGTAAATGCGGCCGTTACCTATACACTGACAAACCAAAACGAGGTTCTGCTCCGTTATACAGCTGATACAGATGAGCCGACTATCCTGAATATGACCAATCACACCTATTTCAACTTAAGCGGCGGACTGGACAGAAGCATCCTGCAGCACGAGCTTTTCGTCAACAGTGATTCTTACCTGGAACTGAACGAGGAAAGTCTTCCAACAGGCAAGCTGGCTTCAGCTGAGGGGACACCCTTTGATTTTAGAAGCTACAGGAAATTAAAGGATGGAAAGGAGTCAGATCATCCCCAAACCGTTCTTGCCGGAGGCGGATTTGACCATCCGCTTATCCTTAATGATGGAAAAGACGAGCCGCCGATTGTTCTGGTAGACAGAAAAAGCGGGCGGGTGCTGGAAATAGCAACTGACCAGCCATGTGTTGTGCTGTTCACAAGCAGCCAGATGAAAGATGATGCAGAACTGCAGGAAGGCGTCCAGGTGCAGGAGTACCTTGGTGTCTGCCTTGAAACCCAAAAGCATCCCGATGCTGTGCATCACGATCATTTTCCTTCAATTGTTGTGAGGGAGGATGAAACATACGAAGCGAATACAAAATGGACATTTAAAACTGAATAGCAAAGAGGGCTGCCGGAATGATTCGGCAGCCCTTAGTAATGCGATCGGTATATAAGAATGTCCAAACTAGAATGCTTGTCGGGGCTGAACAAGCGGCTTCCGCTTTTTTTGATCCAGCTAAAGCCGCTAGCCCCTCGAGGTCATAAGCCGCTCATTCAGAGAAAGGAAAACCCGCCTTTCTCCAGCTGATCGTCTTATGCTTGTCGGGGCTGAACAAGCGGCTTCCGCTTTTCTTGATCCAGCTCCAGCCGCTAGCCCCTCGAGGTCATAAGCCGCTCATCCGGAGAAAGGAAAACCCGCCTTTCTCCAGCTGATCGTCTTATGCTTGTCGGGGCTGAACAAGCGGCTTCCGCTTTTCTAAGCAGAGTGAGTGTTTTCTTTTCTCGGCCATAGTGTAAAGCTGAAGCTGTATAAAAAATCCGCACCAAGAATAATCGTCCAAAGCAGCATTAACTGCTGAAGCGCTGCCGTTCTTTCAGCATCATTAATAAAAAAGATCATCCCGGCAAGAAATAGACAGCCGATAGTCCAGGCAAGCAAATGCCTCAGCCATCCGGTTCTTTCCTTTTTAGCGTGATCTTTTCCATAAGCGGCCTTCTTTTTAGGCTTGGAACCATCCCCGAACCGATAAGCAAACCGCTCATCCATCCAAGCGATCATCTGATGGCCGAATGCGATGGTCGTGCCGATGTAAATGGCTGCAAGACCATGGAAAGTATCTGCTTGTGCGCCATTTTTTAAGTCAATCACAGTAGCTGCAGCTAAGATTAAATCTACAATAGGGGTGCAGAAAAGCAATATGGCGCCAAGCTTTTTCTTTTTCAATAAGTACCGGGAGGCTAACCCTGCAAGAACAAACACCCAAAATCCAATTTCACACCCTAGTATCAGCCAGCCAATCATATAGACCTCTCCTTTTTTAATACGTTTGTATTAATTAATAATATAACACATATGTATTAAATAAAACAGCCATGATATAATAAAAACATGCCAAAAATTGTAGATCATGAAAAACAGCGTGCAAGAGTAGCCGAAGCCGCCTGGAGGGTGATCAGCCGGGACGGAATGGAAGAAGCAACTGTAAGGAACATAGCCAAGGAAGCCGGCATGTCAGCAGGCTCCATGCGGCACTATTTTTCCACGCAGTCTGAGCTTCTTGCTTTCTCCATGAAATTTGTTTCTGAAAGAATTAAAGAAAGAGCACTTGCGGCAGACACAAGCGGAGATCCTCTCCAAGCAATGGAACGGCTGCTGCTTGAGGCGCTGCCAATGGACAAGGAAAGAAGGGACGAAACGGAGGTGTGGTTTGCCTTTATTGCGAAGGCATTTACAGATAAAACCCTTCAGCCTTTGAGCAGAAGAATTCATGAAGAACTGCTTCACGGGATGGAAAGCATCGTTGCAGGTCTTGTAAAGCTTTCGCTTGCCCCTGAAAGCACCGACATTAAGCTTGAAGCTCTCAGGCTGCACAGCCTGATTGACGGCATGGCCATGCACAGTGTCATGAATCCGGAAGCTCTTCCGCCTGAAAAAATGAGAATCATTGTGAGGGACCATCTTAGATCATTGCTGAAGAAAGCATAGCGAATTCGCTATGCTTTTTTAAAATTCCTTGAACCAATACTTGGAGCATGATCGTCTAAGATATGGAAGGGGGAAGAGAATGAATGACGGCAAATTAACAAATGAAGAAAAAAAAGCTGATAAAAATGAATATCTGAACCAATTGATGTCCCAGTATGGAGATGAATTATCTTATCTGGTCTATTCCTATGTAAAAGATATAGAAACGGCCAAAGATCTTGTTCAAAATTCGTTCGTTGCGGCCTATTTGCAGCTGGACAACTTTGAAGGAAGGTCTTCTGCGAGAACATGGCTTTACCGGATCGCCATAAATAAATGCAAGGATCATTTGAAAAGCGCCGCTTATAAAAAAATGCGTTTAACGGGTGAATTGCCTGAGCTGATTGATCTCGATAAATCACCAGCAGAAACAGCTGAAAGGAAAGCTCAATCAGCAGCCATTAAACGAGCAGTTTTTAGACTTCCTTTGAAATACAGAGAAATCATTGTGATGATGTACTATCAAGAGCTGACCATTAAAGAAATAGCTGAAATATTGAAAATTCCAGAAGCATCTGTCAGGACGAGGCTGAGGAGAGCCAAGCAGAAATTAGAACCTTTGCTTAAGAAGGAGGGTGCAGCAGAATGAAAGATCCGCTGGACGGGATAAAGGGAATGCTGTCTGCTGAAGAAAAAAAACAGCTTAAATTTTCAGCAGATGATAAACAAATAGTGATGGAAAAGATCACAAAAGGTGTACAGCCGGAAGAAATGCCGCCATCAAAGAATGGGAAGTGGGCTGCAATGATCCTAACCCCTGCAGCCATTTTAATGTTTGCAGTGCTGATTCTTACTCAAGCTCCAGTAGAGGAAAAAGAAGAAATGGCACAATTGCCTTTTACGAAAACACTGCTTGGACAATATGGTGATAAAGGAATCAAAATTGCTTTGTTGGAAAAAAATCGGGTGCAGCAGATCAATAAATCGTCAGAGGATAAGGGGATAAAAGTTACAGTGAAGGAAGTGTTTTATGATGGCTCGAGAATAGTGATCGGCTATTCCTTTGTTTCGAATAATAAAAACCACATTCCTTCTGGAGATGATCTCAGTATATCGGTAAATGGAAAAAAGATTGAAGGAAACTATATGGTTTATGGTGATTCCAGGGAAAAAGGAAATACGACGATTCACATTAAAACAATTGAGTTGAAAAAGCAGCTTCCTAAAAAGTTTACCCTTGGAGTAAACCTGCAGACAGTTAGTATAGTCGGCAAAAATGGTCCAGGATCATTACAAGAAGAGAAAGGAAAATGGAGTATTACATTTCCGGTTGAACAGCATGGATATGTGTATCATTACAAACCTGCACGACCTGCATCAGCATCCTCAATTACAGGCGAAATTAAAGTAACTGAGATCAATTTTTCATCGAGCGGCACACAAGTAAAGATGATGACAAAGCCAAAGGGTAATGCAGACGGTATGACTGAATTTCTTCTTTTTGACGACAAGGGAAATCCCATTAAAAGAATAAGCAGCGGACAGAGCATACTCAATAAAAAAACCTCCTACTATGAAAAGCAGGACTTTTATGAGCCATTAAAACAAATTCCTAAAAACGTCAAGGTTATCCCGCTAACAACACATATTGAACCAGATGTACTTAAAAAAAGTACTGACAGTCTTATTAAGATTTCCGCAAAGAGAATAACCGATGATCTTCCGATTTATATACCGCAGGATAAAAATGGAGGCCTGATTGTGAATAAGGTGGAGGATAAAGGAAACGAAATATGGGTTCATTATCAAGTTAAAGGCAGCTTTATTCCAATCAGAAAAATGAATGTTGGCCTTATTAATGATCCAGGATACGATATTAGTGATGGAATAAAAGAAAAAGATCTTATTCATCAAGTATATGATAAAAACTATCCGGAGTATGGAAGCAGCTATAACTTTGAAAGAGAATTTATTGCAAAATATAAAATTCCTTACAATAAGAACTTACTCTTCATAGCCAATAAGCAAATGCAGCCACTCTATCCGGAACTTACCATTGACATCCACAAAAAGGATTTAAAAAAATAGAAAAGAGCCATCTCAAACGGAGATGGCTCTTTTCCTGCAAAAGTTATTTCTTTCTCCGCCGCAAGTCAAGAATTGTCTTAATCATCACTAAGAAAACCAGAAAAAAGAATACACCCGCAAAAAAGAATACTTGTAAAAAATCTATGATCATCCCGCCCTTTTTTATTAATTGCTACCCCAAAGTTTACAAAAGCCATATAAACTTAACAAGAAATCCATATTGGCTGCTCTATAATAAGGCTAATGCACTAATTGTACTTAAACGAATGAGAGGATTATGAAAGTATGAACAAATTAAGAAAGCTATTGGAAATCCTGCTGGTTTCTTTCAAGCTGGGGTTAACATCATTCGGAGGCCCTGTTGCCCACCTTGGATACTTTCATGAGGAGTATGTCAAAAGAAGAAAATGGATTGACGACAAAAGCTATGCTGATTTAATCGGACTATGCCAGTTTCTCCCCGGTCCTGCAAGCAGCCAGGCCGGAATCGGAATTGGCATTCTGCGGGGCGGGCTGCTCGGCGGATTGGCTGCATTTGCAGGCTTTACTATACCATCAGCTGCAGCAATGATTCTATTTGCCCTTTTTTTAAATCACGCTCACCTCGGTGATGCAGGGTGGCTTCACGGCCTGAAAATTACCGCTGCAGCTGTAGTGGCACATGCCATTCTTGGAATGGGTAAAAATTTAGCGCCTGACCTGCTAAGAAAAGGGATTGCCCTTTTTGCCTCTGTGTTTATACTTTTCGTGCCTTCTGTTTTCTCACAGGTCATCGTAATCATCTTGGCAGGCATTACAGGCTATATTCTATTACATACAGAAAAAACAGCTTCTTCTGATTCTTATCATTTTCCCGTTTCAAAAAGAACAGGAGTCATCTGTCTGGCTATATTTATTTTGCTTTTGGCAGGGCTCCCTGCTTTAAGTCATACCATATCCAACAAGTGGCTCAGCCTATTTGACAGTTTTTACCGCTCGGGATCTCTTGTGTTTGGCGGAGGGCATGTCGTGCTTCCGCTTCTTGAAAAAGAATTTGTTCCGGCAGGCTTGCTGACAAAAGAGCAATTTCTTGCAGGCTACGGGGCTGCTCAAGCTGTGCCTGGACCGCTGTTTACCTTTGCCTCTTACATTGGTGCAGCAATAGGGGGATGGCGGGGCGGCATCCTGGCAACAGCGGCCATTTTCCTCCCTGCATTTCTTTTAATGATCGGAGCCCTGCCGTTTTGGCAGGCTTTCAGGCAAAATGACAAAATGAAGAGCGCAATATCAGGCATAAATGCAGCTGTGATTGGGATATTAATTGCCGCGTTTTATCAGCCCATTTGGATGAGCTCCATTATAAAACCGGCAGATTTTGCCCTTGCTGCTGTTCTTTTCAGCCTTTTGTCCTTTTGGAAGCTGCCGCCATGGGCAGTTGTTGTTGCGGGGATTGCAGGAGGCATCCTTCTTCCATATATCAGCTAGGAAGCTGGGCACGAAAATGTGTCCAGCTTTTTTCATAAGCAAAAGAATGGAAGAGGAGCCATTAATCCATACTAGTGAAACATTCGTCTTCCCGTGGAAGGAGCTGCAATCTTATGCTGAGGATCAAGGGACTGCTTACCGCCATCATATGTACAATCTTCCTATCGCAAACAGGAACAGCAGAAGCAGCCATTTTAAAAAGAGAAAATCTTGAGAAAACAGGCATTGTTTACTGGGACAAACGCTCAAACGAAAAATTGGCAGCTTTGACATTTGATGACGGACCTCACCCCAAGTATACAAAGCAAATCCTGAACATACTGAAGGATGAATCTGTAAAAGCTACCTTTTTCCCGATTGGCTCAAAGCTTGCCAAATACTCGGGCATAGCGGAGAGGATTGCCCTCGAAGGCCACGAAATCGGAAATCATACAATGAATCATGTTTACCTTTACCATACAAAAAAAGAAGAAATGAAGCTGGAGATCCTTCAGGCAGAAGAGCAGATTAGAGCTCTTCAGCCGCTCGGACCAAAATATTTCCGCCCGCCTGGAGGAATTCTTGACTGGCAGGCGTTTCACATTGCTGCAAAAGAAGGATACAAAATTATTATGTGGTCCTGGAATCAGGATCCGGAGGACTGGTCCGCACCAGGGAGCCAAGTGATTGCGAGCAGGGTAATAAAAAATATACAGAACGGGGATATCATTCTCCTTCATGATGGCGGGGGTAATCGGAAACAAACGGTTTCAGCCCTGAAAATGATCATTCCAGCCTTGAAAAAGAAAGGATACCGTTTTGTAACCGTTTCTGAAATGCTGAATGCGAAATAGTTTCCTTATCAGTTGATAAAATGGTTTCTGTCCGTTATAGTTTGCTTAAAGGAGTAACACATGACAGAACTGAAAAGAAAGAAAACGAGAAATCATATGACCATTCCTGAAACAAGGCGAATGATTGTTCACACGGCGCGAAAACTGTTTATGGAATACGGCTACAGGGCAGTCTCAACAAGGCGGATAGCACAGGAATGCGGGCTGACGCAGCCTGCACTCTACCACCACTTTTCAAATAAGCAGAGTCTGTATCTTGAAGTGATCCGTACTGAACTTGAAACGAATAAACATGGGCTTGAGCGTATTGTGAAAAGATACGATGATACAAAACAAATGCTCTTTCACATCGTGTCATTCATTTTGCTCCACAAACCGGAAAATTTATCGCAGATGATGCATGATATCTCACATGAACTGCAAAAAGAACACCTTCCCGTCATCGCAGTATGGTGGAAAGAGGCTTACATGGATCCTGTTAAAGGGATATTTGAAAAGGGAATGGCAGAAGGAACATTCAGAACCCGTTCGCAATATGGCCTAAACCCGGAAAATGCCGCCCATATGCTGTTAAGCATGATGAGTCATCCTGATCCATCGGTCTCAGAAACAGCATCACTGGATGAAATGAAAAAGGCAGCAGAAGCACGAGCTGGTCTTATAATAGAAACAATATTTTTTGGCATGCTTTCAGACAAAGAAAAGTAAATGCTAAGTTTGCATATTACTTATCACTCGATAAGGGAAAGAATCACGGGGAGGAACTATGAAGGCAAAAACAGCAATAGATTTTTCCTATTTCAGCAGCCAGCGGATTCTCAAAATGGAACTGAAAGGGCATTATCCCTTTCTGCTGACATTTGATCACGGAGGGATTTGCATCGAATGCCCTTGGAGGCTTGTGAGGCACGGATCTCTTGTCTTGGGGCAGACAGATTTATTGTCTGCAGGGGAACAATATAAAGAACAATTAGAGGAACTGCTTGTCGGAACAAAAATTGTTAAGGTTGCATGGCTTGAAGGAACAAGCATGCTGCGCATCCATCTCGAAAATGACTGCATTTTGGATTTATTCCACAATAGTGTCCTTTTTGAAGGCTGGGATTTGTTTGGGGATAACGGTTTTTCGTTTATTTCTTTGCCTGGCGGGGAGTATGATTTTTCTCATTAAGGGTTGTGGAGCCGGATATTTTAGTACCTGTCCCCCAGTACTGTGCAATAAGAAAGACCTGACCCCATCTCTCAAAACCCAGCAATGATGCAGGTTCACAATAACCATCACGTGTCCTGTTTTCCTTTAACGCACTGAGGGACAGGTTGCCGCATTGGCGTTCCTGCCCCCCGGTTCTATGCAATAGTAAAGGGCTGTCCCCATTCAAATAAGCCTTATAACAGAAGGAGTTGGGAGTGCTTCCTCTCTGGCCCCTTCTGCTTTAACGCAGCGGGGGCCAGGTCACCCCTTGCATATGGGGGACAGAGACATCCATCCCTCACTTAATAGCCCCCTTCGTAACCCCGCTGATCATCCACTTCTGAGCAATCACATACACAAGAAGCATTGGCGCAAGAGCGAGCAAATATGACGAGAACGCCAGGTTATAGTCCGTACTGAACTGTCCTTGGAAAACAAACTGGACGAGCGGCAGTGTTGAAAAGTTTTTATCACTGATAATAACAAGCGGAAGCATAAAGTCATTCCATGCCCATAGTGCAGTTGCGATGGCGACTGTCGCATTCATAGGCATCAGGAGCGGGAAGATCACTTTCCAGAATACTCCCCATGTGCTGGCGCCATCAACAATCGCCGCTTCTTCCAGTTCTTTTGGAATGGAGCGGATATAGCCGACATAGAGAAACACGTTAAATGAAAGGCCGTACACCGTGTAAAGGAAGATCAGTCCCACTGGATTATCAAGATGCCAAAGGGCTGTCTGCTTGACGATTGGCAGCATAATAATGGGAAACGGAATGAACATGGCGCTGACAAAATAATAAAAAAGAGCTTTGTAAAACTTTTTGTGCATGTTCCGGGCAATGGCATAGGCGACCATTGAATTTGTCAGCAGTGTTAAACAGACGGTCATTACGGTAATGAATACGCTGTTTCCAAGCGCCCTGAAGAAATCGGTCATGACGATGGCCTTGGCGAAATTGTCGAAATGCCAGTGCTGGGGCAAGGAGAGCAGTGATTGAGACATTTCTTCAGGAGTTTTTAAGGCAATCGTCACTGTCAGGTATAAAGGGAACAAAATCAGCAGTGAACCAAGAATCAATAGCAGTGTAGCCGGCCAGTTTGTTTTTTTGGTGTCCATTACATTTCAACCTCTCTTCTTTGCAGATAGCGCAGCTGAATGACCGATACGATGACAATGATTAAGAAATAGATCACAGCGTTTGCTGACTGATAGGCAAATTCCCCGCCTTCAAATCCTCCTCTGAAAATAAGAAGGGAAATGGATTCTGTAGAAGTTCCAGGACCGCCTCCTGTCATAGCCATTATTTGATCAAATACCATTAAGAAGTTTTTCAGGGAAAGTACCATGTTTATCGTAAAAAAAGCAGCAATCATCGGGAATGTAATGCTCCAGAACTTTCTCCAAACCCCTGCGCCGTCAATGCTTGCTGCTTCATAGAGATCATCGGGAATTGTGACAAGTCCTGCAAGATACAAGATTGTATTAAATGCCACAGCCTGCCAGACAGCGACAATTACAATGCCGATCCAGGCGAGATCAGGGCTTCCGAGAATATTTTCAGCCAGTGCCTGAATGCCGAGACCCTTTGCGATATCCGGCAGAAAATAAGTAAAGATAAAATTAAATATATAGCCGACAATCAAGATGCTCAGGATGTTCGGCAAAAAGTACAGGGCTCTCAAAGTTTTATGAAGTTTAATTTTGCTGTTCAGCCCTATGGCGACAACCAGGCTGAATACGTTAACAAGCAGGGTGGAAATAATGGCAAACTTAAAGGTAAAGCCATATGCCTGCAAAGCGCGTTCATCTTGAAAAACGTTTAGATAGTTTTTAAAGCCGACAAGGTCCCAGTCTCCGTATCCCTTGTAGTTTGTAAAGCTGTAGAAAATTCCCTGCAGAGCCGGATAGGAATGGAAAATGAAAAATAAGGCCAGAGCAGGAACTGTCATGATAAGAAACGCTTTATTTCCTGATTTTTTCATATGCTGTACGCCCTTTCCTAGTATCCGCTTACCGCCAGCGTCAGTTATAGCGGTTTTTGACTTTGTCCCATTCATGGTCCATCTTTTCTAAAAATGCTTTTTTGTCCTGTTTGATATAAAATTCCTGAATCAGGTTTTCAGGACGGATGCCGCGGGGGTAGTAGTGATCAGGATATCCTGCAATCTTTTCATTTTTTAAGTCATTCTGCACGCCTTCTAAGGCAGGATCTGTCTGCTGAACAGAATCTAATGCGGAAAATGCTTTTTGTTCATTAATATAGGTTTTTGCCTGTTCTTCCTGATACATAAATTCAAGAAACTTTTGCGCTTCTTTCGGGTGCTTGATATCCTTGTTCAGGGTAAACAGAACATCAACACCTGAGACAAGCTTGTTTTTTGCAGGGTCGTTTGCGGCAGGCAATGCAAAGACACCGAGGTTCATTTTTGGATTCAGCTTCAAGATTTCAGGAATCGCCCAGTTTCCTTGAAAATAAATAACTCCTGTTCCGTTGGCGAATGCCTTGTTTCCATCGTTGTACGCATAGCCATATTTGTTTTCCTGGCCGTAACGGAGAAGCTCAAGCATCTTATCTGCTGTTTCGCTGTAGTTGCTTTGAAAGCTTGCGTTTCCGCTGTTTTTCTTTTCTGAAAATTGATCGCCCTGAAGGTTGGCAGCCAAGGAATTCCATGGAATCATCCCTGTCCAGGCGTCTTTTAATGTGAAATAAATCGGCACTTCATTGGCACTTTTGGCCTTTTCTAAAATGGCGATAAATTCATCCCAAGTTTTCGGAGGCGCAGCGCCGAGCTTTTTGAATTTGTCTTTGCTGTATATGGCGACATTGGCATTTGTTGCATAGGGAAGTCCGAATGTGCCTTTTTTTTCATTTGATAAAAGATTAATCATATTCAAGTAGGATGGCTTGATTTTATCCAGCAGCTTATTGCCGGTAAAATCGTAAAAAATTCCGGCGTTTGCCAATTCCCTGTAGGAAGCATTGCCGCCGATAGCCAGCATATCCGGCATATCGTTTTTCACCAGCCGCGTTTTCAGTACTGTATCAGCTTCAGGGGGAGCATTTAATTCAATATCAATGTCTGGGTTTTCCTTTTCGAATTTCTTAATCAGTTCCTGAAAGGTGCCTACATTCTCAGCCTTGTTTGAGAACAATTCAAGCGTGATTTTTCCGGGGCTTCCGCTTTGATCCTGTGTGCAGGCCGAGAGGGAGAAAAAGCAGAGCAAAGCAGCAATAGAAACAGAGAGCATGGTTTTCTTTTTCAGCATAAGCGATCCTCCATCTGCTAGTTAAACGTTTACGTAATACATCAAAAAAAATAAATGCAAACGTTTACGTAAACATCATAGCCAGACATAGGCCGGCCTGTAAACCTTCTCATTTACTGAAACACACAATTTCCCATACTATTTTGATGATTATTCCAAAGTTTCCTATTAAATTAATAATTAAGAATAACGAATTAGGAGGCAAACAAATGGGATATTACGATTCTTCAGAAGAACCTAAACAGCGGCGCAGAAAATCCTTGCCTTGGAAATCTGTCAGCACCAGCATTATCAGCGGCATTGTCGGAGGAGCCCTTGTACTCGGGGTTTATCCGCTGACAGAAGGAAAGGGCAGCGGTGCAGGATTGCAGCCAGCACAAACGGAACAGCAGCAGCCGGCAGAGACTGCTTCAAGCTTTACAAAGCAGGCGGAGCCTGTATCTAATCCAGCAAGCGGAAACAGTGTTGCTGATATTGTGGATAGATTATCACCGGCAATAGTTGGCGTATCAAACCAGCAGCAGGGCTTTGATAACAGCGGGCAGCAATCCTCTCGGGAGAATGGCAGCGGTTCTGGCGTGATTTTCAAAAAAAGCGGCAATGATGCTTTCATTGTTACCAATAACCACGTAGTAGAAGGTGCGGAAAGTATTCAAATCACCTTATCAGACGGTAAAAAAGAAGAAGCAGATCTTGTCGGTACAGACCCGCTTTCAGACTTGGCTGTTCTGAAAATCAGCAGCAAAAATGTGAAGGCTGCTGCACCTTTTGGAGATTCTTCGAAGCTCAGGGCAGGAGAAAAAGTGATCGCGATTGGCAACCCGCTTGGCCTTGAATTTTCAAGAACAGTCACAGAAGGAATTATCAGCGGAAAAGACAGAAGCGTTTCTGTCACCACATCTGCAGGGGACTGGCAGCTGAATGTCCTGCAGACAGATGCGGCAATTAATCCGGGAAACAGCGGCGGACCGCTGATTAACATGAACGGAGAAGTAATTGGCATCAATTCATTGAAAATCAGCCAGAGCGGTGTAGAAGGACTGGGCTTTGCCATTCCAAGCAAGGATGTTATGCCGATTGCAGAGCAGCTCCTGAAAGATGGAAAGGTACAGCGTCCAATGCTTGGTGTTTCATTAGTTGATGCTTCTCAAATTCCGCAGGCATTTATGAAAGATTCACTGCAGCTTCCATCTGATGTAACAGAAGGAGCATTGGTTGAACAGGTGCAATATAATTCCCCTGCTGATGCTGCAGGCCTTCAAAAGCAGGATTTTATCACTGCGATTGACGGAAAGGCCATTCAGGATTCAACAGGATTAAGAAAAGAGCTTTACAGTAAAAAAGTTGGAGACAAAATTACCATTACAGCTTACCGTAACGGAAAAGTGATAACAAAAACAGTCACATTGACAAAAAACAGCTGACTCTCTACAGGCACCCCCTCCGCCTTCAGAGATTAATATAGATGAAAAGACCGCTTACCCATTGGGAAGCGGTCTTTTTTTCGCTTTTTTTTGAGACTATCAAACTGTTTTTTAAGTAATCCTAAAGTCTAAAAAGGGTTTTGAATCTTCCATAAATGGAAATTATGTGAATATACTTATGACTATTCTATTTCTCTATTAAAGGAGGCTTCTTAAGTGAAGTGCAGAAATTGCAGCAAATCCTTAACAGGCTCGGAAAAATTCTGCCCGTTTTGCGGTACAAAGCAGGAGAATTCAGCCAGCCAAGATTCAATTACTCCCATCCTTTACCAAAATGCCGAAAGTGAGACTGTGCAGCAAGAGGATCTTTCCACAAGCAGCCTTCCTGAAGAATTCCCTGAAAAAACAGCCCAGGAGGAACACACCGCACATCAAGCTCTTTCTTCTGAAAGCACAGATCCCAATGAGGAAACATGGCACAGCACTTCAAATTCTTTAGGTGAGAATGCCTGGCCAAAGCAGTCTTTGCATGTACAGAAAAACTCTGCCCGCAAAATTACCATTCCCCTGCAGGGAAAATCATCAGCAAAACAGAGAGGGAGGAGAAACCCTAAAAAAGGAGTCCTTTTAGCTGCTGCCATACCTGCCGTAAGTCTTTTCTTAGTAACCGGCGGCACCTTTGCCTATGGTGCCAGCCAAAACTCCATCAACAGCAAGGTGGCCGAGCTTCATCAGCAGGCTGAGCTGAACAGCAAACAGGGCAATTTCCTACAGGCTCATGAAGCGGTAAAAGAAGCGCTGCAGCTTAGGCCTGAGCAGGAGCAGCTGAAGAGGGAAGAAGCGCAGCTTTCTAAGGCAGCTGGAATGCAGCAATCATTAAAAGAAATTTCCGCCAGCATGGATAAGGAGAAGTTTGATGAAGCAGCCGGCAAGCTCGAAGAAGTGAAAAATTCGATGGTCAGCGGGGACGGAAAGCTGCTTGAATCACTGCAAAAAGAAGCTGACCGCCAGGAAGGCATTTTAAAAACAGCCAAAGCTGAAAAAGAAGCTCTGACAACAGACGATATGGACAAGCTGGGAGAGATGCTTGGAAATCTGGATTCCTTTTCTTCAGAAAAAACAGGGGAAACACGAAAAGCGATTCTCTCAAGGATTGTACAGGTCACAAAGGACCAGACAGATGCACTAACGAAAGAAGGAAAGTTTGAAGAAGCAGGTGAAGTGATTTCAAAAGCAATGCGCTATGACAGCAAAAATAAGGAATTGTCCTCACTGATGGATGATTTATTCAAAAAGGAAGAGGAATTCCCAGGCACTCTGCAGCCGAAGATGTATAAAGGGAAAGCAAAAGCTTCAGGTGGGGAGCTGGCAGGAAAAAGCACGCCTTTATCCTTCAGCAGTATTAAAGCTAAGGCAAACGAGTACGGAGACATTAACATATCGGGAACAATGGTGAACAAAACGAAAAAGACAATGAGATTGCTGACAATTTATCTTAAATTTTATGATGAAGAAGGAAATTTCCTTAAAAATGAAATTGTATATGCTGACCAAATCCAAATCAAAAGCGGAGCTAAGGGGTCGTTTAAAACTGTTATCTATGGTTTAAATACAGAAGGCATGTACAAAGTAGACCAAGTGACATGGAATGAAGTATAAGGATGGTGTGCAGCCGTGACTAAATGGATTGTCAGCATTTTATCAACCGTTTTAATTTGGGGTGCCGGAATTGCAGGAGTTGCTTTTATTCATGCGAGCAGCGGTGATCAGCTGAAGCTTGCCGATACCATTGCTCCAGGGGCAGCTGCACAGGCTGAACCTGCTGCAGGCAAAGCCGGTGATCTAAAATCTATTATCAATGTTTCACAAAGCAAGGTTTTTTGTATTCAGACTCCTGGAGGGCTGCTGGGCTCAGGTTTTCTTTATAATGATAAAGGAGATATTATCACAAACAGCCATGTCGTAGCAGGGGAATCCATTGTAAAGGTTATTGCGTCAGATTCTAATGAGTATACCGGAGAGGTAATAGGAAAAGGCGACAGCATGGATGTTGCCGTAGTGAGGGTAGAGGAATTGAAGGGCAAACACCCGCTTTCCATTGAAACGGGCAGAAAAGCAGAAATAGGAGACAGCGTTGTGGCACTCGGCAGTCCGCTTGGATTGCAGAATACAGCTACAGTAGGAACAATAAGCGGAGTAAACCGCACCTTGGAAATAGAAGGCTATTCCTATAAAAACGTCTACCAAATTGCCGCAAGCATTGCCCCAGGAAACAGCGGAGGCCCGCTGATCAGCCAAAAAACAGGCAAAGTAATCGGCATCAACTCCGCCGGTGCAGACGAAGGAAACATAGGCTTCAGCATCCCGATGGATGAAGTAATGAAGCAAGTAAAAGAATGGTCGGAAAAAGCTTTTTAATTAGAAAAGCGGAAGCCGCTCGTTCAGCCCCGACAAGCGCTGGAGCAAAAATCCAGAAAGTCCGGTTTTGACTTTTTGGATTTTTGTGAAGCGACTCGAGGGGCTAGCGGCTGGAGCTGGACAGAGAAAAGCGGAAGCGGCGGGCTCAAACCCCGCCGCTTCTATTCCGTGTGTTTTTCTGCCTGTACTCTTCCGGAAAAAAAGACCGCTCCGCCGCCCATATCGGCGAGTCTGTCAGGTGTCAGGGCATTCACCAAAGCATTTGGAGTTTGATCAGACCATAGGCCCTGGCTGACCAAAACGCCCTGAAGCACATTTTCGCCTATTACTGCTGTAAGAATGCATTCTCCCCTGCTGTTCCATACCTTTACCGAATCCCCGTCTGCAATGCCTAATTTTTCAGCATCCTGCTTGTGCATGTGAAGCTTTGGTTCTTTTTCGAGCTTTCGATGAACATTGCTTTCTGCAAACGTAGAATTTAAAAATTGATGATTTGGCCCAGGGACGAATAAAAAGGGCAAATCACTTTCTTTTAGCAGAGGAGTGTGAACAGGCAGCGGATAAAAGCCTTTTTTCTCCATGGTGCTTGAGTAAAGCTCTATTTTGCCGGAAGGTGTTGGAAGCTTTTCGGGCAAAAAGCCTTTCCTGTCTGCCTTAATAAATCCCTTTTCCTTCAATTCTTCAAAAGTTACCTTTTTTAAACAGTCATTGCCATGCCCTTCAAGCGCTTCATTAATCAGCTGTTCGTCTGATGCCCCAAAAAGGTGTTCAGGAAAATTCATTTCTTTTGCAAGCAGCCGGAAAACATCCGGATTGGATTTTGCTTCCCCGTATTTCGCAAGGGCTGGCTGCTGCAGGTGAATGTAATGGTGCCAGTAGGATGTATAAAAATCCAAGTTTTCAAAGGAAGAAGAAGCAGGCAGAATAAGATCGGCATATTGAGCTGTTTCTGTCAAAAAGAGATCATGTACAACTGTAAACAGATCTTCCCGTTCCAATCCTTTCCTGACTTTCGTTGATTCAGGTGCCACGATGGCGGGGTTGCTGTTATAAACAAAAAGGGAGCGGACAGGTTCCTTCAGTTGTGTTAAAGCAGCACCAAGCTGATTCATATTAATCACTCTGGTGTCTTTTTTCTGGAGCAGATCAGGACGTGTCAGTGCCTGGCTGTTGAAAGAAAGATAGCCGGAATTTCCTTTAATCGCTCCGCCTCCTTTAACTTGCCATTGGCCCGACACTGCAGGAAGACAGGAGATCGTCCTGATGTTCATCCCGCCGTTATCATGATGCTGAAGGCCATTGCCGATTCTGATAAAGGACGGACTAGTGGTGCCGTACAATTTTGCGAGCTTGATAATATCTCCAGCGGGCACTCCTGTAATGGAGGAGACTTTTTCGGGAGTGTACGATTTTGCATGTTCTTCAAGTTCCTTGTATCCGACAGTATGTTCAGCGAGAAAGGAGCGGTCTGCCAAGTTTTCTTTAAACAGGACATGCATCATGCCGAGAGCAAGGGCGCTGTCCGTTCCAGGCAGGATAGGGATAAACCAGTCGGCAAGACGCCCTGTCTGGTTTTTGTGAACATCAATGGTCACGATCATGGCACCATTTTTCCTTGCAGCCTGTGCAAGAGAGGTTTGATGCATGTTTGTGCTGACGGCGTTGATCCCCCAGAAAATGATCAGCTTTGCTTCTTTCGTGTCTTCCGGATCTGTACCAAAACTTCCGCCCATGGTGTACCGGTATCCTTCTGAGCCTGCTGAATTGCAGATTGCCCTGTCAAGCCTGCTTGCCCCAAGGTAATGAAAGAATCTTCTGTCGAGACCTTCCGCAGATAAAATACCCATATTGCCATAAAAACTGTAAGGAAGAATAGATTCGGGGCCATATTGGCTGATCAGCTTTTTCCACCTTGTGCCAATCATGCTGAGGGCTTCATCCCAGGAAATCCTGGCGAATTCCTTTCCTGGTTTAGGACCTGTCCTCTTCATAGGATATTTTAGTCTTTCTTCACTATTCAGCCGTTCGGGAAACCGGCGGACTTTATGGCAGATAGACCCTTTTGTTACAGGATGTTCAGGATCGCCTTCAATTTTGACTATTTTTCCGCCGGCTTTATGAAGAAGCAGGCTGCACTGGTCAGGGCAGTCAAGCGGACAAACACCTGGGTAAAGACCATCTTCTCTCAGATCAGGCATACTCAAATTCTCCTCTCCTGACTCTAGTGAATCTATTTTAAGCGATATTTGGACAGTCTGCAAAAATGATTGTAAACTTTGAAAAAAATGGGTGTAGGAGAAAATTGTTTGGGGTATACAGTAGGAGAAACTTCCTGGAAGATTAGCGAAAAATAGGATAAGAGAGTAAGATTGTTTTGCAGTATCCACTCATAAAGTCCTGTCCTCTGCGGGAAAGGAAGGACTATTTTCAGATTGGGCTTTTTAGGAAAAAATGATAGGATTTAGTTAGAGGAACAATCAGAGGTGATGAAAATGGATGTCACAAATTTGTTGAGTGCCGTAAACAGTACGATCTCCAATAAATCAGCTGCACTTGATGAAGAGATTGCAAGACTTGAGCGGGCCAAAAGCAAAATCGCAGCAGAGCAAAATGCAGGATTAGGGGAAATTAATAAAATTATGCAGCCGGAGCTCGGGAAATTATGGACAGGCAAAAGAGCGGAATCCTTTCAGCAAAACAGGGAAGATGCTTATCAAGCGATGCAGGAAGTATTTAACAGCCAGTATGATAGCTATCTCTCCAGTATCGGCAATAAAATATTTTTTTTAAAAGCTGAAAAAGCTGCGGCTGATGCTGCAAGCGCGCTCTGCAGCGGATATAGGCAGGCTGTTGAAGCAGGCAAAGACCTCGCTGATGATGTGTATGACAAACTGAAAGGGTGGCTGTAATGCCTGAAATTAAACTGAATCATGCCGAGGTCACAGGACAGCTGAACAATATGAAAAATGCTCTCAATGCTCTAAAGCTCCCTAGTCCATCAGAATCAGCGATTGGACAGAATATGCTCGACTTTACAGAAGCATGGCTCGATCGTGAGGAAAACATTCATCAGCTTCTCAGCATGTATATCACGGCAGTAGAAAAAAATATTGAAGACACACAATCAAATATTGACTCTCTTAAAAAGCAGGATGAAGCCATTACTGCATCATAGGGAGCAGCAGTCATCAGCCAGGTCATGCCGCCGGCTGATTTTTTATTTGCGGATTTCTTGATTGACTCTCTGCACGACTGTTCATATAATATAAACTAACACATCGTGTAAGGAGATCTGACATGAATTTAATTGACGAAGTTTATGGTGAAGTCATTCTCCAGGCGGAACACACCGAAATAGAACAGTATTTAGCGGAATTAAAAGAGAAGCAGCTGTCAGCCATAGAAGATATAAAAAATAAAATCAGTGCTTATGAGCAAAAGAAAAGAAGAGAAGAAGCGATGTATCAGTCCCTTTCCCCTTTTCGCAAGTTTTTCACCGGCAGGCCTCCTGCACATCACCAGGCAGTTGAAAATATGGTTTTCGTGAAAGAACGATTTAAAAAAATAGAACTATTGAAACAGCTCGTCAGGCACATTGAAGCATTGCAGGCAGAAATGATTGAAAATTCAGCAAAAGAAGAAATTTCTTTGCCGCTTGAATTGAGAGAGGAAATCCTGCTGCTTCAGAAAAGGAGGAAGGAGACATGAGCATCGAGGAAATAAGCGGCGGTATGAACACCATTTGGGTCGTGCTGACAGCAGCGATGATCATCCTGATGGAAGGAGGCTTTGCCCTGCTTGAGGCTGGTTTTGTCCGCTATAAGAATAACGTGAACATTATTATGAAGGTTTTTGCAGACATTGTACTTGGAACTCTTTGTTATTATCTTATAGGCTTTGCCCTGATGTATGGGAAGGATTTCATCGGAATCATCGGGATAACCGGTTTTTTAATAGGCGGCGATTTGTCCCATTTAGACGTGCCGGTTGCCCTTGATACATACTGGCTGTTCCAAACGGCTTTCGCAATTGCCGTCATATCCATTGTTTCGGGTGCAGTTGCAGAGCGCATACATTTTAAAGCTTATTTATTTTTCATCATTGCAATGACCGCGTTTATTTATCCGGTGGCAGGACACTGGGCATGGGGCGGCGGCTGGCTGGCAAACCTTGGTTTGCAGGATTTTGCAGGCTCTGCTGTTATACATGCTCTCGGAGGATTTTCAGCTCTTGCAGCAGCCATCTTGATCGGCCCAAGAAAAGGAAAGTATACAGCTCAAGGGTCAAGCTCCATTGCCCTGCCAAGCAATTTGCCCCTTGCCTCAGTCGGTGCTTTTCTCCTTTGGTTCGGATGGTTTGGCTTTAATGCCGGCAGCACATTGAGCGCCACAGACGGGAGAATTGGACATATAGCTATTGTCACAATGCTTTCCGCCGCGTCAGGGGGTGCAGCGGCACTCTTTTACACCCTGTTCCGCTATAATCGTTCTGATGCGCCTTCTGTCATAAATGGCTCTTTAGCAGGGCTTGTCGGCATAACAGCAGGCTGCGCATTTGTCAGTGACGGGGCGGCCATTTTCATAGGGGCTGTATCAGGTCTTTTAATGATTTATGCGACAAACTTCCTTGAGAAAAAGAAAATTGATGATCCAGTCGGAGCCTTTCCCGTTCATGCGGTTTCAGGATCCTGGGGAACCGTTGCTGTCGGATTGTTTTCGGGTGACGGAGGGCTTTTCCAGGGCGGAGGATGGCACCTTCTTATGATTCAGGCAGCAGGATTGATTGCTCTTTCTGCATGGGGCTTTGCGGCATCGTGGATGTTCTTAAAAGCTATCAGGCTGATCGTTCCGCTCAGGGCAAGCGAAGAGGAGGAAGAGGTCGGCCTTGATATCAGCTATCACGGAATGATGGCAGGCCACAGAGCACCGGACTTTATAGAATATGAGGAAAAATTTTAAAACACATCAGGCTTTCCTTTTTAATTAGGAAAGCTTTTTTCTGTTTCTCAAGCATTAACAGCAGCGAAAATGAAATTTACCTGCCCTGAAAATAGGAAAGAGAATACTGACGTTCAAATTATAGGAGGGAGAAAAATGGCCAAACAGGGTTATAAGGAAAACGCACTGGAGGCTGTTCACAGGCAAATCGGCAAAGCTGCTGAGAAGCTTTCGCTTTCTGAAGAATTCATAGAGCTGCAAAACAAGCTGAAGGAAATGATGCTTGATGCTTACAATCATACAATGTAAGCAGCAAAGCAATATGAAACCGATTATCGAACAGGTGCTGTTGTTTATGCCATTAACAGACTGGCAGAAGCAAGGGAACAGAGCGGCAGAATCAGGTAAAAGCTTCACTTTGCAAAAATGATGAAAAAGTAAAGAGAAAAAATCAGTACAACCAGTGAGAGTCCTGCCGACAGCCAGATAATCAAATGCTTTGCAGGCTGAAACGTCTGCTCATCAATTCTTTTCATTTTTCGAATATAGTCAAAAGCCGAAAACAGAATTAGCGAAATACCGCACACAATGGAAGCTATTCCAATGATAAGGGTGAGTGTATTGGCTTCTGAGGAGGATTCTGACATAAAAGTATAATGCAGGTTTGTGATGAGAAATCCAATCCCGATAATAGCGATTGCTGTCCTGATCCAGGCAAGATATGTCCGCTCATTTGCTAAATGCTGCTGGATATATTTCGAACTGGCTGTTTTTTCTTTTTCCATGTGGAGGCCACCTTTCCCATTACAATTATTTTATAAAAAAGAAATGGTTGTTTTCAATCCCTTGAAGACATAAAAAGAAGCTGGGACATAAGTATTTCAGACAATGAAAAACCCGAATGAGTAGTGGATTTAAGGAAATCATTCCCCTAATCGTTCGGGTTTTTATTTGGTTTAAGAAGATTTTATTCTTTCAAAGGATCGTAAACTTTAGTGGAATGGAGTGGCTGCAGCGCAATGGAACGAACCTGTTCCTCAAGCTGAACTATTCATATCATTTAGCCATTGTTCGCCTTTGAGGATAGTAGTTTCATTTATGTCCCAGCCCCTTTTAAATGCCCATTAACAGCACCGCCATGATAAATTATGATCTGCTTTAAACCTTTACACCGTTAATCCGTGTTTCCTCAACCTTCAGCTTATTAACCTCAGATGGCTTAACTGATGCAGGTGCTTATTCAGCTACAGAAAAAAGGAGATAGCCATTTGAAGGAGTTTTAAACAAAAACTTCCGCCATTGAAATTCCGCAATACCGGAAAATTCCGTAATTGCGGAAAGAGAGGACAAGGTTTTTTCCGCATATCTGGAAGGATTAATTTATACAGAAAAACATGGTCTGTGAAAAGGGAGTAGAAACGCTGACTGATGAAGGAGTTTAGTTAACTTGCTAAATAAATATCAGAATTTTTTTAATTAATAAAATGCTGGCACGGTTTTTGCTTTAAGATAGTAATAAGCAGATAAAAACGCACAATTATTTGTAAGCGTTTACTATTTGACTGCCAATAAGGGGGATGCTTGTGGAAATTATTATTATTCTTTTGGCCCTTGGCCTGCTGATGTTTGTGGCTTACAGAGGATTTTCTGTTATCCTGTTTGCCCCAATCTGTGCATTGTTTGCTGTTTTGCTTACGGACCCGGGTTTTGTTTTGCCTTTCTTCTCAAATGTATTTATGGAAAAAATGGTTGGCTTTATCAAAATGTATTTTCCGGTATTCCTGCTTGGGGCAATATTCGGAAAAGTGGTAGAAATGTCAGGGCTTGCCGAATCTATTGCCCGCACAATTGTTAAGCTTGTCGGTGCAAAGCGTGCCATTCTGGCCATTGTTTTAATGGGCGCCATCCTCACATACAGCGGTGTCAGTCTGTTTGTTGTGGTGTTCGCTGTTTATCCGTTTGCGAGAAACATGTTCCAGGAAGCCAATATTCCGAAACGCCTGATACCGGGAACGATTGCACTCGGTGCGTTTACGTTTACGATGGATGCTCTTCCAGGCACACCTCAAATTCAAAATGTTATCCCAACGACATTTTTTAAAACAGACATCTATGCTGCTCCATGGCTGGGGATCATTGGTGCTTTGTTTGTATTTGGCCTTGGCATGCTGTATCTCGAAAGCCGCCGGAAAAAGGCAGCGAAAGAGGGAGAGGGCTATGAAGGGCCGGTTAGTGAAATTGCGGCAGGTTCAGAAACCGGATTGGCTCCTGATCATCAGCCTGGCTTTCTTTCCAAAACAGAAGAAAGCACTGCCCGCCAAATTTTGGCGTTTGTCCCGCTCGTTTTAGTTGGTGTAATGAATAAAGTGTTTACGGTTTATTTTCCAAAGTGGTATCCGAACGGCTTTGATTTTGCTTCCATCAATCTCGAAGCTTTTGGCAAGGTGGAAATTTCAGCGGTTGTTGCCATATGGTCTGTTGAACTGGCTCTTGTCATCGGTATTCTTTCTGCAATGGCCTACAACTTTAAAAGAGTCACCACTGATTTTCAGAAAGGTCTTAATATCGGAATCAGCGGAGCCCTTTTAGCGGCAATGAATACAGGGGCTGAATATGGTTTTGGAGGCGTTATTTCTTCGCTTCCAGGGTTTAAAACGGTCAGCAATGGAATATCTACAACTTTTACAGATCCGCTTGTTAACGGGGCTGTAACAACGACAACTCTTGCCGGGATCACAGGTTCTGCCTCTGGCGGGATGGGGATCGCTTTAAGTGCGATGGCAGATAAATATACAGAAGCGATTCAAAAGTTTGGAATTCCTCCGGAAGTCATGCACAGAGTTATTTCAATGGCATCAGGCGGTATGGATACTTTGCCTCATAATGGAGCAGTTATTACATTGCTTGCTGTTACAGGATTAACACACCGTCAATCTTATAAAGACATCTTTATGATTACGATTCTGAAAACTGCTGCGGTCTTTGTTATCATTGCAATCTACAGTCTTACAGGACTTCAATAAGAACCAAAACACAATTAGGAAGGGAGCAGGCAGATGAACGCCCTATTAAATGAAAAAGTAGCCTTGATCACTGGAGCAGCCAGCGGTATCGGATTTGAAACTGCAAAAGAGTTTGCCGCACAGGGCGCAGCCGTCATCATATCGGATATTAATGAAGAAGCGGGAAAGAAAGCATCAGATAAATTAACGGAGAGCGGATATAAAAGCACGTCCATTGCTTGTGACGTGACAAATGAAGAGGCTCTCAAAAGCATGTTTCAAAAAGTGGAGGAGCAATACGGAAGATTGGACATTCTGGTTAACAATGCCGGACTGCAGCATGTTTCTTCACTTGAAGAGTTTCCAACAGAAAAATTTGAACTGCTTATAAAGGTCATGCTGACAGCTCCATTTATCGCCACAAAGCTCGCTTTCCCAATAATGAAGCGGCAAAAATTCGGCCGAATCCTTAATATGGCTTCCATTAACGGGCTGATCGGCTTTTCCGGCAAGGCGGCATACAACAGTGCCAAGCACGGTGTAATCGGTTTAACAAAAGTGGCAGCGCTTGAAGGAGCAGAGCTTGGCATTACGGTTAACGCTCTTTGTCCGGGTTATGTTGAAACTCCTTTAGTGCTGAATCAGATGTCTGATCTCGCAAGGACGCGCAATGTGCCTGTAGAAAGCGTGCTGGAGGAAGTCATATACCCGCTGGTCCCTCAAAAACGTTTGCTTTCGGTGCAGGAGATAGCAGATTATGCGGTATTTTTAGCGAGTGACAAAGCAAGAGGGGTAACAGGGCAAGCCGTTGTGCTTGATGGAGGATATACAGTTCAATAAAAAAAGCCCTGTGCGGGATAGATAAAGCTATGCCTGCACAGGGCTTTTTCATATTTTCTATTTTATTTTTTCAAAAAACCGATGATCGCGGTCAAAAAGCAGAACTTGTGCAGGAATAACAGTGTTATCCCCATCAATCGCCAGCATTTTCGATTGCTTCGTTATCTTTCCATTTGCTTCTGCTGCTTCTATTGTGACTTGATAGCTTCCTTTTGGAAGTGTCATTTCAAATGCCGCATCATCTGCAGCCGTTTTTTCCAGCACGGTCTGGCCATTTTCAGTATTTTTTACTGTAATCTGCCAAGAGTTAAGTTCTTCAGCAGCAATTCGAACGGAAGCCTGGTCAGCAGTTAATTCAGCATACATTTGAGGCGGCAGCTGATTTTTTAATGTGATTCTGCTGTCGAGGTAATCACGCGGGATTGATTGATAAAAATACCACCGCTCAAGCAAATAAAGCTTTTCATCAGGAAACTTTCTTTCAGCAAAACTGATCCAGCTTTTAACGGATGCATCAGGGATCCCTGCAGCGTAAAACTGAAGAGTCCTGCTGATTAAGTTAAAGCTTTCCTGGCGGTCAATGGCGTAATTAGGCTTGTCTTCAGGAAGATTCCACGGATGATCCATCGTATATTCCTTAAAGAGCCAGCGGCCAATGTCAGCTGTTGATTCTATCCATTTTTCTTTTCCCCACATTTGAGAAAGCTCATATAGCATATTGCCTGAGTAGCCTCCATAGTTTGTATCTTCTACAAGCGGAAGATTCTCGGTCAGCGGCAATGCTCCATTCGGCTTTTGAAGAGAGAGAACAGCTTCTGTTTCATTCATTACAATGCTTTTAGCCAATGAACTTTGATAAAAATCGGATTCAGGCTCCCAATAAAGGGATGAAAACAGCATGGCAATTTGAAGGTTTTGGTTAGGGTTGATCTCAATCGGCCCGATTTCCCCTTTAGATGAAATTCCGTACGGAAATACAGTGTAACCATTGTTATTTTCTCTAGGAACTTTTTTTATCCATAAAGCAGCCTGCTCGTCTACAAAAGACAGAATTTCCTTGGAGCCGGTGTATTTATAGGCTTCAAACAAACTATTGCTGTCTCTGGCAAAAGGATCCCGATACCACCATCCTTTTTCAGCGTATTCAGGAGACATCAGCTTTCCGTCATACATATAGAATTTCCTGTACAGAGCGATAAAATCGGAGGTCATTTTCTTATACTCCTGGTCCCCTGTCAAATGATACAAAAAGCCGGTATGCTTAGGGAGATAGCCAAGGTATTTTGAATAACCTTCAAGGGTCCAGGAATCTTTTCTTGCATAATCTTTTTTGGACTGCTCTGAAAGAGATTCCCATTTATTTTTAAGCTCAGTTAGCCGCGGAAACAAAAAGTCCGGATTATTTGGGTTCAATGATTCTTTCAAAAAGTGGTATTTTTTAAGCTGAGCTTGTTTCATGTTGTCAAGTTCTCTGGAAATAGCAGCGGGAAGGGCTTTGTAGTTCCCAGCAGCTTTTATGCTGATGCTTCTTTGATGAAGCCTGTTCAGTTTTGCGAAATCTGCATCAGCTGTTTCGATATTGGCTTGAACTAATTTGCTGTTAATATAGTTCAGCAATCGATATTCGGAAATTTCATATATGACTCTTTCTTTCGCAATTTTTGCCGGTCTAATATAGGTTTCATTTAATTTTTGGCGGACACTCTTTCCGCTAGTTTTGCCAATGGCGAGCTCTGTTTTCTTAATGGAACTTGTAAAAGAATCGTATGAGCTGTCCAGTTTTTGAAGATTTCCAGAATTAATAGTTTGGTTGTAGGAGGCGGTGTCTTTTTGCAAAAGCATTGCCTGTTTAGAAGCGTCAAAAGCGAGAGCTGCAGAACCGGGGTAAACACTTAATAGGCTGCCTGACAGAACTATGGAAGCAAAAGCGATCTTGTGGTGCAATTTCACTCGTTCTTTCATCCTTTTCTTATGTGGTAAATAATGAGGATTTTTCCTCATTTTATTTTCGACTTAGTATATCATATAGGAAGGGAAAACTATTAATTTATTGAAAAAATATTTACAGGCTATGATAGGAGGCTGATCGGCATTGCCAAATAATTTACATACACTCCCTGAAGACTGGATTGAAGAAGTTGTGAACCTTGCTGCGGAATGTATGGTCGTTGTAGACCGCGATGGCATCATTCTTTATATTAATCAAGCATACTGTGAATTTTTGAATGTTACTGAAGCAAATGCGGCAGGCAGACCTGTGCAGGAGGTTATAGAAAATTCCCGCATGCAGATTGTAGCAAAGACAGGGAAAGCAGAAGTGGCTTCGATTCATCCGATTAATGGCAGTGAAATGGTTGCCAACCGTTATCCGCTTTTTGTCAAAGGAGAGCTTGTCGGTGCAGTCGGTACAGTCATGTTCCGGAATCCTGAGGAATGGCTGGACTATTCTAGAAGGCTGCAGCCTTTATTGGAAGAGCTCAAATATTATAAAACGAAGTTTGAAAAAGAGCTTTACAGCAAGTATCATTTTGGGGACTTAATCGGGGAAAGCCCGAAATTTACAGCTGCCAAGAGGCTTGCAGAACGTGTTTCCGACAGCCATTCAGCCGTGCTGTTATTAGGTGCTTCAGGAACAGGAAAAGAACTGTTTGCCCATTCGATTCATCAGGCAAGCAAAAGAAATCATGCGCCATTTATGAGGGTGAACTGCGGCTCCATTCCTGAACACCTGTTTGAATCAGAAATATTCGGCTATGAAGAGGGAAGCTTTACTGGAGCGAAAAAGGGCGGCAAAAAAGGGAAATTTGAACTGGCGAGCGGAGGGACCATTTTTCTTGATGAGATTGGCGATCTGCCTCTTCAAATGCAGACAAAGCTGCTTCGCGTGCTGCAGGAAAAGGAAATTGAGCGGATCGGCGGAAGGGCGCCTGTGCCGCTTGATGTTAGGGTAATAGCAGCGACACACCGAAACCTCGAGGAAATGGTCCGGAACGGACAGTTCAGAGAAGATCTTTATTACCGGCTGAATGTGATTAAAATTGATATTCCTTCTCTAAAAGAGCGGATTGATGATCTTGGCCCTCTGGCAGCGATGCTTCTGAAAAAACTGGAAGATAAGTTTCACCGCCCCAAAATTCAAATGCCGGAAGAAACACTTTCCCTCCTCAGGAAACACAGCTGGCCCGGAAATATCCGCGAACTCGAAAATGTGCTGGAAAGAGCTGTAAACGTTATGGAAGGCACGGTCATTTATCCTGAATATCTTCCTTTATATTTGCAGGAAGGCAAGCGGCAAAGCTCATCAGAAGATCCTCATTCTGAATCATGGGAACTTTTTGGAAGGAAACCGGAGCCTTTAAAAGAAACCATGCAAAAGGCTGAGAAAAAAGCCATTATCGATGCGCTGGCAATTTGCGGAGGGAATAAGAAAGAAGCAGCCGCAGTTCTCGGGATAGGGAAGACAAGCCTTTATGAAAAATGCAGGCTGTATGAGCTTAGCGGAAAAGAATTGTTTTATAAATAACAGTGATCCTCTTCAGTATCAGCGCAATTTTATGAAAAAAACTAAAATTATATAATATTAGAAAAATATAATTGTATTGTTATAAAATGGTGATTATAATAAAAAGGGTTGAAAACGCATCCTTATTAGGAAAATACTCGTAAAACCAGTGGAGGATATTATGAAAAAGATTGTTGCTCTGCCTGCTGTTTTCCTGCTGTCTATCAGTCTGGCTGCATGCGGTACAAGCGGAAGCGCGCCAAAGGCTAAAGAAACAAATGGGGCTGAAGCCAAAGCAGATCAAAAGGATACTGAGCTTGCATTGAAAAAAGGACTTGTTAAATTTTACTCAAAGCTTACAGGTGCGGTCAATGAGCAAGATCGGGATTTAAATGCTTATGAAGCTTCAGAAGAAAAGCCAACAGATGAAATGAAATCAGCAGCCGCTGCTTCTGCAGAAAAAACAGCTGCTGCTTTAAAAAGTTTTGAAGTATCAGAGGATGTCAGCGGACAAAAGGAAAAATTACAGTCCGTCGTTGAAAAGCTGGCAAAATCATATGAAGAAAAAGCGGCAGAGCTTAAAAAGCCGGCTCCTTCTCTAGATGCAGCAAATGCTGACTTTCAAAGCGCCAATGACAGCCTTGGGGAAGTCTATGAATCTGCAAAGATGTACAAACTTGACATGAATTCAGCAGTCAATAGCTGATTTGCTAAAAAGTCCCTTGATAGGGGCTTTTTCTTTTATTTAAAAACTATGTTAAAGAAGAAAGTTGATCTTTATGCACCTGCTGCTGCCTTCCAGGCGGGGGACTCCTGCGGGAGCAGCGGGACAGGTGAGACCTAAGCAGGCGCTAAGGGAGCCTGAGCGCCCGCCTTGCGGAAAGCGTCTCTCAGCAGCGGAAATCAACAGACAAATGTAATAGAGCCTATTTAAAAAAAGGCTTTTTTCTAATTTTTTATCGACACTCAGTATAAAGATGGGACAGAAAGGCAGAAAGTCTTCTTTGGAAGAGGTGGAATTTTATCAAAATATCATGTATGTTGAAGGTATTCGTCTAAATTTGAAAATATCTTTCAGCACGGAATTGCGATACTATAAATCTATCGGAGATATTGCCCGGATAGCAGGCACAAAGACAAAATGAAAGCATGGCCGATCAACAGGGATATGCGGGGGGATAATATGCAAACATTTAGAGTCTACGAATCAATGGAAGATGATGGTGTTGTCGCACTTGTGCAGAATGGCGAAACAGAGCCTCTGGAGTTTTTAATAGAAAAATACCGCAATTTTGTAAGAGCAAAGGCCAGTAAATATTTCCTTATTGGCGGAGACAAGGAAGATATTGTGCAAGAAGGTATGATCGGGCTTTTTAAAGCGATTAGAGATTACCGTTCGGACAAGCTGACTTCTTTCAAAGGGTTTGCAGAGCTGTGCATTACCAGGCAGATTATTACGGCCATTAAAACCGCAACAAGGCAAAAGCATGCACCTCTGAATTCCTATATCTCCCTGTACAAGCCCATTTACGGGGAAGAATCGGATTATACTCTTCTCGATGTTATCACTGGCGCCCAATCCATGGATCCTGAAGCATGGCTGATCAAACAGGAAAAATCTGATGACCTGGATCAGAAAATCGCTGAACTTCTAAGTGAATTGGAAAGAAACGTTTTGTCACTCTACATGGAAGGAAAGTCTTACGTTGAAATTTCTGAAGACTTGAACAGCCCTGTTAAAACCATTGATAATGCCCTCCAGAGAGTTAAAAGGAAAATGGAGCGTGTATCTACTGTAGGCTCGTTTGCTTAAAAAAGCGCCAAACCCGGTGTAAAGGGTTTGGCGCTTTTTATATATGATCAGAATTTAAAAATGTACATAGTTAGCTCTAGCTCCAGCCCCTCGAGTCGCTTCGAAAAAAACTTAAAAGTCCAAAACCAGACTTTTAGGTTTTTTCCTCCAGCTCTTGTCAGGGCTGAACGAGCGGCCTCCGCTTTCCTAATTGTTCAGCTCCAGCCGCTAGCCCCTCGAGGTCATAAGCCGCTCATCCAGAGAAAGGATAAACCGCCTTTCTCCGGCTGATCGTCTTACTCTTGTCGGGGCTGAACAAGCGGCCTCCGCTTTTCTTAAGAGGAAGCGTTTTCAGAAGAATCTGTGCTAAAGGGATTGCACCCAAGCATTTTACGCGCTTCATCGGTCAAAGTAAAAGACTCAGTCTTCTCCCCGTCAGTGCCTGACTGAACTAGATTGGAGCCATCATAAAAAGAACTGTTCTTTTCCATGCTTTTTCCTCCTAATGAACTGTATAGAGCGTAAGTCTATTTTACCCTTTTGATCCATTTAATGGAAGCTTAGGTAAAAAGAAAAGGATGCAATATGCATCCTTTTAGTTGCCTTCCAGAAAAGCTTTCAGTGCTTCTCTGTTTTTATCAATATCAATTTCCAGAACGTCACCTTTTGTTTCATATCTTTTATTTTCGAAAGTACCGTCTTCAGGAATTCGGAATTTTTCAATGGCACCGGCTTGGCCTGTAACAAAATCCTTCCCTACGGTAATCATCATGTTCTGATCAATATTTGTATCAATATAAGGAAGAGCTAAACCGATAAGTTCAGGCATTTTCATAATGCCATTAAAGCTTGCTGCTTGATCTTTGAGCTTCGTCAGCACTTCCTGCTGTCTTTCAACGCGCCCAAAATCACTTTGGCTGTCATGGCGGTAGCGGACATAACCGAGAAGTTCTTTCCCATTCAGCTTTTGTTCGCCTTTATGAAGTGTCACACCGATATTTTTGGACATGGTATGCGGAACATTCACTTCAATGCCGTCTGGCGCCATTTTGTCTACGATTTTTGGAAAGCCTTGAAAATCAATAATCGCGTAATAGTTAACGTCAATATCAAAATTCTCTTTGATTGTCTGTCTTAACAGCTCTGGACCGCCGAATGCTACAGCAGCATTAATTTTCTGCTTGCCGTGTCCCGGCACCCGAACATAGCTGTCTCTCATAATCGAAACCAATTTAGGGACATGGCTCCGCTCATCATATTGGGCAATTAAAAGAGAGTCAGAGCGGGCATTTTTCTCGCCGCGCGAGTCACTTCCGAGAAGCAAAATATTGATTTTGCCATCCTTCGGTTTTTCAGAATGAAAGTTTTTTTGGAACTCAGTATTTTTAACAGGGGCATCAACCTTGGCTTCTGCCAGACCCTTGTTTATTTGCGCATATACATAAATTCCTCCGGCAGCAGCTATGAGGAGGACCAGTGAAAATATAATTCGTCCCCATCTTATTTTTTTCTTTTTTCTGTGTTTATCAGACCTTGCATTCAAGTAAGATACCTCCTGGAATGAGTTACTCAGCCATAGTACAAAATAACATCTTTCGATAAAATTTTCAATCTCTATTTCTAATAGCAGCTGGTAAGAATGGAAGATTTATGAAGAGATAGACTCTATCTTTTCCTCCCAGCCAGAAAAGGCTGTAACATTTGCAAAGGATGGCCGATGTATAGATGGGGGGACTATACATGAAAATTACATCACTATTAAACACGATGGTTGCACTCACAATCCTTTTCGCAGCAGCCATTCTGACAAGCCTGTCACTCTTGGTTTCAAGCATGACGGCAAGAGAAGAGGCATTCCGGCAGCAAGTGGAATTCAGCAGTCTGGCCAATGAGCTGGAAGGCGCATCTGACTTCTTAACAGATAAGGTCAGAAGCTACGTACAATTTGGCGAAAAACAATATTATAACGAATATTGGAAGGAAGTTAACGAAACAAAAACGAGGGACAAGGCAGTAAAAAGGCTAAAGGAGCTTGGGGCGCCAGAAAGTCTGTTTTCTTTAGTTGAGCAGGCTAAAAAGAAATCAGACATGCTTGTAAAACTGGAAAATGCCGGCATGAAGGCAGTTAACTCAGGGAACATGGACTATGCGAGGCAGTTTGTTTTCGGACCTGCCTATATTAATGCCAAGGCGCAGGTTACAGGCCCGCTTGACAAGTTTCAAAAAGAATTAGATGGCTGGGCAGCAAGCGAGTCAGAGAAAGCAAGCCAAAAAATGACCATCTGCCTTGCAATGACAGCCGGCAGCACGATATTGCTGTTGCTTTCATTGTCGGTCAGCTTATTTATTTTTAAAAGAAAAATAAAGCCGCTTCGGAAAATGACTGAAGCAGCTGAGAGGGTAGCCGGAGGGAACCTGGCAATTGAAAAAATAAATGTCCGGACTAAAGACGAAATCGGCATATTAGCTTTATCCATTAATCATATGATTGATAGCTTAAAGAAATTAATTGCAGATGTGAACCTGGCATCTGTACAGCTTGCGTCAAGTTCAGAAGAACTGACGGCAAGCTCAGAGCAAAGTACTGTTTCTGCTGAAGCGACAAGCGAAGTAATTCAGGAGCTTGCTTCAGGAGCTGAGACGCAAATGAATGCCATTCAGGAAGGGAGCGGTCTGCTTGAAGAGATTGCAGGGTCTGCGGAGCAGATGTCTGCCAATATTCAGGCTGCTTCAAAATCAGCCAAAACAGCAGCAGAAAAAGGAAAAGAGGGAGACGGATACATCACAGCTTCCATCAATCAGATGAATACCATTCACAGTAATGCTGAGGAGCTATCAAACGTGATCAAAGAGCTTGGACAGAGATCTGCTGAAATCGGAAGCATCGTTTCGATTATTACAGGGATAGCTGATCAGACAAACCTGCTTGCCCTAAACGCAGCTATAGAAGCGGCCCGCGCAGGCGAACAAGGGAAAGGATTTGCGGTTGTTGCAGATGAAGTCAGAAAATTAGCCGAGCAGTCTGCCAATTCAGCAAGCCAAATTTCTTCCATTATCAGAGTGATACAAAACCAAACGGCTGCAGCAGTTGGAAAAATGGACAAAACGATTGAGGAAGCTTCTGGAGGAATATCAGCCATAAACAAGGCAGGAACCTCTTTTAAAGAAATCATTGCCTTCGCCAAAACCGTGTCAGATGAAGTGAACACTGTTGCAGAGGCAGCTGAAAAGCTGGCTGATGGCACAGCCAGAGTGAAAGAATCCATTATGGAAATTTCTGAAGCTGCGAAGACTGTTGCTTCTGGTGCACAGTCAACGGCTTCTAATTCACAAGAATCACTTGCTGTCACAGAGGAAATTTCTTCTTCTGCCGCCATGCTTTCTAAAATGGCAGAAGATCTGCAGCTGCAGACTTCAAAGTTTACTCTATAAAAAAAGCCGGCATAGCCGGCTTTTTTTAATTCATAATCCTACTATTAAAGGAATCTTATCCCTGATCAGCGAAACTAGTATGAATGATTACCAGTATTTTTCATCGTCATCGTGCATACTTTTGACAGTGTTTCTGAATTTTAAAAACTGCTGGACGGCGATCGCGCCAAATATGCTGATACCTGCAGCAAATAGGGCTGTTTTTTTACGGTCCAATTGAAACACTCCTAACTTTCTTTTCTATTATTATTCCCTGTCAGCCCAGGGTGAAACTTACCGCGCCATAATCAACACAGTCTATGAGAAAAGGTTTGGCTCACTATTCATTAGTGGAACATATAAGGATGCAGCAGTTTATTTAGAGGGAGGTTTTTTAGTTGAAAGCTTATTCAAATTATGTAAATGGAGAATGGGTGAACGGTGAGGAAACATTGGATATCGAAAATCCAGCTACTCAGGAAGTGTTTGCTACAGTGCCGAAAGGCGGAAAAAAAGAGGCAAGAGCAGCAGCAGATGCTGCCCATGAAGCACTGGCAGGGTGGTCAGCTCTTACAGCATATGAAAGGGCGGATTACTTGGAAAAATGGTATGCGCTGATCAAAGAAAACAGGGAAGAGATCGGCAAATTAATGACAAAGGAACAAGGAAAACCGATAAAAGAAGCCATCGGTGAAGTGGATTATGCCAACAGCTTCATTAAATGGTTTGCTGAAGAAGGAAAAAGAGTGTACGGGGAAACCATCCCTGCATCAGCGCAGAACAAGCGCTTATTTGTCATTAAACAGCCGGTTGGAGTCATTGCAGCGATTACTCCATGGAATTTTCCTGCTGCGATGATTACGCGTAAGGTGGGACCGGCGCTTGCAGCAGGCTGCACAGCTGTTGTGAAGCCTGCATCAGCGACACCGCTCACAGCTCTAAAGCTAGCTGAACTTGCGCATGAAGCAGGGATTCCAAAGGGAGTGCTGAATGTTGTAACAGGCTCCTCCAAAGAAATCAGCGAAGCATGGCTTGAAGATGACCGGGTGAGCAAGCTTTCCTTTACCGGCTCAACAGAAGTAGGGAAAACCTTGATGAAAGGTTCTGCAGATACAATGAAAAAGATTTCCCTTGAGCTTGGAGGCCATGCCCCTTTTATTGTCATGAATGATGCGAATCTTGATAAGGCAGCAGAAGCTATGGCTGCTTCCAAATTCAGAAACTCCGGACAAACGTGCATCTGTATGAATAGAGGATATGTTCACGAAGACATTTACGAAGAATTCCTCGAAAAATTTCAAAAAGCGGTTTCAAAGCTGAAAGTCGGAGATGGAATGGACGAAGGAACAACCATTGGACCGCTGATTGATCAGGATACACTCGAGAAGGTTAAAAATCACATTCAGGATGCAAAAGATAAAGGCGGCAAAGTAGTGGAAGGGACGCAAAACACACCGGGTTCAAAAGGATATTTCATAGAGCCGGTTATCATCAGCGAAGCCACAAATGACATGCTGTGCATGAATGAAGAAACGTTTGGGCCTGTTGCGCCGCTCAAAAAAGTATCTTCCGCTGATGAGGCCATTAAAGAGGCCAACTCTTCTCCGTTCGGACTTGCAGCCTATGTATTTACTGAAAATATTTCCACTGGTATAAAAATTTCAGAAGGTTTAAAATTCGGAATCGTCGGACTTAATGACGGCCTCCCATCAACTGCCCAAGCGCCATTTGGCGGAATGAAAGAAAGCGGACTTGGCAGAGAAGGCGGCAAACAGGGAATTGAAGAATACCTTGAAGTGAAGTATATCTCTCTGGGGCTATAAGAAAAGCGGAAGCCGCTCGATCAGCCCCGACAAGCGCTGGAAGAAAAAACCGAAAAGTCGGGTTTTGACTTTTTGGTTTTTTCTGAAGTGACTCGAGGGGCTAGCGGCTGGAGCTGGACAATATAGAAAAGCGGAAGCGCCTTGCTCAGCTCTAACATGAAAAAAGCAGGAAGCAAATCCATAAA
The DNA here is from genome assembly GCF_021166585.1 of Metabacillus kandeliae. GTDB lineage: Bacteria > Bacillota > Bacilli > Bacillales > Bacillaceae > Metabacillus_B > Metabacillus_B kandeliae. The sequence continues at coordinate 133,683 of NZ_JAJOZE010000007.1, forward strand.
GGGCTTGCTTCCTGCTTTTTTTTCGTCAGGAAAATTCTTTCTGCAGTGCTTTTTCAATTTCCATAAGCGTGTGGTTTTGGCTGCTTTGAACTGCTGCCAAAAAGGAACCTTCAACAAGAGGCACATCAGCAAAGCGGATCGTGTGATTTCCGCTGTACATGTCAATGGCCATTTCAGCATTCATGACTGCAGATCCGATGTCTGCCAGTACCAGCGCATCACTGTCTGATTGCGACAGCACCTGCTCAATTCTTGATGCATCTGTCCCGAGCTTGCCGTCAGGAAGCCCTGCTGCCGAATATACTGGAACAGAGGGGGCCATTTCTTTTAACAGCTCTTTTAACCCTTCTGCAAGCTTTTCACTATGTGAAATAAGAATCAAATTAACCATGCAGCACCCCCGCAATCTGCTTCAGCAAGATGGCGCTTGAAAGTGCTCCAGGGTCATGAAGGCCTTTCGTTGCTTCTCCAAAATAAGAGGCACGGCCTTTTGAAGCCTGCAGTTCTTTTGCTGCTTCAAGAGCTTCGTCAATCACTTTGTCAAGATTCTCTTTACCTGCCAAAGCATCTCCAAACGGCTCCCAAATGTCGATGATTGTTTTTTGGCCTTTTTCTGCCTTACCCCGCATTTTTATCCCTTCAACGGCTTCTTTAAAACCCTTTTGAAGATCTTCTTGCTCTACTTCCGATTTTCCGGCCCAGGCGGAAGCAAATTTGATAAAGGCTGTGCCAAATAAAGGACCTGAGGCGCCGCCCACAGATCCAATCAGGGCTTTGCCGGCAGCCTTGGAAAGAGCTCGCCGAGATCCTCCGTATTCTCCTGTGACTCCATTTCCTTTTTGACCGCTTGAAAACCTCGCGCCATATTGATGCCATGATCCCCGTCACCGATTTCTCTGTCCAGGTCAGTAAGTGCGTCTTTTTGGTTTTCTATTTCATCAGCTGCTGAAATGAGTGCCTGCTGCAATCCCGCTGCAGTCAATTTCATATTCCTTCCTCCATTTCGTGAAAACCAGCCGTGCTTGCCGGGGCTTTCAAATAGGTTAGAAGCTCTTCATCTACCGGCAGCAATGTAATGGAAAATCCGTGCATTTCCAAAGCTGTCATATAATTGCCTGCATAGCCTTTCTTTATTGTATAGCCTGCTTCCTTCAGATGCTCAGCTGCATACTTGTAAGCAATATACAGCTCTGAGAGCGGTGTGCCGCCCATTCCATTTACCATTAATGCCACTTCTTTTTGTGCTGTTTCAGGCAAAAGTTTTCCAAGCAGCTCTGCCGTAATGTCAGCAGCAGGTGCGACTGGCTTTCTTTCCAAACCTCTTTCGCCATGTATACCGATCCCGATCTCCATCTCCTGTTCCTTCAGTTCAAAGCCGGGCTTGCCGCTTTCAGGCATATAGCAGGGAGAAAGGGCCATTCCGATTGTCCTCACTCTGCTGATCACCTTTTCGGCTATCGCCTTTACTTCACTCAGGGGCTTTCCGGCAGCAGCTGCAGCTCCGGCAATTTTATGTACAAGAACGGTGCCGGCTACACCTCTTCTGTCCTCTGTTTTTTCAATCGAAACATCATCATTCACCACAGCCATTTCAACATGTATGCCTTCCATTTCGGCCAATTCTTTTGCCATATCAAAGTTGATGACGTCTCCAGAATAATTTTTCACAATCAGCAGCACACCCTCACCGGAGTCTGCCGCTTTGATTCCTTCCAAGATTAAATCAGGGACAGGCGATGTAAAAACCTCCCCAAACACAGCTGCATCAAGCATTCCATCTCCAACATATCCTGCATGGGCCGGCTCGTGGCCGCTGCCTCCTCCAGATACAAGTCCCGCTTTTCCTTTCACAGGGCCATCGCTTCTTGTGATTACATTGCCTTCAAGCTTTTTCAGCCGGTCAGGAAAAGCCAGGGCCAATCCTTCTACCATGTCGCTGACATACCGGCTGCTTTCCTGCATGAGTTTGATCATCACTATCGCTCCTCTGCTTATAGATGGAACCGTTTTCTCTACAAGTGTAACAAACAGGGGAGGGGAACGTACAATATTTGGCCATGCCTGTTGTAAAAAAAAGGGTTGCGATACCTATCTAATTAGATTAATATCTAATTAGAAGTGAGGGGAGTTACATGCAGTTAGACAGAATGGTGAATTTTCATAAAACACTTGGTGATCCAACCAGAATCAGAATACTTGCTCTTTTGAAAAACGGGCCGCTTCATGGACAGGCGATCGCTGGTAAACTCGGGTTAAAGCCGCCGACAATAACCCACCATATGGCAAAGCTCAGAGAACTCGGGCTTATTCAGGAGCGAAGGGAAAAAAACACCATCTATTTTACGCTGAACGCAAAAAAGCTGGAATTCAGCGCTACCGCCATATTAAGGATGATAGCAGAAGAAGCTGGGGAGGAAACAGAAGTGAAAGGGAAAGAATACAGCCAGGTTGTACAAAATTTTATAACGCCTGACGGAAAGCTGAAGCAGATCCCTGCACAGCGGAAGAAAAAAATAATGGTGATGACTCATATGGTCCAGGGGCTGAAACAGGGAGTTGTTTACGAAGAAAAAGAAATAAACGAATTTCTAAAGACTTTTCACGAAGATTTTGCCACACTTAGAAGAGAGCTCGTGATGAATCAGTTTATGTACCGGAAAAACAGCAAATATGAAATGAATCCGCCGGAAATGTGGGCAAAAGGCTAAAAGCTGCGGTTATCCGCAGCTTTTCTTAAAAATATCTAATTAGATAATCATCTAATTAATGGGGTGCTGAAAACGGTGTATGCATTATTAAAGGAAGAAAAAAGGTATCAAAAGCTTTTTCTTGCAGGAATTGTGAATGGAATAGGTGACAGATTCAGCCAGGTTGCCATGCTGGGGCTTATTTTAACTATGACAGGATCCGGTTTCGCAGCTGGATTGGCACTCGCTGTCAGGCTGATTCCTTTTTTGCTGTTTGGGCCTCTTGGCGGCTATCTTGCTGATAGATTATCTAAAAAGAAGATATTAGTTACAGCTGACCTGTCAAGAGTGATTTTTGCTGTTTCCTTTGCATTTGTTCATACAAAGGAAGACTTGTGGATAATATATACCAGTTCCTTTATGCTGGCGCTGGGCGAATGTTTTTACGCGCCTGCACGAAAGTCACTTATTTCCCTGTGTGTTAAAAAAGAAAATTTGGTTAGGGTTAACAGCCTTGAACAAGTTTCTTTAGGATTTGTCCTTATTATAGGGGCTTTTTTTGGAGGAGCTGTCAGCTATCTTTTGGGTGCTGAAATGAGTTTCTGGCTGAATGGCCTTTCCTTCTTTTTGGCAGCCGGCATCCTCGCCTTTTTTCCAAATGATGTATTCAGCAGTGTCCCAGGGGAGGCAGCTGAAAAAAAGGGAAATTGGAGAGCTGCAGGCAAAATTCTTTTCTTTTCAGGCGGTGCTGGTGCTGTATTTCTCGGTGAAGCTTTGCTTCCTATTTTTAATGGAATAGATAACGTCCTGATCAGTGTATATGCAGTGGAAGAATTCAAGCTTGGCGATCTTGGCGTCGGACTTTTTTATGGCTGCTTAGGGATTGGGCTTTGCATAAGCTTTGCGGTTTCAGGCAAAGTGAAAAAGCATTTTGTACCGGTTGGTTTTACGTCTCTAATTGCTGAAGGCTTGCTTCTGATCCTGCTTAGCTTTACGGCATCACCCGCAGCCGCTGCCATACTTTATGTTAGCCTTGCTTTCTTCTCAGGAGTAAGCAATGCCTGCTTTGACACAGTCATCATGAGATCCGTGCCAACTGAATGGCAGGGGAAAATATTCGGTGTGCTGCTTGCCCTTTCCAATAGTCTGATTGGAATTTCCATGCTTGCTGCCGGGGGACTGATTGAGGCATTCGGCAGCAGAACAATGGGATTTGCAGGAGGCATGGGGTTTGCAGCATTAGGCTTTCTGCTTCTGCTTTCGCACGTTTTAATCAGCAATTTTGCAGTCAAAAGAAAAACGAAATCTTTGGATAAGAGCCTTTAATAAGATAGGATAAGAAAATGTGCATCAGGAGAATAGGGAGTTGAAAATGTGGAAAATGACAGGCATACGATTTTTGTTTACGGTACATTGAGACGGCATATGGCAAACGCGGCATTCCGAAAGAATGCTTCTGCCGCTGCAGAACAATGCTTTACCAGAGGCGTGCTTTATGACACTGGCGAAGGCTATCCGGTCCTTGTTCAGAGCGGTGAAGAAAGAGCTTATGGCGAACTGATAGAGGTATCAAGCAGGGAGCTGGAAGCTATTGATGAGCTGGAAGGATGCAGTGCAAAAAGAGAACACAATGATTACAGCAGAAAAATCTTGCAGGTTGAAACAGATACGGGTGAAGTGGAAGCAATGGCTTATGTATACGATGCCGGCCAGACACAAGGAATGAAGCGGGTCAGGCACAATGACTGGAAATGCCATCTTTATTTGCAAAAAAAAGAACTGCTTTATTTTGCATATGGTTCTTGTATGGATGAAAAGAGATTTATCGAACATCAGGCCGATCACCATTTTAAAACTGTGATGGGCAGAGGCCTTGCAGAAGGGTATGACCTTGCTTTTACTAGGCGTGCGGCTGATGGCGGCAGGGCAGATATGATTGAAACAGGCGGTACTGTTGAGGGCAAAGTGTACAAAATTAAAAAAGAAGCACTGGAGTATTTGTTCGAACGGGAGGGCGTTTTAGGAAGTGTATACCGTCCTGCCTTCCTTGACATTGAAGTAAACGGAGAAAGAATCGAGGATGTGCTGACCTTTCTCGTTATTGATAAAGAAGAAGAGATTTCCCCTCCGCAGGGCTACTGGAATGAAATTATCTGTGGAGCAGAAGGATGCGTTAGCGAGGAATACCTCGAGAGGCTGATGAGTTTCCCTTTTCATAATGAGGAAAACAGCTAGCAGCTTTCATTGACAACATAAGGAAAGTAGTTTATAAGTCTTTATAACAACTTTCTTTGTAATGAAATGGAGGCAGGCCGTGAGAGTTTTGCAATTAACGCTCGAGGAAGCATTGGAAGTAAGCAAAGCAGTAGGAAACCGGCAAAGAATGAAAATGCTTGAGCTATTAACAGACGGGCCGATGAATGTGAATGAATTTGCCGGAAAACTCGGTATTCCATTTTCAACAGCTGCAGCCAATATTAAAAAATTGGAGGAAGCAGGGCTGATCTCTACAGAGGTTGTGCCTGGAAGAGGAAGCCAAAAAATAAGTTCCAAGCGCTATGACCGGATTATAATAGATTTAGAAAGCAAAACCAAAGAAACGGAAGAATTCATCACAATCGAAATGGCGATTGGCGAGTATGTGAATTGTGAAGCAGAACCAACATGCGGGCTTGTTAGTGAAAAAAACATCATTAATGTTTTGGATGATCCAAGGGCTTTTTTTGAACCTGAACGAAAAAACGCCCAGCTGATCTGGTTTCGCAGCGGTTTTTTAGAATATCATTTTCCGAACAGAATTCCTTATGGCTCTGAAGCGGAAGAGATTAGTCTTAGCGCTGAATTATGTTCTGAAGCGCCTTATCACAAGCAGGACTGGCCGTCAGATATCACTTGCTGGATCAACGGAGTTGAAATCGGCACCTGGACATCCCCTTCAGATTTTGGAGGAGAACGTGGCTTTTTAACGCCATCCTGGTGGGAAGACCATAACACTCAATACGGCATGCTTAAGCAATGGAAAGTGAATGAAGCAGGAAGCTTTATTGACAGTACCCCTATTTCAAGCGTCAGTGTAAAGAACTTAAAGTTAAATGAAAAACCGTATATTTCTGTTCAATTCGGTGTGAAAAAGGATGCTGCAAAAGTTGGCGGGATGAATATTTTCGGTTCTAAATTCGGCAACTATGAACAGGATCTGCTCCTGAAAATAAAGCATAAATGCTAAACCCGGACCTAGTGTACGGGTTTTTTTATTATATTAAAAGTTGAAATAATAAATAAATACGTGTAATAATGAAATTATCAAAATAGTGAAAACGCTTAAATTAGGAGGGAGATACATTGAAAAAAGCACCAGTATTTTTTCTCGTGCTCGTCCTGCTTGGAGGATTGCTTTCAGGGTGTTCACTGTCAGCAGGCAAAGCGGCTGCTAGTGATAAGAATTTCACCATCTGGGTGCCCTTTTCCGGTCCCGACGGTCCGAAGTTCGAGGAAATTGTCAAAGCTTTTAACAGCAGCAGCAGCGGCTATCATGCTGATTTGCAGATCATTCCATCCTCTGAATACTACAAAATGGTCAACTTGACGCTGAGTTCAAAAAATAATCTGCCTGATTTAATGATTCTTCACGCTGACCGCATTGTTGATTATGCCTCAAAGGACTTGCTTTTAAGCGCGGACAAACTGACGAAAAACAGCAAAATCAGTGACAGTGACTATCATCCGATGGCTCTTAAAGCTTCTACCGTAAATGGCGTTAGATACGGAATTCCTCTTGATATTCATCCGCTTATGTTTTATTGGAACAAAGACTCTTTTAAAAAAGCTGGCTTAGATCCGGACAGACCTCCTAAAAACCAGCAGGAATTTTTGGAATATGCAAAAAAATTAACAGATCCCAAAACAGGGCAGTACGGTTTTGCTGTTCCTACTGTGGGAACACAGCCGTTTTTATTCCAAACTCTGCTTTCCCAAAACGGCGGCACGCTGTTCAGCAATGGCAAGTTCCGCTATACATCGAAAGAAGCCGTTAAAACTCTTGCATTTGAAAAGGACTTAATTTATAAAGACAAAGTTTCTCCAAGCGGTCTGGCGATTGACGGCGATCTGAAGCTTTTTCTGCAAGGAAAAAACGCGATGCATTTTAATGGTCCATGGATGCTCAGCCAGTTTGAAGATTCCAAGCTGAATTTCGGTGTAGCGCCTGTTCCTCAAATAGGCAGCAAATCCTTGAAGGTTTGGGCAAATTCTCATAATTTTGTTGTTCCTAAGAGAAAAGAAGGGGAAAAAATCGCTGCGATTACAAGCTTCCTTGATTTTGCTGGGAAAAACGGGATGTCGTGGGCAGAATCTGGACAGGCTCCTGCCGCAAAAGCGGTTTATACAAGCAAGGAGTTTAACAAACTGAACCAGCAGCCAAAAGTAGCTCAGTCCTTCGATTTTGCGGAATACCCGCCGCAGGTTGAAAACTGGGGGCAAATTTCAGACTTTTTATTCCAGGAGGTGAATCTCGTTCTGCTTGATAAAAAAGAACCGCGTGAGGCATTAAAGGATGCGGAAAGAAAAGCAGAGCAGTACCAGCGATAATTCATCAGAAAGAGGTGAGAAGTTATGCAGGAAACGAAACGTTCGAAGTTCACATCCTTTTTGTTTGTCCTGCCGTACCTGGCAGTGTTCATTTTGTTTTTGCTCGTTCCGCTTCTATATGGTGTATACATCAGCTTTTTTGACTGGGATCTTCTTGGAGCCGAACACCCTTTTCTTGGATTTCGGAACTATGCCAAAATCTTTGATCCAAGCACGTACTTTCACTCCGTTTTTATTAATGGACTTGTGAATACCTTGCAGTTTGTTCTTTACTCTGTTCCATGTCTTGTAATTGGAGGACTGCTGCTTGCGCTTCTTGTCCAGCAGCTTCCGGATAAGCTGAAAGGGCTCTTCAGAACATTGTTTTTTATCTCTTACAGCATTTCAGTATCCGTTATTGCTGTGCTATGGCTGTGGCTTCTTGATACCAACTCAGGGTTTGTTAATTTTTTATTTTCAAAAATCGGGCTTGATCCGGTTGGTTGGCTGACAGAGCTTCCGTATGCCTGGGTATCAATTGTGGCTGCGACCGTTTGGTGGACGGTTGGATTTAATATGATTATTTTTATCAATGCACTGAATGAAGTGCCTGAAGAGCTTTATGAAGCAGGCTCGGTGGATGGAGCAAGCGGGTGGCAGAAATTCACAAGCATTACCCTTCCTTCTATCCGTCCTGTCATGCTGTTCGTGCTGATTACTTCGACAATTGCTTCATTTAATATTTATGGACAGCCGTACTTGATGACAAGAGGCGGACCAGGAACCTCGACGAAGGTGCTGCTTATGGAAATTGTCGATCAGGCGTTTGTCCAAAGAAAGCTCGGTATGGCCTCTGCCATGGCGATTCTGATGTCGCTGATTATGATTGTCATTTCTATTATTCAATTCAGGCTGACAAGGGATAAAGAAGGGGCTGATGCATCTTGATGAAGAAAAAATGGCCGTTCGTACTGATTGCCGCAGTTCTTGGCATCCTCTTCATTTTTCCGATGGTTTGGATGGTCTCCACATCCTTTAAAGGAGATACGGAAGCACTGACAAGCATGAATTTATTCCCAAAGGATTTTTCTTTTGAAAATTATGTATACAGCCTGTTCGGAAAAGGCTTGAACGTTCCAATTTTAAGGTGGCTGTTTAATTCCATTTTTGCCGGTGCTGCAGGATCATTGATTGTCGTTTTCATCGATGCGATGGCTGCTTATGCATTGGCGCGTCTGAACTTTCCATTTAAAAAGTTTTTGCTTGCCATGTTTATCAGCACTCTGATGATCCCGTGGGTCATCACGTTTATCCCGCTCTACCTTCAATTTGGAAACATGGGACTGCTGAATACTTATGCTGCTTTAATTTTTCCGTACACTTCGAACGCCTTTGGTGTGTTTTTGCTGTATCAGTTTTTTCGCGGCTTTCCGAAAGCGCTTGAAGAAGCAGCTGTACTTGATGGGGCCAACAAATGGCAGGTATTTATTAAAATTGTTGTTCCTTCTGCAAAACCGATTATGTGGACGCTTGGCATTTTCACCTTCATGACAATATATAACGATTTCTTATGGCCGCTTGTAGCCATGAACTCTCTTGAGCTTCGGACAATTACAACAGGCATTGCCATTATGCAGCAGGGAAGCTTTGTTTCTTCTTATGGAAAGCTTATGGCGCTGACCACCCTTGCCACTTTGCCGATGGCCGCAGTTTTCCTTATCGGACAGAGGCAGTTTATTAAAGGCATTACTCAATCCGGCATTAAGTAAGGAGGATGAAAATGAGCCGTCAGCGAGATGAAGCTCTAAAGCATAAATTAAACTTGGAAAAATTTCATTTTGCCGTAGGCATTGAAGATACTTTTGTCACACAGACAGAAAAAGGGGAGCGCCCTCTTGATGAATATGAATTAACAGGGCATTACGAGCAGTGGGAGGAGGACTTGAATCTCGCAAAATCCACTGGCGCTTCTATGATCAGGTATGGCATACCATGGCATAGAATAGAAGAAACAGAGGGAGAATTTCAGTGGGGCTGGACCGATCAGGTTATGAATTATTTCGAGAGAAATCCAGACTTTGAGCCGATTATTGATTTTATTCATTACGGAACGCCAAAATGGATGAAAAAAGAGTTCCTGCATCCTGAATTTCCAGAGTATGCTGCCCGTTTTGCGAGGGAGTTTTTCAAAAGATACAAGCATGTGAGCTTTTTTACCCCTTTAAATGAACCTTATGTGAATGCAGAATACTGCGGTTGGATTGGCAAATGGCCTCCTTACCGGACAGGTCTCAAAGGATTCAGCGAGTTGATGGTGCAGCTTGGAAAGGGAATCATCAGAATAGAAGAAGAAGTAAAAGATGTAAGACCTGAAAGCATTGCTGTTCATGTGGATGCGACAAAGCGTTACATACCTGAAAATTCATCACTTGAAGAAGATGTTCTCCTCAATACAGAGATATCCATGTTTTCTTGGGAAATGATTCAGGGCAGGCTTGGGGGAAACCCTGTTCTCCTCCCGTTGATTCAGGCACATGGAGTATCAGATGAGCAGATAAAGTGGTTTGAACAGCGGAAAATAACGCCTGATATAATCGGCATAAACTATTACCCGCAGTTCAGCGTTCACGATGTTAAAAAGGGGATGGACGGTCAATCGGAGCTGCCGCATCGAATGGGGGATGCATCAGATCTTATCGCCATTGCCGATCGTTTTTTCAGCCGTTACACCAGGCCTGTTTTTATAACTGAAACAAGCTTCAGAGGTTCAGAGAATGAAAGAATCCAATGGCTGAAATCTTGTGCTGCAGCGGTCAAAGCGGCAAGGCAGCAGGGGAAAAAGCTGATTGGCTGCACATGGTTTCCCTTTTATGATCTAGTGGACTGGGAATACAGAACTTCAGGCAAAACAGCGGAGGAAGAGCTGCTTCCGTTTGGCCTCTACACACTAAACCAGCAAAATGGAAAGATGCAGAGAGTCAGGAATGAAGTTTGTGCAGAGTTTGAGAGAACGATGAAAGATTTTTAAAAAAACCGGCCCTCTGCTAATCAGAGCGGCCGGTTTTTTAAAGATTGCTATAGAGCCTTCTTTTCTTTAAATTCCGTTCCAGCCGACTGGTTTTTTGTAAGGGCTGAAACGCCAAATAGGACAATTAGGTTGATGATTAAAGCAACAATCCCAATATTCAGATCTTTTACGGCCTGCGGGAGAGCAGGGAACAGCTGTCCGAGAGAGGAACCGGCAATTGTCGTTATAGCCACAACAGCGACGCCAGCTAGAATTCCAGCAAATGCCCCTTGCTTGGTCACAATCGGTGTTTTCCCAAGGCTTAGAAGCAAGGCAGGGAACAGCTGTGTTACAAGACTGTAGCCCATCAAAAGCAGCGCCGCAATTGTATTTCCTCCATTAAAGGTAAAAAAGACAGCAATCAGCGCAATGACCGGTACAAGGTATTTAGCAGTTGAAGCCACTTGCTTTTCACTTGCAGAAGGAACAATCACTTTAAAGACATTTTTAGCAAATAGTGTTGCTGACGCCATTAGCATCATCGAACCTGGCACAAGTGCCGTCAATAGCCCGGCAGCCCCGATCAATCCAATCATCCAGGGGTCAAAGGTTTGAATCGAAAGCCTGAATAAAGAAAGATCCGCATCTGTCCCCTGCAGGCCAGGTACTTTTACGATGGCTGCAAAGCCTATGAAAAGGACGAGCACTAGTACAATGGAATAAAGCGGCATAAATACGGCATTCTTTCGAAACACCTTTGGATTGTTTGCTGTGTAAACAGAGGCAAAGGTGTGCGGCCACATATAGTAGCCAAAAACCGTCAAAATCACAGTAGAGATAAACCAGCTTGTGCTCATCCCGGACTTAGGAAGAATTAAAAAATCAGGCTTTGCCTGCTGAACAGCTTCAAACATAGGCTGTATCCCGCCAAAATGATGGATGGGAAGATAGATGCCAAGGAAAACCACTACACCCAATATCAAAATATCCTTAAGAACTGCTGTCCAGGCTGAGCCGTGAATGCCTGAAATCATGACATAAAGAGTAATGGCGATCAGTCCTGTCCATACTGCAGCAGCGGGAGGAATCGCGCCATAAGATGCCTCTGAAACAATAATACCAAGCCCTTTCAGCTGCAGCACAAGGTAAGGAATCAGCGCTGTAACGCCAACAAAAGATACTAAAATGCCGAGTGCAGGACTATCGTATTTTTTAACGAAAAAATCGGGCTGTGATAACAGCTTGTGCTTTTTTGCATATTTCCACACTGGGGGAAGAAGCCAGTATGACAGCACGTAGGCAAGCGTCCCGTAAACCAGGATATAAAGAGCTGGACCTCCTTTTCCGTATGCCCAGCCGCTTCCTCCAAGAAACGTAAAGGTGGTATAAATTTCTCCTGCCATCAACAGAAAAACGAAGATCGTTCCAAAACCTCTTCCGCCAACAGACCATTGTTCCAAGTCCATGTCTTTTCCGCGTTTGGCTTTTATCCCCAAAAATAAGGACACCACGAGGAAAAAGAGGAGGATCATAAGTGAGATAATCATTCTGATTCCTCCTTGTTCACTGGATCAAAAAAGTAAATAGTCCCCATAATGAGCGATGTCAGCACAACCCAAAGAATAATCCAAAAAATCAGGAAGGGCATCCCAAGCACATATGGTTCAACCCGATTAGCAAAGGACAAGCCGCCCAATAAACCAATGAAAGGAAGCAGTGCAAGCATATACAGGCTTTTCATCCAGCCTCACTGCTGCCGAGCATTTTTATGGCAGCCCTGACAAACATGCTGACTCCATAATCAAGGGCATCTTCATCAACCGTAAATTTCGCATGATGGTGGGGGTACGTAATGTTTTTTTCTTTATTTCCAGCGCCTGTGAAAAAGAAGCACCCGTCTGCTTTTTGAAGAAAAGCTGAAAAATCTTCTCCTACCATGCTTGGTTTCATTAAGGCTACGCCTTCATTTCCATACAGCTCTTCAGCTGTTTCATGAAGAAACCGGGTGACGCTTTCTTCATTTATGACAGGACGGTATCCATATTCATAATCAAATTCGTATTCAGCACCGTGAGCGGACGTAATGCCCTTGATAATGCTTTCCATTTTACCTGGTATGCTTTCTCTCAGTTCCTGGTTAAAGCTTCTGACCGTTCCGACCATTTTTACTTCATCTGGAAGCACATTGTGAGCTGTTCCGCCCGCGATTTGAGAAACAGAAAGGACCAGTTTTTCTTCTGTGTCTGTTGTTCTGGAAACGATGTGCTGCAGGTTTGAGATGACCTGTGCCGCGATTACGACACTGTCTATGCAATCGTATGGAAGGCCTGCATGGCCGCCTCTTCCTTTTACGGTAATTGTAAAGGTATCTGGTGAAGCCATCATTGGTCCATAGATAATTCCGATTTTTCCGGTTTGAAGCGGTGACCAGAGATGAGTGCCGATTACAGCATCAACTCCTTCCATAACACCTGCTTCCACCATTTCCTCAGCACCGCCGGGTGTCAGCTCTTCAGCATGCTGAAAAAGGAAACGGATTTCCCCGGAAAGCTCATCTTTTCTTTCCCAGAGCGCCTTGCACGCACCAAGAAGCATGGCAGCATGTCCATCATGACCGCAAGCATGCATAACGCCTGGCGTTTTGGAGGCAAAAGGGAAATCATTTTCTTCCTGTATGGGGAGGGCATCAATATCTGCCCGAATGGCAAGCACTTTTCCCGGCTTCTGACCGAAAAGTTTTGCCATTACACTCGTTTTTGTCGGACGTGAAACCTTAAGATTGCCAAAAGACAGCAATGTATCGTATATAAATTGGGAGGTTTTTTCCTCCTGAAAAGAAAGCTCCGGGTTTTCGTGGAAATGCCTTCTCCATTTGACGACCTGCTCTTTCTGAGCTTCTCTAGAATGTTCAGCAGAAATCATACTCATTTTTTTTGCTCCCATCTCTTAGGTTTAATGGCAATTATATAAAAATTTTGACTATTTGCAAAGCGGCGGGAATGCCGTCATGCTTCTCCAAATCTTTTCTGCAACGGAAAAAGAAGGCACTTTGTCATTTTTTTAATGGGATAAAAAGGATTTTATGGATATTTAAAGAATTTATCTATACCTAATTGCGTCCATCAATACTAGTAAAAACAGGAATTTTCCCATGCTATGTTGGCTGCTTAAGCGGAAAGCGTTAAACTATTAAGAGGTATTTTTTGCATTGGAGGGGATTTAGATGAAAACATCAGAGATAAATTTTGACCAGTTTAAAAAGGTTATTATAGATGAAATGCATCTTTTGGAAACTGAAGGCGGGAAAACCCGCTATTCAGGAGATCTTGCGCCGTGGCGGAATAACCTGATTGCGATCTATGCGGAAACGGTGCTCCTGGAAGATCAGGAAAGCCAGAAAAAAATCAGGGAATGGGGCGAAGAGTTCGCAGGAAGCTTAGTAGAAATGGAGCTTCCGCTTGACGCAGCCATCCATGAAGTGCGGTATGCAAGGAAAAAAATCGGCGAGCTGATTAAGGAAGAATCCAAAAAACAGAATCTTTCCCTTGATGATTTCTATCAGATCATTTCTTCCTTTGACAGAACTGTGGACCAGGCGATTCAGCTTGTATCCATCAGCTACATGAAAGCATACAAGCTGCAAATGCAGTCTGCACAGGATGCAGTGGACGAGCTTGCCATCCCGGTCGTTAAAATAGAAGAAGGAACAGGAATCCTCCCGATCGTCGGTGACGTGGATACAAGAAGGGCACAGCTGTTAATGTCAACAGCGCTGAATAAAAGCACGGAGCTGCAGCTTGAATATCTGATCATCGATCTTTCAGGTGTGCCTGTTATTGACACAATGGTTGCACACCAAATTTTTGAGGTTCTTGAAGCACTAAGGATTACAGGTGTAGCCACTAAAATCAGCGGCGTACGCCCTGAACTTGCCATCACGATGACGCAGCTCGGCCTGAATTTTAAACAGGTTGATTCTTTCTCAAGTCTGCATCAAGCGATCAAAAGCATTAAAAAAGAAGAACAGCTGTAAACAGGAAAGCCCAGAGCTGATGCGCTGGGCTTTTTTGGAAGGAATGAAACATTCTTACAGGGCGTATTCTTCCGATAAATTTTTCAGATGATTTTAAAATATTCTGTTGTTTTTCTTTTCAGAATGAAATAGAATTTAAGTGAAGTTAACCGGTTAACCAGGAGGGGTTATGAAGAGAAAAATAACCATCAGGGATGTGGCCAAACATGCAGGCGTTTCACCTGCTTCTGTATCTTATGTTGTGAATGGCATACCAAAGGTATCCGAAAAAACAAAGAGTAAAATTATGATGGCAATCGAAGAGTTGAATTACCGGCCTGACTTCACAGCAGTGAGCTTATCTAAAAAACAATCAAAATTAATCGGGATTATGAAAATATGGAATGAAGATGCCCTTTTGCCTGTCCTGCAGAGCAATCCTTACTACAATGAATTTATCAGCGGAATCGAGTCTGTGACCCGCAAATATGGCTATGACATATTGCTGACAGGAATTGATAGCGCAGAGGAAAGCGAAGCATGGGTGCACAAAAGAAATCTGGACGGTCTTGTCTTAATGGGTTCATTTCCGGCTGTAGTTCAAAATCTCGCTGTAACAGCTGACATTCCGATCGTGCTTGTCGATTATTATGAGAAAAACAGCAGCAGCTTTCACACCATTAATATCGCAGATGAAGAAGGCGGCTATGCTGCCACAAAACATTTGCTTGAGCTTGGCCACCGTGATGTTGCGGTAGCTTTGACCAATATTCAGAAAAGCCCTGTAGACTATCAGCGGTTTCTTGGCTATAAAAGGGCTTTGGCAGAATACCATATTCCTTTCAGGGAAGAATTGGTGTTTAACAGCAACAGTCATTTGTTTCAGGCGAGCATTGAAACTGGCAATGACATTTTAAATTCAGGAGAAAAAATTACGGCTGTGTTTTCCACTTCTGATACCTTAAGCTTGGGAATTATGAGAACGCTCACATCAAGAGGTCTTGTCATTCCAAAAGATCTGTCGATTGTAGGCTTTGATGACTTGAGCGTCAGTCAGTATCTCACCCCGAGTTTGAGCACGGTCAGACAGGATATTTTCAAAAAAGGGCAGATAACAGCTAAAATGATATTTAGGGCAATGGAAAGTGAGCAAGTTCAGCCGCTGAAGGAAATTTTGCCGGTTGAGCTGGTTGTCAGGGAATCTTCTTCAGCTTATGCAATTTGATAATCAAGCTGATAGATTAATACATAGATAGACAAATTGAAAAAGGGATGGTGCAGAAAAATGAAGGTTACTGTATGGAATGAAAACAGGCATGAACAAACAAGCGAAGAGGTGCGCGCAGTCTATCCTGATGGAATTCACAACGCCATAGCTTCTTTCCTGAAGGATGGCCATGATGTAAGAACAGCTACCCTTGATGAAGCTGAGCACGGGTTGACTGATGAGGTGCTGGAAAATACGGACGTTCTGATCTGGTGGGGGCATGTGGCACATGAAGAAGTGGCAGATGAAACAGTAGAAAAAGTGAAGAACAGAGTGCTGGATGGAATGGGACTGATTGTTTTGCATTCAGGTCACTTTTCTAAGATTTTCAAAACACTGATGGGAACAGGCTGTGACTTGAAATGGCGGGAAGCTGATGAAAAGGAACGTCTATGGGTTGTCAATCCAAGCCATCCGATCACGAACGGAATCGGCGAGTACATTGAGCTTGAAAAAGAGGAAATGTATGGGGAGCATTTTGACATTCCAACACCTGATGAGCTTGTTTTCGTCAGCTGGTTTGAAGGCGGAGAAGTGTTCAGAAGCGGCTGCACATTCAAAAGAGGCAACGGGAAGATCTTTTATTTCCGACCTGGCCATGAGACTTATCCGACCTATTACAACAGCGGAGTTCAGCAGGTCATCAAAAATGCAGTTAACTGGGCAGCGCCAGCTGACAGAGCGCGTCCTGTATACGGAAAAGCACAGCCGCTGGAAACGATTAAACCTAAATAACCTGCTGATTTTCCAAGAATGAAATAATTCGACAAATGGGGGAAACGTGATGAACAAAGTTAAAGTTGCTGTAATCGGATGCGGAAGCATTGCCCAGCATCGCCATATTCCTGAATACTTAATGAACAGCCAGGCTGAATTGGTCGCAGTATGCGATATTAACGAGCAGCGTGCAAATGAAATCGCCAGAAAATATGAAGTGAAAGCATTCAAAGATTATCAGGATCTGCTTGAAAGCGGGATCGTTGATGCAGTAAGCGTTTGTACACCTAACTACCTTCATGCCGAAATTTCGATCGCAGCGCTTAATGCAGGGCTTCATGTGCTTTGTGAGAAACCAATGGCAACAAGCCGCGAGGAAGCGGAAAAAATGATTGAAGCTGCTGAAAACGCCGGCAAATTTTTAATGATCGGCCATAATCAGCGCTTCGTGCCTTCACATCAAAAAGCAAGACAGCTGATTAAAAACGGCGAAATCGGGAAAGTTTACAGCTTCCGCACAGCATTCGGGCACCCTGGTCCTGAAAGATGGAGCGTGGATGGGAAAGACAGCTGGTTCTTCCAGAAAGACAAAGCTTTTATTGGCGCCATGGGAGACTTAGGTGTTCATAAAACAGATCTTCTGCGCTATATCCTTGATCAGGAATTCAGCGAAGTCGGCGCATTTGTGGAAACAAACGCAAAGGATTTTGCAAATGTGGATGATAATGCAGTTTGCGTTCTGAAAACAGACAGCGGCATTATCGGCACTTTGGCTGCCAGCTGGGCTTATACTGGAAAAGAGGACAATTCTACTGTCATTTATGGAGAAAAGGGAATTCTGCGTCTTGAAGACGATCCGGAATATTCACTTGTTGCTCAATATGCGAACGGTGAAGTTGTGAAGTACTCCCTTGGAAAAATCCAATCCAATGATGAAGGCGGACAGGAAAATTCCCATGTGGTGGAACACTTCACAGAGGCTATTTTAAAAGGGGAAAAACCGCTTGTCACTGGAGAAGAAGGAATGAAATCTCTTGAAGTCATTCTTGCTGCTTTAGAATCCAGCCATCTCAAGAAATTTGTGGCCGTTCAAAAGGGTGTTCAAGTATGAAAAAACTGAGAATTGGGGTAATCGGCGTTGGCGGCATCGCCACCGGCAGACATATTCCCGCTTTTCAGCAATTTACTGATCAGGCTGAGATCACAGCAGTCAGTGATGTTAACGTGCATCGTGCAGAAGATGTAGCAAAGCAATTTCAAATCCCGCTTTTTTTCAGCGATTACAAAGAGATGTTTGAAGAAATTGATGCGGTAATCATATGCACGCCGAATAAGTTCCATGCCGAAATTACAGTAGATGCGCTTGAAGCGGCTGTGCATGTATTATGCGAAAAGCCGATGGCTCTTACAGCTTCTGAGTGTGAGCGCATGGCTGCGGCTCAAAAGGATAGCGGCAAAAAGCTGGCTATAGGCTATCATTATCGCTTTATGAAAGAATCACAGGCAGCAAAGAAAGTGATGCTGACAGATGAAATCGGGACCCCGCTTGTGATACGTGCAAAAGGGCTGAGAAGAAGGAAAGTTCCAGGTTGGGGCGTTTTTACAAATAAAGAGCTCCAGGGCGGAGGCAGTCTGATTGATTATGGCTGCCATCTGATCGACCTCGCTCTTTGGCTGATCGGCAATCCAAAGCATACGGAAGTATCAGGCAGCAGCTATAACGCACTGAGCAAAATTCCCAATCAGGTGAATTTGTGGGGTGATTATGATCATCAGAAATTCAATGTAGATGATCATGTCACAGCATACATGAAATTTGAAAATGGAGCGTCCCTGCTGTTTGAAACCTCCTGGGCCACCAATATTCGCGATGATGAAGAGCATTTAAGCATATCAGGTGTGAATGGAGGCATCAACGTCTTTCCATTTGAACTTTACACAACCAGATATAATATGCTTTTCAATTCCGCACCAATCTGGATCCCTGGTGAAGAAGATCCGGGAATTCTTCAGGCAAAGAATTTTATCAATGCCTGTCTAGGAGAAGAAGAACTGATCGTGAAGCCTGAAGAAGCCATGCAGGTGTCTCAGATCATAGATGCCATCTATAAAAGCAGCGACAAGGTCACAGTAGTCGAATAATTTAAGCTGAACAAAGGGGATGAAAAGATGAAACTTGGTGTATTTACTGTTTTATTTGCAGACAAAAGCTTTGAAGAAATGCTCGATACTGTAAAAGCAGAAGGCCTCCAGGCTGTTGAAATAGGAACAGGCGGCTATCCAGGGCCAGCTCACTGCCCTCTTGATGATTTGCTTGAAAATGAAGAGGCCCGCAATAACTATCTTCAAAAAGTAAAAGACCGCGGCCTTACGATCAGCGCATTCAGCTGCCATGGCAATCCGATTTCTCCTGATGAAGCTTTTGCAAAAGAATCGGATGATACGCTGATGAAAACAATCAAGCTTGCCTCCCTTCTTGAAGTTCCGGTCGTTAACTGCTTTTCCGGAACAGCAGGTGACCATGAAGGCGCCAAATATCCAAACTGGCCAGTAGCCCCTTGGCCGAATGAATACGGTGATGTTTTGAAATGGCAGTGGGAAGAAAAGCTGATTCCTTATTGGAAGAAAGCCGGAAAATATGCAGAGGAGCACGGTGTTAAAATCGGCCTTGAGCTGCATGGCGGCTTTTTGGTTCATACCCCTTACACCCTCTTGAAACTCCGCGAGGAAACGTGTGAGGCGATTGGCGCCAATCTCGATCCAAGCCATCTTTGGTGGCAGGGAATCGATCCTGTCGGGGCGATTAAAATTCTGGGAAAAGCAAATGCCATCCATCATTTTCATGCAAAGGATACATTCATTGACCAGGACAATGTCAACATGTACGGTCTGACAGATATGCAGCCATATGGGGAAATACAAACACGAGCATGGAATTTCCGCTCAGTCGGCTGCGGACACAGCAGCAAAGAGTGGTCAGATATGATCAGCGCCCTCCGCATCTACGGCTACGATTATGTGGTCAGCATAGAACACGAGGATCCAATCATGTCTATTGAAGAAGGTTTCCGCCGGGCTGTCTCCAATTTAAAATCCGTTTTAATTGAGGAATCAGCAGGAGAAATGTGGTGGGTTTAATTAAAGAAGGAAGGTGCTCCTGAAAAGGGGCGCCTTTTTATTTTGTAAAATATTTTTGAAACCGCTGAAGGAGGCGGTGCGTATTACATAAGACGGAAACCTTTGCATGCAGGATGATAAAAAGCCGCTATTTTATTATTTGAAATTCGGATATGTGCTTGAAAAAAAGCATACAAATAGTGGATAATGAAAGATAATGCTTGCACAGGTTATATTAAAAATTCGTTTAGTTTATTGAAACAGGCGCGAAAGGTTAAAGGTAGTCAATGGATGCATTAATAAGAATATTTCAAAAACCGGGATTTAAACGATTTATCATTTTTTTATTGCTTGCTTTATTGCTTTACAGTTTCAGAAGCATGATCAATATTATTCTGCTAACCTTTATTTTCAGCTTTCTAATGGATCGCCTGCAGACAGCTGTATCAAAAAAATTTCCGATTAACCGGAAGGTGCTTGTCCTGCTGCTGTATGCACTTGTCATCGGATTGCTTGCTGTAGCAGTCACAGCCTATTTTCCATTGATCTCAAAGGAAATTACGCAGCTCATAAAACAGCTGACTGATTTTTATCAAAAGCCTCAAAATAACCCGATCATCACCTATTTGGCCAATACATTGGAGAAAAACCAGATTGCCAAGTATGCAGGGCAGGGGGTTGATTTCCTTGTCAAATCATTCCAGGACATTGGAAAAGTCGGCCTGCATGTATTCCTCTCGTTAATTTTAAGCCTGTTTTTCCTTTTGGATAAACCGAGATTAATAGAGTTCACCCGCAAATTTGAAACTAGCAAGATTGCTCCTTTTTATGTAGAAATCGAGTACTTTTCAAGGAAATTCGTCAGAACATTTGGCAAAGTGCTGGAGGCACAGTTTATCATTGCCGTTGTGAACTGCTTTGTAACCACAATCGCCCTCTGGATTATGGGCTTTCCGCAGCTTTTCGGCATTTCCATGATGGTGCTGTTTCTTGGGTTAATTCCTGTAGCCGGCGTACTGATCTCTCTCGTCCCGCTCTGCATTATTGCATATGCCATCTTTGGCGCACTTGGAATAGTTTATATGATCGTGCTGATCATGGTTATTCATGCCATAGAAGCCTATATTCTGAATCCAAAATTAATGTCTGCCAAAACAGACTTGCCTGTTTTTTATACGTTTATTGTATTGATCGTTTCAGAGCACTTTTTCGGAGTGTGGGGATTGATCATCGGCATCCCGGTTTTCGTCTTTTTACTCGATGTTCTGGGAGTTGTCAGCAACCCTGAGGAAAACAAAAAGCCTGCTGTTTAAGCAGGCTTTTTG
>NZ_JAJOZE010000008.1 GCF_021166585.1 Metabacillus kandeliae
AAAACCAGCCCTCATCGAGGACTGGTTTTCTCTTATAATCGATTATTTACCGATATACACTGCACCAGCAGAGTTATCCTTCGCTTCTCCAAGAACAGTAACTTTCAAACCGTTATTTGGCAGAATGCGTCCTGCATCAGGAAGCTTGGAATCGATATATGTGTTGCTGTCGCTGAAACGTGTAACTCCTGGAAGGCTGTCAAATGTGAACAGTCCTCTTGAAGGAGAGCTGATTGTGAATCCAGGTGTGCGGTCATAAGAGAATGCTGCGTCAGCAATCTGGTAGCGAGTGCTGTTTGCTACAGATGGCTTGCCTTTAAGCGTTCCAACAACAACCTCTGGATGTGAATCAACAACGCCAAGGAATCCGTATCCTGGGTGGTAGCCAGGGCCTGTCCAGTTATCCATGTAGCTTTCATCGCCGTACCATACTACCATTCCTGTGTTGTAAGGAACGCCGCGTCCGAATTGAAGCGCTTCGTCAGATCCTGCATAGTTTCTCCACTCAAGGTAGTAATAGTTGTCTTTGTAGAAGTTGCCGTCGGAAACAATGAAGCCGTTAAGTGCCATTTTTGGTGTTCCTTCTGCATCATCAGAGAATACTGTTTTGCCGTCTACTTTCAGTTCTGCGTTATCTAGGGCAAAGCCGTCCATTGCAAGGCCGCCGTCCGTAATATAATCGAATTGAAGCTTCACTTTTTTGCCTTTAAATTGGCTAAGGTCATAGGTTTTATCTACCCATTGGCCTTTGGATGTGTCTGCACCAGTTTTTTCATCAGTCAGTTCATCGCCAATCTTGTCAACAAGTACTTTTGTACCATCGCTCAGGACAGCGTTAACTTCAAGGAAGTCATAATCATACTCAACATCATAGTGAGCTTTGTAGCTGAATTCAGCGCTTGAAGCATTTGTCAGATCAAATTCAGGCGTGCTCATAGAATTGTGAAGGTCGTCGCCTTTGTCACTGTAATAGTATTTCTTACCGAAAGCAGGAGCAATTCCTTTAACAGGCTTCTTCGGAAGATTTACTTTTACGATGCCAGGATTTTTAGATTTTGTAACTGCCTGGTCAATCACTGTAGCCATACCGTGCCTTTGCAGGTCATCATAGTTTACTTCCGCAATGTTGGCCCAGTTGCCGCCCATTGTTTTTTGGAAGAATTCGCGGTTTTGAGGAGAGAAGCTTGTCGGCTGTGTTCCGGCAAGTTTACCTGCCCAGCTGCCGCCGCTCATGATGGACCATGCTTCGATCGGTTCACCTGCACCAGTGTACTGTGTATCATACTCATCCGGCAGACCAAGATCATGTCCAAATTCATGGGCGAATACACCAACAGCGCCGTCTTCAGGCTCTACTGTGTAATCGAATGCAGCCATCTTGCCGCCCCAGTACTTTGTGCTGGAAGTCGTGTTCGGGATTGCGTAAGGCTGTGGTCCAACTGTCCAGCGGTGAGACCAGATGGCATTTGCTCCAAGTCTGCCGCCGCCTGCTTCCTGTCCAACTCCGGCATGAATAACCATTAAGTGGTCAACGAGTCCGTCAGGCTCATTTTTGTTGCCGTCTCCATCAAGATCGTACTGATCAAATTGGTCATAATCTGATAAATTAATTCCAGCAGCAACTGCTGCATTCAAGGAATCCTTAATTAAGTCGCGAGGACCTTTAGGGCCAAGGTTATCATGGCCTGTTTTAGCGTCTGCGCCATAATCTGCAGCTTTACCAGGAACTGTAAGCCAGTCGTGAACTGTTCCTTTAACATCATAGCTTCCGCCAGATTGCTCATTGTAATACTGCTTGAATGTTTTAATTTTATCTCCGTTAAAAAGTTTAAAGTCTTTGTCACCAAAAATCATATCCTGATAGTGCTTTTGATTGAAATCACTTGCCCACATGTAATCAGGTGTTTTATCGACGTTATTATGCTTGAAATCTGCAAATTCGACCAATAAAACTAGTACGTTATCAGTGCGGACAGGACCATTGTACTTTGCCTGTTTTGCAGAGTCTACTTTTACAAAACCGTTGCCGCTGCCAGGACCAAGGTTTCCAAAACCTTTTCTTTTAGTCTTTTCTTTTTGATCTTTTTTTGTATCCTTAGCTTTTACGTTTACACTGCTCAAGCTTTGATCTTCCGGTGCTTTAAATCCCTGCTTTTGTGCTACGTAATTCTTAATTGCTGCCTGTGTTTCAGCAACAGTTGCATCGTTGTTCAGCAATCCCTGCTGCTTTAATGCTTCAGCAAGCCTTTCATCCGGAATCAGACCTACATCAATTGGTGCTGACTCTGCCACTTTTGAAGTGGAAGCTGCTGATGCAGCGTTTACAGGAAGCAAGCTTCCTAAAATAAATCCGCCGGAAAGCATGGCTGCAGCTGTTACTTTTGCAGCCTTTTTCCATTTTCTCTGATTTCTTTCCATAGAACGTTTTAACTTCCTCAACTCACAAGCCCCCTCCGCTTATGTAGAAAATAGCGCCTCATCTGGTAAAACGAGTCATATTTTCTAATAAAAAGAATATTTACTACAATATTATTATAAATTTAATCTGAATTTAATAAATAGTCCGAATTTTCTATTTCTACTAAAAAATGACTAGGCAGAATACCCTATTTTTTTGTCTATATTTCGAGAAACGAAATAATAGAAGGGTTTGTTAATAAAATGCCAGAAGAATATTTTTTAATAGAAAGGCTGTCAGGACAAGGAGTTTAGTGCTTTTATCTATTAAAATCTTTTCTCAGAAATTTATAAGGGAAATTATGTAAGTCATAATAAAACTTCTTTTCGGGAGGACTAAATCTGAGGTTTCATAATAAAAACGTTCAGAAGTTCTTTTGTTCTATTGCAATAATCGAGAAGCATTATCATGATATAACAAAGAAGGGTTTTCTCTCCCTGCCTGCCCTCTTTAAAAATAAAGATGTCCGCTGCTTCCATCGTTCAAATCGTTCTTTCAAAAGAACAAACATCACGATAGAACATTAAAAAAATCCCCTTTAAAGGGGATTTTTGATCAGCTGCCAGTTTGGCCGTCACTTTTTTGACCGGTCTGTTTTTGAGCATATTCATCAACCTTCTGTTTAGCCGCCATCGCTGTCGCCTGCAGTTGCTGCTTATGCTTTTCAACCTGTGTCATTGTCGCTGTGATGGATTGCTTCTCAGCAGGCCCTACAGTTTCCGTCTGTTTAAATCCAATCATAAAAGCTAAGATTCCTGTTACTACGACCAAACTGAAGATGCTTTTTAAAAATTTCATTTTTATCCTCCTTTAGTTGGCTGTGCTCCACGTGCCAGTCCTTCTCGGATCGGCTGCTCCATATTCCCTGCTGTTCTTTCTGTCATCGATTACCGCATTGATTCCACCGTAGAAGAAGGGAGACTTTTTCGTTCTGATGTCATATCCTCTTTTTTCAAGCTTGTCTCTCACATTTTTTGGATAGCCCGGCTCTGCATACAGCTTTTTGCCTTCGATGTAAAACCTTCGTTCCTTAATGGCTTCCTGCCATGATTTTCCGAAGTATTCGTGCTGGATCAAAGCTTGTGCGATCACCATTGGAATCCGCTTGCCGCCTGGTGTCCCTATGCCAACTGTTTCATCCTTGCTTGCCAATATGGCCGGAGTAATATAGCTGTTTGGCCTTTTTCCAGGCTGTATCCGATTTGGCGAATTCTTATTTTCACTGAATCTCGTTAAATCATTGTTCAGAAAAATACCGGCTGTGTGATAGCCTGATCCAAAGAAATTACCGAGTGTGTTTGTAACCGATACGATCGTGCCGTCACTGTCCTTGATAGAAAAATGGGTGGTATTTTCGTAATCTTTTTTGTCCGCTTCGGTATCGTTCACATCTATATCGAAAGAAACCTTGTCGAAGCTGATATTCTTTGCCTGCTTTTCAATATGGCCGGAAGAGAGCATTTGATTAGCATCCGCTTCTGTAAAAGCTGGATCGCCAATCTGCTGAATTCTGTCTTTATAGGCTTGTTTTGTGATTTCACCAATTAGATGCACATAGTTGGTTACCTGGTTTTCCTTAAATTCACCCTTGTAAAGCTCAGCCATTTTTAAAATCTCAAGCAGGGTCACTCCCCCTGTTGGAGGCGGTGACGTCAGAATATGATAGTTTCCAAACTTCCCTTCAACAGGCTCTGACTTTTTAACGGTATATTTCTTAAAATCATCCTCTGTTACGGCATCAGCTCTCTCAGCAATCTTTTTGCCGATTTCTCCTCCGTATACAGCGTCTGACCCATTCTTCTGAATCAGCTTCATGGTTTTTGCAAGATCCTGCTGTTTTACAAGCTGACCTGGCTTTAACGGTTTACCGTTAGGATAAAAGGACTTTGGAAGACCATGAAACTCTTTTTTTTGAATCGTCAGCCTGTCCGTCAAAAATTTATCTGCTTTAAAGCCTTTTTCTGCGTACTTTATAGCCGGAGCGATCAATTCGTCCATCGGTTTTTCTCCAAGCTCGATATGCGCTGTTTCCAGCCCTTTGACGAAGCCCGGAACAGCAATAGAATCTTTGGACTTAAGATTGGCGAAAGATGAAATGCCTTTGTAGTCGTACACTTTCTTAATATTTTTCTTTGGATTGTAAACGACCATGACTCCGCTGCCCCCTATGCCTGATGCAAAGGGCTCCACAACGCCAAGTGCATAGGACACGGCAACAGCTGCGTCTACAGCATTGCCTCCATCCCGGAGGACTTTCGTTCCTGCCTCAGTGGCAAGCGCGTTATTGGCACTCACTGTTCCGCCGCCGTCAGGGCCTGAATAGCTGCTGCATCTGAATATCGCAAACAGAAGAATTAATGCGATCATTACCGCCGCCACGGCTCTGGTTATCCATTTCTTAGACATAAGCACCTTCTACAACTTTTTGTCGTAATCCATTTCAAAAATGAGCTTGCCGTTTTTCTCTTTCCAATCAACATTTTTCATATCTTTGGTCAAAGTTTTAAAAATCCGCTTTTTCTGTATTTGATTAATATTTCTAAGCGGTGATGGCTGTCCTTCTCTGATTTGGAGAGGAGTGATTTCGAATCTGGCTTTCTGATCCTTCATCACTCTTAGCTGCGCAATTGCGCTTTCTCTAGTTCTTGTCCATCCTTGATCAAAAATAAAGTTCCCAAGGCTGTAGAAAATAACAGTATCTTTGTATTTTTCAACAGGCGACAGTACATGCGGGTGATGTCCTGCAATAACATCAGCTCCGGCGTCAGCCATCGCATGGGCAAATTCCTTTTGCCTCGGGTGGGGCTTTGTGTCATACTCCTGTCCCCAATGAGCATTAACAATAACCAGATCAGCCTTTTCCTTTGCTTCCGCAATTAAGGGAATGAAAATCTTCGGTTTCATTGGAAGAACTCCCGGATTTAGCTTTGTCGCATTGTAATCCTTTGGATAAATATCCGTAAATCCAAGGGTCGCTACTTTTATGCCGTTATATTCTCTATAGGATATGCGCCTTTTCGCCTCTTCAAGAGTCCGCCCGGCACCAACTGGATCAATACCATGCTGTTTCATAACGCTGAAAGTTTTATCAAGGCCCTGTATCCCATAATCAAGAGCATGGGTATTTGCTAGATTTGCGACGGTGAAATTCATATTTTGCAGCGCCTTAACAGCCTCTGTATCCGTCCCTATATGAATGTGCTGGGGGTCTTTCCCGCCTTTCAGTCCATCTGCGACGGGATGCTCAAAGTTGGCTGTTGAGTAATCAGAATTCTGCAGCAGCGGCTTGACGTTCTGGAAAAGGTAATCGTACCCCTTATGATCCGTCACTTTTTTCACCTCGCGGCCCATCATAATGTCACCCATGAAGGAGGCTGTAAAGATTTCGTCTTTATATTTCAATTCAGGCTGTCCCTGCTCGGACTTGGCAAATGAAAAGCCAAACATGATCAGGGCTGAAACAGCAAGCCAGAAGAAAACCTGTTTGGTCGTATTTAATTTGTTCCGTTTCATAAAAATCAGCAATTTTTCCTGAAAGTTTAATTTCCGTTTTCCTGAAGGACCGCTCATGTTCTCACCCCGCTTTTAAATTAAATAGTAAAGAGACATAAGCAGGAAGGTTGCTCCGCTTAGAAGCAGCGTGCTTCCGGCTGTCAAAATCAGTCCCTGCTTCTGCATCGTATTGGCAATCAGCCCGGGAACGATGACTCCAATTCCTCTAAACTCTGCTATTTCAAAGGGCATGATGGGGTAAAAATAATCAAATAGGACTTTTAATATAATGCCGGTCATCAGCATCGCTGCGAATTTCCTTCTGCCATAGAGGATGACAACTTTCCCCACCCCATGAACGACGATTAAATAGGTTAAGAGACTGATAAAAAATATGACTGCCATAAATACCGGCTGATCAAAAACGAGGGCTAAATAACCCGGTGCCACAAGACCAGCAGGGAGAACTCCTGTTTTTTCCGCAAATATCAAACTTAGCAATACGCCCAATACGAGGGCTATGTATAAATCCGATCCGAACAATTCCGTTTCCCCCTAGCTCACAAACTGCTTGATTTTATAGTCTTCCAATTTTTCGATTAATGGAGCTGCTGCACCATGGATATTTCCGACACCGTAGACAGCTCTTCCCCGAAGCATGCTCTCCATAACTTCCAGAATCTCCTCTGTTGAATACCCCTCAAGGTTATGAAGATTTTCAGATGGTATCTTTTTGGCATTGAAGGCTTCCACAATCGGCTGTGTTGTTTCTCCTATCAGAATAAGATCTTTAGCCGGAATATAAGGAAGAACATCATTGGCAAATTGAATGGTCCGGTCCACCCTGTCCGGCCGGCAGTTCATAATCACAACCGCGTCATTTGTCGGATAGCCGAGATCCTCAACTCTCTTCCAGATATTAATTGTGGAAGAAGCGTCATTCGCCGCAAATCCATTTACAAAATAGCCTGGATTATTCGGATCTACAAGAGGCAGAATTTTCATTGCACCCGGATCCGGCGGAGCATTCAGCATGCCTCTGAAGGCTGTTTTTTCATCAATCCCGAGCGCATCGGCTACTGCAAGCGCAAGAGAAGCATTATCGGGAAAAACCATATATTCAAAGCTTTTGAGGAATTGCTCTGAAATTCGTGAATTATCACAAACAATCAAAGTAGATCCTCTTTTTTCAGCTTCACGCCTAAAAAATTCTATGTACGGGCTTTCGTTCACAATGACATGTCCGTTCTTCGGAATGGTTGCGACAAACGCCTGAGCCACTTCGTCAAGAGTTGGACCCATTACATCCATATGATCCTCGAGCACGTTCACGATCACTCCAATGGTCGCCTGAAGCATATCTCTTTGAAAGATAATCTGGTAGTCAGGATTGACCGCCATGCACTCGCTGACGAATGCCTCAGCCTTCAGCTCCACGACTTCTTCTGTTACCCGCCGCTGTTCTCCTATATTTGGACCTTCCGGCCGGCGGATAATCGGTTTTTCTTCCTTCGTGTTCCAGTACATCATTCTTGCGTCCGTACCTGTGGTCTTTCCGACAGTTTTATAACCGGCCTCAATCAAAATTCCAGTTATTAACCGGGTAACCGTAGATTTGCCTCTGATGCCATTAATGTTGATCCGCATAGGGATAGAATCAAGATTTTTCTGGTGCCGCCGTTTTTCCAATACGCCCAATACCAGCAAAATGGCTGCACAAAGGGGAATAACCCACATGCCATAACATCTCCTTAAATCCCGACTTAGGCTTTTTCGTTCAGCCTCCGTCTTTTTTTCTTCCCATCCCTACTATAAGGGGCTGAGTATAGAATGAAAGATGAAGATAGTTGGAAATCCCCTTTTTTTCAAGCAGCCGATAAAATCATAGTCTAAGTGGAATGAATTATGAAAAGGGAATATTCTAATTTTTCATTGAACTTTTTGGAAGCGTTTCATCAGCTAAAAGGGGATCATAGCAGGCTTTACAGCAGCATTATCGGAGGAGAAACGCGTTTGCAGAAGGATAAAGTTTTCTTTTTAATGGGAATTCCCTAGATGTTTTATCACCTATTGCAATTATGTTAAAGATGAGAGGAAGGCCAAAAGCACCGCATAAAACCATTTACCGAGAGGGGAATCATTTTTTGGCAGGAAACACCGGCCATCTTCATGCAAAATGGTTATTTTATCTGAAATGCAAGCCATTTTATGAATCATTGGCCTTAGAAACACAGGTTACAAATATATCTTTATAAGTTTACAAAACTTCATTACTTCTTAATCTCCTTTCAACTTAAACAACTGTTTTTCATTCCAGCTGCAGACAAACCAAAAAAGACTGCCTGATGGCAGTCTTTTAAGGGTTGGTGTTCATGATGAATGGTCGAACTTTTGGATAAATAGGGTAATTTTTTTGTTATTACTTCGAAAATTGAATGTCTGCTTTTGAACCGTCGCCGAACACAGCTTTCACATCGGCTTCTGTTAATTCGGATGGCTTGAAGCCAAGTTCTTTTGTCAGCGCAGTTAAGTAGTCGCTGATGTTTGTGTCTTTAGATGGTGTAAGGACTGATTTCAGGCGGGCCATTTCCATAAGGGCAGCTAAACCTATATAGGATTTGTAGCCTGCTGAAGTTTTTTCTTCAATTTTTGCTTTGACAGTATCGTCATGCAGTGCAAGCTCAGCATGGAAATACTCGCCCTTTTTGCCTTCAAGGTACACATCCAGTTTGTTTGGCAGATAAGACTCTGCCGCTTCTTTGCTGCCTTTTTTGTACCCGAAGGAAAGATCTGCATCATTGTTGAAAGAAATGGCTGCTTTTGCTTTTAGGACATCAGAAGGTTTTACTCCAAGAGCTTTCGAAATTTTACCGATGATTGCTTCTTTGCTCATGCTTTTGTTCAAATTCAAGTCTTTGACAAATTGAACAATTTGCGTTTTAGCCTTTTCATCTGTGATTTCAAACTTCTTGCTGCCGGAATCCTTCACAATGTGTACTTTAACAGTGCCTCTTTCTTCTGTGTACTGAACAGTATACTTGGCATCCTTAAGCTTCACATCCGCTTTTAAGGTGCTGACTTTGTCCAAAAGCTGCTGTGCTGTTTCCTTAGCCTTTTGAACCTGTTCTTGTGACACGTTAGGCATTGTTGCGGCATGTCCGACTCCTGAGAAATTTACAGCAAGAGCCGTTGCCAGAACGGTTGAAGCAACTAATTTCTTCATCCAGATCTTCCCTTCACTATTAAATTTTATCGAATCATTCTAAAGCAGCTTAACTGCCTTAGAATGAAGCAACCATTTGTTTCCGAGCGGCATCCTGCGGGTCTGGAAGGACTGCATGTCTGCCGATGGAATGATATTCAGCCTTGTACTTCTTCGCCTCTTCAAGGGTGTAGCAGTTGCGGCCGTCAAAGACAACCGGGTTCTTTAAGAACAGATTGGACATAATCAGTGCTTTTTCCACGATTTCTTTCCAATCTGTCAGGATAAAGACCATATCAGCCTGCTTGATGGCATCTTCAATTTGCTCCGCATAAGCAACCTGCTCCGGGAGAACCTTTTTGGCATTTTCAGCTGCAATCGGATCATAGCCGATTACTTCTGCCCCTTCTTCTACAAGGCGCTTAGAAACAGAAATGGATGCTGCCTCTCTCATGTCATCTGTTTCAGGCTTGAATGCAAGACCTAAAAGGGCCACACGCTTGCCTTTCAGTGAGCCAAAACGCTCAATGGCTTTTTCAACAAGCAGCGTCTTCTGCTGCTCATTGATTTCAATCACTGATTTTAGCAGGTGGAAATTGTGCTCATTGTCCTGAGAAATTTTCACAAGTGCATGCGTATCTTTCGGGAAGCAAGATCCGCCGTAGCCGATGCCTGCATTTAGGAATTTAGCGCCAATGCGCGCATCCTGCCCCATTCCTTTTGCAACTTCGGAAACATCCGCGCCGACCTTTTCGCTCAGGTTGGCAATTTCGTTAATAAAGGAAATTTTAGTCGCAAGGAAAGCATTCGCAGCGTACTTGATCATTTCTGCAGAACTGATGCTTGTTTTTAAAATGGGAAGATTAAACGGCTTATTGATTTCTTCAATGATATTTGCTGCCTCTTCGTTGTCCGCTCCAATCACGATGCGGTCACCATTAAATGAGTCATGAATCGCTTGTCCTTCACGAAGGAATTCAGGATTTGATACAACCTCTACACAGTGGTTTCCCTGAAGGTTGGCAAGCACCAATTCTCTAACCTTGTGGTTTGTTCCAAGCGGAACTGTACTTTTCGTTACAACCACAGCATCACGGGTAATGTTTTGGCCAATGTCTCTTGCTGCATTGTAAATATAGGAAAGGTTAGCTGATCCGTCTTCTCCCTGCGGAGTTCCGACAGCTATGTAAACAACATCGGCATCTTTCAGCCCTGTGATGTGGCTTGTTGTAAAATCCAGTCTGCCTGCTTCCATATTTTTCAGCATCAGCTCTTCAAGACCTGGTTCATAAATTGGCGAAATGCCTTTTTTCATGGACTGCACTTTTTCTTCATTGATATCAAGGCATACTACGCTGTGGCCGATTTCAGATAAGCATACGCCTGTCACTAACCCAACATAGCCAGTACCGATAATGGCAATTTTCATCGTATTCTCCTCCTTAAGAAAGAATAAATTCTTTGCGTTTTGCTAGTTCTTTTAAATACTCCTGAACCTGTGCGCTTAAATCATTTCTTTCCAGAGCAAAATCAATTGTTGCTTTAACAAATCCGAATTTGTCGCCAACATCGTAGCGTTTGCCGGAAAAGTCATAGGCCAGTACGTTCTGGGATTCGTTCAGGATTTTAATAGCATCTGTCAGCTGAATTTCATTTCCGGATCCTGGCGGAAGAGTATTTAAAATATCAAATATTTCCGGCGTTAACACATAGCGGCCCATAATTGCATAGTTGGATGGGGCATCTTCACGTGCAGGCTTTTCTACAACAGACGCAAGGGAGATAATCCCATCGTCAAGAGTTGCATTTTCAAGCGGTGCAATGATGCCGTACTTTGAAACGTCTTCATGAGCAACTTCCTGTACACCCACAACAGAGGATTCATATTTGTCGTAAACATCGATCAGCTGTTTTAAGCAAGGCTTATCTGCTTTTACGATATCGTCTCCAAGCAGAACAGCAAATGGTTCATTTCCAATGAAGCTGCTTGCACAATTGATAGCGTGGCCAAGACCTTTTGGCTCTTTCTGCCGGATATAGTGAATGTTCGCCATATTGGAAATGGCTTGAATTTCTTCGAGTCTTTCAAACTTTTCTTTTTTCAAAAGGGTTTCTTCCAGCTCATATGCTTTGTCGAAATGGTCTTCGATAGCACGCTTTCCGCGTCCGCTAATGACAAGAATATCCTCAATGCCGGATTGGATGGCTTCTTCCACAATGTATTGTATGGTTGGTTTGTCGACGATCGGAAGCATTTCTTTCGGCTGTGCTTTTGTCGCCGGAAGAAATCTTGTTCCAAGGCCTGCAGCAGGTATAATAGCTTTGCGAATTTTCATAGAAACATCTCCAATCAAGTTGTTATCAGCAAAAGGCTTAAGAGGCTGTAACTTAGCCTCTTGTGCCCCAAGATGTAGAACGCAGTGTCAGCAGTGCCCAGAAACGAAGCGGGCAAAGCAGGAAAAGGAAAAGAATTCCGTAAATCGGCGCCAGCAAGAACGTAAGCGGCTTTTTATAAGCGTAAAAGACATTTCGGGCATAGGCAGAGATGGTTACATATGCCAAGTAGTAGATCAGCATGATCCAGCCCATTGTCGAAGACGTATAGTAAATGGCAAAGACAAGTGACACGCCAAACGCAATCCAAAGGAACATTTCAAGCAGTACCCATACAAAGACATTCGGTTTCGTTAAGCCGATTTTAAGGGCAATCAGACTTTCGCGGAAAAATGACTTGTTCCAGCGTGATTGCTGCTTCAGTAAAGTTCTCAGTGTAGTCGGTGCGTCAGTGATGCATCGTGCTGTTGATTGATAAAGTGTTTTTCCTTCACGGATCGCATAGTTCGTCAGGCATCGGTCATCACCGAGCTGAACTTGCTGTCCAAGGAAGGTTTGAGTTCCATAATGGTTCAGGTTCTTCATCACTACTTCGCTGCGGTAAGCACTCAAAGGACCGCTGCAGACTAGAACGTTATTTGTAACAGAATGCGCCGCACGCTCAACACGGAAAGCATTGTCATAACGCATATCGATCAGACGGGTCAAAACATTGTCAGTACGGTTCCGGATGTTGACATGACCTGTTGTTGCTGAAACTTCATTGTCATTAAAAGGTTTTAACAGCTCGCGCACGGCATTCGGAAACACTGTGCAGTCAGAATCAACTGTTACAAAAACATCGCCTGTAGCCCGTTCAAAAGCCCAAATTTGCGCATGGCGCTTGCCGGCATTCTTAGGCAGACGGTGAACAATTAAGTTCGGAAGTTTATAAGAAGGATCTCCAGCAGCCAGTGCTGCCAGCTTTTCACCTGATCCTGAAGTTAAATTTTCTTTTAGTTTTAATGTTGCTTCATATGCCGAAATATCTTTGCTTCCATCGTCAATGACGAAGATTTCATGGATTGGATAATCCTGTTTCAGGATGCTCTCAATTGTACCGAGAACAGCGTCAGGCGCTTCATTATAGGAAGGAATGATGACCGAAACTTTTAAATCCGGCGGATCAATATCAACGGTATCGTATTTGAAGGAAAGAAGCATTTTCCCAAGCAGATACGCAATCATGACAGATCCATAGACACCGATTGTCAGGTTAAGACTTGATGAGGCTGTCCAGTTCACATAGAAAAGAGCAGCTACTAAAATAATGAAAAGTGTGATAACAAAGGTTTTTTCCTTAGTGGAAAGTTTTTTCTGCGTGGAAACCTTTTTTACTTCCGGCTGTTCGGAAGCAAGTTCCTGTTCAACTTTAGCCATTGTAGTTCTCCTCTCAAATTATCATTCTTAAAATTTTGACTAAGATCCACTCCGAAGATCTCCACCTCTTTTGTTCGCCTCGATGCCGAAGTCTTTTGTCATGAACAGATTAATGAATTTTCAAACCTCTTTTCAATCTGCCGTATTGCCCGTGACAAATTTCATCCCCATTCGTCAAAAAACCTCTAAAGTGTGATGATCATTATGTTGTAAGCGTTAACTTAACTGACTGTAATAATTGTAACTTTTCTGTAACAATACGGCAGGCTGGTGGTTTCTAAGATGGATAAACCTATATAACCTATACATCTATTAGAATTTTACGAAGTGTGAAACAGTTTACGATTTTGTAATAATTTATTTTCTAGTTTTCATGAAAACAAGACCCTCAACGATCTAAGGGCAAATAAGGGTACAAATGTTAAGAAAAATGAGAAAAGGTATCTAATAAACTACAACATTTTCGTCACTATTCGACATATTAATACAAAATCATAAGCCTATATACATATATAAGACGCTGTTTTTCCCTTATTATTGGATATTTACCCGAAAAATACCGAAAAATCCTGTGAGGTTCGGCGCATCAAATTTCAAAATTAAATTTATGGAAATAGTAAGCAGGTTGCGGGGTAACCGCCGGCATGATATTTAATGAGACGGGGGCAAAGTTTTTCTACCCTTAGATATGACTATTAGAATACGAATACCTTGTTATCGCACAATGGACTTAGTAAGGATTTTACTGGAAAGAAAGGGGTCATATGATAGACAGCCGACTAGCCCCTGGCCCCTGCAAAACTGCATGTAATTGGAAAAAGTATTTTTACTGAAGAGGAGAGTGCAGCCGCCGAATGATAAAGCTTGAGCACGTTTCAAAAATATATACTAATGGAAAAACATCATTTCCGGCCTTGGACAACGTCAGCTTCTCCATTGAACAGGGAGAGTTTGCAGGCATTATCGGAAAATCCGGGAGCGGGAAATCTACGCTTCTCAACATACTTTCTGGAGTTGACAGGCCGTCAGCAGGATCAGTTGAAATAAATGGAGAGCTTGTATCAACCCTTTCAGGCAGGAAGCTGACGAAATGGAGAGCAGCCAATATCGGCATTGTCTTTCAGGCCTTTCATTTAATACCTGCCTTAACACTGCTTGAAAATGTGCTTCTTCCTATGGAGTTCGCAAAAAGAGGCTCCCGTAAGAAAAGACGAACCAGAGCAATGGAGCTGCTGGAATCAGTCGGGCTTACAGAGCGGATGAATCATTTTCCGGATCACGTGTCAGGCGGGGAAAAGCAGCGCACTGCAGTAGCACGTTCATTGGCTAATGATCCCCCGGTTATCCTTGCAGATGAGCCGACTGGGAATCTTGATTCAGAGAATGCGATTCAGATTTTTTCCTTATTTGAGCAGCTGGCTGATGAAGGAAAGACTGTCATTATCGTGACACACGATCAGGAGCTGGCTGAAAAAACCGATCGTACCCTTCAAGTAAAGGACGGCCGCATTATCAGCACCCTTGCAAGGGAGAGGGGGCTTCTATGATCCCCGTCTATATAAAGAAAGCATGGCAAGATCTTGCAAGGCATAAATCAAGAACATTTGTCATTATTCTTTCAATTACCTTCTGTCTTTCAATGGTAGGAACATTGCTGAATACAAAACTTTTATTTGAGCAGGCCCAAAACGAAAGCATGAAAAGTACGAATGCCGCTGATGCAACCTTTACGACCAGTACATTTAATAAGGACATCTCCTTTTTGAAGAAGGTAAAGGGTGTTCAGACAGCAGAGCGTAAATGGGTAACAAGGGCAAGGGCGGAGATTGGACGCTCAAATAAAAATTTTGAACTGACCGCGCTTCCCGACAATGGAGCCTTTTCTATTAATAAAATCAGGCTTCCCGGCAATATTCCCTCTGGCCAAAAAGGTATTTACCTTGACCAGTCGACAATGGATGCTCTGCATTTAAAAAAGGGAAGCGTGATTACGCTGTCCCTGCCCGGCAAAAGCAAAAAAACGCTAAAGGTTGCAGGAGCTGTGAAAGATTACTACAAAACTCCTATCACATACAGCGGCAAAGGCTATGGTTATTTAACAGAAGCAGCGTTTCGGAATCTGGGTGCTGAGAAGGGCTGCAACACTGTGCAGCTTACCTTTAAGTCCGGAACAACGGAAAACCAGGCACAAAAAATAACGGCAGATGCTGCATCTGCTTTAAAAGATCAGGATATTTCAGTATCCAGGACCGAACAGGCCGAGGAGCCTTTCTTTCTTCGCAAAACGATGGCCGACAGCATCCTGCTGCTGCTGATCCTGCTGGGCGGGCTTTCCCTCATACTGGGGATTTTGCTTGTTGTACACCTCTTTTATCGGATGGTGGCAGAACAAGCATTTGAAATGAGTGTAATGAAAGTCCTCGGTGCGGGAACACGCCATTTCTGGATGCAATATGGCGCAGTTTTAGGCTATATCGGAACAATGGTGTTTCTTTTTTCTACTATTATCAGCAGCAGTGCATCCTGGTTTTTCTCTAAAGAACTGGTGCAGCGTCTGAATATGGGAGAGCCGCATTTTTCCTACTCTAAATATGTGCTTTTGGCAGCACTTGTCCTCTCTTTCCTTGTCCCGGCACTTGCTGCTGTTTTCCCTATTGCACAAATCGTCAGAATTAAGGCGGCGGACGGTCTGCAGCAAATGCGGCAGCAGACGGTTAAAAGGACCGAAAAAAGAAACTTTGGAAGGTTCTTTACCTACCGTGTTCTGTCCGTCCGGAATGCTTTTTCAAAAAAGCTGCAGCTTCTGACCAACATTGTGATGCTTTCCTTCGGCGGTGCCGTCATTATTGCCTGCATGGCCTTAAACAGCTCGCTGTTATCAACTCTGAAGGGAATTCAGCACTATTGGAACTATGATGTGGAGTGGGATGTTCAAACACCGCTTTCGACTGATCAGCTGATAAAGAAAGCTGAAAATGTTCAGCATGTGAAAAATGCTGAAGCCTGGACAACCCGTAATACAGAGCTTCAGCAGCAAGGAGCTTCAGACAAGCACAACGCGCTCCTTATTGCTCTTCCTGCAGAAACAGAAATGGTGCGGCCTAAAATGGAAAAGGGAAATTGGCTGAAAAAGCAGGATACCATTGTTGTAAACCGAGATGTAGAACAGCTGATTGGGAACGTTAATCCCGGTGACAAGCTAAAGCTTAAAATTGGCGACAAAACGAAGGTTTGGAGAATCAGCGGCATCATGAGCGGACAGCTGAATGGGCCGGCCATCTATATGGAGCGCGATCAATATGCTTCATGGATGAAAAATAACAGCAGCAATCGGGTTGTGGCGAAAATCAGTTCTCCGGCAGCAGATCACAGCTATCAAACCATTTCAGATGCTGACAAGGTTTTCGCCAAAAATATGATCGCTGTCCAAAGTGTCCAAACAGCTTCTGATATGACAGACAGGCCGCTTGAAATCATTCAATTAATCTATTATGCGATTATGGCCGTCGGGGTGCTTTTTGCCGCAGTCGGTGCTTTTAATTTAATGACCGCAATGAGTGTGAATGTTTTGGAAAGAAAAAAAGAGATTGGTGTTATCCGAAGCATGGGCGGTACAAAGAGGAAAATCTACAGCCTGTTTATAGGCGAAGGAATATTGATTGCTTCTATCAGCTGGGCGATTTCTGCAGCTCTCGCTTATCCGCTTCATCTGTTTTTGAGCCAAAAAGTTGGGGAATCCCTGCTGCATGACTCCCTGCAGAACGTCTTCCCCATTTCCGGCATTGTTTTTTGGCTGGCAGCAAGCATCATCATCGGTGTCTTCGCAAGCATGCTGCCGGCAGGCAAGGCAGCAAACCAGCCATTGCGCGAATTGTTATAGCTTATATCCAGCAGCAAAAACGGAGGGATAAAAATGAAAAAGGTCTTGTTTTTACCGCTTTTTCAAATGGAATCTGGACACCATCAAACATCTCATGCGCTCATGGAAGCGTTCAGCGAACAGGAGCCTGATGTGATTTGCGAAAAAATTGATTTTCTATCCTATGTGAGCCCTGCTCTGGAAAAGAATATTTCCCATTTTTACTTAAAGCTGATTAAGAAAAATCCGGGATGCTACAGCCGTTTTTACAAAAAATTCTTCAGCAGGACATCAGGCTTGATCCAATCCTTCTATACTTCCTTTTTTATGGAAAAAATGGAGCAGCTGATTCAGCAAAAGCAGCCTGACCTTATTATCTGCACACACAGCTTTCCTTCCTTTCTTGTCAGCAAGCTGAAAAAGTACGGGGTATGCAAAGCGCCGGTTGTTAATATTTATACAGACTTTTTCATCAACAGCCTCTGGGGAAAAGAAGGAGCCGACTGGCACTTTGTTCCGACGCCTCAAGTGAAGGAGAAGCTGATCTCATCTGGCATATCTGAAGAAAAAATAGTGATATCCGGCATTTTGTCTGATGATCGCATTATCAGGCAAAAGAAGAAAAAAAGAATTACGGGCAAGCTGAATATCCTGGCAGCGGGAGGAAGCCATGGCTTAGGGGAAAATTTGGACAGCCTTACGCGCATGGAAAGAGAATATCCTATTGAATACAGGATTCTATGCGGTTCAAATGAACAGCTCTATAAAAATTTTGCTTCCTTAGGAATGCCGTCAGTGCGGCCTTTATCCTACATTTCATGCAGAAGTTCTATGAATCAGCTTTACGACTGGGCAGACGCCATTATTACCAAGCCTGGCGGTGTAACGGTCAGTGAGGCATTGAAAAAGCGGATTCCTGTTTTTATTCATTCGGTTTTACCGGGACAAGAGGAAATAAACCTTTCCTATCTAAAAGAAAAAGGCCTTGTCTATCATTTAAATGAAAATTTGCCATTTGAAGAACAGATTGTGAATGTGCTCAATAATCAGCCGCTTCTCTTTAAAATGCATAAAGCAATGAATAGCTATCATGAGGACATGGAAACAGAAAGCTGCGGGGAAGCAGTTGAATTTATAATGAACAAGATTATGGGTAAGTCTGGTGTCATTCAAGAGGATTATATAGATGGCCTGTTTTCTAAGCTGTATGGCAGCTGGGAATAAGGCAGAAATGAAGAGGCGGGGTTTGCTGCACGATTGGGCATGCCCCGCTTTAATTTTTGATAATATTAAAATAGATAAAGAAACAGCCAATCGCAAGCACTAGAATATGAAGCCATGTAAAGGTTGAATGAAACAAATTCATAAAAGTTTCCATTACTCTCTTTCTCCTCTCCTCAAACGGTCGATCCTTACATTACAGGTTCTTTGTTTTTGCCGTTTTTGAATAATGTTCCATGCAGTTATGCCATTTGGCACCCATTTTAACCTGCACAATATTTATATCGGAACAAATGACTAGATGTTAAGAGGAAAATGGGTTTTTTTACTCAATACTTTTAACTTATAAAAAATTTAATTGCGTATCTTCAAAATAGGATCCATTTTTTTGGTTCTATTTTCATCAGACTCTCCTTAAAAAACTCTTCGAATCCCACAATGTCTTAATGACTGTCAATCTGCCTTATATAGTGAATTGATAAAACTTACCATTAATTTCGAAGCGTTTCCATATACTTACCCCATCTTAGCAAAAATACTCAAATGAAGAGAGTTTATTTGCGAAATAGCCCAAATGGATGCAATGTCTCATTTACTGAAAATAGGATAGGTCATTGCGTACACTATATGGAAGTATTTTGTACTTTATCCCCTCTGAGGAACGAGCAGGTATGGCGGTTAAAAGCACTTTGTTTTCAAAATGAGATAATATTTTAATTAGGATGCAATCTTAGATATGCCACTGTTATATTTAATAAAAGAATTTAAAATACACTCGAATTCTCTGCATAAAATAGCCCCGCTCCAATTAAGGGCGGGGCCTGAAATTAATTTTCGCCTTCATTCAGCGCCTTTTCTGCTAAAAGAAGTGATCCAATGATGCCTGCTTTGTCACCTAAGCCAGGCGGCACAATATATTCATTGATGCTGTCGAGATATTCCGGAAGCACAACATATTCTTTCATGAGCGCTTTAAAATGCTTATGAATAATCGGGAATAAATGAGTCTGCTTCATTACCCCGCCGCCAAGAATAATTTTTTTAGGCGACAGAATCAGGGCATACTGCATGAGCGCCTGGGCAAGATAAAAGCCTTCCATTTCCCATACTTCAGGCCTGTCTGCAAGCTCAATCCCTTTTTTGCCCCATCTTTCTTCGATGGCAGGACCTGCTGCAAGGCCCTCCAGACAGTCACCATGATAAGGGCATTTTCCTCTATATGTATCTTCCGGATGTTTTCTTACGAGGATATGGCCCATCTCAGGATGAGAAAGCCCCTGGAGCACTTCCCCCTTTACGATAGCCCCTCCGCCGATACCTGTGCCGACTGTCAGGTAAAGACAGCTGTCGAGTCCTTTTGCTGCACCGTAAACAGCTTCTCCTAAAGCAGCGGCATTGACATCTGTAGTAAACCCGACAGGCACATCAAATTTTTCTTTCAGCGCCCCTGCGAGCTGGAAGTTTCTCCATGGAATTTTAGGTGTTGACGTCACAGATCCATAAGAAGGACTGCCGGTGTCCACATCTATTGGACCGAATGACCCGATTCCAATAGCGTCAAGCTGATGGCGGCTAAAAAAATCGTAAACAGCCGGCATGGTTTCTTCCGGTGAAAGCGTTGGGATTTGGATTTGTTCCACAATATTTCCTTTTTCATCTCCTGCTGCGCAAATAAACTTTGTACCGCCTGCTTCAATTCCTCCAAGCTTCATGCTGCTCCCCCGTTCCTTACTTCATAATATTGACGTTTATAAATACAAATTTATCATATCTATGGCGTGCAAAGGAATATTCAAACGGTATACCAGTGTTTAAGAAACCTACCTGCTCCACTTCCAGTATCGGGTCATCTTTTTTGCAGTCCAAGTGCTCTTTATCGAGCTCATTTGGCTTTGAGGCCCTGATCTTCTGATGAGACCCGCCGATCGTGAGACCAAGGTTTTGAATAATATGCTTATAAATTGATCCGTACAAGATTTCTTCTGTTAAGCCTGGAATCAGATTAGCAGGCATGTACGTTTCTTCCATTACGTAAGGCTCACCTTCCACCACTCTAAGGCGGATGATGTGATAGACAGGTGATTTCGCATCAATCGCCAGATGGGCTGCTGTTTCCTCGCTCGGAAACTCTACTCCGAACTGAATAATTTTGCTGCTGATGTTCTTCCCTTTTAAAAGCTCTGTCAGCCCGATTGTTTCTTTGCTGACCACATTTACCCTTGCATCCTGCTTGGCTGATTTAATAATAAATGTTCCGTGCCCTCTTTTTCGGTAAAGCAGCCCTTCCATGACAAGAATATCGAGCGCCCGCTTCATTGTCATCCTGCTGCATTCAAACTCCTTTGCAAGGGAGACTTCATCAGGAATAGGCTGTTCAACGCAATAATCCCCATTTTTGATTCGTTTTCTGATCTCATTTGAGATCCATTCATATTTAACCACTCTACACACCTGCCTGCTGGCTAGTTGATTGTTTGATATAGTCTTTCTTATCTTAATGGTGATCCTTTGCCATCCTCTATCCATTATACCAATTAGACTGAGCAAATTGAAAAGTCAAAAAAGCGGGTGCCCTTACTTACATGGGCACCCTTTCCTTGCAGGATAAAAAAGGATAAAATTTCACCTTAGCTGGCTTGATTGTTTAAGGATAGATTAAGGCGTTTATGTCCAGCTCCAGCGCCTAGCCCCTCGAGTCACTTCACAAAAATCCAAAAAGTCAAACCCGGACTTTTCGGATTTTTGCTCCAGTGCTTGTCGGGGCTGAGCAAGCGGCTTCCGCTTTTCTGCTTGTCCAGCTCCAGCCGCTAGCCCCTCGAGGTCATAAGCCGCTCATCCAGGGAAAGGAAAGACCACCTTTCCCCGGATGATCGTCTTATGCTTGTCGGGGCTGAGCAAGCGGCTTCCGCTTTTCTTGCTTAAGATGCTTTTTTATCCTTGTTTTCTTCTTCCCATTCTTTCTTCATATTCATTCTGTCGATAAACTTCAGGAATGGGAACCAGATAGAGAAAACGATTGCCAGGTTCACAAGCTGCATAACACCGCCGAGCCACGAATTGGTTGCCATGATGCCGCTGATAAAGATTGGAACCGTCCAAGGCACTGTTACCCCTGTAGGAGGGGGAACAAGACCGCTCGCCATAGCGAAATAGGTAACAAGCGTGACAATCATCGGGGAAAGCACCCATGGAATAATAATCAGCGGATTCATTACAATTGGAA
This sequence comes from Metabacillus kandeliae, assembly GCF_021166585.1. Classification (GTDB taxonomy): domain Bacteria; phylum Bacillota; class Bacilli; order Bacillales; family Bacillaceae; genus Metabacillus_B; species Metabacillus_B kandeliae. The sequence goes on from NZ_JAJOZE010000008.1 coordinate 21,209, forward strand.
GGCCAAAGATAATCGGTTCGTTAACATTAAAGATTCCAGGCCCAAGACCTAGCTTTGCAACCTGCTTCATCTGCTTGCTCTTCATAAAGAACAAAATGGCTATGATAACAGCAAGCGTCATTCCTGTACCGCCCATACCAACGGTGTACACTTCCATAAATGGCTTTGAAATGATATGCGGCACTTTACCTGTTTGCGTATAGGACGTCAAATTCTCAATGGCTAATGTATTCCAGATCGGATCCATTACAGAGTTAATGACAATTTGTCCATGCAATCCGAAAAACCATAGGATCTGAATAAAGAAGATAGCAATAAGCGTTGGAATAATGCCGCTTCCAAGACCAACAAGCGGGGCCTGAATCGCATTATAAATGATATCGTGCATGTTTGTATTGAACACCTGTGTAACAAGAGCGTTCAGCAATAAAAAGAAAGTCAATGTAATCAGGGCAGGAATTAACGCAGTAAAGGATTTCGCTACTGCCGGCGGTACACCTGCAGGCATCTTGATTGTTAAGTCTTTCTGCAGCACCCAGCGGTAAATTTCTGCTGCTACAAAGGCGGTAATCATACCGAGGAACATTCCTTTAGCTCCAAGCCGGTCAATCGGGATAACGTTTTGGACTGCCTGCTGTCCTTCCTGTGTGAGAATGAATGGTGTCAGCAGGAGGAATGAAGCGAGCGCAATAGCCCCTCCAAAAACAGCCTCCACCTCATAGCTTTTCGATAAGTAGTACCCTATACCAAAAACGACAAAAACTGTCATGATGCCCATCGTTGCCTGCGGAGCAATGCCGAATGCCGAGCGGAAAGCATTTAGCGTTCCTTCGCTCATTATACTGCTCAAGAAAGGCAAATTGAGCAAAACAACCACAATGGAACCAAAAATGGTCAGTGGAAAGGCGAGCATAAAGGCATCCCGCAGCACTTGAAGATACCGGTTATTATTCAGCCTTCCGGCAATCGGAACCAGAATCCCGCTTAATTTCTCAAACATTTCATTTCCCTCCTTTAATTTTGGCTGTTTCTCACACAGCCCGCTGACTTAGGTGTAGTAACATTTTTAAAAAAGCATCCTGACGCAAGCATGCCAGGATGCCTTTTCAATGATTTATAGATTTCTGCTTTTAAAAATTTCAATCATTTCTTTTACAAGCTCTTTCATCGTCAATGTGGACATCAAATGGTCTTCAGCATGCATAAGCAGCAGGGAAAACTCGGTTTTTTTGCCTTCTGCTTCTTTCTGGATCATTTTAAAATGAATGTCATGGGCGTTTTTTAAATCTTCTTCCGCCAGCTCCAAGAATCTTTCCGCTTCTGCCGCCCGGCCTTCCCGGTACTCTCTTAGTGATTGAATGACTTTGCTGCGGGCATTTCCGCTGTGAAGAATAAGGTGGAAATTGATTTGCTCTTCTGTCAGTTCATTCAATTGCATTTCGCTCATTTATTAACACCTATTAAATTGACAGCCTGTTCATAAGCTTTTTTGCCATCAGCCATTCCATAGGCCATCATGTCAATCACATCAACCGGGATGCCATGCTTATCGGCCTCTTTCTGCAGTTCCCCTTTTAGAAAACTCATTTGCGGACCAATCAGTACAACATCAGCTTCTCCCATTTCCTTCTTAGCCTGATCCTGCCCGACTGCCCAGATTTTGGCTTCTTCCCCAATACTCTTAGAATGGTCGATCATTTTTGTTACTAATAGACTCGTAGACATTCCTGAACTGCATGCCAGCATAATTCTTTTCAATGGTTCCATCCCCTTCATAGATATATTGCAATGCTGCTATGTTAGTTAATCTCAGAACTTTAAGCGCTTACATGTTTTATTATAATCGATCTTTTCTATTTGTCTAGACATTTAATAATAATAATATAGACTTTTTTTGAAAATTTCTTGAATTGCCTGAAATCCTGCGGCGGCAGTGCTTTTAAGAAAAATAAAAGAAAGGCTGGCGTCTGTCAGCTATTCTGACAATCCGGCCAGCCTTTCAGCTGCTGCTTATTTATAATAGAAGCTTTATTTCTTAATATGGACCGGACTCATGGCTCTTCTTCACAGCATCTTCTGCTGCTTTAAGTCCTGCTGGGGTTCCTTGCCCGTATTTAGAAACACCTGCTTCACGTCCAGGAACTTTATGTTCCATATTCATTTCTTCGAATTCTTTCATTTTAGCCTGGATTCCTTCTTTTACACGGCGTCCATATTCTTCATCAGCCTGTGTGAAATATTCCACCATTGCATCCTGGATCCGGCTGTCGCAGATCGCGAGCGCTTCTGATAGATTCTTAACAAGCTCATCGCGCTCCCAGTCCTGAAAACTTCGGTACGTTTCCCCAGCCTGCCCAAAGTTGTTGGGACGGTCAATCGCCTCAGTCATTGCCGCTGCATTGTACTGCGGACGGTGCTGAGGGCGCTCTTCCTTGTCTGCTTCCTTAAAGCCGCCAATCATGGAAGGTTCATAATTAATATGCGGGTTATCTCCGGATTCTTTCGGATCGCGGGTATCCATCTGTCCGCGATGCTGATTCGTGCGCACAGGCGCTTTCGGTGCATTCACCGGAACCTTCAGGTAGTTGGCGCCAACACGGTAGCGCTGTGTATCGGAATAGGAGAAAGTTCTGCCCTGCAGCATTTTATCATCAGAGAAATCCATTCCGTCTACAAGTACTCCTGTACCAAAGGCAGCCTGTTCGATTTCACTGTGGAAGTCAACAGGATTGCGGTCAAGAACCATCTTTCCTACAGGAAGCCAGGGGAATTTATCTTCAGGCCAAAGCTTTGTATCATCCAGGGGATCAAAGTCCAGTTCAGAGTGGTAATCATCCTCCATGATCTGTACATAAAGCTCCCACTCCGGATATTCTCCGCGTTCAATCGATTCATATAAGTCCTGGGTAGCATGCGCGACATTCTTCGCTTGAATCATGTCTGCTTCTTCCTGTGTTAAATTGCGGATTCCCTGTTTCGGCTCCCAGTGATATTTAACAAGGACTGCTTCTCCCTTATCGTTTACCCATTTATAAGTGTTTACACCTGATCCCTGCATATGACGGTATGTAGCCGGGATTCCCCATGGAGAAAATAAGAAGGTAATCATATGAGTTGCCTCAGGAGTGCGTGAAACAAAGTCGAACATCCGCTCCGGATTGGCCACATTTGAAGCAGGATCTACTTTAAAGGCGTGAATCATATCAGGAAATTTCATCGCATCGCGGATAAAGAAAATTTTCAGGTTGTTTCCAACAAGATCCCAGTTTCCTTCTTCTGTGTACATTTTTACCGCAAATCCACGCGGATCCCGAGCTGTTTCAGGAGAATCCTTTGCTCCTGCTACAGTTGAGAACCGGACCATTAACGGCGTTCTCTTGCCTTCGCCTGAAAAAACCTTAGCGCGTGTATACTTTTCTACTGGCTCGTCGCCAACCTTGCCATATGTTTCAAAATAGCCGAATGCTCCAGATCCGCGGGCATGGACCACGCGTTCCGGCACTTCTTCCCTGTCAAAATGGGAAATTTTCTCGATAAAATGATAGTTTTCCAATGTTGCGGGGCCCCGGCTGCCGATTGTACGGATGTTTTGATTGTCCGTAACTGGGTGGCCCTGGCGCGTTGTCAGTGAGTCGCGATTTTCATCTTGTCCTTTTGAAGCATTGATATCTTTGTTATCAGCCAAAGTGATACCTCCTCAAAATTTTTGACAACTCCATTTTACCATTTGCAAGAAAATTTAAACAATAATAGACACTCTAAATTAGACTGATTTCAGTCTGAAATCAGTCTAATTTGAAAATGCCGGTTTTGGCAGAAGGATCAGCCTTTTTCATCTGCAGGATATTTAATGCCAATCTGCTTTCTAGCCTCATCCAGAACCTCCATTACTTTTACAGACAGCTCATATGTGTTAATAGAAGATTCAAGACTTCCCTTTTCAATCAGGCTGATAAATTCCTTTGCCTCATAGTACATCGTGTTTTCCTTTTGCTCTATGGAAAGGTCTTCCTTTGAGCCATCGCGATAATGAATCACTGCCTTGACTGGGCTTGAAATCCGGTCGATTACAATAGAGCCGCTTTCCCCCTGAATCTCAGATGGCAGCGCTGAATGTGATATTTTCGAGTACATAGCAACAGCGTCCATTTCCGGATAGCCAAGCAGGACGGTTCCTTCTCCATCAGCGCCGGTTTCGAGCAAATACCCTTCTGTAACAATCCGCTCTGGGCTTCCGAATAGATAAACTGCTGGATAGATGCAGTAAATCCCAATATCCATCAAGGCACCATTAGAGAGCTCCGGCTTGAATGCATTCAGAACGGTGCCTTCTTTATAGGAATCGTATCTAGAAGAATACTGTGAATAGGTGCCAATGAATCTGCGCACCTTTCCGATTTTCGGCAAGCTTTCTTTTACTTTTTGAAACACAGGATGAAAGGTTGATTTCATTGCTTCCATCAAAAGAACCTGATTATGTTCAGCAGAAGCAATCATAGACTTCAATTCAGCTGTATTTGAGGCAATCGGTTTCTCGCACAGCACATGCTTTTTATGATCCATAAATAACATTGCCTGCTCTGCATGAAATGAATTGGGCGAAGCAATATACACCGCGTCAAGCTCATCACTTGCCGCCATTTCTTCCAGATTAGTGAAGATCACAGCAGCCCCATATTTTTCGGCAAACTCTTTTGCTTTTTCTTCTGTTCTGCTATAGACGCACGATAGCTGGAAATTTTCCAGCTGCTGTGCAGCATCTAAAAATTTTTCCGTAATCCAGTTTGTCCCGATTATGCCAAAGCGTATCATAGAATCCCTCCGCATGTTTGGTTGATAAATCTATCATACCCTCCTTCTCTCATTCCCGCACAGTCAAGTGCCTCGTCATTTAGAAAATAGACTCCGGCAAGGCCGGAATCTATTTATCCATCACAACAATATAGGCTGCTTTAACAGGTCCGTGAACCCCGACAACAAGGTTCATTTCGATGTCGGCTGAATTGCTCGGACCCGTAAATGACTTAGGCCATAATTCGAATAAGAGAAGTTTTCTCTGATTAGGGCTGTTTTAATTGAACTATGAGAAGACCCTGGATTTCGGAAATCAATAAGAGGGAAAAGAGCTAAGCTCCCTTCCCCCTCTAAAAAGCGGATTTTAATTTTGTAATAAACCAAGAAAGCGAACCAACGGCCGGCTTTTTGTTTACTGGCAAACTTAGGCGTTTTACTGGCAAAAGTGTTCAGTTTACTGGCGGATTTGCACCTTTAACTGGCCAGACATATTTTGCAATCGCAAAAACCATTTTTGGGCATCCAAAATTGATTTTTTCCGATCAAAAAAGCAAACCTGCAGCTCTATTTTCCATTTACTGTAACAAACAGATGCTCAAATGTCCAAAATGGGCACTTTACTGTCCAAAGTGGGCAGTTTACTGGCGGATTTGCCGTTTTAACTGTCCGATTTGGCTTGTTTACTGTCCAAGTACTTCATACAATTGCAAAACTTATTTTTATACTATCAAAACTTAATTTTGCCTTGTCATCAAGGCGCTTCAAAAAGTCGAAGTGCGGACTTTTCGGATTTTTTCTCCAGCGCTTGTCAGGGCTGAACGAGCGGCTTCCGCTTTTCTGTTTACCCTCTGCCTGCCATGAACGCAGGGTATTGGGTCATGCCGCCGTCTACGAATAGTGTGTGGCCTGTTACGTAGCTTGATTCGGATGATGCGAGCCATACCGCTGCTGCTGCTACTTCTTCCGGCTTTCCTATGTAGCCCATTGGAATCATGCTCTCTACGTCAGCACGCTGTTTCGGATCTGAGAATTTTTCTGCATTGATTGGAGTGTTCATGGCACCGGGTCCAATGGCGTTTACCCGTATTTTCTTTGGAGCGTATTCAAGCGCCAATGTTTCTGTCATGAGCTTCATGCCGCCTTTGCTTGCAGCATAGTGAACGAATGTCGGCCATGGAATCATTTCATGAACACTGGACATATTGATGATGTTTCCTTGAATGTCATTTTCCACGAAGTGCTTCAGTGCTTCCCTGCACCCTAAAAATGCGCCGGTCAAATTCGTATCCATTACTTTGTTCCAATCTGCCAGTGACAGTTCGTGTGATGGGACAGCGTTTTCCATGCCGGCATTATTAATCATAATATCCAGTCTTCCGAATTCCTTTATGGATGACTGCACAAGGCTGATGACCTCTTCTTCCTTTGTTACATCAGCTTGAAAAATAATGGCTTCGCCGCCTGCTTCTTCAACCATTTTTTTCGTATCAAGCGCTTCCTGCTCATTTTTATAGTAATTGATCACTACTTTTGCTTTTTCTTTTCCAAAACGAACGGCCATCGCCTGCCCGAGTCCTGTTGAAGCTCCTGTAATAACGACTGCTTTTCCTTCTAAATCTGCAAACATGTAATATTGCCTCCTTTAATTATGATGCCTTTGCCATCCCCAGCAATACCGCACCGAGAATAATTAAAATGCTTCCTATTATGATTGCAATCAGCTGCTTCTTCGTTTTCTTTTCACCTAATAGAAGAATACCGCCAAATGTTGATATAATAATGCCCATTTGTGACAAAGTGAAACTTGTTGCGACACCGACCTTAGGCTGTGAGATAAACAAAAACAGGTTTCCAGTAGCCCAAATCAAGCCGGGTATAATGTTGCGGATGGCATACTTGTTGAAAGGCTTGTGCTTAAAGGTAAGAATAACGCCTCCGATGACCATGCCGACTGCCTGCGGTAAAATAGCTGACCAGCTGTTGATATCAAAAAGCCTGATCACAACGACATAAATAAGGTACCCAATCGTGGAAACAACCAGGATGGCGATCCCTTTTTTCAGTTCGCCTTCTTTCTCATCTTCCTTTTCCCCTTTTAACGAGGAGAGAACAATTCCAACAATAATTAAAACAATTGCAGCGGAACCCAATAGAACTGTTGTGAGCGTAGACCATTCATGAAAAACAATCACACCGAAAATAGCCGTTGCTGTCAGCTGCATGCCCGTTGAAATCGGCATCGTTTTTGACACACCCATTAAAGCGATGCTTTTCAGCTGATTGCTCTGGCCTAAAGCCCAAAACAAACCTGATACAGCCCCAATCAAGAAAATAAACGGGGTAACAACAGGATGCACGAATAAATAAATAGCAAGAGAAAAAATCAAGGCGCCAATCGTGGTGCCAAGTGTCTGGCTGTACGGGCCTCCGCCCAGTTTCACATTAAAAAGCACAATGCTTCCCCAGCACAATGCAGGGATCAAAGCTAATAAAATATCCATTTTCTTGCTGCCGTCCCTTCGTGATAACTTAATAAATTGTTGACAAGAAAGCATTTTACACGTCAAAAAAAGAGACTTCAAACAATTCGCATTGCCTGAAAAATCAGTAAAAAACTTTGGATACGCTTTACTTCTTGCCAGTTCGGGTTCTCCTAATACTGTTAATTTGTCCTTTTCGATAATAAAAATTCTTGTTATGAAACGCGTTTCATATTTTATACTTGAAAAGAACGAACCAATCAGCCGGCGCAACCTTTTAAAGGGCGTTACGAAAAAAAAGCCGCAGATATTTTTCTGCCGGCTTTTTTTGTTTGAAATCTTTTCTTTTCGGCAAGAAGTAATGAAGGCATATTTCTCTTGAAGGAGGGTGACCTTTTGCGCATTATTGTAATATCAGACACGCACATCCCAAAAAAGGCAAAAAAACTGCCTGATATCCTTATACAAGACCTCAAAGGTGCAGACATGGTCCTTCATGCGGGCGACTTTCAGATAATGGACGTTTACGAAGAACTGGCGGGTTATGGCAAGCTGATTGGAGTGGCGGGAAATGTGGACTCCCCCGAGCTTCACGATCTGCTTGGCGAAAAGCACCTGCTGATGCTGAACGGCTTTTCCATTGGCTTAACTCACGGTCACGGAGAAAAGCTCACTACCGAGAAACGCGCCATCCAGGCATTTCAAGATGAAAAGCCGGACTGCATTATTTTCGGGCACTCCCATATTCCCGTCCTGAAAACTGAAAAAGACATCCTGCTCTTTAATCCTGGCTCACCGCTTGATAAACGGAAACAGCCGCGGTATTCATACGGGATCCTGACTCTTGGCGATGAACTGCATGCAGAGCATGTCTTTTTTGATGATAGAGGCTGAGGGAAGGGTTATACTAGACTATGACAAATCTGACTAAAGAGGTGCTTTATTGATGCAAACCTTTACTGTACAGCTTCATAAAGAAGATGCTATTGAAGAAATGAAGGTTCAAAAAGTCGCAGAAGATGAATTTGCTGCACTGACTGAAGGGGGAACAAGGCACCTGTTTGAACTGGACACCAACATCGGCTTTTTTATCTTTTTCGATGCTGAAGACACTTCTGGCAAGGAATCTTATCTTGTCCTGCACTATGAAGAAAATCCGGACGAGGAAGATCCGTCAGCCTGCTATTCCTTTGAATTAAAGGATTTTTATCAATTTACAGCCCTTTACCTGAATGATCTCGAATTCCGCGAAGAACTGGATACACTTGAAAGTGAAGATGAAGAGTACGGCCCGATTCATCATCTTGGCCATATTATGTACCATGTAGTTGAAGCTGATAGGGGAACTGAGGAGACTGGACAGGAGTAGAAATTGCTTTGCTCTGTCCTGCTAATTTTTGGGGCAAATAAGTAGGTGACTTTATTTGTAGCGTTTTAAAAGAGGCCACTGAAAAACCCCTTTTTACAATACTGACTTTTAAATTCTGCCTAAGTGAATGAACGCTGTTGATTGGAGCGGAAGACGGCGAAGACTCCTGCGGGAGTACGGGGCAGGGGAGACCCCGCAGGCGCTAAAGCGCCGAGGAGGCTCCCCGGCACGCCCGCGGAAAGCGAAGCCGGCTGCAGCGGAAATCCACAGCCATTTTATAACCGAAAAGGCATCCTTTCCCCCTGTTCACTGCCCTGCCTATAACCCTCAAGAAAAAAAAGCCAGCCTCTAAAGACCAGCTCTCTCCTCTATCCATCCTGCTTACTCAATCACATCAGCTTCTTCGCTGCTTGGCAGGTGCGCCAGGCAATACGAAGCTGCCATTGCTTCTTCATCCTCATCAAGCTCGAAATCGAAGTACTTGTCTGTTTCTTTTTCAAAAAACTGATATTGCGAAATTCTGGATTGTCCGTCTTCCACTGTGTAAATGACCCTCAAGTAAACACCTTTATCAGAGTATAGTTCGTCGTCCTCCGGAACGTCAAGATTCAAAATAAATTCGTAGCGGTCTCCCGGCAGGATGCCGAATGGATCCTCTAATACCTCTACGGCGTGGCTTGTAATGGAAAGCATATAACCCCGTCCTTTTCTAATATGTCGTCCATGTTTATTATACACATGTTTTCTTCACTCAAAAAATTCTAAGCTAATAAATTTTCTCTCCTTTTCGAATAATAAGCAAATGCTAAAGGGGGAGAATGATGTGACGGAAAGTCAGCAAAAATGCGGGAAGCAGGCAGAAGGTTCGCTTAAATGGTGGCAGCTTTCCCTGATTGGTGTCGGCTGTATTATCGGCACAGGCTTCTTTCTGGGATCAAGTCTTGCCATAAAACATGCAGGACCTGCTGTTATGCTTTCTTTTTTCATCGCAGCTGTAACAACTTATATCGTGTTCAGAGCGCTTGCCAAAATGATTTCAGAGGATCCGCAGAAAGGGGCGTTCTGCACGTATGCCAGCAAAGCCTTCGGACCTGCCGCTGGGTTTACATCCGGCTGGGTTTACTGGCTTTCTGAAATATTGATTATGGGAAGCCAGCTGACGGCGCTTTCGATTTTTTCTAAGTTCTGGTTTCCTGCTGTGCCTCTCTGGATTTTCGCATGTATTTTCGCTCTGCTTGGCGTTGGAGTTGTTTTGGCTGGAACAAAAGGATTTGAACGGTTGGAAAATGTGTTTGCGAGCATTAAAATTGGGGCTATTTTGATGTTTATTATTCTTGCTGTTCTTGCGATCTTCGGAGTATTTAAAAACGGCCCTGAGAAGCATGAGTTTCCTTCTTCTCTAGGTGGATTTTTTCCTGAAGGGATAATGGGGCTTTGGCTGTCTCTTATTTATGCCTTTTATGCGTTTGGCGGCATAGAAGTTATGGGGCTGATGGCGATGGATCTGAAGGATAAAAAAGACGCTCCTAAATCCGGAAGCGTCATGCTGATGGTTCTTGGGGTGATTTACATTGCTTCAATGGTATTTGCGGTCACACTTCTTTCCTGGCAGTCATTTAACCAAAAAGAAAGCCCGTTTGTCCTGGCGCTGGAGGCATTCAAGCTGCCTGTCTTTCCTCATGTTTTTAATGGCGCCTTGATTATTGCAGGGTTTTCTACAATGTGTGCTTCTCTTTTTGCTGTCACCAACCTGCTTGTGACATTAGCTGAGAATAAGAATGCACCCCGGTTTTTTCAAAAGAAAACGGAAGGAAAGCGAAAGCTTCCCATCCGTTCACTCTGCCTGACGATATCAGGCATGGCTGTATCCATCGTTCTTTCTCTATTTATGCCCGGGAAAATTTACGAATATATTACAACAGCTGCAGGGCTGATGCTCCTGTACAACTGGATTTTTATTTTATTTTCAAGCAAAAAACTAACGAAAACGGCTGTTTCAGGCAAGCTGTTCACGTATTTGGGAGCTGCTTTTATCACGCTCGCGATTATTGGAACAGCTTTCAACCAGGACAGCAGGCCAGGATTTTTCGCAAGCCTTGCCCTCCTGATCCTGATTGTTCTTCTGTCCCTTAAACTAAAGGCTTCAGAAAAGAAGGAGAAAGGCCTGCACGGCAAAGTACGCACCGAATAAAAGCAGTGTTATGCCGGAAAGAAGCGATGTCACAATCAGGAGTCTTCCCTTTGTGTACCTCCTGAAAGTGCTTGAAAGCAGCGCCATTGAAAAATCCCAAGCGAGGATGCCCGCAAAAATGGCTGCGCTGTAAAGATACAGTTCCCCCTTCGAAGAGGATGCGGCTGTATTGGCCAGTACAGATCCGTATATGCCAAGCCAAAACAAAATCGTGAGCGGATTGGTTAACGACAGAAAAAATCCTGAAAAGAAGCATTTCCATTTTGGCTCGCTTTTCCGGGCCGCTGCTGCTGCGTTTTTTTTAATGCTTAAAAGTCCTTCTATTCCGGTATAAATCAGCACAAAAGCCCCAAAGGCATACAGGAAAACTTTAATGAACGGCATGTCAATAATTTGGACGATTCCTATGTAGACGAGTGCCATATAAAGCAAGTCAGCAGTTGTCGCCCCAAGCCCCAGCAGCCAGGAGTGCCAGAAGCCGCTTTTCATTCCTTTATCGAGCTGGGCCGCATTGATTGGACCGATCGGGGCAGCGAGCGACAATCCGAGAAGAACGTAATTCAGCAGTATCAGCATCCAAGTCCTCCATGTCAGAAAGTATCTTGTACATGCTATTCGGACAAGGATGAATTCATGCCCTAAAAGGGCAAAGTAAATTGTAAAGAGATCTTAATATCCTTTGATGTGTAAGGAGCGAAAAATATGGGAAAAGGTAAACTGTCCGCAGCATCCTTAAAAATATACGAGGCAATGGAAGACTTGCAAAAAGCACATTACAGCATGACTCCGAACGGGTTTCAGGAAGCACAGACACTGATTTTCACCGCTCAGGAGAAGCTGCGTGACCTTCATAGCAGGAAGCACGAATTGACGGAAAAGGAACAGCATGAATTGAAGCTTTGCGAAGAACATCTGCAGCATATAATGGAGGCTCAGCAGGCCATCCAGATGAGACTCTAAAGGAGGAGATCCGGCATGAGCGATAAACAAACAGAACGTGCAGAAGAAATTGCAGGCAAAACATTTGAGCCGTCAGAAAAAAATGAGGATAAACAAGCAAGCCCTCTTGAGGTTACCCATGACCAGGTGAACGAATATTATCTTGGAGGAAATATTGACCATCAAGCGGGAAAAGATAAATAGCAAAAAGGCAGCCGGAGCGGCTGCCTTTTTTTATGAGATGCTTTTTTTCATAAGAGCCAGAAGATCACCTGCAGCAAGGGCTGATTCGCCTCCTCCCTGCAAAGCGAGTTCGCTTCCGCCTCCTTTTCCTCCAATGGCATCAAGCACTTCTTTCGACATTTTCCTTAAGTTTGCAGGATGTTCCTGATTCTTTGCGGCAAAAAACTGAACAAGCCCGCCGTTTTTTACTGTTAAAAGGCAAACAGGGCCTTTTGCTGCAATAAGCCTTCCGAGCTTTTGAAGCTCCTGCAAGGGCCTGTTTTCAAATGACAGGGCAACAATGCCATCAGCACTGTCTGCTGCTTTCTCTGCTTCGAATTCAAGCAGCCTGTCTTTTGCTTCCGCAAGCTCCTTCGCTGTGTCCTTTTGGGCGTTTAAGAGCTTAACTGCTGCCTCAGGCAGGTTTGCTTCAGGGCTGTTCATTGTTTGAATCAAGGTTAAAAGAACCCGCTGCTTCTGCCCAAGCTGGCGGATGACCCTCCCGCCGCAGACAAACTGAACCCTTGTCATTTTTTTATGTTTTTCCCAGTTTAGAATTTTGATGATGCCTGTTTCGCCCGTTCTGTTTGGATGGGTTCCTCCGCAGCCGTTATAATCAACTTCCGGAATGATCACAAGCCTGATGTTGTCTTCAACAGCCGGCTGTTTGTGGAGCGGATATTGTTCCAGCTCTTCTTTTTTGACCCAGACCGCCTGTATCGGTTTGTTTGAAAAAATAATGCCGTTTGCCCAGGATTCTGCCTGCTCGGCCATTTCTTCCGTCAGGCTTTCCGCTGAAAGATCAATGGTGGAGATTTCTGTTCCAAGATGAAACGCATCAGTATCTATTCCAAGAACATGCCGGAATGCGGCTGACAGAATATGCTGCCCGCTATGCTGCTGCATATGGTCAAATCTTCTCTCCCAGTCCACTTTGCCTTCAGCTTCTTTTACTTTTAAGGGATGTTCAAGAAAGTGCCGGATTTCGCCTTCCTCTTCTTTTACCTCCATCACCCTGACACCATCCAATGTGCCAGTATCAGAAGGCTGGCCTCCTCCTTCCGGATAAAAAGCTGTTTCTTCAAGAACGGCATAGGGCCGTCCAGCCTCTTCTGCCTGTTTGACGACAGCAGATCGGAAGGTCTTTGTATACTGATCTTCATAGTAAAGTTTTCTTGTCACTTTTTATCTCTCCCAGCAATGAATGAATTATTTTTCTATCTTACCATTCCCGCCGGCTTATCTGGAGGTTGTAAATTTGGTTTTTCACTTCAATCAGCCCAAGAATAACATCTGCTAATACATCAAGGACACAGGCTGGAACCGCACCGACATAAATTCTTACGTAATTGCGGGAGCTGATGCCTGAAAAAATTCCCCTCTCGAGCCCGTCTTCTTCGACAAACGGCGCAAGCGTCGCGACTCCAATCGCGATTACAGCTGCAATGCGGAGTCCTGCCATAACCCATCGGCACCCTCTTTTTGCGCAATAAAAAAAGCCTCCTGTTACTGGAGACTTTAAGTTTCAGCAAGCTTCATTACCCGAGGGAGCAGCCCGGAAATATCGGTTGCTGTCATGGATCTCAGCCCATTTTCTTTTACCCATTCCTCGCTTGTTAAAGCATGAAGAACAACTGCATTAGCGGCAGCATGACGGCTGTCCTTGTAGTGCCCTAAAAAGGCTGTAAGCATCCCAGTCAGCGTATCACCGCTGCCGCCTTTTCCAAGGGCGCTGTTACCGATTGTGTTCACTGCCCCTGTTCCATCCGGATAGGCTATTACCGTGTGCTCTCCTTTTAAAATCACCGTTACCTTGTGCTTAACAGCATATTCGCTTGCATACTGAATCCGGTTTGCCTGCACTTCTTTTACTCCATAGCCGCTCATTCTGCTGAATTCGCCTGGATGCGGGGTCAATATAACCGGCTGTTCACGGTCAGGATAGTCCCTCTCATCCAGCGCATCTGCATCAAGAACCACCGGCAAATCCGTTTGAAGCAAATGGTGAATGGCTTTTGTAATAGAGTCCTTATCCTGGAGTCCCGGCCCCATTCCAACTGCAGCGATTTTTTCAGGAAACTCTCCTTCTGCCGCCTTTTTTAAGCCGTCAAAAAAATAGGTCGCTTCAGGCACCTGCGCTGCCATCATGCCTGCAGCTGTTTTAGATGTCCCGATCATCAGCTTCCCGGTGCCGCTTCGGAGCGCTGCGGCGGCAGCCATCATGACGCTTCCCGGCATATCCTCGCTTCCGGCAATTAAATAGCTTGTTCCAAACGTACCTTTATGGGCAGAAGAAGGAAATACAGGAAGAGTTCTTTTCACATCATCCATTGTCCAGACTTTGAAGCGCCCTTTGTGCGGCAGACCAATGTCCAGCACTGTAACTTTTCCGTAATAGCTGCTTGAAGGCAACAGAAAGGCAGAAGGCTTGTATCCATGCAGAGAAAACGTCATATCAGCTCTGAAGGCCTCTTCACAATTCCCTGTATCAGCTTCAACACCTGTCGGCAAATCGACAGCAACCCGCATAGCATTCTTGCCGTTCGCCCATTTGACGATCTCTTCGGCATTCTCCCGCAAAGGCAGGGCAGAGCCTGCTCCAAGAAGGGCATCAACGATCACATCGCATGCTGCATTTTTTGAAAAAGCAGCAGACGCAAAGCCGCATGCTTCAAAATAGCGCAAATGCTCATCAGCAGGGGAATCAGCTTTTGGCTCCCCTAGCGGGAAAACAAGCGCTGCATCAAAGCCGTTCTGTTTCAAATATCTCGCAAGCACAATGCCGTCTCCACCATTACTGCCTTTTCCGGCAAGGACTAAAATAGAGTCCTTCCTAGTAACAGTATTGGCGAGGGCCTCATACAGGGCCCGTCCGGCTGTTTCCATAAGAGTAAAAACCGGCATCCCTCTTTTTTCCGCTGTGCTGTCCGCCTCCTGAATTTCTTCTTTACTGTAAATATACATTTTCTCACATCCTTTTAGCCCTTTTCATTCCCTTTCCGCTAAACTTCTATGCTTCTTTTTGGCCTGCTGGCTCTTTTTTCAGCAGGCTTGTACTGATAATGGCTGCAGCAGCCAGGACAATGAGCAGCAGGAAGATCCAATGCAGGCTTGCTGCGAGCTCTTCTCCTTTTAAATTCACGCTGAGAAGAATGCCTGAAACACCTATTCCAACTGCCTGGCCAAGGATGCGAAGCAGGTTGTTCGTTCCCATAGCTGCCCCTCTTATACTCCAATCAACAGCCGATTGCACAGAAACCGTAAATGCTGTAAAAGAAAGCCCGAAACCGAGACCTGTAACAGCCGAAATAATCATAAACCATACAATAGAAGAAGAAGGATTGATAAAAAAGAGCCCGCAGCACCCGATGGCAATTAGTACTGAGCCGGTAATCGTAATGCTCCTGACTGATCTTACAGCAAGCAGCCTGCCGCAGACGATTGCACCAATTGGCCATAAAATAGACATCGGCAGCATTGCAACCCCCGACATCGTCGCATTCAGCCCATTCACAGACTGCACCCAAAGCGGGATGTAGAACGTAAACGCCACAAGAATAAAACCAAGCAGAAATCCTGCTGTATTGGCAATCGTGAGCGTTCTGATTTTAAATAGCCCAAGCGGAATCATCGGTTCCTTCGCCTTTCTTTCTATAAAAAAGAAAATTACTCCGCTGACAACTGCCACGGCAAAAAAAGCCCACACTGCACCCGTCATCTGCTTTGACTCCCGAAGGACTGTCAGCCCATACAAAAAGGCTGTCATCGAAACCGCAAAAACAGCGATCCCGCCATAATCGATGCTGTGCTTCTTCTTCTCAAGCTTCTCATGCAAAGAAAGCCACAGCATTAAAATCGCAGCAATCCCAAACGGCAAATTCATAAAGAAGACCCAGCGCCACGAAACCGCATCAACCAAAATACCTCCTGCGAGCGGTCCAACAATCCCGGAAATTCCCCATACACTGCTGATCCATCCCTGAATCTTCGCCCTCTGTTCATAAGAATACAAATCTCCGATAATCGTAAAGGGAATCGTCGCAAGCGCCCCGGCTCCAAGACCCTGAATCACCCTGAAAATTACCAGCTGCTCCATCGACTGCGCAAACCCCGATGCCATTGAACCGATCAAAAACACAACAGACCCGATCGTAAACATCAGCCGCCGCCCATACAAATCCGCAAACTTCCCAAACACAGGCGTACTGATCACCGTCGCCAGCAAATAAACCGAAATCACCCATGTATACAAATGGCTGCCCCCAAGCTCTTCCACAATCTTAGGCATCGCCGTACTCACAATCGTCCCCTCAATCGCCATCAAAAACGTCGCAATCAAAAGCGCCCATATCACACGCGTTGGATTTGTCTCTTTTTTCATTCTGCTGCCTCCGTATATATGCTAGATTCTGTATATTATATCAGGTGCATGGGGCGTGGCGCAGGGGCGGGGATTGGGGGTTGATATTTGGCTTTTCATTCTATTAGGGTTTGGGGGTTTTATATTTGGCTTTTCATTCTATTGGGGTTTGGGGGTTTTATATTTGGCTTTTCATTCTATTGGGGTTTGGGTTTTATATTTGGCTTTTCATTCTATTGGGGTTTGGGTTAAGATAGGGATGTCTACTAACGTAGATTTGTGAACCCGCACATAAATCTTTAAATCCGCATATGAGTTGATAAATTTGCAAGAAACTCCTTTAACCCGCATGTTTTTCTCCTGAGCTGCATATAAAATTTCGAATCCCGCATATAAAATTCCAAAAGCTGCAAATAAATTTTCAAATCCCGCATATAAAACTTTAAAACCCGCATATAAACGCCTTAAATTCATAGTCAAACACCTTTTATTTTGCTGAAACGTTATAAAAAGTGGTGAAATTAAAGCTAATTCATCATATTTTTCATCATAACGCTCTAATTTTTGCCCTCCACGCATCAAAAACCACTATACTGCAAAGGACTGGTTTCATGATTGTAAAAAACAGAGAAAAGCCCCTCATTATTTTTCAGCTGGAAGCTTTATTAAGACGGCTGCCTGACGAACACCCTAAAAAATCCGAAATTCATAAAGAATTATTGAAAAGAAAAGCCGGTTATCGGGGTGAGCAGTCAGTAGATTATTATTTATCTCTACTGGATGAGGAGAAATATGATGTTTATCAAGATGTTCGCATTTTTAAAAACAAAAATGTTTTTCAAATTGATACCCTTCTTGTTACAGACTACTTTCTTATGATTCTAGAAATAAAAAATATTTCCGGTACCATTCATTTTGATTCTCTGTTTAACCAATTGATTAGAACAATAGACGGAAAAGAAGAAGGATTCAAAAATCCTCTTTCACAACTGACTTACCAAAAAAATATGCTATCTGACTGGCTGCTCGACCATAAATTTCCGCTGTTTCCTTTTGAGACAGCAGTGGTTATCAGCAATCCTTCTACAATAATTAAAACAATGAACGGGCAATCTTCTGCCTATCAAAGAATATTTCATGCTTCAAATCTAGCAGACAAACTAAAACGATTAGACCAAATCTACAAAAATCCCCTCATATCTCCCGCTGGCAGAAAAAAATTAAAAAAACTACTTTTAAAAAATCATACCCCTGCTAAATCAGATTTACTTAATAGATTTCAAATTTCTAAAACTGAATTAGTTACTGGAATAGCCTGCAGTAATTGCCACACTTATTACATGGAACATATTTACGGTAAATGGAAATGCGGAAACTGCCTTTACGAATCAAAGGATGCCCATTTAGAAGCAATAGATGATTACTTCCTGCTCATTTCCCCTTTTATCACTAACCGTGAATTTCGCTGGTTCACTAATCTTTTCTCCCCTACGAAAGCATCCCGGATGCTTTCAGCTCTCAACCTGACTTCCAAAGGCTATAAAAAAACTTCAAGCCATCACCAAATTTCCCAACCTTCTGCTCCTTTTTAACAACCACCCAACCCAATAATTTTCCCAAAAATCGCATTTCCACGTTTCCCCTTCCTACCAGGAAGGGAAACAAGTATATTAGACCATTTCTTACATACAAGGGGGTGTGCTTTTTGGATAGCGATGGCATCCGTTCGCTGCCGGTTTTGCGTTATGCGTCAGGGGTTTTTTCAGAGGAGACTGATGAGGTGGCTGCTGAGTTTCCTTTGACGATTGTTTTGAATGGCGAGGAGTGGGCAACGATGGTGTGCACACCTTCTGATTTAACGGAGCTTGTTGTTGGGTTTTTGGCTTCGGAGGGTGTGATTCGCCGATATGAGGAGATCAGTTCGCTTTCCATTGATGAGAGCAAGGGGTTTGCTTATGTAGAATCGGCTCATGTGCCGGAGCAGCGGCGGCAAAATGTTTCTAAGCGTTTTATTGGGTCCTGCTGCGGGAAGAGCCGGCAGTTTTATTTTCAGAATGATATGCTGACAGCGAAGACGATCACGTCATCCGGCCGGATTTCTCCTGAGCAGGCACTACAGATTATGTCGGAGCTTCATGATCATTCCGAACAGTTTCAGCGGACGGGCGGAATGCATAATGCTGCTATCAGCGGAAACGAGGGAGTGGTCAGGTTTTATCATGATATCGGCCGCCACAATGCGCTTGATAAGCTGTACGGTTATTGCCTGATTCACCGCATTCCTGTGAGGGATAAGGTGATTGCCTTTAGCGGGCGGATTTCTTCAGAGGTGCTGCTGAAGGTTTCAAAAATGGGAATTGGCATTCTGCTGTCAAAGTCGGCACCGACTGATCTTGCATTGCAGCTGGCAGATGATCTTGGCATTACGGCAATTGGCTTTATCCGTAAAGACCGTATGAACGTGTACACCCATCCGGAAAGAATCTTTGATCCTATCCTGCATTCATAATGGAAATCTATTTAGTAAAACGGGGGAGCATTCAATATGGAAGAAAAGTTAACTGTCTTCGTCAACGGCAAACAATTTGAAGCAAACAGCGGTCAGTCCGTTCTTGAGTTTTTGAATTCCCAACAGATCAAAATTCCTCAGGTGTGCTACCAGGAAAGTCTAGGTGCTATTGAGACGTGTGATACGTGCACAATCTCCATTAATGATCAGTTAATGCGTTCCTGCGGCACTCCTCTTGCGGAGGGCATGAGCATCAATACGGAGATGTCTGAAGTGAAGGAAGCACAGTTCCGCGCGATGGACAACATTTTAGAAAACCATGAACTGTATTGCACAGTTTGCGAAAAAAACAACGGAGACTGCACCCTTCATAACACGGTTGCCATGATGGGTCTTGAACACCAGATGAAGCCTTTCCGTTTCAAAGGTTATGAAAAGGATTTCTCAGGCCAGTTTTACCGCTATGATCCTGATCAGTGCATTTTATGCGGCAGATGCGTGGAAGCCTGCCAGGACCTTGAGGTAAATGAGACGCTGACGATTGATTGGGAACGAAAGCAGCCAAGGGTTATTTGGGATAAAGATGTACCGATCGACCAATCTTCCTGTGTCAGCTGCGGGCAATGTGTGACGGTTTGTCCGTGCAACGCCTTAATGGAGAACGATATGCTGAATGAAGCCGGCTATCTGACAGGCTTGAATGACGGTCTTCTCCGCTCCATGATTGATATTACAAAAACAGTTGAAACAGGCTACGGCCCTCTGTTCGCGGTATCTGATTCTGAAGCTCAAATGCGCGATGATCAAATCAAAAAGACGAAAACTGTCTGCACGTACTGCGGTGTCGGCTGCTCCTTTAACGTTTGGACAAAAGGAAGAGAAATCCTTAAGATGGCTCCTGTTCAAGAAGGACCGGCTAATGGCGTGATGTCATGCATTAAAGGAAAATTCGGATACGGCCATGTAAACAGCGAAAAACGCCTGAGCCTCCCTCTTATCAGAGAAGGCGATACGTTCAAAGAAGTGGAATGGGATGTAGCGCTTGATTATGTAGCAAAAAGATTCAGGGAGATTAAAGAACGCGACGGTGCTGACGCACTGGCGTTTATTGCTTCCTCAAAAGCATCTAATGAAGAATCTTACCTTGTGCAGAAGATGGCACGGCAGGTAATCGGCACAAACAATGTGGACAACTGTTCCCGCTACTGCCAGTCACCTGCAACAAAAGGACTTTTCCGGACAGTAGGCTACGGCGGTGATGCAGGCTCTATTGATGATCTTGGCAAAGCGGAACTGATGATCCTGATCGGAACCAATACGGCTGATTCTCATCCGGTTATTGCCTCCAGAATTAAGCGGACACATAAGCTTTTCGGCTCAAAAATGATTGTAGCTGACTTGCGCAAGCATGAAATGAGCAAAAGAGCTGACCTCTTCATAAGCCCTAAACCAGGAACCGATCTTGTCTGGATTTCGGCTGTAACGAAATACATCATCGATCAAGGCTGGCATCATACAGAATTTCTTGATGACAAGGTAAACGGCTTCGAGGAATATTACGAAAGCCTGTCTCCTTTCACTTTGGAATATGCGGAGGAAAAGACTGGTGTAACAAAGGAAAACCTGATGAAGATTGCTGAAGATATCCACAATGCAAATACAACGGCTGTTTGCTGGGCAATGGGTGTTACACAGCATGTGATCGGTTCTGATACTTCCACAGCTATTTCCAATATGCTTCTGATCACTGGCAACTACGGGAAACCAGGCGCTGGCGCCTATCCGCTGAGAGGCCATAACAATGTACAGGGAGCAAGCGACTTCGGCAGCATGCCGGATCTATTCCCTGGCTATCAGCCGGTAGATAACGATTTGATCAGAAAGAAATTTGAAAAAGCATGGAATGCTGAGATTCCGAAAGAAAAAGGCATGGATAACCATCAAATGGTGGAAAAGATTCATGAAGGAAAGCTGAAATCCCTTTATGTTACAGGGGAAGACATGGGCATAGTCGATTCAAACATCAACTATGTAACAGATGCTTTTGAAAAGCTTGAATTCTTTGTTGTGCAGGATCTTTTCCTGACAAAAACAGCCGAGTATGCGGATGTTGTTCTTCCTGCCGTGCCTAGCGTGGAGAAAGAGGGAACCTTTACTAATACAGAACGCCGCATCCAGCGCCTTTATAAAGCTATGGAGCCTAAAGGCTATGCAAAGCCTGACTGGGAGATTTATCAGGAAATTGCCAAAAGGCTTGACTATGACTGGGGCTATGAATCCCCTGCAGATATTATGCATGAAGCAGCGAGCCTCACACCGCTTTTCGCAGGTGTCCGCTATGAGCTTCTTGAAGGGTTTAACAGCCTGCAGTGGCCTGTAGCAGAAGATGGTACAGATACACCGCTGCTTTATACAGATGGGTTTAATTTTGATGATAAAAAAGCGAGACTGTGGCCGCTTGAATTTGAATACGAGTATCCAAAAGTGGAAGGACATGACTTCCATGCCAACAATGGCCGTGTTCTCGAGCATTTCCATGAAGGCAATATGACAAGTCATACAAAAGGCATTGTGAACAAGATTCCTTATCCATTTGTCGAGATATCCAAGGAAGCGGCAAAAGAGCTTGGGGTTGAAACAGGCGGATGGATTAAAATGTCCAACAAAGAAGGCGAAACAGAATCGAGAGTTCACGTGACGGATGAAGTTTTCGGCAAACAGCTTTATGTTACGCTGAACAGTGACGGAAAAAATGCGATTAACTACTTAACCAGCAACAGGGTTGACAAGGATACAGACACACCGGCATACAAAGAGGTCCCTGTTAAAGTCGAGGTTTTGAAGAAAAAAGGCAAGTCTCCGATTAATTTTAATAACCATCGGACAGCTGAACGCATTTCGCAGCATGGGGTCGAGGTAGAGCGCAAGTGGGAAAGAAATGACTATATCTTCCCAGGAAGCGAGGTAAAAGACCGTGGCTAAAGCGACAGAGAAAATCGTTAAAATGGAGATACCGGCTGAGCGGATTAAAGAAGAGAATTTGGATGAATTAGTAAGCGCCCTGGCTGAAAACAAGGAATCCTTGCTGAAGGTCATCAACCTGATTAAATATATGGATGAAAACCGGAACCTGGATACCATCTCCGCTCTTGTCCACCATCAGGACAGAGTGCTTACGAATTTTGCCAAAGAAGCAAACAAACCGCAGAATTCAGCAATCCTTAGCAATGTAGCCACAATGGTCGAGCTGCTCGGCGCACTGAATTTTAAAGGACTTGAAACATACAGTGTCAGAAGGCTTCGGAATAATAACATCGGCCGCGACACTGAGCCGCCGAAAGAAACTGGCCTTTTCGGACTTCTCCGGGCACTGAATGATCCTGCCATTAAGAGAACGATCACTGTCCTTCTATTCGTATTTAGAGGAATCGGGAAAAATCTTGGCGGGAAAAACAAAGCGGAAAAAGAATAGACTCCATAGGCTGCCGGCTTACAGAAGCCGGCAGCTTTTTAAAATGGCATCCCGCTGTTAAACTAGTAAGAGAAAATGAATGGAAAAGGGGAAATTTCATAATGATGCCGCTTGAGAAAAGAGGAATTTCCAGCAGCCGATTAATTCTTGGATGTATGGGATACGGCGGGGATTGGGATAACAGCCCGCTGACAAAAGAAGATATCCGAAAAACGGAAGCCGGTGTAGAAGCAGCACTCGCCTCAGACATTACCATGTTTGATCATGCGGATATTTACAGAATGGGAAAGGCGGAAGAAGCATTTGGAACGATACTCGCCTCTAATCCTCAGCTGAGAGAAAAGATGGTGATCCAAAGCAAATGCGGTATCCGTTTTGCAGACAGTTCAGCTCCAGGACGCTATGATTTTTCTAAAAACCACATTTTATCATCTGTGGATGGCACACTGAAGCGTCTGTCAGCTGAATACCTTGATGTCCTGCTGCTTCATAGACCAGATCCTCTTATGGATGCTTTTGAAACAGCAGAAGCCATCAGCGAATTAAAGAAAAGCGGAAAAGTCCGGCATTTCGGCGTTTCCAACATGAATCCCGGGCAAGTTCAGTTACTTCAGTCAGCACTTGATGAGCCTCTGGTTGTGAATCAGCTGGAAATGAGCCTGGACAAGCTTGACTGGGTTGATCAGGGTGTTTATGTGAATCATGCTGATGGATCAGAAGTTTCTTTTGCTGCAGGACTGCTTGAATATTGCATGCTTCATCATATTCAGCTTCAGGCATGGGGCTCGCTGGCTAACGGCAAGTTCTCTGGCCGGAAATTCCCGGAACTGAGTGAATCTGAAATGAAAACGCTGCAGCTTGTGGAACAGCTTGCTGCGGAAAAAAACACTTCACGGGAAGGAATCGTTCTCGGCTGGCTGATGAGGCACCCGGCAAACATTCAGCCAGTAATTGGCACAACAAGCCCCGAAAGAATTAAAAATTGCCAGGATGCCATTCAAGTTGCTCAAGAAATGACAAGAGAAGAATGGTACTCCCTTTATGTCTCTTCAAGGGGACGAAATTTGCCTTAATAGCAGCTATAGCTTGCAGAGTCCTGCAAGCTTTTTTATGCTGAGATAAAAAACATGAAATGGAGTGAACAGCATGCAGCTCCTCCCTTCCCTTGCACAGAAAATTATCGGGGAAGTTAAAAAACTTTTAAATGAAGATCTAATTATTGTGAACAGAGAAGGCGTTATCCTTGCCAGCACTGATCCATCACGCATCAGCCGGTTCCATGAAGGGGCTGTCCTTTGCATGAAGGAAAAGCGCAATGTTGTCATTAGCAAGGAAGACGAGAAAACTCTCATCGGCGTGAAAGCTGGACTGAATCTCCCAGTTTTCTTTCAGCAGGAGGTCATAGGGGTAATCGGCATTACAGGAGAGCCTGGACATGTGCTTCCATTCGGCGAGATTATCAGAAAAATGACTGAGCTTTTGATTCAGGAAAATTATTATTCCGAGCAGCTTCAGATGGAATCGAGGATGCAGGAAGCGTTTGTGTTTGACTGGCTGCAGCTGAAAGAATGGCCTCCTGCTTTTTTCAGCAGGGCGAAGCATTTAAATATTGAACTGGAAATTGGCCGCAGGGCTGTCCTTGCGGAGCTGAGCGGAAAGAAGACCATTTTCCAGCAGGATCTGTGGCAGCTTCGCCCTTTCCTTGAGGAGATGGATCTTGTTGTTCAATGGGGCAACGAAAGGCTCTTGCTTCTCATTGACAACAGCCTCTCCAGAGAAAGCTTTGAAGAAAAATTAACCGGCATGAAGCGTTACATTGAAGAAAATTGGCAAGCAGCTGTTTCGATAGGGGCAGGACAGCCGAAAGAAGCACACAGCATTCGGGAATCATTTGAGCAGGCAGAAAAGGCGCTTCACATTGCTCTTCGCACCCATTCTGTCATTTTCGAGGAGGATCTCCGGCTCGATATTTGCCTTGATGCCATTCCATCAGAGGCAAAAAAAGAGTTTACTAAACGCGTGCTTGAGCCTGTCTTGAAAAATGAAGAGTTGCTTGCAACGTGCAGGATGTATTTTTCTCATCATTTATCAGTAAAAGAAACGGCGGAAGCCCTTCATCTTCATGTAAACACGCTCCACTACAGGTTCAGCAAGCTGAAGGAATTAACGGGAATCGATATAAAGCATTTTCCAGACGCGGTGGAGCTTTACCTGGCCTGTTATTTTTTAGAGGTATCTCCAAATTCCCGCTCCTTTTTAAAGGAATTACTGTAGAAACATACATAGAACACGGCTCATGCATTCGCTAAAATAATAGGTAAAAGCTATTATGAGGCGGGTGTTTTTTTATGATTCCAGAAGAGGCAAAAAAGAGGCTCATGGCGATCGCTGCTCCTGAAAACTACGAGGATTCGGCTGCTTCAAGGCTTGTTTACTCATATGATGCATCACCGCAGTTTCAGGCGATGCCTGATGGAGTTATTTCTCCAAGAAATACGCATGAAGTTTCGGAAATTGTAAAGGTTTGCAATGAATTTAAGATTCCGATCGTTCCTAGAGGCTCAGGTACAAACCTATGCGGAGGAACATGCCCGACAGAAGGCGGGCTTGTGCTTCTTTTTAAGCATATGAACAAAATCCTTGAAATTGATGAGGATAACTTAACTGCAGCCGTTCAGCCAGGCGTTATTACGCTTGACTTAATCAATGATGTGGAAGAAAAAGGGCTGTTTTATCCTCCTGATCCAAGCTCTATGAAAATCTCCACGATCGGCGGCAATATTAATGAGAACTCCGGCGGATTGCGAGGCCTGAAATATGGCGTGACGCGGGATTATGTGATGGGTCTTGAAATAGTATTGGCTAACGGAGACATTATCCGGACAGGCGGAAAACTCGCTAAGGATGTTGCCGGCTATGACCTGACAAGGCTTTTTACCGGATCAGAGGGTACGCTTGGCATTATTACAGAAGCAATTTTGAAGCTGGTGCCAAAGCCGGAGTCAGTTAAAACAATGCTTGCCCATTATCAGGATATGGAAGCTGCAGCACAGTCTGTTTCAAAAATTATTGCTTCAAAAATCATCCCTGCCACGCTGGAGTTTTTGGATCAGCCGACACTGATGGTTGTAGAGGATTTTGCCAGAATAGGTCTGCCGACAGATGTAAAAGCTGTCCTGCTGATTGAACAGGATGGGCCCCTTGAAGTATCTGAAAGAGATATCGAGAGAATGGCTGCCATTTGCCGGGATGAAGGAGCAGTTTCCGTTGAAATTGCACAATCTGAAGAACACGCGCTGCAATTAAGAACAGCACGGAGGTCCGCGTTATCAGCCCTTGCACGCTTGAAGCCGACAACAATCCTGGAGGACGCCACAGTACCGCGTTCCGAAATTGCAAAAATGGTCCGTGAAATTAACCTGATCGCTGAGAAATACGATGTTTCCATCTGCACGTTCGGGCATGCCGGAGATGGCAATCTGCATCCAACGTGTACAACAGATCTCCGTAATCACGAGGAGATGGAGCGCGTTGAGCAGGCGTTCAGCGATATTTTTGAAAAAGCCATACAGCTTGGCGGAACCATTACAGGAGAGCATGGTGTCGGCGAAATGAAGGCGCCGTACCTTGAATGGAAGCTTGGAAAAGAAGGCGTTGCTGCAATGAAGGGGATCAAGCAGTCATTCGATCCAAACAATATCATGAACCCTGGAAAAGTCTTTGCGAAGGAATCACGGAAACGGGTGGTGGTCACATCATGACAACAGCACAGGAACGAAAAGCGATTCAGCAGCAATTCAAGGACAGGATGGATGAAGACGAGCTGCTGAACTGCATGCGCTGCGGGTTCTGCCTCCCCTCCTGCCCAACCTATGTGGAATCCGGGTACAAGGAAAATCATTCGCCAAGGGGAAGAATTGCTCTGATGAAGGCTGTAGCAGACGGACTGATTGAGCCTGATGAAGATGTAGAACGGTCGCTCGACATGTGCCTCGGCTGCAGGGCATGCGAACCAGTTTGTCCGTCAGGTGTCAATTACGGACATTTGCTGGAAGAAGCACGGGCAGTGATCAATAGTAACAAAAAGCATTCCCTTCCTGTAAAAGCTGTTCGGAAAAGTGTTTTTGGCGGGCTCTTTCCCCACCAAAACCGAATGAGATATGCAACAGGGCTGCTCGGATTTTACCAGCGTTCAGGACTCCAGAAAACCGTACGGAAAACAGGGCTGCTGAAAGTGCTGCCTGACAATCTCTCTGCAATGGAAAAGGTGCTCCCTCTTGTTCCAAAAATGAATGTGATGAAAAACAGGCCAGAGCATTTGGAGCCTCATGGACAAAGGAAAAAACGCGTTGCCTTCTTTTCTGGCTGTCTGATGGACACGATGTTCCTTGAAACAAATAATGCAACAATGAAACTTCTCCAAATTGCCGGCTGCGAAATTGTGATTCCGAAAAATCAGGCCTGCTGCGGCGCCCTTCATGGGCACAGCGGTGAAAAAGAAGGTGCTATTGCACTCGCAAAGCGGAACATCATGGCATTTGAGGACCTTAAGGTGGATTACATTATCACAAATGCAGGCGGATGCGGTGCCTTCTTAATAGATTATGATCACTTATTAAGAGAAGACCCAGACTGGCATGACAGAGCCAAAGAGTTTTCAGCCAGCCTGAAGGATATTTCCTCTGTTCTTCTGGAGCTTGAGTTTGACAAGCTGCCATTAAAGCTGCCTGAGGTAACTGTTACGTATCAGGATTCGTGTCATTTAAAGAATGTTATGGGCACATCAGCTGAAATTCGCAGACTTCTGCACAGCATTGATGGCGTTGCTTACAAGGAAATGAAAGATGCCGACAGATGCTGCGGCTCTGCTGGCATTTACAATATAGTGGAATCAGAAATGTCCATGCAAATCCTGGACCATAAAATGGTGCAGGCAAAAGCAACGGAAGCGGCTATTATTGCTACTGCCAATCCAGGCTGCCTGCTTCAAATGAAGCTTGGCATTGAACGCGAGGGCCTGACTGGCAAAGTGAAGGCGGTTCATGTCGCGGATTTGCTGCTTGAAGCAGCGGAGGAACTAGTTTAAAAATGCAAGGGGCCTGACCGGCAGCTTGAAAAGTGAATGAAAGTACCGGTTTTCTTCTGCTTGGAAAGCAGGTCGCCGATATCGTGGAAAGTTCGCCGATATCCGGTAACAGGGCTGCTGTCTTATCTGCAAAACTGCTAAAAAATACGCCCAAATGCTCCAATATAAAGGACCAGACCAAAAAACCGGCTCTTTATTAACAAAAGTGCCGGTTTTCTTCTGCTTTAATCCAGATCGCCGATATCCATGCATTGCTTTATTGTACATCATCAAATTCCAACTCCAAAGCAGGCTTTCCCGCTTTCTTTCAAAATTGCATTTCGCAATTTAACCAGCAAGAGCCCCGTCCCACGGAGCTCCTTCCTCTCTTAATATGGCTTCTTCTCTTTTCCTGTCTTCAAATCTACTACCTTTAAGGAATTCTTCGGCCGATCTACCGTATGGCTTGCAGGCGCCTGCTTTTTGTTTTCAATCCAGTCAACAAGCAGGTCAAACGATTGATGGGCATATGGAAGCAGCGGCTGCAGGCTTTGCTCCGGATCTGTCTGCTTATTCCATACAAGGCTGTCCACATGGTTTCCGCCTTTAACCGTATAAAGCCGGTGCAGCTTTTCCTTGCCTGCTTTTTTGACAAGCTTATCATAGCCTTTCGCGTGAATATCCGGGAAAATAAGCGAGTCAAGAGAGCCTGTGATGCTGATCAGGGGAACATCGATATCGCCTGTATTGGCAATCTCTTTAATATTCTTTCTGACGCTTTTCGGGCGTTCGCTATAATCGTAGTTTTGAAAGATGCTGTCATAGGTTCTGTCTCTTGTTCCGTCCGCTTTGAAATTCAAATAGTTTCTCCAGTCAATCCTTCCTGGGGCTGCTGGATCAAAGTGGTCTCTGTAAATATTCAGCGTGACAAACCAGTACACCTGGTCGTGATACGGCCATAACTTTTCCGATCCTTCCGGGAGACCCGCCTTGTGCATCTTCTTGATTGCTTTTTCTTTTTCTTTTCCCTCGCCGTAAATGGCTGCTTGGGCATTGTTGACGACAGTCGTCAAAGAACTGAGTAAGTTCGGTTCTTTTTCAGTCCAGAGAACACCTTCCCAGTCGACACCTCCGTCAAAAAGCCTTGCTTCTCCCGTTTTTTCGGGAGCATCGTTTTCAAGTGCATAGCGGACAACATAGCCGCCGTTTGAAATGCCGATCGCATAGGTCGGGACTTTGTGGTGTTTGCTGACCAGCTTGCTGGCAGGATTGTGCTTGTCGTTTTTCTTAATCAGCTGATCTGAATACTCTTCTGCCAGATAGCTCTGTGCCGCTTTTGTTACCTGCCTGAACCGCATGTGCCATTCGGCAACACTGTCATCTGGAGAAACGAGAGCATTTTTCACCTTTGCAAAAGGATCGTTCGGGTCGCTTTCCCCTTGTGTTCCCTTATCGATCGCTGCAAAGGCATAGCCTTTCCCTAAAACATAGTCGCTGAACAAAAGATCTGTGGATGTTTCATTTCTTGTGGCTGGTATGCCGGCGGCGACAAGCTTTCCGTTCCATTGATCCGGAACACGGATAACAAACTTCGCATCATCGAAAGTCCCTGTTACCTGATGTCCTGTTACAGCTGCAGGCTTGTTCATGCTGTAATAGCCGGTGCCCTCTGCTGCATTCCCCCAATTGTATGGGGCGAGTCCAAGGTTTCCATACAGCGTGGCCTGTTCGTATTGCTTCGGGTTTTTCGTTGTCAGCCAGCTCTCATTTTTTCCATTAAAATAGGTTTCCGTCACATCGTGAGCATTTCTGAACGGGGTCATCTGCATTTCTGCATTCGTCCTTTTTGTCATAACAGGGCTGAACGAAAAGAGCAGCGTTGAGCAGATAGAAAGCGCTATCATTTTTCGATTCAAGCTTTTCTCCTCCTTTTGATTGGCGGGATATCTATTATTCTATAACCATTTTTTTACTTCCACATGGGTCATAGGCACTTAAAAACCCCCGGTGAACGGGGGCTTTTCTATCATTATTTCATCCAGGATAAAACAGCAAGCAAGATAATCATCAGTCCGGCACTTTTGTTTACAAATCCAAGATGTGCCGTCAGCCTGCTTCTGAAAATACTGACAAAGCAGCTAAGCAAAATCCACCAGAAGGCAGCACCAATCAAAACTCCTCCCACTAGCTGAAAAACGGTTGAAATCGTGTCTTCCCCCTGATGGAATCCTATCCCTGAAAACATGGCTGTAAAGTTAAGAATGGTTACGGGGTTTGCGATCATCAGGAGAAGCGTTGACAGGTACATTTGGAATAAGCTTTCCCCTTTTAGATTTGCCGCATATTTTGCCGGCTTCCTCACAAGTGTCTGCACTCCAATATACAAGAGAAAAAGGGTCCCGAGCACTTTTAAAATAGCCTGCTGCTGCAGCAAAAAAGCAGAAATGACTGAAAAGCCCAATGCGGCAACTGCAGCGTATAGTATATTGGCTGTAACTGCTCCAAAGCCTGTTAACAAGCCTGCCACCTTCCCTCTTTGCAGTACCCGCTGGATGCAGAGAAGTCCGATCGGTCCAATAGGAGCAGATACAGAAAAACCTAAAATGATACTCTTTAAAAATAACATTTTGCTCTTCCTTCTATGATGAAAATTTATGGGACTGCAGAGCAACCTCAGTGCTTTCTTTAATGGTATCCATGACGATCGTTGTTTTCGTCCTGATAATGCCAGGCAGACTTTTGATTTCATGGCTGACAACCCTGTCTAAATCCTTTGTGTTTCGGCAGCGCACTTTCAGCAAATAGTCATCATCACCTGCAATATGGTGGCATTCCTGCACTTCTGCAAGCTTCTCGATCAGCGCCAGAAATTTCCCTCTATGCTCAGGCCTCTCCAGAGAGACCGCCACAAATGCGGCGAGATCGCAGCCGACACTTTCAGGGTCTACAATTGTGCTGAAATGCTTGATAACCCCCTGATCCATCAGCCTGCTGACCCTCTCTGCCGCCGCTGGAGCGGATAGCCCAATGCTTGCGGCGAGATCGGCCCATTTCATGCGGGCATTTTGAGAGAGCAGCTGAAGGATCTTTGAATCGTAAGGATCCATTTTACTTCACCTATTTCTATAAATAATATTACCTATTATACCTTTATAACTAAATCTCTTTCAAGGTAAAAAGCCATCCAATGATGGACAGCTTTCTTAACTCTTATACAAAGCTTCCGCCTTTGTTTTCCCTGCTGAATCCATAAACAGCAATCAGGAAAAACGCGGCAGCAAATGCCAGCAGGATAAGAAAATTTAAACCAAGGCTGCCAAGCGGGCTTCCCTGCTGCAGCTGGGAGATGGTCGTCAGCACCCACTTTTGCGGCAAAAAGTCAGCTGCTTTCTGGAGCATTTCCGGCATGATTTTTATCGGGAAAAAGCAGCCGCCAATCAGGCATGTTGGCGTGATAATTAAATTCTGCAGGGCGCTTGCGGCGTGTGAGCTTTTGGCAAACGCCGCAAATATGAGCGAAAGGCCAACTGATATGAAGGAAAACAAAAAGAGAATCAGGAACATCTCTGACACGGGGAGTCCTAAACGGATATGAAAAACATTGGTTAAGAAAAAGAGCGTGATCACAATCTGGGCAACCATGAAGATCATGTTGACGGCTATATTGGCCAGTACATAGGATTTCGAGTCGATCGGTGCTGTCAGGAGCCTGAAATACGTGCGGCTCTCTTTTTCCTTCAGAATGAACTCTGACAGACTTCCCGCAGATATGAGCATAATCATGATCAAGTAGCCGATTGATCCTGCAGCCGTCATATCACTTGACTCCAGGCTGCTGATTTTCCCTGTGACTAGTTTGAGCGAGGATTGCTGATAGCTTTTCACCATTTTTTTTAATCCTGATTCATCCTGCGGCGAAGCTTTGGCAAAAGAAGTCAGAACATCCACATACTCATAGATTGGCCCTGTCAGGAGAGCGGTTGCCTGTTTCCCTTTCACGGAAAAGATTTCTATTCCAGCTGGTTTTCCCTCTGCAACGCTTTTCGAAAATCCTTTTTTAAGTATCACGGCAGCATCAATTGTGCCATCAGCGATCCGGCTATTCAAATCTGATTTTTTCACTTGGATAATGTTTACATTTTTAAGGCTTTTCACTCGATCAGCTGTCAAATTTGCAGCATACTGGCCATCTTCATTAATAACGGCTGCTTTAACCCTATCTTCTGAATTGCTTGAATGAGCAAGCACTGATAGGAGAATGCCGATGACCGGCAGACCGAGAAAAATCCACATTCCTTTTTTGTTGGCAAGGTGGGTTTTCAAAGCCCCTCTGATGAGCCACAGAATAGATGTCATAATTAAATCCCCTCTCTTTTGCTCATCGCACCTGCTGAAATGGCGAGGAACAGGGCCGCTAATCCGATAAACAGCGAAATGACTGGAAGTGCCGCGGCTGCATCATTGTTGTAGACTAATTTCATGATGGCTGTATTAGACCAGTGAAGCGGTGATAAATCTGTTACGATTTTTGAAAAGCCTTTCTCATTTCCAACTGGAAAGTAAGCTCCTCCAAAGAAGGAAGCCACCTGAACCATAATCATTGAAATGGCCCGCTGAGCACCGGGGGTTTTCGTGATATAGCTTAATCCTAAGCCGAAGCTTACGGCAAAGAGGACTTCAGCCAGTATCACCATCATGACGAGGCCGAAATGGCTGCCCCAATCTACTCCAAAGACATATTTGCTGAACAGGACGACAAGGAGAACGGCCAGACCGTTTGTCAGAAGGCTGCCAATGATTTTGCCGATAAAAATTTCAACTTTTGATACAGGTGCAGCCGCAAGCCTGATGGAAGTATTTCTCGTTCTTTCGCTTCTGATGAGAAAGCTTGCTGAGATACTGCCGTATAAGGCAATCATTGTTGTCATGGCAATGGCGTAGTAGTCCATAGACCCTGGCTGCCTGGAAGCGTTCAGAGCTTTTTCTTCTATATAATTGTGATGTGAATTCAATAACGTTGAATGAATCAGCTTCGAATCCTTTTTAGCTAATTCTGCAGCTGCCTTGTATTTCGTCAGAAACGAATTCAGCACTCCTTGAACAACCCCGCTTTCGAGCTGCTGTCTTTCGTTTCCGAAATAGGTGATTCCTTTATCTGATACCTCTGCATAGCCCGCATATTTTCCATTTTCAATCGCTTTTTTGGCCTTACTGCTGTTATTTTCTTTGATGAAGCGAATACCGCTTTTATCTGTACTTTCAATAAGTCCCTGAAATGACTGAGAAAGCTGCCCTGATGCCTTATTCTGATAGAGCACCTCCACTTTCCCTAGAGAAAAATCGGTGTTGAATGCATTCGTGAGGGCGGATCCGAGTATAAGCATGAGAACAATCGGAAAGGCGAGCATTAATACTAATGTCCTGACATCGCGAAAGCTTTGCTTGATTTCTTTTTGAGCAATTCTCCAAATATTCATGGCCATCCCTCCCTAATCCCGCAGGTTTCTTCCGGTCAGAGTAAGAAAAACGGTTTCCAGGTTTGGCGCCTGCTCATCGAGCGAGCGGATTTCAATCCCGGCACTGATGAAATATTGCAGAATTCTGGACAGATTGCCGGCTTCTGAATCGGAGTTAATCTTAATCACGCTTTCCTCCTGAATGACCTCGTTCACGCCGTTGATTTCTTTTAGCGCTTTTATATCAAGATTTTCAGTTGATTTTACTTCAATCACCATGTCTTTTGTGTTCGTTATTATCGCGGCCAGCTCTTCCTTTGTGCCTTCCGCAATGATCTTCCCGTGATCAATAATAGCAATTTTTGTGCAGATCTCTTCGACTTCTTCCATGTAATGGCTCGTGTAAATAATCGTACAGCCCATCTCATTCAGTTTCTTTACAGAAGATAAAATATAATTTCGTGAATGAGGATCAATGCCGACCGTTGGTTCATCCATAATAATCAGCTTCGGACGATGGGCAATGGCGCAGGCAATATTCAGCCTTCTTTTCATCCCTCCTGAAAAGCTGTCAGGCTTGCTTTTCCGCTTGTCGCTAAGGCCTGTAAACTCAAGGGCCTCCTCTGCCCGCTCCTTGAGCTTCCTTCCTCTCAAGCCATACAGCCCGGCAAAGAATTCGACGTTTTCATAGGCTGTCAAATTCTCATATATGGCAATTTCCTGAGGCACAACCCCAATATTTCTTTTAGCAAACCTGGAATGCTTCGCGATATCCTTTTGTAGAAAAACGATGTTTCCCCCATTGCTTTTCATTAAGCCGGAAACCAAGTTAATGGTCGTGCTCTTCCCTGCTCCATTTGCACCTAAGAAGCCAAAGATTTCTCCTTCATGAATGGTTAAAGACATATTGTCAACAGCGATAAAATCCCCAAACTTTTTTGTCAGGTTTTTCATTGTTAGGATTTCCATTTCCTCGCCTCTCTCGTGAATGAATCACTTCTTGGATTCATTATAAGAAAAAGGATGAACGGCCGGCAGTGCAATCGTTCATCCTTTTCACATGAGAATCTTCACTTTTTTTATTGAGTATGTTCATCAGCCATGCCAGACATTTGCAATCGGCAGCAGCATTGTGATCGTAAAACCGTCTTTTCCATGAAAAACAATGGTGCCGCCTGCGGAAGCTGTGCGTTCTTCCATTCCGATCAGGCCAAGGCCTTTTTCAACCTTTTCTGCCCCTTTTCCATTATCTTTTATTTCCGCTTTTACAACCTTATGCAGCACCTCAAGCCTAACAGAAATACAGTCTGCGTCCGCATATCGAAGAGTGTTGGTCATCCCCTCTGCCATGTTGTCATAGATGACCTTCCATTGAAGCTGCGAAATGGCCTCAATATTCCCTTTGTGAACAAGCTGGACGCTGATTCTATGAGTGGCAGAAAACTCCTCTGCAAGCAGCCGGATTCTGCTAAGCCCCATTTGCTCTGCCGGCGGCTTCATATTTTTCAAAGTGAGACGAATGCTCTCAATCCCTTCTTTTGAAATATGGATCGCATTTTGAAGAAGCTCTCTTGCCTTTTCAGCATCCTTATCCAGCAAATGCTTGGCGGCTTCCATCTGAATCAGGGCCCCTGTCATCGAATGCCCGATTTTATCGTGAATTTCCTGTGACAGCCTGTTTCGTTCCTCAAGCTTGAACGAATAGTGCAGCTGCCTTGAGTATTCCGTATTTTCATTCAGGTTCTTCGTCAGGAGAATAAGATCCCTTCTCATTTTGTCATTATGATACTCCAGCCGCTGCACCCTTTTTTCGTAACTTTCCGCCAGTATATACACAAGAAAGCTGAATAGAGCCGCCAAGAAATAAAAGAGCTGCACAGACTGTGAAATCAAGCTTACTGGGAGGAGAAGCAGCAATAAAGCAAGCCATTTATTAAGGCTGGCAGGTGCAGCCAGCTCCAGAAAATTCAGCGGCATCAAAATGATGAATAGCGGGTGGACTGTGAAAAATCCGGAGGCCGCCGCAGATAGAGCAGCGAACAACGCCAATCTTTGCAGGACAGGCCCCTTTGCAATAGAGCCTGTTAAATTAAAGCAAAGGTACAGAAGGACAAGCAGCACCGCTTGCGGGATCTGTACTTCCTTTGTTTGGATAAAGTATAAAGCCAAAACCAGGATAAAAAACAGCTTTGCTGTATTGATCCACACCATCATAATCCTAGTCAGCATTCCCTGTTAAATAATAGATGGCGATTTGCGTTCTGTGCTCCAAGCCAGTTTTGGAAAGAATAGAAGAAATATAATTGGCTGCCGTTCCTTCCGAAATGAACAGCTTTTTTGAAATTTCCTTATTTGAAAAGCCTTTGGCAATGAGCTTCATAATACTTAGCTCTCTTTCTGTGAAAAGCTTACGATCAATTTTGAGGGTTTCCTGAGGCCCCTCTAGGAGATTCGCCTTGAGTTTTTCAAGAACCGTATCCTGCAGAATACTGTTCCCATGATGAACCGCTGTGATCGCTTCTTTAATTCTTTCCGGATCAGTATTTTTCAATAAATAGCCCTTTGCCCCGTTCCGAATGGCTTCAAGGATATAAGCATCATCATCAAAGGTGGTGAGAATCAGCGGCTTTGTCTTCGTTTGACCTGCTATCAGACCCGCTGCCTCCACCCCGTTCATGTTCGGCATCTGCACATCAAGCAGGGCAACATCAATCTCGTGCTTCAAACAATAGTCAACGGCTTCCTTCCCATCTGACACTGTTGCTGCAACTTCAAATTCCTCGTACGTTGTTAAAATAATTTTCATGCCTTCTCTTATGAAGGAATTATCATCTGCGACAATCAATTTTATTTTTATTGAGTTCATCCCCTTTCCCTCCTGTTTTGAACATCAGCCTGTTTCAAATCTCTGGATCAGGATAAATACTAATAGAGGAATTTGTGCACCGCCAATCAAAATCGAAGAGGACTGAGCTATGGAAAATACGCAAACACAACCAAACACGAATGTCAGAACAGGACCCATTGTTGCTGTTCTGATCTCAGGCGCTTTTATAGCGATCCTGAATCAGACGCTTCTGGCAACAGCTTTGCCCCATATTATGAAGGACTTAAGTTTATCCCCTAATACGGTTCAATGGCTGCAGACCATATTCCTTCTCGTAAATGGAATAATGATTCCGATTACAGCGTTTTTGACAGCCAAATTTACAACAAGGGCCCTTTTCCTAAGTGCTGTCGCCTTATTCGCCATCGGAACATTTGTCTGCTCCATTGCTCCGGGTTTCTCCCTTTTAATTGTCGGCCGGATTATCCAGGGAGCAGGCGCCGGGATCATTCTTCCGTTGATTCAAACCGTGCTGTTTGTCATCTTCCCCATTGAAAAAAGAGGACAGGCGATGGGGATTTTCGGTCTCGTTATCGCATTTGCACCAGCTATAGGCCCTACGCTTTCCGGCTGGATTGTGGATCAATATCCCTGGAGAACACTGTTTGATATTGTATTGCCGATTGCTATCATAGATTTCATCGTAGCGTTCTTTATCTTAAAAAATGTCACAGAACAGACTCATCCGAAACTCGATATCAGCTCCATTGTTTTATCCACCCTTGGATTCGGGGGCTTGCTTTTCGGATTCAGCAGCGCCGGAAATATCGGCTGGGGAAGTCCATTAGTGTATATTCCGCTCGCAGTTGGTGTGATTTCACTGGTTATCTTTATCCGCCGACAATTTCATCTGAAGGAGCCGATTCTGGAATTTAAAGTATTTCAAAACAGAACATTTACTTTTACGACCATGATCGCAGCCATTGTCTTCGTCGTGATGATCTCAAGCGCGACCATTCTTCCGATTTACATGCAGAACCTGCTGAATTATTCTGCTTTAAAGTCAGGTTTGATGCTTCTCCCTGGAGCTATTGTGATGGGGGCCATGTCCCCCATTTCCGGAAGGCTGTATGATCGGATCGGTGCAAAAAAGCTTGCCATTCCAGGCTTATTGATCACAACCGTTACGACCTTCCTGCTCAGCAACCTTTCTTCTGAGACATCTTTCGCTTATTTGGCAACCATTAATGCAATCAGGCTGTTTGGCGTCGGAATGGTCATGATGCCAGTAACAACGGCAGGGCTTAATCAGCTGCCAAAGCATTTAATTTCTCATGGCACTGCCATGAATAATACCATGCGCCAGATCGCAGGCTCTATCGGAACTGCAATCCTGTTTACCGTAATCGCTAGCGCTCAAATGGCAACTGGCCAACAGGGCGGACAGGGAATGATTCACGGTATAAACATTTCCTTTATTGTCACAGGAGTGATCTGTGCATGCGGGCTCATTTTTGCCTTCCTGCTGCATGAAGATAAGGAAAATACTGAATAATAGATCATCCATAGCCTGCTTTCTGAGCGGGCTTTTTTATTTTGAAAATCCCTGGCATCTATGTCCCTGGATATGGTAAAATCGGTTCCTATCTGAAAATTCAGGCGGAAAATCTCATTCTGGGAGGTAACTGATTTATGGCAGGTTTTGATCAAAGTGCCTTTGATTACGAGCAGCAGCAGCTCAAAAAACACGCTGCCGAGATTCATCGCCAGCTGGAACGGCTTGAAGCAGCAGAAAAGTACACAGGAAGCGACATTACGGAGCAGTCCTTGGAAGACGTGCGCGAAAAAGGGCGGCAAAGCCTAAGAGTCGCAAATCACGAGCCTTATTTCGGGCGCCTTGATTTTCAGGAGGACGGGACGGATGCTCCCCTCCCGCTTTACATCGGCAAGGCTGGCGTGAGTGAAGAATCAGGCAGGGATGTGATGATTGTCGACTGGCGCGCACCTGTTGCCAGTCTCTTTTACTCCTTTACCGGCGGAGAGGAAACAGCCTTTTATGATTCCCCGGAAGGACTGATTGAAGGAAATATCCATCTGAAACGGAACATAGTTGTGCGAAGCCAGGAGCTTTTGCGGGTTGTCGATACGTATGAAAAAGGCAAGGAAAACCACGGTGCCGCAGATGAATTCCTCCTTTACCGGCTTGGAGAGCGGAAAGACAGCAAGCTCCGGGACATCGTATCAACCATCCAGGCGGAACAAAATGACATTATCCGGTCAAAACGCGATGCGGCGCTTATTATACAAGGTGTGGCCGGAAGCGGCAAAACAACTGTTGCGCTTCACAGGCTCGCATATTTGATATACGAGTACCGCGAAAACATGGAAGCAGAGCGGATGATTATTTTTGCACCAAATGCCATGTTTCTGGATTATATCTCGAACGTTCTTCCAGAGCTCGGGGTTGGCAATATTCAGCAGACAACCTTCACAGACTGGGCAAAAAGAATGCTCGAAAGCAAGGTGAAAATCCTTCAGGAAACGGTAAAAACAGAAGAATGGTTTGCTCCAGGCCCGCAGAGAAGCGGAGCGAAACGCCTGCGGACTGGAAGGCTGAAAGGCTCGCTCTCCTATATGAATCTTGTCAGCAGGCTGATGGAAGATCTGCTCGCAAAAAGTGTTCCGGACAAAGACTTTGAGGCCTGGGAGAATACGGTTCTCAAACAAGAAACCATAGCGGAATGGTACCACAGTGATACGAAGAGCACAGCTTCCCGAAAGCGGGAGCGGGTGCAGGAAAAAATAAAGCGCTGGCTGGATCATGAGCTTGCGAAGATCTGGGAACAGAAGGTGCAGAAAGAAACGAAGAAGAAGGCGAACCAGCGTCTCAGAGCTTATATGAATTCCTGGCCTTCTCTTGATCCGCTGGCCCTTTATAAAGAAATTTTGTCTGCGGAAGAAATGCGCGCCTACCTTCCTGATGAGCTCTATCGGACAACGATGAAGGCCGCTGGAAAGAAAACAGTGCTTGAAGAAGATCTGGCAGCCCTGCTTCATATTCAGCTTCTGGTCAGCGGGATGGACAGGGATGCGAAATTCCAGCATTGCGTGATTGATGAAGCACAGGATTTCTCCCCTTATCAAATTGCCCTATTAAACCAGCTGTCTGTACGCGGATCATTTACCATTCTGGGAGACCTTTCCCAGGGCATTTATGATGATAAGGGGCTTGAAAGCTGGGAAGAGCTTCACCCCATCTTTGAAAAAGAGCATCTGGCCTATTTTGAACTGGAGAAAAGCTACCGTTCCACAATGGAAATTATTGAATTTGCTAACGGAGTCCTTACTTCTGCTTACCAGCCTGCGGTCCTCGCAAGCCCTGTTTTCAGAAGTGCTGATGATGTGAGAGTAGAAGAAACAGCAGAAGGCGAAGAAACCGAAAAGCTCATAGAGGCGCTGTCAGAGCTTTCGGAGCAGAATGCCAATACCATTGGCATCATCGGCAGAACGGAAGAGCATTGCGAAAGAATCCATAGGGAGCTAGCCGAACGGGGACAGCATGCCTCCATTCTATCAGGCGGTAAAAGAGATTATGGGGGCGGTATTTCTGTTATCCCGATTCATCTTGCCAAAGGACTGGAATTTGATGCCGTCTTAATCTGTGACGCCAATAAGGAACATTACGAGAAAACACCATGGGATGCGAAGCTTCTTTATG
The DNA here is from genome assembly GCF_021166585.1 of Metabacillus kandeliae. Classification (GTDB taxonomy): domain Bacteria; phylum Bacillota; class Bacilli; order Bacillales; family Bacillaceae; genus Metabacillus_B; species Metabacillus_B kandeliae. The sequence goes on from NZ_JAJOZE010000008.1 coordinate 60,611, forward strand.
TTGGGTGTACAAGAGCCCTGCATTTTCTTAGAATCTACTACTCAGGGGAACCTTCTCCACTGCTTCCGTTATAAGAAACTTTATGCAAAAGGCGGCGGATTGGCCGCCTTTTGCCAGCATTCCCTTTTCCTTTTCTTTGCTTATTTTCAGGCACAATGTTTGGCAGGCATGCGAATTTAGAATAGGCTTAAAAGAAAGGCTGCATCTATTGTGCAGCCTTTCACTACATAAGGCGAAGGAGTGAAATAATTGACTTCAATCAAAGGCAAATCAGCTTTAATTACAGGCGGTGCACGGGGAATTGGCCGTGCTGCAGCAGTGGCACTCGCAAAAGAAGGCGTGAATATCGGCCTTATCAGCACAACTGTTTCAAACCTTGAAAAAGCGGCAGAAGAATTAAACAGCTACGGTGTGAAAGTAACATACGCTGCCGTTGACGTTAAAGACGGTGCAGCAGTATCCCAAGCCGTGGAACAAATTAAAGGCGAGCTTGGAACGATTGATATTTTAATTAACAACGCAGGCATTGGAAAGTTCGGCGGCTTCCTCGAGCTCTCTCCTGAAGAATGGGAAAACATCATCCAAGTGAACTTGATGGGTGTTTACCACGTCACGAGAGCTGTTCTTCCAGGCATGATCCAGCAGAAATCAGGGGACATTATCAACATTTCCTCCACATCAGGCGAAAGAGGTTCAGCGGCGTCAAGTGCTTACAGTGCCTCTAAGTTCGGTCTCATGGGACTGACTGAATCCCTGATGCAGGAAGTGCGGAAGCATAACATCCGGGTGACAGCTCTTACGCCAAGCACTGTCGCAACAGATCTCGCAAAGGATGCGAATCTGACTGACGGCAACCCTGAAAAAGTCATGCAGCCGGAAGACATTGCCGAAATCATTGTTTCCCAGCTGAAGCTGAATCCGCGCATTTTTATCAAGTCCGCAGGCATGTGGTCGACGAATCCGTAAACAAGTAAGGCATCCTGATTTTTGTCAGGATGCCTTTTTTACAAAGAGAAGGACACGATTAATGACCCTCTTTCTTATAAATCACCAGATAAAAACTGTGCCTGTCCCCTGCCAAAGCTCCAGTCCGCATCTCCGTTTTCGGTAATGGAAACCATCACATCCTCTTGTGCAACACCGCAATTCTCCTTTAGGTTCCGCACCAGAAACTGATAAAACTTTTGCTTCTGTTCTTCTGTGCGCTTTCGGCTTGTCATTGAAACAATAACCATCTTGTTTGTTCTCGTAAAGCCAAGTCCTGTATCTTCAATGATCATCTCGTTTTCCGGATGCTGATGCACAATTTGGTAGCGGTCCCTTTCTGGTACCTGGAAGGCCTCTACCATGGCCTCATGAGCAGCATCCAGCAGCTGCTTCAATTCTTCTTTTGATCTGCCTTCGATTAAGTCAAAGCGAACTAGCGGCATACAGAAACCCCTCTCCTATTGGAATAAGCTTACTATAGCATTTGTCCTTTGGAAGCGGCAAAGGATGAGGTGGTTAATTGATTTTTTAATAGCTTAATTCTATTTTGACTAAGTCTGGATGCTCGCCAATTAAGCAGGCATTCTGGACAGTTAACTTGCGGAAACCCCAGTAAAGTCGTTAAATTGGAAATCTTAAATTGGACAGTAAACACCCTGATTTGGAAAGTGAAACCGTTAAATCAGACAGTAAACGCTTTCACAAGAGGCCGCTTACACTTCCGTTTACATCAAATTCTCAATTTTAAAAGCTAAAAACTCCCTATTGCAAACTGGAGCGTTTTTTAAACACTTTTAAGACTATTTTAATGCTGCAAGGGTATGAAGTAAGTTAAACCATTGATGTAAGGGGCTAGAGAGATGAAGCATGAAAAAGTCGAGCAACATTTAAGCAAAGCTTTTTTAATAAGTTTAGTTTTTGCTGTTTTATTCGGCGCTATGGCGGTTTTTGTTCATGAGAGCCTTGTGCATTCCTTTGATTACCATATCATTTCCTTCGTACAGGGGTTTGAAAACACTCAGCTTACTGTGATCATGAAATTTCTCTCCTGGATTGGTTCAGCATGGGTTGTGTTTGTTCTGGCCATATTGTCTTTCCTGTTATTCAAAAAGATTTTGATGCACCGAAGCGAGGCCGTGCTGTTCATTATGGTGGTGCTTGGTTCAGCGGTTTTGAATCAAATTTTAAAACTCCTGTTTCACCGTTCCAGACCAAGCCTGCACAGAATTGCCCACGCTTCAGGCTTCAGTTTTCCAAGCGGGCATTCCATGGAAGCCGTTGCCTTTTACGGGATCCTTGCTTTTATCCTATGGCGTCACACACCGGTACTTTGGGGAAGAATTTTGCTGATTATTTTCAGCTCAGCAATGATCCTCGGCATCGGAGTCAGCCGGATATACTTAGGTGTTCACTTTCCGAGCGATGTTCTTGGCGGATATTTATGCAGTACGTTTTGGCTTGCTTTATCGATCGCCTATTACAAACGGGCAAAAAGAAGGGGTGCCGAAACACTAGCAGACGATATCGAAAAAACGAGTTAAAACTTGACTTAGAGTAAACTCTAACCAATATAATTTAAAACGGAAATGGTTAAAACTAATAGATGATTGATATTAGAGGAGGACATCATATGATATACACCGTTATTACAGGAGCAAGCTCCGGTATTGGTTATGAAACAGCCCTGGCTTTTGCGGCCAGAGGGAAAAATCTTATTATTTCAGCGCGCAGAAAAGAAAAGCTGGAGGAATTAAAAAAGGAAATACAGCGTGTAAATCCAGCTGCTGAGGTCATCATTCAAACAAGTGATTTATCCGTTTCAAAAAATTCTTATGCTTTATATGACAGCTTGAAAAACTACGAAATAGAAACCTGGATTAACAATGCCGGGTTCGGCAATTTCGCTTCGATTGGCGAGCAAAATCTGGATAAAATTGAACAATTGCTGCACTTGAACATTGAATCTCTCACCATTTTGACTTCCCTGTTTGTCCGTGATTATGCTGATAAAGAAGGGACACAGCTGATCAATGTTTCCTCAGGAGGAGGCTACACGATTGTGGCAGACGCTGTCACGTATTGTGCTTCCAAATTTTACGTCAGCTCCTTTACTGAAGGCCTTTCCCATGAATTAAAAGCGAAAGGACTCCCGATGCAGGCAAAGGTACTTGCCCCTGCAGCCACGGAGACGGAATTTGTGAACCGCTCAATGGAAGTGGACGAGTTTCAGTATAACTCCCTTCCAAAATTCCATACTGCTAAAGAAATGGCCGGATTTATGCTTGAACTTTACGACAGTGAGAAAACCGTCGGCATTGTAGATGGCCAAACCTATGAGTTTCATTTAAAAGATCCTATTTTCCCGCATGTCTCCAGGTAACAGTCAGTTTGTTAAGCGTGCAGCAATGAATTATTGCTGCACGCTTTTTATTTTCTAAAAATAGGCAGAAATGCGATTGACTTTTCACTCCATTGGTCATATAGTTAATTACATAAGTAATGAACCAAATAAGGAGGGGCTATCCCTTGATTGACGACAGCCGTCCAATTTACGTGCAAATAGCTGAAAAAATCGAAAATGACATCATTGAAGGCGGCCTGCCAGAAGAAACCCAAGTACCGTCAACAAACCAGTTTGCTGCTTTTTACAAAATCAATCCTGCAACAGCGGGCAAGGGGGTCAATCTTTTGGTGGACCAGGGAATTCTCTACAAAAAAAGAGGTGTTGGCATGTTTGTAGCTAAAGGGGCAATGGACCGGCTTATGGAAAAACGAAGAGAGCAGTTTTATGAGCAGTATGTGATCACAATGCTTCAGGAAGCTGAAAAAATCGGAATGACAAGAGCGGAAGTTACTCAAATGATTGAAAAAGGAGCGGGCAAATGATGAAACCGATAATTGAAGTAAGCGGGCTCACGAAAACCTACAGAGGAGACCAGACAGCTGTTGAAAATGTCAGTTTTTCTTTGGAAGAGGGCAAAATTTACGGACTTCTCGGCCGGAACGGGGCAGGCAAAACGACGATTATGAACATGATTACTGCCAGGCTTTTTCCCACGAGCGGCTCCGTTAACGTATTCGGCGAACACCCTCATGAGAACAAAAACGTCCTCAGCAAAGTTTGTTTTATTAAAGAAGCCCAAAAATATCCGGATCACTTCAGAATAAAAGACATTCTCGATATTTCATCCCAGACGTTTCCAAATTGGGATACTGATTATGCCGATTCCTTGATGAAGGATTTCAGGCTGCCTCTTAAACGAAGAATGAAAAAGCTCTCCCGCGGGATGCGCTCTTCAGTCGGCATTGTGATTGGGCTTGCAAGCAGAGCGGAACTGACGATTTTCGATGAGCCTTATCTTGGTCTTGATGCTGTTGCAAGAAATATCTTTTACGACCGCCTGCTGGAAGACTACACAAACCATCCCCGCACCGTTGTTCTTTCTACCCACCTCATTGATGAAGTCAGCAAGATTCTGGAGCATGTTCTGGTCATTGATAATGGGAAATTGATTATTAATGAAGAAGCGGAGGAAATTCGCGGAAAAGCGTTTACCGTTGTCGGCCCTTCCTTAAAAGCAGAGTCATTTCTTACAGGAATGAAAGTGTTAAAAAGGGAAAATCTCGGCGGCTTTGTTTCAGCTACTGTATACGGAAGCTTAAGCTCTGCTATGCGAAAAGAGGCAGAAGAACGAGGACTTGAAATCGCCCCTGTTTCCCTTCAGCAGCTGATTGTCCATTTAACAAGTGAATCTGAAGAAAGCCATAAGGAGGCAAAAGCGCTATGAACTCTGTAAAAGCGGTTATGAACACTCATTTAAAATATCATTTCACCCTGTTTACAATGCCATGGATGGTTGTCATTTTCAGCTTGCTGATCAACGTCTCTATTGCGGCTATGGTTAATAGAACGGAAGCCTTTAACACTGGAGGTATCCTCTCCATCATTATCTTTATGCTTGTTGCAGGCATTGTGAATACAGCTCAAACCTTTCCTTTCTCGATTGATTTAAGCATACGGAGAAAAGACTATTTTACAGGAACCATTATGGCCTTTTTGATTGCCTGCATCTTAACCTCTTCCTTAATGACCCTGTTCTCATTCCTGGAAAGCCAAGTAACAGGCGGATGGGGATACAACGTTCATTTCTTCAGCCTTCTTGACTATATCAATCCAAATAAATTCTGGCAGCTGTGGTGCTATTTTTCTATCCTGGTCAGCGGGATGATGTTCGGGTTTGCCATATCCAGTTTGTTTCAGCGGGCGGGCAAAACCGGTCTCTATGCATTTTTCACAATCATAGGCCTTTTACTGACAGTTTTTGCATTGCTATTCACTCAATTTAACCTGTGGGCGCCTGTATTTCTGTATCTTGGAGGCCATTTGGAGATTGTCATTTGGTCAATGCTTGTTCTTGCCATCCTATTTGCTGCTTCTTCCTACTTCCTTCTTCGCAGAGCAGCAGTGTAACGCACATAGAAAAGAGCAGCAGATTTTTCAATCCGCTGCTCTTTTTCCATTATCTATTAAGGAAATCAATCAACGCCCTGTTAAATTCTTCAGGATGTGTAGCATTAAATCCATGTGGCGCACCCTCAATCAGCGTCAGGCTGCTGTCTTCAATCATTTCATGAGCTCTTTTGCCGCTGACTTCAAACGGCACAATGCCATCTGCATCTCCGTGCAGGATCAAGGATGGAACATCCACCTTTTTCAGATCCTCCCTGAAATCCGTACGGGCAAAGGCTGCAATGCAGTCAAGCGTCCCTTTTGGAGAAGCGAAGGCTGCAATGTCCCTGTTGTAAAGACGGAACGGCTCACTGACGAAGTCGCTTCGATCCCCTGCAGCAAAAAAGTTTTGGGTAAACGTATCAAGAAAAGCAATCCGGTCACTCTTGACCCCTTTTTCGAACTCGGCAATAGCGGCATCGTCCAGTCCGCCTTCTGGGTTATCATCTGCTTTATAAAGATAAGGCGGAACAGCACCGGCAAGCACGGCCTTCCCGATTCTTGAAGAACCATATTTGCTTAAGTAGCGGACGACTTCCCCGCCTCCCATTGAAAACCCGACAAGGGCTGCTTCCTTCAAATCCAGATGCTCCATCAGCTGATTCAAATCAGCCGCAAGAGTATCATAATCATAGCCTGAGTAAGGCTGTGATGACTGGCCGAATCCTCTTCTGTCATACGTTATGACACGATAGCCTGCCTCAATCAAAGCCGGAACTTGAGCTTCCCATGATCTTCCGCTCAGCGGCCACCCATGAATGAGGACAACCGGCTTCCCATTGCCTTGATCCTCATAGTACAGTTCAACCGGTGCACCATTCTCTGTTCCCACATTTACTGTTCCCATTGCTATCCCTCCAAAAAGTGTTTAATTGAAAGATGATTAGAATGCGTGAAAGAAGGTGCACTAATTTTTAATTATGCCATCTCGAGCGTCACGTCAATGTTTCCACGGGTCGCCTTTGAATAAGGGCAAAATTGGTGCGCTTGATGAACTAGATTCTCCACCACTTCTTTTTCTGCACCTGCTGCTTTAACAGTCAGCTTGACAGCAAGCTTAAAGCCTTCGTCCGCTTCATCTTTCAGAAGGCTGACATGTGCTGTTACTTCTGATTCAATTTTTACCCTTTCTTTTCTGGCAATAAACTGCAGAGCACTGTCAAAGCATGCTGCATAGCCTGCTGCGAAAAGCTGCTCAGGGTTTGTTGATTCAGGAAGCTTGCTCGCTCTTGGTGTTCCTGGCATAGCCGTTTCAAGGTTAATGGCACCATTTGGTGACTGAACCCGTCCTTCTCTTCCTCCTAATGCAGTAACTTCCGCTGTGAATAATGTATTTGACATACTAACAACTCCCTTTTTTGAAATTTAATTTTGCACAACCTTTACCTCTTTATCTTACAAGCTAAATTAAAATTGTCAACAATTTAATTTCACACAATTTAATTTGACGGTCTACTTAGCCTGATGTATGATTTGATCAAATTAGAATGGGAGTTTTTATATGGATACAGAAGATTTTTTAAAACTGGAGGACCATCTCTGCTTTTCCCTTTATGCCGGTTCCAGGGCCGTTATGCGGCTTTACCGCCCTTATTTGGAAGAGCTGAATTTAACCTATCCTCAATACCTTGTCCTATTGGTGCTGGCTGAAAAAAACAGCCGCTCCGTCAAAGAAATCGGAGAGCTGCTGGACCTTGATTCAGGAACTCTGACGCCGATGCTGAAAAGAATGGAAGCAGCAAATCTCGTAAAACGAAGCAGAAGCAAGCAGGATGAGCGTGTGGTAACTGTAAGCTTAACTGAAGAAGGCCAGGCTGTTCAGAAAAAAACCGGCTGCATTCCAACCTCACTTTTCACTTCAACAGGCTTGCCGGAGGACGAACTGCGGGATTTGAATGCCTCTATTAAAAAGCTGCTGGAGAAGCTGGAGGAATAAGCAGGGCGGTTTGGTGTAAAACGGCCTGCAGCGGGAATCCGCCGGTATCCTGGACCAATTCGCCGATATGGCTTCATCATCCGCCGATATAAGGTCCCTGAAACAGTTACTGCTTCGATAAAAGCTGATAACAGCTGCTCTTTATACAAGAACAGACCGAAAACCGGATCTTAGTTAATAGAAGAGCCGGTTTTAAACTGCTTGAACAGCAGATCGTCATTATATTGTGATTTTTTTCTGAGTTTCTGCTGAAATGTTCAAAAAGAGCCTCATATATAGCCCTGTGATTCATTTTTACCTTCTTTCCAATGAAAAAACAGCCCTTTATATGCGGGTTTCAAAGATTTATTGGTTGAGCCTGATGCTTGCGGGTTTTTTAGTTTATGTGCGGCTTCCTTACAATTCTTGCAGCTTTCACCGTTTATGTGCGGCTTCCCTTCTTTCCTTGCCGTCCCACAAAGAAAAAGCTGGCCCTCAAGGCCAGTTTTCTCATTTCCCAAGAATCTGTTCAATTTTCTCCAATTCACCATCCGTGAATTCCAAATTATTCAAAGCTGCCGCGTTTTCTTCAATCTGGCTTACTTTGCTTGCTCCGATCAGAGCTGAGGTGACCCGCCCGTTTCGCAGCACCCATGCAAGAGACATTTGTGCAAGGCTTTGGCCGCGTTCTGCTGCAATGGCATTCAGTTCTTTTACCTGTGCGAGTACTTCATCTGTGACCTGCTCTTCTCCAAGCGCTCCTGTCGGCTTTGCGGCTCTTGAGTCTTCTGGTACGCCTTCCAGGTACTTTTTCGTAAGCAGTCCCTGAGCAAGAGGGCAGAAAGCGATGGAGCCGACGCCATTGTCTTGCAGCACATCCTGAAGGCCGTCTTCAATCCATCTGTTCAGCATTGAGTAGTTCGGCTGATGGATCAGGATCGGTGTACCGAGCTTGTTCATGATCTTCACAGCTTCTTCTGTCTGCTCTGCACTGTAGCTTGAAATGCCTGCGTAAAGGGCTTTTCCCTGCTTTACGATAGAGTCAAGCGCGCCCATTGTTTCTTCAAGCGGTGTATTTGGATCTGGGCGGTGAGAGTAGAAAATATCCACATAGTCAAGGCCCATCCGTTTCAGGCTTTGGTCAATGCTTGCGGTTAAGTATTTCTTTGAACCCCATTCCCCGTATGGTCCTGGCCACATATAGTAGCCGGCTTTTGTGGAAATGATCATTTCATCCCTGTATGGTGCGAAATCTGTATTCATGATTTCACCGAACATGTTTTCAGCAGAGCCGGCCGGCGGTCCGTAGTTATTGGCAAGGTCAAAGTGAGTAATCCCTAAATCGAACGCTCTTCTCAGCATGGCACGGCCATTTTCAACCGTGTCCACGCCGCCGAAGTTATGCCACAGTCCGAGCGAGATGGCCGGCAGCAAGAGTCCTGAATTTCCGCATCTGCTGTACTTCATTTTTTCATATCGGTCTTCTGCTGCTGTGTATACCAATTCCTTCTCCCCTTTGTTATGGGTTTTCCCCATTGCTTTGGATGATGCCTTTATACCAGTCAAAGCTTTTCTTCTTGATGCGGCGAAGGCTGTGCTGCCCTTCTTCATGCTGATCGACGTACACAAGTCCGTATCGCTTTTGAAAACCGTTCAGCCAGCTCAATAAATCCGTAAACGACCAGACGCAATATCCGAGAATGTCCGCTCCGTCTGTGATCGCCTGCTGCATCGCATTCACATGATTTTGAAGATAGCCGATCCGGTAATCGTCCCGGATTGTTCCGTCTTCTTCCAGTCTATCATACTCCCCTAAACCGTTTTCACTGATAAGCACCGGGAGGCGGTAACGGCTTGATATTCTCCGCAAAGCGATCCGCAGTCCTTCTGAATCAATGTTCCAGTCCCAGTTTGTTTTTTCCAGAAAAGGGTTGCCTGCTGTTTTGAATAACCCAGGTATGCCCGTGTCCTTGCTTGTTCCTTTTTTTCCTGATGTGTTCATTTCACCTTCAGACGTGCCGCCTTCAAGCGGATTGCTTTCATAGGTTGAAGACTGGTAATAGTTCAGGCCCATAAAATCCGGCCTTCCTGCTTTCAGAAGCTCTTCGTCGCCTTCTTCCATGACCGGTGCAGCGCCTTTTTCAGCAAGATGTTGCAAGGCTGCTTTCGGATATTTCCCCCAGGCATAGATGTCCATCCACCAATGGCTGTTCAGCTCTTCCGCATTTTCAGCTGCCAGAAGATCTTCAGGCTTTGAAGTAAGCGGATAGGCTGGGGAATAGGCAAAGCTCGGACCGATTCTCCCATCCGGCACAAGCTTTCGAAACGCCTGAATGGCGCTGGCATTGGCAAGGCTCGCATGGTGGTTGATTTGGTAAAAGAGCTTTTCATTTTTAATTCCCGGCGGGTGGACAGCTGTTTTATAGCCGAACATAGTGAAAATGTTCTGCTCATTCAGGCTGACCCAGTATTTCACCCTGTCGCCGTACCGTTTAAAAAGCTCTGTGCTGTAAGCGGTAAAATCTTTGATTATTTCTCTGGATTCAAACCCGCCGTATTCCTTCTGCAGGGCAAGCGGCAAATCCCAGTGATAGAGGGTTAAAATTGGTTCAATCCCGTTTGCCTTTAATTCATCAATCAAATCGCTGTAAAAAGCAGCTCCCTTTTCATTCACTTTTCCTTTTCCATCCGGAAAGATCCGCGACCAAGCTACAGAAAAGCGATACGCTTTAAGACCAAGCTCAGCCATCAGCCTAACATCTTCTTTATAGCGGTGATAATGGTCAACGGCGGTATCCCCTGTTGTTCCCTTGAAGGTTTTTCCCGGAATCCGGACAAATTCATCCCATACGGATAATCCCTTGCCGTCCTCCTGATAGGCGCCTTCCACCTGGTAGGCTGCGGATGCCGCCCCCCAAAGAAACTGCGGCGGAAAAGCCTTTAATGTTTTGTGAATCATGCTGCTTCCCCCTTCTTATTTCTGCTGGCTGCTTACTGCCGGCTGAAGATCCAGCTTCTCGCCGTTTGAGGCAATCACTTGCTTATACCAATCGAAGCTTTTCTTTTTGTATCGCTTTAAATCTCTCAGATCGCTTTCCCCTCTGTTAACGTAAATAAAGCCGTAGCGCTTTTCAAAACTGCCTCCGGAACTGATCAGGTCAGTTGAGCCCCATGTTAGGTAGCCGAATACATCAACGCCTTCTTCCATGGCAAGCTTCATCTGCTGTATGTGCTCTCTTAAATAGTCAATTCTTGCATCATCTTCAACAGTCCCGTTTTCATTCAGCTGTTCTCTTAAACCGATCCCGTTTTCCGTAATGAAAATCGGCAGCCTGTAGCGCGCATACATGTCCTTCAGGCATATCCTTAATCCAACCGGATCTATGGCCCATCCCCACTCATTTGTTTGAAGGCATGGATTGGCTGTTAACTGTTCTGCTTTTTCCGCACTTGCTGTCTGGCTCTGATAATAGCTGATACTCAAATAATCTGCTGTGTTTTCCTTCAGAAGGCCGGCGTCCCCTTCCTCCATCACAGGCATGATCCCTTTTTTCGCAAGATCGCTTTTTACATAAGAGGGATATTCCCCAAACGCGAATACATCAAAGAAAAAATCGCACAATAGCTCCTTTGCCTTCATCGCCGCAAGCACATCCCGAGGATTGGTTGTATGAGGATAAATGGTTGTATACGTGACCATTCCGGCCATTTTCCCTCCCGGAACAATTTCATGGAGAGCTTTTACCGCTTTAGCATGCGCAATGAACACGTTGTGGGCGGTCTGATATCTAAGCGCTTCTTCGCTCTCTGCTCCCTCAAGGCTGACACCCCAGAATTCAGGATTCGTCAGCACCAGATTCTGCTCATTAAACGTCAGCCAATATTTCACTTTATGCTGATAGCGCTTGAACACCGTCCTGGCATACTTTTCAAAAGAATCAACTGTTTTTCTCGAGGAGAAGCCATTGTATTTTTCAGCAAGTGCAAGCGGGAGATCAAAGTGATATAGGGTAATCACGGGCTGAATGCCGTTTGCCAGCATTTCATCGAACAGATGGTCATAAAATTGCAGCCCTTCCTCGTTTGCCTCTCCTTCCCCATCAGGGAAGATCCTTGCCCAGGAAATGCTCGTTCGGTAAGCATTGAAGCCCATTTCTTTAAACAGAGCAATGTCTTCCTTATAGCGATGATAAAAATCAACAGCCGTTTTCCAGTCAGAAGAACCTTCCTTTACAGGCCTGGCATCCACAATGGATGGCCCTTTGCCGCCTTCATTCCATGCGCCTTCTGTTTGAAAGGATGTGACAGCGCCTCCCCATAAAAATCCTTCCGGTATGATCTTTCCGCTTCCATGCTGCATTTGACTGATTCTCCTTTTTTATGAATGTATGAATAACCCGCTATTTATAAACGCTTTCATTTCTATTATACCGTTAAAACAACAAATGACTAGTCTTTTAATTTAAAAGACTAGTCATTTGTTGTGAGGTTAAAAAAACTGCCTCATTTTATATGAGACAGCATTTTACCGTTTTCTGATACACATACTCTGTTTCTTCCGCTTCTTTTGGCTTCATACAAAGCATGATCGGCTTCACTCAGAAGGTCTTCAATTGATTTTTCTCCCGTCAGGGCTGCGGCTCCAAAACTCGCAGTAATCGCAATCTTGCCTGCATTTGTACGAAGCGGGGAAGCTGCAATGCTCATGCGGATGTCTTCCGCTATACTTGCTGCTTCATCAAGCTCCCTTCCTGGGAGCGCGGCGACAAACTCTTCGCCCCCATATCTCGCAAACAAAGAAGATCCTTCGAGAATTTCTTTTGCCAGCTGCACAACATGGCCGATTGCCTCATCACCTGTTAAATGGCCGAATGTATCATTAATCGATTTAAAATGATCAATATCCATAATCATGAGGGAAAGCGGCGATCCCTCTTTTGCTGCTTCTTTTATAAGCTTTGCAAAGGTTCCGATAAAGTAAGTTCTGTTAAAGATTCCGGTCATGCCGTCTTTATAAGCAAGCTCCTCCAGCTTTTCCTTGAGCAGCGTCTCTTCAGTAATATCACTGATAATAATGGTTCTTCCAGACGGTTTGCCATTGCCTTTAAAAATGGGGGCTGACTGGACCTGATAGTAAGAATGCCTGCTGTTCCGTTCCAATTGATAGGTCACAGGCGCAGTGCCGGTTTGATTGACGCGGAAATTTTTCAGGCTAGAGCTTAACACTTCTTCGGCGTTTTCCCCAATCGCATTTTTTTCGAGGCCTGGGATCATCCGCCATGCCGCAAGATTAAAATCAATAATAACGCCTCTTAAATCCAGAATGATAACCCCGTCCCGCATGCTCTCAAAAACCTTGTCACGGGCAATCGGCGTTACAATCAGCAGACGGTTGGCCAGTATAGCCCACAATGTGAGTCCTGAAGTAAAGCACATCACAACCGGAACCGGGTCAATGCCGAACGGCACAGCGCCGAGGAGGTAAAGCAGTGATGACAGCATAGGAAGAAGGACGCTGATCAATAAAGTCAGCAGCTGCTTCCAATAAGCTGAACCCGCTCTTTTCCAGTAGGATATTAAAATCCAAGATGAAGCGATTAAACAGCCGGAGGTGTAGCTGCCGTGAATAATGTACCAGGGAGCGATCGTGAAATCGGCAATATAAAAGACTCCTGCCCGCTGCAGTTCGATTGACTGATAGAAAAAGTGCAAATGAGGATTGGTTAAAACAAACAACAGTGAAAGGATTGGAATCAATAACAAGAAAACAACATTTTTCCCTGTTACATGCCTGTCATGTCCGCAATACTGAAGCATCAGAATGAGTGTGACAGGGGCAATAAACGGCAGACCAGTATATTGAAAGGCAATCCAGGGCCAAATATCAGCCAAGGTTTTTCCGGCAAGCTCGCAGGCATGTCCAAATGCATAAATGGCTGAAAAGAAAGAAATCCAGGTATATGTTTTGCTGCCGGAAAACTGATCTTTGCTTTGATAGGCATAAAAACCAAGCAATATATTAAAAACTCCTGCAATAGATATCACGACAATATAGGTAAAGTAGTCTGTTCCCATCTTCGGCTCCGATTTACATAAAATTGCAGAAGTTTACTATATCTGCCTTCTAATTTTACCATAGAGGAGCGGAGGAAAATAGGTAAATATGCCCCTGTTTCTCAGGCACCTTCATATCCTTTCGGCCTGCTCACTGACTGAAGCGGTGCAGCAGGGAGTTTTTTCCCTGAAAGAAAGGCCCTGATTTCTTCCAATGCAGCCGCCGGACTGTCTTCATATAAATTATGGCCGGCATGCGGGAAATAAACGAGTTCTGCCCGCGGCATCTGCTTTTTATATTGCACAGCAGAACTCCAGGACAAATAGTCGCATGATCCTTTAAAAATAAGAACAGGGACACGCGGTGCAATCTCTCCCTTTATGTCAGTCTCAGCGGGAAAAGCAGCAGACTGCGGTGCCTGGTTGGCGTAAAACCCTGTTCCCTGCAGCTTTTTGCCTGTTTTGGCATTGCAATGAAGGGTTTTTTCTGTTTTCTCGTATACATTAATAAACCGGGCATCCATTTCATGATCTCCAGCAAAATTCTTTGCAGCTGCTGGGTTTACTTGGAGCAAAAGATAAGCTGCCATGACCCTAGGATGCAGCAGCTCTTGATAAAGGGCCAAGCTTTCCGCCCTGTTCAGGCGGCTTTTTAGATTGCCGCCGCTTTTGTCTTCAGCAGACAGCGGGCCTGGCGAAATCAAGACTGCTTTTTCTGCATGCTCCGGATAAGCCTTCATATAGGCCGCTGCTATCTTCCCACCATTGGAATGCCCGATCAGAATGAGCTTCTCGGCACGTATTTTTGTTCTGATTTCCTCCAGTTCGTCCACTGCTCTCTGAGTTGTATATTGGAGAGGATTATCAAGCCTCGAGGAAAGGCCTGAGCCCGCCTGATCATAGAGGTAGACATCATATCCATCTCTTGCAAGCTTTCCAAAAAAGGAGGCATCCCCTTTCATGTTTGGCGTACCAGGACCGCCATGGACAAAAAGGACAGGATATTTCCCCGGCCTTTTTGGAGGCGCAGCATGCAGATAAGCAATTGCTGTCCCATCTTTCATATGCCAAAATTTTTCGCCCTGCAGCATGGATAATTGAGGTGCTTGATCTCGCAATGGAAGAAGCAAAACCACTAGCGCCGCCGCCAAAAGCGCAATCGCTGTAATCGTCAGCTTCCACAGCAGCCTGTTTTTTCTATAAACAAGGAAAGACAAAAGAACAAAAACGGAAAGATAAAGAATACTGCCTGCTGAGACGAAAACAGCAGGGCGGGAGTCGATGGCAGCTGTTCCAAAAAATCCGGCGGCACCGATAAAAGAGGCAAGCAGCCATAACAGGAGAAAGACTAGGGCAGGACGGCGTTTCATTTACCTCTCCTCCTTATAGAAAGAATTAAAAGGAAGACTTCTTTTCTTATAGAATATAAGACATTAAGATATTTGGACAGCTTTTATGAAGGAGGCGCAGCATGAACTTCCAGTAAAGTAAAAATCGACCCGAAGGAGCTCTTCGGGTCAATTTACTTCTGTTATTTTCATTATGCCTGCTGTAAAGCTCCCTTTATCAAGCATTCCGAGGCCGTACATGCCATAAGCATACCTGTCATTCTGATGCTCCAAAATGAAAGTTCCGTCTATGGTAAGTGAGATCGTATTTCCCCTGCACGCAAGCCCCAAGAGATACTCTCTACCATGCTCCCAGTCAAATGGAACAGAGGCAAGCCTTTCCACTCCAAAGTCATTGAGCAAAATGGACACCCTTCCTTTTCCATCGAAACCGGCAAGATAGTGCCGCATAATCCCTTCTGCCCTCGCAATCAGACAGTGCGATTCTCCTGACAGAGGAGTAATGGCAGCCTTGAGCAGCAAATCTTTGCCATAATAATTTCCCGCAAAAGACGCGCAGCCTTCTAAGCTTTCAGCAAGAAGACGGCCTCTGCTCAGCCGCCAGCTTCCTTTATGATGGGAAAAAGGCGTTACAGACTGAAATTCAGTCACCTGTTTTGCAAAATCAATGCAGTAGGAGGCATTTCCGAAAACATGAAATTCATCAAGCAAAATCCTGCCGAAGGCTCTGTTTGATAAAGGAGACTCCGTTACAATCAGGAAGCCCG
The DNA here is from genome assembly GCF_021166585.1 of Metabacillus kandeliae. Lineage (GTDB taxonomy): Bacteria > Bacillota > Bacilli > Bacillales > Bacillaceae > Metabacillus_B > Metabacillus_B kandeliae. The sequence continues at coordinate 76,193 of NZ_JAJOZE010000008.1, forward strand.
CTTCGTCAAGACATGCGCCTTCACTGTCAGGCACAGTAAACTCAATGGTGTTCCATATTTTCCCGACAAGGTCCATCTGCTGAAGCTGCAAGTCTTCCCCAGTATAGGTGTTTCTCACATATGGAATAACATAGACCTGCTCCCCGCTCCATTGGTCAAAATAAAGCTTGCACGATACCGTCTGCCCGCTTGAAATGGTCGGGAAAAAGACCGGCTTATATTTTTCATCGCTAAAATCAGCCCGCCTGTAGAACGGCTTATAATAAACTTTCCCGCTGTCAGATACGGTCATCCTGTCCAGAACAATTTCGAGTGCGCCTGGGGAATTCCAGCCTTTCTCATCCGTATGCTTCAGCAATAGGCGAAAGGAATTGTCCGTCCGAAAGCCATGTGTTGACCCAGGGAGGTTAAAATCAAAAAAGAGCTCGCCTTTTGCCGAAATTATTTCCCGGGGAAGTTTTATGTCCCTTCTTGTCAGACTCAGCTCTGCCAGCTCTTTCACAAAGGTCGGAATGTCGATATTGTTCAAATAACCTGATACACTCGAAGTAATAACGGTGTCATTGACAGGCTTTCTGTACTTTTCAGGAATGCCTGCAATCCCTTGAAAAACACCGGCAATGGTGCCTGTGCTGCCTGCATTGCAGTCTGTATCCCAGCCGCACATCACAGCGATTTCGACCGTTTTCGAAAAATCCCCTTTTCCGTAAAGAAGAGCAATCATGCAGACGCATGCATTCGGTATAATGTGGCACACACCAGGATACCTGTCATACCCCCAATTTTCCATCACATAGCGATGGCATGCTCTGAAGTCTTCGCTGTTCTTTTCGTAATATTCCTTTACAGACAAAACAGCTTTATAGTATAGAGAATCGGCCGGGATCACGTAAAGGCCGTCTGAAATGACCTCTTCCATACTCTCTGCTGAAAAGGCACTTGAAATGCAGGCCGCAATAAACCGAGCCCCGTATATACCGTTATGGTCATGGGAAACACTTGCCGCAATTCCGGCATACCTGGCAGCAGCGGCAGGGTCGTCAGGAAAAAGCAGGCCCCAGCAATCAGCAAAAATCTGTCCGCCAATCTGCTCTGCCAGAGCCATTCCATTCACATCGGCAGAGCCTGAAGCTGGGGGTAAAATCCCATTCGTCATATTCTTGTAGGCTGTATGCTCCGTGCTGATGCCTTCCCCGCCCCACCAAATCATCCCGATGCCTTCCCTGATATAATTCAGCCAGGCCTTTCCGGCATCCTCTGCCGTAAACTCCTTATTCCTTCCCTCATCAATCAATGCGCGAATAAAGAACACAGGACCGTTCACATCATCATCAGCTGAAAAATTTTTATAGTCCTTCACATAAGAGGCAATGCTTCCGAACACTTCCTGAATTTTTTCATACGTCCATTCTGGCGGCTCAAGCGGCGCCCCGAGCCGAATCCCTATATTCATCCCCAAAAACCCGGCATAAACCTTTTGCACATAGTCTTCTGTCAGCAACTGGGTCCCCCCCCGCTATACATTCAGATTCAGCAGCCTCTCTCTTTTTTTGCTGCTCATTAAATCATTTTTTATTATGAAAAGCGCTGTATCGCTAAAAGAATCAGCCGCTTTTACCATCTGGAGCCTGTTTGCTGATTCAAGAACACGGATATCTTCCTCTTCTGCCGCCTTCATCCCATCCATCGCACCTGCCAGAGCACCGATCATCGCTCCAATCGAGTCCGTATCTCTTCCGGAATTCACCCCGCTCCTGACGGAAGGATAGAAGCTGCCATCGTTGATCAGCAAAAAGGCGAGCGCCACAGGAAGCTCCTCGATGGAACGGAGTCTTCCGGGAGCATAGTGAGCGGAAGGAATCCCCAGCTTCTCTTCCTTTCTTGCCACATCATCCTCCATTGGAGAAAATTCCTTCACTCTGCGATGAAGGCATGCTGTGAGCTCATCCATTTCTGCGTGCTTTGCTTTTAGCGCAAAAGCTTCTTCCGCAAGTGCTTCGATGGCAAGCTTTGTTCCATCCTTAGCAAAAATCAGGGCCGTTTCCACAAGGTCTTCTGCTGTTGTCCCTGTTTCCATCGCCTTAGCTGTACAGGCAGCCATCACACCTGCTGCTTCCAATCCGTAGCTGTGCTGATGCCCCATTGCAAACAGGATCCCTTCGTCATAAGCCCCTTTCGGATTTCCCGCATTGACGATTCCAACTGGAGCCATGTACATGGCAGCACCGCAGTTCACCATATTCCCAATGCCGCCTTCCCTCGGCTCGCAGTTTGCCAAAACGTGCCTTGTATAAGCATATTTTTCAGGATAGAAAAGCCTCTCAAGCAGGACAGCCTCTCGTCCGAATTCAGGTATATATGTTTTTCGGAAGGCGATCTCTTTCATGAATTCATTTCCGAAATCATACGCATCCAAATGCCTTTTTTCTTTTTCATACACCCGCATAAGGGCAAGCATCATCAAGGTGTCATCTGTGACGATGCCGCCGCCCCGCTCCTTGCCGTTTTTCTGTTCCGGAACATCATCCTTGTACCAATGCGTATGCAGGCTTTCCACTTTGCCGAACTTTGCTTTGATTTCCCCAAAGCTCAGCTTTTCAGCAACAGCTCCAAGCGCATCCCCGTATGCTGCGCCAAGAATGGCACCCCTTACCCTTTCCTGAAAAGAAATCATAGCTAAAACCCCTCTAAATCGGTATGTCAAGCAAGTAAAGCGGGACATGCTGCTGAGCGCCGTAAACATCTCTGTCACCAGCTGATCCTGAGGAAGGCTCCCGGGCAAGCGTGATTTTCAACCCAAGTGCCTGATCATAGAAAACCAGCTGATGAATATCCTCTTCCTTTACAGAAAACAGCTCTGACAGCCTCTCTTTTGTAATCATGCCTGACTGCTTGACCATGCTGTACGTCTTTTGGCAGTCAAAAAGGATATCAAACGTGATTTCGAAAGGGCCGGCATTTTTGCTGCGGATGATTCTGGCCAGGTCATAAAGAAGCGCCATCAGAACCTCCCATAAGACTGTATTTGACAGAAAAGAGATTTTCCTCTGTTTCCATTACGTGATAGATAGAAAATTCATAAACAGGGCCAGCTTCCACATCACTCGGTGCAAACGGAAAAGCCAGGTTTCCTGCCGTTGATTTGCGGTCAGGGTAGCCGTAATGAAGAAACGTCGAGCGGACGGTAGCGAGAATGCTTGACGCCAGTTCCTGTGTGGAAGCCGTTGTTTCCATCAGCACGCCTGCTTCATGCCCGCTGAATGGCGCCTGCTCTTTCTCCCCCATCACACCGTTCTTGCCGTAATTATAAAAACGGATATTGTAGTCCTCTTCTTTGATTTCAGCGTAATACTCAGCTGTCAGCTTTTTCACCTGCTCCTCTGTTTCTTCAAGCCTGCTGAGCAGAACAGGATCCCGGATGCCAGCGATCGCAAAGCTTCGATAGGCTGTTTTTCTTGCCCCTTCAAGCTTTACCTTAAAAACAGAATCCGGCAGATACCTGCTTCCCGACACCTCTACCTCACCGTTCTCTTTTTCTTTGAAAATACAATCCTTCAAATCCAGCAGAAATCCCGGTCCTTTTAACAAATAAGGATGTTCTTTTTCATAAAAAGTGTGGGCTGCAACGCTTAGTGCTGTGCACTTTCTCTCTGGATTCAGCGGCCTGACCGAAAAGCTGTCCTCTCCAATGCTCCCCAAAATAGCATCCTTCGCACTGCCGGGCTCAGCGCAGAGAGCGCCGCATTCCAGTATTTTGCCAAGATGATAGGACAGGCCGGGATCCTTGCCGTAAAAGATGCCGACTGCAGCAAACGGTGACGGATCATAGGCTCTGCCGCAAACAATAATGTCACAGCCGCTTTTCAGTGCTTCAAGAATCGGCTCATGCCCCATTTGCGCTACAATCGGAGAAGTCTCAAGCACACCGGCCTCTGTTAATGCTGGAATGTTTTTGCTGAGAGGAGCGATTGTCCCTTCTTTGATGGCTTTCAGGACTTTTTCCTGTGGGATATCGGATGAAATAACAGCTGTTTTTGCTTCAAGATTTTCTTCCTTCAAGATCTCTTCTAAAATCTGAACGGTCCAGTCAACATGAACAGCGGCACCTGCTCCTCCGGCTGAGCCAATAATGATAGGGATTTTCCTTGGAAGCCCATAGCGCACAAGAAGCTGCAAATCCTTTTTGGCTGCTCTTTTGCTTACAATCGGCACTCCTTTGCCAAGCTTATGAGGCCCTGCATCTGTTGAGCCTGCATCAACAGCGATCGCATGAATCTTCTGCTCCATTCCTTTTAACAAGGAGCTTTCCGGAAAACCGTAGCCAAGCATGCCGCATGGAGAAAGAATATGAATTTCCTTTGTCATCTCCATCCCCTTTTCATACAAGCTCTTACTTCATATGTAAGTGAGAATGCTCCCATTTATGCTTTGAGCCATAAAAAAAGAGTGCGGCTCTGAAAAGCGCGCACTCTTGCATATGAAAAATTACCAGACAAACAGACCTACAAACATCGCACTCAGCAAAGAAACAGCCATTCCGCTGACAAGCAGCTTCCAGACATTCCGTCCGATAATCGATGATTTTTGTTCTCCAAGAATGGAGTTATAAGTGCCATAAATCATCCCGACGGTACTGAAGTTTGCAAATGATGTGAGGAACGTAACGGCAACTGCTGCCGTATGCGGAGAGAGATTGTTCAGCTGATTTTTCAAATCAAGCATCGCCACGAACTCATTCGTTGCAATCTTGATTCCCATCAGCTGTGCCACATACATAGCATCTTTCGCCGGCAGCCCAAGCAGGAAGGCAAACGGGCTGAACAATATGGAGAAAATCTTTTGTATTGTAAGACCGTGAAGGAAGAAACCAAGAATGCCGTTCAGCGCTGCGGTTAATGCTACATACCCGATCACCATCGCCATAATCACGATGACCATCCGGATACCGACAAGCATACTGTTTGAAATCGTAGAAAAGAAATCCTTCTGTTCCTCTTTAGGAGGAGTGTACACGATATCTTCTTCTTTAGGAACGTGAACAGGATGAAGGATGCTGGCAAGAAGCAGGGCATTTAAGCAGTTCAGCGGAATCGCGCTGAAAATATACTGTGCAGGCATCATGGTCAAATAGGCGCCAATGATGGATCCGCTGATGCTGCTCATGCTCATCAGGCCGAATGTCAAAAGCCTGTGGTCTCTTAAAACCAGCAGCTGCTGGCGGATGACAGCCAAGGCTTCCGTGTTGCCGAGAAACATCATTTGAATCGAGAAAAAGCTTTCCAGCTTAGGCAATCCGGAAATTTTAGAAATCACCCAGCCTACTTTATCAATAATCCATGGCAAAATTTTAAAATAATTAAGAATATCGAAAAACGTGACAATAAAAATAATAGGCAGTAGGGCACTAAAAAAGAAATCAATATTTTTGTTTGCCATAACTGAAGGGAAAACAAAGGCAATTCCTTCATTCGCACAAGAAATCAGCCATGAAAAAAATGACGCAAACACATTAATCACACTTGAACCGATTTTAGTTCCGAGTATAAACCATGTAATCAGCAGCTCCACAACCACCAATATGCCGATGGATCTCCACCTTACCTTCGGTTTATCAGGAGAACAGAGGTATACAATTCCTAAGACGACGAGGATTCCAGCCAGATTGAGTAAAAAGAACACTTGAGCAGCTCCCTTTTTGGTGTTGATACACCTTTTATTTCCAACAGAAAAAGCCCTTATTTTATTCTCTTTTCGCCGCAGGCCAAAGAAGCATGAATAAATAAGAGCTCGCCCATTAATGGGTGCCAAGTCATACTTCCTTGTAGTCCGGCACTTGCGGCTGCCAGGTAGAAACTATCAGACCATTTTCACTGATATTATACAAGGATACTAATTTGTGGATAGTAAGGTTTATTTTAATGTATTGCTGCGTCTCTGACAATCCTAAAAAATTGGGAAAATACTCTAAAAAAATAATACCCGGTTTCCGCTGACGGAAACCGGGTATTATTTATCACGCCTGATCGCCTACAGGCTTAAGCTCTGAAGCTTCCTGCTCCTGCTGCATTTGAGATTTATCCTTTTTAGAAAGCTGGATCGGCTTTAACAGGAATGTACATAACGCACCGGCCACAATGAAGATTAACCCGATAAAAAAGACGCTGTGAAGAGAATTCATTAAAGAAGTCTTCAAAATCGGCACCATTTTATCAAGAAGCTCAGGAGGCAATTTCTTCAGCGCATCCGGACTGAACAGCATTTGGAACAGCCCCTCAGGATTACTGTCAATCATCTTTTTAAAGCTTGTAACCAATGTTCCTGCTTGTGCAGGCAATGAATTAAGAAACGGAACAAATTTATCTGTTAAAAGCGAACCTGCTCTGTTGTTCATTACCGTCCCAAGAATTGTAATTCCGAACGTACCCCCGATGGAACGGAAGAACTGGCTTGAGCTCGTCACAACACCCAGTTCTTTTTTCGAAAAGCTTTCCTGCAGAGCTAGTGTCAGAATCGGCATCACAAGTCCCATGCCAATACCAATTACAGCCATGTAAGATGTAGCCACGAGCCCGCTTGTATCCATGCTGAGTGTTGTCAGCAGCAAAAACCCGCCTGCCATCACAAGCATTCCGGCAATAATCTGCGTTTTCATCCCGATTTTATAAACAATCTGTCCGCCAATAATACTGGACACGATCATAGCGATCATCATCGGTGTCATAATCGTACCTGATTCTGTCGCACTCACCCCGACAATTCCCTGCATAAAGAAAGGAACAAACGTAATGGCACCAAACATTCCGATGCTCATAAAAAAGCCGATTAAATTCAAAGACGTAAACGTTCTGTTCTTAAACAAATACATGGGAAGAATCGGTTCTTTCGCTTTTGTTTCCACAAAACCGAAGCTCACAAGCCCGATTACAGCAAGAGCAAACAAGCCGATAATCTGCCATGAAGTCCACGCGTAATCCTTGCCGCCAAAGCTTAGTGCCAAGAGCAAACTTACAACCCCGACAATCATTGTCAGCATGCCGGCAATATCGAAATTGATTTTTCCAGTCTGTTTGCGGCCCTGAAGCCCCAATGCAATGAATACAGTTGCAATAATTCCTACAGGAAGATTAATGTAGAAAACCCATTTCCAGTTCAGCGCATCAACAATCCAGCCGCCAATCTGAGGTCCGATCACAGAAGCAAGACCATAAATGCCTCCGAAAACCCCCTGGAATTTCGCACGCTCTTTTCCAGTAAACAAGTCACCGATAACAATCATCGCCATCGGCATCATAATACCGCCGCCGATTCCCTGAACACCGCGGTAAATAATCAATTCCGTCATATTATCAGCAAGTCCGCAAAGCACGGAACCCGCCATAAAAATGACAAGTCCTGTTACATAAATAGCTCTCCGGCCAAGCAAATCAGCCAGTTTACCAGCAATCGGCACAACCGTTGTGGACGTTAATAAATAAGCTGTCGTCAGCCACGTCATCATGCTCAAACCGCCAAGATCCCCAACAATTCTCGGCATCGCCGTTCCTACAATCGTCCCATCAAGCGCCGAGAAAAACATCGCAATAATCAAGCCGATCAGCAGCAGCGTTCTACTTTTTTGATTTTCTATACTCGCTGTCATTCTTATTCTCCTTTAGCGGCAATTCTCCGCTGTTTCTTTTCCCGCCGGCGCAACAGATGCCAGCTTTTCCGCAATCCCTGCAAAACTCTCTAACTCTTCATCTGAAAGGCACGTTAAATACCTCTCCATGATTGCCTTCCGGCCGTCCATCACAGACCGCAGCTTATCCTCACCGCAATCCGTCAGGGAAATGTTCACAACCCTGCGATCCTTCGTATCATGCTCCCGCTGAACAAACCCATTCTGCTCGAGCCGGTCCACCATAAATGTCACAGCACTCGGCTTCACTTCCATCAAATCCACAAGCTGCGAAACCTTGCACTTGCCGCTTTTCTTAATAAACCCTAACACCATCAGCTGCGTAGGCGTCACACCCTGCTGCTGAAAATTTTCCAGCATCTCAGGCTGAATGTTATGCAAAGCCGTATGAAGTCCCGCCTGTATCCGATCAATGGATTGTTTCTTAGCACTCATTTGATGTCCACCTTATTTCTTCCCCTTTAAATATTAAAAGTTATAATAATTTTCATTTATAATATTTAATCCTAATTAAATATATATCCGATTTAATTAAATGTCAATATAAAGAAATTGATTTTTTTTGGGGGGGTTGTTGCTGGAAGTTGGGTCATTTCGGACCTGTCCCCATCCTAAAGGGGTGCCTGTCCCCCAGTGCACTAACAAACTAAAGACCTGGCACTGCTAGTCAAATGACCTGGGGCAGTAAGGTTTTCAAGAACATGTCTATGTCGCCTGCTGCGGTAAAGCAAGCGGGGACAGGTTATCACTAACATGCTCCTGTCCCCCAGCTCTGTAACGTATGAAAGGCCTGTCCCCCTAAAGGCTAAATGCCTGTCTATTAGGTTATAAAAGGATGTCCCACTGTCCCCCGCTGCGTTAACGGAACAAGGGCCAGGTCCCTGCTAATAGAGGGGTCAGAGACTTTTCACCGCGCCCAACACTTTTCCCAAATAAAAAGCAGCGGCTCCTAAAAGCCGCTGCTGCCCTCTCATCCCAGCTGTGCCCCGCCATCGTTCAGCAGGACCGTTCCGGTTGTAAATTCATTTTTTGCCAGGTACACATAGGAAGAAGCAATGTCCTCCGGCTGGGCCACTCTGCCTGCAGGGAGAGCTTTCCCCATTTGCTTCGAACATGCCTTTTCTCTCCTGTTCAGGCATTCCATTATACAGCGGTGTGTCCACTATGCCCGGGGACACGACATTGACGCGGATTGGCGCAAGGTCTTTTGCCAGTCCTCTCATCCGCCCTTCTACTGCGGAGTTGATGCTGGCGAGGGTTGATGCGCCTTCAGGCGGTCTTATGCCGTATACGCCTGAAGTCAGCGTGATGGAGCTTTTTTTATTTAAGTATGGAAGCGCTGAGAGCACTGTGATGTACTACCCCCAATATTTGCTGTCGAATGCTTCCTTTACGTCTTCGATTTTCAGTTCGCTGAAATGGCCCATTGTGCCCTCACCAGCTGTAACAACAAGGTGGTCGATTGCCCCGATTTCCTCAAAAACCGCTTTTGTTTTTTCTTCGCTGCGGAAGTCGATTTCAAATGTTTTTACAGTTTCTCCAAGTGTGCGCTTCGCTTCCTGCAGCTTTGACTGCGATCGGCTCGCGATGATGACTTCTGCGGATTCTATTAAAAATGCCTGCGCTGCTGAAAGTCCTATGCCTGATGTGCCTCCGATAATGACGGCTTTTTTCCCTTCAAGTGCTCCCATTTTTTCTTCCTCCTTTTATCTTTCTATACGAATAATCTATACCCATCCTGCTTTGTTCTTAGGCCTTTTCCTTGTTTCATTAATTTCCAGAAGCTTGATTTCTCAATTGTTGAATGGTTTGTGTTACAATGCAAATAATCATAAAATTCTCAAAATAGATAGGAAGAAGGTGATTCTATGACATCGATCCCACAAATTATTAAAGAAGAAGATAACAGTTCTCCGCTTCGCCGCGACGTAAAAATGCTAGGAAATTTGCTGGGGCAGATTCTTGTTCAGCAGGGCGGACAGTCTTTGCTTGATACGGTGGAAAAAATCCGGGAAACTACTAAATCTCTTAGAAACACTTCAGAAAAGACTTATTATGATGAATTAAAAAACGAAATTGCTCAGCTCAAGCAGCCGATGAGGCAGCAGGTAATTAGGGCCTTTGCGGTTTATTTTCACCTTGTGAACATTGCCGAGCAAAATCATAGAGTCAGAAGGCGCCGCCAGTATCAGCTTGAAGGCGGACCGGCACAGCCAGGCTCTCTTGAACATGTGGCAGGAGTGCTGAAACAACGGAACTTTTCACCTGACTTAATCAGAAATACACTGGAAAGTCTTTCAATGGAATTGATCATCACCGCTCACCCTACAGAGGCAACAAGAAGAAGCGTTTTGGAAATACATAAGCGGCTTGCCCTGCTTCTTGACCAGCTGGATCAGCAGGTGCTAAGCACGCGCGAGCGAAATGAGCTTCATAGCGAACTTTTTAATGAAGTAACCGTTTTATGGCAGACAGAAGAGCTGCGCGACAGAAAGCCTACTGTGATGGATGAAGTGGCAAACGGCCTCTATTATTTTGATGAAACGCTTTTTGAGGTGCTTCCGAGAATTCATGAGGATCTTGAAGGAAGCCTTAGAGAGGCTTATCCAGATGAAGATTGGGAGGTTCCGAACTTTCTCCGTTTTGGATCGTGGATTGGCGGCGACCGTGATGGCAATCCGAATGTAACCGCTGATATCACGTGGCAAACGCTGAAAAAACATCGCCAGCTCGCATTGAAAAAATACGGCCAGTCTCTTATAACCGTTAAACGCCAGCTCAGCCAGTCCTCTCATCAGGTTCGTATGGATGAAGAGCTGCTCGACTCTCTTAGAGAAGAAAGCATTCTAGAAGATCACGAGATTTGGGCGGTTGAGCATGAAGCCTACAGGCGCAAGATTTCCATTATGGCTAAAAAATTGCAGCTTGCCGGTCAGTCCGATCATGGCTATCAAAGCTCCGAAGAATTTTTAGCAGACTTAAAGCTCATTAAAAGAAGCCTTGAACTGCACTATCCAAAGGGCTTTAAGCAGAAAAATCTTGATCATTTGATCCGTCAGACAGAGCTGTTCGGCTTTCACCTTGCTTCGCTTGATGTCCGTAACCACAGCGGCGAGCATGAAGCAGCCATTGCGGAGATTCTTTCTGCTGTAAATCTCGCAGAGGATTATGCCTCTTTGAGCGAAGAAGAAAAGCTAACCCTGCTTGAAAAAGTATTGCAGGATCCGCGGCCGCTTATTTCGCCTACGGAAACCTATACAAAAGAAACAAATGAGATTGTCAATGTGTTCCACATGATCAAAAAAGCGCACGAGGAATTTGGCGAGCGCGCGATTCAGGTTTACCTTATTAGCATGACAGAGTCAGCAAGCGATTTGCTTGAAGTGCTGGTGCTTGCCAAAGAAGCAGGTATTTATAAAGTCGCAAAAGACGGCAGCATTGAGAGCAAGCTAAACGTGGCTCCGCTTCTTGAGACGATCGATGATCTGACAGCAGGACCGAAAATCATGGAAAAGCTCTTTAAAATGGATTTTTATCAAAAGCATTTGTCGAAGCTGAACCGTGTTCAGGAAGTGATGCTCGGTTACTCTGACGGCTCCAAGGACGGCGGCACGCTTACAGCCAACTGGAAGCTGTACAAAGCACAGCAGGAAATTCACTCCATGGCAAAAGAATATGACGTCAGACTGAAATTTTTCCATGGCAGAGGCGGCTCTCTTGGCCGCGGAGGCGGTCCGCTGCACCGGAGCATTCTCTCCCAGCCTCCTGAAACGCTTGGTGACGGCTTTAAAATTACTGAGCAGGGAGAAATTTTATCCTCCCGCTACCTTGTGTATGATATCGCCTATCGCAGCCTTGAGCAGGCTGCATCAACACTGCTCATCTCTGCTGCAGAAGCGGCAAGCGGCCAAGCTCATGAAAGCGGGCAAAACAAAGAATGGGAAGAAATTATGGACAGCATTTCAGCTGATTCTCTGCGGAAATATCAGCAGCTCGTCTTTGGCGACAAGGACTTCCTGACTTACTTTAACCAGGCGACACCATTGCCTGAGCTCGGCTCTCTCAACATCGGCTCGCGGCCGATGAGCCGAAAAGGCAGCGCCAAATTCGAAGACCTGCGCGCCATCCCATGGGTCTTCGCATGGACGCAAAGCCGCCAGCTCATCCCAGCCTGGTACGCAGCAGGCACAGGACTTGCCGCTTTTGCTAAAAATGAAGAAAATCTCGCCATTCTGCAGGAAATGTATGAAAAATGGTCCTTCTTCAGATCCACCATCGATAATCTGCAGATGGCCCTAATGAAGGCAGACTTAACTGCAGCAAAAGAATATACAGCCATTGTAGATGACCAAACCATCGCAACCAGGATTTTCTCAACGATTGAAGAAGAGTACAACACAACAAAACAAGTCATTTTAAGCATGACGAAAATGGAAAACCTGATGGACAATATTCCAAACATCAAGGATTCCATCCGTCTCAGAAACCCGTACGTCGATCCGCTCAGCTTCCTGCAGGTAGAAGTGATTAGAAAGCTGCGGAAAGAAGAGGATGCTTCCCTTAAGGATGATCTGCTGAGAGAAGTTCTGCTCACGATTAACGGAATTGCGGCAGGGCTGCGGAATACAGGCTGATTTATGGGTTTGGGGTCTCTGTCCCCCCAATCAAGGGGTGACCTGTCCCCTGCTGCACTGCAGGAATAAAGGCCTGGCACAAGAGGCAAAATCCTTTGTCCTCCTTGGTGTCGAATCATTGTATCGCTGTCCCCTTACGCTTTAACGTATTGAGGGCCAGGTACCGCACAATTGGTACCTGGCCCTTTTTTCATTAGTGCACGAAAGACCTGTCCCTTGTTCTGAATTCCTTGTAAATAAAGGGTTACGAGCAGTATGCACCTGTCCCGTATTCCTTTAACGCAGTGAGGGCCAGGTCCCCTTATGCAAACGGGGACAGGCACTCCACCCCACCTGCCAACTAGTCAATTAGCCCGTTGTCAATTTTCGAACAATTTATTATAATTACTTTACCGAACATTAGTTCGATAAAAGAGATCAGCTGTTCTGGATGGAGGAAAAAAATCTTACTCTATTTCAAGGAGGATCCTATTCATGGCTAGATTGGCAGAGTGGCGGAATGTTCAGGAAGAGCTTCGGGAAAAGCAGCAGCAGGAGGCAATGAAGCGCTTTGAGAAACGGTCAAAGGAAAGGAACAAAATGGCGGCACAGCTGGAGACGAAAAATCCGTTTGAGGTTGATTCGCCTGACAGGGCTGCGTTTCGCGCCTCTCTTATTCATCCGAGGGACGGGTTTGCGCTTGAGAGGATCATTAATAGGGATGATTTGTTTCCAATCAGTTATTTGGAAGCCGGTTTGCGGGCAGGCAAGTCAGTGTGCCGGATTGAAGTCCGTGACAATATCGGCCGCATACTCGGTTATGGGACAGGTTTCTTAGTTTCGCCTTCTCTTCTTTTGACAAATAATCATGTGCTGAATGATGCGGCAGCTGCAGAGTTCAGTCTTGCGCAATTTAACTATGAACTTGATCTTGAGCTGAAAGAGAAGAAAATAGAGAACTTCCGCATTGATCCAAAGCGGTTTTTCCTGACAGATGAGAAGCTGGATTATACGCTGGTCGCAATTGAGGAGACTTCCTCTAATGGGACTCCTGTTTCCCATTTCGGCTATTTGCCGCTGTATGCAAAATCAGGGAAAGCGCTTGTCGGCGAATGTGCTTCCATTATTCAGCATCCATCAGGGGCACCGAAATCTGTAGCGCTCAGGGATAATCAAATTACGGATGTGTTCGATGATTTTATCCATTATTCCTCTGATACAAAAGAAGGCTCATCAGGGTCGCCTGTGATGAATGATGAGTGGAATGTGATCGCACTGCATCATTCAGGGGTACCTGATCCTGATGACAGTTCAAAGTTCATTGCCAATGAGGGTGTAAGGATCAGCAGCCTTGTAAAAGCCTTATCTGCAGCACATGGGAACTTGCCGGAGGAAATGAAAAAGCTAGCTGATTTTCTACTAAAGGATATGGAGCCTGAAGCAGAAAAGGCTAAGGAAGAGATTCTGGTTACAGAGGTTCTGAACAAAGATCATTACAAGGATGCGAAGGGATATGATCCGGATTTTCTCGGGAAAAAGAACGCTGTTCCCCATCCCGATTTTAAAGCTGATTTAGAGAGTGATATTACCCCTGTGGAAGGCGGAGGCAAGGTTCTTGATTATACTCATTTCTCCATTGTCATGAGCAAGTCCCGCCGCATTGCCTTTTATACAGCGGTGAACATTGATGGCAGCAAGATCAAAGATGTTCCCAGAAAAGGGGATAAGTGGTATTTCGATCCAAGGATTGACCAAAGTCTTCAGTGCGGGCCTGAGCTGTATAAAAACAATCCGCTTGACCGGGGGCATCTTGTGCGCCGGAGAGATCCTGACTGGGGGCCTGAGGCAGAGAAAGCGAATCAGGATACCTTCCATTTTACGAACTGCTCTCCGCAGCACAGCAATCTAAATCAAAAAACATGGCTTGAACTTGAGGACTATCTTTTATCGAATGCGGAAAATGAAAAAATGAAGGCTACTGTTTTTACAGGTCCTGTTTTCCGGGAGGATGACCTGGTTTACCGCGGAGTGAAGATTCCCGCAGAATTTTGGAAGGTCGCGGTTATGGTGAAAAGCGACGGCAGTTTGTCGGCTACCGCCTACCTTCAGTCACAGAAAAACCTGATCGGCAATTTGGAATTTGCCTATGGTCCCTATAAAACCTATCAAATTCCTGTCGCAAAGGTAGAAACGCTGACTGGACTGAATTTTAAAGATCTTAAGAAATATGATCCGATCGGCAATATTGAAGCTTCCGCCGGTTATGAAATCCAGGGCTCTGCTGATATCAAGCTTTAATAGAAAAAGGAGCTGTCCATTCTGGATCAGCTCCTTTTTTCGGTCATCTGCCTTCCAGGTCTTTGGCTGTCTCGCTCATGCTCACTTTCTTTTCATCCTTCAGTGTTCCAAAGAGAGCATCTACAAATGGCGTTGATACGCCGAACCAGTACTTTTCATTTTTGTAGTGATGCAGAAGGTGTGACTTTTTCAGCCATTTGCCAAACCGTGTTTTTGGTTTAGCCGGTCTGTGAGCGACATAGTGCTTCCATTCGTAAAAAAGGAGCATGCAAATGAGTCCGAGTCCGAAAGCAAGTGCTGCTTGCAGTGACTGGCTGAAAAGAAAAAAGAGAGAAACAAGAACAGTAAAATTCGGAAGGCTGTACCAAACCGGGAGAAACAATAGCTTTAAGTCCTGCGGATCTGTGTGATGATCATAATGTAATCGCTTTAATAATTTAAGAAAGTAAGGATTGCTTGGTGCTTTCAGATGAAAAAAGAAGCGGTGTGTAAAGTATTCGCTGAACATAAACACCACAAGGCCGATGATCCAGCAAACAAGGGATGAAAGATGGAATGATGCCAGAAATAGATAGACGGCCAGGAATAGTGCAAGTACAGCCATAATGAGAAAGTCTGTATGCAGGATAAAATTTCGATAAAAGTGCTTCATGTACTCCCCTCCCTTTTTTATCCTTTATATTCCATTTTTCCGCAAAAAAGACCTGCCTCAAGGCAGGTCTTCCTTACTTAATTGTTGATATATTTTTCGTACACAGCCCCAAAATCCTTCTCATGGTACTGCTCCCTGACAGATGTCAGCCATGTAAAACCGAAATCAGTCAGCTCTCTGTATGTAATCGGCATTTTATTATCTTCGTTTCTTGTATTCTGCATGATCGTGACCGCTTTTTCCAGGCTTTGGTTAGCCATGTCCATATGGATGCGGTTTTCGTGGGTGATTTCTTCGATTTTGAGCAGGGATTTGTATAAATCCTTCAGCTGGTCGATCTGGTCTTTGCGTACATCAATGCTGAATTTTTCTTTTCCAAGGGTGAACTTGATTTCCACGTCCATGTCGACCTTGCCCGCTGTTTCCAGCAGAACGTCTGAAATTTTATGGCGGGAATAAGTATAGCGTTTCAGCGTCCTTTTGGAGGAAACAGCACTTTCCCCATCAACATGAATGATGGCCAGGTTCGTAAAGCAGTATTCATCCGCTTTTGTTTTGATTAAAAAATAAATTTTCTCATTGTCTTCGTGCATCACATAATCGTCTGCATCTGTTTTATCAAAGTCAGCAGGTGAAATAATCGTTCCGATATCAGAGAGGCCGAGTGCGTCAGAAGCTAGTTTTTTGAACATGCTACCATTCCTTTCAGAGTAAACTTCCCTCCCTTATTTTAACAATAACAATAAAGGATGAGTAGATTTATTTCTGATAGCAGCACACGATCTTTTATTTTCCCAGGTGATCCGCTGTCCCGTCTTCCCGTTCAATCACTCCGTCAATCGTTCCCTCTGCCATGCTGTCGCTTACCTGCTCATGTGTCACCGCGAGACCTGAGGATAGCTCGTCCTTTTTCTCGTAATCCTGATTTTCGAATATTCTTCCTGCCAGCTGGTCATTTTGTTTTTTCATTTATTTGTCCTCCTTTGCCTTCTACCTGTATTATGGTCTATAGAAGATTCATTTATGAGAATCTATTGGAGCCTGATATGCATAACATTTTGGATCCAGCTGAAAAATAAATTTCAGGAAATGCGAGAAATGGTGGGGTTAAAAAAATGAAGCTTTTTACAGATAGCGATTTAGATGGTTTGGGATGCAGCGCCTTGGCGAAGCTTGCCTATGGAGATAAAGCGGATGTTTATTATTGCTCGCCGCGGAATTTGAATCAGCGGGTGGAATATTTTCTTGATCAGCCTGATAATAGCAAAATCGACATGACGATTACGGATTTGTCTGTGAATGAAGAAATTGAAGCAAGGCTTGAGGAACGTTTTAAAAAGGGACAGTTTGTCCAGCTGATTGATCATCATGTAACAGCGATGCGTTTAAATGACAGGAAGTGGGGTTTTGTTAAGCCGGAGTATGAGGACGGCCGGAAGTCATGTGCGACTTCTCTGTATTATGAGTATTTAATGGAGCATGGGCTGCTTGAGCAAACGGGCGCTTTGGATGAATTTACTGATCTTGTCCGCCAGTATGATACGTGGGAATGGGAAAAGAATGAAAATGTCAAAGCGAAACGGCTCAATGACTTGTTTTATTTGTTTGAAAGAGGCAAGTTTGAAGAGGATATTTTAAGAAGGCTTCGGGAAAACAAGGATGCGTTTGACCTGACAGAAACGGAAACCATGCTGATGGATATTGAGGAAAACAAAATCAGCCGCTACATAAATGCGAAAAACAGGCAGATCATTCAAACCTTTGTGGATGAATTTTGCGTTGGGCTTGTGCATGCAGAGCAGTATTTATCAGAGCTTGGAAACGCGCTGAATAAGCTCAATCCGCATCTTGATATGATTGTGCTGCTGAATGTCGGCGGCAAAAAAGCCGGCTTCCGCACCATTCATGAGGATGTGAATGTGTCTGAGTTCGCTTCGCGTTTCGGCGGTGGCGGCCATCCGAAGGCTTCAGGCTGCGAGCTGACAGAAGAGGCGTTTGATCACTTTGTTCTGAAGGCTTTCCCTCTCCAGCCGCTGAAGCCTGATCCTGAGCGGAATGAACTTAATGTGAAGAATGCTCCTTACGGGACTTATTATGAAAACAGGCTAGGAGACATTTCTTTTATCATGCCTGTGTCTGACCAATGCTTTGAAGTGCTGCAAAACGGCGAAAATGCCGGCAGTTTTTCTTCTTATGAAGAAGCCGAGAGGCATATTAAACGTCACTATGGTTCATGGCTCAGGTTTGATGACGCATGCGTTCTTCATCTCTCCACAGCCCTGCGGATCCCGGCTGAGGAAGTAAAAGCAAATTATGAAAAGGCTGTAAAACAGGCCTTTAATGGATAAACAGAATGCTGGCCCCCACAGGGCCAGCATTTTTATATTTCAGTGCGCAAATCCCACAGTTCGGGGAAGAATTGCTGATCGAGCACTTTTCTTAAATAATGAACGCCTGATGAGCCGCCTGTTCCCTGTTTAAAGCCGATAATCCGCTCAACGGTTTTCATATGGCGGAAACGCCATTGCTGGAGCCAGTCTTCAATATCGACGAGCTTTTCTGCAAGCTGGTACAAATCCCAGTAGCGGCGGTTATCACGGTAAACAGCGAGCCATGCTGCCTTGACGGATTCATTTTTCACATAAGGCTTTGTCCAGTCCCGATTTACTATTTCTTCGTCAATCACAAAACCGGCCTTAACGAGAGCCTGAATTGCGACGTCATACAATCCTTCAGATGTATAAGCCTTCTTCAGCTCTGCCTGAAGCTCAGGATCTTTTTCATAGATTTTCAATACGTGCGGGGTTTTATAGCCAAGGGCAAATTCAATCATCCGGTACTGAAAGGATTGAAAACCTGATGCCTGGCCGAGCTTATCACGGAATTCCATGTACTCGGACGGTGTAAGGGTTGAAAGGACATCCCATGCCTGGATAATCTGTGACTGGGTTTTAGATACCCTTGCCAGCTGTTTAAAGGCTGTTTGCAGCTCTTCTTTTTTTAGCGCATCAATAGCTGAATGGAGTTCATGAAGGATCAGCTTCATCCAGAGCTCGCTCACCTGGTGGATGATAATAAACAGCATTTCATCATGGTGGTCAGAAAGCCTGTTTTGGCTGGATAAAATTTGATCCAGCTGCAGGTATTCCCCATAGGTCATATTTTCCCGAAAATCTGTGTGTATGGATTTTTCTGTATCTGCCGGCTGCTTTTTCACCATTCTCTCTCTCCTCCTTGTATTTTTCTAAGCACCGCGCGCACTGGGCTGCCGTCTGCCCCTTTAATGCGAAGCGGCAGAGCAATCAATTCATAGTCCCCTTCTTCCACATGATCCAGCATAATGTTTTCCAGAATATGAACACCATGCGCATGCAGCGCGTGGTGCGCCGTCATATCTTTGCTGTCTGGATTGTCGACGGAAGGAACATCAACACCGATCAGAAATATCCCCTGCTGTTCTAAATAAGCGGCGCAATCCTCCTGGATGGGAACAAGACTGTCAGGGAAAGTTTCAGGTTTATTCGGAACGGCTGTTTTTAAAAGCAGACGCTCTGCTCCTTGGAGCTGAAATTCTTCAAGTGTTTTTCGGCTGATTTCCGGAAAACCTGAAACATCAATCACCCTTGCCCGTCCGATAAACAGGCTGATATCAAGTTCGTCAATTGTCAGGGCTTCATTTAAAAAATGAAACGGGGCATCCACATGAGTTCCGGTGTGCAGACTTGTGGTGATCTTACCAATGTTCACCGATCCTGTTTTTTCTTTCGTAAATGCTGTTTCATAAGAAAACGGTGTATCCCCTGCCCAGTGGGCAATCTCCTTTGAAAGCGGCTGCGAGATATCGATCCATTTTCCTGTCATGCAATCACCCCGCGCTTGTTTTCAAAAGCTTTGTAGGACTCTTCCTTCATAATCGTTTTTAGAGCTTCTATAGAAAGCCGAACATCCTCAAAAGAGTTGTATAAAGCAACAGGTGCAAGACGGATGCCGTTTGGCGAGCGGAAATCAGGGATGATACTCTTTTCCTTTAATGCCCGGCAAATTCTCGCTGCTTCCGGATGCTCCAGAAATACATGCCCGCCCCTTGTCTCGTCTTTCGGATTGCGAATGAGAAACCCGAATTCTGAAAGCTCCTCTTCAATGAGCTCCATCATGTACTCGGTAAGCCTGAGGGATTTTTCTCTAATGGAGCCTATTCCCGCTTCTTTGAACATGGCGAGTGAGCCGATCAGCGGCGCCATGCTCAGCACATGCGGGGTGCCCATTTGATAGGCGCCGGCATGACCGGCAGGCGTCAGCTCATGTTCCATGTCAAACTGCTTTTCTTTATCAGAGCTGAACCATCCAGCAAGACCCGGCGTTTTGCCGAAATGGCGGCTGTTGACATAAAGCCCTGCCACAGCGCCAGGGCCGCCGTTTAAATGCTTGTAGGTGCACCAAAAAGCAAAGTCTGTTCCCCATTCTGATAAGGAGTGCGGGACAGAACCGATCGAATGGCACAAATCAAATCCAATCAAAATGCCTTTTTCATGTGCTGCTTCTGTCAGCTTTTTCATATCAAGGATTTGTCCGCTTCGATATTGCACACCTGATAGGACAACAAGCGCCGTTTCCTCTGTCATGGCAGCAAGCAGATCTTCTTCTGCAAGAAGATGCCCGTCTTTGCTCTTTACTTTGACTAAGTGCTCTTCCGGGTCATATCCTTTCAGTTTCAGCTGGCTTTGCAGCGCGTATATATCAGTTGGAAAGGAGATTTCGTCCGTCACAATTTTTGTGCGTTTTCCTTCCGGCTGATAAAAGGTGGCTGCGAGCTGGTGAAGATTAGAAGTCGTGGAACCGGTTACAATTGTTTCATTGCTTTTAGCTCCAATGATCGGCGCCAAGGCTTCTCCCAATGATTCAGCCAGGTAATACCACGGATGCTTTCCTTCTGTCCAGCCGTCTATGCCATATGATTTCCATGATTGCAGCAGTTCCAGCACAGCTTGCTCCGACCGCTTCGAAAGCAGGCCGAGGGAATTGCCATCTAAATAAATGCTGCCTTCCTTTATGTAAAATTCCTTGCGAAAATGCTTCAGCTCATCCTTCTCGTCGAGCATGCCGGCATATTCCGGTGTGTTTTTTCTCATTTGCATATACTCATCCCTTTCCCATTTGCGGCCTGCACTAAAATTATACTGCAGATAAAGGCTGACAAAGGAAAGTTTTTATTATTTTTCATTAAAATACGATGAGAATAATCGTTATTTAAAAATTACATGCTATATTGTTTTAAATCCCTTCACTTAGGTGAAAAGCTGTTAAGGGATGATCTATGGAGGGCAGACGATGAGCCACTTTTTTTCATTATTTGAGCATCACAGCTATCTTATTTTGTTTGCCGTTACAGCTCTTGAGCTGATTGCTTTGCCTGTATCAAGCGAATTTTTCATGAGCTATGCGGGCTATTTTGTGTTTCAGGGAAAAATGAATTATATATTAACTGTTTTAGCTGCATTTGCTGCTGCTGGACTGGCAGTTACCATTACCTACTGGATTGGCCGGCTTGGAGGGTACAGATTAGTGGAAAGGTATGGCCGTTATTTTCACTTCGGGCCGAAGCAGTACGAAAAAACAGCAGCCTGGTTTGATAAGTCTGGTAAGGGGTTGCTGCTCTTTGCTTACTTTCTCCCAGGAGTGCGGCATTTGACAGGCTACTTTGCCGGCATCTCAAAAATGCCATTTCGGACATATATGCTTCTTTCTTATATTGGGGCAAGCTTGTGGGCATTCTGCTTTATCTCACTTGGGGTTCTGCTTGGCCCTAAATGGGAGACTTTCCATCAATTTGCCGGAAGATATCTTCTTGTCCTGGTTGTGATTGTCGGCTTGTTTTTGGCTGTTCTCACCGCTTACAGGCTGTACAGAAAGCCTATAAGACATTTTTTCAGCCAGTATTTCGCCAAGCTCCTGACTCATTTTCATACCATCAGGGCAACGGGGATTTTTCTGATCTTCCTTTTTGCCGCTTTTATCGGCATGATGGCTTTGATGATTGGCATTGCTCAGGACTATTTGAATAATGAATTCACAAGGTTTAATGAGGTTGCGGGAATCATAGGCCATAGACTGTTTGCTCTGCCGGGAATTCAGGGCACTGAGAATGTTATTCTATTTTTCCAATCGACTTATGTATTGGGAGCAGCCGTTTTCTGTTCCATGCTGATCATTTGGAAGAGAGAGCCAGAGCGAAGGCTTGAAACGGTTATGACAGCGGTCATTCTAGGCGGCGGGCCTCTCTATTTTTACCTTGTGAAAAAAGCGCTTGGACTTGTTCATTCTCTCGTTACAGCAAATCTGCCACTGTCTCCCTCATTTCCATATGAATACAGCATGACTGCCATCATTGTTTACGGCACTTGCTTATTTGTTCTGCTAAGGCATTCATACAGCAAGCGAGTCCAGCTATTTGCGCCGGTCTTATGTGTCTTTCTCCTGCTCTCACTTGCTGCGGCTGAGATTGCCAAATATTCGATTCTGCCCGGTGATCTTGCAGGCGGATATGTGTTTGGCACAGTTTGGATCGTTTTCAACTTTCTGCTTTTTGAACTGATCAGGGTAGGCGTAAGATAAGATGATAGAAAATTGGGAAGTGTGATATACGTTGAAGAAACGGATTTTAATTATAGAAGATGAAGAAAAAATCGCAAAAGTTTTAAAAATTGAGCTCAGTTTTGAAGGCTATGAAGTTTTTACTGCTTACAACGGGAAGTCTGGTCTGCAGTCGGCTTTTAGCCTTCAGCCTGACTGTATTCTTTTAGATGTGATGCTCCCTGAAATGAGCGGAATTGACGTGCTGAAGAAATTAAGGCAGGAAGATGCAGTAACCCCGGTTATCCTGCTGACAGCAAGAACTTCCACTTTAGATAAGGTGCATGGTCTTGATCACGGGGCGAACGACTATATAACAAAGCCATTCGAAATTGAAGAGCTGCTGGCAAGAATCAGGGCAGCGATGAGACAAATCGGAGCTGCCGGAACAAAAGCACAGGATGCGCGTACTATTCTGGGAGCCTCGGATCTATCAGTCAACACGGAAACAAGGGAGGTTATTAGAGGAGAGCGCACTCTTACCCTGACCCCAACCGAATTTGAACTGCTGGTTTACTTGCTCATTAACAAAAACAAAATTGTGACACGGGAAGGCATTCTCACAAACGTATGGGGCTATGAATATGAAGGCGAAACCAATATCATCGATGTGTATATCCGCTATTTGCGCAAAAAAATTGACCAGGAAGGCGAGGAGCCTCTAATTACAACGGTCAGGGGTGTCGGATATATGATAAAGGATAAAAAATGAAAATCACGACAAAAATCAATCTGCTGACAACTGCCTGGCTTTTAATCATTCTGTCAATCATCAATATTGTCGTTTACGTTTCGTTTTTGGAAATGACGGTCAGTCTGGAGAAAGAAGCGGTCTCCAAAAAAGCTGAGATGATTCTTAAGAAGCTTTCAGAAGAGGACAGTAAGGGCAATGAGAATATGATCCTGTCAGCTTATCTTGTTGACCATTCTTTTATCCGTCTGATCAACCCCGATAATACGATCCGAAAACAGCTGTCCAATGACCCTGAGCTTTCTAAAAGAGAGCCTGAATTTACCCGAAAAGATGAAGCCTTTAGAATTAAAACGTTTGAAAACAACAGAGAAGAAGAAGGGCTGATCACTCGAACCCCCATCAAAAAGGATGGCCGGATTATCGGAACCCTTGAAATCGGCGAACGGATGGCCGGTTTTGAGACAAGGAAGGACTGGCTGAAGGCTATTCTGATTGCTTGCACCCTCATTGCTGCCGCCTTATCCCTTCTTGGAGGGAAATGGCTGGCAGGCCTGATTATCAAGCCGGTTTCAAGAATGATCGGCACGATGGAGGATATTGAAAAAAGCGGTGTGCTTAAACCGATCGTTAGGACCGGCTCAGCTAACGATGAGCTCGAAAAGATGGCGGCCACATTCAACCGCATGATTCTACGACTGCAAGAAAACAGCGAGCGGCAAAAGCAATTTGTGTCAGATGCTTCCCATGAACTAAAAACCCCCCTTACTGTGATTAAAAGCTATTCAGACCTATTGAGAAGACGGGGAACGGAAGACAAAGAAATGACGCTAGATGCTGCGAATACGATTTATGCAGAAGCCTCCCGCATTCAAAAAATGGCTGAATACTTGCTTGATTTAGCTGACGCAGAAAAAGAAAACACCTTAAACATTGAAGAAACCGATCTTGTCCTGCTGTGTGAAAGCTTGCTGAAGCACCTGCGCCAAGCCTATAAACGAAGGCTGATTCTTCACAGCAGTGCCGAAAGCATCCTTCTTCCCGCAGATAAACTCAAGCTTGAACAAGTGCTGATTATTGTCCTTGATAATGCGATGAAATACAGCAAGGAGAAGATTGATGTCTTTATTGAAAGTAATGGCAATAAAGTTATTATCAGGATTCAGGATTATGGCATTGGCATTCCAAAGGAAGAAGCGCGGAAAGTATTTGAACGCTTTTACCGTGTTGATAAAGCAAGAAGCAGGGAGACAGGAGGTACTGGCCTCGGACTTTCTATCGCCAAGAACATCGTCTCCCTCCACAGCGGAAAAATTGAAATAAACAGTGAAGCGGGTAAAGGGACTGAGGTTAGAATCTCCCTGCCGCTTCGGTAAAACAGCTGGTTTTTATATCAGCTGTTTTTTTATCCTTAAACATTCTGAATTTTTAGCATATATTGCTTGACGAAACTCTTCTCGCGTGTATAATTCATACTATACCTATAGGGATTTGAAAACTGGAGGGCTGCACCATGAGTCTGTTTAGCCGGCTTTTTACTGAAAAGTGCCCAAAATGCCAGCAAAAGCTGGTGCTCGACACAAATAAGCAAAGCTATTCAATGGTTGTAAAGGTGTGCCCTGAAAACCATTATGAAAAGGTGTATCACCCTGCCCTTGAATCGTTTATCGAAATCGAAAAATAAAAAAGGCAAATTTCCGATTAGGGGAATTTGCCTTTATAAGATATCCAGCCAGATTTTCACAGCTGTAATGAAAATCAGCACTGATAAAATGACCTGAAGCACTTTCGTATTGGCCCGTCTCCCTGTCATCGCGCCGAGCGGCGAAGCAATCAGGCTTGCTATAACGACAACAAGTGCAGGAAGAAAAAGAACCTGGCCTGTTGCAAGCTTGCCGGCTGTTGAGCCAATAGAAGAGAGAAACGTAATAGCCAGTGAGGATGCAATCGTCATCCGGGTAGGGATTTTCAAAATCAGCAGCATGATCGGAACCATTAAAAAAGCACCGCCCGCTCCAACGATTCCTGCAGCAATTCCCACGGCGAATGCTAAAGCTGATGCTAGCCATTTATTAAACACCACTGCTGTGAGATCCTGTTCATCAAGCCCTTTTTTCGGTATCAGCATCATCACGACGGCAAGCAGCGCCAGAATGCCGTACACAATATTGACTCCTGCCTCACTCATCAGCCTTGATCCAAAGCCTCCGAGGAAGCTTCCAGCAAGTACACTGACTCCCATATACAGAATCAGCCTTTTATTTAAATATCCGCCTTTTCGGTAAATGAGCACTCCGCTGATTGAAGCGAACAGCGCCTGAACTGTACTGATGCCTGACACATCATGAGGGGTAAAGCTTGCAAGCCCAAGAAGCGCAGGAATATAAAGAAGCATTGGATAGTTGATGATTGCTCCGCCAATGCCGAGCATACCTGAAATAAAGGACCCGGCCAGGCCGATTAGAAATAAAGTAATCATGAGTGCCATGCTCATCTGGACTGCCTCCTTAAGGAAAGGAACCATAAAAAGCTCCCCATCTATTTTAAGCCTTTTTGGTCCAGAATTTAAATAGCTAATCCAAAACAAAATAAAAGAGCATGAAAGGAACCTTCTTTTTCATGCTCTTCTGCTTATCTGCTTTTTATTAATAACTCAACCGCTTCTTTCACAAGGTGTTCTGTGCCTTCGCCTTTTTCAATGTTTTCTCTCACGCATTGTTCCAGGTTTGAACTCACAATCACACCCATTGTCCGGTCAATGGCGTTTCTTGAAGCGGATAATTGTGTAATGACCTCCCGGCAATCCTTTCCCTGCTCCATCATGCCGATCACACCTTTAATCTGCCCTTCGATCCGCTTCAGGCGGTTAATGACCTTTTTATCATATTCAATCATGTAAAAGGCACCTCCATTTCTGTCCAAGCTATGACATCATAATATACCCGCTCCAGTATAAAGACAACTTCCTTGTTCTCCGGAATCAATTGTGAAGCGGGAGGGTGAGTTTGTGAGGGCTAAGAAAAAAGAACATGGTCCCTTCAGTGGACCTTGCTCTTCGCTTATAGCACGGTTAAATCAGAAGCATAGAGGTATTTCCCTTGTTGGACTGGATGGTGTTTTGGAGTATAGGTTCCTTTATAAATATTTCCCCCTGTAAATAGGTCGTATACAGACAGCTGAATTGGTTTGTGATCTTCCAACCCATCGTTGGCAATATACAGTTTATTTTTATTAATCGTTAAAAGATTCAAATGAGGGAATATATGATCTGCCAGCACAGTGTTATCTTCCAAATTGAAAACTAGAATTCTCATAGTTTTTCCTTTTGGTTGGCAAAGATAAAGGAGAGAATCTTCAGAGAAAAGACTCACATCATCCATGTTCATGTCTTTTGGCAGAGATATTTTTCTTGACGTTCCTGAGTACAAATCAACTGCATAAAATTCTCTGGACACAACTTTTGGCGCCTTTTCTTCATTTTTTCCTGGTCCTTTATCTTTTACTTCAGCAGACAAAACGGTGTACCTGCCAAGTCCAAACGGATTGGTTTCTCTTGAGAAAGAGTAGGAAATATTGGCTTTCTCTCTGCTGGCTAACCTTACATCTTTAACGAGCTTTTTATCTGCAATTGAAAAGCTGTATAAATGATAGCTTTCTGATGTGTCTCTGACATTTTGTGTACGTACTTTAATCTCGTTCTGAAACCTTTGAACGTCCTGAATGTAGATATTTAAGTAAGGATCTTTATTATCTGTTGGAATATCTGTTTTGAAAGACATGGAGCTATTATCATTTTTGCTGTATACGGAAATTGTCATCGTGATCGGCTTCTGAGTTAGTACATCTCGAAAGGGTTCTACTTGAGCGATAACAATCCACTTATTATCTTCAAAAATATCGGCATTAATATCTTTTCCCCTCATGAAATTTCTGTATTTGTTTGTCAGCTCTTCAAGACGCGGTCTTCCCATTTGTGTATCTAACTGCTGTAAAGGGTTTAGCCTTCTTTTATAAGTCGCTCCTTCTGAATTGATTTTGACCTCTTCAGCGGAATGCCTGCCGTAATAAGTTCCGTTTAACACCAAATTTTTAACAGCATTTTCGTCCCCAGATTCCTTCTTTAAATAATAGTCTGGAAATTGGCTGACTGTAACGGCAGATTGAATATAATACGTACTGAGACCAGCTAAAGCTATAATTGCTAGACTAATAGAAATGGCAATTTTCTTGATCATGGCTACCACCTTTATACTGTGATTTTTTTATTAATGAGATATCTGCTGGTCAAAACAGAAACTGCCGCTGACACGACAATTAACCCAAGTTCCACTAATATGATTTCACTGGGATAAAGATAGCCGATCAAATCACTCAGTAATATAACTGGAATCAATAAAAAGGCGAGGATCAGACAGCAATAAATAATTCCCAATATTATGCCTTGCATTTTAAAGCTTCTCTCAAAAAGAATTGCCGTAAAAATGACTAGTACAGCTGCCAATCCAACACCATAGTACACAATAAATTCGGTTAGTGATTTTGGTAAAAGTATTGTAAAAATCATGCTTCGATCTATACTATCACTCAGCGGGAAATTGTTTCTAATTTGGTAAGGGACGATGGATTGAAAAAGGGAATTTTCCACTGGCAATAAAAGTGCTTCAATTCCAACCAGGGTAACAGTCATTAAAAAGATGGCCGCTGCCTTGGACAAGAACAGGTTCATCCGTGCAGACGGCAGCATAAGCAGCCGGTAGATAAAAGCATTGGCTGCAAACCAGTCCCTGTACCAAATGAAAAAGATATAAAACAGCAATGCACAAATACATAGGGCGATTGGTGCAAGAGTCCACATTGAGCTTAAAATATATGTAAAGTCCATCTTAAATTTCATGCCTTTAGAAAATTCTTCAATTGACTGATTTAATACTCTCATTTCGGCAAACGCACCAGCTGCATACATCTTCGACACCACAACAGTCCCAATCAACTGCAGCCCCACGGCCAGCAGCACAAGCACACCATAAATCTTTGCAAATCTCCGAATCTCAAAGTTTACTAATTTTAAAAAACTCACCCGTGGTACACCTCCCTCATCACATCGATGACTGATTTGCCTTCTTCCATTCTCATATCTTCTGTCGCAAAGCTTTTCAGGACTTTGCCGTTATCAAGCAGGACAGCCTTATCGATTAAGTGCTCAATATCATTGATTTCATGGGTTGTGATGATCACGCCTCTGTTTTCGATCAGATGGCTTGTAAAAACTTCGGCAATTTGTTCTCTGCTGAAAATATCAATGCCTGAGAAAGGTTCATCCATCAAAAGGTAATCTGTATCAAGGGAGAGGCCAAGCAGCAGATTGGTTTTGGCAGTGTTTCCTTTTGAAAGTGAGGAGATTTTGCTTGTTGGGTCGAGCCGGAAAAATTTCAGCAGCTCCTCTGCTCTTCCGCTGTTCCAGTTTGGATAAAAGTCTTTCATAAATTCCATCGCATCCTGAATTTTCATCCATGATTGCATGATCGGCTGATCCGGTATGTAGGATACTTTTTCATAAAAGGCTTTGCTGATCTTATTGCCATCTATCAAAATCTCCCCGCTGCTGATCGGTGTCAGCCCCATAATGGCCTTCAGCGTGGTTGTTTTCCCGACCCCATTGATGCCGATGAGACACGTAATTTCCCCTTTATTTGCTGTGAACGTGGCACCGTCCAGAATCTTTCGTCTCCCATACTTCTTTGAAATATTTTTTACCTCAATCATGCCGTTCCTTCTCCCTTGCCCTCTGGTGTGTACTGCTCCTTAATAATGTCAACCAGTTCGTCGACAGGCACCTGGATCGGCCTGACAGCTTCAATAAAAACTCCGACCGCTTCCAGAATGAGCTCGCTGCGCACGCCGTCCAATATTTTCTGATTGCCCGTAATTCGGCTTGGAACGTTCTTTTCTGTATGAATCAAACCCTGATCCTCCATTTCCTTATAAGCCTTCTGGGCTGTATTAGGATTAATATTCAGCATCCCTGCGATTTCTCTTCTGGATGGCACCTCCTGCCCTGCGGCAAGAATCCCTGTTGCAATTTGTTCTTTGAAATGGCGCACAACCTGCAAATAAACAGGATCGCGGTTATTAAATAACGCTTTCACTAGAGCACCTCCTGCTGAAAAGTGTGTGTACTATTTAGTTCATACACTTTCTATCTGTACTATACACGCAGTACACGAAGTGGGTCAACTATTTTTTTACAATTATGGGAACGATGCAAAATAAAAGGGAAGACCAGCCTTAGCTGATTCTTCCCTTTTAAAACGTTTCATATATTGTTTCTCCCATACTGGATGTATCATAACCACCAAACGAATCAATCTCTGATTGAAAAGTCTTTGATGATAATATTCCTTTCACCAAATCAATCAATTCCCTGTTTTCAGTGGTTTTTAAAATCACAATATCATACTGCTCTGTTATCAGCGGAATAAAATCAACCCCGACAATCTTCGCTGCCTTCTCGATCCCGATGCCGGCATCAGCTTTTCCAGCAAACACAGCTGACGCTACGCTTAAATGGCTTGTCTCTTCGTTTTGATAGCCCTTCAAGGCTTCTGAAGAGATTCCATGAATGGAAAGCTGTTCATCCAGGAGGATTCTTGCCCCGGAGCCTTTTTCTCTATTGATTATCCTAATATCGTGCTTTTCTAAATCAGGCCAAGAGGAAAGCTGATGGGGATTCCCATTTTGAACATACATACCCGCTTTTCTCGTCACTACATTCAAAAGAATGTATGGATAGCCAGCCAATATTTTTTTCAGATAAGGCAGGTTGTATTCCCCTGTTTCCCCGTCAAATAAATGCAGGCTCACAATATCGCAATCACCATTATACATGGCCACTAGGCTGTTCAAGCTTCCGGTATAGGAACGGAGCGGCTTATAGCTGGATTGCTTCTCGATATGCTTTCCGAGAATATCCAAAACAAGATCCTGTCCGCTGATGACGATGTTTGAATCTTTCTTAAGAAGTCTTGGAGGCTCAGGCTTTGGCGCAGAAGGTGCTTCTCTAGTAGAGTTAATGTATTGATTCAAATCGTCAGCATGAACACGCATCTGCCTCCCTACGCGAAAAACAGGAAGATCTCCCTTTTTCACAAGGTCATAGATCGTTAATTTTGACACTTTCAGCAGTTTCGCGACCTCTTCAATGGTATATGAAAGCTCTTCTGGCATTCTGCACCCCTCCTTCTCTTATTTTATCCCAATTCGCAAATTACCGACAACTTAATCCTTTTTCGTTATAATTAGTTATATCTAGTTATAATCCGTATGAGAGGATGAGAGCTTTTGAGGAAAATAGGACTAATTATAATGGCTATGCTATTTGTACTTGCTGGATGTTCTGCAGGCAGCAAGAATTCAGCTGCCACTAAACAGACTGAACTGACCATTTCCGCCGCAGCAAGCCTTCAGGATGCTTTGAATGAAATCAAACCAGCTTTTGAAAAAGAGCATCCAGATATAAAGGTAAACTATAACTTTGGCGGCTCCGGAACCCTTCAGCAGCAGATTTCACAAGGCGCACCTGCTGACCTTTTTTTTTCCGCCGCACAGGATAAATATGACGTTCTTGCAAAAAAAGGGCTCATTCAAAAAGGGACAGAGCTTCTCGGCAATGACCTTGTCCTGGCTGTTCCTAAAAATGCTGCAGAAGGGATCTCCTCTTTTCCGGAAATAACAAAAGCAAAAAGGATTGCTCTTGGCACGCCGGAATCTGTCCCGGCTGGAAAATACGCCAAGGAATCCTTGGAAAAGATGAAGCTTTGGAAGCCGCTAGAAGGGAAGACTGTGTTCGGAAAAGATGTCAGACAGGTGCTCTCTTATATTGAAACTGGTAATGCAGACGCAGGTCTTGTCTACCGCACAGATGCCCTGTCCTCAGACAAGATAAAAATCATTGCCGCGGCAGATGAAAAAACGCACAGCCCGATCATTTACCCGGCAGGCGTTCTAAAAAACACCAAGCATAAAGAAGAAGCAGAGCTTTTTTATAGCTACCTTCAAAAGGAGCAGGCCATGAAAATCTTTAAAAAATACGGTTTTAAGGACTTAGCGAGCTGAGATGCCGCCTGATTTTTGGTCACCCGTCAGCCTGTCACTTGAAATAGCTGCTGTATCGAGCATTTTTGTCATCTCTTTAGGAATATTGATCGGCCGTCTCATGTCGAGAACTAGATTTAAAGGAAAGGTCATCATTGAGACCATTCTGCTTTTGCCGCTCGTCCTTCCTCCTACTGTTGTTGGTTTTTTGCTGATTGTTGTTTTTGGAAGAAACAGCCCAGCCGGCCAGTGGATTGAATGGATTTTCAGGCAGCCGGTGATGTTCACCTGGTGGGCAGCCGTGATCGCCTCTGCTGTTGTTGCCTTTCCACTTATGTATCAATCAGCAAAAACCGGTTTTGAGGGAATTGACACAGACATCGAGGGCGCAGCTCTTGTAGACGGAGCAGGAAACGCCAAACTGCTCTGGTTTATCTCAATCCCGCTTGCCCAGAAAGCCATTATTTCCGGGGCGATTTTAAGTTTTGCGAGGGCACTTGGCGAATTCGGCGCTACCTTAATGTTTGCCGGCAACATTCCGGGAAAAACGCAAACTGCCCCTACCGCCATTTATCTCGCCATTGATTCAGGCAATATGCAGCTTGCCTGGGCCTGGGTCGGGTGTATGGTGGGGATTTCGTTTTTGATGCTTCTGGTTATTGGCTGGGTAAGGGATTAGAAGTTGAATCGGTGTAATATTTACATAGCAAAATGGCAACAGTAAAAAAGATTGTTATTAATGGAGGTGTGCTTTGTGGATCATACGAATGAATTTGTAGAAAAATTGAAGGACAACCAAAAGAAAGATGAGAAAAATAAAGAGCATCAAGGAAATGGCAATCCTGGAAAAAAGCTTCCGAATAAGACGCACAAATAACGGTAAAACAAATCCTCTCTGCGAGAACTCGACAAGATGCAGAGAGGATGATTTATTTCAGCCTGTAAACCTTCAGATGCATAAAAAAACCTGCTTTCGCAGGCTTCAGTCTCTGCTATCCTTGTGATCCAATCCACTCTGCCACACTCTCCCATAATTCTTTCATCTCTTCCCTAGCCCTTTCATCCGCCAAGTTTTCCTGATGAAAGCTGATCACCGTTTTTCCGTTTTCTTTAGGCAGGATGCGAAATTGTACAGTAGAGGCTTTTTCCCAACCGTCTTTTTTCCATGTCAGGCGAAGCTGCTCCTGCATTTTCACTACCCGTATTTCACCTGAACCTGTTTCAGCTGAATATCCTTCCCCCTGCTGCAGCCTCAGCTCCTCATGATTGCCAAGCCACAGACTTAGGCATTCCTTTGAAGTGACGAGACCCCAAGCTTCTTGCTGGGAAATAGGAAAGGTTCTTCTGACACCGATTTGAAAACCCGCAGTCTTTGTTTTGCCTGTTATGTTTTGCGTGTCCATACCATCCCTCCTTTTTCTATTAGATTACGGGATGATTTAAGAAATTCCTTTCTGTTTTTAAACCATTCTACTGCTTTCGCTTCTGTATCCAGCACCCATTTCGCCTTGCCTTCTATATAGGCATCCATATTATCAGGAAACTGGGCAGCAAGCTTTTCCTTCAGTGCGCCATATTGCTCCATTGCATCTGGATGAGCTCTTAAATAGTTCCGAAATGCTAAGTGCCGTGTAGCATGGCTGCTTTTCTCTTCAAAGACGTGCACATGACGAGTGCGTTCATCACCGCCTTTTCGAAAGTACCTTCTCCCAGGTATGCCGAATTCGCCCATCGGCTCATAGCCCAGTTTTGCCATTTCACCATTATAGCGGTCTATATTTCTTATATTTTTAGCCTCCAGCATAATGTCGATGACTGGCTTTGCCTTTAACCCTTTCACAGATGTACTGCCAATATGGTGTAAACCTGCGAGTTCTGACCCGAAAATTTTCTTTAATTGATCTGCTTCCTCTTCGTATCTTTGTTTCCAGCTCTCTTCATAGGGAACAACGGTTACTTTTCTCATCACAGCCTCCTCTATTGAATAAAATGATATATTAGATGTAAGCCATACCTTAACTATAAAGGAAAATAAAAAGCATGAACAAACGAATCCATTATGCTGCCGCCATTTTTCTAACCATACTCCTCGGCCTCTCCTCAAGAAAATTCAGTTCTGCGCTTCCAGGCTTTCTGGCTGAAAATGCTGGTGATGTTTTCTGGGCCATGATGGTGTACTTCATCTTCCGGTTTCTGCTGGTGAAAAAGAAAATTTCCTTTTGCCTCTGGGCCAGCCTGCTTTTCAGCTTTGGAATTGAATTCAGCCAGTTATACCAGACGGACTGGGCCAATAATCTCCGCAGCACAGTGATTGGCGGCCTTGTATTTGGAAGAGGCTTTCTTATAGCAGACCTCTTTCGCTATACAGCCGGCATTGTGATGGCTGGGTTAATTGACCGCTACATGCTCCTTAAAGAATAGGAAAAGGCAGGAAAACCTATCGTTTTCCTGCCTTGTTGTTTTACTCTTCAACTGCCCAGATAAATTGGTAAGGCCCAAGTGTAACTGGTCCGCTGATTGATTTCTTTTGAATAAGGTCGTATCCTTCTATGCCAAAATCCACCTGTGTTTCATTAACATCAAGGTTTACAGCAAAGTAAACCGGCTTTTCTGATCCGCCGCGTTTGAGCGCGAACACACTTTTTCCAAGCTGCAAAACCTCTTGTTCCCCATAAGGCGAAAAGGCAGGCTGGGTTTGGCGCAGAGCGATCATTTCTTTTAGAGATCCAAAAATGTTCTTCCGCCTGCTGTTTTCCTCAAGCTCTTCTGTGATGAGTGAATAGGCCAGTTTTTCGCGGTTGATTCGGCGGTTGATGCCTGTTTCCGCCAGTCCCTCCAGGTCGTTTTTCGATCCGAGCAGGGAATGATAATAAATGGCCGGTACACCGACAACAGATAACAGAATACTGTGGGCAGCTAGTGTTTTTTGAATCTGAAGCTCTAGAGAGACATCTTCTTCTTTGTTCACCAACGCCTCTGAATAGTTAATGTTCAGCTCGTAAACCGTCTTTGATCCATCAGGATTGGCTTTGTAGGAGACTCGGCCGCCATTGCTTTCTGTTTTCTCTACTAAAAGCTGCCTTTCTTCTTCCGTCAGGATGCCTTCTGTCGGCCTCATGCCGATGCCGTCATGGCTTGCCAGAAAGTTAAAGAAGGTAGCATTTTCAGAGATTTTCTGAATGCCTGAAGCCCATTGGGACAGCTTACTTCCGTCGTGCTTTGATAACGCGTAAAGAACTAGCGGCGGCAGTGAGAATTGGTATACCATATTGGCTTCATCTGTGCCGCTTCCCAAATAGCTGATGTTCTCTTTATGCGGGACATTCGTTTCGGTAATAAGCTGGGCGTTCGGCCTAAAATAGTCCAGCATACTTCTCCATAGCTTGATAATCTCATGGGTTCGCGGCAAATGGATGCAGCTTGTTCCGGACTCTTTCCAAAGAAAGCCGATGGCATCAAGCCTGATGCTCGTTCCGCCTTTATGCGCGTAGGTTAAAAGGATATCGGTCAGCTCAATCAGCACAGGCCAGTGCTTCACATTTACATCCACCTGGTCTTCACTGAAGGTTGTCCAGGCTGTTTTCTTTCCGTTTTTCCCTTCATATTCATGAAAAAGAAGAGATGTCCTTGGTCTGACCACCTGGGAATCATCAAAATCGTTCTCTTTTGGAATAAAAAAGTTCTGGTACTCTCCTTCATCGTTTAAGTATTGCTGAAACCAGCTGCTGGACTTTGATATGTGATTCGCGACAAAGTCAAACATCAGTCTGTAATCCTTGGAAAAGGCTTCGATTTCCTGCCAGCCGCCAAGCGCCGGGTCTATTTGCCTGTAATCTGTTACCGAAAAACCGTCATCTGAGGTGTATGGAAACATAGGAAGCAGATGAACATCAGTAATGGCGCCTCCTGCCTGCTCTTTTAAAAAGCGGTGAAGAACGGAAAGCGCTGGCTTTCCATCCTCATAAATGCTGTCACCGTATGCAATCAAGTACGTGTTCTTTTCTGTAATCCGATTCGCAGGACGCCAGTCTTTCTCCGCCCATTTGTCCACAAGGGCTTCAAAAGCCTGATGGCAATCTTCCTCATAGTCTTCACCGTAGATAACCTGCAATTTTCCTTTGAGATCCTGAAGGAGCTTTTCTTTTGTCATAGAATGTCATCCCCCTTCTTCATGCTGATTTTGATTGTTTTATATCCTCTTGAAGTAACAGCTGTCCTGCCGGATATTTCTCCGCCCTCTTTTTCATACAAATTGGCTTCTTTGAAAGAAAGATTTCGGTCAGAGGAAATGACAGTTTCCGCTTCCTCTTCAGAAGGATTGCAAACCCTTAGGATAAGTCCATCCTGCTCCCAGGCAAGCTTGCACATGCTGAAATAAACTCCATCATCTATGCTGAACAAAGAATAGACTTGAGGTGCTTCCTTTACTGGATAAGGAATTTCAAACCTGTCCAACCTTTCCTCAAAAGTATTGAGAGACTGCAGCTGATAAGCTGTTTGATGGTTTTGAAAGCTTTCGGAAAAAGCAAAAATGGCATCTTCCAATTGCTCTGTCTGCTTTAGCTGAACAGCATATTCGAACACCATCTTCTGCTTCATTTGGGCATCCGGTGTTTCAACTATTTTATTGTTAATCCCTGATGCGCGCCCAGGCCTCCAGGCAAGATTATCTTTCCCGAGCAAGCCCACACTTCTAAAAAGAGTCAGCGCCAGCTCTTTTGTTTCAGTCAGCACTTCGTATTCTTTCATTCCTTTGCACGAAACGGCAAAAACGTTTTGCCCTTCTTTTAAAGCTGCAGCTGTTTCCAGCGGATAAATCGGAACTGGTGCTTCTGCATAGCCTTCTTCGCGCCAATTTTCCATCCTTGGGTTTTCAGAAGACCTTTCAAGCAGTGTAAAGCCCTGATCTGCATAGGATTTGCTGAGATCCTTCATAGGCGCCTTTAGCAGCACCCTTGTCCGCTGATCCTCCAAAGTATTCTCAATCTCATGCTTTACCCGCAAAAAGTCTTCGCCCTGGTGCAATTCAAACACAGTCACAATCTTCATGCTTCCGGTTGCCTGTTTCTTCTTTCTCTCATCAAGGTTTGCCGGGAGAGCTCTTTCATGCTCTACAGCAAGCTCCTGAACAAACTTGCCCGGTTTTGCATAAAGAAGCTTCGCATTTGAAAGATACATCGGCTGATCGCCTTCAAGCGGGGAGTAATCATAGGAATCCCCGTCATCTGCCGTATTTTCAAAAGAGATGAGCTGTTCTGCCGTTTGCTTTGTCAGCTTGTTGAAGAGTGTGACATTTCCATTTTCAAAGCACAGCTTCAGTGCACTGTTTTCTATGCAGCTGAGAGAGCTTGTCTCTTGTCTATCTTCAGACTCCCCATCCTTTTCTGAAACAATAAATGTCTGATAGCCCATTGATGGAAGAGAGCCCGCTTGAAGCGAAACAGTTGAACGATAGTAGCCTTCAAGCTCGATCTCCTTGTCGCCATCTGCTGTAACAACGACCTGCTTGCCGCCGCTGATGTATTCCTGCTCAAGAATTTCAAAGGCCGTTTCTGATTCGCCTGCTTTAGTGATTGTAAACGCCGGTTTTTTAGTAAACAGGACAGCCTGTCCCATTTGCTCCTTCTGCTTAGGCAGCAGATTGAAAAGAACGAAAATGTTCTTTTCCCCTAGCTTGCTGCTGACCGCATGGGTGATTTGCTTTTTAATGAGGTTAGCCTGCCCGTCCGCAAGCCTGATGACTTTGTGCAGCCTGCTGATAATATCGCTGTTCGTCTGATCAGAGTTGCAGCCCCCGATGCTGTCATGAGCATGCACATCAAACAGCTGCTTCCACATATGATCAAGCCATGATTGCGGGTAATTCAGGCCAAGGCTGTATCCGATGGCTGCCAGCGGCTCCAATATATGAAGTATTTTAGACTCTGCCTCGTTATTCAAATATTTGATGTCATACCGCTGAGACCGGATGGTATTGTGAATCCTGGATTTTTGCGGCGCCAGCAGCTCTCCTTCAAGAACTGCAGGAAACTCCTCTTTCCAGGCTTCCTCCATGTATGTCTCATAATCTGACAAAATATATTCATGGTCTGCATCCATCTCATTTAATGCTTTAATGGTTTCTGGAAAATGGCTTCTCGCCAGAACCTGATCGCCGCCTGCCGGCAAAAGCAAGTGCCCTGTGCTTTTATTGAGCTTCCCAAGCTTTTCAAGCATAGGCTTCAGTCTTTCCGTGACATATTCGTCATCTGAAGACAGAAACTTTCCGGGGCCGTAGCCGAGATAGATATAGTTGGATTTGATCCTTGTGCCATCAGGTGATTGCCATTGAAAATTGAGGTCATCCCCAAGTTCATCCTGATAAATGCCGCGCTGCAAAATGCTGTATTCTATACCGAAATCTTTAAAAATGGATGGCAGATAGGCATTTTGCCCAAAAATATCAGGCAGATAGCCGATGCTCATGCTGTGCCCGAAGCTGCTGGCCATTCTTGTTCCGTATAATAGGTTTCGAATGAGGGACTCCTTGTTGACGAGCAAGGAGTCTGCCTGCGTGTACCAGGGGCCAACAAATAGCTTTTTGGCCTGGATGAGCTTTTTCAGACGTTCCCTATTTTCAGGGCGGATTTTCAAATAATCATCGACAATGGACATTTGCCCATCAAACATATAAGCATGAAAGCTTTCATCAATTTCTAAAAGCTGGATCAGGTAGTCCATGTTTTCGGTTAATAAAAGGTTTGAATCTTCAATGGTAAAGTACCATTCCCGGTCCCAGTGAGAATGCGGGACGACGTATACTTTTTTTCTTTCACTCATCATGCTTTCCTCCCCAGGCTGTTAATTGGCTGTTTGTTTTTCTTTTCTGCGGATCAAGGCATATCTGATCAAGATGTTGGCGAAGGCGATGAATAAGACGCCGACCGCCAGGCCAATCAGGTAAGACCAGAAGTTCTCAACGAGCGGCCAGCCCCATACTGCCGGGAGGGGATACCATTGAACAGCTCCAAGAAGAACAGCTGTAACGCCGCCTAAAATCGCTCCGATAATATTGATTGGAATGGTCAGGAGCGGATTGCGCAGCATAAATGGAATAGCACCTTCGCTGATGGCAATGAAACCAAGCAATAGTGACGTATTGCCGACAACTCTTAAATCAGGATCAAAAACTCTTCTTCCCACCACAAAGCGGTCAATTACAGTCGCAAGGCCAAGTCCGATTGGCGGAATGACAATTGCAAGCACCCTTGCTGTCAGCGGGAAAATGTGGTCAGCTGAAAGGCCAATCGCAATCGCACCCGCTGCTTTATTGACAGGACCACCAAGGTCAAATGCTGTTGCTGCTGCGATAATCGTTGAAAGAACAACATTTCCTGAGCCGGAAGCTCCTTTGATGACTTCGGTCAGCCACTGGTTCAGGGCGCCGAATACCGGATCAACAAAGTAAAAATTCAGGAAGAAAACAGTAAGCACGCTTATGGCAGGAATGATCAGCATCGGCTTCATTGCCTGCAGATTTTTATGAAGCTTGATTTTGTCATTGGCTAATTTTGATACATATCCAGCTGCAAGCCCTAAGAATAAAGCACCTAAAAAGCCTGATGGAATGCCGTTTTCAACACCCCAGAACGTATAGTGAAGCCCTGCTGCGAACGCTCCTCCGATAAAGCCTGAGACAAGTCCCGGCCTGTTGGCGATCGCATAGGCCGTAAAGGCAGCAAAGATCGGATACATAAATTTAAAAATCATGGTTCCAAACGCGTCTAAATAATGGAGGATGACAAAAAGCTGGTTTGGATTTGCCGCATATTTCGGGTCCGAAATTTCGTTCACAAGACCAAACGGCATGGAACCGAGCTTCGCAATTCCGATCATAAGTCCTGCAGATACGATAACAGGGATCATATAAGAGATTCCTGTTAAGATCGCCTGAGACATTTCGCTGAAAAAGCCTTTCTTTTCACCGTTTTCCGTTGCGCTGCTTTCTCCAGACCCTTCCTGAACAGTTCCGTCAGGGTTATTTAAAGCTCTATCGATCATTTCCTCAGCATGTCTCAAAGGCTCTGCTACTTTTGTTTTGACAAAAGGCAGCCCATTAAAGCGTTCCATTCCTTTAGGGGAAATATCTGTTGCAAAAATAACGGCATCTGCTTCTTTGATCAGCTTTCTTGTATGCTCATCCTCGAGGCCGTTCGCCCCCTGTTTTTCCACAATGACTTCAATGCCGAGCTTTCGGCCAGCTTTTTCCAGAGCTTCTGCTGCCATATACGTATGAGCAATTCCTGCCGCACACGCTGTAATGGCAAGGACCTTTTTACTGCCAGCAAAGCTTTCCTGCGGTTCCTTCTTCTCTGTTTTGTCTAACGCTTTCAAAAATTCTTCTGAGTTCCGTGCTCCGAATAGGCTTTTTCTGTATTCGTCATCCATGAGTCTCATGCTGAGCTCAGACAGAAGGGCAAGATGGGTCGATCCCGCTTCTCCTTCAGGTATAGCCAGCAAAAAGACAAGCTCTACTTCGTTTGAAGGATCGATGCTTTCCCAAGTGTTTAAAGGCTTTTTCAGTCTTGCTGCAGCAAATGCCGCGCGTTTAACAGCTTTTGACTTTCCGTGGGGGATAGCAAGGCCTGCTTCAAGCCCAGTCGGAGATATATTTTCGCGGTCCAGCACTGCTTGATAGTACTCATCCTTTGATTGAAGGACATCGTTTTCATCCAGTGCCTGCACCAGTTTTTCGATTACTTCCTCCTTTGATGCAGCTTCTACATCAAAAAGGAGCAGATGCTGATTGGTCATCGCTTTTAATTCCATAACACCACTCCGTTCATTTTGCTTAGTCTTGTGAAGCGCTTACACCTTATTTTTACCATAGTTCTTTAGGTAATGGCTGTACGCTTCATGTACAAATGTACACCAGGACATCAGCAGGCAAGTGTTATTGTACCCAAATTGATTTATACTAAAGAGAGCTGGAAATCGAAATGGGGAACCTGGATGGGAAAAGTAATTGATAAGTTTGCTCAGGCAATTTCAGGCCTGAGTCACTCCGAAAAACATGTTCTTTACTATATTGAACGGGAATTGGAGAAGTCGAAAAACCTGTCGCTGACGGAAATGGCGAAGGAAAACAGCGTCAGTACAACCACGATCGTCAGAATGTGCCATAAGCTCGGACTCGACGGATTTTCAGAGCTGCGCTACATATTAAAAACAATAGAAGAAGATGATCTTCCAAAGAGCGAGAATATTATTTCAAGGCACCAAGCTGACCTGCAGGAATCCCTTTCGCAAATCTCCTTATCTGATGTGCAGAAAATCTGCCAGATGATGGTGAAAGCAGAAAAGGTCATTATCGTTGCAGTCGGGCTGTCTAAAATGATGGGCGAATATTTCAGCAAGCTGCTCATGCAGGTGAACAAACCCACTCTTTATGCCTATGAATCTCATATAATTGACCTTCTTTCCAACATCTCCGGAAAAAATGATTTGGTGATTTTCATCTCATCAAGCGGAGAAACAAAAACCATTGTGAATGTGGCGGAGAAGCTTCTTTATCAGAATAGAAATATTGCGGCGATTACCAATTCGGTAGGCAGCACGCTGACTGGGCTTGTACCATCTTCTCTGGCCACAAATGTCCAGAGGGTCACCTATAAAGGCTATGATTTAACGTCAAGATCCTCTTTGGTCGCGATTATTGATATTCTTTTTGAAGCCTATCTGGTAGAAACCATTAACAATGAAGAAGGTAATGATAATGTGCTTTAAGTACTAAAAGATGTTTGAACCCCCTTTTATATAGGCTATGTAGAAGGTATTGACGCCTAAATTCAAAGGAGAGTTACGATGACAGAACAAAGACAGCTAGCAATGATTACAGGCGCCTCCTCAGGACTGGGCCTGGAGCTTGCCAAGCAATTTGCCCAAAACGGGTACGACATCGCCTTATCAGGATCAAGCGAAAGGGTTTTTGAAGCAGCCGAAACCATACGGGGACTTGGAGCGGAAGCCTATCCTCACCAAGCTGATGCCGCTGAATATAAAGGTGTAGAGAGCTTTTGGAACTTTGTAAAAGAACTGGACCGTCCGCTGGAGGCAGCAGTCCTCAACGTTGGTATCGGGCTTGGCGGGCCTTTTGCCGAAACAAAGCTTGAAGATGAGCTCCGGCTGATATCCATCAATATCTCTGGCACTGTTCACATGGCGAAGCGGGTTGTGCAGCATATGCTGCCGAACGGCAGAGGAAAAATCATGGTTGTTTCATCCATTGCCGCCACACTCCCGACACCATATGAGACGGTATATGGCCCGTCAAAAGCCTTTGGATTTTCATTTGCTGAAGCACTTCGCGAGGAACTCCGGGGAACTGGTGTGAATGTGACAGCATTTCTGCCGGGACCGACTGATACAAACTTCCATGACAATGCCGGAATGGGTTCCAGCGAAATTGGCTCTTCAGAGAAAAATGATAAAGAACTCGTCGCAAGACAGGGCTTTGAAGCACTAATGAACAATGTGGACCAAGTAGTCGGCGGCGATGAGAAAACAAAGCAGGAGGCAGAAGAAAATAGAAGAACGCCTGAGCCTGAAAAAGCAGCACGTCATGCTGAACGCGCGCGTCCACGGGATTAAGTTTTCGTTAATATCAAACGTACAAATAGACTAGCGTCCTAAGAGGCGCTAGTCTATTTTAATCTGTATATATCATGAAAAGCTGCCTGCCGGCTTAATGAACCTTTGTGATTTTAGCCTCCGATAACCTTAAGTATTCATGTCGCCAAAATTGGAAGCATAAGAACCGTCCCTCCGCTTTCCTCCCTTTTAAGGAATAAATCATCTTTACATTTTCCAGATACATGGGATAAGGTGATACTAGATTTGTATAAAAGAGAAGAGGAGAGTCAGACTTGAACCGCTTTCTATGGACATCATATGGTATGTATTTTTTAGGCGGCGTAAACAGCGTTTTTTTCGGCGCCATCCTTTCTGAGCTTCTGGCTCATTACAATGTGAGCTACACAGCTGGAGGAACTCTCATTTTGCTTCAGTCGATCGGCTTTATTGTCGGCGTGCCGCTGACAGCAGCTTTTATGAGGAAGCACCATTACCGCTTTATTTTAAGCGGATCCGCTTTACTCGTGGCTATAGCCCAGTTCGGCGTCCTTGGACTGCCGCATTTTTACGTATTGGCCTTTTTGGTCATTTTAAATGGAATCGGTACCTCATCGCTGGAAACAGCAGTGGCTTCCTATGTGATGGAGCTGTTTGAGGGCAGAAGAGCGATTTCGATGAGCCGGCTCGAGGTGGCCTTCGGTGCTGGTGCACTGTGTATGCCGATTATTGCGAGTGTGCTGATTGCTGCTCATATGTGGAGATTTTCGGCCTTGCTTGTTGGTATCTTTGCCCTTGTTCTGGCCATTATCTGGCAGACAATATCCGTATCCCTTCAAGCTTCGCCAAGTGAAGAAGGGCACATGGATGCCAGGACGGCTGAAGCACCAGTCTTTAAAGGTGCTGCTTCCAAATATGGCATTCTCATGCTGTTTCTTCTCATCATTTTCGTTTACGTGGGAATGGAAGGCAGCCTGAACAGCTTTCTCCCGAGTATTTTCACAACAGGTCTTGGCACAAGCCCATATTTTGCTTCACTCAGCACATCTGTCTTTTGGGTGGCAATGCTCCTCGGGCGCCTTTGCATTGGCTGGATTATCCGGCATGTGAGCTATGAACGCTATTTGTTCGCAAGTATGCTGCTGGGAATGGCACTTGTGCTTTTTCTTACGCAAAGCGGTACAGTCTGGCTTTCTTTTCTCATTATTTTCGGACTGGGGTTAGGTCTCTCAGGGATTTACTCGATTACAATGGTGTATGCAAACCATACATTTCCCGGCATGGAAAGGACAGTAACCAGTGCTGTGACCGCTTTTGCAGGTATTGGCGGTGCTGTTTTTCCGTTTATTATCGGATTTGGGATCGATCACTTTTCAACGCAGCAGGTGCTGTGGATGCTGTTTGGATTTTCATTGCTTTTGTTCCTTGCCTTCCTGGTCATAACATTCAGCCTGAACACGATTAGAAAGCAATCTCTTTCTCGAAAAGCAGGGTAAAAAAAACTGCAGACCTATTGTCTGCAGCTTTTTCCCTTATGCCAGTGCGAGAGCAGGCTCTTGCAGCTGTGCTGATTGCAGAGAATAGGCAATCACTTTTTTCTTGTATTGCTTTACAACATCCACCCGGTCTTTGTATCTGTATATAAAAAGCTTTGCTTCGCTCTTGCCGAACTTTGTATTCACAATAAGTGCTGTTCCGCCGTTTTCCGGATGAAGGAAAGCTTCCTCGTCTCCAGGATAAATATAATATTTTTCAATATAAATAGCTTCATTAAAGCCGCGGATAAAAGAAGCTTTTTCTTCTCCCGCTGCTGTATGGCCGCCGATAGATACGTCAGTATCCTGCTCTGAAAGCTTTTGATGCACAGCTGTCTTTCCCATGAGCCAATCAATCGTGAAGGAAGGCATGCTGGTGACGAGTATTTTAACCAGACTTGCTAAAATGACTGTAACAATCACCCATGTCATTTTTACATTTCCCCTTTTGCTCTGATAAATAAGTACACTCTTATTTTATCACTTTGAGGGGAGTTAGGTTTTGACGATTGTGTGAAACCGGCTTGCCTAACATTTGGCTCTGTTAAATACGGCTGTTGATTTCCGTTCCAGGCGTCCGCTTTCCGCGGGGCGGGCGGTGAGCCTCCTTCGGCGCCTTAGCGCCTGTGGGGTCTCACCTGTCCCGCTGCTCCCGCAGGAGTCTCCCGCCTGCCACTCCAATCAACAGGTGCTCAATAATCAACATTCTCCTTTAACATAGTCTAACATTTAGATCTTAAAAAAAACTGAGAGCCAGCACTCTCAGCCTTATTTCTTCCCTTTTTTCTTTTTAGCTTCTTCCACAGCCGATTTGCCTTTGGGTGCGCTTTCAAATTTTACGAACACTTGAAAGTTCTTTTCATCAACCGGGGTTACCTCCAAAACCTTTCCTTTTCGCCCCTTTACCTTCACGTCATCTCCAGCAGCCGGAATCGATTTCAGCAGCTGTGTCAGCAGCGTGTTTCTTTCCTCAAAAAAATGAACAGCAAACATGCAGGCACCACCTATCCCTCGTCTCTGTGTTCCTATAAAATATGAAGGTAAGGAAAAAATTAGAACTAGGCCTCAGCCAAAGGAGGAGTACAGTGAAGGTTCATCGTATGGAAGCATTCAGTGATGGGATACTGGCTATTATTATTACGATTATGGTGCTTGAATTAAAAGTGCCTGAAGGCCATGACTGGAAGGCACTGGCGGAGCTTGCTCCGAAATTTTTCAGCTATGCGGTCAGTTTTGTTTACATCGGTATTTATTGGAACAATCATCATCATCTTCTTCATACGGTTCACAAGTTAAATGGGAAAATTATGTGGCTGAATGCCCTGCTGATGTTCAGTCTGTCACTGATCCCATTTTCGACTGCATGGATGGGAGA
Source organism: Metabacillus kandeliae (assembly GCF_021166585.1). Lineage (GTDB taxonomy): Bacteria > Bacillota > Bacilli > Bacillales > Bacillaceae > Metabacillus_B > Metabacillus_B kandeliae. The sequence goes on from NZ_JAJOZE010000008.1 coordinate 120,364, forward strand.
AACGAGCTTTTCTCCAACACCTACTGCCTTATATGGCGTTACATTGCTGTTTGCCGCCATCGCTTACTCACTGCTGCAAAAGGCAATATTGAATCAGCATGCCCCTGATTCTGCTGTTGTCAAAGCGATGGGCAAGGATCTGAAAGGAACTCTCAGCATATTATTTTATTTAATTCCGATTGGAACAGCTTATTTCAGCACATTGGTTTCCTGTTTCTTCTTTGTGCTGGTCGCGATTATTTGGTTTGTGCCGGATAGGCGAATTGAGCGGGCGTTAAAAAACGAAAGTGAGATTTCTTTAGCTAAAGATTAAGGCACCTTTTCTGTTTTTTAAAATACAAAAAGGATGTGCAAAAGCTGAGCTTCTGCACATCCTCAAAATTAATCTGTTAAAGTCTTACATTGTACTAATATCAATAACAAAGCGATACTTCACATCTGAAGCCAGCACGCGCTTGTAAGCTTCATCGATCTGATCAGCTGAAATGACTTCAATCTGTGGAGCAATATTATGCTCTGAACAGAAATCAAGCATTTCCTGAGTCTCACGGATGCCGCCGATCAAAGAACCGGCAAATGAACGGCGATGGCCGATAAGAGAGAACACATTCAGTGACAGCGGCTCAGCAGGAGCGCCGACATTTACAATTGCGCCATCCAGTGCCAATAAAGAAATATAAGCATCAAGATTAATTTTTGCGCTCACTGTGTTAATGATTAAGTCAAAAGATCCAGCAAGCTTTTCAAATGTATCGGAGTCTTTTGTCGCGTAGTAATGATCTGCACCAAACTTCAAACCATCTTCTTTTTTATTCAAGGTTTGGGATAGAACCGTAACTTCTGCTCCCATTGCATGTGCAATTTTAACCGCCATATGGCCAAGACCGCCCATGCCGACAATCGCTACTTTCTTTCCTGGTCCGGCATTCCAATGATGCAGCGGGGAATAAGTTGTAATCCCTGCGCATAGCAGCGGTGCTGCTGCATCAAGTTCGATGTTATCAGGAATTCTGAGAACGAAGTCTTCTTCTACAACGATATGAGTGGAATAGCCGCCTTGCGTAGGCTCGCCGTATTTATCCACACCAGCATAGGTAGGAATATTTCCTTTTAGGCAGTATTGCTCTTCCCCTTTGCGGCAGTTTTCACAGTCGCCGCAGGAGCTGACCATACACCCAACTCCTACTCGGTCACCAACTTTATATTTTGATACCTCAGAACCTACCTCAGTTACAAAACCAGCAATTTCATGCCCTGGTACGAGGGGAAAGTTTACAGGACCCCACTCCTCATGAGCCGTATGGATGTCAGAGTGGCAAATGCCTGCATACTTGATCTCAATCAGCACATCTTTTGTGTCTAAATCCCGGCGCTCTATCTCCGCTTCCCGGAATGGCTTATCAGGTCCGTCAACAGCTCTTGCTTTTGCAGTAATCATTTGTTTCATCCTCCCATAGTTGAAGATTGGCATCTCCCTTTTTTCTTACTCAACACAAGCTTAACCCCTCTAGTTAACTCTAGGTCAAGCAAAAAGCTTCTGAGCAGAAGGGCGGTTCCGTTATACTAATAACAGATTGGTTTCGAAAGGAGAGCAAGAATGAAAACATACACAATCAGTGAAGCGGCCCAAAAATTAAATCTTACTGTGTACACTCTCCGCTACTATGACAAAGAAGGACTGCTGCCATTTGTAGAAAGAGAGCCTAACGGGACACGGCAATTTAAAGAATCTGATATTAGCGCGCTAAAGGTCATTGAGTGTCTGAAATCGACCGGGATGCCGATAAAGGAAATTAAGCATTTTATTGATTGGTGTTCCGATGGGGATTCCACGCTTCAGCAAAGATATGATATGTTTGTAGACCGAAAAGCCATTGTAGAAGCACAAATCGAGGAACTCAAGAAAACGATGGAAGTCATTGACCATAAATGCAGCTATTACCAAACTGCCTTGGAAGCTGGAACAGAACAAATTCATAAGAAAAACATTGCTCCGCTTCTTACGATTTAATTAAAAAAGCAGAATCTCTCCACTTAGGAAAGATTCTGCTTTTTTCATTATGCCTGCATTACAGCAAAATAATTTCCTTCTTCGTCTGCAAAGTTAAAGACTTTGCCAGAAGGCATAGCAACGATTTCTCCTACGGTAACTTGCTTTTCTGTAAGGTCTTGATGAAGCTGTTCGAGGTTTTCTGTGAAGAACATTAATGAAGGGGTGCCTAAGTTTAATTCTGGAGACATTTTTGCAACAACCTCTTTGTTAAACAAAACAAGGCTTGTGGCTGAATCTTTTGCAGGAGCTACTTCAATCCATCTCATGCCATTACTTTCTTCTTCAGAAATAACACTAAAGCCCGCCTTCTCTGTCCAAAACTTTACCGCTTTGTCCTGATCATTGACATACAGCATTACTTCCGCGATCTTTGAAATCATGCTTTCACTCCTTTGTCCATTTTACTTATCATAGCATGAAATGACATATTTTTACTTAAAGAACAAAAAATTTTGCATGTCTTATTCTCTGCTGGACTAAAAGAAAACCAGCTTGTTTTTATCTCCGGTATCTGTATCATTCGTTTTCCAATCTTTTGGATTCATATCATCGGGAGCTGTCCCATTCATGATATCCAGGTAGTGATTTGCTTTTCCCTCCATAAATTCAGCTCTTTGTTTTGCTTCTTTTAACTGCTCCTGTGCGATGTTTTTTTGTTTCATGATAATGCTGTACCGTTCTTTGATAGTAGATGGGCCTGCCAGACATAAATCAACATATGACTTAATATCTTCCACTGCCATTCCGCTTTGCTTCAAATGCTTCACACCAATCAGCCAATTTACTGATTCTTCATCAAAAAGGCGATTATTGTTTTTATCCCGCTGGACACTTGGAACGAGTCCTTTGTCGGTGTAATAGCGAACAGTATGTTCAGTTAATCCGAGCAGTCTGGACACTTCTTTCACTGTATAAATTTTAATCACTCCTTATAAAGTCTTCCGAAAAATTTTTTTCAAATCTCTTGCCTTCGTGTTACACGAAGGTGATAGGCTAATAATAGTTCAAGTTGCTGACAATGTAAATCCTAGCAAAAAAGATTAGTTTCTTGAGCAAAAAACAAGTTTGCAGGAGGAATAGTTTATGCAGCATGTCATTTTAAATAATGGTGTAGAGATGCCGATTCTTGGATTTGGTGTGTATCAAATTAATGATCCAAACCAATGTGAACTGGCGGTTTATGATGCCTTAATGACCGGATACCGGCTCATTGATACTGCAGCAGCTTATATGAATGAAGAAGCTGTCGGCAAAGCGATTAAGAGGAGCGGTATTCCGAGAGAAGAGATTTTTATTACGACAAAACTCTGGATTCAGGATGCCGGTTATGAGCCTGCGAAAGAAGCATTTGCAAAGTCGCTGGACCGATTGCAGACAGATTATCTTGATTTGTATTTAATTCACCAGCCGTTTGGCGATATATATGGTTCATGGCGTGCAATGGAGGAATTGTACCGCGAAGGAAAAATCAGAGCAATCGGGGTAAGCAACTTTTATATGGACCGTTTGGCTGATCTGATGGCCCATAACGAAGTAGTCCCTGCAGTCAATCAGGTTGAAACCCATCCTTTCTGCCAGCAAATCGAAAGCGCTGAGTTCATGAAAGAACACAATATTCAAATTGAGTCCTGGGGGCCTTTTGCAGAAGGAAAAAACAACATGTTCGAGAATGAAATATTAACCTCTATAGCAGAAAAATATAACAAATCCGCTGCACAGGTTATCCTAAGATGGTTAACACAACGAGGCGTCGTGGCGATTCCAAAATCAGTCCGAAAAGAAAGAATCGAAGAAAACTTCAATATTTTCGACTTTGAACTGGACAAGAAAGATCTTGAGCAAATCGCAGCATTGGATACAAAAGAGAGCGTATTTTTCTCTCATAGAGACCCTGAGTTCGTTAAAGGGCTCGGCAGTGTGAGATTTGATATCTAATCATCTTTAAGAGGAAAACCGATTTTCGATTTAGAAAATCGGTTTTTCATCATTCAATCCAGGTTTCGATCCAGAAGGACCCCTACTTGTTCGGCAATCACTTCTGTCGGTTCCTTTAATCCTTTCATGATCCACACTTCTACGATTTCAACAATCGCCGCACTAAAAAAGTTAAGGACCAATTCCTTGCTTAATCCTTTGTTTTTTCCTTCTGTTACATTCACTTCATCCTCTAATTCTTCCATGACGAACGCCAGGAAATGCTTTCTGAAGGTCGAGGCTCCTTTACTTGCTGTCATGGTATAAAAGAAAGAATGATGGCGTTCAAAGTAGTCAAACCAAATTAAATTTCCTTCTGCAAAACTTAAATCAGCTGCTGCTTTGCACAGCTTTCTTAACTCCTCGATATGCTCTTCAATCAGCTTTTCCAAGATATCAAATTTATCGAGGTAATGGTCATAGATGGTTCTCCGGCCAACATTGGCTCTGTCTGAAATATCCTGGATGGTGAGCTGGTCCAAGTTTTTATCCGACATCAGCTCAATAAACGCTTTTTTTATAGCCTCCTGGGATTTCTGTACTCTTCTATCTATTCTTGGCATGCTTTTCATTCACCAGTCTTTCATTATTTATCGCACAATTTACCTCAGCCTGAGCAATAACGCACAAATTTCGTAGTTTTGATTATTGCAGACGTTCCTTTTTGCCTTTATATTATACACAGATGTGCGATATCACATCAATGGGCAATTTAAATATCCTATCTATGAGGAGGTGCTGATCATGAACCGAATCGAAAAAAGCCAGTCAACGTTTCATCAGCTATTTGGCAAAGAAACATTTCCAGGTCATGCAGCCGACGCTGAATTTCATGAGATCATGAACCGGTTTATATATGGAGATGTTTTTGATCAAGGCAGCCTGAGCGATGAGGTGCGGGAGCAGATTACGCTTGTCGTTCTCACAGTTAATCATAGCCTGCCTCAGCTGAAGGAACATGTTCACGCTGCGTTAAACATCGGGGTGACACCCGCAGAAATAAAGGAAGCTGTCTACCAATGTGCTCCTTATATTGGATTCCCTAAAGTACTGAATGCGCTAGAGGAAGTAAATGAGGTTTTTAACACCAGGAAAATTGATCTGCCTGTAAAAAGTCAAAAACAAACTGGGGAGACGGACCGGTTTGACAAGGGCCTTGAAGTGCAGGTGAAGATTTTTGGTGATGTTATTCCAAAGATGCAAGAGAATGCCCCAGCCAATCAAAAGCACATCCAAGAGTATCTTTCTGCCTTTTGCTTCGGTGATTTTTACACGCGAAGCGGGCTTGATTTAAAAACACGGGAGCTGCTGACACTATGCATCATCACTGCACTAGGGGGAGCTGAAAGCCAAGTGAAATCCCATGTGCAGGGCAATATAAATACAGGAAATGATAAAGAAACACTGATTGCGGCCATTACTCATTGTCTGCCGTATATAGGGTTTCCGCGTACATTAAACGCATTAGCCTGCGTCAACGAAATCATACCTGAAGAGGAACGAAAGGAAGGAATTCATGATGACGATTCAAGATAAAGTGGTTGTGATGACAGGTGCATCATCCGGAATTGGAGAAGCAGCTGCTAAAGAGCTTGCATCAAAAGGAGCTAAGCTTGTACTTGCAGCCCGCCGTGAAGATCGTTTGAAGAACCTGCAAGAAGAAATTCAAACAGCTGGCGGAGAAGCGATCTATAAAGTAACAAACGTAGCTTCCCACAAAGAAATGGAAGAACTGGCCGAGTATGCTCTTCGTAAATTTGGAAAAATAGACGTATTAGTGAACAATGCAGGCATAATGCCGCAGGCTTTCCTAGCTGAAAATAAAGTCGACGAATGGGATCAAATGATTGATATCAATATTAAGGGCGTTCTTTACGGGATTGCGGCTATTGTCCCTTCTATGAGAGAGCGAAAATCCGGCCATGTCATCAACCTGTCTTCTGTAGCCGGCCACAATATTTATCCGGGCGGGACCGTTTATTGCGGAACAAAATTCGCTGTGAGAGCCATTTCAGAAGGATTGCGTCAGGAGGAAGCCATGAATGGCACAAACATTCGCGTGACAAACATCTCCCCAGGTGCTGTCACAAGCGAACTGTTAGAAACAACAACCGACCCGGCTATGAAAGCAGGACTTGAAGATTTCTACCAAGTAGCCATTGACTCCAGCAGCATTGCCCGTGCCATTGCCTTTGCGATCGAGCAGCCGGCAGACGTAGCATTAAATGAAATGATTATCCGTCCAACTGTACAAGTTGGTTAATACTTAGAAAAGGACGTGAATCGGACTATGAAAAATGAACAGCTAAAAAACAGCACGATTTTCCCGCTGGGGGAGAAAGTAGAACCAAACTTTGTCGGAGATGCCTTCCTGCAAATGGTCTTTACGGATTCCGAACCTCTTAATACATCGATTGGAAACGTCACCTTTGCCCCTGGTGCCCGCAACAACTGGCACACACATCACGTTGGACAAGTCCTTTTAGTAACAGGCGGGGAAGGCTGGTATCAAGAAGAGGGGCAACCGGCTAAATTGCTCAAAACCGGAGATGTCGTGAACATTCCTGCGAATGTGAAGCACTGGCATGGGGCCACAAAAGACAGCTGGTTTGTACACCTGGCGCTTACCCCAGGAGAAACGGATTGGTTAGAAGCCGTTGATGATGAGACCTATGATCAATTATAAGAAAGAAGCGCATTGAATCATTAGATTCGATGCGTTTTTTAGTAAGGAAATGATCCGCTCAAGAATAGATGAAGGAAAGAAAAATCAAATGAGGTAAAAGTTGATTGTAATTATATCGTATTATACGATATAATCGTTTATAACGATTAAGGTAAAGGAGTTTCTATTATGATTGAAAGCATAAATAAGTATTTCACCGATATTTACTATCATTTACATCCTGTACAAAAGGTACTCATTTCACATCAGAGTGTAAGAATCTTGCAAACGGTTCATAAAAAGCAGTATGTGATGATTCGGGACATTTCTGAGCATTTGCTGATTTCCCATAATACAGCTTCAGAGCATGTAAAGAAACTGGTGGTTAACGGGTGGCTGTATAAGGAAAGGTCACAGGAAGACCAGCGCAAAGTGTATCTCCATCTAACAGAAGCAGGTTTCTCTATTTTAAAAAATAATACAGAATTAGATGAGATGAGGCTAGACGCTGCACTGAACAAACTATCAGCCAGTGAAAAAGAGATGATTGTTAATGCACTGCGGCTTTTAAGTGAGGTCTCCAAGTAAATGTATACCGTTTTAAAAATTTTATGTTCAGCTGCCATAATTGGCCTGGTAACAGAATTGGCGAGACGATTCCCTTTATATGGCGGCATCGTGGCTGCCCTACCTTTAGTCAGTATTCTAAGTATTATTTGGCTGACTGTTCAAGGTGAATCCGCTCAAAGCATAAACAAGTTTACACTTGGTGTTTTAGCAGGATTTCCAGCAACGGCAGTTATGATATTAGTCATTTACTTAGCATTAAAAAACTCTGTACATTTAACTTTCGCTATTTTACTTGGAATAGTGGCGTGGGGGGTTTTTTTATTAGGCCAGAAGTTTATCATGTCGGCTTTTATTTCCTAAGGAAAGGCTATAAAAAAAATAAAAACCACCAACAGCTATGTATTGGTGGAGACGGTGGGAGTCGAACCCACGTCCAGAAATATCGGCACTTAAGCGTCTACGAGCGTAGTCGGCATATTAGCAATTCGCTGTGCCTTATGCCTGCCAACAGGCGTCCGGACAGCTAGTCTGATTAGTCTCTTCCATCATCCTCAGACGGAGGAATCAGGCGTAGCCCACTAAGAGTGAGTCCCTTACCCTACCACATGGGCGATGGAGGGAGGAACCGCTTATAGTCTGTTGTTACGCAGCTAAAGCGAGGTTGTTGTTAGATTTGCCAGTTATTATTGGCGTTGACGTTATTAACGAGATCGTCGACTCGGCTCGCAACCTAAGCTCGAACTACCCCTGTCGAATCCGTAACGTCCCCATATAAAAAGAGGTGTACGGGAAACTCTATAAGAGTAAGAGCTTAAATCACTTATGAAGTTTTCCTTGTGACACTATCTATTATATCATCTGGAGAAAGCAATTCAACTGTAAACAGCTTCCAGATGAGTAAGATCACTTGTTCTATTATAGCATATTTCCTTTATTCTGCAACGATGGCGCTTTACTCGGTTTTACCTTTTCGATAAACAAGAAAGGCTCCTGCAAGTGAAGCTGCTGCAAGGGCAAAATACAAGAATTCCATGAATATCATCTCGCTTTCAGGTTCAATAGTCCTTTTGGCGGTCGCGGAATGCGCGTTCCACTTCGCGTTTGGCTTCTTTCTTTTTCAAGTCCTCACGCTTATCATATTTCTTTTTCCCTTTTCCAAGGCCAATTAACACTTTTGCAAAGCCATTTTTCAAATAAATCTTCAGCGGGACAAGCGCATAGCCTTCTTCCTTTGTCATCCCGATCAGCTGGCTGATTTGCTTTTTATGAAGCAGGAGCTTTCTGGACCGGAGCGGATCATGGTTGTACCGGTTTCCTTGCTCATAAGGGCTTATATGCATGTTGAGCAGGTAGACTTCTCCGTTTTCCACCCGTGCATAGGAATCCTTCAGGTTCAGTCTGGCATTGCGGATGGATTTAATTTCTGTTCCCTGCAGGACAATCCCTGCTTCGTATGTTTCTTCTATAAAATAATCGTGGTTGGCTTTTTTATTTTGTGCCAGTACTTTCCCTTGTCCTTTAGGCATTGACCCGGTGCCTCCTCCCAAAACATGCTTCTCTGTTTGCTTTTGCGATAGCTTCTATCATACCAAATTTCTTGGATCTTCTCAACTGAGAACCGTTCGAATCCAATAAGAAACAGGAAGCCAAAGAATGGCTTCCTGCAGAGAATTAGCGTTTCTTCTTTTTCCGCTTCGCCTTCGGGCTGTTTTCAAACGATTTCTTTTTCTTTTTCCGCGGCCCTCTTGTGGTCCAGCCGTCTTCTGTTGTACCGCTTCTTTCCTTGCTGCGGCTGCTGCGTCCCCCGCTGCCGCCTTTGGAGTCTTTTCCGCCGCCTCTAATGACCTTTGGCGCCTCTTTAGGAGGTCTTCTTCTAGTGCCCTTCATGCCGACAATCTCAAAATCGATTGCGCGTTCATCTTTATCAACTTTGACAACCCTGATCGTGATTTCGTCTCCGATTCGGTAGACATTTCCTGTTCTCTCGCCGATCATCGCGTACGATTTTTCGTCATAGCGGTAATAGTCATCCGTCATGTAGCTGACGTGAACAAGGCCTTCAATCGTATTTGGAAGCTCTACAAACATCCCGAAGTTTGTGACAGAGCTGATAATGCCATCATATTCTTCGCCGATTTTATCCATCATGTATTCGGATTTTTTCAGATCATCCGTTTCCCGCTCTGCTTCAACAGCACGGCGCTCCATGTTGGAAGATTGCTCCGCAATTTCCGGAAGCTTCTCCGCCCATTTTGCCTTTGTATCGTCATCCACTTTGCCTTGGATAAGATATGTGCGGATCAATCGGTGCACAATCAAATCCGGGTAGCGGCGGATTGGGGATGTAAAGTGCGTATAAAACTCTGTTGAAAGACCAAAGTGGCCTAAGCTCGCCGGATCATACTTCGCCTGTTTCATGGAGCGGAGCATAACAGTGGAAATAACCATTTCCTCCGGCTGGCCATGCACCTCTTCCAGAATTTTTTGGAGTGCCTGCGGATGAATACTGTTGGCACTGCCTTTAACCGCATAGCCGAAGTTTGTGATAAATTCCAGGAATCGCTGCAGTTTTCCTTCATCTGGGTCTTCATGAATCCGATAAATAAACGGCACGTTCATCCAGTGGAAATGCTCTGCTACCGTTTCGTTTGCAAGCAGCATAAATTCTTCAATCAATTTTTCGGCTACAGACCGTTCTCGAATCGCCACATCGTATGGCTTGCCTTCATCGTCCACTAGCACTTTAGCTTCCTTGAAGTCAAAGTCAATGGCTCCGCGGTTGAACCTTTTTGTGCGGAGCACCTGTGCCAGCTCCTCCATCAGCTCAAACATAGGAACAAGCGGCTCATAGCGTTCTTTCAAGCTTTGGTCCTTTTCCACAAGGATGCTGTTCACATCGGAATACGTCATTCTCTCCGTTGTTTTAATCACACTTTGGAAAATTTCATGGTTAACGACTTCTCCATCGCTGTCAACTTCCATTTCACATGAAAGAGTCAGACGGTCAACCTTTGGATTCAGGGAGCAGATGCCGTTTGATAATCTGTGAGGAATCATCGGAATAACGCGGTCGACTAAATAAACACTTGTCGCGCGGTCCAAAGCTTCTTTATCAATCGGAGAATTTTCAGTGACATAGTGGCTCACGTCTGCGATATGAACGCCAAGCTTGTAATTGCCGTTTTCAAGCTTCGTAACCGTTACCGCATCATCGAGGTCCTTCGCGTCTGCGCCATCAATTGTCACGATAACTTGATCTCTGAGATCGCGTCTGTCTTTTATATCGCTTTCTGAAATGGTTTCCGGCACATCATTCGCCTGGCGAAGAACGTCGCCCGGGAATTCCTGCGGCAGACCGTGCTTGTGAATAACGGAAATGATATCGACCCCAGGATCATTTTTATGTCCGAGAATGCGGATAACTTCCCCTTCAGCATTGCGGCGGCCTTCCGGATAGGTCGTAATTTTCACAACTACCTTATGCCCTTCAATAGCTCCGTTTGAAGCTTCACGCGGAATAAAGACATCGCTTGCAATCTTTTTATCATCTGCAATCACAAAGCCGAAGTTCTTGCTTTCCGTATAAGTGCCGACAATCTCCTTGATGCTGTGTTCAAGAATCCGGATAATTGTGCCTTCTTTTCTCGCGCCCGAGCTGCTTGTGCTGACACGAACGAGCACAATATCGCCGTGCATCGCATTATTCAGCTCATTCGGCGGAATAAACACATCGTTCATTTCCCGATCCTCAGGAGCTACAAAGGCAAATCCTTTGGCATGTCCGGACACTTTGCCGCGAATGAGGTTCATCTTTTCGGGAAGGCCATAGCGGTTGCTGCGCGTGCGGACGATATCCCCCTGCTCTTCCATTAAAACGAGCGCCTTCACGAGGCTTTTAAAATCCGCCGCATCCGTTATGCCGAGCGATTCTTCGAGTTCCTGTATTGTAAGTGGTTTGTAAGCTTCTTCCTTCATAAAAGACAGAAGCTGGTCAACGTATTTCTGAATATCTTGATCCATTTGCGCCTTCCCTCCTTGGAGACTTTACTGCCAGTCGAGACGTTCCAAGAACTGATAGAAATCCTCATGAACCTTGTCGCGTTCTTTATCGAGCGTAATCACGTGTCCGGACTCTTCATACCATTTTATTTCTTTCACGTCTGTTTCGACTTCATTATAAATAATATTTGCACTATCTGTATTAATCATGTGATCATGGCGTGCCTGCACAACAAACGTTGGAGAATAGATATGATCGACATGCTCTCTCACATCCGCGATCAGCTCCTGCAAAGCAGCAAGCGTGTTCATCGGTGTTTTCGCAAAGTCCTTCATTTCCTCTTCAATCTGTTCGTCGTCCTTGCCTTCAAATTTCTTATAATTGCGCGCATAATCGAGGACGCCCTGATACATCACTTCCTCGCTTTTTATGTACATCGGAGCACACATGGTCACGATACCCTTAACAGGTACAGTGTAACCCAGTTTGAGCGAAAATACCCCTCCTAGGGACAATCCTCCAACTGCAATCTCTTCATAACCTAAGCTTTTCAGATGTTCATAGCCCTCCATGACATCCTTCCACCAATCCTCAGGTCCAGTATGAACCAGTTCATCCGGCGGAACGCCATGACCTTTATATTGAGGGGCATGGCACGTATAACCGCGCTCGTTTAAATAGCGTGCAAGCATCCGGACATCTGCCGTATTGCCCGTAAAGCCATGCAGCAGCAAAACCGCCCGCTTTCCCCCCTCAAATGTTAATGGTTTTGGTAAAACTCGTCTCATTCCCATAGTTCTCCTTCTTTTCTGACTGATATGTCTAGTTTTCCTAAATTCCCGCACTTCTATTAAATCAAACGCTCGGGGAAAAGACAAAAAGCACGGCTGTCATGTATGAAAAAAGAAGCCTGTTCTGCAGGCTTCTTTTTTATAGTCCGAAATATGAAATACCGATTGTCAAAACAAAGAAAATGACAGACAACACAACAGTTGTACGGCTGAGAACCAAATCAATGCCGCGCGCTTTTTGCTTGCCGAAAAGCTGCTCTGCTCCGCCTGAAATCGCACCGGAAAGACCTGCACTTTTGCTGGATTGCAGCAAAACCACAATAATCAGCGCAACACAGTCGATCACAAGCAGGCTGATAAGGACGATATGCAATGCACTCATCTGTAATTGACCTCCTGAAAGCCCGTTTTACAATAGTTTTAATGTACCATATATTTGAATGCTTGTCGATAGGGTGACTGCCGGTCATGGCAGCCGGAATTTTATTCACTTTTGAAGCCATTTCATGGTGTAAATAATGCCGAAAGTATAAAAAATTCCCTCAAACGAGCAAAAATCACCCGTCAGCAGGCTCTTTATTCAAATTCTTCATCTTCTGAGCGGGCTAAAATGGGTTTTATATGCGGCTTTTAGACTTTTATTTGCGGGTTGAGTCATTTTATATGCAGCTTTTTGAAATTTATTTGCAGGTTCAGAGATTTTATCTGCAGGTTTTTCATGCTTCAAGCGAAACTGAACTTTTCGCATGCAGGTTAAGCTCTTTACGTGCGGCTTAACAGATTTATTTGCAGGTTCCTCCCCTCCCCTGTCCCTATGAAAAAAGAACACCCGGGAGGAGCCGGGTGTTCTTCATCTATTATTACTTCTTCAGGTTATAGAAAGATTTTAATCCTTCGTAAACCGCTAAGCCGCCAAGCTCGTCTTCGATACGAAGCAATTGGTTGTATTTAGCGATACGGTCAGTACGGCTAAGGGAACCAGTTTTGATTTGGCCAGCGTTTGTTGCAACAGCGATGTCAGCGATTGTTGCGTCTTCTGTTTCGCCTGAACGGTGGGATACAACTGCTGTGTAGCCAGCGCGTTTTGCCATTTCGATTGCTTCGAATGTCTCAGTCAGTGTACCGATTTGGTTCACTTTGATCAGGATGGAGTTGCCAACACCCTGTTCGATGCCTTGAGCCAATTTTTGTGTGTTTGTTACGAACAGATCGTCACCAACCAATTGTACTTTTCCGCCAAGACGGTCAGTCAATTGTTTGTGTCCAACCCAGTCATTTTCGTCCAAGCCGTCTTCAATAGAGATGATTGGGAATTCGTTCACCAATTGCTCATAGAAGTCAACCATTTCGGCAGATGTTAAGCCAGTGCGGCCTTCGCCTGCAAGGTCGTATTTGCCTGTTTCTTTGTTGTAGAACTCAGAAGAGGCAACGTCCATGCCGAGCATAACGTCTCTTCCTGGCTCATAGCCGGCTTTTTTGATGGCTTCCATGATCACTTCTAGTGCTTCACGGTTAGAACCAAGGTTTGGAGCAAATCCGCCTTCATCACCTACAGCTGTGTTGAGGCCTTTACCTTTTAGGACTGATTTCAATGCATGGAATACTTCCGCACCTGTGCGAAGCGCTTCTTTGAAGCTTGGAGCTCCTACAGGCAGGATCATGAATTCCTGGAAGTCAACGTTGTTGTCAGCATGAGATCCGCCATTGATGATGTTCATCATTGGTGTTGGAAGCTGCTTCGCGTTGAATCCGCCAAGGTAGCGGTACAATGGAAGGCCAACATAGTCAGCTGCTGCATGAGCAACTGCCATAGATACGCCAAGAATCGCATTGGCACCTAATTTGCCTTTGTTTTCTGTTCCGTCAAGCTCAATCATGATGCGGTCAATGCCGACTTGGTCTGTCACATCAAGGCCGATGATTTCTTCAGCGATTACAGAGTTTACGTTTTCTACGGCTTGAATAACACCTTTTCCAAGGTAGCGTTCTTTGTCGCCGTCACGAAGTTCTACTGCTTCGTGCTCCCCAGTGGAGGCACCGCTTGGAACGATTGCGCGTCCGAATGCGCCTGATTCTGTGAAAACTTCTACTTCAACTGTTGGGTTACCGCGGGAGTCAAGTACTTCGCGTGCATATACGTCAACAATGTATGGCATGTGTAATTCTCTCCTTTAAAATAAATTATTTTTGGATCAGGGAGTTCCCTGTCATTTCTTTTGGTTTTTCTACGTTCAATAGGTCAAGAAGCGTTGGTGCAAGGTCACCTAAAATTCCATCATGGCGAAGCTCTGCGCCTTCTTTTGTGACGATAACCGGCACAGGATTTGTTGTATGAGCTGTGTGCGGTGTTCCTTCTTCCGTGATCAGAACGTCAGCATTGCCGTGATCAGCAGTGATGATCGCTGCGCCGCCTTTGGCTAAAATCGCGTCCACAACTTCTCCAAGGCACTCGTCAACTGCTTCGATGGCTTTAATCGTCGGCTCTACTTTGCCTGAATGTCCAACCATGTCAGGGTTGGCAAAGTTTAGAATGATCGCATCCTGCGTTCCTGCTTCTATTTCCTTCACGAGCGCATCTTTCACTTCATACGCACTCATTTCAGGCTTCAAATCGTAAGTGGCTACTTTTGGAGAATCAATCAGGATTCTCTTTTCGCCTTCAAATTCTTTTTCACGTCCGCCGCTCATAAAGAACGTCACATGCGGATATTTTTCTGTTTCTGCGATGCGGAGCTGATTCAAGCCGTTCTGGGCCAGCACTTCGCCAAGTGTATTATCAAGGCCAACCGGCTTGAACGCAACGAATCCGTCGACAGATTCGCTGAAGTGCGTCAGGCACACAAAGAACAGGTTCTTCGGATGATTGTCACCGCGGTCGAAATCACGGAAATCATCGTTAGCGAATGTATTGGAAATCTGAATGGCACGGTCAGGGCGGAAATTATAAAAAATAATGGCATCATTATCTTCTATTTTCGCTACCGGTGAGCCATCTTCCTTTGTCAGAACAGAAGGAATGACGAACTCATCATAGATTTCGTTTTTATAGCTGTCTTCTACAAGTTCAATTGGATCCTTATAAGTCGGGCCTTCGCCGTAAGCCATCGCGCGATAGGCTTTTTCAACGCGGTCCCAGCGCTTGTCGCGGTCCATTGAATAGTAGCGGCCGGAAATTGTCGCAATCTTGCCGACTCCGTATTCATCCATTTTTTCCTGCAGCGCCCGAATGTACTTTTCAGCTGTTTGAGGACCAACATCCCGTCCGTCAAGAAAGCCGTGAACATAAACATTCTCCACGCCTTCTTCTTTTGCGAGGCGCAATAGAGCATACAGGTGCTCGATGTGGCTGTGCACGCCGCCGTCAGACAGCAATCCGAATAAGTGCAGGTTCGTGCCGTTCTTTTTCGCATGATCCATAGCTTGAAGGAAGGTTTCGTTTTTCTCGAATTCTCCTTCACGGATCGCAACATTCACACGCGTTAAGCTTTGATAAACGATGCGTCCTGCACCGATATTCAAATGTCCTACTTCAGAGTTCCCCATCTGGCCTTCCGGAAGGCCGACAGCTTCGCCTGAAGCCCGCAATGTGGCATGAGGATACTTGTTCCAGTACCTGTCAAAGTTCGGTTTTTTTGCTTGTGCTACAGCATTGCCTTTTGTTTCTTCCCTCAGGCCAAGGCCGTCGAGAATAATAATGGCAAATGGTTTTTTACTCATTTTTTCCTGCCTCCAATAGCTGCAAGAAGGATTGCGCTTCAAGGCTTGCGCCTCCGACAAGGGCACCGTCGATATCCGGCTGTGCCATGTATTCCTTAATGTTTCCAGGCTTTACACTGCCGCCGTACTGAATGCGTACGGCATCTGCCGTATCCTGTGAAAATTGTTCAGCAATCACACTGCGGATATGGGCGCATACTTCGTTTGCATCCTCTGCAGTAGATGATTTGCCTGTACCGATTGCCCAGATTGGCTCATAAGCCACAACTGTTTGTTTTACCTGGTCTTCAGACAGGCCTTGCAACGCCGCTTTCACTTGATTGCCGACAAGCTCGTTTGTTTTGCTCGCTTCACGCTCTTCCAGCGTTTCACCGCAGCAAACAATCGGTGTCAGGCCGTATTGAAAAGCAGCCAATGTTTTCTTATTAACTGTTTCATCTGTTTCAGCGAACATTTCGCGGCGTTCAGAGTGGCCAAGGATGACGTATTCTACGCCAAGATCCTTTAAAGCAGCAGGGCTTGTCTCTCCAGTGAACGCGCCGCTTTCTTCAAAGTGCATGTTTTGTGCGCCGACTTTCAGTTCAGTTCCTTTTGCAGCCTGTACAAGACTGTCCAGGAAAAGAGCTGGTGCACAAACGACGGATTCAACGCTCTCGCTTGAAGGAATAAGAGTTTTTACTTCCTCAGTGAAGCTTTTTGCCTCTGACAGCACTTTATTCATTTTCCAGTTTCCTGCAATGATTGGTTTTCTCATTTTGAACATTCCTTTCATTAACAAGCTGGGATCTTATTTATCATTTAGAGCGACTACGCCTGGAAGCTCTTTGCCTTCCATAAACTCAAGCGAAGCACCGCCGCCTGTTGAAATGTGGTCCATTTTATCTGCATAGCCGAATTTTTCAACAGCTGCTGCGGAATCGCCGCCGCCAATGACTGTGTATGTATCTTCTGCAGCTGCCATCGCTTCTGCCACAGCCTTTGTACCATTCGCAAATGCATCCAGTTCGAACACGCCAAGAGGTCCGTTCCAGATAACAAGCTTGGACTTTTTAATCACTTCTTCGTAAACTTCACGGGATTTCGGGCCAGCGTCAAGGCCTTCCCAGTCTTCCGGAATGCTGTCAATGGCAACGATTTGCGTGTTGGCATCGTTTGAGAAGTCATCTGCTACAACGACATCAATTGGCATATAGAAGTTTACGCCGTTTTTCTTTGCTTTTTCCATGAAGGATTTCGCAAGCTCAACCTTGTCTTCCTCAAGCAAAGATTTTCCAACGTTGTGTCCAAGAGCTTTAATGAATGTATAAGCAAGGCCTCCGCCGATAATCAGGTTATCGACTTTATCGAGCAGGTGATCGATGACGCCAATTTTGTCTTTTACTTTCGCTCCGCCGATGATTGCTGTGAATGGACGTTCAGGTGTTGACAGCGCTTTTCCAAGAACCTCAAGTTCTTTTTCCATCAAAAAGCCTGCAACTGCCGGAATATGCTCGGCAATGCCAGCTGTTGAAGCATGTGCGCGGTGAGCAGCGCCGAAAGCGTCATTCACAAAAACATCTGCAAGTTCTGCAAATTGTTTTGCCAGCTCAGGGTCATTTTTTTCTTCGCCAGGATAAAAGCGGACATTTTCAAGAAGAATGACATCGCCTTCCTGCATGCTGCTGATCTCAGACTTTACGCTATCGCCATAAGCTTCATCCAGCTTCTTGACATCCTTGCCAAGAAGTTCCTGAAGACGCTTTGCCGGTGCGTTCAAGCGAAGTTCTTCCACAACCTGGCCTTTTGGACGGCCAAGGTGGCTTGCCAGAAGTACCTTTGCCCCTTGCTCGATCATGTACTGGATCGTTGGAAGAGCTGCACGGATGCGCGTATCATCTGTTATGCTGCCTTCGTTCATTGGAACGTTGAAGTCAACGCGGCAAAATACGGTTTTGCCTTTCAGATCGACATCTTTTACCGATTTTTTGTTCATTGTCCCTGAGTACCTCCTTGAATTGGTGTTCTCTTAAACAAAGAAAGCAAAGAAAAAAAGAGGAGGGGGAATGTTGTGGTCCCCTTCCCCTCTTTCGCTTTCATTATAGCGTTTATTTAACCAGAGTCCAAGCAAGACCCTGCTTGCATTTATTTCTTATTCTTACAGGCCTTTTGATGCAAGGTATGCTGCAAGATCAACGACACGGTTGGAGTAGCCAGTTTCGTTATCATACCAAGAGATAACTTTTACCATGCTGCCTTCCATAACCATTGTAGAAAGAGCATCGATTGTGGAAGAGTTTGTGTTTCCGTTGTAGTCACCGGATACAAGCGGCTCTTCAGAGTAGCCAAGGATGCCTTTCAAGTCGCCTTCAGCTGCTTCTTTCAGTGCAGAGTTGATGTCTTCAACTGTTACGTCTTTGTCAAGCTCAGCTACAAGGTCAACAAGAGATACGTTTGGAGTTGGAACACGCATCGCTCCGCCGTTCAATTTGCCTTTCAGTTCAGGCAATACAAGTGATACTGCTTTTGCAGCGCCAGTTGTTGTCGGAATGATGTTTTCCGCAGCTGCGCGCGCACGGCGGTAATCTTTGTGCGGAAGGTCAAGAATCTGCTGGTCATTTGTGTAAGAGTGAACAGTTGTCATCATACCGCGTTTGATGCCGAACTTGTCATTCAATACTTTTGCAAACGGCGCAAGGCAGTTTGTTGTGCAAGATGCGTTGGAAATGACATCATGGCTTCCAGCATCGTATTTGTCTTCGTTAACGCCCATAACGATAGTGATGTCTTCATCTGTTGCAGGTGCAGAGATGATGACTTTTTTCGCGCCGGCTTCAAGGTGCTTCGCAGCGTCAGCGCGCTTAGTGAAACGGCCAGTAGATTCAACAACAACTTCTACTCCAAGATCGCCCCATCCAAGCTGTGCAGGGTCGCGCTCTGCCAACACTTTGATTTCTTTGCCGTTAACAACAAGGTTGCTGCCGTTAACAGAAACTTCAGCATCAAGTTTGCCGTGAACAGAGTCATATTTTAGTAGGTGAGCAAGCATGTTTGCATCTGTAAGGTCATTTACAGCAACTACTTCAACCTCTGAATTTTTTAAAGCTGCACGAAATACGTTACGGCCGATACGGCCAAATCCGTTAATACCAATTTTTACTGCCATGGGTATTTCCTCCTTTAATTAAGTGAGAAATTTATATTTAGGGAGTTGAATCCCTTAATAACTCTTTTGCGGCACCTTCATCTGTTACAAGAACCGTATCCAAGGCCTGCTTCATATAAGCTTTGATTGCTTTCGCCTTTGAAGCTCCTCCGGCTACTGCAATCACGTGGGGCGTTGAACCGAGATCCTCCAGCTGAATGCCGACTGTCTGAACTTTGTGAATGACTTCGCCGTCCTGGTTAAAGTAATAGCCGAACGATTCGGCGACTGCCGCGTTTCTTCGGATCTTTTCGAGATCCTCAGGCGTAGTGCGCCGTCTTTCTGCCATTGTGAGCGCGTCACCGATGCCATGAACCACCATGCCGGCGGATTTGATCAGGGTGAGAAGCTCTTTAATGGACGGCTCGCGCAGAATGGAATGATAGACTTCTGTGCTGACTTGGTCAGGTACATGAAGAAGGCGGTAGTTTCCCATTGCCTTCTCTGCCATTTTGGCGCAGATGGTGTTCGCCTGGTTTTCCACGTTTTCTCCAAGTCCGCCCCTTGCGGGAACAAACAGGAGATCCGGGTTTTTATAATCCGGCGTCATCATTTCTGCCACAGCAGCCAATGTCGTTCCTCCAGTCACAGCGACGATAGTATTTCCTGAAAGGCGCTCTTTTATACACGCCGAACAGGCTCTTCCCATTTCTTTTTTCACAAGGGGTGACTGGTCGCTGTCTCCCGAAACAATAATGACCCGCTTCAGGTTCAGCCTTTCTCTTAATGTAATTTCCATCTGGCTTAAACCTAAAACATCTTTCATCATTTCTTCAAGCAACTGTAATAAGGAAGCCCCATCATCTGTCAAAAGCATTCCTGATGGGAAAACATCAATGAGATCCTGATCCTTCAAAAATTGAACCTCTGCTCTGAGCACTCTTTCGCTTGTTCCAAGACTCAGTGCAAGAGCTCTCCGGCCGATTGGCTGCATCAGCCGTATGTATTGCAGGATCTGGTAGCGCTTCTGCATCACAGCCAAAAGATCAGGAAGCAATTTTCTCTGGACTTCTATTAATTCTCTCATTTTGATTTTCCTTTCAAAACAAGTTACCGGGACTAAAAACGTCCCTGTGTGACATATTGTGTCCCGCATAAGCCAAAAAAAAATCACCCTTGCTACATTTATATTCTAACAGGGTGTTTTTTGTTATTCAATCATTCTTTCTCGTGTAACCGTTTACTTATAAAATCTTTTTCAAACGCGCCATAACCAGCCTCTTTTCCATCAATAAAAAGCACAGGAATCATCAGCTGATACCGGGAAAGCAGCTCATCGTCACTATAAATATCTACAATAGTTAACTCAAATGGAGATTCTTTCAAAAGATCTTCCAAAAGCCTCTCTGCATCCTCGCAAAGATGGCAGCCTTTTTTAGAATATAAGGTTATTTTTTTCAAGCCCCGCTGCTCCCATCATATCGTTTTCGCAGTGCTGAAGAAGGAATACTCAGCTGCTCCCGGTATTTGGCAACAGTCCGCCTTGAAATCGCAATCTGTTCCTTTTCCTTTAAAAGCTCTGCCATTTTCTGGTCTGATAAAGGCGCCTGTTTATCCTCCCGCTTCACAAGTTCAGCAAGACGCATTTTAATAGAAGAGGAGGATTGATCTCCTTCCTGTTCCACTCCCTGTGAGAAAAAGGAGCGGATTTCACACAAGCCTGTAGGCAGCTGAACATATTTATCCTTGACCGCTCTGCTGACAGTTGACTCATGAATGCCGCATGCATCGGCAATATCTCTTAACGTCATAGGCCTCAGGAGCTCTGGCCGCCCTGTAAGAAAAAACTCTGCCTGCTGCTCAATAATAGCCGCCATTACCCGGATCATGGTGGATTTTCTTTGAGAAAGAGCTTTTTGCAGCCAGCGGTACTGCTTCCATTTGCCTTTTAGAAAATGGCCTGCTTCAGAATGCTCCCGTTCCAATAAAAATTGGCTGTATTCCATGCTTAAGCCAAGCTCGGGATGTGTCCCATTATTGTAGCTGATAACGAATTCCCCATCCTTCTTCTCCAAAAGCAGATCAGGCACAAGGTACGGCTCCCGCTCCTTCCGGAAGGCAAGCCCTGGGCGGGGATTCAGCTTTCTGATAAAATCATGCATTTCCTGCAATTCTGTCAGTGGAATCCCGGCAGACTTTGAGAGCTGCTTCCATGATTTTTCCGCAAATAAAAGAAAATACTTTTCTATGACTTCCTCGAGTTTCATCTTCCTTTCCGGCAGACGGCGAAGCTGGAGGAGAAGGCATTCCTGAAGGCTGCCCGCTGCGATACCTGCCGGCTCAAGCGACTGCAGCAAATGAAGCGATCGCTTAACCTCTTCCAAATCTGCCCCTGTCCTTACAGCCAGCTCCTCAGCCGTCTCTTCTAAGTAACCGTTTTCATTTAAACTGTCTATTAAAGACTCAGTCAGTTTTTTCTCCGCTCCGCTGAGAGAATGCGACAGCAGCTGCAGCCGTAAATATTCAGCAAGCCCCGGCTTTTCTGAGCCAATATTTTCGATGCCGTCACTTGTACTCTTGTTTTTTGGCTTATGCCCTTTATGGTACAATTCAATTGGAGCATCCTGTTCCTTAATTTCAATGAGGGGATTTTCAAGTGAAAGCTCCTGCAGATACTGGGCAAGCTCAAGTGATGAATACTGAAGAAGTGAAATGGCCTGCATCATTTGCTGCGTCATGTTCAGCCTCAGTGACTGCTCCTGAAATAAACCCGCTTTCATTTCCATCACGTTTCCCCCCTTTGCATTTATTTTACATCAACCCCGCTATCCCGTATATGGATAGATGAGGAAGGAGTCCATTTATGAGCGAATTATTTTCCGTGCCTTATTTTGAAAGCAATTTAAAGCAGCACATTGACATGAACAAGGACAAAAGCAGCCGCACCGATGCTATGAACAGCTATTACAGGTCCGTCGTCTCCACCCTTGTACAGGACCAGCTGACGAAAAATGCAGAAGTGCTTAAACGAATTCAAAATCTTGATGAAGCATACAACAAAGTAAAAGTACAAGGCTGAAGCAAGGAAAAAATTACCCCTTTACTTTCAATTGGAATGGTAATAAACTAAGGACAAGTTGAGCGGCCAAGAGCCGCAACACACTCGTCATTCCAGTCCAGTGGCGGCTCACTGGACGTACATAACTTAATCTAATAACGTATGATGCACCCGCTGTTTTTTGCAGCGGGTTTTTAGTTTTTATCACAAAAAAAGAACCCATTATTTTCAGGGTTCTTCATACACGGTTTGATTTTCTTCTATATTGATACTGCTGCCACTGAAACCGGATAAAGCAGCCGACGCAGAAGCCCAGAATGGCAATAAAGGCTGCCAGAAAAACAAGGGTAGTGAAGACATAAGCGAGAATCATCCAGTGCATTGCATAGCCGATCAGCCCAATAGCCAAGCAGACAACAGCGATCATCTGATTGAATTGCTGCTGATCAAAATCTTCTTGGGTATACGCTGAAGGAGGCTTCAGCAAAAACGTTTTAGCTGCCTTCATGACTGGATTGAAGTGGAAAATAAGCCCCATTAGGCCGGCGATCAGCGGAAGAAGCAGAATCCAGCTCCATCCGGTCACCCACACTGCAAGGACAGACAGCACGATAAACCATTGGTTTGTCAAAACAAGAGGTTTAGGAACAGTTTTCATTATATCCCACCTATCCTATTGGATTATAAGAATTTTAACCATTATAGCATGATTTGTGAATATAAAAAAACGAGCTGCAGCTGAGCTCGTTTACGTAAAATGGTGCAAGACCTGTTCCAGGCTTGCTTTCACTTGTACTTTATCCAGCTTCACACCGAGGCGCACCATTCTCCGACGATCCAGTCGGCGAACATGATTTGCCTCTCCCATCACGCAATTTACCTATCTTTATTACTACACAAAAGATTTGAAAAAAATAAAAAAACCTCCTGCACAGCTATTTTGTACAGAAGGTTAGTATGTAGTATTGGCGCGCTCGGAGGGATTCGAACCCCCGGCAGACGTGGTACCGGAAACCACCGCTCTATCCAACTGAGCTACGAGCGCAAATAAGTGTCAGCAAAAAATATTATATGATACCAGGCATGGAATAGCAAGGGGAAATTTTAGCCATGCCTTTAAATCACTGCTGCGTTCTTCTCACCGGCCGTTCAAGACTGTACAATGCATCATCAAATTCAGCCATTCTCTCCTGCAGAACTGTCCTTGCATCCGCCACTCCCTGGTTATAGATAATGGCTCCAACCTCTTTCAGGAAGAAATCAAGCATCAGCTCAGCCGCAAGTTCTCCGATTGATTCATCTCTTTCCCGCTCGAAATAGCTTTGTATTTTTTCTACCATTTCCTGTTTGTATTCATCGCTTATTTTCAGATCCATTCTGTCTGCCTCCAATCCCCTTTCTGCCAGTATGCCAGAAAAAAGACAGGAGAGAAAGCGCTGTTTAAATTACGCTATTCGGGGTATGATGAATACATGTATAAGCTGGGTGCTTCATATATTGATAATGTTGAACCATATCGTTTGACCTTAATTGACCATAGGTTGTATGATAGGTGTACATAAGGATTACAGTTGGATTAAAGGGAGGAAAATAAGAATGAATTTAATTCCTACAGTTATTGAACAAACAAACCGCGGGGAACGCGCTTACGACATTTATTCCCGTTTGCTGAAAGACCGTGTCATCATGCTTGGAAGCGGAATTGACGACAACGTATCTAATGCGATTGTAGCACAGCTTCTATTCCTTGAAGCAGAAGACCCTGAAAAAGACATTACGATTTACATCAACAGCCCAGGCGGATCCATCACTGCCGGAATGGCGATTTATGACACAATGCAATATATCCGTCCTGACGTTTCCACAATCTGCATCGGTATGGCTGCTTCAATGGGCGCCTTCCTTCTTGCAGCAGGAACAAAAGGAAAACGCTTTGCACTTCCAAACAGTGAAGTAATGATTCATCAGCCGCTTGGCGGAGCTCAAGGTCAGGCAACGGAGATTGAAATTGCCGCAAAACGCATTCTCTTCCTTCGTGAAAAACTGAACCAGATTCTTTCTGAGCGCACTGGCCAAACCATCGATGTCATCAGCCGCGACACTGACCGCGACAACTTTATGACAGCTGATCGTGCTCTTGAATACGGCTTGATTGACAAAGTCATCACAAGAAACAACCTTGAAAAGAAATAATGCACACAGAGCTGCCCGAATTGCCGGGCAGCTTTTTTATTACTCCAAAAACACACGGGTGAACTGCCTGTCCCTCGTCCTTTCCCTGAATTCCTTCGGTGACTCTCCAATTTCCTTTTTGAATACTTTGCTGAAATAATTGGCGCTCTCATAGCCTGATAAGTTCGCAATCTCTTTTATCGGAAGATCTGAATTTGACAGCCGCTCCATCGACCGCTCCATCCTTTTTTTCGTCATGTACTGAATAGGCGTCTCATGAAAATATTGCTGAAACAGCTGAATAAAATAATATTTGCTCAAGCCTGCCTCCTCTGCTAAATCCGTCAGGCTCAATGGCTCACCAAGCTTTTTTTCAATCAGCCGTGCTGCTTTTTTCATGTGCTCCGGCACTTTATCCTTTGCTTCGGTAAGTCCCTTGCCATAGCGGTGAAGGGCCATCACAAAATTATAGGCCTTGCAGGAAGCAATGTATATGTCGCTGATTTCATCATTCAGCGCCTCTTGATTAATCTGCCTCAGCAGCCTGACTAGCTCAGACTCTTCCGGAATCGCTGCCACCGGTCCGTTGCGATCAGCAAATTCCGCCCAGCACGATTCCGCACTTTCCCCGACAAGTGTGATAAAAAGAAACTCCCATTCTGCCGAACCCTCTGGCAGCCAATATTCATGATCACCCGGCACCTTTACAAGAAAGGCTTTTCCCTTCGGAAGCGAATAAACCGCCTCCCCTACACGAATAGCGCCTTTCCCCTTTGTTGTATATTGAAAAATAAAGGTATTTTCGCTATCTGTTCTTGTTTCGCCATTCCATCTGTAGGAAGCCTTTGTTTGCCTTTCCCAGCCCACATACCAAATATTGGCAGGAATATAAGCCTCTTTTTTTTGAAACTGAAACACACAGTTGCCATATGGGCCATCCAGCAGCTTGTACCGCAATTTATTACCCTCCTTCAAAGGAATTTACCATTGAGATCGAAATATAAGCGATTTACTATGAGTATATCAGATAATTTGAAATATTGTTTCATCACAACATATTCCACATGGAGGGATCACTATGAAAAAGAAAATCACTTTTATCGGCGCAGGAAGCACTATTTTCGCGAAAAATGTGCTCGGAGACTGCATGATGTCCCCTGCTCTGCAAAACTTTGAATTTGCCCTTTTTGATATTGATGAAAAACGGCTTCAGGAATCCGAAAGCATGCTGAACCAGCTGAAGCAAAATCTGCAATCGTCCGTATCCATCGTATCCTACAGAGACAGACTGGCATCCCTTGAAGGCGCTTCCTATGTCATCAATGCGATTCAAGTCGGCGGCTACAAGCCGAGCACTGTGATTGACTTTGACATCCCGAAAAAATTCGGACTGGAGCAGACAATTGGTGATACGATCGGCATCGGCGGCATCTTCCGGGCTCTCCGGACCATCCCGGTCCTGCTTGACATTGCGAAAGACATGGAAAAGGTTTGCCCTGAAGCCTGGTTTCTCAACTACACCAATCCGATGGCATCTCTATGCGGCGTGATGCAGCGCTTCACACCGATTAAAACAGTCGGCCTTTGCCACAGCGTCCAAGTATGCACATCAGAGCTGCTGAAAGCACTTGAACTTCCTGCTGATTCTATCGATGAAAAAATCGCCGGCATCAACCACATGGCATGGCTGCTTGAAATTAAGCGGGACGGTGTCGACCTTTACCCAGAAATCAAGCGCCGCGCCAAAGAAAAACAAAAAGAAAAGCACACAGACATGGTGCGCTTTGACATGATGGAAAAGTTCGGCTTTTACGTGACAGAATCCTCTGAACACAACGCCGAATACCATCCATACTACATTAAGAAAAATTACCCTGAGCTTATCGGTAAATACAACATTCCGCTCGATGAATACCCAAGACGCTGCGAACAGCAAATCGCAGACTGGGAAAAAATGCGCGATGAAATCGTCAACAATGCAGAGCTCACCCACGTGCGTTCAAAAGAATACGGCTCCCGCATCATTGAAGCCATGGAAACCAATGAACCATTCGTTTTCGGCGGAAACGTGCTGAACGAAGGCGGCCTGATCGGCAACCTTCCTAAAAACGCTGTTGTCGAAGTACCGTGTGTGGCAGACCGGAACGGCATCAAGCCGTGCTATATGGGAGAATTGCCAGAGCAGCTTGCAGCCCTGAACCGATCCAACATCAACACCCAGCTCCTGACCATTGAAGCGGCCATGAAAGACAGCATTGAAGCCCTTTATCAGGCAGCCTACCTGGATCCCCACACAGCAGCAGAGCTAAGCCTGGATGACATCAAAGCCCTTTGCGATGCCCTTCTTGAAGCTCATGGCGACTGGATCCCATATTTCAAAAAAGACAAACCTGAAGCGCTGACGATCTAATAACCAGCACCGAAAGGAGAGAACCATCCATGGATATGCTGACTCTTGTATGACTCTTGTAAGCTTTATTCCTCGGGGCAGAAGCTTAAAAGGGTGGATTCTTCGCTGGTGGGTGGCAATATACACACCACCACACTTAGTGCCCTGGCCCTCAGTGCAGTAATTGACTAATGACATGTCCCCCCTGCTATCAAAGACAGGCTGCACAACGTTTTTTAGATGAACGTCTCTGTCCCCCATCACAGTAACGGAACAAGGGCCAGGTACCGATTATATGGTACCTGGCCCTCAGTGCGTTAATGAGAAAAAGACCTGTCCCCTTTCTTTTAGGACCTGATCCTATTCCAGAAATCCCTATAGTCTCTGTCATTCTATGCGTTAAAGGAGCAGGGGACAGGTCACCATTAAAAATGGGGACAGGGACTTTTCTCCTCAACCAAAATAGTTGTATATACCCAAAAGTCCCTGTCCCCCTTGGAGACCAGTGCCCTGTCCCTCGCTTTGCTAATTTACTAAAGCCCTGTCCCCCTTATTTTCAGCTCAGTACCGATAAGGATTATTAAAGGAAGCCCCTGTCCCCCAATATACTGCTCTGACAGAGGACAGGTACCCAATCATCTGCACCTGTCCCTCAGTTTTTTAACGAATTAAAGACCTGTCCCCTAAGCTGTAAAACCTTTTAAACTTGTGAATAATGGGGGTGGTGCCTGTCCTCTTTTGCTTTAACGGAACAGGGGACAGGTCACCGGATAGGGAGGAAAGTTTTTTTAATTGAATTAATATTTGAATTATTATACTTATTTTAATTTTCAAACAACTAAAGTAAAATAGCCTTAATACATAAAAGGGGTGAATTTCAATGAAAAGAATTGGTTCCTTCGTATTATGGGGCCTGATTTCTGCTTTGGGGGCAGCGGGGTTTGGGATGCTTGCGCTGCATCAGGGAGAAACGATTAATGCAATTTGGCTTTTGACGGCGGCGGTGTGTGTTTATGCGGTTGCTTACCGGTTTTATAGCCGGTTTATGGCAAAGAAAGTATTTGAGCTGGATGATAAAAGAGAAACTCCGGCTGAAACGCATAATGACGGGAAGGATTTTGTTCCTACAAATAAGTGGGTTTTGTTTGGGCATCATTTTGCGGCGATTGCCGGAGCTGGCCCTTTAGTTGGGCCGATTTTGGCTGCGCAGATGGGGTATTTGCCCGGGACGATCTGGATTGTGGCAGGGGTTGTGCTGGCAGGGGCAGTTCAGGATTTTGTTATTTTATTCGGTTCGATGAGGCGGAAGGGAAAGTCGCTGGGCGAGATGATAAAAGAGGAGATGGGCCCTGTAACAGGGATCATTTCCATGATTGGCATTTTAGGCATTATGATTATTTTATTGGCTGTTTTAGGATTGGTTGTGGTGAAGGCGCTGATTGGAAGTCCTTGGGGGATGTTTACGATTGCGGCGACGATTCCGATCGCCGTATTTATGGGCTTGTATATGAGGTATATCAGGCCTGGGCGTGTCGGCGAGGCATCGCTCATCGGAATTGTTCTTTTGCTGCTGTCCCTATATGCAGGACAGGCTGTTTCTAAGAATCCGGCGCTTGCTGCAATGTTTACGTTTAATGGAGAGACGATCGCTATTTTAATGATTGTTTATGGATTTATTGCTTCTGTCCTGCCGGTATGGCTTTTGCTTGCTCCGCGGGATTATTTAAGCACCTTTTTAAAAGTAGGAACCATTCTTGGACTGGCACTTGGCATTATCGCTGTTGCCCCTGAGCTTCAGATGCCTGCTGTGACGAAGTTTGTGGATGGAACAGGGCCTGTTTTTGCGGGTAATTTATTTCCATTCTTGTTTATCACTATCGCCTGTGGAGCGGTATCAGGATTTCATGCACTTGTGTCTTCAGGGACGACGCCTAAGATGGTGGAAAGAGAATCTCATGCACGGCCGATTGGGTATGGGGCCATGCTGACTGAGTCTTTTGTGGCTGCAATGGCGATGATTGCTGCCTGTGTGCTGACTCCAGGCATTTATTTCGCTATTAACAGCCCTCCTGCGGTTATTGGAACTGACGCTGTTCAGGCAGCACAGACGGTTTCAAGCTGGGGCTATTCCATTACACCTGATATGCTGACTCAGATTGCGAAGGATGTTGGGGAAGGGACGATCCTTTCGCGGACAGGCGGTGCACCCACGCTTGCGATCGGAATGGCTTTTATCTTCTCAAAAGCGCTCGGCGGCGGTGCGCTCATGGCCTTTTGGTATCATTTTGCGATTTTGTTTGAAGCATTGTTTATTTTAACAACAATCGACGCAGGCACACGGGTTGGAAGGTTTATGATTCAGGATCTTCTCGGAAGCGTTTACAAGCCGCTGAGCAAAACAGAGTCTCTTCCTGCCAACCTGATCGCGACGGCTTTGTGTGTGATCGGATGGGGATATTTCCTTTATCAGGGGGTTATCGATCCGCTCGGAGGCATCAATACGCTCTGGCCGCTCTTTGGCATAGCCAATCAAATGCTCGCCGGCATTGCCCTGCTCCTTGGAACCACGCTTCTCTTTAAGATGGGGAAGAAAAAGTATGTATGGGTGACGCTGCTTCCAACCGTTTGGATTTTAATTGTCACAATGGCTGCCGGCTGGCAGAAGCTGTTTGATGCCAATCCGAAGATCGGCTTTCTCTCCCACGCGAAGGTTTTCCGTGACGCTTTGGCTGATGGAAAAATACTGGCCCCTGCAGTGAACAAGGCACAAATGAATCAGGTTTTGATCAATGATTATGTTGATGCAGCTCTTTGCGGAATCTTTATGGCAGTGGTGATTGCTGTTCTGTTCTCCGCGCTGCGGATCTGGATTAAAGTCATGCGCAATGAAAAGGTCAATCTGCATGAAGCACCTTATATTTCAAGAGAAGAAGGAGGCCAGAAAACGTATGCTGGGTAAGCTTTTAAAATACCGGAAGCAATTTTTCAGCCTGATGGCCGGTGTGCCGAGCTATGAGACGTATGTGGAGTATATGGCAGCCCATCATCCAGGCAAGCCTGTACAGTCGAGGAAGGAGTTTTTCTGCGAAGCGCAGGAGGCTCGCTACAATGGCAAAGGGGGCAAGGTGTCCCGCTGCTGCTGATTGACGGTGTCAGAATTTGGTGCTAATTTAAAGAAAAGCGCAAGCGCCTTGAACAGGCCCGACAGCTGCTTGCGGAAAAAATCCGAAAAGTCCGCTCTTGACTTTTTGGATTTTTCCGAAGCGACTCAGATCGGGCTAGGCGCTGGAGCTGGACAAATCAATTTCTGACAGTCTGCTAACTAGTTTCTTATATAAATTCTGATATTTTAAGAAAAGCAGGAGCCCTTGGTCATGCGGAGCTCCTGCACCAGTCAAAGGGGGCTTGTGAATGACAGTTGACATTCGCCTGCTAAGAGATTCTGATGATCAGGCACTGCTGGATCATGAAGTTAAAAATAAGGATTTTTTTCAGCTGTACACGCCTTTAAGGGAAGATGATTATTACACGCTTGAGTACCAGCAAAAGCGAATTCAAAAAGGCAGACAGCTGGCTGAGGAAGGAACAAGCTATAATTTCGGCATTTTCCTCGGCGAGAGCCATTCGCTGATCGGCACCTTATCGTTAACAGGTGTGGCAAAGGGAAGTCTTCAATGCTGCTGGATCGGCTATTGCCTCGATGAAGAGGAAAATGGCAAGGGCTACACAACTGAAGCTGTAAAGCTTGGTGTGGAGTATGCTTTCAAGGAACTAAAGCTTCATAGAGTGGAAGCAGGCGTTATGCCGCATAATCATGGTTCGCTGAGAGTTTTAGAGAAAGCCGGTTTCCACAGGGAAGGAATTGCTAAGGAAAACGTAAAAATTAATGGCAGATGGAGTGATCATGTGATCCTTGCCATCATTAACAGTGAAGATCATTAGGCGCAAAAGAAAAGGACCCG
>NZ_JAJOZE010000009.1 GCF_021166585.1 Metabacillus kandeliae
CTTTAAATGACAGTTATTTTATAATTATGTAAAACTGCGAACTTTAACTATCATCTAAAACACTTATATAGTAATATATTTGAGAAAGGGTGATGGTTATCAGGGACATTTTACATGTAAATTTAGGAATGTTGAAGCAGATTCAGACTGAATCCATTGCCTCTTCTATCCATAACAAGGATTTACTGGAAATTATGTGCACTTTTCTGAACACAAAAGACCACGCCAATTTTGGCCAGTTAGCCTATGTGCATGGACGCATCTTTGGCGCCAATGAGGAAATAAGTACGAGGCTGGCGGCAGCAATTGAATTGCTTGTTCTTTCCTTTGACATATTTGACGATCTGGAAGATATGGATAATGAAAAAGAACCATGGATGCAAATCAGCCCGTCTATTGCCATGAATGCTGCAAGCCTGCTGTATACCGCAAGCCAGTCCATTCTATCAGAAATGGACAATGGAGACCAGCTCCTGAAGCTTTCAAGCAGACTTTCGATGCAGGCGATGGAAGGACAGCATGAGGATCTGGCTAATTCAGCTGACACCGAAGAAAAATGCCTGGAAATGATGCGTAAAAAATCCGGTTCTCTCATCGCACTGGCCTGTGCAATGGGTACCTGCTGCGGCAGAAAAGACCCTTTGCCGGAAGTAGAACAATACGCCTATCAAATTGGCATCGCGGCTCAAACGGAAAACGACTTCAGAGGTTTGTTCAGTACCGAAAAGAATGACATCCGGGCAGAAAAAAACACCCTTGCCCTTCTTTATATTAATCGGCAATTCAACAGCCATTCTGAAGACCTTCTAAAATTTTTCCGCAGCGGCAAAACATTTACAGAGGAATATGGGACCCTTGAAGCTTATAAAACCAAACTATTCAACGCAGGGGTAATCCACTACCTGAATGTCATAAAACAAATCGCAATCCAGAAGGCATCCAGCATCCTAGATCAGCTACCATTACAAGCAGATCAAATTGGGATTCTAAAGTCTCATTTGATAATAAACAATAAAAAAGGAGATGAAAAAACATGCAAGAAATCGTAAACTATTTAGTAGAAAACCCGGATGTATTGGAGAAGGTTGTTAGCGGTCATGCTAGTGTTGTGGGTCTTCAGCATGCGGAAGATATGATTGGATTACTTCAGGGGATTTTAAATACTGGTAAAACAGTTGCTACTTACTGGATTTGATCTGATCTAATAGAAAGGATTTACGTATATGCGGCAAAATTCCAACAAGCTATATATCATCATAATAACGGTAAGCATAATTTTAACAGGGTATGTAGCATATTTAAATTTAACGTATCCTTTTGTTGGAGCCAACGTAGCATTCAATGATAAAAATCAATTAGTAATAACCGAAGTAGATCCAAATGCCTGGGCTGCTAAAGAAAACTTGGAAAAGGGAGACATTATTTTAAAAATAAACAAAAATGACCCCCATTTTCATTCTACAATTTATCACTACGGGCTATTGGAACAAGTCACTTCTTTAGAAATTCAAAATGAGCATGGCATTAAGAGAATCATAAGCAGTCCGGATTCTATAATATTATCATACCAGGGTCTATTTTTATTTGTTATCCCTCTGATTCTCTTTTTCCTATGTTTATTTTGTGTTTACTTTGTTTTCAAAACTAATAAAAATTTAAAACTAAAGTCAGCATTTTTATTAAATATATTTTTGCTGTCAATAGGTTTGTCATATTTGACAGCTAGTGGCTCTGCAAGGGCGGATTTGTATATGAGATATGCAAATCTCTCCCTTTTTTTACTAGTCCCAGTGTCTTATCTTCATTTTCTCTATCAATATTTTATTGAACTGGGTAAGAAATTATTTAGTTACAATTTCGTCATACTAAGCTATTTTATTGTTGGATTAAATATATTTATTGAAATTACACAAGGTGCTTTCCATTTAAAATATGAATTTTTAAAGGGATTCAACTTATCTTCATTCTTTATTTTAATGACCTTATCACTACTGCTTAAAATTATAGGTCTAAAAAAAGTTAAATACTCAGAACAGGAGTACTTTGTAAAAGTGCTCATTATTACAAACATTGTAGCTTTTTCTCCGTTTCTGCTGCTATATATTTTGCCATACATTTTATTTCAGAAATATATTTTCTCTCCGGTTATATTAGCGTCTTTCTTATTGTTAATTCCTTTTTCCTTAGTTTATCAATTTTTAGCTACTAAAATTTATGATATTGAATTTATATTAGGAAGACTTAGATATTACGCTTTGCTTGCTGTTTTGCCTTCAATAGTTTGTGTAGCAATTATGCTGATACTTAAAGATGATGATTCTGATCCAACATTTTTATCAATAAAGCTTTTGATTTATGTGTATTTGGTTATTTTACTTATGTTTTATTTGAAAGAAATTTTAGATTTTCGTTTTAGGTTTAAAAGATTTTCAGAAAAATACAATTACCAAGACAGTATTTTTAAATATACTAATAGTATAAGAAAAGCGAGTAAATTAGATTACGTAATAACAGAACTTAAAAAAACTATTATAGACGTTACTTTAGTCAATAAAGCTTTTCTAGTTCAACTGTACAAAGATAATCAAACGATTTCTTCTATTGATAATTTAGAGGAAGAATACAGTCAATACATTACAGATATTGAAAAAGTATCTTCTGAAGTTGGGAAAATTATAGAAGTTGATAAAGGTTTTATCATTAATGTAGGTGATACTGACAATAGGGTGTTTATAATAGTTTGCTTATCAATTTTAAACACCCCCCGCCTAACCCGGGACGAAATTTCCTGGCTAAAAACCTTGGCCTTCTATACAAACGTTTCACTCGAAAACTTCTTGAAAATAGAACAGCTTATGGACCACCTAGAAACCATCGAGCAAGAAGGAACCAATCCAGCCTGGCTGACAAAACTGCTGTTTTCTATAGAAGAAAAGCAGCGTTCAAATTTAGCGAAGGATCTGCATGATTCGGTGCTTCAGGATTTGATTTCTCTTAAAAGGCAGTGTGAGCTTGCTATTGCTGATATGGAGCGTTCTCCAATGGAGCTGAGGGATGATTTGGATGGCATGAATGAAAACATGACCAAAATTATCAATACCACAAGAGAAACGTGCCAGGAATTGCGGCCGCAATTGCTGTATGATTTAGGTCTGGTGAAGGCACTGAATAAGCTTGTATCACAGGTTCAGGAAACGGCTAAGTTTGATATTCGCCTCAATTCAGGAAATTTCCAGGCGACTGTTGATATTGATACACAGCTCAATCTTTACCGTATTGTGCAGGAGCTGCTTTCCAATGCAAATAAGCACTCGAAAGCGCAAAATGTCCTGATTATGCTTGTCAGCATTAAGGATAAGATTGTCCTGCATTATGAGGACAATGGCGTTGGGTATGACCGGGGAAGCCTGTCCTACAATACGACAAGCATGGGCCTGTCGGGCATCAGTGAACGGGTAAAAGCCTTAAAGGGCACGCTTACGATCGATACTTCGCCTGGAAATGGGTTTAAAGCAGTAGTTGAAATATAAAATTTGTCATAAAAGACTTGGCTTAGGCCGAGTCTTTTTTATAAAATAGAACTAAGTGTGCAGAGAGAGGTGAGGGGTTATGATACATATATTGGTTGTGGATGACCATCCTGCTGTCAGGGAAGGGACAAGAGCTATTCTTGAAACAGATCCTGAAGTAAAGGTCGATTTTTTAAACCCGCCTTTTACCGTGGCTGCTATGGAAAAAGCAGATTTCACTCCATATGATGTGATTCTTATGGATATGAACCTTGGGGACATCAATGGAATGGAGCTTTCCAAAGGCATCATTCGAAAAACAGATGATTGCAAAATTATATTATACACAGGATATGATGTTGAGGATTATTTTGATGAAGCTATCAGAATGGGTATTCATGGAGCAATCAGCAAAACAGAGACAAAAGAAAAGATTCTTCAGTATATCCGAACATCCCTAAACAATGAAATTATCCTGAACTATGATTATTTCCGAAATGTGCTGTCCCAGCAAAAGGTGAAAAAAACGGACCAGCCTGTAGATCATGAACAGCTCAGCGCAAGGGAAAAGTCCATCCTTCATGAAGTGGAAAAAGGCCTTACAAATCAGGAAATTGCTGATAAGCTGCATCTGAGCAAGCGTTCCATTGAATACAGCCTGACGGCTATATTTAATAAATTAAATGTTGGCTCCAGGACAGAAGCAGTTCTGATTGCCAAATCCGAAGGAACAATAGACTGAGGTCTATTGTTTTTTGCTGCAAAACTGAATACATATTCATTTTTTTGGAGGAGTTCGCACTCAATAAAACGAATAGGTTAAGAAGAACCTTTACAAAAGTCATACATAGGCTCAATATTCACATGATGTTCATCCTTTAAGATGAAAACTAACTGTTTGAAGGATGATAACGTTTTTAGGGGGATGGGATGGACATCATGGCAGTGTGGCCGGTATTGCTCCTGATTGGGCTGTATTTCTTTTTTGTCGTAACGGTTCTGAAGAAAGACTAATGGCAAAGGGGAATCAGCATGAATACTGAAAATACATTAATCAGCAACCTTGGAATTGAAATTTTGGAAGTAACTGACAATGGCGTTAAAGCGACGATGCCTGTTGATGAAAGGACGCATCAGCCCTTTGGCATTTTGCATGGCGGAGCGAGCGTGGCTTTGGCCGAGACGGTTGCGAGCATTGGGGCCTTTCATTTCATTGATCAGGAAACAGAAATTTGTGTGGGGCTTGAAATTAATGCCAATCATATCAGGGGAAAGAAAAGCGGTGTTGTGACGGCTTACGGTACTCCTTCCCATGTAGGGAAAACAACCATGGTGTGGGAAATTAAAATTGTAGATGAAGAGGACAAGCTGATCTGCCTTTCCAGGTGCACGATGGCGGTTCTAAAGAAAAAATAGAGAGCAGGGGGAATCATTCCCTGCTCTCTTTCCTTTTTTTCTCCTTTAAATCATCTTGTACGCTATGCTTCCATAATGGGATGCCGATGTTATAGGCTGCTCTCATGATAAGATGACCGGCAACAGGGGAGGTAATAAAGACAAAAATAATACCCAGAATAATTTTCGAATTGATTTCTCCTTTTAACAGCCAGAAATAGAGAAACACACCGAGTAAAAGGCTTAGCACACCGAGTGTAGCGCTTTTAGAGGCCGCGTGGTTTCTTGTATAAGGATCCGGCAGTCTCAGGACTCCAATTGCAGCAGCAAGGCTTAGGAAGGCCCCCTGCAGCACCAGAAAGCCGACAATAAATTTACTTATCTCGGTCATTTTCTATAATCTCTCCCTTCTCAAGAAATTTAGAGAAGGCAACAGTTCCTATAAAGGCGAGAACACCTAATAGAAGAATGACTTCTAAGAAGGCATCTGTGTTCATCACAATAGAAAAGATGGCAGTAATGCCGATCAAGTTAATGCCGATTGCGTCGAGTGAAATAATTCTGTCTGGTACAGTCGGGCCTTTGACAAGCCTGTAAAAATACATCAGCGTTGAAATCGCCACGATCACAAGCGACAGTCCCATAACCCATTCAAACATTACCTGCTCACCTCCATGATGGCTTTTTCAAAGGAATTCCTGATATCCTCTCTCGCCTTATCAGCATCATCCATATCCATCGCGTGAATATAGAGAATTTTATTATCATCAGACACTTCCACAACAAGCGTTCCAGGCGTCAGTGTAATGAGATTGGACAATACCGTGATCTCCCAGGGCTTTTCCAGGTTTGTTTCATAGGCGAAAATGCCGGGGCTTGCTTTGATCTTCGGTGCGAGCACCACTTTCAGCACGGACAGATTTGCAAGCAGCAATTCTTTAATAAAGATGGCAAGCAAACTGAACGCAGCAAAAATGTTATACACATAGTAGCGTCTGCTGAAGGCCCGCCTCATAGCGAAAATGATCAGAAGACCCAGAAAATAGCCAGTTAAAAAAGCAGCAGTACTGGTATCCGACTGCAGAAACATCCAGATGCAAGCAATCAAAAAATTCAGCAGTATTTGTATGGCCATTTAGCATCTACTCCTTCAGCACAGCATCGATATAGATTGTTGGATCATTGAGCACTTCAGCGGCCTGTGTGATAAAGGGAGCAGCGAATTCAGTTCCCAGTCCGTACAGCACAGAGACTGCGAGCAGCAGGGCGGCCGGAAAGAGCACCGGCTTGATTACACCCTTTTGAGGAGCAGGCTTTTCTTCTCCCCAAAAAGCTCTGATGAAAATCCTCATCATTGACTGCAAAATAAAAAGACTGGATAAAAGAACAACAAGTGCCATTCCATAATGACCTGCTTCAAATCCGCCCTGGACAATTTTCAGCTTACCGATAAAGCCGCTGAATGGAGGAATTCCGGCCAGTGACAATGCAGCAATAAAGAACATCCAGGCAAGCGCAGGGTGGCTCTTTATTAATCCGCCCATCTGCTTAATTTGACTTGTTCCAGCAACAGCCGCAATGCTGCCGGCCAAAAGAAACAGTGTACCTTTGATAACAATATCGTGAAGAAGGTAATAAATGGAGCCTTCGAGAGCAGCTGGTGTTGCAGCAGCTACGCCGAACAGGATCACACCGATCGCCGTCACGATGTTGTAAATGACAATTTTCTTCACGTCCCAATAAGAAAGAGAGCCAATCACACCAAACAGGATCGTCAGAGCGGCGAGCCATGCAAGCACTTCATGTGTGACTCCTTTATCGTGAATAAAGATCAGTGTATAAACTCTTGTAATGGAATAAACACCGACCTTTGTCAATAAAGCGCCAAAGAGAGCGGTAACGGCTGCTGGCGGTGCTTCATATGAACCCGGCAGCCAGAAATAGAACGGGAAAATGGCTCCCTTTATACCAAATACAACTAGCAAAAGGATAGCGATTACGGTTAACAGACCGCTCTGCCCATTTTCAGAAAGCTTTTGGCTTAAATCAGCCATATTCAATGTGCCTGTGATGGCATAGAGATAAGCAACCGTAATGACAAACAAAGCTGAAGCCACAACATTAATGACAATG
Organism: Metabacillus kandeliae; assembly: GCF_021166585.1. Classification (GTDB taxonomy): domain Bacteria; phylum Bacillota; class Bacilli; order Bacillales; family Bacillaceae; genus Metabacillus_B; species Metabacillus_B kandeliae. The sequence continues at coordinate 7,038 of NZ_JAJOZE010000009.1, forward strand.
TACTTAATGGATTCTCTCAGCTGGATTTTCGTGCCTCCGAGAACAATAAGCAGATAGGAAGCCATTAAAAGAACTTCGAAAAAGACAAATAGATTGAAGATATCCCCTGTTAAAAATGCGCCTGTTATTCCAGCGATCAAAAAGTGAACACCGGAATGATAAAAGAAAACTTCCCTGTCTCTTCCTACAGTGTGAAAGGAATAAAGAACAGCCGCAAAACAAACAAGATTTGATGTGACCAGGAGAAGACTGGCATACATATCTGCCACAAACACAATTCCGAACGGAGCTTTCCAGCCCCCAATCTCCTCAATTTGAATGCCGTTTGCATGCACATCTGCAGCAAGCAGAATGGACAAAATCAGCGTTATAAGAGAGGCGCCTGCGCTGATCCATCTTTGCAGGACAACTTTTCTGCTGAAAAAGATCAGCAGAACGGCTGTCAGAAGAGGGACAAGCAGGGGCAGCATCACAAGAGGATTACTCATGGCCTTCACGCCCCCTCATATGATCCAGATTATCAGTACCAAGTTCCTGATAGGATCTGTAAGCCAGGACCAGCAAAAAAGAGGTGACCCCGAAGCTGATGACGATTGCGGTTAAAATCAGCGCCTGTGGCAGCGGATCAACATAAGAAGCCGCGTGTTCACCGAGCAGAGGGGCGGCTCCTTTTTTAAGCCCTCCCATTGTTAAAATGAGAAGATGGGCTCCATGGCTTAAAAGAGCCGTGCCAATAATAATCCTGAGCAGGCTTTTTGATAATAGAAGATAAACAGAAACCATAAAAAGAAATCCGCATACAAAACACATTAAAATCTCCATTATTCTGTCTCTCCAATCGTTTGAATAATGGTCATCGTGACTCCGACCACAACGAGGTAAACACCGAAGTCAAACAGCGTGGCTGTTGCCAGTTCAATTTCTCCCAAAAACGGAATATGAACAGGGCCATGCCAGTGCTTTAAAAAGGGCATGCCGTAGAGAAGAGAACCTATACCGGTTCCTATTGCAGCAAGCAGGCCGAAAGCTGTGACGTAAAGATAATTGACTGGAAGAATGCTTGCTGCCGTTTTCACATCAAAAGCAAGGAGCAGAAGGACTATCGCTGAGGATGTCATCAGGCCGCCGATAAATCCTCCTCCAGGAGTATAATGTCCGCTGAAAAACAAGTGAACAGAGTAGATGACAATGATAAAAAACACAGTTTGAACCGTTGTCTGGAGGATCACGTCATTTGTTTTCCGATTTGTGCGCCTCAACGTTCTCCCTCCTTTGACTTTCTCAGTTTTACCATGGAAAAGATGCCAAGAGCGGCAATGCCAAGAACAGTGATTTCAAACATGGTATCAAATCCCCTGAAATCAACGAGAATGACATTCACGACGTTTTTGCCGCCTGCAAGCTTGTAGCTGTTTTTTAAAAAGTATTCCGAGATGGTTTCCCCTGCACGCTGACTGTTGGCGGAAAGGGCAATAATGGTGACAATTGCACCAACTCCGAAGGCTATGAGAAGATTCCTGATTTTCAGCCCAGGAGGCCGCTCCTGCTTTTGCAATTTCGGCAAATGGTAAAAGCATAGAAGAAACAGGGCAACGGAAACTGTCTCAATAATCAGCTGTGTTAACGCAAGATCGGGGGCACGGAAAAAAATGAAGAAGAGGGAAACCGTATATCCCACTGCTCCAAGCGCTATAATGGCTGTCAGCCTTGAACGCGAAAACACGATCGTAACAGACCCGGCGATCATGACAGCTGCCAATATCACTTCGTAAATTCCGATCGGAGCCGATTCAGCAGGATGAAAGGAAAACGCGCCTTTATAGGCCATAACCCCTCCAGCTAAAAGAATAAAGAAGACAAACAGATAGGCTAGATAATCCCTCAGATAGCCCGTCATATAGGAGCGGGTGATATTTCTGGACGCCCTTCCAGTCATTTTGAACAGATTATTATAGGCGGCGTTCAGGGACAGTTTATAAGGAAACAGCTGATACACTGCCTTCCATTTAGGCAAGAAAATGTATCCCGCAATTCCTAATACAATTACACCTGCCGTTAACAGCAGCTCAATCGTAAAGCCGTGCCAGATACTGATATGAACAGGGAATTCACCGTGAAAATCATAAAGAGCCGGATAAATAGAAGCTGCAGCAGGTTCTATGATGCTCTTTGCGACAAGTCCCGGGAAAAGCCCGATCAAGAGCACCATGACGGCAAGTATAACAGGCGGAACAAGCATGCCGAATGGTGCTTCATGCGGCCGTTTCGGAAGCTTTTCCAGCTGCAGTTTACCGCCAAAGGTTTTAAAAACAATAAGAACACTGTATAAGAAGGTGAAAATGCTGCCAACCCAGGCGAGGACCGGAAAGAGAATGGCCCACGTTTCCAAGTGGAAGGTATTCAGTTCAAGCAGGCTCAGCATGCCGGAAAAGAACATTTCCTTGCTGAGAAATCCATTAAACGGCGGAAGTCCAGCCATGGAAAATGCGCCGAATAACGAAACAGTAAAGGTAATAGGCATGATTGACATTAAACCGCCAAGGCGGCGGATATCCCTCGTGCCTGTTTCGTGATCAACAATGCCTGCTGCCATAAACAGGCTTCCTTTGAAGGTCGCATGATTGAAAAGATGAAAAATCGCAGCTGTTATCGCTACAATCGAGACATTCTTTTCAATTGAATCAAATTGAAAGGCAAGAGAACCTGCCCCGATCAGTGACATGACAAGTCCAAGCTGGCTGACAGTTGAAAAGGCAAGAATGCCTTTTAAATCTGTCTGCCTGATGGCATGGAAGGATGCCCAAAACATGGTGAAAAGGCCTGCGAGCGTTACAATCCAGAACCATTCAGGTGCGGGGCCAAATACAGGAGTAAACCGGGCAACAAGATAAATGCCGGCTTTTACCATTGTAGCCGAGTGCAAATAAGCGCTGACAGGTGTCGGTGCCTCCATGGCGTCAGGGAGCCAAATGTAAAACGGAAACTGCGCTGATTTCGTAAAAGCGCCGAGCAGGAACAAGATTAGCGCAGGCAGCATAAACGGATGCTGCAGAATGTGATCTGCCTGCAGGATTGTTTCCCGAATGCTGAAAGTGTTCGTAATCAAATAAAGCAGAATCATGCCGCCGAGCATGCACAAGCCGCCGAAAACAGTGATAATCATTGATTTTTGTGCGCCATAGGTGGATTCTTTCCGGTGATGCCAATATCCGATCAGTAAAAAGGAAGAGATACTCGTAAGCTCCCAAAATGTATATAAAACAACCATGTTATCAGATAGCACGACTCCAAGCATTGAGCCCATAAACAGCAAGAAAAACACATAAAAGCTGTTCAGCTTTTCTTTTTTTTGATCCAAATAAAAAATCGAATACAAGGTAACAAGTGACCCAATCCCAGTGATCAAAAGGGAGAAAAGGAAACTTAGTCCATCAAGATAAACGGTAAACTGAATGCCGAGTGAAGGAATCCAGTCAATCGTCGATATCGCTGTCTGCTCATTGGCTGTAACGGGAAGCTGGGTAAGAAAGAAGATAAGCAGAAGCACCGGAACAAGCAAGACAAACCAGCCGGTATGAATGCTGCGAAATTTTTTGTATAAAAATGGGACGAAAACAGCAAATAAAAATGGAAAAAGAATGGAAAAGTGCAAAAATGTCATTTTGTTCCTCTCTTTCGTATAATTTCACGGTCATGTGACCATGAAATTAATTATACATTACTTCCGGAAACCGTGCATTACTTGATCATTATTATGACCGTCAAAAGAAAAGCTATTAAATGAAAGAATTCTTCTTGGCAGAAAAAAAGACTTGGTTCATAATGAGGGAGGAATGTTAAAAGAAGGGAAATCACCATGAAAAATACCTATTTTACAGGATACTTTCCGTTAATCTCCATCCTGCTGTACAGTACATCCCTGTCCATTGCCACCGTAATGTATGCCATCGGTTTGCTGAAATCCCTCGGCATATACGAGGGCATGCTCGGCATTGTATCAGAAGGTGAAATCCGGCTGGCTATGTTTGTTTTATTTGCTTTAATCTTCTTTATGATGCTTTCTGCTTTGAAGCTAATTGCCAATACGGTTACGGAGCTTGCTTTGCTGTTTTTTTCAAAAGATCAGGAAGGCGCTGCACTGACTAAAATCAGGGCAGGATCTTCTTTTTATCTGGCAGGGGGAGCCGTATCTATTCTGCTTATCGGAAATGGGCTCTGGATAGGGGCAGTCTTTCTCATTGCGACGTTCTGCTATTTTGTCTTCCTTGTCTACAAAGTAAGTGCTATGCTCTCTCCCTTTTCCCTAATTGGACTCGTTTTATTTCATCTCCTTTTCTGGATCGTCTTTATCCTTGGAATTCTGTTTCTGCTAGTGAGGCTCTACAACAGCTTTATGTCCAGTCTTCCAATATAAAAAAATGGCACTCTGCAGCCTGCAGAATGCTTTTTTTATTAGATATTGAAGCATGCCTTTGCTGGTTAATTTAAAAACCTTTTTCTTTCATGCGGTAAAGGGATTCGGCAGCTTTCTTTTTGCCCGAACCATTTGTATCGGTTTTTGGCCACAATGTCATAAACAGCATCGCGAAGGGGGCGGGGGATGATTTTGTACGCGTATAAAAGCTTCCACATCCCAGGCAGCCTTTTCGCTATTCTGAGCACTCCGTCAGACTTTGCATAGTACCGGCCGTTCTCGGCCAATACAAGGGAATCGCAGTAATCAAGAGGCAGCCCGGCTTCTTTTAACAGCTGCTGTCCATGCTCTGATTGCAGCGGAGCAAAAAGAAATTCCTCTTTTTTGTCCATTTTTAAAACAAACTGAACTGCACTGTCGCAAAAATGGCAGACGCCATCAAATAACAGAACAGGATGCGTGTTCTTATCCATTAGAAATCATCCTTTTAACCGCTTAGTTAAGAGGCTGCATTAAGTCCTTCCAAATTTGAAGGTGAGCGCCTCTTTTGTAAACAGACTCCACTGAACCATTCCCGTCTTTGCCGATCCATACACCTGCTGTGTACGTATTATTCAGGCCGATAAACCACAGGTCATTATAGTCGTTGGTTGTGCCGGTTTTTCCGCCTTCAAAGCCAGGTGTGCTGTGGCCTGCCTTTTTGCCTGTCCCGTTTTTGATAACGGCTTGGAGCAGCTCTCTCATCTTTTGGTTTGTGTCAGGTTTCCAGACCCGTTCCGAATGATCTTTCCATCGATAGAGAACATGGCCCTTTAAATCTGTTACTCTTGTGATGGCATGGTTCTGCGAATACACCCCGTCTGAAGCAAAAGCTGTATAGGCTCCTGTCAGTTCGAGCGGCGATAGACCGTAATCCATTCCCCCAATAGCAGCCCTCAGCTGCCTGCTTTCTTTGGCAAGCTTCGCAAAATGAAAAGGTTCAAGGTACTGGAATCCTCTTTCTATGCCTGTGCTGTCCAGCATCCTTACAGCAGGTGTATTGTAGGACTGCTGAAACGCCTGCTTTAATGTTACCATGCCGTAAAACTTTTTCGAATAATTCTCAGGGCAGTATCCATTCTTGCAAAAGGCAGCACCGCTGATCAGGCTTGAAGGGCCAGCACCTGTTTTTTCCATATAAGGGACGTAATCGAGAAGAGGTTTAATGGCAGAGCCTGGCTGCCGGCGGGATTGAAAACCTCTTTGAAATCCCATCTTCTCATAACCTTTTCCGCCGGTAATGGCGATGATGCTGTGGGTGAGATGATTTATTACAACGGCTGAAGCCTGTACATCTTTTTCAGGTACTAGATCAGCCGTTTCATGAACGGCTTTTTCCTGCATAGCTGGATCTAAGGCCGTTTCAATTTTGATTCCGCTGCCAAGCACCTCTTCAGTCCGCTTCTCAAGCTTTTTTATATCAGAAGGAAGTACAGTCTTCAAACCTTCGTTATCCGCAATCAGCTGTTTCAGTTCTGCGTGCACATAAGTTGTGTAATCCGGATAAAGATCAGGAACCTTTTGCACATCCAGCTTAATTTTCTCAGAAACAGCCTTTTCATATGCAGGCCCCTTAATATCGCCTGCGTCAAGCAGCTGCTTCAGCAGACGCTCCTGCCTTTTCTTAACCGCATCAGGCCGCTTCAAAGGATTGTATAAAGCAGGGTTATTCGGAATAGAAGCTATATAAGCTGTTTGGGCAAGTGACAATGCTTTTAGCGGCTTGCTGAAATAGTATTCGGCGGCTGTTCCAATGCCGTAAATATTGTTTTGAAAATAAATCGTATTTAAATAGGACTCCAATATTTTGTCCTTATTTAACTTTCGCTCAATTTGCCAGCTGTATAACAGCTCGCTCATTTTACGGTTATAGGTGCGTTCATGAGTCAAATAGAGATTTCTCGCCAGCTGCTGAGTAATGGTGCTTGCTCCCTGATCAAGCGAGCCATTTTTTACATTAACAAGTACAGCCCTTGCAATTCCATTCATATCAAAGCCTTTGTGAGTATAAAAATTTCTGTCCTCTGAAACAACAAACAGCTGTTTTGCAGCTTCCGGAATGTCTCCAAGGTCTGTATACACACGCCTTTGATTATTAACGGCAATCACGGATATCTTCCCGCCGTCCCTGTCAAAAATGTAGCTGTTCTGGAGAAGAGGAAGGGAATGGAGCGGTATTTTTTCATCAAGAAAGGCAGGGATGGATTTCATGCTATGTACCTGGCTGCCTGAACCAATAAGAACAAAAACAAATAAAGGGGTTAATAACAGGACAATTGTCCAGCCGAAAAAAGCCCGCAAATCAGTCACACTCTTTCGTATAGGTTAATGAACTAGTACTATCCTATCACCAATTTCCAGCAGACTGTAGCTTTTTTTGCTTTAAACAGTCACAGATGAAAATAAAGCAGACGTTTGTCCCGCAATAAGGCTTATTTAAAAAAATGGACGCAGACAGAGTGATTAATTTTCAAAAAAATACAGTTAAATCAACAGCTCGGATGATATAATGTAATAAAAAGGAAACGGAAGGAGGGAAGCAATGAACACCGAGTCACCGCTCATTTTTGTTGATTTTGAGTTTACCATGCCAGAGGGAAAATCATTGCCGCAGGCTTTCTATCCGGAAATCATCGAAGTCGGTCTTATCACCGTCCAAAATGGACAAATTGAACATCAATACTCCTCCTATGTAAAGCCTGAAACTCATACAATACTGACAGAGCGCTGCAAAAACTTCCTTGGAATCAGCCAGGCCCAAGTCGATGGCGGCATTTCATTTGCTGAACTGACAGAAATCCTGCATAAAAGTGAAAATGGAATTCCAGGAAAAATCGTGACATGGGGCAACATGGACATGAGAGTGCTGAGGATGAATTGTGAAAAGAACGGAGTCCCTTTTCCATTCAGCGGTCAGTTTTTGGACCTATCCATGGAATACAAAAAGTTTTTTGGTGACCGAAACCAGACCGGTTTATGGAAAGCAGTCGAAGAATATGGAAACAAAGGAACCGGCAAGCACCACAGGGCACTGGATGATGCACTGACAACCTATAAAATTTACAACCTTGTTGAAAAGGATAAACGGTATCTTGCAAAGCCTACGCCAACCACAATCGGCGACAGAGTCGATTTTTCAAAAGTCCTGAACAAATTCGCCACATAAAGCCAAACCACACTGTGTGATTTGGCTTAACTAACAATCATGAATAGGACATGCTTACGCCTTAAAATACTCTTTTTCAAGCTCTTCTGCATTTTGGAGGGAGCGCTTTGCCCAATCACTTGGATCTTCGGCAAGCTCGCTTTTCATTATACGCAGAGCTTCCCGCAGTGACTCCTGGTAATCAGGAACACTTCCTTCATATGGACGGACCATTTTTTTAGGAACGTTCGTCTGTTCATTATAAGAAAGCGCTTTTCTCTCGTGAAAAATCGGTACATCGGTTTCCTTTGGAGAATGAAGATCCCCCTGAACCGGATGCTTAAGCACAGCTTTAACTTGGACAAGGTAATGCATCGGCCGATCTTCTGTGATAACGCCGATATATTTGCCAGTCTTATAAATGCCTGTTACCGTATCGCCTGCTTGAAAATTCATATTGTTTCCCCCTTGCTCTTTTCCTCCTATCGTACCAGTTCTTGCAGCAAGTGTCAGGCTAAAACAGCCAGGAAAGGATGATTCCAAATGCTGATCTATATGCTCCCGCTCTATTTCCCGGACGACAAAAGGGAATACATCCCGGCAGTTGCCATTACTCTTCTCTTTGTGCTTGGAGCCGTTATCGCGTTCCTCCTCCTTCGCCGCCACTCTAAACGCGAAGAAAAAAGAACCGAATTTCTCTATAGGCAAAAACAAAACATCCACTATAACGAAAATGACAAAAGCCCTTAAAACAAGGGCTTTTCTTCATGCCAAAATGAATAATCCTCCACCCATTAGCTAAAACTCCGGAGAGAACCAATCTAATTCCGGGAGGATGCTTTATGAAAAAATTGCTCTCCTATGCCTGCTTCGCTGCCCTTCTCAGTGGCTGCAGCAGCCATTCTCCAGCAAAAATGACCACCGAAATGTTTAACACAAACGGCGACTCACTTGGAACAGTTGAACTGTCCGAGCAGCCGGAAGGCGTCAAATTCAGCTTTCTCCTTGAAGGTCTGCCAGCAGGAGAATACGGCGTCCACGTTCACGAAAAAGCTGTCTGCAAAGGACCTGACTTCAAAACCTCCGGAAACCATTACAATCCGGATAACAAAGCCCATGGACTGCTCAATTCTGACGGAGCCCACCTCGGAGACCTGCAGAACCTTGTATCAGACGAAGAAGGAAGAATCCAGGCTGATCTCTTCGGCCCCAAAATGACCTTAAAAAAAGGGACTAAAAACTCCCTTCTTTTTAAAGAAGGAACCTCCTTAATCATCACAGAACAAAAAGACGACGGCATGACACAGCCCGCCGGCAGCTCAGGAGCGAGAATCGCCTGCGGCATGATCAGCCAGGAGGAGTCAGACCGGCCTGATAAGAGAGTGGTGGAGGAGAAGAAGGAGTGAGAGGGGTGGCTGCTTGTTGTTCATTCTAACCGCTATAAGGGCGGACATGTGCCCCAGTTTGCTGAATTAAAGAGCTGTCCCCATACAAAAAAGCCCTTGCTGTGTAAGGGCTTTTTTGTAACACTCTCTGTACTTATTCGCATTACTCATGTGGGGCCAGGTCCCTGGACAATGCCTCACCCCCTAAAAATCGGCAGCGAAACAGTAGCTGCAGTCCCCTTACTAAGCTCACTCTGATAGCGAATCGTCCCCTGGTGCTGCTCAATGATTGAAAAGGTAACAGTCAAACCGAGCCCTGTTCCTTTTTCTTTCATTGTAAAATAAGGTTCACCGAGCCTTGCGAGCTGTTCGGTTGTCATGCCTACGCCGTTATCCATAATTTTAATCCTGATAAATTCATGGGAAGCGTAAGCTTTAATGGTTACTTTTCCTTCTGCTGCCGGCACGGCTTCGATCGCGTTTTTGACGAGGTTAAGAAAAACTTGCTTAAGTCTTGAAGAGTCTCCTTCGGTGAAGAGATCTTCAGCAATATGGGTTTCAAGGGAGACTGCCTTAAAGTTGGCGTAGGATGTCATGATTTTTCCTGCTTCGACAAGCAGTTCAGTGAGATTCAGTTTTTCTTTTTCAAAGTATTGCTGTCTGGCGAGATTAAGGTAGTCTGTAATGATTTCCTGGGCCCTGTCCAGCTCTGAGAGGACAAGGTCAGTGTATTCCTTGTTTTTAGGGTTATGTTCCCGTGCTTCTTTGCCCATCAGCTGAATAAACCCTCTAACAACTGTTAAAGGATTGCGGACTTCATGGGCAACGCTTGCAGCGAGTTCGCTGGCGATGGCGAGTTTTTCGGATTTAATGATTCGGATCCTGTAAAGGGCATTTTCAATAAGGTATTCTATGGCATAGACTTCTATTAAAAGACCGAATACGAATAAAGACCATTCCTCAGAGATCAGAATCCAATTATGCTCAGATGGAGATAGGCTGATGAAGCCTGCGAGGCCAAGCAGGAGAAGGACGATGTGAAAAACGGCAATTTTGGTAGTGCCGATCAGAAAGGTCAGCAAGAGCTTTGTTGTGTATTTGAAGGAGTTCCATTTTTTTGATAAAAACAAAGGCAGTAAAAAGAAAATCGGCAGGGAAAAAAGGTTCACAATAAAGCAGTCTAACCCTGCAAAAAAGAAAAAATAAAACAGGAGTACGATCAGCACCATTACACCGGCAAGGGGACCTGCATATAGGATCGCTGTAACGAGCGGGATGAATTGAAAATCAATGGCAACCCTGCCAAATAGAAATAAAGGATATAAAGCACACAGAATGCTGGAAATGGCACATAGGAAAAAAACCAGCCATTTGTTCAAAATTGGACCTGATTTTATAGGCCTGCTGAGCAAAATGGTCTGGTAAAGAAATATAGGAAAAAGAATGAACGTAATATGTAAGATCAATTCTTTAATGAAATCCATCTTTTTTCACCTATGCCCTTATAAGATGAAACCATTATACCATGCTTTATTTTCTGAGAAATATCAGAATTGAGAGATTATTGGATTTTTATAGAAATTTTTTGTCATTTCTTACCTAAAATAGAAGAAAGACTCCTGTCCATTAGGATAGGAGTCCTGATTTTATTTAGCGAAAAGCTTTTTCCAGACGAAGGAGCCCTTCCTGCAGAGTTGCTAGAGGGGTGCCGATGTTGATTCGTACAAAGCCTTCGCCGCCTGATCCGTATTTTGGACCCGGTTCAAGAGCAAGTTTGCCTTTATAAAGAAGCTGATGTTTCAGTTCCTGATCAGAAAGACCGGTTCCGCGGCAATCAAGCCAGATAAGGTAAGAAGCATCCGGCTTCATCACCTTTATCTCAGGAATGCGGTCTTCAATGAATGCTGTTAAAGCTGCTGTATGATTTTCCAGAAGGACCAGAAGCTGATCCAGCCAGGCAGAGCCTGTTTCATAAGCCGCTTTCATTGCTGTGATGGCCATGGCATTGAGGCCAAATTGTCCGTTCTTGTGCTGAACAGCGGCTATTTTATCACGGAAATCTTTGTTTTCAGTAATGATGGCGGATGCCTGCAGTCCTGCAAGATTAAATGTTTTGCTCGGGGCGATGCAGGTGATGCACTGCTGGGCGTATTCTTTTCCTAAAGAAGCAAAAGGATAATGTCTTTTGCCAAAGAGCATCAAATCAGAATGTATTTCATCTGAAACAGCCGTAACTCCATGCTTAATGCATAAGTCGCCGATCTGGCGGAGCTCTTCCTCTGTCCATGCCCTGCCGCTCGGATTATGAGGGCTGCAGATGAGCATCATTTTGACCTCTGGCTGTGAAAGCTTGCTTTCGAGGTCTTCAAAATTGATGTAATAGCGGCTGTCCTCTAAAAGGAGCGGGCTGTTTTCCACAACTCTTTCATTTTCTTCTATCATAGTAAAAAAGGGAGTGTAAACAGGTGACTGCAAAAGCACCTTGTCTCCTTTTTCTGTCAGTGCCTGAATGACCACGCTGAGTGCTGTAACTACTCCTGAACTGAAAAGCATGGCTTCTTCACTGCTGATTTTCCATTGGTGCCGGGTTTCCGTCCATTTCATAATAGCTTCCTTTGCAGCAGCGTTCGGAAAAGTATAGCCGAACACGCCGTGCTCCACCCTTTCAACCAGTGCTTTCTTCACTTCCTGAGGAGCTTCAAAATCCATATCTGCGACCCACATTGGGAGAACATCACTTGTGCCGAACACTTCCTTTGTTCGGTCCCATTTTACAGATCCTGTTTCTGTTCTGATAATTTGCTTTTGAAATATGTCCATTTTTGTTCACCTCATTTAATAGCGTTCCATTTTCAGTTTTGTTAGTATGATCTCAATGGCTCAGAATGTGAAATGAATGTCTACCATTATCGTACATGTGCTAAAATAAATTTGCAAAAAGTATGAAGCGGGTGAAAAAATGGAAACAAGACAGGCAAACGGGCAAATGATGGAACTGCTTCTTAAGTGGGATCCGCTTCATTACGGAGAGGGTTTCTACGAAACAGAAGCAGTGGATGTGATCGGAGCTGTGCACACACATGACAACCCAGGTGAATTGGCTGAAACCATCCAAAAGATTTATGAGTTTTCTTTTGAACAGTGGATTCCTTTAAAGGAATGCCAGTCAATGGCCAATCAATTGCTGATTATCAAAAATCAGGCCTCCTGTGACCTATAAAGTAAGCCTGCGCTCTGTTGGAGAGCGCAGGCTATTTTTATTGATTTGCCTTGCTTATTAGGGGCTGAACGAGCGGCTTCCGCTTTTCTACATTGTCCAGCTCCAGCGCCTAGCCCCTCGAGTCGCTTCGAAAAATCCCAAAAAGTCTAAGACCGGACTTTTCGGGATTTTCCTCCAGCGCTTGTCGGGGCTGAACAGGCGCTTCCGCTTTTCTTTACGCATGGCAGAATTCAAAGATTTTTTCTGTTACGTGCAGCGGTTTTTCTTCTGGTACTAGGTGGCCGGTGTTTTTAAGGGCATGGAATCTGGCGTCTGGCAGGTCTTTGCTGAGGCGTCTGCCGACTTCGAGCGGGACGATTTTGTCTTCTTCTCCCCAGATAAGCAGGGAGGGCACTTCTATTTTTTTCAGCTCGGCTTCCGATAAGTCGCCTTCCCTGTCCCGGATCATTCTGGCGAGTGCCATAAAGATGGTGTCGTCCATAAATGGCTGCAGGTAGCCGTCCATCATTTCCTGGTCAATCAAAGATCTGTCATATACGACATTGCACAGGTTTTTCCAAACCCCTTGCTTTGTCAGCCAGTGCTTAATGCAGAGGTAAAAGTATGGAACATACGATCCAAAGATTAAATGAGGCTGCAGTCTTTTCATATAGCTTGAACTGCATAAGAGAACGGTTTTTGTGAACATGTCCGGCCTCTCCTTGGCAGCATAAAGAGAAATTTGCCCTCCCATGGAATGTCCCACTAATATAGCGTTTTTTACTTGCAGCTGTTCAAGCAGCTCAATCACCAAGCCAGCCATATTTTTGTAAGAATGAACAAAGTTGCGTGATTTTTCCGTTTTTCCGAAAGGAGGGAGATCAATGGCAATCAGCCGGAATTCATCTCTCAAGAGCGGAATCAGTCTACGGTAGCTGAAGGTGGAAGAGAGAAATCCGTGGATCAGGACCATGGTCGGCTTGGATGGGTCCTTCTCGTATAATTCATAATGAACTTTAATGCCTTGAATGTTCACGTGAGATTGATGATACGGATTGTTTTGCATTGTAATCACTCCAGCTAAGATAATTCTTCATCTTACAATCAGTAAGATATTTTCCATTAGTTTTACCTGTTCAAGGTGATTCACTCATGTAAAATCTACCCGAAAAGACAGGGTAAAAAACTGAAAATTCAGTCCTGATGGAAATATTTCATGATATAATGACCGCAGACTCTTTAAATAAGGATGGGAAATGGGAGGGATTACCTTTGAAATTGAATGCGAAAGAAACTGAACTGCTGGAAATCCTAAAAACAAATAGCCGCTTGCCGCTGGAAACTCTTTCAAAGATGGCAGACTTACCGCTTGAAGAAACAGAAGCCATCCTGAAAAAGCTGGAAGATGAAAAAGTTATTATTGATTACTCAGCTACGATTGACTGGCGCAAAGTAGAGGGTCATGAAACCGTTACAGCGATGATCGATGTGAAAGTGGCGCCGAAAAGAGGTGTCGGATTTGATGGCATTGCTGAACGGATCTACCGGTTTAAAGAGGTTGAATCTGTCTATTTAATGTCAGGAGCCTATGATTTGTCGGTTGTTATTGAAGGCCGGTCCATGTCTGAGGTGGCGCATTTTGTTTCTGAAAAGCTTTCAACGCTTGATTCAGTTCTTTCAACGACCACACACTTTATTCTGAAGAAATATAAGCATGACGGGAAAATTTTCGGGCCTGAAGAAGAAGACAAACGTATGCTGGTGACGCCGTAATGGATTGTTCGAAATACCTTTCTGAAACAGTATCTTCTATTAAACCATCCGGTATTCGGAAGTTTTTCGATTTGGCTGCAGGGATGGAAGGCGTTATTTCTCTTGGTGTGGGAGAACCTGATTTTGTGACATCATGGAATGTGAGGGAAGCATCCATCCTATCACTTGAAAAGGGATTTACTGCTTATACAGCCAATGCAGGTTTAATGGAGCTTCGAAAAGAAATCGGATATTATTTAAACAAAAAATTTCACACACCTTACTCACCGGAGGATGAAATTTTAGTAACGGTAGGTGCAAGCCAGGCGCTAGATGTTGCCTTGCGTACAATAGTAAATCCAGGAGATGAAGTGCTGATTCCGGAACCTGCTTTTGTTGCCTACGGACCGCTTGTCGCTCTTTCAGGCGGCAAGCCTGTCCCGCTGCCTGTGAGTGAGGAAAATGGATTTCAGCTATCAGCAAACCAAGTTGAAAGGGCTGCAGGGCCAAAAACAAAGGCGATCGTGATTTGCTCGCCTAATAATCCGACAGGCTCTGTCATTCAAAAAGAAGAGCTTGCAGCCATCAGCCGTGTTATTCAGAAAAAGGATCTGATTGCTGTTTCTGATGAAATATATGCTGAGCTGGCATATGATGCGGATTATACCAGCCTTGCAGCGATCCCTGGCATGAGAGAACGGACAATTTTGATTTCCGGCCTCTCTAAAGGCTTTGCCATGACAGGCTGGCGGATCGGGTATGTCTGCGCTCCTGCCGGCTTTTTGCAGCAGATGCTGAAAATTCATCAATACAGCATGATGTGCGCTCCGACGATGTCCCAATATGCTGCACTTGAAGCGCTTCAGAACGGGCTTGAGGACGCGGAGTCCATGAAAAAGGACTATAAACGCCGGAGAAATTATTTTGTGAAATCGCTGAATGAGATTGGCTTATCCTGTCATCTTCCAGGCGGTGCCTTTTATGCTTTTCCATCCATTCAGTCAACTGGAATGAGTTCGGAAGAATTTGCAGAGCAGCTTCTGATCGAAGAAAAAGTTGCAGTTGTGCCGGGAAATGTATTTGGGGAATCTGGAGAAGGATATATCAGGTGTTCGTATGCCTCATCCATGAATCAGCTGCAGGAAGCCTTGAACAGGATGAATGCTTTCTTAAAGCGAAGAAAAGGCTTGCACCTGAAAGCCGTTAATCAGTAAAAAGAACAAAAAAAGGGACAAAGCAGCGTTTACTTTGTCCTCAACAAAAGGGGGGAATACTAGAAAGCCTTTGTTGCTTATCTAATTCCCCCTTTTTTTATGGGCTAAACATCAAAGTATAAAAAAATCGCTATTTTTTTTTGTTTTTTTCTGCTGCTTGAAACAAACAGGAATCAGCGAGCGTTTTATATCGTAAGAAAAGGAAATGCCCTGGCAGATTTAACACTAACAGCAGGCAGGAGGTTTGAAAGATGGAGGATGAAGAACTTGTCAAAAGGGCAAGAAAAGGAAACGCAGCGGCATTTCAGCAGCTTGCTGAGCGGTACTATCCTGCAGTAGAGCGGTTTGCCTACCAGCTTGGAAACAGGCAGGAAGATGTAAAGGATGTTGCGCAAGAGGTGTTTTTAAGAGTTTACCGTTTTCTGGATCAGTTTTCGCAGGCGAAGTTTTCAACCTGGCTTTATAAAATTACTCTTAATGTAACGAGAGATATGGCGAGAAAGAGGAATTCATCTTTAAAGAAGATTTGGAAGCTGCAGCAGGATTATAAAGAAGAATATGAAGAAGTCGAGGGATCGCTTCTTCAGGATGAAAAAAGCAGAGAGCTTCATGCCTGCATTCAAAAGCTTGATGAAAAGTACAAAGTGCCGATTATCCTGTTTTATTTTCACGAAAAAAAATACGAAGAAATTGCAGACATATTATCTTTAACGCTTTCCACTGTCAAAACGAGAATTTTGCGGGGAAAAGCCTTGTTAAAGAAGTCACTCGAAGAAAAGAAGCGGAAAGAAGGTGATTTTAATGAACGATAAGGAATTTGAAAACAGGATGGAAATGCTGCACAAAGATTATGACAGCATCCCTCTCCAATCGTCCACAAAGGAAATTCTTCAGCACATTGCTGCTAAAGAACCAAAGAGAAAAAGAGGGGTATTTAAGTGGCTTCCGATTGCCATGAGTGCCGCCGCCTTTTTTCTGATCATCGGGCTGCTTGGCAGCTACTATTACCAGACTGGCTTCAATCAGGGAAGTGCTCCGGCTAAAGTACAGCCTCCTTCAAATGAGGAAGTGAAGAAAGAAAAGGACCGGATTAACAAGCTGTATGAAGAAAGAGTTCAAAAGTTAGAGAACAGTCTTCATTTTCCTGAAGCCTGGCAATATGCTTTTGTTCAGGAAGCCATTTCATCCAAAAACAATTTTATCGGACGCACCAGTTTCCGTTCAAAGGAAGAGCTTGAGCAGAATGCCTCAAAAGCGGCCGCTGATATTGAACTAAAGCTTTTAACACCTTCTGAACAGCTTCAGCAGTTTGACGAATTGAAAAAGGAAAAGAAACCTATCCCGATGGCTTCCTTTATGACGCTGCTGTCAAAACAGGATCAGCTGATTGAAAGGTATATTGAAAGTACGAAGAAGTACGCAGAAAAGGAACAAGCAGGGGGGCGCTATGTAACAGCCTCTGACCTAAATGAACAAGGAAGCAGCCAAGAGAATGCCGAACTCCATGAAATTTTGCAAAACGGCTTTGCTTTCTATGATGAGGGAGAAGGCTTCGTTTCTGTAAAAATTGACTATAACCGCTTAAAATCCCAATACGGAGAGCTGCTGGATAAAGAAACAAGAGATTTTCTGGATTTCATGCTCCTGAATCCTGCCATGACAGATGGCTCTTTAAATGTGAAGCCGGATGAGCTGAAAAACCGCTTGCTGAATATGGAAAACTTCATCTTGAGGCATCAGAGCTTTGAAGAAATTTATAAATTAAAAAAACTTTATGCATTAACATTGAATCAATATCTTACTGCTCCCACCAACCCAAACACTGGCGAAGATGGGAAGCAGGAAGCCATTCAGTCATTCGAGTCTCTACTGAAGGAAGAAAAACAAAGTCAGACAGCAGGAACAGTGAGAGAGTATTATAGCAAGCTGAAGGATTATTTGGCTTCTAACGCTCCGCAGCCGGACATTACGGAGCAGCGGCTGCCAGACTTTTTAGGAAATGTGAACAGCCAGCAGTTAAGTTTTTATAATGTTTTCCCGCTCACAGAGCGGCTGCAGTCCTTTTACCAGCAGGTGAAAAAGGCTGATGCTCTTTCGGAAATTGACGGACTGCCAGGCTTAACAGCGGCAGCTGACCTGGATATTCCGAGAGTGTATTGGTATGCCCTTTACAAAAAAGATTATGAAACGGCCTATAAGCTGCTTTCAGGCAGCGTAAGAAACAGTCTTACTTTGCAGGCATTCAAGCAAAAGATTCTGGATAAAGGAGAGGATTTTCAGAAACTCTCCAACATGGCAAAAGATCTTGGAAGCGAGGAAGGCAGCGTTCAGCTGTATTTGGAAGATGGAAAAATTTATACCATTAAAACAGCCTATGAAGGGGAATTTAAGGTGATTGATGCAGTGGAATAAACAGAAAACCAGCGGGAATATTCCCGCTGGTTTTTCATTTCTGTAAAAGAAGTACAAATAATTGACATTTAATTTCCTATACTCGAAGATAGAAACATGTTTGATGTAGAAATATGTCGAGTTTTACCAGAGGCAGTAGTCTTTTTTAGCAGAGTAATGAACAAATCCTAATGTATTCGCATACCACTCGCTTTTGGAGTGCTGGCTATTTGAAACTGTGAGAACAGTAAAGGTTTTCTTTTTTTGAAGAGCAGTCAGCTCTTTAATTTTTTCTTGTGCCCAGGCGTCTTTTGCTACAATCGGCTGATTGAAGTTTTCCCACATAATGCCGTCTACATATGGTGCAGAGGCAGCAGTCAACGTGTCGATGCCCCAGTTTTGGATGATGGATTTGCCAGGAAATTGGATTTTCACCTGCTGAAGAAGGCTGACAAATCCGTCTCTTTGTACTTTCAGCTGTTTCGCATCATCGCAAAAGTAATCATCAATATCGCCTGCTGTATCAAAGAAGATGCCATCCATTCCTTTATCTTGAATATGCAGCTTAATTTGATCGATGAGAACGGAACGGTAGTGGGAGGAGCTCATGTTCATCAGGTAAGCATCCCATTCCGGCAGATAAAATTTCTGGCTGTTATTGTAGTAATAGTCGCCAGGCTGGAGATATTTTGTTAATCCTGTATTCCAGTTATCTGCTTCCATGGAGTTGATATAGCCGAAGACTTTTGTGCCGGAGCTTTTGATGGTGTCAATTTGCTGCTTTGTATAATAAACAGGTTCAATGATCACCATGCTGTAATCTTTCATTTTTGCCAAAATCTTAGGAGTCGGAGCATCATAGAAAATCTTATAGTTTTTTATATCTTTCAGCACGCCGTCACCGCCTGATGCTGATTCAGCCGCCGCAATTTGCGCATGGCTGAGCGCTGCTGCTGCAAAAATAAGCACAGCAAAAAACAAACCAAAAAACTTCTTATTCATAAAAAAACATCCCTTCGCAATTAAACGAGGGACGGGTGGCTTCGCAGGCTGGCGATCGGTACCCCCTCATAAGAGAGAGTCTGACGACCCATGCCTTTGCGCCCTTACTTTTCAGTAAGTTTGCCCATCACCTTATTATTAATTACATATTAGCAACCGATATTACAAATATCAACAGTTTTTTTACAATTTGATGACAAGGCAGTGGTTAGAATGATCTATGAACAAAGCAATACTTTTAGGAAATTCGCTGAAATTTTTGGAGCAGTATTTGCCATCACAATCTTGCTTTTAATCCAGCAGCAGCCTGCGCCGGGCCTTGAGGACCTGCTTTGGAGCATGGTCATTGTTCTAATCTCTTTAAGATATGGTGTTTACTACGGAGCGGTTCCTTTTTTGTGGGCCATTGGTTTTTTTGTTTTCCAAACCTATGCCTCCAATCAGGATGTTTTGATTGTCATCTCAGACTCTCTCTTTTTCATCAAGCTTGCCCTGTACTTTTTTTTGCTGCTTTTTTGCGGTCTCTACAGTCTTTCGCAAAAGGAAAGATATACAGATTTGCAGCATATTTACGAGGAAATGAAGGATGAAAAAGAAGAAGTAGAAAAAACGCTGCAGCAGGTTTTGGGTCTTCATGAAAAATACAAAGACCGGATCCTGCATACCGAGAACAGCTATGAAGTTATCTTTGATATGATCGAACAGCTGAATCATACAGACCCTGAAATTATTCAGGATGAAGCAATCAAGGTGATTAGAAAGCACTTTGAAGCAAAGAAGGTTATTCTCTATTACATATCGAGGCAGGGAAATACCCTGAGGGTAAAACTCAGGTGGGGAAGCTTTGAAGAAGAAGCAGCATCTATCTTGCTTGCGGACGCCCCTTCTCTTTTAAAAAGAACTCTCCAGATGGGAAGTGTACAATTCAGGCAGCCTGATGATGATTCCGCATCGCCTGCCATCGCCGGCCCCATTTTTGTTGGCGGAAGCCTGCGCTATATTGCGGCAGTCGATGAGCCGGCTTTTGAAAAGCTTTCACCGCAAGAAATTCAATGGTTCACCTGGTGCCTGCGGTGGGCGGGAGACCGTTTGACATTTGCTTACCGATATGAGCGTGAAGTATATAAAAATGACCGGTACCAAGGAACCGGCATTTATAAAATGGAAGCTTTCTTTCACAGATTATCGGTCGAAATCGATAGAATGAAACAGCTCGGACAGCCTTTTGCTTCATTTGATCTGGAAGTAGGGCAGGCAAATTTGAAAGAAATGGACTTTATTCTGCAGGGACATTTGCGGGAAACAGATTTAACAGGGTTTGACGAGCACAGCGGGAAGCTGTACATTTTGCTGCCTGTTACAAGCAAATCTTATATCGAGACAATAAAAGAACGGCTTCTGCACGCTCTCTCCCTGAAGGGTGGAGAAGAGAAATGACAGTGGGGATCATCATCTATTTGTTTTATGCCGTCATATCGGTTTGGCTGATTTCAGCCGAGAAAAGAAAATGGGAAGAGGAAGAAAAGGGATTAGCCGAATGGTGGATGATCTTGGCGTTTGTTCTTCCTGTAGCCGGCTTCCTGGCAGGCTATTTTATGGCCAAGCATCACAGAAGTCACAAAAACACCTCTTTTATGGACGAGTACTCTCAATATATAGAGAAAGGGGTTTACAATTTTGACTTGTTGAGAGAGCAGCTGGAAAAGGACGAAGATCTGCTTTCCGTCAATTTATCTGGTGAACAGGAAGGAGCCGGCATCCTGAAAAGCATCATGCTCAATTTATCAAATGAAAAGACAATAGGGCATAAAGTGCTTCTTGATAAAGCGCTATCTAATTCTGACCGCGAAACGGTTCATTATGCAGCTGCGATAAGAAATGTTTTGCACGAAAGAGCCGTACAGCAGATTGATCAAGAAAAACGAAACTTATCCAGCGATAGTATCGCCGGCTATCTGTCCCTGATGAATTCTTATAGGAACTACCTGGATAGCGGGCTCTATGACACTGCCTTAAAAAGTGACATTGAAGAGGAGTACGGTACATTTTTGAAGCAGGCGCTGTTTTCATTTCCAAACCAGCCGGAGTTTTTAAAAGCCTTTGGAAGCCTGATGCTTGAAAAAGACCTGGTGACTGCTGAGGCGGCATTCAAGCAGGCACTCTCTTCAGATCAGGGCTCCATTGATGCTGAAATGGGCCTTTTCAGAGCAGCCTATTTAAAAAGTGACTGGCCGGAAATCTTTCGTCTGGCTGAAAAAATTTATCGGCATCCGCAATATCAGCTGCTGTCTGAGATAGATCAGCAGACTGCAGCCTTGTTTTATACCAGCAGGAAAACAGCGGAAATGAAATAGCTAATTTTAAAGACGGCAAGGTGAATAGGATGAAAAAAAGCTTATACAAACAAGTTGCTGCAACAGTGTTAATTGTATTGCTTGCTCTTTTGGGGACGCTGTATTTTAACATGGACCGCCTTTATCAGGATTTGCCTTTTCCAAAAAAACCGGTAAAACCGGCTGATGTAAAGGTCATGTCTTCGAAGGCGAAAATTCCGCAAGAGTCAAGATTGACCGTCACTCTCTGCCAGCCGGAAGACGAATTTGGATTAGGCATTTTTGAAAATATGAAAAAGGCGCTTCAGTATGCCAAAATCCCTTATAAAGTGAAGAGAACGGATCAGCTTGAGGATGCTTTATTCCCTGATCCCTATTCAGTTCTTGTGCTGTTTGGGGAGAATCCGGAGAAATGGCCGCTCAGTAAAATTCAAACGTATGCGAAGCAGGGCGGAAATCTCATGTTTACCAACCGGTTTCAAGATCCTGCGTGGGACAGCCTGCTAGGGATTGAAAAAAACAGGGGCTATGTCGATGGAGTAAAAGGTCTTTCGGTCTCCAATGCATTTTTTCCAGGCTACCCTGAAATCAGCCCGAAATCTGAGTACTTTTCCAACAGCATGCTGAATGTGAAGCTAAGTAGGAAAGCGCATGTTCTGATAAAAGCCCAAAAGCAGCCTTTTTTATGGACATATCCATATGGAAAAGGGAAAGTGGTTTTTTTAAATAATACGGCGATGCAGGACAAGTCTTCAAGAGGCATGCTGCTCCAGTCCCTGACACTTGCAGCGCCGGCCATGGCAGCAGGGCAGTTTGCGGGAAAAATCATGTATATTGATGATTTTCCTGCTCCAGTTGTAAAGATGAAAAATAAGCAGATTTATCAGGATTACGGGATGACCTATGATGAATTCTACGACAAGGTCTGGTGGCCTGACATGAAACAGATCAGCTCAGACTATCATTTTCCCTATACCGGAGCTTCCATCGGCACGTATGAGAGTGATCCGAATCTGTCAAGATCGCATATTTTGCAGCTGTATGAAGAGGATTTGCTGAAATACGGCCGCCAGCTTCTGGCGTCTGGAGGGGAACTCGCCCTGCATGGCTACAATCACCAGTCACTAATTTTAAAGGGCGACAAAACGGATAGATCCTTTCATTACAGGCTGTGGGAAAGCAGGGGAGAAATGGAGCGCTCGCTTCACCAAATGAGAAGTATTCAGGCAAAGCTTTTCCCAAAAGCAAACATCAGCACCTATGTGCCGCCATCCAATACTATCGGACCTGCAGGAATAGCTGCAGTTGCCCACAGCTATCCTGATATCGGGGTTATATCAAGTCTTTACCTTGGCACTGATAAGCTTGGCAGTCTTATTCAGGAATTTGGATATGATGAAAAATATCCTTCCTTATATAATTTTCCGCGAATTACGAGCGGCTATCAGTTCACAGCTGAGGACCAGTTTCAGATGGCAGATGCTGTAGCTAACTTTGGAATCGTTTCCCACTTTGTGCATCCTGACGATGTGCTTGATGAGCAGCGGTCTGAAAAGGGCGGATGGAAAGGCCTGAAGAAAAACTATACAAGATTGCAGGATTTTCTGATCAAAACGTATCCATATTTAACGGCATACAGGCAATCAGATGCCGAGCGGGAAATGGCCGTATATCAAAAAGGAAAATGGAATATTTCTTACGGCAATCATTCCATTGAACTGCACGGTTATAAGGTTCCAGTTCCGTCTCATTTGCTGATCAGGGTAAATGAGGGGAAGAAAATTCAAACTGGCACAAGGCCTTATGGGAGCATTCAGCAAATCAATCCTTCCATTTATACTGTAACACTGACAAAGCCTGATGCAGTGATTTCACTGGAGGAGGGGAAAAAGAAATGATCGGTTTTATTGCTGAAGGCAGCTATCCATATGTAAGCGGCGGGGTTTCCAGCTGGATTCATACATTGATCAAAAGCATGCCTGATTTGAATTTTTCCCTTTTTACGATTACACCAGAAGAAAGAGGGATTGATCAGGCAAAATTTGATTTGCCGCAAAATATTAAGCATATTCAAAATGTAGCTTTAACCGCCAGGACGGATCAGGCGAAAAGCTTGAAAACGAAGCTTACGGAGCAGGAAATCAGTCTCCTGTCTGAATGGTTCACATTTCAGACGACAAATCCAGAAGCGCTCCGCTTATTAGGAGACAAAAATAAAATGGGAAGCCTGGCTGACTTTTTTGCCAGTGAAGCTTTTTACACGCTTGTCAAACATTGCTATGTGCTTGAGAAACAAAGCGGCTCCTTTCTTGATTATGTCTGGATGTGGCGGGCTTTGTATACACCGGTTATTTTTTTATTGCAGCAGGAATATGAAAAAGTAAAGCTCGTACACGCGGTTTCCACTGGATATGGCGGGCTTGCTGCTGCTTATATTGCTTATTCGCAAAAAGTGCCTTTTCTCTTGA
Organism: Metabacillus kandeliae; assembly: GCF_021166585.1. GTDB lineage: Bacteria > Bacillota > Bacilli > Bacillales > Bacillaceae > Metabacillus_B > Metabacillus_B kandeliae. Next base: position 30,380 of record NZ_JAJOZE010000009.1, read on the forward strand.
CTGAGCATGGCATTTATTCAAGGGAGCGGGAGGAGGAAATCCTGCAGGCAGCGTGGATCCCTGTTACCTATAAAAAACGCTGGATTCAGTTTTTTCATCATCTGTCCAAACAGGCATACGAAATGGCGGATGAAATACTTACCCTGTTTGAAAGAAACAGGCAGTACCAGCTGCAGGGAGGTGCTCCGGAGGAAAAGACTAAAATCATTCCAAACGGTATATCCCTTTCTTCCTTTCAGGAACAGACCGAACGCGGACAAAAAGAAATTTTCCACATAGGGGCCATCGTAAGGGTAGTTCCTATTAAAGATATCAAAACAATGATTTATTCAGCACGGCTGTTAAAATCTCAGGGTCTTTCCTTTAAGTGGTCCATTCTTGGGCCTGACGAAGAAATGCCGGAATACGCTGCAGAATGCAGGTCGCTTGTAGAAGAATTTCATTTAGCGGATCAGATAGAGTTTACCGGCAAGGTAAATATTGATGATTATTTGCCGAAGTTTGATATTTGTGTTTTGTCCAGCATCTCTGAAGGACAGCCTCTTGCTGTTTTAGAGGGAATGGCTTTCGGCAAGCCATGGATTGTAACAGATGTAGGCAGCTGCAGAGAACTGATTGAAGGCGGAGAAGGAGACAGCTTCGGAGCCTGCGGCTTTACGGTCCCGCCTGTGAGTCCGAAGCAGCTCGCAGACCGGCTGCAGTGGAGTATGGAAAACAGAGATTTATTGCCAAAGCTCGGAAACAGCGGCCGCAAGCGGGTGTTGAAATATTATCTGGCCGAAGACATGATCGCTGCCTATAGAAATTTGTACATAAAGAGAGGAGGGGCTTAAATGGCGGGGATAGGATTTCAGCTGCAGAAAATGTTCAAAGAAGACTATTACTCTTCACGGGTAAAAGCGTATTTGTACTCTGTCTTCGTTACAGCGGGCCCCTGGCTTTTGATCATTTTTACTCTTTTTCTCATTCAGAATATTCTCGGGTTTGCAAAAGGGGTAAATATAGAAAACAAAGAACTTTTTTTGCTGTCCATCTCTTATTGTTTTATTTTCTCTCAAGTCCTGTATGGGGTGCAGCAGCTCGCTGTTACCCGTTATGTCGCAGACTGCCTTTATGAAAAGCAGGAAGGAAAAGTATTTGCGTCATTCATCGGATTTGCAAAAATAACCTTGCTCGCCGCTTTTTTGCTCTGGTGTATTTTTGCCGCTTTCTCGGAACTGCCGCTTTACATTGAACTGCTGATTTTAGGGATTTTCGCTGTACTGAATCTAATATGGGTGATGCTTTTATATTTATCAGGTGCAAAAAATTATCAATCCATTGCTTTGGCATTTTTAACAGGGGGAGGAACGGGCGCGGCTTGCATGGTCATTTTGCTGTATACAGGCACTTTCGCGTTCGGAACCTATACGCAGGCAGTCCTGATGCTGGCAAGCTTTTTCGCCGGTCTTGGGATTACACTGCTGTGGCTGACCCACGCTATGTACCTGACTTTTCCCATCAGAACAGCTAAAGGGCAATTTCAATACTTAACCTATTTTGACCGTTATCCAAGCTTGGTTATTTGCGGCTTTTGCTATAATGCAGGTCTTTGGGCAAGCAATTGGATCATTTGGATTCATGAAGGCAAGGCGCCTAAATATGGAGTGTTTTTCAGCTATCCATCCTATGACACAGCTTTGTTTTATGCTTACCTCACCATTATTCCGATTTACATGCTGTTTGTCGTTTCGATTGAAACCCGTTTTTATGAAAGGTACAGAACGTTCTACAGTGCTATTAATCAAGGAGGAACACTGCAGCAGATTTTGACTGCAAAAAGTAAAATGCTCGTTGTACTGAAGCAGGAACTGGAAAGACTGCTCAGGAACCAGGGGCTCATTACAGCTGCTGTTTTGCTCGCGGCTATATTTATTCTTCCTGAAATGATTTATAATGATAAAACTCTCGAAATTTTCCGCTGCACGGCGATTGGAGCTTTTTGCAACGGAATGACGCTTGTGATGATTCTCCTTCAGCTCTACTTTGACGACAGGAAGGGTGCGGCATGGACTGCTGCTTTGTTCATTACTGGAATTGCTGCTGCTACCTTGCTTTTGCTGCCTCTTGGCTATAAAGGCTACGGCTTTGGCTTTGCTTTAGGAAGCTTAATCAGCTATTCATTTGGCCACTTGCGCCTATTCACGTATGTTGAAAAAGCAGATTATCATGCTTTTTCAGCAAAGCAGCCAGTGTTGAAAAGCACTCTTTTTACGAAAACGGCTGCATTCTTAAATGAGCGGTTTTCAAGCTGATTAAAAAGATTCTTTGATTAAATGGGGAAAGTATGATATCATTTTTAATTGCGTATATAAACGAGATATATTAATCATATAGGAGTGTTCTCATGTCCACAAAATTCGAAACAGGCAATATTTATTCAGGTAAAGTCACAGGCATTCAACCTTACGGAGCGTTCGTTGCGCTTGATGAAGAAACACAAGGTTTGGTTCATATTTCTGAAATTCAGCACGGCTTTGTTAAAGATATTAACGAGCACTTGAAAGTTGGAGACGAAGTTCAGGTTAAGGTTCTTTCTATTGATGAAGCAGCTGGAAAAATGAGCTTGTCCATTCGTGCTACACAGGAAGCTCCAGAGCGTCCTGAAGCAAAAAAACAGCCAAGAAAAAGACAGGCTACAACAACTGTAAAAGCATCCCAAGCACCGCAGGAAGGCTTTAACACGCTAAAAGATAAGCTTCAAGAATGGATCGAACAATCCAAGAAGTAATAGGAAAGGCACCGTTCAATTGAACGGTGCCTTTTTTCTTTAGAGCGGAATGGTTTTCTTATACCGCTTGCAGGGAGTGCTTATTTCATTTCCGGTTTTGGTTCTGTGCGTCCGATTTCTTCTGCTGGTTTGAAAAGGATAGCGAGGTTGATTAGGCCTGCAATACCAACTAAACCGTAGATAATGCGGGAAAGAGGTGCAGCTTGTCCGCCGAAAATGGCTGCTACAAGATCAAAACGGAAAAAGCCGATTAGTCCCCAGTTGATGGCTCCAATTATGGTAAGTACTAGTGCAATGCGTTGTAATGCGCTCATGATATTCCCTCCTTAGTTAGTATGGATACATTCATATCGTGCGGATTTTTATAAAATTTATACACAGGAAAAATCATAGCAGGCAACATAGGCTGGAATATTTTGAAGCATATTAATAGAGCGCATTTCTTTACAAAAAAAAGCTTCAAGGAGCATAATGTTATTCGAGGAGGCGATTTTTATGGAAAATTTTACATATCAAAATCCAACAAAGCTGATTTTTGGCAAAGGCCAAGCTGAAGAATTAAAAAACGAAGTGCCTAAGTATGGAAAAAAGGTTCTTCTTGCATACGGCGGAGGAAGCATTAAGAGAAGCGGACTGTATGATCAGGTTTTATCTCTTTTAAAAGAAATAGGAGCAGAGGTTTCTGAGCTTGCAGGAATCGAACCGAACCCGCGCCTCTCAACTGTTCAAAAAGGCGTTGAAATCTGCAAAAATAATAACATCGATTTTATCCTTGCTGTTGGCGGAGGAAGTGTTATTGACTGCACAAAAGCCATTGCAGCAGGTGCTAAATATGACGGGGATGCATGGGATATTGTGACGAAAAAGCATACTCCTTCAGATGCGCTGCCGTTTGGCACAGTGCTGACTCTTGCGGCAACAGGCTCTGAAATGAATTCTGGTTCTGTTATCACGAACTGGGAAACAAAAGAGAAATACGGCTGGGGCAGCCCGCTGACATTCCCGAAATTCTCAATTCTTGATCCTGTTAATACGTTCAGTGTTCCAAAAGATCATACAATTTACGGAATGGTCGATATGATGTCTCACGTATTTGAATCCTATTTCCGCAATACAACGAATGCATTGCTTCAGGATAGAATGTGTGAATCTGTTTTGAAAACAGTCATTGAAACAGCTCCAAAACTCATTGAAGACCTGGAAAATTATGAGTTGAGAGAAACCATTCTTTACAGCGGCACCATTGCTTTGAATGGCATCCTGCAAATGGGAGCCAGAGGAGACTGGGCCACTCATAATATCGAGCATGCTGTCTCAGCGGTTTACGACATTCCGCATGCTGGAGGACTTGCTATTTTGTTCCCTAACTGGATGAAGCATAACCTTGATGTGAACCTGTCCCGCTTTAAACAGCTAGCTGTCCGTGTTTTTGAAGTAAGCGAAGAAGGAAAATCTGACCGTGACATCGCTCTTGAAGGAATTGAAAAACTTCGTGAGTTCTGGAGCAGCCTTGGTGCCCCTTCCCGTCTTGCCGATTATGACATTACAGATGAAAACATTGAACTCATGGCAGATAAAGCGATGGCTAATGGACCGTTCGGAAACTTTAACAAATTGCAAAAACAGGATGTTACTGATATTCTTCAAGCGTCCTTGTAAAAGATGAAAGCAAAGCCGCCAGTTTCTAGAAACTGGCGGCTTTTTTTATGAGATAAGAATTTATAAGTGTACTTAAATGGCTGAATGTCGGGATTAGATTTGTCCAGCTACAGCCGCTAGCCCCTCGAGTCGCTTCAAAAAATCCTAAAAAGTCAAAGTGCAGACTTTTCGGGATTTTCCGCAAGCAGCTGTCGGGGCTGAACGAGCGGCTTGCGCTTTTCTAAATTGTCCAGCTCCAGCGCCTAGCCCGATCTGAGTCACTTCACAAAAATCCAAAAAGTCAAACCCGGACTTTTCGCATTTTTGCTCCAGTGCTTGTCGGGGCTGAACAAGGCGCTTCCGCTTTTCTATTAAAGAGGCCTTCCCATCAAAATAACATCCGCATAAGTGCCGTCTGTGTATTTTATCTCCTTTAAGAGCCTTCCTTCCTCCCGAAAGCCCAGTTTTTGATAAAGCCTTCTGGCGATGAGGTTATTGGAAAACACTTCAAGGTTAATTTTTTCAAGCCCTGGCTGCTGTTCTGCCCATACAATCAGTTCATTCATCAAAAGCTTGCCGATGCCTTTGCCATGGTGGCTCTTTTTAACGGATATTCCGAATGTGCAGGTATGGCGTTTTCTTAACCGGCGCTGCCTGTTGGCGGTAAGCATGCCGACAAGTGTCCTGCCGGAATAAGCTAAGAAAATGATCCCCCCATCCTCATAGGTTTGGCGTGTCCAAAATTCTTCATCCTCAACAGAATTAACGTACTCCATTGATGTAGAAATCATATAAGGGGTTTCATCCAATATTTTTTTTGTGTATTTTAATATGGCATATGAATCGGCAGCAGTAGCCTGGCGGATGCTGATCTTCATCTTTCCTCCTCCGGATTTGCAATCGGCTCAAATATGGCTGTGTTAAAGAAGAATGCCAAATTTAACAAAGCCAAAAATAAAAAGTCTCTATAAATAAATGTAACAGTTTTCAATAATTTGTTAATAGTTTTCTTTCCAATTAGGAAAATTTTTGGTGAACTTAAGGGAAATACGCGTCTGTGTGCATTGTTACCAGGCTTTTCTATCTGTAGTTTTTTAAAAAAGGGGAGAAGCTACAAAGAAAAGGGGGATTGCTGACATGTTTGAAATTCCGTCAAAGATTGAAAATAAGATATTTAAGCTGCATTATCTGGAGGAAGAATTAAAGCCGCTCGGATATGTGATTGGGAGCGGCTGGGATTATGATAATGGGTATTTTGATTACAAAATCGATGATGAAGATGGTGTTCAATATTTGCGGGTCCCTTTTCAGGCAGTGGACGGGGAACTGGATACACCCCATGCCACTGTCAGACTGGGAACGCCGTTTTTGCTTTCCCACCAATACAAAAAAGGGCTTGATGATCACGCAGAGACCGGGAATATTACAGCCTCTTTTAATCAATTTTCTGAACCTCATGACAAGGATTCTTATATTGCGGACAAATACCATAGCGTCGGCAGGGAATTGGCTCTTGAGCTTGAGAGCGTACTGCTGGGAGCGTCAATGAACGAATAAGATCAGCTCTTCAGAAGCAGAGATTTGATAATCATGGGGGGGATTTAAAAAGGTTTCCTCCCCTTTTTTAATGCCCAAAAGAAGCTTTTCCTGGTTTAAATAATAGATGCTGGCCTCCAGAAATGATTTTCCTTCCATGCTTCCTGCTGCAAGAATCTCAAAATGGTTTCCGGCAGCTGGATTCAGCTTTTCAAATAAATCAGACAGCCCTTTTTTGGAAAAGAGGCTGTTCATCATTAAATGGCTTGTGACTTCGGATGTTCGGATAATTTCATCAGCACCAGCCCGTTTGGCATTGTTCATGCTTTGTTCTGAAAGAATTTCACAGATCGTGTAAAGTCCGGGATTCAGTCCTTTTACAGCCAGCAGAGTAAGAATGGTCTGCCTGTCAGAATCAGCTTCGTCTTTATGCTGATCAGCCGTAATGATAATGCCGTCTGCTTTATGGATATTGGCTTTCAGCAAAACATCGTCCTCTGCCGCATTCCCTTTAATGAAATGGATATTATCCAAAAGAGGTGCTTCATAAAGGCTTTGATCAATCAATACCACCTTGCGTTTTGGCGCTGTCTTTCTCATTGTTTTGATCATTTCCCTTGCTTTAGCGTTCCATCCCACAACAATAAGATGGTCTTTGCTGCGAAAGGATACATGACCTCTTGAATAAGAATGCTGCTTTTGGATGGCAGCTGCTGACAGGTGCGCAAAATAAGCGGTCAAAAAACCAGCTCCCAGCAGAATTAATATAATGCCGATCAGTTTACCAATCGCTGTCACAGGCACTAAATCTCCGTAGCCCACAGTAGCGATCGTAACGACTGCCCACCAGATCCCATCATAATAATCCGGAAATTCCTTCGGTTCAGCCAGTGTAATCAGATAGGCGAAAATGAAAATAATCAGTATGACGGTTGATCCGATCCGAACAGAGAGCGGAAACTTCAGGAGCAGGGTATAAAGTCGGTTATGCTTCATCTGCTCAGTCCTTTTTTTCATCAAAAAACGAAAGCATTTCTTTTACAATTGTATTGATTTTATTCGACACTTTCTCTCTTCCGATTGAGTCGGCAGCCCTTTCAATGATTTTAGCCGTATCATCGGAAAAGTCGACCAATGGAACATCCTCTTCTGCTTCATTGTAGAATTGAATAAAAACATCAAGACCTTCATTCATTTTATCAATGGCTGTGCTTAAGGCCTCTTTTTCATCCTTTGAAATTTTCATTTTTTCACCGCCCGGAAATTCCTGCTTGCCAATAGTATGCGCGTATTTTGGGATGGTATTTGCAGATGATGAGAAAAATAGTGTAAGGGTACAAAGCACAGCAGCTGAATTGAGCAGATCTATCTGGAAAGAGCCATGCAGACTTTCCTTCCGGGCATCTCCTTTTTCAAGACAAATAACAGACAAAAGGTTTATGTTTGTCCTTCTGAGTAAAAAGAATAGAAAGATGGCTGTTTTATAAAGATAGGCAGCTGCTTACAAGGAGGTGATCCTTCTTCTGACGGAAGAGGGAATTCATTGGTTATTTTAAATATTTTTTTAGTTTTCCTTTTGATTGCCATTACGGCTTATTTCGTTTCAATTGAATTTGCCATCGTACAGGTCAGAAGATCCCGCATTGATCAGCTTGTAGCAGAGGGTAATAAAAAAGCAGAAGCAGCAAAAAGGGTCATCACCAATCTTGATGAATACTTATCTGCCTGCCAGCTCGGCATTACTGTGACGGCTCTTGGCCTTGGGTGGCTTGGAGAGCCGACGGTACAGGTATTGCTTCACCCTGTTTTTGAAAAGATCGGCCTTCATGAATCATTGACAGCCATCCTTTCTTTTGTGCTGTCCTTTTTAATTATTACTTACTTCAATGTGGTCATTGGGGAGCTGGCGCCAAAGACCATCTCCATTCAAAAGGCTGAAGCGATTACGCTTGGCTTCACGCCGTCACTGATCTTATTTCATAAAATTTCTTTGCCGTTTATTAAGATTCTGAATGGCTCTGCCCGGCTGATTGTGAAAATGACAGGTCTTGAGCCAACTAATGAAAGCGATATGGCACATAGTGAAGAGGAGCTTAGAATCATCCTGTCCGAAAGCTATGAAAAAGGAGAAATCAATCAATCCGAGTACAGGTATGTGAACAAAATATTTGAATTTGACAACAGGCTTGCCAGGGAAATTATGGTGCCGCGGACAGAGATGGTGACTGTAGCCCTTGAAAACAGCCTTGAAGAAAATCTTTCTATTATGAAGAATGAGAGATATACCAGGTATCCCGTTCAGGATGGCGAGAAGGATAACATTATTGGTGTTATCAATGTAAAGGAGCTATTTCAGGCACTGTATGAAAGCAGAGAGCTGGAAGGCGTCAAAGATTTAACACAGCTGATGAGACCCGTCATCATGGTGATTGAAACAGTATACATTCATGACCTCTTGATCCGGATGCAGAAGGAAAGAATTCATATTGCCATATTGGTTGATGAATATGGGGGAACAGCCGGGCTTGTTACGGTAGAGGACATACTGGAGGAAATTGTAGGGGAAATACAGGATGAGTTTGATGCAGACGAGCTGCCATACATACAAAAGCTTGGAGAAAACCGATATGTGGTTGATGGAAAAGCACTGATTGAAGAAATAAACGATGTGCTCGGCACCTTTATTGAATCAGATGATATGGATACAATCGGCGGGTGGATTCTTTCACAGAACCTTGATATTCAGCAGGGAGAAAGCGTAATGGAGGACGATTATCAATTTAAAATAATGGAAATTGAAAACCACCACATTATCTCTGTTGAAATCAGCAAATTGCCGAAAACCGAGCAAGATGCAAACAATATAGAATAGAGGACAATAAAATAGATTGAAAAAGCAGGCTGGTTTTGGTAGCATTAATTCGGTCTTTTATCCGTTAAATTGGAGGTATACTGAATTGAAAGCTTACCGTTTCCCGATTATTCTGCTTTCATCTATTATTGCCGGTGCTGTAATCGGACTTATTTTTCAAGAAAAAGCCATGATCTTAAAGCCATTTGGCGATTTGTTTTTAAATGGCATGTTTACGGTTGTCGTACCGCTTGTCTTTTTTACCATTTCTTCTTCTATTGCAGCAATGGGAGCAACAAAACGGCTCGGAAAAATTATGGGCAGCATGTTCAGCGTGTTTCTGCTTACTGGAATCGCTGCGGCTATTTTTATGCTGATTGCCGTTTCCATTTTTCCGCCTGCAGAGGGAGTGAATTTAAAGCTTCAGCAGCCTGAAGCAGCAGAGCAAGTGACACTTGGCGACCAAATTGTCAGCACGTTCACTGTTTCTGATTTTGGAGAGCTTTTCTCCAGAAACAATATGCTGGCATTGATTGTCTTCGCTGTGTTCCTTGGATTGTCCGTTTCCCTTATCGGTGAAAAGGGAAAGCCGTTTGCCGCCTTCTTGTCTTCAGGTGCAGATGTTCTAATGAAGCTTGTGTCCATCATTATGCTGTATGCACCAATTGGGCTTGGCGCCTATTTTGCCACCCTTGTCGGCCAGTATGGACCTCTCCTGCTCGGAACCTATTTTAAAGCAGGCATTCTTTATTACATTGCTTCAGTTATTTACTTCTTTGCGGCATTCACGCTATTTGTGTTTTTATCCGGAAAAGGACGGGCTGTTAAGATGTTTTGGAAAAATATGCTTTCTCCAACCATCACATCCTTGGCGACCTGCTCAAGCGCGGCATCTATCCCGGTAAATTTGGAAGCATCCAAAAAGATGGGCATACCTGATGATATCCGTGAAATGACAGTGCCTCTTGGAGCAACAATGCATAAAGACGGTTCTGTTATGGGCGGTGTGCTGAAAATTGTCTTCCTGCTTGAGCTGTTTCATAAGCCTGTAGGAGGCTTTAGTACCTGGATCACCATTATCCTTGTTTCCCTTCTTGTCGGAACAGTTATGGGCGCCATTCCAAGCGGAGGCATGATAGGGGAAATGCTGATTCTTTCCTTATTCGGCTTTCCGCCTGAAGCCCTTCCGATTATCGCAGCGATCAGCACAATCATTGATCCGCCGGCAACGATGCTGAATGTCACTGGTGACAATGCGGCAGGAATGCTTACGGCAAGAATTGTGGAAGGGAAAAAATGGATGTTAATGAAAACAGGCAAAGAAAAGTCTAAAATTGCCTGATCTGAGCAAAAAGCAGCCAGCCTTATAAAAGCTGGCTGCTTTTTTAATGATACATACTGAAATATTATGGTGAATCTGAATTTTTGCTGAAATCGGCTTCCTCATAAGCTAAATAAATTATTGTTCTCTCCAGCAAGTTATTAAAGTATAATAATTTAAGTATTGAAAGATTAAAAGCGTTTGCAATAGTTTGTTGCCAGGAAGGAGCACACAGCTTGAAAAGAACATGGTGGAAAGAAGCGACAGCTTATCAAATATACCCCCGCAGCTTTATGGATGCCAATGGAGACGGGATTGGAGATTTGCAGGGAGTCATTTCAAAGCTTGATTATCTGCAGGATTTTGGAATCGATGTCATATGGATTTGCCCGATTTTTGAATCACCGAATGCTGACAATGGTTATGATATCAGCGATTATCAGGACATTATGAAGGACTTCGGCAGCATGGAGGACTTTGATGAACTGCTTGCTGAAACGCATAAACGCGGCATGAAACTGATTATGGACCTTGTGGTCAATCATACGAGTGATGAGCATCCATGGTTTATTGAATCCCGTACATCCAAAAACAGCGAAAAAAGAGACTGGTATATTTGGAGAGACGGCAAAGACGGCAAAGAGCCTAATAACTGGGAAAGCATTTTTAACGGCTCAGCATGGGAAAAAGATGAACTAACAGATCAGTATTACCTTCACGTGTTTGCCAAAAAACAGCCTGACTTAAATTGGGATAACACGGATATGCGCGAAGCAGTCTATAAAATGATCAACTGGTGGCTGGATAAAGGAATTGACGGCTTCCGGGTGGATGCCATTTCTCATATAAAGAAAAAAGAAAACTTTCCTGATTTGCCGAACCCGTACGGTTTTCCATTTGTCCCATCCTTTGATTACCATATGAACGTAGACGGCATTTTAACGCACTTAACAGAGCTGAAAGCGCAAACGTTTGCGCGATATGATATTATGACTGTCGGCGAAGCAAATGGTGTGCGCCTTGAGCAGGCAGAAGACTGGGTTGGCGAAAAGGACGGCATTTTCAACATGATTTTCCAATTTGAACATCTTGGTTTGTGGGATACAGGAGTCAGCGGCTCTATTGATCTTGCAGAATTTAAAAAAACGATGACAAAATGGCAAAAAGGACTTGAAGGTCGAGGATGGAATGCCCTTTTCCTTGAAAACCATGATCAGCCGCGCTCTGTTTCAACATGGGGAAATGACACAATCTATTTAAATGAGAGCGCGAAGGCCCTTGCTGCCATGTACTTCTTTATGCAAGGAACGCCTTTTATTTATCAGGGACAGGAAATCGGAATGAAGAATGTTCATTTTGATTCTATTGTGGATTACGACGATGTAGCCATGAAAAATCTCTATCTGATTGAAACAGCCAAGGGAAGGCCGCACGAAGAAATCATGGAAATTATTTGGCATAAAGGAAGGGATAACTCCCGCACCCCAATGCAGTGGAACAAAGAAAAGAACGGCGGTTTCTCAAACGGGACACCATGGTTCGGCGCGAATTTAAACTATGTGAAGTGCAATGTTGAGGAGCAAATGTCTGATCCAGAATCTATTTATCATTTTTACAAAAAAATGATTAATCTTCGAAAAGAAAATGATGTGCTTATTTATGGAAGCTATGATTGTATTCTTGACGAGGATAAACAGATTTATGCATATACCAGAACGCTGGATGACCAAAAGGCGCTCATTATCTGCAATATCTCCGGACAAAAAGCATACTATCAGTACAGCAGCCTGCCGCTTTCCTCTGAAAAGCTCATGCTGGCAAACTATAAAACACAGTCTCATAAGCACACAACAGCATTTATGATGAAGCCTTACGAAGCAAGAGTCTATTTGCTGCAGTAATGGCAAGGATAGGGGCAGCCTGCGGGCGGGCCTCTATTTTTATTATGGCTTTGTTAAATTTGACTGTTGATTTCCGTTGCAGGCGTCCGCTTTCCGCGGGGCGGGCCGCTTGAGCCTCCTCGGCGCCTTAGCGCCTGCGGGGTCTCACCTGTCCCGCTGCTCCCGCAGGAGTCTCCCGCCTGGAACGTAGATCAACAGGTGGGTAAAAACCAACATTCTTCTTAAACATAGCTTATTTTTTAATAATCTCAAGCAGACAGCGAATGGACAGATTTACCAGATGTAAACCCCCGATATAAAGATAAGAAAGGTTACTTTAAACAGGCGAAGTAGTAAAATAGTAAGCGGTTAGGCAATTCAATTTTTACAGGGGAATCAGCATGAATAAATATAAAAGTATTTTACTTGAAAAGGCACGCACTTTAATTTCAGAGTGGACAAAAAATGATCGGCCTGTGACTCACCGGGAAGTTTACAAGTTTCTTCACTCCCTTTCAGGAACAGCTCCAACGATCGGTTTGACGGAACTAGGCGCATCAGCAGCATGTTTAATAAAAAACGTAAAGGAAGACAGTGATGAGACTTGGCTGAAAGACGAGCTGTTTCTTTTCCTTTCTGACCTTTTAACCATTTTATATGAAGAAGACGCAAATATGGCTGCCACTGGCACGGGATCAGCTGCCGGCGGCGGGATCAGCAAGCAGCTGGTTATTTTGATTGATGACGATACTGCGTTGCTGATGTATATAAAAGATGAATTGGAAAAACAGAACTATGCGGTTATTGCATTTGCTGAGCCGGAAAGAGCTGCTGCTTCGCTCTTTGATCTTGAACCGGACTGCATCATCATCGATGTGCACATGCATTCGAGAAATGGCCTGGATGTTTTGACAGATTTAAAAAGAAAGATGAAGAAACGATTTATCCCGGTTATCATGATCAGCGTCGATTCTTCGAAAGCGACACGGATGAAATCGTATGAACTGGGTGCGGATGATTTTATTCCAAAGCCTTTTGATTTGGATGAATTTTCTGTAAGGGTGAGGCGCCAGACAGAGAAAAAAAGGGATATAGATGAACTGGTTATGATCGATGAACTAACAAGGGTATTCAACAGAAAATACCTAAGAGACTCTTTTGAGCGCATCAGAGCCCAAATTATCAGGGAAAAACAGCACCTTAGCGCTGCAGTTATTGACTTGGACCATTTTAAAAAAATTAATGATAAATACGGGCATCTGGCTGGGGACAAGGTTCTGGTCAGGTTTGCGGATTTGCTTAAGAGAAGCATTCGGCCGTCCGATTTGCCGTACAGGTTTGGCGGCGAGGAATTTCTCCTGCTGCTTCCGAAAACAGAAGCAGAGGAAGCCAAAAAGGTTCTGGAACGGATTCTTGCCGAGTTTTCGGAAGTCACTTTTTCTGAGGGCGGAGAAAGCTTTTCCTGTACCTTTTCAGCAGGAATTGCCCAGTTTGAAGACTATATGGACTACCACGTTCTGATGGATCTTGCTGACAGCACGCTTTATGAAGCGAAAAAGAAAGGAAGAGGCAGAGTTCTGATCAATGACAGCAGCAGTCCGGCGCGCAAAAAGGTGCTTCATGTCGGCATTATTGACGATGATCCGATCATCAGGACCATTTTACAGGATCTTTTCCGCAAAAGCAGATTGTCCAAAAGGCTCGAATTTGATATCCGGCTTTTCCAGGATGGAATGAGTTTTCTGGAATCAGACTGGTACGGAGACGGAAAGGATGATGAATTCTTCATTATTCTTGATGGAGTTCTGCCTGAAATGGATGGGATTGAAGTTTTGAAGAAAATAAGGCAGCTTGAGGATCAAAAAAAGTATACCGTCATTATGCTAACGGCAAGAAAAAGCGAAGAAGACATTGCAAAGGCCCTCCACTATGGAGCAGATGATTATTTGACAAAGCCATTTAAACTGGCTGAGCTCGAATCAAGGCTTCAGCATTTGATAAAAAGAGTCAAGCACATTGAAGTTCCCCTCAAAAGTACCGATATATAAGTATGTACAAAAAAGGCAGCCTGAAAAAGGTGCTGGAGGTGGAACTGAATGGCACGGATATTGCTGGCTGAAGATGAAGAAATATTAAGGATGCTTGTTGCCGATACACTTGAAGAAGAAGGATACAGTCTTGAAGAAGCAGCAGACGGTGAAGAAGCACTTAAGAAAATGCTTGAGCATGAGTATGACCTTATTTTGCTTGACTATATGATGCCGGGCTATACAGGGCTTGAATTAATTGAAAAAATACGCAATCATCCCGATAAGAAAAATGCGAAAATTATGATGCTGAGTGCGAAGAGCCAGGCCGCTGACCAGGAAAGAGTGCTTGATGCCGGAGCGGACTATTTTATGGCAAAGCCCTTCAGCCCGATACAATTGCTCGAAAAGATCAAAGAAATTACAGGGCAGGATGAATAGATGATAAAAAAAAGCCTTCCAAGGCAATTCGGGGCTTTCACAGCAGCCATCATTTTAATGTTCTGTGCGACGTTTGCTATATTTGTGTGGGCACAGAACAGGACACAAGCCTCTTATGATGCAGAAAACAGCAGGCTTAAAATGCAGGAAAAGCTTGCCGGTGACCTTGATTACGCCTTTAATAGCGCCATCTCCGAGATCAGAGCCTATTTTGCCTACGGCGAGAACGGCAAAAACAAGCTTTACTATGAAAAAGCAATGGAGCAAAAAAGCCTGATTTCTCAAAAGCTGGATGAACTTCATGAGGATGCCCTGGCAGAGAAGGACTCAGAATTTGTGAAGGCAGCTCAGGCATTTTACACGTTTTATTTTCAGGATGCTGTACCAAAAAGTGTCCGGCTCTACGAAGAGGGAGACATCAAGGGATTGACAAAGGTTGCCTTGAGCCCTGACGGATCAGCAAAGATAAGAAACTTTCAGCAAAGCCTTAAGGAATATAGAGGAAGAATTGCCGCAAAGCAGGCAGCCAATGATGAATCCTTTGCGAATAACAGCCTGGCATCCCAGCTGATTTTCTCCGGAGCCGTTCTGGCGCTGCTCATTATTTTATTTGCTGTTATCCGTCATGTGCTGAACAAGCTCCGCAAGCCTTTAAATGATTTAACGCAAGCAGCCAAGGGAATCGCAGCAGGCCGAGAAGTCATTTTTATGCGGACCATTGACCGCGAGGACGAGCTTGGTCTTTTGCACAAAGCATTTGAAAAAATGAGCCGGAATATTGTGGGCAAAGAGCAGGATTTAAACGCGCAGAACGAAGAGCTGATTGCCCAGCAGGATGAGCTGCAGGCACAGCAGTCCGAGCTTGAAGACGCGCTCGGCATGATGAGGGACAGAGAAGCCCAGCTCACATTGAGGAATGAACTGATTCATGGGATTTCCAATACCCTTGATAAGGGAGAGCTGCTGGAGAGCATAGTCACGGCAATGGCTCGTATTGTAGGGGCAGAAAAAGGGTTTATTTTTACGGCGGATGATCAGCATAGCTCTGCTTCCTACGGGGCATCTGAAAAAAGCATGAACCTCATTTCAAAGAATTCAGATGCAGCAGCGAGAATGCTCAAAACAAAAAAACCGTTTTCTGTGAAAAGAAAAGCATACGGCACAGAAAGAGACGGCCATGAACAAGAGCTCTTTTCTTATGATTTATACCTTCCAGTCATTTCTTCGGAAAATGCTGTAGAAGCAATTCTCCTTTTGACACGCTATAGTGATGATTACACCTCAGGGGAAATGGATAACTATGCAGGACTGGCTAAAAATGTCTCGCTTTCGCTGGAAAAAATCAGCCTGTATGAGCAGTCAGAAAAGGATCGTGTGTTAAATCAGGAGATTATGAACACCGTCCATGAAGGCATTCAATTTGTTGATGTAAACGGAAAAATACTCCAAACAAATGAACAGATGAAAACCATTTATCAGCATTCAGTGCAAGGGGTTCATAACAGGTTTTTATTCAGTGAATGGGCAGATTGGTTCGAAAGGCAAATGGAAAACGGAGAAACAGCAAAGAAATTTTTCAGCGAAGCTGTGCTTGCTGCAAACACGGAATTGAACAAAACGGCTGTTTTCCAGCTTGCCAGGTGCCAGAAAGTAATCCAGGTGTATGCGGAACCGCTTTTCCAAAACGGCCTTAAAATCGGCACAGTTCTTGTGCACAGGGACATTACGAAAGAGTATGAAGCCGACCAGATGAAATCGGAATTTGTCAGCACCGTCAGTCACGAGCTTAGAACACCTCTTGCCAGTGTACTCGGCTTTACTGAGCTGATGCTGAACAGAGAGCTTAGCCCAGAGCGGCAAAAGAAATACCTTTCTACCATTTATCAGGAAGCAAAGCGCCTGACATTGCTGATTAATGAATTCCTTGATGTGCAGCGGATGGAAGCGGGCAAGCAGCCATATGAAAAGCGATATGAAGATCTTGTTCTAATTGTTGAAAGTGTTTTAGAAAATCAGAAAGTCCAGGCAGCAGCGCATCAATTTGTGCTGAACAAACAGACAGATCAGACAGTGGTGCTTGGCGATAAAGATAAAATTGCCCAGGTTTTTACGAATCTTATCAGCAATGCCGTAAAATATTCGCCAGAAGGCGGTACCGTTACAGTCACCATAAGCGAAGAAGGCAAACAGCTTAAGATAGATATAAAAGACGAAGGTCTTGGCATCCCGTCAGAAGCCCTTGATAAACTGTTTGCGAAATTTTATCGGGTAGATAATTCAGACAGAAGGACAATCGGGGGAACGGGTCTTGGACTGGCGATCGTAAAAGAGATTATGAAGGCGCATGACGGCAAGGTGAATGTTTCTTCAGCCCTTGGCAAAGGAAGCACGTTCACCGTATCCTTTCCTCTTGTTTTAGGAACGGATGCCGGCAGTGAAGAAGAACGAACAGGAGCAGCAGAACACAGAACAAATGTCATTATCGTAGAAGATGATTTGAATCTGGCAAATTTGCTGAAAACAGAGTTAGAAGAAAGCCGCTTTGCCGTAAAAATCTTCACAGGCGGACAAGAAGCATTAACATGCATTAAAGACGAAAAGCCTGATGCCGTTGTGCTTGACATTATGCTCAGCGATGCAAGCTTTACCGGCTGGGACGTCCTGACAGAAATTAAAAAGAATAAAGCGCTCAGCAAGCTGCCCATCTTCATTTCCTCCGCTTTGGATGAAAAAGAAAAAGGACTTGCTCTAGGAGCGGAGGATTACCTTGTCAAACCTTATCAGCCAAGCGCTCTTTCCAAGCTTATCTTGCAGACGCTGCTTCAAAAGGACTGGCAAGGACAGATCCTTGTCCCAGCTGAAGACTGACTTTTCATAGTCAGTCTTTTTTATTTAGGCTATGTTAAAGGAGAATGTTGATTTTTGAGCACCTGTTGATTGGAGTGGGAGTGGCAGGCGGGAGACTCCTGCGGGAGCAGCGGGACAGGTGAGACCTAAGCAGAAGCGAAGCGGCGAGGAGGCTTGCCGCCCGCCCCGCGGAAAGCGAACGCCTGAAACGGAAATCAACAGCCAAATTTTACAGAGTTTTAATTTAAACTATCTGAAGAGTAACGATATTTTTCTTAAAACTCGGGTAATCTTTCATTAAAGGAGGATGATACCATGCTGAAAAAACATACCCTTCGGACAAGCAAGCATTCTGAATTTATTGAAGTAACCAAGACAGTCCGGCAGGAAGTGAAAAATGCCGGGATAAAGGAGGGGACAGTTACCGTTTACTGCCCTCACACAACTGCGGGGATAACCATTAATGAAAATGCAGATCCGGACGTAAAAAAAGACATGATCCGCCGTTTTGAGGAAGTGTATCCGTGGGAGCACCCGGAAGACAGACATGCTGAAGGCAATACAGCTGCTCATTTAAAGGCAAGCACTGTTGGTCCGTCCCAAACGATCATTGTTGCAGAAGGAAACCTTTTGCTTGGAACATGGCAGGGAATTTATTTCTGTGAATTTGACGGCCCAAGAGAGAGGACTTATTATATCAAGCTGCAGGCGGACCAGGCATAGTTCAGTGAGGAGATCAGATTTTCAGAAAATCAGCCCATTTAAACTTGTAATTTCTTTATAATCTACTAAACTGGTAGTGGTGATGATTAATGGAAATAATTGATTACTCCTACAAAAAAAGGGGCAGAGTCGAATTTGTTTTTTCCACATTTCCTCATTCCAAAGCGATGCTGTATCCTATCAAAAATTACTTTTTTGTCCGCTATGTAACGTGGGATGAGCGGGATCCTATTGTGACGAAAGCTGATCTGGAGGAAATGGAAATGCTCGCCAACAAGCATTTTGGCAGGGAAAGCTGGTATAAGAAGAGAAAAAATCCCACCTCTTCTGAACAGCGTTTCTAAGCTCTGATCAGCTCTGTTTATGCCTATTCGCTTAATACAGCGAATAGGCTTTTTATATTGCCCAAGTATGAGAACCAATTTTAGTTACAATCCGGCTGTCTTCCAGAAACACGATATTTCCATCTCTGTTTTGAAAATAAGAAAGGTATTTATAATCCGGTTTTGAAACCTGGGAAAATAAATAAGCGCTTTGAATCGCATAAGGCTTTCTATAAGAATTCAGCTGCCGGATCATGCCTTCAGCACTGTCGATCCCGATCCCGTGGCCATAATACTTGCCATTGCCAAGATCAATGACATTTTCTCCTCTCCATTGCGGTGTTTCAGGACTAAAGTCCGGATTATTAAAATACAGCACATCGCCCGGTACAAAGTTATTTCCTTTTGTTGTATAAAGTCCAAGGTCATCATCCGTGTGCCAGTCATACAGCACAAGGCCATCAAAAAGCCGGTTGAACTGCTGCTCGCTGATGCTGTCCAGTGCAGCTTTATACAAAACGATGGTCATAGCAGTCGCACATTCAAAAGCATATTTTGAGCCATTCTGAAAAATGTCTCTGATGCCCTCGGCTGGCGTTACACCGGGTTTTAAAAAAAACGCCCCGTGCGAAGACACTTTCCACAGCTTTCGATTGGCATAAGAGTTTTGAAATATTTCAAAAAGAACCCCGCTTTTGTTCAAATCCCGTGCAGCCCCGACAACCCTTTGCCTCATCTGTAATTCAAATTGAAGCTGTTCCGCATTGTCGTAAGCATATATTTCTTCATAGCTGTTCATTTTAGAAAATATTTCCTTTTGAAGCTCTGTTTTTGCCAATCCCCCCATTTGTTCAGGGCCAACTAAGTTTCGGTTTATAAGAATCATAATGACAGCCTCCAAGCTTCGCAGATAGGCATCTGCCTTATAGTAGCTGTTCATACCTTATGCTTTTTACCTGCATTTGTGAATGTCCGCATGCAAGAAAACGGATTAGTGCAAACTACAGTAAAATGCCCTGTCGGCGTTTATAAAACAGTGATAAAGGTTATTTACATATTAAGAAACCAGTAAATGGACTGTTCAAGGAGGATCAGAAACATGAATGAAAATAATCACATGGTTAATAAACAGGGTGAAGTGGATCCGTCTGAAGTGCGCGATGTAATGGGCAGGATCAGCAATGAAAGATCAGAAGAAATTCTGCAGAACTTTAATCAGTTTGTCAGTTATTTAAATGAAAGAATTGAACTTGGCGAAAAGCTTGGCTTATCGGAAGAACAGCTGGCCGTAACTGCCGAAAAAATTGCCGGCTATCTGGCAGAGCATAAAGAACCTAAAAATCGTGAGGAATACTTGCTTAGAGAGCTTTGGAATGCAGGAAACAAAGAGCAGCAGCACCAGCTGTCACATATGCTCGTCAACATGGTGAAGAATAAAGGCTAAAGAACAGAGGTGCTCCTTAATTGGAGCACTTTTTTTTGCTTTCATGCCTGCTGCAGTGATCCTAATTCATCTTTCTTTCGTTTTTATTAATAAATAGCCTATTCAAGGAGTGGAACTAAACATGAAAAGAGGATTGATTGCTCTAGCAGCCTTCTTTCTGCTGCTTATTCCTGCTGCAGCCTTTGCAGCCGAAAAACCGGCTGAAGCACCTGCGGCAGAGTTAAGGTCAGGGCTGGATCAGCTTTTATCCGAACACTTTGTCCTGGCTGTCATGTCCATGACGAAAGAATATGAGGGAGCACCTGATGCAGAACAGGTGCAGGCAGCACTGCAGCAAAATGCAGAAGATATGGTGCCAGCAATTGAGAAGCTTTACGGCAAGGAAGGTGCTGAGCAATTCGGTAAAATTTTCGGAAGCCATAACGGTTATACAAAGAGCCTGGCCATGGCTGCTAAGCAAAAGGATCAGCAGGCTGCGGCGGAAGCAAAGGATGATATTAACCAGTTTACAAAAGAATTCTCTGTCTTTTTGGAAAAAGCGACAGGCGGGAAACTTACGAAAGAAACCGCTAAAAAAGCTCTTTTGGCACATGAAGAGGATGTTCAGAAAACCTTTGAGAGCTATGCTGAAGGGGACTACAAGCAGGCCTATCAATCATTCAGAGAAGGATTCGGCAGAATGTTTACCATCAGCAAAGCCCTTTCTGGAGCCATTACTGCCCAAATGCCAGAAAAATTCGCATCATCTGATACAAAAGCTGCAGACCTTCGTTCCAGCCTCAGCAGTCTGACAGCTGAACACACGGCTCTGGCAGCGCTCGGACTGCAAAAAGGATACGATGGGGCTGCAGATTATGACTTTGTGAACTGGGCAGAGGACCAGCACACGATGGATTTTAAAAAAACCATTTCAGCTATTTACGGCAATAAAGCAGGCATGCAGTTTGAGAAAATCTGGCAGTCTGATCACATCATTGCACAAGGCGAATTAGCCGCAGCTGCTGCTGAAGGTGATCAGCAAAAAGAACAGGCAGCTAAAGGTAAACTAATGAATTTTTCTAAAAAGTTTGGAACCTTTCTCAGCGAAGCCACTGGTGAAAGACTTTCTGAGAAAGACGCACAGGCTGCAATTTTGAAACATGAAAATTCAATTATCAAAGCCTTTGATAATTATGTTTCAAAAGACTATGCAGCATCGTATCGTTCTTTTAGAGAAGGCTATGCATTTATGTTTGAAGCCGCCAAAACACTTTCAAATGCCATTGCGTCACAGATGCCTGACAAATACACAGGATCCTCCTCCTCAATGCCAAGCGGAATGCCGAAAACAGGCTTTGGAGGAGCATCACAATCTGAAGAAGCCAGCCGCTCTCTTTCTTTGATGGCCGTCTCCCTGACTGCTCTGGTTATCTTGACAGCAGGAGTTCTGTATCAAAAAAGGCACAGCTTCCGAAAAATGAGTTGAGGTGGTTTTGGTGAAGTGGTTCGTACGGATTGCCTATGCTGTTTTCCTTTCAGTCTTTCTTTTCAGCGCCTATTCTTTTGTTTCAGATAAGTATTTGCAAACAAGCGGTGCAGCAGAGGAAAACACCCCTCCTGTATACAAGGAGAAGAATCTGAAGCCAAGAATAGAAAAAACAAGGCTGTCACTTGAAGAGGAATTTCCGCGCATCAAAAAAATAAAAGAAACCCCGCTGCTCAATGAAAAATTCGAAGGCATTTATCCAGCAAAACTCTCCATCCCTAAAGCTGGAATTGAGGCGGATATTGAAGAGACAGGAACACTTGCAAACGGGCAAATGGGCGTTCCTGCTGATCTCCAGAATGCCGCCTGGTATGAACCTGGAACAAAACCGGGAAACAAAGGCAACGCTGTCATTGATGGGCATGTGGACAGCAAAACAGGTCCAGCTGTTTTTTACAGCTTAAAGAAACTTAAAAAAGGCGATGAAGTCAACGTATCAGACCAAAATGGCTTCACACTGACCTATATTGTAAAAGAACTTGTGAGTTATCCAAAAGATCAAGCTCCGCTTAAAGAAATCTTTGGAGAAACGGAAAAAAGAAACCTTAATCTGATTACTTGTACAGGCTTATTCAACAAAGAGCAGCATACTCATGAAGAAAGGCTTGTCGTGTACACGGAGCTGGCACAGGATCAACAATCCGAAATAGCCCAAAAAGTACTGAAGCCAGAAAGCCCTTCGAACGTAAAAGCAGCAGGCGGCTTTGTTTCGTGGTATGCCGTCCGCAATCAAAACATCATCGGCTACAGAGTTTACAAGATGGAAAAAAACAGCGGCATCTATCACCAGATGGCCAGCGTATCTGCCTACGAAAGGAAGAACATTGCTGACACCAAAATGCAGGCGGACAGCAGCTATTACATTACGGCTGTTGACCGATATGGACAGGAATCTGCTCCTTCTGAAACGGTGAAAGGGAGCGGTGAGGAATAAAGATTATCCTTAGTGATGCAGAGTCAGCTAAGGTAACAGCGGTGCAGCGGGCGATACGGTGTTATTAGAAAGAAATATTTAAGGGTGCTGCATTTTTGCGGTACTTCTTTTGTATATAAGCAAAAAAGCTGATGGAAATAAGGCATCCATCAGCTTTTTTATATTATTGATTGTGATTTTGGTTGTTCAGCGCTTGTCGGCGCTGAACGAGCGGCTTGCGCTTTTCTATTTGTCCAGCTGCAGCCGCTAGCCCCTCGAGGTCATAAGCCGGTCATCCAGAGAAAGGAAAAGTCGCCTTTCTCCGGCTGTCCGTCTTATGCTTGTCGGGGCTGAACGAGCGGCTTGCGCTTTTCTATTTGTCCAGCTGCAGCCGCTAGCCCCTCGAGGTCATAAGCTGGTCATCCAGAGAAAGGAAAAGTCGCCTTTCTCCGGCTGTCCGTCTTATGCTTGTCGGGGCTGAACGAGCGGCTTGCGCTTTTCTATTTCCCCAGTACCTCCGCAAAGGCTTCTGCTGCTGATTGACTGGATTGGGGGTTTTGGCCTGTGACGAAGTTGCCGTCTGTGATGACATGGTCAGTGTAGGCTGCTGCTCCTTCAAATTTAGCTCCTTGTTCTCTTAATCGGGATTCCAGTAAAAACGGCATTTTAGGAACCAATCCAGTTTGCTGCTCTTCTTCGTTAGTAAAGCCGGTCATGCTGACGCCATCCACGAGCCATCTGCCGTTAGATCTTTTCGTATTGACGAACCCAGCCGGGCCATGGCAAACAGCGCCGATTACTTTGTTATGGTCGGCAAAGTGCTGCAGGGCATTTTTTAAAGGCTGGTGGTCAGGCAGATCAAACATGGTGCCGTGGCCGCCTGGAAGAAATATGCCGTTATAGTCGTTTACATTAACTGCTGCAAGCACTTCGGTGTTTTGCAGGACCTCGATTGCTTCATTGAAGGCGTCAGGGATCTGATCTTCTACGCTGTTTTGGTCAATTGGAATTCTGCCGCCTTCAGGACTGGCTGCTGTTACTTGATATCCTCTGGTTTTAAATTCATTATAGGGCTCGGCAAATTCAGAAAGCCATAGACCTGTTTCCGTTTTGTCATCAATTTTGCTTGCGTTTGTTAAAACCATCAATACCTTTTTCATGTTAACTCCACCTTTTGTATACAGGATATATAGAATTTAACCCTATTCTCAAAAAATAAACGTGTTTTTCCAGCATTTTGGATTTCGAGACTTTCGGAGGAGCACTATTCTGAACAGCAGTATGAGCTTGTCTGTCTATGCAAATGCTACCATGAAGAAGCAAAAGGGGGACGATGGAGTGGACCATTTTGCAATAACACTCGGCAGAACGTTTGCTGGTTTTTTTGTTCTTTTAATATTAACGCGCCTAATTGGCAAAAAGCAGCTCAGCCAAATAACGATGTTCAACTATATCACTGGCATTGCACTTGGAAATATTGCAGGGGATATGGTCGTTCATCGCGATATAAATTTGGCTGACGGCATCATGGGCCTTGTGCTGTGGACTTTACTAGCAATCGGCATTGAATACCTGGCGCTGAAGTCCTCCAAAACAAGGATTCTCCTTGATGGCGAGCCAACCATATTGATAAAAGACGGCAGGCTGATTGAAAAATCACTAATCTCCAACAGATTAAACATTGATGATTTAACAATGCTCTTGAGGGATAAGGGGATTTTTTCTATTCAGGAAGCAGATTATGCCATTCTTGAACCGAATGGCAAATTGAGTATATTGAAAAAGATGGAGTATGAAAACACCGTAAAATCTGATTTTCATCTTCATAAAAAAAGAAAGTTTCTGCCGGCAGAACTGATTGCAGACGGAAAGCTTGTGAAAAAAAATCTGGAAGAAGCAGCTGTCTCAGAAGAATGGCTGCAAAATAAGCTTTGGGAAAAAGGGGCGGCTGGATATGATGAAGTGCTGTATGCGGAACTTCAGGAAGACGGCTCTCTTTTTGTTCAAAAAAAAAGTGAAGCCGATTAATCTTCGGCTTCACTTTCTTTAATCTTGCAGTAACTCTTCTTCAACAGGTTCTTTTACGGTTGAGCGTACAATAAAGAACGCAATGACCGATAAAATGGCTGCCATTAAAAACGGCGCTCTTGCAGAAACTGACTGTCCGATCACACCTGAGAGTACAGGGGCAATCGCAGCTCCAAGCCAGCGGAGGAAGTTGTAGCCGCCAGATGTGATGCTTCGTTCAAAAGGTGCTTCCATCACATGGCTTGTGAAAAGAGCATTGTTTAAACCGGAAGCAAGACCTGACAAAATAATCAAGACAACCATCGCTGGTGTGGATGGAATAAGGAACAGAAGCAGCAGAAACAGCACAAAGGCTGCTAGGCTGAACGGAAGAATCTGTTTGGCTGCCCATTTTTTCTCCAGCTGATGGGATAAAATAGCCGATCCATACGCAAGACACAATCCCCAGCCGAAAAATACAAGCCCTATCTGAATAGTAGAAAGCTTTACGACAAGAGGAGAATAAGCAAGCACCACGAAAAAGCCATAGTAGTAAAGCATTCCGCCAATGGCAGTTTTAAAGAAAGGCTTAAACTTAAACAGCTTGCCCATTTCTTTAAAGCCTGCAGCCTTCCTTTGCTTGCCTTTGCCGGGATCCTTAATAAAGAAAATTACAAGGATAAAGGCAACAAAAATTAATACGCTTGTCGCCATGAATGGATATCTCCAAGAACTGCCGCCAAGAACACCGCCAACAAGCGGTCCGCCTGCCATGCCAAGTCCTATTGCTGCTTCATACAAACCGATCGCCGTATGAGCCTGGGGAGTTAAAGCGATTAAAAGAGTCATGGCAGTAGCGAAGAACATGCTGTTTCCAAAGCCCCACCCAGCTCTGAATAAAGAAAGTTCTGTAATACCGTTTGAAAAACCGCATATAAGTGCAAAAACAGTTACAATGGCAAGTCCAATCGCCATCATTCGCTTATCACCGAACCGGCTTGCGAAAATGCCGGCAGGAATCATCATCACGGCCATCGTCAGGATATAGGAAGTAAAGAGCATTTCAACCTGCCAATGCTTTGCACCGATTTGTTCGGCAATCGCAGGCAGAATCGGATCAACTACGCCGATTCCCATAAAAGCCAGAAATGCTGCAAAAACAGTAATCCATCTGGCCAATGTTTGATTGTTTTCCATCTACTTATTCTCCTCTGCTGTTAAGTATTGTTTGACTCTGTCTGAGAGCTCCTGCAAATCGTCTTTGAATTGCTGCATTCGCGCCATTTTGTCCTCAATCATAGAAATTTGATTTTCTATACCATCAGAAACTTTTTCAAGCTCTGCGCGGTCTTGACTTGATGGACCGCCATTTTTCGGATCAACAGTATCGTGCAAATCCAGGAACTGCTGCAGCTCCTGCAGTGAAAAACCGAGAATTTCCTTAGCAAGAACTACTTTTTTCAGACGTTCAATATCTGTTTCCGTATAAAGCCTTGTACCGCCATCAGACCGCTCAGGAACATGAATAAGACCGATCTGCTCATAATAGCGGATCGCCCTCTTAGTCAGACCGGTTTCTTTTGCCGCATCATCTATTTTTTTCAGCAGGATCTGTCACCTCTTTATAAAATAATCACATATCTAACCTTAACGTTAACGTTAGATTTTGTCAAGATCCCAGCATCAGGAAGAAAATAACGTGTATATTTGGAAACCATCTTTCTCATATTACAAATGTAGGATAAGGCACCTTTAGGAAGGGGTGAAAGAAATGAAATTGTTCGGAAGAGATAACAAAGAATCAAAACCGGAGAACAATGAAGCACTTCAATCTTCTCTCCAGGAAGCTGAACAAGCTCTTCAAGGAGATCCGCTAAAAGAAGCAGTTGAAAATAAAAAGAATGAAAGTGATTCTTCTAAAATGTAATGCAAAAAATGCGGTTCCAGCTGGAACCGCATTTTTCTTCAGAATAGCCTTATACAGTCTGTCGTTTGTTCAATTTTGAATTCAGCACAAACGTCCCAAAGGGGATAATAGAAGCAATCACAGCTCCAAATGCAGCGAGCAATGACCACTTATGGGCAATGGCAGCATTTGCAACAGCCAGCAGAAACAGGACAAAAAAGAGTCCATGAAGACCGCCGACAATGGTCACAGCCAGCGGGAATCCCGCAGCATATTTCAATGGCATGGCAATGGCAAGCAGGACAATGAAAGAAATTCCCTCAATCGTTCCGATTAACTTTAATCTTTCAATCGGTGAATTCAGCATGTATGTACCTCCGCAGGACAGGATTCTTCTTCATTATATACATGGCAAGGGAAAGAAATTATCATTCTTGGCCAATGTTCATAAAGTTGTACGAAAAATAATAACCTAAAACATAGTTGACTCATCAGAATTCTCAGAATATAATGCTTAAAAGAGTTGAAAAATCCCCAGACTGATCGGAAAACCGAAGGTCCTTTGTGCAGGTGATGCATAGAGGATTTTTTTACTGTTACCAGCATTAAAAATTCTGGAAAGCTAAGGGGGAAAAGCATTTTGAAAAAACTGATTGTCTTTATTATTGTCGGACTGCTGGCACAGCTGATTGACGGGTCGCTTGGCATGGCTTACGGGGTTACGTCAACCTCGCTTCTGCTTGCTTTTGGGGTTGTTCCTGCTGCTGCTTCTGCGTCAGTCCATTTGGCTGAAGTCGTCACAACAGCTGCATCCGGCATCTCGCACTTGAAATTTGGAAATGTAGACAAAGAAGCGGTTTACAAACTGATTATCCCGGGATCTATCGGTGCATTTATCGGAGCATGCTTTTTAAGCAGTATTTCAGGAGATTTGGCAAAGCCATATATCTCCATTTTTCTTCTGCTTCTTGGGCTCTATGTGCTCATCCGCTTTTTATTTCTTGTAAAAGAAGAAAAGGAAATAAAGGAAAAGCTCAGCCTTTCCAAGAAAGGAGCGATCCCTCTTGGATTGATTGCCGGCTTTGCCGATGCAACAGGCGGGGGCGGCTGGGGTCCTATTGCCACACCTGTTCTGCTTTCTAAAAAGGGGTCTTCTGCAAGAAAAGTAGTTGGAACGGTGGACACAAGCGAATTTGCCATCTCCGTTTCTGCTTCAATCGGCTTTATTATATCCCTTGGCTGGGAGCAGGTTAATTGGCTATGGGTGGGCGCCCTTATGACCGGCGGGCTGATTGCCGCCCCGATTGCTGCCTATCTTGTACGGAAAATTCCTGCCAAGCTGCTCGGTGTGCTTGTCGGAGGCTTTATTCTGCTTATTAACTCACGGACACTTATGCAGACATGGGTGCCGGAAAAATCGCTTCATCCCGTGTTTTATACGCTTATTATTGCTGTTTGGGCTGCCGCTCTGGGATTTGCCGTGTTTAAAAACCGGCAATCAAAGCACTTTGAATCAGCTATGTAACAACAGGATCAGGACTAAAGACTTGTTATTCATTTAAAAAAATCCAAAGTTTTTCAATTAATCTCATAAAATACCATAATACTGGTCTCCTTTTTGTTATAATAGGCCCTGTGTCTTATATTTCAAAAAAGGAGCGTACAAAGTGAAAAAATCTTTAGCAGCATCTTTGGCTTTATTGTTATTCTTCTGTATTTTTCCAATTAGTGGAGGAAATATGGCAAAAGCTAAAGCAGAATCCCTTACGATTACAGGACAATCCCAGCTGACTTCACAGCAGCTCGGAGACTACGTGCTCATGAACAATCCCTTTCCGGCAATAATGGGTATAAGTATATACCAGCTTGCCGATCTATATTTGGAAATAGGCAGCAAGGAAGGAATCAGAGGCGATGCAGCCTTTGCGCAGGCTATCCATGAAACAGGTTATTTTGCTTTCGGAGGCGACGTAATTCCTGCACAAAACAATTACGCAGGAATTGGAACCGTTGGAGGAGGCGTCAAAGGTGCTTTCTTTGCAACACCGGAAGAAGGAGTGCGGGCTCACATTCAGCACTTAAAAGCCTATGCTTCAACGCTTCCGCTTGAAACCGAACTCGCTGATCCGCGTTTCTCTCTTGTCAGACGGGGTGTAGCAGAAGTATGGACAGACTTGAATGGAAAATGGGCTGTGCCTGGCAACAACTACGGCCAAAACATCATGACTATTTACAGCGCCATGGCGTCGATGACGCTAACCATACCAAACGTAACGCTGCCTTCAGGTCATTCCCTGCCGGTCGGCATGCTGTATTTCTCAAAGGATGTTCCGCTTCTTTCCCCAAATGGCATAGTGTATAAATGGATGAAAAGAGGAAGTACTGCGAGAGTGTATGGAGTAATCGGCAAAGCTTACGATACAGGCGGAGGCTATACGATCGAAGCTGACAGCAGCAAAATGGCCATTGCCATAGGGCGTGCACTGATTAAAAAATCCGATACTTACTTATATGGCCCTGACAAAAAAATCTCCAGAAAAATTATTCCTGGAGAAGCGCTGAGAGTGTATTCATTTGATGAGGCCAATTACTATGTAGGCGGCGGCTATTATGTACCTAAAAGTTCAAATCCTACTTACTTTGTTGGAACCATTAAGCTTGGCGCTGATACAGTTTTATATGATCAGCAGGGGAATCCTAATAAAACCCTTGCTAAAGGGGATTCCTTCAGAGTATACGGTATTGAAGGCAAGAAGCTTGATTTAGGCAATCAATACACCATTACCTACAATAAAGCATTGATGACGTATTCTAATTAATAATGAAGGACTCCTTTAAGAGAAGGGAGTCCTTTTTATTGAAATCAAGTAAGACCTTCAGAAAGAGGGGATGCCTAAGATGTTTTTTTCAAAAAGGCGCATGTTTAAATAAATTCGGCCAAGGTAAAAGAACGCAGTTGACGGCGAAGACTCCTTTGGGAGTACGGGACAGGGTAGACCCCGCAGGCGCTTAAGCGCTGAGGAGGCTCCCCGGCACGCCCGCGGAAAGCGAAGCCGTCTGGGAAATCAAATGTCTATTTTTTTAAGTGCTTTAATGTTTTTTAATAACAAATTGCTCTTTCAATAGTGACCAATTTTCAGGAAAAGGTTCTCCAAGTACCCAATAGGCGATGCCTCTCAGCTTATAATCCTTAATCTGTTCAAATTTAGCCTGAGCGCTTTGCTGATTTTCAAACCAGACAACATGGCTTTTTCCGGCTGCATCCTTGTAATTGTAGTAAGGAGACTGTGTTTCGTTATCGAATTTAATTTCAGCGCCTTCTTTATAGGCAAGTGATTCAGCATCTGCCGGTGAAATTCGTTTAGCGGAAGGGTTCCCTTTTTTATAAGGCAGAGTCCAATCATAGCCGTATAGCGGCGCCCCCATAATGATCTTTTCTTTTGGGATAACGGTAAGGGCGTATTCTACCACTTTCCTTACTTGCTGAATTGGGGAAACGGCCATCGGAGGACCGCCTGACCAGCCCCATTCATAGGTCATCAGAATAACAAAATCAGCGAGCTCGCCGTGCTTTTTATAGTCATGCGCGCCGTGCCAGGGGCCGGCTTGTTTGTCACTTGATTTTGGTGCTAATGCCGTAGAGACAAGGTACCCTTTTTCATGAAGCTTTGGAATAATGGTTTCCAGAAAACCGTTATAAAGCTCCCTGTCTTTTTCTTTAATATGTTCAAAATCAATGTTAAGGGCTTTATATCCTTTTGTTTGCATGGTATGGATTACGCCGGCAATCAAATTCTTTGAAGCTGCTTTATTCGTGAAAATATTGTGGGCTACTTCAGGAGAAAAATTGCCTTCTGTAAAATTCGTCAGCACCATCATTGGGGCGGTGCCTGTTTTTTTGGCTGCTTTAAGCGGAATAGCATCATTTAATGGAATAAGGCTGCCGTCCTTCTTTGCCCTGTAGCTGAAAAAAGCTGTGTAAGAAAGAAGAGGTCCGGTATTATTAATTTCCTCTGCAGCTTTTTTAGCATCAACAGGTTCCAGAAAACCGATGCTTTCGATCTTTTGTTTTTTGTAGGCAGTATCAGCCGGATTTACTTCTGCAGGCTTTTTATGGTTTGTGCTGATTTGATCAACACGCGGCTTGGGATTAACGGTTTCTGCTTGGTTAAGGGAGCCTTGCTTCGGGTCTTTTCCCGCTTTTCCCATTTCCCCGCAGCCTGAAAGGATTAAAGAAACCCCAAGAAGAAGGCAAGAGAGCTTTTTCATCGTATCACTCCTTTTTTCCTTATCGTCCCTATCCTGTGTGTAAATATTTGCTCTTGTGAAAAAAGGTCATATTTTCCAAAGTGTGGCCGCTGGCTAACTTGGAAAAGGAAGGGAGTTTAAAAGGAATGCGTCCGGGTATTAATCATTCAAACAGCATTATTTTTTGAGAGGAGCGATAGGATATGAAAAGAAATGGACTAATCTTATCAGGAGTCGGTGTCGCAACAGTAGGGGCAGCCACATATCTACTGAAAGACAAATCAAGACGCAGCAAGATTACAGAAGGTGTAAAAGGCGTCTCTGACAAATGCATGTCACTGTTTTCTAAAGAAAAGCAGGATGAAAGCGGGAAAGAGGAAGAGCAAGAGCAAGCCAGCCTGACAAACACAGAAAATGATACAAATCCTTCTTCAGAAACGTTCCCGGTTGAAAAAAGCGGGCATCCTGATCCGGAAGATGTTCCTGATAACAAAATGGTTGATGAAGGATCTCAATATGGCGTTCAGTATTATAATGACAAAAAAGAATAAGGAAAGGCCCTTTAATTAGGGCTTTTTTTATAAGGTCAGAATGTATACATCTATTTAGACAGTTAATTTTCAGCAGCTGCATCACATTTCTTAAGAAGGCTTACATTTTTATCAGTTGGGGTAAAATAAACAGGAATTAAATATTGATGCAGTTAAACAAGCCTT
This sequence comes from Metabacillus kandeliae, assembly GCF_021166585.1. GTDB lineage: Bacteria > Bacillota > Bacilli > Bacillales > Bacillaceae > Metabacillus_B > Metabacillus_B kandeliae. The sequence goes on from NZ_JAJOZE010000009.1 coordinate 61,496, forward strand.
ACGGAAGGGAGGAATACTGATGCTTTGGACAATCATTTGGATTTTACTGATCATTTGGATTCTTGGCCTTATTTTTAAAGTGGCCGGTGGATTAATTAATATCGTCCTGGTAATAGCAGTTATCATTTTTATCGTGAAACTCGTTCAGGGAAGAGGGCGAAGGAGAGGCTGACAGCTGTATATTGACGAATAAAAACGGGGATTTCACCCCGTTTTTTCTATGCAAAAAAAGCAGTTTAAAGAATAGGTAAAAGCGGGAATAGTAATAGGAATATTTTTGGATTCAAGCTGCTGAAAAGGAGAATGATATGATCCGATTTCAAAATGTTACAAAAGAATATGAGGATGGAGTAAAAGCGGTAGATTCACTGACGATCGAAATCAAAGAGGGAGAATTTTTTGTGTTTATTGGCCCGAGCGGGTGCGGCAAGACAACAACCTTGAAGATGATTAACCGCTTAATCGATTCCACCCGCGGTGAAACATACATAAAAGAGAAAAATATACACGAGTACAATATTCATGAGCTTCGCTGGAATATCGGCTATGTACTGCAGCAGATTGCCCTGTTCCCGCATATGACCATTGAAGAAAATATCGCGATTGTTCCTGAATTGAAGAAGTGGAGCAGGGAGAAAGTCAGCAAGCGTGTGGATGAGCTGCTTGAAATGGTGGGACTTGATCCAGAAACCTTTAAAAAAAGGAAACCTGGCGAACTTTCAGGAGGTCAGCAGCAGCGGATAGGTGTCATTCGGGCGCTTGCAGCTGATCCCGATATTATTCTGATGGACGAGCCATTCAGCGCTCTTGACCCGATCAGCAGGGAAAAGCTGCAGCATGATATTGCTGATTTGCAAAAACGAATCCGAAAAACCATCGTTTTTGTGACACATGATATGCAAGAGGCATTAGCGCTTGGAGACAGAATTGGAATTATGCAGGACGGCCGGCTGATTCAGGCTGATACACCAGAAAATCTTATTAAAAATCCAGCTAATGATTTTGTTAAGGAATTTATCGGCAGCCGCGGGCCGGAAACATTGCCCTTCAAAGAAAAAGAGATTTTTATCAAAGACTTGACAGGGAAATTAGAACAGGCAGATCCAGCTTTTGAGTACACAAAAGTTATGGATACTGAAACAAGGCTCGATGAGGCAATCAAAGAGCTTGCCGTGACAGATGCTATTGCGATAGAACAGAATGGAAATCCAATTGGCATACTTACAAGCAAAACCATTGTCAGGTATCTTGCTGAAAGGGAGGGTGCATAATGAATGGATTGATCAGCACTTTCCAAAACAGGCAGGACCAATTGGTTGAAGCCCTTTTTGAACACATCCAAATCTCTCTGCTGGCGCTTATTATAGCAGTGGTTATTACGATTCCGCTCGGCATTCTGCTGACAAGAAGCAAAAAAGCTGCGGAGCCGGTCATCGGCGTTACAGCTGTTCTGCAGACGATTCCTTCCCTTGCACTGCTGGGTCTTCTGATTCCTCTGGTGGGAATCGGTATTGTTCCTGCTATTATAGCTTTGGTGATTTATTCTCTATTGCCGATCTTAAGAAATACATATACAGGAATTAAAGAAGTAGATCCGTCCCTGCTGGAAGCCGCGAGAGGGATGGGAATGAACACGTGGAAGCGCCTGATTAGAGTGGAGCTTCCGCTTGCCCTTCCAGTCATTATGGCAGGGATAAGGACGGCTATGGTCCTTATCGTTGGTACGACAACTCTTGCTGCATTAATTGGTGCAGGCGGGCTTGGTAAGCTCATTCTCCTCGGCATTGACCGAAATGATAATTACCTGATCCTGCTGGGGGCAATTCCAGCTGCATTGCTGGCTATTATTTTTGACAGCATTTTACGCTATGTTGAGTTTTCAGCCAAAAAGCGGTCCATGAAGCCTGTGTGGATTGCAAGCCTTGTTCTTGTACTGATTCTTGCCGTGCCATTTGCTTTTGGAAACGGGAAGAAGGATGTCGTTATTGCCGGAAAGCTCGGTTCTGAGCCGGAGATCCTTATTAATATGTACAAGCTTTTGATTGAACAGGATACGGATCTGAAAGTCGGACTTCAGCCAAGCCTTGGCAAAACCTCTTTTGTTTTTAATGCGCTTCAGTCAGGAGATATTGATATTTATCCGGAGTTTACCGGAACAGCACTCTCTACTTTCCTGAAGGAAAATGCAGTGAGCACTGACCGCCAAAAGGTATATGAGCAGGCTAAGGCGGGGATGATGAAGAAATTCAACATGGTTATGCTCAATCCGATGCAATATAACAATACGTACACACTGGCTGTTCCAAAGAATATAGCGGAGCGGTATAATCTAAAAACCATTTCTGACCTGAAGCCTGTGCAGCAGAACATTAAGGCTGGGTTTACCCTTGAATTTTCCGATAGGGAAGATGGATATAAGGGCATTCAGAAAAAGTACAGCATTAAATTCCCTAATGTAAAAACGATGGAGCCAAAGCTCAGGTACAGCGCTGTGCAAAAAGGCGAAATTAATCTTGTTGATGCGTATTCAACAGACAGTGAGCTGAAGCAGTACAATCTGATTGCCCTTGAGGATGACAAGCACTTGTTCCCGCCTTATCAGGGAGCACCAATGCTGAAAGCAGAAACACTGAAAGAACACCCTGAGCTTGAAAAAACACTGAACAAGCTCGCTGGCAAAATTACAGATGATGAGATGCGCGAAATGAATTATTTGGTTAGTGTGGAAAAACAGACGCCAGAACAGACAGCAAAAGACTTTTTAGAGAAGAAAGGCTTGCTGAAATAAGAAAAAGAAAAGACCGGCCTCATGCCGGTCTTTTCTTGTTAAAGTTAATCTTTTTCGATATCTGAACTCTTTGCTTCATATTCCGGGTTCGTTTCATATCGCTCACCCGGTTCTGCATAAAATTCATTGTAGCGGATCTTATACCATTGGTAAAATTCAAACACGATCGCTCTGATAATAGCATAAGCCGGAATACCAAGAATAACGCCGACAACTCCGAATAAATGTCCTGAGGTCAGCAGAACGAAAATGATGGTAACCGGGTGAATCCGAAGAGATTTCCCCATAATTTGAGGAGAAATCAATTTCGTTTCCACAAGCTGGATAACGGTCCAGACAACAAGAAGCTTCAAGAGCATAATCGGCGATGTAACAAGGGCGATGATAATAGCCGGTGTGATGGCAATAGCTGGCCCTAAATACGGCACTACGTTTGTCACACTCGCCAGCACAGCCAAAACAACAGGGTAGTCAATGTTAATCAGTAAAAAGCCGAAATAAAGCAAAATACCGATCGTCAGACTAACCATTATCTGACCTTGTATATACCCTTTCAGCGAGATATTGATGTTATGAAAAACAGTGTGCAGACTGTTTCTGAATTTTGGCGGAGCAATTTTGATAAATGCCTTTGGCAGCTTTTCCCCGTCCTTCAGCAAATAAAAAAGCAAGATCGGTGTTGTAATAATCCCAATCGCGACATTTGTCACAGTCGTCACAATCTTAGAAAAGCTCGTGAGTGTTTCAGAAGCTACCTTTGAAGTGCCGCTGCCAACCGAGTTTAATAACCCGACATTTTCACTTTTTAATTTTTCGTAATATGTAGAAAGAATGGACTGGTGAAGGGTGCTGTCAATATCCTTTGTTACTTTTTTGACGTATTCCGGAAAAGATTGTGCAAGGCCCTTAGCCTGTTCAATTAAAAAAGGCATAACTGACATAACAAGAACCACGCCAAGACCAATCAAAATGAGCAAAAGCACAAAAATCGCAGCCGTTTTGTTTACGCCAAACCTAATGAGCAGGGAAACAACCGGCCGGAACAAATAATATCCAATAACCGCAAGAACAACAGGAAAGCCTACTGTTTCCGCAAAAACAGCAATTGGAAGAAAGATAAAAGAAACGTGGTCGTAAATCCAAACAGTAATTCCTGCCAAAATGAGAAGCAGAAATATATAAAGCGTCTTTTTTCCTCCAAGAAAATCGATAATGGATTTTTGTGATTTTTGCACGAAAATTGCTCCTTATAAAAGAGGATGTTGGAAGCATTATACCATTCAGAAAAAAATTAATGAAGGACCAAGCAAGGCGGGTTAACATTTTTTGTAAAAAAGGTGGGATGGAAAAATGAACAGATATCCCGGCTACCCTTATTATGGATATGAAAAGACGTGCAAAGAACTGCCGTTAACCTTTCCGCCTCAGAAGCAGGAGAAGCAGCCAGGCTTGGAATACTTAATGGTGCCGCTGCCGATCTCAGATAATCCATCTTTAGCAGGAAGCGGGAAGCTGAAAGGAAAGGCTGCGATTGTAACAGGAGGAGACAGCGGAATTGGCAAAGCAGCAGTGATCGGCTTTGCAAAAGAGGGCGCGAATATTGTTATTTCTTATCTGTATGAGGAGGAAGATGCAAAAAGAGCGAAAGCAGATGCAGAGAAATATGGGGCAAAGTGCTGTTTGTTCCCCGGAGATTTGAGAGAAGAAGAAACATGCAGGCTATTGATAGAAAAAACCATTGAGGTATTCGGCAGACTGGATATATTCGTGATGAATCAAGCCGTACAATTTCCGCAGGAATCCATTGTAAATATCACGAAGGAACAGCTCAAAACAACCTTTGAGACAAATGTGTATCCGATGTTTTACATGACAAAAGCAGCCCTTCCTCATCTAAAGAGGGGGAGCTCTCTTATCATAACCACTTCTGTTACTGCTTATAAAGGAAATCCTTTGCTGCTCGACTATTCTTCTTCTAAAGGAGCACTTGTTACATTTATCAGGTCGCTGTCAGCACAGCTTGCTGATCAAGGAATCAGGGTAAACGGAGTAGCTCCTGGCCCAGTCTGGACACCTCTCACTGTTTCAAGCTATCAGCCCCCCTATGTCAGCCGCTTTGGAAGAGATACGCCTATGAAAAGGCCGGCCCAGCCATTTGAGCTTGCCCCAACTTATATTTACCTTGCAGCAGATGATTCTCAATATGTAACAGGCCAGATTCTGCATGTGAATGGGGGAACCATCACAAGCTATTAAGAGGGACCAGCAAGGCGCCGGACAGGCGCTTTTTTTTATATCCTGCTTAAATCAAAAATGTTTGAATAAAAAGGAAATAAATTCCTATTGGTGAAATTTTTGTGATAAAATAGGTCTTTGGAACCTAATGATATTTTCATAGGTTGACGATAGGATAATTGAGTTCTAATTGAGAGGAGTTACAGCATGAAGACAACCCTAAAAAAGGGATTCCTTATTGCAGGATTGGTCTTTGGGACGGTCATCAGCACATTTCCTTCAAGTGAGGCCCCGGCTTATGCAGCATCACAGCAAGGGACGATAAAAGCGTCCGTATTAAACGTAAGAGCTTCTGCTTCTGTAAAATCGAGCATTGTCATGCAGCTGAAAAAGAATCAGACTGTTGCCGTGCTGGAGCAGAAATCCGGCTGGGCGAAGATTCAATCCGGAAGCAAAACAGGATGGGTGAATGCTTCTTATCTAACGGTAAAGCAAGCGGCAGCAGCTTCTTTAAAAACTGCCAAAGTGAACGCTTCCTCGTTGAATGTTCGCTCCACACCGGCGTTGACCGGGAAAATTGTCCTTACCTTAAAAAAGGGCAGTACAGTCACCGTGGCAAAAACACAAAAAGACTGGTCAAACATCTCAGTCTCAGGAAAGACAGGCTGGGTGAGCAGCAAGTACCTGACGAACCAGACTGCAGCAAGTGCTAAACCGCCAGCTGCGCCGCCAAAACCGGCTGCTCCGCCAGCGGCCCCGGCTAAGCCAGTAGCGAAAAAGGTTACTGCATCAAGCCTGAATATCAGGACTCTTCCTTCTACTTCAGGCAAAGTAGTCACAACAGTAAAGAAAAACGACATAGTCACTGTTTTAAAAACACAAGGAACTTGGCTGAACATCAAAACAGGCAAAGGACTGACAGGCTGGGCGGCATCACGGTATTTAACAGATGCCGGAACTGCTCAGAACCAAAACGGACAGACAGGAACAACACCGCCGGCAACTCCGGGAACCCCGGCAGCTCCGTCAGGGAAGGTTACCTTGCTCCAAACCTCTAATATCCGTTCCGGTCCTGGGACAAGCTCTCCAGTTATCAGCACCCTTATGGGCGGTACTGTTCTGGATGCTTATGAAAAAAGCGGGGACTGGCAGAAGGTCAAGCTTCCGAACGGTGCATTCGGCTGGATTGCAGGCTGGCTGGTCGATAATGGAACAAACTCAGGTCCTGTACCTGGAGCGCCATCAGGTGTGCTGGCAGGGAAAACAATTGTAGTTGATGCAGGTCATGGAGGCTATGATCCGGGCACAAGAGGACTTTTTACTCTGGAGAAAAATCTGACTCTAGTATCCTCTCAAATGCTTGTGAAAAAGCTGCAAAATGAAGGAGCTAATGTTATCTACACTAGAAATGGTGATACATATCCTACGCTGGCAGCGAGGGCTGCCCTCAGCAACAGCAGCAAAGCAGACGCCTTTATCAGCATTCATTATGATTCAGGGGGCACTTCCGCTACAGGCATCTCAACTTTTTACTATTCGTTTGCGAGGGACGGAAGACTTGCATCCACCATCCATAAAGATGTTCTTGCAGCTGTGGCTCTGCCTGACAGAAAAGCCAGCTATAAAAATCTTCAGGTGCTAAGAGACAACAAGTTTCCGTGCATTCTGATCGAATTGGGCTTTTTATCAAACCCGGTTCAGGAAAAACTGATAACAACCAACGCCTATCAGGAAAAAGCTACAAACGGCATTGTGCAAGGCTTGAAAGAATATTTTAATAGATAAGAAAAGGATGCCGGCTGGCATCCTTTTCTTATGTGTCTGGACTGGTCAAAGCGCTTTTCTTATCAGTTCTTTATTTTAGCAATAATTTTACCTTTCACATGCCTGTCGGACAAACGGATCAGTGCTTCAGGCACTTCATCAAGAGTGATGGTTTCTGCGATCATCGGATTCAGCTTTCCTTCTGCACAAAGTCTCAGCATATCGCTGCCGATAACAGAAAGGTCCTTTACTGCATCCTTGTCATTTGCAGTGTAGGCTGCTGCAAGCGCTACTTCATGATAGGATACGACTTTTGTGAAGCCTGGGATTTTTGTGAAATCGGGAGCTCCTGCAATATAAGCGATGTGCCCCATGAAAGCCAGCATATCAAGGGAGTCAGTGGCATTTTGTCTGCTGACAGTGTCAAGTACGGCATCCACTCCTTTGCCGTTCGTCAGCATGAGGATTTCCGCTTTTACATCTTGCTCGCGGTAATCTAGAACATAGTCTGCTCCTAGTAATTTCACATACTCATGATTGTGTTTGGAAGCTGTTGAGAAAACGGTTTTTCCTGCGAGCTTAGCAAGCTGGATGGCAAAGCCTCCGACACCGCCTGCACCGGCATGAATTAAAATGGTGCTGATTTGATCAAACGGCAGCTTGCGGTGCAGAGCTTGATAGGCTGTATATCCGGCTGTCGGAAGGGCAGCAGCCTCTTCAAAGCTTACCCGGTCTGGAATAAGGGAGACGGCATCCGCCTTTGCGGCAGCGAATTCAGCATATCCGCCTTTTTTGGTTAAATCTCCATGATAAACCACTCTGTCGCCTTTTTTGAAGCTGCTGTTTCCTGGATCGGCAACCGTTCCGGCTACATCCAGTCCAAGAATATGCGGATATTTCCAATTCGGATTGCCATTCGTTGCGGTTTTATAATCAACGGGATTTAATCCAGCAGCATGAACCTCTACAAGGATTTCATCCTCTTGAATAGAGGGACCTCGTGCTTCTTCCACTTTCATGTTCTGCCATTGATTCTTTTCTTTTAACAATAATGCTTTCATCTCTTCAGCTCCTTAAGGGGTATATAATGTAGTTAATAGAAACCATCCTATATAATAAAAATAAAATTAACAAGAAGGCACTTTAAAATAAACCTGGGAGGCCACATGATCGATTTTGAATGGTACCGCAGCTTTATCAGCATTTACAAGCATCGCTCCGTATCCGCGGCAGCAAAAGCGCGATATATGACACAGCCTGCTATGAGCCAGCATCTTGCTGCACTTGAAGCGGAAGCAGGTGAGCCATTGTTTGCAAGAGCTCCGCGAAAGATGATTCCCACGGAAAAGGGAAAGGAGCTGTATGCGAAACTTGTACCGCTGATTGAAGAGTTAGAGGCCGCGAGCCTTGCTCTTAAAATTAGACAGGAGGAGGCCGTCCCCCTTGTACGCCTTGCCTCTGCACCTGAATACTTTACAGGGAGGGCGATAGACCGGATCAGGAAAAGCTCTTATCGATATCATACCCTTCTCGGGCCAGCAGATGCGCTTCTTCAATGGCTTATGGAAGAAAAAGCAGAGCTGATTATCACTCCAAAGCGAATGGAAGAACCCGGCATTGAATATCTCTTCATAGAGCAGGAGGAGTTTGTCATTGCCGCTCCGCCTTATATGAGCCAGCTGAAAACAGAAGAGGATGCCGAAAATTTTCTTATTCAGCAAAAATGGCTGAGCTATGGGCAGGAACTTCCCATTATACGGAGATTTTGGAGGCAGCATTTCCAAAAGCGCCCCCAAATCCAGCCGCTTTACGTTGTCCCTGACTTAAGGGCAATTTTGATGATGATTGAAAAAGGAATGGGCATCAGTATTTTGCCGGCATATCTATTAAAAGAAGCCCTTTTACAAAAAAAAGTGGTGCTGCTGTACCCAGCTATGAGAGTGAAAAACGATATTTACTTAGCTTATAAGATCAAGAATAAAGAAAACCCGGTATTGCAGGAAGTCATTAAGCTATTTGAATAAAAATGCCGGCAAATCATTTGCCGGCATTTTTATATTAACCCAGAAGTTCGATCATTGCTTTTGCTGCAGCAGAAGTGGATTGCGGGTTCTGGCCGGTCATAAGGTTCCCATCAACCACTACATGTTCGCTCCACTCAGGTGAATCCTCAAATTTAGCTCCCATCTCGCGAAGCTTTGTTTCAAGAAGGAAAGGCATATGAATATCAAGGCCTGTCGCTTTTTCCTCTTCATTAGTAAAGCCGGTCACCCTTTTTCCTTTTACCAAAGGTGTTCCATCTGTCAAATAGGCGCCTGTCAAACCGGCTGGACCGTGACAGACCGCAGCAACAGGTTTGCCAGCTTCGAATAGTTCCTTAATCAGTTCCTGCAATTTTAGATTATCAGGCAGGTCAAACATTGTTCCATGTCCGCCGGGCAGGAAGATGGCATCAAAATCAGAACTGTTCAGCGTATCCATTTTAATGGTTTCTTCCAATAAAGATGCTGAAGACAGTATTTCTTCATTTTTCTCTTCAGCAAGACTCCTGTCATCTACCGGTGCCTTGCCCCCAAGCGGGCTTGCAACCGTAATATCATAGCCAGCTTTTTTAAACTCTATATATGCTTCGCCGAACTCTGAAAGCCAGAGCCCCGTAGAATCTCCGTTGTTCATTTTATCTGCAGTAGTAACCACCATTAATACTTTTTTACTCACTGGTATCTCCTCCTTTTAGGTAACATACAAAATTTATTGTAAGGGGAGAAAGCAGGAAAATCTAATTAGAAAAAAGAGAGAGAATGATAAATAAATTTATGGAAAGCTTTTCATTGCACTGAAGCCATGAATTGTTTTATCGCTAAAGCTTTCTCAAAAAGAAAGAAGGATGCCTTTAGCGGGCATCCTTCTTCTGCTTAATAATAAGGTGAAATCATCAGATAGACAATCACGCCAGTGAAGCTGACATAGAGCCAGAGCGGCATAGTCCAGCGGGCGATGCGCTTGTGCTTGGCAACCTGCATATTAAGACCTCTGGCTAAAGTAATAAGAGCAAGAGGCACAATCGCAGCTGACAGGACAATGTGGGTGATCAAAATAAAGTAATAGATCGGTACGGAAATGCCTGTTCCGCCATAATGCGTGTTCGGTGCGATCGCATGGTATGTAACATAGGAAATCAAAAACAAGGCAGTTGTCGTAAACGCAGCGAAGATATACCCGCGATGGCGCTTAATGTTTTTCTGCTTGATGATGGAATACAGAGCTGATAGCAAAAAGATAAATGTAAAACTGTTCATTACGGCGTTGAAAAACGGCAATATCGTTAAATCTATGTTATTCAGTCCGTGATTCTTCGGCATAAAGTAGAGAACGGCTACGATGACATTAATCAAAATAGCTAGTGTAACAATAATAGGGGTGTAATTTCTTTGCTTCATATATAGCTCCTTTTTCTCTCCATACTAAAAGGCATTTGCCTAACTTCATTTTATAATATCTTAACCAGGACAAACAGTAATAACCGTAAGTGTCACAGAAGTTTTGAATTTGAAGAAATTTTAAGGAGTATTTACAGATCATTGCTTTACTGATGTCATAATGTTCATTTTACATGGAACTGCCTCTTAGGGAAAGAAAAGCAGGCTTGCAGATGCTCTTTAAAAATGAAGCGGTAAAAGGATGGATATAAAAAACCCATCTTTTTTAGCATGGGTTTAACTGCTCGCTTTTTCAATTTTCGGCTGAAGCTCGACTGCTACGTTTCCCTGTATTGCCCGGGTAATCATGCATGAAGTTTCTGCTTTTTCTGCGAGCTTTTTGGCAAGTGATAAATCTCTTTCAGATGCATCGCTTTTTAAAAGGATTGCAGGGCGGTGAATGATTTTCTTATAAGTAATGATCCCGTTCACAACCTCTACAATTCCTTCTGAATCCATCGTCAAATCCTCTTTATCAAGCTTGCTTCGCTCCATCATAGCTGCCAGTGTAATGATATAGCACGTGGCCGCAGCCCCAAGAAGCATTTCATCAGGATTAGTTCCCGCGCCAGGACCATCCATGCCGGCTGGAATGGAGATCTCAGTATTTAAATTTCCTGTTTGAATGGTGCCCACATCATTTCGCAGACCTGGCCAATGTGCCTTAAGGTGAAAGTGGTGTTCTGCCATAGGTTAGAAATCCTCCTTTTTTATTAGATTAGCAAAGATGGGCGCTTTTTTCGAATAGAGGGATTTGGGCGAAGCTTGACGAAAGTATGTTTTTATACCAGTAAGGAGGCTTGATATGATTGTAAAAGAACGAAACAAACCGGTTCATTTAGAAGGGGTTGAAGCCCTTCTCCGAAGGCTGCCGACTTCACACCCCAAGTACAGCCTGATTAAGGAAGAAGCAGCAAAACGCACTGCCGGCTATAAAGGGGAATTGTCGCTTGACTACTATTTTTCACTAACAGAAAAGAAAGAAGCAGCTGTTTTTCATGATTTGAGGCTTTCCCTAGAGAGTCAGTTTTTTCAGATAGACAGCCTGTATTTAACGAAGGAGTTTGCTCTGTTGATTGAAGTGAAAAATTGGGCTGGCAGTCTTTACTTTGATTCGCAATTCAGCCAGCTTATCCGAACTTCCGATGGGCAAGAGACCGCTTTTCCAGATCCGCTTACCCAGCTCTCGCGGCAGGAATACCAGCTGAAACAGTGGATGGCCGGCAACCAAATATCAATCTTGCCGGTTCATTCTTTCATTGTTATGACAAATCCTCAATCAATTCTTCGCACCTCTCCGGAAAACAAGACACTCGGACATAAAGTAATCCGCCTTGAAAAACTTCTTTCAAAAATTCGCCAATTTGAAGATACACATAAGAGACAGCTTTGGAATGATAAAGAGTGGAAAAAAGTCATTCGTCTTTTGAAAAAACAGCATCAAGACCCTGAAATCAATGCAATGAAAAAATTCGGCATCAGCAAGGAAGAATTAAAAAAGGGGGTTATTTGCCTAAAGTGCCAGATCAACTTAACGTCTTGGTACGGAAGATGGCACTGTCCAAAGTGCGATCAAACATCCAATGTGCCTCTTATTCAAGCACTGCTGGATTATTCATCTCTTATTTCAACTGGTATTACAAATAAATCGGCGAGAGAGTTCCTGCAAATTGAATCCCCGTATACCGTGAAAAGAATCTTTCAAAATTTAAATTTGCCACATACCGGAGATAACAAAGGAAGAACTTATCATTTAGAAAAAAATTTATTAAGAGAGAGATTAAACCGCCTGACTTAGTTAATGAAAGAGCCGGTTTTCAGCTGCAGAAACTGAGTTCGCCGATATAATCGCAAGTTCGCCGATATAAGGAGGAAAGTGCTCGATATAATTAGAAATCCGTCGATATCAAGTGTTCATCCGCCGATATCTGGTGGAGAACCGCCGATATCGCGAAACGATCCGCCGATATAAGATAGAAAATAAGCAATCTTTCAGCGACCACCGCTAAGAACCAGCTCTAAGATGAAGCTCAGCCCCCAAAACCGGCTCTTGGATAATGAAAAAGCCGGTTTTCAGCTGCAGAAACTGAGTTCGCCGATATAATCGCAAGTTCGCCGATATAAAGAGGAAAGTGCTCGATATAATTAGAAATCCGCCGATATCAAGCGTTCATCCGCCGATATCTGGTGGGTAACCGCCGATATCGCGTAACGATCCGCCGATATAGGATAGAAAATAAGCAATCTTTTATCGACCGCCGTTAAGAACCAGCTCTAAGATGAAGCTCAGCCCCCGAAACCGGCTCTTGGTTAATAAAAGAGCCGGTTTTCAGCTGCAGAAACTGAGTTCGCCGATATAATCGCAAGTTCGCCGATATAAAGAGGAAAGTGCTCGATATATTTAGAAATCCGCCGATATCGAGCGTTCATCCTCCGATATCTGGTGGGTAACCGCCGATATCGCGAAACGATCCGCCGATATAAGATAGAAAATAAGCAATCTTTCAGCGACCACCGCGAAGAACCAGCTTTAAGATGAAGCTCAGCCCCCAAAGCCGGCCCTTAATTAACAAAATGCCGGTTTTCCCTGTTCCAAAGGATAGTGATGGATATATTAGAGAATTCGCTGATATCCAGTCGTAAATCCAAATTTCACCCATAAAAAAACCCGCTGCACCAAGCCAGCAGGCAGTCATTCCTCGAGATTTTCCTCGGAAATAATTCTGTCGAATTTTGAAAAAAGGTCGATCATCGTGTACATTTCTTCGGGTGTAAAATGAGCAGCATATTTGCTCATAATCTGTTTATTGGCTATTCTCAATTGCTCTAAGAGTTTGCAGCCCTCTTTAGTGAGTTCCATGATGAAAACCCGTCTGTCTTCCTGAGACTGGTATCTCTTTACGAAGTTCCGTTCAATTAGCCGATCCATGATGACCGTGATGGCACTTGGTTTTACGTTCATATAGTCGGCAACCTGCGTTACTCTTAAAGGGCCTTCTCGGTGCAGAGCCAGCATGATGTTAAATTGGGGAAGGGTAAGGCCATAAGGAGCCATGTTTTTTTGAATAACAGGCTTAATTTTTTTTCGGATAGAGGAGATCACCATTTGCAAATCTTCTACAAATTCCATTTCATCTTGAACCACATTGCTCTTCCTCTCAAGACTTTTTGTCCGGCACTCTATATGAAAACCGATTAATCCGATTCATATTTCCTATTCCATTGTAACTTATTATGGGAAAAAAACACGGGGAATTTCAAAAGACTTTTCTATTTATATAGAAGTAAGAATTCCGTGTAATAGCTTACATTGTTTCTGTGCTTGAAGCCGGCTCAATTCATGAAAACGCATCCAATAAAATAAGGAATTTTTCTTAAAAAAAATTGATGTTTAATGGTTGAAAAAAATACTTATATAGATTAATATTTAACTTGTTTAAATAATATGTATAGAGGGGGAGAAGCAAAAGAGAGGTGTTCCATCAGCATTTTATTAGTAAAGCCTTGGCTATCACTCAATTGAGTGATTATTATTTTTGCTCTCGTAAACTTTTATATGTGCATCATTATTTGAGCAGTTGAGCAGAAAAGCAGAATTTACATTTTTTCATATTTGAAGGGAGATTTTATTAACATGAGCAGAGGCCGTTTAATTATTTCAAACATTATAGGAGTTCTCGTTGTCCTTGCGATTGTAGCAGGCGGCGCATATTACTACTATCAGAATCAGACGTTCCTGAAAACTGATGAAGCGCATGTCGCTGGCGATATGATGCAAATTTCTACACCTGCAGCAGGTAAAATTACACAATGGAATGTGAAAGAAGGACAGGAAGTAAAAGTTGATCAAGAAGTAGGAAAAGTATCAGATGGAAAAACTGAAACACCAATCAAAGCTGCTAAAGCTGGAACTGTAGTAAAAAACAGTGTGAACCAGGATCAATTTGTTCAAGCTGGCCAAGTGCTTGCTCAAACAATTGACATGAACAATCTTTACGTTACTGCCAATATTAAAGAAACCGATTTGAAAGACATCGAAAATGGCAACAAAGTAGATATCACAGTTGATGGAGACAACAACACTACATTTGAAGGCAATATCGATCAAATCGGTTATGCCACAACATCTGTTTTTTCTATGATGCCGCAGCAAAACACTAGCGGAAACTATACAAAAGTGACTCAAAAAGTACCTGTGAAAATTTCTATTAAGAGCCCTTCTGATAAAGTATTGCCAGGCATGAATGCTGAAATCAGCATTACGAAGTAATTTGAAAACCATAAAAGAAAGGAGGCTGCCGTATGGCTTCAAATGCACAGGATAACGGCGTAAAACAGCATATACCGCTCTTGGTTGTACTGATGCTTGGTCTTTTCCTGGCCATATTGAATCAGACACTGCTGAATGTGGCAATGCCGCATTTAATGAATGAATTCGGTGTTGCGGCAACAACCATCCAGTGGCTATCCACAGGCTTCCTGCTTGTGAATGGGATGCTGATTCCGTTATCAGCCTATTTGATCGAGCGTTTTGGAGCGCGTGCTTTGTTTATTGTGGCGATGTCCTGCTTCACTCTTGGGACATTTATCTGCGGTGCAGCTCCTGGCTTCTCTGTCATGCTGGTCGGCCGCTTGATTCAAGGGGTTGGGGGCGGTGTTCTTCAGCCGCTTGTTATGACAATGATTCTTTACATTTTCCCTCCTGAAATCCGCGGAAAAGGGATGGGGATTTTCGGACTTGCGATGATGTTCGCACCAGCTGCAGGACCGACTCTTTCTGGATGGATCATTCAGAATTACAGCTGGAGAGTCATGTTTTACGGAATGGTTCCACTTGGTATCATCGTAATAATCATTGCGATCTTTACTATGAAAAACTTGATTGAGCCGAAAAAAATCGGTCTTGATGTTTTTGGTACGGCCGCTTCATTTATCGGTGTGGGCTTCCTCCTTTACGGAGTGAGTGAAGCAGGTAAAAACGGCTGGACTGATCCAGTTGTTCTTTCCACAATCATCGTTGGGGTCGTTGCTATTGTAGTATTTATACTCCAGCAGCTGAGATCCAGTAAACCGATGCTTGACTTCAGAGTTTTTAAATATGATATGTTTTCTTTAGCGAATGTAATCAGTGCCATTATTACATTTGCTCTTTACACAGGGATGTTCTTACTGCCGATTTATCTGCAGAACCTGCGCGGATTTACTCCGCTCGAGTCAGGTCTTTTGATGATGCCGGGAGCGCTTGTCATGCTTGTCATGTCACCAATTTCCGGTATTCTCTTTGATAAATTCGGTCCAAGGCCGCTTGCCATTGTCGGCTTGCTGATTACGTTTGTTACAACTTATGAGTTCACTACGCTGACGATCAATTCATCCTATCAGTACATTTTGATTCTTTACATGGTAAGGACGTTTGGTATGTCCCTTCTAATGATGCCGGTCATGACGGCTGGTATGAACCAGCTGCCAAGGCATTTGAACGGGCATGGTACAGCGATGTCCAATACGCTTCGCCAAGTAGTCGGTTCTATTGGAACAAGCTTGGTGACGACTATATATACAACAAGAACGAACTTCCATTTTGCCAACATGGCAAATCAGGCAGATTCTTCTGATCCGAATTTTATGATGCAATTCCAGCAATTTGTGCAAAATATATCTCAAACGATGCATATGCCGTTAGAGCAGGCGAAGACCCAGGCAATGGCGATTCTTTCCGGCCAGGCACAGCTGCAATCCAATGTAATGGGAATTGATGATGCCTTTTTCTGGGCATCCGGACTGATTATCATTGGATTTATTCTGAGCTTGTTCCTTCGTGACGTAAGGAAGGACAAAAACTACGCGATCAAAAAAGAAGCGCGCAAAGAAGTGCGCATGCTTCCAGCTCCTAAGTCAGCTGCAGATATGTAAAAGAGATTATCCGGCTTCTGCAGCAATGCACTGTGAAGCCGGTCTCTTTGTTTAATTACCTTGAATGATAGGGGGAACCATGATGAAAATTTACGTTGTCTATGATTCTGAAGGCGAACATACAAAATTTCTTGCCCAGTCCATCGCTGAAGGGGCGCAATCTGTTCCAGGCGCAGAAGTTTACATTGATCACGTTGACCATGCAAACGTCCGGAAGCTTCCAGAAATGGATGCCATCATCTGGGGAGGACCTGGTCACTTTGGAACCATCAGCTCAGGATTAAAAACGTGGATTGACCAGCTTGGCTATCTTTGGGCTGAAGGTAAATTGATAGATAAAATCGGAGCTGTGTTCTGTACAACAGCTACGACACATGGCGGACTTGAAGCTACAATGCTGAATATGATTACCCCAATGCTTCACCAGGGTATGATTATTGTAGGCCTGCCAGGAAATATACCGGAAAATGCCTTATATGGCTCCTACTACGGAGTAGGTGTAACCTGCCCTGTAGACAGCAGCGAATTTATTTCAGAAAACGGCTTGCAGCTTGGAAGAGCGCTTGGCGTTCGGGTTGCAACTGTTACTCAAAACCTCAAAAAGGCGTAAGAGGGAGATGCTACTATGATGATTATAATCATCTGTGTCATTATAGCTGTTGTCGTCATAGCCGTCATGGTTTCCATGAATATTCAGTCAGCTTCAGCTAGGAAATCCAAAGATGGACTTTCAGAGGAAAAAGCTGAGAAGAAGAGCAGGACGGAAATCAGAACGGAAGAGGAAACAGCTCCGGCACAGGAAGAAGAAGCGCCTGCTATGTCAAGGACTTCTAAAAGATCCAGATCAAAAATGGATGATCAATCTTATCGATCGGCATTAAATAAATTGAACAGCACGCCTGCTGCAGCAGAAAAAGAGCAAAAGGTAAACGATGATTTTTACCGTAATGCTCTAAAATCCATTAACGATAAAAAAGATGAGTAAAAAAAGCACTGCAATTTGCAGTGCTTTTTTTGTGCGAAAGTAAGAAAACCTTAATAAAAAATCATGGTTTATATTTCCTTCTATATGCCCTGCCAACAAATTAGTACCAAGTACTATTTGTTGGTGTTATACTAATGAAAAAGCGAAAAAGAATTGACGGAAGCAGCAGACCGCTTGATAATATGTAGTGGAAGATGCAGAAAAGCTGTCAATTAAGCATAAAAAAGGAATGGTGAAATTGGTTTATTATTTTGCTGGGTATTTACTGAAATTTCTGCTGAGTCTTTTCGGAAGGCTGAAGGTATATAATAAGCATCATTTGCCTCAAAACGAAGGATATGTTGTTGCGTGCACTCACTCGGGGTGGGTAGATGTTTTATGGCTCGGCGTTTCCATTTTGCCTGTTAAGGTCAATTATATGGCGAAAAAAGAGCTTTTTCAGTCAGCAGGCCTTAAATGGCTGATGGAGCATTTGAACGCATTTCCAGTGGACCGTGATAATCCCGGGCCAAGTACAATCAAAGTGCCGAGAAAGCTTTTGAAAGAAGGCAAGGTGATCGGAATCTTCCCAAGCGGAACGAGAACATCTGATGAAGTGCCATTAAAAAAAGGAGCTGTTACGATTGCGGCAACCTCTAAAGTTGCACTGGTGCCAGCTGCCTATGCAGGCCCTGCAAATTTAAAAGAATTGTTTCAAAGGAAAAAACCCCGCCTGATCTTTGGAGAGCCGATCAGACTGCAGGAGGATGCTCCTAAAAAGATGCAGGTGGACATTATGATGAATGAAATGAACGAACAGTTTAAAAAGCTTCAGCTTGAGATTAACGCGAAATAAGCGCCCATTTGGGCGCTTTTTTAATTTAATCATATTATGGGAATTCTTTATTTAACAAGCGCTGAAAGGCAGAAATCGCTGAAAAGAAAGACTTGTTAAAGCTTTCATCTTTTCGAACTGACCAAGCTGCAGCCAGAACAGAGTGGCAGAAACCATAGGACAATATTCTTTCTTTATTGAGATTCAATGCCTCACTAAAAAACACTGCCCTGTTACGGATGACAGCAAGTGGATCCTCGTTTTCAGGAAGCCTGTTCAGAAGAAATTGGATCAAATCATATTCCCTTTCGCCTGTCAGCCCCTTTGGATCAATTGCATGCCAGCTGTCCTGCCCGGATTGCAGAATGTTAAAATGATGCAAGTCTCCATGAAGCAGATAGAATTCTTCTCTTGTGCTATGCATGCTCTGGAAAGTATAAAGAGCGTTCCCCAGCAATTCTTTGCTGATTGGGCCGATGCCGTCCGGATTAAGGCGGTATATGGTTTCAAGGCTTTCTATTCTTGAGGCAGCAGATGGAAGCGGTGAATGAAAGGGTGCCTTCTTCCAAACTCTTTTCATCACGTCAGCTGCTATTTGAAGGGTAATTTCTTCGTTTTCTAAATCAGAAAGCATTGTTCCCGGTGAAAGGCGTTCAAGAAGTAAAATTCCTCTTTCAAGATCAGATTCCAGCAGCTTCACCATGCCATCACCCTCTAAAACACGGAGAGCTTTTTCTTCTGCTTGAAACTCAGGACCTGGAACCGAAAGCTTCAATACCGCTTCTTTTCCGTCTTCCCATTTAACAGGTGCTGCGAAATTATAGGAAAGCGGATAATGCGGCATCACCTTTAAAGTCCATCTTCTTTCGCACTCACAGATGAGCTTGTCCAGTCTTAAAAGCCATAAGGGGCCATATTTAGGAAATGCTTCTTGAATATTTTGTATAAATTCATCAGGGAGCCTCATTAAACACCAGCTTTTTTTCTTTTATCATAGCGAAAAACTGTCTGACAAAAGCAAATAATTTGCTAAAATAAAAATAGTCAGAAAATTAAAATTAAAGAGGCTGAAATATGTATAAATTAGTAATCATTGGATATGGATCCTTTCCTGAAGGGTGTAAATCAGCTCTTTCCCTAATTACAGGCAGAATAGATGAGATTCATGTGGCGGAATATGAAGGAGAGGAGCATTCGTTCCTGGAAAAGCTGAAGGCCTTGTTCAGGGAGCATCGCCAAATGGTTTTTTATGCAGATGTAACTGGAGGCTTGCCGCAGCAGCTGGCTTTCCGGATGATGATGCAGGAAAAGGTGCCTGAGAAACATGTGATCATCTCAGGTGCTTCCTTTCAGACTTTAATTAATATTTGCCTGCTTTTATTTTATGAACCTTCAGCAGACGTCTTATTCAAGCTTGTTGAAATGAAAGAAAAGGAAGGATCACATTGCTTTTTATTCAGCGGGTACCACAGCGGAATGGCAAGGCAGGAGGGGGGACATGAATAGAAAAGAAATCTGCCGGTATATTGAAAGTCTCGAAATAAAAAGTGCTCTCTGTCATAGTATGGTCTATTTCCCTGATGAAGGGAGACTTGCCCTGCGCAATGCTGACATGCTCCTTGATCAGGTTTTTCTTTTCAGCCGGAGATGGGATATGGAACAGTCAGCCATTCCGTTCCGGATGGAAAAAATGAATTGGCTTGCTTCGGCAAATGGAGACGAAGAATGGACCTTTATGCTGAACAGGCAGGAATATTTGCAAGACTTGCTTGCAGCCTTTTACATGACAGAGAATGATGCTTATCTGGACAAGTGGAAAGAATATATTTTAGGCTGGATCTCTGCTAATCCAGTATCAGGGCAGTACAGAAGCAAGGCTTGGCGGACAATTGACACTGGCATCCGCTGCATGAGCTGGGTGCAGGGCCTTCTCCATTTGATTGCATTGGATAAAATCAGTGAAGAAGAATTAGCACAAATCCTTCTTTCTTTGGAGGAGCAGACACATTCCATCCGCAGCAGGACTATGCCTAAGCATCTTTTAAGCAATTGGGGTGTTCTCCAGGTAACAGGAATTCTTTCGTATCTCCTATGGTTCGGAGAGGAAGGAGAATTTTTCAGCTGGTCTGCAGGCAGCCTGGAGGAACAGCTGAAGCTTCAAGTTCTTGAAGATGGGATGCACTGGGAGCAGTCCCCTTTGTATCATGCTCAGGTGCTGTCTTCCTGCTTGACAGTTTGGCATTACTGTATGGAGCATCCAGAAAAGAGGGCCCCTGACATTAGGGGCACGCTGTGTAAGATGCTGCAAACAGTGATGATCTCCATGCAGCCGGGCGGAAACCAGCTGGCGAAAGGTGACAGTGATGTCACAGATGCAAGGGACCTCTTGGTGAAAGGGGCGATCCTGCTTGAGCAGCCGGAATGGAAGTATACAGGATATGAAGAGGCAGATTTTGATACAGCATTTTTTCTCGGAATTCCTGGAATAACAGCCTACAAAAAGCTGGAGAAAAAAGAACCGCTGGCTGGCCTCAGTGAAAACAGCGGCAGCATTTATTACCGTTCGCATTGGGGAACCGGAGCGAATTTTTGGTCGATACATAACACAGCGCTTGGAAGCGGGCACGGCCATGCAGACTTAGGACATTTCAATCTTGTATATAATGGTATTCCTTTTTTAATAGATCCCGGCCGGTATACTTATTGTGAAAACGATTATGTCAGGCTCTACCTGAAGAGTGCTGCCGCTCACAATACGGTTACAGTGGATAACGATCCTTTTACAATAGGAAGCAGTTCATGGGAATACAGGAAAGCGGCAGAACCAGTTTTCACCTTTTCTTCGGAAAAAGACGGAGCGTACTATACTGAAATCGGCTTTCTTGGATTTGGCAAACATGGAACCCCTTGCTTGGTAATCCGCAAACTATTATTTGTGGAACCGGCTGTGTGGATTTTGTGTGACCGGATTGTAATGGAGGGCTGCCATCAGCTTGCAAAAAGGTATCATTTTGATTCTGACGTGCAAGTAACGGTTTCCGGCACTAAAACATCTGCGGCCGTTTCTAATACAATGCTTGAGATTTACCACGAGTCTGACTGTACCGTAAACCGCGCAGAAGATATTCAATCGAAAAACTACAACGGAATCAATAATGCGGTGACTGTCATATCCATTCATCCTTTTATTGAGGAAAGTGTGACATCATCCTTCATCATTGGAAAAAATCAAAAGGAAGAAACACTGATAGAAAAGACAGGCATTTGGAAAATTGGGGAAGAGGAGCCATTGGCGGCACAGGAGGTTACTGCGTTTCGCATCACTTCAGGAAGTAAAAAGCAGATAGCCGTCCTATTTCACAAAGAAAATTATGAAGAAAGCTTTCTATTCTTAGCCGACCGGCAAATCCCGCTTTATGGCAAAGCTGTTTTGCTGGAAGAAAGGAATGGCGAGTGGAAAGCGGTCAGGCTGAAAACATAAGATTGGGGCGCTTTTGTATGAAGTGTATCATGGGTGAAACGGAACGATTGGTTCTTCGGCAAATGACGGAAGAAGATTTTAATTTTTTAAAGCTTATTTTTTCTGATCATGAAACAATGCAATATTATCCATCAACAAAAAATGATGAAGAAACGAAAGAATGGATTGGCTGGACGATGGAGAATTACCGGAAATTCGGCATCGGCATGTGGATAGCAGAAGACAGGCATACAGGGGAATTTTACGGGCAGTGCGGCATTGTGCCGCAAAAGATAAAGGGTGCGGTCGAAATGGAAATTGGTTATCTTTTCAAGAAATCTGCATGGGGAAAGGGCTTTGCAACTGAAGCGGCAGCAGCCTGTGTTCGCTTTGGCCTTTTTGAATGGAAATTCGATAAAATCATTTCCCTGATAGACCCTAAAAACATTCCATCTATCAGGGTAGCAGAAAAAATCGGGATGACATATGAGGGGAAAATTTACCGATGGAACAAACATTTATCCATCTTCAGTATTGAAAATATGGGGCTTGCAATTGCGGAAAATCTCTAGTGCGGATGAGCGGCTCTTAAAGCAGAATGGTCTTCGGCTATTCTGCTTTTTGCTGTGCCGGCAATTCTATCCATGAATGGGACCACTCTTCAATGCCTCTCATGATCGGCTCAAGCGCCTTTCCTTTGTCAGTCAGCGAATATACAATCCGGACAGGTGTTTCAGGGAATACCTCTCTTTTTACAATACCTTCCTGTTCTAATTCCTTAAAACGCTCTGAAAGGACTCTTCCGCTGATTGGCAACGAAGCTTCCACCTCACAGAATCGCTGGGGTCCGTTAAGCAGCTGATAGATGATAAGACTGGTCCACCTTTGGCTGATTATTTTCATTCCTTTTTCGACCTTTGAACATAGCACTGGATTATTCATTTTTTCACACCTCCTTATCGGATTATTATACAATAAAGTTACCTTTAGATAAATCATTATCTTTAGTAAATAAAATACTTGACGTACTTAATGTACTATTATAAACTTACTTACAGAAAGTAAGTTAAAATGCTTTTACTATTTCATATTGTGCGTTTTGAATTTCAAGTGAAGGGAAACCTTTTACAGAGGATTTTTTTGCACAATCACTATTCTAACCAGAAGGAAGGTTTATGTATGGCTAAAGTACTTTATATTACAGCACATCCTCATGACGAAACAGCTTCCTACAGCATGGCAGTAGCAAGTCAGTTCATGAATTCTTACAAAGAAGAGAATCCGAATGATGAAGTGGTTCACCTTGACCTTTATAGAACAACCATTCCTCAAATTGACGCGGATGTATTCAGCGGATGGGGCAAACTGCAAAGCGGTTCTGAATTTAACCAGCTTTCTGATGTAGAACAAACAAAAGTAAGCCGTCTTGGAGAGCTTGCGGATCAATTCGTTTCAGCAGACAAATATGTATTCGTAACACCGCTGTGGAATTTCTCATTCCCTCCAGTTATGAAAGCTTACATTGATTCTATCTGTGTAGCCGGCAAAACATTTAAGTATACAGAAAATGGTCCGGTAGGGCTTCTTCCTGATAAAAAGGCGATTCACATTCAAGCTCGCGGAGGCTTTTACTCTGAAGGACCTGCAGCTGAAATGGAAATGGGCCACCGTTACATCGGTATTATCATGCAATTCTTTGGTATTACTCAATTTGAAGGATTGTTCGTGGAAGGCCATAACGCTCAGCCTGCTAAAGCAGAAGAAATCAGACAAAATGCGATTGCACGCGCTAAAGATATGGCAAAAACTTTCTAATTTTTCGAGCCCGCCTGATGGCGGGCTTTTTCTATTTATAGGAAGTGCCGCCTTGGCAATGTACGTTTTGCATTCGTCAGGGTTCATTTTATCTAAATCCATGACAGATTGTTCGCTTATCCCCTTCCTTTCAGGATTACTCCTCAAAAAGCCCGCGATATTCGACTATTTTAAACAAAAATCAGGCCAAAAGAACCTTAAAACAAACAAAATTAAGCGAAACGATGAAGAAATTTTTATATTTGGTGTTTGTTTTTAAGGAAATGGGGAAAATACCTAGCAGAAATACAAAAACACTCGAAAGGATAGGTGAATGTAAATGGGATTTATTATTTTTCTAATTGTAGGCGGTATTATCGGATGGTTAGCAGGACTTATAATTGGTAAAGATGTACCAGGCGGAGTTATCGGAAACATTATTGCAGGTATCATTGGAGCATGGCTTGGAGGTACGCTGTTCGGTAGCTTTGGTCCGGAATTAGGCGGCATCTATATTATTCCAGCTCTAATCGGTTCCATTATTCTTGTTTTCATTGTAAGTTTGATTCTTCGTTCTATGCGCAGAGGCACAAGAAGTCACTAAAATTTAGGGGGTAAGCTATAATGGGCTTTATTTTATACTTAATCGTCGGCGGCCTTATTGGATGGCTTGCCGGTATTATACTAGGAAAAAACGTACCAGGCGGCATTATTGGAAATATTATTGCAGGCATAATCGGAGCATGGATTGGCGGATCTGTCTTTGGAAGCTTTGGTCCTTCCATCGCAGGCATTGCAATCATCCCAGCATTAATTGGAGCAATTATCTTCGTATTTATCGTAAGCCTGATCATGAAAGCGGCACGCCGCACAGCTTAACAAAGAGACGGTCCTTCCAAGGACCGCCTCTTTTTTTGCAGCTTCTTTCCCAATTCAAATACTGCAGTCACCACCCTCCTTTTCTGGGCATATCAATACACATCTAAGAAATTCGAAAAGGAGGCGATGGGACTTGGCTTATCAATATACGGCGCTTGGTGATTCCTTAACAGCGGGTAGAGGAGCTTCGTTCCTTGCACCAGGGTTTACCCGCCGCTATGCAAGGCTTTCGGAAAAAAATCTTGGGCAGAGGATCGATCTCACGGTCTATGCGCATTCTGGATACACAACAGCTGATGTACTGAAAGAGCTGAACATACCGCTTATTCAAAAAAGCATTAAAGAAGCTGAAATGATTACCATTACAGCAGGGGGAAATGACCTGATTCAGGCCACGCGGGATTTTCAGCAGCACAATAACGAAAAAATCTTTATGGAGGCACTTGCTCAATGTCAGCAGAATTTCAAAAAGATCATAGAAAGAATTAATGAGCTGAAAAAAGGAGAAGTTTTTATTATCCGGCTTTGCAATTTGTATAATCCATTTCCTGATATTCCAATCGCAGACAAATGGGTAAGGAAATTTAATCAGGTGATTCAAAGCTTCCGGTTTGGAGAGCATGTAAAAATTGCGGATTTATACAGTGCATTTAAAAACCGCGAAACAGAATATTTATCAGCGGACCATATTCATCCTAATGACAAAGGCTATCAAGTAATAGCTGAAAAGCTTGCAGAGCTTGGCTATGATCATTTGCCGGCAAAATAGCCAATAGAAAACCCGGTCTGATTACAGGACCGGGCTGCTTGGTTATTAAGTAAAAATCCCCTGCAGTTAAGAGGCAGACATTTTGCTGCGCAAATCTTTCTCAATATCTTCAAGGCTTCTTCCTTTTGTTTCAGGAACAAATTTGGACACAAACAGGAAGGCCAGAACGCCGATCGCCGCAAAGATAAGAAAAATGTAGGCAGGGCCGATTGCTCCGAGCAAAATAGGGAAAAGCAAAGCGACCACGAGATTTGCTGCAGACAAGCATAGAGTTGTCAGCCCTGTGCCTGCTCCGCGTGCTTTCAGCGGGAAAAGCTCAGGAAGCATAACCCATACTGCAGGTCCCCATGTTGCGGCAAAAAACACGATGAAAAGTCCGAGCAGAATTACCGTATACCAGGCTGTGGCAGGAGTAAGGCCTGCTGTAAGCAAGATGACGGACAGTGCTAAAAGGGCAAGCACCATTCCGATGTTTCCGGCCAGAAGGAGTTTTTTGAGGCCGACTTTATCAATGACCGCAATGGCAACAAGTGTCATGAGAACATTCACCGCTCCAATTCCTACTGTTCCTAAAATGGATGAAGAAGCCTCAAGGCCGGCTTTTTCAAAAATGGTTGGAGCATAATAAATAATCGCGTTGATTCCAATGACCTGCTGAAAAATAGACAAGCCTATGCCGGCAACAAGCATAGGCTTCATCCAAGGGGAAGCCAAAATGCTTCTTGTACTCTCTTCTGCTTTTTCTGTTTCTTTCATTTCCTTCAATTCTTTTTCAATTTCCTGCTTGTTCCGGGTTAATTCCATCACCTTTCTTGCTTCATCCTCGCGCTTCTTTTTAATAAGCCAGCGCGGGCTTTCCGGCATAAAGGCAACACCTGCGAGCAGGATTAAAGATGGAACAATGGCTAGTCCAAGCATCCAGCGCCATCCCTCAGAAGCGGAAAAGGCGAAGTTGATAAGGTAAGCAACAAGAATACCAATCGTAATCATCAGCTGGTTTAAAGAGGAGAGAGCACCTCTTATATGGGTCGGAGCCATTTCTGATAAATATACCGGCACAAGAGCTGTAGATCCTCCTACTGCCAAACCGATCACGATGCGGAACAAAATCAGCATAACGGCATTCACAGAAAGGGCAGCGCCAAGAGCGCCAAAGGCAAATACAATGGAAATCAGCAGGACAACCTTTCTTCTTCCGATCCTGTCTGAAAGCATCCCGCTGAAGCCTGCACCGATAATAGCACCTACTAGGAGGGAACTGACAACAACTCCCTGAAGCGCATCTGTTAAGGGAATATCATTTTTAATGAACAGCAATGCACCCGAAATTACCCCGGTATCATAACCGTAGAGCAACCCTCCGAGTGCACCAAAGAAATAAATGAGTGCTTTGTTTGTTTTTCCTTTCATAAGGCGGCCTCCTTAAAATGGGGCAAAGGAACCGTAAAGCGGTTACATTGCGTCGTGAATTTCCATATTTACTTGAATATACCCTAAGGAAAATTCCCTAAACCGGTGTCTTGCTGTTGACAAAATGGCCATATTTTAATATCTTTAAATCAAGATAATTGTTTTCGAGATAAAAGGGGGAGAACCATGAAAATAAAAGGCATACACCATGTGTCAGCTTTAACAGCTGATGCAAAGAAGAACTATGATTTTTATACAAAGGTAATGGGGATGCGGCTTGTTAAAAAGACGGTCAATCAGGATGATACAAGCGTTTATCATCTTTTTTACGGCGACAAAAATGCTTCTCCGGGGAGCGAGCTCACCTTCTTTGAAATCCCGAGAGCAGCGCGGACACATAAAGGAGCGAGAAGCATTTCAGCCGTTTCTCTTAGGGTAAAAAGCAGCAAAGCACTGCAATTTTGGCAGCAAAGATTAAAAAATCATGACATACAGACTGGAGACATTCATGAGCTGGATGGAAGACAGGCACTGTTTTTCAGTGACCCAGAAGGCTTGGATGTGCTTTTGCTGGCTGATGAAGCTTCATTAAATGGCATGCCTTGGGTGACAGAGGAAATTTCTGAAGAAAACGGCATTCTTGGGCTTGGACCGGTTCAGCTGACTGTTAATAAAACTGGCCCGACATTCAGGGTGCTGGAAGAGGTTCTGGGATTCCGCAAGAAAGCCGAATACAAGATTGACGAGCAGTCCTCACTAAGCGTTTTTGAGACAGGAGAAGGCGGAGCGGGAAGCGAAATTCACGTTATTCAGCATGCGGATTTGCCGGCAGAGAGAATTGGCAGGGGCGGCATTCATCATGTCGCTTTAAGAGTGGGCAATAGAGACGAATTGGAACAGTGGAACAAAAAAATTGAATCCTTTGGCTTTGCCAATTCCGGCATAGTAAACAGATTTTACTTTCAAGCCTTATACTTCCGGGACAGGAATGGCATCCTTTTTGAACTTTCAACAGACGGCCCGGGCTTTGACGTCGATGAACCTGCCGATGAACTGGGAAAAACGCTAGCGCTTCCCCCTTTTCTTGAGCCGCAAAGAGAACAGATTGAGGCGAAATTGAAACCGCTGGATTTTTGACTGCAGCTTAATCCTCTTTTGTCCTTTTCTCTATAAACACTCTCTTTTATTAGGAGTATAATAGAAGTATGAAAAGAGACAGGAGGGGTTCCGAATGAATTCATACAAAAAAATTCTTGTCGCTTATGACGGTTCCGAGTTAAGCAAAAAAGCCTATAAGGAAGCTGTAGCTCTGGCGAAAGGCAGCCCTGATTCTGAAGTGAAAGCTGTAATGGTGATCAGCCCTTCCAAGTATGCTGCAACAAATTCCTATTATGGAATGGCTGAAGATGAATTTGAAGAGGCAGCTCTTTTAATGAAAAGAGTTTGCGAACGGCTTCGGGAGGACCTGCCTGAGAGAACTACTGACACTGCTGTTCTGCAGGGGGCACCAGGGGAAGAAATTGTCCGGTATGCCATTATGAACAGCTCGGATTTGATTATAATGGGAAGCAGAGGTCTTGGAGGCTTCAAGGAGCTGTTCCTGGGCAGCGTCAGCCACAGTGTTCTTCAGCTATCCAATTGTCCTGTACTGGTTATAAAGTAGATAGAAAAAGCCGCCTTTTTAAAAAGAGGCGGCTTTTTCTTGAGATTAGATTTATATGTCTTGAGATTAGATTTATAAAAGTAATTAGATAGCTATTTGGCAGAAGTTGATTTGTCCAGCTCCAGCGCTTGTCGGGGCTGAACGAGCGGCTTGCGCTTTTAGTGGTTACTTTTTCCTAAATTAAGGGTAATTTCATTGACAGATTGAAATCATTCGCTATAATATAATTAACAAAGTGTTAATTAATAAAAGGAGTGAAACAGTGTCCAACGAAGAAGCACTAAAACACTATGATTCTAAAAAGTATCGTACACCTGACGGATACACCTCGGATATTGCCGTTTTTACCATCTTATCAAAGAAAAGAGAACACAAGCCGCCTGAGGTTGCCATCCATTTGATGCTGATCAGGCGGAGTATGAAGAATGCGGAAGGCGAGCCGAATATTGAAGCAGGAAGGTGGGCTTTGCCGGGCGGTTTTGTTCAGGCGGATGAAACGGCCTTTGAGGCGGCAGCGAGGGAGCTTGCTGAAGAAACAGGTGTAAAGGACATTCATCTCAAGCATTACGGAACCTATGATCAGCCTGGCCGCGACCCGAGAGGCTGGATTATTTCGAACGCCCATTACGCTATTGTGAACGAGTCCTATTTAGCAGAAAGAAAAGCAGCCGACGATGCAGACGACGTTCAGCTATTTGGTCTGGAGGAACTCGAACAGCTTCCGCTGGCATTTGATCATCATCGTTTAATTCAGGATGCAATCAAAGAAATTAAGCGCGATCTTCTGCAAACAACAGCCGCAAAAAATTTCCTGCCGGAAGAATTCACTTATTCAGAACTGCAGGCTCTGCTCCTGACCATTACAGATGACCCTGCCATAAAAAGCAGCCAGGCATTTGCCAGAAAGATCAAGTCTCTCCCTTTTATAGAAGAGGCGAAAGGGAAAACAACAGTCAGGACGTCGAAAAAACCAGCCCAGCTTTATCGATTTATTGAGATGGATATTATTAAACCAATCTATACAGCGAGATATTAAGCTGTATGGATCAAGTGGAGGGACTTTTATGAAAAGGGCATTGATTAATATTGATTACACAAACGATTTTGTGGCTGATCATGGAGCATTGACCTGTGGAAAGCCCGGACAGATGATTGAAAAAGATCTTGTCCAGCTGACAAAGCATTTTATTGAAAATGGAGATTATACGGTATTTGCTGTAGACTGTCATGAAGGCAATGATCCTTTTCATCCAGAAAGCACCCTCTACCCGCCTCATAATATTGCTGGAACAGATGGAAGGGAATTGTACGGGGAACTCTATGAAGTATACGAAACTGCAAGCGGGATGGATAATGTGCATTACCTGGACAAAACAAGATACAGTGCTTTTGCCGGTACAGACCTTGAATTGCGGCTGAGGGAAAGAGGGATTGAAGAAGTCCATCTTGTTGGAGTCTGTACGGATATTTGCGTGCTTCATACAGCAGTAGATGCCTATAATAAAGGCTTTCGCATTGTTATTCATCAGAACGCTGTTGCAAGCTTTTCAAATGAGGGCCATCAATGGGCATTAGGGCATTTTAAAAACAGTATGAACGCTGAAATCAGGTAGTTGAAAAGAGGAGGAAGAACAATGGCAGCATTATACCAGGATGACAGTCTTGCGCTTCACACCGATCTCTATCAAATCAATATGGCTGAAACCTACTGGGAAGATGGCATACACAGCAAAAAAGCTGTATTTGACCTTTTCTTTAGAAGCCTGCCATTCGGAAACGGATTTGCCGTTTTTGCCGGGCTTGAAAGAGTCATTCAATTTCTGGAGAACTTCCGTTTTTCAGACAGTGATTTGGATTACTTAAGAGAACAGGGATATAAGGAGGATTTTGTCTCCTATTTAAAAGAACTTCGTTTTACGGGGAATATTAGGTCTGTGGAAGAAGGAGAGCTTGTATTCGGCAATGAGCCGCTGATCCGGGTGGAGGCGCCGCTTGCTGAAGCACAGCTGATTGAAACCGCTCTGTTGAATATCGTTAATTATCAGACGCTTATTGCAACAAAAGCCTGCAGAATGAAGCTTGCAGCTAAAAACGAGCCTCTGATGGAATTTGGAACAAGAAGAGCCCAGGAAATGGACGCAGCCATTTGGGGGACAAGGGCAGCCTATATTGGCGGATTTGTTGCCACTTCCAATGTGCGGGCCGGCAAACTATTCGGCATACCTGTCGCAGGCACGCATGCACATGCTTTAGTGCAGGCATACCGTGATGAGTACACGGCTTTTCATAAATACGCCCGCAGGCACAAAGAGTGCGTCTTTCTTGTCGATACATATGACACCCTGAAATCAGGGGTCCCGAATGCCATTAAAGTAGCAAAAGAACTTGGCGATCAAATCGTTTTTAAAGGCATCAGGCTCGACAGCGGCGACCTTGCTTATCTATCTAAGAAAGCCCGCAAAATGCTGGATGATGCAGGTTTTACCGAAACAGAAATCATCGCTTCCAACGACCTTGACGAAGATACAATCATGAACCTCCATGCACAGGGCGCAAGGATTGATGCGTGGGGAATCGGAACGAAGCTGATTACAGCTTACGACCAGCCTGCACTTGGAGCGGTATACAAAATTGTGAGCATTGAAGATGAAGATGGAATCATGCAGGATACAATCAAAATCAGCGGCAACCCTGAAAAGGTTACAACTCCTGGAGTGAAAAGAGTCTACAGAATTATTAACAGCACCAATCATAAGTCTGAAGGGGACTATATTGCACTTGAAGGAGAAGAGCCTGAAAAAGAAGAAAGAATTAAAATGTTCCACCCTGTCCATACGTATATCAGTAAATTTGTCACGGATTTTGAGGCAAGGGACCTTCACAAAGACATCTTTCAGGATGGCAAGCTGGTGTACAAGAAGCCGGAGCTTTCCGTTATCAGAGAAAAAGTGCAGTACGGTCTTGGCGAGCTATGGGATGAATACAGGCGGTCACTGAACCCTGAAGGCTATCCTGTTGATTTGAGCCCATTATGCTGGGAAAAGAAAATGAAAAATATAGAAGAAGTAAAAAACAAAACAGGGGCATTTGATAAGTAGAATAGGAGGAACCGCAGTGGGGAAAATCGGGATATACGGCAGCTCATTTGATCCGGTAACGAATGTGCATTTATGGACAGCGAGCACGGTAGCTCGCAGGTCTAATCTGGATAAAGTCATTTTTCTTCCTTGTTCAAGCAAGAGAAAGGATAAGCATCTTCATACAACAGATGAGCATCGGCTGGCTATGCTTACAATGGCCCTTGAAGATAACAGCAAATTTGAACTGGATGATTATGAAATGAAGCAGGAAAGCTGGAACATCTATACCTATCATACGATGGAGCATTTTCGTGCCCAGTTTCCTGAAGATGAAGTATATTTCATTATGGGGGCTGATCTTCTGCAGGATATTGCCCTTGGGCGATGGAAATTTGCGGAAGAGCTCATATCAAATAACAAGTTTATTATCATGGCGCGAAATGGTATAGATATGTTAAAGACCATCTCCGGCTCAGCCTTGCTTCGGAATCATGATGACGGCACACGCTTCCATCTGATCGACAAAGGACTTGCCATGGAAATCAGCAGCACGTATATCAGAGATGAATTTTCCCTTGGCGGCGAGCCGAGATATCTGCTCCCTGACAAATGCTACACTTATATTAAAGAACACGGAATCTATCAGCAATAATGAAAACGAAAGCTATAGGAAATGGGAAAGGATGATTTTAGTGAGTATGCAAGAACGCATTATCAAAGCTTTGGATGTTCAGCCTCAGATTGAACCTGCACAGGAAATCCGAAAAAGGGTTGATTTCCTGAAGCAATACATTAAAAAAACGAAGGCAAAAGGCTTTGTTCTAGGCATTAGTTTAGGACAGGATTCAACACTGGCAGGAAAGCTTTGCCAGATGGCGGTAAACGAGCTGCGCGAAGAAGGCACAGACGCAAGCTTTGTGGCGGTAAGGCTTCCTTACAAAGTACAAAAGGATGAGCATGATGCAAAGCTCGTATTTGACTTTATCGAGCCTGACAAAGTGGTCACATTCAATATTGCGGACACTGTTGACAGCTTTACAAAAACCTATAATGAGATGAATGATGAGGACCTTGAGGATTATCACAGAGGAAATGTAAAAGCAAGAGTCCGGATGATTGTCCAATATGCAGTAGGCGGACAGCATGGCCTTCTTGTGGCAGGAACAGACCATGCTGCTGAAGCAGTAACAGGTTTCTATACAAAATACGGCGACGGCGGAGCAGACCTTCTTCCGCTCCATGGACTATCAAAGCGGCAGGGCAAAGCACTCCTGAAGGAGCTTGGCTGCCCCGAAAGCCTGTACCAAAAAGCGCCGACAGCAGATCTTCTTGATGACAAGCCGCAGCAAGCTGATGAAACAGAGCTTGGCATCACCTATGATGAGCTTGATGATTACCTTGAAGGCAAAGAAGTAACTAAAGAGGCTGCGGAAAAAATCGAACAGCGGTTTATCGTAAGTGAGCACAAAAGACAAATGCCGGCTACCATGTTCGACAGCTGGTGGAAAGAATAAGAAAAAAAGCGCGGCCGCCGGCTGCGCTTTTTCTTTCTGGAAAGACTGGAAAAACCCCCTCCTCTTATCATATATTTCAGGTGGTGGGATCATGTGTTTATATGATTCAATGAGGGAAGCCATTGAAAAAAGGAGGGTTCATAGATGTACACAAGAACGCAGCTTGCCGTGCTGAAGCATAGAATGAGAGGGTTATTGGCACTTTCGTTTTTACTCTTTCTCCTCCTGGCAGGCCGGTTATTTTACATTCTGTAATTCTGCCTGGGGGTCAACATAATAAATTTATAAGAGGTTTGGACATGTGTATTTCAATTAGTGAAAAATCCGAATGATTAGGTAGATTTAAGTGAGTAGATCCCTTAATTGTTCGGATTTTTAATTTACTTAAGTAGATTTTATGCTTCATACGGATAGTAAAACTTAGTGGAATGGAGCGGAAGCCACTCCACTCCTGCGGGAAGAAGAGGAAAGGCTGAGACCCCGCAGGCGAAGCCGAGGAGGCTAAAGCCTTCCTCCCCGCGGAAAGGGAGTGGCTGCAGCGCAATGGAACGAACTTGTTCCTCCAGTTTAACTCATTCATAAGAGATAAAGTTTAGGAAGAATCCATTTAGACATTGTTCGTCTCCTGAGGATAGTTATTTCAGTTATGTCCCAGCCTCTTTTTCAATCCTCTTTCTTGGACGCAGAGCTTCACATAGGAGTAACATAAAAAGAAAAGCAATCGTTCGGAGTGTACATCATTATGGAATACATACAGCAAGGGTCATCAGCCTTTAAAAAAGCGAATCTGGCTCTTTTTGCAGGAGGATTTTGCACGTTCGCCAACTTATACTGCGTCCAGCCGCTTCTGCCGGAGTTTACACAGACATTTCATATTACACCTGCCCAAGCAAGCTTATCTCTTTCATTTACAACTTTGGCGCTTGCCATCAGCATGCTCATTGCAGGATCTCTGTCAGATGCAGCCGGCAGGAAAAAAATAATGGCATTTTCCATGGCAGGCGTTTCACTGCTTGCGATTGTGCTTTCATTTATTCCAAGCTACCCGGTTCTTTTAGGAGTGAGGGTTCTGCAAGGAATCATCTTTGCGGGGCTGCCGTCTGTTGCGATGGCTTATTTGGGAGAAGAAATCAGTCCGGAAAGTCTTGGAGCAGCCATGGGCATCTATATAAGCGGGAATTCAGTCGGGGGTTTGAGCGGGCGTGTGCTGATGGGAACGCTGACCGATTTATTTGACTGGCGGCTGGCCATGGCAGCAATCGGGGTTATCAGCATTGCGGCAAGTGTTCTTTTTATTTTTCTGCTGCCGGATTCCAGACATTTTAAGCCGCAGAAAACGAATGCAAAAGGAATGGCCCTATCCCTGATCGGTCATTTGAAAAATCCTGGATTGAACGGTTTGTTTTTTATCGGCTTCCTTCTGATGGGAAGCTTTGTCACTCTCTATAACTATATTGAATTTCTTCTGGTAAAGCCGCCATATTCTCTCAGTCCTATTCTTGTGAGCTGGATTTTTATCGTTTACCTTGTCGGTACGTTCAGTTCAGCCTGGATGGGAGCAAAAGCAGATCAACACGGGCGGAAAAAAATGCTTGTGCTGAGCATTGTGTTTATGGCTGCCGGTGCGCTTCTCACTCTTTCAGCAAGCCTGGCAGCCAAGATTGCCGGCATTGCCGTTTTTACCTTTTGCTTTTTCGGAGGACATTCCATCGCGAGCGGGTGGGTCGGGAGAAGAGCAGCAGTCAATAAAGCGCAGGCAAGCTCTCTCTATCTATTCTTTTATTACGCAGGTTCAAGCCTTGGCGGTACTTTGGGAGGCCTTTTCTGGGCTGAAGCAGGATGGGGAGGAGTCATCGCTATGATTTCTTTATTTCTTCTGGCTGCTCTCGCAATCGTATGCTTTATTGGTAAAAAAGCTTCCTCACAATAAACAGCCCTTTGCTATGATGCAGGGCTTTTTTTATTGTACTTCTTCTTATTTCCACATTTTCGGGAGTTATTGCCCCGATATTTTTCATCAATTCGGACTATTCAATGAGATGAGCTCCAGCGTTATACTTTAGGCGGAATGAATATTCATTCCGCGATCGGAGGCGGGGAAGTGGAAGCTGCATTATCGAAAAAGGACCACATTTTAAAAGCAGCCCTTCATCTTTTTGCGGAGCGGGGGTATGATGCAACAACGGTTCCGAGCATCGCTGAAACCGCTGGTGTTGGAGCAGGTACGATCTATCGGTACTTTGATAACAAAGAAACGCTTGTTAACCATTTGTTTCAGCATTGCATCTCAAGGCTTGCGGATATATGGAAAGCCAATGATGGACTGAATGAATTTAAAACGCGCGATCAATTTCACAGACTTTTTTACGGTATGGTCTCCTATTCGGAGGAAGAGGAATATGCTCTTCATTTTTTGAGGGATCATGCCTATGCGCATTTTCTGGACGAAGAAAGCTTAAAAGCATTTGACGAAACGCTTGGCATTCTCCGGGACTTTTTTGAAGAGGGCCAAAAAAAGGAAGATATTAAAAAACTGCCCTCAGACGGCTTGATTGCGATTTTGTTCGGGGCCTTTCTGGAATTGCAAAAAATGGTCTGGTCCGGCCATCTGATCCTGTCGCCAAAGCTGCTTGCAGATCTGGAAGAAAGCTTATGGGATGCCGTCCGCATAAATAAAGGAAGTCTTACCATCTAACTGAAAGAAGGGAAAGCATGAACACGTTAATGAAAATCCCTAATCCTGAATTAACTGGTGCCGTTGAAAAGCTGCCGCCGCATGATCCTCAGAATCCTGTGCAATGGCTGATGAAAACAGCGGAAATTATGGGGCCGATTTTTCAGCTGCAGACGCCTGAACGGATGGCCACTTATGTAACGAGCAGAGAATTTGCTGCAGAAGTGAGCGATGAAAAGAGATTTGCCAAGAGCGTCAGTCCGGCGCTCCAGAATGTCCGGGAATTTGCCGGAGACGGACTGTTTACAAGCTGGACTCATGAGCCAAATTGGAAGAAAGCGCACAATATTCTTCTGCCGAGCTTCAGCCAAAAAGCGATGAAGGGCTATCATAGCATGATGGCTGATATCGCCGTTCAGCTTGTGCAAAAATGGGAACGGCTGAATCCAGGAGAAGAAGTCGAGGTATCAGACGATATGACCCGGCTTACGCTCGACACCATAGGCCTCTGCGGATTCAATTACAGGTTCAATAGCTTTTATAAAGAAAAAAATCATCCGTTTGTCGACTGTATGGTCCGTTCACTCGGGGAAGCGATGAACAGAGTTGCAAGCCCTGATGTGCCTGAGGAAAGACAAAAGCAATTTCAGGATGATATTTCCTATATGTTCGGACTTGTTGACTTTCTTATAGAAGAACGAAAAAAGAGCGGTGAAAATCCGGGAGATCTGCTTTCACATATGCTGAACAGCACAGACCCGGAAACAGGAGAAAGGCTGGATGACGAGAACATCCGCTTTCAAATCATTACTTTTCTGATTGCAGGGCATGAAACGACAAGCGGCCTGCTTTCCTTTACCCTTTACTATTTGCTGAAAAATAAAGAAAAGCTGCAAAAAACTCAAGCCGAGGCTGACCGTGTTCTGACAGATCCTATTCCGGATTACAAGCAGGTTAAAAAACTGAAGTACATCCAGATGGTCTTGAATGAAGCCCTCCGTCTCTGGCCGACAGCACCTGGATTCTCTATTTATGCAAAGGGAGACCAGGTTCTGGGCGAAAAGTATATGCTAAAGGAAGGACAGGAAGTGTTTGTGATTCTTCCGCAGCTTCATCGCGACAAGGCCGTTTGGGGAGAAAACGCAGATGAGTTTTTGCCTGAGCGCTTTGAAGATATGAGCCGAATCCCGCAGCATGCATTCAAGCCTTTTGGAAACGGACAGCGCGCCTGCATTGGCCAGCAATTTGCCCTTCATGAAGCAACGATGATTCTCGGCATGCTGCTGAAGCATTTTGATTTTACTGATCATAAAAATTATCAGCTGAAGGTAAAAGAAACTCTGACATTGAAGCCGGAAGGATTTACCATGCAGGTAAAATCAAGAAAGCGCCCGCTTGCAGCGGTAAATTTGAAGGAGGAAGCGCCGGCAGTGAGCAGCACCGGGGAAAGCAGTGCTCAAGTACAGCCGAAAAATGCCCACCTGACACCTCTTCTTGTTCTGTATGGTTCCAATATGGGTACAGCAGAAGGAATTGCGAAAGAGCTGGCAGATGCCGGTACAGCGCAGGGTTATCAGACAGAAGCGGCCCCGCTTGACGAGCATGCAGGAAAGCTGCCGAAGGAAGGAGCTGTTATCATCGTTACTTCTTCCTATAATGGCACACCGCCTGACAATGCGATGCAGTTTATTGACTGGCTGGAATCTGCAAAAAGCGAGGAATTGGCTGGTGTCCGCTACGCAGTCTTTGGCTGCGGGGACCGGAACTGGGCCAGTACCTATCAGAAAGTGCCGCTTCTCATTGATGAACTGCTGAGCTCCAAAGGGGCAGAATCCATGCTGCCTCGCGGCGAAGGCGATGCTGACAGTGATTTTGAATTGCAATATGAAAGCTGGAAAAATGAATTATGGCCTGAAACAGCGAAGAAGCTCGGTCTGTTAATTGAGGCTGAGGCACAGCAGACAGCTAAAACAGTAAATGTAGAATTTGTCGGTCACTTGGAAGAATCACCGATCGCTAAAAACTACCAGGCGTTTTCGGCTGAAGTTTTAAAAAATGAAGAACTGCAATCAGCAAACAGTCCGAGAAGCACGCGGCACATCGAATTAGCATTGCCGCAGGGAACTCTTTATAAAGAAGGCGATCATCTAGGCATTCTCCCTGAAAACAGTTTTGAACTGGTTTCACGTGCTTTAAGCCGATTTGGACTGACAGGATCAGAAAAGCTTAAGCTTAGCGGTAAAGGATCTTCTTTTTCTCATCTCCCATTAAATAAAGCTATTGGAGCAAGAGAACTGCTTTCTGCTTTTACAGAGCTTCAGGAGCCGGCAACAAGAGCGCAGCTCAGAGCGCTTGCCTCTCATACCGTCTGCCCTCCTCATAAGGCAGAGCTTGAAGAGCTCTTGGATGATGGGCTTTACCGGAGCAATGTGCTCAATAAACGGCTGACGATGCTGGACTTTTTAGAGCAATATCCAGCATGCGAAATGAGCCTTGGCACCTTTCTTGCACTATTGCCGCCATTGAAGCCAAGATATTACAGTATTTCAAGCTCGCTGAAAGCAGCAGAAGGTCTGGCAAGCATTACAGTAAGCATTGTTAGGGAAGAAGCGTGGAGCGGAAAAGGAGAATACAAAGGAGTCGCCTCTAACTACCTGGCTGGACTTTCCGCCGGTGAAAGGGTGCTATGCTTTATCAAAAGCCAGCAAACAGGCTTCAGTCTTCCGGAGAATGCGGAAACACCGATCATTATGGTTGGACCTGGTACAGGCGTTGCCCCGTACAGAGGATTCCTGCAGGCTCGCCGTGCTCTGAAAGCTTCCGGACAAACCCTCGGTGAAGCACATTTGTATTTTGGATGCCGTTCTAAAGAAACCGATTATTTGTACAGAGAAGAGCTGGAGCAGGCAGAAAAAGACGGTCTGGTGAGCCTGCACACTGCTTTTTCGAGAGTAGCAGGCAAGCCAAAAACCTATGTTCAGCATTTGATGGAACAGGATGGTCCTCAATTGATCAAACTGCTTGAAAAAGGCGCCTGCCTCTATATTTGCGGTGACGGCAGCAGGATGGCTCCTGATGTAGAGAACATGCTATTAAATTGCTATCAAAAAGAGGCTGGAGTGTCAGAGGAAGAGGCACAAAGTTTCCTTGCAGGGCTTCAGAAGGATGGAAGATATTCGCTGGATGTTTGGGCTGGATAATAAAAACTCCCTTTGTTTAACCGCAAAGGGAGTTTTTTTATAGAGTTCGCGGCTAAGCAGGGCACTTCAAAATGCTTTCCACTAAAAAGGCAAAAAAAAATCAGACTCTGTTAAGAGTCTGAAATCTATGTGGTGGCGAATTATATTTTTTGTACGTTAGTTGCTTGAGGACCGCGTTGGCCTTGTTCAACTTCAAAAGATACTTCTTGACCTTCGTCAAGTGTTTTGAAGCCTTCGCCTTGAATAGCGGAGAAATGTACGAATACATCGTCGCCATCTTCACGTTCGATAAATCCAAAACCTTTTTCTGCATTAAACCATTTTACTTTACCTTGTTCCATTTGTGTTGCCTCCTTGTGCGCTGCGCACACATTGTATTACTATCCTTGCTCAATCAGAAAAATGAGACGTACAATCTCGCTTTCAACGAACAAAAATAATTCTTATTAAAGATAACAGAAATAGTCAAACAATGCAAGCGTACCTCAGCATTAGCTATACAGTTACCAATAAACAGTCATTTTTAACTACAAAAAAGAAGAAAAACCTCGAATTATCTGTATTTTCAGACCTATCTCCGTGACTTTTTTCCTCATGCTTGAATTCGTTATGCTGCTTATCCATAATAACAGTAACTAATGAAAGCCGGAGGGATTAAAATGTGCGGAAGATATTCACTTTTTGAAGATTTAAATGTGCTTGAGGAAATGTTTGAATTTGAGTATGAAGGTGAAATAGTGCCCCGCTACAATATAGCTCCTTCTCAGAAAATCCTTGCCATTATCGGAGAAAGTGGCAAAAGAAAGGGCAGAGAGTTCAGATGGGGTCTTATTCCGCCATGGAGCAAGGACATTAAAATCGGTTACAAAATGATTAATGCCAGATCGGAAACCATAGCGGAGAAACCAAGCTTTAAAAAACCATTTGAATCTAAAAGATGCCTCATTCCATGCACAGGGTATTATGAATGGAAAAAGGAAGAAAGCGGAAAGCAGCCCTACTTTTTTTATTTATCCAGCAAAGAGCCATTTGCTTTTGCCGGACTGTATGATGTATGGAAAAATAAAGAAGAGACTATTGTCTCCTGCACAATATTAACCTGTTCAGCAAACGAGAAGGCTCAGGATGTCCATGACCGCATGCCGGTCATACTTAAGAAAAAGGATCAGGAAGCATGGCTGTCCTCCAAATCAGCACCTGCAGATTTACAGGAGCTGTTTAAACCTTACCCTTCAAAAGAAATGGATAAAGCAGCGGTGTCCCAGCTTGTTAACTCTCCAAAAAATGAAACGGCTGAAATTCTTGCACCGCTGAACAGCAAATAAGAACTTACCGCGTCTCTTCTATTGGAAAGACGCTTTTAATTGAAAGGCTCTTTATCTGCATAGAAGTCTCAGAACCTCTAAATAAAAATTCAAAAATTTCATGTAAATTCTGGAAAAGCATATATAAAAATAGCTATCCCGTTCTTTTTCGTGCTTGAATTTTTGTTTAAATGCTTTATCAGAGCATAAAACTGAAGCAATTGTCAGGAAACTATGCTGATTGAGTCGTTTTTTTAATTGGCTATGTTAAAGGGAAATGCTGATTTTTCCGCACTTGTTATCTACATTCCAGGCGGGAGCAGCGGGACAGGTGAGACCCCGCATGCGCCTCACCGCCCGCCCCGCGAAAAGCGGACGCCTGCAGCGGAAATCAACAGTCATATTTAAACGTGCGGAATTCAAGATTTATACGGGTCCAAAGAAAAATTTCATTCCTGTTTATTTCATCATGTGGCAATATGAAGGGTATCGAGATTAAAACAGGGGGAGCGATAATTAATGCTGGAAATACTCGCAAAAATTCATCCATCTGACAAGGAAGCAGGCAAAAAGGCTGCTTCTTATATTGATACACTTACCAAACCGCCAGGGAGTCTTGGCAGGTTAGAGGAAATTGCCATTAAGCTCGCTGAGATTTTTTCAAGCCTGTCTCCTGAAGTGACTCCTCCAGGTGTGCTCGTATTTGCCGGAGACCATGGGATCGTTTCAGAAGGGGTTTCAGCCTTTCCGCAGGAAGTCACTCAGCAGATGGTTGCCAACTTTTTAAATGGCGGAGCTGCCATCAATGTATTCAGCCGGCAAATTGGAGCCAAGCTGGCCATTATTGACACAGGCATTGCGGGTGATCTTTCTTATGAAGGATTATCAGTTAGAAAAATCAGGCACGGTACAAGAAACTTCCTCGTAGAGGATGCCATGACAAGGGAAGAAGCAGAAGCGAGCTTATTGATTGGGTATGAAGAAGCTTCGAAAATAATCAAGGACGGAGCAAAATGCTTAATTCCAGGAGAGATGGGCATTGGAAATACCACTTCGAGCAGTGCAATTATTTCCGTCCTAAGCGGAATCAGCGCAGAAAGTCTGGTTGGAAGAGGTACAGGCATTAATGCTGAAAAACAGTTCCATAAACAGCAGGTTATTTCCAAGGCAATAGAAGCAAGAAAGCCTAATATCCATGATCCTGTGGATGTTCTTGCAAAGGTAGGAGGCTATGAAATCGGAGGGATGGCCGGTGCCATGCTAGCGGCTGCAGCTAACAGAATACCGGTATTAGCTGATGGGTTTATCAGTACAGCCGCAGCTTTTCTTGCCGCTGCTATTTGTCCTGCTGCAAAGGATTTCATGCTTGCGTCTCATTTATCAGAGGAAGCTGGACACGAAGCCGCTCTTAAGGCTTTGGGACTTGATCCCATTCTTAAGCTGAATTTGAGGCTTGGTGAAGGAAGCGGGGCTGCCATCGCTTTTCCTATTATCCTTGCCGCTTCTTTAATGATCAGGGAGATGGCTACCTTTGAACAGGCAGGAATTTCAGGGTCCTCATAATGAGGCCTTTTTTTACGCATTTTTTTCAGCTGACTGTAGAAAATTGTCAAAAAAACACTGCTGCAGGGGTTAAAAAATGACGATAAAAGTAGTATAATGAAAGATCTATACTAAATACTTATTAGGTAATCCAATATAAATGAATGGAAAATGAACATAGAAAGGAAAAAGAGTTTTGGAAATAAACGCGGTTATACCAGAAAAGCAAAAGAATCATCAGTGGAAGCGTGCTGCTTTTGTATTTTCAGGTCTTGGACTAGTTGCT
Organism: Metabacillus kandeliae; assembly: GCF_021166585.1. Lineage (GTDB taxonomy): Bacteria > Bacillota > Bacilli > Bacillales > Bacillaceae > Metabacillus_B > Metabacillus_B kandeliae. The sequence continues at coordinate 103,049 of NZ_JAJOZE010000009.1, forward strand.
GCGAATGCGTTTTATGGATTGAGTTCTTATATTGTCTGGAGGGCCACGCATCCTAAAAAATTGGCACTTGGGAAAAAACCGGCTGATTATCAGCTTGAGAGCGAAGAGGTTGCCTTTCAAAGTACAGACGGCTTGACTTTAAAAGGCTGGTGGATGCCTGTCAAAAATAGTGATAAAGCGATTATTTTTTCTCACGCCTATGGGCTGAACAGATATAACATGCCCTTCCCGGTGTTTGATCTTGTGAAGATATTTCAGAGCCAGGGCTACAGTGTGCTGCTGTATGATTTCCGAAATGCCGGCGAATCTGAAGGCAATGTCACAACAATGGCCCTGAAGGAACAGCTGGACCTCCTGGGTGCTATTGATTTTGTAAAAAAAGAAAAAGGTGCAGAGGAGCTCATCCTGATCGGCTGGTCGATGGGTGCGAGCACATCGCTGCTAGTCGGCGGTGCGAGCAAGGATGTTAAAGGAATCATTGCCGACAGCCCTTTTGCAAGTCTTGATACGTATGTGCTTGATTCCTTCCAGTATTGGACTAAGCTGCCGAAGTTTGTCGGCCAGCTGTCGACGTATTTGACAAGGCTGAATTTTCACGGTTTTGCCCCGCATAAGGTAAAGCCGATCGAGGTAATGAAAACAGTAAAAGACAAAAAAATCTTAATTATTCATGCTAAAGATGACCCAGCGATCTCCTGCAAGGAAAGCGAGCGGATGAAAGAGATCTGTGATGGCATTGATCTATGGCAGCCGAAAAAAGGCGGGCACATTGAGGCTTACCGTCTGAATAAAGAAGAATACGAAGCACGCATTTTATCTTATTTAAAAAGCCTTGATTGAATTTCATATCAATCAGGGCTTATTTTTTAGCTTCCATTTCCCTCGGTTAAAGAAATCCTACCTAAATGTGCCATTTTTATAGGCAATTCGAAATTTCTGTTTTATAATTTTTATTAGATTTCACCAAAAGGGGAAGAAGAGAAAGATGAGATTAGGAATCCGTTCAAAAATACTGATTGGGTACGGCATTATTATTCTCTGCTTAATCATATCCATCGTGATGATCGGCAGCCAGATATCAAACATGCAAAAGCAAAGAAACTACATCATTAACCATGATATAAATGTATTTAACCGCACGAACAGCATTGAAAAGCAGCTGATGGAAATGCAGACAGGGCAAAGGGGATTTTTAGCATCCGGTAATCCGGATTACCTCGAATCTTATGAACAGGCGAAAAACAGCTGGGAAAAAGAGTATGGAAACTTGCAAAAATTGATTGCAGATCCCGGGCAAAAGGAAAAGCTTGCCCAAATACATACGGCTATCCTGCAATGGATTCAGCTAAAAGGCGAACCTCTGATTCAGCTCAAAAGAGAGAACAATGCTGCGGAAGTTGAGCGCCTCTATAAGGAGGAGCCTGACAGGAATGATATTAAACAAATAAGGGCTGATTTTGACAGCTTCCGCAATAAAGAGCTTGCTGGTACAAAAGCAAGAGCTGCAGCGCTCGACAAGCAAAACTCAACGCTCGGCAAAATGCTTGCTGCTATTGTACTGGGAACCATTGCTTTTTCAATTATTGTCGGACTGTTTATTTCAAATTCCATTATCACGACTGTCCGAAAGGTTATCGACCATATTAAAGCAATGGCAACAGGCGGCGATCTCACCCAAAGGCTTCATGTGAAAACAAAGGATGAAATAAAGGAGCTCGGTGACGCGACCAATTATTTGCTGGATGTTATGGAGCAAAAAAGCATTGTGCAAATGCAGATCAATGAAGTAAACCTCCGCAACCAGGGTATTTCTTCAATGGAACCGCTGGCTCAAACGTTTATTCACACAGTGGCTGAAATGACAGATTCAGCTTTTGCTGCTTTTTATCTCAAGGAAGGCGCAAGTCCTGTTTTCAGCAAGACAGCAGCTTATGCAGACAATATGGACAGTGCCGGCCGCTCTTCATTTGAATTGGGCAAGGGGATGATTGGACAGGCTGCTGAAGACCAAGAGCCTGTGATGCTGAATGATTTAAATCATGGACAGCGGCTGATTGGAACCGGCCTGAGCAACATCCAGCCCAAAAGCATGTTCATCGTGCCTGTTTCCCATAAAGGAGAAACGGTGGCGGTTATTGAACTCGCAAGCCTTAACGCCTATTCTGAAAGCCACCGGGAGCTTCTTATTTCCCTTTCAGACATGATGGGGCTGACGATTAACAGCGTGCTGGATCAGATGGAAATTAAAAAGCTTCTTGCTGAATCGCAGGCAATGACGGAGGAGCTGCAGACCCAATCAGAAGAGCTGCAGACCCAGTCTGAAGAGCTGCAGATGCAATCGGAAGAATTGCGGATGATCAATGAACAGCTTGAAGGAAGAAGCAAGGATGCTGAAGAAAAGTCAAAAGAGCTGGAGCAGGCAAAAGAGGAGCTGGAAGCACAGGCGAAGCAGCTGATTGCGAGCTCTAAATATAAGTCAGAGTTTTTGGCCAATATGTCGCATGAATTAAGAACACCGCTTAACAGCATCCTTATCCTGTCTGAAATGCTCGCTGAGAACATGGGCGGAAAGCTTGCAGAGGATGAAAAGGAATTTGCACAGATCATCCATTCTTCCGGTCAGGATCTACTTCATTTAATTGATGAAATTCTTGATTTATCAAAAGTAGAGTCCGGAAAACTGGATGTCTTTTTAAGCGAAGTAAACCTGGCAGAGTTTCCATCATATGTGGAACGGAATTTTTCTCATGTAGCAGAACAGAAAGGCCTTTACTTGAAGATTGAGAAGGCTGCTGAAGTTCCGGATGTTATTCATACAGATGAAAAACGTTTGAATCAGATTGTTAAAAACCTGCTCTCCAACGCATTTAAATTTACAGAAACCGGCGGGGTCACTGTGAAGCTTGATACAGTAAAAGATCAGCACAGCAAAGAGAGCATCCGGATCTCTGTTAAAGATACAGGCATCGGCATTCCAAAAGAAAAACATGAATTGATTTTTGATGCCTTCCAGCAGGGAGACGGAGCAACGATGAGAAAGTTTGGGGGCACTGGACTTGGATTGTCGATCTGCCGGGAGCTTGCAAAGCTTCTTGGAGGCGAAATCAGACTGATCAGCGATGAGGGAATAGGAAGCGAGTTTATTGTTATTATTCCTTTTGCGCCTGATCTTACGATAAAAGAGCAGGAGCCTGCCCTCGCTCTTTCTTCAGCAGGAGCTGAAGCAGCGGCTGCAATGGAAATGCCGGCTGAACCAAGCGTGGCAGTATTGGAACCGCCGGCAGGACACAGCCCGGAAAACGCTCTGTCTTCAAAAAATGTCCTTATTGTTGATGACGACAACCGGAACATTTTTGTATTAGAGGCAGCTTTAAAGAGCGAGGGAATGAATGTGATGACAGCATCTAATGGGCTCCAATGCCTTGAAGTGCTTGAATCCAATAAAAAAGTTGATATTATTTTAATGGATATTATGATGCCTGTTATGGATGGCTATGAGGCAATCCGGAAAATCCGGAACGAATACTGCATGCAGCAGGTGCCTATTATTGCGCTGACAGCAAAAGCAATGAAAAACGATCGTGAAAAATGCATAGAAGCCGGTGCTTCTGACTACATCAGCAAGCCGCTGAAGATGGAACAGCTGCTGTCCGTCATGCGGGTGTGGCTTGCACAATAACAGAAACCCAAATGGAAAAAAAGAGGTCAACCAAATGGAGGAAAGAAAACTGCAACACTCTGATGACATCATTTTAGATCCACTGGAGGAAATGGAAACGGAACTGCTTTTAGAAGGAATCTTTCGAGTGTCTGGGTTTGATTTTAGGGAGTATATGCGCTCATCCATTGGACGAAGGATTAAAAATAGAATGAAGCTTGAACAAATCCCGACGATCACCCGTATGCTTGAGAAAGCTCTTCATGAGCCGGAATTTTTAAATCAGCTGCTGAATGATTTCTCCATCAATGTGACTGAAATGTTTCGGGACCCATCCTTTTTTAAAACATTTCGGGAAAAAGCTGTCTCAGTGCTTTCCAAGCATCAAAACATCAGAATTTGGCATGCCGGCTGCTCGACAGGGGAAGAAGTTTTTTCGATGGCTATTCTGCTGAAGGAAGAAGGGCTCTACGACCGCACAACGATTTATGCAACAGACATGAATGAAAAAGTGCTGGATCAGGCAAAGCTCGGGATTTTCCCGCTCAGCAAAATGCAGGCTTATACGAAAAATTACTTCTTGGCAGGCGGTGAAAAGGCCTTTTCAGAATACTACACAACAGATGAGAAATTTGCCTACTTCCAGCCGGAATTGCTTAAAAATATTATTTTTGCCCAGCACAATCTTGTAACTGACCAATCATTCAATGAATTTCATGTCATTATCTGCCGTAACGTACTCATTTACTTTACCCTGCCCCTGCAGGATCAAGTGCATGAGCTGTTCCACACAAGCCTGGCAAAAGGCGGATTTCTGGGGCTTGGAAGCAAGGAAGCATTGAAATTCACAAGCGTTGCCTATAACTATCAGGAATTTGATCCTGAGGAGAAGCTTTACCGGAAAATCAAATAAAAAAGGAGAAATCTCAAGAGATTTCTCCTTTTTTATTTGTTTAAAACCCATGAATCATCAAAAGGCACATATCATCCTTTTGCTGTTCCTGCCTGCTGAGCTGATGGATGAGATGAATAGGGGAAAGGCTGGTCCCTTTCCAATCCTGCTTGGCGACATATTCAAGCTTTTCAAGAGCCTCTTCTTCGCTGTCACCGCTGTTTTCATAAACACCGTCTGTAAACAGCAGCAGCTGAACACAGTTTTTGTAAGAGATCATTGTCTTTTTGGGCTCAATTTCTTCAAAAAAGCCGATGGCGCAGCAGCCGGTATCCAGCAGCTTCAGCTCGGTTTCATCTATAAGGGCGTAAGCGGGAGGATGGCCTGCATTCACATACTCAACCGTCTTCTCTTTTGTATCAATGATAAAATAAATTGCTGTAAAATAATAATTGTGCTCCTTTGTCTGGTTGGAAAGAAGCGCCATATAGCGGTTCAGTTCTTTCATAACTTGAACCGGGTCAGCCAGCTGCTTAATCGAATCCCTCAGCACGGATGATATGTACATGCAGATAAGGGAAGATGAAATGCCATGCCCCATCATATCAAGAAGAATGACGCCATAGCGGTGCTCGCTGAATTTATGCCAATAATAAAGATCGCCTGCCAGTTTATTAGACGGCAAATGGGATACGTGAATTCGGATATTATCCTGGATAAGCGGGGGATTCAGAAGACTTTTTTGAATCTGCATGGCGAGGTCCAGTTCATGCGTGAGCTTCTCTTCCTGCTCTGCATGCCAGTCTTTTTCCTGCTTAAGCCTGAGGGCTACTCTAATTCTTGCAAGTAATTCTATCTTGTTAATCGGTTTTGTAACATAATCAAGTCCGCCGACATCGAGAGCTTCTGCCAATTTATTTGCATCTTCAATCGCTGTGACAAAAATAATTGGAATGTCCTTCAGCCGTTCATTCTCCTGTATTCTTCTGCATGCCTCAATACCGTCAACTTCCGGCATCATCACATCTAAAAGAATCAAATCTGCCTTTGGGGGCGGACCGTTATGCTCCTTAAGATTCAGGTATTCAAACAGCTGTCCTGCTGAATGCAATGAAACAGAATCATTGTAGCCAGCGTTTTTTAATATTTTTTCTATGACAAATACATTAACCGGATGATCATCTACAATAAGTATTTTCATTGGCTTGCTCCAAGCTTATAGTTTCTTTTCTGATGTTTTTCAGCACCTTCGGATTCAAAACTGCGTGTTATTGCCCAGCTACTATTATACTAAAACAAAATGATTAGCAGGGTAATAATTTTAATAGAAGACAAAATCCTTGCAATTTAGACAAGGGATCATAAAAAAAGAAGAGAATAAATAAAAGAGGGGATGGGATTAATGCAGCCGCGAAAAAGGGAATAGAAAGGTATATTCCGAAACAGGAGAGGGGAAAAACAATGAATCAAGCAGAATTAATCCTTGATGCAAGAGCTGAGCTGGCAGAAGGTCCATGCTGGGATCCTTATAACGAAGTGCTGTATTGGGTTGATATCAAGGGGAAAAACCTTCATATCTTTAATCCCGCAAAGAATGAGGACAGGAAGATACATATCGGCCAGCTGACAGGGACGGTCGTGCCTGCAGAAAACGGCACAGCCATTCTGGCCCTCGAAAATGGGTTTCATACTATAGATTTAGAAACAGAAGAATTGACTCTTTTGACAGATCCAGAAAGCCATCTGTCTGAAAACCGGTTCAATGACGGGAAATGCGATGCAATGGGAAGGCTTTGGGCCGGAACCATGCAGAAAGACGGGCAGGGTTCCTCTGGGTCGCTTTATGTGCTGAATGCAGATTACGAGGTTCAGAAAGCTGAAGAGAATTTGGGGATTTCTAACGGCCTTGCATGGAACAAGGAAAACACAGTTTTTTATTTAATTGATACACCAACCCAGACGGTGGCTGCTTATGATTTTGAACTTGAAACAGGCCGCATTTCAAATAAAAGAACGGTGATTCATGTCCCTGATGAGGAAGGATTCCCGGACGGAATGACCATTGATGAAGAAGGAATGCTTTGGATTGCCCATTATAACGGCAGCCAGGTCGCGCGCTGGAATCCTGAGACAGGCGAAAAAATGGAATCCTGCAAACTGCCGGTTTCACAGGTGACATGCTGCACATTTGGCGGGCCTGACCTGAATGAATTGTATGTTACAACAGGACGGGAAAACCTTGATGAAGATGCGGCAGCAGGACAGCCGCATGCCGGCAGCCTCTTCAAAATCCAAACAAGTGCAAAAGGGTTGAAAACAAATATTTTCAAATTAAAAGAAGCCAGTTCGGAAGTGGAAGAACAAGGCTTATCGGGGGCGAAAAGATAAAATGAAACCAATTTCTGTGCAGCTTTATTCACTAAGAGAAGAATGTGAAAAGGATTTTATCGGCACGCTGGAAAAAACCGCCTCGCTTGGATTTGACGGGGTAGAATTTGCCGGATATTACGGCATGGAGCCGGCTGATCTTCGAAAAGAGCTCGACAGACTTAATTTAAGAGCATCAGGCAGCCATTTTCCATTAAAGCCGCTGGAAGAAAACTTTGAAGAGTATTTAGAGGCGCAAAAAGTTCTCGGCAGCCGCTACTTAATTGTCGCTTATCCGCTGGACCGGATGGACCGGGAAGAAGAATACAGAGAGCTTGCAGCAAAGCTGAATAAAATAGGGGAAAGATGCCGGGAAGAGGGCATCACTCTCTGCTATCACAACCACGATTTCGAATTGCAGGAGTTTAATCATAAAACAGGGTTTGACATTCTGCTTGAAGAAACTGAAAAAGAAAACCTCGCGGCAGAGCCCGATATTTACTGGATGACCTATGCGGATAAAGATCCCGTCAGCTGGATTAAGACGTATAAAGGAAGAACACCGCTTGTTCACCTGAAAGACATGACAAATGACAGTGAAAGAGCATTTGCTCCGCTTGGCGAAGGAAGAATTAACCTGAAGCCAGTCCTTGCGCTTGAGGAAGAAGCAGGTGTTGAATGGTGGATTATAGAGCAGGATGAAGCGAAAGAACCGCCATTAGAATGCATTAAAAGAAGCCTCCAGTTTTTAAAACAGCAGGCAAATTAACATTTTATAAAAAAGGTGTCCGGCAAGTGCCGGACACCTTTTTTCCTTTATCGCCCATCGTCCGTTAAGGCTTTTGACAGGGTAGACGCAATTTTCGTTTTATCAAATGACAGGCCAAGCTGGAGGGCTGTCATCGCAATTTCCGGGCGTATGCCGGAGAGTGTTGATTTTACTCCGATTAAATTTAGGGTATCAATAAGCTGGAAAATTTCATGCGCTACCATTGTGTCAATAATCACAACACCGGACAAATCGATGTATAAGTGACGCACTCTTTTAGCTGAGCATTGCTCAAGCGTGTTTTCCAATATGATTTTAGCCCGAGCGGTATCGATATCGCCCACAAGAGGGAGAAGGGCTGTGTCATTAGAAAGGCTGATAACAGGTGAGCTTAGCTCGTAAATCATTTCCTGCTGCGAGTTCAGAAGGTTAACAGAATTGATATGAGCTTCTTCTACGAATTTTAAGATGGCTATATCAAATACACGGATAATTTTGTCCTTCCATTGTCCGAGGACATGGCCATCAAGCCTATCCGGATGAAGAGTGTAGAATTCTTTAATAAGATCGAAATATTGCTGTCTTACTCTTGTAAACTCTCTGATAATCTGGTGGGTCGGGGTGCTTAAATGAGCGCCGTCGTGAGCAAGTTCATGAACCCAGCTGTCAAATCGGGACAAAAAGGCCTGTTCTTCTTCAATAAGTATATTTGGAACGATGTTATGAAATTCTCTATTCTGAGCTTTCAATTCAGCAACAGCTTCCGGATCAGTTGAAGCATATACAGAAGAGGGGTCCGTTTCTTCCAGCGACGCATACCATTCATCTGTCATGCGGTCTCCATTTTCTAATAAGTAATTGCACATTGCCAAGTTGATATCCACGTTTTGTTCCTCCCTGGAAAACGATCTTCTCATAATAGTTATCATACTACTAATGGCCCCATTATTACTATATAGAACTTAGAAAGAAAAAAAGACTGCAGCACATTGAAAGGTTTGTATGCGGAAGATGAGGATAAAGAGAATAAACAGCTTCAGCTGCCAGAGTATTAAGCATATACATAGTAGAAGAGTGAGCACTATAAGAAAGAAGGTAGAGTGTATGTCAGTTGCAGCAAAAGAAAATCCATTCCTTGGTACTCATACAGATCTTTTTAAAAACAAATATGTTCAAAGCATACTTTTATCGGCTCTTATCCTTCAGTCAGGCATTTGGATCCGCAATATGGCGGTTCTTCTTTATATAGCAGACAGGACGAATGGCAGCCCGCTGGCCGTTTCGCTCGTTGCAGCTGCAGAATATGGCCCGATCTTCCTTTTTTCTTTTATAGGAGGAACCTTTGCTGACAGATGGCGGCCAAAGAAGACAATGGTTTGGAGTGATATGCTGAGCGGAATATCTGTTCTCTCAGTTCTGGCAGCCCTTGCTTTTGGAATTTGGCAGGCCATCTTCCTCGCCCTGGTCATGAGTTCCACCCTTTCACAATTCTCACAGCCATCAGGCATGAAGCTGCTGAAAAAACATGTCAGAGAAGAAGCACTGGAAACAGCTATTTCCGTTTACCAGGCTGTTTTTGCACTGTTTATGGCAGCTGGTCCTGTTTTAGGAACATTGGCATACAGCAAATTCGGGATCAATGGAGCGATTTTGTTTACAGCGGGAGCTTTCTTTCTATCAGCGGCTGTCCTTGCATTGATTCCTGAAAATCATGAAAGAAAGGTGGAGAAAGAGGGCTTATTAAGGGATATGAAGCTGGGATTTCAGTATATTTGGGGAAGCAGAGGGCTGAAGCTGCTTGGAACAGGGTTCGCGCTCAGCGGTCTTGCAATGGGACTTATTCAGCCAATGAATATATTCTTAGTGACGGAAAAGCTTGGCCTGTCTGAAACAAGCCTGCAGTGGCTTTTAATGGTGAACGGCATCGGCATGCTAACAGGAGGAGCACTGATGATGGTTTTTGGGAAAAAATGGCCAACTGTACAAATCCTCGCAGCAGGAATGCTGGCAAGCGCAGCCGGCTTATCCGTCATTGGCTTTTCGTCTGTTCTTTGGCTGACACTGGCTGCAGAGTTTGTGATTGGTTTCTTTCTTCCCGCCATTCAAATCAGCATTCAGACCTTAATCATGAAAAATACCGATGAAGGATTCATCGGCAGAGTGAACGGATTTCTCACACCGCTGTTTACTGGCTCTATGACAATTGCCATTAGTGCAGCGGGGCAGCTGAAACGCCTTTTCTCTTTAACGCTGCTCTTTGAAGCGGCAGCTCTACTGTTTTTTATCGGTCTTTTGCTGACTATTCCGCTGCATAAATGGCTTTCTATTCAGAAGGAGTAACGGGAATCAACAGGCTAAGCAGAGCGGATAATCCGTCTGTAAAATAGCTCAAGCGAAGGAATGAGCTCGCCTTTGCCGAGTTAAAAAGGTGAAGGGCCAGCTTCATCATCCATTTTTTCCTTCGATTCAAAAATTCATCGAGAAAATGAATAAGCCCGGCAAATGCCGGGCTTATTTTATATTCAAGTCATTTTTGCATTTTCTTTTTCAGTGCCAGCCGATGCTTCTTCATGAGCATCTGATTCATCATCATCAATAATAGCTTTTGGAAGGCCGGTGTATTTGGCCCAGTAAAAGACAGCGAGTGAAGCAATGGCGATGACAATTAAATCAACAGGACTGCTCAGTACCTTTAAGCCTCCTCCAAAGGAGCCTAGATACGAGATGACAAGCATAATGACATAATAGCCGACAAGCCACCAGGCGCTTTTCAATTGCTGGGCCATGCTGACCTCATGCTTTGGTACAAATTTCGTGAAGGCGAAGTAGACAAGAAACATTACAATTTGAGAGCCAAGCAGCCAGGAAATGGTTTTCCAGCCTGACCAGTACACAATATAGGAAGCGAAGATAAAGGAAAGCGGAGCAATAATGCTCATGCCTCTCAATTTAAAAGGCCGTTCCAAATCTTTCGCATTGACCCTAAAAGCAGCTGAAGAAATTGGCGCAATCGCGTAGGAAAGAATCAGCGCCACAGAACAAACCTGCACAAGTGCATTCCATGATGGAAACGGCAGCGTCCAGAAGACAGACAGTCCGAAAGATAACCATAGCGATGAACGCGGAATTCCTGTGTTTTTATCCACTTTTGAAAAGGTTTTAAACAGCGTTCCATTTCTGGACCAAGCATATACAAGACGGGCCGTCGTATTCATAAAGATGTTCCCGTTTCCTCCAGGGGAAACAATCGCATCGAATACCACAAACTGTGCCAGCCAGCCAAGGCCAAGCAATACAGCAATATCTTTAAACGGCAATGGAAACTTATCTTGAATTCCTTCCCAGCCTCCGCTAAGCATGTCTGCCGGAATAGCTCCGATAAACAGCACTTGCAGAGCTGTATAAATAAGGGCAGACAGCACAATGCATAATATCAGTGCAATCGGTATATTTCGCTGAGGGTTTTTAACCTCGCTTGCAACTGAAACAATCGGATGAAGCCCAAGATAAGCAAACATGACTCCGCCTGTTGAAATAGCAGCCTGAATGCCATTAAATCCCCCAGGAGCAAAACCTGCTGCGGTGATGTTTGAAGGCTGAAAGTGGAAAGCCAGAACAACAATTACCGTCACTGGTACGACATATTTGAAGATAGAAATAATGATATTTGATTTGGCAAATGTCTTGACGCTCCAATAGTTCAGCAGGAAAAACAGGACAAGCATGGCAAATTGAACGAGCCAGCCTGCGATCGTTGGCGACTCTGAGCCTTTTTGCGTCAGTCCTGGAAGCCAAAACGCCACATATTGCCTGACAGCAGTGACCTCAATGGAAATTAAGCTTGTATAAGCAACTATCGTGATGAAAGAAATCAAATAGCCGACAAGCGGACCATGCGAATAGACTGGATAGCGAATGATTCCCCCTGTTCTCGGCAAAGCGGCTCCGAGCTCGGCATATACGAGGCCGACCAGCAGAATAATAACGCCGCCGATGATCCAGGATAGGCTTCCTGCTGGACCTGCCTGCGAAGCAACGTTGCTGACGGCAAACAGCCATGCAGAACCAAAAATGGCTCCGAGACCGATCAGTGTAAGATCTAGCAGTGAAATGGTTTTTTTAAATTTCCCTTGATGATTAGACATGAACTTCCTCCTTAAATTTTTACCCCGGCAATGTGTCCTTACATGCGAGAGGGTTTTTAGCTGCATCCTCCTCCTAAACGTTTATGCGGCTAAAAAGCACTCTTTTGTTCATTCAATCTGAGCATATGTACGTTTGAAGATTTCTAAGAAGTGTACAAAAGGGGCTGCGTCAATGGAATAATGGCATGATTCCTACATAACTTACCCTGATTTAGCAAAAGTTATCATTTTTTTACGAAGAAATCATAATTTTTTATAAAAATTTTTCCTAACTCAGCTGAATGTGAAAAGAGCGGCTTCCTGCCAAAAACGTTTTCCATGATAACACAGCCCATACAGCAGTTCAACCCGGCAAAAGATAGCCGGACGGTTCTGAAAGCGCTGTACCGCCTAACTGGCAAGCCTTTTGGGAAGCTTAATGAAAGAGGGGAAATCTGGGGCTGAATCGTTATGTTTTGTACAGGGAAAAACAATTGATAAAATAGCATTTGAAAGACAATGAAAAAGAAAGAAGTGGAACCAATGCCATCCAAACAATTGAAGGATATTGCCTTTTCCATCCTGGATTTATCACCTGTACTGGAGAACGGAACCATATCTGACAGTCTTCAAAATACACTGAATCTGGCCCAGCATGCAGAAGGATGGGGATATAAACGATATTGGCTTGCTGAACATCACAATATGCCTGGAATCGCCAGCTCTGCCACTTCTGTCGTCATCGGGCATGTAGCAGGCGGAACATCCACTATCCGCGTCGGATCAGGCGGAATTATGCTTCCAAACCATGCTCCTCTTTTGATTGCAGAGCAATTTGGGACACTTGAGTCGCTCTATCCCGGCAGAATTGATCTTGGACTTGGGCGCGCTCCCGGGACAGACCAGCTGACAGCCTATGCACTTCGCAGAGAAAGACACAGCACTGGCGATGATTTTCCTGAGCAGCTGGAAGAACTGAGAGCTTATCTTAAGCCTTCAGGAGACCGCCATGTCAGGGCAATACCAGGCGAAGGCCTGAATATTCCCATTTGGCTTCTTGGATCAAGCGACTACAGTGCGCGTTTGGCAGCACAGCTCGGTTTGCCGTTTGCCTTTGCCAGCCATTTTTCGCCAGAGAACACGATTCCAGCGCTCTCGATATACCATAGAAATTTCAAACCGTCAGAAGTTTTGTCAGAGCCTTATGCAATGGTTGGCGTCAATGTCGTTGCAGCAGATACAGATGAAGAGGCTGCAAGGCTCGCAACTTCCATGCAGCAGCAGTTCCTCGCTCTCATCAGAAATAATCCCGGCCCGCTTCAGCCGCCGATTGACAGTATTGACGAAGTGGCAACCGACTACGAAAAGGCGCTATTGGACCAGCGCGTGAAATCATCCATTACGGGAAGCCCTGCAGCTGTTCAAGAAAAACTGCAGCAATTCCTGGATGATACGCAGGCGAATGAGTTTATGATTAACGCCCAGATTTATGATCATCAAGCAAGGCTTCACTCCTATGAAATTGTTTCCAATATTATGAGAAACGGCAGATAAGTCTTCCTTTTTGGAAGGCTTTTTTCTTTTTTCATCGAAGGTAGGAGGAGTCATACATACAGAAAGTCAGCCATTAGAAAAAAGGGGGAACACAGCATGAGAAGAATCATGATTGCCGGCACGGAAAGCGGGGCAGGGAAAACCACCATCACCTTAGCCATCATGGCTGCTCTCATAAAAAAAGGATGGAAGGTGCAGGGCTTTAAATGCGGACCTGATTACATCGATCCTGCCTTTCACACAGAAGTTACCGGACGGCCATCCCGCAATCTGGACAGCTGGATGCTGAACAAATCCACCCTTCTTGATGTTTTTCATCACGGCATGCAAGGAGCAGATATAGCAGTTATAGAAGGTGTGATGGGGCTGTTTGACGGAAAGAATCCCTTCAATAATGAGGGGTCTACAGCAGAGATCAGCTCTTTGACCAAAACTCCTGTCCTCTTATGTCTTGACTGCTGGGCGATGGGGAGAAGCGCAGCTGCTGTTGTAAAAGGATTTCAGTCGTTTGACAGCACTGTCAAAATTGGGGGAGTCATTGTTAACAAAGCTGCCGGAGAAGGGCACTATCAAATGATCAAGACCGCCGTTGAAAAGGAATGCGGACTGCCTGTGATCGGTTATTTTCCGAATGACCTTGAACTTTCCATGCCTGAGCGACACCTAGGACTTGTTCAGGCTGCCGAAAATCAGGACTTGGCTGCCCTCTTTAACAAACTTGCTGAGCAGGCACTAAAAACCATCAATCTTGACCTGCTCTTTGAAATCTCGCAAAAAGGAAATTTTCCTGCGGAAAAGTCCATTTTCACTTGCAAAAAGGAACCCTTGGCAGCCATTGCAGTGGCGAGAGATAAAGCCTTCAGCTTTTACTACGAAGAGAACCTGGAATTACTGGAAGCTTGCGGCGCAAAAATTCTTCCCTTTTCACCGCTGGAAGGAGAAAAAGTGCCATCTGGCGCTGCCGGCATCTATCTCGGCGGAGGCTATCCCGAAATTTTCGCCAATGAACTTTCCAATGCAAAGGAAACCATTGCTTCAATAAAACAGGCTTATGAAAAAGGAATGCCGATCCTCGCAGAATGCGGCGGCTTTATGTACCTGACAGAAGAGCTGGAAACAGCTGAAGGGCAGGTTTATAAAATGGCCGGCCTGATTCCGGGCAGAGCCAAGATGGAAAAGCAGCTCCAAGCCCTCGGCTACCTTGAAGCAGCAGGATTAGAAGGCAGCACGCTTTTGCCTGAAGGCATGGCCATAAGAGGGCATGTATACCATCATTCTCAGTACGAAGGTCCTTCTAAGAAAGCAGCCTATAAAATAAAGGAATCACCTGCTGGATTCACACAGAAAAACCTGATGGCAGGGTACGCGCATTTTCATTTTGCTTCAAACCCTGAATTTCCCCAAAACTTTGTGGGGCTCTGCCTCAAAGCAGCAGGCAAAGAAGTGTAAAAGATATTGAAATAGGGTAAATAGCACCCATACAAAGATACATGAGGGATTAAAATGCGAAAACTTCTGTTTCAATCTGTTACAAAAGCACCACGATCCTTCACGAAGATCAGAACGGTACTCTGAAGCTCATCCACTTAGGTGAAAAAGCTCACTCCATTCTTTACTATAAAGGCTCCCGCAGAAGAAAATGGGCGCGACAATGAAAAAACAAGCCGGAGCAACCGGCTTGTTTTTTTACGGGGCATTATTCCCCAGTCAATAAATACTTTTCACTGACCCAGCCTTTCACATGGTTATACCCAACCAGGCCCCAGCCATTTTTCCATTCATGGACAGTGACCTTTTTTCCTTTTGGAATGACAAGAAGCACCTTATTGGATGTACTCGGACCAGTTCTTAAATTAAGATTTGTCTTTGTAACAGCATAGCCGACAACAGGCAAGAGGTACTTCGAAGAAATATAAGCCGTTTTTCCTTTCCAATGAACAGATGTCCAGCCATTTGAATAGATTCTGATAATCTCTACTTTTTCTTCCTTATTCAATGAGCCGACCACTTTCGACTTAACGGATGCTGCCGCTCTGATATTTAAATGATCCACCTTTGACTCATACGTATAGGCAGCAGATGCTTCAGCTGTCTGAGATTGATTGAACGGAAGATTAAAAGAAGCCTGTGCGGCAAGAATTCCAAGAGATAGTGTGCCAATGCTGATAGCTTTTGTAAGTTTTTTCATTTTTTGTTCCTCCTTGTTTTTTGTTAGAGGATTAGGGAGATAGCTGGCTTTCTGCTTTTTTGTGTTTAGGCGGGTCTCTGTCCTTTAGAGCTTTAACCAGGGGCCAGGTGTAAGAGACCTAGCGGCCAGTCCTTTTCCTCCATACGCACATGTAACGAAGAACCCCGCCAGATTGTTTCAAAAAATTCTCAAATTCTTCCCTCAATCATTTACCCTGCAAAATAAACGGGTTTTCAGCTATACTTTAAAAGCAGCCTGCTGCTGCAGGCAATAACCGATATATGAAGGTGACGTTTAGTATCATGACATTCATTCTTGTAGTTCTTCCTATTTTTTGTATTTTCCTCTTAGGCTTCATAGGCAAAAAAATGATGAATTTTGATGTGAAAAGCTTGTCCAAAATGGCGCTATTTCTCATGACGCCAGTGCTTGCTTTCCGTACATTTTATGAAAATGCGCTTTCTTGGAATTATTTCTATTTTGCTATTTTCCTTATATTGCTTTGCGGTGTACTTATCCTCTTAAACTATGTGATTGGATTTATGAGAGGGTGGGATTCTTCCAGCATCTGCAGTTCCATTTTGTCTTCTGCTTTTATGAATAACGGGAATTATGGAACACCTGTAGTTTTATTTGTTTTCGGAAAAGCCGGGTTAAATTTCGCGGTGATTCTGATGGTTATTCAGCAGCTGATTATGTGTACCATCGGCTTGTATTATGCCGCAAAGGGAAGTCTTGATCCTGAACGGAAAGTTTCTCCTCTAAAGGAAATTTTCAGAATGCCGATTGTATACGGAGCAGTGCTTGGACTGCTTTGTCAAATCTTTTCTGTTGGAATCAGTCCTGATATGTATACAGCCATCAGCATGGTGGCAGATTCCACCATCCCGACGGTCATGATCATCCTGGGCATGCAGCTTGCTGATATTTCTTTAAAAAAGCTGGAAAAGGAAAGGCTCGCCTATTCGCTTATTTTAAAGATGGCGATTTCTCCTATAGCTGCTTTTGTTATCGCTTCTTTTTTGCCTGTCGATCATATGGTGAAACAAATCATGGTGATCACGGCTGCCATGCCGACGGCTGCCAATACCACTATGTACGCGCTTCAATTTAATACGAAGCCTGAATTTGTGTCGAGCGCCACTCTGCTCAGCACACTGCTGAGCATTGTCGCTCTTCCCATTGTGATCTCGCTTGCTCTGCTGTAAGATGCTTTAATAAGGCGTCTTTTTTTTCTGAAAATTTCAGAAACAAGCTGTAAACATTGGAGGAGAAGCAGATATGACAATGGATATGGTAATCAAAAAATTGAGCGAATGCAGGATTGATGAAGCGCTGGATGCGTGGAACGGAGGATTTAGCGATTATTATTCTCCTATTAAAATGACATCCTTGCAATTTATCGGCAGAATGGGGACGCTGAGCCTTTCCCCTGACCACTCTTATGTTGCTTTTCAGAATGATCTTCCAGCAGGGATTGTTCTGAATGGATTAAGCATCATTAAAGGCAAAAAGCATGCATGGAACGGCGGAACAAGCGTAAAGCCGGACTTCCGTTCCTACGGTGTTGGAAGAGAGCTGATTAAGAAGAGTCTGGAAATGTATGAAGCGGAAGGGGCGGACAGAGTAACTCTTGAAGCATTCGCTGTGAATGAACGGGCAATCAGACTGTATGAGCGGCTGGGATACCGTTATGAAGATACACTGCTATTCCTGGAAAATAGGAAAGCACTAAAGGAGAATCCTTTTGGGAGCGCATCCGGTTATACAATTGAGAAGGACTCAGTTAATGAAGCGGTCTCTCTCCCATTTTACAATACTGATGTTCCATGGCAGACACATGGACCTTTTACTGCCAATGGACTAGCTTTAATTGCTTTTGATCAAAAAGGAATACCTGCTGCCTATGCTTTGCTTCAGAAGAAATACGGAGAAGAAGGCGATCTTTCTGATGTCATCTTATTTCACTGCCAGGCAAGAGATAATGAACAGGAGCCCGTTATAGCATTGCTCAACTCCGCTTTCCCTGCAGGAAAGGTGTACCGCCAGTCTACTTTTAATCTGCCTGCTTCAAGTCCTGCAGCCAAACTGCTTGAAAAAGCAGGGTTTACCGAAGGAATTTCACCTGGAGGCACGCCGCAGAAGCAGGTGTTCATGATAAAAGAAAAGTAGAAAAGGAGCTTTGAAGCATGTATACGCCTAAGGAATTTGCCTTAACAGATCGTGCTCTGATTCAACAGTTTATGGAGGTGCATAACTTTGCCGCTTTAATTTCACAGGATGGTGGAGAGCCTATAGCGACCCATTTGCCGCTTAGCTTGAATCGGAAGGAAAACTGCCTGTATGATCATTTTGCAAGGGCAAACAGGCAGTGGCAAACCATTTCCGGACAGACCGCCTTCGCGATTTTTTAAGGGCCTCACGCTTACATTTCTCCCTCGTGGTATGAAACAGGTACTGCTGTTCCAACCTGGAATTATGTGAGTGTTCATGCTTATGGGAAGCTTGAAATGATAGAAGATGAGGGGCAATTGATGCAATACTTAGAGGCATTGATTACCATTCATGAAGCCCAGGATAGCTCCTATCAGTTTCAGCAGCTTCCAGAAGGGTATGCTGAAAAAATGCTGAAAGGAATTGTTGGCTTTTCACTGAAAATCGACAGGCTTGAAGGCAAAGCAAAGCTGAGTCAGAATCATCCCAAAGCGCGTCAAGAGCTTGTTGCCGATCAGCTGAAGAAAGCTGGCGGGGAAAACCAGCTGGCCATCGCTGAGTGGATGGAGAAGAATATGTAACAAAAAAAAGCGGCGTTGGCCGCTTTTTTTATACTTGCTGAACTTCTTCCGTTTCCATCCCGTGCTGGCTTAGTGCCTGAATCATTAATTCCGGGGCAATAACAAGCCCGTCATACATGACCCGAATGCTGCCTGTTTTGATATCAATCAGCACTCTTTCAATTCCATGAGTTTTCGTCAATCGGTTTTCAATCATTTCGATTTTTTCTAATGTTAAAGGCTCTTTTACCTGAATAATAGTTGAACGCATACTTTTTTCTCCCTCGAATTTACTTCACCAAAAGACCTATACCCTATTTAGTTGAAAAATATGCCGAAAGAGATAAAAAAAAGCAGACTCTTTTAAAAGAGCCTGCTGTTCTGTCATTTTCATTTCTTTGGACCAGCATATGGATAGATAGGTCCTTTCAGCTGGAACTCATAGGTTTCGGCATCCACAATACCTACAGTGTGCGGGCTGTCATAAAGATCCAGCATAAATCCTGCCATTTCTTTTGCTGTGTGGAATTTCGGCAGGTTATTGTAATCAAAGTTTTCTTCTTCTCTTGCCCGGCCGGCAAATTCTGTTTCGGTCGCTGCAGGGGCGAGCACCTTCGCCTGCATTTTTGCTCCCTTATCCTGGAGCTCCTGAGCAAGGCCCTCTGTCAGAGCACTCACATAGAATTTAGTAGCGCAATAGGCAACTGCATCCGCCACAACGGTATAGCCGCCTCTTGAAGAGATATTAATAATCTGTGTGCCTTCTTTGTCTGCATAGTCTCTCACGAATAGAGAAGTTAAGATGGTGAGTGATTCAATGTTAAGATGAAGCATGCTTTGAATTTTATTCAAATCCTGTTCCCCAATGGGAGCATAATTGCCAAACCCCGCATTATTAATCCATGTTTCAATGTCATATTCCTGCAGGCTTTCATACAGTTTATAAGCATTTGCCGCATCGGCAAGGTCAATTTCCCTAATAATGACTTCAAGGTTCGGATTCATCTTCGCAACATCAGCTTTTACCTCTTCAAGCTTGTCCGCTCTGCGTGCTGCAATAATTAAATTTTTTCCGCGCTCAGCAAAGGCTAAAGCCGTCTCATATCCTATTCCGGAACTTGCACCTGTAATCACAGTGTATTTCATTATCTCTCCTCCTTGGTCGTCTCCAGAGTTATTACACAATCAAATTATAAGGGATAGAGTTAACTGTAAGTCAAACAAAGGCATTGGATGAATGTTCTATGAAAAGTGTTGGTGAATAATCTTTCAAAAAGAGCTTAAAAGAGGCATAATGAATACAACATAGTCAGAATTTTATGTACAATAAAAGAGGGAATGAACTTTTACATACGCATTAAATAAAGGGGATGATTGGATGAATCATATTGTAGCTATTTCAGGCAGTCCGTCTGCAGAATCAAGGTCAGCTATCGTTCTGCAGCATTTAAAGCATGTGCTTGAACGGGAAGGACACAAGGTCACAGAAGTATCTGTACTTGATTTTGATCCGAAAGTGCTGATTAATGCTGAATATAATCACCCTTCATTGAGGGAGGCGTCAGAAGCAATTCAGCAGTCACAAGGAGTCATTATTGCATCGCCTGTATATAAAGCAGCCTATTCCGGTGTATTAAAATGTCTGCTTGATCTCATGCCGCAGGATTGCCTGAAGGACAAAGCAGTGCTTCCGTTAATGATCGGCGGCAGCCAGGCTCATCTGCTTGCCATTGACTATTCATTGAAGCCGCTGCTTGCAGCCCTGCATGCCCAGACGATCTTGCGGGGAGTGTACCTGACAGATTCACAAATCGATAAAACCAATGTACTGGATCCCATTCTTGATGAGGATCTGGAGGAGCGGCTGAAGAATCAGCTGCAGCAGTTTATTGCTATAGCAAATAAAATCTCGCAAATTCACGAGTAGCATGATAGCCGGCAAGCATTGCTTGCCGGCTTTTTGCTGCCTTTTTAAAACTGCTGAATTAAGGCTTCCTGCCCAGCCAATCCTCTGGAACAGCATATAATACTGTATTAAGCGAAAAGACAGGGGATGAGGGAATGTTCCCGGAAAATGAAAAGGAGGCTTTTCAAAAGCTGTTTTCTGAAAAAAGCCTTGGGCGGCATCAGGAAACAAGCCGGTTTTTGAGTGCGGCGGAAATTGGGGCAATCCATGCCTGGATTGCTGAAATGGCACAGCACAAGCTGCTGCTGCATAAATTGCAGGCTTGCAAAAAAATACTGCAGCTTCAGTCTCCTGTGCTCGGCAATGGAATGAACCGGATTGTTTTTGACCTTCAAAATGGAACTGTATTAAAGGTAGCCTTGTCAGAATGGGGGTACCGCAGCAATGAAACTGAAGCGCAAATTTACCGGGATGGGGCAAATATCCTGAAAAAACATCTCTGCCCTGTTTATGAATCAGGCCACGGATGGATTATTATGCAAAAGATGATGAGGAAGGTCCCCATGAGCCTGGTTCACGTCAGGGCCCTTGTAGAGCTGGAAGTGAAGTTCTTGTTTAATGGCATTCTGCCCGTTGATTTAAGGCTTGCCAATACCGCTCTCTCAGAACAGGATGAAATAGTTGTGATTGATTATGGAATGTTTATTAAAGGCTTTGACAGTCCGTATTTTAAGAAAAAAGGATAATCCTCCCGTTTTCCGCGGAGGATTATCCTTTTTTGAATTCTATATTCAGCTTAAGATCGGATTTTTCGGGATTTTCCTAGAGCTTTCGGATAAAAGAACGATGCTGCTGCCAATACGGCGAGAATGATTAGGCAGACAGTAGTGCCGATCGCATTTTGTTTATTGAAAACAAAGGATATGAAAATAAGGATCAATGCGAGACTGGCTGCAATGGTTGTAAATGGAGCCCATTTCATCTTGAAAAAAGGGGCAGACGGATAGCTTTTTCGAAGCTTCAGCTGTGCCATGCAAATGCCAAGCCAAAGCAAAAGAACGGTAAAACCAGGGATGGTCATTAAATAGCTGATCACTTCACCTGGTGTTTTGTAGGCAAGGAAAACGCCGATCAAAAGGCTTGCTGCTGTAAGTGCAATGCCGTTAATGGGAATTCCCTGCTTCGTAAGCCCGGCAAGTCTTTTTGGCGCTTCACCGTTCTGCGCCATGGAGAACAAGGTTCTCGACGTTGCATAAATACCGGAATTGGCTGCTGAAAGGACAGCCGTGAGCAATACAAAATTCATGACATGTGCAGCACCAGGTATGCCTGTTGAGGTAAATACCTGCACAAAAGGACTGTCTTTGCCGGAAACCTCATTCCACGGAATCAGCCCGCAGATAATTAAAATCGGCAAAATATAAAACAGGATAACCCTGATGACAGTGCTTTTTATTACTTTTGGCAGCACTTTTTCAGCATCCTTCGTTTCTGTAACCGCAACACCGATCAGCTCTGCTCCGCCGTAGGAGAACATCACCACAAGAAAAGCACTCAGCATGCCGCCGGCCCCATTCGGGAAAAAGCCTCCATGTGCGGTATAGTTTCCGAGCGGATTTTCTACCGGGCTTGGAATCACACCGAAAATCATAAGTGCGCCGAGCAGAATAAAGAGCGTCAATGTAATAATCTTAATTCCGGCAAAATAAAATTCAAATTCGCCATAAAATTTTACTTGTATAAGGTTAATCGCAATCACAAAGATGGCGCAAAACAGTGCAAGCAGCCAAAGCGGCGCTGAAGCAAACCAGAATTGCAGAAAGCTTCCAGCAGCGAGAACCTCCACAACTGTAACGATAATCCAGTTGATCCAGTAGAGCCAGCCCATGATAAAGGAGGTTTGAGAGCCGAATGCTTTGGAAATAAGATGCTGCACATTATGATTTGGGAAGACGCTTGCCATCTCTGCAAGAGCAGACATCACAATAAACAGCAGCAGGCCGCCCAGCAGATAGGCGAAAACGACACTTGGCCCTGCGATATTCAAAGTATCTGAGCTGCCCTTAAAGATGCCTGTTCCAATCATTCCTGCCAAGGCGATAAATTGGACATGCCTCGGGAGCAGCCCTTTTTGCAATCTATTTTCTTGATCCATTCCTTTTCCTGCCTTCCTGAAAAAATAAAAATAAGAATATTATACCACTTAAACGCTTTTATGCTTTTGTGCAGTTAAGCATTAAATATGTTACTAGTATAATAGCGCTATTGTTCACAGTCAATGATAAGGTGCGAATTCGAGGTGGGATGCATATAAATCCAATTTTGCCCTAAAAAAGAGTAGAATAGGTTTTGTTCATAAAGATTGAGAAACGATATGGCATAGAAGAGCGGGGGAGAGCGATGAATTGGCTGTTTGTTCTTGTTACAGCTTGTGCAGGAATTCTAATGTCTCTGCAGGCTGGTGTAAATGGAGCTCTTGGGAAGAAAACGGGGACGATTGAAGGAGCATTTATTTCGTTTGCGATTGGGACACTTGTGCTGTTATTAACCGTCCTTTTTTTTGGTAAAGGAAACAGTCTGCTGTCAGTCCTTACAGTTCCGAAGTGGCAGCTGCTGGGAGGCTTTCTCGGGGCGGTCTATGTAACTGTAATGGTTATAGCTGCGCCGAAAATCGGAGTAGGATCAGCCCTCTTGGCTTCCATTGCTGGACAGATGGTTGCAAGCACGCTGATTGATCATTTTAATCTCTTCGGGGGAAAGCAAATCCCGATTGATTGGAAGCGGATCACAGCTCTCCTTCTTATCGCAGCAGCTCTGTATCTGTTTAACAAAAAATAGCATCAAAAAAATGTGCGGCCAAAACAAACCGCACATTTTAGTTTATTCTTTATTCTTTGATAGCAAATTCAAAATTTCCGGTAAACTTTACTTCTTTGCCGACAAGCACTCCGCCTGTTTCTAAAGCGGCATTCCAAGTAAGGCCGTAGTCTTCTCGGTTTACTCTTCCTTCTACATCAAATCCTGCGACCATACTGCCATCCATTGGGTTTTTAGCCGTTCCATTATAAGTGACATGGAATGTTTCAGTCTTCGTCACATCTTTAATGGTAAAGTCTCCTGTTACTTCGAACTTATCATCGGAAACCTTTTTAATAGACTTGCTTGCAAAAGTTATTTCCGGGTATTTTTCAGCTTCAAAAAAATCTCCAGATTTTAAATGGCCATCCCTGTCAGCATTTCCAGTATCAATAGAAGCAGTTTTTATGGCTGCTTTGACACTTGCAGAGGCAAGATCATCTGGATCTCCTGTAAATTCTACATCGAAATCAGTAAATGCTCCTTTTGCTTTTGAAACCATCATGTGCTTAATCTGGAAGATGACATCGCTATGCACTTTGTCTAAGGTTAATGTTGCCATTTGCTTCTCCTCCTTTATATGGGACGGCCTCGTTTTTGCCGCTAAGTTTATCCTACCAAATCAATGGGAATTTGGGAAAGGAAAATACTTTTAATTCAGAACATTTTTTTCATCCGGCAGGGGTTTGCAGGGGAAACTGGCTCGCAGTGATTGTACAAGGGGAGGCGGGGGCAAAATTCAGTTTTAAAGGAACAAAAATGAGTTTTGCTTCCGAGATATAAGTTTGGACAATAAACAAGCTAAAACGGACGGAAAAAATTGCTCATCAGGACAGAAAAAAGGCTGTTGAACTTCAACAGCCTTTTCAATCATGACCTTTGAATAACTGAAGTAGAATAGGTTTTGATAAGTTTTTGAAGGTTTTTATGTCCTTCTCTCAGCTTTATTGTTTCTTCCATGATTTTTTGAAATCCCTCAATATCCCTGTCAGAGGCGTTCAGTACAGATTTGGGTATCCCTTCGGCAATCTGCTGCAAACTTAATTCCTGTATCATTCTCTTTTAGCCGCCTTTCTTTTTTTTTCTTACTGTTAATTTTACTGGCAGCACCGATTTTTCCTGCAAGAAAGACAAACAATTCATCACCAAATCTCTCCATAATGTTATAAAAAATTTATTTGCAGAACGGTTTATGCCGAATACTGGCTTTTTTACCAATATCGATGGAAATTGGTTTTTTAAGAAATCCCTTTGCTCCTCCCGCATATATATAAATGCTGTATGCAAATGAACAAACGGGGGTTGAGGTATTGCTAAAGAAATGCCTGGTTTTATTCAGCAGTGTGCTACTATTCTTCTTCATTGCCGGAGTGCCGGCGAAAGCTGCTTCAAGCAAGTTTATTATTATCAACAAGGCGGTAAATAAGCTTGCTTACTATGAAAACGGCAGTCTGAAAAGGACCTTTAAAGTGGGGACGGGAAAGAGCCAGACACTAACGCCTGAAGGAAAATTTAAAGTGGTTTCAAAGATTGTGAACAGACCGTATTATACTGGCCACATTCCGGGTGGAGATCCCCGGAACCCGCTAGGCAAAAGATGGCTTGGGCTAAATGCGAGAGGAACGTGGGGAACGACTTACGGCATTCACGGAAACAATAACCCGGCATCAATCGGGGGCTATGTAAGCCATGGCTGCATCAGAATGTATAACGATGAAGTTGCGTGGCTGTATAATCAGGTTCCGCTGGGCACGCCTGTAGTGATCACCACATCTGGAAAATCGTTTGCAACACTGGCTAAAACTTACGGTGCTCAAGCGGGAAGCGGTTCAGGCAGTGAAGCACATCCGGTTTTGAAAAAGGGCAGCAGGGGAGAAGCGGTAAGGGAACTCCAGCAGAAGCTTACAAGCAAAGGCTACAGCACAAATGGAATTGATGGTATTTTTGGATCAGGTACAGAAAAAGCGGTGCTGAATTTTCAAAAAGCTAACGGCCTGAAGCAAGACGGCATAGCAGGGCCCGCAGTATGGGGCAAGCTCAATGGCTCCGTTTCAAAGCCTGCTCTGGGTTCTTCTTTAAGTAACAGCCCTTCATTAAAAAGGGGAAGCAGAGGAGGAGCAGTTAAAGAGCTGCAGCAAAAATTAACGGCCCGCGGCTATTCTACTAAAGGAATTGACGGCATTTTCGGACCCGCAACAGAAGCAGCGGTCATTAAATTCCAGAAGGATCATAAAATGATTGCAGACGGAATAGCCGGAACAGCGGTCAAGAAGAGATTATTATAAAAGTCAAGAAAAACCCTCCTGACATAGCGTCAAGGAGGGTTTTATAAGATTCAGCGATTTTCATGAATCGTATTTTCCTGTAGGGCGAACAGCTCTTGGGCAGTATAAGGCAAATCTTCCTTCAGAATGGCAGCACAATGGCCATTAATCTGAGAGACGGATCTTTCACTATCCATTTCAGGTTCAAGAAGCACGACCAGGTAAATGTCCATATTCGTTTTTGGGTTAAAGTAGTAGATGACGCTATTTTTTTTATTCCAGGCATTCAAAAAATTCGTGTGAATGTAATCAAAATCTTCACCTGTCACATAAGTGAGCTCTTGCAGTGATTTGCCAACAGCATCATCAGAAAGATTGACGCACTGACGCAATGGCTTGTTGATTTCGCTGAAAATAAAATCGCCGCTGTCTTTTTTTAACGTAAACAGCATTGGCTCAAACTTGCTTTCATATTCCAGCACAAGCTTTTTTAAAATGCTTCTTAGTTCTATGCTTAATTTTTCCATTATTCTTCTCCTAAGTATTAGATAGTTCAATAAGTTAATAGTAGGGAATAGAAAATACAATACAATATATGCCAGCCTAAAGCAATATTTGAAGTATTATTTTTAAAAAAACAGAAAAAAATTTGGTCTATTTATCCAATAATCTTTCTTATTTAACCAAATGGAGTTTAAAAAATACATCAATCAGTTGCTATTTAATACAATATCATATAGATTATTATGCATTATGGTATATTAATTGTTACTTATGGCTTCCTGAAAGTACCGGATCATTCTAAGTCCGCATCAGGATCAAGAAGGGATCTAGCCGCATGATAAAGATAAAAGAGCTTAGAAAACAAAATGGCGACACTTTAAAACAGCTCGCCCAGAAAATTAATTATGATTACAGCAATCTTTCCAAAATTGAACGGGGCATTTACAAGCCGTCATTGGAGCTTCTTTCAAAAATCGCACAGGTTTATTCAAAGGATTTGAACTATTTTGCTGATTATCAGGCTGATTACACAGCGGAGGAGCGCAAATTCATTGCAGAACTGGAATTAACTGCAGAAGACCTTACGGAGAAGTATAACCTTGCACTTGATGGGAAAAAGCTGACAAAGGACGAACTGGAATTCATCGTTCTTTTAACCAGAAATCTCCGCAAAGCGGTTGACAGCAAATAATCACAATAAAAAACCTTCCCGCACATTTGTGCCGGGAAGGTTTTTTACGTTGTCTCTATAGAAAAGACGAGAAAAAGATGTGCAAATAAAAAAACGGTCAATGGACCGTTTTTTACCGATGGAGACTAGCGGGATCGAACCGCTGACCTTTTGGCTGCCAGCCAAACGCTCTCCCAGCTGAGCTAAGCCCCCGTATAAAATATAAACTTAAGACATATATAATATAATAACCATTTTCTCAAGAATGTCAACGGGTCTTTACGTGAAAATTTCTAAGTAAATTTACCCGTTTTTTCCTGGATAATTTTCTTGTTTCTATAAAAAAATAACAGAATTATGTCGATAAATCTTATAGGAAGAAAATCAGGGAGGGTCCAGCATGAAATGGGCAAAAGTGCTGCTGTCGGCGGCTGCCGGATGTTTGCTTTTGTATAATGCTTACTTTGAGCATGTCATTAAAGCCAGCGTTGTTCCTTCAAAGCTGCAAAAAGAAGTGCTCGCAGACCGGGATGTTACAAAGGAAGAAGCACTGCTGCTTGTGGCTGAGAAACTTAAAAATGAAGGAAAGAGCAATGTTGGTGTTTCTTTTCAGTCCTTAAAAGACAAGGAATATATTTGTACAGCAAAATGGGAAGAAGCTCAATCAGCAGCAAAAACAGCTGCTTCCGATATGGCGTCTTTTTCCGTTAATAAAGATTCAGGTGCTGTTGAGCCTGTTCCTTTTCAAATAAATTAAAAAGAGGCCGCAGCCTCTTATTGAACGATTGCATGCTTAATTTCCCTAAGCTGCTTTAAATGGCGTTCTTCATGGTAGCCGATAAACTCAATCCACTGTTTCACAGAAAGTTCTCCCATTACAGGATGTTTCAGCGCTCTTTCGGTTAAATCATATTCAATCAGATCTGCAAAGGTCATAAGATCACGCCTGGCTTCCGTCAAAGAAGTGATGGCATGCTCCTTATCCATTAATTCTTCAGATGGAGCAACACTTTCAGGCGCTTCTCTTTTATTGGAGCGGTCTGTTATAATTTCAAGATTTTTTTCCGGCAATGATTTCTCTTCTGCATTAGCTGCAATTTTCTTTAGG
The DNA here is from genome assembly GCF_021166585.1 of Metabacillus kandeliae. Classification (GTDB taxonomy): domain Bacteria; phylum Bacillota; class Bacilli; order Bacillales; family Bacillaceae; genus Metabacillus_B; species Metabacillus_B kandeliae. The sequence goes on from NZ_JAJOZE010000009.1 coordinate 130,683, forward strand.
GTATTGGTCATAACATGCTCAATTTTTTGCAGGTGATCAGCCAGCTCACTCGGACTCCATTCAGTGCTCGAAGGCTTTTCCTTAAATTTTTCCGCGGGAATCTCTTCCAGTTCGTTCAAAAGCTCTTCTCTGACACGCATCATATGTTCAAACATTCTTTTCTGCCTCCCTTTGCGGCTATCATAGCAAATTTCCCGCATTAAAGTCGTCTGTTAGCTCTTACTTTGCTGCTGTTTTTTCTGCTGCCCACTCTTTAGCCTGCTGGCGCAGCTTATATTTTTGAATTTTTCCGGATGCTGTCATTGGATATTCTTCCATGATAAAGCAGTAATCTGGTATCTTATGAAAGGCAATCCGGCCTTTGCAATATTCACGGATATTTTCCTCTGTTATTTCTTTGCCTTCTTTTATTTTAATGCAGGCAGCAACCCGCTCTCCGTACTTTTCATCAGGAACCCCGATGACTTGAACATCTACAATATCTTCATGTGAATATAAGAATTCCTCAATTTCTCTTGGATAAACATTTTCGCCGCCGCGGATAATCATATCTTTCAGCCTGCCGGTAATGGTAATGTAGCCATCCTCATCCATCGAAGCAAGGTCCCCTGTATGCAGCCAGCCCTCTGAATCAATAGCCTGATGCGTTGCTTCCGGCATCTTATAATAGCCCTTCATCACTAGAAAGCCCCTTGTACAAAGCTCACCTTGCTCGTTTGGCGCCGATTCTTCTCCAGTAAGGGGATCGATAATTTTTACTTCAGCGTGAGGCTGTGCTTTGCCGACTGTGCCAACACGCCGTTCCAGCGAGTCATGGATTCTTGTCTGGGTGATCACTGGGGAGGCTTCTGTCTGGCCATAGGCAATCGTAATTTCCTGCATTCCCATTCTATTCATGACTTTTTTCATGATTTCAGAAGGGCAGGGGGAGCCTGACATAATTCCTCTTTTTAATGAAGACAAATCGTATGAATCAAACTGTTCATCCATTAGCTCAGCGATATACATGGTCGGCACTCCATGAAGAGCCGTGCCTTTTTCCTTATGAATCGTCTCCAGTACACTGCGGGGATGAAACTCTGTAATCGGCAGCATGCAAGCTCCGGCTGTTATGCAGGCAAGCGATCCCATCACACATCCAAAGCAATGGAAAAAAGGAACAGGAATGACAAGCCTGTCTTCACTTGAAAGATTCATGGCCTGGGCAACGAGATAAGCATTATTGATAATATTATGATGGGAAAGCATGACACCCTTAGGAAATCCAGTCGTTCCTGATGTATATTGCATGTTAATTGTTTCATGCTGATCAAGGGCCTTTTCTCTTTCCAGCAGCTCCTCGTCACTGATGTAACTGGCTCCAATCAGCAGTTCCTGCCATGCTGTCATTCCATCAGGGGTATTGCTGCTCCCTATGTAGATGATATTTTTCAATTCGGGGAGCTCACCCTTTGATTCCTTCAAAATGTCCTGAACAATTTTTGTATAAGAAGTTCCTTTATAGCCTTCAATTAAAAACAACGAAGTCACATCCGACTGCTGAAGCAGGTATTGCAGCTCTGATTTTTGATAGCTTGTGTTAACTGTAACGAGTACAGCGCCGATTCTGGCGCTGGCAAATTGCAGCAGCGGCCATTCAGGGATATTGGTCGCCCAAATGGCGATATGTTCGCCTTTTTTTATGCCCATTGCTAACAATGCCTTTGCAATCCTTCCAGTTTCGCCGTAAAATTCTTCATAGGTGTAGCGTATGCCCTCTTTTGAATAAACCATGGCTTCACGCTCGGCAAACTTTTGCGCCGTATCCTTCAGCTGCTGGCCAATTGTTTTTTGGATGAGTGGCTTCATAGTTCCTCCTTTAAAATAAGTTCAGTTAGAAGTGAATACGCTATCATTATACAATATTGACAGAAAATTAAAAAAACTATTTATTAGACAAAATTCAGCAGTTTTTTTAAGAAACGGAGAGAGAAATAGTGAATCAAACAAGCTTTTATCCATACGGCGCTTTGATTATTGGCGTGCTGTCCGTATCAGCATCCGCCATCTTCGTAAAGCTTTCAGCTTCTCCGGCACCTGTTACTGCGTTCTACAGGATGTTTCTTTCAGCACTGATCCTCCTGCCGGTTTTTTTAATGAAAAGCCGGAAAGAAATATCAGGGCTTACGAAAAAAGACTGGATTTTTACTGTTTCAGCAGGAGTGCTTCTCGCTTTTCACTTTGTTCTCTGGTTTGAGTCCCTGCAGTATACCTCAGTGGCAAGTTCAGTTGTTCTTGTTACCCTCCAGCCGCTGTTTGCATTTCTCGGAACCTATCTTTTTTTCAAAGAAAGGCTTTCCATTAAAGCAATGGTCAGCGCACTGGCGGCGATTGGAGGCAGCTTAATCATCAGCTGGGGCGATATGAAAATCAGCGGGATGGCGCTTTTTGGCGATATGCTGGCACTGCTAGCCTGCCTGATGGTCACAGCTTATCTGCTTTTCGGGCAGGAGGTAAGAAAAAGGCACAGCCTGACGCTTTATACAGGTTTAGTTTATGGGATCAGTGCAGCAGTTTTGCTGATTTACTGTCTGGTTTTCTCTTATCCGCTAGCTCCAAAAGAAAGTGGGGATTGGATTTATTTCATTCTGCTGGCCGTTTTTCCGAACCTTCTCGGTCATTCTTTATTTAATTGGGCGCTCAAATGGATCAGCACTAATACGATTTCTGTCGCGATTCTTTTTGAACCTGTTGGGGCCGTGATTCTTGCGTATTTCATTCTTGGAGAAGTGATAACCCTTCCTCAAATAATTGGAGGAACCATTATTTTCGGGGGAATTCTGTGGTTTTTGCTCGGCAGCAGGCCGAAGAAAAATATTCAAACTGCCCATGAGGCAGGATTAGCTGATTAAGCGGGGGAGAAAGATGTACAAGATTCGATTTGCAGCAATTCAGGATATTAAAAATGTAGCAAAGGCTCATGTTGACAGCTGGAGAACAACCTATGACGGAATCGTTGATCAAGGATATTTAAGCGCGTTAAAATACGAGGACCGCGAGCGGCTTTGGGAGCAGACGGATTTGCGCCAGCTGCTTGTGGCAGAAGACGGGCTGGGCAATATTGCCGGCTTTGCCAGCTTTGGAAAAGAACGGACTGGAAAATACGAATACGGAAGCGAGCTATATGCTATTTATCTTCTGAAGCAATTTCAGAAGCAGGGAATCGGAAGAAAATTGTTCTGCAAAGCGATAGAGGAACTGATAAAAAAAGGGGAAGAGTCACTCATGCTGTGGGTCTTTGAAGAAAACCCATCGAGGAAATTTTATGAAAAGTACGACCCTGATTTCATTGATGAAGACCATTTTAAAATCAGCGGAAAGCAGCATACAGAGATTGCCTATGGCTGGAAGGATCTTAGCAAATTAGCGGAAAAACTTAAGGGCGGAGAGTAAAAGGAGAAACCAATAATGGTTTCTTTTTTTTGCCGGCTCTCAAACAGCCCACCATCTTTCGTAAAAGTAGCAGGCAGAACAGGCGAAGAGAATAGCTGAGGGGGCGCTGAAAATCAGGGGCCAGCCATTGACTTTGCCAGCTTCACCGGAAATGCGCAAAATTTCTTTATAGCTGTACAGAAAATGAAAAAGAGAGAGTACATAGCTTATCATCATCAAAACAGCATCCATATTCATTGATCACGGCCTCCAGTAGTATTAACTCTCTTACTCTAGTAAATTCCGCTGCACTCAGGAATATGCCTATTATTTTTGCTGTTCCAGACAGTGAATAAAAATGGATAATTATAAGAGAAAAACAAATTAATAGCAATACTGGTATTGAAATAGTATTGCCTGTATAATTAGCTGGATTTGAAAAAACTGGGGGTCAACATGAAGAAAATTATTGCAACAATTACTGCAATGCTGCTGCTTGTCTTTGCATCAACACCTGCTTTAGCTGCCGTTAAAGATTCTGATCTGAATGCTTATTTGGAAAGAATCGGCATGGAAAGCAAACAAGAGCTGGAGGATTATTTGGATTACAGCGATCTGACACTGAATGATTTCAATTCAGTCCAAGAGCTTGAAAAGGAACTTGGAGCTCCTGTAACCGATCAAAAAAGCCTTGATGCTCTGTTTGCAAAATATAAAACAACCAAAGAAAAAGCGACAAATCTCTTAATAGAAAATGGCGAGCTTGAAAAAGGCGAAAAAATTGAGGATGTCTATTATTTCGTCAATGACCTTGAAGCAGATCTTTCCTATTATCTTGACAATGAACTGACACCGATCACAGAAAGCAGCCTTAAGCAGTTTCTTTCCGATTATGGAATGACGAAAAATGAGCTTGAGGATCTGCTTGCTGAACACGATGATTCTCTTAAAAATTATCAGTATATTGAAGATTTGGAACAGGCTGTTGCCTACTACTTTCAGCCGTCCGCTGATGTGCAAAAAGAAATGGAAGATGTTCTTTCACAGCTTGGCGTAACGGAAAGGGAAATTCAAAAACTATCAGACTATATGGGTTCTGTGATTGAAAACGATCCGACGATTCCTGAAAGGCTCCAGGCGCTTGCTGAAAAAATGATGAAATTCGAAGACTTCGAAAGCATTGATCAGCTTTCTGCAAAGGATCTTGCTGAACTTTTGTCTATTTACAGCGAAGGCATGGATATCTTTCAGCTTCATCCTAAATTTTATCTCGTAAAAGATGGAAAGAAAGAAGAGCTCTCAATTCAGACACTGGTTAAATTGAATGAGTTAAAAGGGGCAAACCTTTTGGTGGAACTGTACGGGAAATCAGGGGAATTGCTGATGGACCTTTTGATTACACCTGAAATCGCCGGCTCTGAAGTGATTAAAGACACAGGAAAAAGCTTGGAGAACACGGCTGTTCATGTGATAAAGAATGAGAAAAAGAAGCCATCCGCCGTTCATCCTGCAAGAACAGAAAAAGGCGCAAAGCTTCCGAAAACAGCCGGCAATTATGCTGAAATGATGGGAGCAGGATTTCTTCTCATCGCTTCTGCCTTCATTCTATTCAGAAGGGCAAAAGCAAAAGCATAATGGGAAACTCAGCAGGTAAGAAGAAGCGGATGCTTCTTCTTTTTGCCATTGCAGCCTTGTTAGGCGGCGGCATTTATCTGGCCGGAACAAATGCTTTTAAGCTGGCCTACGCCTATTTTCTCTATAAGACAGAAAAACCGGCACCTGTCATGCAGCCGGTTCCACCTAGAACTTCCCCCGTAAAAACCGATGAGAAGCAGCAGCTTTACACGGCTGTTCCAAAAATCGGAGAAAATATGGGGGAGCTGTTCATTCCAAAGCTGAAAGCATCTTTGCCGATTTATCATGGGACGGATGAGGACGAGCTTGAAAGAGGTGTGGGGCACTATGCAGGTTCTGTCCTTCCAGGCGAAAAAGATAATTCTGTTCTTGCCGGCCATAGGGATACGGTATTCAGGCGGCTTGGCGAAGTGGGAAAGAAAGATTTGCTCATTGTAAAAACAAAGGCCGGAACGTTCACCTATAAGGTTAGAAAAGTCCGGATTGTGGATGCCGATGACAGAACAGTCATTGTCCCGAAACCGAAGGCGACGCTCACCGTATCAACGTGCTATCCATTCCGGTTTATCGGGCCAGCCCCTAAAAGATATGTGCTTGTTGCCGATTTAATTGGAAGCCAAATAAAAAAGTGAACTCAAGTGAGTTCACTTTTCCTTTTTAATAAAGCCGGTGATGTCTGCAGAAGCAGAACAACAATCAAACAGCTGACGATCCAGGAAGGAATCATATAAGTACTATTGTAAATAAGAGAGTAAGGCACAACAGGCGTCCCTTTTGGAGCATATGAAGCAAAGAAAACAATCCCGGAAATCACATGCGCCAAATAACGCAATGCACTTCCTGCAAGACCTGCCGTAAAAACAGACAGTACAACTGCCCTTTTCCGGCGGCTGTCAGCTGAAGAGATGACCCAGCTGGAAAATAGACCGCTAATGCCAAGCAGGGCATATGCGAGAGAATAGTCCAGCAAAAATTGCACCCAATGAACAATGCTTGCCATACCGAGGACAATCTGCAAAGTACCGGTCAGAAAGCCGGTCAGTACGCCGCCTTTCCAGCCCCATCGAAAGGCCATGAGGAAAATGGGCACCATCGCAAGCGACAAGCTGCCTCCTTGGGGAAGCCTGGGCAATATATTTGAAAAATAATCGAGTAAAAGAGCGATGGCTGAAAAAATCGCCGTTTCTACCATAAAAATCAGCCGTTGATTCATCCTGCACCTCAATCTACCGACCAAAAGAGAGCATGAAAAAAGCAATGCGGGGAACTCTGTCGTTCGTTTCCACGCACTGCTTTGAGTAAAGGTAAAATAAGTACATGCCACATCCCTACGCAGTCACTAACTAACAGGTTCAAAGGGTCAGAACAAAGTTCACTCTCAGCTTTCGCACCCCTTGTGGTCGATTCATTATTTATGAATAATGATACTATACAACAATTCGCAAATTTCGACAACCAGTTTTGTAAAGGAAAATCAATTTTTCTTTACATTTTTCTAACGGGCTGATATCTTTTGGTAGAGAGCTGGCATGAAAGGGATTTCTTTGCCGCAATACATTTTTATACGTCGGGGAGCTGAGTGAACTTGGCTGAGAGGACGCTGATTAGCGTCGACCCGTTAACCTGATCTGGGTAATGCCAGCGTAGGGAGCCGTTCATAACGTTTTGCTTATGACATTCAAGCATAAAGGCTGCCTATCAAGGCAGTCTTTTTTTGTTGCCATGCCAGCTCAGGTCCTAAAGATATGAGCCGTGGTTCAGCGGCCGGCAGCATATCTAAATACAATGAAACAGGGGGAAAAATGATGTCTATCGTTAATTTAGCTTTTCAAGTCCTTCCAAAATCTGAAGGCGGCAGCACATACGAAATCGTAGATAAAGCAATTGAAACGGTACAGCAATCAGGAGTCAAATATGAAGTAGGTGCAATGGAAACGGTGATGGAGGGAGAGCTTGATCAGCTTCTAGACATTGTCAAAAGAGCCCAGGATGCCTGCATAGAAGCTGGAGCAAGCGAAGTTATGACGCACATGAAAATTCATTACCGGCCAGCATCAGGAGTGACCATGGATGAAAAAATTAAAAAATACCGCTTATAATCCTTCCCGGTCGGTATTCCAGGCATTCAGCCGTCTGGCTGATATGGCGCTTCCCGGTATGGCGATCCTCGTGTTTTTAATTATCTGGCAAGCTGCCGTAAAGGGGAGCGGCATTGAAAAATGGATTCTTCCTGCACCTGCTGACGTAGTGCAAACTCTTTTCAGCATGATTCCTGGACTTGCTCCGCACGTTATTCAAACAGCTGCAGAAGCACTGGCTGGATTAGCACTTGCCGCTTTGGCCGGCGTTTTCTTCGGCATCATCATTGATCTTTCAAAATGGCTGCGAAAAGCAATTTATCCCTTGCTGATCATCTCCCAGACTATTCCGATCATTGCGCTGGCGCCGCTGTTTATCATCTGGTTTGGATTCGGCATGTTTCCGAAAATTTTAATCACAGCACTTGTTTGCTTTTTTCCCATAGCTGTTAATCTGGCAGATGGATTCCGGCTTGCAGACAAAGACATGCTGAAGCTGATGAAAACCTTTCGGGCATCGAGAACACAGATTTATATGAAGGTAAAGTTCCCGCATGCTCTGCCGTTTTTATTCTCCGGCCTGAAAATCGCCGGTACATACAGTGTAATGGGAGCTGTAATAGGGGAATGGCTCGGCTCTGATAAGGGACTGGGCATTCTTCTAACGAGAAGCAGCCAATCCTTTTTAACCGACAAAGTGTTTGCAGTCATCTTTATCATCGTCCTGCTGAGTCTAGTGGTTTTTGGAGTGATTGAAGGACTCGCACGGCTTGCTATGCCATGGAGATACGCCCAGCAAAAATATGAAAAATACTAATAAGAACAGGTGAGAATATGAAAAAGGGAATACTGGCATGTTTACTCCTTGCCGTTGTGCTGATTGCTTCCTCCTGCAGCAGCGGGAAGTCCGCCAATTCAGGAGAAAGTGCTTCTTTAAAGAAAGTAAAAGTTATGCTGGACTGGTTTCCTAATACAAATCATACAGGTATATATGCAGCAAAAGAAAAAGGCTACTATAAAAAAGAAGGACTGGATGTTGAAATCGTTGAGCCTGGGGAAGGTACGAGCACGGACCAAGTGGTCGCTGCCGGAAAAGCCGATTATGGGATCAGCTATCAAGAAAACATTACCCAGGCTAGATCCAATGGCATTCCGCTTGTATCAATCGGTGCCATTATTCAGGAAAACACCTCAGCCTTTGCCTCTTTAAAAAAGGATGGCATTGCTTCTCCAAAGGATTTTGAAGGAAAGCGCTACGGAGGATGGGGAGCCCCGACAGAAGAAGCTGTATTAAACGCTGTTATGAAAAAGAACGGCGCTGATCCCGGAAAAGTGAAAAACGTTACACTCGGAGCGACAGACTTCTTTCAATCAATCGGAAGAGACGCAGACTTTGAATGGATCTATTACGGCTGGGACGGGATTGAAGCAGAACGAAAGGGCATCAAGCTCAACTATATCTTTCTCAAAGACCTTGATCCGGCCCTGAACTATTACACACCAGTCATAGCAGCAAGCGAAAAGAAAATTAAAGAAGATAAAGAGACTACCGCAAAATTTATGAAAGCAACTTCTCTCGGCTACCAGTTTGCAATAAATCACCCAGAAGATGCAGCGGACTTGTTAATTAAACAAGTGCCTGATATAAATGCCGATCTTGTGAAAAAAAGCCAAAAATGGATCAGTTCGCAATATCAGGGCAAAGCAGAGGTATGGGGACAGCAAAAAGAAGAAGTGTGGAAAAAATATGCCGACTGGATGTTTGAAAGGAAACTGATTAAAGAAAACATTGATGCCTCCAAAGCCTACACGAATGAATTTCTTCCAAAGGATAGCACAGACTGATGCTATCCCTTGAAGATGTATCTAAAACTTACAAGCAGCAAAAGGATTCCATTACAGCTGTTCAGCGCACAGATTTAACGGTGAAAAAAGGGGAGTTCGTCAGCCTGATCGGCCCAAGCGGATGCGGGAAAAGCACTATTCTGGATATAGCAGCAGGACTTATCCCTCCAACGGAAGGGAAGGTTCTTTTTGAAGGAAAAGACATTACAGGCAAGGTCGGCTATTCCGCCTATATGCCGCAGGCCGATGTGCTGCTTCCCTGGCGGACAATTTTAGAAAACGCCGTCCTTTCTCTTGAAATGAAAGGAATTAAGAAGAAGGAAGCCAAAGAAAAAGCGGCGCCTTTAATGGAATTATTCGGCCTGAAAGGGTTTGAAAATCACTATCCGTTCATGCTATCCGGAGGCATGAGACAAAGAGTCAGCTTTCTGAGAACTATTCTCTATGAAAAAGAAATGCTGCTTCTTGATGAACCTTTCGGCAAGCTGGATGCCATCACAAGACTCAATCTGCAGGAATGGCTTCTCGGTATATGCAGCCAGCTGAATCTGACGGTTCTTTTCATTACACATGATATTGATGAAGCAATCTATCTATCGGACCGCATTTATGTAATGTCAAAAAGGCCTGGAAAGGTTATTAAAGAAGCGAAGGTGCCGTTTGGAAGGCCTAGAACGGCGGATGTGATGGCTGAGCGCGAGTTTGGGGAACTGAAGCGGGAGTTGATTGGGGTGTTAAGGTAGGCTTGATGGGGTCTCAGTCCTCCTATAAAAGGAGGGACATGTCCCGTGCTGCTGTAAAGCGGCGGGGGAAAGAGAGCCCAGCAGGTTATCTTGTTTGGTTCCAGGTCTTTAGTTCATTAATGCAAGAGGGGACAGGGGGAAAAAGCAATATCCGTATTCTAGTAAAACTTTTTTATAATATCTTAAAATTTCTATTGAAAGAGCTTGGAATACATGATATATTAATGTTCGTCGCTGATAAACGGCGCTGAAAAACATTTTAAAAAGTTGTTGACAACTGATTGGTAACTTGATATACTCAAGAGGTCGCTTTCGGGCGATTGTCACAAAGTTGACACAATTTAATC